>NZ_JAODBT010000018.1 GCF_027497995.1 Stenotrophomonas sp. Iso1 | reverse complement strand
GACGTGACCTTCGCGATCAGCGCGGGTAACGACAATGGCTGGTACGCGATCGATCCGACCACGGGTGTGATCACCCTGACCCCGGTCGGTGCAGCCTCGCTGGCGAATGACTACGAGGCAACGGGCAACAGCCACACGATCACCGTAGTAGCCAGCGACGGCAATGGCGGTACGACCACCATCACCGTCACGCTCAACGAACTGGACGT
>NZ_JAODBT010000017.1 GCF_027497995.1 Stenotrophomonas sp. Iso1 | reverse complement strand
CCGAACCAGGGCGGCACGCCGCCGGGTCCGAACCAGCCGGGCACGATCTTCACTCCGCCGGGCGACGATGGTGCAGGCAACCCGACGCCGGCCAGCTACACGGTCAGCTACAACGAGAACAGCGCCGCGGGCGCCGCACTGGGCCAAGTCCAAGCCGGTGACGTGGATGGCGATGACGTGACCTTCGCGATCAGCGCGGGTAACGACAATGGCTGGTACGCGATCGATCCGACCAC
>NZ_JAODBT010000016.1 GCF_027497995.1 Stenotrophomonas sp. Iso1 | reverse complement strand
CGCTGGCGAATGACTACGAGGCAACGGGCAACAGCCACACGATCACCGTAGTAGCCAGCGACGGCAATGGCGGTACGACCACCATCACCGTCACGCTCAACGAACTGGACGTCAACGAGGCACCGGCATTTGAAGATCCGAACCAGGGCGGCACGCCGCCGGGTCCGAACCAGCCGGGCACGATCTTCACTCCGCCGGGCGACGATGGTGCAGGCAACCCGACGCCGGCCAGCTACACGGTCAGCTACA
>NZ_JAODBT010000015.1 GCF_027497995.1 Stenotrophomonas sp. Iso1 | reverse complement strand
GTCTTCCTGGTGAAATTAGCGCTGTGGAACCACCCGATCCCATCCCGAACTCGGAAGTGAAATGCAGCTGCGCCGATGGTAGTGTGGCCTAAGCCATGCGAGAGTAGGTCATCGCCAGGTTCTAACTGCAAAACCCCCGCTGCCCTGCAGTGGGGGTTTTCGTTTTGGAAAGTCGAAAAGGATAAATGGATCTTGGGGCTGCCGAGAGGGTTTGCCGCGCGTGGATGTGAGGGCGCGATTGGAGCCTTGAGATAA
>NZ_JAODBT010000014.1 GCF_027497995.1 Stenotrophomonas sp. Iso1 | reverse complement strand
TCCGAACCAGCCGGGCACGATCTTCACTCCGCCGGGCGACGATGGTGCAGGCAACCCGACGCCGGCCAGCTACACGGTCAGCTACAACGAGAACACTGCTGCGGGCGTCGAGCTGGGCCAAGTCCAGGCCGGTGACGTGGATGGCGATGACGTGACCTTCGCGATCAGCGCGGGTAACGACAATGGCTGGTACGCGATCGATCCGACCACGGGTGTGATCACCCTGACCCCGGTCGGTGCAGCCTCGCTGGCGAATGACTACGAGGCAACGGGCA
>NZ_JAODBT010000013.1 GCF_027497995.1 Stenotrophomonas sp. Iso1 | reverse complement strand
CGGTCGGTGCAGCCTCGCTGGCGAATGACTACGAGGCAACGGGCAACAGCCACACGATCACCGTGGTGGCCAGCGACGGCAATGGCGGCACGACCACCATCACCGTCACGCTCAACGAACTGGACGTCAACGAAGCGCCGGCGTTTGAAGACCCGAACCAGGGCGGCACGCCGCCGGGTCCGAATCAGCCGGGCACGATCTTCACTCCGCCGGGCGACGATGGTGCAGGCAACCCGACGCCGGCCAGCTACACGGTCAGCTACAACGAGAACAGCGCCG
>NZ_JAODBT010000012.1 GCF_027497995.1 Stenotrophomonas sp. Iso1 | reverse complement strand
ATTTCCGTAGTCTTTGACATATACAACATCGCCAATGAGGAACTCATATTCAATGTCCAGCTTTTCTGTATCCACAATCACCCCGTCGTACTCATCGTAAAGCTGAAGTGATGTTTCAAAATAAAGCACCTCATTATGATTGACCTCATACAAATAGTGCTGGTCAATTTGATGGACTTTTGTAATCGTTCCGACTGTGCCGTACATGACAACGACGACAATATCCCCTACTTGATATTTTGGTGCTTTCGCCTTCATTCTGTCTCCCCCTTGCCCGCCTTTTGGTCTTAACCT
>NZ_JAODBT010000011.1 GCF_027497995.1 Stenotrophomonas sp. Iso1 | reverse complement strand
GGCTTTTCCGCTTCGTCAACACCTCATTTCGAGGCGGTTGACGCTGCTGCTTCTGCGGCAAACCCGAAGGTCTTTCGTCGAAGCGAGCCGCCTATTATGTCAGGCTTTTCGTTTCCGTCAACAACTTATTTGATGAACTTGAAGTTCTTCTTGAAGTTGTCGTTGCAACTGGTGATGAAAACCAGGTGCTTACATAAAAAGTAAAACCCCGCTGCGTTGGCAGCGGGGTTTTGGGTAAAGCCCCTGACGATGACCTACTCTCGCATGGCTTAGGCCACACTACCATCGGCGCAGCTACGTTTCACTTCCGAGTTCGGGA
>NZ_JAODBT010000010.1 GCF_027497995.1 Stenotrophomonas sp. Iso1 | reverse complement strand
ATTAGTTTGATTGCCTGGCTCCATGTCTGTAGCTCTGCGGGCGCGCTGATTACCGGGCCGCCCGTCTGCCGGTCGCTTCTTGAGAGCTTCATGTATTGTCTGTACACTCCTCAAATGTCCAGTGGCAGCCGCATCTGGCCCAGAGTTAGGACTGCCTGTAAGCGCAGGTAGGGAGAGAAAACATACGCACAATAATGTCGGCCTCTGCTGCTTCTTTGATGAGAACGACATCGTCATCCAGGCTACCTTCGACGACTTGGGTGTTGGCAAAGACACCTGTGAGCGACTGGGCCTTCTTTGAATCTCGAAAGAGGGCTCGGATGGTGTATTCTGGGTGGTATTTGACAAGGTTGTAGAGAATCTCCCCTCCAATAAAGCCAGAA
>NZ_JAODBT010000009.1 GCF_027497995.1 Stenotrophomonas sp. Iso1 | reverse complement strand
ACAACGAGAACAGCGCCGCGGGCGCCGCACTGGGCCAAGTCCAAGCCGGTGACGTGGATGGCGATGACGTGACCTTCGCGATCAGCGCGGGTAACGACAATGGCTGGTACGCGATCGATCCGACCACCGGCGTAATCACGCTGACGCCGGCCGGTGCAGCCTCGCTGGCGAACGACTACGAGAGCACGGGCAACAGCCACACGATCACCGTGGTGGCCAGCGACGGCAATGGCGGTACGACCACCATCACCGTCACGCTCAACGAACTGGACGTCAACGAGGCACCGGCGTTTGAAGACCCGAACCAGGGCGGCACGCCGCCGGATCCGAACCAGCCGGGCACGATCTTCACTCCGCCGGGCGACGATGGTGCAGGCAACCCGACGCCGGCCAGCTACACGGTCAGCTACAACGAGAACACTGCTGCGGGCGTCGAGCTGGGCCAAGTCCAG
>NZ_JAODBT010000008.1 GCF_027497995.1 Stenotrophomonas sp. Iso1 | reverse complement strand
TCAGCAACTGTCTTGTGAAGCTGCAGCTCAGGCCATGGCTAACTCCTCGGCACGCAGTTCATCACGTCGCCTGGCATTGACGATTCCCAGCAGCTTGCGCATGCAGGCCACCAACGCGACCTTGCCCAGCTTTCCGCGCTCGCGTAGCTGCTGGTAATGCGCTTTCATCAGCGGATCCCAACGCACCGCTGACAGCGTGGCCATATAGAGCGCCACTCGCACCGGCGATCGGCCTCCACGGATGCGGCGTTGTCCGCAGCCTTGGCCGCTATCCCGATTCATCGGCGCCACGCCGACCAGCTTGGCAATCTGCCGGCGGTCGAGATGACCCAACTCGGGCAGCAGCGCCAATACGGTTGCCTGGAACACCGGACCGAGCCCCTTGCTGGAGTGGACGGCGGGAGTGGTGTGCTGTTTGATCAGCGAGTGGATGGCTTGATTGATCGCCGCCTGTTCGCGGGTCAGTGCAGCGATGGTGCGGGCCGCCAGCTTGCGCACCGATACTGGAGCCATCGCGCTCTGCTGTTTCTGTGCCTGCAACGTCACGACTACCTGGGCCCTTCGACGCAGCCAGTCGCGCATTTCGCGCTGCCACGGCGGCGGAGCGAGATAGGGGCGAAGGCGGTCGGCAAACAGCCGCGCCATCAGTGCCAGCAAACGGGCATCGATGGCGTCGGTCTTGGCCAACTCGCCGGTGGCACGGGCAAAATCGCGGGCTTGGCGTGGATTCACCCGCGCAATCCACAGCCCGGCATCGCAACATGCTTCCAGCAGCGGCTCTTCATAACCGCCGGTGGCTTCCACCACAGTCCGCGTTGCCTTCAATGTCTGCAGCCGCCTGATGACTTTGGTAATTCCTGCCGCGGTGTTGGGATAACGAGCCGCTTCAATCTGCCCCTCTATCGCCAGATCCAGGCTCACTTTGCCCACGTCGATCCCTACTGCCGTCATGTCGGTTCTCCGCTACAGTTGGCTGGTCGAGAGCATCGCGCCCGAGGCCCACGCTTATCAGTTCGAGGGAAACCTCGATCAACTGTTCGGGCGCTGGACGCGAGATCCGACGTGCGGCCCCTGCTGAATTACGGTGGTGCTGACACCGAGGCGTTATCGGGCTCGCACGTCGGGCTCTCGGCACCTAGGCTAGGGGAAACTCAAGACATAAGGCGTTAG
>NZ_JAODBT010000007.1 GCF_027497995.1 Stenotrophomonas sp. Iso1 | reverse complement strand
TGTTGACGGAAACGAAAAGCCTGACATAATAGGCGGCTCGCTTCGACGAAAGACCTTCGGGTTTGCCGCAGAAGCAGCAGCGTCAACCGCCTCGAAATGAGGTGTTGACGAAGCGGAAAAGCCGGCTATAATGGGCGGCTCGCTACGACGGAAACGTCGCAGCCTACGAAGAAGGCGCTGAGGCCTGATTCGAAGTTCTTTGAAAGTATGCGCAGGTATCTTGTGAAGACGCCTGCAGGAGTGGATGACTGTCCATCTTGCAGACGTTTAATCAAGCAATGATTCAATTGTTTTAATGCAAGCGAAACGTTGCCAGTGGTTGGACTTCTGCAGCTAAAGTAATTTGTCTTCGGACACATGATTTTAAGTGAAGAGTTTGATCCTGGCTCAGAGTGAACGCTGGCGGTAGGCCTAACACATGCAAGTCGAACGGCAGCACAGTAAGAGCTTGCTCTTATGGGTGGCGAGTGGCGGACGGGTGAGGAATACATCGGAATCTACTTTTTCGTGGGGGATAACGTAGGGAAACTTACGCTAATACCGCATACGACCTACGGGTGAAAGCCGGGGACCTTCGGGCCTGGCGCGGATAAATGAGCCGATGTCCGATTAGCTAGTTGGCGGGGTAAGAGCCCACCAAGGCGACGATCGGTAGCTGGTCTGAGAGGATGATCAGCCACACTGGAACTGAGACACGGTCCAGACTCCTACGGGAGGCAGCAGTGGGGAATATTGGACAATGGGCGCAAGCCTGATCCAGCCATACCGCGTGGGTGAAGAAGGCCTTCGGGTTGTAAAGCCCTTTTGTTGGGAAAGAAAAGCAGCCAGTTAATACCTGGTTGTTCTGACGGTACCCAAAGAATAAGCACCGGCTAACTTCGTGCCAGCAGCCGCGGTAATACGAAGGGTGCAAGCGTTACTCGGAATTACTGGGCGTAAAGCGTGCGTAGGTGGTTGTTTAAGTCTGTCGTGAAAGCCCTGGGCTCAACCTGGGAATTGCGATGGAAACTGGGCAACTAGAGTGTGGCAGAGGATAGTGGAATTCCTGGTGTAGCAGTGAAATGCGTAGAGATCAGGAGGAACATCCGTGGCGAAGGCGACTGTCTGGGCCAACACTGACACTGAGGCACGAAAGCGTGGGGAGCAAACAGGATTAGATACCCTGGTAGTCCACGCCCTAAACGATGCGAACTGGATGTTGGGTGCAATTTGGCACGCAGTATCGAAGCTAACGCGTTAAGTTCGCCGCCTGGGGAGTACGGTCGCAAGACTGAAACTCAAAGGAATTGACGGGGGCCCGCACAAGCGGTGGAGTATGTGGTTTAATTCGATGCAACGCGAAGAACCTTACCTGGCCTTGACATGTCGAGAACTTTCCAGAGATGGATTGGTGCCTTCGGGAACTCGAACACAGGTGCTGCATGGCTGTCGTCAGCTCGTGTCGTGAGATGTTGGGTTAAGTCCCGCAACGAGCGCAACCCTTGTCCTTAGTTGCCAGCACGTAATGGTGGGAACTCTAAGGAGACCGCCGGTGACAAACCGGAGGAAGGTGGGGATGACGTCAAGTCATCATGGCCCTTACGGCCAGGGCTACACACGTACTACAATGGTAGGGACAGAGGGCTGCAAGCCGGCGACGGTAAGCCAATCCCAGAAACCCTATCTCAGTCCGGATTGGAGTCTGCAACTCGACTCCATGAAGTCGGAATCGCTAGTAATCGCAGATCAGCATTGCTGCGGTGAATACGTTCCCGGGCCTTGTACACACCGCCCGTCACACCATGGGAGTTTGTTGCACCAGAAGCAGGTAGCTTAACCTTCGGGAGGGCGCTTGCCACGGTGTGGCCGATGACTGGGGTGAAGTCGTAACAAGGTAGCCGTATCGGAAGGTGCGGCTGGATCACCTCCTTTTGAGCAAGACAGCATCGCGCCTGTCAGGCGTCCTCACAAGAAACCTGCATTCAGAGTTCTACATCGGCCAGGCCGAGGTAGAAAAGTCCCAATTACGGGGCCTTAGCTCAGCTGGGAGAGCACCTGCTTTGCAAGCAGGGGGTCGTCGGTTCGATCCCGACAGGCTCCACCACACGACACACGTTTATCGGTGTGTTCGGCCAAGAGCTAAACGGACATTGGGTCTGTAGCTCAGGTGGTTAGAGCGCACCCCTGATAAGGGTGAGGTCGGTAGTTCGAGTCTACCCAGACCCACCACTCTGAATGTTAGGCGCATACTAAGAATTTATAGACATCGGCATTGTGGCCGGTATCTGTTCTTTTAAAACTTGTGACGTAGCGAGCGTTTGAGATTCTATCTAAAACGTGTCGTGGCTAAGGCGAGAGACATAAGTCTCTTTATTAATTGAGTCGTTATAGTTCGTATCTGGGCTTTGTACCCCCAGGTCACATATATAACCCAAGGCAACTTGCGGTTATATGGTCAAGCGAATAAGCGCACACGGTGGATGCCTTGGCGGTCAGAGGCGATGAAGGACGTGGCAGCCTGCGAAAAGTATCGGGGAGCTGGCAACAAGCTTTGATCCGGTAATGTCCGAATGGGGAAACCCACCGCTCCGGCGGTATCCTGCAGTGAATACATAGCTGCTGGAAGCGAACCTGGTGAACTGAAATATCTAAGTAACCAGAGGAAAAGAAATCAACCGAGATTCCCTGAGTAGCGACGAGCGAACGGGGAACAGCCCTTAAGCTGGTATGGTTCTAGAAAAACAGTCTGGAAAGACTGGCCATAGAAGGTGATAGCCCTGTATTTAAAAGGGCCATTCCAGTGAAGACGAGTAGGGCGGGGCACGTGAAACCCTGTCTGAATATGGGGGGACCATCCTCCAAGGCTAAATACTACTGACCGACCGATAGTGAACCAGTACCGTGAGGGAAAGGCGAAAAGAACCCCGGAGAGGGGAGTGAAATAGATCCTGAAACCGTGTGCGTACAAGCAGTAGGAGCCTCGCAAGGGGTGACTGCGTACCTTTTGTATAATGGGTCAGCGACTTACTGTTCGTGGCAAGCTTAACCGTATAGGGGAGGCGAAGGGAAACCGAGTCTGATAAGGGCGCATAGTCGCGGGCAGTAGACCCGAAACCGGGTGATCTAGTCATGGCCAGGGTGAAGGTGCCGTAACAGGTACTGGAGGCCCGAACCCACGTCTGTTGCAAAAGACGGGGATGAGCTGTGATTAGGAGTGAAAAGCTAATCGAACCCGGAGATAGCTGGTTCTCCTCGAAAGCTATTTAGGTAGCGCCTCATATGTATCCTCTCGGGGGTAGAGCACTGTTATGGCTAGGGGGTCATCGCGACTTACCAAACCATTGCAAACTCCGAATACCGAGACGGACTGTATGGGAGACACACGGCGGGTGCTAACGTCCGTCGTGAAAAGGGAAACAACCCAGACCCACAGCTAAGGTCCCAAATTCACTGCTAAGTGGAAAACCATGTGGAAAGGCACAGACAGCCAGGAGGTTGGCTTAGAAGCAGCCACCCTTTAAAGAAAGCGTAATAGCTCACTGGTCGAGTCGGTCTGCGGGGAAGATTTAACGGGGCTAAGCAGTGAACCGAAGCTTGGGGTGTGCATATTTATATGTACGCGGTAGAGGAGCGTTCCGTAAGCCGTTGAAGGTGGATTGAGAAGTCTGCTGGAGGTATCGGAAGTGCGAATGCTGACATGAGTAACGATAATGCGGGTGAAAAACCCGCACGCCGAAAGCCCAAGGTTTCCTTGCGCAACGTTAATCGGCGCAGGGTGAGTCGGCCCCTAAGGCGAGGCAGAAATGCGTAGTCGATGGGAAGCAGGTTAATATTCCTGCACCTCGCGTAAGTGCGATGGAGGGACGGAGAAGGTTAGGTGTACCAGGCGTTGGTTGTCCTGGGGAAAGGCGGTAGGTTTGGATCTTTGGCAAATCCGGGATCCTTTAAGACCGAGCACCGAGACGAGTCTTTATGACAAAGTCACTGATACCACGCTTCCAGGAAAAGCTCCTAAGCTTCAGCTTACGCAGACCGTACCGTAAACCGACACAGGTGGGTAGGATGAGAATTCTCAGGCGCTTGAGAGAACTCGGGTGAAGGAACTAGGCAACATGGCACCGTAACTTCGGGAGAAGGTGCACCCTTTTTGGTGGCTCATGCGAGCTATAGCTGAAGAGGGTCGCAGTAACCAGGCCGCTGCGACTGTTTATCAAAAACACAGCACTCTGCAAACACGAAAGTGGACGTATAGGGTGTGACGCCTGCCCGGTGCTGGAAGGTTAATTGATGGGGTCAGCCGCAAGGCGAAGCTCTTGATCGAAGCCCCAGTAAACGGCGGCCGTAACTATAACGGTCCTAAGGTAGCGAAATTCCTTGTCGGGTAAGTTCCGACCTGCACGAATGGCGTAACGACAGCGGCGCTGTCTCCACCCGAGACTCAGTGAAATTGAAATCGCTGTGAAGATGCAGCGTTCCCGTGGCAAGACGGAAAGACCCCGTGAACCTTTACTATAGCTTTACACTGAACGTTGAGTTCGTCTGTGTAGGATAGGTGGGAGGCTATGAAACTGTGGCGCTAGCTGCAGTGGAGCCAACCTTGAAATACCACCCTGTCGTGCTTGACGTTCTAACCTAGGTCCATTATCTGGATCGGGGACCGTGTATGGTGGGTAGTTTGACTGGGGCGGTCTCCTCCTAAAGAGTAACGGAGGAGCTCGAAGGTACGCTCAGCGCGGTCGGACATCGCGCACTGTGTGCAAAGGCATAAGCGTGCTTGACTGCAAGATCGACGGATCAAGCAGGTAGGAAACTAGGACTTAGTGATCCGGTGGTTCTGTATGGAAGGGCCATCGCTCAACGGATAAAAGGTACTCCGGGGATAACAGGCTGATACCGCCCAAGAGTTCATATCGACGGCGGTGTTTGGCACCTCGATGTCGGCTCATCACATCCTGGGGCTGTAGTCGGTCCCAAGGGTATGGCTGTTCGCCATTTAAAGTGGTACGCGAGCTGGGTTCAGAACGTCGTGAGACAGTTCGGTCCCTATCTGCCATGGGCGTTGGAAGTTTGAGAGGGGCTGCTCCTAGTACGAGAGGACCGGAGTGGACGAACCTCTGGTGTTCCGGTTGTCACGCCAGTGGCATTGCCGGGTAGCTATGTTCGGAAGCGATAACCGCTGAAAGCATCTAAGCGGGAAGCGCGCCTCAAGATGAGACTTCCCGGGGCACAAGCCCCCTAAAGGAACCATGTAGACTACGTGGTTGATAGGTCAGGTGTGTAAGTGCAGCAATGCATTGAGCTAACTGATACTAATGATCCGAGAGGCTTGACCATATAACCTCAAGTTGCCTTGGCCGACGACATGTCGATAGAGTCCAAGAGCACGCTACGTCACAAGATCTATGAGAGGCAGGCGCCTAAATCCGTTTCTTGGATGGCGACGCTCCAACCGTCTCCCTGATGAAATTAGCGCTATGGAACCACCCGATCCCATCCCGAACTCGGAAGTGAAACGTAGCTGCGCCGATGGTAGTGTGGCCTAAGCCATGCGAGAGTAGGTCATCGTCAGGGGCTTTACCCAAAACCCCGCTGCCAACGCAGCGGGGTTTTACTTTTTATG
>NZ_JAODBT010000006.1 GCF_027497995.1 Stenotrophomonas sp. Iso1 | reverse complement strand
CGGTCGGTGCAGCCTCGCTGGCGAATGACTACGAGGCAACGGGCAACAGCCACACGATCACCGTAGTAGCCAGCGACGGCAATGGCGGTACGACCACCATCACCGTCACGCTCAACGAACTGGACGTGGATGACAGCTCGCCGGTCATCATTGACGCTCAGGCAGCGGTGTACGAGGAGGGACTGCCGGGGGGCTTCCCAGACGGAAACGACAGTCCGACCACCGCGACCGGTCAGGTCGACATCAACGACCCCGATACCGTAGGCGGTCCGCTGACGGTCACTTTGGCTGGCCCGGTTGGCTTGATCTCCGGTGGCGAGGTGGTGACTTGGAGTGGTACCGGTTCCGTGGGCGATCCGTTGATTGGCAGGGCAGGTGGCGAGGAGGTTATCAATGCGACCATCGACAACGAAGGCAATTACACAGTCACCTTGCTGAAGCCACTTGATCACTTGGGTGGCGAAGACGAGGCCCTGGATATCGGCCTGACGATTACCGCTGACGACGGCGTCAATCCGCCGGCTACTGGCACCCTGACGGTGACGGTGCACGACGACGCACCCGTTGCCAACCCGGGTGCGGTGGACGTGGTGCTGCCGGAGCA
Organism: Stenotrophomonas sp. Iso1; assembly: GCF_027497995.1. GTDB lineage: Bacteria > Pseudomonadota > Gammaproteobacteria > Xanthomonadales > Xanthomonadaceae > Stenotrophomonas. The sequence goes on along the minus strand of NZ_JAODBT010000006.1, from coordinate 67,411 downwards.
GGACACCAACGTCATGCTGATCCTGGATATCTCAACCAGCATGACCGCGAGCAGGGTCGCTGGCATGAAGGCTGCAGTGACCGAGTTGCTCGATACCTATGCAGGGCTCGGCAATGTTGCGGTACAGATCGTGGTGTTCGGCACAGCTGCAGGCACCCAGGCTTGGGGTACTTCATGGGGTGACATCGACGCGGCCAAGGCATATGTCAGTGGCATCAACGCAAACAGCGCTGGAACCAACTATGACGCTGCTCTGCTCAAAGCGATGGACGCATTCGATGATCCGGGCAAGATCGCTGGAGGCAAGAATGTCTCCTACTTCCTGACTGATGGCGAACCCAACCAGAACACCGACTGGGGTATTCCGGGTTCGGGAGCAAACGGCATCAATGATGCGGAAGAGGAGGCGTGGATCGACTTCTTAGAAGCCAACCAGATCTTCTCTCACGTTTTTGGCATGGAGGTTCCGACGAATCAGCAAGGCAATGCACGCGGCAACATGGACCGTATTGCCTATGACGGTATCCACAAAGAGGATACAAATTCTGTCTTCGTTAACGATATCAACGACCTGCCGCCGATCCTGCGTGATTCGGCCATTGATGCTGCGCAGGGTGCGGTGGTGGATCTGGGCGGCACCTTGGGGGGCAACTCTGGTCTCGGTGCCGATGGCGGTGGATTGCTCGACATCACCGTCAACGGCCGGACCTACCACGATGACGGCAGCGTAACGGGTGGTACTGCCAACGGATTGTTCGATGCGGCGACCAACACTTGGAACATCCTTACCGAAGGTCCAGATGGTTCCGTCAATACCGGAGGCCGATTCATCGTCAACATGGAGACTGGGGAATACAGCTATACCCCGCCCATCATCGATTCGGGCACCCGAGTCGAGGACATCGGCTTCACACTGATCGACAACGATGGCGACACGGCGTCGTCGACGTTGACCATCACGGTCCATCCGGTAGGCACCGTCCTGCCGGATAGTCCAGATGGCGGAACGTCATTCGCCTTCCATGGTGACGAAGGCATCACCGGCGCGACGGGCGAACAAACGCATGCCCTGCCGGCGTTGACCGATCTGGTCGCGTCGTACGGCAGTGGCAGCCTGGATGCATCACTGCCTGGCAGCAACATGCAGGCCTTCTCTGGCTCGCTTGCGCAGGTCGCGATGCCATTGCCCTTGGTGCATCCGCTGGATGAGCTGGACCAGCATCATCAAGCGATGGTGTAACGCATCTGGAGCCGGGTCGGCCAGCGGCCCACCCGGCTCCATCGGAATCGATGGCGTGGTACGTGCTCCGCAAGGGCTGGACGTTCCTGCTTTCCTGAAGAATCGAGGTCAATAAATGAACAAGAAACTCCTGACAAGCATGCTGGCGGTTGCACTGCTTGCCCCGTTTGCGAGCCATGCCCAAAGCCGCAGCAGCGCGGCTGACATCAATCCGCACGGGCTGGATTACAGCAACGTGACGATGGAACTCCCCGACTACGACGAACCGTTCCAGCGCGACGGGCGACGTGTTCCAACCGCTCAGATCCTGAGCGTGAAGCCGGGGATCAACGATGGGCAGGTACGCGAGCTGCTGGGCGCGCCCCTGTCCACGGAAAATGGCGAGCGGGGGCCGGAGTGGAACTACAACCTCAAGCTTGACGTAGCCGATGAAGATTTCATCGTTTGCCAATACAAGGTGGTGTTCGAAGCCGACGGAACAACTGTGCGGGAGACCTCCTGGCGGCGTTACCAGTGCCGACTGGCGATGGCGGCATTGGCCCCGCAGGCGACGCCAGCGACGCCTGAGCGGATCGATTTGTCGGGCGATTTCCTGTTCGACTTCGATAAGGACCTGCTCAGCGTTGAAGGCATGCAGGTTCTCGACGGGATAACCGCAAAGCTGCTTGGGAACAATAGCAAAGTTGACATCGTTGGTCATACCGACCGGCTTGGTAGCGCTGCCTACAATCAACGATTGTCCGAGCAGCGTGCGCAGGCCGTAGCTGCGTACCTGGTGGATCGTGGCATCGCCGTTGACAGGATCACCACGTCCGGACGTGGTTTGGCTGAGCAGGTCAAGCAGTGCGAGGGCGAGCGCTCCACACCGGAGCTGCGTGCCTGCCTCAAGCCCAACCGCCGCGTTGCCATCACCATTACGCCGGTCGGTTGATCGGGATTGAAATGGGGGCGGGGCTTATAACTCCTTCCTTGTTGCGGGCCGCTACAGCGGCCCGCTCTTTTCTGCTGGTTGCGGGTACTGGTGCCCGTTGATGTTTCCCAATGTCGGCCCGCGTGTTCAATCCGATGCTGGGGCGAGGAAGAAACGGCAGCGCCTGCCTGCGCTGACCACCATGGCGTGCGCGCTGCATGACATCAGCTGATCACCAGGCCGCGAAGGTGGCCAGCCGGTTTCCCGGTGGCGGCTGCGGAACCGGGGGGCAGCGCGATGGCCGTCGGCGTTCGGCACGTCGCCCAGCCCCATCTTCGACTGTGAAAGCAAATATCTGAAATGAAGAACCTCTTGATGGAACGACATGTGCTGGCCCGATTAGGGGTGGCCCTGTGTGTCGTGCTGGCCAATCCTGCGATGGCATTGCAGCCGACGCCCTCTGCCAGGCTGGAGCCGCAGGACGTGATGGGTCCATCGATGCCGCTGGAACTTGGGCAGGCAGTGGACATGGCGGTGAAATGGCATCCGAGCGTACGTAACGCTGCGGGCTACCTGATGGAGTCGGATGAAGCGATACAAGTAGCGCGTGCCGGCTACTACCCGCAACTGCGGGCGGGGCTGGGCTCGGATTGGCGCAACCGTGCCCTGTCGGGATACGACAGTCGCAGCGCTCACCAGTTGACGGCATCCGTTTCGCAGATGCTTTACGACTTCGGCAAGGTTTCCAGTGACGTCGATCGTGCCCATGCCGGTCGCGCGGGGGCCCAGGCACGGCTGCTGCTGGCGGTTGACCAACTGGTACAGGAGACCGCGCATGCCTGGATCGAGGCCCGTCGCTATGAAGCGCTGTTGGAGCTTGCCCAAGCCCAGCGTTCGGGAGTGGGCTCCATTGCCAATCTGGCGCGCGAGCGCCGCGCGAAGGGGGCCAGTCCGTTGTCCGATGAATTGCAGGCGCAGGCGCGTGAGGAAGCTGCGTTGGCCAATCTTCTGGACGTCGCAGCACAGCTGGAGCGTTGGCGCCTGCAACTGCGGCAGCTGACCGGCGCGCCGCGCTTGCCAACGGCGGCAGGTACGACAGGCGGGCAGCTGGCAGATGCCTGCAAACGTGTCGACGGCATAGTCGATCCGCAATCGGCGCCGGCAGTGCTGATCGCCCAGGCGCAGCTTCGCGCAGCGCAAGCTGATGTGGAAAACGCCCGCGCGCAAAGCAGGCCGACGCTGTCCGTGGACGGTGCTGTAAGCCGGGGCCTGAATGCCGATTCACGTCTGAACAGGCCTTACGACGCGTCGCTATCGCTGAACGTGACAGCTCCGCTCTATCAGGGCGGTGGCAACGCCGCGCGGCGACGGGCATCGGGCTACTCGCTGGCGGCGGCGGAGGCTGCGCTGGAGCACGCGCGCCTGCAGGCCGATCAGGCGTCGATGGACGCGCGGTCACGTGCGCGGGGCTATGAGGGCCGCAACGCGGTGTTGAATGAGCGGACGGGAAGCATCGAACATACACGTGACCTGTATCGGCAGCAGTACCTGGATCTGGGCACCCGTTCATTGTTGGATCTGCTCAATGCCGAGCAGGAGTTTCATGCGGCGCGGGTAGAAAGCGTCAACAACACACATGATCTGCAGCGCATGCAGGTCGATTGCCTGGCCGCCGGCGGAGGGCTGCGCCATGCCTTCGGTCTGGACAACCGCACGGTGGCCGGTGTGGAGCTGGTCCCATGAATATCGCAGCAGAAACAGAAACGAGCGCACTTGCAGACCTGAGCGGCTGGGTCGATGCAATCCTGCGCGTTGCCAATCACTACCGCATTGATTGCTCGCCGGAAGCAATTCGTATTGCTGCTGAGTGGGAAGGAAAGGCCGGCGAGCGGCGGCCAGTGGAGCAGCGCGTACCACAGCTGGCACGACAGGTTGGACTGGCGCTGCGGTGGGTGGCGCCGGATCCGACCCGCCTGACCCCTTGGCGTCTGCCCATGATGGTGCAGCTGAAGGATGGCCAGGTCGGTGTCGTGACGGCCATGACGGAGGCGGGGTTCACTCTGGAGCTCGGTGGTGATCGCGGCCTGCCCACCACGCTGGATGCCGCAGCGCTCAACGCGGTGGTGATGCGCATGGCGGTTGCGCGCCCGATGCGTTCTGTGCCGGATAGCCGCGTTGATGACTACATTAAGCCGTTCGAACCCGGCTGGTTGCGTCATCTGGTCTTGGCAGACATGCGGCCATACCGGCATATCTTGCTGGCCTCGCTGGTCACGAACTTCCTCGGCATCGCTAGCATCCTGTTCTCGATGCAGGTGTATGACCGGGTTGTGCCGGCTCAGTCGATGCCCACACTTTACGTTCTGTTCGGTGGGGTGCTGTTTGCCATGGTGTTCGCTTACGTGTTGCGGCAGGCACGTACACGGATCACCGATGTGCTTGGCAAGCGAGCTGATCTGCGTGTTTCGGACAAGGTATTTGGTCACGCACTTCGTGTACGCAACGCGGCGCGGCCCAAATCGACGGGTACCTTCATATCCCAGCTGCGCGAGCTGGAATCGGTACGCGACATGCTGACGTCCACGACCATCGCCGCCGTGGCCGACGTGCCGTTCTTCCTGCTGTTCTGCGTGATGTTCTGGTACATCGCCGGCAGCCTGGTGTGGATTCCGGTGCTGGCGGCGATACTCATGGTGTTGCCCGGTATCCTGTTGCAGAAACGTCTGCGCGCATTGGCGCAGGAGGGTATGCGGGAGTCCTCGCTGCGCAACGCGATGCTGGTCGAGGCAGTGCAGGGGATAGAGGACATAAAGCTGCTTCAGGCCGAACCGAGGTTCCAGACGCACTGGAATCACTACAACGAGATCAATGCCGATACCGGCATGAAGCTGCGCGACCTGACAGGCACGCTGAACAACTGGGCCCAGACCGTTCAGACCGGCGTGTTCACCGTCGTGGTGTTCGTCGGAGCGCCCATGGTGATGGAGGGCGATATCACCACCGGCGTGCTCGTGGCGGCCTCCATGCTGTCCAGTCGCATGCTTGGGCCACTAGCTAGCCTCACTCAGATCCTCAGCCGCTGGCAACAGGCGCGCATCGCCAAGGAAGCGCTGGACAACCTGTTGCGGATGCCGGTGGACAACCCGGACCATGGCAAGCGCATCCATCGTGCGTCACTGGCGGGGCGCTATGTGTTCACCAACGCGGTGTTCAGCCATGACGGGAAGCAGCCGTCACTGAAGATTGGGGGCCTGAGGGTCCGGTCTGGCGAACGTATCGCGATCCTTGGTCGCAATGGTGCAGGCAAATCAACGTTGCTGCGGGCGTTGTCTGGAATGATGGATCCGCAGACTGGTCATGTATTGCTGGATGACGTGCCACTGTCACACATTGATCCTGCCGATGTCCGCCGAGATGTTGGCTTCCTCTCGCAGGAGTCGCGCTTGTTCTACGGAACGCTGCGCGAGAACCTCTTGATGGGTGCGCCGACCGCGACCGATGAGGAGCTGATGGAAGCGTTGCGAGCAGGTGGCGCGTGGACTTATGTGTGTGCTTTGCCCGATGGCTTGGACCACGTGGTGCTGGAAGGAGGCCTGGGTCTGTCCGGCGGCCAGCGCCAGAGCTTGATGCTGGCGCGGTTGCTAGTGCGAAATCCGAATGTGCTGCTGCTGGATGAGCCCAGTGCGTCGCTGGATGAGGCAGCAGAACAGGGGGTCATCCAAACACTGGCGGGGTTACCTGAAACCACGACGATGGTTATTGCAACCCACCGCATGGCGATGCTGCAACTGGTGAAACGGGTACTGGTGGTCGATAACGGCCAAGTGCTGCTGGATGGTCCCAGGGATGAGGTCATCGAGAAGCTGCGCGGCAAGGCCCCCGGAAGCTCTAGATCCACAGGAACCAGAGCCGCATACAAGCTCTCGGTTGGGACGACAAAGATGAAGACCCAGAGTGACCAGGCGGCCCAGGGTGGCGAAGGTGCAGATGTCAGCGACGCACCGGCTGAGGACAAAGCATGAGTGCGAGAAAGGTCGACGACGTATTTGACAGCGATGAGATCCGCGCTACGGATTCCTCTCGGGTTGTGCTATGGGTCAGCGCTTTTCTGTTGGTGTTTCTGGGCTGGGCGTACTGGTTCGAGATAGAGGAAGTCTCCAGCGGTACCGGCAAGGTGATCCCGATCTCGCGGGAGCAGACGATCCAGTCGCTGGAAGGCGGCATCCTGGCTGAGCTGAAGGTGGTCGAGGGTGACATCGTTGAGAAAGACCAGGTATTGGCGCAGCTAGACCCCACCCGCGGCGAATCCAGCGTTGAGGAGACGGCGGCCAAGTATCGCGCCGCGTTGGCCAGTTCCATCCGCCTGCAGGGGGAAGTAGAGGGGGCCACGACCTTGCACTTCCCCGAAGAACTGGTCACAGCGCATCCGGAGCTGATCGCCAGTGAAAGCGCACTATTCCGGTCCAGACGTGTAAGTCTGGCCGAATCGCTGGACGGATTGCAGCGTTCCCTGGATTTGGTTAGCCGTGAACTGCGAATCACCGAGTCGTTGCTTACCTCCGGTGCGGCGAGCAGCGTCGAATTGCTCCGCCTGCAGCGGCAGAGCTCGGAGTTGCGCTTAAAGCTTTCCGAAGTACGTTCGGAGTACATGGTGCGCAGCCGCGAGGAACTGGCCAAGGCAAATGCCGAGGTCGAGTCGTTGTCCTCGGTGGTGCGGGGGCGCGCTGATTCGCTGACGCGATTGACGCTACGTTCTCCGGTACGCGGTGTGGTGAAGGATGTCGAGGTCACCACCATCGGCGGAGTCGTTCCGCCGAACGGACAGGCGATGGTGATCGTGCCGTTGGGGGATCAACTGTTGGTCGAAGCCCGGATATCGCCGCGTGACATTGCCTTCATCCACCCCGGGCAAGAGGCATTGGTCAAGATCACCGCCTACGACTACGCGATCTATGGTGGCCTGACGGGCAAGGTGGTCACCATTTCACCGGACACGATCCGTGACGACGTTAAGCCGGAAATCGTTTACTACCGGGTGTTCATTCGCACGGACAGCGATGCGTTGCTAAACAAGGTGGGTAAGGAGTTTCCGATCGTGCCAGGCATGATCGCCACGGCAGATATTCGTACCGGTAGCAAGACTATCTGGCAGTATCTTGTTAAGCCGCTGAATCGTGCTGAAGAGGCGCTGCGTGAGCGTTGATTCCATGCCGCTCCAGTCCTCTGTCCGGCGGTTGAACGTCAGTCCGCCGCCCAATTCGGGCCCCCAGCCCGCCGCCATCAGCGGGTAAGAATCGGCGGGAGCCGGTGATTTTTCGCCCGCCGCTGCGGTACCCCCATAGCGGTCGTGTGGTGACGTGGTGATCGCCTCGGCGGCGAAAGCGGCATCGCTATAACAGTAGTGCCCAGGCAGGGGGAGATCACCCGGGGCTTGGGAAATTGCGGCATCGTCGTGTTCAACGCGTGCGGTTGAAGGAAGCAGCAGCCATGCGCAGCTGGGGCCCAACGACGACTGCAAGTGCGATAGCAATCAGCAAGGTCGCGAGCAGGAACACGGCATGGGTACCGGATACCACCGCAGTTGTGTTGGCCGACGTGATGGCCGATGTCCCGGCGGCATGCATGAACACGGCCCCCATCAACGATGCGCCGGTGACCAGACCCAGGTTGCGTGAGAGGTTGAGCAGTCCCGACACGATGCCGCGCTGGCTCGGAGCGGTGCCAGTGATGACGGCGGTGTTGTTTGCGGCCTGGAAGGTGGCGAAGCCGCTGGTCAGCACGACCAAGGCGATGACGTAACCCAACGCGCCGCCGTCAATCGTCATGCGTGAGAGCAGGAACGCGCCCGCTGCCATCGACAGTAGTCCCACCACGGTCATGCGCAATGCGCCGAAGCTATCGACCGCTTTGCCCGCCGGTATGCCGACCAGCGCCGCGACCAGCGGGCCCGCCGACATCACCAGGCCGATCACGGTGGCATCCAAGTGCAGAGCGCCGGACAGATAGAAGGGACCGACCACGAGGGTCGTCATCGCCACTGTCGTCGCCAATCCGCTGGCCACAAAGCCGGTGCCGACCAATCGCTCACGGAACAACGCGGGTTGCACCAGCGGCGAACGCGCCTTCGCTTCGACGACCAGGAACACTAGCCCAAGGACGACTGCGACCGCTGCAAGCGCAAGGTTGACCACGCCGAAATGCCCCCGTCCGAGTGTCATCGCCAGCGAATACGCCGCAAGCGCGGAGGCGAGCAACAACGAACCTGGCAGGTCGAAGCCCGATGCATTGGCATTACTGCGGTCGCGTGGCAGGTAACGCCAGGCCAGTGACGTAGCCAGCAGGCCCAATGGCAGATTGATGAGAAAAATTACCTGCCAGCCGAAGGCCCCAATCAGCACGCCGCCTAGTGACGGGCCAAGTGCTGTGCCGACGGCTGACGTCGTTCCGAGCAGTCCCATCGCGCGGCCCGCGCGCTCCTTCGGCACGGATTCGCCGACCAGCGCCATCGTCAGCGCCATCATCATGGCCGCGCCGAAACCCTGGCCGGCACGCGCGGCGATCAACAACCAAAGCGAAGGCGCAGTGGCGCAGGCCAGCGAGGCGAGGGTGAATGTCGCGATCCCGAGCAGCATGAGCCGACGCCGGCCGAACAAGTCGCCCAGCCGCCCGGCCGACACGACCAGTGTGGTCACCGCCAGCAGATAGGCCAGCACCACCCATTGCACGGACTGGAAGGGCGCGTCGAAGGCGTGGACGAACGTCGGAAGACCAACGTTGGCGATGCTTGTACCCAGCGAGGACAGCAGCATGGTCAGGGCGAGGCAGGCGAGCGCGCCGGATGGAGCCGGGGAGGAGGGCGGGGCGGATGGTTTGGCGTTCATGGGGGGAGCCTGAGCTCCTCACAGCCAAGGCGGAAGACGCACTGTTCGCAAATAATCAGTGCATGCAACGCCATGTCTGGCCGAGCAGGATCGTGCTATTCGTAGTGCCATGGACAACCTCGACTTGAACCTGCTTGTCACCCTCGATGTCCTGCTCGACGAGGGCAGCGTTGTCGGCGCGGCGAAACGCCTGCGGCTGAGCACTTCAGCCATGAGCCGGGCGTTGGCGCGCCTGCGCGAGGCGACGGGCGATCCGTTGCTGGTGCGTGCGGGACGCGGCTTGGTGCCCACGCCGCGCGCTCTGGAATTGCGAGGACGTGTTCGCCAGGTCGTCATCGACGCGGAAGCGGTGTTGCGCCCTGCGCTGAAACTCGACTTGCCGTCGTTGGCGCGGACCTTCGCGATCCGCAGCACCGAAGGCTTCGCCGAAACCTTCGGACCCGAACTGATCGCACGCGTGTCGAACGAGGCGCCACTGGTTCAGCTTTCATTCCTGGCCAAACCGGACAAGGACAGCACGCCCTTGCGCGATGGCACGGTTGACTTAGAGACAGGCGTGATCGCCCAAGCGATGGGACCGGAGATCCGCGCACTGGGCCTGTTCCGCGACCGCTTCGTCGGCGTCGTGCGCCGCGGGCACCGGTTGTCGAAGGGCCGGATGACGCCGCAGCGCTATGCGACAGCAGCGCATGTCGTCATCAAACGTCGCGGTCTGCGTGCGGCGGTGGTCGACGAGGCACTGGAACGGATGGGACTGGTGCGCAATGCGGTGGCGACGGTCAGTGGTTTCGGGCCTGCGATCGCGCTTGCCCGTGGCTCCGACATCGTCGCGACGGTGCCGGAGAAGCACACCGCCGGCCTGAGCGATGGCATGCACCGCTTCAAACTGCCTGTGCCGGTTGAGGATTTCACCATCTCGCTGTTCTGGCACCCACGGCTCGAAGCCGACCCGGCGCATCGCTGGCTGCGTTCCCTCGTGCGAGATGTCTGCAAGACCACGCGCTAGTGGGATCTATCCCTGTCAACTAGAGAGAGAAAAACCGCTGAACAAGTTAATGGCGGTAATGGGCTGGACGCTGTCGTTGTCCATGCTTCCATTGGCGGACTCGAACGCAGGCGAATTGTGGGTCGGCTGTCCTGATTATCACTTGCAGGCGGAACAGATGAAGGAAGCATCTGCCCGGGTGTGGCACCTCTTTTGGTCTGCATTACGGCATCCATTGGGATATTACCCGTGACGAGCAACGCTTTGCGCACGATTAGGGCGCGTTATCGGGGGTACGGTGGGGCCAGCTTGGACCGAGGCTGTGTGAAAACCCTGCCTCTGCTGGCAAGATCTGAGCACCGCTCGATGGGTGCTTTACATGAAGCGATTAGTGGATGGAATTGATCGTTCCCAAGGCCTTCTGCTCCCTGATCGGCTGGAAGATTACGTTCACGAAGAAAACCCCGTGCGTGTTGTCGATGCTTTCGTCGAAGCACTCGATCTGAGCCAGCTGGGCTTTGAGGCTGTCAATCGCGTCGCGGGCGGGAGGCCTGCCTACCATCCGGCCGCCTTGCTCAAGATCTACATATACGGCTATCTCAATCGCATCTAATCCAGCGGTCGTTTGGAGCGGGAAGCACAACGGAATCGGGAACTGATCTGGTTGGCCGGCCGGCTGGCGCCGGACTTCAAGACCATCGCCGACTTCCGCAAGGACAACGGCGGCGCGATCATCGCGGTGTGCAGCCGCTTTGTGACGTTATGCCGGACGATGCCCGATGCGGACGAGGTGCACCACCACCAGCTATAGACGAATCACGCGCTGGGAGCACCAGGACGTGCTGGAAAGGATGCAGATGCTTCTGAATGCCACGCCCCAGGCTGCCGTGGTGCGAAAACAGACGGTGGAGCATGTCTTCGGTACTCTGAAATCTTGGCTCGGCACCACGCCATTGCTGACGAAGACGCTTCCGAAGGTCCGAACAGAAATCAGCTTGGCGGTTCTGGCCTACAACATGAAGCGAATGATCAGGATCACGGGTGCGCAGGGCGTGGTGAGGGCCATAGCGGCTTGAGCATCTCGCTCTGTTTACCATCGCGCTGGTTGCTCGAACTGGCCGCATTGTCGTCGGCAGTTCCGCTTCGACGAGTTTTTATGCAGCCTCGACCCAAAGCAGACGCTTGCCATCTGCGAGAGATCGAGCGGTTCGGGACAATCAAGATCGCGGGCCACTATCGCCGCCATGGTCCTACCATCACGCGAGGAAAGCCCGGCCAAGAGCCGGGCTTTTTCACTTCAAAATGCCGGAGGTGCTTAGGCATGACCTAGACATCAAGCCACCTCAGGGAGCCGCTCAGCGATGCAAAGCATCGATGATCAGACCAGTGGCAATCTCGACAAGAAGATACTCGGCATCAGACTGTCGAACCCAACGGTGGCCACGCCCCGGGTCGCGCAGGTCGTAATGCGCATAGTCATCCACCCAGTAGCGACGATCGACCTCAGCCCAAGGCAAACGGTCGCCACGGTGCCACGCTTTCTTCCGCCAACCCGGCGGAGGTGCATCACGTTTGTGAGGACCACCCGCATGCGGCGGTGGACCATTGCCCCGCGCGTGGTGAGGCGGGTCGGCTAAAGCTGGTGCAGTGACCAGCGCCATGGCTGTCGCCAGTGTTACGCCAAGCAGATTTCCGGCTTTCATAAGGCGTTCTCCTAACTAAGCCGCCCCACGCGGCTTCACGGCGCGGACTATAGATCGGCTTGTGTGAACGCCGCCTTCCCCATCAATCGCATCGGCAGCGACGCCCGCAACCAGTGCTGAATCTACGAGCACTGCTCGGCATCCAAGGCGCAAGGTCGGCAGATCTAGGCCCCTGCCTGAGGTTCACGGGATGTGCTCTACGCCCGCCGGCAGCATGACCCAGCTGTGCATGCGCTTCTCATAGACAGAGACTGTGGGGGGGGAGAAAGTTGGGTCCGTGAATGCGCCCACTGGAATGCTGATGTAGTCGGGTATAGCCAACGGCTCGTAGTAGACCGTTGAGCCACAATTCGGGCAGAAGTGGAACCTGGCGCCAGGGCCTTCATCACCGACGAGCACGTGTTCCGACGACACGCCGGACACCGAAACATTCGTACGGAGGAATCGGGCTTGGTGGCTAAACGGGCCACCTACTCGCCGCTGGCAAGCAAAACAGTGACAGATCGAGACGCGAACCGGATCGCCAACGACATGGGCCACGAGCTGACCACAACTACATAGGGCAATGCGAGGGATCATGTGTTTCCCCAATGGGCAGATTCGGGGTTGAGGTCGAACAATCAAATGCTTGTGACGGCCGATGTCCCGCCCTCGGCCTGACGGAGGGAAAACGCAATCTGCTCTTCGGTGAACTTCGACTTCTTCATGGAAAAACCACCTTTCTGCTTGGGGTTAGTTTCGCCGAATCTCTCTACTTTTGAATGGCTCAAAAAGCTGGGAGGTGGTCAGCGCAGGGGTTTTTACACTGCCTGGGCCGAAAGCGAACGTACCGCGTTACGACCGGTATGCCACCCATCCCCGGAACGTAAACGCAGCATAGAACAGCTCGATTCCCTCGAATCCCGCTTGCTCGAGCAATTCCACTTCCGCATCAGGTGCCAGCACCGGAAGTCGTTCGCTCATCGCGGCAATGGCTGCATTCCGGCTTGAATCCGGCACGCTGGATGGTGACGCGAATGCGACAAGGCGGTTGAACCAGCGCGCCTTCCCTTCGGCGGTTGTATCAAAGCTGTGATGCGCCACGACCAACGGAGCGCCGGGCTTCAGTCGCCGCCACACTTCCCGCAGCGTGCGCAGCCGTTCTCCCGGCGTCAGGAAGTGCAGGGTCAGGAGGCAGGCCGCTCCATCGAATGCTGTTTCCGGTGCGGCATCGATATAGCCTTCGATGAGTTCAACACGGGGTGCCAGTGCACCGAGCGTCTCTGCCGCCAGCGCGAGCATCGGGGCCGAGGGGTCCACTCCCACCATTCGCCAACCAGGGTGCGCTTCGGCGATTGCTTTCAGTTCCATTCCACCTCCCGCGCCAAGCACCAGCACGCGGCCGTACTCGGGGACGACCTCGGCGAGCAGGATCTCCGACATCCGATGGAGCGCCAGGAGGCCCGGTACCCTCTTGATCGTTCCATCGAGGTAGTTGGCGACAGTGCTGGGATCGTTGAACAAGGACATGGCGAACCATTCGGGGTTGACGAGGGAGTTCATATGTAACATGGTTAGTTACATGAAACGAGACAGCCGTCTTTCTGCAGTCCTGCACGCATTGCTGCACATGGCCCAGCACTGTGGGCCGATGACGTCCGCCGAACTGGGTCGATGCCTGGGTACGAACCCCGTCGTTGTCAGGCGGACCATGGGGCTCCTGCGCGAGGCGGGGCTGGTCGCCGCCGGTCGTGGCCACGCAGGGGGTTGGATCATCAAGGCGGACCTGGCTTCTGTGACCCTCCGGGACCTGCACGAGGCGCTCGGTGAGCCGGCGCTCTTTGCCGTCGGCCATCGCAGCGAGAATCCGGCGTGCCTAGTCGAACAGGTGGTCAACGCGGCACTGGACGATGCATTCGATGAAGCTGAGGCGCTGCTGATGGAGCGGTTTGCTTCGGTGTCGCTGGCGCAATTGGCGAAGGAGTTTGCAAGGCGCCACAAAGCCTGCAAGAGGAGTGCCGTGGCATGACAATGATGTACGACGTGATCATCATCGGCGGGAGCTATGCCGGCATGGCGGCTGCACTGCAGTTGCTCCGGGCCCGTCGCACCGTGCTGGTCATCGACGCCGGGCAGCGCAGGAACCGGATGACGGCCGAATCACACGGTTTCCTGGGCCAGGACGGGAGTAACCCTGCGGAGATCGCCCGGGTCGCGCGGTCGCAGCTCGAACGTTACTCCACGCTGACGTGGATCGAGGGTGTCGCCGTTGCGGCATCTGGCGCCAGGGATGGCTTCACCGTCAGGACGAGCGAAGGTGTCAATCATCACGGGCGGCGGCTCCTGCTGGCGCTGGGTGTCTCGGATTCGCTGCCTGAAGTTGAAGGCCTGGCGGAACGATGGGGGGTGAGTGTTTTCCACTGCCCCTACTGCCACGGCTACGAGCTCAACCGCGGCGACGTCGGCGTCATCGCAGCCAATCCAATGTCGGTGCACCAAGCAAGCCTGCTGGCCGAATGGGGGCATGTGACACTGTTGACCAATGGCGTGCTGGAGCTGGAGGAAGACGCGAAGGCCGCGTTGGCCACACGGGGCGTCGCGATCAAGCATGCGGCAATCGCACGCATCGAAGGGCACGCGGACGTCGTACTCGCCGACGGCCGATGCCTGGCCTTCGCCGGCCTGTTCACAGCGCCACGCAATGCACCTGTTTCCGACATAGCCCAAAAGATCGGGTGCGAGCTCATGGAGACTCCAATGGGTACGCAGATACGCACCACCGAGACCAAGGAAACCAGCATCCAAGGTGTGTATGCATGTGGCGACGCCGCCCGCGTGCCACATTCGATATCGCTGGCCGTCGGTGATGGCGCATGGGCCGGGGCCCAGGTGCACCAGTCGCTGGTGTTTCCGCATATGGCGAGAGCAGGCACTGGCGAGGCAGGGGATTAGGGATGTTTATCGGAGTTAGGGGAGGGCGGCTGTCGACTGAGGTTGTGTGAAAACCCCTACGCTTTCGCGCGGGTAATATTGGCCACAAACGCCTTGGTCCCTTCCGAGATCAACGGTGAAATGGCCTCCTCCATCGCATCCGGCAGGAAGTCACTGATCCACACAAAGCGACATGTTGATGAGTCCTCTGCAACAATCTGCATCGACGCGGAGTGATGCTCGAACATCTCATCCAACACCGTGTATGCAACGCGACGAAGGCGCTCATCAATGCATATGATCCGCTCGCGGACCGTCATGCCATTGCTGAACTGCAACTGCCGAACATCTCCGTCCAGTTGCCCATCAACTAGCACAGGCGCAAACAGCTCATGTGCCTGGCCCAACCGACGCAGCGCATCCCAAGCCACTTTCGCCGGCACGTCCAGCGTTTGCTCACTGCAGATCGTAGCCATTATTCAGTCACTCCTCTGATGTTTCCCACTCTGGTTTCAAGTGCACAGCCGAACTCTCGTCCGGCACAATTCCTAGTTACCGCCACTAGGTGACCTGATGGATGGTTAATGCAACTTAGGCGCTGTGATTTGCCTTGGGGTCAGTAGGCTCCGAACAACCTCAACCGACTGTAGGGATGCATGCGGCGCGAAGCAGACCGTTTTGGCCGGCGAGCTACTGAGCGATTCAGACTACTCGACCCTGTGCCAGACAGAAATTGGAATGCTCCCATCCTGTCGGGGTGGAACTTTGTACCGCAGCTCCCTGCCATCCAGAGTGTACTGACGTCTCTGAATCGTCCCTTCCCAATTGGGAAATGACGAGCCTTCGATGTCGTCGATTGTCATAGTGCCATAGTGAGTACTGCTGCCCATGACTACAGACCTCATTTCGTCGGCGCTGCCATCGGATTTGTTTCCACTGGCGAAACGCACGCGCTCGGATTTGAAGATCTGCAACGAGTACCGCCCCATGACATCGACCATGAGTCTGCCCTTGGGTCTTTCTCCATAGTCCCGTGTTGTCTCTCCCGTCTGTAAAACTTTATCGGCGGCAACCAAAGTCCAGACGCCTTGAAGTGGAAATACATGCGTAGCTGCTTGCACATCTCGCGCAGCGAGCCCTGCCAGCATTGCGGCAAGCGCGCAGGTCATTTTGCTCACAATGGAATTCCTTATGGTTGGTGTCTTGCCTGCCCATCCTAAGGCGCTTGAATGATTCGAAAAATACATCTACAAATATATCTGCCATTTCGAAATCGAATCTTCCCCAGATGAAGGCCATTGATATAGATGCTGTCAGGGCATTCCTGCTCGCGGCAGACTTAAAAAGCTTCACCCAGGCAGCTAATGTGCTGGGGACCACACAGTCCGCAGTAAGTATCAAATTGCGGCGCCTGGAAGATCAACTCGGGCGTCGGCTGCTGGAACGCACGCCGCGCCACGTGCGCTTATCCGCTGAGGGCTTGGTCTTTCAGTGTGCAGCTCGCGAATTGGTATCGTCACACGATCGCGCAGCGGCTGCCTTCACCATAGAACAGCGCCGGTTGGCGATCGGTATCAACCAACTACTGGTCGGCGGCGAGTTACCAGCCCTATTGCGGCAGATGCGGGATCATGATCCTGGTCTCTTGGTAGAGATGCGTATTGCCGGTACCAAGGAGCTCTTGCAAAGCCTTGAACAAGGACATCTCGACGCTGCGTTGGTGCTGCGTCCAGAGGGTAATGAAAAGCGCGGGAAGTTGGCATTTACGGAAACCTTCTCATGGTTCGGCGCGCATGACTGGAAACGGCCAGCTGGCCAGCCGCTGCCGCTGGCGACCCAAGGCGAGGCGTGTAGCATTCGAACCGAGGCAGTGCGTGCGCTTGACCGGGCCGGCATTGAATGGCGCGAAGTTTTTGTCGGAAAAGGTGCTGCAATCCTGGAGGCCGCCGCAGTTGCGGGTCTCGCGGTTGCGGTACTAGCGTGTCGCGCGGCGCCGTCCGGTGTGGTCGACATGACGGGAGTGCTTTCGCTGCCCCGCATTCGTTCGCAAGAAGTGATGCTCTATAGCAACCTGACCGACCGACGGACGCGCGAAGCATTACGCGTATTTTCTCTAGCCTTCCGTTGAGTAATTGGTGTTGCAAGAAGCTGAGATACTGAATGGTCCTGCCTTCCACAGACACTGGATGTCCGCAATGGGTCGAGGCTGTGTGAAAACCCTGCCTCTGCTGGCAAGATCTGAGCACCGGTCGACGGGTGCTTTACATGAAGCGATTCGTGGATGGGGTTGATCGTTCCCAGGGCCTTCTGCTCCCTGATCGGCGGGAAGATTACGTTCACGAAGAAAACCCCGTGCGTGTTGTCGATGCTTTCGCCGAAGCACTCGATCTGAGCCAGCTGGGCTTTGAGGCTGTCAATCGCGTCGCGGGCGGGAGGCCTGCCTACCATCCGGCCGCCTTGCTCAAGATCTACATATACGGCTATCTCAATCGCATCCAATCCAGCCGTCGTTTGGAGCGGGAAGCACAACGGAATCTGGAACTGATCTGGCTGGCTGGCCGGCTGGCGCCGGACTTCAAGACCATCGCCGACTTCCGCAAGGACAACGGCGGCGCGATCACCGCGATGCGCAGCCGCGCCGGACGATGAAGGTCTTCTCGCATGCGATCGTCGCGATCGACGGCAGCAAGCTCAATGCCGTGAACAGCCGGGATCGCAACTTCACGGTAGGCAAGGTCAAGGGGTGTCGGAAGCAGCTAGAGGAGTGCGTTGCGCGCTATCTGGCTGAGTTGGACCGTGCGGATCGCGATCCAAGCTTGTTGCCAGAGGGTCGCGTTTCCCACCTGCAGGACAGGCTGGCAAAGCTGCGCGTGCAGATGGAAAAGTTGGACAGCATCTAGAGGCAGTTGAGGCCATACCGGATCGCCAGATCTCACTGACGGATACGGATGCACGCTTGATGGCCACAAGTGGCGGTGGGACAGGCGTGGTGGGCTACACATCCAGGCGGCCGTGGATGCCGAACACCACCTGATCGTTGCCCACTATGTCACCAACCATGGTCACAACCGTGCTCAGCTCTCGCACATGGCAATGAAAGCCAAGGAAGCTGTTGGTACCGAGCGAATAACGGCGTTGGCATACCGTGGCCACTTCAACGCGCCGGAAATCCTCGCGTGCGAGGAGGCCGGCATCATCCCGCTGGTGCCCAAGCCGCTCACATCAAACAGCAAGGCTGAAGGTCGGTTCGACAAGCGGGACTTCGTCTACGACGAAGCCAAAGATGAGTACGAGTGTCCGGCAGGCGAGCGGGCGATCCATCGCTTTTCGACCGAAGAGAACGGGCTGACGTTGCACAAGTACTGGGCTTCCGCCTGTCCCCGCTGCCCGATGCGGGCGAGGTGCACGACCACCAGCTATAGCGAATCACCCGCTGGGAGCACGAGGACGGGCTGGAAAGGATGCAGATGCTTCTCGATGCCAGGCCCCAGGCTGCCGTGGTGCGAAAACAGACGGTAGAGCATGTCTTCGGTACGCTGAAATCTTGGCTCGGCACCACGCCATTGCTGACGAAGACGCTTCCGGAGGTCCGAACAGAAATCAGCTTGGCGGTTCTGGCCTACAACATGAAGCGGATGATCAAGATCACAGGTGCGCAGGGCATGGTGAGGGCCATAGCGCCTTGAGCATCTCGCTCTGTTTACCCTCGTGCTGGTTGCTCGAACTGACCGCATTGTCGTCGGCAGTTCCGCTTCGACGATTTTTTACACAGCCTCGACCCAAAGCGGACGTTGGCCGAGTGAACCTGATTTCGTTTCATTTGGGGTAGGCATTCCGCCCGCCGTCTCAGAAAGAGCACGCCAGCAACATTCGATCTGGCGCGCTGCCCGCGTGCGAAGCGGTGGGATCGAGCACTCCCATGGTGCTTACGACTTGGTTTTACCGCTCCACGATCTGCTCACGATCATCCACTGCCCTCGACCTTCGACAACGCAAGGTGGTCCACCCCCTCCCAGCCGGGATAATCCAGCAATACTTTTACAACTGCCGCATTCCCCGTCACATCCAGAATTTCGTAGCTGCGATGGCGTTGGGCCTCGTCGGCAGGTGGCCCAGTAAATCCCTTCACCCATTCTTCCGCCGTCTGGATGACCATGCCGCCCCTGGCGGGTGAGTATCCAATCACCACCCCGTCTTTCCTGAGCACTTCAAAAGCCAGGTTGGCGTCGCCCGCCTCGAACGCGTGCATCACTTTCTGCATGGTCCGATCCACGGCATCATGCTCGCCGCTCTGCGCCATGGCGCAGAGCGGAAGCAGCGTGAGTACGCCTGCGACAACAACCGATCGGATAATATTTTCATGGGATTTCCTGATGGGGTTGGGATAGTGGGCATGACTCACTTTGAGACCAGTACGCACCGTAGGTTCGACATTGATTTCGCCTGTTCCGGCTTTTGATCGCGAGGTCTGCGCGGAAGGCGGAGGGCCGTTACGGCGTGTTTGATGTCAGTACGCCGGTCCACGTCTTGCTGATCATTTGCCACTTCCCGTCAGTCTTGAGCAGCACGATATAGTCCACGCCCCTCCAGCCGGGATAGTCCAGGTTGATCCTGACGGCTGCGAGGTTTTCTGCCATGTCGACGATTTCGTAAGTGCGTTTTCGCTTGGCCTCGTTGGCGGCCGGCGTGCCGTTGAAGCCTTCCGCAAGTTGTTCGCCAGTGCGCTGCAGCAGCGCACTGCCCCTGGCGGGCGAGTAACCGATCATCACGCCATCCTTGCGAAAGACGTCAGACACCAGCGCGCCATCGGCGCTCGGATAAGCGCTCAGGAATTTCTGCATGACTTGATCTACGGCTTCGCGATCGCTGCTCTGGGCCATGGCGGAGGTGGGAAGGAGCAACAGGGCGGCGACGAAAGCAATGGATTGGATTGAATTTTTCATTGGTGTCCTTGAGTGTTGTTGGATGAATGGAGGTTTGGAAATAAGCATTAGTCGCGCAGCTCAGCCTTTTTTCGTAACCTGCGCAGGCTATTGTTCGGCAAGCTTGCGAAGCACTTCGACCACGGCTTCTGCCACTGGCTTTGCGGAGGCGTAGTTCTGCCCCGTAACCACGCGGCCATCGACTGCGATATACGGGTCGTCGCTGTTGATGGCAGAGAACAGACCGCCACGCGACTCGACCGTCTTGCGGATCAGGAAAGGAAATTCCTTGAAGTAGGCAGCGTCGTGCTATTCGGGGTAGCCACTGATGCGCTTGCCCGACACCAAGTGTTGGCCATTGGCGAGCTTGAGATTCACGATGCCAGCGGTGCCATGACAGACGCCCGAGACCACCCCTCCATTGCGCTCGTACACCTGCATGGCGATGTCCTGCAGGACCGGGGGCTCCGCCACGCCACACATGGCATTGCTGCCACCGACGTAGTACACAGCACGGTATCGGCTGGCGTCGATCTGCGCGGGCGTGAGGGTGTTGCGCAACCCACCCATGAGGGGATCGTCCTTCAGGCGCGCCTCCACATCGTCGCTGACATAGGCGTCGAGGATCGGCAGGTCACCGCCATGGGGGGACACGAAGTCCACGGTATAGCCTGCTGCCCGGAAGATATCCCACGCATGCACGACTTCGCCGGAGCTGATGCTGGCCGGGATCGTCGAGTTGCCGTGGACCTTGCTGCTGGCAAGGATGAACAGCATGCGTTCCTGGCTGCCGCGTGTGGGCTGCGCGGTATCGGCCGTTGCGGCGAACTGCACCGGGCCAACCCGTTCTGCGGGCGAGGCAGTCAGTGCACGGTCGACACCGACGTACCCGGCGATCTGTTGGGCCGCGTCGGCGCTGGAAACACAGCCCATCCAGACCGATAGCAGGATTAGCAGCAGGGACTGTAGGAAGCGAGGTGGGTGCATAGGCGCTGGCTCGGTGGAAGAAGCCCGCACACTATTCGATGCCTTTCAAATCAATGTATTGCAATATCTTTCAGGAGTGCTGGAATCGCTTCTAGGAGTCGGCTCGGGTTGCGCGGAACGCCGCAGGCGTGATGCCTTCCAGCTTTTTGAAAGCGCTGTGGAAGGTCGACATGGATTGGAAGCCGGCTTCCTCAGCCATAATTTCTAGGGGCTTCGGCGGGGGCTGTCTCAGCAGTACCTTGGCTTCGATTACGCGCAGTTGCGCCAGGTGACCACCTCCTAGACGTGCCAGCACATCAACGCTGCGCAGCTGACTGCGCACCCGCTACGCCGAACGTCACGCTTGCATCGGGCAAGCCACACGGCGACCATGCGATTCGGTTTAGGGGAACCTTGCATGGAACTGCTGACGCTCGACAATTTCGCCCACCACATCGACGAGACCTTCTCTGCGATCATTAACGACGGCGAGATCCCGTTCGTACTGGTGGAGGCGCGCGCACTGAATCCATCGCAGTTGCGTCCGGGCGCGGCACGGGCACCGTTTTCGCTGTTGTTCCGCAATGGTTCGGCCTTCTTATTTCCGCAGCAAACCTATTTGATGCGCCACTCCGAAATTGGTGAGGTGGGGATTTTGCTGGTACCCGTAGCGCGCGAGCAGGCGGGGTTTTTGTATCAGGCGATCTTCAACTGAGGTTGCGCCCGCACGCGTAGATGGGCGGCGGTTTGTTGTGGGAGTGCCGTGAACCGCGATTGCACTCACGGGGGTGGGAGGCAGCGGTTCGCGCCGCCCCTCCGTGGACTCAGTCCCGCGCCCAGCGCAACAGCAGGTGCGAGCGCTGGTCCTTGATCACGGCAAAACCCAGGCGCCGGTACAGGCGCTGCGCGGCGACGTTGTCGGCTTGCACATGCAGTTCCACGCCGCAGCCTCGGGCGGCGGCTTGGCCTTGGCTGTAGGCGATCAGCGCCGCGGCCACGCCGCGGCCGCGTTCGTCGGGGAGCAGGCAGATGTCGACGATCAGGTGATCCGGTGTGCTGCGCTGCAGATAGTAGCGGCCCACTGGCACGCCGTCGCGTTCGATGGCCAGAAAATCGGAGTTGCCGTAGTGCGCTTGGTAGTGCTGGTGCTGTAGCGCGAACTGACTGTCGAGAAACGTACGCTTGGCCGCTTTGGGCCAGGGCACCGGAGCCAGTTCCTCGGCGCGGGTGCTGGCATAGAGTTCGCGCAGCCAGGGCAGGTCATCGTCGCGCAGCGGTCTCAGGGCGTACCCGCGCGCGCTCAGTAGCGCCGGGGTGCTCAGGTGGTCACCGCGCCCCGCCGGAAACGAAATGAACCGCGATGCCGCCTGCATGTCCTCAACCGAAGCTGGGGAAGGCGCCCTGCAACGCGATACAGAAGTTCGTGGCGAGGTAGGGCTGGCGGTTTTCGTGCGGCTGGCCGCCGCCGGACGGCCCGACCATGTTGGGGCTGAACTGGACGTTGGCGGTGGCGCTGGACACGAACGGAGTGCCTGTGGTCGGTAGGCCCGGATAGTTGTTCTGCGCCGGGATGCTGGTGCGCTTGGTTTCATCGGGCTGGTTGTAGACGGTCAGGAGGTGGTTGTGCGACGGCATCGTGTTCTGGGTCAGTGTCACTGAATTGCTGCCGTAGGACTCGCCGATGCTGTGCTGGGTCAGGCCCGGGCCCTGGCCCTGCTCGATGGCCGCGCGGGTGACGAAGTTGGGTAGTTGGAAGTTGGTCGTGCCGTTGCCGCCGTAGTTGGTACCCAGCAGTGAGAACAGGGCAGTGTTCTGCTGGATCCCCAAGGTGGCTCCATTGCAGAAAGCCCAGCCACGCGGCGGGAAGTTGAAGCCGAACAACTGGATTTCGCCGATGAAAGGTTCGGTCATGGTCTTGTCCTCAAAACGAGTAGGCGCGAGTGGCGGCTTAGCCTTGCGACGGGTAAATGCCTGCCCAGGCGACGCAGAACTGCACCGTGAGCGTGGGCATCCTGTTGTCGTGCGGCAGGTTGTCGCCGTTGCTGGTGGTCGCGTTGGCCGCCAAGGGCGCGCCTATAGCGCCGGTGATGTCGGTGACGTACATGGTCTCGCCCGAAAGCGCCGCCAGCAGCACCGTATTGCCGACCGCGCCGGTGGTCGCCAAGGTCGTGGTGGCCATCAGCGGGTGGTTGTGATTGGGCAGCTCGGCCTGACTCAGGGTGACGCTTTCGCTGCCGGCCATCTGCCCGATCACGTAGGTGCCCAGTCCCGGGCCGTGGCCCTGGTGGATAGGCACGCGGCCGCGTAGGTCGGGCACGGCAAAGGTGTTCATGCCGTCGCCGCCGTAGGTGGTGCCGAGCAGGGTGTACAGCACTTCGTACTCGGCGATCGGCTTAAGCGAACCGTCGCATGCGAACCAACCGTTAGGCACACGTGAAAAACCAAACATCCGGATTTCTCCGACGTAAGGGGTGCTCATGAGGAACTCCTATAGTGGATACCGGAAGCGTCAGTCGCGCGACGGATAGATGCCAGACAGCGCGATCACGAAATTGATCACGGTGTAGGGCTGCAGATTTGGGTGCGGCTGGTTGCCGCCGCCCGGACCCACACCCTGCAGCGGGACCGGGGTGCCGTTGGCGGGTCCGAAGATCGAACTGCCGTTGGTACCGTACAGGCCCCCAGTGGGGTTGCGGGCCGTGCCCGCAGTCGTGGTGCCGTTGACCTGATGGTTGTGGGGCGGAATCTGGGTGTTCAACAGGGTTACGCTTTCCACGCCGCCGATTCCCCCCTGGTTGTAAGGCTCAGGGTTCCAACTCGAATCCGCCGAATTGCCTGCGCCCACCGGAGTGCGCGACTGCATGTTGGGCAGGGCGAAGTTGGTAGTGCCGTTGCCGCCGTACATGGTGCCCAGCAGTGAAAATAGGGCTTGGTTCTGGGCGACGGGAAGGAGCTGTCCATTGCAAAGGGCGAACCCCTTGGGCGCGAATGAGAACCCCGTGAGCATGATCTGCCCGAGGAAGACTTCGGTCATACCTTTTCCCCCGAAAGGTTGGTGGCACGGACGTTATGTCCGGTGTGGGCGCTACTCTCGCTCACACCCTGCACATCGTACAAGCGAAATTTTCGCTCTGAAAACGTAAGAGTTATGCAGAATTTTCTTTATAAACGTAAGAGCTACGCAGAACTTCCTTTATATTAAAAATCCTGTTTGAATGATCCGCAAATTGCTGTTCGCAAGGGGTGCGGTCGGGTCTAGACCCGGTATCCGCAGACGGGGATAGGGTCTCGCCGTAGTGGCTCGAAAGCCTGGGGGCGTTCGTGACCATGCGGTGCCAACAGGGGTAGAACATGCATCAAGAGTCAACGCACAGCGTGAGGACGCCGCGTGCGTCTTCGCACATTTTCTTTTCTTCGTTCTTCTCCTGGTTCGCCATAGCGCTGTTGTGCGTGGGCAGCCTGTGGCCACAATTGGCAACCGCGGCGCCCTCAACGTACTGCCCGACGCTGAGCATGTCGGTGGCTAATAGCGGCTCGCAGACGATAAACATCAACCACTGCCATGGCGGCTTCGGCATTGCCGCGGGCAGCGCATCCACATTGCACGGCACCCGGACGGTCGGCGTGCAGTCGGGCGCGAACATTCCGTTGACTTATACCCACAACGGTGACAACGCGACCACTGATACGTTCATCATCAAGGACGACTACAACAACGACATCACGGCCACCGTCACCATTGGGCTGGCTTCGAGCATCACCATTGGCGCCACGCCGACGGTCGCGCTGACCGTAGGCGTCCCCTTCAGTACCACCCTCAGTGCCAGCGGTGGCACCGGACCGTATACCTTCAGTCTGGACACCGCGCTACCGCCGGGCCTGAGCCTGAGCGGCAGCACCATTAGCGGCACGCCGAGCCAGCGCGGCGCCTACACGTTCACCATTCGCGCTGCCGACAGTATCGGCGACAGCGGCGTGCGTACCTTCAGCGGTAATGCGGCCAACCCAACGCTGACCATCGCGCCGTCGTCGCCGTCCAACGCCGCGCAGAATCTGCCGTACAGCGTGACCTTCTCCGCTAGTGGCGGCATCCCTAATTACGTCTACGCGCACGAGGTGGTCTCCGGCGCGCTGCCGCCTGGCTTGAGCCTGAGTGGCGCTACCCTGAGCGGCATACCGACCACGTTGGGCAGCTTCACTTTTGGCATCCGTGTCACCGACAGCAGCACCGGCACCGGTAGCTACGCCGAGATCGAAACGGTGACCCTGCAGGTGATTCCGCCGCCCACCATCGTGGTCAACCCGGCCACGATTCCGGGTGCCACCGTTGGCGTGGCATACAGCCAGACCCTCACCGGCAGCGGTGGTACCGCGCCGTACACCTTCGCCATCAGCGCAGGCACCATGCCGGCGGGGCTGAGCCTCAACGCCACCACTGGCGCGTTGACCGGTACGCCGACCGCGGCCGGCACCTTCAACTTCACTGCGCGCGCGACCGACGCCAACAGCTTCTCCGGTACCCGCACCTACACCTTGGTGGTGGCGCCGCCGGTTATCGTGATCGCACCAACCACGCTGCCCAGCGGCACGGTTGCGGCGGCTTACAGTCAGCTCGTCATCGCCAGCGGCGGCATCTCGCCGTACACCTATGCGGTCACTGCCGGTGCGTTGCCGACCGGCTTGACCCTGAGCACTGGCATCATCAGCGGTACGCCGACTGCAGGCGGCACCTTCAACTTCACTGTCACCGCCACCGGAAGCAGCACCGGCGCAGGTTTACCGCACACCGGTTCACAGGCCTATGCGCTGGTGATCGCGCCGCCCACGGTGAACCTGCCTGCTACCGGCCTGGCCAACGGCACGCAGGGCGCGGCTTACAGCGCCACGCTCAATCCGGCCAGCGGCGGTATTTCGCCATACACCTATGCGGTGACCGCCGGCTCCTTGCCGGCGGGGGTAACGTTGAACGGCGCCAACGGCACGCTGAGCGGTACGCCCAGTGCCTCGGGTACCTTCAACTTCTCCGTCACCGCGACCGACTCCAGCACCGGCAGCGGGCCCTATAGTTCAGTGCCACGCAGTTATACGCTGCAGATCGTCAATATCCCGCCGACGGCCAACGCGGTATCGGCCACAGTCGCTTACGGCAGCAGCGCCAATCCGATCACGCTGAACATCACCGGCGGCATTCCGGCCTCGGTGGCGGTGGCGACGAACGCGGCACACGGCATAGCGACGGCCAGCGGCACCAGCATCACCTACACCCCGACCGCCGGTTATGCGGGCACGGATACGTTTACCTACACCGCGACCAACGGCGCTGGTACCTCGACGCCTGCGACGGCGACAATTACGATCAATAACCCGACCATCACCGTAAGCGCGGGTGGTCCGCTGACCGCGCAGATCGGCGTGCCCTACACCCAGACCTTCAGCTGGAACGGTGGCGCCCAGCCTTTCACCGGCTACGCTGTCACAGGTCTGCCGGGTGGCCTCAGCATCACCGCGCAGACTCCCAACAGCGTCACCGTGTCCGGTACGCCGATCGCGGCTGGTTCGTTCGCGCTCACTGTCAGCGCCGCCGATTCGAGCACCGGCAACGGTCCGTTCACCGTCGGTCAGGCCTCCACCCTCTCTGTGTCGGCGCCAACTCTTACCCTGGCCCCGGCAGCGGGCACGCTAACCGCGACCTATGGTGCCGCTTACAGCCAGACCTACGTCGCCGGCGGCGGCACCGCGCCCTACAACTACACAGTTAGCGCTGGCGCCTTGCCGGCCGGCCTAAGTCTGGACACCGATACTGGTGTGCTTTCCGGCACGCCGACGGCGACCGGTTTGTTCACCTTCTCGGTGCGCGTGACCGACACCTCCACCGGCACCGGCGCGCCGTTCGCGCGCACTCAGAACTACGTGCTGCAAGTGGCCGCGCCGACCATCACGCTCACACCGCCCACGCTGAGCAATGCGCAGATCGGTACTGTCTACAATCAGGTTCTGACCGGCAACGGCGGCAGCGCGCCGTACAGCTTCGCGGTCACCGCCGGCGCGCTGCCGGCCGGTATCACGCTGAGCTCGGGAACGCTCAGTGGCACACCGACTTCGGGTGGCACGTTCAACTTGACTGTCACTGCCACTGACAATCACGGCCAGAGCGGCTCGCTTGCTTATAGCCTAAACGTGGACGCGGCGATGATCACCCTCGCTCCGGCCACGTTGTCCAATGGCGGCGTTGCCCAGGCCTACAGTCAGGCCGTGACTGCTTCAGGCGGCAGCGCCGGCTACAGCTTTGCCGTCAGCGCGGGCGCCTTGCCGACCGGTCTGAGCCTGGCCGCCAACGGCACTATCACCGGTACGCCAACCGCAGGTGGCAGCTTCAATTTCACCATCACCGCCACCGACAACAGCACCGGCAGCGGTCCGTATACCGGCTCGCAGTCCTACAGCGTGCTGATCACCGCCGCGAACGTGGTGCTGCCGCCGTCGGTCCTGCCCAACGGCACGGTCAGCAGCGTCTATGGGGTGACGATCGATCCGGCCACGGGCGGTATAGCGCCATACAACTATGCGGTTAGCAGCGGCAGCCTACCGCCTGGTCTGTCGATCGGCGGTGCCGGCGCCATCACCGGCACGCCGACCACGCCGGGCAGCTACAGCTTCAGCCTGACGGCGACCGACAGCAGCACCGGCAGCGGCCCATACTCGTCCGCACCGCAGAGCTACAGCCTTCAGATCGGTGACATCGTGCCGCTGGCCAACCCAGTGGCGGCCACGGTCGCTTATGGCAGCAGCGCCAACCCGATCACGCTGAACATCACCGGTGGTATTCCGGCCTCGGTGGCGGTGGCGACGAATGCGGCGCACGGCACGGCGACGGCCAGTGGCACCAACATCACTTACACGCCGGCTGCCGGTTATGCGGGGACGGACAGCTTCACCTACACCGCGACCAACAGCGCCGGGACCTCAGGGGGGGCCACGGTCAGCATCACTGTCGGTAATCCGACCATCACCGTGAGCGCCGCTGGTACGTTCAGTGCCCAGGTTGGCACCAGCTACAGCCAGACCTTCAGCTGGGCTGGCGGCGTCGCGCCCTACAGCAACTTTGCCGTCAGCGGTTTGCCAGCGGGTGTGACCCTCAGCGGCACCACCACCAACAGTGTGACGGTGAGCGGTACGCCGACCGCGACAGGCAGCTTCAACCTCAATGCCAGTGCCACCGATGGCAGCACCGGCAACGGGCCGTTCACTACCGGGCAGACCTTTGTGTTGACCGTGGGCGCGGCGACCCTGAGCATGACTCCGGCGCCGGGCAACCTGCCGATGAACTACGGCGTGGCTACGACCATCAACTTCGCCGGCAGCGGCGGCACCGCGCCGTACAGCTATTCGTTGGTCGCCGGCTCGCTACCGGTGGGCGTAAGCCTCAGTTCGGCCGGTGTGCTCAGCGGTACCCCGACCGTGCCGGGCAACTACAACATCAGCGTGCGTGTCACCGATGCCAGCACCGGAGTTGGCGCACCGTTCTCGTTGCAGCAGAACTACACCATCGTGGTGGGCACACCGGCGATCACCATCGATCCAGCCAGCCTGGCCAACGGCACCGCGGGTATCGCCTATAACGCGCAGCTCAGCTCCAGTGGCGGTATAGCGCCGTACAGTTATTCGCTGTCCTCCGGCGCGCTGCCGATCGGCATGTCCTTTAATTCGGTCGGTGCCTTGATCGGCATCCCGCGTTCGGACGGTAATTTCAGCATCACCGTGGGCTCCACTGATGCCAACGGGCAGAACACCAGTCGTGTGTACACCTTCACCATTGCCGCGGCGACGGTGGCCATCACCCCAGCCAGCCTGCCCGGCGGCGTGATGGGTACGGCTTACTCGCAGAGCCTGAGCAGCAGCGGTGGCATTGCGCCATACAGTTACGCGATCACCTCCGGCGTCCTGCCGACCGGCATCACCTTCAGTTCGGCGGGTATGTTCAGTGGGACGCCGGCCGCCTCCGGTAGCTACACCTCCGTGGTGCGCTCCACCGACGCCGCCGGCTACAACAGCACGCAGAGCTACACCATCGTGATCGCCGACGCAGTGCCGGTGGCAGTAGACGACAGCGCGACCACGCTGTCACAGCAAGCGGTGATCATCCCGGTCACCGCCAACGATAGCGGTGTGATCACCTCGATCGCGGTAGCCAGCGCTCCTGCGCACGGTACTGCTACGGTCAGCGGTTCGAACGTGGTCTACACATCGGCCGGCACTTATTTCGGCGCCGACAGCTTCACCTACGCCGCGATCGGCCCGGGCGGCACTTCGGCCCCGGCCACGGTTTCGATCACCGTCACCGCGCTGCCGGTGCCGATGGGACAGCCGCGCACCGCCACCACCCTGGCGGGCCAGCCGGTTGTCATCGACACCACAGAGAGCGCCACCGGCGGTCCGTTCACCGGGGTGACCCTGGTGACGCCGCCGGCCGCAGGCACTACAACGGTGACCGGTACCAACATCACCTACACCCCGCTGGCCACCGCCTCGGGCACGGTGAGCATTGTCTACACCTTGAACAACGTCTACGGCGCCTCGGCTCCGATCACCTCGACGATCACCGTCAATCCGGTGCCGGTCGCGGTCTCGCGACGGGTCAGCGCGAATGCAGGTGTCCCGGCGGTGGTCGAACTGACCACCGATGCCACTGGCGGCCCGTTCACTGCGGCCAACCTGGTGTCGCTGTCGCCGGCCGATGCGGGCACCGCCACGATCGCGTCCTCGGGCAGCGGTGCCAGTGCGAGCCATCGCCTGACCTTCACCCCGGCGGCCACGTTCTCCGGCACCGCCACGGTCACCTTTACCCTGAGCAACGCGTTCGCGACCTCGACGCCGGCAGCCATCGACTTCGACGTCATCAGCCGCCCGGACCCGACCCAGGACGCAGAAGTGATGGGACTGTTGGGGGCACAGACCGCCACCGCGCGGCGCTTCGCCACCACCCAGATCGGCAACTTCCAGCGCCGTATGGAGGGCATGCACAACGGTGGCAACGGTACGCGCTTCGAAAACGGACTGAGCTTCGGCGTCGAACGCCGCTGCCAGGGCGAGGCACTACGCATGCCGGGCAGCGACTGCCGCCAGGTGGACTTGTTGGACGACTCGGCACCGGGCGACAACGCTGCCGCTGCACCCAACAACGGCAAGGGTGCCGGTGATGGTGGCAGCTTGACCCTCTGGACCAACGGTTCGATCAACAGCGGCGATCGCGACGGCCGTTCGAGCAGCGCGGGCTTTGACTTCCAGACCAGCGGCATCAGCGCTGGTGCCGACACACGCGTGAACCAGGACTTCGCTTTCGGTGCCGGTATCGGCTACGGCCGCGACACCACCGATGTTGGCCGCAATGACACCCGCAGCCGCGGTGAGAGCTACACCTTGGCCATGTACGGCAGCTACCACCCGGGCGAGTACTTCTTCATCGACGGCCTGCTCGGGTACCAGTTGCTGTCGTTCAATTCGCGCCGCTATGTCACCGCCAACGGCGCAATGGTGAGCGGCGACCGTGACGGCAAGCAATGGTTCACCTCGCTGTCGCTGGGGGGCGACTACCGGCGTGACAGGCTGTCACTGGTTCCGTACGCGCGCTTGGACGTGGCGCGTGCCACGCTGAACGGCTACATCGAACGCGGCGATGCGATCTATGCGCTGCGCTATCAGGATCAGGAGGTCGATACCACCACCACCAGCCTCGGCCTGCGCATGGACTATCGCTTCCCGGTTAGCTTTGGCACGTTTTCGCCGCAGGCGCGCTTCGAATATCAGCACGACTTCCAAGACGACAGCTCGGTGGTCATGAGCTACGCCGATCTGCCGGGTGGTCCTTTCTACCGCGGTCACATCGACGGTCTCAAGCGCAACCGATTCGTTTTCGGTCTGGGTGCGGTGCTACAGACCGAGCGCGATTTCACCTTGCGGTTCGAGTACCGCGGCCTGTTTGGCAATGACGACGATAGCGACCATGGCGTGCTGCTGAACCTTGAGAAGAAGTACTGATCGAATATCGAATAAGGTGCGACACCACTGCGAACGCCGCGCTTGCTCTCTTCGGTAATTCTTAGCCAAACCAAATCCAAGAGGATTTGGTGATGAAGTGATGCCAAGCGCCTGGTGCTGGTCAGCCGTGGCCACACTTGGGACGATATTGATCCTTCGATACAAAGTTTCGAGAGAATGCCGGCTGGCTAATGCCGCTTGCTCTTGGCTGAGAACGGAAGCCGGGCCCGCTAGGGACTAGGGAGATTTATCGGGGGTAGGGAAGGGCAGATCCCAACCCCAAGCGGATGTTTGCGCGTTTGTTGGCTGAGGGTGAGCCCATGCGGCCCATAGCGGACATCGCGCCGATCACCCTAGTTGGTGATACTGCCTTTTGCGGCACCTTCATAAGGCAGAAGTCGCTGTTGGCTTTGGCGCTCAGCTTGTCTAAGGCAATCTGAATTGCCGTCCGGGTTCTACCCCGAAATCACGGACGGGTGCTGCAGGCCAGTCAAGACAGCCTGCGGGTTGGGACTGGCATGCTGTGCCCTTGCTTGATTGCCATCCAGCATGAGCTCATTGAACAGTCTCCACCAGTGTGGCTGCACGGCTGCTGCGTTCGACCAATCCATCGGCGCGGCAAGGACGTTTGGGGTAGAGCTTGCGGACGGTTGGGACGCATGGCTGTAGCGATCGGTGATGGAAACGAGTGACGAGGCAGGCTGTGGAACGCTTGTACAGCCTGTGGCTGCACTCATCAGCAACACTACGAGTGAGGTGGTTTGTACAGAAGTGGGAGCCGTTGTCGCGATGATCTGCTTCATGTCAGTTCTCCAGTGGTGATGGGTGCTGGCGTAAGTTTGCGGCCGAAGCGTGCGTACACCGCTGGCAACACGAACAATGTGAAGGCCGTTCCGACGATCAGGCCTGACACCAACACCACGGCAATGGCGCGCTGGCTACCTGCACCCGCACCGCTAGCGAACAACAATGGCAATAGACCCCCGACCATGGCGGCTGTGGTCATCAGAATCGGGCGCACACGGGTACGTGCAGCGGCGAGTACGGCAGCGGTACGGTCCAGCCCTTGGCTGCGTTGCTGCGCGTTGGCGAACTCAACGATCAGGATGCCGTGTTTGGCGATGAGGCCGATCAACGTCACTAGACCAATCTGCGTATAGATGTTCAAAGTACCGAAGCCGAAGAACAGCGAGATCAAGGCACCGAACGCGGCCAGTGGTACCGTGGTCAGAATCAGCAAGGGGTCGCGAATACTTTCAAACTGCGCTGCAAGCACCAGGAAAATGAATACCAACGCGAAAGCGAAGGTGACCGCAAAGCCGCCTTTCTCCTGCAGGTACTGGCGTGACTCGCCAAGGAAGTCCACCTGGTAACCGCCTGGCAGTTTGTCCGCAGCAAGCTGCAGCACCTGCACGGCTTGCCCAAGGGTGACACCAGGCCCCGGCACGGCCACCAGCGTGGCGCTGTTCATCTGATTGTGCTGGGTCAGTGCATTTGCCTCCACACCATGCTCTAGGCTGACCACGGTCGACAGCGGTACCTGAGTGCCGGCGGCGCTGCGTACGTGGTAGAGCGCCAAGGCTTCCGGGGTCAAGCGCTGATCACGGGGTGATTGCGGGATCACGTCGTAAGCACGGCCCTGGGCACCGAAGCGGTTGACGTACGATTCGCCTACCAGACGCGCCAGCGTATCGCCGATCTCCTTCATGCTAAGTCCAAGGTCATGCGCACGTGAGCGGTCGATGCGCACGTTGACGGTGGGGCTGGCAAAGCTGAGGTTGGAATCGACGAAGGCGAACTTGCCACTGGCCATAGCCGTGGACTCAAGCGTCTGCATCGCAGCATGCACCGTTTCATGTCCGGACGATGATGTCAGCACCATCTGTACCGGGAAGCCGCCGGCGGAGCCGGGCAGGGGAGCAGGCAGATACGCGGAGCCAGCAATACCTTCGATGCCTGCCAAGCGCTCCTGCAGTGCGTTCATGATCTCGCTGGAAGTGCGCTCGCGCTCATTCCAGGGTGCCAGCATGACGCCGCCCCAGCCCAAGTTGAGGGCACTACCAACGCCTTGCACCATGTAGGTGTTCTGGGCCTCCGGAATGTCGTTCAGCGCGGTTGCAACCCGGGCTGCCTGGCTTTCGAGAAACTCCAAATTTGCGGATTGCGGGGCTTTCATATCGACCACGATTTCACCTTGGTCTTCAGTGGGTGCTAGCTCGGATTGCAATCCATTGAATAGCACCGGCAGGCACAGCAATGCGCCTACACCGAGTAGCAGGATCGGACGGGTGTCCCGCAACAGCCGCGAAAGCAGACCGTGATACGCGGTTACCACGCGGTTAGTCGTCCGCTCCACGATCTGGCCGAAACGGCCAGGGTGCTCCTTGCGTAGCAGCTTGGATGCCACCATCGGTGAAATGGTCAGTGCGACGATGGCCGAAACCACAACCGCCGCGGCAAGGGTGAATGCAAACTCGCGGAACAGTGCGCCGGTGAGGCCGCCGACCAAGCCCAGTGGTGCGTACACCGCGACCAGTGTGGCTGCCATGGTCAATACAGGCCCTGCGATCTCGCGTGCGCCATTGATGGCGGCATGTCGTGGTGTTTCGCCATCTTCAATGCGGCGATGCACGTTCTCCACTACCACGATGGCGTCGTCCACCACCAATCCGATCGCCAGCACCATGGCCAGCAGTGTCAGCAGGTTGAGGCTGAATCCCAGCGCGAACATGATGGCTGCCGCACCCAGCAGCGATAGTGGAATGCTCAGCATCGGCACAGCCACCGCACGTACGGAGCCGAGGAACAGGAAGATGACCAGCACGACTTCCAGGCTGGCAATGATCAGTTTGGCCTTGACGTTGCCGACTGCCGCGTCGATGAACACCGTGACGTCGTAAGGAGTCGCCATGGTTGTGCCCGCAGGCAGGTCAAGCTGGTCCAGCACGGCCCGCACTTCACGCGAGATGGTCAGCGGGTTGCCGCCCGGTGTGGCCATCACTTCCAGATAGACCGCAGCCTCGCCATTCATGCCAGCCGTTTGGTTGCGGCTTTGCGCGCCGATCTCAACCGAGGCTAAATCTTGCAGCCGCACCAATCCGTCGCTGGATTTCACCACCAGTTGGCGGAAGCCTTCCACGCTGTCTAATTGGGTATCGGTGCGCACGTTGGACACCACCAACGAACCCTTCACCTGGCCAGGTGCTGCTTGGTAATTGTTGTCGGCGATGGCCGCGTCGATGTCGGCACTGGTGATGCCGTGGGCAGCCATGCGCAATGGGTCGAGCCATATACGCATCGAAAGTGCCTGGCCGCCGAGTACGTTCACCGCAGCGACACCTTCCACGGTGGTCAGGCGTGGACGCGCCACCCGCATCAGGTAATCGGTGATGGCGGTGGCAGCCTGCCCGCTGGGGGCTGTGAAACCTGCGTACACCACGCCAATTGCGCCGGGTGCCTGACGCACGACAACCGGGTCGTAGGCGTCTTCGGGCAGCAGGTAACGAACCTCATTGACCTTTGCCAGTACTTCGGTCAGCGCGGCATCGGAATTCGCGTTCAGGCGCAGGTGAGCGGTGATGGTGCTGCGACCCTGCTCGGATGAAGAGGTGAGGTATTCAACGCCCTGTGTGGTTGCTACAGCCTGTGCCAGTGTGGTCGTGACAAAGCCCTGCATCAAATCAGCAGGGGCGCCCGGGTACTCGGTTGTGACGGTGACCACAGCACTTTCGATGCGCGGATACTGGCGCAGTGGCAGATCGAGCAGGGCGCTAAGACCAACCAGCACGATCAACAACGCGAAGGCGGTGGTGAGTACGGGTCGTCTGATAAAGAAGTCGGTAAAGGCCATCGTCACTGCTCCTTGCGTGCGGCAATGGAGCTAGGCGCGGCCGCGCTCGCAGGTATGCTTACCCATGCGCCGTCCTGCAGGTTGATCTGGCCGGAGACCACCACCAGCTCACCAGCCTGCAGGTCACTGTTCCGCAGCGCTATGCGGTCGCCATGGCGCATGTCGGTTTGAACCGGCAGCAGACGTGCCTGTGGCTTGCCGGCATTCTCACGTACGACATAGAGCGAGTCGCCGGCCAGTGACGCGCTGATAGCGATCGCCGGCACGGTCACTGCAGGGGGATCGGGCGGTAGCGTTACCAGTACACGGGCGAAAGCACCGGGCCACAAGTTGCCCTTGCCTGGTGCGGTAAGAGTGGAGCGTACATTGACCATGCGGTCGTCCTGGTTCACGCGTGGGTCGATGGCACTGATCCTGCCTACCACGCCGCTGTCGGAAACACCGTCAACGCTCAGCTGCACTGCGAGGCCCTCGCTCAGCAGCGGGAGGAATCGTTCGGGCACCCGGAAGTCCACGTGCAGATGACGAAGGTCGGTCAGCGTGGCGATTGGTGTACCCGCTTCTACGAATTGCCCAAGGTTGACCTGGCGTACGCCCAGCACACCATCGAACGGCGCACGCACACGGCGTTGTGCAATCTCCGCCAGTATCTGCGCCACCTGTGCATGCTGCTGAGCGTGGCTGGCTTGATGCTGCTCGTACTCGGCACGCGATAGGACCAGATCCTTCAATCGGTGCGCACGAGCCAGGCTCGCATCCGCCAGCGTCGCTGCAGCGCGGTGGCGCTCCAGCTCACGCTGCATGGGGGCGTCATTGAGCTGTGCCAATGGCGTGCCTGCTTTGACGGACTGACCGCTGCTGAAATGCAGGGCGGTGATCCGGCCGGCAACTTCGGCCGCTACCAGCACCTGCTGATCAGCCACCACCGTGCCGATAGCTTCGATTTGTTTGGGCAGTGCTTCGCGTCGTGCGGCTTCGACCACCACCGGCACTGCCGTTGGTGTGCCCGCAGCCGACGCTGCGGCGGCTGCGCCGCGTTTGCGGTACATGTCGAATAGCGTAAGGGCGACAAGCAGGGTGATCACGCCCAGCGCAATGCCTATCAGGACGGAGCGACGCAGAGGACGGCTATTGGCGACGGGGCTCATCGCCTCGCCCGCGGAGTTGTTGAGAAAATCATTTCAGCTAATGTCCCGAGACTGGAGAATGGCTGCAGTCTAGGCGTCGCCGGTTGCCGCAAAAAACGATCTTATCTTCAAGTGAAAAATAGATTGTCTAAATTGATGCTACACAACGAGGTCTGGCGGAGTGAGCCTTGCAGGGCTGTCTTGCGTTCCAATCCGTCGCTATAGGCGGCCAGGGCGCCAGAGCTGGCGATAATCCGATGAGAGGGGGTGTTCGATGGGGATCGGATTGGGTTCACTGATGCGGCCAATCGCGCGTGCTGATGAACCGAATTCTAGATCCCCTATATTTAGCTTTCCTTACTTTTATGCATGGCCCATGCTTAAGACAGGCGCGTTGCGCCGGCATCATTTTTTCTAAAGTAAAAATTCAGGATAACTAACATCATGGGTGCAGTCCTTCCGTTGCTGGCGTTGCGCGCATTCGTCGAGACGGGCCGGTGCGGCAGCCTCAAGGCGGCAGCCGAGGCTATGGGGGTTACCCCGGGGGCGGTCAGTCAGCAGTTGAAGTTGTTGGTAGAACGAACAGGCGTGAACTTGTTCGTACGCAATCGCCATGGTGTTTCGCTCAGCCCGGCCGGTGCACAGGTGTATCCAGCCTTGCTCCGCGCCTTCGACACAATTCAGGACAGCATGGCGGTACTAGAGGCGATCAACGGGCGACAAACACTTACGATAAGCACTGTGCCGAGCTTCGCTGCATCGTGGCTGGTTCCGCGTCTGGGCCACTTTACCGAAAAGCATCCGGATATCGAGATACGTGTGGAGGCATCTTCGGCGCTGGTCGATCTGCGTCGTGACCGCATCGACGTCGCGATTCGTCACGGGCTTGGCCAGTATCCCGGGCTAGTGTCGCGACATCTGGCATCGCCGGTATTCCTGCCGGTAGCGTGCCCTCGGTTATTGGCCGATGGGCCGCGTATCCGCACGCCAAAGGACTGCCTGAAGTATCCGCTGCTGCAGGATTCGGATCGAAGCGATTGGCGTCTCTGGTTCAAGGCATTGGGGATGGCATACGATCCGCGCATCGAGCGAGGACCTGCCTTCGATGATGACGTGCTGCTGATCCGTGCGGCAGAGGCGGGCCAAGGGATCGCCATGGTACGTGACGTATACGTACAGGCCGAGGTGGCAAGCGGGCGGCTGTCGATTGCCTTCGATCATGCGTGGCCGACGGAGTTTGCCTACTATGCTGTCACCTTGCCTCGCGTGGATGAGAAACCTGCAGTTGCCTCGTTTCTGAGTTGGTTGCAGAGCGAAGCACAGGTCGATAGATCCTCGTTTTGATTGGATGTCGAGCATCACCCCCAAGTTGTTTGCCTTTGCAGAAGCGCTGCCATGCATCGCTCTGATACTGGGAATCTTGATCCGAGTGGATCAAGGCAGCACGTGGGCGTCTCCTGCATACGGCTTTCTTGTCGGCCTCCGGAACAAGTTTTCGATGAATCGGCGGCCTGACCGCCCGGCCAACAGTTCTGCCTGAGAACAGAGCCAAGCCGACGCTCAGTACAGCCAGCCCTCTCAAGTGCGGATGCAGGTGATATCCGTAGCCCTTACCTCGTTCGGCTGCGATACGGTGAACTAACGCCGGAGTGGATTGGGCATATGGACGTGCGGCATTAGCACCGCAGGATGCTGTATGCGATAGCCGTGCAACGCCTGCGACCCGTTCTCTCGCATCAAGCGAGCAACCCGGTTCTTGCTGCATGTCTCCCAGCTCTCCCGCAGGTCGAGAAATACCTTGGGTGCGCCATAAATGCGGTGGCTAGCGATAGTCGATGCACGTATCAGTCGAAGCAACCGGGCATTTTCCTAGGCTCGATCAGAAGCCGCATGTTCACACCAAGCGTAGCAACCAACCCGAGCAACACCTAGCAGATGACACACCGTCTGTATGCTGAACTCATCTCGATGCGGATCGATGAACTTGTAAGCTCACCGGGTTTTGCTGGTGACCTTGCCTCTAGACATGGCTGTCTCCCGAGGTTATCCCTGACAGGGTTCAGCTCTGTCCAGGAAATCCTGGGAACTCCAAGCCTTTGAGTGGCGGCTCTGGCGGACACCGGTGCCACTGCATTGGCAACACTCAACGCGCTCCAGCTGTTTCGCTTCAAGGGCGCTTAAAAAAAAGCGCCGTCCTCTGACCACGGTAGCGCTTAGTACCCACAGGTGTCGGCGTTGCGCAGGCTCGGTCGTCGGTAAAAGCCTTGCGCTGGCACATGAGTAGGCGTCTTCCATATGCAACGGATCCTCTGCGGCCGGCTTGCCCGTCATCGCGCGGCGGGCTGTATCGATGCGCCCGCAGATTGGTCAGCACATCCGCGCAAACGGCCACCAGTAAAGAAAGTGCTTGACCTTCCAAGCGTGGCATGCCCGACAAATCCCGCCGGAGCCACTTCGGTTCAGCAAACCAGATACCCAACCGCAGTCGCGAAAGGCACAACGATGACAATCACGCGCACCACCTTGATGACAGTGGCGATCAGCGCCGCACTTGCTTTAACAGGTTGCAAGGAGTCCGCGTCCGGCGCTGGATCCGCGCAGCCGCCCAGTGTGCCCGTAGCGGAAGTCATCGTGCGACCGGTAACGCCCTTCGCCGAGTTCACCGGCTCGCTGACCGCCGTAAAACAGGTGGAACTGCGCCCACGGGTCGCCGGCTATATTCAGGCAGTCAGCGTTCCGGAAGGGAGCTTCGTGGAGAAGGGCAGGGAGCTCTTCCACATCGACCCCAGGCCCTTCCAGGCAGAACGGAATGCCGCCGCCGCGCGTTTGCGCGAAGCAGAAGCGGCGTCGGCACTCGCCCATGCAGACCACGCGCGTACCGAACAGTTGTTCGCCCAGAAAATTGTCGCCCGCAACCGGCTCGATTCCGCCACGGCCGCGCTGAATTCGGGCAAGGCACAGGTGGACGCCGCCAAGGCGGCGCTGGACGCGGCGCAGCTGGATCTGAGCTTCACCCGTGTTACCGCCCCGATCAGCGGTCGGGTGGGGCAGGTACTGGTCACCGAAGGCAACTACGTCGCAAGTGGCGCAACGCCGCTCACCACGATCGTCTCGATCAATCCACTTCACGTCTACTTTGATGTGGATGAGCGCACCTATCTGCGTTCGCTGGCGGCGGGACGGTCGGACGGTTCTGCTGGTAGTTCGGGCTCGTCCAAGGTTGCGGTCGCGCTGGTCACCGACAAGGACTACACCCGCGAAGGGCGGCTCGATTTCCTGTCCAACGCGGCGGATCGCGGGACGGGTACGGTGCGCGTGCGCGCGGTGATCGACAACCCGGATGGTCAACTGACACCGGGTCTGTTCGCCAAGGTCAGGCTGGAGGCTGGGGCATCAAAGAGCAGCGTCCTGATTTCGGATCAATCGATCAGCACCGATCAAGGCCACCGCTACGTGCTGGTGGTGGGGAAGGGCGACACGACCGAATACCGGCCTGTGGAACTGGGCCCAGTGGTGGATGGACTGCGGGTCATCGAGCAGGGGCTGCAGCCTGGCGAACGCATTGTCGTAAAGGGCTTGGTGCGCCCGGGCATGAAGGTGACGCCGCAGGCGAGCGCAATTGATGGCGCGCCGGTTAAAGCGCCTGCAAAACAGGGAGCAGCGCAGTGAATTTCCCGCGTTTCTTCATTGATCGACCGATCTTCGCCATCGTGCTTTCGGTGCTGATGGTGATCGCCGGCATCGTCGCGTTCTTCCAGCTTCCGCTGAGCGAATATCCCGCGGTCACGCCGCCGACCGTGCAGGTCACGGCGTCGTATCCCGGTGCCAATCCCAAGGTCATCGCCGAGACGGTGGCCGCGCCTCTGGAACAGGCCATCACCGGTGTCGAGGGCATGATGTACATGTCGTCGCAATCGGCGACCGACGGCCGGATGATCCTCACCGTCACCTTTGCCGACGGCACCAATCCGGACATGGCGCAGGTGCAGGTGCAGAACCGGGTGTCGCGTGCGTTGCCGCGTCTGCCGGCGGAAGTGCAGCGCCAGGGCGTCGTCACCCAGAAGACTTCGCCGGACATCCTGATGGTGGTCCACCTGCTGTCGCCGGACAAACGCTACGACCCGCTCTACATCTCCAACTACGCGTACCTGCAGGTCCGCGATGAACTGTCGCGCATTCCCGGCATCAGCGACGTGCTGGTCTGGGGCGCGGGCGAGTACAGCATGCGACTGTGGCTGGACCCCAGCCTCATTGCGGCGCGTGGTCTGACCGCCGGCGACGTCATTGCCGCCGTGCGCGAGCAGAACGTGCAGGTTGCCGCCGGCTCGGTGGGACAGGCACCCGATTCAACCGCCGCCTTCCAGGTGACGGTGAACACACTGGGACGGTTGACCGACGAAGAACAGTTCGGCGACATCATCATCCGCACCGGCGACAATGGACAAGTCACGCGACTGCGCGACGTGGCACGGATTGAGATGGGCGCCGATGCGTATGCACTGCGCAGCCTGCTTGATGGCGAGCCAGCGGTGGCGCTGCAGATCATTCAAAGCCCGGGCGCCAATGCACTCGATGTCTCCGCCGCCGTGCGCGAGACCATGCAGCGGCTTGAGAAAGGCTTCCCGGAAGGGCTGAGCTCGCGCATTGCATATGACCCGACGGTCTTCGTGCGGGCCTCGCTTGAGTCGGTGGCTACCACGTTGTTGGAAGCGATCTTCCTGGTCGTCATCGTCGTGGTGTTGTTCCTGCGCAACTGGCGCGCGTCCCTGATTCCGCTGCTGGCGGTGCCGGTGTCATTGATCGGCACGTTTGCGGTCATGCACTTGATGGGGTTCTCACTCAACACGTTGTCATTGTTCGGCCTGGTGCTTTCCATCGGTATCGTCGTGGACGATGCGATCGTGGTGGTTGAAAACGTCGAGCGGCATATCGAGGACGGCCAGGAGCCGATAGAAGCGGCAAGGCGTGCGATGCGGGAGGTGACCGGCCCCATCATCGCCATCACGTCGGTGCTTGCTGCGGTGTTCATCCCGACGGCGTTCCTGACTGGCCTGCAGGGCGAGTTCTATCGTCAGTTCGCACTCACGATTGCGATCTCGACGATTCTGTCGGCGGTCAACTCGCTCACCCTCAGCCCGGCACTGGCCGCGATGTTGTTGAAGCCGCGCAAGATCGCAAGCCCGCGTGATCCGCGCAGCCTGCGTGGCCGTGCCGAGCGTGCGCTGCAGTGGGTCAGTCGTCCGTTCGAGCGTGCGCCCGAGGCCTATGGCAACGGCGTGCGCAAGCTCGTGCGCGTCAGTGGTGTGGCCTTGTTTGTCTACGGCGGACTGCTGGCGTTGACCCTGTTCGGCTTCAAGGTCGTGCCGCCCGGGTTTGTGCCCATGCAGGACAAGTACTACCTGGTCGGCATCGCACAGCTGCCCAACTCCGCGTCGCTGGACCGCACCGACGAGGTCGTCAAGCAGATGTCGAAGATCGCGCTTGCCGAGCCGGGTGTCGAAAGCGTGGTCGCGTTCCCGGGACTTTCGATCAATGGCTTCGTCAACGTGCCCAACGCGGCTGTGATGTTCGTCATGCTTGATCCGTTCAAGGATCGTGCATCGCCCGATCTTGCGGCGACGGCAATCGCAGGACGGCTGCAGGCGAAGTTCGCCGGCATCCAGGATGGTTTCCTTGGTGTCTTTCCGCCGCCGCCCGTGCCGGGCCTGGGTGCAACAGGGGGATTCAAGATGCAGATAGAGGATCGTGGCGGGGTAGGGCTGGATGCGTTGGTCCAGCAGACCCAGATTCTGATGATGAAGGCGACCGAATCCGGCCAGGTCGCAGGGCTGATGACCAGCCTGGACGTCAACGCGCCGCAGCTTGATGTCGTGATCGACCGTACCAAGGCCAAGAGTCAGGGCGTGCCGTTGGCGGATGTGTTCGAGTCACTGCAGGTCTACCTTGGTTCGCTGTACATCAATGACTTCAACCGCTTCGGTCGCACCTACAAGGTCACCGCACAGGGCGACGCAGCGCATCGCATGCAGGCCGAGGCGATTGGTCAGCTGCAGGTACGCAACAACGCTGGACAGATGCTGCCGCTGTCGTCATTCGTGACGGTGACGCCAAGCTCGGGGCCGGACCGTGTGATTCATTACAACGGCTATCCATCCGCCGATATCTCCGGTGGGGCACCGCCGGGCGTCAGTTCGGGGCAGGTGGTGGCGGTGATGGAACGCCTGGCAAAGGAAGTGCTGCCTGAAGGCGTGAGCTTCGAATGGACCGAGCTGACCTACCAGCAGAAGCTGGCCGGCGATGCGGCGCTGTACATCTTCCCGCTGTGTGTGCTGCTCGCTTATTTGATCCTCGCTGCGCAGTACAACAGCTGGCTGCTGCCACTGTCGGTGCTGCTGATCGTGCCCATGTGTCTGCTCAGCGCGATTGGTGGTGTCTGGCTGATGGGGGGCGACAACAATGTGTTCGTGCAGATTGGCCTGATTGTCCTGGTCGGGCTGGCAGCCAAGAACGCGATCTTGATCGTCGAGTTTGCCCGGACACTGGAAGCGGACGGAATGAGCGCCGTCGATGCGGTGGTGGAAGCCTGTCGACTACGGCTTCGCCCCATCGTGATGACCTCGCTTGCCTTCATTGCCGGTGTCGTGCCGCTGGTATTGGCCACCGGCGCTGGCGCGGAAATGCGTCACGCGATGGGCATCGCCGTCTTTGCGGGCATGTTGGGAGTCACCGTGTTCGGTCTGTTCCTGACGCCGGTGTTCTATGTGTTGATCCGTCGCATCTCTTCTCGTTTCGAGAAGCGAAAGTCCGGCTCGGGTGGTCGTCCAGAGGAGATCGCATCGTGATCAATGGTCACCGTTTGTTGAACCTGCTTCCGCTTGGTGCAGGCGCCCTGTTGACCGCGTGTGCATCGGTGGGCCCCGACTTCTCGTGGGTTTCGCCGCCGCCCTTGCCGTCGGCGGCATTTCCGACCGACTTCGGTGCGACCTCTGCGGCGCTGGTGCCGGGCGCAGTGGATGCGGAATGGTGGCAGTCCTTCGACGATCCGGAGCTGACCTCGCTCATCCAGCGTGCGTGGGCGGCCAACCACGACATCGGGATTGCCACCGCACGCCTGGATGAGGCCCGGGCCATGCTGCGCGAGAGCCGGCAAGGCTATCTGCCGCAGGGCGGTGTAGGGGTGAGCCATGACAACTTCCGGCGCAGTGAAGTGGAAACGGCGCCGGGGCAGGCACGCCGTAGCGAGACCTATCGGGCTGCGATTGATGCGTCATGGGAAATTGACCTGTTCGGCCGCGTCCGCCGCTCGGCTGAAGCGGCTCACGCTGACGCCGGTTCCCGCGAGGCGCTGCTGCGGGGCGTGCAGGCGAGTGTGGCGGCGGCCGTGGCTGCCAGCTGGTTCGAGCTGAGCGGCATCGAAGCGGAGTTGGGCGTGGTTGCCGACATCACCCAAAGCCAGCGCGACAGCCTGCGTCTGGTCGAAGGATTGGTGGAAGCCGGTTCGGCCAATGAGCTCGACCGCCTTCGTGCAGAAGCGGCGCTGCGCAGCGTGGAAGTGGAAGCGCCTGAGTTGGAGCGTCGCCGCACGGTTGCCTCCAACGCGCTGGCCATCCTGCTGGGTGAGACGCCACAGACGTTCGTTGTGCCCTCATCGTCAACCGCACGGCCGATATTGGCGGTGAAAACGATCACCGTAGGCGATCCCGCCACGCTGCTGGTGCGGCGCCCGGACATCGCCGCCGCCGAGCTGAGCCTCGCTGCGGCCACCGCGCGCATCGGAGTGGAAACGGCAGGTCTGTATCCGCAGCTTGAGATCCAGGGTTCGATTGGCGTGGTTGCCGGCAGCCTGGGCTCCACCGGCGGCAGCTCCGCGTTGTCCAGCCTCTTTGCACCGCTGCTTCGCTGGTCCTTCCTTGATACCGGGCGGGTTCGCGCCAGGATCGCGGCCAGTGAGGCGCGTGCCCGCGAGGCGCTGATTCGCTACGACCAGGCCGTGCTGCGTGCGCTGGAAGAAACCGACAACGCATT
This sequence comes from Stenotrophomonas sp. Iso1, assembly GCF_027497995.1. Taxonomy (GTDB): domain Bacteria; phylum Pseudomonadota; class Gammaproteobacteria; order Xanthomonadales; family Xanthomonadaceae; genus Stenotrophomonas. The sequence continues at coordinate 23,857 of NZ_JAODBT010000006.1, read as the reverse complement.
CGGTGCTTTCAGCGCGGCCGGCACCGCCCTGCAGCTTCGTCTCCAGGAAGCCTCTGTCACGGAGCAGGCCGCGAGCCTTGCGCGGGCACAGTTTTCGCACGGGGAAGGCATCTATCTGGAAGTCCTCGATGCAGAACGTGCCGACTTTGCCAGCCGACGGGCCTTGGTCGTGGCCCGCACCAATCAGCGGTTGGCCATCGTCAGCATCTACAAATCACTGGGCGGCGGCTGGGTGCCATGCACGCGGGCAGACATTGACTGCGGTGGTGCCAGCGGTGCGTCGGATACGCGATTCACCGGTCTCCTGCCGGGCGCTTGACCTTTCCACCGTTGCAATCCTCAAGCTCATCTCAAAGGGATAGCTTGATAGCCGCCTGCAGGAGACCACCATGGTTAGCTCATCCCATCAGCCCATCATTCTCTACACGGCGCCGAGCTGCTCCGATTGCGACACGCTGAAAGCCTGGCTTGGTCACGAGGGCATCGACTTCGAAGAGCGCGATCTCTCCAGGCGCGACGTCATGGAGGAGGCGAGGGCGCGCACGGGTGCGCGTCTGGCGCCGATCACTGTCATTGGTGATGCGTTCTTTCAGGGCACGTTTCTCACGCAGAAACCGCTCTTGACCGTCGCACTCGGTCTGTCCAAAGGCGTCTGAGCGACGGTCAGGGACAAACGTGTTCCATGCGTATCGCGCGATGCCGATATGCCCTGATGGTTGAAGCAGCCATACGCGTCTGCGAAGACGCTCGCCTGCATCTTGGCAACGTCCACGCGCGCATCGCCGCCCCCACAAACGCCGGAGCGCACTAAGCCCCTCTCCCGTTTACGGGAGAGGGGTTGGGGTGAGGGGAAGCTCCTGGCAAGCAATCCCGCAACGCACCCACGCCAACCGAGCAGACCCAAAAGAGGGAAACCATGAATATCGGGCAAGCTGCCGCATTCTCGGGCGTTTCGGCCAAGATGATCCGGTACTACGAGAAAACCGGCCTGATTCCACGTGCAACGCGCTCCGAGGCGGGCTATCGGAACTACACCGTGCAGGATGCGAATAGCCTGCGTTTCATACGCCGCTCGCGTGATCTCGGTTGGACCGTCAAGCAGATCTCCGAGCTGCTCCTGTTGTGGCGTGATCGCGAGCGGCCCAGTGGCGATATCAAGAAGGCGGCGCTGTTCTATGTCGCCGACCTTGAGAAGAAGATCACCGTACTGCAAGCATTGGCGCATACGCTTCACACGCTCGCCAACAGCTGCCACGGAAACAACCGTCCCGACTGCCCGATCATTGAGGGCTTGGCGGACTTCGGCATGGAAACATCTGCCTCGTCGCGCGGGCGTAGAACAGCGGAACCTTCCTCTTGAGACTGCAAGGGGTAACGCATTTGCGTAGATCCGTGCTGTTCCAGTAAGTACGACACCCGCAGATGGTCATCACCCGCGTCGCGCGTTCCGCCAATCTGAACTGAAAGAAATGGACGCGCCGATCTCGCTGGATTGCTGATTGACATTGCCACGCAGTCAACACCCAAGGTGGTCGGCGCGACAATCACTCAGGAGATCAAGATGCTTCAGTTCCATATTCCCAACATGACCTGCAGTTCGTGCGCCAAGCCGTTGGAGAACGCGTTGCTGAGCGTCGACCCGTTGGCGCAGATCGAAACCGATGTTCCGGCGCGCCTGGTGCGCATAGAAACGGCGCTGGAGGAAGCGACCTTCCTCGCCACGTTGGCAGAGGCCGGATATCCACATCACCCGCAGCTAGGCCGCTGATTTCCTCATTCGGAGAAAAATTCCATGTTGATCAAACAACTGCTCACTTTCGGCGTGGCCGCAATCGGTACAGCCGCATTACCTTCGTCGGCTTCGAATGATGTCCTCAACGGAACCTTCGCACTTTCGGGCACTGCCGAAAAAGTCACTGCCGAACTTTCCGTCGAAGAAACCGGCCCGCTTTCTCGCGAGCTGCTGATCACCTTCACCGACAAGACCACCGGCAAGCGCATAGCGCATTTTGACGAGGAACTGAGTCAGGAGCTGCACGTTCTGGCAACCGACAGCAATTTCTCCAGCTTCCTGCACGAGCATCCTGGCAAGGTTGGGGCAGATGGCCGGTTCCGGGTCGCGATGAACTTTCCCAAGCCAGGCGTCTACCATGTCTTCGCTGACGCAGTCCCCGCCGGTCTCGGTCAGCAGGTTGTTCGATTCGAAGTTCCCGTGGATGCGCCTGTCGATGCCGTAGCGCAGGCAATCCCGTCTCACCAGGAAGGGAAGGATGGCCCTTATACGATCCAGTTGGATCAGATGGGACTGCAGGCCGGAAAAGAAAACATGTTGACCTTGACGGTTCTGAAGAACGGCCAGCCGGCGCAAGATCTGGACCTCTACCTTGGTGTGCCGGCCCACGCGGTGTTCGTAGGCACCGATGACCTTGCGTATGTTCACGCGCATGCGATGTCGGCAGATGCGGCCGAAACTGCACACGGCGGACATGGCAAACACGGTTCAGAGCATGGCCAGTCCGGCCCGGTGTCCGCACAGATGATGCTCCACGCAAAGCCGCCTCATGCAGGTAAATATGCACTTTGGATTCAGTTCATGGGCAATGATGAAATTCGTACAGTTCCGTTCGTCGTTGATGTCGCTAAGGGCTCGTAAGCTGCAGATTCCCACCTCGCTGTAGCCATGGCTGGGGTAAACCCCCAGCTACGGCATGCTTGGGCGGATAGCCCGGGAATCGAGCTTCCGGTACATCTGCCTTGCCGGATGACCCCGCTGTGAAAGACTTCGATAGGGATCCGCATAGATTCAGTGATTCGCGAATTTCGATGTACATGGAAACCCGCCCCGAACAGTGCGGTCGCAAGTCCAACGATTGATTTCATCAACAAGTAAACGCACAGGGCCCGGCATCGTCCGGGTCTTGTGCGTTACCGTTTGAGAAAGGAGACAAAGAATGCAGCGGACAGACGCGATGGCCTGCACGTTCCACTTGCCATGGCATTGGTAGCCGTTGACTGCGGAGCAGTCCATTAAGGTTTTGCCCAGGCGTGCTGCGCAAAAGCTTTGGGTTTATCTATTGACCATGCCAGCGTTGTAAGCCGAACACTCGATATCAATCGCAATAAGCGAACAATTGATATTGGGGAACTCCAATGCAGAAAAACAAACCTGATCCGAAGAGATGGGCCGCCCTGGCTCTGCTTTGCGCGGCTCAGTTCATCGTGATCCTTGATACGTCCATCATCGGTGTGGCATTGCCTGCCATGCAGACTGATCTGGGTTTCAGCGCCAGCGGGCTCAGCTGGATCTTCAATGCCTATGTGATCGCCTTTGGTGGCCTGTTGCTGCTTGGGGGACGGTTGGGCGACTTGCTCGGTGCCCGCCGCATTTTTGCGAGCGGATTTGTCATCCTTACCGCGGCTTCGCTGCTGGCAGGGCTGGCGCAAAACCAAGAAATGCTGCTTGCTGGCCGTGCACTGCAGGGCGTAGGTGCCGCATTGATTGCCCCGTCCGCACTGACGATCGTCATGCGCCTTTTCGGGCACGATGGCGCCGAACTTGGCAAGGCATTCGGTTTTTGGGGCGCCGCCGCTGCCGCCGGTGGCTCGGCAGGGGTGTTCTTGGGGGGCGTCATCACCGAATGGATGACTTGGCCCTGGACTTTCTTGGTGAACGTGCCGCTCGGCTTGCTCGTGCTGACACTGATTCCGGCCGTGCTCCGCAAGTCTCCGCGCAGCAACGGCGCCGTCGACTGGTTTGGGGCGATCAGCGTGACAGGTGCTCTTGTGAGCCTGGTCTATGCCATCGTCACCATCGAGTCGGCTGGGCTTGGTTCTCCGCAGATTCTGACATTGCTGGGGATTTCGGTCGCCCTGTTCGTTGTCTTCCTGATTGTCCAGTTCGTGCGACGCGAGCCGCTTCTTCCCTTGGCTATCTTCAAGGCGCCGAACCTGGCAGCGGGCAATCTTGTGATGGCACTGCTCGGTGCCGCCTGGATCCCGCTTTGGTTTTTCCTGAATCTCTATCTTCAGCAGATTCTTGGCCTCTCCGCGCTGGCCAGCGGTTTCGCGCTCCTGCCGATGACCGCAACGATCATGATTGTGATGGTCGGGTTCTCGGGCAAGCTGATCGGAAGGCTTGGCGTCAAACCCAACCTTGTGCTCGGATTGCTACTGATGGGGGGCGCACTTCTGATGTTCGGAAATCTGCCGCTGGACGGTTCATTCGCGGTGAACGTTCTCCCGGCCTCCCTCCTCGCCGCCTTCGGTATGGCGCTGGCGTATATCCCAACGACGATGACTGGCATGGCTGGCGCCAAGCCTGAGGAAACCGGCCTAGCTTCGGGCCTGATCAATACTACCTACCAGATCGGCTCTGCCATTGGTCTAGCCGTCATGGTTGCGCTCTCGACTTTCGGTTCCGGCCAAGGCCAGACCGCCGAAGGCATGCTGGCGGGTTTCCAGGTCGCTTTCCTGGGAGCGGGCGCTACGGCCGGTTTGGCGGCGCTCGCCGCTCTGATGTTCGTTGGATCTACCGGTCCGCAAAAAGAGGTGCCGGTCGGTTAACCGCCCTCAAGTCAGCGGAGGCAAAGCCTCCGCTGACAACGGCATGGAGCAATCCCTATGCCGGCATTGCTGAAGACTGGGCGAGGTCTACTCCGGCTCGGCGAACCTCGTCCGAGGTCCGTCGATCGAGAACACGTCATTCCGCCTCATGAGTCGCGAATTATTTGATCGACGCTATATCGATCAAATGAAGTTAAAGGAACCTCTTCCCGCTGTTGCTCTCAAGGCTCAGAGAGATCTACAAACATCTATCGAAGCTGACTTAAGCGAGGTCTATCGTAAGAGTAGAGCAGAGCCCGAACGCCCGTCCGGTTTTCGGGAGGAACAGACGGCTTCTGGCAGAGAGAATGGCCGGGCAGATCAGGAGGATTAGGAAGATTTATCGGGGGTAGGGAAGGGCTTCTGATCAATAGCAGCCTGTCGTGTCGGAGGAAAGTAATAAGGAAGCGCTGTGGACTTTCCTAGACTCCTCGACTACCCGGCTTTTCGCGTTAAGGCGCAAGGCATACCCTTTTTCCGCTCGATACCCGATGATTAACCATCACCATCGGAATGTGTTCTATGGCCATTGATCCGAAGGATCTTGCCCGTCTCAAAGACCTGGTACAGGCACTCGATCCGCCGACCAAACTCGAGCACCTTGTTGCTGCGTTGCTCGGCGATCTGATCGGAACCCGGGTCACGGTGGCGAAATCGGGTTTTCAACACGGTGCTGATGGCGGCACTTCCGGTCGGCAAGAGCGATACCTGCGCGTAGAGTGCAAACGCTATCGCGACGATACCGCCCTTAACGAGCGTGAGTTGCTCGGCGAAATGGATCATGCCTTCGCCCGGGACCCTGCGCTGGAAGCCTGGATCTTGGCCGCCACTCGCGAAGTTAGTGAACAGCTCGACAAAGCACTTTCGAGCAAGGGCAACAGCCAAGGCGTGGCAGTGCTGATCCTCGATTGGAGCACGGTTGCAACGCCGATGCTGGCAGCGTTGCTGGCCTCTGGTCCGGATCTAGTCAATAGCGTTATCGGCAGGGAGGCAAACAAGATCGCCACTCGCCTTCAGCCGGAGATGGGAGCGACCATCGAGCTGTTGCGCCGTGATTTATCAGCTTGGCAGTTGGGCACGCGGAAGCTGCAACAGCTAGCAAAGTCTCGTCTACTTGATATCTGGGGGAACCCGCGCCAATCGCGAGCGCATTTCGGCCAAGTCGTATCGGGCGGAGTCAAGCCCTTGATCCACCGTATGCCGGTATTGAATAAGCTCGACGACTGGTGGATCAACCCCGCCAAACCGGGTTCACCGGTGTGCACCAACGGCTTGTTCGGCGTCGGCAAGACATGGGCGGTTGTCGACTGGTTGCAGCAGCAATCCACCGATTTTCCAACCGTTCTGCTCGTTCCCGCATCGGCAGTTCCGGGTGCAGGCCAAGGTTTTGGCTCGGTGTACGCTGTCAAGACGTTTCTCGCCCAGCGACTGCAGGAATTGACGCAAGTACGCGACGTCGACCATTGGCGAGAGCGCATGGATCGGATGCTAAAGCGTCCTGTCGACGAAGGCTGCGTGCTGGTACTAGTTCTCGATGGTATGAACCAACGACCAGATGTTAACTGGATTGCCTTGCTGAGCGCTTTGCAAGCCGATGAGTTGCGCGGACGGGTGCGCGTAATCACCACAACACGGTCGCATCATTTTGAAAACCACCTGCGACGGCTGGTCGGTCTTGAAGATCGCGCGAGCGTAATTGAAGTAGATGAGTACGACTCGAAGCCCGGTGGCGAACTCGACCAGATGTTGGCGCTGCACTCCCTCTCACGATCGGATTTACACCCCGATTTGCACGAGTTGGCGCGCAATCCACGCTTATTCGACCTTGTGATTCGCTTCCGCGATCGCTTGTCCGACGGCAATGCCGTGACGCTTCATCGCTTGCTCTGGGAGTATGGACGCGAAGCCGCCGGAGAATCGTTGCAACGTGCCTTTTCCACGCCGGAATGGGATGACTGGTTGCAGGCCGTCGCGGGTTCGCTGATCGAGGGTATACGCAGCTACTCGACCAGAGATCTGAGCGCCTTGGCTGCACCCGGTTATACAGACGAGAAGGGGGTCTACCGACGTTTGAGCGATATTATCGATACACCATTCGTAAATGCGCGAGCCGACCGCACTCTGGAACTTACCGCGCAGTTCGTCGCGCATGCGCTTGGCGCATCCGCTGTCTTTCTGCTTGCCAGCAATGAATCGCATGATCGTGATTCGCTCGAGAGCACGTTGGCGCAGTGGCTCGATCCGATCGCTGGACTGGACCAGCGTGGCGACATCTTGCAGGCCGCTGTGGCAATCGCACTGGAATCAGGGCCACCTCGTCCGTTGTTGAGCGTGCTGACTGCAGCCTGGCTCCAGACACAGAACCTGGCGCCTGCCCATCAACACGACGTTCACCTGTTGGCGCCAGAGATACCCGAGGCGTTGCTGGACACGATCGAGCTTTCACCTCGACATACGCATGCCTCGAGCCAGCAAGCCGCGATTTCCGCGCTTCGAGCCGTCGATCGCGGCAACACGAAGGTGCGCGATGTGATCCTGGAACGACTTGCCGACTGGCTGCGCGTCGTGTCGCGGGATGTGGATCCTCGCACCAAGGCCGAACCCGAGGCCGAGAGGCATCGTCACGAGCGCGTACTCGCCAGGTTGGGTGTGGATACCTCCGGACCGCTGACCATCCTGGGCGAAACCATGCATCTGGTCGACCGCGATGACACGATGTGGGCAGAGCACACCGCCGCGCTTCTGGAAGGCTACCCCCTATCCTTGGCGCTGCCGGCGTTGCGAACTGGCGCGATCGCTGCGTCTGTAGTGTTCAATCACACCGGTTGGAACCAATTGCGTTGGCTGTGCCTGCTCAACCCGCTCGACCCGGAGGCCGTGGCGGAGGCGGTGCGCACGGAATCGAAGGCCATGCAGACTCGTCCACCTGAGTCCGGGCTGCACCCCAAGCTAGGGGCTCGGGTGGCCCAACTCCTGCTCCACCTGACCGGCGAGCGTGCCGATGAGGAGGCAGCCATCGAGATCGACGCGAAGATCGGATCGAGCTTCTCGTACGAAGCAGACTACCTTGCAAATCCCACTAAAAGCATCTTTACGCTGGAGCGGCGCCATGCAGCGGCGGCTTTGTTGGACGATGAATACCGACTGGGCTTTCGCGTGCAGCGTGTGGGAGACCTGTGGTTGGATCCTACTTTCGGACCACGGGCATCGGTGTGTGACGAGGTCGCTGCGGCTGCGGATGAACTAGCAGTCGAAGCCCTGTACACCAGCCGCCATCTCTCGAGCGAATCTCACATTTTCGAAGAGCTACAGCCGGTCCTTGCGCGATGTGCACCACGGCAGCTGGCGGCGCTCCGTCGGCGTCTTGCACAAGCACCGGTCACACCGCAATCACGTGCTGCCCGCTCGTGGCGAATCAATGAGGCGCTGTTGTTATATGGCCCTGCGGAGGCCTCAGCTGCGCGAACCATCCGCACCCTTGCGCGAGAGATCCGCGATGGAGATGAGTTGCACGTGGCCTCAGAGTTGCTGGTGCCCGAATTCAAGGGGCTCGATGCATTGGCACAAGCAATCGTCGTGGTAGAGGCAAACCTTCCCCACATCCCGACTTCGATCACCGACAACCTACTCCCGCTATCCACGGTGCAAGCCGACGAATTGATAGCGCATTTTCAGAGCGGCACCGACAAGCAGCGGCGTGACGTTTTAGTGCTTCTTGTCACGGAACCGCCCTCGCTCAGCGACTTCGCATGGGAGTGGATTTCGGCCTACGCCGTTTCGGAGGACGAAATCGATCAGCGTTTGGCCTACATGGCCTTGGCTGCAGCCGACCGCATTCGACTAGGCCGGGAGCTGAACCAACGGGGCTGGCGATTCACTGTCGGAACCGATGCGTTCCTGGCACATGATGCCTCCGGGGCCTTGATGGCAGCCACAACATCAACTCCATTTGACCAGGTCGCCCAACGGCTTGCCCCATGGCGTTTGCTTGAGGCCGTGCGCCAGCGTGGGGGCGATCCGTCCGAAGTGCGTATTGCTGCAGAGTTGCTAGATATGGTGCTGACTGGCGGACCATCGCAACCGTTGGACGTAGGCGCACAACTTTCCATTCGACGCGATGACGATTCGACGCGACCCTCTTGGTATTCGGTCAGCCCGCTTGCGCCGGCACAGCCACATTCCGCCGAGGCGCTTCGTGACGCTTTTGATGAGGATGCACAGCGGGTTGCTCAAGAACGTGCCAGTGAAATTGCGGAAGCGAGCATTAGAAGGGCACGCCGTGACGGTGCCAGCCTGTTCCTGGAGTTCGTGGGTCGTGAGGATGCCGTCACGCTGTGTCGGTATGCGCCAGAATTGGTCGAACGTTGGATCGCCGGGCATGAAACGTTGGCGCCGGATTTTGTGCGTCGAGTGCAGCTGGCCGAAGGGTTGTTCCTGGCATTGTGCGAAGCATTGCTCGCTCTCGATCCACTCCGAGGGGTGAGCGTGTGGCACACCTTAAACCGAGCCTTGCGCACCCGTATTACGGGGGCAGCCGAATTGCCGGAGTTACTGCACATGCTGTTCCGGGCCCCGCATTCGGCTGAGGTCGATGCAGCACGAGTCAAACTGCTGGCGCTAGAGTCGACGAAGACAGATGCGGACCTCTACCAATTGGCGTTGGCAGCCGAACTCAACGGGCAGAGCGAGTGGTTGGACTCGCTCATCGCTCAGGACACTGCGTCCAGCCGACCGTGGCAACAACTGCGTGCGCAAACCCTGAAAGGGTTTCGCGTCGGCAACGCGTTGCCAGTGCCGGACGCCTGGCCAGAGGGATTTTCGACATCTTGGGCCCAGGATGTGCGTCTCCGCGCGGCCCGATTGGAATACTTCGAAGCCTGCGCCCGGCACTGGTGGAAGGAGTATTGGCGGTGCGAAGACCTTGAGGAGGCCTATGCAGCTTGGGTATTGTTCTGCCATTGTGCTGATCGGCGCTCGGCGGCCTGGATGGCCACCGAGGCCGCCAACTCACCGAATGGCCCAGAGCTCAAAGCAGCCAAATACCGGCACTGGCAGGCCAACCGGCAGCAATGGAAGCAGGGTGCGGATAAGTCCAGTCGCAACCTGGAACGCAACTTCCTCGGGCGCAAGACTGAGGACAAAGTATGGCCTTGGCGCGACGAATGAAGGTCACCGTATGGTCGCGGGGCGCTATTTTGGATCGCCAGTTCTGATAGGTAGCCACGATTCGGACTCGCCAACGAGGCCCTGATATGCACGAAACGCCAGACAACGGCACAGACAATAATGATTCGGTAGCGGACACCACCGGCGTCATTGCTGAGACGGGCCAGGGTCGTCGTGGACGACGGCAACGACGAGTCGACGATCCACCGCCTGCGACAGCTCCAGCGGCCTCCGGCCCTGCGGGTGCAAATCTGGAGGGACACGTAGGTGCCCAGTACCTGCTGCCTCTTCTCACCGGTGGGGAGGCGCGCGGCCTTCCCGGGGTCGTGGTGACCAGTGTCGCGTTTCAACGTGGCGGATTAGGTCACCCGATGGACGATATCGTCGTAACCGGCGTGGATACGCGAGGCCATGCCGCGACCCTTGAGTTGCAGGCAAAACGGACTATCACCTTCGCGGCGAATGACGCCATCTTTGGCGAAGTCGTTGCGCTCGCCTGCCAAGCTGCGGCAGCACCAGGCTTTTTTGATGGTCGGCACGAGCTTGCGGTGGTGACCGCTCGGACAACCACCAAGATCGAAATGCACGTGCAAACCGTACTGCGATGGGCGCGTGACAACCAAACTGCTGCCCCCTTTTTTGCACGCTTGAATCAGACCGGCGTAGGCCATCAAGCCATGCGCGATTTCGTGAGCGCTTTCCGAGGCAAGATGCAGGCAGCGGGCGCGGACCACGACGATGAGGCGGTGTGGCGCTTGCTTTCCCGCTTTCAGGTCCTGGTCTTCGATCTGGAGCACCCCGGTTCGATATGCATGGCCCTTGCTCGAGATCGGTGCGCTGCCGCGCTCGCGTCAACCGACAGCGCACGGGCAGGTGAACTCTGGGATTCCCTCGCGCGAATTGCACTCGAAATCGATGCATCCGGTGGCGATCTGGATGCCCTGTCTTTACGAGCCCGCGTCGTTGAACGTGGGTACCGTCTGGTTGGCGATCGGCGACTCTTTCATGCGAGGGAACGGCTTGCCGCAATTGCGCACCATGCCTTGGACGACATCAAGACCACCGTGCGTGGCGTCCATGTGGATCGATCCAGCACGGTTGACGAAGCCCTACTAGCCCTGGGGAACGGTCGGTACCTAGAGATTCGTGGCGAAGGCGGTGTTGGTAAGTCTGCAGTCCTGAAGGACATCGCAATCCGTGTGCTGATGGAATCCCGCGTCTTGGTGCTCGCCCCCAATCGAGTTCCCGCGGGTGGCTGGGAGGCATTCCGGTCGCAACTTGGCTGCGATGCTAGCGCCAGTCAGTTGCTCTCCGACCTTGCCGGCGATGGCGGCGGAATGCTGCTGATCGATGGGATCGATCGATTCGACGAACCCGGGCAACGCAACACCATCGCGGACCTGCTCAGGGCAGCAGCCAGCGTGGCTGGTTTTCGCGTGGTGGCTACCACACGCTCTGATTTTGATACAGATGATCGCTCGTGGTTGCCAATGGACGCCATCCAGCAGCTGGGCGAGGTGGCCACCGTTCTTTTGGGCGATCTCACCGAAGAGCATGTGGCGCACCTCAGACAAGCCGATGCAACGCTTTCAGAATTGCTTCGACCGGGGCAGCCTGCTGAAGCCTTAGTGCGCAATTTGTATCGGCTTGACCGGCTCTCCCGTGCTGCCGGATCCGACACCACGGCGTTGACCGAAGCCCAGATGGCCAAGCAGTGGTGGGACACTGGTGATCGTGGCGAGCGCTCCAACCGCATCTATCGTCAGCGGGTGCTGTACGCATTGGCCGAACATCTGCTGGTTTCGTCTGAGCCCATGGATCTCGGTACGTTGTCCGCCTCAGCGATTGAGGACTTGGTAGAAAGCGGATCACTCAGGCTACTATCCGCAGCGCGTGGTCTGCCAAAGCATGATGTGCTGGGAGATTGGGCTATTGGGTGCCTTCTCCATAGCGAGCCCAGTCGTGTCGCATCCCTCCCGCTGTCCCGTGCGGCGCCCGCGCGCTTGGTGCGTGGATTGGAGATGGCGGCTAGGCTGCATGCGGAACAGGGCACGAACTCCCTAGGATGGCGCGATCTGCTAGCGCAAGCCAGCGCGAGCGGCTCGCATGGTTCATGGCGGCGCGCCGTGCTGCTGGCGCCGGTGCGCTCCGAACGCTCCACGGAAGCCCTCGACAATTGCTTGCCAGATCTTGCGGGCGAGGACGATGCTCGCCTGTTGAGTGACATCATTCGTGCCACCGTCGTCCTCGACTCGCGTCCCGCCGCACCGATTTGGGCTGCGGTTGGGATTGACACAACCAACTTCACGGACGACTTCGTCCTGCCACGCGGCCCAGGTTGGCTTAACCTGATCCAATGGTCGTTGGTGAGTCTCCAGCGTCTGCCGGAGAGCACGATCCCGGAATGGATTGATCTGTACGGACGCTGGTGCGCGGCTTATCTGGGAAAGGATGCAATTTCGCCGCGTCTGGTCAGGCACCTTTACGACTGGCTGGTCGTGGTCGAGGCAACCCGTTCCGATTTCAGGCGAGGATCTGCCCATGATCCAGGAGAGAGTCCACGCCTGTGGTTGCCTCGCGCACGACGCGAGGACCTTCGTCGGACTTTCTTGGCCTGGTGCCAGCTATGCCCAGCTGAAACCGCCAGCTACCTGTCGCAGCTGGGCATGGATCCGCGACGAGACGAGGCATTTGAAGGATTGCTGGCCTTCATCGGTTCGGCGGCGAATGCAGCACCTGAGGCCTTGGCCGACCTCTTCATCCTCGCGTTGCCGGAAGGAGACGATGACGACCGACACCACAGTGAGCTATTCCCACGCTGGGATTTGAACTATCTACCTGCGTCACCAGCGCGCCCCCCATTTTTGGCGTTGTTGCAAGCCGAAAAGCATCACGGACTACGCCTCATTCGAAGCGTTGTCGACTACGTCGTCACGAGACGAACGCGCGGTCGTGCTGCGGGACAAGATCAAGTTGCCATCGACGATGGGGACTCTCTTCGGAGTTATCCGTGGCAACGCTCGTACATGATGTCTCGTTCTGACAATAGCTACATTGTCCAATCAGCACTCATGGCACTTGAGGCATGGGGGCATCAGAGAATCGAAGCAGGAGACGACTTCGCAGATGTCTTGAACGACATCTTGGGACCCGAGAGTTCGCCAGCTGCATACCTTCTGGTAGCCGTCGATCTTTTGCTGTCGCATTGGCCCAAAAGCCTATCATTCATCGGGCCATTCGCTTCATCACCCGAACTGTTGACCCTGGATCACATCAGGCCTGTGCATGAGGCATTCAATCAGCATCACCAACCTTGGATCCACCCAGAACCGACCGGCAGTGTTCGACTAAACGACCTGATGCAGCGCGCCTCTCGACGCGTCTCCTTGGAACGAGTGCTTGGGCTTACTGCAATAAATGGTCCGGAGCCGATTCGTGCGTCTATGGAGCGTGCCTTGCAGGATGCGATTGCCCGTTTGGGTCCGCCGGATGAGAACGCTGATCTGAACGATCCAAAGGTAATGGCCACACATGCGCTGAATTTGCTTAATCCCGCGAACTACCGGGGTGTGGGTGAACCACCGGGTGCAGAAGGGTATGAATATGTTTCGCCAGCGGAGGAAGAAGCGCACTTTGCGCGACTTCAGCAGCAATCGGCTTCGAGGACTTCACAAACGAGTCTATGTCTCCAATTGACACAGGAGATCATGGAGCCGTCGTGTCCAAGTGCGCTCTTGGATCAAGGCCTGGCATGGGCAACACGCCCTACGCCAGCAGACGAATCGCCCGAAGACGAGACTGATCGCGAGATCATCGAGCGAGCTCGGCTCGTCGTTGCAGCACTGGTATTGCGGGATAGTGCTACTGAACTTCAAGCCGCGCATCGTGCGTGGGCGACAGAACAATTGACCGCTGCGGCTGATAGCGAGATCAATGAATACCGGCATCAGCGACTGCCATATAACACGCACGCGATTGCGGCCATCGGATTGTTGGCGGATTCTCGGAACGTCCCGTCCGCTTCCGACTTTCCGCGCCTGTTTCGGCTGGCGACGCAACTCCCAACTGGCATCGTCGAGGTAATGCGTTTAGAACTGAAGGCGCATCGACACATTGCAGACGCCATCGGTAGGTCCCTGGTTCGTCTCGCCTTTTCCGGTTCTATCTACGCAGTGCGGCAACCAGAAGATTGGGTTGGTGGTGCTTCGAACTATCAAGCCTTGGAAGCCGCTAGAGCCGTCGCAGATCGGGAACGACGGCAAGCAGCCGTTGAAGCGGAATTGGCATGGCATGCTGGCGACGCGTCGGAACCCAGTTGGCCCGAATTGCCAGCGCCCCATGACCCGCGGCCACGCCGCGGCCTTCGCATTGGCCATGCGTCAATGGAACTCGAAGTACCCGTCGCCCCCAGAGTGCTTGCATTGGCCGAATCCAGCGCAGCAACGGTACTCAGCGTCGCGGTCGACCTGTGGCGCGTGTCTCATCCCGCCCTTCTGGAAAGTCTTGTCAGGCATGCTTGGCCATGGACGGCAGCAGCCAATGGCGTGGGCGCGGATCCGGAGTTTGAGCCAGGCGAGCGTGCGTTCGAATGGAACCACGCGTACTTTCCGGCAGCCCTCGCGGCTGCTGCACTCGACCCTGGAACCCTTCAGTCCCACATGACTGGTCTGTTGGCACAGCTGCCCGAGCAACGATTCCTCATCGCAGCGGGGATAACGTTGCAGGCCTTGGATCAATTGTGGCTCGGTGACCGTGTCATTGACGACGACGTCGCCCTGCCACTACGCGAGTCGATCGCCGGGAAGATCTTCGCCACTTGGTCCTGGCGTCGATTGTGCGGCGAACTCACTACAGGCATCGATAGCGATGCGGTCGATGCGGTCGCGGCGATATATATGTGCAATTACGTTTTGGGAGAAGTCAGTTGTTACATTACCCCGATTGGCATGCCCCAAGTCGACCGCTGCCTGCCATTCCTCGAAGACGCCGCTGTACAGGCTGCCGGCTCGACGTTTGTTGCGCTGACGATCATGAGGCTTCTCGACGTAGATCCGCAGCCGCATCGGCTTGGCGTGCTATCTAGACTCGTGAGGGCATGGTGGGCGGCACGTGGCGCGGATGCAGACTTTTGGATCAACTACGGCATCGCGCAACGTGTGCGCGACTGGATTGCCAAAAGTGTGCTGGCTGTCGGCACGGACGCAAGCGTTCTTGAAAGCGATGAACTTGCTTCGATCCTTGACGTCTTGTTGCAGTGCGCAGGCCCAATGGCGCTGGCACTAGAAGAGCGAGTGACTGCTGCGCGGAATAGGTTAGCTTCCTCTGCCGATTGATCTCATATGCGGTTTCGATGCCTATCAAGTTACTTGTTGAGACTGTGCGGCGGCTCTTTCAGGTGAGGCATCACGTCGAGGTCAACACCGTTGGCTGGCTCGGAGCACGGTGAGCGATTGTCTTTACACTATTGAATGGAATTCACCATTCGGGATGGATCAGTCTTCCAGAAGGCGGGCCGCGGGATTCGAAGTGGCGCCGCCCGACTGAAAATACCCCACCACACTCGACACCGACCGGTGCTCGGTCAGTTGCATGATGGCCGGCAGTGCCACCCCTTGGCGGCTGGCTTCGGTCACGAACCCGGACCGCAGGCTGTGCCCACCAAAATCCCCCTCCAGCCCGGCCAGGCGCGCCCGTCGCTGCACGATCTCGCCGACGGCGGCCGGGGACAGGGCAGGGCCGACGCGTTGCTTCCAGAGCCGCCGGAAAATCGCCCCTTCGGTGATCCCGGCTGCGTCCAGCCAGTCCTGCAGAGCGAGGGCGGCCCGATCCAGTACCGGCTTGTCCGGCGTCGAGGTCGCAGTGACACCGGCCTGCTGGGTCTTGCTGTGCTCCAACCGGTAGATATAACCCTGATCGCCGATGCGGCGCAGGTCACGCAGGTCGGCCGCAGCGATCTCGCTGCGCCGACGGCCGCCGCTGGCAAACCCAAAGCAGAGCAGGGCACGGTCACGAATGCCTTCCAGGCTGCCGTCGCAGGTGGTCAGCATCGCCTCCAGTTCGGGCAGGGTGATAGCGGTCTTCTTGCGCGGCCGTTCGCCGCGCTTGACGGCCGCCCGCGCGGCACGACTGAGCACGGTGCGGATCGCCGGCTGCTCGCAGGGATTGGCCACTTGCTTGAGTCGGTGCGCGGTGGACAGGACGGCAACGCGATGGCGCACGGTGGCCAAGGTCCACGGGCCGAGCTTGGCCTTGAGGCCAGCGGCCACCAAGGCCTGATCTACGGCCGGCGGCAGCTCCCACGTCAGATCTCCGTCGGCCGAGCGGCGCTGCACGTGATCGACCACGAACTGCAGCACGGTGGCTTCGGGCACCGGCAAGGCCAGCTCGATGCCGTAGCGCGCTGCATGCCAGCCAGCCCAGTAGCGCAGGGCACTGGTGTAGCTGCGCGTGGTGTTCTCGGCTGCCGCTTCGGCCAGCAATTCGCGCACCGCATCGGCCGCCTCGCGGGCCAGCTGTTCGGGCAGCACCAGGCTGGTAGTCGTCGCGGCGAGCATGGGAATCGTGGAATTATCTTTCATACTATGTAATGTATACTACGAAATAGAGCTTATACCCGCGATAATCATCACTTATCGTGAGTATGAAATCAATAGAGTAGGGCGCCGATACAGGAGACGTCAGCATGGCCCGCGGCATCACCGAATCCGATGTGCACACCGCTGCCGACGAGCTGGTGGCCAACAGCGAACGCCCGACGGTAGAACGCATTCGCGCGCACCTGGGCACGGGATCACCCAACACCGTTACTCGGTGGTTGGACACCTGGTGGAAAAATCTGGGCCTTCGACTGCAGCCCAAGCGTCCATATTTGAAGGACGCGCCGGCAGCACTGGCCGAGTTGGCCGGGCAGTGGTGGGCATTGGCGTTGCAGCATGCCCGCGAGTCGGTTTTGGAAGAGTTCGCGGATGCCAGGCAGACACTTGCGACTGGGCACGATGAGCTGCGAGGGCAGCAGCAGAACTTTGCCGAGGAAGCGTCCGAACTCCATGCTAAAGCGACAGCTTCCGCCCACGCAGAACGCCTCGCACTGACCCAGGTGGCGGAGCTCCGGCAACTCGTGGAGCAGCTTCAGTCACAGCTCGCAGTGTCAGCCCAACAACGTACCTCTGCGGATCTGCGGCAGGAGCAACTAGATAACGCCAGACTGGGACTGGAAGCCAGGCTGCACGAGACGCAGGAGTTGGCCAGATCTGAGCGCGATAATCTGATGGAACACACCAGATATGTAGAAGATCGTGCAGCACGGGAGGTCGACCAAGCCCGCCAGCTGGCCAAGGAAGCACAGGTCAAGTTGGCATCTGCAGGGAAGCTCCACGCCACAACCGAGCAGTCACTGACCGCTGCTTTGAAGGCTGCCCAGAACGCAGCGGCGGTTTCCTCTAAAGAAGCGGACCGGCAACGTGCAAGATCAGAGATCTTGGAAGAACAGTTGACCAGGATTCCTGCGGCTATCGAGGCGGCCTTGCGCGGTAAACGTAAACTGCCAGGCTCCAACAAGAAGACGGAGAAACCGCGCTGAACTTTTCTGCATGCCGCCTGCTAGCGAAAGGAACAATGTGATGAAGCCGACCATTCTCGCAATGGACCTGGAAGGGACACTGATCTCCAACGCCGTGAGTCAGATTCCACGCCCAGGCCTTTTTCCGTTCTTGCAGTACATGCGGGCCCAGTTCAGCCAACTGGTGATTTTCACGACTGTTCCTGAACCTCTGGCAAGAAGGATTTGCAGTCTGCTGGTGGCGGAGAGTGCAGCTCCCACGTGGTTTGCACAACTTCCCTACATCTTTTGGGAGGGGCCGACCAAGGACCTACGATTTGTCACATCGGACCCCTGCGATGCGATTCTCCTGGATGACTATGCCCCATACGTGCATCCGGGTCAGGAAAGCCAATGGGTGGAGATTCCATTGTTTGGTTCGCCCTACGCCGATGACGACATCGGCCTAGACCTAGCAAGGCTCCGAATTCACGAACGACTCGCTAGACTCTCGCACGGGAAATAGCCTTGCGCTCAGTCGTGAACATCGCAAGGCGCACGTAGCCACCCAGCGATCGGATGCGCGTGTTTTCTGTGTCACCCAGATGAAGGCCAACGCTGGCCCTCGAATCTCATTGATCCGCACCAAAGCCCAAACATTGTGGGCTCCGAGGCCGAGTAGCGACACCTCACCGCCGTCGGCTGCCTGACACGAAAAACACGCGATCAAGGGCCGCAGAAGACCCTGGACCACATCGTGTACCCCTAAAGGAAGAATTCTTTACCTATGTTTGCAGCAGATAGAAATCTCTGCGTCCTAAGTGCAGAGTTTCTACCTACAGAGGGCAATTTCGTCTACGAAGGACATCAGCACCCGCAGGATCGACGGCTGCAGACTTTGAAGAGGGTCGCTGCGGTGGTTGGTTTCCATCTGACGCGTCCAACGGAACATACCAGGACAAGTGGGCACACGAAGCTGCAGGGCTCGCGTAAATGTACATACCTGTGTGCGGTAGGAATCTCGGTGTACACGCTTTAGTGCGTCAAATGTACATGTTAAGTGCGGGCGCGGGACACTGAAGAGTGCGATGCCCACTAGCATTTACTTAGGATCGTGTCCATGAACGGTGGAAAATACCTAATGAAATCAATGAGGGGCGCGATCCAACGCAAAAAGGACACGAACTAAAAAAACCGACAGATCCAGAGCCAGATCCAGCTAATCCGGCGAAGAACAGTCTGATAAGCCATTTCGCATAATGTATATTATGTAAACTAAAGGCCAGCTTTGGCTCTGCCGATTCCAGCGCCATCACGCCCCCCAACATCTCCCGCGTGACCAGAGGAAATATGAAAGACAGGAAGTTGACCGGCTCTTGGGCCGGTTTCGCATTTAAGGGAGGCCGATTGGTGACGCCCGAAGGCCGAGAACTTTTTCCGGAGGATCTAGCTTGGATTAGTCTGACTGCACAACTTGCGCAGGAATATCGGCGACTTCTTGAAGCTGACAGGCACGCCCGAGGCCTGATCACACCGAGCCTCAAACCGATGAAAAGCGGCATTCGTCAGTTGCCGACTCGGAACGCGGAACCATGCCCTGTAGTCCCGCTGATATCGACGCTGAGGCGATCCGGGCGCGGTGACACTGCAGGGGCAATGCCCCTGCACCCCGGTTAGAATCCGCTCAGGATGAAATCTGGGGGATTCATGGAGCGAGAACGAGAAGCCGCGCTGGAGCTTTCCTTGGATGACCGTAATTGGTATCGCAGTGCTGGCGCTGGCCATCTTCGGCATCAAGCAGCACCTTGCTACGCAGGTAGCGTGGAATCAGCGGTTCGCACAGTCACGTCATTCACCAACCAAGGACGCGATGATTGCCCTAGCGAGGCGGAGCGCTGAAATTGAAGCCGATGATGCAGCCGAACGACTGCGCAGGCTTGGCGAAATGCAGCGCGCCAGTGAGAAGTACGAGCGTGATCGGAAGGCCTGGCGCTGCATCAACCACATTCCATTCCGGCAGATTCCGGGAGGCTGGGAGAATGTACCGGGTGAAAGCTGCTAATTTAGTGACACGTCACGAAAATACTGCTGAGGCGGAAATGTCGGAACTGTGGGCTGATTTTTGGAAGCCGGCTTGGTGGACGAGCGTGGTCGTTGCAGGACTCCAACTAGAACCATTGATGCGCCAAGCGATCTCGTGATGATTCACGAGATCGTAGCGAGTAGCGCGATGTGAGCCACGTAATAGCCATAGAACGCCCCGCGCATTCGCGGCACCTGCATGTCGACCTACCCCAGCGCCACAGCAATGCCCATGCGTTGCCGTTGTAGAAACACACATAACCAGAGCGAACACAGGGAACGCGATGCGGCCCAGCTCGCTGACCACTGGAACGTAGCCGATGTAGGGCAGCTTTACGACGTGGTCACCGGTCATCAACAGCAGAGAATTTCCCTTCCGGCGCTGGTCATAGCGGGTAATCCGTAGCTGGGGTGAAGGTGCCGGTGCTGTATCCCTGCGATCCGGGGAATGTGCCTTGGCCACGCCGCCCCCGATTGATCACTGCCCCGCCCTGCGAAGCCCGATCAGCCAGCGCTTCCCTGCCCCGCTCTATTTGTGTCGGTCCGTCGTCAAAGCGGTCATCGCGATCATCACGCAAAGGCTGGTGCTGGCCGCGTCGTGCGACAAAGCAATACGTAAGTTCATCGATCACGTAATTGTTGCCCTGCTCGGTGATGCAGGTACACGACGGCTCGGCGTGCTTGTCCTGGGCATTGGCTCCAGCCATCGACGACATGCAAAACAATTGCGGCGGCTTGCGTGGATATGACGCTCAATCAGGTCTTGCACGAACAGCTGTCGAGCGCGGTATAGACCCGCCATGGATGGACCTTGCCCCAACCCAGTGGTCGCAACGCGTAACCGTTCGGCAACCTCTGCTATATGCCACCGACCCGCTGCGGGCCCCGGAAGCTGTATGACGAATCAGAACACGCCGTCGATCTTCATTGCCTTGAGCCACAGTGCCATCAGCCCGGCGCGGCTACGCACACCAAACTTCCGGAAAATATGGGTGACGTATGAATGCGTGGTGGAGACCGCAAGGCAGAGCTGCTCGGCGATCTGTTTTTCGGTGGCTTCGGTGAGCAGCAGCTGCAGCACCTTCTTCTCGTGAGGTGCAAGGCGGGCTACGCCAAGCAGTTCCTCGATCTTTGTAGAAACCGGTTGCCGCAAGGAAGTCACATCGCGGGCAATACCGATGCGCAACTGCTGCGCCTTCAGCCAACGTGCCGACCACATGACCTGCACTTCATTGCCCACCTTGTGCAGGTATCGGTTCTCGAAGCCGACCCGGGCGCCATTGCGCACGACATTGCGTGCCTCGCGCAGGGTCCGGTCCTGTTCGCGACGCACCACAAGATCGAGCAACGGCACGCCGGTCAACTCGCCGGGAACATACCCGAAGATGTCTTCGCAGGCGGCGCTGGCGTAGGCAATGCGATGGTTTGCATCAACCATGAAGACCGCATCAGGCAGCTGGTCATAGATTTCAAACATGCTGCCACTGCCAAACGGCGCCATTGCCTTCCCCTGTGAACTTCGGCACCACCCTGCCCCTTGGAGCGGATGAACGAAGATGGATTGTCAGCACGGATCGTACCGGCCCGGAACTGCTGACTCGCCGTGATGAAACCTGCCTCAAGTGACACAAAGCGTGAGGCAGCTGCTGCCGCGCCTGACGGTTTCCCTTGTTGGCTCTTCACCTTTTCTCTGCGGCCTCACATCGCATGGCAGGACACCTGCCGTCCACACCTGCTTCCCCATCCGACACGGGTGCCTTAAGGCATCCAGTAGCGCCCGCTGGACCGGGGATGGTCCTGCACTTCACTCGACATATCGGCCGCCGCCGCATCCGGTTGCGACCTTGCTTACCCGTTTGCGCAACTTCCAAGAGCTCATCATGAATCACGTCTACCGCATCGTCTTCAATCGCGCCCTTGGTCTGTGCCAAGTGGTTTCCGAACTGGCTTCCGTGCATGGCGGCCGCGCCGCGAAAGCAATGTGCCTGGCCCCGCGTCCGTCGCTGCTGGCCAATGCCTGTCTGCTCGCGCTGGGGATGACGATGGCGGCAACGGTGGGCGCACAGACCGTGATTGAGAACCGGGTGCTGGAGATCGACAATCCTGCTGATCTCACCGGTGACGTGACACTGGGCAGCAATGGCGAACTGCGTGGCACCGCCGATGTCACCCTTACAAATAGTTTCTATATCGAGGCGACAACGCCGACGATTTCCGCTGCTACCGGCACCATGCTCACCCTGACAGGCTTCCTCACCATAGGGACCGACGCCGGGCTTTCCTTCGGCTCTGCCGGCAATACAGGCACCGTGGTCGCCAACTATTCAGCGATTGGATCGCCAGGCACGCCCATAGCACTCAACGTCAATTACGGCACGCTGCGCATTGTCGCCGCATCAATTTTGTATCCTTTCATGACATCCACGAACATCGCTGGCGGCGCGATACTGGATTTCAACGACAGTACCCGGGCCGAAAACGCAATCAGCAACCTTCATGGTGCCGGAACTCTTAGAACAGGTTCGTTGACTGACACCATTGTCGGCATCAAGGACGGTACGTTCGACGGGGTTATCGTGGGCGCCGGCGGAGTTGAGAAGCGCGGCAACGGCACGCTGACTTTGAGTGGCTTCAACACATACAACGGCAGCACCACCATCAGTAGCGGCACCCTCGCGCTGACTGCTGGGGGCAGACTGGCGGCTACGAATGCGGTGAATCTCACTGGCGTCGATGCCGGCTTCGACATCTCCGCCGCAACGGTCGATCAAACCATTGGCAGCCTGGCGGGCGTTGCCGGCAGTACTGTCACCTTGGGCGCGAGCTCCCTGAGCGCCGGCGGAGACAATCGCTCGACCCAGTACGCGGGCGCCATCAGCGGCCCGGGCGGGCTCATCAAGGTGGGCGGCGGCGCTTTGACGCTGACAGGCAGCAGCAACTACGGCAACACCAACGTTAACGGCGGCACGCTGGCCATTCAGAGCGGCGGTTCGGTCAGCAATACCGGCACTGGAACGATCGACGGCGCCGCCGACACCAAGGCCACGGTAAGCGGTCTGGGCTCCTTCTGGACCAACAGCGGCGAACTCCGTGTTGCCCAATCAGCCAACGGCACCTTGGTCGTAACCGACGGCGGTAAGGTCAGTAGCAGCCGCGGGCTCGTCGGTACAAACCCCAACTCCATCGGCAGCGCCACGGTGAGCGGCAAAGACGCCACCTGGGTCAACAGCGGCTACCTTTACGTCGGCTTGCGCGGTAAGGGCACCCTGACCGTGGCCGATGGCGGTGTGGTCAGTAATAGTCACGGGATCCTCGGTTCATATACCAACTCCATCGGCAGTGCCACGGTGAGCGGCAAAGGCGCCATCTGGACCAACAGCAGCCAATTAGCTATCGGAGAGTCTGGCACCGGCACCTTGATCGTGAAAGACGGCGGCATGGTCAGCAGTACCGTGGGGTTTATTGGCAATGCCGCCAACTCCACCGGCAGCGTCGCGGTAACGGGTAACGGAGCCACATGGATTAATGATCACCTCCAAGTCGGCGTATCCGGCAGTGGAACCGTGTCCGTCGCCAACGGAGGCACCGTCAGCAACAGTGGCAACGTGATGATCGGCTATCGCGAAGGCTCCAATGGCAGTGTCTCTGTGAGTGGTATGGGCTCCACTTGGAACAACGACGATCAGCTTTACATCGGCTTGGCTGGCACGGGTACCTTGACCGTGCAGCATGGCGGCAAGGTGTCAGCCAGAAATGGCAGCGGTTTGGTTGAAGTCGCACGGAATGCTATGGCCGCAGGCGCGGTGAACATCGGTGCCCCGATGGGTAACGCAGCGGTAGCAGCTGGCACGCTGGAAGCCAGCGAACTGCGCTTCGGTGCGGGCAGCGGTAGTTTGAATTTCAACCACACCGATCCGGCGTACATCTTCGGCACCCAGATCACCGGCGCCGGTGCGGTCAACCAGGCAGCGGGCACCACCCTGCTGACCGGTGCCAACAGCTACACCGGAGGTACCACGGTGAGCGGTGGCACGTTGGTGATTTCTTCAGATGACAACCTCGGGGCGGTCACCGGCACCCTGACGCTCGATGGCGGCACTTTGGCAAACACCGCAGGCATCAGCAGCGCCCGTGCCGTGAACCTGGGGACGCGCGGCGGAACGGTCGACGTGACCCCAGGCGTTCTCCTCAACCTGGGTGGTGTGATATCGGGTCACGCACTGACCAAGACGGGCGGTCTTGTGATGCTCACCGCCGACAACACCTACACCGACACCACCATCAGCTCCGGCACGCTGCAGGTGGGCGGCGGCGGCACCACGGGCACGCTGGGTAGCGGCAAGGTCATCAACAATGCAGCGTTGGTCTTCAATCGCAGCGATGCTTTGGTGGTAGACAACGACATCAGTGGCATCGGTAAATTCGCCCAGAGCGGCAGTGGCTTGATCACGCTCACGGGCACCAATACCT
>NZ_JAODBT010000005.1 GCF_027497995.1 Stenotrophomonas sp. Iso1 | reverse complement strand
GCTGGACGCGAGATCCGACGTGCGGCCCCTGCTGAATTACGGTGGTGCTGACACCGAGGCGTTATCGGGCTCGCACGTCGGGCTCTCGGCACCTAGGCTAGGGGAAACTCAAGACATAAGGCGTTAGCACTCAATGGAACTGTCCTCGCTCCCCATCGAAGTCACAAGCTCGAGAGATGCCGGCACTGGGCAGCAGATCGCTTTCCGGATAGTAGGCGATGCATCCGCGGCCCTTGCTCGTTTGCTTGCGGCAATGCCAGCGGGCACCGAAATTTCTGCTTCAGATCCAACGAACCTTGATTGTGCGTTGGAGGTTCGTCGCACCCAGGCGGGCTATGAGGCCAAACGCGGGTGCCATGGCGCTGCTGGGACTTGGCGCTCGGCCACGGCCGTTGCTGCCCTAGATTGGTTGCTTCCTGGTACTGGCTTAATTGCCGGGCGGCAGTTCGGGCTCATGCTGTGGGTTCCTCGGCGATGAATGCTAACAATTCATTCAAGCCGAACCCGCTTCGCGGGTCGGCTTAATTCCAGAGTTGAATGTCCGCTCCTGGCCGGAAGCGGAAGTTATGCCCAAGACTCATGGTTACGATCGGTGCGTCTGCACGGTCACGCTTTCATATGTTCGGGCTTGATGCCCCACCAGCAAAGAATACTGCCGCCAACCAACAACACAACGGCAAGGCCAATGGACAGGTGCATGCCGTGCATGAACGGTTTCGGTGCCGTGTCACGCACCAAGTAGCCAAAAACTGCCACTCCGAGCATTCCTCCCACCTGCCGTGCGGAGTTGAGCACACCCGATGCAATGCCTGCGCGTGAGGCATCCACCGATGACAGGGTGATGTTGGTCATGGTCGGTACCATCAGCGCGATTCCGCTGGCGGCCAGCAGCATGGGCGCCACCAGGTAGCCGTAGCCGCCATCGATGCTCAAGGGCATCAGCAGCAGATACCCTGACGCTGCCAATAACGGTCCCAGCACCATCAACACGCGTGGCCCCACGCGCGCAGTGAGCCTTCCCGCTAGCACGTTGACGGCGATGAGCACCACGGTCATGGGCAGGAAGGCCACTCCGGTCAGCTGTGCGGAGCGGTGTTGCTGCATCTGGAAGAACAGACTGAATACGAAGATCAGGCCGTAGTAGGCGAAATTGACCACCACACCCGCCACCGAGACCACGGAAAAGGTGGGGTTTCGGAACAACGCCAGCGGCAGCATGGGCGAGTGGATGCGCGTTTCGATGCAGATGAAAACCAGCAGCGCGATCACTGCCAGCATCGCGCTGCGAAGCACCCATTCATGCGTCCAGCCGAGGTGGGCAGCCTCGGTAATTGCGTAGGTCAACGAGGCCAGTGCAAGGATCGCGACTGCTTGCCCACTCCAATCGACCGCCCGCCGATGGCCAGCCACGCGGGTGGCGTGACGTAAGGTCAGATACATTCCCATCAAGCCAATGGGCAGGTTGATCAGAAAAATGCTGCGCCACCCCAGATGGGTAACCAGTAGCCCGCCGAGCACCGGTCCGGCAGCGAGCGACACCGCCCCCAAGCCCCCCCACCAGCCCACCGCGCGGTTGCGTTGCTCGCGATCGGGATATGCGTGATGGAGCATTGCCAGAGAATTTGGCACCAGCAGGGCGGCCCCAAGTCCTTGAACCAGCCGGGCGGCAATCAGCACGGGAAGACTGCTACTCAATCCGCATGCAACAGATGCCGCGGTGAACACCGCGAATCCTGCGAGGAAAACCCGCCACGCGCCCAAGCGATCACCAAGGGTCCCGCTTGTCAGCAGTAACGCGGCAAAGACCAGTGCGTAGGCGTTGATCACCCACTGCAGGCCAGACACATCCGTGTCGAACTGATGGCGCAGGGCATCCAGCGCCACGTTGACGACACTCACGTCCAGAAGAACGATTACGAATCCCAGTGCAGAGGCCAGCAGCGTCCCCCGACTGGACAGCGGTGTTGCATTCACGAGTTCTATCCAACATATGACAGGCAGTCAGGCTAGGGCTCGGAGATGTGTGCGTATACTCCAAGAAATTGCAACCAGTCCGTGAAAAAACGCACAGATGTTCGATTGGGAAAACATGCGTCACTTTCTGGCGGTCGCCAGGGTCGGCACGCTTTCAGGTGCTGCCCGGGTGATGGGCGTCGACCATGCCACGGTCAGCCGTCGCCTCGCTGCCCTGGAAGCCGAACTGCAGGTCACGCTGGTCGAGCGCTTGCCCCGGGCCTGCCACCTCACCGCCTTGGGCGTGAAGATCCACCAGAAGGCAATGACGATGGAGGCGGCGGCGCTCGCGGTCGAGCGCTCTGCTCAAGCCAGTCACACACCCCTAGCGGGGAAGGTGACGCTCAGCGCACCTCCCGTGTTGGTTGCACATCTTCTAGCGAGACGGCTTGCAGCGTTCTGCGACCAGTATCCCGACATCCAGCTTTCAGTGTCCGCGCAGTGGCAGCAGGTGTCGCTGAGTCGCCGCGAAGCAGACGTGGCACTGAGGCTCGTGCGACCCAAGGAATCCGACAGCGTAGTCCGCAAGCTGGCTGACATGCCATTTGCGCTATATGCCAGCGCGGGCTATGCAGCGAAACGTCGCCCCGAAGATTGGTCGTTCATTGCATTCGACGCGCAGTTCGCCGACATGCCTCAGCAGCACTGGTTGCTTCAGATCGCGGCTGGCCGGGCTGTTGGCTGCGAACTGAGCGACATCAGTGGACACTTGAGCGCGGCGCAGGGAGGTGCCGGCGTCGCTGCCCTGCCGTGCTTTCTTGGCGACCACACTGCCGGATTGGTTCGACTTGAACACGAGGGCCAGGCTTTCTCGCGCGATATCTGGCTGGTCGTCCACCGCGACCTGCGGCGCGCGGCGCCAATCCGAGCAGTCATGGACTTCATAGCGAAGATTGTCTCCGAAACGCCAGGGCTTGCGGCGGAGGCGGATGTCGGCAGCAGAGCCATATATCAGGCAGGTTCCCCGGTGAAAACGCGCTAGCGATCAGACTATGGCGTTCGGAAAAACGGATGCTGTTCGAATTGAGTGATGCTGATGAGGTCGGCTTTTGGTCGAAAGCCGACAGCTCCGCCCATTACGCTGTTGCGAGCGCACAGCATTCGATCTGAGCCGAGCCATCACTGGTTTGACGCACCGATGAGCAGGAGAAGCGCCGAGAGTCACCCGGCATCAAGCCCATTTCAGCCTTCTGTGGCGCAGAAGTTGAAGCGGCCCTGTCTCAGCCGGCCCGGGCGCTCCAAAGACACATGAGCTGCGTGATGGCGGTATCCATGGCCTTGAAGGTCACCCCATCCCTGGCGAGCGTGGATAGTCCAAACAGGAAACTGTCGAACACGCATGCCATTGCAGCAGCGTCGGCATCCGGACCGAGTTCTCCGCTGACGATGGCGCGCTCCACGCAAGCGCGAATACCGGCACGCGTACGGGCGCGCGATCGCGTAAGCGGCGCGGAAATAGCCGATAGCTCCGGTGATGGCGCGCTCATCACCCCCAGTGCAACCATGCAACCCTTGGGGTGGCCGCGCTCGCACTGCATTTTGGCTGAGCGGCGCAACGCAAGCTCTACCGCCTGTCTTGGGCCAAGCGACGTGTCCCACAAGCACTGGGTCACCTTTGCATAGGTCGCCAGATAGCGTTCCATGCATTCCTTGAAGAGCGCCTCCTTGGAACCGAACGCTGCGTAGAAGCTGGGCGCACTGATGCCGCCACCGATGGCGTCCTTGAGCTGGCTCAACGATGTGGATTCGTAGCCCTGTTCCCAGAACAGGTGAAGCGCTTCCTCGACCGCGGTGTCCCGGTCA
Organism: Stenotrophomonas sp. Iso1; assembly: GCF_027497995.1. Taxonomy (GTDB): domain Bacteria; phylum Pseudomonadota; class Gammaproteobacteria; order Xanthomonadales; family Xanthomonadaceae; genus Stenotrophomonas. The sequence goes on along the minus strand of NZ_JAODBT010000005.1, from coordinate 197,984 downwards.
AAGCTGCGGGGTCTGCCCATCTGTGCCATAGCGCCCTCCAATGCTTACATAAATACTATTCGATACATAAGTAGTTGACAACAGCATTGCTCGCGCCTATATATGTACCACTCGGTACACATATACCGTTCTCAACGGAAATCCAGGACAGGCGGTCGCGGCTGCCTGTTTTTCTTGGTCAATATATGTACCGAATGATACATATGTGACACCGCTTGACCCGGCTCCCCCTCAACGAAGGACAACGCGTGACCTCCTCAAGTGCATCAACGGCCAGTGTGATCCCTGCGCCGTTACCCATCGCTGCCCTGTTGGCGCTGGCCATGACCGGCTTCATCTGCATCGTGACCGAAACCCTTCCGGCAGGACTGCTGCCGTATATGTCCGAGGGCCTGGGCATTACCCCCGCACTGGCCGGGCAGACGGTTACCGCCTATGCGCTGGGTTCCGTATTGGCCGCAATCCCGCTGACGATTGCTACGCAGCAATGGAGGCGTCGCAACGTCCTGCTGCTCACCATCGCTGGCTTTCTGTTGTTCAACTCTGTGACTGCACTCTCAACCGACTACGGCCTGACCTTGGTGGCACGCTTTTTCGCTGGTGCAGCGGCGGGCCTGGCGTGGAGCCTGCTGGCCGGGTATGCCCGACGCATGGTCCAGCCCGAGCAGCAGGGGAAGGCCATGGCGATTGCGATGGTGGGCACCCCCATCGCGCTCTCCCTCGGCGTGCCGTTGGGCACCTGGGCGGGCGGCATTCTGGGCTGGCGGACTGCGTTTGCGGCCATGTCGGCGCTCACTGTCGTACTGATCATATGGGTGCTGGCGAAGGTGCCTGACTTTCCGGGCCAAACGGGAGCGCAGCGCGTGCCGCTGCGCAAGGTGCTCGGCACACCCGGTGTACGTCCGGTGCTCGCGACGGTGATGGCGTGGATGTTGGCCCACAACATCCTCTACACCTATGTGGCGCCGTTTGCCGCACACGCCGGGCTGGGCCAGCGCGTGGACGTCCTGTTGCTGATCTTTGGTGCAGCGGCGCTGGTAGGCATCGGCGTGACAGGAAAGCTGGTAGAGCACTACCTGCGCAGCACTGTCCTGGCCTCGCTGGCAACGTTCTTCGTTATCTCCGTGGTACTGACGCTGCTGCAAGGGCTGCAGCCTGTCGTTTACCTGTGCGTGGCGGTATGGGGCCTGACCTTCGGTGGCGCGGCGACCTTGCTTCAGACCGCGCTTGCCGACAGCGCAGGAGACGGGGCTGATGTCGCGCTATCGCTCAATGTTGTGGCCTGGAACAGCGTTATCGCTGGCGGTGGTGTGGTGGGTGGCGTTTTGCTGAACCACTGGGGCGCGCAGACCTTCCCTCCCGTCATGGCGTTGTTGCTGGCACTTGGATTTTTCATCGCATGGTCCGCCCGAAATCACGGCTTTGCTGCGGGCGCCCGCGCATCGGCTAGCCACTAGATCTTCCGTCGCTTGCGTCCTCCCTCCCCTCACTACAAAAGGTCTTATCGTCATGTTCAAACGTCTCCTTTCCTCCTTGGCTTTTGTCACGGGCAGTCTGCTCGCCGGACCGGTGCTGGCTGCCGATGAGTTCCCGGTACCGCCAGGATTCACCAGCGAGTTCAAGACCGTCGACGGTGTGAAGATGCACTACGTAAAAGGCGGATCCGGCCCCTTGGTATACCTGGTCCATGGCTTCGGCCAGAGCTGGTACGAATGGCACCAGCTGATGCCCGAGTTGGCACGTCACTTCACCGTCGTGGCACCGGACCTGCCGGGGCTCGGTCAGTCAGCGCCGCCGCCGTCTTACCGCGCCACCGATGTCTCAGAGCTTCTCCATGACCTTGCACTGGGATTCAGTGGTGGGCAGAAGTTCGACCTGGTGGCCCACGACATCGGCATCTGGAATACCTACCCGATGCTGGTGACGCATCAGGACAACATCCGCCGCGTCATCTACATGGAGGCGCCGATTCCGGATGAAAGCATCTACGACTTCAAGGCATTCACCCCAGCCGGTGAATCGTTGGTATGGCACTTCAGCTTCTTCGCCGCGGGCAACCGGTTGGCCGAAACCTTGATCACCGGCAAGGAGCGTCCGTTCTTCGAGCACTTCATCAAGGAGCATGCCACCAACAAAGCGGCGTTCACCCCAGAACTGCTTGACCTGTACGCACGCTCCTACGCCAAGCCAAGCAGCTTGAATGCCGCCTTTGAGTACTACCGCGTGCTCAACCAAGGCGTACTGGATAACAAAGCCTTGTCAGCCACGCCGATCACCATCCCCGCTCTGGCTATCGGAGGCGGCGGACATGGCGGCATGGGCAGCTATCAGGTCGAACAGATGAAGCGCTATGCAGACGACGTAACCGGGCTGGTCATCCCCGACTGCGGGCACTGGCTGCCGGAAGAATGTGCGGCGCCGCTGAATGCCGCCGTTGTTTCCTTCCTGGCGCAATAACCTCCGGCTGGAATGTTGTGTGCTGAAATGCCGGCCCGTGCTCAGCGCATGGGCCGGCTGCAAGCCAGAACGACTGGATGTTTCCAGTCCGGTATCGCTCTCACTCACCCCGTATTGAATCGGCGCCTGTAGTCGCCCGGCGTCAGCCCGACGATGCGACTGAACACTTTGCGGAACGAGCCTGGGTCGCTGTAACCCACGTCCCAGGCAATGCGCTCCAGCGGCAAGCGGGTGGACTGCAGCAACTCCCGGGCGCGCGCTACCCGCACCCGCTGGCAATACTCGGTAGCGGTCATTCCGGTCGCCTTCTGGAAGCGTCGCAGGAAGGTGCGTTCCTCCATGCCGGCACGGCGCGCCAGGTCGGGTAATGCGGTCTCCTTGGCGTGGGTGTCGTGCAGCCAGTTCTGCACCGCCAGCACGGCGGCATCGCCATGCGAGATGCGTGGCGCGAAACTGCTGTAGTAACGCTGTTGGCGACCCAGTGGATCAACCAACAACGTGCGTGCGGTATCCAGCATCACCGCCGCGCCCAGGTAGCGTTCCACCAGCCGCAGGCCGAGATCGATCCAGGCCATCGCGCCGCCGGCGGTGAGGATGTCCCCGGCATCAATGACGAGTTGGTCGGTGTCCAGTTGTATTTCTGGAAAGCGTGTCGCGAAGCTGTCGTTGAACGCCCAGTTGGTGGTGATGGTGCGCCCGGCCGCGCGACCGGTTTCGCCCAGCAGGTACGCACCCGCGCATACCGACGCCAACGTGGTGCCACCGTCGTGCAGTGACCGCAACCAATCCACATAGGGCGCGGCGGCCTCGGGGGAAATGGGGTCTTCAAGACTGGGCGGCAGGATGAGCACGTCCAATGCGTCAGCTGCGGTTGGGTGCGATGCGTCGTTCGACGTCAGCGGCTGGCCCGGCGCTGGAATGTGCCAGTGCGTGACATGCAGCGCGGGCGTTCCAGGTTGGGCGCGACTGTTGGCGATCCGGCCGGCCAGCGTCAGCAGATCGGTAAGCCCGAGCACTGCCGCCAGTTGTGCACCGGGGTACAGCAGGATGCCTATCTCAATGTGGCCATCGTTGCGCATCTGTCGGTACAGCCCTCAAGAATGTCGGTAGCGCCTCTTAGCTGCATGAGGCCTGCGGCGGAAAATTCTCCCACGTTTTCTTTCCTTCACGCCGGGAGTCCCCATGAACCATCGCGCCGTTATCGTCATCGACCTTCAGAACGAGTATCTGCCCACCGGCAAATTGCCACTGACCGGTATCGAGGCAGCCGTCGCCAATGCGGTCACCGTTATCGCTGACGCACGCGCCAAAGGCATCCCCGTGCTGCACGTTCGTCATGAATCGGCCGGCAATGAGGCACCGATCTTCGTACCGGGTACCGATGCAGTAAAGATTCAGACCGCCGTCGCTCCGCTCAGCGACGAGCCGGTGATCGTCAAGAATTTCGTCAATGCGTTCCGCGACACCGACCTCAAGCAGCAGCTGGAATCACGCGGCATCAAGGACGTCGTCATCCTCGGTGCGATGAGCCATATGTGCGTGGATGCGGGCGTACGCGCTTGCGCTGACATGGGTTACACCGTCACTGTGCTGCACGATGCCTGTGCCACGCTGGATCTGGAATTCAATGGTGTCAGCGTGCCGGCTGCACAGGTTCACGCAGCAATGATGGCGGCATTCGCATTCGGCTATGCCACGGTGATTTCGACCGAGGCCTATCTGGCCGCATGATGCACCCAGTGGCGATGCCCGTTTTTTTACGATCGTAGCGTTGCGTTGCAGTGCTCCGGGAAGCATTGATGCGCTAAGGCCTCAGGCGCGGCGTCGCCGACTTCTTCAACGCTGAATCACCGGCACGTCCGGCGAGATGATCAACTGGTTGATGCGTCGCAACGCACTTTCCAGTTGTCGGCGGCTGCTTGCAAGGCCCAGCGACAAGCGGAAGCCGCGCTGGTGGTGCAAGCCATCGGGCCGGAACGCTGATGAGGGTGATATCGCCAAACCCTGCAGCTGCGCGGCGTGCACGAATGTGGCGTCAGTCCATGGTTCGGGCACGTGGCACCACGCATGCAGACCGGTCGCCCTTGCTTTCAACGAAGGCGCCAACAGGTGTTCGGCCAATGCCGTGCGTTCGCTGGCTTCGGTCAGCACTTGCTTGAGCAATGCGTGGGCCGAGCCGTCCAACAGCAACTGACTGACCAGGGCCATCACCAGCGGGTGGCCCATCAGGCAGATGGAACGCAACGCGGCGGCGAGGTCTTCGGCATGCGGAGCCGAAGGGCACTGCACGAACGCCGTACGCAAACCGGGGCTGATCGCCTTGGACAACGTGGACACGTAGTAGACGTGGTCCGGCGCGAGAGCGGCGATGGGTGTGGGCTTGCTGGCGTCGTGATGCCAATACGGATCGTCCTCGATGGCGAGGAGTTGGCAGCGCTGCAGCACATGCGCGAGTTCGGTGCGACGCGACAGCGGAACCGTCAGCGCGGTCGGGTTATTGCAGGTGGGGTTGAGGTAGACCACGCGCGCGCCACTTTCACGGGAAAGACGCTCAAGTTCATCCGGGCGCATGCCGTGCTCGTCGCCACTTACCGGTACCAGGTGCCGGCCCAGCGATCGAGCGACCTGCAGCAGACCGGGATATACGAGGCGATCGCAGAGAATGGCGTCGCCTTCATGCGTCTGGCTGATGAGGATGGATGCCAATGCAAACTGCGCACCTTCGGACACCACCAATCGTTTTTCGTTGACGTTGCCTAGCATCGGCTGCAACCAGGCGGTCGCTGCGTGACGATCCGTGGGACTGCCACCGCTGAGGTGGTACGTCATCAGGTTGAGTGCATTGCTGCGTGCAAGCACCGCAGCAGCACCACGTCGCAATACGTCGTTCAATGCAGTGGCATCAGGCACCGGCGGCACGTTCATGCTCAGGTCTACCGGCTGGCCGAATGCGGCCTTGGGCGGCGCGATGAAACTGCCTTGTGGGCCACGCGCTTCGATCAAGCCCCGCCTGCGCGCTTCATCGAATGCACGTGTCACCGTGGTCAGGTCAATGCCCAGCTGCTTTGCCAAGGCGCGCTGCGATGGCAGGCGGTGTCCGGGCACCAATTCACCGGTGTTCATGGTGCGCTCGATGCTGTTGACGATACGCAGATAGATCGGGCCGTTACTGGCGAGTGCGTTGTCTATCCAGCTCACTGCGCACCTTCGCGTGAGTCGTAGAAGGCTGCGACAAACTGTCGCGCCATGTAGGGACGATGTCGGGCGCTATCGTTCTCATCAGCGGCGGGCGCCTGCTCACAACCATCGGTCGGTTGGAGTGGGTGCCCGCTGCTTTTCATGGGCGAACGACACGCCAACACACAGTGACGTACATGCAATTTCATGGCTTTGAGATCAACGCTCGCTTTGCCAAGGGCAATAGCAGCCGACTGCAAGCAGCCCGCGTGGACGGACCGTTTGTCCGTCGACAAGTTTGTCGAGGATGGGCTCTACGAAACTGTTGGCCGAGTTGCACACCATGCCGATGCTGTAAGGACCGGCATAGGCCAGATGGCCTTCGCGATCCCAGATCGCTACCGCAGGGCTGGCGGGAATCTGGTCCGCGCCCTCTATCGTCGGCAGCTCCTTCAAGCGGCCCTGCAGATAGTCCGGCAGTTCGCCTTGCGTGCCGGGTTTACGCACGGCGTAGAAGTCGATGCCTTCGCGGCGATACATCGTGGTCAGGTAACTCAGGTGCGCGCCGGTTTCGCGGTTGCAGACCTTGCAGGCCGGGTCCCAGAAATGCACCACGCGGATACGCCCGTTCGCACCCGCCAGCTCGACGGGCAGTTTGAGTTGCGTGTCGTCGAACACGATCGCCTGCTCAGCGAAGCTGGCCTGCGCGCTGAAGCCGAAGTATTGCCATACCGCCACCGCAATGCCGGCCATGAACACACAGGCCGCCGCGATCCACAGCCGCATCCAGCGACGGCGCGGTGATGCGCCGTTTATCGGGCTCACGTGGCTTCGTCCGGGCCGAACTTGTGTACGTACTGCTTGCGCATCTCGCGGCACGAATCGGCCTGGGCACGGCGGTGGATCTCGGTGCGCTCCGGCGCACGGCTGCGCTGCAGGCAGTGTTCGATAGCCGCCTGTTCGCTGGCCTGCACGCTGGCCGTCTGTGGGCGGGAGCAGACATACACCAGCGAGGCCAGCGCCAGGACGATGAAGCCCCCGCAGCCCAGCATGACCAGATGAAACCTCAGCTTGTCCCGACGCACACGACTCCCCACAAATCCATACAAGATATTCAATGTATCATTTTTGTATGGATATGATCGTGAAGCGGCTAGACGATGGCGTTCGTCCGCGTCTCAGGCGCTGCGGAGATTACCTCGGTGAGCTTGGTCAACGCCGACGCCAGACTGTGCTGATCCACCGCCCCGCCCAGCGACAGGCGAATGGCGTTGCCGGCCTGCTCCTCGATGCTGAAGGCCTCCGAGCTGGCGATGCCCAGCCCCTGCGCCTGCGCCGATTGGATCAACCGGTATTGGTCCAGCCGCGCTGGGAGCGGCAACCACACATGCAGGCCGGTCGGGTGCGCCTGGTAAGGCGCAGGCAGGATGCGGGCGGCAATCTGCTGCCGCTGGCGCAGCTCCTGCTGGAAGCGGCGGACCATATCGTCGGCCTGACCACTGCGAATCCAGTGCGAAGCGACCGCCACCATCGACTGGGTGGGCATCAGCGCGATGGAGCGCAGGGCGTCGAGCAAGGGCTCCATCGGCTCCCCCAGCGGGACCACCAGATAGGCCGTGCGCAGGCCCGGTGCCAAGCACTTGGACAGGGTGGAGACGTAATAAACCGGTGCGTCCGGATGGGACTCCACGGCCAACGGCGCGGCGGCATCTGCGGCCAGCAGCCAGTACGGGTCGTCCTCCACCACCGCCACACCATGGCGGCGGGCAATGGCCAGGATGGCCGCCCGCCGGGCCTGCGACATGGTTGCCGTGGTCGGATTCTGGATGGTCGGAATGAGGTAGATCAGACGCGGTTTGCGCTGCTGGCAGGCTTCTTCCAACGCCTCCGGCAGCATGCCCTCGTGGTCCATGGCGATGGGCGCAATGGTCCGCTGCAGCACGCGCGCGGCCGCCAGCAGGCCCGGATAGGTGAGCTGCTCGGCGGCGACCACATCGCCCGGCTGGGTCTTGGCCAGCAGGATGGCGCACAACGCGGCCTGCGCGCCGGGGCAGATCACCACCCGCTCGGCCGGCACGTTGCCCAGGATCGGCGCCAGCCACTGCACGGCGGCGGCGCGGTCGTCGCGCGAGCCGGCGCCGACGTGATAGCTCATCAATTCGCCCTGCCCCAGCTGCTGGCTGAGCTGCTGGAAGCCCCGCTCCATGCTCTGCGCGAACGGGCTGCTGCCCAGCAGCGGCGGGATGTTCATGCTCAGGTCCACCGAGGTGGCGCTGTTGCCGGCCGACATGGCGATGAAGGTACCGCCCGCACCCTGCGCATCCAGCAGGTCGGACTGCCGCAGCTCGGCATAGGCACGGGTGACGGTGGTCAGGTCCACGCCCATCAACTGGGCCAGATCACGCTGTGGCGGCAGCCGGTCGCCGGGGTGCAACACGCCATCGTCCACGGCCTCGCGCACCTGCTGGGCAATCTGCAAGTACAGCGGGCCCGTGCCCTCGGTGAAAGGACGGACCCAGGTCCGGTTGGGCTTTTTCAGGCGTCGGCCAGCGGCGGGTTGCTGCATCAGGGAAGTCCTTCCATGCGTTGTACGTGCACCAACCCATACAATCATGTATCTTGTATGGGCTTGACTGGATCGGCAATCCTTTTGTAGGCGCCGCCGTACGGACAGTGTAGCCGCTCCCCGCCCGTGTACCGGGCGCTGGCAGTCCCCGGTCAGCAGCTCCTTCAACAGGGTTGACCTTCAATGAATATCTGCTGGAAACGCATCCGCCCAGCGCTGGCCGCTTTGGCATGCGTGGGTTTGTCTGGCTGCAACTGGGTATTGCTGGACTCCAAGGGCGACGTGGGCATTGCCCAGCGCGACCTGATCATCATCTGCGTGGCGTTGATGATGATCGTGGTGATCCCGGCCATCGTGCTGACCTTCGTGTTTGCCTGGCGCTACCGGGCCAGCAACACCAAGGCCAAATACATGCCCGATTGGGCGCACTCGACCAAGGTGGAAATCGTGGTGTGGGGTGTGCCGTTGATCATCGTGGCGGTGCTGGCGGTGATTGTGTGGAAATCCACGCACGAACTTGACCCTTACAAACCGCTGGATATCCCCGGCGAGCCGCTGCATGTGGAAGTCATTGCCACCGACTGGAAGTGGGTGTTCGTCTACCCCGACCTGGGCATTGCTACGGTCAACCAGCTCAACTTCCCGGCCAACCGCCAGCTGGCGTTCGACATTACCTCCAACTCGACGATGAATACCTTCTTCATCCCGCAGCTGGGTGGGCAGATCTACGCGATGGCCGGCATGCGCACGCAGCTGCACCTGGTGGCCAACGAGCCGGGCGAGTTCCGCGGCATGTCGGGCAACTACAGCGGCCATGGTTTCTCCAACATGAAATTCATCGCCACCGCGATGACCAACGAACAGTTCGATGGCTGGGTCGCGCAGGTGCGTCAGTCACCGGACCAATTGAGCTTCGACGAGTTCAAGCGGTTGGCCGTGCCGACCCGCAAGGAACCGGTGCGTCACTTCGCCACGGTCGAGCCATTGCTGTTCAAGAAAGTCATCGACCAGTTCATCGGCGTGGGTGAGAACACCGCGGCCACGTCGGGCCATCACGCAGAAACCAAGGCCTCCCAGGAGTAATGAGCATGTTCGGTAAGTTGACGTGGGACGCCGTGCCGTTGCACGACCCGATCGTCGTGGTGACATTGTTGGGCATGGTGTTGGGTGGCGTGGCGCTGCTCGGCGCCGTCACCTACTTCAAGTTGTGGGGCGTGCTCTGGCGCGACTGGTTCACCACGGTGGACCACAAAAAGATCGGCATCATGTATGTGGTCGTTGCACTGGTGATGCTGGTGCGCGGCTTTGCCGATGCCCTGATGATGCGTGCGCAATTGGCCGCCGCTGGCCCGGGCAGTGATGGCTTTCTGCCGCCCGAGCATTACGACCAGATCTTCACCGCGCATGGCGTGATCATGATTTTCTTCGTGGCCACCCCATTCGTGGTGGGCCTGATGAACATCATCGTGCCGCTGCAGATCGGCGCGCGCGACATGGCGTTCCCGTTCCTCAACGCTTTCAGCTTCTGGATCTTCGTCGTCGGCGCTGCGCTGATGATGATCTCGCTGGGCGTTGGCGAATTTGCGATGACCGGTTGGGTGGCGTACCCGCCGTTGTCCGGCATCGAGTTCAGCCCGGGTGTGGGCGTTGATTACTACATATGGGCATTGCAGGCCTCCGGTGTCGGCACCTTGCTGACCGGCGTCAACCTGTTCATCACCATCCTGCGCATGCGTGCGCCGGGCATGACGCTGATGAAGATGCCGGTATTCACCTGGACCGTACTGGTCACCAGCGTGATCATCATCGCCGCGTTCCCGATCCTGACCGTCGCACTCGGCGCGTTGACACTGGACCGCTACCTGGACTTCAACTTCTACACCAATGACCTGGGTGGCAACCCGATGATGTACGTCAATCTGGTGTGGGCCTGGGGCCACCCGGAGGTGTACATCCTGGTATTGCCGGCATTCGGCATTTTCTCGGAAATCACCGCGACGTTCTCGCGCAAGAAGTTGTTCGGCTACAAGTCGATGGTGGGCGCGACATTGGCCATCGGCATCCTGTCGTTCGTGGTGTGGCTGCACCACTTCTTCACCATGGGCTCGGGCGCCAGCGTCAATGCCTTCTTCGGCATCATGACGATGATCATCGCCATCCCAACGGGCGTGAAAATCTTCACCTGGTTGTTCACCATGTACGGCGGCCGCGTGGAGTTCAGCGTGCCGATGTTGTGGACCATCGCCTTCCTGGTGACCTTCACCATCGGTGGCATGACCGGCGTGCTGCTGGCCATTCCGGGTGCGGATTTCCTGCTGCACAACAGCCTGTTCCTGGTCGCGCACTTCCACAACACCATCATCGGCGGCGCGCTGTTCGGTTACCTGGCCGGCTTCGTTTACTGGTTCCCGAAGGTGTTCGGCTTCACCCTCAACGAGCGTCTGGGCAAGTGGTCGTTCGCCTGCTGGGTGATCGGTTTCTACCTGGCCTTCATGCCGCTGTACATGCTCGGCTTCATGGGCATGACCCGGCGCATGAACCAGTACGACAACCCGGCGTGGACGCCGTACCTGATCGCCGCATTCGTGGGAGCGCTGTTCGTGCTGGCTGGCATCGTGCTGATGCTGGTGCAGATCTACGTCAGCATCCGCGACCGCAAGAAGAACCTGGACGTCACCGGCGACCCGTGGAATGCACGCACGCTGGAATGGGCCACGCCCTCGCCGCCGCCGTTCTACAACTTCGCGGTAGTGCCGAAGGCCGACCAGTTGGATGCCTTCCACGAAGCCAAGAAGGAAGGCCTGCCTCCGCCGCCCAAGAAGTACGCGCCAATCCACATGCCGCGCAACACCGGCGTGCCGCTGATCCTCAACATCTGGATCCTGGCGTTGTGCTTTGCCTTGATCTGGCACATCTGGTGGCTGGCCGGTGCGAGCTTCGTGGCGATGATCGTCACCTTGATCGTGCGCTCCTACGACGAGGACGTGGACTACTACGTCAGCGCCGATGAAGTGGCAAAGATCGAAAAACAACACCAGAGCAAGCTCAAGCAGCACAGGGTGATCGCATGAATCTGATGTCCAACACCGTGGTCACCACCGAGCAGGTGGTTGACCACGCCCATGACGACCATGGGCACGAACAGGGCGGCATGAAGGTCTTCGGCATGTGGGTGTACCTCATGTCCGACCTGGTGCTGTTTGGCTCGCTGTTCGCCTCGTATGCGGTGCTCAGCAACGCCTACGCGGGCGGCCCGACCGGTGCGGAGTTGTTCTCGCTGCCGTTCGTGATGACCGAGACCTTCCTGCTGTTGTTCTCCAGCATCACTTACGGCCAAGCCGTGCTGGCGATGCACCGCCAGAACAAGCAGGCGGTGCTGGCATGGCTGGGCGTCACCTTCGCACTCGGTGCGGGCTTCATCGGCATGGAGCTGTATGAGTTCAACCACCTGCTCCACATCGGTGCCGGCCCGACCACCAGCGCGTACCTGTCGGCGTTCTTCGCACTGGTGGGCACGCACGGCCTGCACGTGGCCAGCGGCCTGATCTGGATGGCGGTGGTAATGCACCAGGTGCATCGCCGTGGCCTCACCGCGACCAACGTCACCCGCATTTCCTGCCTGAGTCTGTTCTGGCACTTCCTGGACCTGGTCTGGATCTGCGTCTTCACCTTTGTCTATCTGATTGGAGTGTTCTGACCATGTCCGATATCGATACGTCCCGCGCCGGTGGTGGACATGGCTCAACCCGCTCCTACCTGATCGGCTTCGTGATCTGCGCCGTGCTCACCGTCATCCCCTTCATGCTGGTGATGAACCCGGTGCTGTCGCGGCCGCTGACGCTGTTCCTGCTGGTCGGCTTTGCCGTCGTGCAGATCGTGGTGCAGCTGGTGTACTTCCTGCATATGAACCGCTCCTCGGAGGGCGGTTGGAACCTGGCCAGTTTTGTTTTCACGCTGGTCATTCTTTTCATCGTGGTCGCGCTCTCCATTTGGATCATCTGGAGCATGCACTTCCACATGATGGTCAACTGACGCACACACGCACGGGCTGGCAGGCAACTGCCGGCCCGTGTCGTGCAGCGCGGCTGGCCGTCCCTCGCACGACTGAAGCCATGTCCCGTACTCACTCCCCCACCACCGGCCTTGCTGCACTTGCCCGCAAGCTCCGCCTCTCCACCGTGCTGATCACCGCCGCCAGCCTGCTGCTGGTGGCCTGCGCGGCCAAACCCCGCGTGGATTTCTACGGCAAGGACATCGCCTGCGAAGACCTCGGCCAGCATTGGTCGCTGCCCGACAGCACCGGCGTCACCCGCACGCCGGCGGATTTCAACGGCAAGGTGACCTACCTGTTCTTCGGCTTCACCAGCTGCCCCGACGTCTGCCCCACCACGATGGTGGAGTTGAACCGCGTGAAGCACCTGATGGGCTCAGACGCCGACAACCTGCAGGTGGTGTTCGTCACCGTCGACCCGGCCCGCGACACCCCGGCCGTCGCGCAGACCTATGTAGAAGCCTTCGACCCCACCGCCACCGCACTGGTCGGCAACGATCAGCAACTGGCCGCCATGGCGTCCTCATTCAAGGCGTTCTACGACCGCGAAGACGGCACCCTGCCCGGCACTTACACCATGAGCCACACCGCAGGCGGTTACGTCTTCGACCGCCAAGGCCGGCTGCGCCTGTTCGCCCCCTTCGGCATGCCGGTGGAACAATTGTTCTCCGACATTCAACGCCTGACGCTGGAACCGACCTTGCCGGTAGGGCAGCGGAATCCGCCCGGCTGCAGCATGGAAGCAAAGTAAGAACAGCAAATCTAAGCCCCTCTCCCGCGAGCGGGGTGAGAGGGGCAGTTTGCGAACCATCGGTTCGCTGCCCATCGAACGCCCTTGCGCCAGCGCAAGGGCCGGGGCGCGGAGCGGGGGTTGGGGTGAGGGGAAGCTTCTAACAAGCAGACCAAAAGCTCCCAGCAATCAGTCCATCAGCCCCCAACACCACCCCAAAGCCATCACTTCCACCTCAAAAACAAACAAAATCCCCCATCCATCTTGACACCCGCCCCCTCGGAACTGAGGCTAATGCCATGAGCATTGACCTTACCCCTCTGAATCTCCGAGAGCTCAACACTCTCATCCGTACTGCCCAGGAACGGCATAAAGCCCTCACCAGTCGTCCCCCGGCCGAGAAAGTCCGGCGCAAGCTGATCGCCGACGCCAAGCGCGCGGGCTACACGATTGATGAAGTCTTCGGCTTGGACGCAGACCAGGCGCAGCCCAAGACCAAGGCCACCCGCCGCCGCAAAGGCCCCAAGGTCAAGCCGAAATACCGCGACCCGGAAAACCGCTGGAACACCTGGACCGGCCGAGGAAAGATGCCGCTCTGGCTCGCCTCGAAGATCCGCTTCGGTCACACACCGACCGACTTTCTGATACCCGGCGTCGCAAAGCTCACCCCGAAAGAGAAAGTACTGACGGGAAAGCGGAAGTTGTTCAAGCAGGGTTGAGTGGGGAAAAAAAGCAATCAGACGGGGAGTCTGGTTGCTTTTTTCTTTACTCCTATGCAGTAGCCGGACAGGCGCAGGATTAGTGAATATAGATGAGACTGTAAATCTCCCGAGTACAAAATAAATCGAAATCAATCGAAAACTCAACTTATATTCACCCCTCCCCTTACTGCGCCCCCGGAGCCTTGATCTACTGTTGGAAAATACAATTTTAGCAATAAGAGCAGCTACGGATTTATATACGCAAAGAAAATCAGAGCGCGAGTCCCTTTAGGAAAATTTATCTTGATGCTTATCGGGCCAGGATTCAATTTGGATAAGGAAGGCGGAATGAATAATTCTAATCGCGTTCAGGACGGACAAATCCTGCAATGGCTTCACTTTAGTGACGCACACATTGGCATGAAAGAACAAAAGAGACTTTGGGCTCGCCCATTATCCAGACTTAAGGACGACCTACGGATACTTCTCGATAAGACCGGCAAAATCGACGTTATAATTTTCACCGGCGACATGACCCAATTCGGCTCAAAGCAACAATTCGCCGCATTTGGAGAAGAAATTTCCGAGCTTCTGTATCTTATCGAGAATCATTCCGGCTTAAGGCCAAAGCTCGTAACTGTCCCGGGAAATCACGATTTATGTCGCCCAGATAAGCTACGCCCTGAACTGATGGCGATAAAGCAATTTTGGCTCTCAGATGAGCTACGTGACGGAATCTGGAATAAATCCGAGTCAGCTTACATTGATTTTTTTAAAGAATGCTTCTTCGAATATTCGGAATGGCTCCGTTCAGCCATAGCAGATGGGACTCATGTCGAACCTGTTACTGCCGGCATCCTGCCGGGAGACGCTGCTTATACTATTGGACAGGGGCCACAAAAAACTGGAATTGTTGCGTTGAACTCTGCTTGGCTTCAACTCGGACCTGAAGATTACCGAGGCAGACTGCATGTGGACACGCTCCAGCTTATTGAAGTCATCGGCAATCACCCCGACGAATGGCTCCAAAAAAATGGCGCCAATATATTAATTACACATCACCCTGTTGACTGGCTACATCAATCAAGTCAGAACGAATGGAGTCGCGATATAAATCCCGCCGGAAGATTCGACCTTCATCTTTTTGGTCATATGCATGAGCATCAGACAAGGAGCATCGCTTTCGGCGGAGGGCAGCGTAGTCAATCTATCCAAGCATCATCTCTTTTTGGTCTGGAGTACGACGACGGCAAGCGCGTCCGAATTCAAGGATATAGCGCAGGCGCATTAACGTTATCACCAGAAAGAAGATTCACGTCATGGCCTCGTAAGCTTTTAGAAATTTCGGGTGGAGACGTAAAATACGTCCCTGACTCAACTCAGGATATTGATGAGCTATCGAGCAGTTTCACCATCAAACTCGAAAGACGCTCCCCTAATCCATCACAGATGGCGGAAACGATAAGCCAACCAAGCAATCCCCTATCGCCGACAATACATAGTGCACAGAGCCGGCTTTTTGACCTTGCTAGAATCCGACGTCCCGCAGTGCCCGAGCGATCCCATCAAAAAGTCCGAAGAGTCGAACAAGAAGCAGTAATCGCCTCCCTTAAGGCACGCAAGATCACTTGGATCTCATCAGAGTGGGGGCTCGGGGAGGAAGCATTTGCATCCTGCATAGAGAAAGCACTTATCGGCTCGGGGGTAATGTACTCGATCGACTTCACTGACTATTTATCGAGAGAAGCATTTCTGGATAGAACCCAACAGAATCTAGGGGCATCCTTTCAGAACATATCGGAAGCCATCTCAGACTCAGGTCCGTCTCTTGTTATCTTCTCGGGAGTTGAAATTGATCGTACTGATGAAGAAGCACGGACCCGACAACTGGACATTGAAGATCTTGCGCGCACATTCTCGGATTTTGCACCCGATACCTTTGTACTAATTACAAGTCGGAGTTCACCGCGAGCATCTGCCTTTGGCAGCACAGAGCTCCGACCACTGGACGAAGCGGATTTAGCTGTATATCTGAAAGAAAGTGATTCGGGTTCTTCGGAACTTGTAACCGCCGACGTTGTTTCTAGAATTATGAGGCATACCGATGGAGTTCCGGATCGTATTGATTTAACACTTCGGGAGCTCGAAGTGGGATCAATTGACGATCTGACTCCATCAAACCCCGACCTCGCATTTTCTGCCACGACGCTAGTTGCTGCCCCAACCGCACTGGTGGAAACAGTAACGGAACTGCGATTATCTGAAGCGAGGCAGGAGCGACGCGCCTACAGCCTTCTTCTAGCATTATCTACACTGCCTCAGGGAGAACAGTTATCTCGTCTGAAAAGATTTTTTGGTCCAGACCCCGTACTGGCAACACATGCTCTTGAGCTCCTTAGTCGCTCACTTATCAAAACTCGATCGGTTGCGTCCGAGAATTCGTCCAACTCATCAACTGACAAGATACTCGTCGTACCTAAGGTAGTCCGCGATCACGTGAGAGAGAGCATTAGCCTGCCGGAGAGCCGGAGTTTGGACAGGAAGGCCTTGGACCTCTACTTCGGCGAATCCTGGGCTATGGGGGACATATCGAGCTCTCAAGCAGCCAAGAGAATCGGCGAAGCACTATGCGATGGCTACGAGATCCAGAATATGAGTGCACTTGTGTTTAGGGCAGTCGCCCGGGCCATTGATTCTCAGGAGAACTTCGATCTCGGAGGCGCACTTAGGCTTGCCATTTCCTTCATCAAGATACTTTCAAATGGCAATCACTACAGAGCCGCCGCAAGCGTATGCGAAGACATGCTTGGCTTGATGCTAGAAACGGACAGTCACACCACCGAAGTTAATACATTAAGAAAAGATTATGCTGAATGCCTCCGAATGACCGGGAGATCCGACGCGGCGATCGATAATTTTGAACAGGTGGATAGAAATGCATTTTCCAAGACTGTGCGTCAACGGACAGAGCTTCACATGGCCTTATGTTATCGGCGCCTTAAAAGGTATGACGAGGCGCGCTCGCTCTCCAACTCTCTCATTAAGATTTCACGAAATTCTGCCGCTGCAAATCACGCCCGATCCATCCTTGCAAATCTGACAGACGATGCTTCTCTACGGATCGCCGAGCTCAGAAATGTTCTCGCTACCGCCTTGAAGTCCAAGCACTACACTGTTGCAAGCAATATCCGAATGGATCTCGCAGCGGAGCTGGAAGACGAGGTTGAAGCACGAGAAATTCTGCGCGAGGCAATGAAGAATGCGAGTGATCTCGGTTTTTATACCGTAGCGAGACAAATTGTTCAGCTAGCAAGCATGCCAGGCGCCGCTCATTGGCTAACACCATTTGAGCGCACGCTGCTTATCGACGCATATTATTACTTATACAACGAACGTTTACTTCCATTATTTGGAACTTGTCACGCAGCCCTTTGGGATATATTCGAGCGCGAAGGCGATACTGCCAATCTATTTAAGCTTTTTCGCCACAGCTCTTTTGTTTGGCGCCTTTCAGGCAAGGACGACCTAGAGTTGAATTACGTTCAAAAACTCGCGGGACATTCGTCATCTATTGTTTCTTGGAACGACTCCAGCATCGACAGAAATAAGGCGTATCTAGTAGTTCGCCTTTCAATTGTTCTTGGAGAAAGGGAGATTCAACTGTCTGATGACTCTTGATGCAGCAAGCGAAAGCCAGCATTTCCGCTGGCTTTCTCGCTTGAATGACTATGGGACAGGAGCCAGAGACCCTGACTGTTCGTTGCACCCGGCTTTTGCCGACAAGAGGCGTGCCTTCATTCCCCCTACCCCGCCGTATAAAACACATCCGCATGCAGATCCTGCGCCCGCAATCCGCGCGCACTTGCGACCTGCATGGCCGCTTCAACCATCAACGGCGGACCAGCGACATAGGCTTTCCAACCATCAAGATTCCGCAGGTCTTCGGCGACCGCGTCGGTGACCATGCCTGTTCGCCAGGAGGTGTCTGCGGCGGCTTCTGAAAGGACAACCGTGAAGTTCAGGTTTGAGTGCTGCTGCGCCAGCTGCTGAAAATGATCCACGAGATAAAGATCCCGCGTGGCACGGGCGCCGAAGTAGACGTGGATCGGCTGCTTCATGCCGCAGGCAATTGCCGTCTCGACGATGCTCTTGATTGGCGCCATGCCCGAGCCACCCGCGATGCACAGCATTGGCCCTATATGGCGCTCACGCAGGAATGAAGAACCGAACGGGCCTTCGACAAGCACCGGCTCGCCGAGCCGCAGTTGCGCGTGGATGCTTTCCGTCGCTGCGCCGCCGGGCACGCGGCGGATGTGAAACTCCAGCGCACCGTCGCCCGAGCGGCTCGCCATGGAGTAATCACGGATCGGGGCGCCCAGGAATTTCAGTCGCGCGTATTGGCCAGCGGTGAAGGCAAGCGGCTCGCCCTCGTCGTTGATGAGCTGGATGCGCTTGATGTCATGCGTGACGTCTTCGATCGCCGCGACGCGGCAATTGAACTGACGGTGCGGATGCGATGCAGCCTCCTCTTCATCCAGCCAGGTGATGACGGCATCGGTGGTTGGAATGGCGCGGCAGGCGAGAATCAGCCCCAGTGCTTTTTCCTCTTCCGAGAGCGCGAAACGGCTGTGCTCCAGACGCTCGACTTCGCCGCTGACAAGACGCGACCTGCACGATCCACACCGGCCCGAGCGACAGCCATGCGGATAGGCGATGCCTTCGGCGAGCGCGGCTTCGAGAATGGTCATACCCACCGGCACCGCGATGCTGCGCCCGGCGCCGCGTATCTCGACCTTGTTCGTCATGGCGTGCACTCAGACTGCACGGGACAAACCGAGCGCCATGGTCAGGCCCGGCTTTTGCGAGGCGAACGTTCCGTAGAAAACGTCGTCGCCCACCAGGGTGATTGGCGCGACACGCACGCCGGTGCGCTGCTTGGCTTCGTCGCGGATAGCGGGATCGGTCAGGTCGCGCTCCTCGAACGTGATGCCCTCCCTGCTGAGCCAGTCTTTCAACATCCGACAATCGGGGCACGTTGGCGTCGTATAGACGATGACGTGGGGATGAGATGCACGGGTCATGATGGCTTCCTCAAGCGGGTCATGGAGTCATTCGGGCGCTGCTGCAGGGAGCGATGGAGCCGCTGATGATCTGCAGTGGTTCAGAGCCTAGAGATTCCCGCCATGGGAAGGTCAAGCGGTTCCCGAGAACAGCGATCACCATGTGGGCACCCGACGCCCGGCATCAAGCCACGCCACTCACCGTTGCCAGCAAGCAGAAGGCCGGCATCGCTGCCGGCCTTCACGTTTGGATGCATTTCGAGAGACGGCGATCAGAGGCATTCGATCCCGTTTTTCCGATTCAATTCGGCATCCGCATCAACTGCCTTCCATGTCATCCGTGAGCAACAGGATGTAAGGCTCGCATCGCTTGTCGCGGCAGCCCAGGTATCGAACCTCGTCTCCATTGGATAGGGTGGCGGTGCCTCCGCCGTTGATCACGAACTGCCAGAGCCGCCCTTCAAGCGAGGCTTCGCCGGAAATGGAGCAGGGAAGTTGATAAAACTGGCTATAGGGCGATTCTTGATAGCTCTCGCTCAGTGCAAATAATTCCTGCACCTGGCTTGGGGTCAACGACCACGCAGAACATTCTGATTCGAGCATATCCCCCTCTTTTCCCGTGTAGGTTGCCGCAGAAACGCGGATACCCAAGGCGTCCTGCTCATGTTGGGAAGGGGAAACGGGGCTGCACGAGAGGAGGCAACCCATAAGCAGAAGATGGGGAATACAGGCCATCACCTTCGCCAGGTGTTTTGTAGGAAATATTGTCATGCTCATGGACATCCGAGTCGGTCAGACCATAAAGGCGTTGCAGCAGCTGGATAAGAGCTTTGATCGATTTTTCCTGAGCGGGAGTTGGTCGTTCCCATGAGGTGCCGTCAAAGCTTGCGACTGTCTCGACACCCACACTGTCCTCATTCATTGGGAATCTGTGTGGATACGTCTTGGATTTTTCGTGGTCATGAAGTCGTGCTGGCGCCCATCCCCAGCTCTTGATCATCCTCGCTTCCTCGACCGGGCAGCTGGCGGACTCATAACATCTGGATCGAATTCTCCCGACGTGGGCAGTTCTCATCAGCAGGCTCGCACACTGGTGAACCGCACCGTCCTTGTCAATGATGAAATGCGTTCCGATCCCACTCTCGAACGACTTCAGCGGCGATTCAATCGTGGATGACTGCGTCCGATGCAGGACCACAGCCTTCGGTCCATCGATTGCTCCCTTCTCAAGTGCCGCAACTCGCTTGAGGTGAAAGCCTGCGTTCTGAATCCAACCGCGAGTATCGACGTAAGGCTCCAGTACGACGCTGTGACGTTGGGTCAGCGCAACAGGGCTCGTTTCCGACTCTGCCACAGGGCGATACATGGGACTCATGCCGGCATTTCTTCCTCGATCTCGACCCTAAGAGTCTCAAGGCTCTCGGCACTGACCACGTGCGTCCTGCCATCGTCGTCAGTTCTTCCCGGTTCGACTGTTCCGTTCTGACGGATGATCCGGTAGTTCTTGTTTGACAAAGGCAGACCGGAGAATCCGGAGCGAAGTACGAATGCCTCGTCGTAGCGAGCGCTCTGCACGTCCGAGGGCGGTGCTGAATATGATGCAGCCGCCGGCGAAATCGGCAGCATGCTCTGTGCATGGATATCCGCAGGAGAGCCATGATCAACGAAGACCAGGTTCTGCGAGCCTGCGATCACCGAGCAGCCGCAGGCCAGCCGTGCTCCATCCAGTGCAACGGGCTGGCCGTCGATGATGATCGTGGCGTCACATCCAGAGACGATTGGAAATATGCCCTTGTGACGAGGGCATGTTGCCTTGTCATTGAGGCGAGCAACTTTTACGCCGTTGATGTCGGTCTGCGGCGCGGCAGTGATTATTGAACCGCCACCTGTGGTTCTGTCGCCGAGCACGCTCCATAACTTCGCCATTCAACAAACCCAGTGCTGACTACCGTGGAGCGACCAATGGTAGGCGAGCTGATACGCCGACTGCCGCGAACGTGTCAGGGGAGTTGTCGCGTTTCGATCTATCCGGGCTGTTATGGGAATTTTCTTAGATGACTGCGAAGCAACCGCCTTCATCGATCATGACAGAAGCGAGGGACAGAGCGACGTTAACGAGCGTTTATCGCCAAGCGGCCTGCTTGCCTCAAACAGAGAAGGCCGGCATTTCTGCCGGCCTTCTGCGTGAACAGCTATAAACGTCGTTGGTCTGGTGCGCTCAACTCAAGGGAAGCTGACGTCAGCGTAGCGTTTGGTGCGCTCTCAATATGACTCTGAGCCGGGTTTCTCACATGGAGGCATTGCAGATCTGTTCGCAGGTCATCCAACGCAATCGCTTTTTGGAACGACAGCATCAGGCAAGTCAGCGCGCGATCAACACATTTAAGACCAGTCTCTCTATGCACCTGATCAGCGGAACGCTGCTTTTTTTGTATTGGGCGCACTGCTTCTGTTCATCGGCTTGAAAAATTCGCTTAGCTGGCAGCCCAGCATCCGCTCACCTGCACTTCGTGATCGAAGTTGGGTGGTACACAACGTGGACATTACGCAACCTCGTCAAAAAATCATCCGTACTGGCGTGGGTTGGCGCCGCATTCGATGTTCGTTGATAGGCCATCAGTCCTGGGCTTAGGCATGTTGACGGTCCAGAATCTTGTGTTATGGTCACCTACAACACCAACTCACAATAGGTACAGAGAAATTCCATGCAAGGCAATGCCTTCCGTGTTCCGGCGACCACCAGCCACTCGCGGCCCGGGGCGATGGAAGATTCGCTTTCGGCTACCCGCTAGTCGAGCAGAAAGCGCTGAAGTGCTTTGTTTTCGCCTAAGGCTGCATTGCTGTTCTCCAGGACGCTTTCAAACAGATCCGCGACCCAACGTAGGCCTGTTTGCCCTGCGCCTGCTGTGTAGAACAACACTTCGTCCGCGTCGACTTTGGACAATTTCGTACAACACCGCACGCCTCTTTTCGCCAGCCATACCGGCCGTCGTTATCTAACCCATGTGCCTGCGATTCCTGTATTCAACCGAACGAGATCATCATGCTGAAATACGTCGCATTGCTTGCCGGCATCCTTGCTACACCGCTGGCGCGCGCAGAGGTCGTGTCGATCGAGGTTGTCAGCCGGCAGCCGTGGGTGAATGGAGAAACGTTCGGCCGGGTTGGCGCGTATGAAGTACTACAGGGTGTCGTTCACTACGCCATTGATCCACGTAGTGCTGCGGCGCGCGACGTTGCCGACATCCGCCATGCGCCCCGCAATGCTCGTGGGTTGGTCGAATACTCCGGTCCGTTTGTGATGATTCGCCCGGTTAACGCCGCGCGTGGAAATCACACCACGCTGGTGGAAGCTTCTAATCGCGGCCGGACTGAAATGGACGGCCTTTTCTTTGAAACCGAAGACGGGCTGGATTTGATGTCGCCCGACAAGGTCGAAAAGTTGGCGGACCCGACGCTCTTCAAACTGGGCTATTCGCTGGCGTGGGTGGGATGGCAGGCCCGGTTGGATGCGGATCAGTTTGGCCTGCAGGTCCCGGTGGCACGTGTGCACAGCGCTGTGCGGGCTACCTTCGCTGCTGACGAGATGGCGGACGATCAAAAGACCTTCGATCTCACAGCCAACGGTTTTTATTGCGCTTACGACGCCAAGCAAGCCAAGGCCGTACTGCGCCTGCACGAAAGCTTCGACGATCAAGGAACCATGGTGCCACGTGATGCTTGGCACTTCGGCGCTGCAAGCAGTGGCGCAACGGCCGATGCACGATGCTCCATCACACTGAACACCCCCGCTGCGAAAGATGCCTACTTCAGCCTTGTGTACGAAGGCGAGAATGCGCCTGTCATGGGGCTTGGCCAGGCTGCGTTTCGTGATTTCGCCGCGCACCTCAAGAACCGCGAGGTTCCGTCCGAACTGAACAGTCGCGCTGATGATGCCGCAGCGGTCCTCGCTTATGGCTACTCGCAAGGCGGCCGCTTCCTACGGGACTTCGTCTATCGCGGGTTCAACACCGACGCAAACGGCCAGCGTGTGTTCGACGGCATGCTGATCACCACGGCCGGCGCGGGACGAGGCTCTTTCAATCACCGATACGCATTGCCTGGCGAGGCCGGAAGCTCGGTGATGAGCAATCTGCGCGCGGTTGATCTGTATCCGTTTGCAGACACGCCGACGCCGGACATCGACGGCACCGGCCATGCCGGCTTGCTGGATCGTGCGGTACACGACAACACCGTGCCGAAGATCATGTACATCATCAGCAGCTCCGAGTACTGGGCACGCAACGCCTCGCTGCTGCAGACCACCACCGATGGTAGCCAGCCGGTTGCATTGGGCGCGGACAGCCGCCTCTACTTCTTCGCGGGCGTTCCGCACGCACTACGCACATCAGGCAGCTTTACCAAGACCGGCAAAGAGGCCGCCTACCCTTACAACGCAAACGTCGACCTTGCCGACGGCATGAACGCCCAGCTCGAAAACCTCAGGGTTTGGACGCTCGATGGGCGTGCTCCGCCACCCTCAATTGCACCGGTTCCGGGCACTACCTTGGTTGAGGCGACGCAGATTGGGTTCCCAACCATCCCAAGTATCCGCGCACCAACCAGTCCGCCCCCGCTTTGGCAGATCCAGCTGGGTGCCGACTACGCACGCAAAGGCATCATCAGCGAGCCGGTCCGCGTCGGCCGCGAGTATCCGCTGCTGGTGCCTGCCGTCGATAGCGACGGCAATGAGCTGGGCGGCTGGCGTGGTGCCATGTCGTCAGTGCCGCTCGGCACCTTCACCGCATGGAATTGGAAGTCGCCGGAACTTACGCGCTTCGGCTACATCTCGGGGCTCAATGGCGCGTTCATCCCATTTGCGCGAACACGTGCGGAGCGCGTGGCGGCAAATGATCCTCGACTGTCCATTGAAGAGCGTTATGGCACCCGCGACGGCTTCATGAAAGCCGTCGCCGCTGCCATCGACAACGCCATCGAGAAACGATTCCTGCTGGCAATGCAGCGTGAGGATATCCAGACAAAGATGGGCAGGAACTGGGACGAGGTGATGGTGCTCGATTGGTACTTGGGCAAGCGAGAGACGAAGTGACATCACGGCCCTGATAGCAAAGGCCTCGCACCGTGATGCGAGGCCTTTGCTTCTCTACCTTTCAATGCTGTCCATTCAAGGCTTCAACAGCACCTTTCCCTTTCGACCCGGCAGCAGACTCGCCTTCGCCGCTTCCGCTGCATCGGCCAGGTCATAAACCGCCTCCACCGGTAGCGCCAGTTCGCCGCTCATCACGCGCGTCAGCAGTTCGCCGACCAGTCGGCGTTTGTTCTCCACTGACATCTGCTGGCTGACCTTGCTGCCCCAGAAGCCCTTGACCGTGGCCTGCTTGAAGATGACGTCGCCGGACGGGATCAGCATCGGTTCGCCGGCCATGCTGCCGAACGACACCAGCGTGCCGTTTTCGCCGAGCAGTGACAGCAGGTCCGCGCTTGCCTGGCCGCCGATGGAATCGACCGCTGCGTGCGCGAGTTGGTCGCCGAGCAATGCCTGCGCACGCTGCTTCCAATCGGCCTGTTCGGTGGACAGCACATTGCTGATGCCAAGTGCGTTGAGTTCATCCACGCCTGCATCGCGGCGCACCAGGCCGAGTACCTGCACACCGCGTGCGGCGGCGAGCATGACCAGCGTCTTGCCGACCGCGCCGTTGGCGGTGTTCTGCACGATCCATTGGCCGGGCTCGGCCTGCAGGAATTCCAGCAGCATCAGCGCGCTCAGCGGCATGGCGATCAACTGCGCCGCCGCTTCGTCGGCGATGGCATCGGGCACGGGGATGACCATGCGCGCCGGTGCGATGAAATACTCCGCCCAGGTGCCATGCACCGAGGCCGCCATCACGCGCTGGCCAACGGCGATGCCTTCGACGCCCTCGCCCACGGCATCGACGGTGCCCACCGCTTCACTGCCGCCGATGGCCGGCAGCGTGGGCTTGTAGCCGTACTTGCCCCGCACGGTCCACAGGTCATGGTTGTGGATGGGCGCGAGGACCGTCTTGATCCGCACTTCGCCCGCGCCAGGCTGCGGCACCGGGCTGTCGCCCAATGCCAGCACGTCGGCCGGTTCACCAAAGGTGGCGTGGATAGCACTACGCATGGTTGTCTCCTCTCTTAATCAGACGGCAGTGACGTGCAGGCGCACGTCGATGTTGCCGCGCGTGGCGTTGGAGTACGGGCAGATGTGGTGCGCCGCTTCGACCAGACGCTGTGCGTCGGCCTGGTCCAGGCCCTTCACTTCAACATGCAGATCGATATCCAGCGCGTAGCCGCCTTCAGCGGTCTGGCCGATGCCCACTTCCACCGACGTTGCGGTGCCGCTGGGCTGCAGTTGCAGCTTCTTGGCGGCCACCGGCAAGGCGTTGTCGAAGCACGCTGCGTAGCCCAACGCGAACAGCTGCTCGGGGTTGGCGCCGGCTTTGTCGGAACCCGGCAATGCGAGATCGAGCGCGAGACTGCCGTCATCCAATGCAGTGCGGCCAGCGCGGCCACCGGTGGAAGTGGCTCGGGTTTTGTAGAAGATTTTCATTGCGGAATTCCTGTCTCAGGTTGGCCGGCGCTGCGGGGTTTGATCGGCAGCGCGCGGCAGGTTGTGTTGTCTGTTGTCTGCGGCGGCTCAGGCCAGCTGTGCAAGCAGCGCCTTGGCGACGGCTTCCGAGCTGGCCGGGTTCTGGCCAGTGACCAGATGGCCATCGGTCAGCACGAACGACTGCCAATCCGGCCCCTTCGCGTAGTTGCCACCCAGGCGGGCGAACTCGTCTTCGATCAGGAACGGCACCACGGTGCTCAGGCCTACCGCGTCCTCTTCGCTGTTGGAGAAACCGGTGACCTTGCGACCGGCGACCAGCGGTTTGCCGTCAGCGGTGCGTGCGGCGATCAGTGCACCGGGTGCGTGGCAGACCAAGCCCAACGGCTTGCCAGCGCGGTCGAAGGTTTCGATCAATGCGATGGAATCGGCATCACGTGCCAGATCCCACAACGGGCCGTGGCCGCCCGGGTAGAACACCGCGTCGAACTGCGTGGGGTCGATCTGCTTCAGCGGCAGCGTCGTCGCCAGATGTTGCTGCGCGGCGCTGTCCTTGCGGAAGCGTTCGGTGGCCGGCGTCTGTGCATCGGGCGCATCACTGTGCGGGTCCAGTGGCGGTTGGCCACCGGCCGGTGATGCCAGGGTGATATCGGCACCGGCATCCTTGAACACGTAATAAGGGGCGGCAAACTCTTCCAACCAGAAGCCGGTCTTGCGCCCGGTGTCGCCGAGCTGGTCGTGCGAAGTCAGTACGAACAGAACTTTCATGGCAGTGCCTTCAATCGTTGGAGGGAGAAAGACGCGCGACGGTGTGGCCGCACGTCAACAGGTGTTCGGTAGCCTCACGCGCCTGTTGCAGCGGTAGGCGGTCTTGGCTGAGCTTGGACAGCAGCGCCGCGCCCAGCCACATCTGATAGAGCACGCGCGCGACATCGAGCGCGGGTTTGCCAGCGGGCAGCGAGCCATCGGCCCGGCCTTCCTCGACCAGCGATGCAATGCGCTGCAGCAGGCGCTGCACGCCGCTGTTGAGCACGTGGCGCATGTCTTCGGACAGGTCAGCGACCTCCGCGGCCAGCTTCACCACCAGGCATTCCTCGGCCCAGCCCTGCGCTGGATCGGCCGGGTCACGCGCCCAGGCATCCCAGTAGCGCATCAGCCGCTGCTGGCCATTGCCGCCGTCGTCCAACAGCAGTTCCAGCTTGCGCCCGTAGTCGTCCACGTACTGTTGCAACAGCTCGCAGCCGAAGGCTTCCTTGGACGAAAAGTAGTGATAGAACGAGCCCTTGGGCACCGCGCAGGCTTTGAGGATTTCCTGCAGACCAAGTGCGGCAAAGCCCTTCTGCAGGACCAGCCGGTAACCGGTATCGAGGATGTGCTGGCGGGTTGCCTGGGCTTTGGGGGAGAGATTCATGGAGTGGACTCTACTCGGAATAGACCGGTCGTCTATTAATGGCGGATTACCGCTTCTCGCTTCCCTTCTCCCGCCTGCGGGGTGAAAGCATGCGGCTTACGAGCCACTGGCTCGTGCATGACTGAACGCCACGCACGCTGTGCGTGGCCGGGGCGCAGAGCGAGTGCCCCGGAGGGGCGGATGAGGGGAGCTTTTGGCTTTGCCTTTTGGTTCGGGCCACCGGGCCTTCATTCAAGCGGCTTTGATCTGCCCTCCCCCAACCCCCGCTCCGCGCCCCGGCCCTTGCGCTGGCGCGAGGGCGTTCGATGGACAGCGAACCGGTGGTTCGCAAGCTGCCACTCTCGCCCCGCATACGGGAGAGAGGCTAAAGCCGTGGCGCTCGCCTTTCCCCCAACTTCGCTCATTTACCACCAAAAGCCGCGCATCAGGCCGCATCACATTTGCCGCCTTACCGCCCCACCCTGCCTCCCAGCACGGCAAACCCCCTCCTCAGCCCGTTCCCAGGCACTGCCGCACATACAAATCCAGAACCCTGTCAAAATTCAAACAAACGATTAAAACAAGGCTAATTTCGTCGAACTGGACAGCATTGCCAGCTTCCCTCACACTGCCGCCCTTTCCCGCCGACCGCTGGATCATGGCAAAACTGTTGGTCCTCCATGGCCCCAATCTGAACCTGCTGGGCACCCGCGAGCCGGATGTCTACGGCCACACCACGCTGTCGCAGATTGACGCGGCGCTGGCAGCGCAGGCACAGCAGGCGGGGCATCAAGTCGAGCACCTGCAATCCAACGCCGAGCATGTGCTGGTGGATCGCGTGCAGGCTGCGCGTGGCGATGGAACCGCTTTCATCCTGATCAACCCGGCGGCGTTCACGCATACCTCGGTCGCCCTGCGCGATGCGCTGGCGGCGGTGGCCATCCCCTTCATCGAGATCCACCTGTCCAACCCGCACAGCCGCGAGCCGTTCCGCCAGCACAGCTACCTCAGCGACAAGGCGGTCGGCGTGATCTGCGGTTTTGGCGCGGACAGCTATCGCTACGCCATGGATGCTGCATTGACGCGCCTGGTGGCGGCTGCATGAATCCGCTGCCACAGCTGCTGGCCGGCCTGGCACTGAGTTGCCTGATGCCAGCGGCGGCCCATGCCGGCAGCGTTGACCGCGCTGCTGAAGGCATCGATTGCGCAACCGCCACCAGCACGATGGAGCGGGATCTGTGTGCATCGGACCGCGCCGAAGACGCCGATGCCGTGCTGAACACCACGTACGGGCAAGCCCGTCAGCAATTACGACAGCAGGCCGCCGATGGCAGCTGCACCCATTGCGCTGATGCCGAGCAGCAGCTGGTTGTCGCGCAGCGCGCCTGGATACAGCTGCGCGACAAGGATTGCAGCGCGGTGTACGCCTTTCATGCCGATGGCACCTCGCGCAATGGCGCGCAGATGCATTGCCTTACCACCCACGCGCAGGACCGTACGCGGCAGCTGCGCGATTTTTACGAACTTTGACCCGGGCGCCCCGCGCCTTCTCCTTACCGCTTAATAGAACGAAAGAGGCCCTCATGGATCTGCGCAAAATCAAGAAGCTCATCGACCTGCTGGAAGAGTCGAACCTGGCCGAGATCGAGATCAAGGAAGGTGAAGAATCCGTGCGCCTGTCGCGCAACCCGGTCGGCACCTATGTGCCCGCACCGGCACCGGTTTACGCCGCACCGGCTGCGGCCGCACCGGCCATGCCGATGAGCGGCCCGACCGAAGCCTCCACCGGCGGCACCGCCAAGCCGGGCAACGCCCTGCCGGAAGGCCACGTGCAGCGCGCGCCGATGGTCGGCACCTTCTACTCGTCCTCGTCCCCGGACAAGCCGGCCTTCGTGACCGTCGGCCAGACCATCAAGGCCGGTGAAACCCTGGCCATCATCGAGGCGATGAAGATGTTCAACCCGATCGAGGCCGAAGTATCCGGCACCGTGGTGGCCATCCTTGGTGAGAACGGCAGCCCGGTGGAATTCGACCAGCCGCTGTTCGTGATTGCCTGAGGCGCCGGCCATGCTCGACAAGGTCGTTATCGCCAACCGGGGTGAAATCGCGCTGCGCATTCTGCGTGCGTGCCACACCCTTGGCATCCGCACGGTCGCGGTGCATTCCACCGTCGACCGCAATCTCAAGCACGTGGCCATGGCCGACGAGTCGGTTTGCATCGGCCCGGCACCGTCATCGGAAAGCTACCTCAACATCCCGGCGCTGATCGCTGCGGCCGAGGTCACCGACGCCCAGGCCATCCACCCGGGTTACGGCTTCCTCTCCGAGAACGCCGACTTTGCCGAGCGCGTGGAGCAATCCGGCTTCATCTTCATCGGCCCGCGCGCGGAAACCATCCGCCTGATGGGCGACAAAGTGGAAGCCATCCGCGCGATGAAGGCCGCCGGTGTGCCGTGCGTGCCCGGCTCGGGCGGCCCGCTGGGTGAAGACATCGTCGCCAACACCAAGATTGCCCGTGAGATCGGCTACCCGGTCATCATCAAGGCATCGGGCGGCGGCGGCGGTCGTGGCATGCGCGTAGTGCATGCCGAGGCCTCGCTGAAGGCGTCCATCGAAACCACCAAGTCCGAAGCCAAGGCCGCGTTCGGCAATGGCGAGGTCTACATGGAGAAGTACCTGGAAAATCCGCGTCACGTGGAAATCCAGGTGCTGGCCGATGGCCAGGGCAACGCCATCCACCTGGGTGAGCGCGACTGCTCGATGCAGCGCCGCCACCAGAAGGTGGTGGAAGAAGCACCGGCACCGGGCATCACCGCTGAACTGCGTGAGCAGATCGGCAAGGTGTGCGTGGAAGCCTGCGTGCGTATCGGTTATCGCGGCGCCGGCACTTTCGAGTTCCTGTTCGAAGACGGCCACTTCTACTTCATCGAAATGAACACCCGCGTGCAGGTGGAACATCCGGTGACGGAAATGGTGACCGGTATCGATCTGGTCGCCGAGCAGCTGCGCATCGCGTCGGGCCAGAAGCTGACCATCAAGCAGAGCGACGTGGTGCTGCATGGCCACGCCATTGAATGCCGCATCAACGCCGAGGACGCGGAAACCTTCATTCCCAGCCCCGGCCTGATCACCGGCTTCTATCCGCCGGGTGGCCCGGGTGTGCGTGTGGATACGCATATCTACGCTGGCTACAAGGTGCCGCCGAACTACGATTCGATGATCGGCAAGCTGATCGTGCACGGCCCGGACCGCGACACCGCCATCGCCCGCATGCGCGTGGCGCTGAGCGAGATGGTGGTGGACGGCATCAAGACCAACGTCGCCCTGCAGCAGCGCATCATGCGTGACAAGGGCTTCCAGGCCGGTGGGCAGAACATCCACTATCTGGAAAAGCGCTTGGCCGAACGCAAGAACCAGTCGATCGCCTTGACCTGATCAAGCGCATCAACCGGCATGAAAAAGGCGGGGAAACCCGCCTTTTTCTTTGCCCGGCGTTTCGGGTTGCAGACGCTTATTAAGCCGCAGCACCTGCAGGTCAGCGCAGCCCAGGCAAGCCCGATCGGGCGCACAAACCTGCCGTCAAAACTTTCTGCAATCAGGCGACGCAGCCATCCGCGCCGGTGCGCGCGATGAAAACCACCAAGCCATGCAGGCTCACTCTTCTGTCTGAACCTTGTAGCTGCCAAACGCCGCCGCCTCTGCAGGGCGTCCAAGGAAAAACCCCTGCAAGGTGTCGCAACCCAGCGACAGCAAGAACTCACGCTGCGCGGCGGTCTCAACCCCCTCGGCCACCACCTTGATGTTCAGTGCACGGGCCAGAGCGATGATCGAAGAGACGATGGCCGCATCTTCCTCATTGCTCTCCAGGTCGCGCACGAACGCCCGGTCGATTTTCAGTTCCGCCGCTGGCATGCGCTTGAGATACAGCAGGCTGGAGTAGCCGGTGCCGAAGTCGTCGATGGCGATTTTCACGCCCATCGCGGTCAGGCTGTTCAGCACTTCCAGGCTGGCATCGACATCCTTCATCGCCGTGGTCTCGGTGACCTCCAACGTCAGGTACTGCGCGTCGATGCCGTGGCGCTCAATGATGCTGCGCACGGTCTCCACCAACCCCGGCGAATCGAACTGCAACGACGACAGATTCACCGCCATCGACCACTGGTTGTGGCCCGCGTCATGCCACTGCCGCAGCTGCCCGCAGGCCTGGTCCAGCACCCATTCACCCATCGAGAGAATCAGGCCGCTGCGCTCGGCCATCGGAATGAACACATCCGGTGCCAGCAGGCCCAGCTCGGGGTGCTGCCACCGCAGCAAGGCTTCGGCGCCGATGACGCCCTGTTCAGAGGCATCGAACTTGGGCTGGTAATGCAGCACAAGCTCATCGCGCTCCACCGCTTTGCGCAGATCCTGCAACAGGCGCAGTTGCCGGTTGGCATTGACCTGCATCGCCGGGGTGAAAAACGTGTAGCCGTTCCGGCCGAGCTGCTTGGTGTGGTACATGGCCACGTCGGCATGCGCCATGAGTTCGCGCTCGTTGCTGGCATCGTTGGGATACAACGCGATGCCGAGGCTGGCGCTGACCTGCAGTTCGGCGGTGTCGATGACGAAGGGCCGTGCAGCCGCTTCCACGACCCGCTCGGCAATCACCAGTGCATCGTCCGGGCTGTCCACAGTCAACACTAGGACGAACTCATCGCCGCCCAGCCGCGCGAACGTATCCTGCGGCCCCAGCAAGGCGCCGATACGGCGCGCCACGGCGGTGAGCAAGCGGTCGCCCAGTTGGTGGCCGTAGGCATCATTGATGGTCTTGAAACCATCCAGGTCGCAGAAGATGACCGCCACCGCGTGCGCTTCCTGCTGCGCGCGCTTGATCGCCTGTTCCATGCGGTCCTGCAACAACATGCGGTTGGGCAGTTGAGTCAGCGGATCATGCAGTGCGGCTTGCACCAGCTTTTGGTTGGCATCGGCCAGGGAGTCGGCCAGCACGCCGGTACGCTCGCGCATGCGGCGGTCGAACAGGGAAGCGATCAGTGCGATGCCCAGGGTCGCCACCGTGGTGACGATGACCAGCACCGCCAACCACTGCGTATCGATGCCGCCGGCACGTACCGCGCCACACACACTGCCCTCGGGGAAACGTGCCGCCGCCATGCCGGTGTAGTGCATGCCAACGATGGCCAGGCCCATCAGCAGCGATGCCAGCCCGCGCATGCGGTGGGTTCTGCGGTGCTCATTGCGCAGGCGGAAGGCAATCCACAGTGCCGCGCCCGAAGCAACGATGGCCAGCGCGATGGAAGCGATGAACCAGCCGGGGTGATAGTCGATACCCGGCTGCATGCGCAACGCCGACATGCCCAGGTAATGCATGGCCGCAATGGCCAGACCCATCAACACCGCACCGGCCAGCAATTGCCAGCCCGGCAGGCGGGACCGCGACACCAACCACAGCGCATAGGCCGAGGCACCCACCGAGACCGCCAGCGACCACAGCGTGATGGCCAGGTCGTAGCCCAGCGGAATCGGCAGGTCAAACGCCAACATGCCGATGAAATGCATGGACCAGATGCCCAGGCCCATCGCCGTGGCGCCGCCGACCAGCCACCAGCGCGCCACGCTGCCCTGTGCGGTTGCCAGGCGGCCGGCCATGTCCAGAGCGGTGTAGGAAGCCAGTACGGCCACCACAATCGAAAACACGACCAACGTCTGGTCGTAGGTGGCAATCAACATTGCAATTCCATCAACACAAACCCAATAAATCGCCGAGGTATCGGCCCGCAACGGAAAAACTTTCGGCAGCTGACAATCGCCCAAAGAAAAAGCGGGGGAACCCCGCTCTTCTTTGCGTCAAAGCCGACACGCCTCAGGTAATGCATGCCTGGCGGCTTACGCCGCCCCGACACGCCTGCAGATGCGTCATTACTCACTGGTCACGGCAGTGCCCTTGACTGGCTCGGTGCCCAGCGGCGAAGACGGATCCACCACGGTCACCGTTTCCACCGAGCCATCCGGCCAGACGATCTGGAAGCGGGTGCCCGGCTGCAACGTGGAGAACGGCATGCCGCTCTGTGCGCGGTAAATGGCAGCGGCCTGGCTGGCACCGGCACGACGCAGATCGGCGTCGGATTTCACGGTGGTCAGCTTGACCTTGCTCATCTCGCGGGAACGGTCTTCGTAGGTGTCGATCAGCACCACGCCTACGGCGCCTGCCGAATAGGCAACAAACAACACCACCCAGACCCAGAATTTTGCTCCGTGAAGGAAACGACGGTAGTTCATTGTTTACCTCCCCGCGCGCGGCGCAGGCGTTTGACTAGTTCGTTCATTTTTTCCATACCCTGCCGCGATACCGCAGCGTCGTACACAAATGTCTCGAAATCCTGATTGGGATCGCGCGAGCAAATCCCGCCATTGGCGCAGTAGCCGGTCATCAATGCACTGCCCGGCCCGCACGCCAGGCCCAACTGGCAGGCCGCCAGTTGCCAGGCCAGCTGCGTGAACTGGTCACCCGCAACCAGGCCGCTATACGCCTCGTCACCCGCAGCAGCCACACCCATCGCGGTGGACACGGCCAGAAACGCTTCCGGATCCTGCGAGTTCAACACCCGCTCCACCAAGCCACGGCGGTACTCGGCATCCGTGCGTAACGGCTCACCCATCGACAGCAGCGCAGCCTCGGCAGCAAGGTTGCCGGCAGCGGCCGAGTCGCGCCGTTGCTGCAACATCAGTGCGCGCCCCAGTCCATCGGCGGCGGTAAAGCCCACGCATCCCTGGCTGACCTGCTCACGTGCCGCCGTCAGGCCCGGCACGTCCTTCAAACCCATGCTCGCCAGCGTGGCGCTGTCCAGCGCGTAGCCCTGCGGATCCATGGCATACACACCGCAATAGTCATAAATGCGGCTGACCATCCAGCCCGCCTCCGCATCACCGGCGGCTGCAGCCGTGCGCAACTGGCGCGCGTATTCAAACAGGCCGCGCCCACCTTCGAAGGCCGCACGCAGGTCCAGTGGTAGGCCCGGGCCGACCGCGGCGCCCAATTCACGCCCGCTCAACGGGCTGTCGCCGGCTGAACCGGTGGCGTCGGAAACCTGCTCCACCGTTACATTCATTGCCGCAGCCATTTCCTGGCTGTCGGCTGCATGCAGACCGCCGCCGCGCAAACCCAGTACGGCAAGCAGCACCGCCGCAGGCAGTGCCAACAGGTACCAAGGTTTTCTGGCCAAGAGGGAGAGCATCGGTAACCGGCACGAAAGGGCAGGTGATGAAGTGCGGATTCTAGCAAGCAAGTGCTTGACGACCATGAACCCGGTGCTCACGGGCGCGCAATCAAGGCCGGGCTCGTCTAGGATGCGTGCCCTGTCCCGCCGTTGCTGTCCCCCGCCATGCCCTTCCTTGAACTGACCCTGCGCTGCACCGAAACCACCCAGCCCCGCTACGAGAACGCGCTCGAAGACGTGGGCGCGCTGGCGGTGACCATGCTCGACGCCGACGCTGACACCAGCAACGAGCGCGCGATTCTGGAGCCGGGCGTGGGCGAAACGCCGCTGTGGAACGACCTGGTGCTGACCGCCCTGTTCCCGGCCGATACCAATGCGCTGGCGCTGCTGGCTGCACTGGAGGCATTCGATGCCGGCCTGGACTGGGCCAACGCCAGCTTCCGCGCGGTCGAAGATGAAGACTGGGAACGTGCCTGGCTGGACCAGTTCCAGCCGATGCGTTTCGGCGAGCGCGCCTGGATCGTGCCGTGGAACCACGAATTACCTGAAGAAGCACAGGCCGCCAACGCCGCCATCGTGCGGCTGGACCCAGGCCTGGCATTCGGCTCGGGCACCCACCCGACTACCGCGCTATGCCTGCGCTGGCTGGACCAGTTGGCTGCCGATGGCGAACTGGCCGGCAAGACCGTGCTCGACTTCGGCTGCGGCTCGGGCATTCTCGCCCTGGCCGCCCTGAAGCTGGGCGCGGCCGCAGCGGTAGGCGTGGACAATGACCCGCAGGCACTGATCGCCACTGCCGACAACGGCGAGCGCAACGGCATGCACATTGCCGCCTACCTGCCGCAGGACGAACCAGTGGCAACGTATCCGGTCGTGGTTGCCAACATCCTGGCCTCGGCCCTGGACGCGCTGGCCGAACTGCTGGCCGCCCGTGTCGCACCCGGCGGGCGTATCGCACTGTCGGGCATCCTGCATGGCCAGGAAGATGAACTGCTGGAACGCTACGCCGCCTGGTTCGACCAGCTTGAAGCCGTGCAGGACGGCGACTGGATGCGCATCACCGGCGTGCGCCGTGCTTGAATGGGCGCAACGCCCCAGCATCGCCTGACATGAGCGACGAAACCACGCCCTCTCGCCCCTCGCTGGCTACTTTTCTGCACGGCAAGCCGGCCCCCAAGCCGGACGACACGCGTGCAGCCGATGCCGATGGCGCAGCAGCACCGCAGACTGCGGAACTGCTGCCTGTCGCCGAGCCAGATGCCCCGCTGGCAGCGCCATTGAACGCTGCCAACGTGATTGCGCCTGAGGCCGCCGAGCCCACCATCAACCGCGTCGATGTCATAGACGAGGCCGATGGTGAAGCCGCTTCAGGGCCCGCCCCCAGCTTCAGCCGCAGCGCACGGGCGGCTACCGCCGCAGCGCACGTCACGCCGCGCTGGCAGTGGGCGCTGATCGCGGGATTGGCGCTGCTGCTGGGCATCCAGATTCTGATCGCCGACCGCGCACGGCTGGCTGCCGACGCCGGCACGCGCCCGCTGGTCAGCGGTCTGTGCGCGGTGTTTCGCTGCAGCCTGCCGGCCTGGCATGAGCCGTCTGCTTACACGATGCTCAGCCGAGACATCCGCCCCGCGCCCGGTCAACCCGGCGTGCTGCAGGTGCACGCCAGTTTCCGCAACGAAGCGCGCTGGGCGCAGGCCTGGCCGGCGCTGCGCTTGTCCCTGTCCGACGCCGATGGCCGGGTGATTGGCCGCCGCACCTTCCAACCGGCCGAGTACCTCGGGCCCACGGCAGATCCGCAGGCACGGCTGGAACAGGGGCAGAGCGCGCAGGTGTCGTTCCAGCTGCATGAACCGGCCGCTGCGACGGTCGCTTTCAGCTTCGAATTTCAATAAGTAAGGCCGCACGGCATGGCAGGCCGCCGGTCCACGCGCTAGACTCCTCCCCCCACGCCGGGCCACTGTGCCCGTCTCTGCTGAATCCGGGATCTTTCCTTGAACGCTGCCCCCACCCGTCCTGACACCAGTCGTGGCGCCGCCAAGCCGCCGCTTCGCGAACACGTCGCACAGTCCGTGCGCCGCTACCTGCGTGACCTGGACGGCTGTGATGCTGACGATGTCTACGAAATCGTCCTGCGCGAAATGGAAATCCCGTTGTTCGTGGAAGTACTGAACCATTGCGAAGGCAACCAGAGCCGCGCCGCCGCACTGCTGGGCATTCACCGTGCCACCCTGCGCAAGAAGCTGAAGGAATACGGGCTGGCGTAACGCCTCGTCCTTCCTGCAACGCCGAGCCATGCTCGGCTTGAGCGTTACCGGGAAAGCCTCTGCCGACCACTGCTCGGCACGACAACCGCCCCTCTGCGGCCACGGCTGTGACCACGCGGCTACAATATCGGCCCGCTTCCGCTGCCCCCCTGCCCCCATGTCTGCTGATCTGCTGCCCGTCCGCCGGGCCCTGCTGTCTGTTTCCGACAAGACCGGTCTGGTCGAACTGGCCCGTGCCCTGGCCGCCCGCAATGTCGAGCTGCTGTCCACCGGCGGTACCGCCAAGGCAATCCGCGACGCCGGCCTGCCGGTGAAGGATGTCTCCGACGTCACCGGTTTCCCGGAAATGATGGATGGCCGGGTCAAGACCCTGCACCCGATGGTGCATGGCGGCCTACTCGGCCGTGCCGGCACCGACGATGCGGTGATGGCTGAACATGGCATCGCACCGATCGATCTGCTGGTGCTGAACCTGTATCCGTTCGAGTCAGTCACCGCCAAGGCCGATTGCACACTCGCCGATGCCGTGGAGAACATCGACATCGGTGGCCCGGCAATGCTGCGCAGCGCCGCCAAGAACTTCGCCCGCGTGGCCGTGGCGACAAGCCCGGACCAGTACGACGCGCTGCTGGCCGAACTCGATGGCAACGACGGCAAACTCTCGGCCGCACAGCGCTTTGCGTTGTCCGTCGCTGCGTTCAACCGCGTAGCGCAGTATGACGCGGCGATCAGCAACTACCTGTCGGCCGTGACCACGACCGATGCGGCTGTGCCGCTGCGTGCCGAATTCCCGGCGCAGATGAACTCCTCCTTCGTGAAAGTGATGGACCTGCGTTACGGCGAAAACCCGCACCAGAACGGCGCGTTCTATCGCGACCTGTGGCCGGTGCCGGGTACGCTGGCCACCTTCGTGCAGCTGCAGGGCAAGGAGCTGAGCTACAACAACCTGGCCGATGCCGATGCCGCGTGGGAATGCGTGCGTCAGTTCGACGTGCCGGCCTGCGTCATCGTCAAACACGCCAACCCGTGTGGCGTGGCCGTGGCTGCCGACGTCGGCGCCGCGTATGAAATGGCCTACAACACCGACCCGACCAGCGCGTTCGGCGGCATCCTCGCCTTCAACCGCACACTGGATGTGGCGACGGCCAAGGCCATCCTCGACCGTCAGTTCGTTGAAGTGTTGATCGCTCCGGATTACGAGCCGGCCGCGCTGGAATACGCCACCAAGAAAGCCAACGTGCGCGTGCTGCGCATTCCGGCCGGTGACGGGCGCAACAACTACGACACCAAGCGCGTGGGGTCCGGCCTGCTGATCCAGAGCGCCGACAACCGTGGCATGTCGCTGGAAGAACTGAAGACCGTGACCCAGCGCGCGCCGAGCGACACTGAACTGCGCGATCTGCTGTTCGCCTGGCGCGTGGCCAAGTACGTCAAGTCCAATGCGATCGTCTACGCGAAAGACGAGCGCACCATCGGCGTGGGCGCAGGCCAGATGAGCCGTGTGTACTCCGCGCGCATCGCTGGTATCAAGGCCGCTGATGCAGGGCTGGTGGTGCCGGGTTCGGTGATGGCATCGGATGCGTTCTTCCCGTTCCGTGACGGTTTGGACGCCGCTGCCGACGCAGGCATCACGGCGGTGATCCAGCCGGGCGGTTCAATGCGCGATCCCGAAGTGATTGCCGCTGCCGATGAACATGGCATCGCCATGGTATTCACCGGCATACGCCACTTCCGTCACTGACACAGACCATGCTGACAGGGGCAATCGGCAACATCGCCCCTGATCGTTGCGGCCCTGCGAGCGAGATGTTCGCAGGGCGCGTACAACGCGCAACGGTGGCATCGCTTTGGCAACACACACCACGTGCCGGCGACACGCCACGCGATTGCTACAACGCACTACCGCATTCCCGTTTCCACTCACGCAAAGGGCTGCAGCTGATGCGCAACACTCTGATTTTCCTGTTCGTCGGCAGCTGCGCGGCCCTGCTGGCCGGATGTGGCAACGGCAAGCTTGCCGACGCACAGCGCACCGCCGTGGCCACCATGAGCAAGCAACTGCCTGCGCCGTACCGCGATGGTTTGATCATCGATTCGGTGCACCGCCATGGCGATGACCTGGTGCAGGTGATCCGCTCCCCCGATGCCACCGTCGACATGGCCAAGGCCAAGCCCGAGGTATTTGAAGCGCTACGTCGCGACGAAGATGAAGCCATCACCGAACTGTGCGCGACGCCGTCGCTGGCTCCGGTCTACGCCGCTGGCGGCAATGTGCGCCGGCGCTTCGTCGATGCCAATGGCGCGGTGTTCTTCGAAGTCACGCTGAAGTCTTCTCATTGCATTTCCCATTGAACGCTCCACAGGAACTGACCCCATGAAAATCCTCGTCATCGGCGCCGGCGGCCGCGAACACGCGCTGGCCTGGAAGCTGGCCCAGTCCACGAAGGTCAGCGAAGTGATCGTCGCCCCGGGCAATGCCGGCACCGCCACCGAAGGCAAGTGCCGCAATGTCGCGATCAAGGTCACCGATATCGCCGGGCTGCTGAAACTGGCGCAGGACGAAGCAGTCGGCCTGACCGTGGTCGGGCCGGAAGTGCCGCTGGTCGCCGGCGTGGTGGATACGTTCCGTGCGGCGGGCCTGCGCATCTTCGGGCCAACCGCAGCGGCGGCGCAGCTGGAAGGCAGCAAGGCATTCGCCAAGGATTTCCTCGCACGCCACGGCATTCCCACCGCGTACTACGCCGTGCACACCGAGGTGGATGCGGCGCTGGCCTATCTGCATGAGAAGGGCGCGCCCATCGTGATCAAGGCCGATGGTCTTGCCGCCGGCAAGGGCGTGATCGTGGCGATGACGATGGAAGAAGCCGAAGCTGCGGTGCACGACATGCTCAGCGGCAACGCATTTGGCGATGCTGGCGCACGTGTGGTGATCGAGGAATTCCTCGACGGCGAAGAAGCCAGCTTCATTTCGATGGTGGATGGCCGCATCGCACTGCCGATGGCCACCAGCCAGGACCACAAGCGCGTAGGCGACGGTGACACCGGCCCCAACACTGGTGGCATGGGTGCGTACTCGCCCGCCCCGGTGGTCACGCCGGAGGTGCATGCACGCGTGATGCGCGACGTGGTTGAGCCGACCGTGGCCGGCATGATCGCCGACGGCGTACCGTTCACCGGTTTCCTGTATGCCGGGCTGATGATCGACGCGGAAGGCGCGCCGAAGGTGATCGAATTCAACGTGCGCTTCGGCGACCCGGAAACCCAGCCGGTAATGCTGCGCCTGCAGTCGGATCTGGTGGATCTGCTTGAAGCGGCCATCGATGGCGCCTTGGCTGGCGTGGAAGCGCAGTGGGATCCGCGCCCGTCGCTGGGTGTGGTGCTGGCGGCCAAGCCGTATCCGGAAACGCCAATTGTGGGTGATGTCATCAGCGGTCTGGCCGATGTGCCGGGCAGCGCCAAGGTGTTCCATGCCGGTACTGCGCTGGATGCGGACGGCAATGTGATCAGTGCCGGCGGCCGTGTGTTGTGCGTGGCAGCGCTCGGCGACAGCGTCTCCGATGCGCAGCAGCATGCCTATGCCGGTGTGGCGAAAATTCACTGGGCCAACGAGTTCCATCGCAACGATATTGGCTGGCGCGCGATTGCGCGTGAGCAGCAGTAAGTCATTCGTGTGATGGATGATGAAAAGGGCGGCCTCAAGGCCGCCCTTTTTTGTTGCCTCCATTCGCAGGCGGGGGATGAAGCGCAGCACCTTGATTCAGATGGAACAAAGCGCAGAGCTGCCCTCATCCGCCCTACGGGCACCTTCTCCCGCGTGCGGGAGAAGGGAGTGCGCCTACCATTTCTTGGCTCCTCTGCATTGCCGCGCAGTTCATGCCTGACAGGCCGAATGCAAGAAAATGAAGTGCTAGCACGATTGCCGAAGCCTGAGACCCATCCCTTCTCCCGCACGCGGGAGAAGGTGCCCGGAGGGCGGATGAGGGTGGCCTTTGCTTCTGCTCCTACCTCTCAGCCGTCACTCCCCCCCCTCAGCGATGCACACTCCCAATACTTGCCGCCGGATACCGCGCACCGGCCGCCGCATCCACCGGGAACACCGCATCAATCCGCGCCAGATCATCCGCATCCAGCACCACGTCCAGCGCACCCAGGTTTTCTTCCAGATACGTCAGCCGCTTGGTGCCCGGAATGGGCACCAGATCATCGCCCTGCGCCAGCACCCACGCCAATGCCAGCTGCCCCGGGCTCACCCCCTTGCTCGCGGCAATCGCGTTGACCTGCTCTACCAATGCCAGGTTGCGGGCGAAGTTCTCCCCCTGGAAACGCGGTGACTTGCTGCGGTAATCGCCTTCTTCAAAATCCGCCGGGCTGCGAATCGCACCGGTCAGGAAGCCACGGCCCAGCGGCGAGTACGGCACGAAGCCGATGCCCAGCTCGCGCACCGTCGCCAGCAAGCCGTTGTGTTCCGGCTCGCGCGACCACAACGAGTACTCGGTCTGCAATGCGGTGATCGGGTGTACCGCATGCGCACGACGGATCGTCTCCGGCGCCGCTTCGGACAGACCCAGGTAACGCACCTTGCCCTGCTCGACCAACCGCGCCATCGCGCCTACCGTGTCTTCAATCGGCACCTGCGGGTCCACGCGGTGCTGGTAGTACAGGTCGATGTGATCAACGCCCAGCCGCTGCAGGCTCGCCTCGCAGGCGGCCTGTACGTACTCCGGGCGGCCATCAACACCGCGCGCCTGCGGATCATCCGGATTGAGCTGGATACCAAACTTGGTCGCTAGGAACACCTGCTCACGACGATCGGCAATGGCGCGCCCCACCAATACTTCATTGGTGTGCGGGCCATACATGTCAGCGGTATCAAGCAAGGTGACACCGCGCTCCAGCGCGCGGTGGATGACCGCGATCGAGGCACTGTCATCACCACGACCGCCATAGAACGCACTCATGCCCATGCAACCAAGGCCAAGGGCGGAAACAACCGGGCCATCACGGCCCAACATGCGGGTTTGCATTGCCATGCGTCCATCAACGAAGGGGGACGCCACTGTAGGCCGACATCACTACGCCGATAAACCCGCATAATTGGGACTGACCATGAAGCCAGATCGCACAATCGATCCCGCCCTGCTGCCTGCGCTGGCCGCCTTTGCCTGCGTGGCCCGGCAGGCCAGTTTCCGCCAGGCCGCCATCGAGCTGGGGGTGTCGCCGTCGGCGCTGTCGCAGACCATCCGCAACCTCGAACGCCGGCTGGGCACGCGCCTGCTGCAGCGGACCACCCGCCGCGTCGGCCTGACCGAGCCCGGCCAGCGCCTGTTGCAGGAAATGCTACCGGCACTGGAACGCATCGGCGGTGCGTTGCAGGCCATGGAAGAAAGCCGCGACCTACCCGTCGGCCAGCTGCGCATCACCACACCGCGGTTTGCCGCCGAGCACCTGCTGCTGCCCTTTCTGCCGGCCTTCCATCGCCAGTACCCGCAGGTGCAGGTCGAGTTGGCGATCCAGTCGGCGATGGTCGATGTGGTGGCCGAAGGATTTGATGCCGGCATCCGCCTGGGGGAATCACTGGCGGCCGGCATGATCGCGGTGCCACTCGGTCCGCCCTTGCGGCTGGCGGTGGTCGCCGCGCCTGCCTATCTGCAACAACGCGGTGTGCCTGCCCGGCCGGAGGACCTGGTCAACCATGCCTGCCTGCGCCACCGCAGCAGCGACGGACGCATCTTCCCCTGGGAGTTCACGCGCGATGGCCACGACTTCCACGTTGAAGTCGATGGCCCCCTGCTGCTCAACGACAGCCAGCTCGCACTGCACGCCGCACGCGACGGACTGGGCTTGCTGCAGGTGTTTTCACACAGCGCACGTGCGGAGTTGGAAGACGGGCGCCTGCTGCGCGTGCTCGACGAATGGCAGCTGCCGTTCGCCGGTTTCCATCTGTACTACCCCTCGCGCGAACAACTTGCACCGAAGTTGCGGGTGTTCATCGATTTCATGCGTGCAGCCAATGCTGCGGCATTCAACTGATGCGTCCCCCACGCCGTCCACGCTTGCCTGTGCAACAACAGCGTCGCAAGCTGGCCCTCTACTGACCGCATAAGGCCACATCATCGGCATGCCCCGTCTCGAACGCCACCTGGGCCAACTCTGGGCCCACGAGAAAGCCAGTTATGGATTGCGCGTTTTCATCGCGCTGACCAGCGTGATGGCTTACGGCTGGTACTACGACCGCATCGGCGCCATTCCCAGCCTGTTCCTGGGCATCATCGCCAGCGCCATCGCCGAGACAGATGACAACTGGTGGGGCCGCACCAAATCCGTGCTGCTGTCGCTGCTGTGCTTCAGCCTGGCGGCTGCCTCGGTGGTGTGGCTGTTTGCGTATCCACTGCCCTTCATCACCGCGCTGGCGTTGGCCGCCTTCTGCCTGACCCTGCTCGGTGCGCTGGGCGAGCGCTACGCTTCCATCGGCCAGGCCACGGTGACGCTGGCCATCTACACCATGCTCGCGATGGACCAGCTCAAGTCACCCG
Source organism: Stenotrophomonas sp. Iso1 (assembly GCF_027497995.1). Lineage (GTDB taxonomy): Bacteria > Pseudomonadota > Gammaproteobacteria > Xanthomonadales > Xanthomonadaceae > Stenotrophomonas. The sequence continues at coordinate 155,273 of NZ_JAODBT010000005.1, read as the reverse complement.
GCGTGGCGTGGCACGAGGTCTCCAACCTGCTGATCGGCGCAGCGTGGTACGGCATGTTGTCGATCCTGTGGACGGCCATGTTCGCAAACCGCCCCGTGCGCGAACGGCTGGCGCGGCTGTTCTTCGAGCTGGGCCATTACCTGCAGCTCAAGGCCGATCTGTTCGAGCCGGTGCGGCACGGCAACCTGGAAGCGCGGCGGCTGGCACTGGCCGAGCAGAACGTGCGCGTGGTCGAAACCCTGAACACCGCCAAGACCGCCATCCTCAGCCGCTTCGGCCGCTCCGGCCGGCCCGGTGTGCAATCAGGCCTGTATTTCCGCCTGTACTACATGGCCCAGGATTTCCACGAGCGCGCCAGCTCTTCGCACTATCCCTATGAAGCACTGGCCGACACTTTTTTCCACAGCGACGTGCTGTACCGCTGCCGACGCCTGCTGTCGCTGCAAGGCAAAGCCTGCCAAGCATTGGGGCAGGCCATCCGCCTGCGCCAGCCCTTCACCTATGGTGAGCAGGCGCGGCAGGCCGGGCAGGACCTGACTGAATCGCTGCGCTACCTGCGCGAACACCAGCGCCCACAATGGCGGCGCCTGCTCGGCTCGCTGCAGCTGCTGGCGCACAACCTGTCCAGCATCGAGCGGCAACTCTCCGAAGCCTCGCTGGCCGACGTGCCGTTGGAAGGCATCGACACACGCCTGCGCGATTCTTCGCCGCACACGCTGCGCGAGATGGCCACGCGCCTGCGTCAATCACTGACACCGGGTTCCTTGTTGTTCCGCCACGGCGTGCGCATCGCGCTCGCGCTGATCGCTGGCTATGTCGTGCTCAAGCTGGTGCATCCAGAAAATGGCTACTGGATCCTGCTGACCATCCTGTTCGTGTGTCGCCCGCACTTTGGCGCCACCCGGCGGCGTCTGGTCGAACGCATCGCCGGTACGTTGGTGGGCCTGGGCGCAACGTGGGCGTTGATGCAGTTGTTCCCTGGCACCCACCTGCAATTGCTGGTGGCCCTGGCCGCTGCGCTGGTGTTCTTCTTCAACCGCACCGATCGCTACCTGCTGGCCACCGCCGCGATCACGGTGATGGCGCTGGTGTGCTTCAACTTGCTGGGCGATGGGTTCGTGCTGATCTGGCCGCGCCTGCTGGACACGCTGATCGGCTGCGCCATTGCCGCTATCGCATCGCTGCTGATCCTGCCCGACTGGCAGGGCCGTCGCCTGCACCGGGTGATGGCACAGGTGGTCGCCACCAGTACCGCCTACCTGGACGCGGTGCTGGGCCAATACCGCAGCGGCATGCGCGACGACCTGCCCTACCGCGTTGCCCGCCGCGATATGCACAACGCTGACGTCGCACTGTCCGTCGCACTGGCCCACATGCTGCGCGAACCCGGCTATGCGCGCGGCAACCTGGAGGGTGGCTTCCGCTTTCTGGCGCTGTCCAACACCTTGCTGGGTTATTTGTCAGCGCTGGGTGCACACCGCGCGCAATCGACGCTGGTGGACGAAGACCCGGTAATCACCGCTGGCCATCAGCAACTACAGCAATCGCTGTCGCAACTGGCCGATGCCTTGGCCAAGCGCGACACCGCGCCGCCGCAGGAAGAAGAAATCGCCCTGGCCGACGCGCTGGAACAGCTGCCCGATGACATCGACGAAAAGGCGCGCCTGGTTCGCACCCAACTGGCGTTGATGCTGCGGCTGATGCCGAAGCTGCGCAGCACGGCGGCCGAAGCAATCCAATTGCAGATCCCGGCCAACGCTGCTGCAGGAGCGGCATAAGCCGCTCTCAACACCCGCACCGGCACCATGCAGGAGCAAGCCGCGTAGAGAAACACGTGACATTGAAGACAACCGATGCACCGGGGGCGCAACTCGCATCTGCGCCGAATCACCACGCATCATCTGCGTCGCGACCCAGGTCGCCCCATGCCGCATCAGGCCCGCTGGCGGCGCGGCCCGCGCACCGGCATGAAGAACACTCCCAATCCCAGCACCGCCAGCAATCCGCCCAGCGCGCACACACCGTTCCAGCCGTATTGCGTCCATGCGGCAGTACCCAACGCCGAGCCACTGGCGCCGCCGATGAAATAGCAGGTCATGTAGGCCGAGGTGATGCGGCTGCGTGCGCCTTCATCCAACTGGTAAATCACGCTCTGGTTGTTGATGTGCACCGCCTGCACCGCGACATCCAGCAGCAACACGCCGATAACCAACGCCGCCAGCGATACCGGTGCCAACACCAGCACCAACCACGACACCAGCAGCATCACCAGACCGCCACCGGCCACCCAGCGACCATGGCCGCGGTCGCTCAGGCGGCCGGCACGACTGGCAGCCAATGCGCCGGCCGCGCCCACCAGGCCGAACAGCCCAATGGTGCCGATGGAATACCCATAGGCCGGCCCAGACAGCAGGAATGCCAGCGGCGTCCAGAACACGCTGAAGCCGGCAAACAACACCCCACCCAGCAACGAACGCTGACGAAGCAACGGCTCATCACGCAGCAGCGCCAGCACCGAGCCGATCAAACGCGGATACGACAACGTGGCGGTCGGCTGATGTGCTGGCAGCAACTTCGCCAGCAACACTGCCAACAGCAACAAGGCCACGCACGCGACCCAATAGATGGTGTGCCACGAGCCGACTCCGGCCAGCACGCCCGAGGCGGTGCGCGCCAGCAGGATGCCCAGCAACAGGCCGGCCATGATCGTGCCGACCACCCGTCCGCGTTGCTCCGGCGCGGCCAGCGTCGCGGCATGCGGAATGATTACCTGTGCCGCCACCGCACTCAGCCCACTCAGGGCGGTGCCGATCAGCAGCTGGGTGAGATTGCCCGCGCTGGCGCTGATCGCCAGCCCCACCGCTGCCAGCACGAACAGGCCGACGATCAACCCACGCCGCTCCAGCCGGTCGCCCAATGGCACGATCAGCAACAAACCAGTGGCATAGGCCAACTGCGCCACCGTGACCACCCAACCCGCCTGGCTGGCACTCACCGTGAACACACCGGCCAGCAGCTGCAATAACGGTTGGGCGTAGTAATTGCTGGCCACGATCAAGCCGGTGGCGGTAGCCAGCAGCAGTACCCGCGACTGGGGAAGGACGTTCGCGGTGGAGATTTTGGAGGACATGAAGGTGGGGAATCAGGAAACCGGGGGCCAGTCTGTTCCCGCCATCGAGATGACACAAATGCATTGTTTTCATCCAACCCATCTGTTTCAGTGATGGCATGTTTACCTTGCGCCAGCTTGAGTTCGTCGTCGCCGTGGCCGAAGAGGGCAGCTTCACGGCCGCCGCTGCCCGCTGTCACACCGTGCAGTCGGCGCTGAGCCATCAGATGGCACGGCTGGAGGAAGCCTTTGGGGCGCGACTGTTCGAGCGCGGACCTCGTCGGGTGCGGCCTACCGCCGCCGGCGAGGTATTCCTACGCAATGCCCGGCTTACGTTGCAGGCCGCCGCCCGCCTGCAGGAGGAGATGGCGCTGGCGCTGGGCACGGTGCGCGGCCGGATCAACATCGGCCAGATCACCTCGCTCAACGTGGTCGATGTGCCGGCCCTGCTGGCGACCTTCCGTACCGCCCATCCCGCCGTTGATGTGCACCTGCGGGTGGGCATGAGCGAGGTGTTGCTGGCCGACCTGGACGAAGGCCGGCTGGACATCGCCCTGATCGGCGTCGGCCCGCAACTGGCGCTGCCGCCGCAGCACCGGTTGCTGCACGAGGAAGGCCTGTCGCTGGTGATGCCACCGGACCACGCGCTAACCGCGTGCCAGGAAATTCCGCTGGAAGCGCTCGATGGCATCCCGCTGGCGGCACTGGTAGCCGGTGCCGGTGTGCGCCGCATGGTCGATGACGCCCTGGTCGGTCGGGGCATCCGCCCACAGCTGCAGTACGAAGTCACCCACAGCGAAATCCAGCGGCAACTGGTGGCAGCAGGCTTGGCGGTCGCAGTAGTGCCAGCCAGCATGGCCGAACGCATGGAAGGCGTGAGCGTGCGGCCATTGGCCGAGACCTTTCACTTCCGGACCTGTGCGGTATGGCGGGCCGATCCCACCCCTGCCGCACGCGCCCTGCTCGCGCTGCTGCCCCCGCTGGCAGCGTGATCGCGGTCTGCTAAGGTGCCGCGCAGAACCGAGGAGACACGATGTCAGGCCACAACCAATTCGCGCTGCTCAAGCAACGGCGCTTCCTCCCGTTCTTCATCGTCCAGGCGCTGGGCGCGTTCAACGACAACATCTATCGCCAGGCGATCATCGGCCTGCTGTTCTACCTGGGCGTCAGCACCGAAGAACGCACGCTGTACACCAACCTGGCGCCGGCATTGTTCATCCTGCCGTACTTCCTGTTCTCTGCCCTGGCCGGGCAGATCGCTGAGAAGCTGGAGAAGCAGCGGTTGATCGTGATCACCACCGTGATGGAAATCGTGATCATGTCGCTGGCCGCCATCGGCTTCCTCACGCAGAACATGCCGGTGCTGTTGATCGCATTGTTCTGCACCGGCCTGCAATCCACGTTGTTCGGGCCAGTGAAGTACTCGGTGTTGCCGTCGATCCTCAAGCCGGAGGAACTGACCGGTGGCAACGGTCTGGTCGAGATGGGCACGTCCATTTCCATCCTCACCGGCATGATTGCCGGCGGCATGATATTTGCCCTGGCCGGCAGCTATGGGCCCATCGTCGCGGCGGTGGCCATCATCGCGCTGGCGCTGGCCGGCAACATCGCCGCACGCATGATCCCGCGCGTGGATGCAGGCGCGCCCGAACTGAAGATCAACTGGAACCCGCTGAGCGAATCGCTGGCAGTGCTGCGCATGGCCAAGAAGCAGAAGGCCGTGCGCAACGCCATCCTCGGCGTGTCCTGGTTCTGGTTCTTCGGCACCGTGCTGACTTCGCAGCTGCCCACCTATGCGGTAGTCAATCTGGGAGGAGACGAGACGCTGTACATCTTCGCGCTGGCGCTGTTCTCGCTGGGTACTGGCGTGGGTTCGCTGCTGTGCGAAAAGCTCTCCGGACGCATTGTCGAAATTGGCCTGGTACCGCTGGGCGCATTCGGCATGAGCGCGTTCCTGCTGGATCTGTACTTCGCCCGAACCGGCGCGGTGGAAATCAGTGGCTTGAATGGTTTCAGCTTCCTGCAGCAACCGGGCAGCTGGCGCATTGTCATCGACCTGCTGGGCATCGGCTTGTTCACCGGTTTCTTCGTGGTGCCGTTGTTCGCGCTGATCCAGAGCCGCACCGACAAGTCGGAGATGTCGCGCGTGTTCGCTGCGCTCAACATCCAGAACTCCGGCTTCATCGTGCTGGCGGCAATGCTGGGCCTGCTGCTGCAGCTCAAGCAGCTGTCGCTGTTCGGCTACACGCTGCCCATGCCGGGCCTGACCGTGCCGCAGTTGTTCCTGACCCTGGCCATCGGCAACGTGCTGGTCGCGGTCTACATCTTCAGCATCGTCCCCGAATTCCTGATGCGCTTCCTCAGCTGGGTGATGGTGCGCACGTTGTACCGGCTGCGGGTCAATGGCGTGGAAGCCAATGTGCCCGACGAAGGCGCTGCGCTGATCGTCTGCAACCATGTCAGCTACATGGATGCGCTGATCCTGTCAGCGACGATTCCGCGCCCGGTGCGCTTCGTCATGTACTACAAAATCTTCAACATCCCGGTAATGCGCTGGATATTCACCACCGCCAAGGCCATCCCCATCGCCAGCCCCAAAGAAAATGCGGCCCTCATGCAGCGTGCCTTCGATGACGTGGACGCGGCTTTGGCCGAGGGCGAGCTGGTCTGCATTTTCCCCGAGGGCGCGCTGACCAAGGACGGTGAGATGGCCGCCTTCAAGTCAGGCGTGGAGCGCATCCTGGCCCGACGCCCGGTGCCGGTGGTGCCCATGGCGCTCAAGGGCATGTGGTCAAGCATGTGGAGCCGGCGCGATACACGGCTGGGGCGGATGCGGGTACCGCGCCGTTTCCGCGCACACGTCAACGTGGCCGCAGCACCCGCCGTGGATGGCGCCAACACCGATGCCACCCAGCTGGAAACGCTGGTGCGTGCGCTGCGCGGGGACCAAGCGTAGGGATTTGCGCTTTCCAGATGTAGGACAACTAGCTAGGCTATTCCCCATTGCATGCTGCCATGATCGGGCGGCATGCCACTTAGCTCTGGGGAATACATGGATAGTTCCACACCATCGCCACCACCCACACCACCGTCGCCGCCTGCATTCAACGCGCCGGCTGCGCCGCAGGTGGTGCATCACTATCACCATCCGGAGAAATCCGGCGGCGTCGCCGCCCTGCTGGAAGTGATCCCGGGCCTGTTCCAGGTTTTCGGCATCGGCCACATGTATGCCGGCAATGTTGGCACCGGCCTGATCTTCATGTTTGGCTATTGGGCCTTGGCCTTCATCAATTTCCTGCTGCTTTTCGTCTTCATCGGCTGGATTACCTGGCCGCTGTGCTGGGTGGCCGCCATGATCATTTCGCCGCTCACTGCGGCAAATGCCTGCAAGTCACGCTGACCGTTTTACATATCAACCGGAGAAATGGATGAACACCGTCAATCCCACCAGCAGCATTCCCAACCACCTGGCGTGGTCGATCATCGCCACCGTCCTTGCCACCTGCCTGTGCTGCCCGCTGGGCCTGGTCGGCATCGTCGCCATCGTGTTCTCCAGCAAGGTGAATTCGCTGTTGGCACAGGGTGATATCGACGGCGCCCGCCGCGCTTCCAACAACGCCAAGATCTGGTGCTGGGTGGCAACCGGCCTGGCTATCCTCGGCCTGATCATCAACGCCATCTACTTCGCCACGGTCGGCAGCGCCGGCTACATGGAAATGCTGCAGCAGTACCAGTAAGACCTTGGCGCTCACGCTCAAAACGAACCACAAACTTGCAATGGCCGGGATGGCAGTCGCCGTCCCGGCCGGCGTGGCGTTGCTATGGAAGTTTGATCCCAACGTCGCCGGCAATCCGTTTCCGCCGTGCATGTTCTACGCCATCACCGGCCATTACTGCATCGGTTGCGGGCTCACCCGCGCATTGCATGCCTTGGTTCATGGCGATGTGCTCGGCGCACTGTCCATGAATCCGCTGGGCCTGGTCGTGTTGGGGCTGATTCCGCTGATGACGCTGTGGTCAGCAGGTTGGCAGCCGCGTTGGCTGCAGCCGATCATGCGGTGGGTGATGGAACCCAAGCTCTGGCTGGTGCTGTTGCCCACGTACTGGATCGCCCGCAATTTGCCATGGTTCCCCTTCACCCTGCTCGCGCCAGGCTGAAGGCGTCGCTCCTGGCTGGAACGGGCATACGTCACCAAGCCCCTGCCATGCAGCGCAGGGGACATCGGTAATCAAGGGATCATCACGGTTGCGGCTTGTTGCCACGACAAGCATCGCGGGCCCAAGCCGTTTCTACGGCTGCTTCAACCCACCCAGCCAGCGATCACCAACAGGGCCAGCAGGGCCATCCACAGCAGCAACATCCGCCACACCAGGCTCATCGCGTCGCGCAGCTCGGGGTAGCGTTCGTCCACCGGCGCCATGCCGGTCAGGCGTGCCTCATCGGCATCTTCCACCAGCTCGGCGCCTACGCTAGCGCGCGCGGCCTGGGTCAGGAAACCCAACTCCAGCGCCAGACGGTTGCCACCAGCACCTCGCCAGGCGGAAAACACGGTGTCGAAATTGCCCACCAGGGCCATCGACAGCGTCATCAGCTGTGCCACTGGCCATTCCAGCAATGCCAGGGCGGTCGCACCACCGTGCCGCGCGGCGTCGGACACCCGTGCCGATTGCGGACCCTGCAGCGATTGCGCCAACAAACGGTAGAGCACCGCGCCAAGCGGCCCGAGCAGCAGGAACCAGAACAACGGCGCAAACCAGCGTCGCAACGCGTCGGTAGCCGTCGCCTCAACCAATGAAGGCGCGTCCTCACGCATGCTGCCGCCGCCTGCCTGCAGGTGGGAGATGGCGACATCACGAGCACCCGCATCATCGGCGTCGATCACCGCCTCGACATCACGGTCCAGGTCGCGCGGGCCCCAGCACAGGGTCAGCACGACAATGCCGAACAGCAGCGACGGCAGGCCATACACACGCTCGTCCAATGCCCATTGCAGCAGTGCCACCACCAAGACGCACAAGACGATGGCCATGACCAACCCATAGCGGCTGCCCGTGGCCTCTCCGGTGTGGCCTTGCCACCATTGCAGCCAACGGCCGTACCAGCGCCAGTCACGCAGCGACGCCATCGCCGCCGGGGCCAGATGGCCCAGCACCAATGCCGTGATCACTGCTACCAAAGTCGTGAACATGCGTTTCCTCCGGCCTGCGATTGTAGGCCCTGCCAACGCCGTGCAAGGGGACGCATGTCGTCTCGCATCGTCACGCTGTCTTTCCCTGGTACCAGTGCGAGATCAGCGTGCGCGCGATGGATATCCGGGGCGGCAGCAGGATGCCCTGCCCGTCGTCATCGGAGTCGCGGCGCAACGCAGCGCCCACTTCTTCGACGCTGAACCAGCGCGCGTCTTCCAGCTCTCCGTTCACCGTCGGGGTGTCGTCCTGTGCGGTGGCAAAGAAGCCCACCATCAACGCACCCGGAAATGGCCAGGGCTGAGTGCCCATGTAGCGCGCCTCGTTCACCCGCACCTTGGACTCCTCGAACACTTCACGGGCCACGGTCTGCTCGAATGTTTCGCCCGGCTCCACGAAGCCGGCCAGCACCGAGTAACGGCGCGCCACCCAATTGCTCTGGCGACCGAGCAGCAGCCGGTTGTTGTTCTCCACCGCAACGATGACGGCAGGATCGACACGCGGGTAATGTTCGGTGCCGCACTGGTCGCAATGGCCAATGAAGCCGGCACGGCCAAAACGCACCGCTGCGCCACAGACACCACAGAAGCGGTTGCGCGAATGCCAGTAGGACATGCCACGTGCATAACAGAACACATCGGCCACTTCCGCTGGCCAACTGGCTGCCGCCTGGCGCAGATCGATGCGGCTCGGCGCATGTGCGGTGAGGGTGCCTGCCTCGGCCACGAACCAGGCGCGGCCACCGGCCGTCAGGCCCAGGAACACCGCCGCACCCGGGCCACCGCCCAGTTCACGGCCAGTTACAAGGAAAGGTTGACCTTCGGCATCGGCGAACGCAGTGCCGTCGGCATCGAGTACCAGGACGTGCGCCTCAGGCCAGAGCCGGCTCAATGCATCGGGGTCGTCGCGCAGGGCGTCACCGCGGTTCAGCGCTGCGCCGGCGAAGGCGTATCCAGAAAAGGAACGATCAGGATTGGACATCCGTCAGAGCCTGCCGCCAAAGCGTGTCCATCGCAAGCGCGGATAAGCTGCCATTCGATGGCGCAGTGGCTGCGGTGGCTCAGGCTGCGCCTTCGGGAAGCTCCACGCCCATGTCGCAAAGCCGCCTGCGCGCCACGGCCAGCTGCTCGTCGGTGAACAACGGCCGCCACGCCTCCTGCAGCACCAGGTATTCGACGCTGAGCTTGAGATGCTCACGCCCACGCAGGAATAACTCGGTGAAGCCATCGGACACATTGGGCGCTGCCAACAGCTGGTCAGCCGCTGCTTTGCCCCCGCTGCTCAGGACGAGCTGCCGGAATCGCGTGGCCCGGTAAGGCGGCTTGAGCCGTGCGGCCTGCTCATGGATGCCGAGCATGGCGGCGTGGAACTGTTCTTCGAGATTGGATTGCATGTAGAACTTGATAACGACGCGGGAATCAGACCGAGAAGCTGCTGCCACAACCGCAGGTTGTGCGGGCATTGGGGTTGCGGATCACGAACTGCGCGCCGGTCAGGCTTTCGCTGTAATCCACCTCAGCCCCCATCAGGTACTGCAGGCTCAACGGATCCACCAACAGGGTCACCTCATTGGTGACCACCGCCAGATCATCGTCGTCGCGGTTCTCATCGAATTCGAAACCGTACTGGAAGCCCGAACAGCCGCCGCCCTGGATGTACACACGCAATGCCAGGGCATCGTTGCCTTCGTCCTGGATCAGCTCATGTACCTTGGCCGCAGCCGCCGCGGTGAAGTTCAACGGGCGGTCCAGGGACTGGTAATCAGGTGCCGGCTTTGCGCCGGGCAGGGAAACTAGCGTGCTCATGCGCTCAGCATGGGGGCGCGCCGACGCTGTTTCAAGCTTCGGCGGCTTCAGCTTTCTTCGATTTTCGGTCAGCGGCCTTGTCATCCGGTGCCGGCAGGGCAGCCATCGTGGCGGTATGCACCAGGCGGCCATTGAGCTGCGCACCGGCGTTCATTTCCACCACTTGGTAGTGAACGTTGCCGTTGACCCGGGCACTCGGGGTCAGTTCGACCCGCTCGGTCGCGTGTACGTCACCATCCATACGGCCACTGAGCACCACCACCGCGGCGCGGATTTCGCCCTCGATGTAGCCGTGCTCGGCCAGCGTCAGCATCGCCTCGCTGCCTTCGGCGGCAACCACCTTGCCGATGATGCGGCCATCCACATACAGGCCACCGCTGAACACCACGTCGCCGCGGATCTCAACCTGGGACCCGATCAGGGCATCCACGGACAGCTCACCGCTGCTCTTGGACTTACTCTTGAACATGCCTACTCCCCTCTGCCGTTGCCGGCGAGTTTCCAATCAAATGTCTGTGTCGCGCCCCCCCCAGGCCCGGACAGGGAGACTCGCACACGTTGCGGTGTGAAATCCCGGGGCAGCATCACGCTACCGTCCAGTTGTTGGAAATATCGGAACGAATATTCCTGCCCTGGTACCGATTTGCGCTGGTGAAGGTGATCCCAGCTGACCGTGGTCAGCTTGCCGTCCTTCACGCCCTCGACCGAAAAGCGCATCTGCCCTTGGCTGATGGCACCGCGATTCAGATTCTGGGTGAGCACCACGCTGTAGTGCCAGGTGCCGGCGGCTTCGGGTGAAAACTCCACCGAATGCGTATTCAGCCCCTTGCGCTGGCTGGTGGAGCCCACCAGGCGCTCATAGAAGGCTACGTCGGCTCGCAGCCCGGCGATTTCCTCGTCGCGCTCGCCCAGCGAGGCCTGCACTTCGGTGTTGGCCGCTCGGCTGATTTTGTCCGAGGCTTCCAGCGTTGCTTGGCGCTGGCGCTGCTCTTCCAGCTGGCTGCGCTGCTGTTCCACCAGCTGCTCGCTTTGCCGCAGCTTTTCGCGCAGCCCGCCGGCATCCGGGGAGGCATAGCGAGACGCCAGCCAGCCCACCAGCAACAAGGACAACAGCCAGGCTCCGGCGACAAGGGCGACAGGCACCCAGCCCGGGCGGGCGCCGCCGGTGCCACGTGGCGTGATTTGGAAACGTGAAGCCGATCGGTGGGCCATGGCAGGCTCCGGCATCGCCCGGCAAGGGCGCGCCTGTGCTCCGTCTGAAACGACGGGCCAGTGTAAACGACCATCGCTCGGTCGCGCCTCAGGGCTCATCACATCTGGCAATCACGCCAACCATGCTCGATAGTTGCGATCCTGCTCACAGTTTCCCGCCGGAGCCCGCTTCCATGACAGAAGCCCATGTTTTCGTCATCGGCATCCTGTTGGCCTGGATGGCCGGTATCCGCGTCTATCTCACCGTATTCGGTGTGGGCGTGGCTGGGCTGATGGGCTGGGTCGACCTGCCACCCGCGCTGCAGGCCACCGAATCGTGGTGGGTGCTGGGCACCTCGGGCGTCCTGGCCATCACCGAATTCTTTGCCGACAAGATTCCAGGCGTGGATTCGATCTGGGACCTGCTGCAAACCCTCACCCGCGTGCCGGCCGGTGCGTTCCTGGCTGCGGCCACACTTTCTTCCGACGGCCAACTGAGCACGGGCGTGTTGGCGGCCGGCGCCGGTGTCGCCCTGGCGAGCCATGGCCTGAAGGCTGGCACCCGAGCGTTGCTCAACACCTCACCGGAGCCGGCCAGCAACTGGATGGCGTCCATCGTCGAAGACGGGCTGGTGGTGGGTGGCTTGGCCTTGGCACTGGCCCACCCATGGCTGGCGCTGATCCTCGTATTGGGTACCAGCATCATCGGCGCGGTAGTGGTCTGGCTGGTGTGGCGCACGTTGTGGCGTGGCATCAAGCGCCTTTTTGCAGCGCCCGAATCCACCACAACCACGTTACGGCCCGGTGGCGATCATTCGCTCCCACCCGCTCCTTGAACGCATAATCCCCGGTCTACCGGGAGTACCGATGGCCAGCACCGACACCCTGATCTCCAGCACCCGCTCGATCCGCGCGGAAACACCGCCTGCCGACTATTGGCAGCGCTGGAGCGTGCGCAATGCGCCGCCAGCCGAAGTCGTGCAGGCCCAGCTCAAGACCGCCGGCACGGGCGCTGCAACCGATACCGCACCGTCCATTGCCGACGACACGCCGTACCGCGTGTTGATCGTCGAAGACAACCGCTCGCAGGCGCTGTTCGCACAGAGTGTGCTGCACGGCGCTGGCATGCAGGCTTTTGTGCAGATGGAGGCCGAAGGCGTGCAGCAGGCCATCAGCGCACACCGCCCGGATCTGATCCTGATGGATCTGCACATGCCCGGCCTGGATGGCATGCGCTTGACCGCAATGATCCGCCAGCAGCCGCACCAGCAACTGCTGCCCATCGTGTTCCTCACCGGCGAGGCCGATCCGGACCGGCAGTTTGAAGTGCTCGATTGCGGCGCCGACGACGTGCTGGTGAAACCCATCCGGCCACGCCATCTGGTCGCCGCCGTTGCCAACCGCATCCGCCGCAACCGGCTGCAGGCGCAAGGCAAGATCGACAACGGCCCGATGTTGAACAACCCGGAAACCGGGCTACCCACGCGTCACAACGTGATGCGGCAGCTGCAGGCAACGCTTACCGATCAGCAACCCGGCGGTTTGATGTTCATCGAGATCGCCAGCGCCCTGGGCCTGCGCGAACGTTACGGCTATGCCAGTTTCGAGCGGTTGATGGTGCAGGCAGGGCAGCGTCTGGCCGACAACCTGGAGCCACATCTGTTGGCGCGCCTCAACGACAACAGTTTCCTGCTGCTGGCTCGGGGCATCGCACCCGATGCGGTCGAGCCGCTGGCCCAGCGCATCCGCGAGCGCCTGTCGGCCCAGCCGTTCGCAGCGCGCGACGATGAATCCGTTTTCCTTCGCTGCGCCGTCGGCCATGCGCCGCTGCCGGGCAGTTTCAGCGACGCGGACAACGCTTTGGAAGCCGTGGAACGCACTGCGCTGCAGGCACGTCTGAGCAACAACGGCGTCGCCGCTTACACACCCGAAGAAGCCACGCTCAACGACGAACATCTGGCGCTGCTGGACGGTCAACTTGAGCTGGCATATCAGCCCATCGTCGCCGTTGCCGGTGGCGATACCGCGCAGTACCAGGTACTGCTGCGGCTGCGTCAAAGTGACGGCACGCTGCTTTCTGCCGGGCAGGTGATTCCGGCCGCAGAAGCGGCCGGCCGCATCGCCGACCTTGATCAACAGGTTGTCGAACACGCACTGGGTCTGCTGCACCTTTATCAATTCGCACAACCACCGCTGCGTTTGTTCGTATCGCAGTCGCTGCGCACGCTTTCGCGCAGTGCGTATGCGGAATGGCTGCTCAAAGCACTGCAGGAGCGTCAGGTAGCCGGCAATGGCTTGGTGATCGATGTGCGCCTGTCCGATGCGCTGGTGCATGCGGTGAGCCTGCAGCAGTTCTGCGCGCAGTTGATGCCGGCCGGTGTGCAGTTCTGCCTGAGCCAGTTTGAGCCCGGCGACGAGGCCAATGCCCTGCTCACCCAGTTGCCGCTGAGCTTCATCCGCATGGCCGCACGCTATGCCGGCAGCCATACCAGCCAGACGCTACGCGACGAGCTGCGCAATTCCATCGACCACGCACACCGCGCCAACCTGCAGATCATCGGCCAGCAGATCGAAGATCCGCAGGCCGCTGCGGCGATGTGGATGGGCGGCGTGGATTTCATCCAGGGCAATGTTGTACAGCGCGCGGGCAACGAGCTGAATTTCGACTTCCAGAACGCGGTGCTCTGAAGTGAGCGTCTCGGGGGGGACGCGAAACTGGGCGCTGGTAGCAGCGGTGTGCGCCGCGATGGCGGTTGCGGTGCCTTTCCTGCCACCGCTGCCGGCCATCGCCGGCACGGTTGCGGGTTCGGTCAGCGTCCTGGCTGCATTGCTGGCTGCGTGGCGCGCCAATGGCGAGCGTCGTCGTCGTCACGCATTGCAGCTGCACAGTGAAGAGCTGCAACTGCAATGCAAACAGTTGCGTCAGGCCGAAGTCGGTCACAGCAAGCTGGAACAGCAACTGTTGCAGGCCAAACAAATCGCCGAAGCAGCCACCTTGGCCAAGGGCGAGTTTCTGGCCACCATGAGCCACGAAATCCGCACGCCGCTCAACGGCATCCTGCCAATGCTGGAACTGGTCGCACAGGGGCCGCTGGAGATGGAACAGCGCAACATGCTGTCCACGGCCACTGAAAGCTCACGCCAGCTGTTCCGTATCGTTGATGACATCCTTGATTACTCCAAGCTGGAAGCCAATCGGCTGGAGCTGGAAGTCACCACCTTCAATCTGCGCGAGACGCTGGATGGCATGTTGCAGCTGATGCAACGCACCGCCGAGCACAAGGGCCTGCGCATTTCGCTGCATATCGACCCGTCCGTGCGTCTGTCGGTGCGTGGCGACCCGGTACGCCTGCGTCAGGTGCTGGGCAACCTGTTGGTCAACGCCATCAAGTTCACCGAGCGCGGCAGCATCCAGGTGCGGGTCAAGCGGCTGGGCGAAACTCCGGCGCAACATCATCTGCGCTTTGAGGTGCGTGACACCGGCATCGGCCTGGATGACAGCCAGGGCGAGCGGGTATTCGAGTCCTTCACCCAGGCTGATGCCTCCACCACCCGTTTGTACGGCGGCACCGGGCTTGGCCTGGCCATCTGCAAACGCATCATCGAGCTGATGCGCGGCACCATTGGTGTGCAGTCGCATCCAGGGCGCGGCTCAACGTTCTGGTTCGAGATTCCACTGCTGAAGGTCATTGGCGACCTGCACCGCCCGGAGCACCTGCGTAACGCCCGGCAGGTGCTGTTGGTCGCCCCCGAACCGCGCCTGCGGCAACGCCTGGAGCTGGTACTGCCCACCTGGGGCTACCAACCGCGCGTCGCCAACAACCTGCAGGAAGCACTGGAACGCCTGCGCAATCCGGCATTGTCGGGTGGCTGGCACGCGGTCATCGGCGACCTTGTCTCGCTGCGTCACGGCGCCGCGGCACTGCAGCGCGCCATCAACCGCATGGACACCGACATGCCGCGCATGCTGTGGCTGTACGGCGACGCTTCCGTCCCCGACCTGTTGCGCGAGAACGCCACGTTGCTGCCGCGCCAGTTGCCGGACAGCGAACTACGTAATGCATTGACCGCCTCCATCGGGCCTTCACCGGTACATGCATCATCGGCGGCGGCTGAAGCTGCCCATGCTCCCACTGTCATCGACACACCCGGCGACACTGATCTGACCGGCATGTCGGTACTGGTGGTGGAAGACAACCCGATCAACCTGCTCGTCGCGCAGAAGCTGCTCGAAGCCATCGGCTGCCGCACCGAGCGCGCAGAGAACGGCGCCATCGCGTTGGAAAAAATGCACAAGCGACGCTACGACGCGGTGCTGATGGATTGTCAGATGCCGGTACTCGACGGCTATGCCGCCACCCAGCGCTGGCGCCAGTACGAAGCCGATAGCGGCACGCCGCGTCTGCCGATCATTGCCATGACCGCCAATGCCATGGCTGGCGACCGCCAGCGCTGCCTGGACAGCGGCATGGACGAGTACCTTTCCAAACCCATTTCCCGCAGCCAACTGCAGGCCTGCCTGCAAGCCTTCAAGCCTGCGCCCCCCGTCAGCCCCACGGTAGCCACCATGAGCACTCCCCTTGACCACGCACGCGCTGCCAGCGGCGCTCCGGCAGCACCTGCTGCCATCACTGCCCCGACGCTTGAACGCGCGGTGCTGGACGAACTGGTGGAGATCGCTGGCGACGACACGCACACGATCATCAAACTGTTCCTCGACGAGACACCCATCCTGCTGCAGCAACTACAGGTGGCGATCGCCAACAGCGACACGCGTCGTCTGGGCGAAGTGGCGCACAGCCTCAAGTCATCCAGCGCCAATGTCGGCGTGCTGGCCTTGTCCGAAGCAGCAAGGCAGCTGGAACATGCCGTTCGCACCGGCACGCTGGAGCAGCCCGCAAGCATGGTCGCCCAGGTAATCGCCGAGTTCTCCCGCGCGCGCCCGGTACTGCTCGGCTATCAAGCCGACATGCGTGGCGAACAGCTCCCGCAAGGCTGACGACCAACACCGGCTGCATGGCCAACGCGCGACGGATCCCGGTGCCAACCGGGCCGACGCAGATCACATCGCGACGCCCATAAACGCAACAGGAACCGCCGTATGGACGGCGGTTCCTGCGGTAGCTACTTCCAGATTTCAGCGCCCGCTGCTGGACATGCTTCGTCAGCAGCGTCGCCTTGTTGTTGGTCAGTCGTCGAGCTTGGTGAGCAGATAATTCGGCTCGCCGATACGCTCGATCAGATCCAGCTGGGTTTCCAGCCAGTCGATATGCTCTTCCTCCGAATCGAGGATCTTCACGAACAGCTCGCGGCTGATGTAATCACCAATCGACTCGGCATAAGCCACCGCATCGCGCAGCACCGTCACTCCTTCGGTCTCCAGCGCCAGATCGCACTTGAGGATTTCGGTGGGGTTTTCGCCGATACGCAGCTTGCCCAGCGCCTGGAAATTCGGCAGACCTTCAAGGAACAGGATGCGATCGGAAAGCACGTCGGCGTGCTTCATCTCGTCGATCGATTCCTTGTACTCGTGCTCGGCCAATTCCTTCAGCCCCCAGTTCTTCAGCATCTTGGCGTGCAGGAAGTACTGGTTGATGGCGGTCAACTCGTTGTAGAGGACCTTATTGAGGAATTCGATGACCTTGGCGTCGCCTTTCATTGCGTTAGCTCCCGCAGTTGTAACTGCGCGCACTTTACCCCTTGCCGGGGTGCCATGAAGGAACGCGAATCGTGATCATTACTAGCCGCCGCAGCCGGCGGGCGCGGCATGGCAGGTTCAGGCGGCCCGCAACAAGGGCAGCGGCAACTCGCGTGTGGCGCGCGCCTGGTCCAGCAAGCCGGCAGCCATGTCCAGACAGGACCCGCAGTTGGAGCCGCAGCCAGTACGCATGGTCAGCTCAGCCACGCTGTCACAACCAGCAAGCGCGGCTTCACGGATCTGGTGATCGGTTACCCCATTGCAGATACAGACGTACACGGTGCGGTGCTCTTCAAGCAGCCGAGTTGGCTGCAGGGCATTCAAACGCAAATGCGAATGGTTGTCAATTTCGAGCGTTAATCATTATTAACTCTGCTTTCGCCAACCACCTTGCCGCCGCTGCAGCTTGCGTGGCCGGTCATGTCCGGCCGTGTTGCCCGGCAGCCAGGCTTCCTGCGCGGCCGCCGGCATCGATTGCACATCCGCGCTGGCAATCCCGCGCGCGAGCGGTGCCAGATGCCTCAATGCGCGTGCGTAAACCCCGCGTTTGAACATCACTACATGCTCAACCGGGTACCAGAAATCCACCCAACGCCAGCTATCGAACTCTGGCGTCTCGGTTAGATCCAAGCGCACATGGGCTTCGTCGCCAGTCAGACGCAGCAGGAACCAGACCTGCTTCTGACCGATGCAGACCTGTCGCTCATTGCGACGGATCGCCCTACTGGGCAGCCGATAGCGAAGCCAGCCAGGGGTAGCCCCCAGCACTTCGACATGTTCAGGCAGCAGGCCGGTTTCTTCCTGCAGCTCGCGGTACATGGCCTCGACAGGCGTCTCGTCAGTGTTCATACCACCCTGCGGGAACTGCCAGCCATCCCGGCGCACACGTCGTGCCCAGAACACCTGCCCATCCTCCCGCATCAGCACAATGCCGACGTTCGGTCGATAGCCGTCCGGATCGATCACGATGCGGACTCCTAAAATTTCTACTGTCAGGGACTCTGCCATGGCCTTGCCCGGGCCACAAGCAAAGAAAAAACTATTGACAGTTCTTCTTCAAATCCCCAGAATTGCCGGCTCCCTGAGGCTATGTAGCTCAGCCGGTTAGAGCACAGCACTCATAATGCTGGGGTCGGTGGTTCGAGTCCACCCATAGCCACCACGGTTGCCAAACATTGGCATCCACTCAGGGAAATGCGATAATAATCGCCTACTTTGCCCCGTCGCCAAGCGGTAAGGCACCTGACTCTGACTCAGGCATTCGGTGGTTCGAATCCATCCGGGGCAGCCAAACATAGAAAGGCCTGATCGAAAGATCGGGCCTTTTCTTTTGCCTGATTCTGAATGCCTCAGCAGATTCAAAGCGAGGCATTTCCCGACTGCACAGCAGCGGGGGCCACTCCACCTTTTGCCCTCGCCCTTGCCGCTAGGGAATCGCCCCCGAGCCCTCAGCTTTTCGACCCTCAGCAGAGGCAAAAGCAAAAGCCCAGAGCAGCTCCCGACCACACGGGAATGACGATTCTAAGCACCACGCAATCGCAGCGGCGGAAGGCACGGCCTTCGCCAGCCGAGAACCCACCCACACAGCAGTGACGAATCCCGGCATCCGAAGCCAGACAAGCCCGCAGTCAATGCTGGAGATATGGATATGAAATGAGACAAGGCGTCATACACCCGCCGACAACTCATTCACCACCACATCCCAACATCCAGAAACGACAAAAGCCCGGCCGAAGCCGGGCTTTTGCTTTCCTCCCAGCGGGATTCCGAAGAATCCCACGCCAGGCGCGATGGATCAGCGCTTGGAGAACTGGGTGGCGCGACGTGCCTTGTGCAGGCCGACCTTCTTACGCTCGACTTCACGGGCGTCACGGGTCATGAAGCCAGCCTTGCGCAGCTCGGACTTCAGGGTTTCGTCGTATTCAACCAGCGCACGAGCAATACCCAGACGGATCGCACCGGCCTGACCGGTGGTACCGCCGCCAGCGGCGGTGACCAGGATGTCGAAGGTTTCGGTGTTCTTGGTCAGCTCCAGCGGCTGACGCACGATCATGCGTGCGGTCTCACGGCCAAAGAACTCGTCCAGCGGACGGCCATTGACGGTGATGTTGCCGGCGCCCTTGCGCAGGAACACGCGAGCGGTGGAGGACTTGCGGCGGCCAGTGCCGTAGTTTTGAGTGATAGCCATGATTAGATATCCAGAACCTGCGGCTGCTGTGCGGCGTGCGGATGCTCAGTGCCAGCGTAGACCTTGAGCTTGCGGTACATCTGACGGCCCAGCGGGCCCTTCGGCAGCATGCCCTTGACGGCGATCTCGATCACGCGCTCCGGGTGACGCTCAAGCGCCTGCTCCAGAGTCTCAGTCTTCAGGTTGCCGATGTAGCCGGTGAAGCGATGGTACTTCTTGTCCTTCAGCTTCTTGCCGGTAACAGTGATCTTGTCGGCATTGATGACGACCAGGTAATCACCGGTGTCAACATGCGGGGTGTAGACCGGCTTGTGCTTGCCACGCAGGCGGCGAGCCAGCTCGGTGGAGAGACGGCCCAGCGTCTTGCCGGCGGCGTCAACGAGGTACCAGTCGCGCTGGACGGTCTCGTTCTTTGCAGTGAAAGTGCTCATAAAGAACTCTAGTAGGTCGGGCTCATTGCGGCGGTGGGCTGCCGGAACTCTGCCACGCGTTGTGAAGGTGAAACAGAAGCGCGGAATTGTACTTGACCAATGGTTCCGACGCAACCAGCCCTACCCTTCGTGAATGAGCGGCCTTGGCAGGCCGGGGGCCAGCGGCGAGAATCCAGACACCCCACTCCTGCTGCTGCCATGACCATCGCACGCGTACAGACCCCACTGGACCACCTGCTCACCGAAGCGCAGCGCGCGCTGGACACGGTCTTCGGCAATCCCGCAGCAGCCCGCCCCAATCCGGCCGGTGACACGCCGGAAGTGGTTCTGGATCCTGCGGAAACACAACATGCCGCCGGGCTGATGCGCATCAATCATGTGGGCGAAGTCTGCGCGCAGGGCTTGTACTTCGGCCAGGCGGCCGTCGCTCGCGACCCCGCCACCCGAGAGCATCTGCTGGCGGCCGCACAAGAGGAAACCGACCACCTGAGCTGGTGCGCCGACCGTCTGCGCGAGCTGGGCAGCCGTCCCAGCCTGTTCAATCCGCTGTGGTACGCCGGCAGTTACACCATCGGCACGCTGGCAGGACTGCGCGGTGATGGCTGGAACCTCGGCTTTGTGGTGGAGACCGAGCGCCAGGTGGAGGCCCATCTGGACGAACACCTGGAAACCCTTCCGCCCGCCGACCAACGCAGCCGCGAGATCCTCAAGGTGATGAAGATCGACGAAGCCCGCCATGCCGATCACGCCGAACATGCGGGCGCACGCAAGCTGCCCTTCCCGATTCCATCGGTGATGGCACTGGCATCCAAAGCGATGAAGACCATCGCCTATCGAATCTGACAGGAAGACACCCCGGCACGGGAACACCGTAGCGCGGAGCCATGCTCCGCTTAAGCGTTACCGGTGAAGCACCGACCGAGCACGGCTCCTGCATTCCGGTTAAGGCCTTGCTGGTGAATGCCTGTGCCGAGCCCGCATTGCGCAATCAGCTGACGAACTTCAAGCCCATGACACCGGCCACGATCAGGCCG
This sequence comes from Stenotrophomonas sp. Iso1, assembly GCF_027497995.1. Classification (GTDB taxonomy): domain Bacteria; phylum Pseudomonadota; class Gammaproteobacteria; order Xanthomonadales; family Xanthomonadaceae; genus Stenotrophomonas. The sequence continues at coordinate 134,630 of NZ_JAODBT010000005.1, read as the reverse complement.
ATGCACAGAAGTCGCGGCCATGAAGCGCTGTCGCCGAACAGGAACACCCCAGCCATTGCCACGCCAACTGCGCCGATGCCGGTCCACACCGCATAGCCGGTGCCCACCGGGATGGTGCGCAGCGCCTGGGTCAGCAGCCACAAGCTGATGGCAGCAAACACCACCGTGATCACGCTGGGCCACAAGCGGGTGAAACCCTCGCTGTACTTCAGGCCCAACGCGAAACCAATTTCAAACAGGCCTGCCAGCAGCAGGTAGATCCAAGGCATTGCCGTACGTCCTCTACAACCCAAAAAAAAGACGGCAGCCCGATGTCTCCACCGGGCCGCCGTCGGCAAACGTCTGCATTGCGTGCAGGGCGGGCCGTCCCGCCTGTTGTCACGACAGCGGGCCAGGCCCGCCGCCGTGTTGATGCTTACTCGGCCAGGTTGCGGCCGTGGAACAGCTCTTCAATCTCACGGCGCAGCAGTGCTTCGATCTTCATACGCTCCTTGAAGGAAAGGTTCTTTGCCTTCTCTTCAAACAGGTACTGGTCCAGGTCGAAGTCTTTCAGGTGCATCTTCGTGTGGAAGATATTTTCCTGATAGACGTTGACGTCGAACATCTCGTAACGCGACTTGATGTTCTTGGCCAGGAAGTTCTGGATCGAGTTGATCTTGTGATCGATGTAATGCTTTTTGCCCTTCACATCACGAGTAAAACCACGCACGCGGTAGTCCATGATCACGATGTCCGATTCCAGACTCTCGATCAGGTAGTTCAGCGCTTTCAGCGGCGAGATGACGCCACAGGTGGCCACGTCGATGTCGGCACGGAACGTTGCGATACCTTCCTGGGGATGGGTCTCCGGGTAGGTGTGCACCGTGATGTGCGACTTGTCCATGTGGGCGACCACGGCGTCGGAGATCAACTCCTTGCCCGCAGCCTTCTTGTCGATCACCGGCTCCTCGGAAATGAGAATTGTGACCGACGCACCTTGAGGATCGTAGTCCTGACGCGCGATGTTCAGGATGTTGGCGCCGATGATCTCGGCCACATCAGTGAGAATCTGCGTGAGACGATCGGCGTTGTACTCTTCGTCGATGTACTCGATATAACGCTGGCGCTCTTCTTCTGTACGCGCATAGCAGACGTCATAGATGTTGAAGCTCAAGGCCTTGGTGAGGTTGTTGAATCCTTGCAACCTCAGGCGAGGCAACGGCTTGACCACGGCGGTCGATCCTGTAGATGGTGGGAAAGGGGGAAGTATGGGGCAAAGTGTCCCCCTGTGAAACGTGTCCCCCGTCAACCGGGTTTGCCGCTTATGATTGGTCTCGTTAAGCTTGCCCGTTAAGCAAGTTCATTCTTTATGTGAACGCCATCATGAGCTCAGGGAACGCCAACACAGTGTCCAACGTGCGACTCGCCTCCAGTCCGCTGGCTCTGGATATAGCCACCATCGACCGCTTTCTGGCCCACAGCCACCGCCGGCGCTACCCCGCCCGGACGGACGTGTTTCGCCCTGGCGACCCCGCCGGGACCATGTATTACGTGATCAGCGGCTCGGTCAGCATCATCGCCGAGGAAGATGACGACCGCGAACTTGTGCTGGGCTACTTCGGTTCTGGCGAGTTCGTCGGCGAAATGGGCCTGTTCATCGAGTCTGAAAAACGTGAAGTCATCCTGCGCACCCGGACGCCGTGTGAGCTGGCCGAAATCAGCTACGAGCGGCTGCACCAGCTGTTCCTGGGGCCGCTGTCGGTAGACGCTCCGAAGCTGCTGTACGCCATCGGCTCCCAGATTTCCCGGCGCCTGCTGCACACCAGCCGCAAGGCCAGCCGCCTGGCCTTCCTGGACGTGACCGACCGCATCATCCGCACCCTGCATGACCTGGCCAAAGAGCCGGAGTCGATGAGCCACCCGCAGGGCACCCAGTTGCGCGTTTCCCGCCAGGAAATCGCCCGCTTGGTGGGTTGTTCGCGCGAAATGGCCGGCCGTGTGCTGAAGAAGCTGCAGGTGGACGGCATCCTGCATGCCCGCGGCAAGACCGTGGTTCTGTACGGAACGCGCTGATTCAAGCGCACGGCGATTCCCCGGAGGGTTGAAGCTGCAAGCGGCAGCCCGCTGTACCGGGGTATAGCGGAAACCCTGCCGCATTGCGGCTTTGGTCATCACACTTGGCCGGTTCGGGGGGGCCGCCTTGACCCCGCTGCGCCCTGCCCGCAGGCTGCGCGCATGGAATTTGGCAATGAATTTTACTGGTTCATCCTGATCGGCTTGGGTGCGCAGCTGGTGGATGGCGCACTGGGGATGGCGTTCGGGCTCATTTCGTCCTCGGTGCTGCTCAGCATGGGCCTGCCGCCCGCGGCGGTCAGCGCCAGCATCCATACCGCTGAGGTGTTCACTACCGGCGCGTCGGGCGTATCTCACCTGGTGGCTGGCAATGTCGACAAACGCTTGTTCCTTCGCCTGGCCATTCCCGGCGCGATAGGCGGCGCGATAGGCGCTTATGCGCTGACCCAGTTGCCGGGCGACGTCGTGCGGCCTTTCATCTATCTGTATCTGTTCGTGCTGGCGATCTTCATCCTCGCCCGCGCTGCAGGCCGGTTCGCCTCACGGCAGGAAGTGAAGCGGGTGCCGCTGCTGGGCTTCTTTGCCGGCTTGCTGGACGCCAGTGGTGGCGGCGGCTGGGGGCCGGTGGCGACCTCCACTCTGTTGGCCCGTGGTGGCCAGGCACGGACCACCATTGGCTCGGTCAATGCGGCCGAGTTCGTGGTGACGCTGTCGATTTCAGCCACGTTTCTGCTTTCGATGGGCCTGCAGCACCTGTCCATCGTCGCCGGCCTGCTGGTCGGCGGCATGATGGCCGCGCCAGTGGCGGCACTACTGGTCAAGCGCGTTAAGGAGCGCTGGGTGCTGATCGCGGTGGGCGTGCTGGTGCTGTCGATCAGCGTGTTCCAGATCGGCACTGCGCTGCTGAAGTTGCGCGCGGGGTGAGCGCGGGGGCTTGCGTTGGTTCCTGCGGTAATCAGGCAAACGTCAAACGCCCCCCTCATCCGCCCTCCGGGCGCCTTCTCCCGCATGCGGGAGAAGAGAAGCCGGGATCTTCCTGTTTTGTGTCAGGGCAGCGGATTGCCGCCGCGGTCGACGCAGCCCCAGTTGAGGATCGGCGTGCCGGCCGGCAGGACTTTGCCGAAGTACTCCACGCGTGAGCGTTTGGGGTTGACCACCACCGGCGCCTTGGCCGCCTTGAGCAACGGCAGGTCGGCGGTACTGTCGGAATAGGCGATGGCAATGTCGCCATAGCCCCGCTCGCGCAACATGCGCATTTTCTCTTCGTTGTGGCAGTGACGGGTGGCGCCCACCGCACCCAGACGCGGGCCGACTTCACTGCCAATCACCGGCACGCCTTGGTGGGCGACAAAAGCCAGGATGGCACGGGCCAGTTCCGGCGGTGCGCCGGTAGCCACGACCACCCGGTCGCCGGCCTTGCGATGCGCGGCGAACACATCCAACGCATGCGGCAACAGCTTGCTGCGGATTTCCGACTCGTGCCTGAGCACGTACTGGTCGATGATGCTGTTGAACTCACGTGCCTTATGCAGGCCGAAAGTGGCGATCCACACGTAGCCGGAAATACCGAAACGGCGGGTGGGCAACATCGCCACCAGCGGCCCGAACAACGGGGTGATGAGCAGCGCCGCCAATATCCGCAGGGGATTGCGCTTGATCAACCAAGCGAACAGGTGACTGCCCGAATCGCCGTCGTACAGGGTGTGGTCGAAATCGAAGACGACCAGCTGCGCGTCGTCCCGGGGAACGGGGTAAGAATTGGTCATGCAGTAAAGAATAGCTGACGCAGACCCTCGCCTGGCTCTTCCACGCGCATGAAAGCCTCACCCACCAGGAACGCATTGACCCCGGCGTCGCGCATGACCTTGACGTCGGCCGGGCCGAGAATGCCGCTTTCGGTGACCAGCAGGCGGTCTCGCGGCACCGCGTCCTTCATCGCCAACGTGGTGTCCAGCGAGACCTCGAAGGTGCGCAGATTGCGGTTGTTGATGCCCACCAGCGGCACCGGCACCTGGATGGCGCGCTCCAGCTCGTCGATGTCGTGCACTTCCACCAGCACGTCCATGCCCAGCTGCATGGCCAGGTCAGACAGTTCGGCCAGTTGGCGGTCGTCCAGCGCCGAGACGATCAGCAGGACGCAGTCCGCACCCAGCACGCGCGCCTCGACCACCTGGTACGGGTCGATGACGAAATCCTTGCGCAGCACCGGCAGCGTGCACGCCTCGCGAGCTTCCTGCAGATAGGCGTCGGCGCCCTGGAAGAAATCCACATCGGTCAGCACCGACAGGCAGCTGGCGCCGCCGAATTCGTAGCTCACCGCAATCTCGGCCGGACGGAAGTCCGGGCGGATCACGCCTTTGGACGGACTGGCCTTCTTGATCTCGGCGATCACCGCCGGGTCGCCATTGGCGATGGCCGCCTGCAGTGCATTGGCAAAGCCGCGCACCGGCGAGGCATCGGCCACGCGCGCCTTCAGCTCGGCCAACGGCACGCGGGCGCTGCGCTCGGCCACCTCCTGCGACTTGCGAGCGAGGATGGCGTTGAGGATGTCACTCATGGTTCTGCTTCCTGGAAGACGGGCGTTGCGGGCGCGGGTGATCGGGAGTGAACGGCTAAACGGCCGCCGCCAGCGCACGGCTGGCGACGACGTACTGCTCCATGCGGGCACGGGCGCTGCCGTCGGCGATGACCGCGCGGGCGCGTACCAGGCCGTCTGCGATGCTGTCGGCAACACCTGCAACGTACAGCGCGGCACCGGCGTTGAGCGCGACGATATCGTTTGCCGGGCCCGGCACATTGTCGAGCACGCCGCGCAGCATGGCGATGGACTCTTCCGGGTTGGCGACTTTGAGGTTGCGGCTGGCGGACATGGCAATGCCGAAATCCTCCGGATGGATTTCGTACTCACGCACCTTGCCGTCGCGCAGCTCACCCACCAGGGTGCCGGCGCCGAGCGATATCTCATCCATGTTGTCGCGGCCCCACACCACCAGCGCACGCTCGGCGCCCAGCTCACGCAGCACGCGCGCCTGGATGCCGACCAGGTCCGGGTGGAACACGCCCATCAGGATGTTGGTGGCACCAACTGGGTTGGTCAGCGGGCCAAGGATGTTGAAGATGGTGCGCACGCCCATTTCGCGACGCACAGGGGCCACCACCTTCATTGCCGGGTGATGCATCGGCGCGAACATGAAGCCAATCCCCGTCTGCTCGATGACCTGCGCCACCTGCGTCGGGTTCAATTCGATCGCCGCACCCAGCGCTTCCACCGCATCGGCACTGCCGGACTTCGACGACACACTGCGGTTGCCGTGCTTGGCCACCTTGGCACCCGCCGCGGCCACCACGAACATCGAGCAGGTAGAGATGTTGAAGGTATGCGAGCCATCGCCACCGGTACCGACGATATCAACCAGATGCGTCTTGTCGGCAACGGCAACCGGCAATGCAAACTCGCGCATCACCGTGGCCGCACCAGCGATCTCACCAACGGTTTCCTTCTTCACCCGCAGGCCGGTGAGGATGGCAGCAGTCATGGTCGGCGAGACTTCGCCACGCATGATCTGCCGCATCAGATCGACCATCTCGTCGAAGAAGATTTCGCGGTGTTCGATGGTGCGTTGCAGGGCTTCCTGCGCGGTGATGGTCATGACAACTCCGATAACTCAGGAAATAACGATGTAGTCGCTCTGGCTGCTGACGCCAGCGTGCGTACCGGGGATCAGTTGCACATGTAAGCCGCCGATGGGGCCGAGAGGCAGACAACTGTCCACCTCCAGCAGCGCATCACGGTGCGGCTTGACCCACTCCGCCTGTGCCTGCTGCAGCGCCTTGCGCTTGGCCTCGACAGCATCGTCGGCGACCACCAGCAGATAGCGGTGGTCTTCGCCGAACGCACCGGGCACGTAACCGCCAAGGTTGACGAAATACAGCGTGGGCGAACCGTCCGCCGGTACGGCATCGGACATACGCACCTGCCACTGCTCGACGCCATCAACGGTCATCCACGAATCCAGGTGCAACCCCGCCGCTTCACCAAACCACTGCTGGCGCAGCTGCGCGTAGGTCTGTTCGATGCTGGGCGCCACCGCGAACACCACGTCGTGCACTTCGGTATTGGCACGCGCGTGGCGACCACCAAGCATCACCACGAACAGACGCAGATCAGCATGACTCATGGCACCGCCCTCGCGGTCAGCGCCAGACGCAGGCCGAAACCGATGAACAACACACCGGCGACACGATCGAGCCATTGCATGCCGCGTGCGGCCCACCGGCTGCTGCGCATGCGATCAGCCAGCAACACGTAGATCGCATTGACCGGCAAGGCATTGATGGTGAATACGATACCCAGCAGCGCGAACGCCAGCGCCTTGTTCTGCACCGACGGCGCAATGAACTGCGGCAGGAAGGCGAGAAAGAACAACACCACTTTCGGGTTCAACACGTTGGTCAGGAAGCCACCGGCAAATACCTGCCAACCCGTTCCGGCCGGGCTGTTGGCGGCATCAACACCGTCCTGCAACGCGGCCGGCACGCCAGGATTGCGCAGCAGGCGCACGCCCACCCACAACAGGTAAGCCGCGCCGATCCACTTGATCGCGGTGAACAGCGTCGCCGACGTGGCCAGCAACATACCCAGCCCCAGCGAAGCCAATGCAACATGCACCAGACAGCCGGCGCTGATGCCGGCAACTGCGGCAACGCCAGCGCGACGCCCGCCCCGCAACGAGCGGCTGATGATGTACAGCACGTCTGGCCCGGGCGTCAGGTTCAGCACCCAGCCGGCAAGCATGAACAACAGCAATTGCGACGGCTCGATCAGCACGTCCGCTCCAGGAAGTTCTTCATCAGCGCGTAGCCGTGCTGCGTGAGGATGGATTCGGGATGAAACTGCACGCCCTCCACCGGATGCTGGCGGTGGCGCAGGCCCATGATTTCTTCCATCGAACCATCGGGATTTTCAGTCCATGCGGTGATTTCAAGTTCGGCCGGCAAGGTGGCCTTGTCCACCACCAACGAGTGATAGCGGGTGGCGTCGTAGCGGTCCGGCAACCCGGCGAAAACACCCTTGCCTTCATGCCGGATCGGCGAGGTTTTGCCATGCATGATGTTGCTGGCGCGGATCACGTCACCGCCGTATACCTGACCAATACTCTGGTGGCCGAGGCACACGCCGAACAGTGGGATCGTCGGGCCCAGTTGGCGGATGACTTCCAACGACACACCGGCTTCGTTCGGCGTCTTCGGGCCGGGCGAAACCACGATATGCGAAGGCTTGAGCGCAGCAATCTCGTCGACGCTCATTGCATCGTTGCGCACCACCTTCACCTCGGCGCCCAGCATCTGCAGGTACTGCACGAGGTTGAAGGTGAAGCTGTCGTAGTTGTCGATCATCAACAGCATGATTCAGTTTCCATCGCTAATCAGAAATATGGCGTAGACGTTTTCGGTGTAGGTGATCGCGCCGGCTATCAGCTGCTCACCTGGCGCTGGTGCTGCATAACCAAAATTGCGATTACCGCTAACCTGCACCCGGTCCAGCGAATCGCTTTCCCTAAGGAAGGAGTCCGCCCTGTTTGCATTCGGCCAGCTACCGGCCTGTACACCGTAAGCAAAACTAGGGGCGACGTCGGAAATCGTATAGAGGCCGATGATCTTCGCCCCATAGGCATCCGCGAGCCCCTTGGCCGATGCGCGCGTCTGCGCAGCCGCCTCGGCCTTGAGTTCAGCTCGCAGACGCGACTCACCCGAATAGATCGGCGCAGCAGTCCGCACCTGAACCTCCTTGCTGGCGTTCAGCTCGCCAAGAAAGGCCTGCAACTGCTCCGGCTTCTCGAACGCGCCCTCCAGATCGCGGCTGACGGCAGTGCCTTCAAACACATCCTCATCGTCCTTGTAACGCGTGGATGGCGCGATGCTCAGGTTGTCCATGCGCACCGTCTCGGCGATGGCGCCGTGCTTGGCGAACAATGCCATGGTCCGCTCCGCATTGGCCTGGACCTTGCGCCGGGCGATGTCGGTCTGCATATCCACCGACTCCAGCGCGATCTTCACCACGAAGCGGTCCGGCATCACCTTGCGGCTGGCATCACCCTTCACCAGCAGATGCGGCTGTGACGGAATGGAGTTGGCCTGCGCCCACGCCTGCGGAACAACGGCAATCAGCAACGATGACCACAGCAACATGTGGGACAACTTCATGCGGCACTCCTTATCATGGTGAGAGAAACAGCAGGTACGTCGAAAAAAACTGGCGTTGACGCCAGATTTACAGGCCCTTCGCGGCCTGCGCCACCGCACGGAACAGCGCGCGGCCCTTGTTCATGGTTTCCTGCCATTCGGCATCCGGGTCGGAGTCATACACCACGCCGCCGCCGGCCTGCACGTACAGGTAACCGTCCTGGATCACGGCGGTGCGGATCGCAATGGCGGTGTCGGCATCGCCATGCCAGCCGATGTAACCGACCGCGCCGGAATAGACATTGCGCTTGACCGGCTCCAGCTCGCGAATGATTTCCAGCGCGCGGATCTTCGGCGCGCCGCTGACGGTGCCGGCCGGGAACGTGGCACGCAGTACATCGCTGTAACTCAGCCCGGCTTTCAACGTGCCAGTGACTTCGCTGACGATGTGCATGACGTGGCTGTAGCGTTCAATCACGAACTGCTCACCCACCTTGACCGTGCCCGGCTCGGCCACGCGGCCGACATCGTTGCGGCCGAGGTCGATCAGCATCACGTGTTCGGCGCGCTCCTTCGGGTCAGCCAGCAGCTCGACTTCCAATGCCTTGTCCAGCTCCGGTGTTGCACCGCGCGGGCGAGTGCCCGCGATGGGGCGCACGGTGACCACACCATCACGCAGACGCGCGAGGATCTCTGGTGATGAACCCACCACCTGAGTGCCACCGACATCGATGAAATACATGTAAGGCGACGGATTCAACGCACGCAGCGCGCGATAAACGTCAATCGGGCGTGCGCGGAACGGCACGCGCAGGCGCTGGCTCGGCACCACTTGGAAGATGTCGCCGGCACGCACGTATTCCTGCGCCTTGCGCACCACGTCGTGGTATTCCTCGCGCGTGAAAGACGACTTGAAATCCTGCTCGTCGATGGCATCGGACACCTGCGCCTGCGGGTAACCGGCACCGGCCTGACGCAGGCGATGCGCGAGTTCGTCCAGACGGCGGTTCGCGCGCGCCCAGGCCTGCGGCTGCGAGGGATCAGCATGCACGATCAGGTAGAGGCGGCCCTTGAGATTGTCGAACACCGCCAGCTCTTCAGAGAGCATCAACAGGATGTCCGGCGTCCCGAGTTCGTCAGGCTTTTCGCCTGCGCCCAGGTGCGGCTCGATGTACTGGATGCACTCAAAACCGAACCAGCCGACCAGGCCGCCGGTGAAGCCCGGCAGGCCCTCCAGCTGCGGCACCGAATAGCGGGTGCGCAACACTTCCACTTCGGCCAGCGGATCGGCTACTTCACGGCGCTCGACCACTTCGCCCAGCTCGCTGACTTCCAGCGTGTGTCCACGGAAGCTGTAGATGCGGCGCGCAGGCAGGCCAATGATCGAATAGCGCCCGAAGCGTTCACCGCCTTCGACCGATTCGAACAGATAGGTATAAGGGCCGTCGGCGAGCTTGAGGTACACCGAAAGCGGCGTGTCCAGATCGGACAGCACTTCACGGACGACGGGTACAAAATTATGCGGGTGTGCGTTGTGGCCTTCAGCGGCCAGCTGCTGGAACTGCTCTTGCGTGATCAAGACGGCTTTCCTTCCGGGAAACGACGGTGGCGGTATGGACGACGGCAACGGGCCACCATCGCCACCAGCGGCGAGCGGAAGAAAGGGAACGCTTGGTCGTCAAATTGGGCACCGCGCAACTCTACCGCAAGATTGCATTGATGTGCATCTGCAACATGGGCAAATGCTTGCAGCAGCAACGATTCAGCCGCTAAGCAGCGGCGTTTCCAGTGGCAGATGCATCCGCACCCGCGCCGCCACGCACTGGATATGGAAATGGCGTGCCTGCAGTGGCTCCCCGTCCAGATTCAGGGTCATCAGTTGTTCGGCCTCGATCCACAGCTCACGCAGGTGGACGCGTTCAGCCACCTGCTCCAGCGCAGCATGCTTGCCTTCGCTGAACAAGGTGCTGAGGGTTGGCATCACCTCGCCGGACAGCTCGGGAACGATGGTCAGGTCCAGCAGGCCATCATCGAGCAGCGCGTCCGGGCACAGCACCTGCCCGCCGCCCGCCTGGCGACCGTTACCAATGCCCAAGGCAATGAAGCCACCTTCCCACTGGAAGCCTTCACCATGAATGCGCGCGCGAATCGGCTCGATCCGTCCCAGTCGGGAAATGCCGGTGATGACATACGCCAGGCCGCCGAGCATTTTCTTCAGGCCATCATGGGTTTCTACCGTGACCTCGGTGCCGAAGCCGCCGCTGGCCAGATTGGCGCACCAATGCACAGTGCCGTCGCCGTCGATGCGCAGCAGGTCAATCGTGCGCGCAGGCGTCTGGGCAGGTAGTTGGAGTGCGGCCAGTGGCTCATCGGAGATTCCCGCTGCCGTGGCGAAATCATTGGCTGTACCCAAGGGCAGCAGGGCCAGCTCCGGTAACTGCGTGGCATCCAGGCCGGTATGGGCCATGGCTTCGGCAACTTCGCTCAAGGTCCCGTCGCCGCCACCGGCAATCACCACCGGCGCAAGTGCGGCGATGGCTTCGAGGACATAACGCTCGGCATCGCCGGCTTCCCAGGTCACCCGCACCTGCAACGGCTGGCCCTGGCCGCGCAGCTGTGCAACGGCGTCGCGCACGGCCTCATCGCCTGCGGATTTGCCATTGAGGACGAGGAACCAAGGGGCTGCTTGCATGCCGTTCTCCAGATAAGGTCGCGAAGCCTAGCAAGCCCGCCGCTGTACCTAGATGAATGTCATAGGGTTGTCACCGTGCGTCCGCAGAATTGAAGGCCATAGCAAGGACGACGGATGGAGGCAGGATCAGCCTCCGAATAGATTCCCCAGCCGCAGTGGCAACACTGCGGCTTTTTTTTACTGTTGAAACGGGCGGGAAACGTTCCCGCACGGTTGCGCGCTTCGGCAAAACAGGAAGTTGCAGGCGATGCTGGCTGGAATGAAATTCCTGCCACATCTGGTCTGCAACTTGTCCTCACTCAACTGCCGGATGTGGCAGCACGCGTCGCTCAGCCCTCGGCAAAGCGGCGTAACGCATCTCCCTGCAGGCGATACACGGTCCACTCGTCCTGCGGCAACGCACCTGCGGCGCGATAGAACTCGATGGCCGGCGTATTCCAGTCCAGCACTGACCATTCAAAGCGGCCGCAGCCCTGCGCCACCGCCAGTTTTGCGATGTGCTGCAGCAGCGCCTTGCCGGCGCCACTGCCGCGATGTTCCGGGCTCACGTACAGGTCTTCAAGGTAGATGCCGTTGCGGCCCAACCACGTCGAGTAATTGTAGAAATACACCGCATAACCAATTGCCCGGCCATCACGTTCGCAGACCAGCGCCTGTGCCTTTGCGTCGGCTCCGAACAAGCTGGCACGAATGCCCGCCTCGTCGGTCTGCACCGAGGATTCAGCCTTTTCGTAGATGGCCAGCTCGCGAATGAACTGCAGGATCAGACGTGCGTCATCGCCGCTGGCAGGACGAATGTGGAGGCCCGACGGGGTCACGGCTCAGCCCCGCGCCGCGGCGACGTTGCCGCGCATCTGCGCGATCACGCCGGCGTAGTCGGGCGTATTGAAAATAGCCGAGCCGGCAACGAAGGCATCGGCACCGGCGGCAGCGATCGCACCGATGTTGTCGGCCTTCACGCCGCCGTCCACTTCCAGCGTGATCGGCTTGCCGAGTTTGTCGATCATCGACCGCACCGCGCGCAGCTTGTCCAGCGTGGAGGGAATGAAAGCCTGGCCACCGAAGCCCGGATTCACCGACATCAGCAGCACCAGGTCCAGGTCTTCCAGCACCCAGTCCAGCACTTCTACCGGGGTGCCCGGGTTCAGCACCAGGCCGGCCTTGCAGCCGTGCGACTTGATCAGCTGGATCGTGCGGTGAACGTGGCGGCTGGCTTCCGGATGGAAGCTGATAATGCTGGCGCCAGCCTCGGCAAAGTCGGGCACGATGCGGTCCACCGGTTCGACCATCAGGTGCACGTCGATCGGCGCGGTTACGCCGTGTTTGCGCAGCGCCTGGCAGACCATCGGGCCGATGGTCAGGTTGGGCACGTAATGGTTGTCCATCACATCGAAATGGACCCAGTCGGCGCCGGCAGCGAGGACGTTGTCCACCTCTTCGCCCAGCTTGGCGAAATTGGCCGACAGGATGGACGGGGCGATGATGCAGTTGGACATGGCAGGGCCTTCAGCGTTTGCGCAGAGTTTTGATGCGGTCGTAGGCGGCGTTGATCTGCCGGGCCTTCTTTTCGGCCTGGTCGCGCAGCTCGGGCGCGGCGCCAGCCACTTTGTCGGGGTGGTACTGGGACATCAGGCGGCGGTAGGCCAGATCGATTTCCGCGTCGGTGGCGTCGCGGGTAACCCCCAGCTCGCGGTAAGGCAGGTCCTTGCCCAGGCGGAACCAGTCGTTGTCGAAGGCGTGCCCCAGGAGCAGGCCGATGACCGCACCAAATAGCGGATTCGGCCTGAAAAGCAGGGCTCCGGCGATAAAACCAAGTAATTTTCCGTACCAGCGCATGGGCAGGTGAATGGGTCTGGGCAGGAGGGCCTTGCATTTTATGCCACAGCGGCCCAATCCGGCTTTACACTAGGCCGCCCGCCGACCAGCCGCGGGCCCCACGGGTCCTCCACGCCGGCGGCTTCACAGCCAAGTCCCAGGAGTGCCCGTGCCAACCACGCTGTTGCAATCCGATCTTCCCGGCCTGCCCTTGCGCCACCGCGGCAAGGTGCGTGATGTGTTCGATATCCCGCGCGAACGTCTGCCTGCCGGCACTCCTCCTGGCGAGTACCTGCTGATTGTGGCCACCGACCGCCTGTCGGCGTTCGACGTCGTACTGCCCGACCCGATCCCCGGCAAGGGCGAGATGCTGTGCCAAGTGTCCAATTTCTGGTTCGCCAAGACCGCGCACCTGATGCCCAACCACCTCACCGGCATCGAGGTAGCCAGCGTGCTGCCTGAAGGCGTGGACCCGGCGCTGTATGCCAAGCGTGCGGTAGTGACCAAGAAGCTCAAGCCGGTTCCGGTGGAAGCCATCGCCCGCGGCTACCTGATTGGTAGCGGCTGGAAGGATTACCAGCGCACCGGCAAGGTCAGCGGCATCCCGCTGCCCAACAACCTGCAGCAGGCCGAAAAGCTGCCGGAAGCGATCTTCACCCCGTCCACCAAGGCAGCGGTTGGCGACCACGACGAGAACATCGACTTCGACGCGATGGTCAAGACAGTCGGCGCGGACTTGGCCGAGAAGGTCCGCGATGCAACGCTGCGCATCTACAAGTTCGCCGCCGAATACGCGGCCGAGCGCGGCATCCTGCTGGCCGACACCAAGTTCGAGTTCGGCACCGACGCCGATGGCCGTCTGTACATCATGGACGAGATGCTGACGCCGGATTCCTCGCGTTACTGGCCGGCCGACGAGTACCAGGTAGGCATCAGCCCGCCGAGCTACGACAAGCAGTTCATCCGGGATTACCTGGAAACACTGGACTGGGACAAGACCGCCCCAGGCCCGGAGCTGCCGTCGGAAGTGATCGAGCGCACCCGTGCCAAATACGCCGAGGCGCTGGAAAAGCTGGCCGGCATCAGCGTCGACTGAAGCCTGCTCGCTCTACCCCTGACGGACGCGCCCGGGCCACCGTGCGCGTCCGTAGGGAAGCCGCGCTATGCTCTGTCAGCCAACCCGGGAGGGGACCATGGATATGAGCACCGCGCGACCGGTCGACCGCTATTTCGCGAGTTATTCCGGCGATCACCGCAACAGCACCAACCAGGCCATCCACGTCGTCGCGGTACCGGCCATTCTTTGGTCCGTAATTGCCCTGCTGTGGTGCATTCCACCACTGCTGCCGTGGTTCCAGCACGGCATTTGGGCCGCACTGGCGATGTTCGGCACCTGGGCCTACTACAACCGCCTATCGCGCCCGCTGGGTATCGGCATGCTGATTCTGTTCTTCGTCAGCGGCTGCGTCTGCCGGTTGCTGGAAGATCGCCTCGGTATTTCCATGCTGCTGCGCATCGGCATCGGCGTGTTCGTGCTGGCATGGGTCGCACAGTTCGTCGGCCACAAGATCGAAGGCCGCCGCCCCAGCTTCCTCACTGACCTGACCTATTTGTTGATCGGACCGATCTGGGTACTGGCCAAGTTGTTCCGGCAGTTTGGTTGGCACTATTGAGCTGCGCGTAGCGTCATAACCCGGGTAAGTGCGGGGTATCCGGGGTTGCGGAGAGGGGCGTTTCGCAGCGCGATGAGGCCGCGTGTTCGGCCCAGTGGCAGCACCACGTAATTCCACGACGCTGCGGCGCCAGCAACGTCGCCCCAATCATGCTGCGTTCCCCGGCGCACGGCACTTCCCCCGCGCCGCAATCGACCTCTTGTCCAGCACGCGGAAACAGCTATGGCGTGCTTCCGGGCGCAGTAACCATGCTCGCCTCGATCAGAAACGGGCGCGGCGCATAGCCGAAATCCCGGCGTGCTGGTTCGATGTCGAACGCCAGCGGTTCCTGCATGCGTGCCAGCGCTGCCGCGTTCATGCCGCGCAGTCGGCCCGCTGCATGTGCGCCACGCAGCGCCAGACGAAACAAGGGGGCAGGCACACGCAGCAGACGTGACGGTGGCTGCAGCGCGGCAAGCACTCGCCGCACCATCTCGCTGTACCCCAACACCTCGCCGCCGCCCAATGCGTAAGCCTGCCCCGCCGTTGCCGGCGAGGACAGCACCTGCACAGCCGCATCGGCCAGGTCCTGCACATGTACCGGCTGGCGCAGACCATTGGCCGATGACGGCAACACGAAAACGCCGCTGCGTCGGGCCATGGCCGCGATGGCGGTGAGCGTCTTGTCGCGGCCAGCACCATAGACCAGCGTCGGGCGCAGCACCGTGGCGGCCACACCGCGTTCACGCGACGTGGCGAAAAGGCTGGCTTCGGCCTCGCGCAGCCGCCGTGCGACATCACGCTCGGCCGGCTCGATGGAATCCTGTTTCACATCCACGCTGGTCGAACCGAACGCAACCACCCGCGGCGCATTGACCGCGTTGTCGGCAAACCAACGGGCGAAATGGTCCAGCGGCCCGCAGCTGAAAATCGCATCGAAACTCGCTGCGTCCTGCCAGGCGCCCGAAAGATCGCCAGTAATCCACTCCAGCCCGGGGCCCGATTGCTGCGCATGCCGGGAGACCGCAGTGACCTGCCAACCGGCGCCATGCAGATTGGTCAACAACCGCTCACCGATCTGCCCGCTGCCGCCAAACACCAACGCCCGCAGAGGCTCTTGCTGATTTCGTACGTACTCTTCCATGCCGCATAGGATAGAAGATGAAGTGCAGTCCGCGCTGTGGGTAGACTCCGAAAGCCAACTACGAGGACATCATGACGCTTCCCATTGCCACGCCCACCTCTCTGCTGCTCGCCACCGACCTGAGTGCGCGTTGTGATCGTGCCCTGGCCCGCGCGGTGCAACTGGCGCGCCAATGGAACGCGCGGCTGGTCGTCGCGACCGTGCTGCCAGACAGGGTCGCCGGCGAGATTTCCTCCAACCTGCTGTCGTCAGCGCCACCGCTGGATGACCTGCGCGCGCGACAGCTCGCCGAACGCCGCTTGCAGCGTCTGCTCGATGGGCAGGCCGAGGGATTGGCGGTGGATGTGCGGATCGGCCACGGCCATATCGGCCGTACCGTGTTGCAGCTGGCCGCTGAGGAAAGCTGTGGGCTGATCATCACCGGCATTTCCAGTGACCCGTTGTTCGAGCTGCCGATGCTCGGCTCCACCGTGTTGTGGCTGACACGGCATTCGTTGCTGCCGGTGCTGATCGTGCATGACCGCGAGCGCGGGCCCTACCGCAACCTTGCCGTGGCCTGCGACTTCTCCGAAAGCGTTCGCTACGCGACCCATCAGGCACTGACGTTGTTCGGTACGCCGTTGCAGTTGTCGCTGGTGCATGCGCTGGAATCCTCGGGCAGCCTGCTGTTCTCCGGCGACCGTGAGGCAATGCAGAGCCACGCCCGCGCCGATGCCCGCGAACAGGCGCAGGCGCTGCTGGCCGAGTTGCGGCCGCTGCTCGGTCAGGCCCATGTGCACAAGGTGATCGAGCCCGGCGACCCGGCCGGGGTCGTCAGCGAACATGCTCAGGCTGCCGGTACGGAACTGGTCGTGGTGGCCACGCACGGGCGCGGCGCACTGTTCAATCTGCTCATCGGCAGCGTGGCACGCCAGCTGGTTGAGGCATTGGAAACCGACACGTTGCTGGTGCGCGATGCGCGTTCAACAGCGGCAGCCACTGAGGTGGTTGACTCCCCGCCTTGAACCCGAACGGCCTGTTCATAAAAAGGTTTCGAGGCTAAAAAAGCGCCTGTTAGACTCCAAGACCCGCTTGTCACCTGCGTTCCCGCATGACGCCAGTCCTGTTGCTGCTCCTCGCGTTGCCTTTCCTGTTGGCGGCGGTCATCGCTCTGAATGGCCGCCTGTCCCGGGCCGCAGCGGCGTGCCTGGCCGGCGCCGCACCGGTGCTGGGGGTGGCCATCCTGGGCAGCCTGACACCGGCAATCCTGGACGGCGAGGTGATTCGCAACAGCTGGCAATGGCTACCGCAGATCGGCCTGGATTTCAGCCTGCGCCTGGACGGGCTGGCCTGGATGTTTGCCGGGCTGGTGCTGGGCATCGGTGCGCTGGTGGTGCTGTACGCACACTACTACCTCTCGCTACGGGACAGCGCGCGCCGCTTCTATAGCTACCTGCTGCTGTTCATGGGCGCGATGCTGGGCATGGTGCTGTCCGGCAACCTGCTGCTGTTGATGGTGTTCTGGGAACTGACCAGCATCAGCTCGTTCCTGCTGATCGGCTTCTGGTCGCACCGCAAGGACGCGCGCGAAGGCGCACGCATGGCCTTGATTGTCACCGGTGGCGGTGGCCTGGCATTGCTTGCCGGCGTGCTGTTGATCGGCCGCATCGTCGGCAGTTTCGACCTGGATATGGTGCTGGCATCGGGCGAGCTGATCCGCAATAGCCCGCTGTATCCGTGGGCCTTGCTGCTGGTGCTGGCTGGCATCTTTACCAAGAGCGCGCAGTTCCCGTTCCACTTCTGGTTGCCGCATGCGATGGCCGCGCCGACGCCGGTGTCGGCCTACCTGCACTCGGCCACCATGGTGAAAGCTGGCGTGTTCCTGCTCGCACGCCTGCATCCGGCATTGGCTGGCACCGAGCTGTTCTTCTACGTGGTCAGCGGCATCGGCGCGATCACGCTGTTGATTGGCGCGTGGAATGCGATCTTCCAGCACGACCTCAAAGGCCTGCTGGCGTACTCGACTATTTCGCACCTGGGTTTGATCACCCTGTTGTTTGGCCTGTCCACGCCGATGGCGGTGGTGGCCGGCGTGTTCCATATCCTCAACCACGCCACGTTCAAAGCCTCGTTGTTCATGGCCGCCGGCATCATCGACCACGAGACCGGCACCCGTGACATGCGCCGGCTCGGCGGCCTGCGACGCCTGATGCCGATCACCAGCACCCTGGCCATCGTCGCCTCGCTGGCGATGGCCGGCATTCCGCTGCTCAATGGCTTCCTGTCCAAGGAAATGCTGTTCGCCGAGGCTTTGGCCACCGGTGGCCCGGATTGGATGCGTACCGCGGTGAGCATTGCCGCATTGCTGGCCGGCGTCCTCGGCGTGGCCTACAGCCTGCGTTTCGTCCATGACACGTTCTTCGGCAAGGGCCCGGTGGGTCTGGACGTGGTGCCGCATGAGCCGCCGCGCTGGATGAAGGTGCCGGTGGAAGTACTGGTGGTGGTCTGCCTGGCCGTCGGCATCGCGCCGGCGTTGACCGTTGCCCCGGTGTTGCATGCGGCGGCTGGCTCGATCCTTGGCGCGTCGATGCCGGCGTACAGCCTGTCGGTATGGCATGGCTTCAACCTGCCGCTGGCGATGAGTGCCATTGGCGTGGTCGGCGGCATTGCGCTGTATTTCGGCCTGCGTCGCTTCATCGACCTGTACGCCGTGCACAACCGGCCGCTGGGCAAGCATCTATTCCATCGCTGTCTGGATCTGCTGTTCGGCTTTGCCCATCGCCTTACCACTGCGCTGGCCAATGGCAGCCTGCAACGCATGTTGATGGCGCTGGTGCTGGTGGCCGTGATCGTGGCTGCGGCACCGTTCATCGCCAACCCGGCGATGCCCGCCTGGCCGGCACCGCAGCCGATCCCGCTGCTGGGCTGGAGCTTGTGGCTGGTGATGCTGGCCTGCGCGTTTGGCGGCTTGTTCCTGTTCCAGCAGCGCCTGCTGGCGGTGATCGTGATGGGCGGCACCGGCTTGATGGTGGCGCTGACTTTCGTGTTCCTGTCCGCGCCGGATCTTGCCCTGACCCAGTTGATGGTGGAGATGGTGACGCTGGCGTTGATGCTGCTGGCCATGAACTACCTGCCCGCGCAGTCACCTCCCGAGCATTCGCGCTGGCGCAAACGCCGTGATGCGTTGATTGCCATCGTTGCCGGCGGCGGTCTTGCTGCGCTGGCGTATTCGCTGATGACCCTGCCGCCCAACACCATGGCCGGCGAGCTGCTGGTGCGCTCGCTGCCGGAGGCTTACGGCCACAACGTGGTGAACGTGATTCTGGTCGACTTCCGTGGCTTCGATACCTTCGGCGAGATCACCGTGTTCGGCATCGCCGCACTGGTCGTGCATGCGTTGCTGCGGCGCTCGCGGATGGCGCCGGAACAGATCATGCCGGGCCCGCCGATCAAGCTGCCGGTGCCGGCCGATCTGGCCCAGATCATGTTCCCGCTGACGTTGACCGTCTCCATCTTCCTGTTCCTGCGCGGCCACAACGCGCCCGGTGGCGGCTTCGTCGCCGGCCTGGTGCTGGCGGTGCCGCTGCTGATCCAGTACGTGATCCAGGGCACGGCTTCGGTCGAGTCGCGGTTCGGCTTCGATTACATCCGCTGCATCGGCCTGGGCCTGCTGATCGCCCTGCTCAGTGGCGCTGCGTCGCTGCTGTTCGGCGTGCCGTTCCTCACCAGCGGCCACCTCGATCTGGAGCTGCCGCTGATCGGCACCGTGCCGCTGGCCAGCGCCATTGGGTTTGATACTGGCGTGTACCTGGTGGTGTTTGGCGGGGTGATGCTGATCCTGTCGATGATGGGCACGATCAAGCCCTCCCGCACCCGCAACGCCCGTCATGGCGAAATCGATATCAACCGCCGTTCGGCACGCACCGGGGAGATGCACTGATGGAACTGGCCCTGGCAAGCGCCATTGGCGTACTGGCTGGCATCGGCATCTACCTGATGCTGCGTGCGCGCAGCTTCGATGTGATCCTCGGTATGACCTTTTTGTCCTACGCCACCAACCTGCTGATCTTCAGCGCCGGCCGGCCGGTGATCGGCAAGGCGCCGGTGCTCAAGGACGGCGTGGCCACCAGCCTGGCGCACTACACCGACCCGTTGCCGCAGGCCCTGGTGCTGACCGCCATCGTCATCGCCTTCGCGATGACTGCGGTGAGCATCGTGCTGGCCATGCGCAGCCGCAGCGACAACCACAGCGACCATGTGGATGCACATGAGCCTGAGCTGGCTGCCTCACCGATGGATGCGGATGCCAAGCCGGGAGCCGGCGCATGAATCATCTGGTGATCCTGCCCATTTTGATTCCGCTGCTCGGCGCCTCGTTGTCACTGTTCATCGAGCACCGCCGCTACGGGCCCAAGGTGCAGCGCAGCGTGGCGTGGTTGAGCATGGCCGCGTTGTCGGTGGTGGTGGCGCTGCTGTTCGCGCAGACCAACGAAGGCCATATTTCGGCTTATCTGCTCGGTGATTGGCCGGCGCGCCTGGGTATCGCCTTGGTGGCCGACCGCCTGGCCGGCTGGATGCTCGGCACCACGACGCTGCTGGCCATCGCCTGCCTGCTCTATGCCTGCACCGGCTGGGACCGACGTGCGCCGCACTTCCATGCGTTGTTCCAGTTCCAGCTGGTCGGCCTCAATGGTGCGTTCCTGACCGGCGATATCTTCAACCTGTTCGTGTTCTTCGAAGTGCTGCTGATCGCCTCCTACGGCCTGCTGTTGTCCGGTGGCCGTGGCCTGCGCATGCGCATCGGCCTGCACTATGTGGTGTTCAACATCGCCGCCTCGACGCTGTTTCTGATCGCGCTGGGCATGCTCTACGCCACGCTCGGTTCGTTGAACATGGCCGAGATCAGCCAACGCATCGCCGAATTGCCGCCGTCGCACCTGAAGCTGGCCAAGGCTGCGCTGGGGCTGTTGTTCCTGGTGTTCTGCTCCAAGGCCGCACTGCTGCCGTTGTACCTGTGGCTGCCCGAATCCTATGCACGTGCGCCGGCGGCGGTCGCTGCGCTGTTCGTGATCATGACCAAGGTGGGCCTGTACGCGGTGTTGCGGGTGAGCACGTTGTGGTTCGGCGCTGCGGCCGGTGCAATGAGCGGCTACGGTGCCGACTGGTTGCTGTGGGCCGGCGTTGCCACGCTGGTCGTCGCAGCGCTGGGCGCTCTGGCTGCTACCCGCATGAGCGTACTGGTGGCGTATCTGGTGGTGGTCTCGGCAGCGACGTTGTTCATCGCCTTCGCGCTCGGCAATGCCGGCACCCTATCGGCAGGCCTGTTCTACCTGCCGCACAGCACCTTCACCGCAGCGGCGATGTTCCTGGTCGCCGACCTGATCCGCCGCCGCCGCATTCGCGCCGGTGAGCGCCGCGATGGTGAGCTCACCGTGCTGCCGGGCAAGACCGTGCCGGGCCTGTTGTTCCTGGTAGCCGCCGTGGCCGTGGCCGGCTTGCCACCGCTGGCCGGTTTCCTGGCCAAGGTGGCGTTGTTGTCGGCGATACCGGACGCGCAGGTCGGCGTGGTCTGGGCCGCTGTGCTGGGCAGCAGCCTGCTGGTGATCATGGGCCTGGCGCGCACCGGCATCCGCTTGTTCTGGCATGTGCCCGGGGACGAAGACGCTGTGCCGGAGCCTTCCATCGAAGCCCCCGCGCGCCCGTTTGAAACCGCCGCTGCCAGCCTGCTGCTGGCTTATGTGGTGGCGATGACCGTGTTCG
The DNA here is from genome assembly GCF_027497995.1 of Stenotrophomonas sp. Iso1. Taxonomy (GTDB): domain Bacteria; phylum Pseudomonadota; class Gammaproteobacteria; order Xanthomonadales; family Xanthomonadaceae; genus Stenotrophomonas. Next base: position 113,353 of record NZ_JAODBT010000005.1, on the reverse strand, counting down.
CCGCACCCCTGATGCGCCAGACCGATGCCATCGCCGCACAGCTGTTGGCGCCAGAGCAGTACGTCAATGACATTCGCGCCACCACGCCACAGGTGAGGCAGCCATGAGTACACGCCGCCCTCTGCTGCGCCGGCTGTTCCCGTCGCCAGCCCTGTCCATCACCGTGGTGCTGTTCTGGATGGTGATGTCCTCCAGCTTCGACCTGGGCCAGTTCGTTCTGGGCCTGCTGCTGGGCTTGGTGATCCCGCTGTTTGCGACGCGGCTGGACCGTGAGTTCGCCAGTCTCGGCACTTTGCGTCCCGTACCAAAATTGTTGTTCGTGGTGCTGTGGGACATTCTGCTGTCCAACATCCGCGTGGCCATGCAGGTGCTCGGCCCAGAACGCAAACTCAAGCCCGGCTTCGTCTGGGTGCCGCTGGATATCGACAACATCCACGGCATCGCCGCGCTGACCAGTTTCATTACCCTGACGCCGGGCACGGTATCGGCCGCCCTGTCCGAGGACCGTCGCCACCTGCTGGTGCACGTGCTGCACCTTGAGGACGCCGACAGCCTGATTGCCGAGATCAAGGCCCGCTACGAAGCGCCGCTGATGGAGATTTTCCCGTGAACGGATACGAGATTTTTGAAACCACCGTAGTGGTGTGCATGCATGTGGTTGGTGTGGCGATGCTGCTGTCGCTGTGGCGCCTGCTGCGCGGCCCGACCGTGCCCGACCGCATCCTTGCGCTGGATACGCTGTCCATCACCGCTATCGCCGAGCTGATGTTGTTTGGCCTGTATCTGGATTCGGCCATCTACTTTGAGGCAGCGCTGGTGATCGCCATGCTCGGTTTCGGCAGCACGGTGGTGCTGAGCAAATATGTGCTGCGTCGGGACATCGTCGAATGATTACTTTCCTGCAGATTGCGTTGTCGGCACTGCTCGTGTTCGGCTGCTTCTTCATCCTGGTCGGCGCACTGGGGCTGGTGCGCTTTTCCGATTTCTTCAAGCGCCTGCATGCACCAACCAAGGCCAGCACGCTGGGCGTGGGCTGCGTGCTGGTGTGCTCGGTGGCGTACCACATCTTCCTGGGCGTGGACCCGCAGCCACGCGAACTGCTGATCACCGTATTCCTGTTCATCACCGCACCGATCAGCGCCCACCTGATGGCCAAGGCCGCGCTGTCGCTGATGATGGAAAGCCGGCCCGAGCCACCGACCAAAAAGAGCGCCGAAGCGGACCCGCCGCAGCCCTGATGCTGCGCAGGCGTCTGCCTTGGGAGCGGCTTAAGCCGCGCAGCATGCGCCCTTTCAAAACAGCTGAATTCGTCTAAAGGCAGCCAGCCACGAGGGCAAGTACCTCGATGGCTTCACAATGCAGGCCATCGCCGCTGCGCTCAATACAGCAGCGCCAACTCCAGGCCAACCCATGCCAGGAACGCGACGAACAACACGCCGCCTTCGCCACGGGTGATCTTCAAATCGCCGCGCAGCATCGGGTACAGCATCAGTACAAAGACGATGGCCGCCGGCAGTTCCAGCCGCACGAACGAGGCCGGCAACGGCATCGGCCGCAGCGCCGCCATGCCCCCCACCACCACCAGCAGATTGAACAGGCTTGAACCAATCACGTGGCCCACCACCATGTCGCCCTGGCCACGACGTGCCGCCGCGATGGCCGCAGCCATCTCCGGCAGTGCGGTGCCGATGGCCACCGGCAACAAACCCGCCAGCAACGGCGACATGCCCCAGCCGGCACCGATTACCGGTGCGGCCTGCACCACCCAGCGCGCGCCGTAATACAGCACCACGGCGGCAATGATCAAGCGAATGATGTTCAACCCGAGCACGGTGCGGGTTGTGGCGTAGTTGGCAATACTTTCCTGCAGTTCGACCGGTTCGCGGCGCGCACGCGACAACAGGAACGCCAGCACGGCGACAAAGCCCAGCAGCAACACGATGCCTTCAATGCGGCTGATGGCGCCGTCCAGGCCAAACACGATCAACGCCAGCGACGCCACCGCCAGCAACACCAGCAAGGGCGACAACAGCCGCGTACGTACCACCAGCGGGTAAGCCATTGCCGCCAGGGCCAGGGTCAGGCCGACGTTGACGATGTTGCTGCCTACCGCGTTGCCCAGCGCCAACTCCTGCGCCCCCACGGCAAACGCGCGCACATTGACCACCAGCTCCGGCAGTGACGTGCCGAACGCCACCAGCAGCAGGCCGGCGACGAAGGGCGAAGCGCCGAAGCGTTGTGCCAGACCCGAGGCCGCCTTGACGATGGAGTCACCGCCCAACGCCAGCAGTACCAGCCCCAGAACAAACCACACGATTGCTTCAAACATCACACGTCTCTCCCGGCGACGGCGGCACGAACGTCTTGATCACGTCGCACCAGAATGGGTCTGGCAAAGCGTATCAGCCGCAGCCTTCGACGTAGTCCACCTGCGGTGGCACGCCCACCCGCCATGCGCTGGCCTTGCCGTCGGCGCCCAGCTCGAACACCAGCACGCCCCGGCTGCCATCGGCTGCCGGCACGCGCAGCACTTTGCCGCCTTCCACGTACTTATGCGGCTGCGGCGCCTCCGCCTGCGGATACAGCGCCTGCAGCTGTGCCAGATCCAGCCCCACCTTGCCGCCCCCCGGCGCTGCGATGTCGGCCGTGCGCAGGTCGTAGCGAACGAAATGCCCGGACTCGATCATGAAGGCCACGCCGCCCTCGCCCTGCCCGACCGGTTGCAGGTAATAGCAGCCGCCATCGGCCGCAGCATCGCCCTGCAACTCCGAGCCCCATGCCGTGACCAGTTGTTCGGCATCCACACCCAGCTGTGCGGGGCCATAGCCTTGCCAATCAGCATCACTTGTGGCGACGGTCCCGGCGGCGGGCGCCGGAGCGGGAGCGGCCTCAGGAGCCGGTGCCGTCTGCGGCGCAGCGACGGGCTCTGGCGTGCGGTTGCACGCGGCCAGCAGGGCAACCAATACGGTCAAGGACAGTGCGGTGCGGGTCATGCGGCGACTCCAGAGGGAAACCGGGCCGAGTCTAACCACAACCCTGTCGTTGGCGTGCCAGTTGTCATCGTGCTTTCACCTGCGCCCAGCAGGCTGGGGCCCCCGCGCTGTCGCCTCGTCCGATCATGCATCCGCGCAAGACCGAACTCGCTCATACCGTGCTCCAAGCCCACCGGGCCCCGCTGGACCTACGCCAGCGGCGCGCGCTGATCCTGTGCGACGGCAAGCGCAGCCTCGCCGAACTGAGCGTGCTGCTGGGCACCGATGCTCCCACGCTGATCACACAACTGCAGCGCAGCGGTTACCTGGATACCGATGACGCTAGTACCGCGCCGCTCGTTGCGACGGTGGCAACCCCAGCGCCCCCGGTCGAGCGCCGCCGCTCGATGGTGGCCGCACGCATCTACGTGCTGGACATCCTGGCGCTGCAACGCAACCCGACCGCTGCGCAGTTGCATCGCGTATTGCAGGCCACGCGCGAGGAAGAGGACACCATCAATGCGCTGCAGCTGGCACTGGCACACCTGCCGGCCCTGACTTCCGAGGGCTACGCGCAGCGTGTACGCGGGCGCCTGCAGGAAGTATTGCCTGAGGCGCATCTGGCAGCGGTGCTCGATAACGCACCGCTGCCGGTTTGATCACCCCTTGGGCGGCGTGAAGTTGTCGCGCAGGCCACTCCAGCAGGCCTGGTAGCCACGCTGGCGATGCGTGGCAGCGATGGCCTGCTCGGTCGGGCAGATCACCCCGCGCGTCTCGAACATGAACGCCATGGTTTCGGTGATCACGTCCGGCTTGGACAAGTCCGCGTTGGACGCCTTGTCGAAGGTGGCCGCATCCGGTCCGTGGCCGCTCATGCAGTTGTGCAGCGACGCGCCACCGGGCACGAAGCCTTCGGCCTTGGCGTCGTAAGCGCCGTGGATCAGGCCCATGAACTCGCTGGCGATATTGCGGTGGAACCACGGCGGCCGGAACGTGTTCTGCGCCACCAGCCAACGCGGCGGGAAGATTACGAAATCCAGATTGCTGGTACCGGGCGTGTCGCTGGCCGAATGCAGCACCAGGAAGATCGACGGATCCGGGTGGTCATGGCTGATCGAACCGATGGCGTTGAAGTGACGCAGGTCGTAACGATACGGCGCGAAGTTGCCATGCCAACCCACCACATCCAATGGCGAGTGATTGATGTCCGCACGCCACAGCCGGCCGTGGAACTTGGCGACCAGCTCGAACTGGCCTTCCAGGTTTTCGTAAGCGGCAACCGGCGTTTCAAAATCACGCGGATTGGCCAGACCGTTGCTGCCGATCGGCCCCAGATCGGGCAGCTTGAGCAGCGCGCCGAAGTTCTCACACACATAGCCACGCGCCTGCCCATCCGGCAGATCGACAGCAAAGCGCACGCCGCGCGGGATCACCGCAATCTGCTGCGGTTCGATATCGATCACACCCATCTCGGTGCGCAGACGCAGGCGACCGAGCTGCGGCACGATCAGCAGTTCGCCATCGGCGTTGTAAAAGTAGCGGCCGCGCATGTCGGCATTGGCCGCGTACAGGTGGATGCCAGCACCGGCATGCGCCTCGGGCCCGCCATTGCCGCCCATGGTGTACAGGCCTTCGATGAAATCGGTAGGCGCGGTGGGCAGCGGCAGTGGATCCCAGCGCAGCTGGTTGGGCGACACTGCGGCGTGGCTGAAATTGCTGTGTAGTTGCGGTTGCTCGAACGGCGTGAACTCGCCGTGCATCACCGCCGGACGAATACGGTACAGCCAGCTGCGGCGATTGCTACCGCGCGGCGCGGTGAACGCGGTACCGGTCAGCTGCTCGGCATACAGACCATGCGCGACGCGTTGCGGCGAGTTGCGCCCCACCGGCAAGGTGCCGGGCACGGCCTCGGTCGCGAACTCATTGCCGAAGCCAGATTGATAACCGTTGCTGACCATGCTGGTTGCCTGCCTGTATTTTGCTTTTTAAAGCCCCTCTCCTTGCGGGAGAGGGGCATGGTCCTACAGCCCGTTACGTCTTACAGCACGCCACGCTTCATCTGGTCGCGCTCGATGCTCTCAAACAGCGCCTGGAAGTTACCTTCGCCAAAGCCTTCATTGCCCTTGCGCTGGATGATCTCAAAGAAGATCGGGCCAATGCAGTTGGTGGTGAAAATCTGCAGCAGCTTGCGCTGTTTGGTTTCCGGGTCGGCATCAATCAGGATCTTGTTCCGACGCAGGCGCGGCACGTCTTCGCCGTTGTCTGGAATGCGCAGATCGACCACGTCGAAATAACTGTCCGGCGTGTCCAGGAATTCAATGCCCTGCTCGCGCATTGCCTCAACGGTGTCGTAGATGTTGTCGGTGAAACAGGCGATGTGCTGGATGCCCTCACCCTTGTACGCGTCCAGATATTCGTTGATCTGGCTCTTCGGGTCGGACGACTCATTGAGCGGGATGCGCACGATGCCGTCTGGCGCGGTCATTGCCTTGGACACCAGGCCGGTCTTGGCACCCTTGATGTCGAAGTAGCGGATCTCGCGGAAGTTGAACAGACGCTCGTAGTAGTCCGACCACTGCTGCATGTTGCCCAGGTAGAGGTTGTGGGTGAGGTGGTCGATGAAGGTCAGGCCGAAGCCCTTCGGATTCTGATCGGCACCTTCCACCGGCACGTAATCGGCGTCATAGATGCTGCCCTTGTCGCCGTAACGGTCCACCAGGTAAAGCATGCAATCGCCGATGCCCTTGATCACCGGGGCCGGCACCGCACGCGAGTCGGCCAGCAGGGTGACTTCCTCGGCACCATTGCCCAGCGCGGCGGCCAGTACTTCGGCGGCCGGCTTCTGGAAGCGGATGGCGAAGCCGCAGGCACTCGGGCCGTGCTTGCCGGCGAAGTCGGCGGCAAAGGAGTCCGGCTCCTCGTTCACGAGAAAGTTGACGCCGCCTTGACGGTAGACGGTAATAGCACGCTGCCGGTGGCGAAGTACCGCAGTGAATCCCATGTTTCGGAAGTACGCATGCAGCTGGGCGGCCTGCCCGGCCGGCGCTGCGAACTCGACGAACTCAAAACCATCAATACCCATCGGGTTTTCGAAGGTGGTGACCTGCATGCCCAGGTTGGGTGCGTGGGTTGCAGCGTGGGTTTCAGTGTTCATGGGTTGCCTCCGGGAGCGTGACCGTCGCCCAAGGGCGGCGACAGGAAAACAGGGAGATCCGCGCAATTTTACGGATCAGTGTCGAAGGTTATAGTTTCACATGAAACCACCATCAAGGTGCACTGCAGCATGAGTTCTTCCGACTACAGCAAGTCCACCAGCATCCGGGCCTCAAATGTCCTGTTGGATCTGGAGCAATTCCTGCCCTATCGCATCAGCGTCCTGTCCAACCGGGTCAGCGGCAACATCGCCCGGCTCTATGGTGAGCGCTATGGCCTTGCCATTCCCGAATGGCGAGTAATCACCATTCTGGCGCTGTATCCGGGCTCCTCGGCCAGCGAAGTGTCCGAGCGCACGGCGATGGACAAAGTGGCCGTCAGCCGCGCGGTGGCGCGCCTGCTGGAGCGGGGTTTCATCAAACGCGAGACACACGGGGACGACCGCCGTCGCTCGGTGCTGGCGCTGTCGGCGGCCGGGTTCGAGGTCTACGAGACCATCGCGCCGATGGTCATCGAGATGGACCGCCGCTTGATGTCGGTGCTGACCGAGGAAGAGGAACAGGTGCTGGAGCGCTTGATCACACGCCTGGCCGAAGCGGGTCTATCACGCATGGCTGAAGGCTGACTCCGGCACCCTGGCCCATCACCGGGAGTGCGGAGCCTTGCTCCGCCGAAGCATCCCGATGAAGCGTCACGCCTGACGCGGTTCCACGGAAGGCGCGTTGCTCAGCTCAGGTGCTTGCGCCGCGCGTAGATCCACGGCGCGGCCAGTGCGGCAATGGCGCCACCGGCAAAGCCCAGCGCTGCCGCGACTGCCGCCGCTTCCACGCGGCCGGGCAGCGCCAGCGCCGCGATCAGCAGCAAGGCGGCGGGCAGGCCGATGAACGAGGTCAGGAAAAAGCGCCAGCGTGGCACCCAGGTGTGCAGCTGCATCAGGCTTGCGCCGCTCCAGGCCTCGCCCGCCCGGTCACGCCCGATTTTGTCCACCAGCCTGACCAGATCCACCTCGACAATGGACTTTCCGCTGCGTAGCCGCGCCAACTCGGCGCCAACTTCAGCCGGCTCAGGCCAGTTCGACGGCCAGGGTTCTGGCGCGCCCACGCCATACGCGGACAGTAGCGGCAGCGTCAGTGACGGCACCGACAGCGCGCGCAACTTGCGCTTGTCCAGTACACACCAGACTTGCGCCACGCCATCGCAATCGGCCAGATACAACGCCAACTGTTCCGCCGCCGGATACGGCAAGGCGGTGACGCGCGCGGCCAGGGTTTCCGCCCCCATTGCGCGCAGAAAGCCCACTCTGCCGCGCCCTGCATGCGCCCATGCCAAGCCGAGTGGTGACAGCAACATCACCTCGGCCAGGTCGGCATTGCCGGGGACCGAGCGATCATCACTGCCCAGATAGGCCGTTAGCGATTTGGGCTCAGCGACGTCGTGCCTGCCCCAGCGCTGTGAATGTCCCAACAGGAATTTGAGCGGTACTCGCGCTGCGATGGTTTCACCGCGCGCGCTGTCCGAGGCGAACGGCACCACCGAGGCAACAAAGGCGCGCAGCTCATTGCCCGGCGATGCGCTCCATTCCGACGGCAACAACCCGGCCAGCAGGCCGTTGCGGGCCAGCTGATCGACCTGTTCCTTCTGCTCCACCAGCCGCGTCACGGCCGCCTGCAACATGATGTTGGGTGGCACCGCGGCCTGCGGCAGGCGTGAATGCGGTTGCGCCGGCAATGCGTCATCAATGGCGGGAGCGTCGTCCAGCAATTCATCCACGGTCGGCAGGCTAACCCCGGCGGGATCGTGCACGAGGGATTCGTCAGTGCTGGAATCAGTGCTGGCAGCGGGCTGCATGGTGAAAGACGCCTTGGCCGGATGCAGAAGGATTGATTCGTTAGCGGCCGGGCGTCAGGGAAATAAAGGTTTGCAATCCTCTTTTGCCGCAGGCGTGGGTGAGAAGAGAACTGCTTGTGCTCTTCTGGTGTGCCGCCCGATAAGCGCTCGAAAGTTGAAAGCTACCTCGGCATTGTTCCAGGCAAGTTTTTGCCGTGCAGCGGCCACCGAATCAAGCGCCTCATGCCCTCTTGTGCAAGGCAAGGAAGCGAAGCCGGTACCGATGCCGATGCCGCACACAACAACGGCGCCCTGAGGCGCCGCTGTCTACTGCAGAACGGCCGCCTTACTTCGCCGGCGGCGCCCATTCCTTGAGGAAGGCAAAGAACTTGGTGCGGTCGTAACCCTTGCCCTTCTCCAATTCACCGGTGAACTGCGAGTGCAACAGTTGGCCTTCGCCATCCAGTACGAACAGGTGCGGGTAGCCCTTGATCGCCGGGAAGCGGGACAGGAACGCCCTGTTCTCGTTGTCCTCGCTGTAGTTGACCTTCATCCACACGTAGTTGGCATCGCGGAAGCGGCGGATCTCCGAATCGCCTTCCATGAAGGCGTCCAGCAGGTGGCACCACGAGCACCACTCGCCACCCACGTCCAACATGATCCGCTTGCCGCCGCGCTGGGCCTCGACCTTGGCCGTTTCCAGGTCGGCGGCCGGGTCACGGGCTGGGTCGAACTGCGCGTTGAGCCCCGCCACTGCGGCGATGTCCGCCGCAGTGGGGGTATTGCCCGATGCCACCGGCTGGCTGGTATCGGCCACCGGCGCTTTCTGTTCGGAAGTATCCAGCGGCTGCACCTTTTCCGGCGCCGGCGCTGGCGGCGGGTTGCAACCGGCCAGTGCCACGGTGAGCAACAGGGGAATCACGCCGAACAGAATTTTCATCATTGCTTCCTCACTTCACGCCATGCATCAGTTTCTGCACCAGCGGGGCGATCAGGAACAGCAACACACCGCCGCCGATCAGGATCCAGAAGCCCATCGTGTAACCGGCATGGGCCGACTGCACCGTCATGCCACCGGCGCCGCTGACGTGGCCGGCGAACAGACCGGCCAGGTTGTTGCCGATGCCGGTGGACAAGAACCAACCGCCCATCGCAAAGCCGACCAAACGCACGGGTGCCAGCTTGGTCACCATCGACAGACCAATCGGAGACAGGCACAGCTCACCGATGGACTGGATCCAGTACACCGCAAACAGCGTCCAGAACGGGATTTTGTTGGTGCCCGGGTCAAGCAGGCTGGACAGGGCGAACATCAGCAGCAGGAACGCCAGGCCGTTGAAGATCAGGCCCAGGCCGAACTTGCGCGGGATCGACGGATTGACCTTGCCCAAGCGCACCCACAGCCAGGCCAGGAGCGGCGCCAGGGTGATGATGGCCACCGAGTTGACCGACTGGAACCATGCGGTCGGGAAGGTCCAGTCACCGAACTGGCGGTCGACGATGCGGTCTGCCAGGAAGGTGAAGGAGCTGCCAGCCTGCTCGAAGAACATCCAGAACAGCACGTTGAAGGTAAAGATGATCAGCATCGCGATCACGCGGTTGCGCGCGACCTTGCCTTCGCGGACACCTTCGATCAGCAGCATGATGCCCAGGCCGATGAACATCACGGTCAGGATCACTTGCAGCACGTTGGCGCCGGCATTGAGCAGGCCGTACATCACCGGGATGGCAACCAGGCAGGCAATGGCGGTCTTGATGACCGGGCCACTGCCCTGCTTGTCCGGCAACGGTGCACCGATGCCCTTGAGGTGGCGGCGCTCAAGCTGGAACCACAACAGGCTCACCAGCATGCCGATGCCCGAGGCGATGAACACCATCTTGTAAGCCGGCATCGCATCGGTGCCGAATACCTTCTCGGCCAGGATCTGGGTGAGGATCGGCGAGATCATCGCACCCATGTTGATGCCCATGTAGAAGATGGTGAAGCCCGAGTCGCGGCGCTCATCATCCAGCTTGTACAGCTTGCCCACCATCGTGGAGATGTTCGGCTTGAACAGGCCGTTGCCCACGATGATCGTGGCCAGGCCCAGGTTGAACACCTGTTGGTTGGGGATGGCGATCATGAACAGGCCAGCGGCCATGATCACCGCGCCCATCAGGATCGAGCGTTGGTAACCAATGATCCGGTCAGCCGCGTAACCACCAAAGATCGCACCCGCATACACCAGCGCCAGGTAGGCACCGTAGGTGTGACTGGCCGATTCCTCGCCCGAGGCGTTGCCGCCGTAGAACTGCGACACGATGTACAACACCAGCGCCCAGCGGATGCCGTAGAAAGCAAAACGCTCCCAGAACTCGGTCATGAACAGCATCCACAAGGGACGCGGGTGACCAAGGGTGGTCTTGAACTCCGGCACAGGCGCCGGGGTTGATGCGGAATTCGGCGCGGCAGCGCTCATGCGGGTGTCCCCTGAAAGCAAGTAGGCAAATACGAAGAAGTCGGCCGGAACCGGCGCGACGGGCGAGGATCACAGAAGCGTCGGCTTCACGTCAAATCGACACACAATCGGCCAGACACCCGCCAAATGCGATGCTGCAATGCCGCAAATTCGGTCATTGCATGACATAACGCACTGAATGCGTTTGATTATCAGGTTCCTGCAGGCGCTGCGGGATCCGTACGGATGCTGGTACGCACTTCAAACAGCTCGGGGAAGAACGTCAACTCCAACGCCTGGCGCAGGAAGCCCACCCCGCTGGAGCCGCCGGTGCCGCGCTTGAAACCGATCACCCGCATCACGGTACGCATGTGGCGGAAACGCCAAAGCTGGAACTGGGTTTCCAGGTCCACCATGTCCTCGCACAGCGAGTACTCGCGCCAGTAGCGGTCAGTGTCCTGGTAGATGCCTTCGAACACCTGCCGCAACGCCGGGTCGCTGACGTGTGGCTGGGTCCAGTCGTGGCCTTCGTATGTGGCCGGGATGGGGTGGCCGAAGCGCGACAGGTAGGCCAGGAACTCCTCGTACAGGCTTGGCGCCTCCAGCACCTGGCGCAGTTGCGCCTGCCCGTCCGGGTCGTGAGCGAAGACGTTGAGCATGTCCGCGTTCTTGTTGCCCAGCAGGAACTCGATATAGCGGTATTGCAGCGACTGGAAGCCCGAGGACGGTCCCAGTACATCCCGAAAGCCCATGTACTCGGACGGGGTGAGGGTTTCCAGCACCGCCCATTGCTCGGTCAGCAGACGCAGTACCTGCTTGCTGCGCGCCAGCACCTTGCGGCATTGCCAGACTTCATCGCGCTGCAGGTGGGCCATGGCCGCACGCAGTTCGTGGGCCAGCAGCTTCAGCCACAGCTCCGAGGTCTGGTGCTGGATGATGAAGAGCATTTCGTCGTGGTGCGGCGGGTTGGACAACGGCTGCTGCGCGGACAGCAACTGATCCAGGCGCAGATAGCCGCCGTAGGTGAGCCGGCCCTGCAGGTCAGTGTGGATACCTGCTTCGAGCTCACGCTGGTTTTTTTCTACGGTCATCGGCCTTGCCATCTGCGCGGGGGCGCAAAGCGTAACGCAGGCCGATACCGGCACGGGAACCAGATGCAGTGAAGGGAAGCCGGCCGCGTTATGGCTTCCCTGGGAAGGCCCCTTTCCGGGCAAGGCGCGGAACCACTGCGCCACCGGCGTGCATGGCCTTCGATGACCGGCCCCTACCCGTCTCTTTCACCGAGGGTGGGGGAAGAGCCAAGCCGAGCAACCCGGAATCCGGAATCCGGAATCCGGAGAGCTTGCCCGGCCCCAATCCGAACGGCCGCCATACCCCACGCCCGCGCAAACAGAATCAGAACATTTGCAACGGCGACCGGCGCGACAATGCACCGGCCACGCCCAATCTGACTGAATACGTTGTGTTTGCTCAGCGAGCGCGTGACCCATGGAACCAAGCCAACCCTTGTACGGTCATTCGTGCTGCGCCGCAGGACGGCTTTTTCGGACTGAGTCCTTACCATGTGCAATTCCTATCATTTGAAACCATCTGTTCAAGGTGTTGATGCAATGACGGTTTCCGCCCAGTTCCAAATCGAATACCTGCAGTATCTGGATGCCGACGGCGCCCTTGTACGCAATGACCTCCCCGAGTCGCTGCGCGACCCCCGTGCGCTGCTGCCGATGTTCCGGCAGATGCTGGCCACGCGGGTGTTCGACACCAAGGCCGTGGCGCTGCAGCGCACCGGCAAGCTCGGCACCTTTGCCTCCTGCCTGGGCCACGAAGCGGCCCACGTCGGCATCGGCGCGTCGATGAAGACCGGTGACGTGTTCGCTCCCAGCTACCGCGAGTACGGCGCCATGTTCATGCGCGGCGTGCGTCCGCGTGACGTCCTGATGTACTGGGGCGGCGACGAGCGTGGCAGCGACTACGACCGCGACAGCGATGCCGTGCGCGATTTCCCGATCTGCGTGCCGATCTCGACCCAGTGCCTGCACGCGGCCGGCTCGGCACTGTCGTTCAAGCTGCGCGGCATGCCGCAGGTGGCAGTGACCGTCTGCGGTGACGGCGGCAGCTCCAAGACCGACTTCTACGCTGCGCTCAATTCCGCCGGCGCCTACAAGCTCCCGCTGATCCTGTGCATCGTCAACAACGGCTGGGCCATTTCGGTACCACGTTCGGCCCAGACCGGCGCTGAGACGCTGGCCCAGAAGGGCCTGGCTGGCGGCCTGTTCTGCCTGCAGGTGGACGGCAACGACCTGATCGCCGTACTCGCCGCAATGGAGCAGGCACGCGAGCGTGCACTGTCCGGCGAAGGTGGCACGGTGCTGGAGTTCCTCACCTACCGCCTGTCCGACCACACCACCGCCGACGACGCACGCCGCTACCGCGACGATGCCGAAGTGAAGGCAGCCTGGCTGAACGAGCCGCTGATCCGCCTGCGCAAGTACCTCACCGCACACGGCGTGTGGAGCGAAGAGGAAGAAAAGAACTGGATCACCGAATGCGGCACCCGTGTGGACGAGGAGGTCAACGCCTATCTCAACTGCCCGGTGCAGCCGGTCGAAGCCATGTTCGATTTCCTGTACGCCGATCCGCCGCCGGATCTGCTGGCCCAGCGTGCTTCTGCCATCGCCCTGGAGCAGCGTCATGGATGACATCAAGCGCGCCGTTCCCGGCACTTCGGTCAGCCATGACCACGGCACCGCCCACAGTGCGGCGAGCAACAGCGGAGAAACCACCATGACCGCCACTCCCATCACCCTTATCGAAGCCGTCACACAGGCGTTGGCATGGGAAATGGAACATGACTCCTCGGTGCTGGTGCTGGGCGAGGACGTGGGCGTGAACGGCGGCGTGTTCCGCGCCACCGCCGGCCTGCAGCAGCAGTTCGGTGCGCAGCGCGTGCTGGATACACCGCTGGACGAAACCACCATCGCCGGCCTCACCGTCGGCCTGGCCGCACAGGGCATGAAGCCGGTGGCCGAAGCGCAGTTCGATGGCTTCGTTTACCCGATGGTCGACCACATCATCTGCCACGCCGCACGCCTGCGTAACCGTACCCGCGGCCGTCTGCATTGCCCGATGGTGCTGCGCGTGCCGTGGGGTGGCGGTATCCGTGCACCGGAGCACCACAGCGAAGCCAACGAAGCCATCTTCACCAACGTGCCGGGCCTGCGCGTGGTACTGCCATCCAGCCCGCAGCGTGCCTACGGCCTGCTGCTGGCCGCGATCCGCGATCCGGATCCGGTGATCTACATGGAGCCCAAGCGCATCTATCGCCAGTACAAGGAAGTGGTCGCCAACGACGGCGAAGCGCTGCCGCTGGACGTGTGCTTCGTGCTGCGTGACGGCACCGACGTAACCCTGGTGACCTGGGGCGCACAGGTGAAGGAAGCATTGGAAGCGGCCGACAAACTGGCCGGCGAAGGCATCAGTGCCGAAGTCATCGACGTGGCTACGCTGCGTCCGCTCGACTTCGCCACCATCGCCGAGTCGGTGGCCAAGACCGGCCGCTGCGTGATCGTGCAGGAAGCCCCGAAGACCGCGGGCTTTGGTGCGGAGATCGCCGCACGCCTGGCCGAAGAGTCGATGTACGACCTGCTGGCTCCGGTTGAGCGCGTTACCGGCTATGACACCCACATCCCGCTGTTCCGCCTGGAGATGAAGTACCTGCCCAGCGTTGAGCGGATTGTGGCGGCGGCCAAACGTTCGGTAGCGGCGGGCTGACATGCTGGCACGCCTGCATGGCAGCCACCGCAGCCAATATCCAAATCCACTGAAGTTCCACGCCGGGCAGATTGTTGAACTTGGCGTGCGCGATGAAGAATGGCCTGCCTTCGCCTGGGTGAAAACCGACGAAGGCAGCGCTGGCTGGGCACCCGTGGCATGGCTGCAACCATTGGATGATGGTCGCGCCGAAGCCCTGCGCGATTACAGTGCCCGGGAACTGGATGTGGATAGCGGCGAACAGGTGCGGCTGCATCACGAACATGGCGGCTGGTGGTGGTCCGAACGCGCCGATGGCGCGCAGGGCTGGGTACCGGCACGCGAACTTGAATTGCTGGAAGAGAACTGCACATGAGCCAGACCAAAAGCTTCAACCTGCCCGACCTGGGCGAAGGCCTGCCGGACGCCACCATCGTGGAGTGGTTCGTCAAGGAAGGCGATGTAATCAAGCTGGACGAGCCGCTGGTGTCGATGGAGACCGCCAAAGCGGTGGTGGAAGTGCCTTCGCCGGTGTCCGGCAAGATACTGAAACTGGCGGGCGCGCCCGGTGACATCGTGGTGACCGGCCACATGCTGGCGCACTTCGAGATCGACCCGAACCTGCCGCAGCGTGCCGAAGGCCAGGACACCGGCCATCACCACGGCGCACCGGCACCGGCCGCCCCGGCGCCGGCACCGGCTGCAACACCGGCGCCAGCTACTGCTGCCGAACGCGCCGACGAAGGCACCGTGGTAGGCGCAATGGTCAGTTCCAACGCCGTGCACACCGAACAGGCCGTGGCCGTCGGTGGCGTCAAAGCGATGCCGGCGGTGCGTGCGATGGCACGCAAGCTGGGCGTTGATCTGACCCGCGTGCGCGCCACCGGCGCCGAAGGCGCGGTGACGATGAATGATGTGAAGCAGGCTGCCGAAGCTGGCACCGCGAAGGTTGGCAGCGCTCCCGCTGCCGTACCGCAGGCGGTCAACGCACCGGCACCGGTTGCGCGCGCCGAAGCCACCCGCACCCCGCTCTCCGCTGCCGGCAAGCCGATGCGTACCGCGCCTCCGGGCGTGGTCGCCAAGGGCCAGCCGGAACCACTGAAAGGCGTGCGTCGCAATATGGCGCGGGTGATGGCCGACGCGCACAGCAAGGTTGTACCGACCACGCTGAACGACGATGCCGACATCCATGCCTGGGCACCGGGCAATGACATGACCTCGCGCCTGGTGCGTGCCATCGTCGTCGCCTGCCAGACCGTGCCGGCCATGAATGCCTGGTTCGACGGCGACAACCTCACCCGCACCCTGCATGCGCAGGTCGATATCGGCATTGCCGTGGACACCGACGACGGTCTGTTCGTACCGGCATTGCGCAATGCCGACATGCTCGATGCACGCGGCGTGCGCGAAGGCATCAATCGTCTGCGTCAACAAGTCGAGGATCGCTCCATCGCCCCGTCCGAGTTGAGCGGCTATACCATCTCGCTGTCCAACTTCGGCATGTTCGCCGGCCGCTATGCAACGCCGGTCGTCGTACCGCCGTGCGTGGCGATCGTCGCTGCCGGCCGCGCGCGTTTCCAGCTCACCCCAGTGATGGGCGGCGTGGAAACACACAAGGTCATCCCGCTGTCGGTCACTTTCGACCACCGCGCCTGCACCGGCGGCGATGCCGCCCGCTTCCTGCGCGCGCTGATCGACGATCTGGCACGCGCGAACTGAGCGAACCGTTTTGAAGCAAGACATGAGCCCGCAGCAATGCGGGCTTTTTTTATGTCGACTGCATCACTTTCAAGAGCACCGATACGAGCGATTCATCGCGAACGAACAATTCCGCTGGCATGCTTGCGCACTTAACAACACAACACACAGGAAGTACGCATGGGGATGGTGACAGGGATGGTGGTCGGCGCGGTTATCGGCCTGGGTGCATTGAACGTGATGGCATTGATGGCCAAAAACAGTGGCCGGCCGTTCGACCAGACAACGCTGACCAGCGATGAAGATGTGCTGGGCAAGGTCGCCGCATGGGCACAGACCAACGGGTATTACCTGGACAACGAAACCGGCCAGACCCTGCGGTATCGCAAGGGCAAGGGCTTCCTGACGTCGCCGATGTTCCTGGAAGTCACTCGTGACGCTAATCGCTATACGTTCCGCAGTTACACCCGCATCAACGGCCTGATCATCAAGGGCGACATGGCGCTGAGCGGCAGCACCTTCGTTGCCAAAGTGCCGCGCTCGATGGCCCGCAAGGCGCAGAACGTGCTGTTCACCGAACTGCACGCGCCCCCCATCGACTGATACACCAGCAGCCCGCGGCAGGACCGGGCGTTCCACCCTCGGCACTACCCTGTTTGTCACGGCCATTTGCAACGGCCGGCGTTACCCTACGCCGGCCGGCCACAAACAGGATTGGGTGAATCCCCATGAACGCCTGGATCTGTACGCAATGCGGTGAACGCAATGGGGCCGACGCGCGCCAGTGCTGGCGTTGCAGTACGCAGGCGGATGGCTCCCCTGCCGCTCCCGAAGCGAACCAACAGACGCGCAACGGCCCATCAACGCGGCAAATGGAATGCTCGCGCTGTCCAGGCACGACGATGGATTTCATCGGACGCCGTCGTCTCCAAGAGGACACACAGGCGATGCCGTTCCTGCTCGGTGATCTGGGCGAACTGTTCGTCCATGGTGAAGCATTCGACCTGTATGCCTGTGCCTCCTGTGGCAAGGTTGAGTTGTTCCTTTCCCGCACACCCTACTGACGATGCGTAACCCACGCCGGCTCATCGTGTTGTTCGTGCTCGTCTACGTCGTCATGCTGTTTGGCGGCGCAGCACTGAAGCCGGGCTACTCGGCACTATCCCAGTACATCAGCGAACTCGGCGCTACCGGCAGCGCGCATGCGCGGTTGATCAGCATCGGCGGCTTCATTCCAGTTGGCGTGCTGGCCGCGTTGCTGCTGTGGGCAATGGCTGCACGCGTACCCGTGTCCGGAGTCAGCCGTGCCGGCTATTGGTTGCTGCTGTGCGAGCCATTGGCATGGGTCGGCTCAGCCCTGGCGCCCTGCGACCTGGGGTGTCCGCAAGTGGGCAGTCTGTCGCAGGCACTACACAATCTGCTCGGCGTATTCACTTTTCTGGGCACCACGCTTGGCTTGTTGCTGCTGGCCACCACGCCGCAGATGAAACGCACCACCCGCTTGCTGTGGATCGCACTGGCGATCGCCTGGCTGCTGCTGTTCGTGCTGATGGGCGCACCGCCGCTGCATGACTGGCGCGGGCTGCTGCAACGCCTGGCCGAATGGTTGGTATATGGCACGCTGAGCATCACTGCATGGCGGCTGGCCTCTCCTGCAAGCTCGCTCACCCCGGAATAAACTGCACCTCCACGCTTCCGGAGCAACGCCATGAGTCACCGCAGCCGTTTGGCCGGTTTCATCATTGATTGTCAGGACACCGACAGCGACCGCGCCGCCACCTTCTGGGCCGCCGCCTTGGGGCTGACCGTTGAGCCGGGCTACACAGAAGAAGACGGCGCACAGTACACCGGGCTACTCGGCGCACCGGCCGGCTTGCATGTTGAAGTGCAGCGTGTCGACCACGCTTCGCGCGTACATCTGGATATCGAAGCCGATGACATCGATGCCGAGGCCAATCGGCTCGAAACACTGGGCGCCAAACGCATCGCCTTCGTCAAACGCTGGTGGGTGATGGAAGCGCCCACGGGGCATCGCTTCTGCATCGTGCAGATGAAACACCCCGAGCGCGGTCCTGCGCCCACCATCTGGGAGTAATGCTGCCAGCAGGCGGATAATGGCCGGCATCTCTCTGCAATCGGAGTTGCAACGATGCCTTCCTCTCCCCTCGCCAAGGCGCGCGTCCTGGTTGCCGGTGGCAGCCGCGGCATCGGCCTGGCAATCGCCCGCGCCTTTGCAGAAGCTGGCGCCCACGTTGGCATCTGCGCGCGCGATCCGCTTGTATTGCAGCACGCCGGCATTGCGTTGAAAGACGCCGGCGCAAGCGCCGTGCATATGCAGCCCTGCGACCTTGCCGACCCCGCACAGATTCAGCACTGGGTGGACGCGGCCGCCAGCGCGCTCGGGGGTATCGACATCGTCATCAACAACGCTTCCGGGTATGGCAACGGCAACGACGATGCCAGTTGGCAAGCCGGCTTCGATATCGACTTGATGGCAGCAGTGCGCACCAATCGCGCCGCATTGCCGCACCTGCGCAACAGCGCGATGCCGGCCATCCTCAACATCAGTTCGATCAATGCCCTGGTGCCAACACCGCGCGCGGCGGCATATTCGGCCGCCAAGGCTGCACTGAATTACTACACAACATCGCTGGCGACCGAACTGGCGCGCGAACGCATCCGCGTCAACGCCATCGCCCCGGGTTCCATCGAATTCCCCAATGGCCTGTGGGACCGACGGCGCAGCGAGGAGCCGGCTTTGTACGAACAGATCCGCGCCAAAATTCCGTTCGGCGGTTTCGGCGAGGTTGATGACGTAGCGCGCGCAGCCGTGTTCCTGTGCTCACCGGCCGCACGCTGGATCACCGGGCAGGTGCTGGCCGTGGACGGTGGGCAATCGCTGCCCACCTGAGTTTCTGCAGGGGCAGTGTCAGCTGCAACACTGAAAGTGCGTCCAACCACGCATACAACTGCAATTTCGCATCAGTTGATTGCGGGCTACACATTGCCGGGAGCCGTGATGACTTTGCGTCTGATTCCACTCCTACGCCAGTTGGGCGGATCCAATCACCAGCACACCCGGTTTCGGATTCAACGCGGCTTCGACCAAAGCATCGGCAATACGCGCGGCCGGATTGATCCGCCACGCACGAGGCAACACCGGCGCCAAGACCCCCAACACACGGCTGGCCAACTGCTCACCCGGCCGGGGTTCAGCCCGCTCGCCACCAATCAAACCCGGCCGCACGAAGGCCAGTGATGCAAAGCCCAGCGCACGCAGGTCGCGTTCAAGCTCGCCCTTCACCTGGTTGTAGAAGAACCAGGACCGCACGTTGGCGCCCATCGCCGAGTTCAGTGCGAACACGTCACACCCCTGTGCCTTCACCGCCCGCGCGATCGCCAGCGGGTAGCCCTGGTCCACCTGCCGGAATGCCTCTGGCGACCCGGCCTGCTTCATCGTCGAGCCCAATGCACAGATGGCTGCATCCACCTGCCAGTCCGCGGTTCCGGCCGGCAGTGCCGCAAAATCCATGACCGGGTTCAGCAGCTTCGGTGCGGTCTGGGTAAGCGCGCGCCGGGTCGGGGCGATGACCGCGCTGCAGCGCGGGTCGGCCAGCAAGCGCCGCAACACCTGTGCCCCCACCAGTCCGGTGGATCCGGCCAGAAGTACTCGCATGTGCCCTCCTGTGTTCTATATAAGTTCAAGGCGGCCCTCACCTTGCCGATAATGGAGCCTTGATACCAGCCCCGGAACGCGCAGCCGCGCGCCCGCTCTCCCGCCCGGACCCTCCCGCAATGGTCGACAGCAACGACATTCCTCCTTCTGGCAGCGCTGGGCTGGGACGCATCCTGTCCCGTCGCGCAGCGCCGCAGGTAATGGCGGAAGCACCGGCACCGGCGGGGAGTGGCGGCATGGCCATGCTGCAACGCCTGTTCGTCGGCGGCAACGCGCCCGAGCCGCTGCTGCATGCCTTCGCCCAAGGCATGTGCACGCTGCCTGGCGAGTTGGGTGACATGGGCCAGCGCCTGCACAGCGCGCATGGCGACCAGGACTGGGACCGCTATGGTCGCCTGCTGCGGCAGTTGATCGACAAATACATCCGCACCATCGAGCTGGACCAACCCAACACCGGCAACAGCGAGGCCGAGCGTCTGCGCGACATGCTGGGGCATACGCTCGGCGCGGTGTTGGCCCCGCTCATGCAGCACTCGCCAGAACTGGAGCACCAGGCGCAACGCATGGGTCAGGAGCTGCGCGGCTGGCGCAGCGGCCAACCGCTGGAACCGGTGGCACAGCACCTGCGCGAGTTGTGTCATCAAGTGGGCGTGCGCAGTGACGGCATGCAGGAACAACACGACCTGCTGCTGAGTCTGTTCGACATGCTGCTGGAGAACATCACCGAGCTGCTCGACGGCGAGAGCTGGCTGCAGGGTCAGATCCGCAATGTGCGGCAACTGCTGACCGGCACGCTGGACACCGGCTCGCTGGAGCAGACGCGCAACGACCTGCGCGAGGTGATCTACCGCCAAGGGCTGCTGCGGCAGGGCATCACCGAATCCAAGCAAGCGATGAAGCAGTTGATGGTCAGCTTCCTCGACCAGGTGGATGGCATGGCCATCGAAACCGGCGAGTACCACGACCGCGTTGCCAGCTACGCCATTGCCGTGCGCCAGGCACGCAGCATTGCCGACCTCAACCAACTGCTGCAGGACGTGCTGCAGGACACCGTACGTGTGCAGGCACAGGCCGCTCGCGCGCGCGACCACCTGGCCAACGCCCGCGCCGAAGCCAGGGCCGCCGAACAGCGCGTGCAGCAGCTAGAGCGCGAGCTGGAAGACGTCGGCAGCCAGCTGCGTACCGATGCATTGACGGGCGCCTTGAACCGTCGCGGGCTGGAAGAGTTGTTGACGACAACGATGCGCGATGCAGATGCCCCGCTCACTGTCGCGGTGCTGGACCTGGACCACTTCAGCCAGACCAACGCCAGGTTCGGCCATGCCGGTGGAGACCGTGCATTACGCCACCTTGTGGCCATCACACAGATGCAACTCAGCAGCCAATGCCATATAGCGCGCCTGGGCGGTGATGAGTTCGTTCTGGTTTTTCCAAACCTGCACCAGCTGCAGGCCAATGCTCTATTACGTCGCCTGCAGGAATCGTTCGCTCAACGCCCGTTCCTGCACGAGGAACAACGCGTGCACGTGCGCTTCAGCGCGGGCATTGCGCAACGACATCCGAATGAGTCTTCAGAAGGTCTACTGGAGCGAGCGGATCGCGCCCTCTATGCAGCCAAGGAATCCGGCCGCGACCGCATAAGCACCGCTGACTAGATCAAAGCGGGCTCTCCTCGGCTGGATGCTCCACTGCCACGAGTCTTTCCAGAGCCCTGCCGTGCCATTCCACCGGCACGGCAAAAATGCACCTGCATTTCGACTTCAGACCCGGTCCTCCGCCGATGACGGGAAGCAACCTGCAACCCTGGAGCGATGGCCTCCTTCGCACCAAAGTCGAGGCCGCTACGAGATTCTATTTGATCGGTGTGGCGAATCGCTCCGCTGATCGAAAGTATCTCTGAACATCGACCGCTCTACCAACATCATCAATCGGGAGCTGCTGAGGTATATGGCGCGCTCATTTTCAATCGCTTTACTGCGCCGGAGATGTCCGTGTCGTAGCTCTCACAGAAGTTACGGGTATCAATGCCATACCTCTGCATGATCGCCATGGTCGGCACCCATACGCCTGCCGACACAGTCTCGGAATAATCGCCTGTCATGTCGTTGAAAGAGAATGACGACACTCCACCCACGCCTTCTCGCCGCATGACCGCGAGTGAATCGGCGAGCAGTGCCTGATCCACTCCCACACTTTCATAAAACTCACGCTCCATCTTCTGAATCCGCCGTCCCCATGCGCCATATTTCTCAATCAGGCCGCGATCCTTATCCTCGATCAACATAACCTCGATTGAGGAGTCAATATCCAATGTCGGTGAGCCATGCCATGCCACAAGCCCGCCACAATTCACCTGGGGTGCCGGCGATGCGATCAAAAGATAGTTCGCACAGCTAGAAAGACAGTGACTTTCCACCCGTACCTTCGGCTGATGGCGTCGCATGTCCTCGGCGATCATCAACGCCGGCATGGCCGATCCTCCGGGACTTTGCAATATCACCGATGAATAGCCACCCTGCGATGCGGCGAGATAGGAATCATAGGAATCCCCATCAATCGAGCCTTGAAGCCGGATGGTTTCACTGTCGATTCGAGCCCACTGCGCACTGCATTCCGGGCTGAATGCAGGCAATATCAGGGCAAAGAGAATTGCTGGTTTCACTGAGAGCTCCTCCAAAGAAAACGGAGGCCCCGAGCAACGGAGCCTCCATCGAATATCACTTCTCTACGCTTACCGAAGCAGTCCAGTCTTTCGTCACCGTTGTCGTCGTCGACCCGTCAGGGTTATTGGTCGTAGTTGTGGTCGTTGTCTTTGAAACTGATACGGAACCCTTTACTCCCCCATAAACAGCTTGAACTTCCCCACCAGTCAATTCACGCATTCACTTCTCCTTGAACTTGCACAACCTCTGGCCCTTGGTTGCAACCCCTCCTTGTGACGATCTCAGCTGATCGCACCGACAGCCTTAGAGAGGGCCTGATTGATCGCTGCAACCATCGGACCATCGGTACAACTTTTGCCATCTGCACTCATGGAGACACCACCCGTAACCAGATCCACCTCAAATGCGCTCAATGGACTCATTGAAATCCTCTCCTTTAAAGCTATGCACGCCTGTCTTCACCGGTGTGCCCTGTTATTTGGTTGACCTGGGATAAACCAGCCAATCACCCACCCTGCGGAGCAACTCTTTGCGAAGCGCAACGCATGGCGCGACATCAACTTATGCGCTCCCTACGGGATGCGTAGATAGGGATATTCTCTGGATGCTCATAGGCAAGATCTGATAAATGGAGTCCCCGAGAAGAATCTGGGCATGCATGACTCAGTGCGCAGCGATCTTCCGCAGATTGACTGACGGCGAACTCCCAGCCCGAACCATTGGCGCAGGCCATGGACCTTGAACTTACTGCCAACAGAACGCGCCGGCTCCGGGAATGCGAGGAATTACAGCGATCGGGCGATCCTTTCTCTATTGATCGAGCCATGACTGTGATATTCCCCGCACTGGTGCGAATCACTTGTGCATGGACATCCCCGTGACTGCCACTGACGCCACTATCGACCTGCAGCAACGCTTTGCGCGCTTGCTGGCCCAGCATCAGGGCATCGTGCTCAAGGTGGCGCGTGCCTGGACCCGCGACATTGATGACCGCCAGGATTTGATCCAGGAGATCAGTGTGCAGGCCTGGCGCGCCTTTCCCACCTTTGCGCCGGAGAAAGCACAGTTCAGCACCTGGCTGTACCGGGTGGCGTTGAACGTGGCCATCTCCCAGCAGCGCGGCCGGCGTCTTCGGCAGCGCCACCATGCCGATGTCGAGCCGGGCTACATCGAACAGCTCGCGACCACCTCCGACACTGCCGAGGATGCCGCACAGCTTGCCCAGCTGCATGCGCTGATCCACTCGCTGCCACCGATGGATCGTGCGCTGTTGTTGCTGCATCTGGACGACTACAGCCATCAACAGATTGGCGAAGTGCTCGGCATCAGTGCGAGCAATGCCGCCACCCGCCTGCACCGCCTGCGCCAGCAACTACGGCAACAGGCCAACCCTACCCCGAACGCACGAGGTTGATGCGATGGAACTGGAACAACTCAAAGCCGCCTGGGCTCAGCAGGCGCAGCGTATCGACCAGCTGGAAGTCGTCGCCCTGCAGGCGTGGCAGCAACCGCGCCAGCGCGATATCCGTCACCGGCTGCGCTGGTTCAGCGGCGTGCAGTTGGCGTGGCTGCTGGTGTGGATTGCCGTCACCGTGATGGCGGCCGGCTTCTGGATTGAACACCGCCAGGTGCCGCAACTGCTGCTGACCGGTCTGGCTTTCCACGTCTATGGCATAGCCGCGATCTGGGTGTCGATCACCCGCGCGATGCTGGCGATGCGTGTAGACGCCGCCAACGTGCCACTGCTCAAGCAATTGACACGGCTGGCGCAACTGCGGCGCTTCACCGCCCTCACCGAGCTGGCGCTGGGCCTGCCGTGGTTCTGCCTGTGGCTGCTGGCGATGCAGTGGCTGGGCGTGCAGTGGCTGGGCGTGGATCTTTACGCGATGGCGCCACGCTGGTTTGTGAGCACGCTGGGCTTCGGCGTGGTGGCGATGCTGGGCAGCATCGCGTTTGCACGTTGGGTACTGAAGCGCCTACCTGAAACACATGCGCTGCAGCGCCTGCTGGACAGTCTTTCCGGCTGCTCCCTGGCACGCGCGCAGCAACAGTTGCGCGAGTTGCAGCAGGGCTCGCCGTAAACAGACGTTACAGCGACAGGAGCGGCCTGAGCCGCAAAGCAACTGAGGGCCAGACCCTCGCTGAGGCTTGGCCGCGCCGTCGGGCGAGGCCGTCAGCGTCGCGGCTTGCATAGGGCTTTACGGCGTCGGTGCGCGCTTCCAGATTTCACGCTCTACGCGGCGCTCGCCTTCCCAACGTTCCAGCGTCCATACATCGCCTTGCAGCGTGTAACGAAATTCATAGCTACCGCCGTTTTCCAATGGGTAGGAGGCCATCAGCGGCGTTTCCACATAGCGGCCGGCTTCCGTGCGATAGGTGCCCGAGCCGCCGGCCCAGAACTTGCCGTCACTGGTGGTGGTGAAGGCGAACTGGCCATCGGCCAACAACTTGGTGCCGGCCAGTTTCTGGCTGGCGTACGCCACTGGCACGCCCTCTTTGTTGATGAATTCACCGGACTGCAGCTGCCAGGCCCCCTGCAGCGACGGGGCTTCGTCCGCGCGGGCACAGAACGCAGCAGCACCCAACACAAGCACACTCAGACAGGCACGCAATGACATCGGCAACTCCGTTGTGATGAACAGCCGGCATTGTGCGTGGTGCCCGCGTTTGCAGACCAACACCGGTACATCGGCAACCTTTGGCTCAGGCAGGCCGATATGGGGGCGGTATCATTGCCGCCATCCCTGAAACGGCAGCAGCAACGTGCAGACCATCCTGACCCCGGTATCGATTGGCGAACTGATCGACAAGATCACCATCCTTGAAATCAAGGCCGAGCGCATCACCGATGCAGCCAAGCTGGCCAACGTGCGCACCGAGCTGGACGGGCTGTGGCCGCTGTGGTTGGAACAGCAGACCGCACGACCGACGCTGGGCGCGCTCAAGGACCAGCTCAAGGCAATCAACGAGCGTATGTGGGACATCCAGGATCGGCTGCGCGACAAGGAAGCGGTGCAGGATTTCGGCGCGGAATTCATCACCCTGGCACGCGGCGTGTACGGCACCAACGGCGAGCGCGTGGCGGTGAAGAACGACATCAACCGCGTAGCGGGTTCGGCGTTGGTGGAAGAGAAGCAGTATCAGGGCGAGTGAGGGTTGCTTTCGATTCCTTCTCCCACGCGGGGAAGGTAGCCCGAAGGGCTGGATGAGGGAGACGCTGCGGGTTCTCCATCAAGGCGCGTGGCGACGCGTTCGTCATCGCGACGTCTGAAGCTGAGGCGCCCCTCCCCCCTCTCCCGCAAGGCGGAAGAGGGGCTTAAAGCGGAAGGCTTCAAACTGCGTTAGAACGCTACCTGAGCCCACAAGCCGGCTTCATGGCTTTCCAGTTTCTTTTTCACCGTTTCCTGCTCCACGCGCTTACCGACCATGGCCAGGCGCAGGTGCTTGTTCGGCTTCCACTCCACGCCAACCTGCTGATAACGCTCGCGGGTGCGCGGGTCGATGTCCAGACTCATGCGGGTTTCATCAACGCGGGCGAACACCGCGTACTGCGGGGTGAACTGGTAGCTGCTCCAGGCGGACCAGCCACGCTGGTCGTCGCTTCCCGGCTTGGTGATGCGGGTCCAATCTTCGGCGCGGAAATACTGCCCGCCCACCCGTGCACGCTCGCCGACCCAACTGGCCATCGCATTCCAGCGCTGCGCGGTGTGCTCGTGTGGCAGGTCACCTGAATCCTGCGCGCGGGTGCCCCGATAGCCACCCATCGCCAGTTCCACGCCCTTGGCCGGGGCCCAGCCGACACGGGCTTCCACATCCGCACGGTTGCCCAGCCGTGGCTTCTGGAAGCCACCACCGGTTACCACCGAAGCGGCATAGACGAAATCACCGCGGCTGTATTGGCCGTGCACACCGTAGTCGGCAGGCGTGCCCAGCTTGGTGCGGGCGATCAGGCCGGCATCCACATAACGGAAACCCTCGCGCACCGATTCCTGTGCGATCCAGGGCGTCGGCGCGTTGCCCAGCCGCAGCCAGCTGCCTTTGCCGAAACTGCGCTGCAGATAAGCATGGCGCAGCCACAGGTCGCTGGCGTCGCTGTTGCGCAACCACTGCACGTCGGTGGTCACCTGTGCTGACCAGCGCGCGTTGAAGCGGTGGTCCACGGTGATGAAGGTCCGCTTGAGGTCCATCGCCAGGCCTTCGTCGGCGGTCTGCACGCCGTCGCGATCCAGCTGGCTGGCGTTGACGAAAATCTGCGCCGACACCTTGGTGGCCGGTGCAGCGTCTTGGGCGTGGACCAATACCGGCAGGCAGGCCGCGGCCAATGCGACGGCCAGCGTGCCACGGGAAACAAACTGCATCACTACTCTCCTGGAGCCAGCGCTTTGCCGGCGTTGTGCGATCAGTAACGGGCGTCTTTGGGTTTCTTGTCGCGGGGCCAGTCATTGGCCTTGCCCGCGAAGTCGGGCCGTGGCTTTTTGATGAAGTACTCCGCCACGTCCACCGCATCCTGGTCGCTCATCACGCCCTGCCCATATGGCGGCTCGCGGTTCACGCCCAGCGGCATGTTGTGTTTGACGAACCCGGCAGCCTTGTACAGACGGGCCATACCGGCACCGATGTTGAACGAGGCATCCCCCCATAGCGGCGGGAAGAGGTATTCATTGAACTGATCTTTCATGCCCTCGCCGTTGTCGCCGTGGCAGCTGGCGCACTGGGCGGCATAGATCACCTCGCCCCGCGCCATGTCCGGCTGCAACGAGGTATCGATGGGCCCTTCGGTCTTGCCCGACACCTTGGCGCCCTGCGGCACACCGGTACCCAGCCAGCGCATGTAGGCGAGCATTCCCTGCATTTCCGGCGAATCCACCGCCAACTTGGTTCCGTTCATCGAACGCACGAAGCAGCCGTTGATGCGCTCGGGCAGGTCAATTTCCTTGCCGGGGCGCGGCATGTAGCGCGGGTAGCTACTGCCGGTGTTGATGTAGTGGTTGCGCAGCGCGAACTTGCCCTGCGCCATGTGGCAAGAATTGCAGTTCAGGCCATTGCCGACGTTGTCCGGCAACAGGCGGGCAGTGTCGCTGAGCAGACGCCGGCCCAGCATCACGGATTCGGCATTGGCCAGCGCGGCAATCTCCTCGGCGCTGGGCGCGAGGTAATGGCCGATCACCGTGCCCTGCTTGTCGAGGATGTCCATCGACACCGGCGCGGGAGCGTCCAGATTGGGATGCTCATGTGCATACCAGACTGCCGCACCGGCGCTGCCGGCCAACACCACCACGACAGCAGCAATCATCAGTTTGACGTTCATTGCGCGGCCTCCTCCGGCAGGTAATGCACGGGCTTGTCAGCCACCACGCGGCGCATGCGCGCGATATCGTCAGCACTGACCGCACTGGCATGGTTGCCCCAGCCGTTGCGGATGAACGTCATGATCTGCGCCAGCTCTTGGTTGGATACATGCGCAAAGCCGGGCATGGTGAAGGCCATGCGGTCATGCGGCGTATGCGGTGTGGCACCGCCGGCCAGCGTCACCTGGATCAGCGAGCTGGGGTCGTCGGCGAACACGATGGAGTTGCCCGCAAGCGCCGGGTAGATACGCGGCGCCCCCTTGCCGTCGGCGCGGTGACACGCCTGGCAATGTTCCGAGTAAGCCAAGGCGCCGGGCACGCGGTAGTCACCGTTGCGCAAGGCGTCGGTGGTGAGATCCTGCTTGGGCCGCCATTGCTGCGCGTGGCCTTCGCGTGGCGGCAGTTGCTTGAGGTAATGCGCCATCGCCTGCAGGTCGTCGGCCGTCATGTGCTGGGTGCTGTGCTCCACCACGTCGGCCATGCCGCCAAACGCAGCAGAACGCTCGGTACGACCGGTACGCAGAAACTGCACGATTTCGTCTTCATTCCATGACGCCAGGCCCGTGCCTTCGTCGCGCAGATTCTTGGCGTACCAACCTTCGAGTACCGAGCCGGACAGGAAGTGGCGGCTGTCGTCATCGCTCAGTGCCTTTTCCTGAAATGCCAGGCCACGCGGCGTATGGCAGGCGCCGCAATGCGCGAAGCCTTCCACCAGGTAGGCGCCACGTTGCGCGCTGGCGTCCAGCGACGGATCAGGCGTGTGAGTGCGCGGCCGCGCGAACATCAACTGCCAGTACGACAACGGCCAACGCATGCTCGCCGGCCACGGGATGGTTGACGCGGCGTTGTCCTGCGCCACCGGCTGCACCGATGACATGAAGTACGCATAGAGCGCCTTGATCTCGTCATCGGAACTGATCATGTACGACACGTACGGCATGGCCGGATACAACGGTTGGCCGTCGGCTCGGATGCCGCGACGCACCGCACGCTCAAAATCGGCATAGCTGTAGCTGCCGATACCCTGCGCGCGGTCCGGGGTGATGTTGGTCGAATAGATCGTGCCCATCGGCGTCTGCATGCCCAAACCACCGGCATAGGGCTTGCCGCCCGGTGCGGTGTGGCAGGCGGCGCAATCGGCGACGCGTGACAAATACTCGCCGCGCTGGATCAACTGCGGATCATTGATATCCACCGTGGCGCGCTGCGGCGGTGCAAACCACAATGGCGTCGAACGTGCGATGCCATACGCAGCTGCCGCACCGACCACCATCACCAGCACTACTTTTGAGAACTTTCCCATTGCATCTTTTCATTTGAAGCTGACCCATTGTCAGAGGGCCTGCCAGCCGCCGCCCTGATCCAGATCAATAGCCACGCAATTGGCAGCGGGGCGGCACATCGAACGGGCGGCGCAGATGCAATAGCGTGCCGTGCCAAGCGCGGCAAGGCTTGCCAGCACCGCATGTCGCAACGCTCAGTCACGCAACAACAAAAAAGGCCAGGCAATGCCTGGCCTCGTACTTTTGGGTTGTTGCGTGCTTCAGCCGGCGGCGATGGCGCTGCAGAACTGTTGGCGGGCTTGCAGTACGACGGTTTTCATCGAAAGGCACTGCGGGCAAACCCGTTCCAGCACCTTGATGACCGGCTCATACACCGCCTTGCATTTGTTGCACTGGACCCTTCCAGTCGTGTTGGCTTCCATAAGCCTCCCTCTTCTTTCCATACGAACCTGCAGGATATGAGGGCCATCACACGCGATTTCAAGCCATGTAGCTGAACGAACCGGTTATTGCAGCATGCCCATCACATACAGCAGCACCAACAACGCCAACACCCCCGACAACACCGCGAAGAATATTTTCCACGCGCTGTAAGGGCGTTCACCGGCAATTTCCCCGGTATAGCCGTTGCCCAACACCTGGAAACTGCGCGAGCCGTAGGTGTAACTGACCAGCCATACCGGCACCAGAATGTGCTTGAAGGTGCGGTTGCGGTAATCGCCATGCACCTGCAGGTTGCGATAGGTGTCGCCGGGCACCTGCTCGGCACACAGCGCGCGCGTCTGCGACTGCATCTGCGCTTCGCCCTGCTGTGCGGCCTGGCGCAGATCCACCTGGTAGCGCTCCACCGTCCAGCCACGCACGAACTCGGGCGAGTACGGCTTGAGATCGCTTGTCGTGGGGAAGTTGCCGATCTTCTGCAGCAACTCCGGATGCACACCCACCGTGCCCGGCACCAGTTCGTCATCGAAGAAGTGCTGCAGCGAACCCGATGCCGGTTCCCAGCGCGTGCGTTGCTCCTGGCGAGTTTGCGTGTTGCCCTGTGCGTCGCGGTAACTCACGGTGACGTAGTAGTGGTAACCGGCTTCGGCAGTCCAGCGCGCGTCGACGTTGGCGTCAAATGTCCAGTACGGCAGGTACATGCCCTTGAGCGTATCGGTCAACGCAGCGGTCTTGAGCCGGCTTGGCGCAAACCAACGGTTGCCATACCACTTGCGAATCGCATCGCGCACCTGACCGTCGCTGATGCGGAACGGCAACAGGCTCTGCGGGGTGATGGCATCGCCCAGTGATTCATGCGCGATGATCGACGGCGAGCCGCAGAACTCACATCGGTCGGCCACCTTGCCGTCCACGAACACTGAAATGGCGTGGCAACTCTGGCATTGCACTTCACGCGGCTGCGCACCGTAACCGCGCTGTGCCTGCGGGGTGGCGGCCATGCTCTGCAGCATGCCCAGCACACCTGCCTGCTTCGCATCTTGCGGCGGCAACGGTGGGGGTTGCGCGTCTTGTGCCTGCATGCGCGCAAGCGCGTCGAGCAGATCCTGCTCGACCACGCCGACACTGCCATCGCCCACGGCTTCGGCCGCCTCTGACAACGGCACGATGGTGCCGCAGTACGGGCAGGCCAAGGCCTGCTTGGCCGCATTCCATTGCAGATCCCCGCCGCATTCCGGGCAGGGATGCTTACCCACTGTCACTTTGCCCATCAGCCGCGCAGGAACTCTTCAAGTGCGGAACGGGCAATGCGGGTGGCGTTGCCGATCTTGCGGGCTTTCAGGTCGCCGGCCGCAATGGCAGCCATGACGTCCTCCACCGATACCGACAACGCCTGCGCTGCCTGTTCCGGCGTGAGTACATCAAGCGTGGCAGCGGCATCACCGGCCGCCGGCAATGGCGGCGGGCCCGACGGTGCAGCGCCAGCAGCAGGAGCAGCCCCTTGCATGCTGCGCATCATCTCCTGCGCCATGCCAAAGCCCATCGCCATTTGTGCCGGCACTGCAGCCGCTGCGGCACCTTCGCCGCCCTCGCCCATGCCATGGCCCATCTGGTATTTGACGTAATCGTTGAGATTGCCAATCGCGGTCATGCTGGAACGCTTGTCGATGGCCTGTTCCACTTCCGGCGGCACGGACACGTTTTCCAGAATGAAGCTGGTGATCTCGATGCCGTACTTGCCGGTCATGGCCGGGTTGATGATCGGCAGCAGGGCTTCGCCCAGTTCCGAGTAACGCGTGGCCACATCCAGCGCAGGCACGCCAGCCTTGGCCAGCGCCTCGGTGAACACGCTGACGATGCGCGAACGCATGGTGTCGGCGAACTCGTCCAGGCGGAAATTCTGGTCGGTGCCAGCGACTTCCTTGAGGAATTTCGGCGGATCGACAATGCGGAAATCGTAGGTGCCGAACGCACGCAGGCGCACCACGCCGAAATCGGCGTCGCGCATCATCACCGGGTTGGACGTGCCCCACTTGTTGCCGGTGAACAGGCGTGTGTTCAGGTAATAGACGTCGCACTTGAACGGCGATTCAAAGCCGTACTTCCAACCCAGGATGGTCGACAACACCGGGATGTTCTGGGTGCTGAGGGTGTGCTTGCCGGGGCCGAAGAGATCGGCGTACTGGCCGGCAGCGACGAACTGCACCATCTGCGACTCACGAACGATCAACTGCGCGCCGTTCTTGATCTGGCGGTCGTCATCCGGCCAGCGGTAAGACAGGGTGTCACGCGAGTCATCGGTCCATTCGATGATCTCGATCAGTTCCTTCTTGATGAAGTCCAAAATGCTCATGGCGGTTCCCCGGAGGACAGAGCGCCGATTCTACGTCGAGCGGCTGCACGTCGCCGAGATGACACCGCGCATACAGGCAACGGTGCAGCATGGCGGAAATGTCGAGGTTGCCGGAGCGCGCCATGCGGATACTCACACTACTTCTCACTACCCTGTTCGGGCTTGCCCTGGCGGTCGGTGGTACGCGGCTGCTGGCCTTGCAGGGCAGCCCGTTCTACCTGTTCAGTGGCTTGCTGCTGTTGGCGGTGGCCTGGGGGCTGTGGCGGCACCGGCGCTGGGCGAGCTGGCTGTATGCCGGTTGGCTGTTGGTGCTGCTGGCATGGTCGTTGTGGGAAGCCGGCCTGTACTGGTGGCCGCTGGCTACCCGCCTTGGCGTGCCGGCGTTGTTGGGGCTGCTGATCGCACTGCCGGCGTCGCGCCGCTCCAGCCCGCATGGCTATACCGGCCCGGCTGGCTGGCCGGTGCTGCTGTGTACCCTGCTGGTGGCTGCAGTGGCCTTTGCCGGTATCCCACGGCATCTGCATGAAATAGACGGCCAGCTGCCAATGGACATCGTCAACGCCGATGCCTCACTGGGCGACGACGCCCCGCCCCCGGGCGAATGGCATGCCTACGGTCGCAGTGACTACGGCCAACGCTTCTCGCCACTGGAGCAGATCACCCCGGCCAACGTCGGCCAACTGCAACTGGCCTGGCAGATGCGTACCGGCGACATGCGGCTGCCTGAAGACGTGGGTGAAACCACGTATGAAGTCACCCCACTGAAGATCGGCAACACGCTGTATTTGTGCACCCCGCACAGCCTGGCCATCGCCCTGGATGCGGATACCGGCAAGGAGCGCTGGCGCTTTGATCCGGCTGCAGGCATGGAGCCGCAGCGTCAGCACCAGACCTGCCGTGGTCTGTCGTACTTCGTTGATCCAGTGACGCCGGCTGCGCCAACAGCAACCGCTACCTGTGCCTCGCGTGTCTTCCTGCCCAGCGCCGACGCCAAACTGCATGCGTTGGATGCCCAGACCGGCCAGCACTGCACGGACTTCGGCAACAACGGCGTGCTGGACCTGCTGCACAACATGCCGTTCAAGCAGCCCGGCTATTACTACTCCACGTCACCGCCATTGGTCGCCGGTGGCAAGGTGATCGTGGCGGGCGCGGTCAATGACGACTACGCAATCGACTCGCCATCCGGCGTGATCCGCGCCTACGACGTGCACACCGGCAAGTTGGTATGGAACTGGGATTCAGGCAACCCCACCCAGACCGCGCCACTGGACCCGAACAACGCCGCGCAGACCTACACCGCCAGCTCACCCAACAGCTGGGCGGTGGCCAGCGCCGACGAAGCGCTGGGGCTGGCGTATTTCCCGATGGGCAACCGCACCCCGGACCAGTTGGGCATGTACCGCTCTCCCGCCGAGGAGCAATACGCCTCGTCGGTGGTGGCACTGGACCTGGCCACCGGCCAGGTGCGCTGGGTGCACCAGTTTGTGCACCACGACCTGTGGGATATGGACACCCCGGCACAACCCACGCTGGTGGATCTGGACCTGCCACAAGGCCGCACGCCCGCGCTGGTGGCACCTACCAAGCAGGGTGATGTGTATGTGCTGGACCGTCGCGATGGCAGCGCCTTGCTGCCAGTCAACGAACGCCCGGCCTCGCAGCATGTGGATATCCCCGGACAGACCGCCTCACCCACGCAGCCGTACTCGGCATTGAGTTTCGAGCCCAAGCCGCTGCGTGAGGCCGACATGTGGGGCGCCAGTCTGGTCGACCAGATGCTGTGCCGCATCCAGTTCCGCACGCTGCGCTACGACGGCCGTTACACCCCGCCAACCCTGCAGGGCAGCCTTATCTACCCCGGCAACTTCGGCACCTTCAACTGGGGCAGCGTGGCGGTGGACCCGCGCAGGCAGGTGATGTTCGGCATGCCAACCTACTTGGCCTTCGTCTCAAAGCTGGTGCCAAAGAATGAAGCCAGTGGCCGCCAGATGAACAAGGGCGAGCATGGCCTCAATGAAAACAAGGGCGCCGACTACGCGGTGGAAATGGCACCCTTCATGTCTCCCTTGGGCGTGCCCTGTCATGTCCCACCGTGGGGCACGGTGGCGGCGGCGGACCTGCGCACTGGCAAGATTGCCTACCAGCACCGCAACGGCACCATCCGCGATCTTTCGCCACTGCCACTGCCCATCCGTATCGGCGTACCGGGCATTGGCGGACCGTTGCTGACCGCCAGCGGCGTGGCCTTCATGAGTGCGGCCACTGACAACAACTTCCGCGCCTATGACCTGGCCAACGGCAAGGTGCTGTGGGACGTGCGCATCCCCGCCGGCGGGCAGGCCACACCGATGACCTACCTCAACACCCAGGGTGAGCAGATGGTGCTGCTGGTGGCCGGTGGGCATGGCTCCACCGGGACCAAGGCGGGCGACTATGTGCTGGCGTATACGCTGAAGAAGTAGCCGCGAAACCGCGAGCAAGCCTCCCTTTCGCACGACGAAGGGGAGGCTTGGTGAGGCCTGCGTTTCGCCAGCAACCTCGCCACGCCCCTTACCCCAGGGTCAGCCCAGATCCATCTGTGGCACGTCGTACCACTGTGCCAACGGGAAGCGCTGCATTACCCACTCACGGATGAAGTTGCGGCTGTCTGCGGCAATCACTTCATCAGTGCTGTCATCGCGGCTGTTCCATGCCACGCCATGCAGCGCAATGCCGCGCGCGGCTATCGCCTCCAACGACAGCAAGGTGTGATTGATGCTGCCCAGGCGCCCGGACGTTACCAGCAACAATGGCCAACCGTGCTGGGCGACGTAATCAATCGTCAACCGCTGCTCAGTCAACGGCACCATCAGGCCGCCGGCACCTTCCAGCAGCACTTTTTCATAGCGCTCGCACAGCCGCGCCGTCGCTTGTTCGATGGCGGCAAAATCCAGCGTGCGTCCTTCCAGTCGTGCCGACAGATGCGGCGAGGCCGGATAGGCGAACAAGGCCGGCATCGTGGTGCCATCGCGGTCTTCGTCGAACAAGCCCGTGCCCATGATGCGACGGTGCAGCAGGATGTCATCGGACGCACCCACACAACCGGTCTGCACCAGTTTCTGGGTGATGACGTGCTCGCCCTGCTCTACCCATTGCCGCGCCAACCAGCCGGTCACCACGGTCTTGCCGATTTCTGTGTCGATGCCGCTGACGAATATCACCTGCCCGCTCATGCGCGCATATCCTCTTCTTCCAGGCTTGCCACCAGCGCGACCATGCCATCGCACAGCTGCTGCAGCTGTGCATCGTTGATCACGTACGGCGGCATCACGTAAACCAGTCGGCCGAACGGACGAATCCAGATGCCCTGCTCCAGCATGCGTTGCTGGATGCGGTCCAGCCGCAGCGATGCTGTCAGCTCGATCACGCCAATCGCACCGAGCACCCGCACATCGGCCACCTGCGGCAACGCGCGTGCGGGCGCCAACCGCGCGTGCAAGGTCTGTTCGATGGACGCCACTCGGCCCTGCCAGTCCTGCGACAGCAGCAGCTGCGTCGACGCCAACGCCACCGCGCAGGCCAACGGGTTGCCCATGAAGGTCGGGCCGTGCATGAACACACCCGGCTCACCGGCGGCAATCACATCGGCGATGTCGCGCCGCGTGATCGTCGCGGCCATGGTCATGTAGCCGCCGGTCAACGCTTTGCCGATGCATAAGATGTCCGGCGTGACCCCGGCATGTTCACAACCGAACAGGCGTCCACTTCGGCCGAAGCCGGTGGCGATTTCATCGCAGATCAACAGCACAGCGTGTTCGCGACACAGCCGCGCCAGCTCACGCAGGTACTGCGGGTGATAGAAGCGCATGCCGCCTGCGCCCTGCACGATCGGTTCGATGATGAAGGCAGCCAGCTCATCGCTACGCTCAGCGAACAACTGTTCCACCGGCGCGATATCCGCCGCATCCCATTCGCCGTCGAAGGGCGTCTGTGGCGCCGGCACGAAACACCGCGAAGGCAGCGACGCACCAAACAAACCGTGCATGCCATTGACCGGGTCGCACACCGACATCGCGTTCCAGGTATCACCGTGGTAGCCGGAGCGCGTGGTGGCGATGTTGTTCTTGCGCGGCAAACCCCGTGCGGCTTGGTATTGAATGGCCATTTTCAGCGCCACTTCGACCGACACCGATCCGGAGTCGGCATAGAAGATCGCATCCAGCGGTTTGGGCACGATCTCCAGCAGCAGCTTGCCCAGGGCGATGGCCGGCTCATGGGTCAAACCGCCGAACATCACATGCGACATGCGCCCGAGCTGGTCGATGGCCGCCTGATTCAGCAGCGGATGGTTATAGCCGTGGATGGCGCACCACCACGAGGCCATACCGTCGATCAGCTGCGGGCCGTCTTCCAGCTGCAGCAGCACGCCATCGGCACGCGCCACCTTGAGCACTGGCACAGAACTGCCCAGCGCGCTGTACGGGTGCCAGAGGTGCTCCTGGTCGAAGGAATCAATCAACATCGTTCATCAATCACACCGCGGAATGGGCGGCTTGCAGGGGCGGTACCTTACCGCTTGCCGGGGCTGGCTGCATGCATCAGCGGCAGGGGATCGAACGGCCCGTCGCGGCCGTAGATGCCGTAATGCAGGTGCGGCGGTGTGCCCTTGGCATTGCCTGTGTCACCGACGGTGCCCAGCAGGTCACCGGGCTGCAGCAGGCTGCCCATCGCCAGGCCGGGCGCCCAGTCGTCCAGATGCGCGTAGTAATGCCGCTGCCCGGCCGGGCCCATCACCCATACCTGTTTTCCCCCCAGCCCTTTGTCGCGAACCGCGACCACCACGCCCTGCGTGGCGGCACGCACCGGGGTGCCCCGTTTGGCGAAAATATCCACACCATGGTGCGTGCGATCCCGGCCACGCGGTGCGCCGAAGGTATCGCCGATCTGGCGCGGGCGTATGCCCTGTACCGGCACACTGATCGCGGTGGGCGCCGGGAGTTGCATCATTTTCCAGCTCATTCGCGCCACCACGGCAAATGGCTGTTGCCATAGCCATGCGCCGGACACGATCACCAACACCAGTACGACAAAAATTCCCAGTCGCGACGACACTGATTTACTCACTGCATGCCCTACGGATACCTGACAGTTGCTGAAACTAGCAGGCCAAACCGTCGCCCCGCCACGGTGGTGTGCGAGCAATGGAAGCCGTGTCACCACTTCCCATCCACTTCACAGTCGGCCCATCGAAAGCTCACAGAGCGCCCGTAACTTCAGGCATATGCCGCGCAAGCCGCCCGCCTTCGCACCGAGCCCCCCGATGGATATCCTGAACGTCCTGATCTCGATAGTTGCACTGCCCGCAGCGCTCTACTTCATGGCGCTGTTGGCTATCGGCTTCTTCAGCCGCTTGGCGTTCGATGCACTCGCGGTGCTGAGCTTCATGTTCTTGCTGATGTCGTGGCTGGCCAGCAGCGGCCTCGATGCGTTGGTCCTGTTTCTCATGGTCTGTACGCATGCCGTCATCACGGCCTTCGCACGATCGCGGCTGCCGTCGTTGGAACGCAGCTTTCAGCGCAGCACCGGACAAGTGGACGGTGGCAGTTG
The DNA here is from genome assembly GCF_027497995.1 of Stenotrophomonas sp. Iso1. Taxonomy (GTDB): domain Bacteria; phylum Pseudomonadota; class Gammaproteobacteria; order Xanthomonadales; family Xanthomonadaceae; genus Stenotrophomonas. The sequence goes on along the minus strand of NZ_JAODBT010000005.1, from coordinate 76,162 downwards.
ATGCCACCGTCCTGCCTGCGGGTTCAGCGCCCGGTCGTCCGCTGCAGCTGTGCCGGATAGCGTTCGCCAACCACCGTGATCGCATCCAGTGCGGCGGTAATGCCGGCCATGTCCTGTGCATCCAGCGTTATGGCCATCGCACCGATGTTTTCATCCAGCCGATGCCGCTTGGTAGTGCCCGGAATCGGCACAATCCACGGTTTGCGGGCCAACAGCCAGGCCAGGGCGATCTGCGCACGGCTCACACCTTTGGCGTCGGCCAGCGTGCCGATCACCTCCAGCAATCCCGCATTCGCGCGACGGTTCTCTTCGGAAAATCGCGGCAGCCCGTTGCGGAAATCATTGGCATCGAACGCAGTGTTCGCATCCATCGCGCCGGTCAAAAAACCGCGCCCCAATGGGCTGAACGGGACAAAGCCGATACCCAGTTCTTCCAGCAGCGGCAGGATTTCGGTTTCCGGCTCGCGCCACCACAACGAGTACTCACTCTGCAATGCGGTCACCGGCTGCACCGCATGCGCGCGACGGATTGAATCAACCCCGGCTTCCGACAAACCAAAGTGCTTGACCTTGCCTTCGGCGATCAGCTCACGCACGGTACCGGCCACCTCCTCCATCGGTACCGCAGGGTCCACGCGGTGCTGGTAGAACAGGTCGATACGGTCGGTACGCAGGCGCTTGAGTGAGGCTTCGGCGACCGCGCGGATGTTCTCCGGACGACTGTCCACGCCCTTGCTGGCGTCACCTTCACGGAAGCCAAATTTGGTGGCGATGATCACTTGGTCGCGGATCGGCTGTAGTGCTTCACCCAGCAGTTCCTCGTTGGTGAACGGGCCATAGACTTCCGCCGTATCGAAGAACGTCACGCCACGTTCGAACGCCGCGCGAATCAACGCGATGCCATCGGCCTTGTCCGGCGGCTGGCCGTACGCATGGCTCAACCCCATGCAGCCCAGACCCAGTGCCGATACTTCCAGCCCGCTGTTTCCCAGTACGCGCTTCTGCATTGCGATGCCCTCTTATTGCTGCGCCGGCAGTGACGCCATGTCGATGACGAAGCGATAACGCACGTCCGATTTTTCCATGCGCTCGTAGGCATGGTTGATCTCGTCCATGCGGATCATTTCGCAGTCCGGCAGGATGTTTTTCTCGGCACAGAAATCCAGCATTTCCTGTGTCTCGCGGATACCGCCAATCGGCGAGCCGGCAATGCGGCGGCGGCCAAGCAGCAGCGGCACACTGTTGAACTCATCCATCGGGCCGACCTGGCCAACGATCACCAAGGTGCCATCCACGTCCAGCAGTGGCAGGTAGGGGCCAAGCTCGTGTTTGACCGGTACGGTGTCGATGATCAGATCGAACGCCGACCGCGCCTGCTTCATCGCGGCCTCGTCACTGGAAACCAGCAGGCGATCCGCACCCAGCGCGAGGGCATCCTCCTGCTTGTTCGGGCTGCGGCTCAGTACCGTGACTTCGGCGCCCAGGCCCACCGCCAGCTTGACCGCCATGTGACCCAGCCCGCCCAGTCCGATCACGCCAACGCGGCTGCCCGGGCCCACGTTCCAGGTACGCAGGGGCGACCAGGTGGTGATGCCAGCGCATAGCAGCGGCGCAGCGCGCGCCAGGTCCAACCCTGCAGGCATGCGCAGACAGAAGTCCTCGCGTACCACCAGATGCTTGGAATAACCCCCTTGGGTGTGCTCACCGGTGATGCGGTCCGCGCCTGCGTAGGTGCCGGTATTGCCTTCGCGGCACAACTGCTCTTCCCCCTTGTGGCACTGGTCGCATTCCATGCAGCTGTCGACCATGCAACCCACTGCGACATGGTCTCCCACCTTGTAGCGGCTGACCTGCGGGCCCGTAGCGATCACCCGGCCGACAATTTCGTGGCCCGGCACGATCGGGTAGTAACTCCAGCCCCAGTCATTGCGTGCGGTATGCAGGTCTGAATGGCAGACGCCGCAGTAAAGGATTTCCATCGCCACATCGTTGCCACGCAGTTCGCGGCGCTCGAAGGCATAGGCAGCCAACGGCGAAGTGGTATCGAAAGCGGCATAACCGAGGGTTTTCATGGGCAGCATCCTGTAACGGGCAGAACGGGAAACCCGTGCGGACCAGCCCAGCCGGCCATCACGAGACAGGCGACAAGTCTAGACAGTTGCCTGTGACGAATTAAGCAGCGCCGGCGGCATTCGGTCATGCGTGGCTCATCATCCCCGGCCCGCAGGGGACCGGGCTTCCACAGGGCGACAGCCTCGGCCCGCGCCCCTGCACGGACCTCCGAAACAACACCCGTCAACCGCTACGGTTGAACGACCCAGAGCGGCGGGGACGCATCACCGGCACCTTGCCGTGGCGTTCAAGCATCGTGTCCAAGCGGTACAGGACATGCAGCCTGTCCCAGGTTTCCGCTTCATCCAGAATCGTCCTGGACAGTGCCGTGAACTGGGGCCAGAACTGCGCCTCGTGCCTGACTCTGCACAGCCAGTGATTAAGCTCCGCGCCGAGGTGGTCCAACGCGGCATCCAGCTCTACGCGCGGTTTCATGGCTCCACTCGCAACCAAGCCAAACTGACGTGATGGACATTGCCATCGTCCACGAGTGGTATCCGTCGTTGCTCCTGCTCAATGCCGTCCAACGTAAGCCTGCAAGGCCCCGCGTCGTGCTGGTCAACACGAATCACGTAGACGCTGCTTCCGAACTGGTAGCGCATCGCATAACCAGGCCACGCATGTGGCAGGCAGGGGGACAGCTCAAGACTGTCCGCAATGCGCTGCAGCCCCAGCAACGACTCGGTCAGCAACCGGTACATCCAGCCCGCCGAGCCGGTGTACCACGTCCAGCCACCACGTCCGACGTGCGGTGCCACGCCGTAGACATCGGCTGCCATGACATAAGGCTCCGCTTTGTAGATCGCCATCGCATCGCCATCTGTAGCGTGATGGATGGGGTTGATCATGCGAGCAAGCTCCCATGCCTTCTCCGCGTTGCCTTGTTTGGCGAACGCCATCGCCGCCCATACCGCCGCATGGGTGTACTGCCCGCCGTTCTCACGTACGCCGGGCACGTAGCCACGGATGTACCCCGGATCCTTCAACGTCTTGTCGAACGGCGGATCCAGCAGCTTTACCAAGCCCGCTTCACGTTCCACCAGATGCTGATCCAGCGATGCCATGGCCCGCGCCGCGCGCAGGGGTTCTGCGGCGCCCGACAGCACCGACCAGCTCTGCGAGATGGAGTCGATCCTGCATTCGTCGCTCTCGGTGGAGCCCAACGGCGTGCCGTCATCGAACCAGGCACGGCGGTACCACTGTCCGTCCCAGGCATGCGTTTCGAGGTTCTTCTGAAGGCGCTGCGCCTGATCGGCGCAATAGCTGGCAAACGCCTCATCGCCACGTGCACGTGCCACTGCCATGAAGCGTTGCAGTGTGTCGAAAAGGAAGAAGCCCAGCCATACGCTTTCGCCACGCCCGCCCTCCCCGACGCGGTTCATGCCATCGTTCCAGTCACCGGTGCCGATCAAGGGTAATCCGCGCGCACCGAGCAGCTCGCACCCGCGTCGCAGCGCCAGCACGCAGTGCTGATAGAACGACTGGCGAAGATGGGACTGCATCGGTATGTCGTAATAGGATTCCTCGTCTGAATTGACGGCGCGCCCTTCAATGAAGCGGACGTCTTCCTCCAGCACACTGACATCGCCCGTCACCTCCAGGTAACGGCAGGTAGCCAACGGCAGCCACAGGTAATCGTCCGAACAGCGGGTGCGCACCCCGCGGCCTTGCGGCGGATGCCACCAATGCAGAACATCGCCTTGCGGAAACTGCTGGGCTGCGCAGAGCAGCAGATGCGCGCGGGTCCGCAGCGGTGCCGCGTGCACGCTGGCCATGGTGTCCTGCAGCTGATCGCGGAAGCCAAATGCGCCGCCCGATTGGTAATAACCGCTGCGCGCCACGCAGCGGCAGGCCAGTGTCTGATACATCAGCCAGCCGTTCACCAGCGCATCAACGCTGGGGTCGGGCGTCTCGACCCGCATTACGTCCAGCAATCCACGCCAATGCAGATGGAGTGCGCTCAGCGCATCGCGGGCGGCCTGCGAGCCCTGTACTTTGCGGGCCAACCGCAGGGCGTCGTCATGGTCCTTGCCCATGCCAAGACGGAACACCACCTCCTGTGTTTCGCCGGCGGCCAGCACCAACGGAACCTGGATGGCGGTGCATGGGTCCAGCGCCACGCCCAACCGCCCGGACAGACGTTCGCGGTGCATTGCCGCCGGATCGTCCAACCCACCGTTGCGGCCCAGGAACTCTGTTCGGCTGGCAGTGAAACTGCGCTCGCTGGCATCCGTATCAAAGAAGGCCACGCGTCCGTTGAATTCCGTGTTGTAGGGATTACGTGCCGTGAACACGCCGCTGGCAGCATCCTGCTCGCACACGATATGCATCTGCGATTTGACCCGCAGGTCACCCAGCACCCATTCCACGTAGCCGGTTGCCGATACCCGCCGAGCACGCCCGGAAATATTGCGCAGCTTCAGCACCGAGAACTTGACCGCGTCCTCGACCGCCACATAGATCCACAGTTCGCTGGCGATGCCATCTTCCTCGTGCTCATACGCGCTGTAGCCGAAGCCGTGGCGCGTACGGTAAGCACCGCGTCCTCGGCAGGGCAACGCTGTGGGTGACCACACCTTTCCGCTGTCTTCATCCCGCAGGTAGAACGCCTCGCCACCACTGTCACTGACCGGGTCGTTGTGCCACGGCGTCAGCCTGAACTCATGGGCGTTCTCGAACCAGGTATAGCCGGGCATGCTCTCGCTGACGACCGTACCCAACGTTTCATTCGCCAACACGTTGGACCAAGGCGCCGGTGTCGGCATGCCCTCGCGCGTAACGATCACGTACTCGCGACCATCCGCAGCGAAAGCGCCGGTGCCGTTGTCGTGGATAAAGTCGCTTGCCACCTCAGTGAAGGGGCTCGTGTCATCCGCCGCTGTTGCCTCGTGATCCGGTGGCAGCCCGGTGAACAGCTCCAATGGTGCAGCGTGCTGATGATCGTCCGCTGACCCTTCAGGTAGCAGCGCCGGGATCGCCCGCTCGGCAGGTTCATGCCGGCCGATCTGTGCGGCCAGCGTGCCTTGCTGATCACTGATGATCACCCGGGCCACCGACTGCAGCAGAATGCGGTCCTCCTGTGACATCTGGTGACCCGGCCGCACGAAGATGCCGCCGGGGCGGTCCAGTACATTGGCTTCCGGATCTGCCGAGATCATGCCCAGTATCTGGTCCTGCAACTGTTGCCGATAACCCACCTGGCTTTCGTTCCAGATCACCAGATCCGCACGCAGGCCTTTCAGCCGCCAGTACGCATGCGCCTGCACCATCTGCCGGACCAGCTCGATATTGTCGACGTCAGAAACCTGCAGCAGCACGATCGGCAGATCACCCGAGATTGCATGCCCCCAGAGTCCTGACTGGCCACGCTGGTTCTGCAGCAGCACCTCGGGGTCGGCGCGCAGCAACGGATGCGCGTAGACAATCAATCCCGCCAGCCGCTCATACAGTTGTGCATCGGCCTGTGATGCATTGATCTGGCGCCGCACCACCTGGCTGTGGGTCCAGGCAAGATCGAACACCCGGTCCGCCAGTCGACGGTCACGGTACTTGTCGACCAGCCCAAGGCACGCATCGCGGTCCACGCCGACGCCGTACACCATATCGACCATCACGCTCTGTCCCGGCGCAAGTTCGATACGGCAACGGATTGCCACAATCGGATCCAACACCGAGCCTTCGCTGTTGGAGAGAACCTCGTCGCTCGAAAGCGCCTGTGGCGCACGCGGTGTGCAACCACGGCCAAGGAAGCGGGCCCGGTCTGTCTCGTACGAGATCGCGCTGATATCGGCATCGTGGACCGCAACCAGGTGGAACATCCATGGCGACACTTCGTCGTGCGAACGCGGCCGACGCGTACACAGCAGGGCCTGCCTTTCGGGCACGATCTCCGACTGCACGAACAGATTGCTGAATGCCGGATGCAGCTCGTCCACGATGGGCGCCGCCAACACCACTTCGGCATAGGTGGTGATCTCGATGGTCCGTGCATGTCGGCTGCGGTTGCTCAACCGCAACCGGCGCAGCTCGATGTCGTCTTCGGCGGAGATGGCGATTTCAAGATGGCTTTCGTAGCCACGTTTACGTCCACGGAACTCGGCCTTTGCGTCGGAGAAGATGGCTTCGTACTGCTCGACCGGCACACCGGTGGGTTGCAGGGACGTGGACCAGAACTCACCGCTGTCGACATCACGCAGATAGCAGAAATTACCCCAGTGGTCGCGGGTGCCATCCTCGCGCCAGCGTGTGATGGACATATCGCGCTGACGGCTGTAACCACCACCGGCGCTGGTCAACAGGCTGTGGTAACGGCCGTTTGACAGCAGCTGCACGGCGGGGCGTGACGTACTGGGATTACGGAATATCCGCAGCTGCGTTTCAGGTTCGGTGGAGGCCGCGCGCGCCCCCGGGGTTTCTGCTTCATGCGGATGGAACACGCCGGTATGCGGTATACGCTCCTGCAACAGCAGCAAGGTCGCCTGGAACTCGGCATCTGCCACGAAACGTTGCTGCATCGGCTGCTGCCGGAGCAGATGAACCAGCGACAGAAACCCCATGCCCTGGTGATGGGCCATGAAGGAACGCACCACCACGTGATCCTGTCCCGGTGGCACACGGGTGGGCGTGTAATCAATAGCTTCGTAGAAACCGAAGTCGCCATTGAAGCCCAGCGCATCCAGACGTTGCAGGTTCTTGCAGGCAGCTTCAGGGGCCACCATCAACGCCATCATGCTGGCGTACGGTGCAATCACCAGGTCCTGGCCCAACCCGCGCTTCAGGCCCAAACCGGGCACACCGAATGCGCGGTATTGGTAGTTCATGCGAGCGTCTACCGTGTTGTAGCCGGACTCGGATATCCCCCACGGAACGTTGTGCAGGGCGCCGTAGGCAATCTGCGCCTCCACGGCGTGCTGTGATGTCTGGTCCAACAGGGTGTCCGGGTAACTCGGCATCACCAGTTGCGGCATGAGGTACTCGAACATCGAGCCGCTCCATGACAACAGCGTCGCATCCCCGTTGACCTCGGTCAGCAGCCGCCCCAATGCGAACCAGGTTTCCTGTGGCAGCTTCCCCTGCGCAATGGCCACGAAGCTGCACAAGCGCGCTTCGGAGGCCAACAGGTCATAGAAGCCGCTATCCAGGCGATGTTCGTCCAGGTTGTAGCCGATGGCCAGCAGATGGCGCGCCGGGTCATAGAGAAATTCATAGTCCATCAGCGAGAACTGCCCAGCCCGATGCGCCAGCTGTTCAAGCTGAAGGATGCGTTCACGGGCATGCTCTTTCGCCAGCAGGTTGGTGGACCGCGTGAGTACCTCGCGCAACGTGGGGATGCGCTCGTCTTCCACGGCACCGTCAAACGCCACCACTGGCGACAGGCCGGCAACAAATAACCGTAGCTCCGCCAGTGCGTACTGGCAGGCATCAAGCAACGCCGTCGGCCAATGCAGCGCGTGTATAGCCGGTGGCACGGACGCGGACCAGCGGGCTGCGATATCACCTGCATGCACCACCAACGCCATCAGGATACGTTCTGCATCGCGCGCCCCGGCCGGCAATTCTTCCAGCGCCGGCGCAAGCGTGCTGCGGAAATCGGCCAGTGACTTCGACAGCTCCTTGTCGTTCAACTGCATTGTCAGGCGTGAATCTTCCAGCACGCCCAACGTGTCAGCCAATCCCACGAAGGTACCTGGTGCAAGTACCGGCGCATCAGCCAGCGCCAACAGGCCCTGACGCAGGGTCAGCAGGTGCCCCGCCAGGTTGCCGCTATCGACGGTGGAAACATAGGCCGGCGGCAGGGACTGCAGTGTTTCGGTGTCGTACCAGTTGTAGAAATGCCCGCGGTGACGCGGCAACGCGTCCAACGTGGCGAACACAAGCCGTGTGCGCTCCAGCACGCCAGCGACCTGCAGATAGCCAAAATCGTAGGCGGACAGATTGGCCAGCAACGACAGGCCGATGTTGGTCGGCGACGTGCGACGTGCCACCACCAGTGCAGGATGCTCCTGGACATTGTCCGGTGGCAGCCAGTGATTTTCAGCGCGCACATAGGTCTCAAAGAAGGCCCAGGTGCGGCGCGCCAGCTTGCCAAGAAACACCAACTGGGATGCGGACAGATTCGCATCGCGTGGTGGTGCTGACCGCCCCAGCCACGCCATGAGCACAGGCGAGGACAGCCACAGCAGAAGAAACGGCATGGCTATCCATAGCGAGGCCGGTTGCACAACCGCCAACAACGCAGCAACGACGATGACGGCGGACAAAGCGGCCGGCCCCATGCTGTGCAACTCGGCCTTCATGCCGGAGCCCAGACTGCGTTCCACTTCTGCCGATGGATTCCACTGCAATAGATGCGTGCGCGTGATCAACAGCCGCCACAACGTACGTGCAATCGCAGCCACGCTGAAGAACGCCTCGTAAGGCAGGCATGACAGATTTATCGCGGCGCGCAGCAGCTGTCGCAAGGTGGATCTACCCACCTGGAGCAGATGGGCCTTCAGTGGCATGTCGACCGGCATGGAGAAAACATCACGCAGTGCCGGTATCAGCACCGGCAGCATCCACAAGCACAACAGCCAGGCTGTCCATACGAGTGGCGCCGGCGAGAGCACCCAGCCGAGCACCAGCAGGGCCGTCATGGCCACCGGCACAAGGCTTCGCCGCAAGTTGTCCAACAGCTTGCCGCGCGATAGCCATGACAATGGATTGCGTTCATGGCCGCCGTCATTGCGCGGCACCCAGGGCAACAGCCAGGGCAGCAGTTGCCAGTCGCCGCGTATCCAGCGATAGCGTCGTTTCACGTCTGCGGCATAGCGCGTGGGGTAGTCCTCGAACAGCCGCACATCGCTGATCAATCCAGCGCGCGCATAGCAGCCCTCCAGCAAGTCATGGCTGAGGATGCGGTTGTCGGGGAAGCGGTTCGCCAGCGCAAGTTCGAACGCTTCCACATCGTAGATGCCTTTGCCCACGAAGGATCCTTCCCCGAACAGATCCTGGTACACATCCGAGACGGTGCGTGTGTACGGATCAATGCCCGGTTCGTTGCCGAACATGCGCGCATAACGCGAACTACGGCGTCCGCCCAGGCTGGTGCCAACGCTGGGTTGAAGGATGCCGTAGCCACGGACCACCCGACGACGTCGCGCATCGAAGTGGGCACGATTGAGCGGATGCGACAGTGTGCCGACGAACTCGCGTGCGGCATCGCGGGGCAGTCGGGTATCGGTATCCAGGGGAATGACGTAGCGCACGCTCGTCAGTGCAGCGACCCGGCCCACCACCTGCAGAAAATCCTCGGTGGAGCCGTCACGCAGCAACCGGTTCAAGGCTGCCAGCTTGCCGCGCTTGCGCTCAAGGCCCATCCACCGCTGCTCACCGGGGTTCCACTGGCGCGGCCGATGGAACAGGTAGAACAGATCACCTCCGTGTTCAGTGATGCGCTCCGGCGCATAGCGCTGGTTGAGTTGCTCGATCAAGTACACGGCGCGCTCCAGCAGCGCCGCATCTGTTGGCTGCGACGCCTGGTCCGCATCCAGAAAATCGGTCAGTAACGCGAAATGCAGATGCGGGTCGCGGTTGGCAAGGAAGCGGACTTCCAACCCTTCCACCAGGCTATCCACGTCGGCGACGTTTCCCAACATGCAGGGAATCACCACCAGTGTGCGCGCCTGCGCGGGTATGCCTTTGGAGAAATCCATGCGTGGCAGCAGTCGCGGCGATACCAGAAGCGTCGCGCCCCAGTTGACCAGTGCGATACCCAGCTCGCTGAACACCAGTACTGCCAATGCCACGATCAACCACGCCAACCCACCGTCCAATGGCGGGCCGGTGTTCATCAACCCCCAGGTGAACAACCCGACGATGGTCGCGATCGGCAACAGATACACCAACAAAGGGACCCGCTGCGGCCGCAGAGATACGGGGCGCCCCGAAGGCGTCAATGCGCCCACAGCGGCTTTCATCTGCGCCACGCCATCGTCCACCAGATAGAAGCCCACGTGCGCCTGGTAGCCGCGTGGATCGTCTTTGGCAGCGGCTTGCGTCAACCGCAGCGCCATGCCGGCAACATCGCTCTCACTGACGTTGGCCAGGCGCGCGACCTTCTCCACCACATGGCGGTAGCTGTCACGTGTACTGAAGTCCATCAACGCATAGGTGCAGGATGGATCCTGACGCAGGATGCGTTCGACTTCGCTCATGCTTTCGACGAACTCGCGCCAATCCATGTTGGTCAGGAAACGTAGACTGCTGAAGCTGTTGCTGATCGAAACCTGATCTGCGGCCTGTTGCTGACTCTCAAGATGCACCAGTTCTTCGATGCGATGGCCATCGGCAGCAACCCACTGTTCAAGCCAGGTGATCGGCATCGAGAACACACCGCCGCGACCCTGCAGCCCACGCGCCAGCTCGGAAACGAAAGCACCCGACAGCGGTGGGCCCGAGCGTGCCAGGTCAGCGATCACCAGTACTACATCTTTCGGACTTTCTGCTGCCGTCTGGTTCAACCGCTCGGCCCATTCGTTCGCCAGCCGGCGATCGGTGCCGTCATGCATCACACGCACGGCCATGCGCCGCAGATTGTCGATCAAGGCCAGCCGCAGCATGATCGGTATCGCCCAAAGCTCGCCCAGCATCAACGGCGTGATGGACTGGTAGGCAGCGATGAAGCGGCTGATGGTTTCCCCGTCGATGCGACCATCGCCATGCGCGATCGCCTCCAGAGACAGGTCGTACACACGCGGCAGCTCCGCCGAAGGGCCCACGCTCAAGGACGGAAGCTGACGGCTGTAACCGGTGGGCAGATGCATGCGCGCGGTGTGGATCTGCTCTTCAACAAGGTAGTAGTTGTCCAGCAACCACTCGCCCGCAGGCGCGACCCGCATACCGTCGCGCGTCAGCCCGGTGAGCAGCGAATAGGCATCATCCAGCAGACGTTCATTCTCAGCGAGACGGCCAAGCAGATATTCACGGCCTGACACGGCATGCACGCTATGTGCGCGCGCCAATGCACGTCCGTGCACTTCCATCTGGTCCACGTTGAATAGTTGCGCGCGGAGTGGCGCCTCGGCATGGCTGGAACTGATGCGTGCAGAGCCGTTCCAGCGCCACAAGCGTCCGAGGGCACGTAGCCACTGATTGGAGCTACCCAAGGTTTGAGTCATTGATGATCCTGTGTGGTCACGACGAGCAATAGGTCACTCGTTCTTCCTGTACGCCATTGGGATAACAGCGTAAAAAGCCGCAGGGCCGGCGTGTGTTGAAACAACAACACGAGATCCGTCATGCGGGAGATATCTGTTACGTCCGGCAGTTTTGCCGGGAAATTCAAACGCATGAATCTGGAGGCGATGAAAAGATCGACTCCATATGGACAAACACCGGCTTCAGCGAGTGCGAACATCCGTGCAGCTCGCACCTCGACCACGCCGCCTGGAATGCTCCTTTCGCACCCCCTGCACGGACCCACCATCGCGGCGTCAAGCGGGCGCAGTTGGCCGGCGATTCAACCTCATATTCGCCACTCTCTTCGCCGTACTCACCCTGCAGCCTCCTGAGTGCACGGCGACCGAGACTGCGGACCGCATCACTTCTGTTGCAGCTCATCGGTCGTCAGCCTGTTCCTCTTTGCTCACATCGATGACTGGATCGCCACACGTCCGCCGTGCATTGATGCTGGATTGAGCTGTACAAGCCTGTGCGAGGTGATACGCATTGAGACCTGCATGCTCACCCCACCCCGCCACGCGGGTTCATGGTGAGCCCGCTTCGTCGTCTCCGCGCAGGCGTTATTGGAGTTCGAAGCAGGGCGGATTCGAATTTTCGCCGAGACGGTCCCAACAGAGCTGCGCGATCTGGGCAGAGACCTCAGCGCTGTTCTCTGTCTGTGCCAGGGGAAGATGTGCCTGCAGGTCAGCAAGCCGTGCACGGTGCGAGCCATGCGGGTCCCGCAAGTAGATGTCGCACGCAAGCTTGATCACGGGTGCGCAATCATTGCGGAAGGAGTCGCCCACCATTGATCCGCTGTCGAAGCGCTCCTGCCAGTAAGACAGTTCGCTGACCACATTGACGAAGTCACGGTCTCTCAAGCCATTCATGTGTGTGTCCTGATGCCGCCAGCTCACGCACAGTAGCTGCATTGTCGATGAGGGGCCTCGTGCGGCGGTCCATTCCGGTTTGCCCGGAAGTACTTCCCTTGCGCTATCGCTGTCACTTCGGAATCAGCTGTGCTTGTAACTCTCTTGCAGTTCTTCAAGCTGCGCTGCGGTGGCCATCATGCCGCCTATCCGATCAAGCAGTGAATCGATACTACTGCGATGTGCGCTTTCATTGGGTGAACCGGAAGTGGCTTGCAACGCACGTCTGGTAAGAATTGCCAGCGACCGAAGCTTGTCCAATCGTTGCGAATACGACCACGTGTGCGTGGATGTGACCATCTCAAGCGCCAGTTCATCCAGGTCAGCGCGAGCTTCTTCATAGTTCATACGTCACATCCTGAGTACAAGGAGTACTCAATGTCTTTGCAGCATAGGCGCTTTGTCCGTCATAGGCGTGACGACGAAGATGAACGAGAAGGGTCTCGCACCGGCTGGTGTGTCCGGCGCCCTTCCGGAGGACCGCAGTGAGCTTCCGGCAGACAGCAGAAGCTTGCCCTGGTCAACGCGTGGTACCCACCGGGTATCGGCGGGGCCGCTTGGCGGACGGCATGCGGCCTACGGCGAACAGCCCGGGCATCGCAATGCACCGGGCCACCCTTGATGTAAAAGCGAAACAACGTCACGCGGTGCTCAGAAGCTGCCCTGCAGCGCCACCTCCCAGCGGCTACCGGCGAAGTCATCGCCAAACAGCTCACGCGCATGATGGTTGGTGGCATGCGTACTGACGCGCAGTTCCAGCGGCGCGGTGATCGCCCAGATCGCACTCAACTGCCCATGTGCGTAACCGCCACCGGCTGCGTCCTGCAGCGTGTAGTAGCCGGCCATCATCTCCATGCGCAGGTGCTCATTAATCGGTACGCGCGCGCCGATCTGGCTGTACAGGCCGTCCTGCGTGGTGCCCAGGGCCTCCGGGGACCACGCCAATGACAACCAATAGGTGTTCTTCCAGGTCAGCGTGGTGTTGAGCTCGGTCCAGTTCAGATCAACCGCAGTGGATGGATAGCGGTAATGCAGCACGTTGGCATCCAGCGCCCAGTGCTCGCTCAGCTGTTTTCCCCAGCCCACACTGAAGTCCAGCTCGCTGCTGGCGTGGGTTTGTGGCACGAATTCGACGCTGGAGCCCCATGCCGAGGCATAAAAGCCGCTCTGGCCTGCGACCTTGAAGCCTGCCTGCACAGCGGCATCACCCTGGCTTTGGGTAGCGCCGCGCCAGACATAATCACTGGTGAGGGTGGCGCTGCCACTGACGTCATGAGCGGCGGCACCACCCGTGGCGGCCAGCAGGATCAACAGAACGCGGCTACGGCGCAGCAGGCGTTGGGAATAGTGAAAGGCTTTCATCGGTTTTCCAAAGTGGCCACGCACCCTGCGCGGCCCTGTGGAAATGATGTCGTCACTGCCCATAAACCGGCGATGGCGATGCGAGCGTCGCACTATCAAATCTGCGTAAAAATGGACCGCGTTCAATCGCGCGGATACCCACCTGGCTCGGCCTCGTGGACCACGAGCCTGCAGATAGCGACCACATGCGGCATCTGCACCGGCCCGATGCATGGCCGATTGCACTACGGTGATACGTGCCGGGCTTGGGCCAGGCAGGCGCCTCTTGCCTGCGGCATACGGCTTATCCACTGGCGCCATATCGAGCAAACCGATCGGTATCAGCGCATCTGCAATTGGCCCGCAAAAGTACATTACGGCGGCCGGATTCAACGGCAAAATGGCCCGCCCTCCCTTCACCCACGCTGATGACGTTCCTGTCTTCGCTCCTGCAATCGCTGCGCAACTGGTTGAGCATCGAGCGCAACCAGACCAACCATGGCGAGAAGTGGATATCGGCACTGGGGGCGTTGATCGGCATCACCGTGGTCTATCAGTTGACCCACTGGTGCTTCCCGCATGGCTTTGGTGACACGCCCGGTAGCGCGATCCTGCTGGCCTCGATGGGCGCCTCGGCGGTGTTGGTATTTGCGGTGCCACACGGTGCGTTGTCACAACCGTGGTCGGTGATGGCCGGCCATCTGGTCTCGGCCTTCATCGGCGTGAGCTGCCAGAAACTGGCCCCCGATCAAGTCTGGACCGGCGCGTTGGCGGTGGGTCTGGCAGTGGGCGCCATGCATTACCTGCGCTGCATCCATCCCCCTGGTGGCGCGACCGCGCTGGCAGCAGTGATTGGTGGCAGTGACGTGCACGCATTGGGTTACCAGTATCTGCTGACGCCGGTGTTGATCAATGTCGCTGCCATCCTGACCGCAGCGGTGCTGTTCAACGCCTGCTTTGCCTGGCGCCGCTACCCGGTGCACCTGCATCGACGGCGGCAACAAACCGCGCCCGTCGCGTCGGCACAGCGCAGCGTTGACCTCACCCAGGAAGATTTCCACGCCGCCATCAGCCAGCTCAACTCGTTCGTGGACATCACCGACGATAACCTCACCGAGTTGTTGGAGCTGGCCAAGCAGCATGCCGAACGCGATGCGCTGCATCCGGCGTTGATCGCGCCCGGCCGCTACTACAGCAACGGCCGCCTGGGCCGTGCATGGAGCGTGCGCCGTGTGTCAGTGACACCGGCGCTCAACGGACCAACCCCCCAGCGGCTGGTGTACGCGGTGGTGGCCGGCAACGGTATTGGCAATATCGGCCATGCCACTGCGGACGATCTACGCCAATGGGCGCGGTTCGAAGTGGAGCTGCAGCACGGTGGGCGCTGGGCCAAACTGCAGCCCAGCTGAGCGACTGCCGGGAGGTATCAGCCCGCCACCCAGGTGCCGCCGCCCTGCGCGCAGCTTGCCGGCAGGTCTACAAGGTCTTGCGATGTGCGCTCGTAGTAGTAGCCATCAAACTTGCCACCGAACAACTTCTTGCAGCTGCCCTGCGACGGTGACGGGCAGGCGTCCATGTAATCGACCTCACCGGCCTTGCCGCCCATCTGTGCGGACGTCTGCGCCAGCCCGCTACACATGCGCTGCAACTCGGCCTCACTGGATCCGGCGGTGGTCTGCACGCAATCGCGTGAGCGGATGGTTCTGCCCATGAGCGTGAATTCACCGGCAATCATGCAGGCATGCGTGGCGGCAACGGGCGCTACTGGTGTGTGTACGACGCTGCCCGGGCTTGCCGCCGGTGCAGTGGCTTCCGGTACGTCCGGCGATGCGGCGGTTTGCGGCGCCGGCGCGGCGCCGCCACAGGCGGCCAGGCTCAGCAAACAGGCCATTGCCAACAGCCCCTGCCGATACGGATTCATGATTTCCATACGTGCTCCCTACGTGATTGGACGTGGCCCTGATGGTAATCCGCAGGTGCAACATGAATCGGCACCGCCGCACAGACAGCTTCAATTCTTCGCATCCTCTCGACACTTTCACAACGCCCCAAGGAGGACATTGTCCGCCCCGGCACTTCCAGCGCTGCGGGCCTGAAAGCCGTGTTTGCCATTCACCCCAGCGGAGGTTTTCCATGTCTTATGTTGATGGTTTCATTGCCGCCGTACCCACGGCCAACAAAGAGAAGTTTCTCGCCCATGCACGTACCGGCGATGCAGTGTTCATTGAGTTCGGCGCCTTGCGTGTCGTGGAATGTTGGGGCGACGACGTGACACATGGCCAGCTCACGGATTTCTTCCGCGCGGTGCTGGCCAAAGAGGACGAGACGGTGGTGTTCTCCTGGATTGAATGGCCCGACAAAGCCACGCGCGATGTCGGCATGCAGAAGATGATGGAGGATCCACGCATGGATCCAGCCACCAATCCCATGCCGTTCGATGGAAAACGCCTGATCTACGGCGGCTTCGTGCCACTGCTTGATCTGACGAAGTAGCGCACTGGCAGGGGATGCACACCTGATTCGCGGTATGGCAACGGCCTATCAATCCCGATCAGGTGCACCCAAGGGAAACAGCGGACGATAAGGGCGCGCCTCTTCCACGGCGCGCGCAAACGACGGCCGCGCCAGCAGGCGTTGGCGATATGCGCGCAGCAGCGGATAGGCCGGGCCAATGCGGTGCACCCAATCGGCGTAGAACAGCGACGGAGCAGCAGCGCAATCGGCAAGGCTGAACGCATCACCGCAGGCCCAGCTGCGCCCTGGCAACTGGGTCTCTGCCCAGGCGTAGCTCAGTTCCAATTTGTCGCGAGCATGTGCCAATGCGTCCCGCGCCTTGTCCGCATCGCCACTCAAGGCGCCGCCCACCGCATGCTGCACCGGGCTCATCACATGCAGGTCGAAGAAGCGATCAAGGAAGCGCGCGTCCAGTGCCTGCCGCGCATCATCGGGCAGCAACCGCACGGCACCGGGGCGTGTCTGCTGCAGGTACTCGATGATGATGCTGGTCTCCACCACCGCAGTGTCGCCATCCAGCAGCAACGGGAACTTGCCTACCGGCCACCGCCGCAACCACTCGGCAGCATGTTCCGGCGTGTCTGGTCCCAGACAGCGGAACTCAAAGGGGATGTCATTTTCATACAACGCAATCAGCACTTTCTGCGTGTACGAGGAAAACGGGTGACCATAGAACGCCAGCGACATGGCTTGACTCCTGGGGCATGCACGCCCCGGCGGCGACCGTTGTAACGTCAGGGCGCAGGCCGTGCAACCGGGGCGGCGAGCGATCAGATGGGATCGGGGCAATCATTCTGCATGGGCTGCGCGGAGAAGCGCTGCGCGATCCATCCAATCGCATCGTTGGCCGAGGCGATGGCCGTGGTTGCATGGCCGGTGTCTGGCAATGACACATAGCGCGCGACCGCACCGCGCTGACAACTACGCTCGAAGAAGCCGCGCGTCACCGGCGAGGTCACCAGTTTGTCGCCATCGGATTGGACGATCAGCAATGGTGGGCTGGCTGCGTCCAGTGCATTCAACGAATTGCGTGCCATCAACGCATCCCACGGCGCATGTCCGCTGAGGTCGAGATTGCCTAGCCGCAAACGCAGGCGCAGCACCCGTAGCAACGCGGCAGCCGAAAGGCGGTCACCTTCACAAGCACGGGTGGCACGTTCGATCACACCTTGTGTGGTGCGATCGGCAATGGTGGAGAGATCAGCGCCATACACCTTCGACCAGCTTTCGGCGGTGAAGGCGGTAAGCACCGCGCGCACGGTGACGTCGGCCTGCTTCATGTTCTCGGCCAGCTCGGTCGGCGGCGAAACCGCAGCGATGCCAAGGATCTGCAGTTCAGGCGCATAGGCCAGTGCGCGGCGCCCACTGAACAACGCGGCGTGGGCACCCTGCGAATGACCCCAGGCAACAAAGCGCTGCCCGGCATGTGCTTGGGCGAAGTTGCGCGCCGCACGAACTGAATCCAACACCGCAGCCGCCGCTGCATCGCCCACCAGATACGCGTGCGGGCCGCGTGTGCCGAGGCCAGGGTAGTCGGTCGCCACCACCACCCAGCCGCGCGCCAGCATGTCGGCCAAACCGGGAATCTGATCCAGTGTGCGGATGGGCGTGCAGGACGAATCAATGCCAACGGTGCCGTGCGCCCATGCCACCACCTCGCGCCCGCCCGGTGGCGCTGCGCCCTCCGGTACCACCAGCACGCCACTGGATTGCGTGCGGTCGCCGTCAACGTCGGTGGTTTCGTAACGGATGCGCCATGCGTTTGCGCCCGCCGGTGCATCGTTCATAGGTCTGGCGCTGAGTAGCTGCCCCGGTTCGGCCGCAGCGGGTAAAGAAGCCACGCCACACATCGCCACCCACAGCATCCACGCCAGTCCTCTAGGGAACGCCATTTCCATGCCACCTGCTCCGTCGAACGAAGGGCCGCCATCCCTGCTTGTCGCGTGTCGTGTGGACGACCGCCGGGACCAGCGGTACTGCTGTGAACGGGCTTCGCGCGGCCGGGTTGGGTGCCACGCTTCGGCCAAACGTGAGAGTGCTGACCCAACCGCGCTCCTCGCTCAATGGACACTCGCCGTTGGCGTCAATCCGTCGTGTTGCCGGACGGCTTGGCCGGCGCAATCATCGCCTGCCCCGCACGCAGCAACTGGATGAACTGCGCACGCTCGCCTTCGGGATCGTCACCACGTGCGCCGCGCGCCGTTGCCTCTATCTGCTCCCAACTCCAGCCGGGCATGCGTTCACCACCGCGCAGGGCGTCGGCAAAGCCGGCCACTGCCGAGGCAAAGCGCAACGACTCACTCGGCGTGGTCTGCAGGCTGCTGGCCAGAATCGGGCGGGTGATGAGCTCGCTGCTGTCCTTGTCCGGCAGCTTGTAGCGCAGACGCACCTCGGCCACTTCATCGCCATGCGCGGTATTGGCCGCAGGCTTGTCGCCGTAACGCAGCGCCGGCAGCTGCTCGGCACCACTGCCTACCGTCACGATTTCGTACAGGGCCGTGACTTCATGGCCGGGGCCGATATCGCCGGCATCCACTTTGTCGTTGGCGAAATCTTCGTTGTTGAGCACGCGGTTTTCATAACCGATCAAGCGGTACTCGGCGACACGCGACGGGTTGAACTCGACCTGGATTTTCACGTCACGGGCAATGGTGAACAAGGTGCTCCCCATCTCACGCACAAGCACGCGTCGCGCCTCGGACAGGCTATCGATATAGGCATGGTTGCCATCGCCGACATCTGCCAGCCGCTCGGCCATCGCGTCGCTGTAGTTGCCCGTACCAAAGCCCAGCGTGGTCAATGCCACGCCGCTCTTGCGCTGGTCGGCCACCAGCGTTTCCAGCGCCTGACGATTGGCGATGCCAACGTTGAAATCACCGTCGGTGGCCAGGATGACGCGGTTGGCGCCGCCTTCCACAAACGACTGCTTGGCCATGGCATAGGCGAGCTCGATGCCAGCACCACCATTGGTGCTTCCCCCGGCCTGCAACTGCTCCAGCGCGGCCAGTATCTTGCCGCGCTGATCGCCACGGGTGGGCTCAAGCACCAAGCCGGCCGAACCGGCATAAGCAACGATGGCCACCCGGTCCTGACTGCGCAGCTGCGGCACCAGCTGCGCGAACGCTCGCTTGAGCAGCGGCAGCTTGTCGTCCGAGTACATCGAGCCGGAGGTATCAATCAGGAACACCAGGTTCATCGGCGGCAGGCTTGCCTGGGCCTGCTCGTAACCCTTGATGCCGATCATCATCACCTGCTTGCGCTTGTCCCACGGCGCAACGGCCAGCTCGGTGTGCACGCGGAACGGCGTGGCCTTGTCGGCCGGCACCGCGTAGCTGTAGTCGAAATAGTTGATGAATTCCTCGGCTCGCACCGCATCGGCCGGTGGTCGCACGCCACTTTCCAGCATGCGCCGCACATTGCTGTAGCTGCCGGTGTCCACATCCACCGAAAAGGTGGAGACCGGCTGCTCGCTGGTGCGCTTGACCGGGTTGTCTGCCGGCCGTTCGTAGACCTCGGTATTGGCGGCAGGCACCTGCGTCGAGCCGCTGACGACCAGCGCTGGCGCGGCATAGTTGAAGTGCGCCGCCGGAGCCGGGGGCGAAGGAGGGGCCATGCGGTAGAACTGCTCAGGTGCCTCGGCGACCTTCTTGAAACAGCCTGGCAACATCACGACCGTGATCGCAACCAACACACCTGTGCACAACTTCATGGGCCAGCTCCTTGCCTCGGGTGGCCCGAGCATACCGGCATCGCGCGTGCCGTGGCTGCACCCCACCCTGTCAGATTGACAGGGTGGCCAACGATTCAGCCTGCAGATGCTCGTAGATGCCGAATTCGTCGCTGACGGTCGCCCCCAATGCCTGCTCGAATGCATCGCGGTTGGCGCGTGCGGCGTAAGCGCGCTGCTCGCCGCCACCGAGGTTGGACTGGAAGATACCTGCGGCACTGACCGGCAGGAAATCTTCGTAGATGATCGGATCGGCCGTTGCCAGCCCGCGTTCGATCAACACTTCCGCCGGCAGATCACGTTCCGTCGCAGGCAGGGCCTGGCCGGCGTCGGTCAACGCATAACGGTAATAGCCCAAGCCTTCGCGACGCAGCACGCCATGCTCGTCCGGGAAGCCGGAAAATGCCGCCTGCAGGCGCTGCATATAGTCGCCACCAGTGCTGCCAGCGCCGCCACTTTCGCGCGCCTGCGCCAGCAACGTGTCATACAGCGCGCGGCCCTTCGGCGTCAGCGCCAGGCCACGTTGTTCAATCTCGCCAAAACGTGCGGTGTGCGTCCCCGCTTCGTTGTCGTCGTCGGAGGGGAAATGCACCATCTCCTCCAGCGCCTTGAAGCTGGTCTGGCGCAGCAGGATCGGGCATTCGCGACGCGGCGGGCCTTCGATCACCGCCTTGGCAGCAAGGCCACGGGCATGCATCTGTGCCTGCGCGGCATCGATATCCAGCGTGCGTGGCGTGAGGTGGTTGATGTGCGGACCGCGGAAGCTGACCACGTCGGCCACCAGACGATGCGCGCCGTGCAGCGCGTGGTAAGTCTGCAGCGACACGGTGGCTTCGTTGTGCCAACGGAAGGTTTCCAGCGCCTCGACCACAAAGCGCCACGCATCGTCTTCACTCAGACCACCCTCGCGTTCGCACTGCGCGATGAGCTGCAGCACGCCGGGGGTGAAGATGTTGCGGCGGGACAGTATCTCCGCCGCCTGCGTACGCAGGACGTCGTCTTCAATCAACTCAAGACGCAGCAACGAGGTAAACACACGGAACGGGTTGCGGTTGAGCGCCTCGCCATCCACCGGACGGAACGCAGTGGAGTGCACCGGCACGCCCGCGACGGACAGGTCGTAATAACCGACCGGCTGCATGCCCATCACCGCAAACAAACGGCCCAGCGTCGCCAGCTCCTGCGCGGTGCCAACGCGGATGGCGCCGTGGCGCTCCACCTCCAGGCGGTCGCGCTCACCGCTGCGCTGCATCTGCGCGGCCAGCGCCGGCTGTGCGGCCAGCACATCGGTATTCACCTCCCCAACCAGCTCCATCAGCGTGCCGTACAGCGGCACTTCGGT
Source organism: Stenotrophomonas sp. Iso1 (assembly GCF_027497995.1). Lineage (GTDB taxonomy): Bacteria > Pseudomonadota > Gammaproteobacteria > Xanthomonadales > Xanthomonadaceae > Stenotrophomonas. Next base: position 54,996 of record NZ_JAODBT010000005.1, on the reverse strand, counting down.
GCGGTACATATGCGACATGGCCTGCGAGAACAGGCTGCGAATGTGGTCGGAAGAAACGAAACGGTCGGCGGTCATGATGAAGTGCGCTGGCGCTGGATCGAAGGAGCCGCCATTTTCGCCCGGAATGGCAGGCAACGCCTATCCGCCGGCTAACAATCCCGACCGATATCCGGCGTGAATTACCGAGAGTTTGGGTCAGCCGTGGCAGCCGGGACATATAAATGTGGATGAAATCCGGGCGACACCCAGGGCGGTGAACAAGAGCGCTGGGATTTCAGCCCAGCCGACGTCCGGCTTGACGCTCACCCTCTGCTTCAACTACTCAACGGGTTCACGCGTCTTCTCACCCAGCAGACGCACGTAGTCCGGCATCTCCGGCGTGGTATGGCGCAGGTGCATGTTGTGCAGGATCGCGTCGAAGCGCTTCTCGCTCTCCTCCATCGGCGGTGGCTGTTGCTGCAGTTGTGGATACGCCTGCTGCGACCAACTCTGAATCGTCATCGCCACAAACGGCATTGCCTGCACGCCCGCGATGCCCGGCATCCCCGAATACAGCTGGTAGGTGCGCAGATTCGGTTCACGCCAGCTCTTGCCCTTGCGCGTGATGGCGATACCGGTCTTGTCGAAGCTCAAACCGCCGGCAAGAATGCCGGTGGGCCGAACCACGTCGCGACGTATCACGTTGTCCGCCGGCATCGTCAACAGCACACCGGGATAGGCCAAAACACGGCGCCAGTTGGAAACCGGTGGAAAGGCCACGCCGCCGTCTGCCTCCGGTGCCGGCACGTACCCGGTATCGATGCTGTAAGCGATGTTCGGGCGGTCCACATAGCGGAACGAGGCATGTGCCTGATAGTCGCCCGTACCGTCATCGGCGAAGAACAAACCGGGGAAGCAAACACCGGGTTCATCCGGAATTTCACCGGGTGCACGTAGACGCATGCGTTTGATGTCGCTGCGGATCTGCGCCAAAACCATCTCGCGATGAGGGTCCCCTTCTTTGGATACCAAAAACCCCGAAAAGCTGATGATGTGCCCGCCCATCCGAGTGCGGATCATCAGATCTCCGGTGCCATTCTCGGTTGCCAGCTCATCCGGAAGACCGAAACTGTGGATGCGACGATTCTGGGCGATACGCAGCTCTTTGCGAGAGTTCTCAACTCTATCTTCATACCACCCAATGGTTAGCTCCGCGTCTCCTCGGGTCCGAGCCGCTTCGACCTCCGCCTCATTTCTCTTTATCGCTCTTGTCCATGCAGCGACATTGACACCGCGATCTGCAAACTGGTGTCGGTCTCGATGCATTTCCATGACCTCTTTGCCGTGTGCACCCTCTTCCATCATCAAAGGGCTGGTCTGATGCGTGCGTGCCACCGCACTGAAACGATTACTCATGGTTTGCAGTTGTTTTAGCAACGCTGCTGGCTGCACGACTTCGCCGGCAGGGGCTGGCTGCTGGCGGCCATAAGCGGTGAGCCACCCACCGGCAGTCGCGCGTATCGCGCCCCATGCGTCGCTGCGCAGTTCAAAGCCGGTGCCGCGCAGACTGCCAAGGAAGTTGTCCGTCTGGTGCCGCAGATGGCCGAGCGTCAATTGCGAGGTCTGCTGGCTGCTAGCCAACTGCACGCGCAACTGTTGATCGGAGTCATCAAACATCACGTGATTGCTGCCTTGCCCGCCGTTCCATTCCTGTGAGCGGATGCCCCATACGGCGCCCTCATGTCGATGCGCGTCCTCACCGCCGCCCGCTGCATGCCAGGCAGGGGCATGGCCACCACTCAGATTGGCCTGCGCACTGGTGCGCTGGTCGGTCGCGCGCGCGTATCCGCTGCGATCCGAAGTCCCTTCGGCACCGCCGGGGGTCGGCGCAACACCGCCTTCGCCACGACCGTTGTATAGCGCGCCAAGCACGATGGGCAGGTCAATGTCTCCATGCAGAAATCCGACAATCACTTCCTGGCCGACACGCGGTAGGAACTGGCTTCCCACGCCGTGGCCCGCATAACGTTGCGCGACGCGCAGCCAGGTGCTGTGTCCCTCCCCGTTTTGAAAGTGGAATCGAACCCGTATCCGTCCCAAAGCATCCGCATGCACATCCTGCCCGCTTCCGTCATGCGCAGCGACAACCAGTGCGGTCTGATAACCCGGTGCGGTCGGGCGCGGATTCAGGCGTGCGCCGGTTTCATCCTCCAGCACCGGGCGCCACGGCAAGCTGCGCTCAGTCGCCTTGAAGGCATTGCCGTAACCTGTTTTCTCGGCCTGTTCCCAGCACGCCAGACTGGCCCCAAGCATACTCATCACGCCCTGTGCTTCACCCAGTTCGCTCCGCACATCTGTTGGAATATTGTTGATGCCGGTGTGCTCGACCTCCACCAACAGCAACTCGGGTGGCTGCACGAACGGCGCCTTCTGCACGCTCAACCACGTACCCGATTGGAGGCCACGCACGCTTCCCTGTCCGTTCCAGGTACGGCGGTGAACTTCGCGTGCTTGTGCTTGGATACGCGCGTAGTGATAGCCCTCGCGACTATCGGAGAATGCATGGGCGCCTACCGCGTCATAGCTCTCCCGCTGCGACAACTCACCGCCGCCATCCATTGGAAGCTGAAGCCCGACGATGCTTGCCTGCCGATAGTCGTCACTCAGCAACGTTACCCGCGTGCTGCTCAGTTCATGCCGACGGCCCAGTGCCTGGATGCCATCGCTGGACTCGATGGAATCGTTGCGATGGAAGCGAATGCCCACCGAAGCGCTGGCATCGTCCTCCGGAAGAACGATGCTATCGGCAAAAATTTCCATGCCGTTTCCACATCGGGCTTGGTCATCGGCATACAGGCGCCACGCCAATCCCTCTTCGGCCAAGATACGCTGCATGAACGAAAGATCACTTTCGCGGTACTGCACGCAGTAGCTGCGTGAGCGGGTACCGAGGAAGGCATCACATCCCTCGGCCCATCGCCAGCGTGCCAACTCGCCATGTTCAGCCAGCACGGAATCCACTATCTGGCGGACAGTCTTTTCCTGAAACACACGGCTGTTGCGTGCGTGCTGCAACCACCACGTCCACGATGCCAGCAACAAGCGATAGCGCACCAGGCCACCATCACTGCACAACCTGCGGGCTTCGTGAATCAGGCCGCTGCGTCGCCACCAAATTCCCTCTGCAGTACGGGTCAGCAAGGAAACCTGAGTTCCGAGCAGATCATCCAGAACCAACCCCTGCTCCATGGAGAGCACATCCACTTCCGTGGTCGTGTGCGCGCTCAGCGCATCACGCCCCCACCATCGATCCACCACGCAGGCACCGACTCCTTCGGACTGCAAGCGGTATAGACGCTGACCGTCACTCAACACAGAAACCTGTGCCATCAGGTTGTTCAACTGATCCATGGCAGTCCCATCCTTGGGGACAACCCACCAGATCGGCGGGCCCTTCTAAGAATTAAGCGTGCGAATTTATCACGCTATATTACGCTTAATCACAATTGATCTCAAAATTTCGTCTGATTACTGCCCGATGTCCGTGCACAGTCATTGGACTGGGATTCCCCTAGTGCCACATTCCAGCCTGGGTTTTTCCCATCCGCTCCAGCAATCGCCGAACGCTGACACCGCCGCAGGAGGCAACAGCCTTAAGCAGATAGACCCTTCGTAATTTCCCAACGGCCGTCATCTGATATTGCATCGAACACGGTCTACAGATGACTGAGCAGTTCGCTCAGCCAGCTCTTGTAGCCACAACCCTCCACGCACTCCGAATGTCTCGGTCACGCGTGGCAGGAGTCATGCGTCATGACAAATTGGGTCGCCCAAAGCGTGGGGCAGGCGCGCTTAGCCGGGCTAGGCTTTCGCCTCGAGCACGCTGAGAGCCGTGTTCGCGCTTACATCATTTCGACGAGAACGTAGGCGCGCAGTGCACGTTGAGCATGCGCGACAACATCACGGTATTGAGACAATTCTCAATTCGCCTTTCTCGCCGCCGCATCGCGCTGTGTACGGTCGCCCAGCTGGCGCTTGAGCAAGGTATCCAGGGTGATCGGGCGGTCCCAATGGTCGTAGCTTGCGACGATGGCGTGGCGCAACGCGCGCCAGTGCAGGTTTTCTGGCGGCGGTTGCAGGCTGTCCAGCACGGCTTTCCAGCCCCTATCCGGCATGTTGCTGCGGGCACGTACCAGCGTGCGGCAGGAACTGTCAGTCACATGTGCCCAGAAACAGGCGAAGTAGACATCTGCCGGCTTCCAGCCATGGTTGCGCAGCAGCGCTTCCACGTATGCCGGCCGGGCACCGGCATAACGCGACAACTCATCGATGAAGGCCTCGGGATAACGCGCGGCATAGGCGTTGATGTCGGCCAGTTGCCGATCAACCCAGGCGTCACCCGTGCCTGCTGCGTACTCGGGAATGGCGGGCACAGTGGCCGTCGGCTGTTGCGCCTGTGCAGCCAACGGCACAGCGGCCAGCACGCCCAGCACCAATGCGCAACGGGCAGGCCACTGCCACATGCAACGCTGGGCGCGGGGCGCCGCCACCCTCAGTTGCCCGCCGCCTGTGCGGCAATGGCGCGTACCGCATCCGGCCACTGGTGCGCCGTGTCGGCATGGTGCAGGCGTGGGGCGTCGTCAGACACCCCATGCTCGGCTTCATGCGCCCAGGTGACTGCATACGGCGTATACACGCCCCAGCCACCCAGGCCCAACACCGGTTCGATATCCGAGCGCAGCGAGTTGCCGACCATCACGAAACGCTCCGCCGGCAACTTGAACTCGGCCAGCACGCGCGCGTAGGTGGACAGATCCTTCTCGGAAACAATTTCGATGCGCGGGAACAGATCACGCAGGCCGGAACGCTCGATCTTCTGCTCCTGGTGGAACAGATCGCCCTTGGTGATGAGCACCACCGGGTAGTCGGCTGCGATGGCGGCTACCGCCTCACGCACGCCGTCGATCACTTCCACCGGATGCTGCAGGGTGCGACGACCGATCTCGATGATCTGGTGCAGATCGTGAGCGGAAATCTTTTCGTCGGTCAGCTCGATGGCGGCTTCCAGCATCGACAGGGTCATGCCCTTGGCGCCGTAGCCGAAGATCTCCAGATTGCGGCGTTCGACCTTGAGCAGGTGCTGTGCGGTCTGCGCGTCGTGCAGGTCAATGTAGTGACCGAGGATGGCCTCGAATTCCTGCTCGGCCAGACGGTAGTAGTCCTCGCTCTTCCAGAGCGTGTCATCGCCATCAAAGCCGACCAGGCCGATGGCGGAAAGGGATGTGTTCGGGTTCATGCCGCACAGGATAACGCGTGGCTGCGCGGCGGTGTTTTTGATGCTTGAAGCTCAAGCCTCAAGAGCTGCCCCTCACCCCTCTCCCGCGTGCGGGAGAGGGGTTTGCAGCGGAACAACAGACTTGCTTACTTCTGCTGCTTCGCCGCGTAGGTGCGGTACTCCTCCTGAGTCAACTTGCCGTCCTTGTCGGCGTCGGCGTCATCAAACACCTGGGCAAGACCGGCATTGGCCTGCGATTCGGCCTTGCTGATGCTGCCGTCGCCATCAGTGTCGACACTGGCCCACGTCTGCCCGCCACTATCACTATTGGCGGCCGCTGCGCCCTGGGCCTGACCGGCGGCTTGTTCCTGCTGCGCCTGGGTTGCAGCCTGATCCTGCGCGTCCTGGGCCATGGCCGGCAGTGCCAGCGCGGAACCTACAAGGGCAACCAGAGCGAACAACGGGGTGCGATTACGAAGGGTCATCAGGTGTACCTCGTCTTTTTTTGGGAAACGCACGGAAACTCCGCACGCCCCTACCGTGACAAGCTGCAACTGAATCGTCCTGCCCCTGCAAATCGCCTCAAAACATCGTGTTAACCACCACACCGGCGGATGCGGTTACCGCCGTGGTTAGACAACCGTGAAGCAGATGTAACACGGTGATTCGAGTGTTCCATTCATCACACTTAAGCCGGCAGCAAACGGCGTTTAAGGCGCATCGGTGGTGTCACGCAAAGATTGCCGCGAACTGAACAACCACCAGCCAAGACCCACGCCTACGGTGGCGCCAATCAGTTCCAGCACCACGCGAGTGCCCAGTTGGTCCGGGTCGTGGATGCTGGCCAACGCCAATTTGACGTATAGCGGCGACTCCAGACCCATCATCCCGAGGTAAAACAGATTCCAGCTGTCCACACCCGCCGCGATGGCGATCGCCAGCAGGCAGGCCCAGGCAATGGCGTGCCCATCCGACAGACCGGTGCGCTTGCACACCTGCCACCACAGCGCGAACACCACAAAACCGATCGCCAGGGCAATCAATGCCGCTTCCAGGGAGCCCAGCAGGCCGTAGTGCAAAACCAGATTCATGCGCGCGGTGGGATCAGGGCAAGGACGCGCAGTCTACCTGCCCCGCCCCTGCTCAACGCACCGGGAAGTCGTAGGCGGTGTCAGGCGTGGGCTCGGGCTTGAAGGTGAAGTGCCACCATTCCATCGGGTAGTTGGCAAAGCCCTCGGCGCCCATTGCATCCAACAGCACCCGGCGATTGTGCTTCTGCTCGGGCGTGATGTCCGGGCTGGCGGTATGCGCCAATGGATCGAAGCGGTCAAAGCCGGTGCCCATGTCCAGCGGCTGGCAATCGCCCTGGCGACACTGCAGCAGCCCCAGATCGAGAGTTGCACCACGGCTGTGGCCCGAGGTCTCGGCGATGTAACCGTCGAGCAGGCGGGTCTTGTCCACATTGGGGTAGTAGCGCGCTTTGGCCTGCTGATCGCTCAGGTCATGTGCCCAGGCCACGAACGACCTCACCGAATGCGCCGGCCGATAGCAGTCGAACAGCTGCAGCGTATAGCCCTGCGCGCGCAAGGCGTTCTGCACACGCGCCAGTGCCTGCGCCACCGGCTGCAGCAGGTAGCAGCGTGGTGCTTCGTAGCCTGGCACCACGCGCCCGGTGAAGTTGTCCGTGGTGGCGTAGCGCATGTCCAACGCAAAGCCCGACGCCAGGGTGGTGACATCCACCATGTTGGCGTCAGCGGGTGTGGTGGCCGGTGATATCTCCACCGCCATCGCGTTGCCGGCAGCGGCCGCCAGTGCCGCTGCGATCAACGTGCTACGGGCAATCGCCGATGCGCTGGAATTCCAGATCCTGATAGTCATAGCTGAAGTCGATCTCCGGGTCGATGGCGCGCATGCGCAGGACAGGGTGCTTGGCATCACCGGAAAATTCCAGCCATGCCTCGGCGTCTTCGCCTTGCGTTTCCCAGGCGACAAACCAGCGCTCCCCGCTGTGCATCACCTGTCCGCGCATCTGCGGTGATTTGATTGAGGCGAATCGCAATGTGCCCTCGTGCGGGCAGAGTTGCACGTCACCAAACCATGCGTCGCGCCATATGCCGTTATGGCGGCTGGAAGCGTCGCGTTTCAGCGGCTGGCGATCTGGCATCGCCGGGCGCACATGGCCAGCGGAACGGCGCTGTGCGGCGTCGTGATCAATGCGTTGCGCGTAATACAGCACGTCGTGATGTGCGGCCGGGGCGGTGTATCGCTTGAGCATGGCCTGCATCAGCGCAGTTCGAGCGTCCTCGGCCTCGCCGTTGATCAGGATCACCACGCCGTTCTTGCTATCGGGCAACAACGCCAGCGACGAATACATGCCCGACAGCGTGCCGGTGTGCGCCACCTTCCATTGCCCATCCATGTCGGACAGACGCCAGCCATAGCCATAAGCGAGGAAGTGGGTGTTGTCCCACTCACGCAGGCGCTGGCTGATCGGCATCGGCATATGTGCCGTCCACAGCGCACGACGTTGCGTTGCGTCGAGCCAGCCCGGTGTCTGCGCGGGGTCCAGCAGCACCTGCATCCAGCGCAGCATGTCGTTGAGACTGCAGCGAATGCCGCCAGCGGCCATCGACGGGAAGTCGTCCACACGCGCGGGATCCGCCGCAGCGGCGATGTTCTTCTTGCCGTCGCGATAATGCGGACGGGCAACATTGTCCACTTCAGACGGCGACCATTCGCCCACCTGACAACGCTGCATGCCCAGCGGCGCGAAGATTTCCTGTCGCACCAGCACCGAGTACGGTTTGCCTGCTGCGGCCGCCGCCACTTCGCCGGCCACCACGTACAGCAGGTTGTCGTACGCATAGTCAGCGCGAAAGCCCCCGGTCGGCTTCAGATGCGCCAGCCCGGCGATGATGTCGTTGCGGTCAAAGTGGTTCGGCTCGGGCCACAGCATCAGATCACCTGCGCCCAGTCCCAGCCCACTGTTGTGGATCAACAGGTCGCGCACCTGCATGTTGCGCGTCACCCACGGGTCGTACATGCGGAACTGCGGCAGGTGCTTCGTCACCGGGTCATCCCAGCGCAGCGTGCCGGCCTGCACCAGCCGCGCAAGCACCGCAGCGGTCATCGCCTTGGTGTTGGAGGCGATCTTGAACAAGGTGTCGTCATTGATCGCCGCCCCCTCACCCACCGCCAACTCACCGCGGGTGATGCGACGGACGACTTTGCCATTCTCGATCACGCCCACCGCGATACCCGGCAGCTGATAACGCTGCACCGCCTGGTCGACCAGCGTGTCCATCCGCGCGTTGTCCGCGTCGGCGGCGAGCACCGGGCCGCTCAGGAATGCTGCGGTGATGACCAGCAGAAATTTCAGTCGCATCGTCATGCCTCTCCACAAAAACGAACGGCCCGCCGAAGCGGGCCGTTCTCACACGCTACATCAGAAGTTCCAGGTCACGACAAGGTTCGTGTAACGCGGAGCCTGCCAGTTTGTGCCTTCGCTGAAGTAAGGCATCTTCGTACCCGGCGTGCTCTCGTAACGGGAGTGCACGTTGACCACCGTCTGCCGGTTGAGCAGGTTGTAGACCGACAGGCGTGCCTTCAGATCGATGCCCTCCACCGGCAAGGTCCACATCACGCTGGCACCGAGATCAATTACCCACGGCATGCGACCGAAGGCACCGCGCTCGGAGTACTCCAGCTCACGGGTCGCCCAGGTCGAGCAGTTGGCTTTGCACAGCCAGCCCGAACCACCGCCACTGTATTCACCCGGGCCACCGGCATTGCGGTTGTCATCCGGCCACACCACGCCAAACGCGGTGATCGGGCCACCCGAGCGGGCCGACAACGTGCTGCCGAAGGACCACTGCTCATTCAACTTGAATGCACCACGCAGTTTGAACTGGTGGCGGGCGTCATTGAAGGTCACACCAAAGCGCTCGTTGACCGCCGGGTGATCGTAGTACTGCACCAGGTTGGTGTCGTTGTAGCCGGTGTCCGAATTGACCGGCCCTTCGATGTTGCCTTCGCTCTTGGACAGCAGGTAGCTGGCATTGAACGACCACTTGTCATTCCAGCTGCGATCGATCTGGAACTCGAGGGCCTTGTAGGTACGCTTGGGCCGCTTGTAGCCCATGATGTTGCCGCTGCCCAGGGCCTTGTAGCCGTCCTTGGACGAGTCCAGGCTCACCCAGCTGTTGGTATCCGGACACCACAGCTTGTTGGTTTCACCCGGGTTGATGATCGGCCAGTCACCCGAATACCAGTCGCAGCCTTCGACGTGATTGATGCGCGCATCTTCCACCGCACGCGTCATACGGCGGTAAGTAGCATTGACGCCGTACGACCATTCCTCGTTGAGCGCCTGCTGGAAGCCAAGGATGTACTCGTCCTGGAACACCTGCTTCAGGTCACGTGCCACTGCCGTGCGCACATCCGTCGGTGCCGGGGCATTGCCTTCGGTATTGACCGGGCCGATCTGCTGGCCCAGCACCGGAACAACGTAGGTATTCCCGTTTGAGCTCTGCTTCTGTGCCCAGCCATCGAGCGCATAGTAGGTGTGCTCATCGGTGGTACCGCCGCCGAAATAGTCAGTGAGCTTGTTGGTCAGCGGGGTGTAGTAACGGCCGGCGTTACCGAACACCTTCATCGAGCCATCACCCTTCACGTCCCAGCTGAAGCCCAGGCGCGGCGAGATCATGTCGTTGAACTTGGACTTGGCAAAGGTGGCGCCCGAGGCCAGCTTGTTGTGGAACTGGTCGAAACGCACGCCGAGATTCAGCAACAGATTCGGGGTGACGTTCCAGTTGTCTTCCAGATAGAACGCCTGCGCCTTGGTGCTGACCGGCGCACCGGTGACCTTGTAGCGTGCGTCGACGATGTTGGTGACACCTGGAGGCAACGCCACGCCGTTGACGGAACTGCCGGCGTCTACGGAGAGCACCTGATAGGTGGATCCATCGCCCGGGTAAACCGTCGAGCTGACTGAATCCATCACCTCCTGGTCCAGACCGAAACGAACCAGGTGGTCACCCAATGTCCATTCAAAGTCCAGGCGCGCCGCTTCACGCTTGTCTTGACGGTTGCTGATGGCTTCGTTGGTCGGGTGGCAACCCACGCCTTCCTGTTCGCCATATATCTTGGTGTAGCTGGACGCCACCGTGATGATGCTGCAGTCGCCATCCGACGGGCTGTCGCTCACTGCACTACGCTTGTTGACGCCATACATCGCCTTGGCGACGAAGTTGTCGGTGAGGTGGCCGGTATACGTCAACGACCAGTTGTCACCACCGGAAGATCCGCTGCTCTGGCCACTGGAGTCACCGAACGTGTTGCTGTCCCAGTCGTAATCGTCGTAACTACTGGTCACCGAGTCCGTCTTGTCGGAGAACGCAAGCAACTCCAGCAGGTGGTTGTCGTTGATGCGCCAGTCGAGCTTGGTGCCCCAGAAATCGTTGTTGCTCTTGGTCTTCCACGCTTCGGAGTTATCGACGTCCTGCGACTTGCTGTCGCGGTTTTCGTACATCGCGAAGAAGAACAGCTTGTCCTGCATGATCGGGCCGGACGCCCACACGTTGGTCTTGGTCAGCGGGGCGCGGTCGCGGCTGGTGCGATTGCGCTCGTCAATGGTGCCATCGCGGTGGAAATGATCCTTCCGATCCGACGCCCATGCCGACGGCTCCATGGTGACTTGCACGCCGCCCTTGAACTCATTGCCGCCCGAACGGGTGATGGCGTTGATGACGCCACCGGTGCTGCGGCCGAACTCGGCCGAGTAGCCACCGGTCTTGATCTGGAACTCTTCATAGAAATTGAAGGGAACCTCGGAGAAACCCTGACGGCGGTACGGATCGGTGACATTCAGGCCGTTGATGTAGGCCACGTTCTCGGCCACGGAAGAACCACCGAAGCTCAAGCCACCAAAGCTCGAGCCGGAGTCCACCACGCCCGGTGCCAGCAATGCAACGGCAGCCACGCTCTGATCAACCGGCATGCGCGAGAGTTCTTCGCGCTTGATGTTGAATGAGGATTCGGTCGAGTAGACATCGACCCGGTTGACGATTTTGGAGCCGACCACCTGCACCGAATCCAGTGTGACCGCGCCACTGCCGCCGCCGCCGAGGTTTACCGTGGTGGTGCCGCCCAGCGATACATTTACCGCCACCGGTTCCTTATCGACTTCACCGCCACGCTTCACCTGAAGGCTGTAATCACCCACTGGCAGCTGACTCAAACGGTAAGAACCGTCGCTGCCGACGGTGATGCTGCGGGTCAAACCCGTCGCCTTGTTGACGATGGTGATCTGGTCACCGGAGCTGGCGCGGCCCGCAATGGCACCGCTCGCGCTCTGTGCCATGACGCTCGGCGCCATGACGCCCAGACAGGCACCCAGTGCGACGGTCAGTGCCGCCCTTTTCAACATTTTCGTGTTCATCCCCTGCTCTCTCCTGCAGATGTTGATCGGTATGTAAGACAACGGTTACGACGTTCTATTGCTTGGACTCCGGCGCGAGGACCTGCGTCTGGAAGTCGTATTGCCATTGGTTGAAGTAGAGATTCCCCCCGGACCACTCCACTTCACCGCGCTGCAGATCGACGGTCTCCGAACGGAAGTGCTGCTTTGCAGGCACAAACGCGCGCGAGTAATCGTCATTGAATGCAATTCGATAAGCATCCAGCCCACCGAAATAGAAATCACGCTCGGCCGGCTCCGGGCTGGCCAGCGCCCCTGTGCTCACGTCCATGGGCACCCAGCCGTAGGGCGCCAGGTACATCGCGCCCCAGTCATGCAGGTTGTTGTAACCCACCTCGTTGTCGGAATAGACCATGCCCGACTGCCAACGCGCCGGGATTCCATTCATGCGCAACAGCGAGATCAGCAGCAGCGTCTGCTGGCCACAGTCCGCGTGGCCAGCGTGCAGCGCGTAGTCGGAGATGTTGCTGATGGTGGAATATTCGCGCGCGCCGCCCCATGGAATGGCGTCGACTGCAGCAAACAGCTTCTTCGCAACGCGATAAGGGTTGGTCTCATTGCCGACGGCCTTGCGCGAAAACTCACGCATGGCTGGGGTGAACACCACGTGCGGTGCACGTGCGGCCAGATACGGTGCCAATGCCGGATCAGAGGGCGTCGGCAAGACCTTGTCTGGGTCAATGATGAAGCGGCGTGCGGAGATGGTGAGTTCGTAGCTGACCGAGAACTCGGTCGGCGTGCCGGCAACGGCCTTGCGCTCCAGGTAGGCGGTGCGCTGCATCGTGTCTTCCGGTGCAATCTGCGCGCCTTCCGGCATGCTGCCCAGCCATTGGATGTTCTCCTGCTGGCCCGGGATCGAACGCGGGTACGGAATCCATGCGCGCACGGTTTCACCGGCAGGCACCGCGTCGGCATCCACCGTGATGGACTGGGTGACGCGGATGCGATTGGGAGTGATGCTGGTCTGCCCGCTCTGCTCGGATGCCTTGATGACCGCGGCGTGGTGCGGCCCCAACCGTTCATACGGGCCGGGACGGGACGATTGTTTGTCCGGTGCGCGACGCGCAGACGCTTGCGGGCTGAACAGGAACAGGTTGTTCGGCGCGCGCTTGAACCAGCGGCGCTGCCCGTCGATGTCCAGGTGTTCGATCAGGCCGGCGTCGTCCCAGGCCTTGAACTCTTCATCACGCAGATCAGGAATCGACTTGCGCACGGCGGCCTTGGCCTGCGCTTCGTCCAGCGTGAAATCCAGACGCATGCGTCGCATCCGTTCCTGCTGGAAGGCGTAGGCATCGCGTGCCTGTGCATCCGTACCCGGTGCTGCCAAGGCCTTGTCGATTTCAGCCTGCGCTCCGGCAAAGTCACCGCGGTCAACGCGGGCCTCCAGTTCCGGGAGCGGCGTGGATGGCGCCTCGCCAGCCTGCACCGTCCACATCATCGCCATGCAAAGGACGGAAACCACCGCCTTACGGGCGAACGGGACTCGGGCAAAGCATGCAGAATCGGCGGTTGAAGCCACAACGACACATCCAGAAGGAGCGGGGTGGTAACCGCTGTGTAACACGCACCCGGTAGCGGGTCAATAATTTATTCTTGCTTTCGTCGGCGAAAGGAATAAATATTCCAAGGCATCTCCGAGGGGAACTCCAATGAACGCCATCCCGACGCTGTCCCAGCGCCGACGTCTTGCCCCGCTGTCCCGGGCGCTGATTCTTGCTGTGGCTTTGTGCGCCGGGCCTGCGTTCGCGCTGTCGCTTACCCCGCAAAAGCCCGTACCGCTTGCCCCGGCCTACGCCGGCATCATCGGGCTGGAAGAGTCTTTCCTCGCACCGCAGCACTGGATCGCGCAGCAACCCAATGCCAATGCGGTGATCCTGGACCGCGCTGGCATCGACGCGCAGAACACGCGCATGCGCCAGCTCGACGGCTCCATCCACGACCTGCAGGCATTGCCGGCCAACCTGACACGCACCTTCGTGCAGGAACAGATCAACAGCATCTCCCGCGCCCCCACCCGCACCCTGTACGACGTACAGGGCAAACAGGTGAGCGCTGCGCAATTGCAGGCCGTCAGCGACAACCTGGCGCTGGCCAGCATTCCCGCCACCCGCCCCGTGCAGTACGGGCTGGTGGTACACCGCGCCGCGCTGCGCGCCTTCCCCACCGAGCTGCGCGTGTTCAGCAGCCAGGGCGATACCGACATCGACCGCTTCCAGGAATCGGCGCTGTTTCCCGGTGACGCGGTCGCGGTGCTGCACGAAAGCGCTGACGGCAAGTGGGTGTTCGTCGCCAGCGAGCGCTATGCGGCATGGATGGAAAAGCGTTTTGTCGGCGTCGGCACTGCCGAGCAGGTCTTCGGTTACGGCAAGGCAACAACGCACCGGGTGATCACCGGCGCCACCGCGCGCACCGTGCACACGCCGGAAGAACCGCGCGTGTCGGACCTGCAACTGGAAATGGGGGTGCGCGTGCCGGTACTCACCGACTGGCCAGCCATGACACCGGTCAACGGTCAGCAGGCGCACGCCAGCCACGTCATCCAGCTACCGGTGCGCAATGACGACGGCAGCCTGGCGCTGGTGCCAGCGTTGCTGCCGCGTTCGCAGGACACCGCCGCCGACTACCTGCCACTGACCCAGGCCAACCTCATCACCCAGGCATTCAAGTTCCTGGGCGAGCGTTATGGCTGGGGCCACGCTTACGACACCCGCGACTGCAGTGGCTTCGTCTCCGAGATTTACCGCAGCTTCGGCGTGCTACTGCCACGCAATACCAGCGCGCAGGCAGTGAGCCCGGCGTTGGACCGCATCGCCTTCAGCGACAAGGACAACACCGCCAAGCGCGATGCTGCCATCGGCAACCTGCAGGTCGGCGATCTGATCTACATCCCGGGCCACGTGATGATGGCCATTGGCCAATCCAACGGCATGACCTGGGTGATCCACGACACCTCCGGTGGCAGCTGGTTCGATGCCAGTGGCAAGCGCGTCCATGCCAGCCTCAACGGCGTCTCGGTAACTCCGCTGCAGCCGATGATGGCCAGTGACACCGCCAGCTACATCGACCGCATGACCAACATCCAGCGCATCCGCCCACAAGCGACCAAATGAAGATCACCGACATCGAACTGGGCATGCTGCGCGTGCCCCTGAAAACCCCGTTCAAGACCGCACTGCGCACCGTCGAAACGATGGAGGACGTGGTGGTGATGGTGCGCACCGACACCGGCCACACCGGCTACGGCGAAGCACCGCCGACCGCGGTGATCACCGGCGACACCCACGGCTCGATCATCGAAGCCATCAACACCTTCATCAAGCCGCGTTTGATAGGCGAAGACATCGCCAACCTCAACCGCATCTGCGGGCTCATCCAGTCCTCGCTGGAGCGCAACACCAGCGCCAAGGCCGCGGTGGAAATCGCCGTCTACGATCTGTGGGCGCAGCTGCATGGTGCACCGCTGTACCAGATGCTTGGCGGCGGCGACCCGGTCATCACCACCGACATCACCATCAGCGTGGACTACATCGACAAGATGGTGTCCGACTCGCTATCGGCGGTGGAACGCGGCTTTGAATCACTGAAGATCAAGGTGGGCAAGGACATCGGCCTGGACATCGAACGGGTCAAGGCGATCCACGCTGCCGTCGAAGGCCGTGCCTTGTTACGCCTGGACGCCAACCAGGGCTGGACTGCCAAACAGGCGGTGTATGCCATGCGCGAGCTGGAAAACGCCGGCGTGATCCTGGAACTGCTGGAGCAGCCAGTGAAGGCGGCCGACATCGCCGGCATGAAGTACGTGACCGAGCGGGTCAACACGCCCGTGATGGCCGACGAAAGTGTGTTCAGTCCTGAGCAGGTGTTCGACCTGATCCAGCAGGGCGCGGCGGACATCATCAACATCAAATTGATGAAGACCGGCGGCATTTCCAACGCGATCAAGATTGCCGATATCGCCTCGTTGTATGGCGTGCCATGCATGATCGGCTGCATGCTCGAGTCGAGCATCAGCGTGGCCGCAGCGGTGCACCTGGCAGTCGCCAAGGCGGGCGTGATCAGCAAGGTGGACCTTGATGGTCCGTCGTTGAGCCAGTTCAACCCCGTGGAGGGTGGCGTGATCTTCAACGAATCGGAGATCAGCATTACCGACGCACCGGGGCTGGGCATTGTGGAGGTACGCGGGCTGGAGATGATCAAGCCGTGACCGCAGTGGCGACGGCAATCTGCACAGACGCAGTTGCTGCCGCTGCCCCAGCGCGCGCCAGAAAATCTGATACAGCACCTGTCAACGCAGGTGCTGTTTTTGTTGTGGGTGCCGCCGTCGTCACCCGCTACGAATCCGCAGCTTCACCCGCTCCCGTGCGCAACGCACAGGGGAGAGGCCGAGGGATACAGCCACAGCACCCGCGCCACAACCGTCCACAATCCCTTAGAGTCGCCATCGGACAACCGACAGCCCGCCCATGCCACCCCTGCTGAAAATCCGCTCAGAACGCGAACAGATGTCGGCCATCGAACGGCGTATCGCCGACTTCATCCTCGACAACGCCCACCTGTTGCGCGACTACTCCTCGCAGCAACTGGCCAATGCCCTGGGCATCAGCCAGTCCAGCGTGGTCAAGTTCAGCCAGAAACTCGGCTTCAAGGGCTACCCGGATCTCAAGTATTCAGTCGGCGCTGCCGTCGCATTGGCCGGTAATGGCGACACCACCGATTGGCCGCCGGAAGACCAGCCCGGTGGCTATTTGCAGGCAGCAGAAACGCTGCGCCGTGCCAAGGCTGCGGCCGAAGAAGAAACCATGGTCGCCAACCCGCAGGCCGATGTGGAAGCGGTGATCGCACTGCTCGACAACGCGCCCAAGGTTTTCATCTATGGCCTCGGCGATGACGGCCTGTATGCACGTGAATTCGCCATGCGCCTGTCGCTGCTCGGCATTCTCACTGTGCAACACGCCGACCCCATCCTGATGACCGCCAATCTGTCAGCCGCGCGCCCGGGTGATGTGATGTTGGTGTTTTCCGAATTCGGCAAGCTGCCACAGCTGTGGCAGCTGTCGCGTCAGTTCCAGGAAGTCGGTGGAAAAGTGGTGTCGATCACCCGCCACACCGCCAATCCGTTGCGTGCGCATGCCGATGCATCACTTGCCATCTGCGCGCACGATCTGCAGCCTCCGATCGCGCAACTGTTGTACCGTTGCTCGCTGCAATACCTGCTGGATTTCGTATTCGTGCTGTTGTGCCAGTCCAATCCAGACAGGCAACGGCAACTGGCATTGAACCAGGAACGCATCCAGCAACTGATCGACAACTGACCGCCGGAGCCGTCGCCATGTCTTCACTGTTCCACTCCACTGCTCGGCAGTTGCTGTCACCGCTGGTGTGCCTGCTCACGCTGGCGGCCTCGGTTGCCTCCGCCGCGCCACTGGCCACGCCCGTACACGGCGCACAGCAGCTGGTGGTAGTCACCACGCCTTCGTGGGACGCGCCTTCCGGCCGACTGCAAGCCTTTGAGCGTACTGAGGGCGGCTGGCAGGCTCACGCTGCCGGCTTTGATGTATCGCTGGGCCGCGCCGGTAGCGCATGGGGCATTGGCCTGCATCCGCAACAGAACGATGGCCCGCAAAAACACGAAGGCGACGGTCGCAGCCCGGCTGGCATCTTCAACATCGGCCCTGCATTCGGCTATGCCGAGCACATCCGCAGCGCACTGCCGTACCAGCCAATGCGGGCCAGCAGCTATTGCATGGATGTACCCGCATCGCCGCTGTACAACCGCATCGTTGATGCCGCGCAGGTGGGTACCGATGCGGTGAAGGGCTCGACCGAAGCCATGCGCCTGGACCTGCACAACAATGGCGACCTGCGGTATCGCGAAGGCTTCGTCATCGAGCACAACCCGGCCAATGTCCCCGGCCAGGGCAGCTGCATCTTCGCCCACCTGCGCCGCGAGGCCGGCGAGGCCACTGCCGGTTGCACCGCGATGGAGCCACCGCAGATGAGCGACCTGCTCGCCTGGCTTTCGCCCGCTGCCAAGCCGTTGTTCGTCCTGCTTCCCGAACAGGAGTACGAACGCCTGCGCCTCAGCTGGGGTCTGCCAGCACTGAAGGAGGCCATGCATTGAGCAATTCCACACACCGCTTCACCCTGTCGGCACCCGTGAAAGTGCTGATCGCACTGGTACTGGCCGCCATCGTCGGCCTTTCCCTGACCGCCTACGACCAAGTGCTCGCCCTGAAAGTCGCCGACGTCGTGCGGCCCATCGGCCGGCTCTGGCTCAACGCGCTGCAGATGACGGTGGTGCCATTGGTCACCGCGCTGGTGATTGTGGGCGTCAATACCGCCAGCAACGCTGCCGCGTCGGGGCGCACTGCACGCAACGCGATCATCGTGTTCCTGATATTGCTGGTGGGCTCGGCTGCCTTCTCCGCCGTGATCACTCCGGCCCTGCTGGATCTGCTGCCGCGTGATGCGGACACCATCCAGACCTTCCGCGACGCCCTGCGGTCGCCCACCGCCGCCGCTACACCACTGAGTGCTGCGCAGTGGATCAGCTCGTTGATTCCCAGCAATGCCATCTCTGCGGCCGCGTCCTCGGCGATGCTGCCGCTGGTGGTGTTTGCCATGTTCTTCGGCTTTGCGCTGAGCCGACAGGAGCCGGAACGCCGCGACCGCATCCTGGACATCATCCGCATCATTGCCGACACCATGATCACCATCGTGCGCTGGGTGCTGTGGGCCGCGCCGGTGGGTGTGTTTGCACTGGTGCTGGTGGTCTGTGCCGAAGTGGGCATGAGCGTGCTCGGCGTGCTCGGCTACTACATCGTGCTGATGTGCGTGATCTACATCCTGATCACGTTGCTGCTGTACGGCGTGGCCCGCGTTGCCGCCGGTGAACCGCTGCGCCGCTTCGCCGCCGCGCTGGTACCGGTGCAGGTGATTGCCGGCAGCACGCAGTCGTCACTGGCATCACTGCCGGCGATGATCGACAGCGCACGCAATCGACTGGGCTACCCGGCGGCGTTGACCTCACTGGTGCTGCCGATGGCGGTGTCGCTGTTCCGCATCACCAGCCCGGCGCAGTACATCGCTGTGGCCAGCTTCATCGCCTGGTTGTATGGCATTGAGGTGCACACCTCGCAGTACGCGGTCGCGGTATTGCTGGCAGCGGTCATCAGCATGGGCTCCACCGGCCTGCCCGGCCAGGCCAACTTCATGACCAACAACCTGCCGATCACCCAGAGCCTGGGCTTGCCGGTCGAGCCGCTGGGCGTGCTGCTGGCGGTGGACACCATCCCGGATGTGTTCTGCACCATCGGCAACGCCACGGGCGGCGTCACCGCCACCGGCATCGTCGCCAAGCACTCGCGCATAACCGCAGAGCCGGACAGTCCCGCCGAAGGCTGAGCCGTGCGAGACGCTGAAAACAAAAGGGCGGGAGCTGTGCTCCCGCCCTTCTTGTTGTTGCCGTTACCGCATGAAGCTTATTCCTGCGACGGCAACGCTGGCAGCGGGGCTTCCCCATAGGCCGCATCGGCCGCCATCAGGTCACGCGTATTCTTCTGCACGGCTACTGCACCAAACAACGCCAGCGCATACGCCATGCCGTAGAAGCCCTTTTCGCTGAGCATCAGCGTCGCATTCCACAAGCCGACCACCAGCAACAGCAACGCCGACAGCAGCGCGAACCACGCCAGTGAATAGTACAAACCACTCACTGCCACGCCTTCCACCCGGTCACGCACGCTCTTCTGCAGCGACACCGCCGCAAACAAGCCAAACAGCAGCAACGCCAGGTAGTAGCCCTTCTCATTGAGCTGCATGCCGGCATTGAACAGGCCGATGAGGTAAGAGGCGGCACCCAGCAGCAACCCGCACCACGATGCGGCAATGAAGGCGGCTGACGGTCGATTGGCGTGCTTGTTCATCATGATTCCTTTCCTTGGAGGTAAAAGCGCTACCTGTCGGCACGCGGCTGACCATGTTGAGTGATTGCAGCAATTACTCCCACCCCAAACCGCCAGCAAAGCTGACCAGCATGCTGTAAAAAACCCACTTGGACATCGCTTCCCGCACCCGGAGATCCCTATGCCCCGTCCCCTTCTGCTCAGCATGGCGCTGGCACTGACCCCCGCCCTGTTCACCTCCGCCTGTTCCGCCGACCCGGCAGACCCCGCCGCCGAAGCGGCGGTGAAGGCCGCGCAATGGCCGTTCACCGCGACGGAAACCGCCCGCTTCAACGAGCCCTGGGCGATGACGTTCCTGCCCGATGGCAGCGCGCTCATCACCGAGAAAGCCGGCAAGCTGGTCCACTTCGACCCGGCCAGCGGCAAACGTGGCCAGATCAGCGGCGTACCGGCCGTGGCCTACGGCGGCCAGGGCGGCCTGGGTGATGTGGTCGTGCATCCGCAGTTCGCCAGCAACGGTTGGGTCTATTACAGCTATGCCGAGGAAGGCGAAGGCGATACCCGCGGCGCGGCCGTGGCACGCGCCAAACTGGTGCTTGATGCCGCCGGTGGCGGACAGCTCAGTGACGCGCAGGTGATCTGGCGGCAGACGCCCAAGGTCAGTGGTCGCGGCCACTATGGACATCGCATGGCATTCGGCCCGGACGGCAAGCTGTGGATCAGCTCCAGCGAGCGGCAGAAGTTCGATCCGGCCCAGGACATGAAGAGCAACCTGGGCAAGATCATCCGCATCAACGACGACGGCAGCATTCCGGCCGACAACCCCTTCGTCGCGCAGGGCTCCCCCGCCGACCAGGTGTGGTCGCTGGGCCACCGCAGCGTGCTGGGTTTGGCCTTCGATACCCACGGCAAACTGTGGGAACACGAAATGGGCCCGAAGGGCGGCGATGAGCTGAACCTGATCCAGCGCGGCGGCAACTACGGTTATCCCATCGTCTCCAACGGCGATCACTACGACGGCCGCCCGATTCCCGACCATGACACGCGCCCGGAATTCATCGCTCCGGTGGTGACGTGGCGCCAGGTGATCTCACCGGCGGGTTTCATCATCTACAGCGGCACACTGTTCCCGCAGTGGCAGGGCAGCGGTTTCATCGGTGGCCTGTCGTCCAAGTCGCTGGTGCGCGTGGCATTCGACGGCGATAAAGCGCGTGAGGCCGAACGCTTCGACATGGGTAACCGTATCCGCGAAGTGGAACAAGGCCCGGACGGCGCCCTGTGGCTGTTGGAAGATGGCAGCGAGGGTCGCCTGCTGAAACTGACGCCCAAAGCCAGCTGACCGTCAAAGCCCGCTTCTAGGAGCGGGCTTGGTCGCCAAGCACGTACTGCCTCAGGCGTACATGCTTGGCGACTGAAGTCGTTCCTACACAACGGCGCGCCGCAACCGCAGGCTCAGCCCCACCGCCTGCACCAGGCCGTAGCTGAGCAACGCGGCCACCAGGCCCATCGTCAACGGGCTGACGCTGCCGCCGCCCTGCATCATTCCCTGACTGAAAGCCCCGTTGTACCAGCGCCACGCCAGGCGGCCGACCAGCACTATCGACAGCACGCCACCGATCCAGGGGTTGGGCGTGTAACCGGGTCTGCCATCACGCGGGCTGATGCGGGTGTACTTCAAACCAAACACGCCCAGGGCAATGCCCGTTACCGCGCCGATCATCATCCCCGGGGCCGCATGCCGCATATACGTCGCGCCCCATGCCAGCAGCAGGCCCAGCACCGACAGCAACACGATGCGGACACTATTCCGCACTGGACGCCAGGGTTGCCACCCAAAATGGCGACGGATGCGCCGGTAGTACAGCCAGCCAAAACCGGCGGTCATCAACCACGGAAGGTACACAGGCATCGGTGCTGGCATCGCGGCTTTCCCCAAGATGGCGCGAGCATCACACGTCCGTGCGCCGCTGCAATGTGTCAACTGTCACCCGTTTGCATCCATGCCTGTGAGATCAGCGCCGAGCTACCCCGTACGGCGCATTGGCAGTCCGGGTGAGCGCAATGCGCCCAGGAACCGCCCCAGATTGTCAGGGCGCCAGCAGCTCGAAGGTCACCGGCTCCCCGCTTGCCGACGAGGCGCATACCCACACGTCGAACAAACCCGGCTCGGCGCGGAACACGCCATCAACACCGGTGAAGGCAAGCTGCTCACGCTGCAGGTGGAACTGCACCTGCATCGATTCACCCGGTGCCAGCGCGATCTTGCGGAAATCCTTCAGCTCGCGCACCGGGCGCACGCGGCTGGCGACACGGTCATGCACATACAGCTGCACCACCTCTTCGCCAGCCACATTGCCGCTGTTGGTGACGGTGGTACTGATGACCAGTTCACCGTCCCAATCCAGCTGCGGCGTGCTCAAACGCGGTGCGTCATAAGCGAACGTGGTGTAAGCCAAACCATGCCCGAATGCATACAGCGGCGCATTCGGAATTTCGCGCCAACGCGATTTGAACTCGGTGACGCCCGGCAATTCCGGCCGGCCACTGCGCGGGTGGTTGTAGAAGAACGGTTGTTGCCCCGACGCCAATGGGAAGCTCACTGGCAACCGTGCCGACGGGCTGTAATCGCCGAACAACACATCGGCCACCGCCGGGCCGGTCTGTGTGCCCAGGTACCACGTCACTGCGATGGCCTGCGCATCACGCACCGCGCCCTGCAATGCCAACGCACGGCCATTGCGCAGCAGCACCACCACCGGCGTACCGGTGGCGGCAACGGCCTCGGCCAGCGCCTGCTGTGCCGGTGGCAACGTGAGTTCAACCCGCGACTGCGCCTCGCCGGTGTAACGCTGCGGTTCGCCCAGTGCCAGCACCGCCACATCCGCGCGCCGTGCGGCATCCACCGCGGCTTCAATACCGCCATCCAATGGGGCTTCCAGTTCACACCCGGGCACGACCTCCAATACAGAGTCGTCGTCCAGTGCGGCACGCACACCGCTTTCCAGGGTGACGTAACGCGCCTTGTCACCGAACAGGGTCCAGCAACCTTCGATGTTGTCGCGGTCCTGCACGAAGGGCCCGATCAGCGCGATCTTCTGCCCCTGCTTCTTCAATGGCAGCACAGCATCGTCGTTCTTCAGCAGTACGATCGAACGCCGCGCGGCGTCACGCGACAAGGCATCGTGCGCGGCGATATACGATTGATCGGCCTCGCGCACCGGGTCCAGCGAACGGTAGGGATCATCGAACAAACCGATGGCCTCCTTCAGCTGCAGGATGCGGCGCACCGAGGCATCCAGCACGGCCATCGGGACATCGCCCGCTTCCACCAAACCGGCCAGGTGCCGGTCGTAGAAGCCGCTCTGCATGCTCAGATCCAGACCCGCCATGAAAGCCTTGCGCGTGGCGTCTACTTCGTCGGCAGCGTAACCATGTGCAATCAGTTCCATGTCGGCGGTGTAGTCGGAAACCACCACGCCATCGAACTTCCATTCATCGCGCAGCAACTCGGTGAGCAGCGCACGGTTGGCGCTGGCCGGCACACCATTGATGTCGTTGAAGGCGCTCATCACGCTCAACGCGCCGGCCTCCAACGCGGCCTTGAACGGCGGCAGGTGCGTGTCACGCAATGTCTGCGGCGAAATATCCACCTGCGCATACTCCATGCCGGCAGCCACCGCGCCATACGCGGCGAAATGCTTGGGTGTGGACAACAGCGCGTCTTCGGCCCTCAGGTCATCGCCCTGGAATCCGCGCACGCGGGCCACGGCAAAGGCGGTGCCCAGCACCACGTCTTCGCCAGCACCTTCGGCACCCCGGCCCCAACGCTGGTCACGGGCGATATCCACGTTGGGTGCGTAAGTCCAATGGATACCGGCAGCGGTCGCTTCAACGGCAGTGGCGCGTGCGGTACGGCGGGCCAGTTCCGGCTCAAAGCTGGCGGCTTCGCCCAGCGGGATCGGGAACACCGTGCGCATGCCGTGGATGACATCGGCGGCCAGAATCACCGGAATGCCCAGGCGGCTCTCTTCCACCGCCACCTGCTGGATACGGCGCCCAGCTTCTGCACCGACGCCGTTGAACAGCGAGCCCACTCGCCCGGCACGCACTTGCTCCAACACCTGCTCGGCGTTGTGCACATTGGCTTCCGGGTTCACGTCGGGCGCGAACGGGCGAACCATGTCGGCGAACACTCCCAACTGGCCGACCTTCTCGTCGACGGTCATTCGGGCGATCAGCGATTCGAT
The DNA here is from genome assembly GCF_027497995.1 of Stenotrophomonas sp. Iso1. Lineage (GTDB taxonomy): Bacteria > Pseudomonadota > Gammaproteobacteria > Xanthomonadales > Xanthomonadaceae > Stenotrophomonas. The sequence continues at coordinate 31,113 of NZ_JAODBT010000005.1, read as the reverse complement.
ATGGTCTGAAGCCACCGGAAATCCTTCATTGAAAACGTTTGCAAGGCGCGGATTCTAGCGCCACCGCCGTGAAGCAGGCGCGCCGGGAGTGCCGAACCATGCTGAGCAAAGGGCTCGCCGGGAATACCCCCGCGCAGCGCGGCTCGGTTCCCAAACACCCGCTTCAGCGGCCCCGCCCCGGCAACGCTCGGCGGCCCGTTACTACTCCCGCAGCTCGCGGGCGCGCATCAGCATGGCGTCGCTGGATTCCTGGAACACGTTCAAACCGAACTCCGGCAGGATCGCCAGCAGGTGGTCAAACACATCCGACTGGGTGGCCTCGTACTTCGCCCATGCCGTGGAGGCGGTGAAGCAGTAGATTTCCAGCGGCAGCCCCTGCGGGGTGGGCGCCATCTGTCGCACCAACAGGGTCATGTCCTGGTGGATTTCAGCGTTGTGCCGCAGGTAAAGCTCCACATAGGCACGGAAGGTACCCAGGTTGGTCAGCCGGCGCGCATTGACCGGCTCCGGATGCGCCTGCGCCACCTGCGCGTTCCACTGCTGCAGCTCCTGCTGCTTGCCGGCCAGGTAGTCATCGAGCAGGGCGAACTGGCTCAATCGCTGCAGCCCCTGCGCATCCACAAAACGCACGCTGTGCTGGTCCAGGTAGATCGACCGCTTGATTCGCCGACCGCCCGACTCCTGCATGCCGCGCCAGTTCTTGAACGACTCGGTCACCAGCTTCTTGGTCGGAATGGTGGTGACGGTCTTATCCCAGTTCTGCACCGTGACGGTGTGCAACGCGATATCGATCACGTCGCCATCGGCGTTCTGGCTGGGCATTTCGATCCAGTCGCCAATGCGCACGCGGCCATCGCCGCTGATCTGCACACTGGCCACCAACGACAGGATGGTGTCCTGGAAAATCAGCATGAACACCGCCGTGGCCGCGCCCAGGCCGGTGATCAGGTGTAGCAGCTCAACGCCAACCAGCACCGCCACGATCGACAAACCGGCCACCACGAACACCACGATCCTGACCACCTGCAGGTAGCCCTTGATCGGCTTGTTGCGTGCGTCGGCGCGGCGTTCGTAGAAGTTGTTGAAGGCGTCCAGTGCATGCGAAATCGCCAGGGCGATGGTCAGCACGGTCCATGCATGGCACAACGCTTTCAGCACCGTGACCAGCCCCGGCGGCAGCTCCGGCACAATGCTCAGGCCAGCGGCGAGCACCACCGACGGCACGATGTTGGCCAGCCGTGCGATCACCCGCAGCGACTGCTTGGTATCCCGTTCCGGGCCGGAGAAACGCTCGATCACCCGGTGCAGGCCCGCGAGCAGAATGCGCTTGGTGATGAAATTGGCCAGCCACGCCACCAGTACCAGCGCGGCCAGCGCCACGGCCGGGTACGCCATCGGATACGGCGCCAAGGTGGCTTCCAGCTCAGCCAGCCAACGGATTCCCATTACTGCCATCAGTTTTCGTTCCTTTTGTCTCTGTTTTCATTCGCGGCCCGTGCAACTGCCGGCCGCGAACTACCGCGCACGCACTTGTCGACAGGCGGCATGCGCTGCCGCCAATCAGGATCACGACGAGGGATTACTCAGCAGCGCGCGAGCGCTCGATGATCACACCTACCGCACGCGCACCACGCACTGCGCCGGGTTTGCTCAGCTTCAAACGCAGCCATTGCACGTTGAACTCATCCAGCACGATCTGCGCACAGCGCTCAGCCAGCGTCTCTACCAGGCCGAAGTCGGAGCCGCGCACGAATTCCATCAGGCGCTTGCTCACTGCCTTGTAATTGAGGGTGTGGGCAATGTCGTCGGTCGCCGCAGGCTTGCGATTGTCGAAGCCCATTTCCAGATCGAACACCAGCGTCTGGCGAATACGCCGTTCCCAGTCGTAGATGCCGATCAGGGCGTCGATCTCGAGCCCTTCGATGAATACTTTGTCCATTTGAAGCAAGGAACCGGAATTGGGGAACAGGGAATGGTAAGTGCAGGGGCGTTAAAAGCGGGGGATCAAGATTTCAGCGTGTTGAAAACAACGGGGGAAAACACCACCGCACGCGCCACCAGCACCCCTTCCCCGCTCTTTGCTCTCCCTGCTGTTACTCCCCGCTCTGCGCCACCAACGGCGGCAACAACGCCATGTCCCAACGCGGAGTGACCTTGACCTCAGCGGGACTGCGCTGGCCCGCCTGCAGCCGCAGCGCGCCAGCGAAGGCAATCATCGCGCCGTTGTCGGTGCACAGTTCCGGACGCGGGAAACACACCCGGCCACCGCGACGCTGCGCCGCATCCTGCAGCTTGGCACGCAGGCGCTTGTTGGCACCGACCCCGCCAGCCACCACCAGGACGTCACAACCGGCCGCATCCAGCGCGCGGCCACACTTGATGGCCAATGTATCGACCACTGCATCCTCGAAGCCCCTGGCGATATCAGCGCGGGTCTGCTCGCTCTGGTCACTGTCGCGCCAAGCCAGCAGCACTTGGGTCTTGAGCCCAGAGAAGCTGAAATCCACACCTGGGCGGTCGGTCATCGGCCGCGCGAACTTGTAGCGCCCCGGCGTTCCCGCTTCGGCCAGCTTGGCCAGCTGTGGGCCGCCCGGGTACGGCAGGCCCATCATTTTGGCGGTCTTGTCAAAAGCCTCACCGGCCGCGTCATCCAGTGTTTCGCCCAGCAGGCGGTACTTGCCAATGGCCTCCACCGCGATCAGCTGGGTATGCCCGCCGGACACCAGCAGCGCCACGAACGGTGCCTCCGGTGGGTCGTCCTCCATCAGGGGTGCCAACAAGTGGCCTTCCATGTGATGTACGGCAATGGCCGGCACATCCAGCCCCCAGGCCAGCGACCGCGCAACGCCGGCCCCCACCAACAAGGCGCCGACCAGCCCGGGACCGGCCGTATAGGCCACGCCCTCAATGTCAGAGATGGCGATGCCCGCCTCGTCCAGGGTCTGCCGGATCAGCGGCAGCGTCTTGCGCACGTGGTCGCGACTGGCCAGCTCCGGTACTACGCCGCCGTATTCAGCATGCAGCGCAATCTGGCTGTAAACCGCATGCGCACGCAGGGCCGCCGCGCCGGAAAGGGCCGTGTCATAGACCGCTACGCCGGTCTCATCACAGGATGATTCAATGCCGAGAACTTTCATGGGAGCCATTGTGGACCTCTCCCGTCGCGCAGCAAACCCCGGGGGACTTGCACCCATTTTTAAAGGGACTATAATGCGCGGCTCGCCGGGCGTGACCCGGTTTCATTGTGTCCCGGAGATTCCATGCCCAGCGTTAAAGTCCGCGAGAACGAGCCCTTCGAGTTTGCTCTCCGCCGCTTCAAGCGCACTTGCGAAAAGGCCGGCGTGCTGGCCGAAACCCGCAAGCGCGAGTTCTACGAAAAGCCGACCCAGGAACGCAAGCGCAAGGCCGCTGCTGCCGTCAAGCGCCAGCTGCGTCGTTCCTCGCGCGACGTCACCAAGCGTCAGCGCCTGTACTGATCGGACGCGACTCCTGAACGGAGGGCTTCGGCCTTCCGTACTGGAGTGAGAGCCGGCACGCGCAAGCGTAGCCGGCTTTTTGCGTTCCCGTCATACCTGAATCCGTTGTTCAAACCGCAATCCGATCCCGACATGAGGTGATCCATGAGCATGAAGCAACAGCTAATCGATGACATGAAGGCCGCCATGAAGGCCGGCGACAAGCACTCCCTGGGCGTGATCCGCCTGATCAACGCCGCCATCAAGCAGCGTGAAGTAGACGAGCGCATCGAGCTGACCGACGCCGACGTGATTGCCGTGCTCGACAAGATGGTCAAGCAGCGCAAGGACTCGGTCACCCAGTTTGAAGCAGCCAGCCGCGAAGACTTGGCCGTGATCGAACGCGACGAAATCGTCGTGATCGAGCGCTACCTGCCGGCCAAGATGGGCGACGCCGAAATCCAGGCGGCTGTCACCGCTGCCATCGCCGAAACCGGCGCAGCCAGCGCGGCGGACATGGGCAAGCTGATGGGCGTACTCAAGCCCAAGCTGGCAGGCAAGGCCGACATGGGCTTGGTGTCCAAGCTGGTCAAGCAGGCTCTGGGCGGCTGATCCAGCCCCGCCCTTGCCGCATTCAACAAGGCCCGCCAGCAAGCGGGCCTTGTTGTTTCCAGGTCGCGCCGGACGGATGGGAGCCGCTTAAGCCACCTCCTGCGGGGGCCACGTTGCCCGGGCAGGCACAGCGCACCCGGTGCGCAATCACCCGCCCTACCCATGATTCACGGCATGCCTGCAACGCATGTCGGCCGCCGAAAGCCCACGGGGGCGCCATACGTGATCGAGGTATGGGAATCACCCTGCGGCCGGCAAGCCAGCGGTATTGCCAGCTTCGCGGCGGCTCGCCTTCACCTGCGCAAAAGCTGCTTTCCACTACAACATCCGCATCACCGGCATCTCAGAGGCAACACCATTCGCATGCAAGGCCGTATGTCCATCGACTCCCTGCGTTCCCGTTTCGACAAGCTGCAACAGAGTCTGCCCGCCGCCTTGATGCGGCGCTTCGTCGAAACCGATGTGATGACCCAGGCCGCTTCGCTGGCGTTCTACACCCTGCTCTCGCTGGCCCCGTTGCTGATATTGCTGCTGTGGCTGACCGCCTCGCTGTATCCGCCGGCGCAGCAGGCATTGGTTGACCAGATCGCCTCACTGGCAGGGCCAAGCGTGGCGCAGGTGGCACAAACCATCATCGCCAATGCCTCGGCCCAGCCGGACCTGGGCTCGCTGGCCGGCCTGTGGAGCCTGTTGCTGCTGTTCATCGGCGCCACGGTGGTGTTCGCGCAGCTGCAGGCCGCGTTGAACCTGATCTTTCATTCCGACTCGCGACGTTTCGAAGGCCTCTTTGGCTGGCTGCAGAAGCGCATGTTCTCTGCCGGCGTGGTGCTGGCGCTGGGCTTCCTGCTGATCGTGTCGATGGTCGCCACCACCGCGTTGCAGGTGATCTTCGCGCACCTGCCCTCGGTACTGCCGGCCGTCGCGTACATCACCACCGTGCTGCTGTACGCACTCGGCTTTGCCTTCCTCTATCACTACCTGCCCGACCGCCCGGTCAGCTGGCGCCAGGCGTTCGTGGGCGGCGCCATCACTGCGGTGCTGTTCGTACTGGGCCGCTATGGCATCGGCCTGTACATCGCCAACGCCGCCCCTGGCAGCGCCTATGGCTCGATGGGCACGCTGGTGATCATGCTGGTGTGGATCTACTACGCCAGCGTGGTGTTCTTTGGAGGCGCGTTGATCACCGCGGTGATTGATGAACGTGCGCAGGCGCGGAAGGCACGAGAGTCGATACCGGACGAACCGCACCTCCCAGGCTGAAAGGCCTACTCCGCACCCTTTCGCCGGCGACCGTTGGCTCTCGGCAGCCGACCAGATTACGGGCCTACGAGGTTTGCACCCTTTCGCATCACAGGGCCAAGAGGTGGGGAGAGGTGCCATTGCCGTTGATCTGAGCACCCGCCCTGCCAGCGCCGACGCAGGCTAGTACACTTCCCAGCCATCCTTGTTGTGCCCCGCCATCCGGCGGCGCTGTCTATTGCCGCATGGCTCGACTCCCCGACGCGTTCATCGACGACCTGCTAGCCCGCACCGACATTGTCGAGGTGGTCGGCACGCGCGTGCCGCTCAAACGCCAGGGCAAGGAATATTCCGCTCGCTGTCCGTTCCATGACGAGCGCTCGGCTTCGTTCACCGTTTCGCCAACCAAGCAGTTCTATCACTGCTTCGGTTGTGGCGCGCACGGCACGGCCATCAGCTTCCTGATGAACTACGACCGCCTCGAGTTTCTCGATGCGGTGGACGAACTGGCCAAGCGCGCGGGCATGGAAATACCGCGCGAGACCAACACCCGCACGCCGCAGCAGCAGGACGACAGCCGCGACCAGTACTCGGCGCTGGATGCCGCCAGCCGCTTCTTCCAGAAGCAGCTGGAAAGCAGCGACAAGGCCCGCGCGTATCTCGATGGCCGTGACGTGGATGCCGACACCCGCGCGCGCTTTGCCATCGGTTATGCACCCGACGGCTACAGCGCGTTGAAGGATGCCTTGGGCAAGGACGAGCGGCGCATGAAGCTGCTCGAACGCGTCGGCCTGTTCTCCAAGAATGACCGCGGCCACGTCTACGACAAGTTCCGCGACCGGGTGATGTTCCCGATCTTCGACCGCCGTGGCCGCGTCATCGCCTTTGGTGGCCGGGTCATGGAAAAGGACGACGGGCCCAAGTACCTCAACTCGCCGGAAACCGCGTTGTTCCACAAGGGACGCGAGTTGTACGGCCTGTGGCAGGTGCGTCAGGCCAACCAGAAGATCGAGCGTCTGATCGTGGTCGAGGGCTACATGGACGTGGTCTCGCTGTTCCAGTTCGGCGTCACCCAGGCAGTGGCGACGCTGGGCACGGCAACCACGCCGGATCACGCCGAGCTGTTGTTCCGCAACGCACCGGATGTGTACTTTTGTTTCGACGGCGATGCCGCCGGCCGCCGCGCTGGCTGGCGTGCGCTGGAGTCGGTATTGCCACGCATGAAGGACGGGCGTCAGGCGTTTTTCCTGTTCCTGCCCGATGGCGAAGACCCCGACACTATCGTGCGCAAAGAAGGCGCCGAGGCGTTTGATGCGCGCCTGAAGCAAGGCACCCCGTTGTCGCAGTTCTTCTTTGACGAACTCAGCCGCGAGATCAATCTCGGCACACTCGACGGCAAGGCACGCCTGGCCGAACACGCCAAGCCGATGCTGGCGCAGATTCCCGATGGCGCCTTCGGTGACCTGATGAAGCAGGAGCTTGCGCGCCTGACCGGTATTGGCAACCGCAGCAGTGCAGCGCCCGCCACCACGCGCGCGACGTCGCGCGCCAACGTTGCGCCGGTAGCCAAGCGCAGCCTGGTGCGCGCTGCCATCGCCATCCTGCTGCAGCAGCCGTCATTGGCGATGAACCTGGAAAGCCACCACGCCGTTGGCGGCCTGCGCCTGCCCGGCATCGAGTTGTTGCTGGAACTGCTGGAGCTGGTGCAGCAACGCCCGGACATCAGCACCGGCGCGCTGCTGGAACATTTCAACGAGCGCGAAGAACAAACTGCGCTGCACAAGTTGGCGGCTATGGATCTGCCCGGCGACGAAGCCAGCTGGGCGCAGGAACTGCAGGACGCCATCAACCAGCTGGAAAAACAGCTGCTGCAGCAACGTCTGGACGAACTGCAGGACAAACAGCGCCAGCAGGGCCTGGATGACACCGACAAATATGAACTGCGCGAGCTACTCAAAGCACGCGCAGGCACGCGACGCTGACCCCCAGGGAGAGCACGATGACCGCCTACCGACCGTTCCTGCTGCTCTTCCTGCTTGTATCCAGCGCCGCATTTGCCGGCGAGACAACGCTGCGTCAGCCACGCCCCGATCTCTACACCGCCGGCCAACCCAGCGCGCAGCAATTGCGTGACGCGGCTGCCTCCGGCGTCACCACCGTCATTGATTTGCGCCAGCCCGATGAAGATCGCGGCTACGACGAAGCCGCATTGGCCGAACAACTCGGGCTGCGGTATGTGCGCCTGCCCATTGCCGGCGCCAGCGACATCACCGATGACAAGGCGCGCGCCCTACAGCGCCTGCTCAAGCAGGACGATGGCAAGACGCTGCTGCATTGCGCCTCCGGCAACCGCGCAGGCGCCTTGCTGTCGCTCATCAATGCACGCCTGGAAGGCGCGCCACGTGATGCAGCATTGCAACTGGGCCGCGACGCCGGCATGACCTCGCTGGAACCGGCCGCGCGTGCCGTGCTGGAGAACCCCAAACCCTGACCGGGCACCCTGCCCCATCCCCGCCTGAGGAGGCTTCTGCCGATGACTCGCTGGTGGTCGCGACTGCGACCGGACAACTTCACTCTCGCCCTGCTCGCCACGGTTGTACTGGCCAGCGTGTTGCCGATGACCGGCGCTGCCGCGCGCGGCTTCGACCACTTCACCGACTTCGCCATCGCTGCGCTGTTCTTTCTGCACGGTGCGCGTCTGCCGCGCGAATCGATCATCGCCGGCATGCTGCACTGGCGCCTGCACATCGTGATCCTGGTCTGCACCTTCGTGCTGTTCCCGCTATTGGGGCTGGCGTTCAAACCCTTGTCCGGCACGTTGCTGACCCCCGACCTGTACATCGGCGTGTTGTTCCTGTGCGCCCTGCCGTCCACCGTGCAGTCGTCCATCGCCTTCACCTCGATTGCCGGCGGCAATGTGCCAGCGGCGGTGTGCGCGGCCTCGTTGTCGAGCATCCTCGGGGTGTTCCTCACGCCCTTGCTGATGACAGTGCTGGCCGGCTCGCAGGGCGGGATGGCCAACCCGCTGCACGCGGTGGGCGCGATCATGCTGCAATTGCTGGTGCCCTTCGTCGCCGGCCATTTGCTGCGGCCGTGGATTGCCAGGTGGGTGGAAAAACAGCGCGCGTTACTGCGCTACACCGACCAGGGCACGGTGCTGCTGGTGGTGTACGCCGCCTTCGGTGAGTCGGTCAACGAAGGGCTATGGACCAAGACACCGATCAGTTCACTGCTCACCGCAGCGTTGGTGGCAGTGGTACTGCTGGCCATCGCGATGCCGGGCATCACCTGGTTGGCACGACGCCTGGGCTTCAGCCGTTTCGACGAAATCCCCATCGTGTTCTGCGGCTCCAAGAAGAGCCTGGCGACCGGCGTACCGATCGCTAAAGTGTTGTTTGCCGGCGGTAGCCTCGGCGCCATCGTGCTGCCGATCATGATCTATCACCAGATCCAGCTGATTGTGTGTTCGGTGATCGCGCAGCGCTATGCGCGGCAGGCAAGCAACGCTGAGAAACCGTAGCCAAGACGGGTGTGGCAGAGACGGGCTTACATTGCCCGGGCTACACCGTTCATCACCACAGCCCACAACCACAAACGGCAGAAGCACTTCCATGCTTCTGCCGTTCTGGTATCTGTTGTTGTGTGCTTGTTGGTGCCAGCATCAAAGCCAAGGCATCAACCAGTGGTCGACCAGCAGGAAGGCAAACAACGCCATCAGGTAGACGATGGAATAGCCGAACATCTTCATGTTGAACATCTCGTCCGGCGGGTTCTGCATTTTCCATGCGTACCAGAGGAACACCAGGTTCAGCACCGTGGCGCCGCCCAGGTAGAACATGCCACTCATGCCGATGGCCACCGGCAGCATCGTCACCACCGCCAGCACCACTGAGTAGGCCAGGATCTGCTTGCGCGTATGCGGCACACCGTGGGTCACCGGCAACATCGGCACGTCGGCCTTGGCGTAATCGGCGCGACGGAAGATCGCCAGCGCCCAGAAGTGCGGCGGCGTCCAGATGAAGATGATCAACACCAACAGCGAGGCATAGGCCCAGTCGGAACTGCCCTGCATGCCAGTTATCGCCGCCCAGCCCAACAACGGCGGTGTGGCGCCGGCCAGACCACCGATGACGATGTTCTGCGAGGTCGCACGCTTCAGGTACACGGTGTAGATCACCGCATAGCCGATCAGCGAGGCGAAGGTCAGCACCGCGGTGATCACGTTCACCCACAGCACCAGGATGGTCATCGACAGCGCGGTCAACGCACCGGCAAACACCAGCACCTGCCGCGGTGACACCTTGCCCACCACCAGTGGCCGCCAGGAAGTTCGTGCCATCTGCGCGTCAATGCGCGCATCCAGCAGTTGGTTGATTGCTGCTGCGGCCGAGGCCGCCAGCCAGATGCCGAGGAAGCCCAACACGCCCGATACCGCCTGCGCGGCAGTGGGCACTGTTGGAACGGCCAGGAACATGCCCACCAAGGCGGTGAACACAATCAAGGCCACCACCTTGGGCTTGGTCAGATCCCAATAATCACGCCACGTCGTCTTCATGCCATCACTCCGGAGCGCGCAGCCGCGCCAGCAGCGTGACCAGCACGAACAACAAGGCCACCGCACCACCACTGTGCAGCACGGCCACCAGCAGCGGCAGCGCCAGCTTGACGTTGAGCACGCCCAGCGTGACCTGCAGCAACACCAGCACACCCAGCATGGTCGCCCACGCGCGCATGCCCGGGATACGGAACAGGCGCACCGACAGCACCAGCAGGTACAGCGACACCACGATGGCCATCATCCGGTGCGCCATCTGGATCGCGATGCGCGATGCACCGTCCAGTACGCCACCTTCATAGTCCACGCCGATGCCGCGCCACAGGGTGAAGCCTTCGGTGTAATTCTGTTGCGGCCACCATTGGCTGACGCAACGCGGGAAGTTGTCCAGCGACGCACTACCGCCGCCACAGGCCAGCGCCGCGTAATTGGAGCTGACCCAACCACCCAGTGCGATCTGCAGCACCAGCAGCGCCACACCCGCACGCAGCCACCAGCGCAGGCGCGAAGCCTCGGCCAGGATGAGCGGCAGATTGGTCGCCTTCCACGCCATCCACACCAGCAGGCCGAACATCAACATGCCACCGAGCAGATGCCCCATCACCACGATGGGCTTGAGCAGCCAGGTCACGGTCCACATACCCAGCAATGCCTGGAACACCACCACGGCCAGGGTCAGTACCGCCGCGCGTGCCAGATCGATGTTGGACCAGCGCAATGCGGCCAATAGCAGAATAGCTTCACCGCCAATAGCCAGAACGCTGGCAGCGACATGCTCGCCGCGCATGTATAGCGGTATCGCCAGAGCCACCAGCACCGAGGCGCCGACAATCTGTGCAATACCATGCTTGCGTCGGCGCGCAGCGAGCAACGCCAAGGTCAGTACTTCCACGCCCAGCAAGCCGGCCAGGAAACGGTGCACCTGTTCGCGCCAGGCCTTGTGGCTTTCCAGCGGACGGATCTCGCTGGCCACGTGCTGGGCGGCTTCCATCTGTGTCTGCGGCCAAGTGACGCGGCCATAGCAGGTCGGCCAATCCGGGCAGCTAAGGCCAGCATCGGACAGCCGCACGAACGAGCCGAACATGATCGTGCTCGCGGTCATGATCAGTGCGAACCACGCCAGGCGGTGGAAATTGCGGTACAGCGCCGGACGCGCAGTGGCATTCATCGAACGGGACTCACTTCAGTTTCAACAGCCTGGAAAGGTCGGCCCGCAATCCACCCGGTTCAAAACCCGGCGCATAGCGCAACACCACAAAGCCATTGGGATCAATCACATACACCGGGATTCCAGCCGGGTCATCAACCCCCGGCAGCTTGGCCCGGAACGCGGGCTGGGCCTGCAGCACCTTCAGCGCCGGCATCGCCGCCACCTGTGCAGGGGGCGTACCCAGCCACAATATCTCGACATTATCCGCGTTATGGCCGAACAGCTGCCACACCTTGTCCAGCTGCTGCGACAAAGTGACGCAGGCAGGGGCGCAATTGGCGTCTGGCGCCAACACGATGCGCCACACGCGCGCTTCTGGATTCCACGGGTAAGCCTGGCCATCTGCCAGTTGCAGGCGCGTGTCGCGCAGGTCAATCGCCGGTTCGTACAGCTGCCCGTGATTGCGGGTGATCTGCGGCGTCCAACCCGAGAAACGAAGGATGCCGGCCAACGCCATCGAACCGAAGAACATGGCGAAGATCAGCAACAGCACCCGACGGCCACGGTTGCGAACGGCGAGCTGGTCGGGCGTAAGGGCATTCATGCGTGGCAGTTTCCCATGTGTAGAGGGGTGAGGAGGGGGTGAGGCGTTGGCAAGAGCAGGAACAAAAGCCCCCCTCTGCACCCTCCCCTTCACTTTCGGTGAAAGGGAGAGAGAAAGGTGACAGTCAACGCACAAGCGATGAAAGAAGCACGCGCGGCACCGGCAACGAGGACGCCAGCAACGGCGTGAGCGACGGCGACAGGGCCCGAGGAACTCGCCCACTCCCATGCACGCACCCCAGGGGAGCGCTGACGAGAGGCGCTATCGCTTTGTGCTGCACACAGCATCACGACAGCCTTCCCCGCCTGCGGCGGCGCCACTGCAGCACACCGGCGATCACCAGCACCGCCAGCGCCATGGCAAACCATTGCACCGCATAACCCAGGTGCCGGGAAGGCGGCAAGGTATTGGGCAGCAACTCCAGATCACGCGTGTAACCCAGGGGCAACGTGGGATCCAACCGCAGCACGCGCGGCGCCAGCGCGGACGGCGCCAGTTCGAGGTGTTGGGCGATGGCCGGCAACTCCAGGCGTGTGGCCAGCCAGGTCTGCGCTTGGGCTGCAGCGCTCATGGCTGGCCCCAATGCGAGTCCCGATGACGGTGCGGGCGCCCAAAGGCCTTCCAGTTGCTGCCATCCCTCCTGCGGCGTCACCACGGGCAACTGCCGGTTGGCCGGCAATGGCAACCAACCCAGGTCCACCAGCACCACCGCACCGCCCTGCGCTCGCGCGGCCTGGTACACCTTCACTCCGGCGCGGCCTTCGCGCAGTTGGTTGTCCAACAGCACCGTGCCGGGCAGGAACTGCAACCGGTCACGCAGCCAATGCAGGGACTGCGGCGCACGCATGGCCGCATCCAGCGTCACCGCCACCGCGCGGCTGGGTGGCACCTGGGCCAGCAAGGCTTCTTTCTGATGCATGCGCTGCAGTTGCCAGGCACCAAAGCCGCAGAACACGCCGGCTACCAGCAACGCCAGCAGCCAGCCGAAAATTCCCGTGTGCTGTCGCGTCATGACAAGTGGGCTCCGAGCAGGTGATATAGCCTTGCCCATCCACCCATCGAGCCGCGTATGAATGATTCGTTGAAGACCCTGCTGGTAATCGCGTTTCTGATCGTCATCATCTGGAATCTGGGGGCCGGCCTCTACTACCTGATGATCGATCGCGGCCAGACCAAACGCACGGTCAACGCGCTGACGCGGCGCATCGTGCTTTCAGTGGTGTTGATCCTGCTGGTTGCGGTGGGCATCTACAGTGGCTGGATCAAACCGCACGGCGTGGGTGGTTGAAGCGGAGAACGGAGAGATGGGAATGAGGTTTCATTGAGCAACGCTCAACGCCATCGCCTCATTCCCCGACCCCGGTCCGCCGCTCAACTCAGAGCACGTAGACAAACAGGAACAGCATCAGCCACACCACGTCGACGAAATGCCAGTACCACGCCGCTGCTTCAAAGCCGAAGTGGTTGTCGCGGGTGAAGTGACCCTTGGCGGCACGCAGCCACATCACGGTCAACATGATGGTGCCCAGCGCGACGTGCGCACCATGGAAGCCGGTGAGCATGAAGAAGGTGGAGCCGTAGATGCCCGAGCCCATCGTCAGGTTCAGTTCCTTGTAGGCGTGGATGTATTCCTCGGCCTGGAAGAACAGGAACACACAGCCCAGCACCACGGTCGCGCCCAGCCAGATCAGCAACTGCTTGCGATTACCGGCCTTGAGCGCGTGGTGCGCGATGGTCAGGGTCACGCCGGAGGTCAACAGGATCAGCGTGTTGAGCAGCGGCAGGCCCCAGGCCGGGATGGTCTGGAATGCGCCACCGATATCGGCCGGGCCATTGGTTGGCCACGCCGCCGAAAAGCCATCCCACAAGTATTCATTGGTCAACACGCCGTGGCCTTCGCCACCGAGCCACGGCAGGCCCATGTTGCGCGTGTAGAACAGCGCACCAAAGAACGCACCGAAGAACATCACCTCGGAGAAGATGAACCACACCATCCCCATGCGGAACGAGCCATCCACCTGGCGGTTGTAGCTACCCGCCAGCGATTCGCGGATGACATCGCCGAACCACATGAACAATGTGAGTATCAACATTGCCAGACCGGTGAAGAACGTCCACCGCCCCCAGCTGGTGTCGTTGAGCCAACTGGCCACCCCGACCATCAATACCAGCATGGCGATCGAGCCGACGAAAGGCCACTTGCTGTGGCTCGGCACGAAATAGACGTTGGCATCAGGCGTGTTGTGGGCCATGGTTTGCTTCCGGGTCCGTGATCAGGGAGCTGCATGCGCAGCGGTGGCGGCAGATGCCGGCGCCAGCTGCTCAGTCAGCGCATCATTCTTGTAGAACGTGTAGGACAGGGTGATGGTCTTCACGTCGGCCGGCAGATCCGGGTCGACGATGAAGCGCACCGGCATATCACGCTGCTCACCGGCCTGCAGGGTCTGCGCGGTGAAACAGAAACATTCGGTTTTGTTGAAGTAACCCGATGCACGCGCCGGTGCCACCGAAGGCACCGCGCTGCCAACCAGCGCGCGGTCGCTTTCGTTGCGCGCGAAGTACATCGCTTCGTTCAACTCGCCCGGCACAACCTCCATCGTCAGTTTTTCCGGATGGAATGCCCACGGCAACTTCGAATTGACGCCACCGTCGAATTCCACCCGCACGGTGCGCTTGATGCTGTCCGCGTGCTGCGCACCCACCTGGCTTGCGCCGCGTTCCAGGCGCACGCCAAACACCTTCTCGCAAGCGATGCGATACAGCGGCACCAGCGAGAACGTCAGCACGAACACGCCCAGCGCCACGCCGATCAGCCGGACCATGCCGGCATTGCGTGCAGGTTTGGGCGCCGGCGTGGTCAATGTGCGAGCACTCCGGACAGGATGAAGCCGACGTAGACCGCGACTGCGATCAACCCCACCACCAACGCCGTGCGACGCGAGCGGCGGCGGCGCAGTGCCATTTCTTCAGGCTGCCATTGTTTGTCGGTCATCAGCTGCGGCTCCTCAATGGGCGACATCGTCATGGGCCAGATCGCCCGGCTTGATTACCGGCGGCACGGTGAAGGTATGCGCCGGTGCCGGCGACGGGACGGTCCACTCCAGGCCCCTGGCGCCTTCCCACGCCCGCGCTTCAGCACGCTTGCCGCTACGCAGCGAGGACAACAGGATGGCAGCCATCAGGAACGGGGTGACGAACATGCCGAACGCACCGATCGAACTGATCAGATTCCAGTCGGCAAACACCGGGTTGTAATCAGGAATGCGCCGCGGCATGCCGGCCAAACCGAGGAAGTGCTGCGGGAAGAACAGCAGGTTGACGAACACCATCGTCCACCAGAAATGCACCTTGCCCCAGAACTCGTTGTACATGCGGCCGGTCCACTTGGGCCACCAGTAGTACACCGCCGCGATCAGCGCCAGCACCGAGCCGGTCACCAGTACATAGTGGAAGTGCGCCACCACGAAATACGTGTCGTGGTATTGGAAATCAGCCGGCACGATGGCCAGCATCAGCCCGGAGAAACCGCCGATGGTGAACAGGATGACGAAGGCGATGGAGAACAGCATCGGTGCCTCGAACGTCAGCGAGCCCTCCCACATCGTGCTGACCCAGTTGAACACCTTCACCCCGGTGGGGATGGAGATCAGCATCGTGGCGAACATGAAGTAGATTTCGCCACCCAGCGGCATACCCACCGTGAACATGTGGTGGGCCCACACGATGAACGACAGGAACGCGATCGCAGCCGTGGCGTAGACCATTGCCTGGTAGCCGAACAAAGGCTTGCGACTGAAGGTGGGGAGGATCTCGCTGACCACGCCGAACGCCGGCAGGATCATGATGTAGACCTCCGGGTGCCCGAAGAACCAGAAGATGTGCTGGTACATCACCGGGTCACCGCCACCGGCGGCATTGAAGAAGCTGGTGCCGAAGAATTTGTCGGTCAGCAGCATGGTCACCGCACCGGCCAGCACCGGCATCACCGCAATCAACAGGAACGCGGTGATCAACCAGGTCCAGACGAAGATCGGCATCTTCAGCAGGTCCATGCCCGGTGCGCGCATGTTGAGCACGGTGGCGATGATGTTGATCGCACCCATGATCGAACTGATGCCGGCCACGTGGATGGCGAACACGCTGAAGGCGACGTTGTAGCCACCCTGCAACGACAACGGCGGGTACATCGTCCAGCCACCGGCCGGCGCACCGCCCGGCAGGAACAACGTCATCAACAACAAGGTGAACGCCACCGGCAACAACCAGAACGACCAGTTGTTCATGCGCGGCAGCGCCATGTCCGGCGCACCGATCTGCAGCGGGATCATCCAGTTGGCCAGGCCGACGAAGGCCGGCATCACGCCGCCGAAGATCATCACCAGCGCATGCACGGTGGTCATCTGGTTGAAGAATTCCGGCTTGACGAACTGCAGGCCGGGTTGCGCCAGTTCCAGACGGATCACCACGCTCATCGCCGCACCGATGATGAACATCAGGAAGCTGAAAAGCAGGTACAGCGTGCCGATGTCTTTGTGGTTGGTGGAGAAGAACCAGCGCTCGAAGAAGCCTTGTTGATGGCCGTGGTGATCGTGGTGATCCACTGCGGAGTTCGCCATTGCAACTACACCTCGTTATTCCAGTTTCCAGGCATCGCGCCGGCCTGCGCCGGCACGCAGTGGGATCAGGCGCCGGTGCTCGCCTGCTCAGCAGGCGCAGCTTCCGGTTGCGGCGTATCGGTGGCCGGAGCAGCCGGTGCCGCAGCAGATTCGGCAGCGGGCGTAGGCGCGGGTTTGCGCGAGGCCAGCCACGTCTTGAATTCTTCCTTGGACACGGCCTTGACCACGATCGGCATGAAGCCGTGGTCCTTGCCGCACAACTCGGCGCACTGGCCGCGGTAGATGCCTTCCTGCTCGATGTTGGTCCAGCGCTCGTTGATGAAGCCCGGCACAGCATCCTGCTTCCAACCCAGCGCCGGCACCCACCAGGCGTGGATCACGTCATCAGAGGTGATGACGAAGCGGATCTTGGTGTTGACCGGCAGCACCAGCGGGTTGTCCACATCCAACAGGTAATGCGGATCGCTGGCCACGGTCGGCACCACGCCGCTCTGGCGGACCTCGTCGGATTTACGGTCCATGCGGCTGAGGAACGCAACGTCCTGCCCCATGTATTCGTACTTCCACATCCACTGGTAGCCGGTGACCTTCACCGTCATTTCCGAGTCGCGGGTGTCGTACATCGCGATCAGCTTGGCCGTCGCCGGCCAGGCCATCACCACCAGGATGACGATCGGGATGACCGTCCAGATGATTTCCGCCTTGGTGTTGTGGCTGAACTTGGCCGCCACTGCACCCTTGGACCGGCGGAACTTGAAGATGGCGTAGAACATGGCGCCGAACACCAGCACGCCGATCACCACGCATACCCACAGCGCCACCATGTGCGCTTCCCACGCCATGCGTGCGGTATGGGTAACCCCCTTGCCCATGTTGAGCTGCCACGCCTTGGGGTCGGCTGACTGCGCCCACGCCCCAGGCGCCAACAGCGCCATGGCTGCCAGCATGAACCCGTACTGCAACTTTCCGCCCCACCCGCTGCTTTGCTTCATGCCTAGACCCTTGACGTCGTCGGTTTGCAGCCATTGTTGGCTGCGAGCAAGCTTTCAAGTGCCGCCGCAAGTTCCCGACGTTCCGCAGGTGCGAGGAAACTCCCCACTTCCACCTGCTTGCCGCTGGAAACCAACAGGACCCGTTCCTCTCCGGCGACCAGCCGCACCAAATAGGGGTGTGCCCGGAACACCGGTGAACTCCCGGCTGCGGGAATCACTTCCACGCAGTCCGGCCCTACCCGGATCTCTTCCCTGCGGTCGCCGCTGCGCCATGCCGCACGCAACGCACTACCCACCAGGAAGCAATGCACCAACGCGAAGACAGGAGCAAGAACGTTTCCGGACAACCAAGCCAAGCCTGCCGAGAACACCATCAACCCTGCCAACGCCGCAAACAACAGGACAAACTGCCGGGCAGTGAGCGCCCGTGGGGGATGCAGTACCAGCTGCGCATGCGAGACATCGGAAACTGACCGAAGCATCTGGATCATGGCGCAACCGCGTCCGTATCGCGGAAAACGACTCGATGGTAGCCGCGCCCAACCACACCGGCAAGCTTCCATTCATTGATGTGCAGGATGCTGCAGTTGCACACAAACTTTCCACCCACTTCACACAACGTCGGCAGCAAACTTGCCGGAAACGGCACAAAATAATTTTCCTCGTCTTATTACGCCGAATCGCCCTGTACGAAAGGCTTTCGGCAATGAAAAAAGAGCCTGTAAGGGGCTGGGAAAAAAGTCACCGAGGATTAAAATGGCCCAATTCCACAACCGTGGCCCAAGGCATGCACGCACCCTCATCCAACGCTGTCACCTCTCCCGCGCAAGTACTGCTTTCGCCCGAACTGCCGCCGGCTCCGTCCGCGTTGCGCCAGGCCATCACCGATGCATGGCTGAAAGATGAAACCCGCCACGTTCGCGAACTGCTGGAACAGGCACGTCTACCCGCTGCCGAACAGGCACAGGTGCAGGCCACCGCCGCGGATCTGGTGCGCCGCGTGCGCGCCCGCGCCAAGAACCAGGGCGCCATCGAAGCCTTCATGCGTCAGTACGACCTGGGCAGCGAGGAAGGCGTGCTGCTGATGTGCGTGGCGGAAGCACTGCTGCGCATTCCGGACCAGGAAACCGCCGACAAGTTGATCCGCGACAAGCTGGGCGAAGCGGATTGGAAAAAGCACATGGGTCAGTCTGACTCGGTGCTGGTCAATGCATCGACCTGGGGCCTGATGTTGACCGGCCATCTGGTCGATCTGGCTGATGGCACCAAGCGCGATGTGCACGGCGCATTCAAGCGCCTGATCGGTCGCGTTGGCGAGCCGGTGATTCGTCTGGCCGTGCGCCAAGCGATGAAAATCATGGGCCACCAGTTCGTCATGGGCCGCACCATCGACGAAGCGCTGTCGCGTTCGCACAAGGGCGACAACAACAACTACCGCTATTCCTTCGACATGCTCGGCGAAGGCGCGCTGACGATGAAGGATGCACTGCGTTATCTGGAAGATTACCGTCGCGCCATCCATGCCATCGGTAGCGACAACATCGCGCGCGGCGGCAAGGCCGATGGCGATGTCACCGCCTCGCACGGCATCTCGATCAAGTTGTCGGCGCTCTACCCGCGCTATGAACATGCCAAGCGCGAGCGCGTGCTCAAGGATCTGGTGCCGGGCGTGCTGGAACTGGCGCAGCTGGCCAAGTCCTACGGCATCGGTTGCACGGTGGACGCCGAAGAAACCGACCGTCTGGAGCTGTCGCTGGACATCATCGAGCGTGTGGTCAGCGATCCCTCACTCAAGGGCTGGGAAGGCTTCGGCATCGTGGTGCAGTCGTACCAGAAGCGCACGCCGTACACGATTGATTACCTCGCCGATCTGGCGCGACGCATTGGTCACAAGCTGCAGGTGCGTCTGGTCAAGGGCGCGTACTGGGACGCGGAAATCAAGCGGGCGCAGGTCGACGGCCTGGCCGGCTACCCGGTGTTTACCCGCAAGCAGAACACTGACGTTTCCTACATCGCCTGCGCCAAGCGCCTGTTCGGCCACGCCGATGCCATCTACCCGATGTTCGCCACGCACAACGCGGCCACCATCGCCACGATCAAGCAGATCGCCAAGGGCGGCGTTTACGAGCACCAGAAGCTGCACGGCATGGGCGATGACCTGTACGCCGAAGTGATTCCGGCCGACCGCCTCAACGTGCCATGCCGCGTCTATGCACCGGTTGGTTCGCACGAAGACCTGCTGCCGTACCTGGTGCGTCGCCTTCTCGAAAACGGCGCCAACTCCAGCTTCGTCAACCGCATCACCGACGAGGACGTCTCCATCGACGACCTGATCCGCGATCCGGTCGAAGCGGTGTCCTCGTTCGCGTCCATCCCGCACCCCAAGATCCCGCTGCCGGTTGACCTGCTGCGCAGCCAGAACCACGACAGGAATAACTCCATGGGCATCAACCTCGCCAACGACAACGACCTGCGCGCCCTCGCCGAGCAGCTCAACGCCGCGACCAAGCCGTGGCAGGCCGCACCTCTGGTACCGGGCGCCAGCATCAGCGGCGCCGCGTTGCCGGTAACCAACCCGGCCGACAGCCGCGACGTGGTCGGCCACTGGCAGGCCGCTGACAGCGCCACCGTGCAGAAGGCCCTGGCCAACGCGGTAGCCGCACAGCCCGCCTGGAATCGCACCCCGGCCGCCAGTCGCGCCGCCATCCTCGAGCACGCCGCCGACCAGTTGGAAGCCCGCATCGCCGAGTTCATGGCGCTGTGCGTGAAAGAAGCCGGCAAGAGCCTGCCCGATGGCGTCGCCGAAGTGCGCGAAGCGGTGGACTTCCTGCGCTATTACGCCAAGCAGGCCCGCGAGCAGTTCAGCACCGCTGAAAAGCTGCCCAGTCCGACCGGTGAAAGCAACGAACTGCAGCTGCACGGACGCGGCGTGTTCGTCTGTATCAGCCCGTGGAACTTCCCGCTGGCAATTTTCCTGGGCCAGATCAGTGCCGCACTGGCCGCCGGCAACAGCGTCATCGCCAAGCCGGCAGAACAGACCAACCTGATCGGCTACTACGCCGTGAAGCTGCTGCTCGACGCTGGCGTGCCGGAAGGCGTGCTGCAGTTCCTGCCAGGCAACGGTGCCACCGTCGGTGCCGCGCTCACCGCCGACCCACGCGTGGCCGGTGTGGCCTTTACCGGCTCCACCGATACCGCCCGCGCGATCAACCGCGCCATGGCCGCACGCGACGCCGCCATCGGTGTGCTGATCGCCGAGACCGGCGGCCAGAATGCCTTCATCGCTGACTCCTCGGCGCTGCCGGAACAGCTGGTCAAGGACGCAATTGGCTCGGCCTTCACCTCCGCTGGCCAGCGTTGCTCGGCGGCGCGCGTGCTGTTCGTGCAGGACGACATCGCCGACAAGGTGATGGGCATGCTCGCCGGTGCGATGGCCGAACTGAAAATAGGCAATCCGGGCGAACTGTCCACCGACGTCGGCCCGGTCATCGACGCTGACGCGCTGCAGATCCTCAATGACCACGCCGCACGCATGGACACCGAGGCACGCCTGATCGCCGTCGCGCCGCTGTCCGACGCCACTGCACACGGCACCTTCTTCGCACCGCGTGCGTATGAACTGAAGGATCTGAGCCAGCTGCACAAGGAAATTTTCGGACCGGTGCTGCATGTGATCCGCTGGAAGGCCGATCAGCTGGATGCGGTGATCGATCAGATCAACGCCACCGGTTACGGGCTGACCTTGGGCCTGCATTCGCGCATCGACGAAACCGTCGACCGTATCGCCAATGGCGTCAACGTCGGCAACGTCTACGTCAACCGCAACCAGATCGGCGCCGTGGTCGGTGTGCAGCCGTTCGGCGGCCAGGGTCTGTCCGGCACCGGCCCCAAGGCAGGTGGTCCGCACTACCTGCTGCGCTTCGCCACCGAAAAGACGGTGACGGTGAACACCACTGCAGCGGGCGGCAACGCCTCGCTGCTGACACTGGGCGATTGATCCGGCGGCAGTGATGCAGTAATGAAAAACCCCGCGAAAGCGGGGTTTTTTGTTGCCAGATACCGGGTGCGTTACGGCTAGAGAGCAGCAAAATCACCCTTTGAACTTTGGCTTTGGTCTTGGGCTTTTACTCTTCGTTTCTTCCCTTCCGGCAGAGGATGTTGAAGGCAGGAGAGGGAAAGCGACAAAGTCGCGCCTCTGCTTCTGCCACATCCAAATCAAACGAAAGCCCGTGCCTGTGGTGCCGAGCAGTGCGCCGCCCAGTAGTGCTCCCGCGCAGCCTGCACTGCGCTCAACGGTACCCGCACTTTTGTGCACGACACCAAACAAAAAGCCCCGCTTGCGCGGGGCTTCCTGCTTGAAGCTTCTACAGGTCAGATCAGAACTTGTAGTTGATCGAAGCAGCGAGGATGTCGCCGCCCACGTCGTACTTGCCCTGCACCACGTTGCCGCTGACCGAGGTCACGTTGATCTTCGGCTCGCTGGTGAACAGGTGGGTGTAACCGAAGTTGAACTCGGTCTTCTCCGACGGGGTCCAGCCCAGGCCCAGCGACAACCACTTGCGGGTCACGTCCGGCACGCGCACGTCACGGTGCTCGACGCTGGTCGGCGACTCGTCATACGCAACGCCGCCACGCAGGGTGATGGTGTCAGACAACTTGTACTCGGTACCGATCGAGCCAAAGGTGGTGTCGTTGTAGTGGAAGCCCAGCGTGTTGTCCGGCTGGTTCGAAGCGAAGTCCACCGTCACCTGGTCGAACGCCGTCTTCCACGCGGTGCGCGACAGGTCGCCCATCACGGTCCAACGGTCGTTGATGCGGTGGGTGATGCTCATCGAGACCGATGCCGGCAGGGTCACGGTTGCCTTGCCCGAGCTGTCCACGAAGGTACCCGGAGCGGTCTGTGCCAGCAGCGCAGCGGTTTCCGGCGTAACGGTGAAGTTGGCCTTGCCGCCGGTGATCTTGTGCTCAACCTTCGAGCGGTAGCTGAAAGCGATGTTGGTGTTTTCGGTCGGGCTCAGCGTGGTGCCGAGCACGTAACCGACGGCATTGTTGTCACCTTCAATGGTGACGAAGCCATCAGCGCTGCCCGGGAAGAAACCGAGCCCTGCCATCTGCTGGGCAGCGGCGTTGGCAGCGGCCTGCGCCTGAGCGGGGGTGCCGCCACCGGCCAACACAGCGCCAGCAGCCTTCTGCTGGGCGGTACCGTTGATCACCGAACCCATATCCAGTGCGTTGGACAGCTCAATGGTCAGGTGTTCAACAAACACCGATGCGCCGAAGGACACGTACGGGTTGACGTCATAGGAGAACGCCGCGCCCAGGTCGATGGCCTTCAGGTCGGTGGTCACGCCGCTGTAGCGGCCCACCCAGTTCTTGTCGTAATCGGTCTTGAAGCCGAACGGAGCGGTCAACGACAGACCAAAATGCATGTTGTCGTTTTCGCCGAACGGCAGATGGAAGTAAGCCGCCGGGACCGGAGCGATCATGCCGGCGTCGCCGCCGTTGCCGCCAGTGATCGGGGTGCCGTTGGAATTGCGGGCGGCGCTCTTCTCAAAGTCAGCCGAGAAGCTGATGGCGCTCAGGTCAGCCTGGAACTGGCGACCATCGAGCAAACGCATCGAGGCCGGGTTGGTGGCGATCACCGAAGCGTCGTCCCATGCGCTGGTCGAACCGGCGAATGCGCGGCCCAGGCCCTTGGCACTGTTTTCTTTCAGCTGGAAAGCCGCGCCTTGGGCATGGCCAAAGGCCAACGCGCCGGCAATGCCGACAGCCAGAGCGGTAACGCGTGCAATTGAAGAAGCGGTCATGTTGGAAACTCTCTCCGTAAGACGTAAGACGATAATGTTCGTTTTTGCGCCTGCACCACCAAGCTGCCGAAGCCGCTGGAAGTGCGCCGGAGTCCCCTCCCGACATACGACGCCGTATGCAGTATTACCCAGCAACCTTAACTAAACAATAACGGCGCCGAAAAACCCCGAGCCCCACCATTGACGGGTGCCGGGTTAGGCTTTGCGCACATGTTCGTCTCCACTCCCTCCCGTAAGAAGCCGGGCCTGCGCTGGGCTGTCCCGCTGCTGTTCGCGGCCATCTGGCTTGCTTTCCTGTGGTCAATCTCACGCCCAGATGAGGCGCGACGCTCGCTTTGGCTGGATTGGGGCGCACTGTCCACGGGCTTGGGGAATCCACAGGATTGGTGGGCAGCATTGCGCGACGGCAGCGTGCTCCGGCTGTTCACCGCCTTGTTTCTGCATGCCGACTGGCTGCACATGCTCGGCAATCTGGTGTTCCTGCTGATCTTTGGGCCACCGGCCGAACGCATGCTCGGCCCGTGGCGGTTGTTGTTGCTGTTCCTGCTGGGCGGTGCCGCTGCCAACCTCGCCGCCCTGTATGTGATGGGCACGCCTGAACGGACCATCATTGGTTCCAGTGGCGCCGTTTCCGCGCTGATGGGCACCTATTTGGCGCTGTTCCCCAGTGCGCGTCTGGGCTTGGTGCTGCCGCTGGGCTTGTTCCTCGAATTCGTCCGTGCCCCCGCCTTCCTGTTGATCGGCGCGTGGGCGGCACTGCAGGTGGTGTTCGCCTACATCGGCCCCAGCTTCGGCATGGTGGCCTGGTCAGCGCATGTGGCTGGCTTCCTGTTCGGCATCATTTATGGGTTGTATGTGCGTGCAGCCATCGCCCGGCGTTTGCGCAAGAGTCACGGGTTCTAACGGCGCCGGTACCGGCGAAAAGGTGATCACACCCTTCCCGTGCTCGCCAAACCGTGACGATGGAAAATGAAGCGGCCCTGCATTGCAGGGCCGTTTCGGTATCACTTGCCGTCGTCAATCGCCGGCTTGGGCGAATCGGTTACCGCCGGGGCTGGGCTTGGATCGGGCTTGATGGGCTCGGGCTTGGCAGCTGCAGGCACCACCGCCTCCGGCTTGGCTGGCTCTGGCTTGGCCGCGGCGGGTGCCGCTGCAGCCGGGGTCGCCGATGCAGGATTGGCCGGCTTGGCCCTGGCAACGCTTACGACCGAACCCGGTTGTTTAAGCTCACGCAACGCCGACTGCACCGGGCCTTCGCCCGACAGCACCACGCCCGCTTTACTGGCCGTCGCCTCGTCGTCACCACGCAGGTGGCCCGGCAGGCTGGCTTCGCTGTAATCGGCCAGGCTGGCCGGCACGTCCTTGTTCACATCGCTGGGCTCCGGTGCCAGCTCCACGTCGGGCAGGATGCCGGTGGCCTGAATCGAGCGCCCGCTCGGCGTGTAGTAACGCGCAGTGGTGAGCTTGACCGAATCACCGTTGTCCAGCGGCAACACGGTCTGCACCGAGCCCTTGCCGAAGGTGCGGCTGCCGATCACACGGGCACGCTGGTTGTCGCGCAACGCGCCAGCCAACACTTCCGAGGCACTGGCCGAACCGGCGTCCACCAACACCATCACCGGCGCTCCCTTCATCAGGTCACCCGGTGTGGCATCGAACTTGGCATCGCTGATGGAAATGCGCCCGCGCGTGCTGACGATGCCGCCCTTGTCGAGCAGGTCATCGGCCACCTGCACCGCAGCGGTCAGCAGGCCACCGGGGTTGCTGCGCAGGTCGAGCACCAGACCTTTCAACTTGCCGCCCGACTGCGCCTGCAACTGGCTGATGTGTTTCTGGAAATCGGCGGCGGTATCGGCCTGGAAGGTGCTGATGCGCACGTAGGCATAGCCAGGCTCGAGCATCTTGCTGCGCACGCTGGTGACGCGGATGGTCTCGCGCACGACGGTGACGTCGAACGGTTTGCCATCGCCGCGCTCGATGGTCAGCACTACCTTGCTGCCGGCTACACCGCGCAGCGGTTCCATCGCCTCTATTGCGCTGATCGGCTTGCCGTCGATGGCCACAATCAGGTCACCCGCGCGAATGCCGGCACGTGTAGCCGGCGTATCGTCGATGGGTGACACCACTTTGAGCGCGTTGTCCTGTTGCAGCAGTTCCACGCCGATGCCTTCATAGGCACCCGTCGCTTGCTCGTCGAAGGCTTGTGCATCCTCCTTGTCGAAGTAGGTGCTGTGCGGGTCCAACTCCAGCAGCAGCCCGCGCACCGCCGACTGCATCAACTGCTTGTCATCGACCGGTTCCACATAGGCCGCGCGTACCGCGTTGTAGACCGCAACGAAGCGGCGGATCTCATCCAACGGTACGCGTGAGGTCACCGACTCCTTGGCATCGGGGTCATCTGCCGCAGGCACTTTGTCCGACGCACTCTGCGCCAGTGTTACGGCGGGGGACAGGGCCAATAGCAGGGCAGCAGCAAGACGGGCTACACGCATGAACCACTCCATGAGAAAACGAATGCACGCCAAGCGCGCTGGCCCCGATTATGCGCGAAGCCCAGCTAAATTCCCGTTGAACCGAGTGCCGGTTAATGCGCTCAGGCAGCCACGGTAAACCGACGTCGTTATTCCGTTCACTCTCCGTTGCGGCGGTCCCTCCGTCGCGGCACGCCGAACACGCGGCATTTACTGCCGCTGCAACCAGGTTGTCGGGTCCACCGGCTGGCCACCACGGCGCAGCTCGAAGTACAGCGCTGTCACGCCCTGACCACCGGAGTTGCCTACCTTGGCCACCGCTTCGCCACGGCGCACGCGGGCGCCTGCATCCCGCAGCAGCGCATCGTTGTGCGCGTACAGACTCATATAGCCGTTGCCGTGGTCGACAATCAGGATCATGCCGTAGCCGGTCATCCAATCGGAGAACACCACCGTGCCATCGGCCACGGCCGTTACGGTGCTTCCTGCCGGCGCGCCGATCAGTACACCGGCGCTGCTGCGGCCATCCGGCAAACGGCCACCGTAACGCGCCAGCAAGTTGCCCGACAGCGGCCATCCCAGCCCACCCACCCGCGGTGCGGGCGCGTTGGCCACCACCTGCGGGGGTGTCTTCCCTGCTGTGCTGCGGGCCGGAGTGCGACCCGCCGTACTGCCGTTGGCGGCTTTCTGCCGGGCCTGTTCCGCCGCTGCTCGGCGGGCAGCAGTGCGGCGTTCGGCTTCCGCACGGGCCGCAGCCGCGCGCAGGTTGGCCAGCAACCGTTCCAGCGAATGCGCATCCTTGCCCAGCGCCTTCTCCCGCTCACTGCGGTCTTGGTAACGTTGATCCAGTTCGGTCAGCAACGAAGCACGCTGGCGCCGATCCTGGGTGAGCGCGGCGGCCTGCTGACGCTGTTGCTCGCGCACCTGCTCCAGCTCCTTGGTACGGGTGACGATCTGCTGCTCGGTGCTGTTGAGCGCCTGCAGGTCAGCCGTCAACGCCGTAATGGCCCGTGCCCGCTCGCGCTGCATGTAGCGGTGATACGCCAACTGGCGGTTGGCATCGGCGACCTGGTCTTGTGACAGCAGCAACTTCAGGGGCGCATGGTTACCCAGCTGATAGGCGCCTCGCAGCAACCCGGCCAATTGCTGGCGTTGGCGCGACAACCCACTTTCCAGTTCAACCTTGCGCTGCTGCAGCTCCACCAGTGCCTGTTGCTGGCGACGCGCCGCCGCTTCGGCTTCGGCCACCGCACGACCGCTGCGTGCGACCTTCTGGTCGGCGTCGCGCAACCGCTGCTGGGCATCGCCCCGCTGCTCTTCCAGTTGCCTGCGCTCTTGGGAGACGCCCTTCAACTCGCCGCGCAGTTGCTGCAGTTTTTTCTCGGCATCACGTGAATTGTTCTGCGCCAGCAAAGGGCCCGCCATCAACGCCAACACCAGCAGGCAGCCCGCGCTCCAGCGCGGCGAGGTCTGCAGCCGGTGGTGGTGGTCGTGGTAGCACGTCTGGCGCAATGACTTTCCAGTGACTTAAGGCAGGTGCGGATTGTAACCAAGCGTGGTGCCATCGGTACCTGTCCCCCAGAATGCCTACCCAAGGAGATCCCCATGAAACGATTCCTCCTGTTGCTGGCCCTCGCCGTCGCTGCACCGCAGGCGATGGCCGACGATGACATCAGCAAGGTCAACGGCAGCATTCAAACCACCGCCGGTGCCAGCTACCGCGATCTGGAAACGGTGAACGGCAGCGTCCAGCTGGCAAGCGGCGTGAATGCGCGTAGCGTGGGAACGGTCAACGGCAGCATCCGTACCGACGACAACGTCACCGCGCGCAACATCGAAACCGTAAATGGCAGCATCCGCGCCGGCCGCAATCTGGTGCTGTCCAGCGGCCTGGAAACGGTGAACGGCAGCATCTTCGTCGACCGTGGCAGCCGCATCAGCGGTGACGTGAGCACCGTCAACGGCGGCATCGGCCTGGTCGCCACGCAGCTCGATGGTGATATTGAAACGGTGAATGGCGACATCACAGTCGGCGTCGATTCGGTGGTCAAGGGCGGCATCAAAGTGGAGCGCCCCTCGTTCGGCATTTCGTTCAAGGCGCCGCGCAAGCCGCGCATCATCATCGGCCCGAATGCGGTGGTGGAAGGCACGCTGCAATTCGAGCGTGAAGTTGTCCTGTATGTGCATGACACCGCCCGTATCGGGCCGGTCAGCGGCGCAACGGTCCAGCACTTCAGCAGCGAAACCGCGCCCGCCAACTGAGTCACGTCCTCCCGCTTCGGCCTAGAATCGGGGTTCGACTGCAATTCCGGAGTTTCCATGCCACGCAAACTGTTGTTGTGCCTTGCCGCGAGTGCGGCCCTGGTCGCCTGTAAACGCGACGCCGAGGCGCCCGTCGCCTCCGCACCAGCGCCCGCCCCTGTGCCTGCCCACGCCTTCGCCAGCGCGATCAACGCCGCTGATTTCGGCGAGCTGGTCAAGAATCTGGCATCGGATGAATTTGAAGGCCGCGCGCCCGGTAGCAAGGGCGAGGAACTTACGGTCAACTACATCCGCGACCAGATGCAGCGCATCGGCCTGCAGCCGGGCAACGGCGACAGCTGGTTCCAGGACGTGCCGATGACCGAAACCACGGCCGACCCAAACACCGTGCTGACCATCCAGCGCGGTGCCGCCAGCCAGGAGTTGAAGTTCGGTACCGACATGGTCATCGGCACCCGCAGCGGCCAGCCGGAGATCAAGATCGACGCCAGCGACCTGGTGTTCGTCGGCTACGGCGTTGATGCGCCCGAGCAGAACTGGAACGACTACGCCGGCCAGGACTGGAAGGGCAAGACCGTGGTCATGTTCGTCAACGACCCGGGCTTCCACGTCGACGACGCCAAGCTGTTCGACGGCAAGCGCATGACCTACTACGGCCGCTGGACCTACAAGTTCGAGGAAGCCGCACGCAAGGGCGCAGCTGCCGCGCTCATCGTCCACGACACCGCGGGCGCTTCCTATGGCTGGGACGTGGTGAAAAATTCGTGGGGTGGCGCGCAGTACGACCTGCCGGCCGCCGAAGACAAAGAACCACGCCTTCAGGCTCAGGGCTGGCTCACTGCCGAAGCCGCCGGCAAGCTGTTTGCCGATGCCGGGCTCAACCTGGACAAAGCCTACCGCGACGCCAACAAGCGCGGCTTCAAGCCGGTACCGCTGCAAGCCAAGCTCTCGCTCGACCTGAAAAGCACCATCGCCGAAAAGAAGTCACGCAATGTGGTCGGCGTACTGCCGGGCAGCAAGCGCGCCGACGAAGCCGTCGTCTACATGGCTCACTGGGATCACCTGGGCAAGCACGAGGGCGAAGAAGGAGACAACATCTACAACGGTGCTGTGGACAACGCCACCGGCGTGGCCGGCATTCTTGAAGTCGCCGATGCAATGGCCCACCAGCCAACTCCGCCGGAACGTTCGGTGGTGTTCCTGGCCGTTACGCTGGAAGAATCAGGTCTGCTCGGTTCGCAGTACTACGTGAACCACCCGACCTTCCCACTCAACAAGATTGCCGGCGTCATCAACATCGACGCGATGTCAGTCAATGGCCGCGCCCGCGACATGACCGTCACTGGTTTCGGCAGCTCGGAGCTGGAAGACATTCTCAAGCCGTTGGCTGCCAAACAGAACCGCAGCCTGCACGCCGAGAGCTCGGTACAGAGCGGCTTCTACTTTCGTTCCGATCATTTCAACTTTGCCAAGGCAGGCGTCCCGGCGCTGTATGCCGACGGCGGCGAGGACCTGCTCGACGGTGGGATTGAAGCCGGCAAGCGGGCGGCCGAAGCCTATGGCAAGGACCGCTACCACGGCCCGAAGGATGAGTACGATCCGGCCACCTGGAAACTGGACGGTGCGGTCGAGGATCTCGAGCTGCTGTACGGCGTCGGCAGCCAGCTGGCTGCAGGCGCAACCTGGCCAAACTGGTACGAAGGCAACCCCTTCAAAGCCAATCGCGACACGATGATGAAAGATCAAGCCAGCACACCGGCGAAATAATCCACATCGAACAGCAAAAAAAACGGCGCCCACTGGGCGCCGTTTTTTTCTGTCAGTCCAATAAATCAACTGAAGACAGGTGCAATGGCGCGGGCTTCAGTGAACATCAAGACCGTAGGTTCACAGCACCTGACTGTGTTGGTGCCGCCTCACCTTCCCCCCTCAGCGTGTGGATCAAAATCCCGTCATCGAACGCCATCGGCCGCAGAACTACCTTCTTGGGTCAGCCGAGCTTTGCCAATGTCGCAGATGCCCAGCAAAGGAGTCGAACGATCCCGAAGATGCGCGCCGCCACGTGTGGATTGCCTCTGCTCTGCTCGACATCCGCGCACCGAATAGTGTGCCGATACGTGCGTACCGACGCATCAAGCCAGCACGGCGAGGATTTCCCGACGCCTCAACCTCGTCCAATGGCGTTTACATGGAATGCGATTGGCATTCATTCCTCGATCACTCTGGTAAAACACCGCCGCACCCGAAGATCTGAAGCGCCCGGGCGCCGGAGTTACTCTCGCCGCCAACCGACGCAGCATGCATCGAATAGAAGCCGATGGGAGGAGCTGACTTCCTTAGAGTGATTCGTCAGCGTGAATACTAGGGCGGCGCCATACCGCCATACTCAGCGTTCATCGACAGCGCTCGGCAGACATATACGCATGCTCCATCACATCTCCCTCCCCGTCCGAGATCTTGTCCATAGCGGTGCCTTCTACGATGCCGCACTCGGCGCCTTGGGCTATCGCCGTGTCTTCGAGGATGACGATGCCATTGGCTATGGCGTTGAAGATGAAAAAGATCTGCTCTGCCTGAAATTAAATTCAGATGCCCACGCAGCAAGCGCCGGCTTCCATCTCGCCTTCAGCGCACCTGACAAAACGGCAGTAGATCACTTCCATAACAATGCGCTCACGGTAGGCGGTAGCGACAATGGCGCCCCCGGACTACGCCCGGACTATGGCGCGAGTTACTACGCAGCCTTCCTCATCGACCCCGATGGCCATCGCATCGAAGCGGTCATCAATCGCTGATAAGTTGCTGCTGCACCGGAGCCATCGAGCAAACCGGACAATCGCTGCAGGATGGAAAATCGAAACTCCGTTTGCCAATTTCAGCAGGCAGCCACCGATTCCCTCATCGTCAAAGCGGTCGCCCCAGCGAGCTCACAACGCAAGCGAGCTAACAGCCCCACTCGCTTCACACGGTGGGAGGGGCGGTTTACGAATCCCCGACGACCGAGCCATCGAGCGCCCCCGCCTGACGCAAGGACCGGTGCGGAGCAGCGGGAAATACAAACCTCGCCACGGCGCTGAACACCCTGCCGCCCGATCAATACCCGGTAATCTGGCAGAGCGCGCAATGGTGCTTGGCCAGCATTCGCCATTCGGCCCCTCATTCTCTCCATTAACAGCGGTGTCGCTGTTCGGGAGTTTGTCAGTCATTCTCCCGCGCCTGCGTCCTTCGGCGCGGGGATTATCTCAAGGCTCCAATCGCGCCCTCACATCCACGCGCGGCAAACCCTCTCGGCAGCCCCAAGATCCATTTATCCTTTTCGACTTTCCAAAACGAAAACCCCCACTGCAGGG
>NZ_JAODBT010000004.1 GCF_027497995.1 Stenotrophomonas sp. Iso1 | reverse complement strand
TCCCGAACTCGGAAGTGAAACGTAGCTGCGCCGATGGTAGTGTGGCCTAAGCCATGCGAGAGTAGGTCATCGTCAGGGGCTTTACCCAAAACCCCGCTGCCAACGCAGCGGGGTTTTACTTTTTATGCAGGACCCCGAGTTTGCTCGGCCCTGTAGTCCCGCAAGGAACCGAATTTGAGCCGGCGCAACGCGCTGCTCCTACCGTCTTCCTGGTGAAATTAGCGCTGTGGAACCACCCGATCCCATCCCGAACTCGGAAGTGAAATGCAGCTGCGCCGATGGTAGTGTGGCCTAAGCCATGCGAGAGTAGGTCATCGCCAGGTTCTAACTACAAAACCCCCGCTGCCCTGCAGTGGGGGTTTTCGTTTTGGAAAGTCGAAAAGGATAAATGGATCTTGGGGCTGCCGAGAGGGTTTGCCGCGCGTGGATGTGAGGGCGCGATTGGAGCCTTGAGATAATCCCCGCGCCGAAGCGCGCAGGCGCGGGAGAATGACTGACAAACTCCCGAACAGCGACTTTGCTGTTCCTCAAGAGAATGAGGGGCCGAATAGCGAATGCTGGCCAAGCACCGCTGCGCGCTCTGCCAGAATCCCGGGGTATCGATCGGGCAGCAGGGTGTTCAGCGCCGTGGCGAGGTTTGTATTTCCCGCTGCTCTGTACCGGTCCTTGCGTCAGGCGGGGGCGCTCGATGGCTCGGTCGTCGGGGATTCGTAAACCGCCCCTCCCATCGTGTGAAGCGAGTGGGGCTGTTAGTTCGCTTGCGTTGTGAGCTCGCTGGGGCGACTGCTTTGGCGATGAGGGGCGGCAGCTGCCGTCAGGAATCGAGCTGCAGCGAGTGGGTTTCACGTTGGTACCACTGCGGCTTGCCTTCTACCGGTTCGAAAACATGACTGCGCTGCATGGCGCGCTGGTAGACGTGTACTGATACCGCGATGTCGTCGCTGCGGATGTTGCGCAGCGTGTGGTATTCGTCCGGTGGAATCAGGTTGCCGGCGCTGCCGCGGCAGCCGTGCAGGCATGGTTTCTGGGCGAAGCGGAAGTGCTGGTCCTCACGCTCGACGAGCTGATAAGGCGTGATGTCAAGGTCGCCGCGCCAGATGCCTTCGACGCACCATAGGCCGTCGTGATCATGCAGCGGTGTGCCCTGCGATGGGCCCCAGGTCATGGCGATGATGCTGTAGCCATGGCGCGGGCTGCGGTACAGCTCGCGGCGGGCGTAGTGATCGCTCACCGGCGAGTGCACGCTCGGCGGCAGGCTGATACGCGGATCTTTGATGGCGCGTTGGAGGACGTTCTGTATCTGGGCGACGGTGCTGCTCGTGTCAGCGGCCTGCATGGCGGTGTCGATGCCATCGAGCAGATGCTGACGGCCAGGAAAATCCGGGTAGTTGTGAAGATTCAAGCTCATGCCCGCAGTCTAGGTGACGGCGGTAAAGATTCTGTTGGGCTCCATTACTGTCCGGCGGCATCCTTGAGGCCGCAGCTTGCTGCTGTTTTAGGTGCGCTGCTTTGAAACAGCGAACTTCAGGGCGAGCTCCGCTCGTTTTCAATGAACCCGAATCGGCTTTCCATCGCCGAACCCCCTCTCACTGCAGACGGCACACGTGCGCCCGCCGGGGCGAAACGAAGGCTCGCAAACGGCCTTCTGATCCCGCTTGTGGTATGGCGAATTTAATGGCGTGTGCTCTGAATGTTGGGTCAGAAGGTACCCCGCTGAATGAAAGGCGCCTGTTGATAGAGCTGTCGTTCGCCACCACGTGGGTCGTCGCTTTGGTGGCTTTCTGCGTTGAACTGCAGCGTTTGCCGACGATCCAGTGTGTATTGGTCCCAGCGTGGCAAGCCGGCGTGGTTGGGATCGCCTTGGCGGGCGAACGCGAGCAAGGCATCGCTCATGGCAGCGGCAACGCGCTGTGCCTCGGCACTGCTGCCGGTTCGGGAACCGGGTTGTTGTAGGTTGTGAAAGACCAGTGGGATGTCGAGGGTGTGGAAAGCGCGCAGCGTGGCGGCGTCGCCGCTGCGGTCGTACCAGTCGAGTTGATAGGCCCAGGTGGGCGCGCCCTGGCGCGAGCGGGCTTCGAGCTCTTCGACGGCGCCGCGCCAGGAACGGCCGGCGGTGGTAGCGGCGAAGAAGATCTCCGACGGCGTGTAATGCGGGTACAGCCGACGGTATTCGGCAATGACCACCGATGGCAGCAGATCGGTGTACTGCTGGGCTTCGAGCTTGGCCGGCAGGTCGTCCCAGCTCAGTGCATGGTTTTGGGGGTCGTTGCCGAGGAAGGCACGGGTTTCGTCGTGGGTGTTGCCGATGACCAGCGGGATGTTGGCTGATTGCGCAGGCGCCTGTGGCCAAAATGGATGCACCGGCAGATTACGGGCGTCCAGCACCGGGCCGACATACAGGCCGCTGCTCTCGATGCGCGAAGGATCCCGCACCTTCACCGCTTCCAGCAGCTTTTCCATCGATAGCGAACGCAAGGCATCGGCATCGATGAGCGTGAAGTGATCGAGCACGAGTTGGGCGCGCTGGGTGGCAGCACGCGGGCCGGCGGCGGTGACCTGCTGGCCGCTCATGGTCCAGGCACGATGGAACAGGCCCTTTGCCGCCGGCATGGCCATCAGCGTGGCGATTTTGGCCCCCCCGCCGGATTGGCCAAACACGGTGATGTTGTCGGCATCGCCACCGAATTCGGCCGCGTGCTGGCGCACCCATTGCAACGCCTGGATCAGATCGAGTTGTCCGACATTGCCGGAGTCAGCCAAAGCACCGCTGCCGAGTTGTGCCAGATACAGATAACCAAACAGGTTGAGACGGTGGTTGACGGTGATGACCACAACGTCGCCGCGACGGCATAGATTGCCGCCGTCATACAGCGGGTCGCTGCCCGAACCGTTGTTGTAGGCGCCGCCGTGGATATAGAACAGGACCGGCCGCTTGCCGCCGTCGCGTAGCGCCGGTGTCCAGACATTGAGGCGGAGGCAGTCTTCGCTACCCGGAGCTTCGCCGCCAGTTTGCGGGGCGGCCGGGCCGTAGGTGAGTGCATCGCGGATACCGCGCCAAGGCAGTTCCGGTAGCGCATGTTGAAAGCGACGGGTTGAGGTGTCGGCGCCGTAGGGAATGCCGCGAAAGACATGGATGCTGCCTTCCGTCTGGCCGCCGAGGCGGCCGCTGCGTACGCGGACGATGGGGCTGGTGCTGTGGTGTATTGCCGGGTTGGCCCAGCTGGCCGTCGCATGAGCAGCCAAGCCTGCGCCGAGCGAGAGCAGGCTGCTTTGGCGGAGGAAATCACGGCGATGCGGGTTGGTGGGCTGGGTCATGTTGGGTCTTGATGGGTTGTTGATGGGTTGCAGCAGGTCTTGAACGATGGAGTTTTCAGTGGTGCTTGCGGCGACGCGGGCTTCGGGCCGGTCTCGGTCGTACGGATGACGTCGGTTCCGGCCCCGGCCCATGTGATGTGAAGCGGGGTCTCAACGCGCTGCGCCTGGCGGTGCCGTTTGCTGTGAAGCGATCCAATCCAGCGCCAAAGATGGCCAAACGGCGGTAGTGAGGCCGGCGGTGCCGCGTATGCCGAAGCCGTGGCCACCATGCGGAAATAGATGCATTTCGCTGGAGATGCCGGCCTTTAGTAAGGATTGGTAGAGCAGCAGACTGTTGCCGACGGGTACCGCCTCATCGTCGGCAGCGTGCAGGAGGAAGGTTGGCGGCGTGTCCGGCCGGACCTGTGTCTGCAGGGCATAGCGGTGCAGCAGCTCGGGCGAGGGATCCACGCCGAGCAGACGTTCGCGTGACCCGATGTGGGTGTCACTGCCGATCATGTCGATGACGGGGTAGATCAGCAGTTGGAAATTGGGTCGAGCGGATTCGACGTCGATGGCGTCGCTGGCCGGATAGACGGTCTGATCGAAGCCGGTGCCGAGGCGAGCGGCGAGATGCCCGCCGGCGGAGAAACCCATGACGCCGATGCGTTGCCGGTCCACGTTCCATTCACCAGCCCGGTGACGAATCAATCGCACGGCGCGCTGTGCGTCGGCCAGCGATGCTTCGCGATCGGCGCGGCCTTCGCCGGGGAGGCGATAGCGCAACACGAACAAGGTAATACCTCCCTCGTTGACGAGGGAGGGCACCAGTGCCGTGCCTTCCTTGTCGAGTACCACCCGCTGATAACCGCCGCCGGGGATTACCAGCAGCGCGTTGCCGTTGGGCCGGGCTGGCCGATACACGACCAGATACGGCGTGCTGACATGGTCAATGAAGCGGTCCGGCAGCATCGGATCGTGGCTACGTTCGGTGATGTGCTGCGGCTGCGCGAGCGGTTTGTCCCCCGGTGCCAATCCTTGCGGCCACAGCGCGATGCGGTCCGCCGAATCGGGCCCAGGCTCGCCATCCTGTGTGGCTAGCGCGGGGGATGAAAAGCCGCCGTAAACCAGCGTGATAAGTAGACAGCACAATGATTTCGGGAATCTTTGGCGGCGCATGCGGGATATCAGCTCGAAGAGATTGCAAGGCTTCTGGTGCACTGCACATTGTCAGATGACACCGGTTTACCTTATACAGCCAGCCACGGTACTGTCGATTGGCAGTGCAACAAAGACACCAGGAGAGTCACTTGAGCAACGACCTAGGCAGCCAGCCCCCGACGGATACCGGACTGGACGACATTGCCCGCCGTTTTGTGGAAGCCCGCCGCCAAGGGCGTTCGCTTCCAGATTTTCCCGGCACGATCCCCGACGATCTTGTAACCGCCTACCGCGTACAGGACCTGGCCATCGCTCGCTGGGGCGATGAAGTGGTCGGCTGGAAGGTGGGCTATATCGCTGCCGAGCGGCGTGATGCCTCCGGCGATGAGCGCCTGCTCGGCCCGATTTTCAAGCGCAATCTCTGGAATGCTACCGGTGCCATTGTGGATATTCCGGTGTTTTCGGCCGCTGGCGGCTTTGCGGCGGTGGAAGCGGAATATGTGCTGCAGCTGGAAGCCGATGCACCGGCCGACAAGCTCGACTGGACCCCGGAAGAAGCCGAAGCGCTGCCTGCCCGCCTGTTCCTTGGCGTGGAAGTGGCCAGCAGTCCGCTGGCGACGATCAATATCCTTGGTCCACGCGTGGTGGTTTCCGACTTCGGCAACAACAACGGCTTGGTGCTGAGCGCGGAGATTCCGGATTGGACGCAGCGCGATGAGCCGGATCTGCGTGCGCAGACTGAGATTGATGGTGAAGTGGTCGGCACCGGCGGTGCCACGCATCTGCCGGGTGGCCTGCGCGCGGCCTATGCCTTCGCGTTGTCGCGTTCGGCCAAGCGTGGCCGGCCGTTGAAGAAGGGTGATCTGATTGCCACCGGCAATGCCACCGGCATCCATGACATCACGGTGGGCCAGCAGGCATTGATCCGCTTTGCCGGTTGCGGCGAAATTTCCTGCAGGGCCGTGGCCGCCGGCTAACGCTGCGGCAACATCCATCACGCGCGGGAGGGCGCAATGGTTACTCGACGAGGTTTTCTCACTACCAGCCTGGGTGCGCTGGCCGCGCCGATGCTGGCTGCCTGCTCTGCAGGTGGCAAAGGTGCGGCTGGCGGCGGCCAGTTGCTGACCGCAAGCGATGTACACGTGGCCGACTACCCGACGGTCACCGCTGTGAAATGGATTGGCCAACAACTGGAACAACGCACGGGCGGACGCCTGCGCTTGAGCCAGTACCACTCCGGCCAGTTGGGGCGCGAATCCGAGGCCATCGACATGGCGCGCTTTGGCGCCATCGATATCACCCGCGTGTATTCCGGCGCGTTGAACAACGCGTTTCCGCTGACCCGTGCGCTGTGCCTGCCGTACGTGTTCGACTCGGTAGCGCATATGCGCCGTGCTCTGGATAGCGGCATCGCTGAAACGGTGCTACAGGGTTTCGAGAGCCGCGATCTGGTGGGTCTTGCGATCTACGACTCGGGCGCACGCAGCTTCTACAACACCAAGCATCCGATTGTGGAGCCCAAAGACCTGCATGGGCTGAAGTTGCGTGTGGCCAGCTCGGACATTTTCCTGCAGCTGATGCGCATGTTCGGTGCCAACCCGACACCGATGTCGCTGGGCGATACGTTCTCCGGCATGGAGACGCACATGATCGACGGCGCTGAAAACAATATGCGCAGTTTCCACTCCAGCCGTCATTTCGAGGCCGCGCACTACTGGTCGGAAAGCCAGCATTCGTATGCACCCGACATCCTGTTGATGTCGCGCCGCAGCTTCGATGCGCTGACGCCTGCGGACCGCCGCCTGTTGCTGGATCTGGCACGGCAATCGGTGCAGGTGATGCGCATCGAATGGGATGCCTCGGAAAACAAGGCGCGCGAAGCGGTGCTGGCGGCCGGCGTGAAATTCAATGCGGTGGACCTGCCTGCCTTCCACGAGGCGGCAGCGCCGTTGCTGCGCGAGTACCTGCAGCAGGCCGATATCGCCGCGCTCCACCGTCGCATCCGCGACTTCGCCTGAGGGGCCCGCATCGATGTCTGAAACAACTACAAATACCGCGCCAACGGGTGTGCAGCGTGTGCTGGAAAAGCTGGCCGATGTCGTCATCTACATTGCCGTGCTGGCCCTGTTGGGGCTGGTGGTGGTGCAGGGCTGGCAGGTTTTCGCTCGCTACGTGATCAATGATTCGCCCAGCTGGACCGAACCGGTGACGCTGCTGCTGTTGAGCACGGCGATGAGCATGGGTGCGGCGGCCGGTGTGTACACCAATCGCCACTTCGGCTTCTTTCTGCTGGCCGAGCACATCAACCCTGCGATTAAACGTGCGATCGATGCGCTGGTGCCGTTGATCATTGCGACCATTGGCGGCTTCATCGCCTGGTGGGGCTGGGTGCTGTGGATGGATGGCCTGCACATCAAGGCCGCAGGCGCGAGCCTGCCACAGAGCGTGAATTATCTGCCGCTGAGTGTGGGTGGCGCACTGATGACGGTGTTCGCAGTGAACCGGATGGTGCAGTCATTACAGGCCGCTGCAGGCAGCGCCGACACCGACGCTGAAGGAGACCGTTGAGCCATGGGTATCGCAATTCTTTTCGCCATGTTCGGTGTGCTGTTGCTGATCGGCGTGCCGGTGGCTTATGCGTTGGCCGCCGCATCCTTGGCCACGCTGTTGTATCTGGATCTGCCGAGCATCGTGCTGGTGCAGCAGATTTCCGCCGGTACTGGTTCGGCATCGTTGATCGCCATTCCGCTTTTCATCTTTGCGGGTGAAATCATGATGCGCGGTGGCATCTCCGAGCGTCTGATTTCGCTGGCGTCGTCGCTGGTCGGGCGCATGCGCGGTGGGTTGGGCCAGGTATCGATTCTGTCGTCACTGTTCTTTGGCGGCGTCTCCGGCTCGGCCATCGCCGACGTGTCGGCAGTTGGCGGCACGATGATTCCGCAGATGATCAAGCGTGGCTACGACCGCGATTTCGCAGTCAACGTCAGCATCACCGCGGCCTTGGTGGCGCTGCTGGTGCCGCCGTCGCACAACCTCATTCTGTTTTCGGCGGCAGCCGGTGGTGGCTTGTCCATCGCGGATCTCTTCGCCGCAGGCATCGTGCCGGCACTGCTGATGACCGTGGTGTTGATGGTCACCGGCTACGTGGTTGCCCGCCGTCGTGGGTATGGCGTGGAAGCGTTCCCCGGTATGCGCGCGGTGATGTTGCGTCTGGTCGCGGCGCTGCCTGGCCTGGGATTGGTGGGTTTGATCTTCTTCGGCATCCGCGCGGGCATCTTCACGGCGGTGGAGTCGGCGGCAATCGCTGTGGTCTACGCGTTGCTGGTGACCACGGTGCTGTACCGGCAGCTGCGCGTGAAGGAATTCATGGCAACCGTGGTGCATGCCGCGCGCAGCACCGGTGTGATTCTGTTCGTGATTGCCACGGCAGCGGTGTTTGGCTGGTTGCTGGCATACCTGCAGGTTCCGGCCGCAGCGGTGGATTTCCTGCAGTCGTTCGCGCACAGCAAGTACATGGTGCTGCTGATGATCGTGGTGATGCTGCTGTTGCTGGGCACCTTCATGGATCTGGCGCCGATGATCCTGATCTGCACACCTATCTTCCTGCCGGTGGCCAAGGCGTACGGCATCGACCCGATTCACTTCGGCTTGGTGC
This sequence comes from Stenotrophomonas sp. Iso1, assembly GCF_027497995.1. Classification (GTDB taxonomy): domain Bacteria; phylum Pseudomonadota; class Gammaproteobacteria; order Xanthomonadales; family Xanthomonadaceae; genus Stenotrophomonas. The sequence goes on along the minus strand of NZ_JAODBT010000004.1, from coordinate 342,055 downwards.
TGGTATTGACCGGTGGCCTGGGCCTGGTGACGCCGCCGGTGGGCTCAGTGCTGTTCATCGGCACGGCCATTGGCAAGATCACCGTGGGCGAAAGCATGAAGAGTATCTGGCCATTCTGGTTGGCCGGGCTGGGCGTGCTGATGGTGGTGACGTTCTTCCCGGCTATGTCGCTGTGGCTTCCGGCATTGCTGCGCAGCTGATGCAAAGGGGGCGGCGGACCCGGCCTGCGGCCGTGGGGAAGCCGCCCCGGTTTACTACCCGGGGGGAAGTATCCCCGTTCAGATGCAATGACCCGCTACCATCCCAATGAGCCGGGGAACTTCCGTACCAGGAATCGACGCACTGATCGGTCGACGACGGCACGGTGCGCTCCCCCGGTTCCGTTATCGCGCTCCTTGTTGAGCGCGGCCCGATAGAATGAATGTATTGAACGGTTTCAAGGATATGCCCTTGCGCAAGAATGCCGACTCCATCGCCTCGCTGCAGTCACTGGGCAAGCCCGCCACGATCAACGACATCGCGCGGCTGTCGGGTGTCTCCAAGAAGACGGTGTCGCGGATCATCAACAACTCGCCGCTGGTGCGCAAAGACACCCGCGAGAAAGTCGAGACGTTGATGCGCGAGGTGGGCTATACGCCCGACCCGCTGGCCCGTGGCCTGGCATTCCGGCGCTCGTTCCTGATCGGCATGGTCTACGACAACCCCACCGCGCAGTACGTGGTGGACATGCAGAACGGTGCGCTGGACGCATTGCGAGGCTCCAGTTTCGAACTGGTGGTGCACCCCTGCGATACACGCAGCCCCGGCTATATCGAAGGGGTGAAGCGCTTTGTGCAGCAGCAGAAGCTGCATGGCGTGATCCTGGTGCCGCGTGCGTCTGAAGACCAGGCGCTGGCCGACATGCTGGAAGAAATTGGCTGCCGCTTCACCCGTATTGCCGCACTGCCGCTGGACGACACCTCGCAGATGGTGATCACCCACGACCGTGATGGTGCTGCGGAAGCGGCGGATTACCTGCTGTCGCTGGGCCATCGCGACATCGCGCTGATCACTGGCCCATCGGCTTACCGCTCGGCGCACGAACGCACCGCCGGTTTCATCGAGGCGCTGCATAACCGCGGTATCGAGCTGCCACCGGGGCGGATCATCGAAGCCGGTTACACCTTTGAATCGGGTGTGGCCGCTGCCGAGAAGCTGCTGCTGGGCAAGCAACGGCCCACCGCCATCTTCACCGGTAACGACGAAATGGCCGCCGGCGTCTACAAGGTGGCCATGCGTGCGGGCATCAGCATCCCCCGCGAACTGTCGATCGTGGGCTACGACGACAGCCCACTGGCCTCGCGTCTGTGGCCGTCGCTGACCTCGGTGCGGCGCAATACCCGGGACACCGGGCGTACCGCTGCGGCCATGCTGATCCAGCCCGAAGGCAAGAACGCCATGCCGATGGCCAGCGTTCGCCCGCACCTGATCGTGCGCGATTCCTGCCAGCCGCCGCAGGACTGAGCCCCCAAACGGTTGTTCCATAACGGAAACGGTTCTTTTTGCGGCGCAAAATGACACCGGTTTCCTTATTGGCTAGAATCATCCCGAACCCGCCCTGGAGCCACGCTCCCGGGCAACCCGGATACGCCTGCGGCAGCTGCTGAAAGGCAGGCGCCGCAACCCTTCCGGCCATGTTGCCGGTTGCAAACCACGAACCACCGCTCAGGGAGAGGAACACCATGACGAATCCATTCAGTCTCGAAGGCAAGGTCGCACTGGTAACCGGTGCCAATACCGGCCTGGGCCAGGGCATTGCGCTGGCGCTGGCCGCCGCGGGCGCCGACATTGCCGGTGCCGGCATCGTCCCGGCCGATGAAACCGCCGAGAAGGTGCGTGCGCTGGGCCGCCGCTTCCTCAACATCGAGGCCAACCTGATCAGCATCGAGCCGGTCGAGCGCGTGGTGGCGGAAACCATCGCCGGGCTGGGCCGTGTGGATATCCTGGTCAACAACGCGGGTTTGATCCGTCGTGCCGACGCAGTGGATTTCAGCGAGAAGGATTGGGACGACGTGATGAACGTCAACATCAAGTCCGCGTTCTTCATGAGCCAGGCAGTGGGCAGGCACTTCATTGCCCAGGGCAGCGGCAAGATCATCAATATCGCCTCGATGCTGTCCTTCCAGGGCGGCGTGCGGGTGCCGTCGTACACCGCCTCCAAGAGCGGCATTGCCGGCATCACCCGTCTGTTGGCCAACGAGTGGGCCGGCAAGGGCGTGACCATCAATGCCATCGCCCCGGGCTACATGGCCACCGACAACACCGCGCAGCTGCGCGCCGACGAAGACCGCAACAAGGCCATCCTGGATCGCATCCCGGCCGGTCGTTGGGGCAAGCCGGAAGACTTGGGCGGCACGGCGGTGTTTTTGGCGTCAAGCGCGTCGGATTACGTCAACGGCGCGATCATCCCGGTGGATGGCGGTTGGTTGGCGCGTTGAGTTTTGAGGGCTGCTTGAAGATCAAGGGCGGCCCTCACCCCAACCCCTCTCCCGCCGGCGGGAGGGGGGAAAGCAAGAGCACAGCAAGGCAGCAGCAGCGGCGTTCGCGCGCTGCATGAATTTCCCTTCTCCCGTACGCGGGAGAAGGTACCCGAAAGGCGGATGAGGGCAGCTTCTGCTCTTCCATCCCAACACCGTTTTTCACTATCAAGAGAGTCATGCAATGAAAATCGCTTTGATGCAGGAGTTCAGCCAGGCCGCCAAGAACCCGGTGGTGCTGGAACAGCTCAACACCGTGGCCGCCACGCAGGGCCATGACGTGTTCAACGTCGGCATGGACGGTGACAGCGATCACCGCCTGACCTACATCCACCTGGGCATCTGCGCGGCACTGCTGTTGAACGCGAAGGCAGTGGATTTCGTCGTTGCCGGTTGCGGCACCGGCCAGGGCGCACTGATGTCGCTCAACGCTTGGCCGGGTGTGTACTGCGGCTACTGCATTGAGCCGACGGATGCCTTCCTGTTTGCGCAGGTCAACAGCGGCAATGCGCTGGCGCTTCCGTTTGCCAAGGGCTTCGGTTGGGGTGCGGAAATCAACATTCGTTACATCTTCGAGAAGGCGTTTGCCGGTGAGCGCGGCCAGGGTTATCCGGCTGAGCGCAAAGAGTCGCAGATGGCCAATGCCGGCATCCTGGCGCAGGTGAAGCAGGGCGCCTCGAAGGACTTCGTTGAAGGCCTGAAGTCGATCGATCAGGAGCTGGTGAAGCAGGCCGTCGGTGGTGAGCGCTTCCAGAAGGCGTTCTTCGACAACGCTCAGGACGCGGACATCGTGGCCTACGTGAAGGGCGTGCTGGGCAAGTAAGCCGCCCTGCATTGCCGCATTGCCTTGACGGGCAGACAAGGGCGCCTGTTGGCGCCTTTGTTGTTTGTGCAGAGGCGTGATGGTTGCCGCGCTGGCAAAACCGCCCTCACCCCAACCCCTCTCGCGTACATGGGAGAGGGGCTTTGAACAGAAGCAAAACATGAAAATCAACGTGCTGTTTCTGGTTGTCGTTTGTTCTTTGGCCAACATTGCCCGAGCAGACGAATCCACCCATCGCGTCTTCATTGCCGCCGATTCCACTGCCGCAACCTACGGCCCGGAACGCGCGCCGCAGGCCGGTTGGGGGCAGGCATTGCAGAGCTGGTTGGACCCGGCGCAGTGGCAGGTGCGCAATCACGCTGTCGGTGGGCGTAGCACGCGCAGCTTCATCAGCGAGGGGCGGTTGGATGCCATCGACAACGCGTTGCAGGCCGGTGATGTGTTGCTGATCCAGTTCGGCCACAACGATGCCAAGGCCGAAGACCCCACGCGCTTTACCGACCCCGATACCGACTACGCCCGGTTCCTGTCGCGCTACATCGCGGTGGCGCGGGGAAAAGGCGCGACGCCCGTGTTGGTTACGCCCGTAGCGCGGCTGCTTTACGACTTCGGTGCATTGCTCGATACACATGGCCGCTACACCTTGGCGATGAAGCGCGTGGCGCGTGAGCAGAACGTGCCGTTGATCGACCTCAACGCCAGTTCGATGGCGTGGATACGCGCGCTGGGTGAGCAGGGCGCCAAGCCTTATTTCATGTTCGTGCCCGAGCAGAACAAGGCCGACGGCACCCACTTCAGTGTTGCCGGCGCCTATGCCGTGGCTTGTCTGGTGATGCGTGACTGGGTAGACGTGCAGCCGCAGATGAAAGCGAGCCTGAAGCGCGATATCGACTGTGGTGTGATCAATGTGCCGGCTTCCCCTGCAGCGCCGGCATCCGCACCACGGCCTTCCGCAGCGGCACCCATCCGCAAAACCGAGGTCGCCAATCCGCAGGGTTCACAGGTGATCCGCGAGCAGGACATCGCACGTGAGCAGCCCGGCCCGCACGGCGGCGCTGGCCCGACCACGGCGTACTCATTCTTCGCCGACGTGGGAGATCTTCCGTTCGTCATGCGCAAGCGCGTGCTGCACAAGGGGGCGGGCATCGGCCTGCATCCGCAGCACAAGGATGAGATCTATTACATCGTCAGCGGTCGCGGCTTGTACGTGCTTGATGGTCAGCAGTACGACGTGGGCCCGGGCCACGCACTGCTCACGCGTGCGGGCAGCAGTCACGCGCTGCAGCAGACCGGAGAGGAAGACCTCGTGGTGATGCTGGCGTATCCGGCAGCGGCCACGCGGTAGGCGTGTTGCCAACCTTGGATCGGACTTTATTGGGTGCTTTCCTGGGCCGCATTTTCGAGCCCGGCGCGGATCGCCCGGCTCATGCTTTCCACATCACCCGATAGCAGCATGCGCCAACTATCGCCGTAGGGCTTCATGCTCACTACTTCCATCTTGGTCAGTTGGGCGCTGCCCAGGGTGACGGCACTGCGGGTGACCAGATGGATCAACTCGCCTTCGCGCACGGAACCCAGAATCTGCAGATCATCCACGCGAGGCTCGGCGTCAGGCATCTGTGATTCAGCCAATTTGACGACGTTCGCCATGAACACCGCAGGTGGCATTTTGCGTACGGTTTCGGCGGTTGCGTCCTTTCCGAAGAATTTGCGCAGCAGCCAGGTGGTGCTCTCGGAGGGATTTTCAATGAACAGCGGCGCCAGTGTGTTCTTGAAGCGCTGCAACTCGTCGGGATGGATGAAATCCGCCATCGCTGCCATGCCGCGCGCGTTGGTGGCTTCGGCCGAAGCGCGGGAAACCTCTTCCGGTGTTTGTGGTGCCTGTGCATTGGCAGAGCAGATACCGCCGAACAGGAGCGCCACGGCAAGCAGACAAGTTCTCATCGTGATTCCACGGAGGGCAGTGCCAGGTCAGGCGGGGCGCAAGCATAGCCCGGTCAACCGCTGTCCGTTTTCGCCAGGAACCCGGGGGGCTTTGGCGCTTTTCCACACAGACGATGACGGCCTGTGATGTACGGGCTCGCTCGGGCATTACCCGCGCGATGCGGCGGCTTTCGTAAGAGCCGGTGAGTGGTTCGGAAGGGCAATTTCCGGCTCGCCGCCAGGCCAAGTTGACAGCGCGCATGGCTGCCTTCAATGTGCCGCGCAAAGGGGATCTGAAGCCATGCCGTTCTGGCGCTGCCATGCAGCGCCCGCCAAGGGCATGTTCCAGACAGGGGACGCCGCGAACGTAACGTCGAGCCAGCTGCACCTCTTGGGTAAGCGGTAACGGATTTCCGGATCAATCCAAAGGAATGCAGATGAATAAACTCGCAGCAGTTGTTGTCCCCCTGGTGTTGATTGCCGGCGCCTCAACGGCGCATGCGCAATCCATCTCTTCCGGCTGGACCACCTATCGCGCCCAGCAGCAGGGCCAGCAGGTGCAACCCGTTTCCACGACGTCGTCCGACGGCACCTCGCAAACGGTCGCCGCGGCCGCATACGCGAGACCCTCGGCACAGCCGGTTCAACGGCAACGGGTTGAACAACCGCGAGGCGGTTTCTTTGTCGGCGCGCAGGCGGGTGCCGGCTGGGTGATTGAAGATATTGACCAGCGCGTGCTGTCGTTCAATGCGGGCTACCGTTGGCAGGCTGGCGATTTCACTCAGGTGGGCATCGAAGTGGCTGCCAGCAGGTTGGAAGACACGGAGTGGCGGGGTTACGAAATTCCGAGCCTGAACTTTGTCAGCGTTGGCGCCAATGCCCGTTTCAACTTTGGTCCCGACAGCGCATGGTTCGGCATCGTCCGCAGTGGCTATTGGTATGCCGAGTCGGATGACTGGTTTGGCGAAGGTGGCAACATCGACGGTGGTTACGCAGGCCTGGGTATCGGTGTGGACATCAACCGTCACTTCAACCTGCAGCTCATGTACACCGCGTACCTGTATTCCAACCCGTATTACAGCTATTACGACGGTGACCGGGTGAACCGCGCCGACGTGCTGACCCTGGGCGGCGAAGTCCGCTTCTAAGCCGACGTGTTGGGTTGGTGCCTGTAGAGCGGAGCCACGCTCCGCTGCGGCACCACGGGCAAAGCCTCGGCCGGGCATGGCTCGGCACCCGGGCGAGCTTCATTCGGCGTATGCGGCCGCCCAAGGTGGTTGTTCCAGGCGCGCGGCCAGGTAGTCGATCAGCGCCTGCACGCGCGCCGGCCGGTGCAGGCCGGGCGGGGTGATGATGCTCAGGGCCAACGGCTCGACCTTCCAGTCGCTCATCACGGCTTCCAGCGCGCCGTCACGCAGTTCTTCCCACACCAGGAATTCTGGTTGCAGGGCAAGCCCAAGCCCGGCGCGCAACGCGGCATCGAAGACTTCAGCGTTGTTGGCCTGTAGCTGGCGCGGCACGGTCTGTGCGAATTCACCGTGGCGGCTGTGGGCGAAGCGCCACGTGTTGCCGCTACGCGTGTAGCTGTACTGGAAGCCGCGATGACGGGCCAGGTCGCGCGGATGCTTGGGCCGCCCGTGTTCTTCAAAATAGGCCGGGGCACCGACCAGCAGGATGCGCACCTGGCACAGCCGGCGCGCGCGCAGGCTGGAGTCCGCCAGCGTGGCGATGCGTAGCGCCAGATCGAAACGCTCGCCCACCATGTCCACCATCTCGTCGCTGAGCTGGATGTCCAGTTCCACATCGGGATGTGCCTGCATGAACTCCGGCAGCAACGGCGCCAACCGCGATACGCCGAACGACATCGGCGCCGCCAATCGGATCAACCCACGCAATGCTGCCGAACGGTCGGCAACTTCGGCTTCCACGGCCTCGCCCTCGTCGAGGATGCGTGCCGCGCGCTCCCGCGCTGCATCACCTGCGCTGGTCAATGACATCCGCCGCGAGGTGCGGTGGAACAGCGTGGTGCCGATGCGGGTTTCCAGCCGGGTGATGGCTTTGGAAACGGTGGCCTGCGACAGCTGCAGTTCTTCGGCGGCACGGGCGAAGGAGCCTGCCTCGGCCACTTTGGCGAAGATGGCCCAGGCTTCAAGGTCGGGGAGTTGGCTCATGGCAGGCGTATGTGGGGTCGTGGCGTGATCATGTCATAAATGGAATGGATGACTTTCCATTGGTTCTATTCTCGCCTTGCGGCTGCGCGCCTAGACTGCGCCCATCGAATCCCACTGCCCGCAGGAGAACGCCATGATTGAACATCGCCCCTTTGCCAGCCTTGGTGGAGCCAATCACGGTTGGTTGGATGCCAAGCATCATTTTTCCTTTGCCGAATACCACGACCCCAAGCGCATGCATTGGGGCGCGATGCGGGTCTGGAACGACGACACCATCCAACCCGGTACCGGCTTCCCGCCGCACCCGCACGCGGAGATGGAAATCATCACCTACGTGCGCGAGGGCGCCATCACCCATCAGGACGACCAAGGCAACAAGGGCCGCACGGAGGCCGGCGATGTGCAGGTGATGAGCGCCGGCAGCGGCATCCGCCATGCCGAGTACAACCGTGAGCCGGGCATCACCCGCATCTTCCAGATCTGGATCTTCCCGGATGAGCGCGGTGGCAAGCCGTCATGGGGCACCAAGCCGTTCCCGAAGGGCGAGCGCTCAGGCAGCTTTGTCGCACTGGCCAGCGGTATGCAGGGGGATGACGACGCGCTGCCCATCCGCGCCAACGCCCGTGTGCTGGGCGCCTCGCTCAAGGCCGGTGAAACCACGGAGTACCGGTTCACCGACGCAACCCGCCACGGCTACCTGGTGCCGAACATTGGCAGGGTTGAAGTGGACGGTGTGACCCTGGATGCGCGCGACGGTGCCGCTATCACCGGTGTGGAAAGCATCCATATCCGCGCGCTGGAAGACACCGAACTGGTGCTGGTGGATACGGCGGCCTGAGCCGTCCGTTGCGGGTATAACGTATGACGCAAAGGCGCAGGCGACTGCGCCTTTGCTGTTCCTGCCAACGTGGAACTTCGCGAGTGGGTGTGGCAACTCGTGCCGAGGCGTATCCGCGCTACGTCGATTCGCCCGTATTTTTCTTCTTTCGCGGCGTGCTCTTGCGCTTTGCCGGTGCGCGGCCCGTTGCAAGGTTGCCGCCTTCGCCACGACTCAGCTGATCCATCCACGTCAGCACATCGACATAGGCAACGAAGTGCTGCAGGTAGTCCGGTGAGATGTCCTGCATCAGCGCCATGGCACGGTAGGTGAGCACGCTGGAATGCAGCGGGCCGGCGTCTTCGGGTAGCGAATCCAGACATTGGCGCAGCAGGCTTTCGATGCGGATGCGGCTCCACAGCTGCTGGAATTCATCCAGCGCCGGCAGCAGCGTCGAGTCGCTCACCTCATTGCTGTCGCCATCCTGTGCCGTGCCAATGTTTGAGCCGTGCAAAGGCAGCGGGTATTGAAGTGGCACCGCGTTCAACTGCTCCAACAACGCACTCAGCGGGCTGGTTGTCGCGGTGACCTGCGCTGCCATAGGTGCATGTTTCGCGATCACTTCGGCATAGGCATCGGCCAGCGTTGATAACCGCGCATCCAACCGCTGCCGTACCAGGCCTTCGTGGCGTTCGGCGCGATCGGCGAGCGCACGCATCAGGTGGAAACGCAGCGGATCGACACGGTCGGTGCCGGCGGCACGCCAGGCTTCCAGCCGCGACTGTGGCGTGGCGGCGTTACTTTGCATCCGCCGTGCCGTCCTGCTTCGGGCGCGGGATGGGCGCGATTTCGACGCGCCGGTTCTTCGCGCGGCCGGCCTCATCGTCGTTGGAACTCACCGGTTGCTCGGCACCGAACGCGGCGGCGAATACCGACGCGGCCGGCACGCCGTCGGCAATCAGCGTACGGGTGACGGTGAGTGCGCGCGCTGCCGACAGTTCCAGGTTGTCGGCGAAGCGGGCGTTGGCCACGCGCACCGGCTGGTTGTCGGTGAAGCCGCTGACCATGAGGATTTCTTCGCGCGCATGCAGGTAGTCGCGCAGCGGATTGGCAATGCTTTGCAGCAGCTCGCGGCCTTCCGGCTGCAGCTGGTCGGAATTGAGCGCAAACAGCACGCTGCCGCTGATGCCGATACGGCCATTGATGACGGTGACGCGGCCAGCGGCCAAGGGTGCGGCCAGGGCCTGCTCCAGCGTCTTGAGTTTGGCGGTCTGTTCCTGTCGCTGTTTCACTTCCTCATCCAGACGGTTGTGCAGCAACAACTGGATGCCGATGACGCTGGCCAGGATCAACACAAACGCGCCCAGCAGCACCGACATCAGATCGCCGAAGGCCGCCCAGGTGGTGGCGGTGGATTCGGCGTCAAATTCGATCTCGTCGCTCATGCGTGGCCGGCCCCGTTGCCGTCACGGGCCACGGCCAGTTGCTGCAGCTCACCGATGATCTGTTTCTGCGAGAGCATGCTGAGGTCGATGACTTCGCGTGCCTGTGCGACGTAATACGCCAGTTGCTCATCGCTGCGTGCGAGCGACTTGTCCAGTGCTGTTTCGATCAGCTGCAGGCGTTCGTTCAAGGTCTCGGTGGACTGCCCGAACAACTGCACCGCGCCGCCAAAGGCTTCGCCCAGGCTGGCCACTTCCACGGCGCTGCTGGTGACATGTGCGGCGGCGTTGTCGAGCTTGCCGGTCTCGGTTTCGATCTGCGCGGTGAAGCGGCTGCCGACGCGTTCCAGCAGGTCGGCCGAGGTGCTGACCAGTGCATCCACGGCGGTACGCTGCTCGTTGGAGGCGTGGTTGACTGCGTTGAGCAACGTTTCCAGCGTGGACAGCAGGTGGCTGCGTTCTTCCAGCATGGCAGTGTCGCGCACCATGCTGTCGGACAGTTTCTGGCGCAGCTCGGCGACCACTTCGGCCGCGGCGCGTGGCGCCTCCGAAGCGCTCTGCACCAAGCGCGACACCTCGGCGATGGTGTCGCGGGCCTGCGCCTGCGATTGCTCGCTCATGGCCTGCGTGGTCTGTGCCAACGTGTCGCAGATCTGCTGTTGACGCTGCGCGACCTGTTCGCCATTGCGCTGCCAGCTTTGGTCCAGCGCGGCGACCATCGTGGTGAGCGTCTGCGACCAGTTCCCCAGGCGCTGTGTGTCGTTGGCGGCGAAGGCCGACTGCAGCTCGGCATGCGACTGCTGCAGAGCATCGAGCAGCGACCGTGAGTGGCCTTCAAAGCTGGCCGAGGCGCTGACCAGCGCCTGCTCGTTGCGCTGTGCCAGTGCTTCGTGTGCCTCGTGTTGCCGCGCGAGCGCGCTGCTCCAGGCCTCGGCCGTACGGCCGGCGTTGTCTTCCATGCGCGAGGCGACGCCATCGAGCAGCGTGGCGGAGCGTTGTTCAAACGTGGTGGTGAACTGCTGCAGTGCCTGCTGCAGTTCGCCGGTGAGCGAGTGGTTGCTGCGTTGCTGTTCGGTCAATGCGGTGCTCCAGCTTTCGCTGGCTGCCGTTGCAGCGCCACGCACGGAAGCATTGAGCCCATCGAGCTGTTTCTGCACCGCGTTGTCGATGGCGACATGCAGCGCATGTGATGTCTCGGCCAAGCCGTTCATGGTGGCATCCACCACCGGTTGCAGTGCCGCGCCCACGGCATTGGCCTGCTGGCTGATGCCATGCTGCATCGATTGCTGCAGCGACGACGCCAGCTGCGTATACGCCGCTTCGGTGCGCTGGTGGAATTCCTGCTGGCCGCTGTGCAGGCGCTCGTTGTTGCTGTGCTGCTGCTGCTCGAGGCTGGCCATCATCGCCTGCAGGCGATCCACCAGGGTCGGCATCAGCGCGTTCTGTTCCTGCAGCAGACGGAAGGTCTCGTTGCGCTGGAATGCCTGCGAATGCACGCGCAGATGCGCGGCGATGCCGGCGTCCAGTTCCTGCACCGCATTGCTGCGTTCGCGACGCAGCAACGCCGACAGCAGGCCGAGCGCGGCCGATGAGGCCACGCCGGCAATCGAGGTGCCGAAAGCGAAGCCCAGGCCTTTGACCGGGGCTGCCAGCGAGCTGCGGATGGCGTCCAGGTCGGTCGCGCTTTCCAGTGCCAGGCCGGTGCCACGCAGCGTGGCCATCATGCCCAACAGCGTGCCCAGCATGCCCAGCAATACCAGCAGGCCGACCAGGTAGGGCGTCAAGGCAGGCGCCGGCAGGCCGACGCGCTCGCCCTGCACGCGCAGGCGCACGGCGTTGCGCAGGCCCGGGTTCAAGCGCGACAGCCAGCCGTCGAGGTTGTCGCTGCCTTCATGGATGGCCGGCAGTGCCTGCAGCAGCGTGGTGGTGGCCTGGCGGTAGCGGAACAACTCCACAGCGCCGACCAGATAGCAGGCGGCAATCACCGAGGCGACCACAGCGGCCAACGGATGCGTGCCGGCATAGCCCACGCCGATCCAACACACGGCCAGCAGGCCGACAAGGAAAACAACGACAGCGACGAAATTTCTGAGCATGGGCGTTGGGTTACCGGGTACGCAGGGCTGCGAGCAGACCTTCGATGGGGTGGAAACGGACATCCAGCTCGGCCAGCAGCGCGATGCGCAGGTCCTGACGGAAGTTGGCCAGCCAAGGGCCGGTGGAGGTCGTGAGGGTGTCCGATGCAGGTGCATCGGCAGGGATTGCGGTGTTGCTGTCGTGCAGGCGCTCGAAATACAGGCCGAGCAGGGCAGGGACGTTGCCCAGCAGGGTGTGCTCGCGCGGGCTGAGCGTGGCTTCCATCACCGCGTCCACTTCGGCCAGTTGCGCCTTGGCCTCGGACTGCCGCGCCAACATGTCGCGTAGGCGGCCGCGCAGCTTGCCGGTGGCGATCTGCATGGAACGCTGCTGCTTGAGGCAATGCTGGCGGTACGGCGCGAACGCGGCCTGCGCGGTGGTTTCAGCCGCCGGCGCGTTGCGTGGCGGGGTCATGTCGATGTCGGCGTGGATGGCATCGGTCAACATAGCGCGGATACGGGCGCACTCGGCGTCCTGTGCTTCGTCAAAGGCGGGGCCTTCCGGCGGCGAGGGCGCGCGGTTGTCCAGCGCCCGCGACAAGGTGATGGCGCGGTTCCAGTCGAACCATTGCGCCAGCCGCTCGGGCACGTCCGGCGCTGCGCGCGAGACGGCATCGTCCTTGAAACGGGCCAGCAGGCGAATGAACGCCGGGCCCAGAACGGGCGCCCGTTGGATAGCTTTCGCCATGTGTCCTGACTAAAAAATCAGCATTTTACATGGCGGTGGAAGCTTCGCCCCGGCGGCGGCATTCAGGCAGAGGGAAGGGGCGGCTTGATATAGGTCATTGTTGAGAATGGTTATTATTCGTACAATGCGGCCCATCAGCCGCTGCCCCGCGCAGTCAGCCAATACTCGCTCTTATCAGTAGGTTGACTCCGTGTCCTTCCCCCGTTGCTCTGCCGCCGTCCGGCCGGCGCTGTTGTCCATGGCGGTTGCCGTGGCCTTGTTCCCCCTCGCCGTGTCCGCTGCCGCACCCGACGTGGGCGAGGCACCCGCCGATCCGGCGCGCACGCTCGATGCGGTGCACGTCAATGCCTACCGCACCACGGCACATGCCTCCAGCGCGACCAAAACCGATACCGCCATCGCTGAGACCGCGCAGTCGGTGTCGGTGATCGCGCGTGAGGAGCTGGACGCCCGTGGCGTGCAGAACCTCAACGAGGCCATGCGCTACGTCGCCGGCGTCACCCTGGAAAGCAGCGGCATCGACAACCGCGTGGATGACTTCCGCATCCGTGGCTTCAATGCCGGCAGCTGGTCCAACAACGTCACCGTTGATGGCATGCGCGCACCGCAGGGCAGCCAGTGGAACCGCACCATGGTCGACAGCTGGAACCTGGACCGGGTGGAAGTGCTCAAGGGCCCGTCGGCGGTGATGTACGGGCAGGTGGCTCCGGGGGGCATGGTCAACCAGGTCAGCAAGACGCCGACACCGGACCAGCAGCAGGTGCTGCGTCTGGGCATCGACGGCAACGGCCAGTACAACACTGCGTTCGATGTCGGCACCGGCACCGACGACAACCGCCACCTGCTGCGCTTGGTCGGGCTGTACCGCGACGGTGACACCCAGATTGATCACACCGAGCAGCAGCATTGGTTTCTGGCGCCGAGTTACACCTTCCAGATTGCCGAACGCACGCGTCTGACTCTGCTCGGCCTGTACCAGAAGGACGATGGCGGCTCGACCTATCAGTTCCTGCCGATGGACGGCACGCTGGTGGCCACGCCCTTTGGTCGCATGAAGAACACCACTTTCATCGGCGAGCCGGGTTGGAATACCTACGACCGCACTATCTGGACCGCCGGTTACCTGTTCGAGCACAGCTTCAACGGCAACTGGACGCTGAGCCAGAGCGCGCGGCATACCGATGTCCAGTCGCTGTTCCGCACCGTCGTCACCAACGGCGGCCTCAATGCCGATGGCCGCACGCAGAAGCGCCGCGGTACCTGGGGTGAAGGCGATTCCAAGGGCGACACGGTGGACACGCGCATCACCGGCAAATTCAGCACCGGTGCGGCTGAGCACACCTTGCTGCTGGGTGTGGATTGGCAGAAGGCTGATTGGACCGGCGCGCGTGGCGCGATGCTCAACCCGGCCGACATCGACATCTTCAATCCGGTCTATACGAACTACGTGCCGGTGACGACCAGCATCAGCTACTCCGGCGGAATCAATCGCCAGACCGGTGTGTACCTGCAGGACCAGATCGCGCTGGACAAGTGGCGGTTGACCTTCGGTGGCCGTTACGACTGGACCAAGGACGACACCTGGACGCGCAGCTATACCGTGGCCACGGGCCGCTACGGCGCGGTCGTGCCGACCCGGATCAAGGACGATGCCTTCACCGGCAATGTCGGCCTGCTGTTCGTGGCCGACAACGGCCTGACGCCGTATATCAGCTATGCGGAGTCGTTCCAGCCGTCGGGCACCAACACCAACATGAGCCACACGCTGTCGCCGTTCGACCCGGTGACCGGCAAGCAGTGGGAAGGCGGCATCAAGTACCAGCCGGCTTCATTCGATGGCCTGCTGACGTTGTCCGGTTACGACCTGCGCCAGCAGAACATCCTCACCAATGATCCGGACACCACGCACAACACCTGCGGTGCCAATGGCGCCAGCCAGTGCCAGGTGCAGGACGGTGAAGGCCGTGTGCGCGGCGTCGAACTGGAAGGCCGTATCACCCCGCTGGAAGGCTTCAGCGTGATCGGCGCCGCCAGCTGGATGGATTCGGAAGTCACCCGCAGCAACAACGGCTACACCGGCAAGCAGTTGGCGATGGTGCCGGACTGGACCGCTGCACTTTGGGCCGACTACACCTTCCAGGTGGGGGGGCTGGAAGGCCTGAGCCTGGCTGCGGGCGTGCGTTACAACGGTGAGAGTTACGGCGACAGCGCCAATCTCTATCTGATTCCGTCATACACGCTGTGGGACGCGGCCATCCGCTACGACGTGGGCCAGCATGGCGCTGTGGGCACGCAGTTCGCACTCAACGTCAGCAACCTCGCTGACAAGCGTTTTGTTTCCACCTGCGGCGGTGTGTCCTCGTGCTACTACGGCACCGGCCGCACCGTGACTGCCACCGCGCGCTTCAGTTGGTAATGCCATCGCGCCCGCCGGGGAAACCCGGCGGGTGTTCTTCATCGCCAACCTCTGAGCCCGATCGAATGAAAACCCGCCTTCCAGCCAGTGGCGCCACGCCATGAACCTGCTGCTGTCCCTCGTTGCCACCAGCGCGTGCATCGTCGCGGCATTGCTGTTGTACATCGCGTCACCACAGCAGCAATTACGCGCGGCCGGGCGGTGGCCGACGCGCCATGCATGGTGGCCGGGCACGCTGCTTTCACTGGTCGCGTTGCTGCTGATGTGGCCGCTGCTGGCGCCGCTTGAGGCAATCACGGCGTGGCTGGTGCTGTTGATGCTGGTGGGGTCGGTGTTGCCGTTCCTGGGTGCCTGGCGTGCCCGAGTGCGCGCACGGAGCGCAGCATGAGCCAGACGTGCGTGCGGCTGCAGAGCAGCCATTGGTTTGGCAAGACCTGCGCGGGCACGGTATTGGGTTTCGGCCTGGCGCTGGCATTGTCGGGCCTGTTCGCGTGGCTGGGCCCGGATGGCATCCATGCGGGCAGCGGCAAGAACCAGTTCAACATGTGGTTGATGGCGCCGATCTGGGCGACGGTGCTGTCCTTCGTCTACCTGTTCCGCAACAGCCTGCGTGCGTGGTTGTGGCTGGGCGCGGCCAACGTGTTGGCATTCGGCCTGCTGTGGCTGACGCGTTGGGTGATGGCGTGAGGGCACCGGCATGAAAATCCGCAGCGACATCATCAAGGTCTACAAGGACGTCCACATCTGGATTGGCATCGTCAGTGGGCTGATGCTGTTCATCGCCTTCTACGCGGGCTCGATCACCATGTTCGAGAAACCGCTGGAACGCTGGGCGGCGCCGCCATCGGCCTTGGCCGCCGCACCGTCGCTGCAGCAGGCCGATGCGCTGGTCGAAGCCGTGTTGGCTGAGCATCCAAAGGCGGCATCGCGCTACTTCATCTCGGTGAAGCCCGGTGCTGATCAGACGGCGCGCGTGTACTGGCAAGAGCGCACGGGAGGGCGGCGTCAGTTCAAGGAGTTCGCCGCAAGCTTCGGCGCCGACGGCAGCCTGCAGGTGGAGCAGACGCGCAAGGCACCGGTAGCGCAGCTGGTGGACACATTGCACCAGCTGGTCGGCCTTCCGTTTGCCGATGCGATCTCACGGCCGATCATGGGCGTGGTAGCGCTGGCCTATGCCGTGGCGCTGATATCCGGCTTGATCGTGTTGCTGCCAACGCTGACCAAGGACATGTTCGCGCTGCGCGTCGGCAAAAACATCAAGCGCATGTGGTTGGACGCACACAACGCGCTGGGCTTGTTCAGCCTGCCGTTCCATCTGGTGATCGCGCTGACCAGTGTGGTGTTCGCTTTCCATGATCAGTTCTATGACGCGCAGGACGCGGCGGTGTATCCCACGGGCATCGAATGGAGCGAGGAGCCGCACGAAGATCCGCCCGTTGGCGCCAAGCTGTTGCCGGCGGCCGAGTTGCTGCGTCGGGTAGCGGTGCAACTGCCTGGGTTTGAAGTGCAGAGCTTCGGCTTCCAGCGCAAGGACGGTCATGTCGAAGCAACGGTGACTGGCCTGGACGTCCGGCACGGCACGCGCGCGCGGCTGTACGCCAGCACCCATCTGGACCCCTACAGCGGGCAGGTGGATCCGCATGATCTGCCCGGCCACATGGACGGTTGGAATGAATCGGTCAATGCATTTTTCATGCTGCACTTCGGCAGCTTTGGCGGTAACCCGGTGCGCTGGTTGTACCTGTTGATGGGCTTGGCCGGCGCGGCGTTGTTCTACACCGGCAATCTGCTGTGGGTGGAATCGCGACGACGCAAACGCAAGGGACCGGAGACGCCCGCACAGAAACTATCGGGCTGGGTATTGGGTTGCCTGACGGTGGGTGTGTCGCTGGGTTGCGTGGCCGGCATTTCTGCCAGCCTCGCTGCAACCAAGTGGTTGCCCGCGTTGGTCGATGATTTGAAAGCGTGGCACACCGGTATCTACTACGCGGTATTCGTGGTGGCGATTGCGTGGGCATTTTTGCGTGGTGCTTCGCGCGGTGCGGTGGAATTGCTGTGGGCCAGCGCGGTATTCACGCTGGCGATACCGCTATCGAGTCTGGCCGGTGTCTGGGGCATTGGTGGTGCGTGGAGCCATGCAGGCAGCTGGCCGGTGGATGTCACCGCACTGCTGTCGGTGCCGGTGATGCTGTACATCGCGCATCGCACGCAGCGGCGAATGCAGCAGGGCCATAGCGACAGCATCTGGGCGCAGACAACAACAGCACCGGCAGGCAGCACGTTGGCGTAGGAACTGCGCAAGCTCCGTCGTTCCGGTGGGCGCGGCGGATCACTTTTCTGGCGGTGTTCGTGGAGCCCCGGTGCCGATTGCCACGAACGAAGAAGCCGCCTTCCGGCGGCTTCTCCATTTGCAAGGAATCCAACGATTCAAACGTCGCCTTCGCCCGACCAGCCTTCGCCGCTGCCGCGTTGGAACACCGTGTCGCTGTCCTGCACATCGCCTGCGGGGAAATGCGCCTGCGTGGCCAGCTGCGCATAGATCGGGGTGAAGTCCGGCTCGGTGGCAGCCATCAACTGGTCGAAGCCGTCGATGACGAAATAGCTCTTCTGGAACGTGTCGATGCGGTAGCGGGTGCGCATGATCCGCTCCAGATCAAACCCGATCCGGTTCGGTGCGGCCGACTCCAGCGAGTACAGCGATTCGCCCTTCGACGAGACGATGCCGGCGCCGTAGATGCGCAGGCCGTCGGCGGTGTTGATCAGGCCGAACTCCACTGTGTACCAGTACAGGCGGGTGAGGTTCTGCAGCGCGTCCGGGCCGATTGCGTGCGCCTTGACCCCGCCACGGCCGTAGGCGGCCATGTAGTCGGCGAACACCGGGTTCATCAGCAGCGGCACATGGCCGAACAGGTCGTGGAACAAGTCCGGCTCGGCGATGTAATCGATCTGGTCCGGACGGCGGATCCACCACGTCACCGGGAAGCGGCGATTGGCCAGGTGATCGAAGAAATCCAGTTCCGGCAGCAGGCCTTCCACGCCGACCAGCGTCCAGCCGGTGGCTGCGCCCAGGACTTCGTTGAGTTGGTCGAAGCGCGGGATCATGTGTTCGCTCATGCCCATTTCGTCCTGCGCATCCAGGAACTCCTGGCAGGCGCGGCCCACCAGCAGCTCGCGCTGGCGCTGGTACAGCGCGCTCCAGGTGGCGTGGTCGTCGGCGCTGTAGTTGTCCCACGGCTGCTCCACCACGGCCGTGGTATAGACCGGCACGTAACCCTTGTCGGTCTGTTGGTGTTCGACGCGGCGTGGGTTGGCTTCCATGGCGGCAGCTCCGTGAGGGAATAGGTAAACCCATGGTAGGAAGCTTGCCGCGCAACAGGTTTGCGAAATTGCGTCCTCAACCCTTTGTGGCGCAAGATTGTTGCGTCAATTCGATGCTGCGGAGCAACAAAGATGGCCTCAGTGACTTTGGATCGCACGGATCTGCGGCTTCTGGCCGATATCCAGCAGCACGGCCGCGCCACCAATGCCGAGCTGGCAGCGCGGGTGAATCTGTCCCCCTCCGCCTGCCTGCGGCGGGTGCAGCGGCTGGAAGCCGAGGGCGTGATTGTCGGTTACGGCGCGCGCCTGGAGCCGCGTGCGATTGGCCTGGGCCTGCAGGCCTTCGTGCGCGTGCAGTTGTCGAAGCACGGGCAAGCGGCCATCGACCATTTCGTCCAGGCCGTACAGCTATGGGATGAAGTGGTGGCCTGCCACGCGCTCACCGGCGACATGGATTACCTGCTGCAGGTCTACGTGCGCGACCTGGACCATTTCTCGGCCTTCCTGTTGGACAAGCTGCTCAACGCCTCCGGCGTGGCCGACGTCAATTCCAGCTTCGTGCTGCGCACGGTGAAGGAGTTCCGCGCGCTGCCGCTGTCGCAGTTGGGGCGGGTGTAAATCACTGCCTCTCTCCTTTTGGCCGTGGCCAAAAGGGAGGATCAAAGCGGAGTTGCGCCTCGCATCAACGTGCGGGTGCGCTGCAATCCTTCACCACGCCACGCAGCTTTTCAATGCGGCTGCGGCTGTCCTGGCAACGCTGGTGGGCTTCGGCCTGTGCGGCGCTGGTACGCACTTCGGCGGTGCGGAGGGCTGCGGCTTGCGCCTGTTGCAGGCGAGCAATGCCGGCACGGATCTGCGGCATCGCCGCCATCGCGGCCTTCTCGCCTTCAAGAATCGCCCGGCCACGTTGTTCGAAATCGGCAGCACCGATATCCAGTACCGCCGGGCGAATCACCACGTCGGCGCGGCCCAGTTCCTGCTCGCCCAGACGCTGGCCCATGATGGTGATGGACTGATTCACCGCGCCCAGCAGGCCGCTCGGGCGCTGGCCGCTGGCACGGCTGGAGATATCCACGGCGATGACGAATTCAGCGCCGAGCTGCCTTGCCGCATCCACCGGCACCGGGCTGACCACGCCGCCGTCCACATAGGTTTTGCCGCCGATGCTCACCGGCTCGAACACGCCGGGAATCGAACTGGAAGCACGCACCGCCTGGCCGACATTGCCGCGCACGAACACGGCACGGTCGCCGGTTTCCAACTGCGTGGCGACCGCGGCAAACGGCTTGCTCAGCCGCTCGGCCGGCTTGTTGCCGACCTGTGCATTGACGTAGTCCTGCAGCTTCTGGCCCTGGATCAGGCCGCCGGAGAACAGGCGCAGATCGCGGATGCTGGCTTCGTCCAGCGCAACGGCCTTCTGCTGCATGTCGAACGCATTCATGCCACTGGCATACAGCGCACCGACCACGCTGCCGGCGCTGGTACCGGACACCACCACAGGCTCGAAGCCGTTGGCTTCCAGCATCTTGATCACGCCGATATGCGCAAAGCCCTTCGCCGCCCCACCACCCAGCGCCACGCCGATCTTCACCGGCTTGACCGGTGTGGCCGGACGTACCGCCTGCGGCGGCGTGGGCTTGGTGTTGTCGCCACCACATGCTGTGAGCAGGCCAAACAGGGCAAGGGACAGCAGCAGGCGGGCGTTGCGCGGTTTCATGATGAATAGGGGTGGTTGGAAAGGGCGCCAGCATAGCGCTTTGCGTTGCCAAGGCCTGCGACGGGACAACCGTTGGTTTAGCTGCGGCTGTCATCCGCGGCCAGATTCAGCTTGCCGGAACGTACACCGTGGGCACCCAAATGATGGTCAGTATCCCCAGCACGATCACCACCCAGTACAGCCCACCCAACACCAGCCATACCCAATTTGCGGCGGTCAGTCGTGAATTTCCGGTGGCGTTGGGATCACCGCTGGCGAGGTTGGCCGCGCGCTGCGCATGGACGAGGGCCAGCGCATTGGCGACGAGCAGCAGGATGCCGATTCCGAAGCCCGGAAGGGCAGGCAAGATGGAATCGGGTAACCGGCTGACGATGCGTGCACCGATTGCTGAGACCACGTACGTGGTGGCCCACATGCCCGGTGACCACTTATAGCCCTTGTCTGAGCGGCGAAGCCGATAGTCGATTTCCTCGTTCAAGCTGTGCGCGAAGAAGATCGGAAAGATGGAGCGCGGCACCGGCCAGATGTTGAGTTTCTTGTCGCGCTTGTGCAGCGTCCAGTGTCGCCAGAACCAATACAGCGAATAGAAGCCCAGTGTCGCGACGTAGAGCAGCACGAGCTTGGTGATGGAAACCACGTAGAACGGCGGAAAGCCCGAACGTTCTGACACTTCTTCCAGCGTCAGTGACGCCTGCGGTGGAGCGTAGACATTGTCCTGCGCGTTCATGGCGTCCTGCCTTCCACTGAAAATGAATGCGGCGAGTATGGCGACGGCTTTGGAGGCCGGCAAGGTGGTCTGGCCGGCGCATGCAGGGCAACAGGAGATTGCTTCGTAATGGCAGGCAGAAGGCACCGCTGCTGCATGCGTTCGAATGCGGTTCCATAGCCCGGCGGGGCTGCACCATCACCGGGCTACGGAACTCACGACGGCATCAGAACTTGTTGTCACCATCCAGCAGGCGACCCAGCCCGCCCAGCACCGAGCCTTCGCCGCGGCTCTGGCCGCCACCTTGCGGCGCAGCGGCGAACATGCGGCCGGCCAGGCGCGAGAACGGCAGCGACTGCAGCCACACTTTGCCCGGGCCGGTGAGGGTGGCCAGGAACACGCCTTCGCCACCGAAGAACATGCTCTTCAGGCCGGCAACGCGGCGCACGTCCATGTCCACGCCAGCGTGGTAGGCCACCACGCAGCCGGTGTCCACATCGATGCGCTCGCCTGCGGCCAACTCGCGTTCGACCACGCAACCGCCGGCATGCACGAACACCCAACCATCGCCTTCCAGCTTCTGCATGATGAAACCCTCGCCGCCGAACAGACCGGTCATCACCTTGCGCTGGAAGTGCACGCCGATCTGCACACCGCGCGCGCCGGCCAGGAAACTGTCCTTCTGGCAGATCAACTTGCCACCGTGCTCGTCCAGCTTCATCGCCAGCACCGTGCCGGGGTAGGGTGCGGCGAAGGCAACCTTGGCCTTGCCGCTGCCGGTGTGCGTGTAGACGGTCGCAAACAGGCTTTCACCGGTGATCACGCGCTTGCCGGCCGACATCAGTTTGTCCATGAAGCCGCCACCCTGGCCGGTGTGCGAGCCGTCACCAAACACGGTGTCCATCTGTACCGCTGAATCCTTGAACATCAGTGCGCCGGCCTCGGCGATGGCGCTCTCGCCCGGGTCCAGTTCAATTTCGACGAACTGCATTTCCTGGCCGACGATCTTGAAGTCGATATCATCGGCGCGGTTGCGGCTGCCACCCACCGGCGGCGGCATTGGCGGTGGTGCGATCTGGCCGCCGAATTCGGGGACCTGGGCGACTGCCTGCCAGCCCTGCATGCCGTCGCGCCACGCCAGCGCCTGGCGGTTGGCCTGGGCGTACTGGCGGGCGGCTTCCTCATCGAGGGGGCCGACGCGGTCGGCCTTGCCGGGGACATGGAAATACCACTGGGTCATGGCGCATAGCCTGGAGCAGGATAGGGATGCCAAGTCTATGCATCCCGTGGACTTCACGCCCCTGACAGGCGTCATGCGGCTGAATACCTGAACGTTTGCGATACGAATGTTGTACTGCAACAATCCCGTGCTAGGCGCAGTCCCCATTTCCCCAACCAGGCTCTCTCCGCCATGTCCCCGACCCATCCCTTTCGTCGCCGTTTCCCGGTGGCGCATCCGCTGTTTGTTGCATTAGCCGCTTTGCTCCCCTCGGCCGTGATGGCCCAGGACGCGACCACCGCACAAAAGGAAGCTGCCACGTTGGATGCCGTGAAGGTCACGGCCGCACGCAAAGTGGAAAACATCCAGGACGTGCCGGTGTCGATCAGCACCGTCAGCGGTGAAAAACTCGATGCGCTGGCGTCCGGCGGTACCGACGTGCGCTATCTGTCCGGCCGCGTGCCCAGCTTGAACATCGAATCCTCGTTCGGCCGCGCTTTCCCGCGTTTCTACATCCGTGGCTACGGCAACACCGATTTCCGCTTGAACACCTCGCAGCCGGTGTCGTTGGTCTATGACGACGTGGTGCAGGAAAACCCCATCCTGAAAGGCTTCCCGATCTTCGACGTGGACCAGGTGGAAGTACTGCGTG
Source organism: Stenotrophomonas sp. Iso1 (assembly GCF_027497995.1). Taxonomy (GTDB): domain Bacteria; phylum Pseudomonadota; class Gammaproteobacteria; order Xanthomonadales; family Xanthomonadaceae; genus Stenotrophomonas. The sequence continues at coordinate 319,512 of NZ_JAODBT010000004.1, read as the reverse complement.
GCCCGCAGGGTTCGCTGTTCGGCCGCAATACACCGGCCGGCGTGGTGAAGTTCGATTCGGTGCGCCCGACCCAGGAGTTCGACGGCTACGCCAAGGTCGGCTACGGCAGCGACAACCTGTGGAATGTGGAAGCCGCCGTCGGTGGTGCGTTGAGCGCGCGCTGGTCGGCGCGCGTGTCGGCGTTGTACCAGCGCCGCGACGATTGGGTAAAAAACACCGGCTCCGGCCCGAACGATGGCCTGGAAGGCTATGACGAGTCGGCCGTGCGCGTGCAGTTCCTTTACGAAGGCGACAATTTTGAAGCGTTGCTGGGCGCACACAGCCGCCACCTCAACGGCACCGCCCGTCTGTTCCGCGGCAACATCTTCAAGAAGGGAAGCAACGATTTCGTTCCAGGCTTCGACGAGAACAAGGTCTCCATCGATGGTTTGAACCATTCGGAGCTGGACAGCAGTGGTGCCAACGCGCGCCTGAGCTGGGATTTCGGCAATCTGAAGCTGTCCTCGATCACCGGCTACGAGACCGTGGACACCTTCAGCGTCGGCGACATCGACGGCACCTCGGGCCCGTACTTCACCGCTGAAGTGCCATTCGCCTCGGAGACGGCCGATGGCATTCCCAAGCACTCGCAATGGACGCAGGAACTGCGTCTGGAGTCGCTCAGCGATGGCCCGCTGAACTGGCAGGCCGGCGTGTTCTATTTCAAGGAAGACTACGACGTCGACAGCGTCAGCTACGACACCACCAACGGCAGCAAGCAGGATGGCTTCCAGCGCATCAACCAGACCAATGATGCGTGGGCGGTATTCGGCGGCGCCACCTTCCAGGCCACCGACAAGCTGGAACTGCGTGCGGGCGTGCGCTACACCGTCGACAAGAAAGACCTGACGGTGAAGGACTACTGGAACACCGGCTTTGCGCCGTGCATCGGCCCGTCGTTGGACCCGAATGGCATTCCGAAGTGCGATCTGGCCGGTCTGCTCGCGGCGCAGCAGGCGGCATTCGCCGCTGGTGATGCGGTGGACCCGTACCTGGCGGCGTCGACCAAGGACAAAAAATTCAACTGGGATGCATCGGCCACTTACGCCGTCAATGACGATGTGAATGTATATGGCCGCGTCGCCACCGGCTTCCGTGGCAGCTCGATCCAGTCGGCGGGCGCATTCAATGAAAAGACCGTGGCCCAGCCGGAAACCGTGCTGTCGTTCGAAGTGGGCGTGAAGGCCGACTTCTGGGACAACCGCGCCCGCTTGAATGCCAGCGTCTACCACTACCGCGTCAAGGACCAGCAGCTGACCGCCGTGGGCGGCTCCACCGGCAACGCCAACATCCTGCTCAACGCCGACAAGAGCGTGGGCAAGGGCTTCGAGCTGGACCTGCAGGCCTACCTCACCGACAACCTGTTGGTCACGCTGGGCAGTGGCTACAACCATACCGAGATCAAGGATGCCGACCTGAGCGTTGCCGGTTGCATGTCCTGCACCGTCACCAATCCGCTGGATGGCAATGGCAAGGTGCTGATCAACGGCAATTCGCTGCCGCAGGCACCAGAGTGGACCCACAACATGACCGCGCGCTGGTCGTTGCCGCTGGCCGACGGTGCGCAGTTCTACGTGTTCACCGATTGGGTCTACCGCAGTGAAGTGAATTTCTTCCTGTACGAGTCGAAGGAATTCACCGGCAAGTCGCTGCTGGAAGGCGGCCTGCGCGTGGGTTACCAGTGGAACGACGGTGATTACGATGTGGCGCTGTATGGCCGCAACATCACCAACCAGATCCGCGCCACCGGTGGTATCGACTTCAACAACCTCACCGGCTTCATCAACGAGCCGCGTCTGTGGGGTGTGGAGTTCAAGGCCAACTTCTGATCGTTGCAGGCAGCAGGAACGCAACACGAAGGGCGCGGATTTCCGCGCCCTTTTTTTTTGCCAACGAAGCCGGGGACGTGACCGACGCGGGATCGCCTACTTCACGTTCGCGCGTGCGTCGTGCAACCCCTTGTGCAGCACGTCCAGCAACTGCTCGTTGTCGTCTTGCCGCTGCTCCCAGTACATGATGCCGCCCAGGCCGTGCTGTTTCACGTATTCGACTTTGATCGCCAGCGAGCGTGGGTCGTCATAGCTGACCATGCGGCGCTCCTTGGGATTCCACAGCCACGGCACCTGTGCCTGCTCGTCCCAATGCTGCTCCCAGGCCGGATTGTTCAGGCGGGTGTGGACGATGTCGCGCCATGAAATGAATCCGCCCTCGCGGGTGAATTTCTGGAAGCGACCATTGTTGACCGGTGCCACATCACCAAAGGTGCGGCCGTAGAACGGCACGCCGACGTTGATCTTGTTGGCCGGTACGCCGGCATCCAGGAAGTACTTCACCGCGTCCACGGTGGTGCGGCCGGCAGGCGTGGCCAGCGGCGAACGCGACAACCCGGAATGATGGCCAGTGGTCTTGGTCAGACTGCCGTAGAAGTCGTAGGTCATCAGGTTGATCCAGTCCAGCGACTGCGCGATGCGCGGCAGCTCCAGACCTTCAGCGGCACGGCCTTCGGCGGCGGCGATGGTCAGCAGGTAGTGGCGTTGGCCGCCTTCGGCATTCAGGCGCGCGCGCAGTTGTTCCAACAACACGGTGAAGTTGTGGCGGTCATCCGGGCTGTGGCTGATGTCGGCGTCGCCCAGCGTTGGGTATTCCCAATCGATATCCAGCCCATCCAGTTTGAACTGGTGCATCAGCGCGACGCTGCTGTCGATGAAACGGGTGCGCGCGGTTTCGCTGGCGGCGGCTTCAGAAAAATTGCCGGCGCCCCAACCACCGATGGACAGCACGATCTGCAGCGAGGGGTTGTCCGCACGCTTGGCGACCACCGCGTGCAGCCGTGCCGGATCAACCTCATCGGGCAGATACACGCTGCCATCCAGTTTCACTCTGGCAAACGCGAAGTTCACCACGTCCAGTTTTTCCGCGGACAACTGCAGCGGTGCCGGGCTGTCCATTACGTAGCCGATGACACGGGGTGATTGCGCGTGTGCCGTCGCGGCGGTCAATGAAAGCAGCGCAGCGGCCAGCAGCGTGCGCAGGCCGGAATGTCGATGGAACACAGCCATGGGGATCCCCAGTACGTAAGACCCCGGACTGTAACCGGCCTGCTGTTGGCGAGCCCACGGCGGTGACGTTGGAAACCATCAGCGCATCATTTGTGGGCCAGATGAGACTCTGCCGCAGCGAATGCTGAGCCGGATGCCGCACCACACGTGGGGTGATGCGGAGCAACGCCGCGTCTACCCGCGATGCGTCTGCCGAGCATGGCTCGGCACTAGCACTGCGCGGGGAATCAACGCGCTTCGGGGATATCCGACGTCAGCGCGGCGGTTTCAGCGGCGCAGTCACGCGGCATCGGCAGCGTGAGGGTGCGCGCGTGGTCCAGCTCGCGGCGGGCCTTGACCAGGTCGGCATTGAACTCGGGGTTGTCGTGCAGGCGCGCCACGGCGGCAGCACCCATGAACTGGCCCTGCTGCACATCGCTGTACCAATGCACGTTGCACACCAAGCGGCTATGCCCGTAGTTGCGGCCGCGTTCCAGCAGCGCGGTGGCGCGGTCCGGTGCGATCTCGGCCAGGATCAGCGCCCAGGCCCAACCGATGGCGGTGTGCCCGGACGGGTAGGAGCCGTTCTTGCGCAGGTCGTCCTCGTCTTCTGGCGTGCAGGTCGGCTCATTGTTGACGGTGAACGGACGCGGGCGCTTGTAGTGGTTCTTGGCGGCTTTGGTGGCGGCGCTGGCATCGATGCGGCTGCGTTCAAGCAAGCGGTACAGCGCCGGTGTCTGCGCGGCGGTCACCGACACACCCAGCGCGCAGCTGAACTGGTCAGCGCCTGCGGGGAAGCTCAGGTCGGCGTCGGTATGTGCCTGCTGGAACCGCGCGCTGCCGCGCATGGCGATGGCTTCCCGTGCGACGGCGTCATCCAACTGCGCCCAGGCGGTGCCGGGAGCTGGTGGCGCGGGGCTCAGCGCCAGACTGTCGGGAATGGCGTCACCGTGCAGGTAGCCAGTCGCGCGGTCGGTGGTTTCCTTGCCGGGAGCGGAAGGCGAGGACGGCGTACTGGAGCAGGCGGCCAGCGCGGTGGCCAGCACGAGCGCTGCGGCAATGCGCAGCGGGGAGACGAAAAATGACATTGGAACGATGAAGGGGACAGCGGAACGGACCGGCATCATCGCACCTGCGGTAGGGCGCGGTATGCCTTCGCGGGTGCCTCCTTCAGCTGTTGCCCATCTTCAATACAGCGCCGCCGCTGCAAATCGGTACAGCGCGGTGCCGGTGACGATCACCATCGGTTCGCGATTTCCTGTGTGTCAAACCCGCTTCACATCCACCCAGGCGGTCAGCCGGCCCTCTTCTTCGCGCACTTCAATCGGCCCGCCAAAGACGTCCGACAGCGACGCCGAGCACAGCATTTGATTGCGCGGGCCGTCGGCGAAAATACGGCCGCCCTTCATCAGCACGACGCGGCCGATTTCCGGAATCACTTCTTCGATGTGATGGGTGACCAGCACCAGGGTGATGCCCTGCTGGGCCAGGTGCTGCATGGTGTCGATCAGGTGCTGGCGTGAGATCAGGTCCAGCCCGGTGGACGGCTCGTCCAGCAACAGCGCCTTGGGTTGGTTGACCAGGGCGCGGGCGATCAGCACGCGGCGGGTTTCGCCGGCCGACAGCTCGGCATAACTGCGGCCCAGCAGCGGCAGGGCGCGGGCCAGGCCCAATGCCTCGCGGGCGCGCTGGCGCATGGCATCGGTGACATCGCGGTGGGCCGGGACCACGTAGCTGGCGAAGAAGCCGGAAATCACCGCTTCCTCCACGCTCAGCCCGGGCATGTCGGACAGGTTGCTGGAGAGATCGCCGGTGACGATGCCCAGCTGCGAGCGCAGCCGGTCTACCTGCCAGCGCGTCTGCCCCAACACCTGCACCGGCGTGGGCCCGTCGGCGCGCGCCAGCGGATACAACTCGCGCGTGATCAGCTTGATGAATGAGGATTTGCCGCAGCCATTGGGGCCCAGGATGGCCGTGTGCTGGCCTTGTTCGATGCGCAGGTTGAGTTCGTGCAGCACACGCACCTGGCCGCGGACGACGCAGGCGTGGTTCAGTTCGATCAGCGGTGCCGCGATGGCGGCCGGGGCAATGGTCATTCAGGCGTGAGTTCAGATGTGAAAGGCAGCTGAGGATTCGACCAACGGACGAGCCGCAGCCGGATGAAGTTTGCAGCGGCAGGCCCCATGATGTGTAGCACTGGTTTCATCTGGCACCGACCTGCCTGGAGTTCTGCAATGTCCGAAGCGCTGCTTGCGTTCCTCACTGGTGGCATCGCCGGCCTGGGCTGGTGGGGCATGCTGGTGGTGCTGTTGGTGTTCACCCAGCTCACCATCTTCGCAGTGACCTTGTACCTGCACCGAAGCCAGGCGCATCGCGGTGTGGATTTCCATCCGCTGATCTCGCATTTCTTCCGCTTCTGGGTGTGGCTGACCACCTCCATGATCACCCGCGAATGGGTGGCCATCCACCGCAAGCACCACGCCAAGGTGGAGACCGAGGAAGACCCGCACAGCCCGGTCACCAAGGGCATCCGCCAGGTGTTCTGGCGCGGCGTGGAGTTGTATCGCGAAGCGCGCGCGCAGCGTGCCGATATCGAACAGTACGGGCGCGGCGCGCCGGAGGACTGGGTCGAGCGTCACGTGTACACCCCACATGCCAACCTTGGCCCGGTGCTGCTGTTCGCGGTCAACACCGTGTTGTTCGGTTTGCCGGGCATCGCCTTGTGGGCGATCCAGATGGCGTGGATTCCGTTCTGGGCGGCGGGGGTGGTCAACGGCCTGGGTCATTGGTGGGGCTACCGCAATTTTGAATCGGCCGACACCTCGACCAACCTGACACCGTGGGCGTTCTGGATCGGCGGTGAAGAGCTGCACAACAATCACCATGCCTTCCCGAGTTCGGCGCGGTTCTCGATGCGGCGCTGGGAGTTTGATATCGGCTGGCAGGCCATCCGCCTGCTGCAGGTGCTGCGTCTGGCCAAGGTGCTGCGCGTGGCGCCGACCATGGACATTCGCCCCAACATTGCCGTGCCCGATGCCGACACGCTGAGGGCATTGTTGTCGCACCGTTTCCAGGCCATGACCGATTACCAGCGCAACGTGTTCACACCGGCGCTGAAAGAAGAAGCTGCTGCTGCCGGTGCCAAGCTGCGCAAGTTGTTGCCGCGCCGCATGCGCAAGGGCCTGGTCAACGATGGGCGCTGGCTCAAGCCAGCCTGCCGCGAACAGCTGAACCAATGGGTGCAGCAGCGCCCCCGCATCCAGCAGCTGGTGGAACACCGCGCGCGGCTGTCGGCGTTGCTGGAAGCCCGTAGCCACGACGCTGCTGATCGCCTGCGCCAGCTGCAGCAGTGGTGCCAGGAAGCAGAGGCCAGCGGCAGTGCTGCGCTGCAGGCCTATGCGGCACGCCTGAAGGGCTACTCGCTCAGCGCGACATGAGGCCGGCATTGCTCGGCGCCTGCCTGCTGGCAGCGTTGTCGTCGCCGGTGGTGGCGCAGGTGCAGGACACCGGCCAATACCTGCAGCGCATGGATGCCGATGGCGATGGCCGGGTGAGCCCGGACGAATACCTGCAGTGGATGCTGTATGCATTCGACCGCATGGATCGCAACGGCAACCGCGTGCTTGAGCCGGACGAACAACCCGGCGGACGCGGCAAGCCGATTACCCGTGACGAACAGCGGCAGGTGATTCTGGCCCGCTTCGCACGGCAGGATGCCGATGGCGATGGTTACCTGAGTGCACGCGAGTTGATGGCGCCACCACGTTGATGCAACGGCGGCATGCGATCAGAATGCCGCCCTTGAAGGAATACAGGGGATCAAGGATGAAGCCATTGTTCGCGCCGCTTCTGGCCATGACGTTGTTTGCCATGCCGGTCATGGCGCTGGCGTTTTCACTGGGCAACAAGCCTTATGTGCAACCAGTGGAAGGGGAGCCGGCCGCCGAGGTGAGCATCGATCCCGACGTTGGCATCGTGGGCGCGCTGAACTTCAATGAGGACGGTTGTTACATCGGCCGTACCGGCGCCGAAACGCTGCGGGTGCATGCACAGCGCAAGGTCCATATGGATGCGAAAATCCGGATCGCCCGCGAAACGTGCACAGTGACCTTCGTGTTCACGCCACAGGACGGCCACCAGTACCGCGTGTATCCGGGTCTGGAGCCATCGCGGGGAGGGCAATGCTCGATGGCGTTGATGGGCAAGGGTCCCGATGGCGCCAACGAGGCGGTGGATGTGCAGCCTTTCGAAATGCGCGTGCGGGGCTTTGGCTGCCTGCGCGCAAGCGAGTAAGGCCCGCCCGGAATCAGGTTGGGGTGACGTAATCATCAGGATCGAACGATGCCAGAACTGCCCGAAGTAGAAACTACCCGTCGCGGCCTGGAGCCGCATTTACAGGGCAGACGCATCCATGGCGTGATCCTGCGTCGGCCCGACCTGCGTTGGCCGATTCCAGCGGAGATCGAACAGCAATTACCGGGGCAGCGCATCGAGGCGATCCGCCGCCGTGCCAAGTACCTGCTGCTGGATACCGATGTCGGCAGCGCGCTGCTGCACCTGGGCATGTCCGGCAGCCTGCGCGTGTTGCCGGGAGACACGCCGGTGCGCGCGCATGACCATGTAGATATCAGCCTGGAAGATGGGCGCTTGCTGCGCTTCAACGATCCCCGCCGCTTCGGCAGCCTGTTGTGGCAGCCGGCCGGCGAAACCCATGAATTGCTGCGCGAGCTCGGCCCCGAGCCACTGGACGACGTCTTCGACGGCGACTACCTGTTCCAGCGCAGCCGCGGCCGCAGCGCGGCGGTGAAAACCTTCCTGATGGACCAACGCATCGTGGTTGGCGTGGGCAACATCTACGCGGCGGAAAGCCTGTTCATGGCCGGCATCAACCCCTTGCGCGAGGCCGGCAAGGTGTCGCGTGCGCGCTACCAGCGGCTGGGTGACGCGGTGAAGGACATTCTGGGCCACGCCATCACCCGAGGTGGCACCACGCTGCGGGATTTCATCAGCCCCGACGGCGCGCCCGGTTATTTCGAGCAGGAGTTGTTGGTGTATGGGCGCGAGGGCGAAAACTGCAAGCAGTGCGGCCGCCTGCTGCGCTACGCGAGCATTGGCCAGCGTGCGACCGTGTGGTGTGGCTACTGCCAGCGGTGAGGCTACGGGATGGGTGAAGGGTGAAGCAGAGCAACCGCCCCCGGGACTCCCCTTCGCCAAGAAAAAGGCGGGCGTGAACTGCCAGCACGTGCGCGACTTATCCGCTTGCGATGACGCGGCCTCCACCTCTGCTCTTACGCGCAGGCAGCGGAGGATTGAGCAGGGGAGTTTGCCGTTGCTTCCGCTTCCACCTGCTCCCGCCCCTCTTCAATGAACTCCAGCCCACAAGCGCCAGGTACCGCCAGCACGGGCGGCCATCACGAATCCTGAAGCGGATGTTCAGTCCGCACCGGCCGGACGCTGCCGATTAACGCAACTGCGCCTAACATGCCCGCTGTCCCCATCAGCCTGCCCTCCATGCAACGACGCGACTTTCTGCGCAATGCCTCCGCTGCCCTGGCCGCCTTCGGCCTGCCGTCCTTCGCTGCCTGCGCAGCTGCACCCGCGCAGATGGGATTGCGCCGCATCGGCCAACCACAGCCATTCGACTTTGCGGCCCTGAAGGGCCAGGCGCGCGCGCTGGCGCAGGCGCCGTACAAGAGCCACAAGCGGGTGCTGCCGGCCGAACTGGAAGCGCTGGACTGGGACCAGTACCAGTCCATCCGTTACCGCCAGGACCACGCCCTGTGGGCCGACCAGCCGGGCCGGTTCCAGGCCAAGTTCTTTCACCTGGGGCTGTATTTCCACTCGCCCGTGCGCATGTTCGACGTGGCCGACGGCAAGGCGCAGGAGCTGGCGTATGACGGCGCCGCGTTCGATTACGGCAAGAGCGGCATCCACGGCAAACGCCTGCCCGCTGACCTGGGCTTTGCAGGTTTCCGCCTGAACACCCGCGCCGACACCGACCGCGACTTTGCCGCCTTCCTCGGTGCCAGCTATTTCCGTGCGGTGGGCAAGGAAGGCCAGTACGGCCAGTCCGCGCGTGGTCTGGCGATCGACACGGGCATGGGCAAGCCGGAGGAATTCCCGGATTTCATCGCCTATTACCTGGAACAGCCGGCCGACGATTCGGACACCCTCATCGTGTACGGCCTGCTTGATTCGCCCAGCGTGGCCGGCGCCTACCGTTTCGCCATCACCAATGGCGACGTGCTGCTGATGGATATCGACAGCGCCTTGTACCCGCGCCAGCAGATCGAACGCCTGGGCATCGCGCCGTGCACCAGCATGTACCAGGTGGGTGAGAACGACCGCCGCATGGATTGGGATTGGCGCCCGGAGATCCACGACACCGATGGCCTGTCGGTGTGGACCGGCGCCGGTGAATGGATCTGGCGCCCGCTGTGCAATCCGGCGAACCTGCGCTTCAACATGTTCGTGGACAACAACCCACGCGGCTTCGGCCTGCTTCAGCGTGATCGCAACTTCGACCATTACCAGGACGACGGCGTGTTCTACGAGAAGCGCCCGTGCCTGTGGGTGGAGCCCAAGGGCCAGTGGGGCGAAGGCTCGGTGCAGCTGGTTGAGATACCCACCGTTGATGAAACCTTCGACAACATCGTCGCCTTCTGGAATCCCAAGGCGAAGCCGCAACCGGGCGAAGAGCTGCTGGTCGGTTACCGCCTGTACTGGGGCGCCGAACCGCCGGCACGGCCGCCGTTGGCGCATTGCGTGGCCAGCCGGACAGGCCTGGGCGGCGTGATCGGCAAGAAGCGCGAGTATTTCTCGTGGCGCTTTGCCGTGGATTTTGAAGGCGGGGAACTGGCCAGCCTGATCGACAAGGGCGAGGTGGAAGTCGTGGTGGAAACCAGCCGCGGCAAGTTGGAAACCATTTCCGCGCGACCCTTGCGTGAGATCAAGGGCTACCGCGCCATGTTCGACCTGGTGCCGCCGGAAGGCAGTTCCGACCAGATCGACGTGCGCCTGTACCTGCGCAGTGGCGGCAAGACGCTGACCGAGACGTGGTTGTATCAATACACCCCACCAGCGGCGAACGCGCCGGAAAGAACTTTGTATTGAGGTTGTTGAAACAGTGCATAGAGCCCCAACTCAAGCGTCCAGCCAGTTCCATTTCGCTTGATTCATGCACTGATTTGGCCGAAAGCCATAGGCTGAATCCGCGTCTGTTTGTTTCAACGCTGGAATTTTCTGTCGAGCATAGCCAGTAGGAATACCGGCTATGCTGGAAAATCCGACCTGAATCAGGGTTTGTCTGTGGCAGCGGGAATGGCCATTGCGGGTGTGCCCACTTCCACCGTACCACGCCGGATCTTCATCCAGGTTTCGTCCTGCCATTCATGATAAAGCTTCGGATCCCAGTACTTTTTGTCGTAAAAGCGATCGGCTTTGATCGTCTTGGGCATCCCGCCGTCCATATAAACGACATCCATGTTGCTGGACATTGAGCCAACGCGGCTGCCTGTCATGGCGCGCAATCCCTTTGTCAGGACCTGGGCGATCCGGGGTTTGGCGACGGCGTCTCCATATTCTGCGGCCAGCAGACGGGCCTGCGCGCGCGCTGCCTCGTGTTGTTCCAAGGGCAATGCCGCCCAGTACTGGTCGCGGAGCTCGACAAAGAGTGGATAACCGCGTTCGGCGGCAACATTCATCCACGCATACGCCATCACCTTATCGGCAGGGCGTTCCACTCCGAACCAATACATTTCTCCCAAGTAACCTTGTGATGGCTTGTCGGCGTAGCGTGCGGATAGGCGGAAATTCTCCATTGCACTGTCCACCTCGCCCCGGTGCAATGCATTGACCCCCCACTGCCGATACATCATGTCCGGATGGTTATCCAGAAAGCCGGCATTGAGCAACGTACTGTCGCCTTCCGGCGGCGTTTCGGCGGCCTGGGTAGGCAGGCTCAAGGTCAACAACAGCAGGGGAGCTAAAAGCAGACGCATGGAAGGGTTTCTTCATCCTTGGGAGCAGGCAGCCTAGATGCCTATGGACGCGATGTAAATTGCCGAGCCTTACAGCGGCAACGGCGCCTGCATCGGATCAATACGGCCTTCGCCGCGGGTGATTTTCTTGAACTCAGCGCGGCTCACCGACACATAGCGCTCGTTGCCGCCAATCTCCACCTGCGGGCCGTCCTGCACGGCGAAGCCGTTCTCGTCCACGCGTACGGTCATCGTTGCCTTCTTGCCGCTGTGGCAGATGGTTTTGATTTCCTGCATCTCGTCGGCCCAGGCCAACAGGTACTGGCTGCCTTCAAACAGCTCGCCACGGAAGTCGGTACGCAAGCCGTAGCACAGCACCGGGATGCGCAATTCATCGACCACTTCGGACAGCTGCCATACCTGCGACCGGGTCAGGAACTGGGCCTCGTCCACCAGAATGCAGCCGAGCTTGCCGTGTGCGGCAATGTCCTGCTGGATCAACTTCTGCAGGTCGGTGTCGCGCTCGAATGCAGTGGCTTCAGCCTGCAGGCCGATCCGCGAGGCCACCACGCCGGCGCCGGCGCGGTGGTCCAGGCGCGGGGTCAACAACGCCACCCGCATGCCGCGCTCACGGTAGTTGTGCGCGGACTGGAGCAGGGTGGTGGTCTTACCGGCGTTCATCGCCGAATAGTAGAAATAGAGCTTGGCCATTGGATCAGGAGCAAAAGAGGGGAAATGAGGAATGAGAGCCGGAAGCAGGCGTCCTCAGGTAATGACAGAATACCCCGGAGCCGGCGGTTCGCCTTTGCCTGCTCTCGCCCCTGATCCCTGTTCACTCGCTCCTAGATGCTCGATTCCCTCAATCCCCCCCAACGCGCTGCGGCCGTACACGCTGATGGCCCCTTGCTGGTGCTGGCCGGTGCCGGCAGCGGTAAGACGCGCGTGATCGTGGAAAAAATCGCCCATCTGATCAGCATCGGCCGCTATCCGGCACGCCGCATCGCCGCCATCACCTTCACCAATAAATCGGCCAAGGAAATGCGCGAGCGTGTGTCCAAGCGGCTCAGAGGCGAGGATGCCGCCGAGGTCACCATCTGCACCTTCCATGCGTTGGGGCTGAAGTTCCTGCAGATCCAATATGAACAGGTGGGTTTGAAGCGCAGCTTCTCCATCTTCGATGCCGACGATGCCGGCGCGCAGATCAAGGATCTACTGGGCGGTACCAACGCCAAGCCCGACGACATCGAAGATGTGAAGAGCCTGATCTCGCGGGCAAAGAATGCGGGCATGTCACCGGAGCAGGCCATGGCCGCCGCGCGCAGCAGCCGCGAGAAGAACGCGGCCATGGTCTACGAGCTGTACCAGGCGCGGTTGACCTCGTTCAACGCGGTGGATTTTGATGACTTGATCCGCCTGCCGGTGCAGGTGCTGGAAGAGAACCCGGACATCGCGCTGGCCTGGCGCGAGCGCATCGGCTACCTGCTGGTGGACGAATGCCAGGACACCAACGACGCTCAATATCGGCTGCTCAAGCAGCTGGCCGGGCCGCGTGGCAATTTCACCTGCGTGGGTGACGACGATCAGTCCATCTATGCCTGGCGCGGTGCCAATCCGGAGAACCTGCAGCAGATGGCGCGCGACTACCCGGCGCTGCAGATCATCAAGCTGGAGCAGAACTACCGCTGTTCCAACCGCGTGTTGCGTGCTGCCAACGCACTGATCGCACATAACCCGCATGAACATCTGAAGACGCTGTGGTCCGACCAGGCCGACGGCGAACGCATCCGTGTGTGGGAGTGCCGCAACAGCGAACATGAGGCAGAGAAAGTCGCCTCGGAGATTCACTTCCTGGCGACCAGCCGGAAGATTCCGTGGAGTGAGTTCTGCATCCTGTTCCGTGGCAATTTCCAATCACGCCCTCTGGAAAAGGCGATGCAGCTGGTTGGCGTGCCGTACCACCTCAATGGCGGCACGGTGTTCCTGGAACGGCAGGAAGTGAAGGACACGCTGTCGTGGCTGCGCCTGCTGGTGAACCCGGACGACGACACCGCCTTCATGCGCGCAGTGCAGTCGCCCAAGCGTGATGTCGGTGCCAGCACCCTGGCCAAGCTGGCCGAGCTGGCGTCGGACAAAGACATACCGATGGCGCATGCCGCCGAAGCGATGGGTGCATTGGCGCAGTTGCCGCCGCGCGCAGCCAACAGCCTGAGCAAGTTCACCGACATCCTGCGCGCGCTGCGCATGGACATGCGCGATATGACCTCAGGCGATCTGGTGCGCCGTGTCGCCAAGGATTCAGGCCTGCTTGCAGAAATGCGCAACCAGGCCAAGGACACCACCAGCTACGAGCGTCGCGCCAACAACATTGAAGAACTGGCGTCGTGGTTCGAAAGCGGCCCGCGCGGCGCCAGCGCCGCCGACATGGCCGCGCAGCTGGCGTTGATATCACGCAACGACAAGGACGATGGCGGCAACCAGGTGCGGATGATGACGCTGCACGCGTCCAAGGGCCTGGAGTTTCCCTATGTGTTCATCGTGGGCTGCGAAGACGGCGTATTGCCGCACCAGGTCAGCCTGGACGAAGGCACGCTGCAGGAAGAACGGCGGTTGCTGTATGTGGGCATCACCCGCGCCAAGATCCAGCTGTGGATGAGTTTCAGCCGGCTGACGCGCAAATATGGCGAACACATTCGACTCAAGCCGAGCCGATTCTTCGACGAGATTCCGGCCAGCGAAATCCAGCGCGACGGTGCGGATCCAGTGGCGGATGCAGCGCACAAGCAGGAGCGGGCCAAGGCAGGATTGGCGGCCATCCAGGCGTTGTTTGACTGAGTAGTTCGCGCTGCGATTTTTCCTCTTGCCCCCTGCTTTGGTGACCGGCGCCATCCTGCAATCGCAGGAGTGATTAGGTGACATGCGCCGATTGAAGGCCCAGCCATTCGCGGGAATGGGGAGCTGATGGCAGGCCAGCGATGCTGGGAGTCCATCCCCGCCTACGGTGCAACGTCCAGCACTTGCATCGGATCGCCGAGCACACGACGCTTGCCTCCTTTGATCCCTCGGAGTGCCGGATGTTGACGTTGATTGAAACCGAACGACTGCAGCTGCGTCTTTTGCGCGACGACGATGGGGATGCCACCGGGATGCTGGCGCTGCTCAACGAACCGGGCTTCCATCAATACATTGCCGACCGCGGTGTGCGCACGCTCGAACAGGCGCGCGATTACATCCGCAAGGGCCCGTTTGTCAGCTACGCGGCCAATGGCTTTGGCATGTATGTGATCGAGCGACGCGAAGACGGCGCATGGATGGGCAACGCAGGCCTGGTGCGCCGCAACGGATTGGTACACGTGGATATCGGCTATGCGCTGCTGAGCGATTTCATCGGCCAGGGCTATGCGCTGGAAGCAGCACGCGGTGTGGTCAAGCATGCGCGCGAGGTGCTGGGAATCGAAACACTGTGCGCGATTGTGTCCCAGGGCAATGTGCGTTCGGTGGGCCTGCTGGAAAAGCTGGGATTCGTGGCGGACGGGGTGACGCGTTTGCCGGGTGAGAATGAGGACGTGTTGTTGTTTCTGTTGCCTGCGTTGGCGGGCGAAGAATGAATCACAACGCCCTGACGCAGGGTTCTTGCGCAGCGATGACGTGGCGGGATTGCCCGGGTGAATGGCAACGCCATTGGTCCTTCTACGAAGGGCTGTTCGTTCGCCGTAGCCCCTCCCCGTTTGCGGGAGAGGGGCTCAAGCAAACGTTCTGAGCTAAGCGGAAGTCACGGCATTACCGGCGGGACATACGCCAGCGTCGCGCCCAAGGCCCATAGCAATATCAACACCAACGGAATGTGTACCAGCAGCTGCACGAAAGTGAAGCCGATCAGGTCACGTGCCTTCAGGCCCAGCACGCCCAGCAGCGGCAGCATGTAGAACGGGTTGATCAGATTGGGCAGCGCCTCGGCGGCGTTGTAGATCTGTACCGACCAGCCCAGGTGGTATTGCAGGTCATTGGCCACCTGCATCACATACGGGGCTTCGATGATCCACTTGCCACCACCGGAGGGAATGAAGAAGCCCAGCACCGCCGAGTAGCTGCCCATCAGCAGCGCGTAGGTGTCGTGGCTGGCGATCTGGGTGAAGGCGGTGGAGATGATGTGCGCGACGCTGTGGCCATCGCTGCCGTTGACCGTGGTCATGATGGCCGCGATGGAGCCGTACAGCGGGAACTGGATCAGCACGCCGGTGGTGGACGGCACCGCGCGCGCCACCGCATCCAGGAAGTTGCGCGGGCGCCAGTGCAGCAGCGCGCCGAGCATCAGGAACAGCAGGTTGTAGGTGTTCAAACCAGAGATGGCCTGGATGGCCGGCTTGGTCGAGAACTCATGCACCAGCCAGCCGGCGGCCAACACCACCAACAACAGAATCAACAGCGGGCTGTGTTCCAGCCATTCGCCGGGACGCGTGGGCTTGGCTTTGGGTGGTGCAATGTCGAGCGTCACATCCACGCCGCAGTCGGCAGCGCCACGTGCGGAGCTGGCATTGGGCGCGGTGACGTACGAGATCAGCAACGACACCAGCACCAGCGCAGCCAGCAGCACGCCGGATTGCCACAGGAAGATGGTTTCGGTGAACGGGATGACGCCGGTGATCGACAGGATCGACGGCGGTAGGCTGGCCGGATTGGCCTGCAGCTGCGCGGCCGACGACGACAGGCCCAGCGCCCACACCGCGCCCAGGCCGAGGTAACCGGCGGCACCGGCGGCGCGGTAGTCCATCTTCAATTCGGTACGGCGGGCGAGGGCGCGCACCAGCAGGCCCGCGAACACCAGGCTCAGGCCCCAATTCAGCAGCGAAGCCAGCATCGAGACGATGGCTACCAGGGCGACCGCCGTGCGGCCGTTGCGGGGCACCCGCGCGAGCCGGTCGATCAGGCGTGAGGCTGGGCCGGACGAGGCCACCACGTAGCCGCCGATGACCACGAAGGCCATCTGCATGGTGAAGGGAATCAGGCTCCAGAAGCCGTCACCGAAGGCCTTGGCGGTGTCGGTGGGTGCCGCGCCGATCGACAATGCAGCGAGGCTTACGGCGGCAAGGGCGAGGGCGGCGAACACCCAGGAATCGGGGAACCAACGTTCAGCGAACTGCGCGCAGCGGATGGCGAAACGCGCTGACGCGGTGTCTTGGGTGGAAGTGTGCATGGTGACTACCGAGAGGAAACTACCGCCCGACGGTAACGCGGTGACGGTGGCTGGCGGAACTGGACCTTCGGATAGTGCGGGGTTTGTGGGGGGCTGAATTGGGCTCGGAAGGCACTTTTTTCCAGCACTCCCCATAAAACACCGCTCCCTTTCGCCTCAGGCGACGGGAGCGGTGGCTAGACCGTTGGCGATGACGCTGCTGGTCTCAGTGCTTCAACCGCGCTGGCGTTACTCCGTAGCGTCGTAGGAGAACTGAATGCCCGCCGTGCCGCCGGTGGTGATGAACAGCTCCATGAATTGCTTCGCGGTGTCGGCGCGGTTCCAGTCGCGCTGCAGTTCGCAGAAAAGCTGCGGCACGCTGATCAGCTTTGCGCCGGCCTGTTCGATGCGGCGCAGCGCGGCATCGTGGGCGGCCAATGACGTGCCGCCAACGGCATCCACCGGCACGTACACCTCGTAACCTTCGCGCAACGCATCCAGCGCGGGGAAGGTGAGGCAGGCTTCGGTCCACAGCGCGGTCATGATCAGCTTCTTGCGGCCGGTGGCTTCCACGGCCTTGCGGAATTCCACGTCTTCCCACGAGTTGATGGTGGTGCGGTCGTAGGTGGGTTCGTCCTTCAACACCTTGCGCAGCTGCGGGATCGGCGGCTTGTTCAAGCCGGTCTTTACGTTGACGGTGGAGTGCACGATCGGCAGCCCGTAGACCTTTGCGGCCTTGGCAACGCCGACGATGTGGTTGACCAGCAGCTGGCGGTCCATCGAGGCGATGGAGTTCACCTGCACGGGCTGGTAGTCGATGACGATCAGCGCTGCGTTTTCCGGGGTCAGCAGGTCGTCTTTGATGGGATCGCGTCTGGTTTCACTGGTCATAGTGTGGCTCCTCGGGTGGGGTGTGTTTCAGCGGTGGGCAACCGTGCGGGTTGCCCGGTCAAGCCGCGCCGGCCTGCGGCAATGGCAGGGCGGTGCTCCTGTACTCAGCTGCGTTGTGAGTCGAGCGGTTCGTGGTTCTGCACGACTTCCTGTGCCTTGGTGTAGCTCTCGATCAGCAACTGGTAGTTCGGGAAAATCTGCGTGTAGGCCTGCGCCCACTCGGCTGCGTCTTCGCGGTTCCAGGTCTTCTGCAGTTCCGAGGCCACGGCAGCGACGTCGATCACCACCACACCGGCCTGCATCATCCGCGCCAGCGTCACTTCCTGCGCCTGTTTGGAATAGGTGCCGGAGGCATCAATCACCGCGAACACCTGATAGCCATCAGCCACCGCAGCGATCGATGGGAATGCCATGCACACGCTGGTGATGGTGCCGGCGATGATCAGCTGCTTCTTGCCCGTGTCCTTCACGGCCTGCACGAAATCAGGGTTGTCCCAGGCGTTGATCTCACCCTTGCGCGGCACGTATTTGGCGTGGGGTGCGTTCTGGTGGATTTCCGGAATCAGCGGGCCATTCGGACCCTGCGGCACAGAGGCGGTGGTAATGACCGGAATCTTCGCCAGCGTGGCGATTTTCGCGAGTGTCGAGGCGAGCCGGCGCAGCGTGGTGAACGGCATGTCATGCACGGTCTGGAACAGGCCGCTCTGGTGGTCGATCAGCAGCATGGCGACGTTGTCCGGATCGATTACCGGCTTTGCACCATTGAAATTTGCGGCGTACGGGAAGGCATTCATCGGCGTGATCTCTTGAGAACTGAGCAGCAACATCGCGCTGCGGGAGTTATGCGGACGCGACAGCGGAATGACCGGGCGATAACGCCCGGTCGCGGGGAATCAGGCGGTGATCTGGCCGAAGCGTCCGGAGTTGAAGTCCTCCATCGCCTGACGGATTTCGTCCTGCGTGTTCATCACGAACGGGCCATAGCCGGCGATGGGCTCATCAATCGGCTCGCCCGCCAGGACCAGCACGGTGGCGTCGGTGTTGGCTTCCAGTTCCACCTCGCCGGCAGTGCGGTCAAACAGCACCATCTGGCCTTCTCGCGCCACCTGGCTGCCGTTGAACAACACCGTGCCGTGCAGCACCACCATCGCCACGGTGTTGCCTTCGGCGAAGTCCAGCGTGGTGTGGTGATCGCGCTGCAGGCGCAGGTCCCAGACATCCATCGGTGTGTGGGTGCGGGCCGGGCCACGCTGGCCACCGAACTCACCGGCAATCACGCGGACCTTGCCGGCGCCATCAGGCAGTTGGACGACCGGGATGTCGGCGTTGCTGATGTTCTGGTAACCCGGTGCGGACATCTTGTCCTTGGCCGGCAGGTTCACCCACAGCTGCACCATCTCCAGCTTGCCACCGCGCTGGGTGAAGGCTTCGGAGTGGAATTCCTCATGCAGGATGCCGGAGGCGGCGGTCATCCACTGCACGTCGCCCGGGCCGATCTCGCCGCCAGCGCCGGTGGAATCG
Source organism: Stenotrophomonas sp. Iso1 (assembly GCF_027497995.1). Taxonomy (GTDB): domain Bacteria; phylum Pseudomonadota; class Gammaproteobacteria; order Xanthomonadales; family Xanthomonadaceae; genus Stenotrophomonas. The sequence goes on along the minus strand of NZ_JAODBT010000004.1, from coordinate 300,874 downwards.
CGGTGGGCCACTTCGCCCTCATAGACGATGGTCACTGTCTCGAAGCCACGGTGCGGATGCTGGCCGACGCCACGCGGGGTGTCGGTCGGGGTGAACTCGGCGGGGCCGGCATGGTCCAGCAGCAGGAATGGGCTCAGCTGACGGCCGTGCGTGTTGTAGGAGAACAGCGAACGGACCGGAAAGCCGTCGCCGACCCAATGCGGGCGGGGTGCGCTATAGAGGCCACTGATCTTCTTCATGTTTCTGCTCCGTTGGCGGCGCGGCTGCGCCTTTCGTTGGAGCAAAGATAGGTTTGGAACACTGCGCCCGGTAGACGGCAAAAAGTGGTCTCATAGTCCTATCTGGTGAACGATGGGGTGACCTCGATGCAGGACCTGAACGACCTGTACTACTTCGCCAAGGTGGTCGAGCACGGCGGTTTCGCCCCGGCCGGGCGCGCGCTGGGCGAGCCCAAATCCAAGTTGAGCCGGCGCATCGCGCTGCTGGAGGAGCGTTTGGGCGTGCGCCTGATCCAGCGTTCCACCCGGCACTTTTCGGTAACCGACGTGGGCCAGACCTTCTATGCCCACTGCCGCGCGATGCTGGTGGAAGCCGAAGCGGCTGCCGAGTCCATCGAGATGACCCGCTCCGCGCCGCGCGGCGTGGTGCGGCTGAGCTGCCCGACGATGCTGCTGGATTTCCGCGTGGCGACGATGGTGGCCGACTTCATGGCGCGCTGCCCCGAAGTGCAGGTGCACCTGGAAGCCACCAACCGCCGCATCGATGTGATCGCCGAAGGCTTCGACCTCGCCATCCGCGTGCGCCCGCCGCCGCTGGAAGACAGCGAGCTGGTGCTGAAGGTGTTGGCCGAACGCACGCAGTGCCTGGTGGCCGCACCCGCTTTGTTGGAACGCTGCGGCATGGCGCATGGCCCCGCCGACCTGCACATGCTGCCCAGCCTGGCGCTGGGCGTGCCGCAGGGTGAGCACGTGTGGCGGCTGGTGGGCCCGAATGGCGCCACCGCCGAAGTACCTCACCATCCGCGTCTGATCACGCGCGGCATGATGGTGCTGCACGAGGCCGCACTGGCCGGCGTGGGCGTGGCGCAGTTGCCGACGATGATCGTGCGCGAAGCACTGGACGATGGCCGCTTGAAACACGTGGCACCGGAATGGGCGCCGCCGAAGGAAATCATCCACGCCGTGTTCCCGTCGCGCCGCGGCCTGCTGCCATCGGTGCGACTGTTCATCGATCACCTGGCCACAAGCTTTGCTGCGTTGGACGAATCGTAGGCGCGGCGCGGGGCATTGCATGTGCCCCGCGTCGTGATGGAAATGGGCCGGCCGGTGATCGGCGGCGAAGGCCCACAGCTCACGGTCTTTGCGATCCGTGCGCTCAGTAGTGCAGGCAGATCTTGCCGAAGTGTTTGCCGGCCTGCTGCCGGGAAAAGGCGTCCGCAATCTGTGCCAGCGGGTAACGGCTGTCGATCACCGGGCGCCAGCTGAAGGTATCCAGTGCCCGCACCAGATCCTGCTGCTGCTCACGGCTGCCCACTACCAGGCCCTTGAGGGTCTGGTGCTTGATCATCATTTCCGTGGTGGGCACATCGCCCGAAAAACCGGTGAGCACGCCGATCAACGCAATATGGCCGCCGGCCGCGCAGGCGCGAATGGACTGCGGCAGTGTGCCGGCCCCGCCCACTTCGACCACGATGTCGGCCCCGCGTCCGCCGGTGGCGGCCAGCACCGCGTCGCCCCATTCCGGCTGCTCTTTGTAATTGATGACGGTATCGGCTCCCAGCGCCAACAGACGCTGCTGCTTCGCGTCGCTGGAGGTGGTGGCAATCACGCGTGCGCCCATGGACTTGGCCAACTGCAAGGCAAAGATGGACACCCCGCCGGTGCCCAGCACCAGAACGGTATCGCCTGCGCGGATGCCGGCATCCACCACCAAGGCCCGCCAAGCGGTAAGGCCCGCCGTGGTCAGCGTGGAAGCCTCTTCATGGCTGTAGCCCTTGGGGGCGTGGGTAAAGGCGTTGGCCGACACGGTGACGTATTCGCGGGCAAAGCCGTCCACGCCGTCCCCGGGCACGCTGCCAAAGCCGACGGGCAACGCACGACCTGCTTGCCATCCGGGGAAGAAGCAGGCCACCACGGCATCGCCCACGGCGAATTCGGTCACCGCCTCACCCACGGCGGTGACGATGCCGGCACCGTCCGCCATCGGGATGCGTTTGTCAGCGGTTGGGGAGGCGCCGGTTACCACCAGCAGGTCGTGGTAGTTGAGCGAACTGGCGTGGATGCGCACCTGGATCTCGCCTGCTGCCGGAGCGCTGGGGGCTTGCAGTTCGACCAGGTGCAGGTGGTCCAGGCCGCCGGGTTGTTGGAGTTGAATGGCTTGCATACGGATCCTTTAGGCGAGGGGGGCGCAGCCGGTTGCCATCGTGCCGCCGACCGCCGCGATCATCCTGCATGTAAAGTATCCAAATGGCGATAACGCACATTTTTGAACTGTAGTATCAAAAATGTAAGTAAAGAACGGAGCCGACCTCTTCGCGTCTGGGATGGCTCATTCAACCGATTTCTGGGCAGGTACGCATGCGACGACTGAACAATAAAAGCGGTTGTGCCGTTGAGACCACGCTGTCGGTCATGGGAGGCACATGGAAGCCGATCGTGCTGTTCCATCTTTTGGGTGGAAAGAAGCGCTTCATGGAACTGAGTCGGGCCATTCCTTCGGTTACCCAGCGCATGCTGACGCTGCAACTGCGCGAATTGGAGCAGGCAGGCATCGTCCACCGCACCGTCCATCCCGAAGTACCACCGCGTGTGGACTATGCGTTGACCGCGTTGGGTCAAACACTGCAGCCGGTGCTGTTGGCAATGCGCGAGTGGGGGATTGGCTACGCACAGGCCTTGCAGGACCAACCACTGCCCCAGGCCACATGTGTCGCGATGGATGACGAGGATAGGCTGACGGAAGAGGTCGGCTGATCACGACATCGGTCGACAGCCATGCCTAACGGCCCGTGTCAGGCCACGCAGCGGCGGCGCATCATGGCCCTCTCTGACAAAAACGAGGTTGGTGATGCATGTACTCCGTCCTGCAGTGCTGGGTTTTGCACTGATGACTGCCATGGGCATGGCGAACGCGGCACCGGATGTGCCGAAGGTGGACGCACGCGGCGTCACGATCAGCGAAGCGGCGTATCCGGGCACCCTTGTTCTGGACGTGGATGCCACCGACCTGGGGCAACGGGTGTTCAAGGTGCGGCAGACGGTACCGGTGCGCGGCGGACTGCAGCGCTTCCATTACCCGGCCTGGTTGCCGGGCAGCCATTCGCCGACCGGCCAGATCGAGAAACTGGCCGGCCTGGTCATCACCGCCAACGGCCAACGTCTGCAGTGGATGCGCGACCCGCTCGACGTTTACACCTTCAACGTGCAGGTGCCCGAGGGCGTGACCGAGCTGCGCATGGAGTACCAGTTCCTCAGTCCCACCGACTCGGCGCAGGGCCGCACGGTGATGACACCGAACATGCTCAACCTGCAGTGGAACGCGATGGTGTTGTACCCGGCCGGGCATGCAGCGCATGCCATCACCTACCAGGCCAGTGCGCGTTACCCGCAAGGCTGGGAAGCGGCCAGCGCGTTGACCGTGGCGCGCCGCGACGGCGACACCGTGCACTACGCGCCAACCAACCTGGAAATCCTGGTGGATTCCCCGGTATTCGCTGGGCGCTATCACCGCACCATTGATCTCGCCGCGGCGGGTACCCGCCCCGTGCGCTTGAACGTATTCGCTGACCGCGCCAAGGATCTGGAAGCCAAACCCGAGCATATCGAGCAGCACCGCGCGCTGGTCACGCAGGCACGCAAGCTGTTTGGCGCCGAGCACTACGACCATTACGACTTCCTGTTCGCGGTGACCAACCAGCTCGGTGGCATCGGCCTGGAGCACCAGCGTTCCAGCGAAAACAGCGAAGACCGCGATTACTTCAGCGGCTGGGATGCCAAGGTCGGCAGCAGCGACCTGCTCGGCCATGAGTACACACATTCCTGGGACGGCAAGTACCGTCGCCCGGCCGATCTGGCCACGCTCAACTACAACGTGCCGATGCAGGGCAGCCTGCTGTGGGTGTACGAAGGGCAGACCCAGTATTGGGGCAACGTGCTGACCGCACGCTCCGGCATCCGTCCGCTGGATGCTTCACGCGATGCACTGGCGCTGGTGGCAGCGACCTACGCTGACAACCGCCCGGGGCTGGAATGGCGTTCGCTTGGCGACACCACCAACGACCCGGTCATCGCCCGTCGCAAGCCCAAGCCCTACCGCGGCTACCAGATGAGCGAGGACTACTACCAGGGTGGCCAGATGCTGTGGCTGGAGGCGGATGTGCGCATCCGCAAACTCAGCGGCGGCAAACGCAGCCTGGATGATTTCGCCAAGGCCTTCTTCGGCCAGCACGATGGCCAGTGGGAACGCCCGGACACCTACACCTTCGAGGATGTCGCCGCGACGTTGGAGCAGGTACAGCCCAGCGGTGATTGGGCGCAGTTTCTGGGTGATCGCGTTGAGCGCAGGCAAGGCCTGACCGGCGGTATCGAAGCCGCTGGCTGGAAGCTGGTCTACAAGGACAAGCCCAGCGCTTACTACAAGGCGATGATGAAAGGCCGTGGCGCCAACTTCATCTACTCGCTGGGCATGGCGCTGGACAGCGCCGGGCGCGTGAGCGAAGTGCGCTGGGACAGTGCTGCGTTCAACGCCGGCATTGGCAGTGGCATGCAGGTGCTGGCAGTCAACGACCTGCAGTACAGCGCGGACGAACTGGAAGAAGCGGTGCGCGCGGCCAAAGATGGCCAGCAGTCGATTCGCCTGCTGGTGAAAGAGATGGACGTGTACCGCACGCTCAGCATCGATTACCACGGCGGCCTGCGTTACCCGGTACTGGAGCGCATCGAAGGCACTACCGATTACCTGACGCCGATTCTCAGCGCGAAGAAGTAAGCAGGAAACCTGTAGGAGCGGCGACCACCGCTCCTACAGAAACCTCGTCCCTGGCATTCACCGCAACACAGGCGGGGTTGGAATTCACGCTTGGCCGTTGGCGCATTATTCCGTTGCCTCGCGCAATGCGGCGGTGCTGGATACAGAGAGCGCTGCGCACTCTCTCCTCGCTTGCAGGGAAGAGCGGTAGGGGGTGTTTTTGATCGTTCGGAAACCCACGGCACCCTTTCCCAACCCTCCCTTTGGCGTTCGGCCAAAGGGAGGGCGGTGCTTCACGACATCACTCAGTTCTTGATCTGCACATCGTCAATGTAGACGTTGAGGTCATACGCGGTATTGGCGTGATACAGCCAGATTGCGTCGAGCTTGACGCTGGTGGCGGTGATGCTGCCGTTGCCGTTCACCCACGCGTTCCACTGCGCAGTGCCAGCCAGCGACCACGACACGTAGGTCCAGGTGTTGGCGGCGATGGCCTTGCTGGTGGAGCGCTCAGTGCCGTCGCTGTCATCGATGCCAACCCCCACGCTGGTGCCGCTGCCGCCACTCCATACCCAGAAGCCAAGCACGCCATTGCTGCGGTTCAATGCCGTGTTGCTGGCCGGTGTGCCGCCACCGGACAGCAGGCGCACATTCCAATCAACGCTGCTGGCGGTGTTGTCCTTCAGCAGCACGCGCAGTGAGCAGCTGCCGTTCTTCTGTGTGGTGCAGTCGCGCGTGGCGGTGGAGGCAGTGCTGATGCCGGTGGTGCTGCCGGAGTAGGCCGGGCTGGTGTCGAAATTGCCGACACTGCTTTCAAAGCGATCCAGGTAGGTGACTGTGCCGGTGCCACCCCCCGTGCCCGGATTGAGCAGGGCGTAGTACTTGGACCAGTTCCAGTTGATGCCCGGGTCGGTGTGGGTCTGCCCGCTGTAGTGTTGGTGGCCTTTGATCTTGACGCTGGTGGGCAGCACATTGATGCCGCTGCTGGCAGCCCCGCTATAGGCACTGGCGCAGCTGATGGCGCTGTACTTGGCGCAGAAGTGGCGTACCAACGCTGCGGACGCCTCATACATCGCGTTGGTGTACCACGAGCTGTTGTCGACAAAACCCTCGTGTTCGATGCCCAGCGTGTAGCCATTCTGGCTACCGACATGCCAAGCGGTATGCGCGTCGCGCACCATCTGCGTGACCTGGCCGTCGGAGGAGCGGATGACATAGTGCGCACTCACCTGTGCGCTGGCGTTCTTGAACCAGGAAATGGTGCCGGCATAGCTGCCCTGCGTGGTGTGGATGGTCACCGCACTGATCGCTGCCGAGCGCGAGGTGGAGTAGTTGGAGCTGGACGCCGCACTCCAGATCGCCGGGCCGTAGTCGGTACTCTGGATCGTGGCATCCAGCAGTGGACTGACCTGGGTGCCCGCACGTGTCTGCAGGGTTTCGCTGAGCGGATCAATGCGAAAGGTGTCGGTTTCAACACGGTCATTGGCCACATCCAGCCGCACCATCGGTGCGCGCAGCATGACCAGGCGCGGTGCATCGAACGCTTCTTCCCAGGCGATGGCGCGCTCGGGTACCACGATGCCGCGATCGTTCACGCCACGGTCCTGCGTGAGCAGCACGTCGTAGGCAAAGCTGGTGCGTGCGTAGTCGTCGATGCCACCGGCTTTCAACGTGGCGTTTGCCGCCACGGGTGCAAAGCCTGCGTAGCGCATCAATGCCGGACGAATGGCCTCCGCTGATGGCGCCTTGCCGCGCCGGGCGTTGGGAAAGTCCTGGCGGATCTGTGCATCCAGCAAGGCGGCCGCAGCAAGGATGTTGGTGGCTGGTTGCCTGCGCACGGTATCGGCGCTCACGCCGAGTAGACGGGCGCCTTCTTCCACCTGGTTGGTAAAACCACCACCGGCGTACAAGCCCATTACGCCCCAGCTGGGTGGCATGCGCAGATGCTCGGCATCCTGTGTGGCAGCCGGTTGCAGGTTTGACCAGCGGCTCTGCACATGGGCGATGGCTTCCAGCGTGCCGGCCGGGATGGCGGGATATTGCCGATACGCCTGTTGGAAGTAGCGCAGGTACAACGCGCGTTGCGGAGCCAGGCGTGCTTCTTCAGTATTCAACTGCGCATCCAGGGCCGTGACCTGGTTGATGCGGGATTGTGCAAAAGCTGGTGCGGTCACGAGACCGGTGATGACGGCAGACAGCAGCACTGCGGCATGGCGATGCATCATCGAGTGAACCCCTAGGCTGTGAATCCCCTGTGGCTGCCGTTCTACTGGAGTGGCTGAGCCCGGAAGTGAAGGTTTCCCCCCGTGTTGCCCACAGTGCGGACCGGTGTGCAATGTCTGGGTGATGCAGGTCACAACCTTGGGTTGAATTTCTGCCGCGGCCTTGTGCAAATGCGGCGTGAGCCCGGGAGCCGACGACGCGCGTTGATCGCGGGCGCGTCACCCGGGGCACTGCGTTACCCCGGACGATGTGAGAGGGGTTTCCTGCCGCGTAAGCGGCGAAGCAGTTGGAATCGCAACGACCGGATCAACCGGCTGCTGCGTGACGCATGCGGCGCTTCCGCATGACGTGCGTTGCGGCTTATACCGCGCCTACGGACCTGCGTCGTTCCAGCCACCACAACAGTGCGGCGACCAGGACAAAGGCGATCAGCCACGGCCAGCGCGGGCCGGGTACGGGAACACTGGGGGCGCTGTTTTGTTTGGCGTTGCCATGCAATGCATGTGTTGCATCGCGCGCCTGCTGTGCATGCAGGGCGCGTGCCTCGCCCGGGCTCAACAGCAGCAACGTTGCTTGCGCATTGCCAGCGGTGATTGTGTGCCACCCCGGCTGTGCGGGCCACCATCCGCTGCAGTTGCCGGCCTGTGGATCGGGCAGCAACGCGGTGCGGGTTCCGTCCGGTGCCACGGCCTGAGCACCGGCAGGTAATGCGCACAACGTGTTGCGTTCACCGGCCCAACCCCAGGCCGGCAGCTGCGATAGCGACGTCGCTGGCAGCGGCCGCGCCAACGTTGCCAGCACGCCGTTCCACAACTCGGCGTGACGCGGTGCGTGGCCTGCAAGAACGAGCGTGAAGCTGTCGCTTATCGGCAGCACGCCAAGCCGCCCCTGGCCGATGCCACGCCAGCTGCCAATGCCGCTACCGTCCGCAGCGTGCAGCAGCGGCACGACATCGTTACCGCTGCTGCTCAGGTTGAAGCGTTCGAGCATGGGTATCGGATTGGGGCTATCGGTGCTTTCCGCTGCATCTGTGGCGAGCTTCAGCGGTGCGGTCTGCTCACCGCCGCGTACCTCCAGCCCCCACTCGCGCAGGGCGCGGCGTGCATTGCCGTCCAGTGGACCCCCCAGGCGTACCAGCACGCCAAGCCCGGACCGCATCGCGGCGGCAATGCTGCCGCGCTGTGCTGAAGACAAGGCCGCCAGCCGTCGCTCATCGAGCAACAGCAGATCGAGTTTGGCCAAGCTGGAGGCATCCAGCGCGGCCGGCGCGTCGCCAAGCTGCAGGCCACCGCCGACCTGGATACCGGTCTGCAACGTTGCACCGGTATCGGCGGCCCAGCGTTGCAGATATTTCAGTTCCGGGCCGGGCGCCGCAGCCAACAGCCGCAATGCAGGTGCGGGAACGGCACGCACGCGCACCGGGACCGGCAAGTGATCGAGCACCTTGCCGTCGCCATCGAGCACGCGCAGGGTAAAGCGAACATCGCCTGCATCACGAGCGCTGGAGGCAAGACGCACGCGACCGTCTTTATCCGGCGCTGCAATATCGACACGGTGGCCGGAAGGATCAAGCAGTTCAACGCGCACGTCCTGCAGGCCCTGCACGCGGCTGCTCACGTCAAAGCGGGCGCCAGGCACCAGCAGTGGCGGTGCGTGCAATTCAACCAAACCACGAGGCGCTGGGCTTGCGATGAACTGCACTGCGACGGGCAGTGCGATATCGCGATCGCGTGCCGGCAGTCCCTCACCAACAATGACTACTTCGCGCGTGCCTGGGTGCTGCCGCAACGCGGTGGCCAGGTCAGGTACCTGTGCAACATCGGCCATCACCGCCGCTTCCGGCAGGCGCAGGCGCGTGGTCGCTGGCACCTTGGCCATATCAGCAGCAGTGGCATCACGGGTTGCAACAACCAACGTGCCGGTCTCAACCGGGTGTGTGGGCGGGTAGAGCGTCAGGTAGAGCAATGCCGCAGCAGCGGCCTGCAGCAGCAACAGAAGGGCAAGACGCAGGCGCGGCGGCCGCGGTGCCATGCATAGCCGCACGCTGGCGATCAACACGGCCACGCCGATGATGGCCATGGGCAACCAGGTCATCACGGGCGCTCCTGTGGTGCGGTCAAGGCGTCCAGATAGCGGCGACCCGTGGCATCGGCTGCATTGCGACGTGCAGGTGGTCCGAGCGGCCGTTGCAGTGCCGGCCACAACTGCTCACGCAGCCGCTGGCGGCAGGGTTGGCAGTCCGGCTGCTGGCGCACTTCATCAATGGCGGCGATCACGTCGAGTGGATCCGTCAATGCCTGTGGGTGCGCATCCAACCAGCGCGAAAGGGCATCCAGATCGATTTTCCCTTCACTGCGGGCCAGTGCCTGCCAGGCGTCGGCAACGGTGTTGTCGCCAGGCGGCCGCGTTGCCAATTGCAGCCCACGACTGCCCAGACCATCGCGCTTGCCGGTCATGCGCCGCGCCATGTCGACGGGTGGCAATGCGCTGCCGACGCGGGCCAGGTAGATGCGCTCGGCCTGCTGCACTTGCTTGATGAAACCCAGCGCCTTGTACGCATACGGCAGCGCCAGATCGGGATGGCCCTGGCGCAGGTGGCCCTCGGATTGCCACATCTGATCGAGCGCGGCCTTGAGGATGGCGCGCGTCTGCGGATCGAGCAACGTGGCCGCTTCGGCATGGTCATGGGTATGGCCGTACTCGGACAGCACATCGGTGGCGCTGCCGAATACCGGGGCACTTTCCGTTGAAGCACTGCCGCCGTGATCGTGGCCATCATTCTGGGTGTGCGTGTCGCCATGATCGTCGTCATGCGCATCAGCGGTGGGCGCATCGCTGGTGGGAAGATCGCCAGTGGGCGGAGCCTTCGCGCCGCCTTCGGCTTCTTCACCGAGGAACTGACCATAACGGAGGCGCAGGATGCGTTGATCCACGCCGATGGCATCCGCACGCTTGGTGAACGTTTCGGCATCCAGTGTGCCGCGTTGCTTCTGCAAGGCCTCGGCATCAATGATGATCTGCCGCTGGCTGCGGAAATAGGCCGGCATGACTTTCTTGATCGCGCCTTCCAGTTCACTGGTCTGCACTTCCTGCTCGCTGGGCAGGCGCAGGATCAAACTGGCACTGCGCGCTTCCTGCGGCAGGGGATTGCGGTTGTCGCGCACGGTCAGGCGCGCGACCAGCTCGTCACCGGGGCCGATGCCAAGCGCGGCGAGGTCCGCACGGTAGGCAAAGCGCCGCGCGGTGGCGGGACCACTGCCGCTCAAGGTGAGCTGGCGTTGCTGGAATTCGATGTTTTCGCCACTGCCCTTGGCCGTGGTGATATCCAGCGATGCGCTGTTGTTGATGCCGAAGTCATCGGTGGCTTCAAAGCGCAGCTGCCACTGGCGCTGGCCGGGTGCGGCCTGATTGAGTGTCTGCGCGGGTTCGAGCACTTTCACCTGTGGTGGCCGGTCGGCAATGACCTCCAGGCGATAGGCGCGGCCCGGGACGGCGAGCGCGGGTTCGCTGACGATGCGGTACAGGCCTGGGCGCTGCAGCAGTTCGCTTGCACGCCAGTGTTCGCCGTCGCGCTGCAGTGGCAAGCGCCGACCATCATGGAATTGCAGCCATGCCTGTTGCGGCTGTGGAGTGAATTGCAGTTGCCATTGCAGGCGACTACCTTGCACCGCGCGTACGTCGAGTTTTTCGCCAGCGCTGGCGGCCTGACCGGTGTAGGCAGGCGGCGTCACCTGCAGACGCGCGGCCCGCAAGGCTGGTGCATCCGGGCTGCGGGAAGCGGTGTCACGTGTGGTGTCAGCGGCAATCGCACGCCCATCGGCTGCACGCGGCCACCATGCAGCGCCCGCAGCGATCAATCCCGCAAACGCCAGGCACAACAACAGCCATTTCCACGGCCATGGTTGGCGCAGCTCGGGTGGCGTTTCACGCAGGCGTTGTTCGACGTGGCGGCGCTGGCGCTGCTGCAGTGGATTCAAGCTGTCCGTTGCGGTGAACAGAAGGTCCGCGCTGTCCTCGAAGCGACGGTGTTCGTTGAGGCGGGCGATCAGCCAATGCGTATCCAGTCGCCGCGCTCGCCACATCGCCACGCCGGCTGGGATCAACAAGCCGGCGGTAAGCGTCACGGTGGCCGCATCGACCGTGCTGATGCGCCATGCCAGCAGCGCCACGGCGAATGCGATGGGAATGCCGGCTGTCAGCGTGACCGCCAGTAGGCGCCGGCGCGCATTGCGCAGCAACGGGTGCGTGTTCATGCGTGCCCCCGGCGACGGCGGGCAGTGGCCATCCAGCGTTCCAACAGGAACAACAGTGCGATGGCGAGGATCAGCCACGGTGCAAGTTCACGTGCGGGCTGCGGGTAGGCATCGGCGCCCGGATGCGGCGACATTGCAGCGGCCGTCGCGCGACCGGGTGACGGCGACGCCTGCAGCTGTGCCTGCAATTGTTGCGGGAAGTGGGCATCCAGTAGCGACGGCATCGATGTCGCATCCAATGCCGTGGTCCAGCGCAACCAGCGGGCATTGGCGTGGCTGATCTGCTCCAGCAGCACGTTGCCGTTGTCGTCATGCCAACGCGTGGTGCGCTGTGCGTCGGCGGGAATGGGCGTGCGTGCATCCACCAGCAGCGTGCCGCCAGTACGGGTCCAAGCCAATGTCGCATCGGGGATGGAGCGTGCCGATAGCCAGACGCGCACTGCTGCGCCGTCATCGAACAGACGGCTGTCCTGGCGGCTATCCAACGCCGCATCCGGATGCCACGCCTGATTCACCGCGCGTAGATAACGCAGTGCCGCAGTGCCCGCCTCATCGTGGCGAACCTGCAGCTGCGGTGCCGTGGTCTTTGTGGCGGCAGGAGTGGCAGCGGGCGATTCGACAATCTGCCACTGCACCACGCGTGAAAGCCGCGGGCGCTGTGCATCCAAATCCTGCAACACCGACGGCACGATCACCGTCAGCGGTGCTTCGGGCGGCAACGTGGCATCCAGCTCACGCAGCAGACTGGCAACGGGTTGGTTCGCCGGAGGTGCGGCGGTTCCTTCGTCGATGCGCGGAAAATCCTTGGCCAACCACAGCCATTTGGCCTGCGGTGCGTCCACGGCCGCACGTGCCTTCGCCAACTCCAGGCCGGGCAACACAGCCACACGCGGCGTCGCATCGATCAAACCATTCAGTGCGGGCCGCGCCAGCAACAATGCCAACAGTGCGAGCAGCAGCAACCGCACCAGCAGCAGAGGCCATTCATCGAAACGAATGCGACGGCGTGGGCGCGGTTTGGCCGACAGCCAACGCAGTGCGGCGAAGTCGATCAGTTGTTGTTGGTCGCGTCGCGCAAGGTGAATCAGCAGTGGCAGCAGCAGCGCTGCCAAGGCGAGAAAGCCGGCCGGGAACAGCCACAGCAGGCTCACGCACCGCCTCCGCGTCTGCCAAAGACGCGCTGCAGTGGCGCGTCGATGGGTTCATCAAGGAAGCCGGTGTCATGGCGGATGCCGGCCGACTGCAAGCGCGCATCCAGCGTGCGACGCGCCTCGCCGAAACGTGCGAGATAGTCAGCGCGAACGCTGGCGCCATCACTCAGCAATTCCTGGCCGGTCTCCGGGTCGCGGAAGCGGTGACCGTCACGGAACGGAAAGTCGCGTTCTTCCACGGTAAGCAGTTGCAGGTGCACGACATCGCGGCCGGCATTGGCCAGACGCTCGACCAGTGCAACAGCCGCGTCATCGAAGCCATCGCCGATCATCACCACCAGATCGTGTGCGCCGATGCGTTCCCACACTGGTGTCAGGCGCTCCTGCGGCGGCCACTGCCCCTGCGCAGTCAGTGTGTGCAACTGCAGATGCAGTCGATCGCGCTGGCGCAGGCCGTTGCCGGCGGGTACCAGCTGCAGGCCGTCACCGCTGATGCTCATCAGGCCAAACGCATCGCCTTGCTGCAGTGCCAATTCGACCACGCAACCTGCCAGTGCCTTGGCCGCATGCAGGCGTGTCCAGTCGCGCCGTGCCTGATCAGCCTGCTGCATCGAGGCGGTGGCATCGAGAATCAGCCACACGGTGAGCGGGCTTTCGCGCTCGGATTCGCGTACGAAGAAGCGGTCCGAGCGCGCGTACAACTTCCAGTCGATCTGGCGCAGTTCATCGCCGGGCTCATACGCACGGTACTGCGCGAACTCCAGCCCGGCCCCCCGGCTGCGGCTGGCGTGCATACCGATGCCCCGGCTGCCGCTGGCGCGCTGTGGCCACAGACGCAGCGCACGCAAACGGCTGCGCACGTCGGCGGGAATCAGCGGTGGAGCATGGGGTGCCATCACTGCGTGGTATCGATCAGCCCGGGAACGGCATCGCGCGCAGCAGCGCGGCGATCACGTCATCGGCAGTCTTCTGCTCGGCTTCGGCGGCAAAGGACAGCAGCAGACGGTGACGCATCACCGGTGCGGCCAATGCCAGCACGTCCTCGCGGGTGGCCGCAAAGCGGCCATGCAGCAGCGCACGCGCTTTGGACGCCAGCACCAGCGACTGACCGGCGCGTGGGCCAGCCCCCCATTTGATCCAGGTATTGACCTCGTGTGGTGCGCCATCACCCGGGCGACTGGCACGCACCAGGCGGGTGATCCAGGTCAGCAGATCTGGGCTGACGTGCACATCGCGCACGGCCGCCTGCAATGCCTTGACCGATTCGGCGTCCATCACCTTCGGCACCACGCCGCTGTGGCTACCGGTGGTCTGCGCGAGGATGTCGCGCTCTTCATTCTCGCTGGGGTAATCCACGCGCACATGCAGCAGGAAGCGATCCAACTGCGCTTCCGGCAGCGGATAGGTGCCGGCCTGTTCGATCGGATTCTGTGTGGCCAGCACGAAGAACGGCGAGGGCAGGGTGTAGGTGGTGCCGGCGTAACTGACGGTGCGTTCCTGCATTGCCTCAAGCAACGCCGCCTGTGTTTTGGGTGGGGTGCGGTTGAGTTCGTCGGCCAGCAGCAGGTTGGTGAAGATCGGGCCTTGCTGGAAGCGGAACGCTCGCTTGCCGGTGCCGTGGTCTTCTTCCAGCAGCTCGGTGCCGAGGATGTCGCTGGGCATCAGATCTGGAGTGAACTGTACGCGCCGGAACTGCAGTTCCAGGGCCTGCCCGAGCGACCGCACCAGCAGCGTCTTGCCCAGACCGGGTGCACCTTCCAGCAAGCAATGCCCGCCGGCAAGCAGTCCGATCAGCAGCTGTTCGACCACGGCGTGTTGTCCAACCACCGCCTGCGCCAATGCGCTGCGCAGTTCGCCCAGGCGGGGCAGCAGGGAATCGAGATCGTGGGAGGGAGCAGTCATGCGGTCACCAGTGGGGTCAGTGCGTCAGTGCGTACATCACGATGTTCACGCCGAACTTCGTGTTGTCTTCGGCCAGGAAGCGTTTGTTGCGCCAGTCGTAGTCCCATTCGCAGCCGTAATCCTTGTTGCTGTAGAGCAGGCCAAGGCGGCCATCGATGTCGATGCCTTTCAGGTAGTCATGGACCAGATCGTCGCCCCAGCCATTGAGCTCGAAGCCGGTGGCGGGCGGGCCTTCCGGAAACTTGAAAAAGCTGTTGTAGAGCGCGTGGTTGTTGGGCAGTTTCTTCAAACCATTGGCACCGAAGATGCTGCGCATCTGCGCTTCGAACGAGGTGGCGAACAGCCCGTCGATGTCGTGGTTGCAGTCATCGACGAAGACGAAGCCGCCGTTGCGCACGTAGCGCTCGAAGTTGCGGCGTTCGTCCGGATTGAACTCGACCAGCTTGTGCCCGGCCAGATAGCAGAATGGCGCACGCAGCATCTTCGGGTCGGACAGTGCGATGACGTGCTCGGTGGGGTCCACGCGCAGGGTGGTGTAATCGACCAACGAGGTAATCAGGTTGGACGGCATGCGCGCGTCCACGTCCCAGTCGCCGGAGTCGTACTTCAGGCGCGTGAACCAGAAATCGTAGCGACTGGCCTGTGCCTGCGCCCGCCCGGGCAATGCAGCCGCCACCGCGCCGCCAAGCAGCAGCTGCAGAAATTGCGCACGCGTTAGACGGGACTGGAGCAAAGGCCAAGAATCTCAGAGGAACTGAAAGCCCCTCTCCCGCGAGCGGGAGAGGGGTTGGGGTGAGGGCGCTTTGAAAGCACGTAGAGCAAAAGCTCCCCTCATCCGCCCTTGCGGGCACCTTCTCCCGCACGCGGGAGAAGGGATGAAGCAAAAGCTACTAGCCGTTACACCGCATCCGACAGCGACGTAAACGTGAAGTCACGCAGCTTCATCGGCGGGATCATCATCACGAAGCTGGATTCATCACCGGCCACGCGCACCGGCTTGCCCAGCTCGTCGATGTTGTTGAGCATGATCACCGGCGATTCGTTGAAGCGGAAATTCTTCACCGGGTGCTTGATCTGCCCGTTCTCGATGTAGAACGTGCCGTCGCGGGTTAGGCCGGTCAGTAGCACGGTCTGCGGGTCCACCATGCGGATGTACCAAGTGCGGGTGACCAGGATGCCCTTCTCGGTGCCGCGTACCAGCTCGGCGATGGACTTGGTGCCGCCACTCATCAACAGGTTGCCCGGCTGTGCGTTGGCGGTCTTGCCCTGCTTCTGCGCCCAATAGCGCGAGTAGCTGAGGTTGGCGACCTTGCCGTTCTCGATGATGGCCATGCGCTCACGCGGCATGCCCTCGCTGTCCCACGGCAGCACCGCTGCGTCCGGGTGCCATGGGTCAGCGAACAGGTTCACCTGCGGGTCGTAGACCTGCTCACCCAGCTTGTTGCCGCCGCCCTTCTTGGACAGGAAGCTGCGGCCTTCATCGGCGGTGCGGGCGCTGAAGAAATTCATCATGAAGCTGACCAGGCCCGCCGCTGCGGCCGGCTCCAGGATCACCGTGTATTTGCCGGGTTCCAGCGCCTTGGCCTCGGCCGATTCGGTGGCCTTGCGCTTGGCGATCTCGATGTCCTGGTCGGCCTTGAAGTCCGAGGCGTCCTTCAGATTGCGGCCCACCCAGCCCGAGCCGCGACCGTCTTCGGTGCGCACGGTGCAGGTGTAATTGAAGTTGGTGCTCTTCTGGTAGCCGAAGTTGCCGTTGCTGTTGGCAATGGCGACAAAGCCGTTGCCGTCTTCCAGGAAGCCGGCGGCAATCAGGCCGTGGCCACGGCACGGGGTGATCGAATCGGCGGCCACTTTGGCGCGGAAATCCGGGTCGATGGCAGCGGTGGACGCGCTGAAGGTTGGGCTGGCGGTGTAGGTCTGCTTGGCGATGGCCGGCACGAACTCCGGGTTCTCCGGTGCCAGCTTGGCCAGGTCTTCGGCACGGCGCACCACGCGTTCCAGCGACGCGTCGTCGAACTCATTGATCGAGGCCGTGCCCACGCGCTTGCCGAAAGCCACCTGCACGGCGAGTTCGGCATTGCTGACAATGCCACTGGTGGAAACGTTGTTCAGCGCGAAACGGATGTTGCCGTCGACCGAGCCGGCCAGTGTGGCGGTGCATTCATCGGCCTTGGACAGCGCGATGACCTTGTCCAGGATGGCCTTGGCTTCCTGTTCGGTGAAGATGCTCATGGTTCAAAAGCTCCTTGACGATCAGCCGAGGCTGCGCGCGGTATTGATGACATTGATGCCGTCGAAACGGGCGGTGGACGAGCCATGCGACACCGCCGAGACCTGGCCCGGCTGGCCCTTGCCGTCGAAGAACGAACCGCCCAGGCGGTAGTCGCGTTCGTCGGCCACGGCGCTGCAGGCGTTCCAGAATTCCGGCGTACGGATCTGGTAAGCCACGTCTTCGAGCATGCGGGTGATCTGGCCGTTCTTGATTTCGTAGAACAGCTGGCCGCCGAACTGCGCGTTGTAACGCTGCTGATCGATGGAGAACGAGCCGTCGCCGATGATGTAGACGCCGTTCTCGACGTTCTTGACCAGGTCGGCCACCGACAGCGGGGTCTTGCCCGGCGCCATCGACACATTGGCCATGCGCTGGAACTGCACGCTGGACCACGAGTCGGCATAGCAGCAGCCATCGGATTCGGTCTTGCCGAGGATGTGGGCCTGATCGCGGATGGTCTGGAAATCCACCAGCTTGCCGTCGCTAATCAGCGGCCAACGCTTGGTCTTGACGCCTTCGTCGTCGTAGGCCACCGCGCCGAGCGAGCCGGGCTGGGTCTTGTCGGCGAAGATGTTGACCATGTCGCTGCCGTACTGGAAACGCGCTTCGCGCTTGTCCAGCGTGGCGAAGCTGGTGCCGGCGTAGTTGGCTTCGTAGCCGAGCACGCGGTCCAGTTCCAGCGGATGGCCAACCGATTCATGGATGGTCAGCCAGGTGTGCGACGGATCGAGTACCAGGTCGTACTTGCCCGGCTTCACCGACGGTGCCTTCAGCTTTTCCTGCGCCTGCTTGGCGGCAGCGATGGCGTCTTCGCGCATGTCGTACGACTGCCCATAGACAATCACGCCGTTGGGCAGCTCGGTCTTGCCGCTGGCATCGCCATCCAGGTATTCAAAGCCCAGGCCCATCGGCGAGGACAGCCCGCCACGGGTGCGGAACTTGCCGCTGGCCTTGTCGATGGCGGTGACCGTCATCGGTGCCCAGATACGGTGCACGTCCTGGTCGATATAGGAGCCATCGGTAGAGGCGAAGTACTTCTGTTCGTTGACCAGGAACAGCATGGAGTTGACGAAGCTGGCACCGGCGCCCATGGCGGCGGCGTTCACGCCCAGCAGCAGGTCGGCCTTGTCCTTGATCGGCACTTCCATCGCATTTTTCTTGATCGGCGTGCGCCAGCTGACTTCGCCGTAGCCCGGCGCCTTGGCCAACTGCACCGGCGCGGTCTGCACCTTGGCATTGGCCCGGGCGATGGCGGCGGCCTGCTGCGCGGCCTTGACCACACCGGCCGGGCTCAGGTCGTTGGTGGCAGCAAAGCCCCATGCACCGTTGACGATCACACGGATGCCGGTGCCGGTGGATTCGGTATTCACCACGTTCTGGACCTTGTCCTCACGGGTGATGACGAACTGGCGCAGGTAACGGCCGATGCGCACATCGCAGTAGCTGGCGCCCGCGGCCCGGGCCGCATTCAGCGCGTCATCGGCCAGGCGCTTTTTCAGCACCGGGTCGAGCACGGTGAGCAACTGCTCGGCGGCGATGGCCTTGCCGAAGAAGCCAGGCACCATCAGGCCACCGGCGGTGAGCCCAGTGAGGGCGAGGAAGTCACGTCTTTGCAAGGCTGCTCTCCAAGGGACACGGCCCGCGTGGCGGGCGTTACGGCAACGAACGACGATGGCTTCGCGGTGCTCTGCGAACTGTTTGATTCTTGCGGGTGGGTGTTTGCAGCGTCAAATGACTTTAGGCACAGAGAGACGAACTATCTGCATGTCAAAAGCGTGCCCCCAAGGCAGATGAGGGCAGCTGCTGCACACTTACCCCAACGACCGCGCCGTATTGATGATGTTCACCCCATCAAACCGCGTCGTCGCCGAGCCATGCGATACCGCCGACACCTGACCCGGCTGGCCCTTGCCGTCAAAGAACGAACCGCCCAGGCGGAAGTCACGTTCATCGCAGATCGCGCTGCACGCATTCCAGAACTCCGGCGTGCGGATCTGGTACGCGGCGTCCTCGACCATGCCGGTGATCTCACCGTTCTTGATCTGGTAGCAAAGCTGCCCGCCAAACTGCGCGTTGTAGCGTTGTTGATCGATCGAGTACGAACCACGGCCATGAATATAGATGCCGTTCTCAACGTCCTTGACCATCTGCGCCGGCGTCATTG
Source organism: Stenotrophomonas sp. Iso1 (assembly GCF_027497995.1). Lineage (GTDB taxonomy): Bacteria > Pseudomonadota > Gammaproteobacteria > Xanthomonadales > Xanthomonadaceae > Stenotrophomonas. Next base: position 281,944 of record NZ_JAODBT010000004.1, on the reverse strand, counting down.
GTGTCTTGCCCGGGGCCAGCGACACATTTGCCATGCGCTGGAACTGCACGCTGGACCATGAATCGGCATAGCTGCAGCCGTGCGAAGCGTTCTCGCCGAGGATGTGCACTTCATCGCGGGTGGCCTGGAAGTTGACCAGGATGCCGTCCTTGACCAGATCCCAGCGCCGGCACTTCACGCCCTCATCGTCGTAGCCCACCGCGCCGAGGCTGTAGGGCTGGGTCTTGTCGGCGGTGAAATTGACGATGTCGCTGCCCCAACGGAAAGCCGCATCGCGCTTGTCCAGCGTGGCGAAGCTGGTGCCGGCGTAATTGGCTTCGTAGCCGAGCACGCGGTCCAGCTCCAACGGGTGGCCCACGTTTTCGTGGATGGTGAGGAACAGGTTGGAAGGGTCCAGCACCAGGTCGTACTTGCCGGCCTTCACCGACGGTGCGGTGAGCTTCTCGCGGGCCTGCCTGGCGGCGGCGATGGCATCTTCCACCGGGTCATAGGTATGGCCATAGCCGATCACGCCACCGGGCAGCGAATGCTTGTCGGCGGCATTGCCATCCAGGAATTCCCAGCCCATGCCGGCCGGTGCGGACAGCCCGGCACGGGTGCGGAACTTGCCGCTGGCCTTGTCGATGGCCGTCGCGGTGAACGGCAACCAGATGCGGTGCACATCCTGGTCGATCCACGAGCCATCGCTGGAGGCGAAGTACTTCTGTTCGTTGACCAGAAACAGCTGCGAATTGATGAAATTGGCACCGGCGTTCGTCGCCGCTGCGTTGATCGACAGCAGCAGTTCCACCTTGTCCTTGATCGGCACCGCCATGGCGTTCTGGCGGATTGGCGTCTTCCACTGCACCTCACCCACGCCGGGCGTTGGCGCCAGCTGCACCGGCTTGGTCTGGATCTTCGCGTTGGCCTTGGCAATCGCAATGGCCTGCGCCACGGCAGCGGCCACGCCTTGCGCGGTGGACTGGTTGCTGGCGGCAAAGCCCCACGCACCATCCACGATCACACGGATGCCGATACCGGCCGACTCGCTGTTGGTGACGTTCTGCACCTTGTCTTCGCGAGTGACGATGGCTTGGTTGAGGTAGCGGCCGATGCGCACGTCGCAATAACTGGCGCCGCCGCGCTTGGCCATGGCCAGCACGGAATCGGCCAGGGCCTTCTTCTTTGCCGCATCCGCAGGCGCCAACAGTTCTTCGGCGGCGATCAGGCGGGCGTTGGGTAGCATGAAACCGGCGAGGCCGAGGCCGGAAAGCGCAAGAAACTGGCGGCGTTGCATGGTGGGGCAGGACTCCGATTGGGCGATGCCGGGCATCGCGCGTAACCATTGAATCTCGGCGGCAAGCGGTCATCAGCACAAGTGACCATGGTCATGCGTGGGCGCAAACCCCCTGCGCGGGCACAATCGACGCCTACATCCCTGAGCCTTGCTGCGATGAATACCAAGCCCTACGCCGAATCCTGTGACCGCAATCGCGAGCCGATCCTGGCGGTGCTGCAGCGCTACCTGGGCGGCGCCGGCAGTGCGCTGGAAATCGGCAGCGGCACCGGCCAGCACGCGGTGTACTTCGCCCGGGAGATGCCGTGGCTGCGCTGGCAGGCCAGTGACCATCGCGACCATCTGCCAGGCATTCGCCAATGGCTCGAGGAAGCCGCGCTGCCCAACACGCCGCCAGCCATTGAGCTGCAGGCGGTGGTTGGCGCGTCACCGGGGCTGCAGCCGCTGCCGATGTTGCCGCAGGCCGAGGGCGAGACAGGCTTCGACGCCATATTTACCGCCAACACGCTGCACATCATGGGCTGGGACAACGTGCAGGCATTGTTCGCAGGGCTGCCTGCGCTGATGGCGCCGGACGCAGTGTTCATCGCCTATGGCCCGTTCAATTACGGCGGCACATTCACCAGCGACAGCAACCAGCACTTCGATGGCTGGCTGAAGGCGCGCGATCCACGTTCGGGGATCCGTGATTTTGAAGCGGTGGATGCGCTGGCGCACGCGCAAGGGCTGACGTTGCGCGACGACGTGGCGATGCCGGCCAACAACCGCATGCTGATCTGGCAGCGCCTGCGGGCGTGAATGCGGGCTAGGATGCACAAACTCTGGGAGGGCGGGGCGTGGTGAAGCACGGACGTAACTGGTTGTTGCTGATGGCGCTGGGCATGGCCCCGTGGCTGGCGACACACGCGCAGCAAAGCGATGCGCAGCAGGCCACGATGGAGGTCCAGGCCAGCTATCCCGGTGTCATTGAGCTGGAGGTGGATGCCAGTGACATCGCCCGTCGCATCCAGCGGGTACGCGAGCGTATTCCGGTAGCGCCGGGCCCGCTGACGTTGTGGTACCCGCGGTGGATTCCCGGCAACCACGCACCCACCGGGCCAATCAACCAGATGGCCGGGCTGGTCATTCGCGGCAATGGTCAAACACTGCAATGGACGCGCGATTCTGGCGACATGTATGCGTTCACGCTGCAGGTGCCCGATGGCGTGAGCGTGCTGGAGATCGAGTTCCAGTACCTATCGCCGACGGCCTCCGACCAGGGCCGCGTGGCGATGACGCCGAACCTGCTCGATCTGCAATGGCATCGTGTCGTGTTGTACCCCGCCGGTGTCGACGCGCGCGGCATCCAGGTCAAGCCGTCACTGCGGTTGCCGGAGGGCTGGCAGAGCGGCAGTGCGCTGGACATTGCGCAGCGCGATCAGGGAGTCGAGCACTACGCGCCGGTGCCGTTGATGACGCTGATTGATTCACCGGTGTTCGCAGGCCGTCACTTCAAACGCTTTGCCTTGGACGAAACCGCGAAACAACCGGTATGGCTGGATGTGGTGGCCGAGAACCCGCAGGCCCTGCAGGCCGATGCCAAGGTGCTGGAGGCGCATCGCGCATTGGTGCGCGAAGCGGATGCCGTATTCGGCTCGCGGCCCTACACGCGCTACAACTTCCTGCTGGCGGTGTCCGATGTGTTCAGCGGCATTGGTCTTGAGCATGCGCAGTCCAGCGAGAACGGCATGCACGATGGCTATCTGCGCGGCGAGCGTCCCTTCAGCGACAACGATCTGCTGCCGCACGAATATGCCCATGCGTGGGTGGGCAAAGCATGGCGCCCGCGCCCGACCTGGGTGCCGCATTACAACGCGCCGATGCACAACGACGAGCTGTGGATGTACGAAGGCCAGACCCAGTACTGGGCCGTGGTGCTTGCCGCGCGTTCGGGCCTGTGGAAGCCGGACTACGCCATGGCGATGCTGGCGCAGCTGCAGGCCAATTACACCTCCCAACCGGGCCGCCAATGGCGTGATCTGCACGACACGGTCCATCAGGGCATTCTCGATTTCAATGACAAGCCGCAGGCATGGGCCGATTGGCAGCGCGCTTTCGAGTTCTACAACGAGAGCACGCTGCTGTGGCTGGGCGTGGACGCGCGCCTGCGTCTGTTGTCCAAGGGAAAAGTGACGCTGGATGACTTCGCCAAGCGCTTCCACCAAGGCGGCAAGCAGGGCGATATCCGTTTGTACGACCGTGCGGATGTGATGCAGGCATTGGAAGCCATGCAGCCCGGTGGCTGGGACGCCTTCATCGGCAATCGTCTGGATGCACGTGATGGCAGTGCGCCGGATGGATTGAAGGCCTCGGGCTGGGAGTTGCACTTCAGTGACGTGCCGAATCTGGTGGTCGCCGATGGCGAGGCTGACGGCGCAACCGACCTGCAGTACTCCTTGGGTCTGAAGGCAGGCAGTGATGGCGTGCTGCAATCGGTGGGCTGGGAGAGCCCCGCTTTCAAAGCCGGATTGGCCAAGGACATGACACTGGTTGCGGTCAACGGACTGGCGTATAGCGGCGCGCGTTTGAAGCAGGCGGTCATTGAGGGAAAGCAGGGCGGGACGCCGATCGAGCTGATCGTGCGACAGGCGGACAGCTTCCGTACCGTACGCATCGACTATCGCGAAGGGCTTCGGTACCCCCATCTACACCGGATTGCAGGCAGCGCGGATGTGTTGACGAAGATCCTGGCGGCGCGGCGGTAGGGAGCACACGCCGCGTTTGGAAGGCGCGCATCCATGGCCGCGCTTGATCTGCGAGGCCGATGGCGTGAGGTGGGCGCTGCCTATCCGGCGCCCCAAAAAAGTATGCCTTGCGCTCGGGCAAGGCATACGTTGTTTTCAGCCGATTTACGCTGCCTGCACGATATGCAGCGCCTTCGGATTACGCCATGTCGCCAGCAGCGTTGCTTCGCGGGCCTTGGCCTCGTGCAGGTGCGTTTCCTTGACGTGGCCGTAGCCGCGGATGTGCTCGGGAATGCTGGCGATATCCACCGCCAGCGACAGCCGGCGCGCATCCAACCCGCCGAGCAGTTCCTGCAAGGTCTTCTCGTAGTCGGCGATTAGTTGGCGCTCGCCACGGCGCTCTTCGGTGTAGCCGAAGATGTCGAAGCGGCCGCCGCGCAGACCCTTGAGTTTGGCCAGCAGGCCGAACGCCTTGAACATCCACGGGCCGTATTCCTTCTTCTGCAGCCGGCCCTGTTCGTCGCGCTTGGCGAACAACGGTGGTGCGAGATGGAAGCGCACTTGGTAATCGCCTTCAAACTTCTGTTCCACCTGCTTGTGGAAGTCGCCGCTGGTGTACAGGCGGGCCACTTCGTACTCGTCCTTGTAGGCCATCAGTTTGAAGAAATAGCGCGCCACCGATTCGGTCAGCGCGGTACTGCCAGGGATCGCCTGCTGCTCGGTCTTGCGCACCGCGTCGATCAACGTGCGGTAGCGGTTGGCGTAGGCAGCGTCCTGATAGTCGGTAAGGAAGATGCTGCGGCGGGCGATCAGCTCGTCCAACGAGCGCGACAGACGCACATCGTCCAGTGAAGCGAATGCGGCTTCACCCTTGATCTGGCTGGTTTCCGGCAGACCACGCACTTCATGTTCGTTGTCCGGATTGCGCGGTGCGGAGGTGGCACCGGCCTCGCTGCCTTCCCAGCCGCCCGGCGGCAGTTCATGCAGCATGTCCGGCGTGCATTCGGCCTGGGTCGACGCATTGCGAACCAGTCCGGCCGCCTGCTGCACGGCTTGCGGATCAATCGCCGCCAGCCGTCCCCACGCGAAGGCACGCTGGTTCATTGCCACGGCGGCGCCGTTGAGTTCAACGGCACGCATCAGTGATTCCAGCGACAGCGGCACCAGCCCTTGCTGCCACGCAAACCCAAGAATGAACAGGTTGGAAGCGATGGCATCGCCGAGCAGTGCGGTGGCCAGTTGCGTGGCGTCGAGCAGGATCGGGTCGCGCCCGCCCAGTGCCACCTTCACGCCGGCAATGATGTCGGCCGCCGGGAACTGCATGTCCGGGTGAGTGGTGAAGGTGCCGGGCATCGCTTCGTAGGTGTTGAGCACCACCTGGGTGCGCTCGCCACGCACCTTGGACAGCGCCCAGTAGTCGTTGACCACCACCATGTCGCAGCCCAGTACCAGGTCGGCTTCACCGGCGGCGATACGCACCGCGTGGATGTCGGCCGGGCCATTGGCGATGCGGATGTGGGTGGTGACCGCGCCGCCCTTCTGGGCCAGGCCGGTCTGGTCGAGCACGCTGGCGCCCTTGCCTTCGAGATGACCGGCCATGCCCAGCAGCGCGCCGATGGTGACCACGCCGGTACCACCGACGCCGGTGATCAGGATGTTCCAGGGCTGTGTCAGATCGCTGTGGAAGCGCGGATCCGGCAGGTTGTCGAGCAGCGCATTGGCGTCACTCTTCTGGCCCTTGCGCAGCTGGCCACCGTGCACGGTAACGAAGCTCGGGCAGAAACCGGTGGTGCAGGAGAAATCCTTGTTGCAGTTGGACTGGTCGATGTCGCGCTTGCGCCCGAACTCGGTTTCCTTCGGCAGCACTGACACACAGAAGCTCTTTTCGCCGCAATCGCCGCAACCTTCGCAGACCAGCGAGTTGATCATCGTGCGCTTGGGCGGATCGACCAGTTTGCCGCGCTTGCGACGGCGGCGCTTTTCGGTGGCACAGGTCTGTTCGTAGATCAGAATGCTGGTGCCCTTCACCGTGCGCAGTTGCTTCTGCACGGTATCCAGCTCGGCACGGTCGTGGAATTCCACATCGCTGGGGAATTCGTGACGACGCGCCTTCCACTTGGCGATTTCGTCGGACAACACCACGATGGTATGCACACCTTCCGAACGCATCTGGTGCGCGATCTGCGGCACCGTCAACGTGCCGTCCACCGGCTGGCCGCCGGTCATCGCCACCGCATCGTTGTAGAGGATTTTGTAGGTGATGTTGACGCCCGCAGCGATGGCCTGACGGATCGCCAGCGAACCACTGTGGAAGTAGGTGCCGTCGCCGAGGTTCTGGAACACGTGTTCCGTATCGGTGAACGTGGCTTGCCCGGCCCAGGTCACACCTTCGCCGCCCATGTGGGTGAAGGTGTCGGTGTCGCGGTCCATCCACGTCACCATGTAATGGCAGCCGATACCGGCCAGCGCACGCGAGCCTTCCGGCACGGTGGTGGAGGTGTTGTGCGGGCAACCCGAGCAGTAATGCGGCACGCGCGGGAACTGTGCGCGTGGCAGCGCCATCTCAGCTTCTTTCTCGTCCATCCAGCGCAGGCGCTGTTCAATGGATTCGGTATTGAAGAAGCGTTGAATGCGACGGCCAATGACGCCGGCAATGGTGGCAGGTGTCAGCTCACCGGTGGACGGCAGGATCCATTCGCCCTGCTCGTCGTACTTGCCGACGATGGACGGACGCGCGCCCCAGTTGGCCGGCCAGTTGTAGAAATATTCCTTCATCTGTCGCTCGATGAAGGCCTTCTTTTCCTCCACCACGACGATGTCTTCCAGGCCGCGCGAAAACGCGCCGATGCCCTGTGGTTCCAACGGCCAGGTCATGCCGACCTTGTACACGCGGATGCCGATCTCCGCGCAGGCCTTTTCATCCAGGCCAAGGTATTCCAGCGCCTGCAGCACATCCAGATAGCTCTTGCCGGTGGTGACGATACCCAGCCGCGCGCGCGGTGAATCCATCACTACCTTGTCGATGCCGTTGGCGCGGGCGAATGCCTGCGCGGCCTTCACCGCATAACGGTGCAGGCGCATTTCCTGATCCATCGGCGGGTCCGGCCAACGGATGTTGAGGCCGGCGGCGGGCATCTCGAAATCTTCCGGCAGGATGATCTGGCGGGCGAACGGATCCACGTCCACCGACGCCGACGACTCCACGGTCTCGGCAATTGTCTTGAAGCCGATCCAGCGGCCGGTGTAGCGGCTCATTGCCCAGCCGACCAGGCCCATGTCGAGGATGTCCTGCACGCCGGCCGGGTTCAGTACCGGCATCATCGCGCTGACGAATTCCTCTTCACTGCCATGTGGCAGGGTCGAGCTGCGGCAAGCGTGGTCATCGGCAGCCAGTGCCAGCACGCCACCGTGCCTAGAGGTGCCGGCTGCGTTGGCATGCTTGAACACATCGCCGCAGCGGTCCACGCCCGGGCCCTTGCCGTACCACATGCCATACACGCCATCGACGTTGGCACCCGGGAACAGATTGGTCTGCTGCGTGCCCCAGACCATGGTCGCGCCCAGGTCCTCGTTGAGGCCCGGCACGAACTTCACCTTGGCTGCGTCCAGATGCTTGCGCGCACGCCACAGTTCCAGGTCGAAGCCGCCCAGCGGCGAGCCACGGTAACCACTGACGAAGCCGCCGGTGTTCAACCCGGCCGCCACGTCGCGCTGGTGCTGCATCAATGGCAGCCGCACCAAGGCCTGCACGCCACTCAGATAAATGCGCCCGTCGGCCCGCGTGTATTTGTGTTCCAGCGTGTAGTCGTGGTCGCGTACGCCAATCAATGGCGTGTTGGCGGAGGCGGGAGAGGTGAGTTCGGCAGTACTGGTCATGGCTGGCCTATTGCAGAAACGGCTGGCGGCGGGCACCGCACTGCTACGCAGGCGGCGGTCGGCGATTGTAGCAGCGCCGCTTTCATCACCCTGTAACGCAGTCGCGTCAAGGGCTGTGAGCGGGTACGATCAGCCACTTGGCTTGTCAACTGTTTCACGGGGATTGCAGTCATGGGGGTAATGCAGCGAGTGGCTGCCAGCACGTTTTTACTGGCAGGAATGGTGTTTTCGAATGCGCAGGCGCAAAGCCTGCCAACGCTCGTTGAGTTCTATTTTGACGAAGATGCGGCTGCCAAGCCGATCCGTGCTGTACCACCGGAGCAGGCGGACGTGGTGGATCAGCTGATGAAGCTGCGCGAGCGCGGCCGCAAGGGGGTCGAAGCCACTGCGCAACTGGCCAGCATCGCCTATGGCGAAGGCCGCGATGAGCTGGGTGCCAAGTTGTACCAGGAGGCTACTGCCGCGGTTGCCGAGACGTCCGTGCAGGCGCGCGGCCTGCGCTGGAACCAGGGCTGGGATTTGTACCGCCGGGGAGATGCCGAAGGTGCGCTGGGCCTATGGCTCAAGGCGGGCGAGAACACACGGGGCAATCCGTCGTGGATGCCGCCGACGTTGGCGTTGGCATTGTGGAAGCTGGGCCGCAAGGACGAGGCGCTGAGCTGGTTTGCAGCAGCCGTGCGTACCGAACCGGAACAGTGGAGCGACCCGAACCGCTTCGCGCAGTTGTTGCCGAACTGGAAGGACGCTGAGCGTGCCCAGTTGGTTGACGTGCAACAGGCCTGGTTGGCCAATCCGCCGGCTTGGCCGTGAGTTGAAGGTTTGACGTCGCAGGGAGCGCGTCAAACCCCAAGGTTCGATGATGGTAGGTGCTCGGGAAAGAGCGGTGTGCCATTTCTGATCGGGCAGAAATGATCGGAGAAGGCGCATGTGCCTTGGCGTTGGCTCATGCCTTGGTGCTGGCTCTCGTCCATGCGTCTTTCGGGTGCTCTCAGTAGACCATTCCCGCGTATGCGGGAATCGCTCTGGCCCTGCGCCTGACGCCACACCATGGTTCAAGTTGTGGAGGCCGCCGGACTATGGTGGAAACCCGGCAGCCCGGGGATGACCAGCGAAAAATCCCAGTGCGCAGTCATCTGGCTCGACAGCCTTTCCGCCCGGCACTGCGACGGCATGCAATCGATGCCCGGAAAGGGCTGCGATCCGGTTTGGCTCCAAACCAGCCTCCCTATCAGACTTAGGTCTGATGCCGATTCCATCGGCTCTGTCGGCAGTGCATGCTTGGCCCATGGCCTTCGACGCATTCGCACTGATATTGGCCATGCTCGCATTGGGCATGGCCTTCGCACGGTTCCGTACCTTTCCGGACAACGCTGCCGACACCCTCAACAAAGTGGTGCTCTATGTGTGCCTGCCAGCGGCGGTGCTTACGTATGTGCCACGGCTGGAGTTGGATGTGTCGTTGGTTGGCATCATCGCCACACCCTGGTTATTGATGGTGTTGACACTCGGCTTGGTCAGCCTGGCATCGCGTCTGTTCGGCTTCGAGCGGCAGGTGCATGCGGTGCTGTTGCTGTGCGTGGCACTCACCAACTCCAGTTTCATCGGTTACCCGATGGTGCGCGCGCTGCTGGGTGACCATGCCCTGCCTTATGCAGTGGTCTACGACCAGTTCGGCACCTTTGTACTGCTGTCTACTTTTGGCTTGTACGTGTTGGCGCGGTACAGCGGTGATATGCCACCGACGACGGCACAGATACTGCTGCGCATTCTTCAATTCCCGCCGCTGTGGGCGTTGGTGTTTGCTTTGACGGTGATGCCGGCTACGCCGCCATCGTGGATTGCATCGGCACTCAAGGGGTTGGCCGACGCCATGTTGCCGTTGGTGATGCTGGCTGTTGGCCTGACCATCCAGCTGCGCCTCTCTCGCGCGGAACTGGCACCGCTTTCGATCGGCTTGCTGCTCAAACTGGTGGTGCTGCCGGCGGCGGCAATTCCGCTGTCGCTGGCATTCGGGCTGCAGGGCGAGATGCTGCGGGTCAACGTGTTGGAGACCGCCATGCCGACCATGATCACCGCCGCCGCGTTGGCGATCTCGCACCGTTTGGCGCCTCGGCTGGCTGCGGCAATGGTGGGCTACGGCATCGTGTTGTCGCTGGTTACCCTGCCGGCGTGGGTGTGGGTGCTGGGCCGGATTTCTTGATGGAATCCAACGCCCGGCTGTGAGAGGCTCGCACCGTTCCAGGACGGAGACGGGCGATGAAATGCAGGCAATGGGTTGCGTGGTGGATGGCCGCAATGACGGCACTGGGTTCCTTCAATGCGATTGCTGAAAGTGCGCCTGAGCCAGCAACGCAAGTGGCAGTCACCGATGATGTTGAATTTCAGGTGGCGCTGTTGGAGCGGGCGCGAGCAGTGGCAGCCAGCGGCCAGCCACTGGATTTGCTGGTTGCATCGCGGTTGGTGCTTCCTTCAGAGCTGCGTACGCAACCGGCCCCGTCAACGTCGCCGCGCCAAAGCGATGGTTGGCTGGACGAAGCGGTACGCATCGGCAGCGACCAGCCGGCGATTGCCCGCGCCGCCGTGACCCGCTGTCTGGGCGGAGGCAGCTGCGACGTTCCCGCTGCGATCCAGACCCTGCAGACGCGGGAGTCGGATGAAGCCGTTGCGCAATTGTTGTTATGGCGGCTGCACGTAGCCAAGGGCGATACCGAGGCCGCAAGCAATGCCTGGATGCGGGCCACGCAGGCGACACGCTATGTGGATGATTACGCGGAAGGCGTGGCATTGATGGATCGCGCTACCCGTGACGGGCAGTGGCCGGCACCTCCAGCCGGTTTCCTTCAAGGCAAGCCTGTCGACGGCGAGACGACACGCAGCATCACGGTGTTCTCATTGGCAGCAGCGTTCTGGATGCCCGGGCTTGTGGATGCCCATCGGCAGTGCCCGGCCAACGTTGTGGCCGAACGGCGGCGGCAATGCCGTCAGCTGTTCACGACTATGGCCGATAGCAGCTCGACAGTTGCCGTCAGCCTCGGCACCGCGAGGATGATTGACCTCAGCGATGGGCCGGCAGAACGCCAAAAATGGGAAGGCCGTAAACGCGATCTTGCATGGGTGTCCACGCGCTCGGCGGAACTGTTGTCGGGCGAATCCAATGGCGCATCACGGGTGAGCCTGAGTAACTACCTGCGTTGGGTGGGTGAGGCGGGGGAGTTGCCCGCGACCCGCCAGCTGCTGGCCAGCAACGACGTCGCGGCGCAACCGCCAGCCGACTGGGAGCCCCCGCGAATCACCCAGTGAGTGCGTCGGGGGAGCGTGTGTTGCGGTTGTGCAGCCGTACCTGTCGCTCGGGCAAGCGTGAGCACTCGGGAGACAGGTAACCCGTCAAGCACGCAAGGCGATGCATTACGGATGGTTCGACGTTCGTTGTCATCGGGCCCGGCGCATGTTGCTGGATGCGCTTCGCTTTGCCCGATTACCAAACGTGGTGTCGGCGCGTTCTATCTCAATCTGCTTTCCGGCCTGCACGGTCTTTCGGCTCAATCGGCCGGCACTGTCCGCTCGCGCGCCCAGTCGCGCAGGCCCTGTACCTGTTCGGACATCAAGACCGACAGTGGCCGCGTGTTGCGGATTTCCGCCATCAACAGGTCGGTGTCCAGTGGCCTCTGTTCGGCATGTGCCGCGTACAGTCCGGCTACCACCGCTTGTTCGATTTCTGCGCCGGAGAATCCTTCGCTGGCAGCGGCCAGCGGCGGTAGCGCAAAGCTGCCCGGCTCCAGCTGCCGGCGCTGCAGGTGCAGGTGCAGCAGTTCCACGCGGGTATCGGGCGAGGGCAGGTCGACGAAGAAGATTTCATCGAAGCGTCCCTTGCGCAGCAGTTCGGCAGGCAGCTCCTGCACCTGGTTGGCGGTGGCGACGATGAACACGGCACCTTTGCGCTCGGCCATCCACGTCAACAGGTAACCGAGCACGCGCCGCGACACGCCGCCGTCCTCGCCATTGCTGGCCAGGCCTTTCTCGATCTCGTCTATCCACAGCACGCAAGGCGCCAACTGTTCGGCCGAGGCCAATGCGTCGCGCAGGTTCTTCTCGGTTTCGCCGTGGTACTTGTTGTACAGCGTGCCGAAATCCAACCGCAGTAGCGGCACGCCGAAGCCGGCGGCGGTCGCTTTGGCCAGCATGGATTTGCCGCAGCCCTGCACGCCCAGCAACAACATGCCCTTGGGCGGGTCCAACCCCGGAGGTGCGTTGCCGGACACGAACACCGCCCGGCGCTGCTCGATCCAGCGTTTGAGCCGGCGCGCGCCGGCCACCTCGGCAAAACGGGCCGAGTCGTACTCGTAATGCAGGTGGCCGCTGCGGTTGAGCAGCTCGAACTTGAGTTTGGCCAGCTGCGGCAGGTCGTCGGCCCGCAATGCGCCGTCGCCGTAGATCAACTGGCGGGCGATGCGGCGGGCGTCGGTCATGCTCAGGCCGCTGAGGTTGCGCAGGATCTGCTGCACCGCGTCCTGGTCGGCCTCCACCCGGCGACCGCCGTGCTCCCTGGCGTAGCCGGCAGCCTCTTCGCGCAGCATCTTCAGCAGGGCGTTGGCATCGGGCAAGCGCGGGTTGAAGCGTGTGGCCAGCGCTTCCAGTTCTGGCGGCAGCTCGACCTTGGCACCCACCAGTACCAGCACATGCGGCTGGCTGTGACGGCGCTGGATGATGTCGCGCAGCAGCCGCTGGTGGCTGGCGTAGCCCAGATAGGGGTGGAAATCGAGCAGCAGATAGATGCCGCGCTGGTCGGCTTCCTGAATCATCCGCAGCGCCGCGCTGGCGTCGGGTGGGCCGGAGGCCTCGTCCTCGCGGTCGATATCGATGCGGCGCAAGCCCTCGGTGATGGACCAGCGGTGCAGTGCCCGCCATACGTGCATCAACGCCTGCCGGAACAGCTCGACGATGCGTGCCTCGTCCTGGGTCTGGATGACGATCAACGGCGTGTTGGCGCGGATCAGCGCGGTGAGGTCCTGCAGTTCGCTCATGGGGGTTCCATCCGGTGGCGCACACGATAGCGCAGGATCGGGCGCTTCCTCACCCGGTGACTACCTTTGGCGATGCGCTGCGGTGTACGCTGCCGACAGGTTCAGCGGAAGCGAGGCGTGCATGAAGACGATCCTGGTAGCCGGCTCCAAAGGCGGTGTCGGCAAGACCACCATCGCCACCCATTTGGCTGCTCAGTCGGCCTTGGCCGGCAAGGCCACGGTAATAGCCGACGCCGATCCACAGGGCTCCAGTACACGCTGGGCACAGCGGCGCTCCATGTTGGACAGCGCCGTGCTGCCGGTGGACGTGCACCGTAAAAAGAACTGGGAAAAGCTCATCCCCGACGGCGCCGAGCAAGTCATCATCGACGCACCGGCCGGCGCCTATGCCGAGGACCTGGAACGGTTCCTGGACCTGGCCGATGCGGTAGTGGTGCCGGTACTGCCGTCGGCGCTGGACATCGAAGCCATCGTCGGCTTCCTCAACAGCCTCTCCAAAATCAAGCGCGTGCATTCGCGGGCGTTGCCGGTGGGCCTTGTGCTCAACCGCACCAAGCCATGGACGCAGACCTCGCAACAGGCCCAGCAGATGCTGGCGCAGTGGCCGTATGACGTTGTCGCGCAACTGCGTGACAGCCAGAGTTACGTGGTGATGGTTGGGCTGGGACGCAGCCTGTTCGACTATCACTCCGCCCAGGTACGCGAGCACCAGCAGGATTGGGACCCGCTACTCAAATGGTTGAACAAGGCCTGACAGGAGTACTACCCGCCCATGCGTGAATTGATCTTGCTGCGGCATGCCCATGCCGAACCGGCCGACAACGGCCAAGCCGATATTGACCGACCGCTCTCCCCGCACGGGTTGGCCGAGGCTGAAGCCGCCGGGCGCTGGCTGCACGAGCAGCGGCTGGTACCGGACCGGGTGCTCTGCTCGCCGGCGCGGCGCAGCCGTGAAACCCTGGAAGCGGTGCTCAGCCTCACCGGCTACGTCGAGCAGCGGCTGGAAGAACGCATCTACGATGCCGCCCCCGGCACCCTGGCGGCATTGCTGGACGAACACCGCGAAGTTGAACGGCTGCTCGTCGTGGGCCACAACCCAGGGCTGGAACAGCTGGTGGCGTTGATGCACAGCGGCCAGTCCGGCGATTACCGTGGCATGCCGCCGGCAGCAGTGGCGGTGCTGTCGCTCCCGATGGAAGCCGCAATCGAGCCCGGGATTGCCCGTTTGGCAGCCTTCTGGTGGCCGTAAGTCTATGGCAGCAGTACGGGGGATGTTGCTGCTGATGGTGTGGGCACTGGCGGGCACGGCAACTGCCGGGCCGCCAGTGCCACTGCCACAGATTGATACGGCGCGGTCTCAGTTCGGCTTTGAGATACGCACCCGGTTTGGACAGAAAATCGAGGGGAACTTCCCGCGCTTTGAAGCATTGAGCACGCAGCTGTCTGATGGTCGCCACCAGGTGCGGCTGCGCATGTTTGCGCAATACGTGGAAATTCCGGACAAGCCCCGCTACACCGGATGGATGCGGGGCGAGGACTTCTTCGACGTCGCGCGTTACCCGCTCATCGAATTCCAATCTGACCCGTACTTGCCGGCCGTGATTGAACACGGCGGCGAAGTAGAGGGTTGGTTGACCATTCGCGGTATCAGCCGTCGTGAAACACTGCGTCTGGCAAAACCTGAATGCGCAAGGCCCGGCTATGATTGCGACCTCGTCAGCCGAGGTACCGTCCTGCGCGGTCGTTACGGCATGGACAGCTGGCAGATGGCTCTGGGTGATCGAGTGACCTTTATATTGCGTACGCGCCTTGTTGGCGCACCCCAACCGTGAATCCGGCAACCCGGCTTTTCCTGCTGTTGGCAGTGCTGTTGGTCGGTGGCTGCGCGTCGCTGTCACCACAGCAACGCGCGCGTGCCGAAGGCATCGCCATCTCGGCACGTTCGACCACCGTGGAATGCACGCAGCCGGACCGCTGCGCGCTGGACTCGCCGTTGCGCGCGCTCGGTGGCCGCGCCATGGCCGAATCCACCGAACAGGTGCCACGGCACTACGCCACCATCCTCGATGAGGGTGAGTTGTCGCTCGTGGCACGGCTGAACCTGTTGCGCAGTGCCACCCGCAGTATTGACCTGCAGACCTACATTTTCGATACCGACGACAGCGCGCGGCTGGTGATCGACGAACTGCTGGCCGCTGCCCGGCGGGGCGTCAAGGTGCGGGTGCTGATCGACCAGCTGTCTGCGATTTCCGATGTGCAGATGCTGGGCGCACTGTCCGGTGCCCATGCCAATTTCGAGCTGCGTGTCTACAACCCTGCCTTCGGCAAGGCCAAGCTCAATTATCTGGACTACGTCGGCAGCGTGTTGTGTTGCTTCCGCCGCTTCAACCAGCGCATGCACAACAAATTGCTGGTGATTGATGACGTAATCGGCGTGGTCGGCGGCCGCAATTACCAGGATGACTATTACGACTGGGATAGGGAGTACAACTTCCGCGATCGTGACGTGATGGTGGCCGGCCCTGAGGCGCGTGAGATGGCTGCCAACTTCCAGGCCTTCTGGGACGCACGGCGCAGTGTGCCGGCCGAACGGCTGAACGATGTCGGCAAAACGCTGCTGCGCGAGGGCGTGCCAGCCATGCCAGAAGCTGCGTTCCGCTACCCGGAGCGCATCGAGCGGGTGGATGCCGAAGCCTCCGACGCGGACTTCATCAGCCGCGAGTTCGTCGACACGGCGTTGCCGGTGAAGTCGGTGAGTTACGTGGCCGACCTGCCACGCAAACACCGCAACGAGCGCGAGGATGAACCGCTTGATGGCCAGCACCTCACCGAGCCCACGCTGGATGCCTTGATCAACTCGGCGCAGAGCGAAGTACTGCTGCAGACGCCGTACTTGGTGCTGTCAAAGCCGGCGCAGAAGTTGTTCAAAGGCCTGCGTGCGCGCGAAATGCCGCCGCGGGTGGTGGTTTCCACCAATAGTTTGGCGGCGACCGACAACCCGGTTGTCTACGCACTGTCCTACAAGTACAAGCGCCGCAACCTGCGCGAGCTGGGCTTCAACATCTACGAGTACAAACCGTTCCCGCTGGATGCGCCGGTGGACTACCAGAAGCTGGTGCCGGCACCGCTGGGTAACATGGACAAAAGCACCTCGCGCGGCAGTGTAATTGGCGGCAGCGCGGCCGGCAGCAACGTGCGCGGTAGCGGTTCGGGGCGCAAATCCACGCCCGGCGGCAGCGAAGTGGAACGCGAAGTGCTGCGTACCGAAACCCGGCCCTCGTTCCTCAGCACGCGACCGGCCAACCGCCCGGTGCCTGTCACCCGCCAGGGTGCGCGCATGGGGCTGCACGCCAAGTCACTGGTGGTGGACCGCCGCATCGGTGTGATCGGTACCCACAACTTTGATCCGCGCAGCGAGAACTACAACACCGAAGGCGCGGTGATCATCAACGACCCGGTGTTCGCCGAACAACTGGCGCAAAGCATCCTGCGCGACATCCATCCGGACAACTCCTGGGTGGTGGCACCCCGGCAGAAAGCGCTGGTGCTGTCTGGCCTCAATTACAGCCTGGGCAAGGCGTCGGAAGCGTTGCCCGTACTCGACTTCTGGCCTTGGCGTTATGCCACCGACTATGAATTCCAGCCTGGCCCGGAATGCCTCACACCCCTGCGTCGGCAAGACCCGCGCTTCCACGCCTGTTACATCGCAGTGGGCGATTTCCCCGAAGTGGACGTCGGCCCAAAGTGGTTGCTGGTGCGCATGCTGACCGCTTTCGGTGCGGGCCTGGTTCCGATTCTGTAAACAAGCTCTCCCTCTCCCCAACAGGTCATACGCATGTCCCGAGTATTTCGCGCGCCGGTTGATCTACAGCAGGTCAATACACTCAGCCGTGGCACCTTGATCGACCACCTGGGCATTGTTTTCACTGCAGCCGGTGATGACTGGATCCAGGCAACGATGCCTGTGGATGAGCGCACCCGCCAGCCTTACGGTCTGCTGCATGGTGGCGCTTCGGTGGTGCTTGCCGAGACGCTGGGCAGCAGCGCAGGCAACCTGTGTGTGGACCCGGCAAGCCAGGTCTGCGTGGGGTTGGAGATCAATGCCAACCACCTGCGCGCCGCACGTGAGGGCGTGGTCACCGGCACCGCTCGCGCGCTGCATGTGGGCCGTACCACGCAGGTGTGGGAAATCCGCATCGAGAATGAAGCCGGCAAGCCGGTGTGCATTTCGCGGCTGACGTTGGCGGTGGTGCAGAAGTGAGTGAAGGGCGGTGAGATAGGGCAGGGGCGGTTTTGCTCTGGCGGCCGCTGCGGCTCAGCGTTCGTTCTCACCTTGCATCTTCACTCGCTGCTGTCTTTCATTGTCATGTTCCGGACCCAGCTCGCCAGCGCGGCGGCCGGCAACGCCGGGGTGAAGTGGAAGCCTTGCGCGATGTGGTAACCCTGCGCGCCCAGCAGCTGTAGTTGCGCCTCATTTTCCACACCCTCTGCCACCACTTTCAGGTGCAGGCTGTGGCCGATGTGGGCGATGGCCTGGGTCAAGGTGCTGGTCACGCTGTCGTGGACGATGTCGTGGACGAAGCTGCGGTCGAGTTTGAGTTCGCTGATGGGCAACTGGCGCAGGTAGCTCAGGCTGGAGTAGCCGGTGCCGAAGTCGTCCATCGACAACCGTACGCCCAGCGCATGCACCTTGCGTAGCGTGCGCAGCGTGGTGGGGTCGGCGTCCAGCAGCACGTTTTCGGTGATTTCCAGCGTCAGATCCGAGGCGTCGAGCGATTCATCGCGCAGGATCTGGTCGATGGTGGCTGGCAAGGCCGGGCTGTGGAAATTGGTAGGCGAAAGGTTCACCGAAATCGACGGCACGACCAGGCCTTCGTGGCGCCAGCGACTCAGTTGATGGCAGGCTTCCTTCAAGGCCCATAGACCCAGTTGCCCGATGAGTCCGGTTTCTTCGGCCAGTGGAATGAAACACACCGGGGATACGTCACCCAGTCGCGGGTGGTTCCAGCGGGCGAGGGCTTCGACGCTGTGCAGGTGCCCGCTGGCGATATCAATCTGTGGCTGGTAGTGCAGCTGCAGTTGCCCTTGGTCGAGGGCTTCGCGCAGGGCGGTTTCCAGCCCCAGCCGTTCCTGCGCGCTGCGGTCCATCTCGCTGCTGTAGAAACGTGCGTGGCTGCGGCCGCTGTGCTTGGCCTGGTACATGGCCATGTCGGCGTGATGCAGCAGGCTTTCCATGTCGCAGCCGTCGTCAGGAAACACGCTGATGCCGATGCTGGCCGAAGGCCGTATCTCTACATCGCCCAACTGCAGCGGTTGCCCCAGCGCCCGCAGGATGTGCTCGCTGCGTTCGCCAGCGGCCAGACCGTCGCAAACGGCGAGTACCACCACGAACTCGTCGCCGGACAGGCGCCCGACGATATCCATCGGCCCGATTTCCTGCTGCAGCCGCCGTGCCACGGTGCGCAGAAGTTCATCGCCCCCGGGATGCCCGAAGGAATCATTGACCTGCTTGAAGCGGTCCAGGTCGATGAAGAGCATGGCCAGTGAATCGTTCCGGTGCTTGGCGGAGGCGATCGCGTTGTCGGCCTGCGCATGCAGCAGACTACGGTTTGGCAGGCCGGTCAGGTCGTCGTAGAACGCCAGCCGACGGATGCGGTTGCGCGCTTCTTCGCGCTCCAGCGCCAACGCACACAGATGCACGATCACCTCCACCAAGCGGCGGTGGAAGGTGTCCGGGTCGTGTGGTTGCCGGTAGTAGAAAGCGAACGTGCCAAGCACGCGGCCATCGCTGGCCTTGATCGGGGTGGACCAGCACGCGGCCAGGCCGTACTGCAGGGCGATATGGCTGAGGCCTACCCAGTTCGGGTCGCTGGCGATATCACGCGACAGCACCGGTTCGCCACTGTAGGCGGCACTGCCACAGCTACCGCTATGGGGGCCGATCATCAGGCCGTCGACCTGCTTGTTGTAGGCATCGGGCAGACTGGGTGCGGCCAGCGTGCGCAGCCGTCCATCCTCCAGGCGCAGCACCGAGCACAGCACCTGTGGCGCGATCCGCTCCACCTCCGCGCACATCTGCTGCATCAGCTCGACGGTGGGAACCTCGCGGACCATGGCGTCGAGCATCTTGTACTGCAGTACCTCGTGCACCTTGGTGCGGGTGATGTCCATCAACACGATGACCAGGTTCACCAGCGCGCCGTAGTCATCGAAGATCGGGTTGGTACTGACGGAGCACCACAGGGGTTGCCCATTCTTGCGGTAAACGTGCTCATCGGCCTGGATCGGGCGGCCTGCACTCAGGCGTGACGCATAGGCGGCAACGTGCGCGGACCAAGAGCCATCCGGTACCAGCAACGTTGGCACGTACTGTCCCAGCGCTTCAGTATCCAAAAAGCCGAACAAGCGCCGGAAGCCCTTGTTCAAATGCACGATACGGCCTTTGGCATCGGTGATCAGCACGGCGCTTTGGGTTTCATCGAAGCCCAGTGACAGCAGCCGCTCACGTGCCTGGGTCATGCGCCGCGCGGTGACATCGGTCACCAGCGCCATGCGGATATCGCGACCACCGCTGTGGATCTGCGACAACGTGACGCTGATCCAGCAATGGCCACCGTCCCTGCGGACCAACTGGATGTCATGCGGCGTCAACGCCAATTCCTGCACCCGGTTGCTTTCACCGGGGTAGAGGCGGGTGTCGTAGCGATCGCGCATGGACAGCGGCGCCAGCATGCCAAGGTTCTGGCCCAGCACTTCCTTGCGTGACCAGCCGGAGATCGCTTCCATGGCGTGGTTGAAGTACAGGATGCTGTTGCACTCATCGAACAGGATCACCCCGTTGCCGATCTGCTCCAGCGCCGTGGAAAAAAACTGCAGCATGTCTTCGGTCGACGACAAGAGCTGCCGGTCCATCGTTCGCCCCCTTGGCTTGAGATCCGGTTTTACACCTTATAGCGTCCTTGCGGTGTGTGCTGTGCCGTGCCGGCCAATGGCGCAGGGCGCACGCACACGGCCCCGCGCCCTGGCGTGCGCTGCCGTACGTTTCCGGGCCTGCGGCGCAGGTACTGGCGACGGCGTCCCCGCGCTGGCGGAAGCCTGACCGCATCCGGTATCGTGCGCGGATGAAATCCCCCCGTCCCGCCCGCCAAGGCGGCGTGCTTCGCGTGTTCCGTTACCTGTACCGCGTTCCGCTGTTGCTGGTGCACATCGTCCTGTTCCTGCCGTTGATCCTGCTGCTGATGCTGCCGCCGTTCGGGCGCATGGGAGGGCCTGCCGATCCCCTGGAGCACCGGGTGGTGCGCTGGTGGTCGAGTTGTTTGATGTGGATCTTCGGCTTCCGCCTGCATCGCTACGGCCAGCCCTTGCCGGGGCCGGTGTTGTTTGTGGCCAACCATGTGGGCTGGGTGGACATCAGCATGGTTCACAGCCAGCAGATGGTCGGCTTCGTGGCCAAGCGCGAGATCTCCGATTGGCCGGTGGTGGGTTGGGTCGCCAGCCGTGGCCACACCATCTATCACCAGCGCGGCAATACCGAGTCGCTGGGCGGGGTGATGGAGGAGATGGTCAAGCGCCTGCAGGAGCAGCGTCCGGTGGCGGTGTTCCCGGAAGGCCGCACCCGTGGCGGGCATGAAGTCGGGCCGTTCCATGCGCGCATCTTCCAGGCTGCCGTCGTGACCAACGTGCCGGTGCAGCCCATCGCGCTGCGCTACGGCGAGCGTGGCAACGCCCAGACCCTGGTCGCGTTCGCGCCGGGCGAGAGTTTCCTCGGCAATTTCCTGCGGTTGCTGGGCGAAGCGCCGCGTCGGGCGGAAGTACATTTTCTGGAGCCCATCAGTGGCTCGGACCTGGAAGGCCGCCGCCGCATCGCGGAGACCGCGCGTGCGCGTATCGTGGCGGTGATGGAAGGGCCCTGAGAGGATGGCGGTGGTCAACGTCGCATCCAAGCGCACCGGTGCAGCATGCACGGCATGTTGAACGCTGCCGATTACCAGCCACCGCGGTGGCTGCGCAATCCACATCTGCAGTCGATGCTGGCCTCCAGCCGGGTGCGGCTGCGTCGCGGCCAGCAATTGCTGGCCGGTACTGGCGCGGTCACCACCGAGTTGTTGCTGGACGGCGGCGACGGCGTGCGTCTGCAGGCCTGGCACAGCCGGTTGCCGGATGTGGTCCCGGTCGGCATGGCATTGCTGCTGCATGGCTGGGAAGGCAGCGCCGAATCCAGCTACATGCGCATGACTGCGGCACACATGCTGCAGAACGGCTTCGAGGTGGTGCGGCTGAACTTCCGCGACCATGGCAATACCCATCACCTCAACCCCGGTATTTTCCATTCCTGCCGGATTGAGGAAGTGGTCAACGCCGCGGGTGATATCGCCGCACGTTTCCCGATGCTGCCGCTGGTGGCTGCCGGTTACTCGTTGGGTGGCAACTTCGTGCTGCGGTTGGCCCTGCACGCGCCGGCGGCCGGTGTGCCGCTGCGGCACGTGGCCTCGGTCTGCCCGGTGCTGGACCCAGCGGTGACAATGGACAGCATCGAACGCGGGCCGGTGATGTACGACTGGTATTTCCGCCGCAAGTGGACCGGCTCGCTGCGGCGCAAACGCACGCTGTTTCCCGAGCTGGCTGATTGCGATGACACCGTACTCAAGCTGGACATCCGCGCGCTGACTGGCTGGCTGGTAGACCGGCATACCGACTTTGCCTCGCTGCAGGATTACTTCGACGGCTACTCCATCGCCGGGCAGAAACTGGCCGGCCTACAGGTGCCAGCCGCCATCTTGATGGCGCAGGACGACCCGGTGATTCCGTTTGCCACGTTCGACGAATGGCAGCTGCCGACGCACGCGCATCTGCAGATTGCGCGTTGGGGCGGGCACTGCGGTTTTATCGAAAACCTGCGTGGCGACGGCTTTTCCGAGCGCTGGGTAGCGCAGCAGCTGGCAGCGGCGATCCACGGCTGAACCGTGGTGCGGTGGACATCGCCGTTACAATGCGTTTTTTGCGCTCACGCTGGACCGCCATGCAAGACAAGATCATTGAAGCCCTGCGCCGAAACGCCGCTGATGAGGGGGTGACCCTGGCCCGTGAATGGGCGGCCGCCGAACCGCAGCAGGCGCAGGCCCACCGCTGGCTGGCGCTGGCGCTGCAGCAGCAAGGCCAGCTGGCCGATGCCCAGGCCAGCCTGGAGCAGGCTTTGGCGCTCGCGCCGGACGATGCCGCACTGCATCTGCAGCAGGCCGGCCTGTTGCTGGCGCTGCGCCAGATTGCCGCTGCGGGTGAGGCGCTGGAGCGCAGCACCACGCTCAACCCCAATGAATTCTCCGCCTATCTGATGCAGGCGCACCTCGCGCTGGCCCGTGATGATGCTGACGAGGCCGACCGCCTGGGCCGCATGGCCGCGCGCGTGGATCCGGACAGCCCCGAGTTGGCCGGTATCGAGGGCATGGTCGCGCTGCGTCGCGGCGATGTGGATCGCGCGCTGAGCGTGCTGTCGGCGGCCAGCCAAAAGTTGCCCAACGACCCGCGTCTGCTGCACGCGCTGGGCTTTGCGTACCTGGGCAAGGACATGCTGGCCTTTGCCGAACAGGCATTCCGCCGCGTGCTCGAACTGAGCCCCGGCACCCAGGCCCTGCGCGGTCTGCTGGTGCAGCTGGCCTTGCGTCAGGGGCATATCGACCGCGCTGCCGAAGTGATGCGCGAGGTGCTGGCAAATGAAGGGGGCGACAGCCCGGGCATGCGTCGCATGGCCGGTGAGCTGGAGCTGGCCTCGGGCCAGCCACTGCAGGCGCTGGAGTACCTGCGTCCGCTGCTGAGCCAGCTGCCGGGCGACCGCGCCACGCTGCAGATGCTGCTGGTGGCCTGGCAGCGTCTGAGCCGGGACGAAGAAGCGCGCACCGATCTGGAAGCCGCGCTGCTGGACAACCCGCAGCTGCATGACCTGTGGCTGGCACGTCTGGCCGTGGCGCCGGTGGGCAGTGATGAAGCGGTGGACGTGGTCGATCGCTGGCTGGCTGCGATGCCCGAACACCTGCCGGCGCTGGAAGCGCGCATGAGCCTGCACGACATGAACGAGCAGGCCGACGACGCTGAAGCCATCGCGCGTCGAATCGTGGCTTTGGAGCCGGGCCGCGTCAGTGGCGAACAACGCATTGTCGAAGCACTGCTGGTGCGCGAGCCCGCCGCTGCGGTGGCGCATGTGCAGGCGTTGTTGGACAGCAGCCCGGAGGACGCGCATCCGGCGCTGCGCACTTGGCTGGGCAGTGTGCAGGACCGTGCCGGTGATCCGGCTGCCGCACTGGCCACCTGGCTGAGCCTGCACGAAGCATTGGCGCCGACACGCCTGCCGTTGCCGCCGCAGGCCAAGGCCCCCGGCGAATGGCCGGCACTGGGTACCGTGGCTGAAGGCAATGCAACCCGTCCGATGTTCGTCTGGGGCGCGCCGGGTTCAGGCGTGGAGCGCGTGGTGGCGGTGATGAATGCCGGCAGCCGCGTGCTGCGCGGTGACCGTTTCGGCCCGACCCCGCCCAACGATGGCTTCCAGAACTTCTTCACCCTGCAGCGCCTGGCAACGGATGCGCTGAGCCCTGAGCAACTCGTGCAGCAATGGCGCGAGCAGTTGCCGTCGCGTGGCATCGAAGACGGCAACGTCATCGACTGGCTGCTGTGGTGGGACAACGCACTGTTGTGGGCACTGCGCCCGCAGCTGCCGGAAGGCCGCCTGATCATCGCCATCCGTGACCCGCGCGACATGCTGGTCGAATGGCTGGCACTGGGCGCGCCGGCACCGCTGGCGCTGACCTCCTCCAGCGAAGCAGCACAATGGCTGGCCCGCTCGCTGGAGCAGGTGGCCGAGCTGCACGAGCAGGATCTGTATGCCCACCTGCTGTTGCGCACCGATGATGCGGTCAATAGCCCCGCCGCCATGGGCGCACTGCTGGAACAGGCCTTTGGCCTGCAGTTCCCGCCGGTGCGCAGCCTGGGCCCGGGTACCATCGAGGCAGGCCATTGGCGCAAGTACGCTCAGGTGCTGTCGGCTGAGTTCTCGCGCCTGACCCCGGTTGCGGTGCGTCTGGGTTACCCCGAAGTTTGATCCAAGGAACCACAATGAAACTGGACAGCCAAAGCTTTCAAAACACGCAGCCGATCCCGGCTGAGTTTGCGGCCGGCGATGCCAATGGCTTTGCCGGCAACCGCAATCCGCAGTTGGCCTGGAGCGACGTCCCCGAAGGCACGCGCTCGTTCGCGCTGGTGTGCGTGGACCCGGACGTGCCGACCGTGCCGGAGCTGGTTGGCCGTGACGATGTCAGCATCCCGTTGGACCAGGTGCGCGGCGACTTCGTGCATTGGGTGATGGTGGATATTCCAGCCGACGTGCAGCACATCGCCGCTGGCAGCTGCAGCGAAGGCTTCACCCCACACGGCAAGACCGAGGTGGCTGGCCCGGCCGGCGCACGGCAGGGCATCAACGACTACACCGGCTGGTTTGCCGGCGACCCGCAGATGGCCGGCACCTACTTCGGCTACGACGGCCCGTACCCGCCGTTCAACGACGAGCGCCTGCATCGCTACTTTTTCCGCGTCTTTGCGTTGGATGTGGAAACGCTGCCGGTGGAAGCTGCCTTCACCGCCGCTGATGTTTACCGTGCCATGCAGGGCCATGTGTTGGCGGAAGCCGCGATCCACGGCACCTATACGCTCAACCCGGCACTTTGATGTAGTGCCGAGCGATGCTCGGCAGCTGCTCTCCCGGTGGGGCGTGGCTCCGCGCTACAAAAGCAGCAGCAGAAGAAAGGGCGCCTTGCGGCGCCCTTTTTGTGTCGCTTCGCAACGGTGAATTACTTCACCAGTTCCGAGACGACCACCATGTCCAGTACGTAGGCCTGCGACGGCGCATCGGCCGGCGGGTTCTT
Source organism: Stenotrophomonas sp. Iso1 (assembly GCF_027497995.1). Lineage (GTDB taxonomy): Bacteria > Pseudomonadota > Gammaproteobacteria > Xanthomonadales > Xanthomonadaceae > Stenotrophomonas. The sequence continues at coordinate 257,139 of NZ_JAODBT010000004.1, read as the reverse complement.
GATCTGGAAACGCTTCAGGCGCAGTACGTTGCGCACGCCCACCTCGTGGGTGTAGCCCTCGATGTTGCCGTAGAAGTTTTCATACGCGCCGCGCTTGCCCTGTTCCAGGCCCTTGTCGTCGTACTTCACTTCACGTACCTGCAGGCAGGTGGCGTCCTTCATCAGCGGGTGCGGGCACGGCTTGGTCTGTGCGTCCACTTCCATGAAGACCTGCTCGCCGGCGCCGCCGTAGCGGGTTTCAGCGGTCGGCTCGGCGCGGAAGGTCAGCACGTCGCCGGTGGCGGTTGCCAGGGTCAGGGTGGTGGCGTCCAGGGCGCGTACCGTCAGCTTGCCCTGCAGGCGCTGGCTGAGCAGCGCGTCCAGTTCCATCACGCCCGGCTCGGCGCAGGCCTTGTTGGTGGACATCAGGTTGCCGACGGTGAGGGCGTCACCTTCCAGCGTGTAGCCGCCACCCATGTTGTTGCAGGTGTTGCTGGCGCCAACGCGGCCGTCCTTGAAATCAAGCGTTACCGGCTTGTCCGCGCGCACGAACAGGCCATCGATGCGCTTGCCGCTGGCGTCCACGGCGTTGTCCAGCAGCCAGTGGTTGGCGCCCAGCTGGCTGGCGTCGATGCTGGCTGCCGGGGCAGTCGCGGCGGGGGCGCTGTCGGCCGGCGTGGCTTCGGTCTTGGTGGTGTTCGGCGGGTTGCTGCAGGCGACCATCATGGCCACGGGCAGGGACAACAGCAGGATGCGCTTCATGTTCAACTCCTTTGGAGCATGGGTAGGTTCGGGACGATAAACGGCCGCGTCAGAAGACCGGGGTTGCGCTTGTCGCAACGCATTCAGTTTCCAGCAGGCAAAAACAGCAGCAAGCCGATGCCCAGCGCGATGCGGTATAGCGCAAAGCCCGTGAAGGGGCGGCGTTTGATGTAACCCAGCAGCCACTTCACCACGACAAAACCGGTGACCACGGCGGCGGCAAAGGCCACGCCAACGTCGGTCCAGTTCTCGCTGCCCAGTTTTCCGTCTTTGGCAAGTTCCAGGAACGCGTAGCCACTGGCCGCGAACATGGTGGGAATGCCGACCAGGAAGACAAATTCGGCGGCGGCGGCGCGGCGGGTCAGGCCCAGCAGCATGGCCAGGAAAATGGCTGCCGCCGAGCGCGAGGTGCCCGGGAACACGCCGGCAACCACCTGGGCCAGGCCTACGGCGATGGCGATCTTCCAAGTAACGGTGTCGCGGTCGGGCATGCGTGAGGCGAAATGCTCGGCGACCAACATCCACCCGCCGCCGATGACCAGCGCCCAGGCCACCGGGGTGACGGTTTCTGGCAGTTCCCAGCCGGCCAGTCGCACCGGCAGGCCGACCAGGGCGGTGACCAGGAAGGCCACGCCGAGCTTCATGACATAGTCGCGGTTTTCGCGCTCACCCAGCCCGGTTGCCAGCGACCACAGCCGCTGCCGCAGTGCCAGGGTCACGGCGAAGATGGCGCCGGCCTGGATGACGATATTGAAGAAGTCCGAGCGGTTGCCGAGCCAGTGCTGGGCGATCAGCAGGTGGCCGGTGCTGGAAATGGGGAGGAATTCGGTGAGGCCTTCGAGGATGCCCAGCAACAGGGCAGAGAGGAGGTCGGACATGGAAAGGAATGAGAGAAAAGGCCGCCACAGCATAGTCCATTCGATGTTACGCACCAGTTTGGTGCTTCATTTCACAAGCGCACCATGAAGGTGCATTGTTCGGGTGCCAGCGCAAGTGTGTATTCAATAAAAACAACAACTTGGAAGTATTTAAAAGTTGGCACACAAGTTGCTGAAGTACAGTCACATCATCAATCCACCCGAGGTTCCACCCGATGTCCCTGGAAAACGTTGAGAAGCTGATCAAGGACAACCAGATCGAGTTCATCGACCTGCGTTTCGTCGACATGCGTGGTATTGAGCAGCACCTGACCTTCCCGGCTTCGATCGTCGAGCCTGCGTTGTTCGAGGAAGGCAAGATGTTCGACGGCAGCTCGATTGCCGGTTGGAAGGGCATCGCCGAATCGGACATGGTGCTGCTGCCGGACGCTGACAGCGCCTACGTGGACCCGTTCTACGCCGATCCGACCCTGGTGCTGATCTGCGACGTGCTCGACCCGGCCACCATGCAGGGCTACGGCCGCTGCCCGCGTGGCATCGCCAAGCGCGCCGAGTCGTACTTGAAGTCCTCGGGCATCGCCGACCTGGCGTTCTTCGGCCCGGAGCCGGAATTCTTCATCTTCGATTCGATCCAGTTCGCCAACGAGATGGGCCACACCTTCTTCAAGATCAACTCGGAAGAAGGCGCATGGAACACCGGCAAGAGCTATGACGGCACCAACACCGGTTACCGTCCGGCCGTGAAGGGTGGTTACTTCCCGGTGCCGCCGACCGACTCGCTGCACGACATCCGTGCCGAGATGTGCAAGGTGCTGGAAAAGGTGGGCATCGAAGTCGAAGTGCATCACCACGAAGTGGCCAATGCCGGCCAGTGCGAAATCGGCGCCAAGTTCAACACGCTGGTGACCAAGGCCGACGAACTGCAGCGCATGAAGCACGTCATCAAGAACGTCGCTCACCGCAACGGCAAGACCGCCACCTTCATGCCCAAGCCGCTGGTCGGTGACAACGGCAGCGGCATGCACGTGCATCAGTCGCTGGCCAAGGGCGGCGCCAACCTGTTCTCCGGTGACGGCTACGGCGGCCTGAGCCAGATGGCGCTGTGGTACATCGGCGGCATCTTCAAGCACGCCCGCGCCATCAACGCCTTCACCAACTCGGGCACCAACAGCTACAAGCGTTTGGTGCCGGGTTTTGAAGCCCCGGTGATGCTGGCGTATTCGGCCCGCAACCGGTCGGCATCGTGCCGCATTCCGTGGGTGTCCAACCCGAAGGCACGCCGCATTGAAATGCGCTTCCCGGATCCGATCCAGTCCGGCTACCTGACCTTCACCGCGCTGATGATGGCCGGCCTGGACGGTATCAAGAACCAGATCGACCCGGGTGCACCGAGCGACAAGGATCTGTACGACCTGCCGCCGGAAGAAGAGAAGCTGATCCCGCAGGTTTGCTCCTCGCTGGACCAGGCGCTGGAAGCACTGGACAAGGACCGCGAGTTCCTCAAGGCCGGTGGGGTGATGAGCGACGACTTCATCGATGCCTACATCACGCTGAAGATGAAGGAAGTCACCCAGTTCCGCGCGGCCACGCACCCGCTGGAATACCAGCTGTATTACGCAAGCTGAGTTCAGGTGGCGATGACGAAGGGCTCCCCTCCCACCTTCGTCATCGTCACCGCTTTTGTCGCTGGGGAGCCACGAAAGCGGTCTGAAGCAACACGCAAGGCAATACCAGCGGCAAGAGAAGCCGCACGCGCGTCATGGGCCGTTCCTCCCTCCCGCGTCACTGCTGCCGCCACTATCAAGCGTGGTGGAAGCAGCGAGGCCCATGCCACGTTCGGCGCAACAACCAGCGGCCGCCTTGCGGCCGGTGGAAGACACGATTCCGGCCCGCAGGCTTGGGCCGGCCTCCTCCACTTCGGGACATGCGCATGAAACTGATCTCCGCCATCATCCGGCCGTTCAAGCTAGACGAGGTACGTGAAGCACTGGGCGCCGTCGGCGTCTCGGGCATCACCGTGACTGAAGTAAAGGGTTTCGGGCGACAGAAGGGACACACCGAGCTGTATCGCGGCGCCGAGTACGTCGTTGATTTCCTGCCCAAGATCCGCATCGAAACCGCCGTCACCGACGACAGCGTGGATGCGGTGATCGAAGCGCTGCAGACTGCGGCGGGCACCGGAAAAATCGGCGACGGCAAGATCTTCGTTACTTCACTTGAGCAGGTGGTGCGCATCCGCACCGGTGAAACAGGCGCTGACGCGCTCTAAGCATCCGCACACGTTCCTGCTGCGTTCGACAGTTGGTCCGCGCGCGGTGCAGGGAATGCCGCGTATCACGCAATACGGCGCTTCCTGGTTCCGCAACGGCATGACTGGCTTCGCACGCGACAGCGCGTGATCGGGTTCTAACCCCCAACAGTCGGAGTCGAAAATGCGAACGGAATTTTTCACCGGGCTGAAAGCCCGGTTCGGTGGGCTGTGCCTGTCATTCATGCTTTCGGTGGTTGCAGCGGGTGTTTTTTCATCGGTTGCCAGCGCGCAAGAAGCTGCGCAGACGCAGTCGCTCGCAACGGAAAGCGTCGCGGTGCAACCGCTGGAAGCGACACCTGCCGCTGCGCCCGTCACCGAAAACGCTGCCGTCGAGGCAGCACCCAGTTTTGATCGCGGCGATGTCGCCTGGATGCTCACTGCCACGCTGTTGGTATTGATGATGGTGGTGCCCGGGCTTGCCCTGTTCTATGGCGGTCTGGTGCGCGCCAAGAACGTGTTGTCAGTGCTGAGCCAGGTATTGGTGGTGTTCTCGCTGGTACTGATGCTGTGGGTGGCGTACGGCTACAGCGCGGTGTTCAGTGCGGGCAACCAGTTCTTCGGCTCGTTCACGCAGTTCGCTTTCCTCAAGGGTTTCACGCCCGATTCGGTCGGCAACACGCCGATCGCGGGCCTGCCCGATTTCCTGTTCGTGGCGTTCCAGTCCACCTTCGCCGGCATCACCACCGCACTGATCGTTGGCGCCTTCGCCGAACGCATCAAGTTCCGCGCGGTGCTGTTGTTCTCGGCACTGTGGTTCACCCTGAGCTACATCCCGATGGCGCACATCGTCTGGGGCGGCGGTTATCTGGGCGAAATGGGCGCGATCGATTTCGCGGGCGGCACGGTGGTGCATATCAACGCCGGTGTCGCCGGTTTGGTGGCTGCCTGGTTTGTGGGCAAGCGGCTGGGCTACGGCCAGACCGCGTTGAAGCCGCACAACCTGCCGCTGACGTGGGTCGGCGCGATGCTGCTGTGGGTGGGTTGGTTTGGTTTCAACGCAGGCTCGGCGGCGGCAGCGGACACCGTGGCCTCGCTGGCCTTCATCAATACCGTGCTGGCAACGGCGGCGGCCGTGTTGGGTTGGACGTTGGTGGAGGCCATCAGCAAGGGCCATCCGTCGGCGCTGGGTGCGGCATCGGGTGCGGTTGCCGGGTTGGTTGGCGTGACCCCGGCCTGCGGCACCGTGGGCCCGCTGGGTGCGATCGTCATTGGCTTCGTCACCGGCGTGGTCTGCGTGTGGGGCGTCACTGGCCTCAAGCGTCTGCTCAAGGCGGACGACACCGCCGATGTATTCGGCGTGCACGGCGTGGGCGGCATCGTCGGCGCGATTCTCACCGGCGTGTTCAGCGCGCAGTCGCTGGGCGGCACCAAGGTGGATCTGGATATCGGCCACCAGCTGTGGGTGCAGGTGGTCAGCGTCGGCTTCACCGTGTTGTGGAGCGCCGTGGTTACCGCGGTGATCCTATTGGTGGTGCGCGCGCTGGTCGGGCTGCGTGTCAGCGAGGAAGCCGAACGCACGGGTCTGGATGTCACCACGCACGGCGAGTCGGCTTACGAGGTGTAAGCCTTGCTTCTGGAAGCCCCTCTCCCATTCACGGGAGAGGGGTTGGGGTGAGGACGCTTTGGCAGCGGACAGTGTGCTGCTGCAGACGCTCAGAACCCGGCCAACATCATTTCATTTCTCGGCCAGCACCAGCGCCTTCACTCTGTTGGCTTTCTCGAAATGATCCAGCCGATGGGTTTGGATCCACCACGTTGCCGCTTCCATCAGCAACGCCGGGTCATCATTCCTGTTCGCGAAAAACGCATAGAAGGACAGCCCAACCGTTGGTCCTTTCGCTGCGATCTTTTTATCGCAGGTTTCAATGATTTTCTGTTTGAGTGAATCGCGCATTGTTTTTCCATCAGACCGTCGAACACCGTTGATCTGCATAGCCTAGACACCGGCGGCAGAAATCCCCAGCGCATGTTCCTCTCTGGCACGGCGCCAGAACCCCTAACGTCATGAGCACGCCCCATGCACGGATTCGATCACGCGGCATTCCTCGGCCAATTTTCCGTTTCGTGGCCGATCGCACTTGCAAAGCCGCGCGCGGCAACGTGCAATGCCCCGCATGAACCTCAGACTCGCATTGCCGCTGGCGCTCATCGCCGCACTCACCGCCTGTACCTCCGCACCGGTACGCAATCCGCTGGCGCAGTGGGTGCCGTCGCCCAACCACAACGCCCGCAGCCCGGTGATCATCGTGCTGCACCACACCGAACAAGACTCGGTGCAGGAGAGCTTGGACACGCTGCGCTCGGCCAACAGTGGTGGCAAGGTCAGCTCGCACTATCTGGTGGGGCGTGACGGTGACCTCTATCAGCTGGTGGCCGACAGCGAGCGCGCCTGGCATGCCGGTGGCGGCCGCTGGGGTTCGATCACGGATCTCAACTCGGCCTCGCTCGGCATCGAGATCGACAACAACGGCGACAGCCCGTTTACCCAGCCGCAGATCGCCACGCTGCTGCGCCTGCTGGGCGACCTCTGCACCCGCTACAACATCCCGCGTAACCAGATCATCGGCCACGCCGATCTGGCGCCCACCCGCAAGGCCGACCCCAGCCGCTTCTTCCCCTGGCAGCAGTTGGCCGAAGCCGGTTTCGGCATTTGGCCCAACCCGGCCCACGGCCCGGCGCCGGAAGGTTTTGACCGCTGGATGGCGTTGCAGGCGCTGGGTTACTCGCTGGAGGACCGCGCCGCTGCCGCACGCGCTTTCCATCGCCGCTTCCGGGGGAGTGACACGTTGCCGTCCGAGCTGGACGTCGAGGACGCACGCATCCTGCATTCCCTGCTTTTGCAGAAGCAGTGAGCGCCAGTCTTTGCACTATATTGGTGCAATGATCGACCCCGCCGCCGCGCCCTCCGCTGAAATGATGGCCACGCCGCTCGTCTGGAGCGGCGCTGATGGCCGAATCCTGGGTGCCAATCCGGCGTTCTGCCGCTGGCTGGGCGTGAGTGTGCGGCGCCTGCTTGGCCAGCCGCTGGTCTCGCTGGAAACCCAGGGCGACATGCTGGCCGGCCGTCTGGCCCAGCAGACCATGGTCGATACCGTGCGTCTGCCCCGGCTGGCGCTGGCCCTGCCCGGTGACGCCCCGCGCTTTGCCGATGGCTGGCTGAGCACTTTCAACGGCGATGGCTGGCTGCTCGAAGCGCACCCGGTGGACGAGTTCCAAACCGCCGACCCGGCGCAGGTGCTGCCCGGTGCGTTCAGTGCCGCACTGAAGGGTCTGGCGCACGAACTACGCAATCCGCTGGCTGGGCTCAAGGGCGCGGCACAGTTGCTGGCCCGGCGTGCCGCAGGCCGCGATGCCAGCGAGATTGAGTTGATCGAATTGATCGGCTCGGAAATCGAGCGTCTGAACACCTTGCTCGAACAACTGCTGTCACCCGCACCGCCGCGCCCGCACGCACCGTTGAACATCCACGCCGCACTTGAGCGCGTGCTGCGCCTGGTTGAAAACGAAGCGGGCTGGTCGGTGCGGCTGCTGCGCGACTACGACCCCAGCATTCCCGAGTTCCCTGGCGATACCGACCGCCTGACCCAGGCGCTGCTCAACCTGGTGCGCAACGCCATCCAGGCCGGCGCCACCAGCATTACGCTGCGTACGCGCGTCGAACATGGGCTGCGTATCGCCGAACAACCGCACCCGTTGGCGCTACGCCTGGAAGTGGCCGACGACGGCCGTGGCGTGCCCGAAGAACTGGCCGAGCATCTGTTCTTGCCGTTGGTCAGCGGCCGCGCCGAAGGCACTGGCCTGGGCCTCGCTTTGGCACAGCAGGTTGCACGCGAACACCGTGGCACGTTGAGCTACCGCTCGCGTCCAGGCCATACGGTGTTCACCGTGCTGTTGCCGTTGCCTCTCGTCGAAGACACCCCGGAGGTGAGCGATGCGTGAGTCCTCGCAGGTGCCGGCGACGGTATGGGTCGTCGATGACGACCGCTCGGTACGCTTTGTGCTGACCACCGCACTGCGCGACGCCGGCTACACCGTGGAAGGTTTCGACAGCGCCGCTGCCGCGCTGGATGCCATGGCGCAACGGCCGGTGCCGGATCTGTTGTTCACGGACGTGCGCATGCCCGGCGACGGTGGCTTGGTGCTGCTGGACAAACTCAAGACCGCGCATCCGCAGCTGCCGGTGATCGTGATGTCGGCGTATACCGATGTGGCGAGCACGGCCGGTGCGTTCCGTGGTGGCGCACATGAATTCTTGTCCAAGCCGTTCGATCTGGACGATGCGGTGGAGCTGGCGCGTCGCGCCTTGCCAGAAGTTGATGCGACACCATCGCCACTCCCGCCGCCTGCGGTAGCCCGTGCCGATGACCGCGCGCCGCAACTGATCGGCGACACACCGGCCATGCGCGCGCTGTTCCGTGGCATCGGCCGCCTGGCGCAGGCGCCGCTGTCGGTGCTCATCAACGGTGAAACCGGTACCGGCAAAGAACTGGTCGCCAACGCGCTGCATCGCGAATCACCGCGTGCCAAGGGGCCGTTTGTCGCGCTCAATACCGCCGCCATTCCGGCTGAGCTGTTGGAAAGCGAGCTGTTCGGTCACGAGGCGGGCGCATTCACCGGTGCGACCAAGCGCCACATCGGCCGCTTTGAACAAGCCGATGGCGGCACCTTGTTCCTCGATGAAATCGGCGACATGCCGTTGGCATTGCAGACCCGGTTGCTGCGTGTGCTGGCCGAAGGCGAGTTCTTTCGCGTCGGCGGGCGTGAGTTGATTCGCGTCGATGTGCGTGTGGTCGCGGCCACCCATCAAGATCTGGAAACGCTGGTGGAGCAGGGAGGTTTTCGTGCCGACCTGCTGCATCGCCTGGACATGGTGCGCCTGTGGCTGCCGCCATTGCGCGAACGCCTGGGCGACGTGCCGCAACTGGCGGAAACCTTTCTGGCCAACGCCGCACGGCGTCTGGACATGCCGCCCAAGCGCCTGTCCGCACCGGCGGTGCAGGCACTGCGCGAGCATGCCTGGCCGGGCAACGTACGTGAGCTTGAAAACGTGTGCTGGCGTTTGGCCGCACTGGCTGTGGCAGACACCATTTCCGCCGCCGACGTGCGCGCCGCCCTGGCACGGGGTGGACGCGGCCCGCGCTCCACTGCAGCGGTGCCGCCGGAACAATGGGACCGCGCCCTCGCAGCATGGGCGCAGCAGCGCCTGGCCGAAGGCGCACACGGCCTGCATGCACAGGCGCGCGAGCGCCTGGATGCCGTGTTGCTGGAAGCCGCGCTGGCCTTCACCGACGGCCACCGCGCTGATGCGGCTGCCCGGCTGGGACTGGGGCGCAACACCATCACCCGCAAGCTTGGGCCCGGCCGCCGTCGCTGAGCTGTGACTGCCTGCTCGGTTGGCGGGACAGCGCTATGTATACTCGGCCCCCCATGGGGACCACGACACCGCTGGCGGACATCACGGGGCTGATTCGGCGTTGGCAATGCGGTGATCGCATCGCCGCCGAAGCGCTGGCCGCGCAGGTTTATGACGAACTTCATGCGCAGGCAGTCCGGCGCCTCGCGCGTGGCAAACACGCGGACCTGCGGCCAACCGAATTATTGAATGAAGCCTGGATACGGCTGTCGGTCAGCGCGCATCCGTTCCAGTCACGTGAGCACTTTCATGCCGTTGCCGCGCTGAAGATGCGTGACCTGTTGGTGGATCTGGCGCGCATGCAGGGCAGCAACAAACGTAAAGGTGAACAACAGGTGCTGACGTTGTCGATAGCGCTGCTGGACCCCGCGCCGCAGCCTGAAGATCTGCAATCCATTGCCGAAGCATTCGACCAGTTGTCGCAGGTGGATGAGCGCAAGGCGCAGGCCTTCGCGTTGAATGAGCTGGCGGGCTTCACCGTGGCTGAAACCGCCGAGCTGCTCGGTGTCTCCTCGGCGACCTTACAGCGCGATCTGCGCTTCACCCGCGCCTGGCTGTCGACGCGTCTGCCATGCTGAGCGCCGATGCCTGGAGCCGGCTGACCGAGTTGTTCGGGCAGGCCACCGATCTGCCCGAAGCCGAACGGGCTCGCTTCATTCATGCACAGACCGGCGATGACCTTGAGCTGCAGCAGGAACTATTGACCTTGATCGCCGCCGACGTGGACGCCACGCGGCGTCTGCGCGAGCCGCTGCAGCGCGCTGCCGAAGCCCTGTTGCAGGCTGACGAAGCTGAGGTCGTGGAGGGCACGCGGTTTGGTCCCTGGGCAGTGGAGCGGATGATCGGCTCCGGTGGCATGGGCCGGGTGTATCTGGCCCGTCGTGCGGATGGTGCCTATGAGCGCGAGGTCGCGCTCAAGCTGGTACGCACTCCCGCGCTGAGCGAACGTCGTCACGCGCATTTCGAATACGAATGCCGTCTGCTGGCACAAATGCAGCACCCGGCCATTGCGCAGATCCACGATGCCGGCATCGACCCGGAAGGGCGCGCTTACCTGGTCATGGAATACATCCGGGGCCAGCCGATTTCTGAGTGGTGCGACCAGCACGCGCTGAGCATGCGTCAACGCGTGGAGCTACTGGCCAAGGTGGCCGAAGGCGTGCAGCACGCACACCAGAAGGGCGTTATCCATCGCGACCTGAAGCCGAGCAATGTGCTGGTAGGCAGCATTGATGGCATGGCGATGCCGAAGATCATCGATTTCGGCATCGCCATGGAAACCGAAGGCACGGAGCTCAGCAACGGTGGCGGTACGCCGGGCTACATGAGCCCAGAACAGTCACAGCCAGGCAATGATGTCGACGCACGCAGCGACGTGTATTCGCTGGGTGCCATCCTGTACGAACTGGCCTGCGGCACACGGCCCGATGCCACCGCATCCTCGTCGCCTTCGCAGTACCTGCGCGGTCTTCCCGCAGCCGAACAAAAGCGGCTGACCGCAGCGCGCAGCAGCACGCCGGCGCGTCTGCTGCGCGAGTTGCACGATGGGCTGGATGCCATTGCAGTGAAGGCGCTGCGACATGAGCGCGGCGACCGCTACGCCTCGGTGTCGTTGCTGCTGGAAGATCTGCGCCGCTGGTTGCGTCACTACCCGCCGCATGCCGCCGGCCGCGCACGGCTGTTGGCCTCGCGCAAGTTCGCACGCCGCAACCGGCTGATGGTGGGTGCTGCGACGATGGTCGCCGTGGTACTGGTCGCTGGGCTGGCGGCCACGGCTTGGTCGTTGCGCGAGGCACGGCAGGAAGCAGCACGCGCCAAGGTGTCCTCGAACTTCCTGGCCTCGGTGCTGGACAGCATGGACCCGGCCATGGCCAAGGATCTGGACAAGACCTTGATGCTGCGCGTACTGGACGACGCATCACGGCGCGCGCCGCACGACCTGGCGGCGTACCCGGACATCCTCGCCGACATGGAGCTGATCATCGCGGTCAACCAGATGACGCTGGAGGAATACGACCGCGCCATCGCGCACCTGGAGTCGATACGCAAACTCGCCGACACACATCCCGGGAGACTTGAACTGCAGCGCCTGCGAGCACTGCAAGTGCTGGGCGAAGCCTATGTGGTGACCGACAACTACGCGCAGGCGGAAGCGCGGCTTGATGAAGGCATTGCCAGGGTGCGTGACGGTGATCCGGCGCACCAATGGCTGATGTACGACATGCAGTCGCGTCTGTCGTGGGTATGGTACGGGCAGGGCAAGATGGTCGACGCCTTGCGTCTGGCCAAAGAAGCATTGGACGGCTTCATCCGCACCGCGTCCGCCGATGATCAGCAGCGCCTGGATGCGGCCAAACGCTATGCCGACCTGCTGTCCAGCAGTGGTGATTACACGCAATCCATTGCATTGATTGATGACGTGGTTCAGCGGCGTACCCGCATCAATGGTGCCGATCACCCGCTGACGCTGGTGTCGCGTCGTGACCTGGCGACCACACGGCTGCGCATGCGCGACTTTGCCGGCGCTGAGCCGGAACTACGGCAGTTGCTGGCCGCCTATGAGCGCATGTATGGCCCTGACAGCGGCTATCCGGCCAATGTCCGCGGCATGCTGGGCAGCGCCCTGCGTGAACAGGGAAAAGTGGCCGAAGCCGGGCCGTACTATCGCGCGGCCATGGAATGGAACACCAAGCGTTTTGGTCCTGAATCGCAAGGCACGGTGATCGCGCGGCACAACCACGCCAATTGGTTGTTGGACGCTGGCCAGGCGGTGCAATCGCGCGATGAACAACAGGCCCTGTTGGCCATCGCCGACCGTGCGCTGGGTCGCGTCAATCCCATCACCGCTGAAATCCTGCGCGGTCTGGCCGAGGCCGAGCTGGCCTTGGGGGATCGCAACCGCGCACACCAGCACGCCACGGCTGCGGTCAAGGCCATGCGCGAGGTCTACGGTGACCAGCATGAAGGGGCGTTGCGCGATGTGCGGGCCACGCTGCAGAAGGTGGAGGCGGCCGGTGCCGGCTCGCTTCCCGCCGCTGCGCGCGCTGACTGAGCGGAGCAGACGCTCGACCGCATGCCGACAAACAGGCATCTTTACGCCGATACGTTCGCAACAATGCACTGCCGGGCCAGACTGTTGCCGGCACGCCTTTCAAAGGAGTTCCCCATGCGTCAGAGCCTCATCCTGATGACTGCCACCAGCACCTTGTTTCTGGCCGCCTGTGGTTCCGGCCCAGCCCCCAAACCCACCCCGCCTGTTCAGCAGGCCACGGTCAGCACCGCACGCATGGCCGAAGCCAACCTGGCGCCGGCCTCGGCAAGTCTGGTCAGTGGCCGCCTGGCGCTGGTACCGGAAGCCGGCGGTGTGCACATCACCGGCGTGATTGGGAGCTTGCCGCGCGGTCAGCAGGCCGCCTTTCATGTGCACGAAAAGGGAGACTGCAGCGCGGTGGATGCGAGCAGCGCGGGAGGCCACTTCAACCCGACGATGCAGGCGCATGGCCGTGCGGGCGCCGCCGCGCATCACGCCGGCGACATGGATAACCTGCAGGCCAATTCCGACGGTGTCGTGCATGTGGATGTGCATCTGCGTGGCGTGACGCTGGGCGGTGGCGCGGTCAACGACATTGCCGGACGCGCGCTGGTGGTGCACGCTGGTGCAGACGATTACCGCAGTCAGCCAGCCGGCAATGCCGGCGCCCGTGTTGCCTGCGCGGTAATTCGTGTGGTGCGCTGAATGCGCCCATCGTTTTGATCCAATCCCGTAACGGAGTAAGAACATGCGTCTGATCCACACCACACTTTTTCTCGCCAGCGCACTGGCACTGAGCGCCTGCAAGCAGGGCGCCGAACCCGATGCAGCGCAGGCTGACCCGGCTGCTGGCAGTACGCCGGCAACCACGCCGGCTGAAACGCCTGCCACCGATACGGCCGCCCCGCCGGCAATGGCCACGCCGGTGGCTACCGCCGAGTTGCAGTCCACCAAGGACAGCACCGTCAAGGGCGCCATCAGCTTCACGCTGGTCGACGGCCAGCTGCGCGCCAGCGGCGATATCAGCGGTCTGAAGCCAGACAGCGAGCATGGCTTCCACATTCATGAAAAGGGCGATTGCAGCGCGCCGGATGGCACCAGTGCTGGCGGCCACTTCAACCCGGGCAGCAGTGAACACGGCAGCATTGATGCCACCGCACATCACGGCGGCGACATGCCCAACATCAAGGCCGATGCGCAGGGCAATGCCCACATCGACGGCCCGGTGGCCAGCAATGTCAACGTCGGCAAGGGTGATGCATTCGACATCGTCGGCCGTGGTTTGATCGTCCACGCCGACCCGGACGACTACAAAACCCAGCCCACCGGCAATGCCGGCGCACGTCTGGCATGTGCGGTGATCAACAAGGCGCCGTAAGTTGCTCTGCACTCTCCCTCTTGCGGCAGCAAACGGGAGAGGCGGGAGCGGGGGGTGAGTGCGATTGACGTGTTGCGTGCAACGGCGGAAATTTTCAGAAATTCCCCTGCATTCCCTCTCCGCCTGCGGTGGAACGCGTAAAGAAAAGGGCCGCAATAGCGGCCCTTTTTCTGTACTACGCGGTAGCAATCAATGCCCCAGCAATACCTTCGCATCCTGGCCGGCATGCACGTGCACATACAGCACTTCGACGCCGTGGGCTTCCAGCACGGCGGCCATCTGCCGCTGGCGCATCAGGTATTGCTCGTAAACCCGCTGCAGGCGGTCGCAGTCGTTGTTGTCATGCGCGTAGTGTGAGCACCAGCCGGCCGGGTCGAACAGCGCCATGCGCACTTCACCGCCGACGTAGCGCAGCAGCGGTTCGGGCGGTGCTTCCAGCCAGTGTTCCTCGCCGGGCGCGAACATCGCCGTTTCCAGCACCGGCCACAATGCGGCCAGCCCCTGATTGTCGTACTGCATGGCCATCATCGCGGCCAAGTCGTTGAGGGTGAAGTAACGCGCGTGCTCGATCTGCGCGCCAAACGCGTTCTGCGCCAGCATCGCGGTGTCCGGCTGTGCCATGCCATTGGCCAACAACACGTCTTCCAGTGCGTCGCGCGTTTCCTGCAACAGGCCGGTATCGCTGCTGGTCAGCACGAACGGCACTACCCGCAGGCCACCGCCGGTCAAGCTCGCGTCGGCCTGCAGCGGCAATGGCACGTCGCCATTCACGTCAGCGCCAAAGGCCAGCAGGCGCGGGCCCTGGTTGCGGCCCGGGGCGCGCATCTGCAGCTCTTCCAGGCGGCGGTGGATCGGCCAGCCCGGGCGCAATACTTCGGCCGGATCGAAATGCGCGGCGGCCAGTACCAGATCAAGTCCACTGACCTGCGGCACCAGTTTGGCCAGATCGCGGCCGACCAGCGCGGCCAGCTCACCGGCCTGATCCGAAGGCAGCGCGGCCTTGTTCGGTTGCTGGCCACCGGCCAGTTCCAGAGCCATCAGGCCCAAAGCGTTCATGTCGGGGTTGGAATTGCTCATGGTTCGCGGTTGGCCCATCACGGCCTCGAAGCTACACTCAACGCCATTATGCCTGCTATCACCTGCAGGCCACATCGCACTCAACTTCATGTCAGGTACCCGCATGCCCAGCGCTCGTCCCGTCGCCATCCTCGGTGGTGTACGCATCCCGTTCTGCCGCCAGAACACTGCCTATTCGGATGTTGGCAATCTCGGCATGTCGGTACGTACGCTCGGCGCCCTGGTCGAACGGTTTGGTCTGCACGGCCAGCAATTGGGCGAAGTCGCGATGGGTGCGGTGATCAAGCACCCCAGTGACTGGAACCTGGGCCGCGAGGCTGCGCTGTCTTCGGGCCTGTCGCCGCTGACCCCGGGCATCACCCTGCAACGCGCCTGTGGCACGTCGCTGGACAGCATCATCACCGTGGCCAACAAAATCGCGCTGGGCCAGATTGAATCGGGCATCGGCGGCGGTTCGGATACCACCTCCGACGTGCCGATCGTCTATGGCAAGAAGCTGCGCGCGCGCCTGCTGGCTGCCAACCGCGCCAAGAGCACCGGCGACAAGCTGCGTGCGTTGACCAAGGGCTTCAAGTTTTCCGAACTCAAGCCCGAGTTCCCCGGTGTGGCTGAGCCGCGTACCGGCAAGAGCATGGGCGACCACTGCGAAGACATGGCCAAGGAATGGAACATCTCCCGTGATTCCCAGGATGAGTGGGCGGTGTCCTCGCACAAGAAGCTGGCCGCCGCTTACGAGCGCGGTTTCTTCAACGACCTGATCGCGCCGTTCCGCGGCGTGGAGCGCGACAACATCCTGCGCCCGGACACCTCGCTGGAAAAGCTGGCGACGTTGAAGCCGGCCTTCGACAAGGTCTCCGGCCGTGGCACGCTGACCGCCGCCAACTCCACCCCGTTGACCGACGGCGCCGCTGCGGTATTGCTGGCCAGTGAGGAATGGGCGCGCGCGCACGGCCATGAACCGCTGGCTTATCTGCGTGATTCGCAGGTGGCGGCCGTGGACTTCGTGCATGGGGAAGGCCTGCTGATGGCGCCGACCATCGCCGTGCCGGAGATGCTCAAGCGCAATGGTTTGACCCTGCAGGATTTCGACATCTACGAAATCCACGAAGCCTTCGCCGCGCAGGTGCTGTGCACGTTGCGTGCGTGGGAAAGCGAAGACTACTGTCGCAACCGCCTGGGACTGGACGCACCGCTGGGCAGCATCGACCCGCAGAAGATCAACCCGCTGGGTTCGTCGCTGGGCACCGGCCATCCATTCGCTGCCACCGGCGCCCGCATCATCGGCACCGTGGCCAAGGAACTTGCCGCACGCGGTGGTGGCCGCGCGCTGGTGTCCATCTGCACTGCTGGCGGCATGGGCGTTGTGGCGATTGTCGAACGCTGATTCGTTTTTTCAGGGATAGCCGAAGGCGCAAAACTGACAAAGTTCAGCGCCTGCGAAAGCCACCGCAATCATCGGGTGCCCGGTCGAGAATCATCGGCAGCGGGCACACCGCCGGCTTCGCCGCTTAGCCCGCTCTGATACAGGGGCTTTGCTGGTCAGCGTTCATCCGCCGCATCGGCATGGTCCTGCAGAAACTGGCCGATGATCTTGCGTAGCGGCAGGTCATCGGTGTTATGGGCGAATGCCTCGGCCTGCAATGCGTAGCGCCGGGCGACATCGAATTCGTCGAGATTTGAATGGCGCTCGGCCACGGCGAGGCAGATCGATGCCGCGTATTCGGCTGCGTCTGCGGCGCTGGCAAGTGGCAAGGCGCGCAGGTAGATGGCGATGGCATCGCGGTCATCGTCGGTGAAGTCAGCCAGCGTTTCCCACAGGAACGGATGGTCGCGCCCATCGGCCGCGACGGATTCGCAGTAGCGGCTCAGTTCCGCGTACAGGGACTCAGCGCCTTCTGTATCGCCGGATTGGCCGGCATCGATCATGGCGTTGGTGAGATCCACGACGCGCGTGTGGATATCGGCAGGTATGTTCATTGTGTGGGAAGCGCCGTTCGGGAACTGGATGTCACGGTTTCAGCCTTTCAGGCGCGGGAAGCCGTGTTCGTCGCGCTCTTCCGCAACGGCCTGATCCTGGATCTGCTGGCGCAAGTCGCGGCGGTTGATCGCCAGCGGGGCCTGGTTGCGACGTTGGCGCACGGCGTTGAGCAGGCATTGCCGCGCCAACGCGTCGTCGCCCTGCGCGGCGAAGCCTTCGCCGAGCATTTCCCAGGCTTCCGGACCGGCGCCCTGGGCGATGGCGCGGTGCAGGAATTCTTCGCTCTGCATCCACTGTCCCTGGCCATTGGCCAGCCGCGCCAGGGTCAGCAACAGCGCCGGGCTGGAGGGGTGTGATTGCAACCAGCGTTGCGCGCTGGCGCGGCGCGAATCGAGCTTGTCCACCGGCAGTTCGCCATAGAGCGTGACCAGTGCTTCATCCCACTGCGTGTCCAGGGTCTGCTCGATGACTCGCAGCGCCACGTCATTCCAGTTCAGGGCAGCAGCGCGCTGTGCATATCGGGCCACGGCTTCGGGGCTGACGCGCAGCGTCTTGGGCAGCACTTCCCAGCGTGCGGCCAGCACATTCACATCGGTGGCCTCATCCAGCATCTGCAGCGCAAGACGCGTTTCCAACGCGGCGATCGTGTTCGGCGGTAGCGCCTGCTGCTGGCGCAGTGCGCCCAGTTGGCCATAGGCCTCTTCGGCGCGCCCAACGCGGGCCAACGCATCGGTGCGCAGCCACAGGCCGCGCGGCGGCAGCGGCTGGACGCCGGGGGCGTCCAATGCGGTGATTGCTTCCAGTGGTTTGTCCTGCTGCAACCAGCGCTCGGCGCTGTGCAGTGCATGCAGCGCCGGGTCGGCTGCGCCCAGTTGCTGCAGGTGTTGGCCGGCGGCGTTGCTGTCGTCACGCGCTTCGGCAGCGCGCATGGCCGCGACCAAAGCGATCGGGCGTGCCTGCTTTTCGGTAGCCGCGCTTTGCAACAGCTTTTCCGCGCGCTGCCATTGGCCGCCATCCAGCGCCTGCAGCCCATCAATCAGACGCGCGCGGCCCTGCTTGCTGCGGTAGCGCGCCCAGGTGCGGAACGGGGCACTGACCAGCGTCCACACCAGCCACAACAACAACAGTGCGATCACCAGCGCCAGTACCGCCTGCGGCAATGTAGCGATGTAGTCGTGGCCGCCTGCGCGGACGATGACTTCGCCCAGCGAGCGCACCGATTCCTGCCCCAGCCATTGCGCACCGAAGATGCCGACGGCGGCGACCAGCAGGATCACCAACATGGAACGGAAGGCCTTCATGGGAATTCCTTTGCGGCACGCATGGCGCGCAGTTGCTGCAGGGTACTGCCCAATTCGGGAATTGCCGGGCGGAGTTGTGCGTCGCGCATGGCCTGCAATTGGTCGCGGTGCTGCTTGCGTTGCGGTGATTCGGGCCACAGCCGCAGCAACCAGCCATCGGTGCGGTCCAGTGCCTGTTGCCAGCCCTGCTCGTCGCCGCGTTCAAGCGCCGCACGGGCCAGGCTCAGTTCGATCTGCAGTGCATCGGTGGCGGCCATGCGCTCGGAGCGAGCGACCAGCACGCGGCTGTCGGAAGGGTGGATCTGCACCAATGGTGAAAGCAGTTGCTGCCACCATGGTTGTTCCGCGTCGGCAGCGTGTGCCACCTGTTCGGGCAGGGTGTTCAGTGAAGTGGTCCAAGCGGTCAGTTGCCCCGCGGTACTTGCACGGATACCGGGGCCGAGGGCATCAATGGCATTCCGTTCCTGGATCAAGGCCTGGCGCAGGTTGAGGTAATCGGCGTTGTCGGTGCTCTCCAGTACCTCGGCCGCCAGTGCGTACAGGCGGCGCGCACCGTCGATGTCATCGGCATAGACCAAGCGCTGTTGTGCCTGGCTGAGCAGCAGCTCGGCTTCTTCGCGGCGCACGGCCTGCGCGCCCTGGTGCGAACTGTCGGCGAGCTTGGCCACGCTGCCTTCCAGCAATGCGCTGCGCTGGCCGAGGCCGAGCACTTCATCGCGCAGCACGCGGTTGGTGGCGGCGGCATCCTGCAGGCTGCGGGCGTTGTTGCGCTGGTCGCTGCGCAGGGCCTCCATGCTGTCGCGCAACGCGCTCATTTCCTGAACGACGCTGTTGCGGGCAAGTGCGGTCTGTTGTTGCCAGGATTGCCAGGCATGCCAGCCAAACCACCCGGCCGCACACAGGGCGCCGAGCACGATCAATGGCAGCACCCAGCGCAATGAGCTGCGGTGCGTTGAGGTGGGGGAAACGTCATTCATGGAAGCACAGCATCCTTGGCAAGCAGGCCCACAACATGGGGAGTGTGACGTGGGTTTGCTGACGAAGCATCGCCCGCGCCGCTGCTTGCCTGCAAGCCGCGGGCGGTTGCCGAGTCAGCGGGGCGACGGGTGTACGGCAGCGCTGGCAGCTTCAACCAGCTGCGCCGGCAGCGGCCCAGCGGCGGTGCTGACGCGCTGAAAGCCCAATGTGTGCGCCAGAGCGGTAAGCCGCACGCTGGCGGTCACCACCGGTGTTTGCCGCCAGCGTTGTTGCAGGGCAGGGGGCAGTTGCGGCAGTACGGTTTCCAGCGCTTCGCCGCTGCTGACAGCCAGTACCGCCGGTTCTGGCAGTGCCTGCAGGCGCGCAATGCTGGCGGCGCTGACCGGCAGCGGCACGCGTTCGTAAACGTCCACCCGCAGCAGTTCGGCGCCGCGTTCACGGACCTGTGCGGTGATCATGCCGCGACCACCGGGCGCGGTGATCAATGCCACCCGCAGGCCCTGCAACGACTGCATGCAGGGCAATGCCAGCAAGCCTTCGCTGTCCATCCGCGTCGGTGCCTGCACGTCGGTGGCACCGTGCTTGCGCAGTACACGTGCGGTGCCTTCGCCCACAGCGACGACTGTACCCATGCGTAGGGTGCCCAACGGCAGCATGCGAGCAGCCGCTTCGGCAGCGGCAGGGCTGGTGAATACCAGGCGATCGCATTGCGTGGCTTCGACCAGACTGTCACGGGTAATTGAGTCATTGCGAAGCGCCAGACGCCACGGCGACAGTGCAACAGTACGTGCGCCAGCGCGGCTGGCGGCACTGCGCAGGGTGTCATGCTGCCCTTGCGGGCGCAGTGAGATCAGATGCCAAACCGTGTCGGCTGGCACATAGGCGTGGCGGTTCATTCGATGCATTATGCGTGCGCTTTCCGTTTTAGTGCTTTCTTCCATGCTCGAACACGCCGATCCTTCCGCCTTGCTTGCGCAACTCCAGGCAACCCTGTCCGCAATGCCACCGGTGGCGGCGATGGACATCCGCATTGCCGGTTACGACAGCGGTGTGCTGCGGATGCATGCGCCATTGCTGGCCAACGTCAACGACAAAGGCAATGCGTTTGGCGGCAGTCTGGCATCGGTGATGACCTTGTCCGGCTGGGCGTTGGTGAGCCTGCGTCTGGCAATGGCGGGCAAGGAGGCCGAGGTTTACGTGGCCGACAGCAGCATCCGATACCGAGCACCGGTGTACGGCGAGCTGATGGCGTCGGCCAAGGCCGCGCCGGATCAAGATTGGGAGGGTTTTCTGGCGCTGTTCAACAAGCGCGGACGTGCCCGAATAAGCATCCGTGCCGAGATCGTGGGCGGCGCAGCTGAATTGGAAGGCCGTTTCGTCGCCATCAGCAAAGGCTAGGATGGGCAACTGCCCCGGGGGATTCCATGTACAGGTACCTGCTCCAGTCCGTCACCGCGTTGCTCCTGCTCGTTAGCGCTGCCGCCCATGCTGGCGACGGCCCCAGCCGCAGTGAGCGCGCCAAACTCACCACAACGCAGGACGCCTATGTGGCCGCCGTGCGCTGGAGCGACTTCGAGGGCGCCGAGCGCTTCATCGACCCGGAATACCTGAAGCTGCAGCCGCTCACCGACCTGCAGCGCGAACGCTACCGGCAGGTGCAGGTGTCCGGCTACCGCGAGCGCTCCAGCAATGCCGGTGCTGATGGCAGCATTGAGCGACGCGTGGAAATGGGCGTCATCAATCGCAACACCTTGGCCGAGCGCACGGTGATGGTGAACGAGCGTTGGCGCTGGGACCCGGAGAACAAGCGCTGGTGGCAGGCTGCCGGCTTACCGGACCTGTGGCAGGGCCAGTGAGGCCCCGGCCGCCTTGGCGCCGGCTGTGCGACAATCCCCGCCCGCTTATCGACCCGTGACCTGAGTGAATTACGAAGAGTTGCTGGCCTTCGCCGGCCGAAATCCGATGCTGTCGCTGGCCCTGGTCGGCCTCACCGTGGCCATCATCGCCACCGAGATCGCACGCCTGTTCCGCGGCTATAAATCGCTCAAGCCCGCCGAGCTGACCCACCTGATCAATGCAGGCAACGCCGTGGTGATCGACCTGTCGGCCAGCGGTGAGTTTGAAAAGGGCCACATTGTCGGCAGCCGCAACGTGCAGCCGGCTCAGCTGACTCCCGCGCACAAGCTGTTGGCCTCGGCCAAGCAGTCGCCGGTGGTGTTGGTGTGCCGCACTGGCAACGCCTCGGCGACCGCCGCCAAGACGCTGAAGAAAGCCGGCTTCGAGCAGGTTTCCGTGCTCGACGGTGGCATTCCCGCATGGCAGGCGGCCGATCTACCGCTGGTCAAAGGCCGCGGCTGAGCAGTTAATTTGCGTTAAGGCCTTGTGCAGGGCGCGCGTCGCCCCCATCGCTGGTCTGGTACCAATCCCATTAATTGAACAAACAGTTCTGGAGTCTTGAGAAATGTCCGAAGAGAACACCAACGGCGTAGTCCCGGCTGACGAGTCCGCCAACGGCCCGGCTTTCACCATCGAGAAGATCTACGTCAAGGACGTCTCTTTCGAATCCCCGAACTCGCCGGCCATCTTCAACGAGAACGTGCAGCCAGACCTGCAGCTGAACCTGAACCAGAAGGTGCAGCGCCTGTCCGAGACCGCCTTTGAAGTGGTGCTGGGCGTGACCCTGACCTGCAAGGCCGGTGACAAGAATGCCTACGTTGCCGAAGTGCAGCAGGCGGGCGTGTTCGGCCTGATCGGCCTGGAGCCGCAGGCAATCGACGTGCTGCTCGGCACCCAGTGCCCGAACATCCTGTTCCCGTACGTGCGTTCGATGATCAGCGACTTGATCCAGGCCGGCGGCTTCCCGCCGTTCTACCTGCAGCCGATCAACTTTGAAGGCCTGTACGCCGAAACCCTGCGTCAGCGTCAGGCTCAGGGTGAAGGCACCTCGCTGGCCGACTCCGAGCCGGCTGGCAACGCCTGATCGGCGTTAGCGACATCGAATGAGTACGACTGACGCGAACAAGATCGCCGTCCTCGGCGCGGGCTCCTGGGGCACCGCGCTGGCCACTCTGTTGGCCCGGCACGGTCACACGACCGTGCTGTGGGGGCGTGATGCAGCCATGGTTGAGGCCATCGACCAGCGTCATGAGAATCCCCGGTATCTGCCGGGGATTCCCTTGCCCGAATCTCTGCGCGCCAGCACCGACCTCGCTGCCACCGTTGCCGGTGCCAAGTGGATCCTGGTGGTGGTGCCTTCGCATGCCTTTGCCGAAACCGTGCGCGCGCTGGCGCCGCTGCGGCCGGCCGGTGCGGGCGTGGCCTGGGCGACCAAGGGCTTCGAGCCCGGCTCGGGCCGCTTTCTGCATGAAGTCGCGCGTGAGGTGCTGGGGCCGGATGTTCCTTTGGCCGTGGTCACCGGGCCGTCTTTCGCCAAGGAAGTCACCCTGGGCCTGCCCACCGCGATCACCGTCCACGGTGATGACGAGGCGTTCGCCCAGGACGTGGCCGACGCCATGCATGGCCCGGCGTTCCGCGCCTATACCGGTGACGACATGGTCGGTGCCGAGTTGGGTGGTGCGATGAAAAACGTGCTGGCTGTGGCCACCGGCGTGGCCGATGGCATGCAGTTGGGCCTCAACGCCCGCGCCGGCCTGATCACTCGTGGCTTGAACGAAATGCTGCGTCTGGCCGCCGCCATTGGCGGCAAGCCGGAGACGTTGATGGGCCTGGCAGGGTTGGGCGACCTGGTGCTGACCAGCACCGGCGACCTGTCCCGCAACCGCCGCCTGGGTTTGGCGCTGGGCCGCGGGCAGAGCCTGACCGATGCGGTGAAGGAAATCGGCCAGGTGGTGGAATCGGTGCAAACCGCCGATGAAGTCATGCGGCAGGCTAGCCGCCATGGCATTGACCTGCCGATTTCCAAGGCAGTGCAATCGGTACTGCATGGCGATATCAGCCCTTCCGAAGGCCTGCAGCAGTTGCTGGCCCGTGAGCAGAAGCCGGAGTATCCGGATACGCTGTTCAAGTAAAAATCGGCGACGGTCAAGGAAAAAGCCCGGCAATGCCGGGCTTTTTCATGTCTTTTGTCTGGCTTAAGGCCACCTCTAATTCGCTCTCCCCATGGCTTTTGGCGCAAGCGAGGGCGGCTCCGGCAGCCCCGAAGACTCGCAGTGCCGACGCTTTCCCTGCCTTCTTTTGACCAAAGGCCAAGGGAAGGGCGAGGCGCACAAGCCATCAAAGCCCACAAAAAAAGAAGCCCGGTCTGGGGGAGACCGGGCTTCCAGGGCGCGTGGGAGAGAGATCACACGCCTTTGCAACACTGTGCAGCTATCGCTTACCAGGTGAAGCGCGGGCCGACGAACCATTCCTTGTCGCCAGCCTTGGCCAGCTTCACTTCGCCGGTCAGGCCCCAGTTCGCGTTGAACTTGCCGGTCGCGCCGACGCGGCCGTAGAACTCGCCGTCCGGGTTGTAGCCGTTCTTCTTGCTGTAGTCCTCGTAACCGGCCAGTGCATAGGCTTCGAAGTTCGGGGTGAAGGCCGTGCGCACGCCAACTTCAGCGCTGTAGCCGTTGAACTTGGTGCCGTACTCCGGATCAAACTTCTGGTACGCAGCGCGGGCCAGCAGGTCGGTGTTCGGGGCCACGGTGTAGTTGTAGCCCACGCCCAGACGCCACTGGTCGACGTCTACGTTGCCCTTGTCGGTTTCCTGGGCGTTGTATTCACCGAAAATGTGGAAGTTCGGGTGCACAGCCACCGAACCCTTCAGCGCCCAACCATCGGCGTCGCCACCACGGGCGTCGGTGTTGGCGTAACCGCCTTCCACATAGTTGTAAGACAGGCCGTCGGCAGCAGAGGCAGCGAACGGCAGGGCGGCCAGCAGGCCCAGAGCGATCAGGGAAGTCTTCATATTCGGGATTACCTTTTTTTATTGGTTTGGCCGATGCCGCGTGGAAACGTTTGCGGCTTGGCTGATGTGAATTATCCGTTAGCCAACGGAATAAACCCTGAATATCAAACTGACCAGTACATAAATTAAGGGGCGTTTTCGGGAACTTCCCTAGGGCCATGGGTTGACTTGTTTGCAGACGTGGATTCCCCGCAGTCAGGCAAGACTCGTGGCTGCATGGCTTTGTGCACTGCTCGTGCTGATGGCGACTCCCGGCGCGCGTCCAGCAGAGGGCGACATCATCCCGCTGTATCGCGTGGAGACGGCCGCCTATTCGGTGGTACCGCCGCTGTTGCGCGAGACCAGCCTGGCCAGCTTTGGCACATTCCATGAGCGGCAGGGCGAGCAGCGCCTGTTGGCGGGGCAGGGCGGCATGCGCGCGGTATGGCGCGATTGATTGGGCAGAGCCACGAGCAGCATTGGCAAGGCGATGCGCAACCTGGCTTCGATGGCGATATCCAAGGCATCCAGGCGGGCTTGGATCTGTATGCAAATGCCGAGGAGACGCACCGCGATCAGTTCGGCGTGTTCGTCGGCCGCACCCGTGCGCAGGGCAATGTCAGTGGCTTTGCGATCGGCTGGGAAAATGTGGCGGTCGGCCGCTCGCGGTTGGACGACAAGCATGTCGGCCTGTACTGGACACGTGTGGGCAGCGAAGGTGGCTATCTCGATGCAGTGGTGATGCAAAGCCACTACGACGGCGATGCACGCTCTACGCGCGGGTTGGGCATCGACATCGGCGGTGATGGCACCACCGCCTCGCTGGAAGTGGGCAAGCCGCTGCTGCACTTTGGTGAATCTGCATGGTGGCTGGAACCGCAGCTGCAGGTGATCTGGCAGCGCACCGATCTGGATGAAGCCCGCGATGCCGTTTCCAGCGTCCGTTTTGCTACCGACAACGCGTGGACCGGGCGTATCGGCTTGCGGCTGACAGGCGACTACGACATCGCCGGCAACGGTTGGCAGCCGTACGTCAAACTCAATTACTGGCAGACGTTGGACGGCGAGGATCGCATCGACTTCGACAGCAACCGCATTACCAACCAGCAAGGTTCCCGTGCATGGGAAGTGGGGGCCGGCGTGGTGGCGCGGTTCAACCGCAACGTGAGTGCGTTCGCGGTTGCCGATTACACCCGTGACCTGGAGAGTAGCCGGCAGAAAGCGCGTAGGACCGTCGAAGGCAATATCGGCCTGCGCTTCGATTGGTAAGACAGGCAGGCAATCACTGGCGCCGGCAGAATCCGGGGCCAGTGGATGCCGCTCAGGTGATCAGTTCGACGTGTTCGCCGGCCGGGCCGCGCACGCTGCGACGATTGCCGATGGCGGTGACATGCCAACCTGCATCGCGCAGCGTGATGTCATCGACGCGGGGCAGGCGCAGACACAGGCTGTGCTGCCCGGCGTGGCGCGTGGTTGCGGCATGAGGCAATTCCACCTGGTCGATCTCGACCATGCATTGGCCGGGCATCGGCACCACGGCGACGGGGTAACGGCCTTCCAGCGATTTGCCGTAAGCGCGGTTGAGCACGGTGATCTTGGTATCAAATGCCCAGCCTTTGGCACCGAGTAAGGCCGACCACGCGCGTTGCGATGCATCGCGGTCGGGCGTGGTCATCACGCCGATGAAGGTGGACGCGACGGTGGCGTCGGTCATTGGCAGGTCGAATGGCGGAACCGGTGCTTTGATCTGGGTGAGATAGAGCAACTCACCGCACGGGCCAAGCACCTGCGCGGCGCGGATGGCATCACTGAGTTCGAGGTTGGCAGCAGCACCCAGCACGGTGAACGGTGCCTGCAGTCCAGCGGCCAGTGTGTCGATATCGCCAACCAGCACTTCCAGCGACAGCCAGCCGTGGCGGAACATCGGTTCGCTGATGATGGCCAGTGGATCCTCAATGACGCGCAGCACCGGCTCGTCGAAACTATTGGCCAACCATGCGAGCGGTGCGCCGGTCAGATGTTGCAGATCGAGTGCGGCGGCATCGTCGGCATTGAGTGTGCTGCGCTCGTGCAGGCGCATTGCCAGCTGCGTGGTGTAGGCAGCAATCACCTGCTCACTATCGGGTGCAATCAAGGTGGCGTGGACGATGCCTTGAGGTAGCGCGCTCATGCGCGGCGCTCGGCAGCGAGTTTGCGTTCCAACCACGGCATCAGCCCGCCGCCGGCGACGATTTCCATCAATTCGGTAGGGATCTTTTCGCAGATGAACTCACGGCCGCTGCTGTGATTGATGATGCGCCCTTCAACCGGTCGCACTTCCAGCGTATCGCCCCGTGCGGCTTCAATATCTGCGCAGACCAGCGCAGGTACCCCGAGGTTGAGTGCGTTGCGGTAGAAGATGCGCGCGAATGATTTGGCAACGATGGCGCCGACGCCAAGTTCGGCCAGTGCCTGCACCGCCTGTTCGCGCGAGGAGCCGATGCCGAAGGATTCACCGCCGACCACGATGTCGCCGCGCCTCACATCTTTGGCGAAATCCGCATCTACTGCTTCCAGACAATGGCTGGCGAGCACGCTCAATGGCTCACGCATGTAGGGGCCGGGGGCGAGTACATCGGTATCGATGCGGTCGCCGAAAACAAAGGCCTTGCCACGGACGTTCATGCGCTTTCCCCCAGCAGTTCGCGCGGATCACAGATTTCACCTTTTACCGCAGCAGCGGCCACGCTGTACGGTGAGCCCAGGTAAACCTGCGCCTCGGCCGAGCCCATGCGGCCCTTGAAGTTGCGCGCGGTGGTGGACAGGCACACTTCGCCGCTGCTGAGCATGCCCGCACCCATGCCGGCGCACGCACCGCAACCGGAGGGCAGCAGGATGGCGCCCGCTTCGGTGAGCGCGCTCAGCGTGCCTTCGGCGGCGGCCTGCGCGGTCATCGCCACCGAAGCCGGTGCGATCAATAAACGGGTGCCCTTGGCAATCTTGCGGCCCTTCAGGACTTCGGCCGCCATGCGCAGGTCGGTGAGCTTGGCGCCGGTACAGGCGCCTATGTACGCCTGGTCGATATGCACCTTGCCGTGCTCGTTTACCGGGCGGCTGTTGGCCGGGCTGTGCGGTGCAGCGATATGCGGTGCGATCTGTGTGGCGTCATAGCGGTGCAGATGCAGGTAGTTGGCATCGACGTCGCTGCGCCACTGTGCGATGTCACCGCTGAAGGGTTTGCCTGCCAGCTCCAGTGCGGCAAGCGTGACCGCATCCGGTTCGACGATGCCGGTTTCGGCACCGAGCTCGGCAGCCATGTTGCACAGGGTCAGGCGTTCGTGCATCGGCATTGCCTGCACCGCGCTGCCGCCGTACTCAAACACCTGGCCTTCGTTGCCCATACCGTGCTGGCCGCACAGCATCAGCATCACGTCCTTGGCGCTTACGCCGCGGGCGAGCACGCCGTCGAGTTGCACACGGGTGGTCTGCGGTACCCGCAGCCAAACTTCGCCGGTCACCAACGCGCCGGTGATATCGGTGGCGCCCATGCCCACCATGAATGCACCAAACGCACCGCCGCTGGGCGAGTGCGAATCACCGCCGACGCAGAACATGCCGGGCTGCACGTGGCCGTGTTCCTGCAGCACCACATGGCAGATGCCGAGCATGTCGTAGTGGGTGACACCCTGTGCCTGCGCCCATTTGCGGGTGAGCGCGAGGATGTCGGCACTCTCCATATCCACGGCTGGCACGAAGTGGTCCGAGACCACCACGATTTTGTCCGGATCCCACACTTTGGCGCCGAGCTTTTCGAGCCGCGAGGCCACCCGTCGCGGACCGCCGGAGTCATGCATCATCAGCAGGTCGAGTTTGGCGGTGAGGATTTCACCGGCACGCACGGCCTCACGCCCGCAGGCACGGGCGAGGATTTTTTCGGCAAGCGTTGCGCTCACAGTTGCGCTCAAACGGGTGTCTCCGGGTTGAAGGCTTCGTAGTCCAGGCGCATCTGGTAGCGCAGCTGGTCAGGGCGATATTGGATTTCGAGCAGGTCAAGCAGTTGTTGCTCAGGCCCGTAGGAGCTGCGTTCCAGCGTCATCACCGCCTGGCCGGGGGCCATCTCCATGTGCGCGGCGGCCAGTGCGCCCACGCGCAGTGCCGACACGGTCTGCTGCACCTGCACGAAATGGATACCGCAGCGGCGGAACAATTCGATACGTGGGCCATGGGCCAGCTGGTTGGCGTTGAAGTCTGGGTGCGCGGTGCGAGTCCAGCTGGTGTAGTAGCCGAAGGGATGACCGTGCCGCGAACGCACGCGCACGCAGCGCACCAGCATTTCGTCCTGTGTGCTGCCGAACAGTTCGCGAATAGGCTCCGGTGGTACTGCGCGTTCCCAGTCGAGCAATCGCACATGGGTGTTGCCTGCCAGCGTGTCCAGGCTGTGCATCAGCTCCCCCAAGGGCGCCTTCAGCGGCATGGGAATGGTGGACGTGCGCACCTTGCCGCCAATCACCCGTGTGCCACGGCCTCGCTGGCGTATCAGCAAGCCATCGTCGGCCAGCACCTGCAGGGCCTGTCGCACCGTCACCCGCGAAATGCGCAGGCGCCGCGCCAGTTCCTCTTCGCGCGGCAACTGCTCGCCGTCGCCGATCTCGCCGCGCTCGATCAACGTGCGCAGGAATCCTTGCAGCTGGTGATACAGCGGCATGTGCAGGTCGCGGCGGAGGATGCCTTGCAGAGATTGAGTGGTGAGCGGATCCACGGGGAGTGGCCAATGCCTGGAATAATCTTAATGATATATCTATATAACTATATTTGACCGTTACCGCAAACCCCCACGGCGCTTTCATCCGTGGGCTGGCATGTGCGACTATTTGTCCGGACATTGTTGCTGTGACATGCGTGACCGCTCGCCCTCCGTTACCCAAGGGATGCCGATGAAACGTTGTTACCCGTGGCTGATCTGTGTCGTGGCCATGCTGATGCTTGCCATCTCCAACGGCATGACCATGACTGGAATCACCGCCTTCGATCCGTCATTGCTGGATGAATTCGGCTGGAGCCGAGGCCAGCTCAAGTTCCGCGACATGTTCAACCTGTTGCTGGCGGCAGCACTTTCGCCCTTTGTCGGCGCACTGATCGACCGCATCGGCGTACGCACTCTGGCGTTGTTCGGCAGCGTGCTGCTTGCCGTGCTGTACGCGGCCTACTCGCAGGTGCATTCCATCGCTCATGTGTATCTGATCCACGTCGGCTTCGCAGCGGTGGTGGTGAGCAGCGGCTTGAGCGTGGCGGTGATCCTGGTGTCGCAGTGGTTCCACACGCGGCGTGGCACAGCATTGGGAATCGCGCTGGTGGGCAGCAGCCTTGGCGGCATGCTGGTTCCCAAGGTCATCGTTGCCTTGTTGCCAGAGCATGGGTGGCGCGGGAGCTTCCTGCTGATGGCGGTAATCCCGATGGTGCTGTTCTTCGTATGCCTTCTGCTGGTACGACGGCCCAGCGAGGACATGCGACCGTGGGGAGAGGGTCGGGCAAGCGCCGACACCCGGCCAGGCGTGTGCAGTTCGCTGCCGGACCTGAGCTATCGGCAGGCGCTGCGTACCCGCACGTTCTGGGCACTGGCGCTGGTGGCGATCACCACGTTCTGGGGAATCATGTCGTTGTCCTCGCACCTGATCCTGCACATGAAGGACCTGGGCTTCAACGACAAGCAGGCGGCCGATGGCATGTTCCTGCTGTTCGGGTTGGGCATGGTGGGCAAGTTTTTTTTCGGCTTCCTGGCTGATATGACCACGCCGAAAAAAGTATTCGTCTGCAATGTCGCCTTGATGTCGGTGGGCGCTGTGATCATCGCCCTGCAAAGACCGGAGCTGTTGTGGACCGGCCTGGTGGTGATGGGCCTGGGCTGGGGCGGGCTGTACGCGATCCTGCAGCTGCAGATCGTGGAAGCGTTTGGCCTGAGTGCTGCCGGCAAGATCCTCGGTACCATTTCCTTGATGGACGCGACTTCGGCGGGCCTGGGTATCTGGCTGACGGCGGTGATGTTCGACCACTTCGGCAATTACCGCGTGGCTTTCATTGTGATCGCGGTGCTGGTGGTGATCGGCCTGCTGGCCTCGGTGCTGGTACGCGATGAAAGGCGCCGCGCATTCGTAGCATCTGCGGGTGGAACGGCGGGCGACGCGGCGGTACAGCGCGGCATCGCCTGAGGCGCGGATGGGCGGGGAGTCGTGCGGCTTGAATGCACCGCTTCCCACCGCTTCCCACCGCTTCCCTTGCCGATAACAAAGGAGGGGAAGGCTGTTGCGGTGACTCTCCAACACCCGCCTAGAACAAAGGCCCGCTTGCGCGGGCCTTTGCTCATTCAAGATGCAATCACCGCCGCTGCTCAGAACGGCTTCAACTTCCCCAGCACCATGATCGCCAGAATGATCATCCAGATGCACAGCACCGGGAGCTTCACCCGCGCGACCAACTGTTTGAGTGCCTGCTGCTCGGCGTCGCTGGCGGTGTTGTTGACTACTTTGCCGAACAGCGGCCCGAAGGGTCGCAGTTGGATGCGCACCAACAGCCCCATGCTGATGATGACGGCGAACAACACCAGCTTGGCACCCAACCAGCGGCTCTGCGCGATGAACCCACCCTCGGTAAATGCATCGATGCCTGCAGCAACGCAACCCACCAGCACCAGCAGGCGCAGATAGAAGTCGACACGGGCGATGCGGTGGCCAACCGCGGAATGCTCCTTGACGAACGCAGCCCACGCCAAGGCCAACCAGGCCAGCGTGACCAACCACACCAGCCACAGCCAACCCTGCAGGGGTAGCAAACCGGCCAGCGTGGCCACGGTCAGGCCGGTGCCGAACGCCATGATCAGGCAGGTGCGCGGGATCATGTCGAGCAGCATCATCGCCTTGGCCGAGAACAAACGCACCGGCAGTGGTTGTGCCGGGTCAGCAATCTTGCCGGCGATGTAGAAAACACCCACATCGCCACCCAGCC
This sequence comes from Stenotrophomonas sp. Iso1, assembly GCF_027497995.1. Classification (GTDB taxonomy): domain Bacteria; phylum Pseudomonadota; class Gammaproteobacteria; order Xanthomonadales; family Xanthomonadaceae; genus Stenotrophomonas. The sequence continues at coordinate 226,190 of NZ_JAODBT010000004.1, read as the reverse complement.
AGTAGCCGCCGATCAGCAGGTGCAACAACAACAGCAGTTGATATTCCATCGTGATCTCCAAAAATAGCATCGCCCCCTTGCGGGAGCGATGTGTGTAGCAAACGGACAGGGCTTACCAGAAGCGGTACTTGAACTCGGCACCATAGGTGCGTGGCACGTTCGGGTAGATCACGCCTACGCCGAGGTTGGCGATATCAAAACCACCGGTGGAGGAGATTTCGTCGCTGAGGTTCTTCCCCCACAGCGCCACCGACCAATTCGCCTCACGCGGCTCGTAGGAGATGCGTGCGTTGTACTCGGTATTGGCGCGGGTCATGATCAGCCGCGACGTGTCCTGGTTTTGGTAGTACTCGTCGGTGTGGCGTGCCTGTGCGGAGAACACCAGGTCGGCATTGCCAACGGGCTGCACATAGGTGCCGGCAAGCGTCCACTGCATGTCCGGTGAGCTCTTCATCGAGCGGCCGTTGAAGTACGCTGCGTTGACGGCGGAGTAGTTTTTGTACTCACCATCAATGGTGCCGATGCTGGCATCCACGCGCAGCTTGTCGGTCAGCTGTGCCTGTGCATCCACCTCGAAGCCCTGGATCAACGCGCCGGTGGCATTGGTCATCACGAACACGCCATCCTGGTTGACAGCGGTGAGCTGGATGCCGTCGTAGTCCAGCCGGTAGTAGTCAGCGTTCAGACGCAGGCGGTTGTCCCACAGTGTGGATTTGACGCCCACTTCATAGGCCCGCAAGGTTTCGGCATCCACCGGGGTGATGGTGGCGAAGGTCGTGCCGCGGCCATTGAATCCACCGCTCTTGAAGCCGGTGGTGACGCTGGCATAGCCCATCACGTTGTCGCTGAAGTTGTAGGACAGCAACGCTTTCCAGTCGGGGCGGTTCCAGCTCTTCTCCAGGTTCTTGGTGAAGTTGGGGTCACCATTGGCGCGGACCGCACGCAGTGAGAAATCCTTGTTTTCGTAGCTGTAGCGGCCACCCAGGGTCAGCGTGAGCTTGTCGTTGAACTTGTAGTCGCCCTGCGCGTACACCGCATAGGCCGTGGTGTCCTGCTGGATGTAGTTGGTGCCTCCGCGAGTGAAGATGTCGTTGCGGGTTGGCTGATCGTTGTGCTCCCAGAAGGTGAACACGCCGGCCACCCAGCTGAAGGGGCCTTCCAGCTGCGAGGTGAACTGCGCTTCATAGCCGCGCTGGTTCTGCTTCTGGTCCTGCTCCAGGTGGTAACGCATCTGGTCGGTGCCATCCACGTCCATGTAGAAGTGATGGTCGAGCGTGCGGTAGTGCAGGATGCTGCGCCAGGAGAACGTGCCGAAGTCGGTTTCACTGGTGAGCGCCACACCGAACTGATCCAGGTCATTGATGCCCAACGTATCGGAGCGGGTCTTGTAGAAGCTGCCGAGTTTGGGAATGACATGGTCGTTGGCATCGAGCATCACCGGCGTGCCCCAGGCCGGGGTTGAACGCTCGCGCAGACGATCGATGCTCAAGGTGGCATACGACGCTTCACCCCAGGTGGAAGCAAACGCCAATCGCCCAGCGAGCACATCCTGGTCGTTCACCCATCGGTTCTGGGCGATGTCACGCATGATGCCGTCGCGGTTGCGGCTCAACACTGCCGCGGAAACGTCGAGTGTTTCGCCGATGCGGGTGGCAAACATGGCACGGCCATCGAAGCGGCCGAGGTTGCCGACACTGCCATCGAAGCTCAGCTTGTCTTCGCCGGTGGGTTTCTTTGAAATGTAGCGGATGGCGCCACCGGTGGCGTTGCGCCCGTACAACGTGCCTTGCGGGCCGCGCAGTACTTCAATGCGGTCGACATCGTACAGGTCGAGCATCGCACCGTTCTGGCGAGCAATGTAGACATCGTCGATGTACAGCGCCACCGCTGGGTCGTTGGTGAACATCGATTCGTCGGCGCCTACGCCGCGCATGATGATCTTGGCACCGGAGCTGGTGCCGGTGTTCTGCTCGATGATGATGTTGGGCGTGGTGAACTTGATGTCGTCCACGCGTTTGATCTGCATGCGGTCCAATGCAGGCCCCGTGATGACGCTCATGCTCAGCGGCGTCTTCTGCATCTGCGCCTCGCGCCGCTGTGCAGTGACACTGACCTGATCCAGCTGCACGGCATCCTTGCTGGACGATTGGGCATAGGCGTTGCCGCTGCCGATGGCTGCCACGATCGCGACAGCCAGAACACTCCTGTACAGAACATCTCTCATGACTCGCCTCGTAGCGTGAATGGAGGAAAAGCTCTAACGAGTGGGGGGAAAGCATCGCCATATAGATATATCAATGCTTCCTAGTGAGTATTCCGTCATTTGTCCGGACAATCAACCGGACTATTGCAACGCCGTTACAGCCCCTGTGCGAACCGGGATATCGCTTCAACTGGCTGAATTAATTGACTTTAGACAACATTAATAGGGGGTTTTGTTTGTTCTATAGGTACGGTGCCTATGTCATTTGCCTGCGGATTGCGGCGGTGGCACACGCCACATGAGGAGCTTGGTGGTAGGTGGGGAGGGACGATAAAGATCGCGTTGTTTATTGATATAACAATGTGTGTCTCCATCCTTCCGGATTGCATCCCATGCAGACAGATGTGTTGATCAAGCGCCAGTTCGTGCGCATCGGAAATCGTCATGTGCATTACCGCTACGCGGGCCATGGGCCAGTGCTGTTGCTGCTGCACCAGTCGCCGCAGAACTCGCGGATGTGGCTGTCGATGATCGAGCGCTTTGCCAGCCGCTATACGGTGATCGCACCGGATACGCCGGGTTTTGGCTACTCCGATCCTTTGCCGGATGACGCACCAGGCATCGAGCAGTTCGCCAACGCAACGCTGGAATTTGCCGACGCATTGGGCATTGATCGCTTCGCACTGTTCGGCATGCACACGGGTGGCTTGATCGGCATGCACCTGGCATGGACCGCGCCGCAGCGGCTGCACTGTCTCATCGTCGATGGCTATGCGTTGTTCGACGACGCAGAGCGCGCGCGCTACACCGACCGTTACCTGCCGCCCTTTATTCCGAGTTGGGATGGCAGCCACCTGCGCTGGTTGTGGTCGCGCATGCGTGAGCAGCTGTACTTCTTCCCATGGTGCGATCCGTCTGCCGAATGTGCGATCCGCCTGCCGCCTTACAGCGCTCAGGGCACGCACGATGCGGCCATGGACATCCTGGATGTCGGTGATAACTACCGCAGTGGCTACGGTGCTGCATTCCGTTACACGCAGCGCCAACGTGTGGGTGAACTGCGCTGCCCAACGTGGCTGGTCTATCGCAGCGATGACGTGTTGCTGACCCACCGGCAGCGGCTGCCGACATTGCCGGCCAACGTCATCAGCGTTGAAGACCCCGATGGCGTGGATGGCCTGCACCGGCGCATGGACGAGATTCTGCAGGAGACCACCTCCGACGCAGTGCACGGGGCGACGCTGGAGGCGCGTGATGTCAGCGGCTGGTCACGACGCATGGTGGCAACCTCGGTCGGCGAGATTGCCGTGTGGTTGAAGCCGGGCGAAGGCACGCTGGTGCTCCACCTGCATGCGCCGGGACAGCAGCCAACGCGGCCAGAACTGCAACGCGACGATGAGTGCATGCACGTGGCGGTCGAGTTGCCTGGTCACGGCGCGTCTTCGGAAATCACGGTAGCGCCATCGGCGGCTGTCATGCATGGCGTGCTGCAGGCGATATGCACACAGTTTTCGTCGACGCTACCGGTTGTCGTGCATGCGCATGAAGCTGCGTGTGCCTACCTCCCCGCACTGGCGCGGTGGTTGGGCGTACGGCTGCAGCAGATCGTGCTGCACCAGCCGTGGCTGCTGCAGGCAGCCGAATGTGCGACGTTCCTGCAGCAGTTGCCTGATCCGCAGGTACATGCCGCCGGAGGCCACATGGCCGAGGCCTGGCAGTGGGAACGCGAACGTCATTTGCTGTGGCCGTGGCTGGCACCGAGTGCACAGGCGCGGCGCCTGCTGGCAGGTCCGGGTACCGCGCAGGTGCATGCCAACGTGGTTGAACTGCTGCGCTTGGGTCAACGCATGCGGCCACTGTTCGTCGATGCGGTAGTACCGCACTTGGCCGAGCAGATTCTTGCGTTGGACGTACCCGTGCGCTTGATCGCGAGCGACGAGGACGATTACGAAGGCCGCATTGCCCTATTGCGCACACAGCGGTTGGTGACGGCATGAACAGCAGCATCCAGCACTGACGCTGCTGGATGCTGCCAGCGATTCAGAGCCGTGGCTGGAACAGCTCCAACTGTTCGCCATCCGGGCCGAGGACGGTAGCGACATCGCACTCACCGAAACCCGGCAGTGCCAGCGTGCCGCGTGCGATGCGTTCTGCGCCCAGTGCGGTGAGCGTTTGCAGGTCCGCGTCCAGGTCGGTACTGGCCAGTGATGCGGAGAGAATGCCGATGTTCGGCGGCACTGCCAGGTCGCGCAGGGGCGCGTCGGGCAGATGCTCCATGTCGAGGTAGCCGAACATCTCCACGCGCCCGGGCACGATGTGGCCGTCCTTGATCAGGTTGACGTTGTGGATGCGCACCGGACGGTCGGTGCCGAGCAGGGTCTGCAGCTCGGGGAAGTCGAGCACGCGGTCGAACAACACCTCAAAGCCGAGTGCCTTGTAGAACGCGACCGCGCGTGGCACGTCGCGGGTAGCGATGGCGATGGTCTGCACCACGCTGACCTCGGTAGTCAGTGGTCCACGCAGATCGCCGCCCTTCTCGTAGGAGAACACGTCCAGGCGGATGCCATCGGGGTCATCGTTGATAGAGTCTCGTACCGCGACTTGGTCGCTCACTTCCCAATAGCTGGGCGCGTGCGCGCTGCTGCCGCCGGCAGCGTTGACGGCCTGCATGGTTGCCAGGGCGTCGCGGCAGCGGAAATTCAACGCGTAGAAGCCATTGCCGTTGTAGAGGTTGTCGGCGTTCCACAAACGCTGGCCAGGCGTGTCGAAGGCCACCAGACGAATGCGCCCCAGCCCGGAATCGTCGGGCGCGAGCATTGCGTACTCGCCCTTGAGCGCGGGGTCAAAACGCCACAGTGGGGCCAGCGCAGGTGTCAGCGCCCCGCGTGTCTGCACGCGGTAGCCCAGGGCGTGTTCGTAGAAGGCGCAGGCGCGTTGCAGGTCGCTGACGCCAAGGGTGACTGCTTTCACTTCGGACAACATGCGGGACTCCCAGTGCAGGATCGAGGAAGGGTCGTGCCAGTCCTGATCCTGCAATATGTCCGGACAAATTGTCCAGCCGTGTCAGGTGGAGTCCGCTATCGGGGCCATCCGCACAGCAGCGGCCACATTCGCACCCTGAAGAAACCCTTCCTCAGTCGTGCCCGCCGTCGTCCACGTCCAGGGTCATCTGGTAGGTGAACTGATCCGGCCGGTACTGCACGTTGAGCAGGTCCACCATGCGGCCGTCGCCGTCATAGGAGCGGCGTTCGAGTGCGAGTAGGGCGGTGCCCGGTTCCACCTTCAGGTGCATGGCGCTGATGGCATCGGCATTGACCGCTGACAGCACCTGTTCCACCTGCTTGATGTGGATGCCGGCCGTTTGGAACAACTTCAAACGCGAGCTGTTGGCCAGCCCGGCTTCGTTGAAATCCGGGTGATCGGTGTGGGTCCAGCTGATGTAGTAGCCGAACGGGGTATCGCCGCGGCGGCGCAGACGGATGGCCTGCACCAGCGGGTCGCGCGGGCCGGTGTCGAACAGGTTGCGGATCGGCTCCGGTGGCACGGCACGGCGGAACTGCAGCAGCTGCACCTTGGTGTGCTCGGCCAGCACTTCCAGGCTTTCCAGCAGGCCGGTGAGCGGGCTGTGCATCGGCTTGGGGCGGGAGCGATGGATGACGTGCGTGCCCTTGCCGCGACGGCGCTCGACCAACCCCTCGGCAGCCAGTTCATCCAGTGCCCGCTTGGCGGTGATGCGCGACACGCCAAAGCCTTCGGCCAGGTCGAACTCGGTGGGAATGCGCGCGCCACGCGGGATCTCACCGTTGAGGATGCGGTCGCGCAGCAGGCTGAACATCTGGTGGTAAAGCGGTGTCGGCAGGTCGTTGCGCAGCAGCTTGTGCGCGTTGGTACTCAACAATGCGGCCAGCGTGTCCTGGGACATCTCGCTTCACCCTCCTTTGGCTTAATGCTATAACGATAGAACAAACAGGGTAGACCATGACGACTGACAATGCCGTGATTTCCTGGAGCCGCGACGGGGCAGTTGCCCGCATCGGCATCCATCGACCGGACAAGCGCAACGCCTTGGCTACCCGCCATTGGGCGGCGATCGAAACCGCACTGGATGCCATCGCCACCAGTGACGCCCAGATCGTGGTGTTGACCGGCGTTCCGGGTGCTTTCAGTGCGGGTGCCGATATCGACGAGCTGGGACAACTGCTCACCGCACCGGACGCCTTCGCCGCCAACAACGCCCAAGTGCAACGCACCCAGCTCAAGCTGCAACGCCTGCCGCAGACCACGTTGGCCGTCATCGACGGTGCCTGCGTGGGCGGCGGGCTTGGCCTGGCGCTGGCCTGCGACCTGCGCCTGTCCAGCGCACGCAGCCGCTTTGCCATCACCCCGGCCAAACTCGGCCTAGTCTACAGCGCCGACGACAGCCGCCGGCTGGTCAACACGGTGGGCATGGCCCGCGCCCGCGAGATGCTGCTGACCGGGCGCCTGCTTGATGCGGCCACCGCGCGGGATTGGGGTCTGGTCAACCAGCTGGCCGATGCCGATGGCCTGGAAGCGCTGGAGCAGACGCACGTGCAGCAGCTGCTGGCGACATCCGGACAGGCGCGGCGTGCGATCAAGACCGTACTTGGCCACCTCGGTGGCGATGCCAGCCTGAGCGCAGCGCAGGCCGATGCCGCGTTCAACGACGCTTTCAGCAGCCGTGATTTCGTCGAAGGCGCCGCTGCGTTTCTCGAAAAGCGCGCGCCGCGTTTCAGCTGAGCCCGCCATGCCTGCCTACCTGATCATCGAAGCGCACATTACCGACCCCAAGGGATTCGCCGCCTACGCGCGCGCCACACCCGCCGTGGTCGGCCGATATGGCGGCCACTACCTGGTGATGGGCGGCGAGCAGCGCCGCCTTGAAGGCGAGCCCGCTACCACCCGCACGGTGGTCTCTTGCTGGCCCAGCCGCGATGCCGCGCTGGCGTTCTGGCATTCGCCGGAATACGCAGCGATCAAACCGCTGCGCGATGGCACCGGCACGTTCCGTGTACTGCTCGCCGACGGCGTGCAGACCCAACCGCTTACCGACACCGCAACCGAAGGTACCGCTCCATGATCGACGCCTACCGCGCGCTGGCACTGCAAACCACCTGTCGCGCCATCAACGCCTGTGCCACGCCGGAAGACGCTGCCCTTGCGGTGGCCGACAACATCACCCGCATTGGCCGCCAGATCCGAGCCTCCAAGGCCTTCATCGGCGCGGACCTGAAACTGGTGGTGCTGCCGGAATACTTTGCTACCAGCTACCCGCTGGGTGACACCATTCCGGGCTGGGCGGCCAAGGGCTGCTTTGCGATGGACGGTGCCGAGTACGAACAGCTGGGCCGTATCGCCCAGGACAACGGCGTGTACCTGTGTTCCAACGCTTATGAGCGCGACCCCAATTTCCCGGAGCTGTACTTCCAGTCATCGGTGATCCTGGATGACAGCGGCAACCAGATTCTGCGTTACCGCCGCTTGATCTCGCTGTACGCGCCAAGCCCGCATGACGTGTGGGACAAATATCTCGATGTGTATGGCATTGATGGTGTGTTCCCGGTGGCGCGCACGCCGATCGGACGACTGGCCTGCATTGCGTCTGAAGAAATTCTCTATCCGGAAATCGCCCGCGCGCTGGGTTTGCGTGGCGCCGAGGTGATCCTGCACTCCACCAGCGAAGTGGGCAGCCCGGAGTTGACGCCCAAGGACATCGCCAAGCGCGCCCGTGCCATCGAAAACATGGCCTACGTGGTATCTGCCAACACGGCCGGAATCAGTGGTGTGGATATTCCGCTCGGCAGCGCGGATGGCATGAGCAAGGTCGTCGATGACCAGGGCCGCGTGCTGGCTGCCGCCGGTGCCGGTGAGTCGATGGCGGCCTATGCCGATCTGGACATCGCCGGCCTGCGCCGTCGCCGGTTGCGCCCGGGCATGGGCAACTTTCTGTCACGTCTGCCGCAGGGGGCGATCACTGCCGGCCTGGCCAGCACGGCACTGAAGCCGAACGCGCTGCTGGATGGCAACACCGTGAAGATTCCGCAGCGAGCGGATTTTGCCGCCCGCCAGAAGGCCACCCTCGATGCACTGCTGAGCGCCGGAGTACTGGGCAATGACTGAAGCCACCACGCTGCCATTGCGCAACCCGCGCACCGGCCAATCCGACGGCGAACTGCCGGTCACCGCCGCCATTGACGTTGCTGCGCTGGGCGCGGCGCTGCGGCAGGCGCAGCCGGCATGGGCCGGGCAAAGCATCGAGCAGCGTTGCCAACGTTTGAGCGCACTGGGAGACGCGCTGGCCGCACGCCGCGAAGGCTTCCTCGCTGCCTTGCTGGCCGATACCGGCCGCTGGCACGAATCGCAGATTGAAGTGGACGGCACCATCGGCGCGATCCGCCGCTGGGCACAGCAGGCACCGGCCTGCCTGGCCGAGAAACCAGTGCAGCAGGAAGCCATTCCCTTCATCCAGACCCAGCAGACCTGGGTGCCGTATGCGGTAGTGGGCGTCATCAGCCCGTGGAATTTCCCGCTGATGCTGACCTTGATTGATGCGGTGCCGGCGCTGGCGGCCGGTTGCAGCATCCTTGCCAAGCCCAGTGAAGTGACCTCGCGCTTCGTGCCGTTGTTGCGTGATGCGCTTGACGAAGCGGGAATGGGCGAGGTGTTCAAGCTCGTCACCGGTGCCGCTACCACCGGCCAGGCCGTGATCGATGCCAGTGATCAGATCTGCTTCACCGGTTCGGTTGCTACCGGTCGCAAGGTCGGCGAAGCCTGTGCACGGCGCTTCATTCCCGCATCGCTGGAACTGGGCGGCAAGGACCCGGCGTTGGTGCTGTCCGATGCCAACATCGAACACGCCGCGCGCGCGCTGGCGTGGGGCAGCTTCGTCAACGGCGGCCAGAGCTGCATGTCCATCGAGCGCGTCTACGTCGAAGCGCCGGTAGCCGATGCCTTCATCGCCGCGTTGGTAAAAGAAGCCGCTGCGTTGGAACTGGCATGGCCGGATCCAATGCAGGGCCAGATCGGCCCGGTGATCGCTGCATCGCAGGTGGAATTGGTGCGCGCACAGTTGGCCGATGCCAAAGCCAAGGGCGCACGCGCACTGACCGGTGGTGAGCTGATTGATCATGGCGGGGTGTGGTGCCCGCCGACGGTGCTGGTGGATGTCACCGATGAGATGGCGGTGGTGGCCGATGAAAGTTTCGCCAGCGTGCTACCGGTGATCGTGGTGGCCGATGAGAACGAGGCCATCGCGCGTGCCAACGCCACCGAGTTCGGCTTGTCCGCTGCGGTATTCACGCAGAACCCGGAACGCGCGCAGCGTGTTGCACGTCAACTGCAGGCCGGTGGCATCTCGATCAATGATGCCTGCCTGACCGGCATGGTGCAGACCGCCGAGAAGCAGAGCTTCAAACTGTCCGGCATGGGCGGCTCGCGCATGGGCACCGCTTCCATCCGTCGCTTTGTGCGGGCACGTGCGCTGCTGATCAACACCGGCACCGCCTCGCCATGGTGGTTCCCCGCAGCCTGAGCAGCTGCGTCAGCAGACCAGGACAAACCGGCCGAGGAAGATTCCGGAGCCCAGCAGCCACATCGCCAGCATTGCCGGAATGCTGGCGATACGCAGCGTCCAGCGCCACGGCGGCCGCGCGCTGCCGGTGGCGCGGAATACCAACCACGGCAGCACCGTGCCGGCGATTACGAACAGCGCGAAGACCGCCCAACCGAGCGCCCAGAATGCAGAGGATTTCTCGCCGAATTCCGGCGGACATTGCTGCATGGCCGACGCGGCACCCGGCACCATGACTGAGCCCATCAGCAAGATCTTCTTGAACACATGCAACGGTCGCAACGCAATGCCCCCGAATTGGTCGGTAGCGCATCCTGCCACAGCAGGCGTGCAGGGAAGGTCAGGCCAGGGAAGCCGTCCGCAAACGCATGTGAGCGTTCAGGGCTCCGGTGTTGCTGCCTGCGCCGCTTCTCAACAGTAACCCCGGCAGCTACAGGCCAAGGACGCCGGGGTTCATTCGTGCCTTCGGATCCAGCTGCTGCTTGATCCCTCGCAGCAGCGCCAATGGCGCCTGATCCAGTACCTCGACGAACGGGTAGGTGCGCCCGATCTGATTGGACGCACCGCCCTGTTCGGCGAACAGAGCGCAGGTCTCCTCTCGCAACTGTGCCACCAGGGCACGTGCGGGTAGGTTGGCTTCTGGCGGAGTGAACCCTGCCAACAGCGCAGCATCCACCTTTGCCTCGTGCAGCGGATGCCACGTGTCATGCCAATGAAACACCGCTTCAAAGCTGAAGCTGTAGGTGCACAGCGCCGAGCATAAATACGTCACGCGCACGCCGTGGGCCTCCATCGCGGCGCGGTGACATTCGATCAGCTGCTGATGCGCGGTGATCAACCCTGCGGCACGCGAATGCGCGACCTTGACGTTGAGTGCGGCCCAGCGGCTGCCATTGGCGCCTAGCACCGCATTGAGGCCGGGGAAGGGATCGGCACGTGCCATGCGCGGCACGGTCGCAGCGATGCGGCTGCCGCCCTGTGCCGATGCCAGGGTCTGCGCATGCGCAAGATCGTGCTCGACGGTTGCACGGCAGTTGCCGGTCGCCACCAAGTGCAGGGTGAATGCGTTATCCGGGATCACGCGCCGGCCCGCCGCAATCAGGCCGGCCATTGCCTTGAACTTGCCGCCGATTCCCCGTGCAGTGCCCAGTACCAGACGCAGCGCACGCCAGGCTGCCGACAGACTGCGGTCGCGCTCCACGTTCGCGGCCACCGCGCCGGCATCCAGTACGTAAACCTCGTCGGCCAGACCCGCGCGTGCAATCGCCGACAAGGCCTTGCCAGCGGCCTCGAAATCGGCAAACGCGAACGACGCAAAGCCCGTGTGCGCTGGCAATGGAATCAACCGGAACGCAGCGCGGGTCTTGACGCCGAAAGCACCGCCGTCGTGCATGAACAGACCCGTGGTATCGGGGCCGAAGTTGCGGAACACCGGCTCGGCATTGGCCTTCAACGCCCATTGCCCGGTGCGCAGGCGGGTGCCGTCGACAGTGATCACCTCCACACCCAATACGTTGTCGGCTGCCGAGCCATGACGCGCGCTGCCGAAGAACAGCGCGCCGTGACTGAGACCACCGCCGATGCTGGCGCCCGCGCCGGAGAACGTGCCGAAGCAGGGCAAGCGCAGGCCCAGTGGCGTGAGCGCATCATCCAGTTGTTTCCAGGTGACACCGGCCTGGGCGACGACGTACATATCCTCGGTGCTGATCTGTTCGATGCGATTCAGCGCGGACAGATCAACGACCACGCTGCGTGCCGGCTCGCAGGCATACCCGCCGGTGTAGCTCAGGCCGCCGCCGCGTGGCACCACGGAGGCACCGCTGGCGGAGATGGTAGCCACGGCCGCGCCCACAAGGGTGTCGTCGACGGGGCGGATCACCGCCAGTGGCAGGGGCCCGGATGCATACAGGTCGCTGGCCATGAGTTGCAGCGACTGAGTGTCGGTCCGCACCGCAGCGTCACCAAGAATCTTCCGCAGGCTTGCGACCAACGCAGGCGCATCCACGTTCATGCCGGTTTCCAGATGCTCACCGCCACGATGGCGGCAATGAACAACCACAGCACTGCCAGCACCGTAGTGGCCCTGACATAGGTACGTCGGATGACGGCATTGGTGGTGTCATTGGGGCCTTCGCTGGCCATGACTTTCCAGGTACGGAAATGGCTGATCAGGGCCAGGCGGATGCCAACACCCGATGCCATCACACCGGCATACAGCGCCAGCTTCCAGCGCAGCCATGCCGGCATGTCCCAACTGCCGCCCAGCAGGCCGGTGGCCAATGCCAGCAGCACGGCCATGAAGACGTAACGCGAGCCGCGATCGATGTTTCCCAGCATCATGCCCACACGCGCGTGGCGCAGCCGATGCACCGCTTCCACAAAGCCAAGCCACAACACGCACAGCACGCCTGCAATGGCCGCAGTGGTTTCAGCGCCAGGCACCAGCCCGTACAGCGCTGCCAGCGAGAAGCCCAGCCCGGCCTGCAGCACCAGCGCGTAGCGCACATGCTGATCCACGTGCATCACGTGTTCCATCAAACGATTGCGCTCGGCAAACGGGATGTGGCTGCCATAGGACACATAGCGGTAGGTGCTGTTGATCACCAGCTCGGCGCCCAGCCAATAGCCGAGCACGGCGATGTGCGCCACCAGCAGGATCTGCAGCAGCATGCTCAGTGCTCCACGACGGCGTAGCTGTCCAGCTCATAGGCGGTCTGCATGTAGCCGGTGACCGTGGCACGCAGCACGATGTAATGCTCGTCGGCCGTCACCCACAGGTCGTAGTCCGGATGTTCTTCGGGCATGCCGACATCCAGGATGCGGAAGTGGCGCGCTTTGAAACGTCCGGCGATCACCTCGATCTCCTCCTCGCCGACATATTCGATGGCCAGCGATACCGGGAAGATCATCGGCCCGGTTGCGCCACGGTGGTCGGGCGAGGACAGCAGCATGAAGAACGTCTGTTTGCCTGGTCCCTGCGACAGGTCATACAACGACATCGCATAGCTGTCGTTGATGATGGCGTGGTTGCCGAATGCCTGTAGTGGCGCCTGCAGCGGGAACCGCTGGGAGATGCGTCCCTCGACCGTGGTGGTGGATTCGCACTGCGCTTCGGTTGGGCCAAAAGCGAACCAGCCCGAGCCACGGAACTGCCCGCCCACGGCGATGCGCACGAAGCACTCCTGCGGCAGGTTGTTGGCATCCAGGCGCAGGTTGACGTCGCGCACCACCGCCGGGGCATCGTCGATCTCGCAATGCGCGGCCAGCACGCGTGAACCGTCACGGTGCACGTCCAGTCGGAAGGATTCACGGCCGCGTTCCACACCCATGCGGTGGGCTTGGTTGCTGGTGTAACGCAAGGTGCCGGTAATCGAACGAATCACACCACTCATGCTGTTGCCTCCTCGGCTAACGGGTCGATCTGCAGGATGCTTACCGGCACGTTGTCCGGGTCGTAAACGATCATTTCGCGGTAGAGACCGGCAGGCGAACGTTCGCTTGCCACCCGCTTGGGATAGGACAGTGGTGGTGTCAGGAACCGATAGCCGCCGGTGGTCAGTGCGCCATGCAGCGCATCGAAGTCCGTGGTGGACAGCACCAGCGCGGTTTGTCCGTGTGCGGGCTTGCCGGTAGGTACGTCGAGGGCATCAATGGCAACGTCGCTGATCTCGAACAGGCCAACGATCACTGCTGTATCGCTTGCCGCAGCCAGCAACGCGATGCGCATCGTGCACGGCGGCAACTGCAGCAGCCCACCGGCCATTGCGCCCTGCAGTGTCTTCTCTTCAACCACGACCAGTCCCAGCGTGTCGCGGTAGAAGCGCAACGACGCTGCCATGTCACGGCAGAACAACGTGAAACGTTCGAACTGGAGATTCATGCCACTCCTTATTGCGGAGGTGGCCCGGCCGGGAGCAGGTCCCGGGGCGGGCGCAGCCACGGGAAGGAAACTCAGGGGGTGGAGAGATACTCGATCAGCGCCTGGCGTCGCGCCGGATCAGGCACGGCGATGACCATGCGCGTACCGGGCACCATGCGGGTGGGCGCGGTGAGGTAGGTATCCAACGTCTTCGCATCCCAGACGATGCCACTGGCCTGCAGCGCCGGCGAATATGCAAAGCCCGTGCTGCTGCCGGCCTTGCGGCCGACCAGCCCCTGCAGGCTGGGACCCATGCGTTGTGGCGCACCGGCCTGGCGGCTGTGGCAGGCGCTGCACATGGCGAATGCCTGCTCACCGCTGATGGTTGCAGCCGCCGTCGTGGAGGCGACTGCCGGGGCAACATCCATGGTCGGGGCTGCTGCTACCGGCGGCGGGGTCGGACTCTGACCGCCACAGGCAGCCAACAACAGTGAAGCTCCCAAGATCAACAGATGACGCATGTTCGTGTCCTTGCGGTGGAGTCAGAAGTGCGAAACCACGCCCAGAACGGCGGCGCTTATTTGTCCGGACATTAAGTAGCAGAATGCCGCCGCGAATAAAAGCTGCAAGGTCCCATCCTGTGCATTGGTTGCCCCCTTTCATGGGGATGCCGCGCCGCAGCTTCTTGTGAATAGGGAAATGACCTAGGCTTCAGGCCAGTCCAACTGACCGCTGGGGAGTTGTCATGGAGAAGGGGATCAGGAACGTCATGTTCCTGTTGCTGGCGGTATGTGGAAATGTGGTGGCATCAACGGCAGCTGCACAGGCCGTACCGGTGGAGGCGTTTGCCAAGGCCAGTCCATTCTCGATGCCGAGACTGTCGCCGACCGGCGAGTATCTGGCGTTTGCAACCGACTTTGGTCAGGGCAATCACGCGTTGCAAGTGCTACGGCTGTCGGACATGCAGCGCACGGCGGTGCTGCGCCTGCCGATCTATCAGTCGCCGTTCCAGATTGCCTGGGTCAGTGACAAGCGGTTGGTGATCGCCAAGGGCCGCAAGTACGGTTCGCTGGAGAAGCCAGTGCCCTCGGGCGAGATCATCGCCAGCGATTTCGACGGCCAGAATCAACGCTACATCTATGGCTACGAGCAGCAGAACGCGGCGACGGGGCTGGACCGTGGCTTTGGCTTCATCGAAGGCATTGCCCAGAGCAACGATGGCCGCTTCTACATGCGCCAGCTCAAGCGTGTCCCAACCTCGTCAATGCTCTACGCCGTCGACACACAGCGACCAAACTTCAAGTTGATTGCCGATATCAACGTGCCAAGCCTGGAGTTCGTCATCGACCGAAATGGCATCGCACGCTATGCCACGGGGCGCGATGAGGACGACAATTACCTGCTGTATACCTCTGACGATGGTCGCCGGTGGGAGCCAATGTCACCGGCTTCCGGAGGCATCTGGACACCGCTGGTGTTCTCGGCGGACAACAGCAAGGTGTATGCCACATACAGCCGCAATGAAGGGCCGATGCAGCTGGTCGTGAGCGATCCAAAAGCCACCGACCTGGATGTTTTGCTCGCCGATGATTTCAGCAACATTGGCTATCTGCAGTGGACCGCATCGCCGTCGATTCCTTTTGCCGCGGCATTGCAGAGCGGGCGCCCTCGCCTGGACTACTTCGATGCCGGTCGTCCGGATGCCCAGTTGCACAAGAGCCTGTCCGACCTGCTGCCGCAACAGCATGTGACCTTCGATGACATCAGTCGCGACGGGCAGACGGTGCTGCTGCATCTGGACAGTGATAGCGACCCCGGGAGCTGGTATGTGTTTCGTCGCTCCACCAACAAACTGGAGAAGGTGCTGTCGCCGCGTGAGGCGATTGATCCTGCCTTGATGGCCGAGCGCCGTCCGGTGCGTTTCACCGCCAGCGATGGCTTGGAGCTGGAGGCCATTCTTACCACTCCACGCAACAGCGAAGGGCGTCGTCTGCCGACCGTACTGCTGCCACACGGTGGTCCGCATGGCGTGAGCGATGACTGGTTCTACGACACAGCCGCCCAGTTCCTGGCCAATCGTGGCTACCTGGTGGTGCAGGTCAACTACCGGGGCAGTGGCGGACGTGGTCGGGCATTCCAGCGGCAGGGCTACCTGCAGTGGGGCACACGCATCCAGCAGGATCTGTTGGAGGGGCTGGATGATGCGGTGGCCAAGGGGTTGGCTGACCCTGCGCGCGTGTGCACGTATGGCGCCAGCTTTGGTGCTTACTCGGCGATGATGTTGGCCGCGCGTTATCCCGAGCGCATCCGTTGCGCGGTGGGTCTGGCGGGTGTGTACGACTTGAAGATGATGTACAAGAAAGGCGACATCAAAGACGACGCGTACGGTCGCAATTATCTGACGCGAGTGATTGGACGAAGTGATGAAGAGCTGGTTGCCAACTCACCGGTGAGCCTGGCAGCACGTATCAAGGCGCCGGTGTTTCTTGCACATGGCGAGCGTGACGAACGCACCCCGATCGCTCAAGCCAATGCGATGCGCAGCGCATTGACCGCCGCTGGCAAACCACCGCAATGGATGGCTGTTCCTGGCGAAGGCCACGGTTTCTACAACGATGAAAACAGCATCGCCTTCTATCAAACGCTGGAGACATTCCTGCAGGAACATATCGGGCAGTGAGCGGCCCGCGCGCATTCCCGTTCGTCCGGCGAGAATGCGCGCGGCAATCCTGGTTTGTGTGCATACGGGGAAGGCGTCGAGCGATCGGCGATTGCGCTGCGCCGCGCGCCGGATTTTGATGGCCGCCCCGGAGCGCCCCGGGATTCGATACGCGCATTTCACCTGGGATTTCCACGCCGCTCTGCAGACTGATCACCCCGGCAACCGGCGTGAACGCATCGGTTGCTGTCTTCCGTACAGCGCCACGCGGGTCTGACAGGAGCAAGCCGCCGATGAATCTTCCCTCGCAGTTCGACCTCAATGGCAAAGTCGCCATCGTTACCGGAGGTGGCAATGGCATCGGCCGTGCGTGCGCTTTGATGCTCGCAGCCTATGGCGCCGCGGTGGTGATCGCCGACCTGAAGCTGGCCGATGCCGAGAGGGTCGCCAGTGAGATCACCACACATGGTGGCCGTGCCTTGGCGCAGGAATGCAATGTGCTGAAGGATGAGGACCTGGTGCAGCTGGTGGAGTACACCACCGCCGAACTGGGTGGCATCCATATTTTGGTCAACAACGCGGGCGGCGGCGGAGGCGGGCATGAAAGCCCGTTCGAGATCACGCTGGAGCAATTCGAGCGGCCGTTCCAGATCAACGTGTTCAGCGCCTGGCGGTTGTCGCAGTTGTGCGCGCCGCACATGAAACGCGCCGGCTATGGTTCGATCATCAACATGTCGTCAATGAGTTCCATCAACAAAAGCCCAGCGATCAGCGCCTACGCTGCCTCCAAGGCGGCAATCAACCACATGACAGCGAATCTGGCACACGACTACGGCCCGGAAATCCGTATCAATGCGGTAGGGCCCGGTGCGGTGCGTACCGGTGCGCTGGCGACGGTGCTGACCCCGGAGATTGAAGCGCGGATGTTGTCGCATACGCCGATCAAGCGACTCGGCGAGCCGGATGATATTGCCGGTGCGGTGCTGTACTTCGCTGCACCGATTTCGAACTGGGTCAGCGGGCAGACCTTGTTCGTCAATGGCGGTGGCGTGCAGACGCTGGATTGATGCCCGCGTTACGAAAGAACACCGAGCGGTTCACTGCTGCTCGGGCAATGCTGACAGGTACTCGATCACCGCTTGGCGGCGTGCCGGATCGGCGGTTGTATTGACCATTTTGCTGCCGGGCACCTGCTTGGTCGGCGACTTGAGGAAGGCATCCAGGGTTTGCGCATCCCAGGTGATGCCGCTGGCCCTCATCGCTTCGGAATAGTGATAACCCGGCGCAGTGCCGGCCTTGCGGCCGATCACGCCGTGCAGGTTGGGGCCGACGCGGTGGCCGAGGTTGGGGCGCGTGTCATGGCAACCAGCACAGATGGCGAAGGCGCGTTCCAGTTCGCGCTGATGCGGATCGGCACTGGCCGAGTGGTTGAAGGCATCGCGTTGACCGCAGGCGCTCAGCGATAGACAGATTCCCAGTACCAGCAGGCGTGACATCGTTTCCTCGTTGCGACGGCAACCGCGTGGCTGCGGCGGGGAATGATGGCCGGTGATGGGTGGGGAAAGCAAAGGCGGGGAGGGGACGCCGAGAAGCAGAAGCGGAGAAGCAGAAGCTTCCCCTCATCCGCCCTTCGGGCACCTTCTCCCGCTCGCGGGAGAAGGGATGCATTCGAGCATTGCTTGAGCTTCGGGTCCGCGGCTCAGCCAAAGCCCCAAAAGCCCCAAAGCCCCAAAGCCCCAAAGCCCCAAAGCCCCAAAGCCCCAAAGCCCCAAAGCCCAAAGCCCAGAGCCCAAAGCCCAAAGCCCAAAGCCCAAAGCCCAAAGCCTCAATCATCCAGCCCCGTCAAACCCCACTCACTTCTTCGCAGCAAAGGTCTGATCCAGACTCTGCTCGAACGTGTGATAGCCGATCCGCTCGTACAGCTCCTCGCGGGTCTGCATGGTCTCCACCACGTTGCGCTGGTGGCCATCACGGCGGATCGCGGTGTACACGTTCTCTGCGGCCTTGTTCATCGCGCGGAACGCTGACAACGGGTAGATGCACATCGCCACGCCCACCGAGCCCAGCTCTTCGGTCGAGAACAACGGTGTCTGGCCGAACTCGGTGAGGTTGGCCAGCACCGGCACCTTCACCGCATCCGCGAAACGCTTGTACGTCTCAAGGTCGTACGACGCTTCGGCAAAGATGCCATCGGCGCCAGCTTCCACGCAGGCCAGCGAACGCTCGATGGCCGCGTCCACGCCTTCCATCTGGATGGCGTCGGTGCGGGCGATCAAGAAAAAGTCCGGATCGGTCTTGGCATCGGCGGCGGCTTTGACGCGGTCCACCATTTCGCCCAGCGACACGATTTCCTTGTTCGGGCGGTGGCCGCAACGCTTGGCGCCTACCTGGTCCTCGATGTGGCAGGCCGCCGCGCCCGCTTTGATCAGCGACTTCACCGTGCGCGCGATGTTGAACGCGCTCGGGCCGAAGCCGGTGTCGATGTCCGACAGCAACGGCAGGTCGCACACGTCGGTGATGCGTCGGATGTCGGTGAGCACGTCGTCCATGGTGTTGATGCCCAGGTCCGGCAGGCCCAACGAGCCGGCAGCGACACCGCCACCGGACAGGTAGACCGCACGGAAGCCCGCACGCTTGGCCAGCAACGCATGGTTGGCGTTGATGGCACCCGGGATCTGCAGCGGACGTTCTTCCCGCAACGCCGCGCGGAAGCGGGCGCCTGGACTGACAATGCTCATCGAAACTCCTGTGGTTGGATGG
The DNA here is from genome assembly GCF_027497995.1 of Stenotrophomonas sp. Iso1. Classification (GTDB taxonomy): domain Bacteria; phylum Pseudomonadota; class Gammaproteobacteria; order Xanthomonadales; family Xanthomonadaceae; genus Stenotrophomonas. The sequence continues at coordinate 207,121 of NZ_JAODBT010000004.1, read as the reverse complement.
CGATGCTTACATCGCCGGGTAGTTCGGTCCGCCGCCACCTTGCGGGGTCACCCACACGATGTTCTGGGTCGGATCCTTGATGTCGCAGGTCTTGCAGTGCACGCAGTTCTGCGCGTTGATCTGCAGACGCGTGTCGTTGCCTTCGCCGACAAATTCATAGACGCCCGCCGGGCAGTAACGCGCTTCCGGGCCACCGTAAGTCGCAAGGTTCACGCTCACCGGGATGCTCGGGTCCTTCAGCGTGAGATGGCTGGGCTGGTCTTCTTCGTGATTGGTCGAAGACAGGAACACCGAGCTCAAGCGGTCGAAGGTCAGCACGTTGTCCGGCTTCGGGTAGTTGATCTTGGGCTGCGTGGCGGCTGGCTCCAGGCACTCGTGGTCGGCCTTGGTGCGGTGGATGGTCCACGGCGCGGTACGGAAGCCAAGCATTGGCAGCACCAACTGTTCGATGCCGGTCATCAGCGTGGCCACGGTGCGGCCCTTCTTGAACCACTGCTTGAAGTTCTTGGCCTGCATCAGCTCGGCCTTCAGCCAGCTGTTCTCGAAGGCTTCCGGATACGCGCTCAGTTCATCGCGCGAACGGCCGGCCACCAATGCATCGAACGCCGCCTCGGCAGCGAGCATGCCGGTCTTGATCGCGGCGTGGCTGCCCTTGATGCGGCTGACGTTGAGATAGCCGGCTTCACAGCCGACCAGCGCGCCGCCCGGGAACACGGTCTTGGGCAGCGACAGGATGCCACCGGCGGTGATCGCACGCGCGCCGTAGGCGATGCGCTTGCCACCTTCCAGGTGCTTGCGGATCGACGGATGCGTTTTGAAGCGCTGGAACTCTTCGAACGGGCTCAGCCAGGGATTCTTGTAGTCCAGGCCAACCACATAACCGATCGACACTTTGCCGCCTTCTGCGTGATACAGGAACGCACCACCGTAGGTGTCGTTGTCCAGCGGCCAGCCAGCGGCGTGCACCACCAGGCCCGGTTCGTGCTTGGCCGGGTCGATCTGCCACAGCTCCTTGATGCCGATACCGTAGGCCTGCGGGTCCTTGCCGGCGTCGAGCTTGAACTTGCTGATCAACTGGCGGCCGAGGTGGCCGCGTGAGCCTTCGGCAAACACGGTGTACTTGGCGTGCAGCTCCATGCCGCGCTCGAAGTTCGGGCCGGGTGTGCCGTCTTTGTGGATGCCCATGTCGCCGGTGGCCACGCCCATCACTGCGCCGGTGTCGTCGTACAGCACTTCGGCGGCGGCAAAGCCCGGGAAGATGGAGACCTCCAGTGCCTCGGCCTGCTGCGCCAGCCAGCGGCTCACTTCGCCCAGGCTGATGATGTAGCTGCCCTCGTTGTGGAAGCACTTGGGCAGCAGCGCGTTGGGCGTGGTCTTGGCGCCGGTTTCATTGAGGAACAGGAACTCGTCGCGGGTGACCGCCTGCTTCAGCGGTGCGCCGCGTTCGGCCCAGTCCGGGAACAGTTCGGTGAGCGCACGCGGGTCCATGACTGCGCCGGAAAGGATGTGCGCGCCCGGCTCGGAGCCTTTCTCCAGTACGCAGACCGACAGTTCCTGCCCCTTTTCCACCGCCAGCTGGCGCAGACGGATGGCAGTGGCCAGGCCAGCGGGGCCGGCGCCAACGATGACGACGTCGAACTCCATCGCTTCGCGCGGCGGCAGTGCGGAGGTGGCTTCAGTGTTCATGCAAGGGCTCTTGGGTAAAGGCCGGCGCGTTGGCGACGACGGTTGCCTGGAACCGCCGCCTCAACGTGAGGCGGCGATGATCTCCGAAGGTGCAGCGTTCCAGATCAGCCCCGCGCGGTCGGCCAGATGGGCGAACACGCGTTCCAGGTGCTTGATGCGGTGCGGCTGGCCCATCACCCACGGGTGGATGTTGAGCGCGAGCAGGCGTCCCTGACCGGTGTGCTGTGCTTCCTCAAGCAGGAAGTCGCAGGCATCCACCATCTGGTCCGCATACTCGGCCTCGGCATGCAGATTTTCGCCGACCACGAAGCGATCTTCCAATTCCAGTGACAACGGCAGTGCCGTCATCGGGCCGTGCGCAGTCTGGAATGGGTAGGGCAGCTCGTCGTTTACCCAGTCGGCAAACCACTCAAGACCCATCTGCCGCAGCAGTTCCGGCGTGTTTTCCGATTGCGAGCGGGCCGGTGACAGCCAGCCCCGGAGGGGTACATCGGAATATGGCGCCAAGGCCGCCAAAGTGCGCTGGATGTATTCAGCTTCGCGCGCTGGCGCCAAACCGCCGTAGTGCACGCTGTCCATGTTCCAGCCGTGCGCCACCAGTTCGGCGCTGCGCGCCTTGAGCCGGCGCAGCAACGCGGGGTAGCGTTCGGCCAGTTCGCCATTGACGGCGGTGCTGGCGCGCAGACCGTACGTTTCCAGCGCATCCAGTACGCGGAACACGCCAACCCGGTTGCCATAGTCGCGCAACGTGTAGTGGCGAAGGTCCGGGTAGGGCATGACCATCGCGCCGTGCGGCTTGAAACCGTCACCCTTCGGGTTGAGCGGAAAGTGCTCCAGCGTCAGGTTGATCCACAGCGCCAGCGGCTTGTCGCCGGGCCAGCGCACGGGCGGGCGCTGCGCCAGCATCGACCACGCATAGCGGTCGTGGTCCATGCCGTGGCGCAGTTGCGGGTACTCCAGGAAGCTGCGGTCCAGGCTCATGCGGCGTCCTCCGCGTTGACGGCCGCCATCGAGGCCAGCGCGTCGTCGTAGTGGTTGTCCAGGTAATGCCGGGCGATCTCGCGGCCGGTGGCCTTCCACACCTTGTCGTGGCTGCAGATGTAATCCATCGCGTCCTGGAAGGCGGCCAGGCGATGCGGGTGGCTCACCTGATAGGCATGCAGGGGCACGCACATCACCGTGCCAGACTGCTCGCCCTCGGCGTACAAACGGTCGAACGCGTCCTTGATCATCTGACCATAGCGCCGCGGCTCGATCTTGTTGGTGACGTAGACAATGGTGTCGTTGAGTTCCAGCGAATACGGCACCGACACGAAGCGTTTGCCGGAGCGCGTTTTCACCGGCGTCGGCTGATCGTCATGGAACAGATCGCAGGTGTAGTTGCCACCGGCTTCAGCGAACAGGTCAATGGTGGCATCGGAATGCGACAACGCCGGCGCCAGATAGCCATCGCAATGCTGGCCGGTGTGCTCGGCAATCAACGCCATCGAATGCGCGATCATCTCCCGCTCCTGCGCCTCGTCCATGCCGTAGGTGTAGCGGGTGTTGTAGATGCCGTGGCTGAAGAATTCCCAATCGCGTTCGGCCGCCATCTGGATCACTTCCGGATGGTGCTTGAGCACGGCCGTGGACAACGATACCGAGCCGCGCAGGCCGTATTGGTCCATCACCCGCATCATGCGTTGATGGCCCACGCGGTTGCCGTAGTCACGCGTGCCGTAACTTTGGATGTCCGGCAACGGGCGCGGCCACGGCTTGCGCTGTGGATTGGTCGGCGGCGCGTATTCGTAGAACTCGATGTTGGGCGCGATCCACAACGCCACCCGCGCGCCACCGGGCCATTCGATCTTTGGCCGGCTGTCGTAAGGCCAATAGTCGAACAGGCCCGGGTCGGATTTGCTCGCGGCATTCATGCGCGCAATGCCTGCAGCTGTGCGGCGACATGGTCGACCGGCTCCACATCGCCGTACTTGAGCATGATGTCGCTCAGGTTGGCGAAGTGTGGAATCTCGTGCTTGTCGGCCACGCACTCTTCCGGAACGATGCTGCGATAGCCACGCGACAGGCTGTCGATCACGCAGGCGCGGATGCAGCCAGAGGTGGAGCCGCCGGTGATGATCAGCGTGTCGATCTTGTGGAAGGTCAACAGCGACCAGAGGTTGGTCTCGAAGAACGGGCTGGCCATGCGCTTGTGCATGACAATGTCGCCCGGCTGCACGTCGGCACGCGGGTCGAACTGCGCACGCTCGGAGCCGTGCTTGATGTTCTGCAGCGAATCCGGCGTGTTGGTGCGCGTGCCCCAGGTGCCGGCGTCCTCACCCGATTCCAGATAGGCCACATAGGTCCACACCACCGGCAGGCCGAGCGCACGCACCTGCGCCGACAGCGCATTGATGTGTTCGATCTGGCGTGGGTCGGTTTCATAGGCGGTCTTGAATGCGGCCAGGTCGGTATACGCACGCTGCACATCGATATTGACGATGGCCGGGCGCGCGCCGAAGCCGAACTTCGCACGATTGGGATTGGCCTTGACCTGCTCCCAGTACTGGCGAGCGGTGAGGCTGGACGTTTCCATCACGGGCATGGGGTCTCTCCGTTGCGTCGGGGCGGTATCAGGGCTTGGCCAGGCGCGCGCGTTCGTCGCGCACCAGCGTGGCGGCCAGCAGGGCGAGCACGATCAGCACGCAGATCAGGCTGAAGGCGATGTGGTAGCTCTTGGTCACGTCGAAAATCTTGGCGGTGACCCAGATGCCAAGCCCGGCGGTGGTGGCATCGAGCAAGGTGATGGTGCCGAGGATCTTGCCGGCCGCCGTCAGGCCAAATGCGTTGACGGCCAGCAGCTGGATCATCGTGTACAACCCGCCCCAACCCAGGCCAAACAGCGCCAGCGAATACCAGATCAGGTCGGCGCGCATTGTTGCCAGGATTACCGCACCGGCAGCCATGATTGCCAGATTGAGCAGGAACACACGCTTGGCCGGAAGCACGTCGGCGAGGAAGCCGAACAGGAACTTGCCCACCATTGCCAGACCGAACATCAGGCCCAGCGCGTTGCCGGCCTTGGCCGGTTCAAAGCCGAGGTCGCGCATGTGCAGGAACAGGTTGGCCGACACCGCCATGATCGAGAAGAACGTGGTCATCGCCACGAAGGCCAGCACCCAGAAAGTGCGCGTGCGCATTGCCTGCTGGTAGCCAAGGTCAGCCAGCGGGATAGCGACGGGTTTGCCACTGATGGCATCGGCGGCAGCCTTGTCCGCGCCCCATGGCGGGATGCCACCCGGGCGCGGGCTGCGTGCAAACAGGAAGGCCACGACCAGGAACGCCACCGGCACGGCGGTTTCCCAGACAAAGGCCGCGCGCCAGTCCATGGTCTGCATCAAATGCACGCCGAGCTTGGGGAATACCATGCCGCCCAGGCTGGTGCCGACCAGAGCGATGCCGATGGCAGTCCCGCGATGGGTGACGAACCACTGCGAGACGAAGATCACCGCCACATTCAGGCCCGCGGCGACCAGCACGGCGGCAAAGCCGACGTGGATCCAGTACAGATGGGTCAGCGAATGCACGTGCGCATAGGCGAAGTACAGCGCTGCCAGCAGCGCCAGGCCGCCCAGGATCAGTTTGCGCGGGCCCACGCGGTCGATCAGTGCGCCCATGAACGGCGACATCCAGCCGGCCAGTACCAGGGTGATCAGATCGCGCAGCTTGAGCTCGCTGCGGGTCCAGCCGAACTCTTTGAGCAGCGATTCATCAAACGCTGTCAGGCCGGTAATGGTCAGGCCGTTGGAGACCAGCAACACCAGCATCCCCATTACCGCCATCAGCCACGGGTAGTAACGCTTCATCCAGGCACCTCAATCAATTGGGTTATGGCAAGTAGATACGCCGGTGGGGGAATTCCGCCGCCGGCGTTGACCGGGGGCGAATGGCATGCCTACACTTTGTCCGGACAAAGTGTGCCACAGTCTTTTACCCGGGAGGAAGCCATGCAAACCGTAATTGTTCTGTTCAACCTCAAGCCGGGTGTCAGCGCCGAGGAATACGAAGCCTGGGCGCGCGCCAGCGATCTGCCGGTGGTCAATGCGCTGCCATCGGTGGAGCGGTTCGAGGTGCTCAAATCCAGCGGCCTGTTGATCGGCGAGGGCAAACCGCCGTACGACTACATCGAGATCATGCGTATTCCGGACATGGCAGCGTTCGGCAAGGACCTGGGCGACCCGGCCGTGCAGGCGGGGGCAGCGCAGTTCCAGCAGTACGCGGACAATCCGTTGTTCATCCTCACCAGCGCGCTGTAAGCGCACAAGGAACTTTGGTCATGGCTCGATTCCCCGAACTTCAAGGCAAGGTCGCTCTGATCACCGGCGCTGGCCGCCGCGCCGGCCTGGGCGAGGGCATTGCCCGTCGTTTGCTGGAGGAAGGCTGCAAGGTGGTGCTGACCGATATCGGTAGCGTGCGCGGCGCCGAGATGCCGGTCACCGCTGTAGGCACCGACGAAGAGATGGCGCAGGTCGCCGCCGAGTTGTGCGCAGCCACCGGTGGCGAATGCGTGGCGATGGCGCTGGACGTGCTGGAAGAGGCGCAGGTGGAAGCCGTGATCAAGGCCACCGTCGAGCGTTTCGGCCGGCTCGACATTCTGGTCAACAACGCCGGCATTGGTTACCTGATGAAGTCGCTGGTGGACATCGACGTCAAGGAATGGGATGCAGTGCTGGGTGTGAACCTGCGCGGCGCGTTCCTGACCATCAAGCACGCGGGTCGGCAGATGATTGCCCAGGGCGGTGGCCGCATCGTCAACATCGCATCACAAGCGGCTAAATCCGCTTTCCCGCACGCGGCGGCTTACTGCTCATCCAAGCACGGCCTGGTCGGCCTGACCCGGGTTGCCGCGCTGGAACTTGGCGCGCATGGCATCAACGTCAACGCGGTCTGCCCGAATCACGTCACCACCGGCCTGGGCGCCTGGCAGAACGAATACTTCGCCGCCAAGCAGGGCAAGAGCGTGGAGCAGTACCTGGCCGACATGCGTGCACGCATTCCACTGGGCCGCCCGGGGCTGCCCTCGGATACCGCCGCCGCGACTGCTTTTCTGTGTTCGGACGATGCGGTCTACATCACCGGCGAGGCGATCAACGTCTCTGGCGGCGAAGAGAACCACTGAGTCCACTTACCTCCCCCGATTCTGAGAGAGCCATGTCCAAACCCGCCTATCAGTGGCCCAACAATGCACGTCTGGCATTGTCGGTGGTCGTCAACGTCGAGGAACTGTCCGAGTACAACGTCGGCCAGGGTGACAAGATCACCGAGCCGGTGGACGAACTGCATGTCACCCTGTCCAAGCCGGTGCGCAACTACGGCAACGAATCCAACTACCGTTACGGCGTGAATGAAGGCCACGCGCGCGTGTCCGCGCTGCTGGACAAGTACGGCGTCACCTCCACGTACACCGCGGCTGCCGTGTCGTTGGAACGCGCACCGGAAATCGCTGACTACCTGCGTGGCAGCCGTCACGAAGTGTGTTCGCACGGCCATCGCTGGATTCACCAGTTCCGTTTCAACGAGGAACAGGAACGTCAGTTCATCCGCGACGCTGCCGACAGCATCGAGCAGACCACTGGCGTGCGCCCGGTCGGCTGGTTGTCGCGCTACCTGCACACTGCCGCCACCCGTCGCCTGCTGCAGGAGGAAGGCTTCCTGTACCACATGGATGACTACTCAGCCGATGCGCCGTTCTGGGGTGACGTGGAAGGTGCCGACACGCCGATGATCGTGGTGCCGTACCAGCTCGATACCAACGACATGAAGATGTGGGTGGCGCCGTCGTACCTGCCGAAAGACTGGCTGGACTACGCCATCGACAGCTTCGACACGCTGTATGCCGAAGGCGAGCACACCCCGAAAGTGATGTCGCTGGGCCTGCACCTGCGCATCATCGGCCGCCCGGGTCGCATCGGTGCGTTCGAAAAATTCCTGCAGTACGTCGCACAGAAGCCGGATACCTGGTACGCCACGCGCCGGCAGATTGCCGAACACTTTGCTGCGCAGGTAGCCGCACCATGATCGCGCCCCTCCGCAATCCGCGTCGCTGCCTGTTGTTTGTGCCGGGTTCGCGCCCGGAGCGTTATGCCAAGGCAGTAGCCACTGGCGCTGACCAGGTCTGCATTGATCTGGAAGATGCCGTCGCGCCTGCGGACAAGGAAAGCGCCCGCGCTTCGCTGTTCGCTTTTCTTGCCGGAGGCCATGAAAGCCACAGCGAAATCGGCCTGCGCATCAACCCGCTGTCCACCGCGTTGGGCCAGGCTGACCTGAAAGCACTGGCGGCATCCGGACTGACGCCAGCCTTCGTCATGCTGCCCAAGGTGGAAACCGTCGCCGAACTTCAGCAGGCAGACGCCGCGCTGGCGGCTGTCGATACGGTCTTCATCGCCCAGATTGAAACGCCGAAAGGCCTGCTGGATGCACGCGCGCTGGCCATCGCCATTCCACGTTTGCAGGCACTGATGTTTGGCGGCTTCGATTACATCGTCGCGCTGCGGGGCCGCGCCGGTTGGGAAAGCTTCTTTCACCCGCGCGTGCAGCTGGCAACCATCGCTGCCGAAGCCGGCGTAGGGTGTCTGGATGTGCCGTACCTCGACATCAAGGACGAGGCCGGGCTCATCAGCGAAACCGACCGCGTGATTGATCTCGGGTTCACGGCCAAGGCCGCGATTCACCCGGGCCAGGTTGAACCGATCCAGAGTCGCTACTTGCCCACCGCCGCCGAGTACGACCGCGCCCAGCGCGTGATTGCCGCACTGGCCGCCAGCGGCGGTGAAGCCCTCCAGCTCGACGGAAAGCTGGTGGATCGCCCCATCGAAATCGCCGCCGAACGGGCCATCGCGCTCGGTGCCCACGGCGTCCGCGCCGGCTGATCACACCGCTTCATTGAACACCTGTTGATTGCCTCTCTTTGACCAAGTTGCGCCCAGCGCCAGCCCAAACCGCACGAAAAAGGACATTGCCATGGTTCAGAACGTCAAGCAGATCTCCGAAAACCGTTTCCGCGAAACCTTCGGCCGTTACTACGAAGAGTTCAACGTGGGCGATATCTACGAGCACCGCCCCGGCCGCTCCATCACCGAAACCGACAACACCTGGTTCACGCTGCTGACGATGAACACCCACCCGATGCACTTCGACAAGGAGTACGCCAAGGCATCGGAGTTCGGCAAGGTGATTGTGTGTTCGCCGTTCACCGTGGCGCTGATGGTGGGCATGAGCGTCACCGACGTCAGCCAGAAGGCCGTGGCCAACCTGGGCTGGAGCGAGATCAAGATGACCCATCCGCTGTTTGTCGGCGACACGCTCATTGCCGAGTCCGAGGTTCTTGAGAAGCGTGAATCCAAGTCGCGCCCGGGTGCTGGCATCGTTACCTGCCGTACCGATGGCTTCAACCAGGACGGCAAGCTGGTCTGCACCTTCAATCGCACCATGTTGATCGCCAAGCGCGGCCACTCGGTGGAAGACAAGGTCAACTACTGAGAGCCCAATGATGAGCACCGACATGGAACAGCTGTGGGGCCCGGACGAAGAGCGGGCGTTGCTGGATGCAATCGATCATTGGGTCGAAAAGTCCGTTGCGCCCATCGCGCTGGAATACGACCTGGAAGACAAGTACCCGCATCATCTCGTTGAAGAGATGAAGGACCTGGGTCTGTTCGGTGCCACCATCTCTCCGGAGTACGGCGGGCTGGGCCTGCCGGCACGCATCTACGCCAAGATCGTCATCAAGGTGTCTTCGGTTTGGATGGCGCCGACCGGCATCTTCAACTCGCACCTGATCATGGCTGCGGCGATCGAGCGCTGCGGCACTGAAGCGCAGAAGCGCAAGTACCTGCCGCGTATGGCGACCGGCGAGCTGCGTGGCGCGTTGGGTTTGACCGAGCCGAATGCCGGTACCGATCTGCAGGCCATTCGTACCGTGGCCAAGCGTGACGGCGAGCATTACGTGATCAATGGTGCCAAGACCTGGATCACCAACTCCCTGTACGGCGACATGGTGCTGCTGCTGACCAAGACCGACCCGGAGGCGCAACCGCGCCATAAGGGCATGACCATGTTCATCGCTGAAAAAGGCGAGGGTTTCATCGTCGCCAAGAAGATGAAGAAGACCGGTTACCGCGCCATCGATACGTGCGAGCTGGTATTCCAGGATTACAAGGTGCCGGCGGATTGCATGCTCGGTGGCGAGGAAGGCATGGGCTTCCAGCATGCCGTGGGTGGTCTGGAGCTGGGTCGCATCAATGTGGCCGCGCGCGGTTGCGGCATTGCCGAGGGCGCGTTGCGGCTGTCGGTGCGCTACGCACAGGAACGCATGACCTTTGGCAAACCGATTGCCGAGCATCAGGCCATCCAGCTCAAGCTTGGTGAAATGGCTTCAAAGGTGGAAGCATCGAAGTTGCTGATCGAAAGCGCCGCCAACGCCTATGACAAGGGTGAGCGCTGCGACATGGAAGCCGGCATGGCCAAGTACTTTGCTACGGAAACCGGCGCCTACTGCGCGCAGGAAGGCATGCGCATCTTCGGTGGCTACAGCTATTCGGTGGAATACGACATCGAACGTTTCTACCGCGATGCCATGCTGATGTGCATCGGTGAAGGCACCAACGAAATGCAGCGCATCATCATCGCCAAGCAACTGGTGGCGAGAAACAAGATTTAAGGCGCGCAGCGCCAAGGCGCAAAAAAGGCGCTACAGGCGCGAAGAAGCTACAAGCGCTAGAAAGCTAGAAAGCTAGAAAGCTGGAAAGCTAGAAAGCTAGAAAGCTAGAAAGCTAGAAAGCTAGAAAGCTAGAAAGCTAGAAAGCTAGAAGGCTAGAAGTGCTGGAATGCTAGAAGTACTAGGACTGCTGGAAGCCCCTCTCCCGCGAGCGGGAGAGGGGTTGGGGTGAGGGGAAGCTCTTGGCAAGAAAGGCCAAAGAGCCCCCTCATCCGCCCTTCGGGCACCTTCTCCCGCATGCGGGAGAAGGGCTCAGGCGACAGCCAAAGCAAAGAGCTAAAAACCAAAGCAAAAGCAAAAGCCAAAGCAAAAGCTAAAGCCAAAGCAAAAAGCCAAAGCAAAAAGCCAAAGCAAAAAGCCAAAAGCCAAAAGCCAAAAGCAAAGCCAATGCCAAGCGATCCCTTCACCGCAGTCCTCAACCAGCTGCGGTGCTTTTTAAAAGCCAGAGGCCACACATGAAAGACCTTCCCCTGCAGGGACTGCGCATCCTTGCCGTCGAACAGTACGGTGCCGGCCCCTATGGCTCGATGCACCTGGCCGACCTCGGCGCTGAAGTCATCAAGATAGAATCCCCGCCGGGCGGCGACATCTCGCGCGCCACCGGCCCGTACTTCCTGGGCGAAGGCGACAGCCTGTTCTTCCAGACTTTCAACCTCAACAAACGCTCGCTGCGACTGGACCTGAAAGCGACCGAAGGCCGCGAAGTGTTCGAGAAGCTGGTCGCCAGCGCAGATGCAGTGCTCAACAACCTGCGTGGTGATCAGCCCGCCAAACTCGGCCTGGACTACGTCACGCTGTCCAAGCTCAACCCGAAGATCGTCTGCGCCCACCTGTCCGCCTATGGCCGCGACAACGAACGCGCTGCATGGCCGGGCTACGACTACCTGATGCAGGCCGAAGCGGGCTTCATGGCGCTCACCGGTGAACCCGACGCGCCCCCGGCACGCTTTGGTCTGTCGATGGTCGATTTCATGACCGGCACCACCATGGCAATGGGCCTGCTGGCTGCGATCATCGGCGCCATGCGTACCGGCGAAGGCCGCGACGTCGACGTGAGCCTGTTCGACGTGGCCCTGCACCAACTCAGTTACCCAGCCACGTGGTATCTCAACGAAGGCCATCGCACCGAACGCCTGCCGCGCAGTGCGCATCCGTCCACCGTGCCGTGCCAGGTCTACCGCACCGCCGATGGCTGGGTGATGGTGATGTGCATGCTGGAGAAGTTCTGGCAGACCTTCGTTGAAGGCATCGGCAACCCTGCCTGGGCGTCGGAGTCGCGATTCAGCAACTTCGCGGCGCGTCGTGATGTGCGCGAAGAACTCACCGTGCGGGTTGACGAAATTCTGACCACCCAGCCCACCGCGTACTGGACGCAGAAGTTCGCCGGGCGCATTCCCATCGCACCGGTGCTGGACATCGCCCAGGCGCTGGACAATCCCTATGTGCGCGACGTGGACATGCTGCAGGAGGTCGCGCATCAGCAGGGTTCGCAACGGTTGCTGCGTAATCCGATCAAGCTGGACGGCCAGCGCTTGTCAGGTGATGCCTGCCCCTCATTGAACGCCGATGCCGACGCGTTGTTGCGCGAGCTCGGCTACAACGACACCGACCGCGCACGCCTGCTTGGCGCGTAAGACGAAGGAGCACGACGATGAAGTTGGAAGGTGTACGCGTTCTTGATCTGTCCCTGTTCCTGCCCGGCCCGCACCTGACCATGGTGATGGCCGATCACGGTGCGGACGTGATCAAGATCGAGCCGCCCACGGGGGAACCGGTGCGCGAGGTCGGCCTCAAGCAGGCGGGGGTTTCCACCTGGTTCCGCAACACGCATCGCGGCAAGCGCTGCATCGTGCTCGATCTCAAAAGCGATGCTGGCAAGGCGGCATTCGCCAAACTGGTGGAATGGGCCGATGTAGTGGTGGAAGCATTCCGTCCCGGTGTCGCCAAGCGGCTCGGCATTGATTACGACACGTGCAAGGCGATCAACCCGACGCTGGTGTACTGCGCGATCAGCGCCTTCGGCCAGACCGGGCCCAAGGTCAACCGGCCCGCACATGACCTGGCAATGCAGGCCGACACCGGCGTGGTCAGCCTCAACCGCGCGCCTGATGGCACCCCGGCGATGCCGCATATGCCGGTGGCAGACATGGCGGGTTCGTTGATGGCACTCAACGGCATCCTGATGGCCCTGTTCCGTCGCGAACGCACCGGGCAGGGTGACTACATCGACTTGTCGATGCAGGACGCATTGATGGCGTGGCTGCCGAACGTGCTCGGCCCGCCGTTCGCACTTGGTCGCGATCCGGTCATCAACGAAGAACGTAGCTGGGGCGGCAACGCCCTGTACAAGCTGTACCGCTGCGCGGATGCGCGATGGATCGCGTTGGGCGGCGCCGAACACAAGTTCGCCGAGAACCTGCTCATCGCCCTTGGCCGCCCGGATCTGATTCACCTGTGCCATCTCCCGCCGGGCAGAGGCCAGGATCCGGTAAAGGCCTTTCTGATCGAAACCTTCTCGCGCCGCACGTTGGTGGAATGGACATTGTTCCTGCACGACATCGACGTGTGCTGGGCGCCGGTGAAAACCCTCACCGAAGTGTTCAACGACCCACATACCCGCGCCCGCGAGATGGTCTGGACCGACGAAAAGGGCGGCACTCATCTGGGCATCCCGATCAAGTTCGCCAACGAGCCGGGCCGCATCAATCCACATCTGGATGACGTCGGCGAATCCACCAACGCAGTCCTGGCCGAGTTGGGCCTGGCAGCCAAGTAGCCCTGATCAACGAGCCTCTAGCGACGGTGGAGTAAGAGGGGAAACCTGTACGCCAACGGCTCGCTGCCCATCGGACGCCTTTGCGTCGGCTAGGGCCGGCCGGGAAGCAGGGATGGCATAGGGCGCTTTTGCGTCGGCCCAGGACCGGCGGGGAAGGGAGCAGGGCTGAGGGCGTTTTTGCTCTTGCTCCTGCTGTTGCAGTTGCAGTTGCAGTTGCTGTTGCCCTTGCCGTTTCCGTTGCCGTTGCCGTTGCAGTTGCAGTTGCAGTTGCTCCTGCTTTCGCTTAAAGCCCCTCTCCCGCAAGCGGGAGAGGGGTTGGGGTGAGGGGCGCTTTCGCTTCAGACTTTGCTGCTGCCTTTGCTTTTGCCTTCGCCTAGGCCTTCGTTCCAGCCCCAGCCTTCCCTCACACAGCCTTCAATACGCCTTCCCATCCACCGGGACGCGCGTCACCCCCGCAAGATCAAATGCCTCCAGGCAGCGCAGATTGACCGCCGCCGTCTCCGTGCCATCCGGCGCCGTTCCCAATCCAAACGGCTGACAGCCGCAGGTCGGGCAAAACTGATGTTTGATCATGTGCCGGTTGAACGTATAGGTGCTCAAGCTATCCGCACCCTCGGTGATGCGCATCGCATCACGCGGTATGAACCACAGCAAAAATCCCTTGCGGCTGCAGTGCGAACAATTGCACTCATAGCCTTCCGTCGGCGTGCCTTCGCACTCGAAACGCACCACACCGCAATGACAGCTGCCACTGACCATGTCGCCCTCCCGGGGCATTGAATGACGGTGCCAAGCGTAGCGCCACTTGTTCCGACTGCGGAGCCTCCCGCAGCACGGCCCTCCATTCATGTGGCCAATCAGCGCCGCGTAAGCGCCTCGCCGTCCACGGTCATCTTCCATGCACCATCGGCTTGATGCGGTGGCAACGACACCACGAATCGGGTCGTCAACGGACCGACGCCAACGACCATATCGTTGCCTTCAAATGCCTTGATGGGTGCTTCAATGGATTTGCGGGTGCTCGGTGTGGGCTCGTGCTTGTAGATGACCCGGCCCTCCCGGCTGACGACCAGCGACATCGTCGCTGACTCCCAGGTGCCGATATAGCTCTGCTTATCCGCCGGGATCGGCTTTGTACATGCCACCAGCATCAACAGAGCAACCAGAATCAAACCAATACAACGACTGCGAGTTGCGAGCGTCTTCATCCGTCATCTCTCCGGAAATTCATCGATGCAGCACTGGGCTATCTTTTGAACTCGGTGTGCTTTTCAAGCTGGTAGATCGAATCCTGCAGGTCTTCCATGCGCGCATTCAGCGCCGTCTGCGCATCGTACAAACCGCGGTTGTAGTAATACGGGCCAATCTCTTTGGAAATGAAATCCAGCAGGAATTCGACATCGAACTGACCGATCTGCTGCTGCAGTTCATCGGCGAAGTAAGCCTGCATCTTGCGGACGAGAATGGCCTTCTCGTCCTTGCTGAATTCAACAATTGTCATCGTGGAGCCCATGGTTTGGCGGAAGACCGCCGGATCATTCTGATGGCGTGGCGATCTACGCTTCGCAGGTCAGCACTGGAATCCCAGCACCAACTCGGTTCCGTCGCCATTGCTGCGGTCCAGATCCTTGCGCCGCTCCAGCGGCTGCGTGCAGCCACGCGGTTGGATGTACTCCCCGGCCAGTGCTTCCGCTTCAGTGGTGTCCAGCGCCTGCCCATCTTTTGCACGCACATGGAGGTAGTACGGCTGCTCGAAGAGGACGATGTAGCTGTCCAGCACGTAGGTTTTGCCGCCACGCTCCAGCTCGGCGTGATTCTCATCCACCTTGCTCCAGTTCCTGGCCAGGATGTTCTCCTTGGCGTCGGCCTGGGCAGGCAGCAGCGGCAGCGCCAGCAGTGCCAATACGATGAATCCTTTCATGTGATCTCCTTCGAGTTGCAATGCCGCCGGGGCAGGGGACGGCATGAAGCCACGCGGGTTCGCTCGGCGTCAACGGGCAGTCGTAGAGGCATTGCAGGGTGGCCGGGGCACCGGCAGGATCATTGCGCAGCAGTGCAGGGCACCACGCATAACCGTCAGCTTTCCGGAGCCGCCTGTGCCGGGCCTTTCAATTCGACCGTGTTGCCATCCGGGTCGGAGAAGTAGAGCGATAGTCCGTCGCCCTCTGCACCAAAATTGACCTCTGCCGTCGTCGGCACGATGCCAAACACCTGCAGGTGCGCCGCGATGGCAGCTTCATCGAATGGCTCCACGCGCAGACAAAGGTGGTCGACATTACGGCCTTCCGATGCGGCCGCCGCGCCACCGCGCGAGCCCAGTTTTCCATCAACACTGATCAGGTCGATCATCGATGCGCCGGCGCGCAGATGCACCAGACCAAGGTGATCGCGCCGCCGCACTACCTCACAACCCAACACGGTGCGATAGAAGGCAATGCTGGCTTCCAGATCGCGCACACGGAACACGACGTGATCGATACGTTGCACGGAAAATGGCAGGCTCATCATCATGTCTCGCGGTTGGCTGGCGAATGCAACGGCGGCGTGTCCATCACGGCGTCAGCACCTGGTACTCGCCGAGGCTGCCCAGTGCCGCCTTGAACACATATGGCTCATTGGAATAGGTATGCGTTGCCGGGATCGTCAGCATGTTGTCCTGCAACGGCGTGCTGACGGCATCCGCCTTGCAGGCCCACATGCCGTTCGATGCTTCGGCAAACGGTACCCGAGCCAGCAGTTGCGAAGGAGCGCCGGGGGCGGCAGTCGTCAGCCATTCGATCCACACGCGGCAAGACACATGTTCGAAGCCGACACTCTCAATCCGGATCCGATAAGTGCCCTCGCGGCTGTCCGCCTGCCAGTGACCGCCGTCGATGATGACAGCAGCCGCTTCGTCGTCCGGAGCGGCTTCCACCACGGCCGGCGATACCGCAAATACGAGTGCCAGAAACAAGGAGGGCGTGTTCATGGTGCGATTTTTCGTAGGAACTTCAGGTCGACAGCATATCGCCAGTGCGCGCATCTTTCGTACGAGCGGTGTCCGTCAAGGGATCACCGGGTGAGGCCCGCTGACAACCGCCACTCACGCATCCGCCGGCGGCTCCCACAGCTCCACCTTGTTGCCTTCTGGATCAAGCACCCAACCAAACTTTCCCTGGTCCGATGTCTCGGTCTTGTCGACCACATTGCAGCCTTCGCTGCGCAGCGCGACAAGCAATGCATCAAGGTCGTCGACGCGGAAATTGATCATGAAAGGCGCCGAACTTGGCTGCATGTACTCCGTGTCCTGGGCGAAGGGACTCCAGATGGTCATCCCGGCCGGGCTGTCCGTGCCGCCCCACTGGAACACCGCGCCACCCCACTCCGAAACATCCAGCCCAAGATGATCCCGATACCAAGCGCCTAGTGCCTTGGGATCGGCCGATTTGAAGAAGATGCCACCAATGCCGGTCACGCGTTTCATGGAGTTCTCCAGGATGTTTCGGGTGAGTTGTTCCGTAATCGCAGCCGAGATGGAAGGTGCAGGGCTTAGAACATGCCAAGTGCGTTGGGCGAATCCTTCGGTACTTCCTGCCCGATATCCCACATCTCGACGATCTTCGAGCCCTCGAATCTCAGGATGTGCACAACCGCGTACTCCTGATCGACCTGAGCACGGCGCAGATGTGAAAGAACAGCCACGCGATCACCGGACTCAATGACCTGCTTCACGGTGAAGGCTTTGTTCGGCTCGCTCGCCGCACTCTGCTCCATTGCGACAAGCAGCGATTCGCGATCCCCGGGAAAGTAGGCGTTGTGATGCGTGAAAGCGTCAGCGACATAAAGCGCATAAGCCTCGCGCACGTTGCCCGAAGCCACCATGGCGAGGTAGGTAGTGGCGATTTCGGCGTTGCTTTGAGTGGCCATGAACGGTCTCCGTATGGGCTGACGCAGTAGTTCGGCACGTCGCGGCAACAGTATCGTGTAGAGCGGATTCGCCGATCATCGAATCTTCGGACAACCCGCCCGACGTGTGCCGCCCAGCGCAGGCCGATGATGCCACAGCGCCTTGTGACGGGACTTGCAAAGGGAACAGCGGGACGCCGCTGTCGAAGTCCAGGGAAATGAATGTGCAGGGCGCCCGTGCGGCGGCTTGGGTCTGGTGATTCAGGCGGCTGTTCCCGCGCTGAAGTCGTATATCGGATTGAATACAAATCGCTGCGTGATTCCGGTGCAGATGGACTGCAGGTGCTCAGGACCGCATGCCAAGCCAAATGACTGCCTCGGTGGAGGCCGTCACGATGGGCGTGAGGATGCGAGGCCAGAACGTACCCGTCTGGACATGGCTCGCAGAGTGGTCATGGTGCAGCTGCTCCTCCGCGATGATGGCGGAGATCGCGGCAATGGCGGACGGATCGCTGCCCTGCAGTGAAACAAGCTGCTGCTGCAGATGCCGAAGCACGACGCTCTCCAC
This sequence comes from Stenotrophomonas sp. Iso1, assembly GCF_027497995.1. GTDB lineage: Bacteria > Pseudomonadota > Gammaproteobacteria > Xanthomonadales > Xanthomonadaceae > Stenotrophomonas. The sequence goes on along the minus strand of NZ_JAODBT010000004.1, from coordinate 189,451 downwards.
CGCAACGGTGGTGGCGGCAATCGCGTTGGCTCCCAGAAGCCCGGTCATGAGTCCGAGAACGCGGCCACCGAATCCGCACAACCAATAGCTGCGACAGCGTGGCCGCTGCCGACGAAGCAACTCCGCCGCAAAGATCGCGCGATGCCCACACTCGTGCGAGCGGAACTCTTCCAGCTCACTGAGCATACCGGGCGCGGTAAGGCGCGCCATGAAGATCTGTCCGCCATAGATGTTGACGGCACCATGCTCGCCGGCATGATTGACCTTGAGGATTCGATCACCAAGATCAGTGGTGACAGAGGGTTGCGCGATCATTTCCAGGAAGCTCGATCCCATGAATTTGCCCGGGCGCGAAGCGGCCACGGTTTGGACACATTGTCAGGCCACATCACGTGGACCCTTGCCGACGCTTGCGGCAACAAGACCTGCCACCATGGCACATTCCAAAGCAAGTCCGAGGTCTGCGGCAAAGTAGCCAGGATGGAAGTGGTAGGTATTGCAGATCGAAGACAGACAGTCGCCCCCGATCCTGCGAAACGCATAAGGGAATCCAGCAACTTCCTGGCCATCGTACTGATACGCACCGCGAGACCGCAGGTACGGCAACAGATTGGCAAAAGCGGCAATGCAGCCGGTTATCAGGAACGCTGAGAGGAACCTCAACTTACGACTCATTGGTTGCGGGGCTCGCCATGGAGTAGAGCCGAGCCGCGAAGCGGCTTCGGCGGGAGTGCTGCATCAGACATCGGGGCCGCGAGTGCGTCGCCGCGGCACCTCGATGCCGTAAGCGCGTTCGCTGCCTTCCGTTATGGCCAGAAAACTGATGAACGTTCCTGGCAAACCAAAGATGAAGGCGATGATCCGCCACCCTGCGCTGGCGCTGTTCTGTGCTCGCATGCCCGCACAGCTGATGTTTGCGAGAACCCACAGGCCGGTCACGCCAGCGCGAGCGGTGCCCTGTGATTGGGATGCGGTACTCGAAGCGATGGCCGTGAAAGGAGCAGAAGCTGTCAGGCCTGTCAGGAGCTTCCTTGCGAATTCCATGATGTCTCCATGTGTTTTGTAGTGTCGCTCTGCGTGCAGGAACTGAAATCAAGTGACGCTAGAAGCACCTTCGGCTTGAATGAACCATTGGGAAGCTATTTGTTTTCCCTCTGAGATTCGATCCGCGCTTGAGTCTCTGCGAGCGATGGCACTCCGAGTGCGGCGCGATCAGCATCTGTGACCGCAGCCGGATCAACGGGATAGAGGACACCTTTGCCGGATGAATCCCGTACTGACTGGGTTCCGTACCATTGAGGTTGTTTGAAGTACAGCATCAGCCTGTCCCAGGATGCCGCCAGAAGCCATTTGGCGCGCTTGTGTCCTGGGTCCAGCGTGATGGCGATCGTGGAGAGGGAGTGCGCTAGCCTGATGTCTTCTGCAGAATTGCCATGTTGCAGGACAAGCGCAGCATTGTAGTAATCCCAGGCAGTACTGAGCTGGCCATCCTTGAGAATCTCAAGCACGCGAGTGCGCCGTTCGCTATCCCGCTGCATGACACCACGCCACGTGTCCAAAGTCGGCTCTGAGCGCCTGTCCGCTTGATCTGCTTCCTTGATCGAACGCAACTCAGGGTTGTCCCCGGCGATGGCGAAAAATGGCGAAAACAGCAACAGCGCCAGGATGACCTTTTGTATGACCACGGCAATCTCTCCCTGGTTGCCCAACGACTGAATTATGCCGGACCTTGAAGCGCATTCGGCTTGAATGATTCGCCCGGTCGTCTGGGTGGAGTTCTAGCTGCGATCATGAAAAGCCGATTGAACAAATCGCAACCCTGAAACAACTTGATCGACGCGATCCTGCGACAGCGATCCAATGTAGGCACCCAGTCGAGACTTGTAGACGCAAGATATCTGCGAAGCAACTACGACGCTTTGCCGCTCCAGCCCTCCCTCTCCGATATCCAGTAGAACAGCGCCAGGTTCGGAAGCTTTACGGAGGTTCGTACTCAGCGCGCAGACAATGACAGTGCCGATACGGGAGTGATTGAAGACGTCCTCTTGAACGACGACATGAGGGTGCGGTGTCCCGGGAATGGATCCCTTCGCCTCATCGGCAGCGATCCAGAAGATCTCACCCCGACTGACGTTTCGAATACTGGGTTGCGGTGCTACTTCTCTGTCCATGCGGTCTAACGCCCGAATCAGGCCGATCAGTGAAACGGCTTTGGCTATAGTGAAATGTCAGGCAGCTCGCCCATGATGGTGGATTGCCGTCGTTTCGAAAGACTACCCAGCGCATTGGCATAGGACCACGCGATCAACTCCTGAAGATAGTCGGCTGGAACTGTGTCGACATCCACGATGGTGACCCAGCGGAATCTGGCCATGAAGCGCGCCGGCTTGATGCCAGGTACGTTCGTCAACTCCAGAAAGCGCTCCGAGGTAGTACGGATACTGAAGCGCCATTGCTCCGGCTCGCTGGTCTTGAAGTAGGCGAACTGTTTGCCACCAACGGAGTAGGTGAGCACGTTGATGGGTGGTCCAGACAACTTGGCAGAGGCCCCCGGGTAACGGCTGCAATGCTCTTTGACCGCGACAACATCCATTGAGGGTTCCTATGCGGCTCAACGCTTGAACCAGGCTGATTCGCGAAGCGGGCTCGGATTTAGTGATTTGCTAGGCGATTGGCTCAATATCGCTGGGAAATGCTCCCGCAGCAATCCACTCACTGTCGGTAAAGTCATCAGTGATTTCTCGACGACGCCATGCTCGATTGAGATGGGCGTATACGTGGCCCAGGTCTATCCGCAGCTCCGGCTCGCCGTATTCAGGATCGTTTGTGATTTCCTTGATCAGATTGCCCAAGTGCTCATGCGCATCATCGAGGTCGTCAAGAAGCATGGCCCAGCCAACCGGATTTTCCGTGCGATTGATCATGGTCTTATCGCTTATCGTCTGAGTTACACCGACCCATGTGGCAGGTTCGGGTTGAACGAAGTGTTAGAGCCACCTAGCCAAGACTCCAAGCTCGGAAAGACCACCGAGAACGCACCCTCCCAGTTATCTCCAGGGCCGAATCCGTTTGGATCGAACCGAACTACCGGATTATCTGCAGCAGCCAAGTTTATGCAGTAGTAAATGGCACAACCAACATGAAGGATGGGGAGCAGATGCCCGGGCCAAGCCCAACCTGGATCATCCGGGTCGGGTTGATTGAAGATTTGATAGAGACTTAGTGCCGTGTCGCCTTGATCCGTGACGTGTCCCGATGCGAGGCCAAGCAAGCCGTAGTCTGGGCCGAAGCCTCCGTTACCGTGACTTGCGTAGAGCTTGAGGAGGCTCGCTGGTAGCGGGAAGCCTGCCATCGTCTCAACCTCGTCAATCTCCTGTTGCGTGGGTGCTGTGAAGTTCAAGTGGGCACTACCGCCAGAATGAAGTGGAGCCGCGAAGCGGCTTCGGCTTGAATGAGTAAAAAGAGACTTCCTGCCCTTTCGGCCTCGCGAGCCATGATGGTGTTGCGAAACAACCGTCAGCAGAAGAGGAAGTCTCCATGAGCACTATAACCATCGGTGTGGATTTGGCGAAGAGCGTGTTTTCGGTGTGTGAGACCGATGGCGTCGGTCGTGCTTTGCGCCGGCAGGATCTCAAACGCGAGGCTTTTGCGGTGTGGTTGACGCAGGTGCCAGCAGGTACGGTGGTGGCGATGGAGTCGTGCAGTGGTGCGCACCATTGGGGGCGGCGTTGCCTGGAATATGGCCTGCAGCCACGTTTGATGGCGGCCCAGTTCGTCAAACCGTTCCGCAAGAGTCGCACCACCAAGAACGACCGTAATGATGCCGAAGCGATCGCCACGGCTGCACGTCAGGGCAATATGCGCTTTGTACCGGTCAAAACCATCGATCAACAGGCACGATTGTCGTGGCATCGGGTACGGGAAGGCTACAAGGTTGAAGATCTGTCGATCAGTAATCGCCTGCGCGGTTTGCTGGCCGAATTCGGCATCGTGGTGGCAAAGGGTGATCAGGCGCTACGCGTTGCGCTGGCCGATCTGGACCAGCACACGACATTGCCGCCCGAGATGGGCGAGTTGCTGCGTGGTCTCAGCGCCCACTGGACGCAGGTTCGCACCGCTGTGGACGCGTGCGGTGCAGGCATCGACGCGCATGCACGGATGGACGAGCGGTGTGTACGGCTGCGCGCCATCGTCGGGATTGGCGCGATTACCGCCGACGCGGCGGTCGTCACACTGGGCGACGCCAAGGTCTTTCGCAACGGCCGACAAGTGAGTGCGTGGCTTGGACTGGTGCCGATGCAGCATTCCAGCGGGGGCCATGCCCGCCTTGGCGCGATCAGCTGCCGTGGCGATGGCTACCTGCGCACGCTGCTGATCCAGGGCGCGCGCAGCAGTTTGAATCGCGCCAAAGTGGTCAGCGTAGCGAATTCCACCGCCGAGCAGATCTGGATACGCCAGTTGGCCGGCCGGATGCCGTTTGGCAAAGTGCTGGTGGCCATCGCCAACAGAGACGCCAGGCAGCTGTGGGCGATGTTGGCCTACGACGCCGACGCGTGGTTGAAGCACCCGATGGTGCAGCGTCCGGCGTGCAAGCGCGCCATCGCGATGAGGAGCATGGCGTAACCACAAGCGACACATTTCATCAGTTCAACGTCAGCGCGAAAAGGTAGCAACGGGTCAGACCACCCGGAGAGAACCTGACTAACATTCTGGACGTCCCAACGTGTGCTGGTTGATCACCAGACACCGACGACACCGCTGAATGAACGAGGTCTCCGGGCGCGGTTTATACCCTGGTCCGCGTCAGCAACATCGGCGCAACAAGACCGTTTACGGAAATGCAGTCTGGCAACGTTCAACGCCACACGCACTGACACGCATGACGAACACAAAGGACAACGTGATGAGCAGCGAACGCCTGAAAGCTCAAGGCAAGAACATCAAGTGGGCGGTATTGACGGGAAGTCTCTTATGAAACTGTTAGGCATCACCGGCGCCCTGCTTGCGAATCTCATATGCCTCTGTTCGGGCGGCTTCCAGATACCGAATAACTGCAGCAACGTCATCTGGATGTATCCAAATGACGCTTTCCTCTCCGGTGTACGAGTCTTGCTTTAAGACGACATGCCCCTTGTCGCCAGTATAGATCTCAATTTTGTCGCGTTGTTCAATTACGAAACTAGTCGCTTCTTCACGGTCGCTCATGAGATCCCCTTGTGATGCCTAACTCTAAGTAGACCGCCTAATAGCGGTGTAACACGGAGTATCGCGCGTTTCGATCACGGTGTGCATCACGCCTGATCTCCAACGAATTCATTGTGCTATCCGCCATCCAGCACTTGATTCTACTTTTGAAATCCGCCAGCCGAAGCCGCAGTCAAGCGGTGATGTGGAATACGCCTTCATTTCACCCGGGATAAGCGCATTCCATATCTCCGCAACGGCAGCGCCCTCCGAGCGGTATATCGCGTGCCAGGGCAGACAAGAAGGCCGCAGCTTGCACCTGCGCAACAGACCCTAATGTCACCCCACTTCCCGTGCACGCGCCAGCTCCGCCGCATTTCTCAACGCCTGCAGAAACCTTGCCAGTGGCGCGCTCTGCGGTTCGCCATCGCGCGTATAAACCATCACTGGCCGCTGCCAGGAAAACCCCGGTGCATCCAGCTTCACCCATTGCCCGGCCAGCAACTCTGCCTGCGCCAACCGACTTGGTAACAAAGTGAGATAACCGCCATCGCGGATCATCGCGCGCATGAATTCCGGTGAGCCGCTTTCCATCGTATTGAGGGGCGGCTCCAGTCCGGCTTCATGAAAACGTTGGCGGAATGCACCTTCGACCGCGCCGAGGCGGCGACCGAAGATCCACGCCTGTTCCAGCAATTGCGCGGCGCTGATATCGCGTTGCCGTGCAAGCGGATGACGCACGCTGGCGAGCACGCGGTACTCGTCATGCATCAGTACTTCGCTGCGGATGCGTGGGTCGGGGTCGCCGTCGCCGAAGGTGTGCAGGGTGACCACTGCATCCAGTTCGCGGGCGAGCAGGTTGGGTAGCAGTTCGGGCAGGATGCCGCCACTGACGTGGATGCCGATCTTTGGCCAATGCCGGCGCAGCGTCAGGACCGCCGGGGCAACCAGCGAGCCGGCAGTGCTGGGGCCGGTGCCGATGCGGACCTGGCCTTCTGCGCCGGTCTGCAGCTCCTGCAGGCGGTCCTCGAAACGGCGCACGGCGTCGTGGGCGGGTTGGGCGTGTTCCATCAGCAGGCGGCCGACATCGGTGAGCCGGGCCTCGCGGCTGCCACGCTCGAACAGGCGGGCGCCGAGCTGCTGCTCCAGCGCCTGGATGCCCTTGCTCAGCGCCTGTTGGGTGCGGCCCGTGGCAGCGGCGGCGCGGGTGAAGCTGCCGTGTTCGACCACGGACAGGAAGTAGCGGAGCTGGCGGAGATCCATGGTGGCACGCAGTTACAACCAATGGTTGTGGAGAGTACGCGAATTGGTTGGCGGTCGGCGGGATGGGCGATGGATAGTCGGGCCATCGCAATTCCCGGGAGGGGAACCATGGCCAGCCTCAATGCCGTCAAACAGTGGGACCAGCAGTACGACCTCGTCATCGCCGGCTTTGGCCTGGCGGCCATGTGTGCCGCCATCGAGGCGCATGACCTGGACCCGAACCTGTCCATCCTCATTCTGGAAAAGGCCAACGAGGCCGAGACCGGTGGCAACAGCCGCGTCGCCGGCCAGTCGCTGCTGATCACCAAGAACGCCAAGGTGCTGGCCGAGTACCAGCGCAAGATGAGCGAGGCCAACCCGATCCCGGAAGACATGCTGGTGCCGTGGTCCGAGGCGATGGAAGCACTGGAACCGTGGATCCAGGAACGTGCGGCACAGGCCGGTGCGCAGTTCATCCACGGCACCGGGTTCTCCGAGCGCGATGCGGTGCTGGAATTCCCGGAGTTCGGCGCGCGCGAGGCGGTGCATTGCACGGCGACCATCCTGCCGATTCCGTCGGGCGTGTATCTGGCGTTCCGCGAAAACATCCGTCTGCGCCCGCGTATCCAGATCGCGTTTGAATCGCCGATCAAAGACCTGGTGCAGGACCCGGACACGCTGGAAGTATTTGGCGTGATTGCCGAGCAGAACGGCCAGCGCGTTGCCATTCGCGCCAACAAGGGCGTGGTGATGGCTACTGGCGGTTTTGAAGCCAACCTGGACATGCAGCGCAATTACTTCGGCCTGGCCAATCCGGCGCCGCTGGGCACGCCGCACAACACCGGTGACGGCATCAAGATCCTGCAGAAAGCCGGTGCCGACCTGTGGCATATGCGCAACCAGGGCCAGTCCGGTGGCATCTGGCCGGGCTTCAAGCCGGAAGGCTTCGTCAATGGCTTCCTGCGCAACTTCTTCTGGCAGAGCTTCAGCTGGATTGAGGTCGATGCCAATACCGAGCGTTTCTACAACGAAACCGCCGAGTTGCAGCTCACGCACTACAAGGAAAAGAAGCACGGGCATTGGGTGGACACGCCGCACTATCGCGCGCAACCGGTGCACATGATCTTTGATGCCATCACCTGCCAGTACAACAAGCTGGTGGTGGAAGTGATGAGCTGGAATCCGGTGGTGGGTGGTTACCAGTGGTCGGATGACAATTCGGTAGAAGTGGAGAAGGGCTGGATCCAGAAGGCCGACACCCTCGAAGAACTGGCACTCAAGATCAACCGCGACCCGGCCAAGCTGCGCGCGGAAGTGGAGCGCTACAACGCGGCTTGCGCGGCCAAGAACGATGCGGAATTCGGCCGCAATCCGGACACGCTGTTCCCGATCGCGCAAGCACCGTTCTACGGCATGCGCATTGATCCGGTGATTGTCTGCACGGGCGGTGGCGCGCGTCGCAACATCAAATCGGAAGTGCTCGACCATGACAACAGCCCGATTCCGCGCTTGTACGAAGCGGGCGAGATGGGTTCGATGTTCTCGGATCTGTACCAGAACGGTTCGTACCTGACCGAAGCGATGATCTCCGGCCGCGCGGCGGGCCGTGAAATTGTTGGCCTGAAGCACTGGGAGGGCGGCGCATGAAGGTTGTCACGCCCGCAATGAAACTCGACGTACGCATCAACGACGTCAAGGCCGAGGAGGGCTTGCTGGTGATGGACGGTGTGGCCGGGATGCTGCCCTGCAAGACCAGCCTGACGCCTGCGGAGTTCCGGCAGATGATGCGATTGGCGCTACGGCCGAGCGTGTTGATGTTGTTGTTCAAGAAGTGAGGGCGTGAAGCCGTTGGCTTCCGCCCCTTCCCCCGATCCTTCCGTTGGTGTCACCAACGGAAGGGCGGTTATCAACGGTGGTTGCGCGACAACACCATTGAGTACGCGAACCTGCCCGGCGGGTGCAGGCTGATCGCCATCAGCAGCAGGCGACCGTTGGCATCGCGATAGCGGCGCTGCACGCGCATGGCCGGTTCGGTCTTCTTGATGTCCAGCAGCTTGGCGTCGCTGGCGTCGAACGAGGCAGCATCAAACACCTGCTCAACGCGCGATAACCTGGACGGATCAAGGAACTTGGCGACCGCACGTGCGGCGCCGGTTACATCCAACAGTTTGTCGGTGGGTACACCGCTGCGTACCGGTACCAGCATCTCGGTTACCGCGATCGGTTCGCGGGTTTGTTCTTCAAGACGCAGGCAGTGCAGGCGCAGGTATTCCTTGCCTTCATGGATATCCAGGAGGAGCGCAACCGCTGCATCGGCGATGTGGCGCTCGGCGCTCAGTACCTTCAGGCGGGTGCTGTTGCCGTATTGCATCAGCAGGTCGACCGTGTCGATCTCATGTTCGTAACGCATCGCCGCGCTCTGCGCGATAACGCGGGTGCCGGCGCCGGGGCGGCGCTGTACCAGCCCGGCGCTGATCAACTGTGCCAGTGCCGCACGCGCGGTGTGGCGGCTGACGCTAAAGCGCTCGCACAGTTCCAGCTCGGTGGGCAGCAGTGTGCCCACGGCGTACTCGCCTTTCTCGATTGCCGCCTGCAATAGATCACCAAGTTCGGCATAGCGGGGCTTGCTGCGTCGCGTACCAGTCATATGTACTGATCCTTGTTCAAAGTCTGTGCGAAAGCGCCTGCCAATTGCGTTCCAGGGCTTCGCGGTGTTCGGGAGCGGCAATGGCGATCAGGGCACGGGCCCTGGCGTGGACATCAAGGTGACGCAGATCGGCGACACCGTACTCGCTGACGATGCAGTCAGCATCCACGCGCGCCAGGCTCACTGGCCCCGCGGGAAGCATCGGCACAATCCTGCTTTCGCCCTTGGGGGTGCTGGCAGGGAGTGCAATGATGCCGCGACCACCTACCGATTGGCGAGCGCCTTGCAGGAAATCGGGCAGCCCGCCGACACCACTCAGTTGGCGTCCAGACAGGAACTCGCCGTTCACCTGCCCCAGCAGGTCCACTGACAACGCGCTGTTGATGGCAGTCAAACGGGGCAGGGCGGCAAGCACGGCGTGGTCATGGGTGTGCCCGACCTCGCGGAATACAACGGTGCGTGGAGCAACGTCATACAGCGCAGCGGTGCCCAGCGCTACGCCTGCGACCACCGCATCCGGCGCCGGTGAAAGGGCTCCGGAATCGAGCAGCCCGAGCAGCCCGTCAGAGACCATGCCGCTGTGGATGCGCAGGTTGCGACGTTCGCGCACCGCGCGCAGTACCGCCGATTGCAGCCGGCCCAGGCCCAACTGCAGGGTGGCGCCGTCGTCCACCAACGTGGCTACCTGCGCTGCAACTGCGTCCATTGCCGCATCGCCAGGTGGGTCGGGGATTTCCAGCAGGGGCATGTCCTGTTCGATGGCGGCGCTGATGCGTGCCAGCGGAATGGACGGACCGCGCGTGCGCGGCATGCGTGGGTTGATATGCGCCAGGATGCGCGTTGCACGTGGCCATACCGCCGGGGTGAAGTCGCAGGCGACGCCCAGCGAACAATTGCCATCGTCATCCGGCGGTGACACCTGCACCAGCACGGTGTCGAAGCTCACCTTCTCGCGCAGCCAGCGCCAGGTGGCGGTGTAGGTCATCGGCAGGTAGTCGACACGGCCATCCAACCAGGATGCGCGCAGGTCGCCGCTCAGGAAGATGCTGCGTTGGCGTGCCTTCGGATGCAGGCCTGCGAAATCGAAGGTGTTGACCGTGGGGATGTGTACACCGGTGAAGCGCAACCCGGCACAACGCTCCGGCTGGGCACGCAGCCATGATTCAAACAGCAGCGAGTGGCCGGCGCAGCCCGGCGCGAAGATCTCGCGGCCCTGCGCAAGGTGGTCGAAGAAGGTGTCAGCATCCAGCGGTCGGGGCATGTGGGGTGATTGCAGGTTGCGGGAGGTGAATCATATGATATGTCCGGACAAAGTCGGTTATGCTCCTTTCACCGCAGCGTTTCCGTCCCCCGTTCTTCGTTTGCAACGAGCCCCGCCACGCGATGATTCCGCCTGCTGCCAGCCTTACCGAACAGCTTGCCCAGCGCCTGCAGCAGCCGGTGGATGCCGCCGCACGGCAGCGAGCCGCCTTGTTGCTGGTGGATTGGCTGGGCTGCGCCTTGGCGGCATTGCGCTACCCGGTAGCTGCACAACTGCGCAGCGTGGTGCAGCTGCAATCGTTTGGTTCAGCGACGGCGCTCGGCGTCGGCGGGCGCAGCGTGAATGATGCGCTGCTGCTCAATGGCGCGTTGGGCAATGTGCTGGAAATGGACGATGTGCATCGCGGTGCCATTCTGCATCCCGGCCCGGTGGTGATTCCCGTCGCGCTGGCTGCCGCGCAGGCTGAAAACGCCGACAGCATTGCCCTGCTCGATGCAGTGGTGCGCGGCTACGAAGCCACCATTCGCGTGGGCCGCGCATTGGGCCGTGGGCATTATCGCTATTGGCACCCCACCTCAACGGCCGGTGCGTTTGGCGCCGCTGCGGCGGGCGCCTCGATATTGCGTTTACCCACGGATGCGCTGGCCGATGCGCTGGGCAATGCCGGCAGCCGCACCGGCGGCCTGTGGCAGATGCGTCACGAACCGGTACCGACCAAATCGTTGCATAACGCCGAAGCCGCACGCAGTGGCTGGCTGGCGGCACAGTTGGCGCTGGCGGGCATGCGTGGGCCGCGCAGGATACTGGAAGGCGAGCAGGGTCTGTTTGCCGCCACCGCGCCGGACGCCGTGCCGGAACAGGTGATTGCCGAGGAAGAGGATTGGTTGATCCATAGCACCAGCCTCAAACCGTGGCCGGCATGTCGGCATGCGCACCCGGCCATCGACGCGATGCGGGAGGCCCTCAGCGGGCTGGCCGAGGCCGATATCGCGCAGATCGCGCGTGTTGAAGTGCGCACCTACGCTGAAGCCCTGCGCTTCTGCGACCGCCCGCAGCCTTCCACTGAACTGGAAGCAAAATTCAGCCTGCAACATGCTTTGGCCTCGGTCCTTGTACATGGCCGTCCGCAGCTGGATCACTACACCGCCGAGGCCTGCTCCGATACCGACGTGCTGCATTGGCGCAGCCGCATCAAGGTGGCGGAAGACCGCGACTGCAGCCTGCGTTTCCCGGCACATTACGGTGCCACGGTGCAGCTGTGGCTGGATGATGGTCGCAGCGTCGAGCGCAGTCGCATTGACGCCTGGGGCGACCCGGAATGTCCGCTGTCCGCCGACGATGTGATCGCCAAGGCAATGGCGTTGGCGCAATGGGGTGGCGTATCGGCCGGGTTGGCACAATCCCTCTTTGGGCAGGTGCAGGCGCTGCCCAATGGCGGCAGTCTGGACGCTCTGAACACGATGTTGGCGCGGGTGGCCTGATGCGATTGACCGAAGCCCTGTTGCAGCACGCGAGCACGCTGCGGTTTGAAGACCTCTCGGCCGAAACGGTCGCGGCCACGCGTATCTTCGCGATGGACTCGATTGCCGTTGGCATTTCTGGCTCCGGCGCGCAGGTACCGCTGACCCAGACGGTGCGGCGCAGCGTTGCCAGCTATGGCGCCGGCAATGCCGCGCGGGTGTGGGTCACAGGCGAAGCAATGCCTGCGGCCAGCGCGGCGATGGTCAATGGCTACCAGATACACAGCCAGGAATTTGATTGCGTGCACATGCCGGCCGTGGTGCATCCGCTGGCAGTGATTCAGTCGGCGCTATTCGCCGCCGCCGAGCAGCGCGCAAATGTGGATGGCATGGCGGTGGACGGCAAGGCACTCATCACCGCGCTCAATGTAGCGGTGGATGTGGCGACCCTGATTGGCATCAGCGGGCGTGCACCGATGCGCTTCTTCCGGCCCTCGATGTGCGGCGCGCTGGGTGCGGTCGCAGGTATCGCCCACCTGCACGGTGCCGATGAGGCGCTGCTGCGACGTGTGTTGGGCCTGGCGTACAGCCATCTGTCCGGCACCATGCAGGCGCATGTGGAAGGTTCACCAACGCTGGCCTTGCAGGTTGCATTGAATGCCCGCGCTGCGTTGAGTTGCTGGGAGCTGGCGCGCAATGGCTTCCCGGCACCGCGCGATATGTTGGAAGGCCCATTCGGCTATCTGCCATTGATCGAAGGTGAATTCGACACGGCGCCGTCGCTGCAGAAACTTGCCGCGCGTGAAGCACAGATGCTCAGCGTCAGTCACAAGGTGTTCCCCACCGGCGGCGCGGCGCATGCCGCGCAGGACATGCTAATGGAGCTGCGTCAGCAGCACGGACTGAGCCTGGAGAACGTCGCGTCCATCGAACTGCAGGCGCCGCCCTTGGTGCGTCGCCTGGTAGGCCGGCCCTACGAGCCCGGCATGGAAACCAGCTATGCACGGCTGTGTCTGCCGTTCCTGCTGGGCACCGTATTGCTCGACGGGAAAGTGGGTTTGTCAGCGTATGCGCCGGAGAAACTGGCGGACCCACGTCTGGCGACATTCGCATCGCAGGTGAGCCTGGTGCCGAATGATTGCGAAGACCCCAACGCGCTGGTGCCGCAATCCATGACGGTCGTACTGCGCGATGGCCGCGTCCTGCACAACCACCGCGACGCAGCCATCGGCTCCCCGCAGCGGCCGCTGTCACGTGGCCAGCAACTTGAAAAATTCCACCATTGCCTTGACCACGCCGCGCGTCCGTTCGACGCCGGCCGCCGCGATGCCCTGATCTCCCACTTCGACCATCTGCAGGACATCGACGATGTCCGCCGGCTGGTCGACCTGCTGATTGTCGAGACCCCATGACCCACACCACTTATTTCGAGTCGTTCGATGTCAAGGAGCTGCTCACCCAGTTCCCGATGGACCAGGCCTTCACTGACAAGTTCAAGAACATCAGCCGCGAGCAACTGCGTGCCGAGCAGAACGCAATGTTCCTGCGTTGCGTGGCCCGCGCCTGGCAGATTCCGTTCTATCAACGCCTGTGGGGCGATGCCGGCGTCACGCCCGCCGACATCCAGAGCCTTGATGACATCACCAAGCTGCCGGTGTTCGGCAAGCACGAAATCATGGCCTCGGTGGAAGCCAACCCGCCGCTCGGTGATTTCCATGGTTGGCGCGACGGCACCGAGGCGGGCAACACGCCGTTGGTGTTCCACACGACCTCGGGCACCACAGGACGCCCGCAGCCGCTGGTGTTCTCGCCGCATTCGCGCGAAGTGCAGAGCCTGCTGTTGGCGCGCCTGTACCGCTGGCAGGGCATGCAGCCCGGTGACGTGGTCCATTCGGTATACGGCCACGGCATGATCAATGGCGGCCACTATGTGCGTGAAGCAGTGACGCATTACACGCAGGCGCTGTTCTGCTCAGCGGGTACCGGCATCGAGATGCGCTCTGCACAGCAGGTGCAGTTGATGAAGAGCATGGGCGCCAACGTCATCGTGGGCTTTGCCGACTACATCAAGAAGCTGGCTGACGTGGCACGCGAGAACGGCCTGGTGCCGGGCAAGGACATCCCGGTGCGGATGATCTGCGGGCACCTCGGCCGTGAGTCGCGTGAGTCGTTGTCGGCGGCTTGGGGTGGCGTTGAACTGTACGACTGGTACGGCGTCGGTGACACCGGCGCCATCGCCGGCCAAGGCCCGGATCAGGATGGCTTGTACCTGATGGAAGACGCGCAGTACGTCGAAATTCTCGACGTGGACAGCGGCGCATTGGTGGCCGATGGGGAGACCGGCGACATGGTGGTCACCTGCCTGTACAAGGACGACATCTACCCGATCATCCGTTTCAACACCCATGACGTGACCCGCGTGTTGACCACGCCATCAAAGCTGGGCATGAACCTGCGTCGCATTGAAGGCTTCCTTGGCCGCAGCGACAACATGGTCAAGATTCGCGGCATCAACGTATTCCCGCAGGCGATGGCACCGGTGCTGGAAGAGCACGCATCGTTTGCCGGCGAGTTCATCTGCGTGGCCAGTCGTGACGAGGGCGGCCGCGACGATCTGGCGGTGCACGTGGAAACGCGCGGCGCGGTCGACGACGCACAACTGGCGGCCGAGTTCGGCGCTTTGCTGCGCCAGCGGCTGGGCGTTGAAATGAGTATCGTGCTGGCGGAGCCAGGTGCACTGGCCTCGCTGACCGGCATTGAAGTACGGCAGAAGCCGGTGCGTCTGATCGATAAACGTTTCGCCTGAGGAAAGCACCGTGAGCAAGGCCGATGCGCAACTGCTGATCCAGGACATGACCGCGCAGGCGGCCTTGTTGGCTGCCGGTGAGCTGAGCAGCGTGGAACTGCTGCGTCAGCAGCTGGCTGCCATCGACGCCAGCCAGTCGATCATCAACAGCTATATCCACGTTGATGTCGAAGGCGCATTGGCCGCCGCCGCCGAATCGGACGCCCGCCGTCGCAGTGGCCATGTGCGACCGCTCGAAGGCCTGACGGTTGCGGTGAAGGACAACATCGACGTCGCCGGCATGGTCACCACCGCCGGCATGGAAACGCGCCGTCACGAAGCGGCGTCCGCGTCCGACAATCCTGCCGTGGCCGCGCTGCGTGCGGCCGGTGCGGTGATCCTCGGCAAGCTCAACATGCACGAAGCGGCGATGGGCGCCGACAACGACAACCCGTTCTACGGCGCGTGCCACAACCCGCATCGCCCCGGTTACACGCCGGGCGGATCAAGCGGTGGCAGTGGTGCGGCGGTCGCGGCGGGCCTGTGTTCGGCAGCATTGGGCACCGACACCATGGGCTCGGTACGCATCCCCGCCAGCTATTGCGGCGTGGTGGGCTTGAAGCCGAGTTGGGGCGCTATCAGCACGCGTGGCACGGTCGCGCTGTGCCGCCGGCTCGACCACATCGGCCCGCTCACACGGTCAGCCCGCGACCTGCGTTTGCTGCTGCAGGTGATGTCGGGGTTTGACGCCGATTGCGCGCAATCGCGTGCGATTCATTTCGTACCGGCCGACAACACGCCGCTGCGCATCGGCGTTGTGGATTTCGGCGACACCGTCGACATCGCACCCGATGTGCAGGCGGCCTTTGAAGACGGTCTGCGAGTGCTTACCGGGCTCGGTCATCGCCTACAGCCGCTGCCAGCACCGGCCTTTGCATCCGGCCGTGCACGTCGTGCGGGTCTGTTGATGAGTGAAGCCGAGCTGCTGGTGGAGCATGCCGATGCCTGGGCCGGCGACCGCAGCAAATTCTCACCGCTGCTGGTCAAGTTGATGTCCTGGGCCGAGGGCCGCAGTGCCGCCGAGCTGGCGGCCGCCTCGCAACTGGCGGATCGCGGCCACGTCCAGCTGCAACAGTGGCTGGCGCAATGCGATGTGCTGGTGATGCCGACCGCACCGCAACGTGCCTTCGCTTTCGGCATGCCCGCACCGGCCAGCCAGGCGGACCTCACCGCCTACGCCAACCTGGCCGGCAATCCCGCGCTGTCGGTGCCGCTGCCGGTCGCTGCCGGGGAGCTGCCGGTGGGCATGCAACTGGTCGGCAACATCGGTGACGAGCTGCTGTTGATTGCCTTGGCAGAGGCCTTCCAACGGACCGTGGCATGGCAGCCTTCGCTTCCGGATGCCTGTACTGCGTGGTGGCCGAAATGAAGTTGCTGGAAGGCATCCGTGTTCTTGATCTGTCGCGCATCCTTGCCGGCCCGTGGGCCACGCAGGTGTTGGCCGATTTCGGCGCGGACGTGATCAAGGTCGAGCGTCCCGGCGTGGGTGATGACACCCGCACCTGGGGGCCCCCCTACCTGAAAGATGCTGACGGCAATGACACCGGCGAGTCTGCGTATTACCTGTGCGCCAATCGTGGCAAGCGCTCGGTCGCCATCGATTTCACCACCAACGAAGGGCAGGTGCTGATCCGAGAGCTGCTCGCCCGTTGCGACGTGTTGGTGGAGAACTACAAGGTCGGTGGCCTGAAGAAATACGGGCTGGATTTCGCCAGCGTGCACGCCATCAACCCGGCGTTGGTGTATTGCTCCATCACCGGTTACGGCCAGGATGGCCCGTATGCCCAACGGGCTGGCTACGATGCCGCCATCCAGGCCATTGGTGGCCTGATGAGCGTTACCGGTGAGCCGGATGGCGCACCCGGCGCCGGCCCGCAGAAAGTAGGTGTGGCGGCGACGGATCTGATGACCGGCATGTATGCAGCCACGGCCATCCTTGCCGCGCTGCGCCATGCAGAGCGTACCGGCATCGGCCAGCAGATTGATCTGGCATTGCTGGACACGCAGGTGGCATGGCTGGCCAACCAGGCATCCAACTACCTGATCGGCGGCGTGGTGCCGACGCGGCAGGGCACCGCGCATCCGAACATCGTGCCGTATCAGGTGATGCCCGCGTCCGATGGGTATTTCATGCTCGCCGTCGGTAACGACGGCCAGTTCGCGCGCCTGTGCGAGGTGATCGGCGAGCCGCAGCTGGCAAGTGACCCGCGCTATGCCACCAACAACGCACGTGTGGCCCATCGTGGCGAACTGGTGCCGTACCTGCAGCAACGGCTGAGCCAGCGTCCGACTGCCGAATGGCTGGCAGCGCTGGAGAAAGCCGTGGTGCCGGCCAACCCGGTCAATCGCATTGACCAGGTGTTCGACGATGCGCAGGTGCAGGCGCGTGGCCTGCGCATTGAACTGCCGCATCCCGGCGGTGGCAACGTGGCGATGGTACGCAATCCATTGAAGTTCTCGGCCACGCCGCTGCAGTACACACACGCAGCACCGGTATTGGGCCAGCACACCGGGCAGGTATTGGATGAGGTGTTGGGGGTGGATGCGCTGCGACTGCAGGAGTTGCACGCGCAGGGTGTGATCGGCGGGCAGACGCTTCCGTAGCTCGGGCAGGTGCCGTGTATCCGGGCCAGCCTGAGCGTTTGAACGTGCAGGCAGACCAAGGCAGACGCTTCACTCCTTCACCAACCCTCCCTTCGTGCGCGAACGGGAGGGGGCAGGTCGTGCCGGATCTCTGATGACGGCAGCGGTTGCTTCAAGTCCCCCTTGCCGGTGGCAAGGAGAGCGGCGTTGCGCTTCATCCAGCCGACGAGACAAGGGCTTTGCCACGCCTGGAGAGCGGCTTACGCCCCGCCGGGAAACCCATGCTGGCGCCATGCCTCGAACACCACCACGGCAACCGAGTTGGACAGATTGAGGCTGCGGTTGTTGGGTTGCATCGGCAGGCGCAGACGGCGGCCATCGGGCAATGCATCCAGCAGGTCCTGGGGCAGGCCGCGGGTTTCCGGGCCAAACAGGAAGGCGTCGCCATCGGCGAAGGGCACGCTGTCATAGCGCACGCTGCCGCGGGTGCTCATTGCAAAAAGACGCTTGGGCGCGATGCGCGCCAACGCGGTATCCAGGTCGGGGTGAACCTGCATCTGCGCGTACTCGTGGTAATCCAGGCCGGCGCGCTTGAGCTGCTTGTCACTGAGGTCGAAGCCCAAAGGCTCGATCAGGTGCAGTCGCGCGCCGGTATTGGCGCATAGCCGGATCACGTTGCCCGTGTTGGGCGGGATCTCGGGCTGGTACAGCAGGACATCGAAAACGGGTGCGGAAGTCATCAGCGAAGTTTACGCCGGGCTGCTTCCGGCAGGGTCTGGCTTAGTAAGAAACCAGACCCTTGGCGACCACGTTGCCGACGGCATCGGCGGCCAGTTCGGCAGCCAGTGCCTGCACCTGCTGCACGTCCGGGCGGACGGTGACTGCCGGCAGCGACACCACCCAGTTCGCGACGCTGGCAATCGGCGTGGCAGCAACCAGCTGGTTGGCGGCTTGCTCTGCCATCAGTTCGACGATCTGGCCGACGGTCGGGCGGACCTGCACCGCTGCCAGGGTCGGGATGCTGCTGGTGGCTTCGAGGTTGGCCTGGACCAGCTGGTCGGCCGACGGGCGGACCTGCACGGTGTCCAGGGTGACGATGTCCGAGGCCTGCGCGGTCGAGGCAAACCCGGCGGCAAGGGCGATGGCGAGAGCGAGAGATTTGGCGTTCATGGCGGGGCCTGTTTATGTGTGTGTGAACGGTGGTGTGGTAGTAATGTAGTACACCAAATATCGGGATGCAAGAACTATTTCAACTTCCCAACATTTGTTCAGCATCCAGTCATGTTCCGTTTGATCGATCTGGCTGCACTCAGAAGTACGCAGGACGCGTGCCAACTTTATGTGGCTGATTTAAAAGGGAAAATGTGCCATTCAAAGTGTCCGCTGTCCGGACACTTGGCTCGCAGGACGTTCGGACGCGGACACTTGGCTGTCCGCGGGGTGGGGCATGACGCATGGCGTATGCGGCAATGGCCCGCAGCCGGTTAGGATCGGCGTTCACATTCATGCCCAAGGAAAGTGGAATGAAAGCAGCACCCCGTACCGCCCTTTTGACCCTGGCTCTCAGTGCTGCTCTCGGAGGATTCGTTGGCATGCCCTTGCCGGCTGAAGCCAAGGCCAAGCCCGCAGCCGGCGCGGCCGTCGACATTCCGTATGAAGAATTCACTCTGCCCAACGGCCTGCGTGTGGTGGTTCACACCGATCGCAAGGCGCCGATCGTGGCAGTCAACATCTGGTACCACGTGGGTGCCAAGGACGAGCAGGCCGGCCGCACCGGTTTCGCGCACTTGTTTGAACACCTGATGTTCCAGCGCAGCGAAAACCACGACGGTGAGTTCTTCGAACCGTTCAAGCAGGTGGGTGCCACCGACCAGAACGGCACCACCAATACCGACCGCACCAACTATTTCCAGAACGTTCCGACCACGGCACTGGACATGGCGCTGTGGATGGAATCGGACCGTATGGGCCACCTTGTCGGCGCCATTGACCAGGCAGCATTGGACGAACAGCGCGGCGTGGTGCAGAACGAAAAGCGTCAGGGCGAAAACCAGCCTTACGGCCAGGTGTGGGACAAGCTCACGCGCGCCATGTACCCGGCCAGCCACCCGTACCACCACGGTGTGATCGGTTCGATGAACGACCTCAACGCCGCCTCGCTGGATGACGTCAAAACCTGGTTCCGCACCTGGTATGGCCCGAACAATGCGGTGTTGGTGTTGGCCGGCGACATCGATGTGGCGACCGCCAAGGAAAAGGCCGCCAAGTACTTCGGTGATATCCCGGCGGGCCCGAGCATGGCTCAGCCGCAGGTGAATGTTGCCCAGCGTCCGGCCACCACCCGCGAAGTGATGACCGACAAAGTGCCGCAGGCGCGCATCTACCGCGCCTGGAACGTGGCCCAGGTCGGCACCACCGACATCGACCAGTTGGACCTGTTCTCGTATGTACTGGGCGGTGCCAAGTCGTCGCGTCTGGACCAGCGCCTGCTGCACAACGACAAGCTGGTGGACAACATCAGCGCGATGACCGATGCCTCGCAGCTCGGCTCCAATTTCCTGGTCGTCGCCACGGTCAAGCAGGGCGTGGACCCGGCCAAGGTGGAAGCGGCCATCGACGAAGAGATCAAGCGCCTGATCGCCGAAGGCCCCACCGCCGATGAGCTTGAACGCGCCAAGGTGCAGTCACGCGCGGGCTTCGTGCGTGGCATCGAGCGTATTGGCGGCTTTGGTGGCAAGGCCGATGCGCTTGCGCAATGCGCGGTGTATGAAGGCAACCCGGGTTGCTTCCGTACCTCGTTGGCCAATGTCGAAGCAGCAACCGCAGCCGACGTGAAGGCCGCAGGTGCCAAGTGGCTGGGCGTGGGCGACCACACACTGGTGGTCGAGCCGGGTGAGCGCGTGGCGCTGGAGGAACTGCCCTCGGGCAAGCCGACGCCGTTCAACGTGCCGGCGGTGGATGCCAGGTTCACCACGCTGCCGAGCCAGGTAGACCGCAGCGCCGGTGTACCGCAGACCAAGACCTTCCCGGAGTTGAAGTTCCCGCAGCTGCAGCGCGCCACGCTGAAGAACGGTACCCAGGTGGTACTGGCCGAGCGCCACGATATTCCGGTGGTGCAGTTCAGCTACGAATTTGCAGGCGGCTTCACGGCCGATCAGGGCCGCAAGCCCGGCACTGCCAACTTCACCATGGGCATGCTGGATGAAGGCGCCGGTCAGCTCGGTTCACTGGCCTTTGCCGATGCGGTGGAACGCCTGGGTGCCAGCATTGGTGCAGGCGCCTCGCTGGACGGTGCCAACGTGTACCTGTCGGCGTTGAAGGAAAACCTGGCGCCGTCGCTGGCACTGTATGCCGACGTACTGCGCGCACCGCGCTTCGATCAGAACGAGATCGACCGCATCCGTGCTACCTGGATCGCCGGCATCCAGCAGGAAAAGGTGCAGCCCAATGCCGTCGCCATGCGCGTGCTGCCGCCACTGCTTTACGGTGCAGGCCACCCGTACGCCATTCCGTTCACCGGCAGTGGCGACGAGGCGGCCATCCAGGCGCTGACCCGCGCTGATCTGGTGTCCTTCCACAAAGAATGGGTACGACCGGAAGGCGCAACGTTGGTGGTCGTTGGCGACACCACGTTGAAGGACATCGTGCCGCTGCTGGAGCGTCAGTTCGGTGATTGGAAGGGCGAGGGTGCCGCACCCAAGGTTGCCGCACCGGCCGATGTCGCGCGTCCGCAGGGCGTGCGCGTCTTCCTGATCGACCAGCCCGGCGCGGTGCAGGCCAATCTGTTTGCCGGCGAAGTCACGCCCTCGACGATGGACGCGGGCGCTACCCGCTTCGACATCGCCAACGGCGTACTGGGCGGCGACTTCACCTCGCGTTTGAACATGAACCTGCGTGAGGACAAGCATTGGTCTTACGGCGCACGTTCGATGGCATCCAACGCCCTCGGCCAACGGCCGTGGATGGCGATTGCCCCGGTGCAGATCGACAAGACGGCAGACGCGCTGAAGGAAATGAACGTTGAGATCAGCCAGTTCGCCACGGGCCAGCGCCCGCCCAGCGACGCTGAAGTCAGCCGCATCCGCAACATCCAGACGCTGAGCCTGCCGGGTGCTTACGAAACCGCAGCTGCGGTGATGAACACCGTGGGCAGCATCGTGCGTTACGGGCGTCCGGACGACTATGTGTTCAAGCGCAAGGCCGAGATCGAAGCGATGACCCCGGCGCAGGTTGCCGAAGCGGCCAAGACGCTGGATCCGTCCAAGCTGACCTGGGTGGTGGTGGGTGACCTCAAGCAGACCGAGGCGCCGATCCGTGCGCTGAAGCTGGGCGAAGTCACCGTGATCGACGCCGACGGCAAGCCGGTAGCCGCGAAGGCGAAGTAAGAGAAGGTAAGAGAAGTAAGTAAGGCCGAATGCCTTTGCTCATGCCCCTCTCCCGTTTACGGGAGAGGGGTTGGGGTGAGGGCAGTGTTCGAGCCACGGGCACCTTGCCGTGCGCATCGGTGCCACACCGCGTGTGGGGTGTTCCGTCACCCACGAGCCAATGGCCCGTAAGCCGCGCGCCCTCACCCGCGAGCGGGAGAAGGGATACAAATCAGGCAACCTGCACGATGTCAGACCGCCACATCACCACGCCGCGCAATGACGTCGAGAAACACATCGTCGGCAATTCCGCGCAAATCATCACGTGTTCATCCATTCACGGCACAATCCGTTCTGATCATCACAAGGAATCGTCCATGCGCGTTCTGCTTCTGTCCGTCCTCATCGCCAGCACCGCCGCCTGCACCTGGGTGCCGATCGAGTCCGGCGGCAAGGCCGTGCGTGTGCTGCCAAACGGCCCGGTCGCCCCGGGTTGCGTGGCCAAGGGCGAGATCGTGGTGTCGGTGAAGAACAAGGTCGGCTTCTACAACCGCAACCCGTTGCGCGTGCAGGAAGAGCTGGAAACCCTGGCCCGCAACGAGGCACCGAGCGCCGGCGCCAACGCCGTGCAGGCCAATGGCCAGCCTGCCGATGGCAGCCAGCGCTTCTCGGCCTGGCAGTGCCCCCCGCGCTGACAAGCCCGCGCTGAGGCCCGCGTCAGCAGGCTTCAGCGCACCGGTGGCGGCAACATTGAAGCCACGGCGTCCTTGGCACAGGCATTCCGGCCTTCCATACGCCGGAGTGCTGATTTGTAAAGATGCGGTAAAAAAGCGCAGACGCTAGAATAGCGCCCCCTTCGCCTGAGTCCTGGCGCTTCCCGATGCCTTTCCAGAATGTCTCGATCGCGGGACTGGCGCATATTGATGCGCCGCATACGCTGACCTCCAAGGAAATCAACGAACGGCTCGCGCCGACGTTGGAGCGCCTTGGTATCCGCGCCGACGTGCTGGGCGATATCGCCGGCATCCACGCGCGTCGCCTGTGGGACCACGGCACGCTGGCTTCGGACGCAGCCACCATGGCCGGGCGCAAGGCGCTGGAAGACGCAGGCATCACGGCTGACAAGGTCGGACTGCTGCTCAATACCTCGGTCAGCCGCGACTACCTGGAGCCGTCCACCGCCTCCATCGTGTCCGGCAACCTGGGCATTGGCGAAGATTGCGTCACCTTCGACATCGCCAACGCCTGCCTTGCCTTCATCAATGGCATGGACGTGGCCGCGCGCATGTTAGAGCGTGGTGACATTGACTACGCGCTGATCGTCGACGGTGAGACCTCCAACCTGGTCTACGAAAAGACGCTCGAGCGCATGATGGCCCCGGACATCACCGCACAGCAGCTGCGCGACGAAGTCGCCGCACTGACCACCGGTTCCGGTGCTGCCGCCATGGTGCTGGCACGTTCGGAGCTGGTCCCTGACGCGCCGCGCTACAAGGGCGGCGTGACGCGTGCGGCCAATCAGTGGAACAAGCTGTGCGTGGGTAACCTGGACCGCATGGTCACCGACACCCGCATGCTGCTGATCGAAGGCATCAAGCTGGCGACCAAGACCTTCGAGGCCACCCGCATCGCCTTGGGCTGGGCCGTGGAGGAGATCGACCAGTTCGTGATCCACCAGGTCAGCCAGCCGCACACCAATGCCTTCATCAAGGCCTTCGGCATCGACCCGAAGAAGGTGATGACCATCTTTGGCGAGCACGGCAACATCGGCCCGGCCTCGGTACCGATCGTGCTGAGCAAGCTGCGCCAGCTGGGCAAGCTCAAAAAGGGCGACCGTGTCGCGCTGATGGGCATTGGTTCGGGCTTGAACTGCACGATGGCCGAAGTCGTCTGGTAAGCCGGCACGGCTGAAGCGAAACACAGGGCCGGTTTTGCCGGCCCTTTTTTCAGGTGCGATGCAATGAACACTCTCCCCGGTTACCCCAGCAAGACCCACCGCTTTGAAGTCCGCCCCGGTTTGTCGATGAACTACATCGACGAAGGCCCGCGCGATGGCGAGGTGGTGGTGATGCTGCACGGCAATCCGTCGTGGAGTTATCTGTGGCGGCACCTGGTCAACGGCCTGAGCGACAAGTACCGCTGTATCGTGCCGGACCATATCGGCATGGGCCTGTCCGACAAACCGGACGACAGCCGCTACGAATACACCCTGCAGTCGCGCGTGGATGACGTGGAGGCGCTGCTCAAGCACCTGGGCATCACCGGCCCGGTGACGCTGGCCGTGCACGACTGGGGCGGCATGATTGGGTTTGGTTGGGCGTTGTCGCACAACGCGCAGGTCAAGCGACTGGTCATCACCAACACCGCCTCGTTCCCGTTGCCACCTGAGAAGCCGATGCCCTGGCAGATCGCCATGGGCCGGCACTGGAAGCTGGGCGAGTGGTTCATCCGCACTTTCAATGCGTTCTCGTCCGGTGCCTCGTGGTTGGGCGTGAGCCGCCGCATGCCGGCGGATGTGCGGCGCGCCTATGTGTCCCCGTACAACAACTGGGACAACCGGATCTCGACGATCCGCTTCATGCAGGACATCCCGCTGTCGCCCGCTGACAAGGCGTGGTCGCTGCTGGATCGCGCGGCCAAGGCGCTGCCGTCGTTTGCCGACCGCCCGGTATATATCGCCTGGGGCCTGCGTGATTTCTGCTTCGACCATCATTTCCTCGCTGGCTTCCGCAAGGCATTGCCGCAGGCCGAAGTGACTACGTTCGAGGACGCCAATCACTACGTGCTGGAAGACAAGCACGAAGTGATCGTGCCTGCGGTACGCGCGTTCCTGGAACGCAACCCCATCAGCTGATACCCACTCATGCAGGCCTCTTTCCCCTCCCTTGACCAAACACAGGGGAGGTAAGCACCGGGTGGTTTGCGGTGAAGCGGGTGCTGTTGAAACGCGCGAGGGTGCAGCGGCCGCATCGGCTGCCCTTGAGGCCCGTGCGGACCTTGCCGGTATGCCATGGCCGACATCTGCAGCCGGGCCAGCGCCGTTCGCACATGTCCGGTGCCTGATGTGCGAGGCTGTCGCTCCTCTTGCCAAGCAGGGAGCACTGGATGGATTTCGACAGCCTGGATCGTCAGCTGCGCGACAGCGTGCAGGACATGGCACTCAGTCCGCAGGAAAAACTGGAGCTGCGTGAACTGGGCGGCGAGTTGCCGCCGGATCGCGTGCGTTTCCTGCGCAACCGTGCCTTCGACATCGCGCGCGAGCAGATGCTCAACCAACCCGCCGATGCGTTGCCACTGCTCAAGTGGGTGGAGCAGATCGTGCGCACCCTGGATGTGGCGGTGGATGTGCCCGATGCCCAGACCAGCATCTATTTTTCACCCGGCGATGCCTGCATGCAGCGGCTGCGCTCACTCTGCGCGGGTGCGCGGCAGACGATGGACATCTGCGTGTTCACCATCTCCGATGACCGGTTGAGTGACGTCATCCTGGACGCGCACAAGCGTGGTGTGAACGTGCGCATCATCAGCGACAACGACAAGGTCTTTGACGACGGCAACGATATCCGCCGCCTGCATGAGGCGGGCATCGTGGTGCATGTCGATCACAGCCAGTACCACATGCACCACAAGTTCGCGGTGTTCGACGGCAAGTTGCTGGCCAATGGCAGCTTCAACTGGACGCGCACGGCCACCGAGTACAACGACGAGAACCTGGTGGTCACCAGCGACCGCAACCTGGTGCGCAGCTTCGTGCAGCAGTTTGATGTGCTGTGGGGGCGTTACAAGCCGCTTTGAATGGGCTTGTCATTGCCGCGCAGGTGGGAATGACGGCAGAACGCAAAAGCGCCTGCCGTCACCCGCAATCAGGCGGCGATCGGCGTATTTGGCGGTGACGACGGGGTATTGCCGTTGTCGTCGGGGTGGTCGTCGTCATTGTCGGCGGCATCGCGCCAGCGCCAGTCGGCCAGGGTCAACGGTGCCATGCCATGGGCGACGCGCGCGCGGTCGCACTGCGAGCTGGCCTTGCCGTACTCCCAGGACGCATCCACCTCGCGGCAGACGCTGGGCCGGTTGGGGTGGATCGTGCAGCGTGAATACACGCCTATCTCCGAATCCAGCGCCACGCAGCGGATGGGATCGGAGTAAGTGCCCTGCATGCACAGGCGATGCGGGTCCAGGCGCTGGGTCAATTGGTGCGGAACGCCGCCCTCGGTCACCTCGTCCGACTCCATCCAATGGAAGGCGACTCGGTACTGAGTGCAGCAGGCGCCACAGGTAAGACAGGGATGGGGCATGGGCGCGGCCTTCGGGCGGCGATTAGGACAAGGGGAAGGCGCGGATTTTCCACGCTGCGGGCCCGCGCGCAAGATTTTTCTGCAGCGGCGACAATAGAAAGATGAACAACGCTTGCAATATCGCCGCGCGCCTGCCCGAGTTGGCGCGTGAACGGCCCGACCAGATCGCGATCCGCTGCCCGGGAAAGCCCGGCGCCAACGGGATGGCCGCCTACGACGTCACCCTGGATTACCGCACCCTCGACGCCCGCAGTGATGCCATCGCCGCGGGCCTGTCCGCCTATGGCATTGGCCGTGGCGTGCGCACGGTGGTGATGGTGAGGCCGGGGCCAGAGTTCTTCCTGCTGATGTTCGCCCTGTTCAAAAGCGGCGCGGTACCCGTGCTGGTGGACCCGGGCATCGACAAGCGCGCGCTGCGCCAGTGCCTGGACGAAGCGCAGGCGCAGGCGTTTGTCGGCATCCCACTGGCGCACCTGGCGCGGTTGCTGCTGGGCTGGGCCAAGTCGGCCAAGCGGTTGGTGACAGTGGGCCGGCGCTGGGGCTGGGGCGGAACGACGCTATCGCGGATCGAATCGGCCGGTACGGGTGCTGGCAGCCAGTTGGCAGAAACCTCGCCCGATGACGTGGCTGCGATTCTGTTCACCAGCGGCTCCACCGGCGTGCCCAAGGGCGTGGTTTACCGCCACCGCCATTTCGTCGGCCAGGTGGAGCTGCTGCGCAACGCCTTTGGCATGCAGCCCGGTGGCATTGATCTGCCCACCTTCCCGCCATTTGCGCTGTTTGATCCGGCGCTGGGGCTGACCTCGGTGATCCCGGACATGGACCCGACCCGTCCGGGCAGCGCCGACCCACGCAAGTTGCACGACGCCATTGCTCGCTTCGGCGTGACCCAGTTGTTCGGCTCGCCGGCATTGATGCGGGTGCTGGCCGAGCATGGTCAGCCATTGCCGACGATCAGCCGAGCCACCTCGGCCGGCGCGCCGGTACCGCCGGACACCGTGGCCAAGATTCGTGCGTTGTTGCCGGAGCATGCGCAGTTCTGGACGCCATACGGCGCCACGGAGTGCCTGCCGGTTGCCGTGATCGAAGGCCGCGAACTGCAGGACACCCGCGCCGCTACCGAACAGGGCGCCGGCACCTGCGTGGGCAGCGTGGTGGCGCCCAATGACGTGCGCATCATCACCATCACCGACGCGCCCATCGCCAACTGGAGTGACGTAGGTGAGGTGGCAACCGGTGAGGTGGGGGAGATCACCGTGGTTGGGCCGACCACTACCGACAGCTATTTCAATCGTCCGCAGGCCACTGCTGCGGCCAAGATCCGCGAGGTGCTGGCCGACGGTAGCGAGCGCACCGTGCACCGCATGGGCGACGTTGGCTGGTTCGACGCGCAGGGCCGATTGTGGTTCTGCGGGCGCAAGACTCATCGTGTCGAAACTGCCGCCGGGCCGCTGTATACCGAGCAGGTGGAGCCGGTGTTCAACACCGTGGCGGGGGTGCGCCGTACCGCGCTGGTCGGTGTGGGCGCCTACGGCAGCCAGCGCCCGGTGCTGTGTTACGAGCTGTTGCCGGGTGCGGATGCGACGACGGTTGAAGGGCAGCTGCGCGCGCTTGCGGTCGCTCAGCCGACGCTGGCCGGTATTGGCGACTTCCTGCGACACCCGGGTTTCCCGGTGGATATCCGGCATAACGCCAAGATCGGCCGCGAGAAGTTGGCGGTCTGGGCGGCGAAGGTTGTCGCAGGCTAGCGGTGAGAGTGCTGCGTGGGATTGCATCGCAGATCAACAACAACCCTCGCCTTGATCCGCAGCCAAGGTGAGCCCGGGATGGAAGCGCTGTCCACGCTCCTGCCCAGCAACCACCGCGCATGAACGAAAAGCCCGGTCCTTGAAGTACCGCTGCTGCGATACTTGCGTCCGAAAGTGCTGGCGCAGGGGCCAGCGTGGAGACTATCGATTACATGAAAATTCTCGTCACCGGCGGTGGTGGTTTTCTGGGGCAGGCGCTTTGCCGTGGCTTGGTGGAGCGCGGGCATGAGGTGCTCAGCTTCAACCGTGGTCACTATCCGGCGCTGCAGGCATTGGGGGTGGGGCAGATACAGGGCGACCTGGCCGATGCCAATGCCGTGCACCACGCAACAGCCGGCGTGGGTGCGGTATTCCACAATGCGGCCAAGGCGGGCGCCTGGGGCAGCTATGACAGCTATTTCCAGGCCAACGTGGTGGGCACCCGCAACGTATTGGCGGCCTGCCGCGCCCATGGCGTGGGCCGTCTGGTCTACACCTCCACTCCCAGCGTGACCCACCGTGCCACCCATCCCGTGGAAGGCCTGGGCGCTGACGAGGTGCCATACGGAGCCGATTTCCAAGCGCCGTATGCGGCCACCAAGACCATCGCCGAACAGGACGTGCTGGCTGCCAACGATGCTGAACTGGCCACCGTGGCACTGCGGCCGCGCCTGATCTGGGGGCCTGGTGACAACCAGCTGGTGCCGCGCTTGGCGCAGCGGGCGCATGCCGGCCGCCTGCGGTTTGTGGGAGACGGCAGCAACAAAGTGGACACCACCTTCATCGACAACGCCGCACAGGCGCACTTTGATGCGTTCGATCACCTGGTGATCGGCGCGGCCTGTGCCGGCAAGGCCTACTTCATCTCCAATGGCGAGCCGCTGCCGATGCGCGAGCTGCTCAACCGGTTGTTGGCGGCAGTGGGTGCGCCGGCGGTGGAGAAGTCGATTTCGTTCAAGGCGGCATACCGCATTGGAGCGCTCTGCGAGAAGCTCTGGCCGGTGCTGCGCCTGCGTGGTGAGCCGCCAATGACGCGTTTTCTCGCCGAGCAGTTGTGTACGCCGCACTGGTACTCGATGGAGCCGGCGCGGCGCGATTTTGGTTACGTGCCGAAGGTGTCGATCGAGGAAGGTCTGCGCAGGCTGCGGCAAAGTGCGATGGACGGGAAGGCATAAGGCGGAAAGGCTGCTGTCACCCAACCGCCGTTGCACAAAGAGCCGTTCTTACCCCGCAAACGGGGGCAGGGGTCTTGGCGGAGGTTGCGGTCGCCCGTGGCATCTGAACACGTCATCACATGTCATCACTTCCTGCTGATGCTCCGACCCGCAGACTGGACCCCGGACATTCACCCAGTGAGGTTGCCATGCTGCATTACGCCGTAGTCTTCTTCGTCATCGCCATCATCGCTGCCGTGCTCGGCTTCAGCGGTATCGCTGGCGCTGCAAGCAACATTGCCTGGATCCTGTTCGTCGTGTTCCTGATCCTTGCGGTGATCTCGCTGTTCCGCAAGAAGGGCTAGGACAAGCAAATCGCCGCATGATTCATTGAGCGGCGTCGGCAACAACACGGCCCGCCCTGGGAAACCAGGGCGGGCCGTTGTTTTTTGAATCACGCAGTAATCAGGCCGAGGTGATGGAGCTGCGCAGCGCCTTGTCGGCCGCATGGCGCTCCAGCGCCAGCTCGATCAGGCGGGTGATCAACGAGGTGTAATCCAGCCCGGTGGCGCCCCACAGCTTGGGATACATGCTGATCTTGGTGAAGCCGGGCAGGGTGTTCAGTTCGTTGATCACCACGTCGCCTGCGGTGGTGAGGAACACGTCAACGCGCGCCATGCCGATGCAATCCAGCGCCTGGTAGGCACGGATGGCGATCTCGCGGATGCGCGCCTGCGCGTCGGCAGCGATGTCGGCCGGGATCACCGTTTCGGCACCATTGGCGCTGATGTATTTGGTGTCATACGCGTAGAAGTCGTCATGCACCACGACTTCACCACAGAGGCTGGCTTCAGGCAGCTCATTGCCCAGCACTGCGCATTCGATCTCGCGGCCGCTGATCGCAGATTCCACCAGCACCTTATGGTCAAAGGACAGCGCCAGCGCCATTGCGGTGTCGTATTCGGTGGCATTGCGCACCTTGCTCACGCCCACGGACGAACCCTGGTTGGCCGGTTTCACGAACAATGGTGAGCCCAGCTCGGCGACCAATGCGTCGTAGTGGGTGTGGGCAGCACTGATGCGGTTGAGGCAGACGAATGGCGCGACCGACAGGCCGGCATCGCGCAGCAGGCGCTTGGCCACGTCCTTGTCCATCGCAGCGGCGGCACCCAGTACGCCGGGGCCGGCGAAGGGCAGGTTCAGCGTACGCAGCAGGCCCTGCAGGGTGCCGTCTTCGCCCAGCGTGCCGTGCACGATGGGGAACACCACATCCACCTGCGGCAGCTCGCGGCCATCGGCCGCGACCAGCTGGCCGTGCTCTGCGCCGGGAATCACCGACAGCACCGGGCCGGCGGTATTCAACGCGATGCGCTTGGGATCGTCAGCATTGAGCAGAAAGCTGGCCGGGTCGCACAGGTGCCACAGGCCCCGTTTGTCGATACCGATCAGGCTGACGTCGAACGTGTCCTTGTCCAGCGCGTCGAGGATGTTCTTCGCTGACTGCAGCGAGACCTCGTGCTCGGCCGAACGACCGCCGAAGATGATGCCAACGCGGGTCTTGCTCATTGCCTGTGTGCTCCTGCCGATTGCATTGAAGTGGGTACGCATAGCATGAACCGTTGTTTGGGAGCGGGGAATGGGGGCGAGGAATGGGGGCGAGGAATGGGAAGCGGGAATGCGAGTTATTGCAGGTGATGCTGCGCGAATGAGCCACGGATTATGGAAGGCGGGGAGCGGGGTTTGGGGAACAGGGAATGAACTTGTGGTGGTAGCGAGGATGCAATCACATTCGGTTTGAAGGTGAACCGCAGTAGCGGGCAGGCTCACGGGGTATCGGCCAAAACAACCGCTCTTCCCCCGTTGCCCGCTCCCCGTTCCCCGCTTCGGTAGAATGCCCCGCATGTCTCCCTCCCCATTCAATGTCATCAAGCCGCTGGCCGGGCGTGCGCTGGAAATGGCGCTCAACCGTGCACTGGCGCTGGACCCGGACACCCGCACCGCCTTGGCTTCGCTCGACGGCCAGCGTATTGCGCTGACGCTGGAGTCGCCGTCTTTGGCGATGCAGATTGGCGTCAGCGGTGAGCGCCTGACGGTCGGCCCGGTCGATTCATCGCTGGAGCCAGACCTCGCGGTGCGCAGCACCCTGGGCGGCGTATTGGCGCAATTGCCGTTCATGGCCAACGCACGCCGCAGCGCATCGGCGCCGGCGGGCCGGGTGAAGGTATCGGGCGATGCCGAGCTGGCGCGGCGCCTGCAGCAGCTGGCCACCCGCTTTGATCCGGATTGGCAGCAGCCCTTCGTCAAGGCATTCGGTGAGGTGCTGGGCGTGCAGATCGCGCAGACCTTGCGTTCGGCGTTGGCCCAGGCCCGCCGCAGTGCAAAGGATCTGGCCGAGAGCGCCGCCGAGTACGTCACCGAGGAGTCGCGTGACGTGGTGGCGCGAGGCGAACTGGATGCCTTCCACGACGATGTGGATGTGATCCGTGATGATGTTGAGCGTTTGGGCGTGCGCGTGTCGCGCCTGCGCCAGCGCATGGGAGACGTGGCATGAAGGCAACCCGTGCCATGTTCCGCGCCAGCCGCATCGGCCGGGTGATATTGCGTTATCGCCTGGATGACCTGCTCGACGGCACCCCCGTGGGGCGCTGGTTGCGTGTCGCCAAGCCGTTTGTACCGCGAGCCAGCGCCAGCATCGCTTCGCAATCGCGCGGTGCGCGTTTGCGCCTGGCATTGCAGGAGCTGGGCCCGATCTTCGTCAAGTTCGGGCAGATTCTCTCCACTCGCCGCGACCTGGTGCCGCCGGATGTCGCTGCCGAGCTGACCTTGCTGCAGGACCGGGTCAAGCCGTTCGACGGTGAGCAGGCGTTGCGTATCGTCGAGCAGGCGCTGGGCCTGCCAATCACCGAAGCATTCGCCAGTTTCGACACCGCGCCGCTGGCCTCGGCGTCCATCGCCCAGGTGCATGCCGCGACGCTGGACGATGGCCGCAAAGTGGTGGTCAAGGTGCTGCGGCCGGATATCGAAAAGCAGATCGACGGCGACATCGCGCTGCTGAAATCACTGGCTGCACTGGTCGAACGTACCCATCCACGTGCCGACAAAATTCGTCCGCGCGAGGTGGTGGCCGAGATCGAAACCACGCTGGCTGCCGAGCTGGACCTGCAGCGCGAAGGCGCCAATGCCAGCGTGCTGCGCCGGTTCTGGGAGAACTCCGACGACCTGTACGTGCCGGAAGTGATCTGGAGCCACACCGCCGAACGCGCGCTGACATTGGAGCGGGTGTGGGGCATTCCGTCCGATGACATCGCCGCACTAGACGAGGCCGGCATCGACCGCAAGGCGCTGGCGGCCAAGGGCGTGCGTGTGTTCTACACGCAGGTGTTCCGCGACAACTTCTTCCACGCCGATGCGCACGCCGGCAACATCTGGGTGGATATCGACCCGGCGCGCCGCGACAACCCGCGTTTCATCGCGCTGGACTTCGGCATCATGGGCCAGCTGTCGGAAGAGGATCAGTACTACCTCGCCGAGAACTTCATGGCCATTTTCAACCGCGATTACCGCCGCATCGCCGAACTGCATCTGCAGGCGCAGTGGATGCCGGCCACGGTGCGCATTGATGAGCTGGAAGCTGCCGTGCGCGCGGTGTGCGAGCCGTACTTCACCCGCCCGCTGTCGCAGATTTCGCTGGCCGAAGTGTTGATGAAGTTGTTCCGCACCGCGCAGCGCTACCAGCTGACGTTGCAGCCACAGTTGATCCTGTTGCAGAAGACGCTGCTCAACATCGAAGGCGTGGGTCGCCAGCTCGATCCGCAACTGGATATCTGGGCGGTGGCCAAACCGGTACTCGAACGCATCCTGCGGGAGCGTTACAGCCCGCGTCGCGCGCTGAAAGAGCTGGGCAAGCGCCTGCCGGAAATCATGACCAAGGCTCCGGACATGCCGGCGCTGCTGCACAGCTGGCTGCGCCAGCAGGTGGAAGGCAAGCATGAGCTGGCGATGCGTTCGCAGGACATCGTCAGCCTCAACGAAACGCTCAAGCGCATGCAGCGACGTGTGATCACGGCGGTGACCGGCGTTGGCCTGGTGGTGGTGTCAGCGCTGCTCTATGGCCTGCAGGCCGGTGGCCCACAACTGGCTTCGGTGCCGCTGTGGTCGTGGATCACCGGTGGCGTTGGCGTGCTGGCCCTGGCGTCGGCATGGTTGCGGCGATGAGCCAGGCGCTGGAAACCCCGGAAGCAGCCGTCGTATTCGAGCCGTTGCCGTTGTTGTACCAGGACCAATGGTTGGCAGTGGTCAACAAGCCGGCCGGTTTGATGGTCCACGACAGCAAGCTGGCGCGTGGTGAGGATGATTTCCTCGCCGACCGCCTGCGCGAACAGTTGGGCAAGCCGATCTTCCTGGTGCACCGGCTGGACCGTGCCACCAGCGGCTGCCTGCTGCTGGCCTTTGACCGCGAGACCGCCAGTGCGCTGGGCAAGGCATTGATGGGCGGTGAGGTGAGCAAGGATTACCTCGCCATCTGCCGCGGTTGGCCGGCTGAAGAGGCCTTCACCGTCGACCACGACCTGGACGGCGGCCCCGGCAAGCCTGTGAAAAAGCAGGCCATCACGCATTTCCAGAAGCTGCTGACCGGCGAGTTGGCGATCGAGTCGAACGGCTTTCCCACCTCGCGTTATGCGTTGTTGCGCTGCCAGCCGCAGACCGGGCGCTTCCGGCAGATTCGCCGGCACCTCAAGCATCTGTTCCATCACCTGATTGGCGACACCAGCCACGGCGATGGCCGGCACAACCGCAGCTTCCGCATGCAGGGCGTGCACCGCATGTTGCTGCACGCCGAACGCCTGGGTTTCCCGCACCCGCACGAAGGCGGTCGCGTGGAGGTCAGTGCGCCATGGGACCGTGAGTTCCAGAAAGCGATGGATCTGTTTGGCTGGACGCTGGAAAGCCGGAGTGAGTGATCAGCAGTGAGGCGAATACGGGAGCCGCTGCAATGTGTGGCCTCGCAGCTGCCTTTTCCTGCCTCCGGTAGCCGCTTCCGCAAGGGGAGGGGCGTTGTTGCAACCGCATTGCAACCGATGGTGGTTGGTCTGAAATCCCAGCGCTGTTGATGTACGTCGGTGCTGGGATTTCACCCTGGCCGGCCGCGCGCTGAGCGCACTTCTCTCCAGCCCTTCGCAATGCGGAAGTGGGGACAGACGCGCTGTAATGGCAGGGTGCTTCCAAGTGCGACGGCACGGGCTCCCTGCCTTTGTGCAGGCAAAAGGAGGGTTCGGCTGGGTGCTCTTGAGCCGATCAGTGGGTTGCCCGCCTTCCGAAGCTGTGCAGCGTCAGCGGCGAGCAACCGTTTCCCCGTCCTCAGCGCCGCATGCTCACTTCCGCTTCTCAGCGACGATGACCTCCAGATCTTTCTGCAGGCTGGTCAGCAGTGGATTCACCTTCTGCTGGATCGCCACCATCAGGTTCTGCATCAGCGCCGGGGTTTTGTCGAGCAGGCTCTGTCCAGCCGGGCTCTCGTAGAACTCGGCCATCGCCAATACGTCTTCCTTGGTGAATGACTGCTTGTAGATATCCACGTACATCGGCCGCAGCTGCGACCACGACAGTGCCTCGCGCAAGGTCTGCGAGGTGCGTTGCTGGATGCGCTGCAGTTGCTGCTTCTGCTCGGCGGTGAGTGATTGATCACCTGCCAGCTGAGCGAACTGCTGGGCCTGCATGGCCTCCATCTGCGGCAGCATCGCGTCGAGCATGCTCTGCGCGCGCGAGGCGGCGAGCAGGCGATTGACGTCGCTGTCCGAAGGGGGGCTGGCCGCTGCCAGGGAAACGCTGCCGAGCATCAGGGTGGCGGTCAGCAGCAGGCGTGAGAGCCGGACGAAAGGGCGAGCACGGTGGGCCATGGGACCTCCTGGGGACAAGGGAAGGCCTGAGCATAGCGAGCCTGGGCTGCTGTCAACCACTCGGCGCACGGAAGCCGGGCTACGGGGGACGAATGGCGCCGGGTTCAAGAGCTAACCATTTGTTTTTATTGCCAATCATCTCTTACGAGCGCCGCTTATCAGAAAAGTGTGGCAATTCCATGTCCGTACCCTTAAAAACGCGATACGCATCACAATTTCGAGGCATCAGTGCCCCGGTGATGCCAACAGGGGGAACGCGGCGAGGAAGCCGCGTTCTTGGGAATTGGAAGGAAACGGGGCAGTACGATGCACGCGTTATCCAATCAATCAACGGTACTGGTCGTCGCCGGCTGGGTCGCAGTCCTGACGCTGTTGCTCGCGTTTGTGCTGCTGGCGATCATCGTGATCCTGCGCATCCGCGCGCAACATCGGGAGCGGCGCGACGCCCAGGCCCGACAGTTCTGGACGCAGGTCATCCAGCGTGAGCTGGAGGGCGAGGAGTACAAGGGGCGACGGCTGCAGCACAACGAAGTCGCAGGTTTTGTTGAAGCCTGGAATGCCGCCCACGATTCACTCACTGAAGCCGACTCGCGGCGTCTGGCAGCGCTGGGCCAGCGTGTAGGCCTGGAAGCGGCGGCGCCACGCATGTTGCGCGGCAGCTATCACGACCGCGCGATGACCATCATCGCCTTGGGGCATCTGCATGACCGGCGGCTGTTCGATGTGTTGTCGCCGTTCCTGAGCGACCGCAGCCCCATCGTTTCGTTGTGCGCGGCTCGCGCACTGGCGCAGGTGGATCCGCCGCGGGCGATGTCGATGTTTGTACCGATGATCGTCGAGCGTAATGACTGGGTGCCTGGCAGCGTGGCGCGCATCCTGGCTGAAAACGTCGATGGCAGCGCCGCGCGTGAGATCGGCAATGCCTTGCTGCGCGCCAATGCCGATACCACGGTGAAGCTGGTGCGTTTTCTGGCCGACATTGATGCCAAGCGCGCGGCCGAAGTGGTGCGGCAGCTGCTGGATGGGCATGTCGATGACCACATCATCTCGGTGTGCCTGCAGCTGGTGAATGAAAAACAGGATCGCGAGCGCGTGATCGGTTTTCTGGCCGCGTCACGCTGGCATGTGCGTATGCATGCGGCCACGGCGTTGGGCCGCATCGGTGAGGCCGACGATGGCCCGCGCCTGGAGCCGTTGCTGGCCGACAGTGTGTGGTGGGTACGTTACCGAACCGCGCAGGCGTTGCTGGCGTTGTCGGGGATGGGCGTGGATGCGATGCGGCAGCTGCAGCAGCGCCAGAGCGACCGTTATGGGCGCGACATCATCGACCAGGTTTTGGCCGAGCACGGGCTGAGGAGCATGGCATGAGCGGCTATTGGCAGATGCTGGTGGAATACCTGCAACACGTGCCGTGGATCCAGATCGCGGCATCGATGCAGTGGTTCTTCATGGCGTACTTCGTGGCGATCAACCTCGCCTACCTGCTTCTCAATTACATATCGGCGTACCAGATCGTGCGTTACATGCGCGAGTACCGCGCCAACTACCTGCCGCCGGCACTGCGTGATTATCAACCGCCGGTAAGCATCGTTCTGCCGGCCTACAACGAGACCCGTTCGGTGGTGTCATCGGTGCGCTCGTTGCTGCGCACCAGCTACCCCGAGTTTGAAATCGTAGTGGTCAACGACGGCTCCAGCGACGCCACGCGCGAGGCGTTGATCGAGGCATTTGGCTTGGTCAAAGTGCCCGAAGCCTATCGCGCGCGACTGCCAACGCAGCCGGTTCACGGCGTCTATGCGTCGGCGCTTTTCCCGCGTGTGCACATGGTGGACAAGGACAACGGCGGCAAGGCTGATGCGATCAACGCTGGCATCAACTGCGCGCGTTATCCGCTGTTCTGTGTGGTGGATGCCGACAGCATCCTGCAACCGGAAAGCCTGTCGCGAGTGGTGCGTCCGTTCCTGGAAGATCGTCGCGTGGTCGCCAGTGGCGGCGTGGTGCGCGTGCTCAACGGTTGCACGGTCACCGACGGCATGTTGTCCGAGGTGGGGCTGCCGA
The DNA here is from genome assembly GCF_027497995.1 of Stenotrophomonas sp. Iso1. Lineage (GTDB taxonomy): Bacteria > Pseudomonadota > Gammaproteobacteria > Xanthomonadales > Xanthomonadaceae > Stenotrophomonas. The sequence goes on along the minus strand of NZ_JAODBT010000004.1, from coordinate 152,674 downwards.
ACAAGTTGCTGCCCAGCTTCCAGCTGGTGGAGTACCTGCGCGCCTTCCTGTTTGGGCGCATGGGCTGGTCACCGATGAATGCCCTGCTGATCATTTCCGGCGCGTTCGGCGTGTTCTACAAGGAGCGCGTGGTCGCCATCGGCGGCTACAAAGTAGACACGGTCGGCGAAGACATGGATCTGGTGATCCGCCTGCACCGCAACCTGCGCGAGGAAGAACGCGACTACCGCATCGTGTTCGTGCCTGACCCGGTGTGCTGGACCGAGGCACCGTCGGACATCGCATCGCTGCGCAATCAGCGCGTGCGCTGGCAGCGCGGCCTGGCCGAGAGCCTGTGGTCGAACATCGGTTTGATGTTCAACCGTCGCGGCGGCACGCCGGGCTGGGTGGCGTTCCCGTTCATGCTGCTGTTCGAGTTCCTTGGGCCGCTGATCGAAGTGGTGGGCTACGTCTCGATGATTGTGCTGGCGCTGATCGGCCTGGTGCAGCTGGAGGTGTTCCTGGTGTTCCTGGCTGCGGCGGTGGGCATGGGCATTCTGTTGTCGGTGAACGCGATGTTGCTGGAAGAACTTTCGTTCGGCCTGTTCACCAAGCCATCGCAGCAACTGCGGTTGTTCGTGATCGCCGTGCTTGAAAACTTCGGCTACCGGCAAATGAATTCAATGTGGCGCTTCAGCGGCACGCTGGGCTGGCTGCTCAGCCGCAACAAGAAACGCCATAGCTGGGGGCAGATCAACCGTGACGGCTCCTGGCAGAACGTAGCAACGGCCGGCCCCACGTCGGCTCCGAAAAACGGCGCAAGTGAGGGGGGCGCCAAGCCATGATTCGCACGCACGATTTGATCGCAGGAAACCACCGCAGAACCACCACGTCACTGTCGGTGTGGTTGCTGCTCGCATGCGTGGCATGCCCGCTGCCGCTGTTGGCGCAGGAGGCCGAGCCCGATGCATTGACCACGCAGATGCTGCAGGTACGCGAGCTGGCCACCGGCGGTCAGCGTCCGCAGGCCATCGAGCGCTACAACGCGTTGTTGGTCGAGCATCCGGGCAACGGCGATCTGCTGTTGGCACGCGGCCGTACCTATGCCTGGGACGGGCAATACGCTGCTGCCGAAAGCGACCTGAAAGCCGTACTGCAGAACAGCCCGAACTACGCGGACGCCTGGTCGGCGCTGGGGGATGTCTACCGCTGGAGCGACCGCCCACAGCTGGCGCTGGATGCCTATTCGCGTTGGGTGGAACTTGCCCCGCAGGATGCACAGGCGCGCATTGCGCGTGGTCGTGCACAGCGTGATGTCGGCCAGTTTGCTGCGGCGCGTGCCGACTTCGATGCGGCCGCTGCACTGGGCGCTGATCCAGGTGAGATCGCGAGCCTTCAGCAGAGCCTGCTGCCGCGCATGGCCAACCCGGATGTCGTGGCCGGTGGTGGTTACCTGTGGAGCGCCAGCGCCGGGTGGGATCACACCGGTTTCAGCGGTGACCGCGAAAGCTGGAACGACGCGGATCTGTCCATACGCCGGCAGTTCAGCCGTGGCTCGCTGGGCGTGGAGCTGTTGCGTGCCGATCACTTCGGTGAAAGCGACATGGCCTGGGCACTGGATGGCTATGCGCCGCTGTGGTCACGCGCCTATGCCAACCTGCGTTACCAGCAGGGACCGTCCAACGGCATGTTGCCGCGACAGGCATGGCGCGTGGAAGTTTTCCAGGGCGTCGGCAGCGGCTGGGAATTGTCGGCCAGTGTCGACCACCTGCGCTTCTCCGGTGATACCGAGTTCTATGGCGTCGGCGTGGGCCGCTATATGGGCAACTGGTATGGCCGCTACAAGCTGCAGCATGTGCCGGGTGTGGGCTCGGGCAGTTGGAGTCACCGTGTGCTGCTGCGCAACTACTACAACGGCAATGCCGATGACTATCTGGAAATGAGCGTCAGCAGTGGCCGCAGTACCGACATGGACCGTTTTGGCAGTGTTGTACGTGACAGCAACGCCGCCGTCGGCATTGCATGGAAGCGCTACTTCACACCGCAATGGGGCTTCAAAGTGGGCGCCGGCTATGCTGACGACGATGGTGGTTATGACGAGCAGCGCTTCTCGTTGTCGCTGTATACGCGCTGGTAAGGGGAGCCAATGCAGATGACGACCCAACGCGGTGCCAGTGCCTGGTCACGTTTCTCCTCAGCGTTCCCGGCACTGCTGCTGGCGCAGTTCGTATTGGTGGCCGGTGCGGTGATCAATGGCGTTGCCGGCGCCACCTGGGACGGTAATCAAAAGTGGACCATCGCCGGTGTCGCTGCATTGCAGGCCCTGCTGGTACTGCTGCGTGCGGTGCCGATCCTGCTGCTGTTGTCGTTACCGCTGCTGGCGTTGAAGCGCGCCCGGTGGCGTGGCGTGGCGGTAGCGCTGCTGTGGTCGTTGTTCATTGCACTGCAGGCGCTATTGGACCAGTACTACCAGGTGGCACACGTGCCGCTGGGCGCGGACCTGTTTGGCTACAGCGTTGCCGAAATACGCACCACGCTGGCCGACGGTGCACCGTTGAATCCGCGCAACCTGCTGGCGTTGCTTCTGCCGCTGCTGGTGCTGTGGGCGGGCCTGTGGTGGTGGGCGCGGCGTGATGCCCATGGCTCGACCTTGTGGACCACCGTACTGCTGCTCGCTGGCCTGCTGTTGTGGCTGGCACCGTTGCCGGCCGGCGCCGACGCGCTGAAGGACGACGCGGCACGCGAACTGGCCAGCAACAAGCTGGCCTGGTTCAGCGCCGACATGCGGCGTTGGTCCGGTAGTGATGCGCAAGCGCCATCAACGGCGGCGACAGCCTCAGCGGGCAACACGAGTGAACCGGCGTTGGATCCGACCTATCCATTCCTGCGCACGGAACAGACGCCGGACACGCTGGGTCCGCACTTCCTGGCAACTTCCAATGGGCAGCCGCCGAATGTGGTGGTGATCGTGGTGGAAGGCCTGGGCCGGTCGTTCTCCGGGCCGCAGGCCACGTTGGGCAGCTTCACACCCTTCCTCGATGACCTGGCCACGCGCAGCCTGTACTTCGACAGTTTCCTTGCCAACCAGGGCCGCACCTTTGGCGTGCTGCCCACGCTGTTCGGCTCGGCACCGTTCGCCGAAGAAGGCTTCACCGCGCTGGGTGAGCGCATGCCGGCGCATCCGGGCTTGTTCAACATATTGGGCAAGCAGGGTTACCACACCGCGTTCTATAACGGCACCGACACCGCCTTCGACAACGAGCGTGGTTACCTGCAACTGCAGCAGGTGCAGAAGATCGTGGACATGCCGAGCTTCGGCGCGGGTTACCAGCGCAATCCGTTCAGTGCCTGGGGCTACCCGGACAAGGAGCTGGTGTCGCGGGTATTGGCCGACAACGGCCATCTGCAGACGCCGTTCGCGATGGCGATACAGACCATCTCCATGCACACCAGCTACCAGTTCCCGGGGCAGGATGCGTACCGCACGCGCTTGGAGCAGCGCTTGGGTGAACTGCGCATTCCCGAGACCCAACTGGCGGCGTACCGTGCCAACGCCGACATCTACAGCACCATTCTCTACACCGACGATCAGCTGCGTCGCTACTTTGAATCGGTGGCCAACACGCCGTGGTACGCCAACACGATCTTCCTTGTCACCGGTGATCACCGCCTGCCGGAAATCCCGATGGGCGAGCACATGGATCGGTACCACGTGCCGCTGATTATTTTCTCGCCGTTGCTCAAGCAGCCCGAACGCATTGCTGCGGTGTCCTCGCAGCTGGATGTCACCCCCTCGTTGATGGCGCTGTTGTCCAACACCTACGGCCTGCAGCGGCCGGAACGCACGCCGTGGCTGGGCAGCGGCCTGGACATGAACGAAGGCTTCCGCAACATCCATCAGCTGCCGTTGAAACAGACCAAGACCAGTGCCCCGGAATACCTTGCCGACCGTTGGTGGCTGCGCGATGGCAAGTTGTTCGCACTGCAGGAAGGCATGCATCTGGCGCCGGCCGACGATGCTGCGGTGCATGCGTGGGTGACACAGCGGCTGCAGCGTTACACGCAGGCCAATGCGGTCTTCATGCAGCAGGGCGCGTTGATGCCCGATGGCGGCGAACCCCGTTTGGTGGCCTACCAGGTCAGCGCGCAACCGGCGCCGGTTGTCGCCGCTGCTCCGGCGGCACAGGGCCTGACGATGGAATCGGCGCAGGTAACGCCGGCAAACGATGGCGTGCAGTTGATGGCGGTGTTCCGCAACGGCGACGGCAAGCCCAGCAGCGTCTTCGTGCCGCTTGCAGTGATGGCCAGCGAGGACGGCCGTGAATTGCAGGAGGTGTATGGCAGCGCGCTGCAGTTGCCGGCCAACGGTCGCCAACAGGTGCAGCTGCGTTTACGCCAACCGCAGGACTGCAACGGCCGTTGCTACGTTTCGGTCTTCCCCTCTGATCCTGACACTGGCAAGGCTATCGGCCAGGGGCGGTATCGCCTGCCGCTGGACACGCCCGCTGCTACTGGAAGCCAACCCTGATGTCTCTGCCACGTGTGAGTCTGCTGCTATTGCTGTGCGTACTGCCCGCCACGGTGGTGGCCTCGGTCAGCCGCGCGATATGGACTTGGGAAGCCGAGTCCTACGCGATGGTGCAGGACCCGAAGGTCGCCGCAGAGGCGGTGACTTACCTGAAATCGCAACGCATCGACACGGTGTACCTGTACGCCGACGCCTTCCAGGGCCGCAACCTCATCGTCGACCAGCCGCAGTTGTACCGTGACTTCATCACCCAGATGCACGCCAAGCGGATGAAGGTTTACGCGCTGCTGGGTTCGGCGTACCTCAATACCGAAAACTACGTGCTGCCGTCACACCGTGCCGAAGCCGAGGCGATGTTCCGTCGCGTGGTCGAGTACAACGCCGCTGCGCCGGAGAACGCGCGCTTCGACGGCGTCAATCTGGACATCGAGCCGCACATTCTTGACCAATGGGATGACGACACCCGCGAAGGCCTGCTGGTGGGCTTCCTGGACATGAGTGATGCGTTGATGCGGATCAAGCGCGAGTATGGCGCCACGTTGGCGGTGGGACCGGCGATTCCGTTCTGGCTGGATGGCATCGAACTGGAATGGAAGGGCGTACGCCGCCCGGTCAGCGAACACACCATCGACCTGTATGACTACGTGGCGTTGATGGACTACCGCGACAAGGCCGAAGGCAGCGACAGCATCCTCTCGCACGCGGCAAGTGAGATCGCCTATGCCAACCGCGTCGAGAAGAACGTGGTGATCGGCCTGGAAGTGTCGTCCAACGACATCAACAAGGTCACCTTCCATGAAGAAGGCCCGAAGGTGTTCGAGCAGGAGGTGCGCAAGGTGGAACGCGCACTGCGCCGTGAGCCTTCTTTTGCCGGCTTCGCTATTCACCATTACCGGGCCTACCGGCGCTGGGCGGCGCAGGAGTGGGATTGAGCGGAAGCTGCCGGTAGGGGCTCCCTTCGCTTTCGACGCCCCAACAAGCAGACCCCCGGCAGCCCTTACAATGCGCCGATGGGAACAGGCCTGATTGAAATCTCGGAACAGTTGGCGATACCGGAAGCGGAGATCGTCGAGCGTTTCGTGCGCGCCAGTGGGGCCGGCGGCCAGAACGTCAACAAGGTGTCCACCGCAGTGGAACTGCGTTTTGACGTGGCCGGCTCACCGTCGTTGCCTGAGCCACTGCGTGAGCGCTTGCTTGCCCGGCGCGACCGGCGCATGACGGGCGAGGGCGTATTGGTGATTGATGCACAGCGCTTCCGCACCCAGGACCGCAACCGTCAGGACGCCCGTGATCGCTTGGTTGGTTTCATCCAGGCCGGGCTGTCCGTGCCCAAGCCGCGCGTGGCGACCAAGCCGACCTACGGCTCCAAGCTGCGTCGTCTGGATCAAAAAAAAGAACGCGCGCACGTCAAGCGCGGCCGTTCAACACGTAACTGGGAGTAGTGCTTGAGTAACCCTGAGCCGGTGGTGCCTGTCATTCCACCGAACATGCCGCAGGTCAACGGCGGCGCATTCACGCGCTGGCTGGGGCGCAGCATTCTGCGCCTGGGCGGTTGGCGCGTTCGCGGGCCGATTCCGGACCTGGCCAAGGCCGTGGTCATCGCCGCACCGCATTCGTCCAATTGGGATGGGCTGTGGGGCCTGGCGGCAAAAATGGCGCTGGGGCTCGAAGCCCGCATTCTGGGCAAGGACAAGCTGTTCTGGTGGCCGTTGAGCGCGGTGCTGCGCAGCCTTGGCGTGGTGCCGGTGGACCGCAGTTCGCCACAAGGAACGGTCGGCCAGGCCGTGGACATGATCCGCAACGGCGAGCGCGTCTGGTATGCGCTGGCGCCGGAAGGCACCCGCAAGCCAGTCAAGGAATGGAAGGGGGGCTTCCTGAAGATCGCCCGGATGGCGGATGTGCCGGTGGTGCCGGCGTACTTCCATTACCCGGACCGGGTGCTGGGTTTCGGCCCCGTCTTCCAGACCAGCGGTGACGATGTTGCCGATATGGCGGCCATCCGCTTGTGGTACCAGCAGTGGATGGGGAAGAACCGCCAGGGCGGCTGATTCTCCGGCAGGCCGACGTGGCGCGGCAGGTAACGCGCCACCATCGGCACATGCCGCGATTTGGCGAACGGAGTAGGGTGATGGGCTGATAAAAAGCCCGTCCTGAAGGAGTTCGTTTCATGTCGCGTACTGTCATTCTGGCTACCGCCGTCAGCCTTGCGCTGGCCGCCTGTTCCGGCAAGGAGTCCACTGCCCCCGTGACCGCCGATACCCCCGCTGCCGCTGGTCAACCGGCCGAAGCGTCGACCAACCCGTTCATGACGGCGAGCACGCTGCCTTTCCAGGCGCCGGCGTTCGACAAGATCAAGGACAGTGACTACCTGCCGGCCTTCGAAGAAGGCATGCGCCAGCACCTGGCCGAGATCAAGCAGATTGCCGACAACACCCAGCCGGCCACGTTCGACAACACGTTGCTGCCGATGGAGCAATCCGGCGCCATTCTCGACCGTGTGAGCCGCGTGTTCTTCAGCGTGGTGCAGGCCGATACCAACCCCGAGCGGCAGAAAATCCAGGAAGACGTGGTGCCGAAGCTGGCCGCGCACAGCGATGCCATCTATCTCGACGCCAAGCTGTTCGAGCGCGTGAAGTCGGTTTACGACGCGCGCGAAAGCGCCGCGCTGGAGCCGGAGCAGCTGCGCGTGGTCGAAGAAACCTACAAGGGCTTCGTCAAGGCCGGCGCCCAGCTCAACGACACCGACAAGGAAACGCTGAAGCAGCTCAACGCCGAAGAGGCCACGCTGTCCAACGATTTCCACAACAAGCTGGTGGCAGCGACTGCCGCGGGTGCCGTGACCATTGATGACAAGGCACAGCTGGCCGGCATGTCCGACGCCGACATCGCTGCCGCCGAAGATGCTGCCAAGGGCCGCAAGCTGGATGGCAAGTGGGTACTGAGCCTGCAGAACACCACGCAGCAGCCGGTGTTGACCTCGCTGCAGGACCGCGACGTGCGTGCGAAGGTGCTGGAAGCGTCGGAAACCCGCACCGAGCACGGCGATGCCAATGACACCCGCGCAATCATCCAGCGTCTGGCGCAGCTGCGCGCGGCCAAGGCCAAGCTGCTCGGTTTCCCGAACTATGCGGCTTACAACCTCACCGACCAGATGGCGCAGAACCCGACCAACGCGCTGAAGCTGCTCACTGACACGGTGCCGGCAGCCACTGCCAAGGCGCGCGGTGAACTGGCCGAAATCCAGAAAGTGATCGACGCGCAGAAGGGTGGCTTCAAGGCGGCCGCGTCGGATTGGGACTTCTACGCCGAGCAGGTGCGCAAGGCCAAGTACGACCTGGACGAAGCGCAGATCAAGCCGTACTTCGAGTTGGACAACGTGCTGCAGAACGGCGTGTTCTTCGCCGCCAATCAGCTGTACGGCATCACCTTCAAAGAGCGCAAGGATCTGCCGGTCTATCACCCGGACGTGCGTGTGTTCGAGGTGACCGATGCCGACGGCAAGTCGCTGGCGCTGTTCTACGCCGATTTCTACAAGCGTGACAGCAAGTCCGGTGGCGCATGGATGGACGTGTTTGTCGAACAGAACGGCCTGACCGGGACCAAGCCGGTGGTCTACAACGTGAGCAACTTCACCAAGCCTGCAGCGGGCCAACCGGCGCTGTTGAGCTGGGACGATGTGACCACGATGTTCCATGAGTTTGGCCATGCCCTGCACGGCATGTTCTCCAACACCAAGTACCCGAGCGTGGCCGGCACCGGCGTGCCGCGTGACTTTGTCGAGTTCCCGTCGCAGTTCAACGAGCACTGGGCCTCGGACCCGAAGGTGTTCGCCAACTACGCCAAGCATTACCAGACCAAGGAAGCGATGCCGCAGGCCTTGGTCGACAAGATCGCCAAGGCCAAGACCTTCAACCAGGGCTACATGACCACCGAGTACCTGTCAGCTGCGCTGCTGGACCTGGCATGGCATACGCAGGGCGCCGACGCACCGCTGCAGGACGTGGACAAGTTCGAAGCCGACGCGCTCAAGCGCTTCAAGGTGGATCTGTCGCAGGTGCCGCCGCGTTACCGCAGCAGTTACTTCGACCACATCTGGGGTGGTGGGTATTCGGCCGGTTACTACGCGTATTTCTGGGCGGAGATGATCGACCACGATGCGTTCGAGTGGTTCAAGGAGAACGGCGGCCTGACCCGTGAGAACGGCCAGGTGTTCCGCGACAAGATCCTGTCCATCGGCAACACCCGCGACCTGTCCACCGCCTACCGCGATTTCCGCGGCAAGGACCCGAGTGTGGAGCCGCTGCTGCACAACCGTGGCTTGAAGTAAGCATCCACGAAGTAATCACGAACGGCAGGGGAAACCCTGCCGTTCGCGTATCTGCTTTCCGGCGGCGCTTCTATAGCCGGCTCACCATCTTCAGCCGCACCTGTGATGCAGCAACGTCATGCCGCTGCGCGGCCATCCTGCAGAGCAGGTCGAGCAATCCCTGCGGGTCTTTCAGCACTGCGTCACCATCCTCGACACGCACCGCCAGATGCCCCCACCAGAACGGATGCCCGTCGACGTACACCTCGTACCCGGCAAGGTACTGGCGCCCGCATGGAGGCGAGCTCGACTGTGAAGCGGATGGTTGATTCGGGCCCGCGCAGTTACCGGCATTCATGTGATCGGAGCGCCTCTGGGTTTTGCGGCCACGGCCATTCCTACCGGTGGCATCTCAGGTGCCCACATGCACGCGATTACCGACCTCGTTGCAGCACAGGTGTTCCAGCGCCATTTCCAGCGCCAGTACATAACTTTGTGCGCGATAACCCTGTGCCACACCCAGGCGGTGACCTGCGGAGGCTGGCAGGCAGGCATCAAATGCATGGCCGTCGTCATCGTGTATTTCCACATAAGCGTTGCGCAGGCGCGGCAGCAGGCGTCGCAGGCGCTCGCTGTGAACGCAGGCACCCGGCGCGAGCAGCGTGACTTCACCGGGGCTGTGGTCGGCGGCGCATAGCGCTTCAATCAGTTCCTGTTCGCAGCAGCAGCTGCGCATGGCAATGCTGGTGCCGGTATCCAGGGCGCGCTGCACCAGCGATTTCATCACTGCAGCCGGCAAAGGTGCGGCTGCATGCTGCGACAGCCCGCTGCCTTCGGGGCCGCGCACGATGAAGATGGACATGGCTCAGCCCTCCTGCGCTTGCAGGCGACGTGCGGCGATCGCCAATGACAGCCGACAGGCATCGTCGCGCACGCGGCTGCAGATCAGTGCCACGGGGGCGTGTTGCGGATGCAGGTGCGTGTCCAGCGCATCGGCGTCGTGACGTGCGATCTCGATGTAGGGCACAGGCAGGGCATCCAGTGCGGCACACAACGCCGGGCCATGCGCGGACCATTGCTGCTCGTTGGCAGCGGCGACTTCGATCAGTACCCATGCCGGCTGGCTGCGGTGCGCGTGCTGCAGGCAACGAACCAAGGCCGGCAACGTGTCGCAGTCCTGGCAGGACAGGTCATGCCCGGCAACCTGGGCAGGCAGTGGCGAGGTATCCGGCACGATCGTATTGGATGCGTGCCGGATCAGCAGGATGCTCATGTGAAGCCTTGATTGAGCGCCCTTCGGCGCGGTGGTGCCACGATGCGCGCCAGGCACGTAAAGCCTCCATGCCGGGCAACGGGGGGCGCGTAAATAATGCGTAGCATCCAGCGACTTGCCGCCGGGAACTTGCCACGGTTCAGGCATGTCCATTACTCACCTTCCACGGTGGTGATCGGCATGAATGAGACAGCGGCGGTATCCCGGCTTCCTTCTGCACGTGCGTGGTTGCGCCGAGAGGCGTTGCCGCTGGCGGTGATGTTGCTGCTGCTGTTCGCCGCGCGCGACAGCCTGGCCAATCATTACCAGGTACCCAGCGGGTCGATGCAGCCCACCTTGCAGCCCGGTGACCGCGTCGCGGTGGACATGCGCGCCTATGGCTTGCGCCTGCCATTCACCAACGTGCGCCTGCTTGCCAACGGCCAGCCGCAACGCGGTGATGTGGCGGTGTTTGATTCGCCGGCCGATGGCACGCGGCTGATCAAGCGTGTGGTGGCGGTCGCCGGTGATCATGTGGCCCTGCACGAGGGCTACCTGAGCATCAATGGCCAACCGCTGCAGCAATCGCTCGCGCACGAGGCATTCGGCGGCAAACAGGTGCAACTGGATCTGGATGAAGGGGGTGGGCCGGATATCACCGACATCACCATTCCTGCCGGCAAACTATTGGTGCTGGGCGACCATCGCGGCAACAGCTTCGACGGCCGCTTCTTTGGCCTGGTGGATGCCGACACGGTCTACGGCAAGGCGCTGGCAGTGTATTGGCGTCGAGGTGATGGGCCACGCTGGCAGCGGCTGTAAGCCGCTCTACGACGGGCTGCGTATGAACAGGAAACCGGCGCGGAAACGTTGCCGGTTTTTCTTTGCGTGTGGGTCTTTCGGTGAAGGTGCCTGGCCGTTGCGATACGTGTCTAACAGCGGGAGTGCACGAAAAAACGTAGCCCGGGTAAGCGCAGCGCACCTGGGGCTTTACTGCGGGAGCGAGCAGGCGTGGCTGGCACATCTGGACTCCCCGGAGGCGCTGCGCACGCTGCACCAATGCCACCGCAGCGTCCACACGTTGCAGAAAGCCAAAGGTGAAACTACCTCTCCGAATGCCCCGTATCGTCGTATTGCCTCGGCGCAAACAAATCCGGCTGGATCAACTCGACAAACGCCCGCGCCTGCGGTGACAGCACCTTGCCCCGGCGCACCACCACGCCATAACTGCGCGCCGGGAAATAGTCGCTCATCGCGCGCGTGGCCAGCTTGTCGCGGTCGCCATCGTTGAGGCACAGCGCGGTGACGATGGAGATGCCCATGCCCATCGCCACGTACTGCTTGATCACCTCCCAGCCACCGACCTCCAGTGCCACCGTGTACGGCACCCGGTGCTGCTGGAACACCAGGTCCACCAGCCGCCAGGTGATCTGCCGGCGGGGTGGCAGGATCAACGGCCAGGGCGACAGGTCTTCCAGCGTCAGGTTCTTTTTCTTCGCCAGCGGGTGGTCGGGCGGGGTGATCAGCACCTGCTCGAAGCGGTACACCGGCGCGTAGCTGAGATCGGCCGGCACATCCATCATCGAGCCGACGGCCAGGTCGGCCGCGTCGCTGCGCAGCAGGTCGGTACCGTCGGCGCTGATGGCGTTGTGCAGGGTCAGGCGCACGTCGGGGTGCTGGCGGCGGAAGTTTTCGACGATCTTCGGCAGCAGATACAGGATGGTCGACGAATTGGCGGCGATGTTGAGCTCGCCCGCATCCAGGCCGCTGACCTTCTCGCGGAACCGTGGCAGCAGCCCGTCCAGGTTTTCCACCAATGGCTGGGCCATGTCGTACAGCAATTGGCCCTCGCGGGTGGGCAGCAGGCGCCGACCGCTGCGCTCGAGCAGCACCACACCCAACTCCCGTTCCAGCGCCTGCAGCTGCAGGCTCACTGCCGGTTGGCTGACAAAAAGCGCCTCCGCTGCCCGCGAAACCGAACCAAGCCGCACCGTTTGCAGGAAGGCGCGCAGTGGCTTGAGCCGGTCAGACTTGTAGGAAAAACGCGGGGTTACGGGAGTTTTCTTGGCCATTTCAAACTAATTATTAGCACAACTTATAGATAACATTGCAAAAACTGTTTTGTTAAATAAGTGCCTGCGGCTGCACGTTGGAGTCCCACGAGCCCGCAGGAACCGCCCATGTCCGCCGTCGCCCAGGCCATCCCGGCACAGACCATTCCCCGCCCGACCCCGGGCATCACCGTGACCACGCAGCTGGCCGGTCAGTCCGGCCTGTTGCCGGCCGGTGCGCTGGGGCTGCTCGTGTCGTTGCACCGGGCAGTGGAGCCGGAGCGGCAGAAGCGGCTGGCGGCGCGCGAATTGCGTCAGGCCCATTTCGATCAGGGTGGCGCACCGGATTTCCGCAGCGATACCCGCGACATCCGTGAAGGCGACTGGACGGTGGCGCCGATCCCGGCCGCGCTGCAGGACCGCCGCGTCGAGATCACCGGCCCGACCGATCCGAAGATGGTCATCAATGCGCTGAACTCCGGCGCCAAGGTGTTCATGGCGGACTTCGAGGATTCCACCTCGCCGACCTGGCGCAACGTGCTGGCTGGCCAGCAGACCATGCGTGCGGCGGTGCGCGGTGACCTGGACTTCACCGCACCGGCCGCCAACGGAAAGCCGGCCAAGCACTACACGTTGCGCCCGTTCGACGAGCAGGCGGTGCTGATCGTGCGCCCGCGCGGCTGGCACCTGGACGAGAAGCATGTGCTGGTCGACGGCCAGCCGATTGCTGGCGGCCTGTTCGATGCGGCGGTGTTTGCCTTCCACAACGCCCGTACGTTGATGGACAACGACCGTGGCCCGTACTTCTACCTGCCCAAGCTGCAGTCGATGGAAGAGGCCGCGTTGTGGGAGACCGCGCTGTCGCACATCGAGGGAATGCTGTGCCTGCCGCATGGGCAGATCAAGGTCACCGTGCTGATCGAAACACTGCCGGCAGTGTTTGAGATGGACGAGATTCTGCACGCGCTGCGTGAGCGCATCGTCGGCCTGAACTGTGGGCGCTGGGACTACATTTTTTCCTACCTGAAGACCTTCCGCCGCCATGCTGACAAGGTGCTCCCCGAGCGCGGCCAGGTGACGATGACCCAGCCGTTCCTGAAGGCGTACTCGGAGTTGTTGATCAAGACCTGCCATCGCCGTGGCGCCCACGCGATGGGTGGCATGGCCGCGCAGATTCCGATCAACCACGACGCTGCGGCCAACGAACAGGCGATGGCCCGCGTGCGTGCCGACAAGCTGCGCGAAGTCACCGCGGGTCACGATGGCACCTGGGTCGCGCATCCGGCCTTGATTCCGGTGGCGCGCGCCATCTTCGACGAGCACATGCCCACGCCGAATCAACATCAGGTGTTGCGTCGTGACGTGCAGGTCAGCGGCGAGGAATTGATCGCACCGTGCAGCGGCACCGTCACCCGCACCGGCTTTGAGAACAACGTTGAAGTGTGCGTGCGCTATCTGGCGGCATGGCTGGACGGCAATGGCTGCGTGCCCATCCACAACCTGATGGAAGACGCTGCCACTGCCGAGATCAGCCGCAGCCAGATCTGGCAATGGCTGCATGCCGGCAGCCAGCATCTGGACGACGGCACCGCCATCGACATCGCACTGCTGGAAAGCACCCTGCGCGCCCTGCCTGCACGCCTGGGGGATACCTCCGCGTTGCCTGGCAGTGGCCGCATCACTCAGGCCATCGGCCTGCTCGACCAACTCAGCCGCGCCGAAGAACTGGCTGACTTCCTGACCTTGCCGGCTTACCGGCAGATCGACTGACCCTCCTTCCCCTAACGCACGCAATCTTCTTTCGAGGACGACACGATGAGCACTTACCAGCAACAGATCGATGCCCTGCAGCAGGACTGGGATACCAACCCGCGTTGGAAGGGTTTGAAGCGCACCTACAGCGCGGCCGACGTGGTGCGCCTGCGCGGTAGCGTGCAGCCGGAATACACGCTGGCCAAGCGTGGCGCCGAGCGCCTGTGGGGCCTGGTCAATGGCGAGGCCAAGAAGGGCTACGTCAATGCATTTGGCGCGATCAGTGCTGGCCAGGCAATGCAGCAGGCCAAGGCCGGGCTGGAAGCGGTGTACCTGTCGGGCTGGCAGGTGGCTGCCGACGGCAACACCTCCGAAACCATGTACCCGGACCAGTCGCTGTATGCCTATGACTCGGTGCCGACCATGGTTCGTCGCATCAACAACACCTTCCAGCGTGCCGATGAAATCCAGTGGAAGAACATCATCGACGACAAGGTGAAGGCAGAGGATGCCATCGACTTCTTCCTGCCCATCGTCGCCGACGGTGAGGCCGGTTTCGGCGGCGTACTCAACGCTTACGAGCTGATGAAGAACATGATCACCGCCGGCGCTGCTGCGGTGCACTTCGAGGACCAGCTGGCAGCGGTGAAGAAGTGCGGCCACATGGGCGGCAAGGTGTTGGTGCCGACACAGGAAGCCATCCAGAAGTTGTCGGCAGCGCGGCTGGCGGCCGACGTGCTGGGCGTGCCGACAATCGTGCTGGCCCGTACCGATGCCGAAGCGGCCAACCTGCTGACCAGCGACTTCGACCCCAACGATGCGCCGTTTGTTACCGGCCAGCGCACGCCCGAGGGCTTTTACCGCGTCAAGAACGGCCTGGAGCAGGCCATCAGCCGCGGCGTGGCCTACGCCCCGCATGCCGACCTGGTGTGGTGCGAAACCGGTACCCCGGACCTGGGCTTCGCCCGTGAGTTTGCCCAGGCCGTGCATGCCGCCAGCCCCGGCAAGCTGCTGTCCTACAACTGCTCGCCCTCGTTCAACTGGAAGAAGAACCTGGACGACAAGACCATTGCCCGGTTCCAGGATGAACTGGCCGCGCTGGGTTACAAGTACCAGTTCATCACCCTGGCCGGCATCCACATCAACTGGTTCAACACCTTCAAATTCGCCCACGACTACGCCCGTGGGGAAGGCATGCGCCACTACGTGGAGCAGGTGCAGGAGCCGGAGTTCGCGGCACGTGAAAAGGGTTACACCTTCGCCTCGCACCAGCAGGAGGTGGGCGCCGGCTACTTCGACGATGTGACCACCGTGATCCAGGGGGGCGCTTCCAGCGTCACCGCCCTGACCGGCTCCACCGAAGAAGCGCAGTTCCAGACCGAAGAAGCCGCTTGAG
Source organism: Stenotrophomonas sp. Iso1 (assembly GCF_027497995.1). Lineage (GTDB taxonomy): Bacteria > Pseudomonadota > Gammaproteobacteria > Xanthomonadales > Xanthomonadaceae > Stenotrophomonas. The sequence continues at coordinate 137,410 of NZ_JAODBT010000004.1, read as the reverse complement.
CGCTTAGTTAAGGTCGTTTCAAAGGGGCTCTTACGAGCCCCTTCTTTTTGCCTCGCCGGAGACACGGTTTCCCCCTAGGTTTGAGACCCACATCACCTTATTTTGATGCTAGTCTCGCTGGATGACTCGCCGGCCACGGCGGGGATCCATGAGGCAAGGGATGAGCGGCATGGGGGTGGGGGGTCTGGCGTTGCAAGCAGAACTTCCTGTGGGCTCGACGGCCACAGGGGGAGCGGTGCGTCGCGCGCAGGTTTCTGCCGTGGAATGCGCCCTGTTTGCCCAGTTTGGCCGTCGCCGTATCCTGGCCACCGACGAAGTCCTGTTTCAGCGTGGCGACACCGGCTCCTCGATGTTCATCGTCATCAGCGGTGCCATCAGCCTGGACTTTGGTGCCGGCCAGGCGCCCAAGCAACTCGGTGCCAATGATTTCTTCGGTGAACTGGGCCTGCTGATTGACAGCCACTCGCGCTCATCGGCTGCACGCGCGTGTTGCGTCACCGAGCTACTTGAAGTCAGTTGCGCCAGTTTCCATCGCCTGATCGACCAAGACCCGGCGACCGTGGTGTTTTTCCTGCGTCGCACGTTGTGGCGCGTGGTCTCCAGCGAGCAACGACTGATCGGCCAACTCAGCCGCCGCAACGAAGAGCTGGAAGTGGCACTCGGCAATCTGTACAGCGCCAGCCATGAGCTGCAGCACACGCGCGAGCTGATCTATACCGACGACCTGACCGGCATGGGCAACCGCCGTGCGCTCACGGTCTACCTGCAGAATTCGCACCGTTCCGATCGGCGTCCGCAGGGCCTGTTGCTGATCGACTGCGACGACTTCAAAGGCCTCAATGATTCCCAGGGACATCTGGCCGGCGACCACATGCTGCAGTGTCTGGGGCGGGTGTTGACCTCGGTGGCCGGCAAGGACGACATCGCCTGCCGACTGGGCGGCGATGAATTCTGCGTGCTGCTGCAAGAGGCGGATGCCGAGCGGTTGTCGCGTGTGGCGGGATTCGTTCTTGAGGCCGTGCGCGGGCTGGTGGCCTTTCCCGGCGCGATGCCGGGTGCGTGCTCGGTCAGCATTGGTCTGGTGCTGATGGACGGGCGTGACCACTGGAACGATGCCTACTCGCGTGCCGACTGCGCGCTGTATGAGGCCAAGCGCCTGGGCGGCGGTCGCATGCAATGGACACCCGGCTGAGCGGCCACGGGGAGGCTGACGTGGACAGTGAATCCGACAATCTGCAATCCAACCGTCAATTCAAGACGCTGATCCTCACGGATCTGTGCGACTCGGTGACGCTGGTCGAGCGCATTGGCGATACCGCCGCCGCCGATCTATTCCGCAAGCTCGACACGCAGGTGCTGCAGTTGCTGCAGCGCTGGAACGGCCGCTTGATCGACCGTTCCGACGGCATGTTCCTGCTGTTCGATGCACCCGTGGACGGGCTGGGTTTCGCCCTGGACTATGTGGACGAACTGGATGCGCTGGGCACTGAGTTGAACCTGCCGCTGCAGGCACGCGTGGGCGTACATGTGGGCTACGTGCTGTCCTGGCACAACAGTGAAGAAGCGGTGGCTGCCGGTGCCAAAGCGCTGGAAGTGGAAGGGCTGGCCAAGCCCATGGCAGCGCGGTTGATGGCGCTGGCGCGTCCGGGACAGATCCTGATGTCGTCGGCAGCCGAATCAATGATGCGCAGCGGCCAACGCGAGCTGGGTGATCGCGGCGCCAGCCTGCAATGGAAATCGCACGGGCGCTGGCGTTTCAAGGGCATGCCGAACGGGCAGGAGGTATTCGAAGTAGGCCGCAAAGGCCGCGCCCCGCTGCGCATGCCGGCCGGCTCGGTGAAGGCCCGCCGTGAGCTGCCGCTGTGGCGGCGGCCGGTGGCGTTGGCTGCGGAAATAGCACTGCTTGCGGTGGTAGCGGCGGTGAGCTGGGTATTGGTCCGATCGGAGCCCGCCATCGCGTTTGCCGAGCGCGACTGGGTGGTGGTGGGGGATCTGAAGAATCACACCGGCAATGCCTTGCTCGACGATTCCTTGGCACAGGCATTCCGCATCAGCCTGGAACAGTCGCGCTACGTCAACGTGCTCAGTGACATGGTCGCGCGCGAAACGGTCACACGTACCCGCAGAGACCCCGAAAAGGAGCTTATGGGCCGGGCTCTCGCATCGGAGGTGGCACTGCGCAACGGCGCGCGTCTGGTGTTGCTTCCGTCGGTTTCTGAAGTGGGCGGAAAGGTACGCATCAGTGTCGAGGTGATTGATCCCAACACGCAATCCACGGTTCGTTCCGAATCCGTGGATGGAAAGGGAATTGGATCGGTGTTGGCGTCGGTGGACGGCCTTACGTCGAAGCTGCGGACCGCACTTGGTGAATCCGCCAATGTCGTCAGATCCGGCTCTGATCCATTGCCGATCGTGACCACGTCCAACCTGCAGGCGTTGCGAGCCTATGCATTGGGTCTGCGCAGGGCGCGGGAGGGTGAATGGCGAGCGTCGCTGCAGATGTACAGCGAGGCTGTCCGCCTTGATCCGGAGTTCGCACTGGCATATCTCGGCGTCGCTCGCGCCCATGCGGCACTTTCGGAACGCCCCAAAGCGCTGCCCTGGCTGGATAAAGCAGTGGCGCTGCGCGCGCGCCTGCCGGATCGGGAGCGTTTGTATCTGGATGCATGGGAGGCAGAGCTGAAGGCACCTACGCATGCGCTTGAAAAATGGCAGGTGATGGCGGGTTTGTATCCCGACGATTTCGCTGGTCAGGCAAATGCGGCATGGCATCTGTATGTCGCCAATCGTTTCGATGAAGCGTTGCCTTATGCGATGGCTGCCGATGTGCCGCAGGATCCGTTGCGTAATTACGCAGCGGACTATGTCGCCCGGATACTGTTGGCCAAGGGCTTGCCAGCGCAATCGCTGCAGCATCTTGAGAGCATAGGAGGCCCATCCCGCCCGGGACATGCCCGACGTGTCGCCGCTGCGATGGCTGTCATGAAGAAGTTTGGCGAGGCAAACGCCGCGCTGGACAAGGCGGAGCCGATCAACAGCCCTGCCACCGATCTGGTGCCCAATATTGAGCGTGTGTCGATTGCGCTGGATCAGGCACAGCCACACGAGGCGGCGGTTCTTTCCGAGCGCGTCATCGAGGCATCACGGACGTCGGATGCTTTCATCTACCAACAGTTTCGCGTGATCAGTGCCATGGTTGACCTGGTGCGTGAAGCACGCCGCCGCGATGAGCGTCGGCGGCAGCTCGCCGATGACCTGGTCGCCGAAGTCGCCTCGTCGAAATGGGATTCATTGAATCGCAGTGATCTGGGAACCATGCTGCTGGTCAACGCCAATCTGGCGTTGCGTGAGGGCGACCCGACATTGGCAGTGGAGGCGCTGGCGCGCGTTCAGCAGCTTCCCGCTGACAGCCGATACAGCGTGCTGGCCGCCGTAGAGCGCGTTACCAAAGCGGGAGTCATGGGTAACCAAGGCAAGCTGGAGGAGGCGATAGCGTTGTTGCCAGCCCGCGCGGATGATCTCTATCTATCGCGGGTGATGTTGTATGGCTTGCTGAGCAAGGCCGGGCGCCATTCGGAGGCCGAGGCACAGGCACGATGGCTGGTGAGCCAGCGTGGCCGTGCCTACATGGAGGCCAACGCGTCACAGACGTTGCAACCATTGAATGTTGCGGATTCGAAAATGGCGCAACTGTGGATTGCCGAATCTTTGCTTGCGCAGGGAAAAGCGGAACCCGCAGCGCGGGAGTTGGCTGTCTTCCTGGCGCAATGGCCGTTGACGCAACAGCCTTCTCAGCTGCGCTCGAGCGTTGAACAGACCTTGTCCGCCTCGAAACAAAAAATCACGTTGTGATTGCCTGCCGCCACAAGGTGCTGCTGCAGCTTCGCGCGCGTAGCTGCGATCTCTTCCTTGCTGGCCAGCGCGTTGGTGGTCATGCAGTAGAAGTTGTCGCCCGGCTGCGGCGTCCGGCCAGCCATCGCAACGGCTTCGGCGACACCAAGACTGGCCAGCGCCTGGACCGGATCGGCCTGAAACGTCGCACGGAAATCGTCGTCCGTGGACAGCTTCTCCAGCAGGATGTCCACTACCTTGGAGTCGATGCCGGCATGTTCCGGAGTCTTGTCACAATCGTCTGAGAATGTATTCATCATCGTCCACCATCGCCCGGCGGGGAGGGCAGAAACGCCCGTCCGGTCAAAAAGTAATGAGAAGTTGGCCGCGCCCCCTGTGCGGCCGGAGGATGATCCCATGAAAGTGCGGCGTTGTACGTCCGTGTTCTTTGAGCCGCGCGAAAGCACTCACTTCGACCTAAGCAGTTTGTTGTCGGGCGGGAACGGGCTTGCACATACGCGGTGCTGGTTCGCGCTGGCGCCGCACTTGGCCGGCGAATTACGTGTGTCTGAGGAGGAAATGGTGTGCGTTGGCCGCTACAGCCCGGACGAATGGGTGACGCTGGTGCAGGACCTGGATCCGATATCGCGTCGTCTTCTGGAAGTCGGGTTGTTGATATCGGATGCACCCGCCTGTCAAACGCATCGGGACGCCGACGAAGGCTACCGTGCGCTGCATTGGTGGCCGTTGGCGGCTGTCACCCATCATGCGGCGCGCTGGGACGCAGTGAACAGCGTCGAGTCGATGCAACGATTGGGTACGGATAACGTCGCAGGTCTCTTGCGATCCTGTGGCGCCCCGCCTCCAGCGACGATTGAGCGCGAAGCTCGTGGGCCAGACCTGCCGCTGCAGCGGCACGTGCCGCAGTCCCTGGATTCACTGCTCTCGCAACGGGTCACTTGTCGAAACTTCGATCAGGGCCGGCCACTGGGACAGGCACTGTTTTCTCAGGTTCTGGAGCGTGTGTTCGCTGCACAAGGTTCCGTCAACCAAGGTGGAGACGTGCAGTTTCTGAAGAAGCATTCCCCCTCAGGAGGTAGCCTGCATGCTACCGAGGCGTACTTGCTGATCCAGCATGTCGAAGGCATTTCGCCGGGGCTCTATCACTATCGGCCGGTCGATCATTCACTGCGACCACTGCCGAGCCCCGCGATGCCATTGTATGAGTTCGCATGCAATGCGTTGGCGGGCCAGCATTGGTTCGCACAGGCGCCGGTGTTGGTGATCTATGCGCCGCGCATCGCGCGCAGCCATTGGAAGTACCGCAATCATCCAAAGGCCTACCGGGCCCTCATGCTGGATGTTGGGCATCTGTCGCAGACGCTCTATCTGAGTGCGACCGATCTTGGGCTGGGTGCGTTCGTTACTGCCGCGATCAACGAAGTGCAGATTGAGCAGGCCTTCGGTCTTCCTGCCTTGGCGGAAGGGCCCTTCGCCATAGGGGGCTTCGGTTGGCGAGCCTCAACCCAGGAGATCGCCGAGTTCGATCCAACCGGTAGCGTCTGGTGAACGACTTGGCCGCATGGGATGTGCTCCCCTGCGGCGCATTTGATTACGTAGCCTCAAAATCCACCAACACCGTGCCATCCCCCACCTGATCACCGGCCTTGGCGCGGAAGCCGTGCACGGTGCCGTCAGCGGGGGCCTGCAGGGTGTGCTCCATCTTCATCGCTTCCATCACCAACAGCGGCGTGCCGCGGCTGACCTGGGTGCCGGGTGCCACCAGCAGCGTCACCACGCGGCCGGGCATCGGCGCGAGCAGGCTGCCGCCATGGTCGCTGGTGTTGTCGGCATCGGCGACGGGGTCGTGCAGGGTGAAGCGCTGCTGGCGCTCATCGCCGAAGACATGCAGGACGTTGCCGTCGCGCAGCGCGTTGCCGCGGTACAGACGGTCGCCGATCTGCAGGGCATAACCGTCGTCCAGCAGACTGCCGACGACGTGGACCAGCTCCTCGCCGAACTGCACCTGCCAACCCTCGGTTTGCCTGCGGACCTGCAGCGTCTGTTGCTGCTGCAGGTGTTCCAGCGTGACCGACCGCGCTGCTGGCCCGGCCAGGCGCCAGCCGTCGTTGATGGCCCAGGGCGAGGTGTCATTTGTTGCAGCGGCAGAATCGTTGCAAGCCAGCACCGCTGCTAGCGCCCAATCAGCCGGGGTTGCGACGCTGTGCTGGATATCCAGTGCATCGCGCTCGCGTTCGATCAACGCGGTATCCAGATTGGCGTGGCGGAACGAATCCGTCATCACCAAGCGACGCAGGAATGCCGCATTGGTGGTGACACCGACTACCTGGCACTGCGCCAACGCGCGCTGCATACGTTGCAGTGCGCTGTCGCGGTCCACGTCCCAGACGATGAGCTTGGCGATCATCGGGTCGTAGTACGGGGTGATCGCATCGCCCTTTTCAACACCGGCATCCACGCGCACGTTGGCGTTGGACTGCGGCAACTGCAGGTGGCGCAAGGTGCCGGTGGAGGGCAGGAAACCACGGTCGGCATCTTCGGCATACAGACGCGCTTCCAGCGCGTGGCCATGGATGCTCAACTGCTCCTGTGTCTTCGGCAGTGGTTGCCCGACGGCGACACGCAGCTGCCACTCGACCAGGTCGGTGCCGGTGATCATCTCGGTGACAGGATGCTCCACCTGCAGGCGGGTGTTCATTTCCATGAAATAGAAATCGCCATCCGGCCCGGCGATGAACTCCACCGTACCGGCACCCACGTAACCCACCGCACGTGCGGCATCGGTCGCGGCCTTGCCCATCGCTGTACGGCGTTCGGGCGTCATGCCGGGAGCGGGGGCTTCTTCCAGCACCTTCTGGTGGCGGCGCTGTACCGAGCAGTCGCGCTCGAACAGGTACACCACGTTGCCCAGGCTGTCGCCGAATACCTGGATTTCGATATGGCGCGGGCGCTCGACGTACTTCTCTACCAGTACATGCGCGTTGCCGAACGCCGATTGTGCCTCGCGCTGGCAACTGGCCAGGGCAGCCTCGAAATCCGCGCTGGCTTCGACCTTGCGCATGCCCTTGCCACCGCCACCGGCGCTGGCCTTGATCAGTACCGGATAGCCAATGGCATCGGCTTGCGCACGCAGGAACTCCGGCTCCTGACGGTCGCCGTGGTAACCCGGCGTCAACGGCACATTCGCCGCCTGCATCAGGGCCTTGGCCGCGCTCTTGTCGCCCATCGCATCAATGGCGCTGGCCGGTGGGCCGATGAACACCACGCCTGCTTCGGCGCAGGCACGCGCAAAGCCAGCGTTCTCGGAAAGGAAGCCATAACCGGGGTGGATGGCCTGCGCACCGGTGCGGCGCGCAGCGTCGAGGATCACATCCGCGCGCAGATAGCTTTCCGCTGCCGGCGCCGCGCCAATGTGCACGGCTTCATCGGCCAGGCGCACATGCCGCGCGTTGCGGTCCGCATCGGAATACACCGCCACCGTGGCGATGCCCAGGCGACGGCAGGTGGTGATGACGCGGCAGGCAATTTCACCGCGGTTGGCGATCAGGATCTTGTTGAACATGGAAGGTCTCCGGTCGCTGTTACATGCGGAACACGCCAAAGCGTGTTTCCTGTGTAGGTGCATTGAGGCTGGCGGCCAGCGCCAGACCGAGAATGCGACGGGTGTCGGCGGGGTCGATCACGCCGTCGTCCCACAAGCGCGCACTCGCGTAATACGGATGGCCCTGTTGCTCGAACTGGTCGCGGATGGGTTGTTTGAACGCATCTTCTTCCGATGCCGACCACTGTCCACCCTTGGCTTCGATGCCGTCGCGCTTGACCGTGGCCAGCACGCTGGCAGCCTGCTCGCCACCCATCACGCCGATGCGCGCATTCGGCCACATCCACAGGAAGTGCGGCGAATAGGCGCGGCCGCACATGCCGTAGTTGCCGGCGCCGAACGAACCACCGATCACCACCGTGTATTTCGGCACGCGCGCGTTCGCCACGGCCATCACCAGCTTGGCGCCATCCTTTGCGATGCCGCCGTGTTCGTACTTGCGGCCGACCATGAAGCCGGTGATGTTCTGCAGGAACAACAGCGGAATGTTGCGTTGGCAGCACAGCTCGATGAAGTGCGCGCCCTTGAGTGCGGACTCGGAGAACAGGATGCCGTTGTTGGCGATGATGCCGACCGGATGGCCGTGCACATGCGCAAAGCCTGTCACCAGCGTGTTGCCGTAGCGCGGTTTGAACTCATCCAAGCGCGAGCCGTCGACGAGGCGCATGATCACTTCGCGCACGTCGTAAGGCTTGCGCGTGTCGCTGGGAATCACGCCGTACAACTCGTGCGCATCGAACAGCGGCGCGTCGCTGGCCTGCAGCGCCACTGCCGGTTCGGGTTTGCGCCAGTTGAGGTTGGCGATGATCGCGCGGACGCGGGCCAGCGCTTGCAGGTCGTTGTCGGCCATGTGGTCGGCGACGCCGGAAATGCGTGTGTGCACGTCGGCACCACCCAGTTCTTCGGCGCTGACGACTTCACCCGTCGCGGCTTTCACCAGCGGCGGGCCGCCGAGGAAGATGGTGCCTTGTTCCTTGACGATGACGGTCTCGTCGCTCATCGCCGGCACGTAGGCACCGCCAGCGGTGCAGCTGCCCATGACGCAGGCGATCTGCGGAATGCCTTGCGCCGACAGGTTGGCTTGGTTGTAGAAGATGCGACCGAAGTGGTCGCGGTCGGGGAACACTTCATCCTGCAGTGGCAGGAAGGCGCCACCAGAATCGACCAGGTAGATACACGGCAAGCGGTTCTGCTGCGCGATTTCCTGCGCGCGTAGATGCTTCTTCACCGTCACCGGGTAGTAGGTGCCCCCCTTGACGGTGGCGTCGTTGGCGACGATCAGGCATTCCACACCGGAGACGCGACCAATGCCGGCGACCATGCCGGCGCCGGGCACCGGATCGGGATACATGCCATGCGCGGCCAGCGGTGCCACTTCAAGAAACGGGCTGCCGGCATCCAGCAGCGCATCAATGCGTTCGCGCACCAGCAGCTTGCCGCGCGCGGTGTGCTTGGCGCGTGCCGCATCGCTGCCACCGCGTGCGGTGGTTTGAAGCGTGGCGCTCAAGTCATCGACCTGAGCCTGCATCGCGGCGCGGTTGGCTTCGAAGGTATCGCTGCCGGGTTGCAGTTGGGTGGTGAGGATGGTCATGGCCGAAGTCCTGGAGGTTCTGGAGCAACCTGCTCCCGCGAGCGGAAGTTGAGTGTCTGCATCCCTTCTCCCGCATGCGGGAGAAGGTGCCCCGAAGGGGTGGATGAGGGGGCTTTCAAAGCGTTGAGTCCGCGTGCTGGTAGCCTCCCCTCACCCCAACCCCTCTCCCGCAGGCGGGAGAGGGGCTCTGGGTCATTGCGGCTTTGAGTTATGCGGTCTTTTGGAACAACTCGCGCCCGATCAACATGCGGCGGATCTCCGATGTGCCGGCGCCGATTTCATACAGCTTGGCATCGCGCCACAAACGGCCCGCCGGGTACTCGTTGATGTAACCGTTGCCGCCGAGGATCTGGATTGCTTCACCTGCTGCCCACGTGGCCTTCTCTGCCGAATAGAGAATCGCACCGGCCGCGTCCTGACGCGTGGTACGGCCCTGGTCGCAGGCTTTTGCCACGGCATACACATAGGCGCGGCAGGCGTTGAAGCCGACATACATGTCGGCCAGCTTGGCCTGGATCAACTGGAACGTGCCGATCGCCTCGCCAAACTGCTTGCGCTCGTGCACGTACGGCAGCACGACATCCAGCGCCGCGGCCATCAGGCCCAGCGGGCCACCGGACAGCACTACGCGTTCGTAGTCCAGACCGGACATCAGCACCTTCACGCCACCGCCGACGTCACCCAGCACGTTTTCGACCGGCACTTCGCAATCCTGGAACACCAGCTCGCAGGTGTTGGACGAACGCATGCCGAGCTTGTCCAGCTTCTGCGCGGTGGAAAAACCCTTCATGCCCTTTTCGATGATGAAGGCGGTGATGCCGCGCGAACCGGCGTTGGCATCGGTCTTGGCGTAGACAATCAGCACATCGGCATCAGGACCATTGGTGATCCACATCTTGTTGCCGTTGAGCACGTAATGGTCGCCGCGCTTGTCGGCGCGCAGCTTCATCGACACCACATCCGAACCGGCGCCGGGCTCGCTCATCGCCAATGCACCGACGTGTTCGCCGCTGCACAGCTTGGGCAGGTATTTGTGCTTCTGCACCTCGCTGGCGTTCTTGCGCAGCTGGTTGAGGCACAGGTTGGAGTGCGCGCCGTAAGACAGGCCAATACCGCCGGACGCCCGCGAGATTTCCTCCATCGCCACCACATGTGCCAGGTAGCCCATGCCGGTGCCGCCGTATTCCTCTTCAACGGTCATGCCCAACAGACCCTGCTCGCCGAACTGGCGCCACAGTTGATTGGGGAAGTGGTTGGTTGCGTCGGCCTCTTCGGCCAGCGGCGCGATATGCGCGGCGGCAAACTGGGCCACGCTTTCGCGCAGCATGTCGATCTCTTCGCCGAGATCAAAGGAGAGGGAGGGGATGTGCATGGGGGCGGCTCCAGTACTGCTTGGCGAGGGGCGCTCCGGGTTGGGGGTGACGGATGAGGCCGTCAGCACGGGCGTTTGCGCGCAGCCTAGCGGGTCACGGCAAAAAAGTGAACACAAATTCAAAAATTGAACCTAGAATCAACCCATGGCTTACAAACGCTCGGAATTGATGGAAAAACGGCTCGCCGGCAACCGCGAGGCGATCCTGGCAGCTGCCCGCCGGCTGGTCGCTGCCGGTGGCTATCGCAGCGCGCCGATCACTGCCGTGGCGGCCGAGGCAGGTGTTTCCACCGGGCTGATCTATCGCCATTTCCCGTCCAAGGCCGAGCTGTTCGTGGAAGTGCTCACCGCGGCGGTAGAGCACGAGTTGGAGATCCTCTCGGCCATTGCCGATGAAGCATTGCCGGCGCCGCAACGGCTGCAGCGGGCAGTGGCCTCGTTCGTGCGCCGCGCCATGGCTGGCCCCGGTTTGGCCTATGCCTTCATTGCCGAACCGGTGGATCCGGAGGTGGAAGCCGAGCGCATCCGTTGCCGGCGACTGTTCGGCGATGTGTTCAAGCGCATTCTTGATGACGGCGTGCGCAGTGGTGAACTGCCGGCGCAGGATCTGGACGTGAGCGCGGCCTGCATCGTCGGTGCGTTTACCGAAGCATTGGTCGGCCCCACTGCGCCCAGCCGCGATGGACTGCGCGATGGCGAGCATCTGGTCGATGCGATTGGTGCACTGTGCCTGCGTGCGGCGGGAGCACCGATCACCGCCTGAGCCAATACGGCCTGGTGCCACAACACGATGCGGATGTTGCGTTGCCGCACGTTTTGTTGTGTCCGTGCCCATTGCGGGCGGTGGCATGCGCTGGTCTATACTCGCCGGCAGCCATGGTCCACCGACTACTCGCCAGGGGTGTTGAGACGTGCGGAATTACGACCTCGAGTTTCTCAAGCGCTTTTCCATCGTGATCGCCATTCTGGCCATCATCACGATCGGCCTGATCTTCTTTGCGTCCTACTTGCAGAGCACCATTCCCACCGAGGTCTCGCCGACGGCGGCCAAACGCCTTGAAGAACGCATTGCGCCCATCGGTGCGGTGTACGCCGGTGCCACGGGCGCTTCAGCCCAGGCCGCTGCGGCGGCCGCTGCCACTGCCGCTGCAATGGCCAGTGGTGCCTATGGCGGCACGCTGGACGGCAAGGTGATCTTCGACAACCTCTGCACCGCCTGCCATACCACTGGTGTGGGCAAGGCGCCGACGCTGGATCATTCGCATTGGGATGCGCGTCTGGCTCAGGGCAAGGACACGCTCTACAAGCACGCCATGGAGGGTTACACCGGCCCGGATGGCGGGATCATGCCGCCCAAGGGGGGCAACGCCGGGCTCAGCGAGGAACAAATCCACGCGGCGGTGGATTGGATGCTCGACAACCTGAAATAGAAAGCCGCCAGACTCGGCAGCAGGCAACCGGCCTGATTGCTGCAGAATATCCAGCGCCGCCTACTTGAGGCGGCGCTTCTGTTTCCGCTTCCCATGTTTCGTTTTCCCTCGGAGTCGTCCATGCGTTGTTCCCTTTCGTTACTCGCCCTGGCCTTGGCTGCGGCATGCACTGGCCCGGCCTTGGCGGCCCCCCCGGCAACCTTGTTGCCCATCGGCAAGGTGCAGGGCGGCGGGGAGCGCAGTCCTTACGAAGGCAAGCCGGTCACGATCGAAGCCATGGTCACCGCCGACATGCGCGATGGCTTGGGTGGGATATACGTACAGGACGCCGGTGATGGCGATGCGGCAACCTCGGATGGCCTGTTCGTGCGCCTGCCTGACGGCCAAGCGGTGCAGGTCGGCCAATGGCTGCGCATCAGTGGCACGGTGCAGGAGCAGGCTGCCGGCAAGGGCGGCCAGTCGCTGACCACGCTGCAGGCCGGCACGGTGACGACGGCTGCATCGCGCGCGGTACCTGCGGTGACCGTGATCGAAGACATACCCGCCAGCTGGGAAGCACTGGAAGGTATGCAGGTGCGCATCGCCGCGCCGCTGACGCTGGCCGGGCAGGATGGATTGCAGCGTTACGGCGAACTCACCGCCGCGTTCGGTGGCCGTTTGTGGCAGCCCAGTGAAGTGGCCGTCGCTGGCAGCCCGGAGCAGGCCGCCGTGATTGCCGACAACGCACGGCGCCGCCTGCGCCTGGACGATGGCAGCAGCAAGCGCGATCCGGGTGGCGTGTCGTATCTGGCCGAAGGCGTGGTGCTGCGTACCGGTGCGCAGTTGACTGGCGTGCAGGGCATCGTGGACCAGCGTTATGACGGCGACTACCGTCTGCAACTGACCGCACCGTTGACGGTGAGCAGTGATCTGCGTCCGCTGCAGCCGCCGACGGTGGCCGGTGGCCTGCGTATCGCCGCGTTCAACCTTGAGAACTACTTCAATGGCGACGGCAAGGGCGGTGGCTACCCCACCCTGCGCGGCGCCAAGACGGCAGAACAGCAGGCTGCACAGCAGGCCAAGCTGATCACCACCATCCGTAGCCTCGGTGCCGATGTTGCGGCGCTGATGGAGCTGGAGAACGACGGCTACGGCCCGGGCTCGGCCATCGACCAACTGGTGCGTGCCCTCAACGAAGGGCAGGGCAAGCACGGCGATTGGATGTTCGTCGATGCCAAGCAGGGCCCGGGCGACAACCCGATCCGCGTCGGCATCATCTACCGCAGTTCAAAGCTGAGCCCGGTCGGCAAGCCCGCAGTGTTGGAGCGCGAACCGTTTGGCGAACGCAGCCGCGTGCCGCTGGCGCAGGCGTTCCGTATGGGACGCAACGGCACGCCGTTCGTGGTGGTGGCCAACCACTTCAAATCCAAGGGCTGCTCCGAAGCCAGTGGCGCCGATGCCGACCAGAACGATGGCCAAGGTTGCTGGAACGCCACCCGCGTTGAATCAGCGCGACTGCTGCACCAATGGCTGCTGGGCGACCCCACCGGCAGCGGCGGCAAAGATGCGGTGCTGCTGGGTGACTTCAACGCCTATGCGATGGAAGAACCGATCCGCACCTTGAACGCCGACGGTTGGCAGGATGCGTTCAAGGTCGCAGGCGTGGCGCAGCCGTACAGCTATGTCTACAACGGCCTGACCGGACGTCTGGACCACGCCTTGCTGAGCCCTGGCATGGCCGCGCGGCTGAAAGGTGCGGCGGAGTGGCACACCAACGCCGATGAGGCGGATGACGCCGGCTACCAGGGCCGCAATGTGCCCGGCCCATGGCGCAGCTCGGATCACGATCCGCTGTTGCTGGGCTTTGAACCGTAAGTTCCGGAGCTGAAAGCTGCCCCTCCCCAACTCTCCCTTTCGCGCAGCGAAGGGCAGGGCGGGAGGGGCCGTTGCTGTTGGAGCTTTCCAGCAGAGAGAGCTACAACGTCCCGCGTGCGATCAACCCAATCGCCACCACTGCCAGTAGCAGGCCCGCACGGTTCAACCGGCTGGTCTTTTCGCCAAACACCCACACGCCGACCAGCGCGCCCAGGCACACCACGCCGATGTTCATGCCGGCGAAGATGGTTGCCGGGCTGTGCGGCATCGCCTGATGGGCGCGCACGTAAAACAGAATGTTGCCGAAGTTGATCAGGCCCAGCAGAAGCCCATAACCGAGGTTGCCCGCCGTCAGTTTCGACGTGCCGCTGATGTGCCGCTGCAGCTGCCATGCCAGCATCAATACGAAGGCAATGCCAAAGCTGACCAGCAATGCCGCCGTTGACGGTGTACCCGCCAACGCCACGCGCTTGAGCAGGATGTCGATCAGTGCGAAGCCGATCCACACGCCCAACAACCAGCCCCAGGTGCCGCCTGCGCGGCTGGCGGTTTCGCCGTTGCGTGCGCTGACGCCGACGATAGCCAGCAACCCCAGGCCCAGGCCTGCCAGCTTCCAACCGTTGGCATGTTCACCAAACAGCAGGAACGCTGCCGCCAATGACAGCAGCAGTGACAACCGCTGGGCGACGTCGCTGCGTACGATGCCGGCCTCGCGCACCGCGCGCGCCAGCACCAGGAAGATGCCGGGCAACGCTACCGCCAGGCCCAGCAGTGCCAGCCACGGCGTGTGCCCGCTCTGTAGCGTCTGCAGCGAGGGCTGCAGCACCAGCAGCGACAACGCGCTGGCAGCCAGATAGTTCCAGGTCACTGCCTGGGCAATGTCGATACCACGGCGCGGGGCCAGCTTCAGCAGCACCGACACCAGCACGCTGCAGGCCACACTCAGGATCAGGAAAAGCATCGTTTCGGCTACCGTGAAGACAATGGCGGTGGAGCCGCCGGACAGGGCCGGTATTATGGACGGATGCAAACGCCCTCATTCCCCCACGAATCGGCGACCTTGACCCTGGATGGCCCGGCTGGGCCGCTGGAGCTTGGCGTCGATCTTCCCGATGGTGATGCCGCACCGCGTCCCATCATCGCGGTCATCTGCCACCCGCTGTCCACCGAAGGCGGCAGCATGCACAACAAGGTGGTGACCATGGTCTCGCGCGCGCTGCGTGACCTGGGCATCACCACGGTGCGCTTCAACTTCCGTGGTGTCGGCGCTTCGGCTGGCATTTACGACAACGGCGAAGGTGAAGGTGACGACCTGCGCGCGGTGGCCAACTGGGTGCGCAGCCAGCGCCCGGACAACACGCTGTGGTTGGCCGGTTTCAGCTTCGGTGCCTATGTCTCGCTGCGTGCAGCCGCTGCATTGCAGCCGCAGGCATTGATTTCCATTGCCCCGCCGGTGGGCCGTCGCACCTGGGATTTCAGCCAGGTGCAGCCACCGTCCAACTGGCTGGTGGTGCAGGGCGACGCCGACGAGATCGTTGATGCGCAGGGCGTTTACCAGTGGCTGGAGTCGCTTGAAAACCCGCCGCAACTGGTACGCATGCCCGACACCTCGCACTTCTTCCATCGCAAGCTGATTGACCTGCGTGGCGCGATCCAGCATGAAGTGCGGCGCTGGCTGCCCGACAGCAGCAGCTGAGGCATGGACACGATGACCCCCTCACAACGCTACGCCGCCGGCGTGGCTCGCGGCGATTGGCGCGACGATCCTGACCAGCACCCGGCCCTGACCGAGCTGGACCGCATCCATGAAGCGCTGCTGGATTCGGCGCAGGACGGCTGGCTGGACCGCCTGTCCGCCTTCTGGAAGAAGCCCGAGCCGGTCAAGGGTTTGTACTTCTGGGGTGGCGTGGGCCGCGGCAAGACCTTCCTGGTCGACCTGTTCTACGACGGGCTGCCGATCGAACAGAAGTACCGCACCCATTTCCATCGCTTCATGCGCGGCATCCACGAGCGTCTGCGCGAGCACCAAGGGCAGAGCGACCCGCTGGCCAAGATTGCCCAGGAATGGCGCAACAATCTGCGCGTTCTGGTGCTGGATGAATTCTTCGTCACCGACATCGGCGACGCCATGTTGCTGGCGCGCTTGCTGGAGCGCTTGTTCGCCGAAGGCATCACGTTGGTGACGACTTCCAACACGGCTGTGGAAAACCTGTACCTCAACGGCCTGCAACGCGACAGTT
Source organism: Stenotrophomonas sp. Iso1 (assembly GCF_027497995.1). Classification (GTDB taxonomy): domain Bacteria; phylum Pseudomonadota; class Gammaproteobacteria; order Xanthomonadales; family Xanthomonadaceae; genus Stenotrophomonas. The sequence continues at coordinate 121,470 of NZ_JAODBT010000004.1, read as the reverse complement.
TCCTGCCGGCCATCGCACTGCTGGAGAAGCACTGCGTGGAGCTGTACGCCCAGGGTACCGAGGACTACCGCATGCGCGCGCTGACGCGCTCGCCGGTCTATCGCGCGCCGTTGGATGGCGATAGCGAAACGTGGCTGGGCGGACGCTGGAAGGAGCTGAGTGGCGGCGAAGAATCGCGCAGCGGCAACATCGCCATCGAGGGCCGCAAGATTCCGGTGCGTGGGCGCGGCAAGAGCATCGTCTGGTTTGATTTCGCGGCACTGTGCGAAGGCCCGCGTGGGCCTTCGGACTACATCGAGATCGCACGCGAATTCAACACGGTGCTGCTTGGTGGCATCCCGCATTTCGACCGCATGAACGAAGACGCCGCGCGTCGCTTCGTCAACCTGATTGACGAGTTGTACGACCGCCAGGTCAACCTGGTCTGTACCGCACAGGACGCGCCGCCGCTGCTGTATTCCGGCACCCGCCTGGCCGGGGCCTTCGAGCGCACCGCCAGCCGCCTGATCGAAATGCAGAGCGCGGAATACCTGGGTACTGCGCACCGGAACGGGTAGGGCGGGGAACGGGGGATTGCTTCTCCCGCGTGCGGGAGAAGGTGCCCGCAGGGCGGATGAGGGGCCGGCGAAGCCCGTTTCCGGGTAAGCGAAGCCATGCTTCAGCGGGAATGCCCCAGCCGCGCATGGCCCGGCGCGCCCGTTAACCCCACTGACCACCGTCGCCCGTTCCTGTTCCTGCACGCCGCAGCACGCGGCACTCTCACGCACAGGAGCAGGGACCATGAGCTATCGGAATGCATCCACGTTGAAGCGTCGGCCGGTACGTACCGCCGCCTTCGCCGCAGTCGCCACGCTGCTGGTCGGCTTGCCGGTGGTGACAGCTGCGCGCCTGGCACCGGCATCGCCTCCGACCCCGGTGGTCGAAGGCGACCTGCAGGCACCGTCCTCGTTGCGGGTACGTCAGACCCGGCCGAACTTCCAGGCACCCACGGCGACTGCCTGCAGCGATACGCCAGTGCTGCGCGAGGTGGCCGATCCTTATCCTGAATCGCAGCAGCGACGGGCGTTGAAGTCCAGCAGCAGCCGTCACGCCGCCATGAAGGGCAGCGACGATGCGGCGGTGGCGGAAATGATGGCTCCCCCTTCTCCCGCTGCGCCGCCAATGCCGAGCCCGCTGCCGCCGCCGCTCAAGGCGCTTGCCAGCGAGGTGCATTCCACCGAGGGCATGGCGTTCCGCGCGGAACCCACCGCGACCGCCGTGCGTCAGCAGCAACAAACGCCGGTCACCGCAGGCGTGGTCGATGACAACGCCGACTTCGGCGGTTTCCTGCAGTTCCTGCAGGGGCATGAAGAATCCAAACAGTTGGGCCGCGACATCGGCGTGCGCCAGCGTCTGCGTGTGGTGGATGCGCAGGGCCGCCCGGTGCCTGACGCTGAAGTGGCGGTAAGTGCCAGCAACGGCGCGCGGATGTGGGCACGCACCGATGCCGGTGGTCAGGTGTGGCTGCATCCCAATGCTTTTGATGATCGCGACACCGCCAGCTACCAAGTGCAGGTGCGACGCGCTGGCAAGACAGTGAGCGCCCCACTGCAGCGTGGGCAGAAGAACACCCTGCAGGTGGTGATGGCCGATGCCGCGCTGCCGGCACGCGCGAAGCTGGACCTGGTGTTCATGGTCGATGCCACCGGTTCGATGGGCGATGAAATCGACAAGCTGCGTGAGTCGTTGCAGGGCATCGTGCGCGAGATCGGCAAGCTGCCGTCCAATCCGGACATCTGCCTGGGGCTGGTGACCTACCGTGATCGCGGCGATGAGTACTTCGTGCGCGGCTGGGACATGACGCACAACGTGGCCGCGTTCCAGCAGGTGCTCGATGGTGTGCAGGCCAATGGTGGTGGTGACTTCCCCGAGGCCATGAACGAAGCATTCGATCACTCGGTGCAGGCGCTGAACTGGCGGGGGCCGTCGACCACGCGCGTACTGGTGTCATTGGCCGATGCGCCGCCGCAGATGGGCTATCCCCAGCCGCGTTACGACCAGACGATGCTGGCCGCGCTGGGCAAGGGCATCAAGGTATTCAGTGTGGCCGCCTCCGGCCAGGACACCACCGGCGAGATCGTGCAGCGACAGATTGCCCAGTACACCGGCGGGCGTTTCATCTTCCTCACCTACAAGGACGCCGCGGACCCGACCAGTGGCCCCGGCAGCGAGACCGTGCACGAGGTGAGCAATTACTCGGTCGATACCTTGGACAAGCTGGTGGTGCGGCTGGTGCGTGAGGAACTGGCGCAGTTGCCGAAGGGGTGAAAAACCGGGGTTTGTGATTCGGACCGGAGCTGTAGCTCCCTCCCTTGTCGCGGGAAGCGTGGGGGAGGGACGGGTTTTATGGCCTTTCGCGTCTGGCCAGCGGCGCGATCCGTACCGCGTTATCGCGGTGGCAGCGGGATGCTGTTGTCCTGCATGTGCTCGCGGGTCGCCATCGTCGCGGTATCGCCGGTCACGCGCATCATCTGCAGCGGTTGGCCGTTGAGGCGGAACTCCAGCGCCGACTGCAGTCGGTCCAGCACCTGCACCTGCGCGCACAACGATTGCGCATGCTGCTCCAGGGCATGGGTGCGGTGCTGTAGACGCTGCTCCAGTTCGGCGTCGAGTTTATCTGCGCGCGCATCCAGTTTGTCTTCGCCGCCGGTGAACACCACCCACAGCATGCTGCGGGCGATGGAGCCGCTCAGGCTTTCGGCGGCGTCCTGCACCCGGGCTTCGAAATCTTCATTGAACAGATCCTGTTCCCAGCGGCCGCGCCCGATGGTCTGCTCGACAAAGCGTTCGGCCTCCTTGCGTAACTTGCGCACCTTGCGTGAGTTGGCGTTGCCGGTCAGACCTTCGTAAACGGCGTCCAGCGTGTCGAAGCTGATGCCCACCGATTCGTTGGCGATGCCGGTCACCGCCGGCATCAGCTGGCGCACGCCATGCTCCAGTGCGCGCAGGCGTTGTGCGTCCTGGGCCGAGACGGCCTGCATCTGGTTGTCGATGCTTAGCTGGCCATCGTGGAACACGATCTCGCGCATCGGCAGCACATCGCGCCGCAGCCAGATGCCGCCACCGTCCACCAGTACGTTGTAGTCGGTCGCCACGCCGCATTGGTCCGCGGACAGGGCCGGGGACGTGACCGGGCCGGCCTGTACCGCCAGCGGCAGCAGCACGGCCAACGGAATGGTGATGGGCAGCAGGCGCATGGCGGGGATCTTCCAACGGGGCGGCAGCGACCAGCTTGGCGGCTCACGGCAATGGCGGCGTAGGCCGGAAGTCACCCTTGGGAATTTCATCAGAAATTTACGTCTTCAAAGCGAAGGCTTACCTGCGAAAAAGTCTCCAAACCGCTTGACTGCGCACTCCGTTCGGGCACGTCCACATGCGCCGGCCGGGTCTCGAAAGGCATAAGCCTTGCGCTGCAAGGGTTGACGAAAATTCACCACATTTCGTGTTGACCGTGTCATCTACCCCCACTATCTTGTGGCTCGTCGGTTCTGGTGGGTTTGCGCTCACTGGATTGAAAGGGAAGCTGGTGACGCCTTGAAGGGCTATTCCAGCACTGCCCCGCAGCGGTAAATGGGAACGACCCCGTCAATGCACTGAGGCTCAGCCCTTGGGAAGCGACGGAGTAGGAGAAGGCCCCGGCCTTCATGCCCATGAGTCCGAAGACCTGCCGACAGCCGCGCGAAGCACACCGCGCGGTGCCGGCTGCGGTGTCTTCGAGGGGAAGATGGCTGGCGACGTAGTGCTGTTGACGCCGACCGATGGTCGGGTGCGTCTCGGCTGCTGCGACGCCGTCCTTCCATGCTCCTGATCCCGCTCACCGGCCTCGGTTTCCTGCGAGGGCAGGGGCTTGCGTGCAACACGCCATGAAGGACACACCGTCGTGACCACTTCCGCTACTGAAGTCGCCCCGGCCGAGGCCGGCTTTGAACTGACCCCGCCGCCCACCGCTACCGCCATGAGCGTGACCAAGCGCAATGGCAACACCGAACCGGTGGACCTGAACAAGATCGTCCGCGCCATCCAGCGTTGCTGCGAAGGCCTGCATTCGGTTGACCCGATGCGCGTGGCCACCCGCACCATCTCCGGTTTGTACAACGGTGCTACCACCCAGGAACTGGACGAACTGTCCATCCGTACCGCAGCGCTGCTGATCGGCGAAGAGCCGGAGTACGGCCGCCTTGCCGCGCGTCTGTTGGCCAACTTCATTGCCAAGGAAGTTTCCGGGCAGGAAATCCATGCTTTTTCGCAGTCGGTGGGCCGTGGCCACGAAGTGGGCCTGATCAACGACCGCCTGCTCAACTTCGTGCAGATCAATGCACGCAAGCTCAACGACGCCATCGACCCGGCGTTCGACCTGAATTTCGATTACTTCGGCCTGCGCACGCTGTATGACCGCTATCTGCTGCGCCACCCGCACACGCGCAAGGTCATCGAGAATCCGCAGCAGTTCTTCCTGCGTATCGCCAGCGCACTGAGCGAAGACGTGCCTGAAGCACTGGCGCTGTACCAGCGTTTGGGCAGCCTGGATTACCTGCCGTCCAGCCCGACCCTGTTCAACGCCGGCACCAGCCACGAGCAGCTGTCCTCGTGCTTCCTGCTTGACTCGCCGCAGGATTCGCTCGAATCCATCTATGCCAAGTACGGCGACATCGCGCAGCTGTCCAAGTTCAGCGGCGGCATCGGCGTGAGCTACAGCCGCGTGCGTTCGCGCGGTTCGTTGATCAAATCCACCAACGGCCATTCCAACGGCATCGTGCCGTGGCTGAAGACGCTGGATTCGTCGGTGGCTGCAGTCAACCAGGGCGGCAAGCGCAAGGGCGCGGCCTGTGTGTACCTGGAAACCTGGCACGCCGACATCGAGGACTTCCTCGAATTGCGCGACAACGCCGGTGACGATTCGCGTCGTACCCACAATCTCAACCTGGCCAACTGGGTGCCGGACCTGTTCATGCAGCGCGTGGAGACCGACCAGGAATGGTCGCTGTTCGATCCGCGCGTGGTGCCGGAGTTCACCGACCTGTATGGCCCGGCATTCGAGCAGGCCTATGTGCAGGCCGAAGCCCAGGGCAAGGCATCGCGCACCATCAGTGCGCGCAAGCTGTATGGCCGCATGATGCGCACGTTGGCCGAAACCGGTAACGGTTGGATGACGTTCAAGGACAAGTGCAACCTGGCCAGCAACCAGACGCTACGCCCGGGCAACGTGATCCACCTGTCCAACCTGTGCACCGAGATCCTGGAAGTCTGCTCCAACGATGAAACCGCCGTGTGCAACCTGGGTTCGATCAACCTGGGCAATCACTTCGACGAGCATGGCGATTTCGATTTCGACAAACTGGCCGAAACCGTGCGCTTGGCCGTGCGTCAGCTCGACCGCGTTATCGACCTGAACTTCTACCCGATTGAAACCGCACGTCGCGGCAACCTGCGCTGGCGCCCGGTGGGCCTGGGCTGCATGGGTCTGCAGGATGTGTTCTTCCGCAAGCGCCTGCCATTTGATTCGGCTGAAGCGCGCGCGCTGTCGAAGAAGATCGCCGAGACCATCTACTTCAACGCACTGGAAACCTCGTGCGAGCTGGCCACCGAACGCGGCAAACACCCTTCGTTCAACGACACCCGCGCCGCCCACGGCGAGCTGCAGTTCGATGCCTGGAACGTCGTGCCCGAAGACACCGCGCGCTGGGACGCACTGCGTGAGCGCATCAAGCAGCACGGCCTGCGCAACTCGCTGATGATCGCCATCGCGCCAACCGCGACCATCGCTTCGATTGCTGGCTGCTACGAGTGCGTTGAGCCGCAGGTGTCCAACCTGTTCAAGCGCGAGACGCTGTCCGGCGACTTCCTGCAGATCAACCGTCACCTGGTGGGTGAGCTGAAACAGCTGGGTATGTGGACGGCGGAAGTCCGTGACGCGATCAAGCTGGCGGATGGTTCGATCCAGAACGTGCTGCAGATTCCCGAAGCGCTTCGCCTTATCTATCGCACCGCATGGGAACTGCCGATGCGTTCGCTGATCGACATGGCCGCTGAGCGCGGCGCCTTCATCGACCAGTCGGCCTCGCTCAACCTGTTCATGGAAAGCCCGAACATCGGCGCGATGTCGTCCATGTACATGTACGCGTGGAAGCAGGGCGTAAAGACCACCTACTACCTGCGCTCGCGCCCGGCCACCAAGATCGCCAAGACCACGGTCAGCAGCTATACCCCGGTGGAAGCGGTGGCCTGCTCGCTGGAAAACCCGGAAGCCTGCGAAGCCTGCCAGTAACGCTACGCCTTGAAGCCCCTCTCCCGCCTGCGGGAGAGGGGTGGGGGTGAGGGCGCTCTGAAAGCAAGCAGACCCAACCCCAAGAACCACCCCTCATCCGGCGCCACGCGCCACCTTCTCCCGCAGGGAGAGGGGAATGGAGAAACCCATGTCGTCGAACAAACCCACCCAGATGCTTCTCGATCCCGGCTTCGAGCTGACGTTGCGTCCGATGCGTTACCCGGACTTCTACGAGATGTACCGCAACGCGATCAAGAACAGCTGGACCGTGGATGAGATCAATTTCCAGATCGACATCACCGACCTGCATCAGAAGATGACGCCGGCCGATCGCCACCTCATCCATCGCCTGGTAGCGTTCTTCGCCACTGGTGACTCCATCGTCTCCAACAATCTGGTGCTGAATCTGTACCAGCACCTCAATGCGCCGGAAGCGCGCATGTACCTGTCGCGCCAGCTGTACGAAGAGGCGTTGCATGTGCAGTTCTACCTGACCTTGCTGGACAACTACCTGCCGGACCCGGAAGAGCGCTTCAAGGCATTCGATGCGGTGGAAAACATCGATTCGATCAAGAAAAAGGCCGATTTCTGCTTCAAGTGGATCGATTCGCTGCAGGGCATTACCCGCATCGAAACGCGCGATCAGCGTCGCCAGTTCCTGCTCAACCAGATCTGCTTTGCCGCGTGCATCGAAGGCCTGTTCTTCTTTGCCGCCTTTGCCTACGTGTACTACTACCGTTCGCGCGGTCTGTTGCCGGGCTTGGCGTCGGGCACCAACTGGGTATTCCGCGACGAAAGCTGCCACATGGATTTCGCCTTCGAATGTGTGCGCACCATCCGTGCCGAAGAGCCTGATCTGTTCGACGCCAGGATGGAGCAGGAGGTCTACGACATGCTGGCTGAGGCGATCGAGTGCGAAGTGCAGTTCGCCGAGGACGTGTTGTCCGGTGGCGTGGCCGGCATCTCGACCCGCGACATGCGCGAGTACCTGCAGCACTGCGCCGACAACCATTTCATCAAGCTGGGCATGGCGAAGAAGTACAACGTTCGCAACCCGCTGCCGTTCATGGAATTGCAGGACGTGCAGGAGCTGACCAACTTCTTCGAGCGCCGCGTTTCGGCGTATCAGGTGGGCGTGCAGGGCGAAGTGTCGTTCGACATGGCGTTCTGATTTTCACCTACGGCATGCAGCAGCACACTGCGCATGACCCGCCCCTCCCTTTCGCGCCGCGAAGGGGAGGGCGCAACGCCCCGTAGATCCTCCACGACGCTGCGTGGTGCAAGTACGCAGCCGGGCACGAGCTGCACGCGAGCAGGACGTTGCCCAATACCGCTGTTCTCCCTCCTTGATCCCGTGCAGAAAGCCCCGGTGCACTGCGCTTGGCCGGATGGCGCAGGAACGTACCTGTTGGAGGAAGCGCTTCGCAGCCGGGGCCGCTCCAGCGAGTTGCACGAGTCATCACCCCGCATACACCGGTTGCACAGGTAGCCGGGCGTATCATTCGACCAACCTCTGAAGGCTGCCCTCATGACTCCGATTACCGAAGCCGATCCGCCCGTTGAAGTCCGCATGGCCGAGATCGTATTCCCCAACCACACCAATCACATGGGCACGCTGTTTGGTGGCCAGGCCTTGGCATGGATGGACAAAGCGGCGTTCCTGGCTGCTGCCCGTTATTCGCGTCGAACGGTGGTGACCGCGCGTTCGGATCAGGTGGATTTCAAATTGCCGATCCGTGTCGGGCAGATGGTGGAAACCATTGGTCGCGTGGTGCGGGTGGGACGCAGTTCCATGACCGTGGAAGTGGAGCTGGTTACTGAAGACCTGCATTCGGGTGAGCGGAAGTTGTGTACCAAGGGCACCTTCGTGATGATCGCGCTCGACGCCGAGGGACAGCCGACTACCGTACCGGCGCTGCCGCGACAGGATTGAAGCACGCAGCGATGAGTACCTTCTCGTTCACTCCGGCCGAGCGTCTGTCCTCGGCAGTGATCACGGAGCTGCCGGAATTCATCGCCCGGCACCGGCGCTTGTTCGTGGTGACCGGTGCCGGTTGCAGTACGGATTCCGGCATACCGGATTACCGCGATGCCGATGGGCAGTGGAAGCGCACGCCACCGGTTACCTACCAGGCCTTCATGGGTGAGGCCGGCACGCGGCAGCGCTATTGGGCGCGCAGTCTGGTGGGCTGGTCGACGTTTGGCCGCGCCCAGCCCAACACCACGCATCATGCGTTGGCAGCGCTGGAAGCCGATGGTCGCATCGAACTGCTGCTTACCCAGAATGTGGATTGCCTGCATCAACGTGCCGGCAGTCAGACCGTGATCGATCTGCACGGGCGTCTGGACCAGGTGCGCTGCATGGGCTGCGAAACACGTTCGTCGCGTGAGGTACTGCAACAGCGTCTGCTCGACACCAACCCGGGTTGGGGTGGGCTGGACGCGGGTATCGCACCGGATGGCGATGCCGATCTTGAAACGGACTTTTCCAGCTTTCAGGTGCCTGCCTGTACACAGTGCGGCGGCATCCTCAAACCGGATGTGGTGTTTTTTGGCGAGAACGTGCCGCGTGAACGTGTCGCTGCGGTGCATGCACACCTGCAGCGTGCTGATGCCGTGCTGGTGGTGGGCTCGTCCCTGATGGTTTATTCAGGCTTCCGCTTCGTTGATACGGCGGCCAAGGCCGGCCTGCCGGTGGCGGCCGTGAACCTGGGGCGGACCCGCGCCGATGCACTGTTGTCGTTGAAGGTCGAAATGCCGTGCGCGCAGGCGCTTGCATTCCTGCTCGATGGTGCCAAGACGGTGTGATCCACCGCTGCGGTTGAATCGACACCGGCAGAGGCGTCGAATGGCGCTTCTACTTTTCCGGATCACCCCACGTGAGCCATCTGTTCTCGCCCCTGTCGCTGGGCCCGCTTTCGCTTTCCAATCGCATTGTCATTGCGCCGATGTGCCAGTACTCCGCAGAGGAGGGTCAGGCCAGTGACTGGCACACCATTCATCTGGGGCAGCTGGCCCAATCCGGCGCCGGTCTGTTGATCCTCGAAGCGACCGCGGTGTTGCCGGAAGGGCGCATCAGCTGGGCAGACCTGGGCCTGTGGGACGACGCCACAGAAGCCGCGCTGGCCAAGGTGCTGACCTCGGTACGGCGCTGGTCGAAGATGCCGATCGGCGTGCAGTTGGCCCATGCCGGACGCAAAGCGTCCACCGCACGACCGTGGGATGGCGGGCGGGCGATTGCCCCGGATGACGTGCACGGTTGGCAGGTGTTGGCACCGTCCGCGTTGCCGTTCCTCGAAGGCGAACCGACACCCCAGGCGCTGGATGCCGCAGGTATCGATGCGGTGGTTGAAGCGTTCGCCGAGGCGGCGCGGCGTTCGGCACGATTGGGGTTGGATCTGATCGAGTTGCATGCGGCGCACGGCTACCTGCTGCATCAGTTCCTGTCGCCGCTGAGTAATCATCGAACCGATGAATACGGCGGCTCGCTGGAGAATCGCATGCGTCTGTTGCTGCGCGTGTTCGATGCGGTACGTGCGGCAGTGCCGGCCACGATGTCAGTAGGTGTCCGTATCTCTGCAACCGATTGGGTCGATGGCGGTTGGGATGTTGCGCAGAGCATCGAATTGGGCAGGGCGCTTGAGGCGCACGGTAACGATTTTCTGCATGTCTCCAGCGGCGGGCTGGACCCGCGCCAGCAGATTCCGGTTGGTCCGGGGTACCAGGTGCCCGTGGCCGAAGCGATCAAGGCACAGATCAGTACGCCGGTAATTGCGGTGGGCCTGATCACCGAGCCGGCGCAGGCAGAGGCGATTCTGGTGGAAGGACGTGCCGATGCCATCGGCATCGCGCGCGGCATTCTCTATGACCCGCGTTGGCCGTGGCATGCGGCTGCCGCACTGGGCACGCATATCAGCGCATCGCCGCAATACCTGCGGTGTGAGCCGCATGAAGCGCGCGGCCTGTTCGACGTTGCCCGCTGCGACTGAGCCATGAACCAACTGAGCGCCGGCGCAACACTGCGCCGGTGCTCAGCGGTGGTCGGCCCGCCATGCGGTGGGCAGGGCATCCAACACATGTTGCAGGAGTGACCGGACCTTCGGGGTGAGATCGCGGCGGTCACTCACGCACAGATACACCCGCATCGGTTCAGCGGCGGCCTGCGTGTCGTCTGCGCTATCCGAGGTAAACAATGCCTGCAGCTCACCTCGTGCGAGGTAGGGGGCCGCGACAAACGCGGCCAAACGGGTGATGCCGCCGCCCTTGGCCGCCATGATCGCCAACGCATCGATATCGTCGCTGACCAGAGCGGGCCGCACATCCGCATCGAAGCGCATGCCGTCACGCACGAAGCCCCAGCGCAGGTAGCGCCCGTCCAGTGGATAGCGGAACAGCAGGCAGCGATGCTCGCGCAGATCTTCAGGCGTATGCGGCGTGCCGGCGTCGGCCAGATAGGCGGGCGCGGCGCAGAACACGAACGGCACCTGCGCGATAAGGCGTGCCACCATGCCTTCTTCAAGTTGCGGCCCGATGCGGATGCTGACATCCACATCTTCACGTGCGTGGTCGACGTTGCGGTCAGCCAGCAGCAGTTCAATTTCGAGCCGTGGATAGCGCTGCTGTAGCGCGGGCAGCAACGGTGCCAGTACATGCCGTCCGAATGCTGCGCTGCTGGCGATGCGTAACCGTCCTGCGGGCGTCGCATCGGGGTCGGTCACGGCAGCCTGCGCGCGTTGCAGGTCGCGTTCGATATGCCGCACCTGTGCCAGGTACAGCGCGCCACGTTCGGTCAGCGCCAGCTGGCGGGTGGTGCGGTTGAACAGGCGCACGCCCAGGTGGGTTTCCAGGCGGGCGATGTTCTGGCCCACGGCGGCGGCGCTGATGCCAAGGGTGCGCGCGGCGCCGGCAAGGCTGCCGGCATCGGCGGTGCGGATGAAGCTGCGGATGGAATGGAGGATGTTCATGCCGGGCGGCATTGTCCGGGGTGATTGCAAAGTATTTCTTTATAAAGCGCCAAGCCCGGGCGATCTAGTCGAAACCAGAACCATTGCTTATCGTGGCCGGCTCGCAATCGCCGATTGGTTGTTCAAGGAACACGCACGATGCTGGAACCCCGCACCACCGCCGTCTCCCCCTGGAAGTTGCACGCGCGCGCCACGCCCTTCGTGTTTGCCTTCTTCATGGCCGGCATCATGGCCATGCTGATGTGCCTGGTGATCACTGCCGCCAATGCCGGCATTGATGCCCAGTACCCGATGCGGGTGCTGTCCGCCTATTGCCTGGCCATGCCGGTGGCGTTCTGCTGCGTATTGGTGGTGCGCCCGCTGGTGGTACGGCTGGTCGGTTTGACGGTGCACCCGCATTGAGTCGGCCTGCTGGCACGGGCGGATCCGTGTCAGCTGCAACTGCTGTTGGCCCGCTGTCGCCAGACCGGTTACTGTCCGCGACCTCCCCGTGCAATGTTGTCGGCCATGCGCCCTGATTTCATCCTTACCCTGTCCTGCCCGGACCGTACCGGCATCGTCTACCGCGTCTCCGGCCTGTTGTTTGATGCCGGCTGCAACATTCTGGATGCCCAGCAGTTTGGTGATGAGGAGAGCGGCCGGTTCTTCCTGCGCGTGCATTTCGACACCGCCGACAAGGGCGACGTGCCAGGTGTGCGTACACGGCTGCAGGCGCTGGGTGAGGAATTCGGCATGCAGTGGGAACTGCACGATGCGCGCCGGCGTGCGCGCCTGCTGGTGCTGGTCAGCAAGCAGGGCCATTGTCTCAATGACCTGTTGTTCCGCACCCACAGCCGCCAGCTGAAAGTGGATATCGCAGCCGTTGCTTCCAATCACACCGATTTTGGGGCGCTGGCCGGTTCCTACGGCGTGCCGTTCCATCACCTGCCCGTGGACGCAGACAACCGCGAACAGCAGGAGCAGCAGATCATCGACCTGGTTGAGCGCGAGCGTATCGACCTGGTCGTGCTGGCGCGCTACATGCAGATTCTGTCACCGCGCCTGTGCCAGGCGTTGGCCGGCCGCGCGATCAATATTCACCACAGCTTCCTGCCCAGCTTCAAGGGCGCGCAGCCGTACCACCAGGCACACGCACGCGGGGTCAAGATCATCGGTGCCACCGCGCACTACGTGACGTCTGATCTGGACGAAGGCCCGATCATCGAGCAGGACGTCGCGCGCGTTGACCACGCCATGACCCCGCGTGATCTGGTGCAGCTGGGCAGTGACACCGAATCACAGGTGCTGGCCCGCGCCGTACGCCGCCATGTCGAGCACCGCATCGTGCTGAATGGCCACCGCACGGTGGTGTTTCGCTGAGATGGGGTGCGGGGAAAGGGGAGCAGGAAACGGCGCAAACCGCAGCTCATGCCTCAGGCCGAAGCCGAAGGTGAACTCGACGTTGAACTTCCATCCCTTCTCCCGCCTGCGGGGGAAGGTGCCCGAAGCGCGGATGAGGCGGGCTTTGGTTCAGCTCGCGCCGTCGCCTTAACTCACTACTCCCCATTCACTCCGCAATCTCCACTCCGCCTTCGCTCAGCGCAATGCGCACCGCCGCATCATTGTTCGCTGACACCGGCCGCGTCAGGTCCCACAAAAAGCGCACCCGGAAGCCACTGATCGCGGCGTCCTGCGCGCTCCACAACACGCAGTAGTCGCGCGCCAGTCCGCAGACGTGCACCTCGGCAATGCCGCGTTCGTGCAGCCAGCCGGCCAGGCCGGTGGCGGGGCGGTCACCGCGCGGGCCGAAGTTCTCGCGGAAGGCACTGTACGAATCCACTTGGCGATCGCTGCCTTTGCGCAGGATCAGGTTGGCGTTGTTCCAATCCACGCGCGGGTCCAACGCGGCGCCGGCGGTTCCCTGTACGCAGTGGTCAGGCCACAGCGTCTGCGATTGGCCGTGCAGCGTGATCACCTCCAGCGGCTTGTGACCGCTGTATTGACTGGCGAACGAGGCGTGGTCATGCGGATGCCAGTCCTGCGTGGCCACCACGGTGGCGTACTGGCGCGAGGCCAGCAGCTTGGCGATGCCCGGCACGATGGCATCGCCTTGATGGCATGGCAGCGCGCCGCCCGGCATGAAATCGGGCTGTAGATCCACCACCAACAGCGCTATGTCTTTTGCGTACATCCACGGCTTCCTGACGCAGGGGTGTGCACAGTCTACGACTACGGGTTGGCAGAGGCCGGGCGAAGCGACGAGAACCGGCCGGCGAACAGGAGCGTGAATGATGATTTCATGGTCGGAAATGGGGCTGCGGCTGTTGCTGGCAGCGGTACTGGGCGCAGTGATCGGTATCAACCGCGGGCGTCTGGAATGGGCGGCAGGGTTGCGCACGCACATGCTGGTCTGCGTGGGGTCTGCGTTGGCGATCATCGTTTCGGCATTCGGTTTCGGCGACGTGTTGGGGCGCCCAAATGTCGTGCTTGACCCGTCACGCATCGCCGCGCAGGTGATCAGCGGCGTCGGGTTTCTGGGGGCGGGCACCATCTTGTTCCTGCAACGTGAACAGGTGATTCGTGGCCTGACCACCGCTGCCGGCCTGTGGGCGGTGGCGTCGGTCGGGCTTGCCGCCGGTGCCGGGCTGTATCTGGCCGCGCTGATGACCACGCTGCTGTTGTGGGCAATCCTGGCGTTGCTCAAGCCGTTGGAACAGCGCTATCTGCGCCGTCGCGCCCGCATCGGCCGGCTGCGTCTGCGGCTGGCCGAGGGTGCTTCGCTGGCCAAGGTGCAGGCGGCAGCCGAGGACGCTGGCCTACCGGTGAAACGCATCACCCTGCGGCGACGCGATGAAGGCAATGACATCGTCGATATCGACTGCGATCCACCACCGACGCGTGAGCAATTGCTGGACAAGGCGCAGCTGCTGGGTGCGGTGGAAGGTGTGATGTCGGTGGAACTGGCCGGGCAGGAGCGCAAACCATGACGCCGCGCCCGCAGCCACGTCACCCGGGTGCGCTGCGCTTACCCGGGTTGCATGGGCTTGGAGGTGAGGTTGCGTGGTGCTTCCGGCGGCTCCCTGCCACGGTTGGAGGCTGACGCAGGACGCGAGGAATGAGCGATGTGCAGCGGCGCTGCTTTCACTCACTCCCCTGTCCTGTTTGCTCACTCCTAGGCTGCTGCGGCGGCACGCTCGCTACGCAACGTGCGCGCAGCATTCACCATTGCTTCGAGTGCGGCGCGGGTTTCGTCCCAGCCCCGGGTTTTCAGGCCGCAGTCCGGATTCACCCACAGCTTCTGCGGTGGCAGCACAGCGCAGGCCTTGCGCAGCAGTTCCACCATTTCGGCGGTGTCCGGTACACGGGGCGAATGGATGTCGTACACGCCCGGGCCAACTTGGTTGGGGTAGTCAAAACGTGCGAAGGCATCCAGCAGTTCCATGCGCGAACGCGAAGTCTCAATCGAAATCACATCTGCATCCAAAGCCGCCACCGCTTCGATGATGTCGTTGAACTGGGCGTAGCACATGTGGGTGTGGATCTGGGTCGCATCGGCCACGCCACTGGCGCTGATGCGGAAGGCATCCACCGCCCAGTCCAGGTAGTGCTGCCACTCGGCACGGCGCAGTGGCAGCCCTTCGCGAAGCGCCGGCTCGTCGATCTGGATGGCGCGGATGCCGGCGGTTTCCAGATCGCAGACTTCATCGCGCAATGCCAGGGCGATCTGACGGCAGGTGTCGGCACGCGACTGGTCATCACGCACGAACGACCACTGCAACACCGTCACCGGGCCGGTAAGCATGCCCTTCATCGGTTTGTCGGTTAGCGATTGTGCGTATTGCGACCAACGCACCGTCATCGGCGCAGGACGGCTGACATCGCCATAGATCACCGGCGGCTTCACGCAGCGTGAGCCGTAACTCTGCACCCAGCCATTGCCGGTGAAGGCGAAGCCGTCGAGCTGCTCACCGAAGTATTCGACCATGTCATTGCGCTCGAACTCGCCATGCACCAATACGTCCAGGCCGATCTGCTCCTGCACGCGCACGCAGTGCTCGGTCTGCGCGGCGAGGAAGGCATCGTAGTCGGCGGCACTGAGCTTGCCGGACTTGTGCCGTGCACGCGCCTCACGAACGTCCTGTGTCTGCGGGAACGAACCAATGGTGGTGGTGGGGAAGTCTGGCAGGCGCAGTGCCTGCGCTTGTAGCAACTGACGTTGTGCATGCGGCGTGGTGCGGGTGCCATCGGCCGCCGAAAGTGCAGCCAGACGGCGCTTGACCGCGGCGTTGTGCACGCGCGACGAACGCCGACGCGACTCGATGGAGTCACGTGCCTGTGCCAGTGCGGGTTCGGCGTTGATGTTGCCGTCCAACGCGTCGGCCAAGGTGCGTAGTTCCTGCAATTTCTGCCGCGAGAACGCGAGCCAGCTGCGCAGTTCCGTATCCAGCTTCTTCTCAAGGGTGAGATCCACCGGGCAATGCAACAGCGAGCAGGACGGTGCCAGCCATAGCTTGTCCGGGCCACGATGGCCCAACGCATAGCGCGCCAGGATCAGCGCATTGTCCAGCGGGTTGCGCCAGATGTTGCGGCCGTTGACCAAGCCCAGCGACAGCACGCGTGAGTCGGGCAACGCGCGCAGCACGGCATCGAGCTGCTCGGGTGCGCGCACCAGATCCACATGCAGGCCTTCCACCGGCAGCGCCGCGGCCAGCGACAGGTTGTCGCCCAGCGCGCCGAAGTAGGTGGCCAACAGGATGTCCGGACGCGGCAGCTCGGCCAGCACGGCGTAGGCATGCACAAAGGCCGCGCGCGTTGTCTCGTCCAGGTCCTGCACCAGCACCGGCTCATCCAGCTGCACCCAACTGGCGCCCAGTTGTTTCAGCTCGCCGAGCAACTGCACATATGCGGGCAGCAGGTTGTCGAGCAGGTCCAGTGGATGGCTGCCATCGGTGGTCTTGGACAGCAGCAGAAAGCTGACAGGCCCCAGCAGCACGGGTCGCGTCTGGATGCCCAACGCGCGAGCTTCGCGATATTCGGTCTGTGGCTTGTCTCCGTGCAGCTTGAACACCTGGTCGCGCTGCAACTCTGGCACCAGATAGTGGTAGTTGGTGTCGAACCACTTGGTCATTTCCAGCGCATGCAGGTCCACCTCCTCGCGCTGCAGGCCACGGGCCATGGCGAAATAAGCATCCAGCGGTGCACGCTCAGCCAGGTGCCGGTAGCGCTGCGGAATCGCATCAAACAGCACGGCGGTGTCGAGTACGTGGTCGTACAGGCTGAAGTCGTTGCTGGGCGGCACATCCACGCCAGCATCGCGTTGCAGCTGCCAATGGCGTGCGCGGAGTGCGGCGGCACTGGCCTGCAATTGCGCGGCATCGCTTTCACCGCGCCAGTAGCCCTCCAGGGCGTGCTTGAGCTCGCGGCGTGCGCCGATTCGGGGGAACCCCAGGTTGGTAACGGTAGTCATGACGCTTTCCTCATTGCATGGGCATTGAGGAACGAAGGAACCGCGCGTCGTGCGCGGCTTTGCAGCCATGCCCGCCACGCCAGCGACCTTCGCCCCCGCGGGCGAACCGGATTCATGGCGTGGACACGGAGCGCCGCCCCGCGCATGGGCAGGGACAGCGCCGGCCGCCTCCCCGCGGAGACTCCAGGTCGAAACAGGGGACGGCAGGTCCCCCGGCCGAGGCCGGTATTCGGGCTGTTGGACGCGGGCACGATTGCGCCCACCTACTGGCCGTCGCTTCCCGGGCGTTGGCCCAGTGCTGATGACGGCGGTCGTTTCCATTCACCGCTGCGGGGCAGCTCCGGAATGACAGGCCTTGCGGCCGGCTTCACCGGATTCCCGTTTAAATTCATCCCTTCATGCGGATAGAGGGATAAATACCTTTGGCGCGCACAAAATAGGCCGGGACGCGTGGGAGGTCAAGGGTGGGGAGCGGGGAGTGAGGAATCGCGGATGAAGCAAAGAACATCCAACACCTCTGCCTGCCGTTCCCCGCGCCACATCAATGCGCTGTGGAGCGTGAGAACACGTTGATCACCACCACGCCGGCGCAGATCAGGCCGATGCCGACCAACGCCGGCAGGTCCAGCTTCTGCTTGAACACGAACAGGCCGATCAACGAGATCAGCACGATGCCAACGCCGGACCAGATGGCATAGGCAATGCCGGTGGGCACGGTCTTCATCACTATCGACAACAACCAGAAGCACACGCCGTAGCCCAGCATTGAGCCCAACGTCGGCCACAAGCGGGTCATGCCGTCGGAGGCTTTCAACAGCGAGGTGGCAAGGACTTCCAGGGCGATGGCACAGGCCAGCAATGCGTAAGCGTTCATGAGTAGGGACAGGCAGTAGCGGCGCGAAATGCGCACATGGATTCTACGTTGCAGGCCTGCGGGACAAGGCTCGGCGATCCAGTCGAAGGTGCGCTTTCTGTAAGTCGCGACCCCCACAAATGGCACCTTCACGACGGCCTGCCATTAGTGCCAGACTCGGCCCCTCACCTGACATCCATCTGCTGATGACCTCTTACGAGTTGCTCCAGATGTTCGTGTTGTTGCTGGTCGCCCATGCCTTGGCCGACTACCCGTTGCAGGGCGAGTTTCTGGCCAAGGCCAAGAGTCGCTTCGTGCCGGTGCCGGGGGTGCCGTGGTACCAGGCTTTGGGTGCGCATGCGGTGATTCATGGTGGTGCGGTGGCGTGGATCACCGGCAGCCTGGTGCTGGGTGCACTGGAGGTGATCTGCCACATGCTGATCGACGACCTCAAATGCGGCCATCGCATCGGCTATAACGCCGACCAGTTGTTGCATGTGGCGTGCAAGGTGCTGTGGATCGCGTTGATCGTGCTTTTCCCGGAGCTGCCCTGAGCTGAGCCGGCGGCCAGTCCGGCAATGGTTCAGGCGCTTCGTTTACGCTTGGCAACCCTCAAACATGCGCCGGTGCCGCCCTCCAGGCCGCCGGGTACGATCCAGCGCCCATGATTCCGTCGTCCACTTCCGCCCGTTATGACGCCTCCCTGCGCCTGTCCGTCGCCCGCTGATGGACTGGATGGACATCCAGGTATTTCGGGGCTTTCGATGGCGGTGGTACGAATTTGGCGCAGCTTGCTCTTGGCTTGGGCGCCTTCAGTTGAAGAGGCTGGGGATGGTCGAGACCCAAGTCACCAAATCAGCGAGCCTCATAGCAAGAGTTAGCCCAATGTTTGTAAGCGTCAGGAGGCGTGTGGCCCTGGCCGACCAGTTGGACGAAGGCGACGCGAGCGCTGGTGGGGTTGCGGGCGGCGGAGCGTATTGGATGAAGGTGATGTTGTCCCCAATGATGTAGACGTTATTGTCATCAGCCGTGTTTGTGGTTGTTACTTTTTGATTTCGTTCGTTTATTTTATTTTCCATACGGATATCCTTTTTTTATCCGTACCTATTTATAGCTGGAAGAAATTGGCGAGCCGAAATCGTAGGGCTCCAAAGAGAAGGGCCGCCTCACAGGCGGCCCTTCTATCGTGATCGTCAAGCGACGCCGGCCTTATACGTCCCCGCTCCTGAGGCCTGGCTACTCAAGGGGAAAGCCAGCGTCGGCTCAAAACGAAGGATCGGTGACGGCGAGCAACCCCAGGTCACACATGTCCATCTCGATCTGATTGGCACGCTTGATGTGGGCCTTGTTTGCCAGATCAAATGGCTCGTCAACGGCGACGATGATCGAGCCGCCTTCGGCAGGAATGATCCTGGCGGCCAGCGGCAATTGCTCCATCGTGACCACCTGGGGAACGTAGGCCATCCAGCCCAGGCATTGGCGGTGCGGGAAAGTGGCGTACTTGGACTTGTAGTACTGGAACTCCCCATCCACTTTGTCGTACACGTCGGCAAATGCAAACGTGGTTTCCCGTTCACTTTCAAGCATTGCAAGCATGATGTCGGCAACCCACTGTGTAGGGTTTACTAGGACTTGGTCAGGACGGTACAGGTCCACGGTCATATACCCTAGTTCAGGGTTGTAATCGATTTCGATCAGTCCGGGCTGGCGGCTTTTCCTGTCGTCGCTGGCCACGGCTGCACTAAATGATTGCAATCCCATCAGAGCGGACCGCTCACGCAGCCTCTGCACAACAGCGTCCTCTTGCTCAAACGGAATTTGCTTTTGCTTGGGGGTGTTGACCCCGCAGAACCATTCGTAGTTTCCAGGTATGCGCTGAAGTGCCATATAAAGTTGGCGATAAGCGCTGCCAAAGTCGCTCTTGATGTGCTCGCTGATCTTGAAGCGGATTATGATGCTGATCATGCTTGGACAACCTGCAGAATGTAGGGGGTGTGGACGCAAACAACTGGCTGTGGAATGCTGGCGGCAGCCCATTTATAGACTTCAATCTGCATAAAATGCCATTGCAGTTTTGCTTGAGGCATGGCAGTGCTAATGACCGTAATCTGCCGGCCGGCCTCCTCAATCATGCCGGGAAACACGAATCGCTTTGGGAAACCTAGGTTAGGCAGTCCATCATCTGGGGACAGAAACTGTGCGTAACGCCCCTTAGCGTCTACCACTGTGCATTGCGCCCTCCAGAATCCGTCGAAGTACACACCGCCGTACAACCATTCTGTGAGATTCAGTTGCTCTGCATTGGGCTGCGGCTCGCCCTTGATGGCCAACCATGCTCGTCCGGCTAGTGATGTGTCGAAATCAGTGACCGGCAAGCCTGTGTTCTTGTCGCAATAGGTGAAGCGCTCTGGCCCTGCGTTCATGTTGGCGATCTGCAACTGATAGTCCCCGTTGACTTTATTCTGGCGGCGCACTGCCCGGCGCGGCACTGCCGGTGCCAACGCGCCTTGGTCCAACTTGCACTGATTGCATTGGGTCTCGTCCTTGGTGTTGGAGCAGTCACCTTCTTTGGCGACATCACGGGGGATGACCGCTACCCCGCGACGAACCCTTACGCGCGGAAGCACCTGCTTCAGCACTTGCCCAAGGCCGCGTATTCCGATTGGAATTGCTGCTCCCATATCAATCACTCCAGTTCGTTTGTGCCAGCAGAACCGCCAGAACATCTTCGGCAGCAAGGCTTGGATCAGTGGCAGCCTTGATCCTCAGCTGCATGCCTGGCTCGGTGCGTAGGGCACCATTGGACGTGGCGTCCAGCCTCACCCAGCGCACCAACGTGGGAATGCGGGTGATGTGCAGGTCGTAGGTGGCGACGTCGTAGGAGGCACGCACGGCCTCAAGCAGTTGCGCGTCGGTCATCCCTGCCACGTCCTGCGCCATGTCGCGACGGATTTCGTTCGTAATGCGCAGCGTGAATTCATTCGGATCGGGGAGGCGCAGCAGGGCTTCCTGTTGCGCAGTCAGCTCAATTGGCATTGCGGCTATACCTTCCTACCTGCGTTGACCACTCGTGAAACGGCGCCAGCAGGCACGCGCTTTGCACTGGGGTGAGAATGCGCTGCAGACGTTTCATGACGCGCGGATCGTAGAAGCGGAGCAAGGCCGCCGTTCCGTCGGCAAGCCGCAGTTCCAACTGCTCCTGCAGGTGAGAAAATACGCTGTTGAACGACTGTTCCGTCACCAGTTGGGTGACACAGGGAACGCGTGCTCCCGTCCCTTCCAGAGCATTCAGCCACCCATGGAGGGGATTGCCATCGCCTAGTTGCACCAGCCACGGACCTACATCGGCATGCGCCTGTTCCGGCTGCCCATCGAACAGTGAACGATGCGGCATGCCCTCCGCATAAAATCGAAGGGTTCGGGCCGCGCCGGGACGCACGCCGCAATCAACAATCAGATATCGGTTCATGATCAGCGCCCCAGGAATGCGGTGCCCTTCTGGGCAGCGGCCAGAAGACACTCCTCACAGACCGCGCTCGTGATGTCGGGTGGCGGCGTGGGTGGTGTATGGACAGCAAAGACAGCAGGATTTGCAGCACCGCTGCCTGCCGCCGCAGCGTTCTCGATGAAGGCCAGACGCTGCTTGCCGGAGAGCAACGTACAGCCGCAAGCCAGGCTATCTCCGTGGCGGGCGACAGGTTGACCATCGATCAGGAGCGTGTGGTCCCCGCTCACGATCGGAAATATTCCTTTGTGCCTGGGACAGGTGGCTCTGTCACCCACGCGGGCAACCGGCTTTCCCTCGATGTTGGTCTGCGATGTACCGGTGATGACGTTGCCACCGCCCGTCGTACAGTCGCCGACAACAATCAGCATGCGCATTGTCTACTCCTTGACGTTGGCCGCCCGAAAGTTAGCTACGCGTTGATGCGCGGGCAAGCCTATGAGCGGATGTGCCCCAGATCCTGTGAGGTTTCGCTTGCACAAATGCGGTTGAAACGATGGGAGCATTGCACGTCTTGCATGGAAAGGCCGGGAGGGCCTGCCCTGCAACTGGCGCATACGGCCCCTTTGGTGCCGCGCATCGCGCTTCCGACATGACTCCTTCGTCGGCTAGCCGTGACATTTTCGACGGGCCTAACGCCAGGGTAGAAAGTTGGCGAATCCGCATGGAATTCGCACTTCACCCCCGGCGCGCGCACTCGTGTCCCCGCCTGCTCGAACAGCTTGCGAAGCAGTTGGCGTCCACCTTCCCAGATATCAAAATTCTGGCGGATGGATTGAACAACCCTGGCCCGGCAACGTGGCTGCATAAATACACCCATGGAGGTACAGCGCAACTTGTGAGGCGCCCTTTAGGGTGGACCTTGGAAGAGATTCTGCTTCTGCTTACTCGCGCAGATACATTTGCAATTGTGGCGGCTGCACATGAGGAGGTAATCGAAACGAATGCGGATCTCTCCGCGTATGCATTTGGGCGCTGTGACGATCTAGGTGTGGTGCTCTCTCCTGGTGTACCGCCGCGCGCGTCCATGTCAGCCATTTCGCGTTCGATGCGGTCGGCCCATGTCTTGGCGGCGGTCTTGGTAGGGAACGTCCGGCTCTGTGTCGTGTGGCCCTTACGGCGCACAATGGCGCGCCATTTGCCGTTGCGTGATTGGAGAGTTGCCATCGCTGTACCGGTCCTTGGTGTACCAGGTCATTCTTGGTACGCGGTTGGTACAGATGAATGGGAAATGCCGAAAAGGCGGGCGTTATCGGGCACTTTAAGGTGCGGATTGTTAGAGTAAGTGCATGAAAGAATGGAATTTAAGCGGAATTCGTCTGTGCGTGGCCCCGATGATGGACTGGATCGACAGTTGGATCTATCAATGCTTTCAAGGGCGCGGGTACACGTATGGCACTGGTGCCGATGTCCAGACAAAAGGGCCACCCTCGCGGGTGGCCCTTTTGTTTCGTAGTTATGCGGCGCTGGCTTTTCGCTGGCCATCCCACCATTCCGCCACGTCCCTAGTGTCGTAGATGTCCCCTGTTCGAGGGGGAAGCAGGCCGGCGCAGTGCTTGTTGGCCATCGTCTTGATCTTGGTATCGGGGAAGTAAGTGGCCCGGAGTTGCTCGGTGGTCATGGTCGGCCCGAACTGCCCATACAGCAGCCAGAACGTTCCGAATCCGTGGCGGCTCACGACACTACTCCTGCCAAGCGAAGCCCAAGCTGCACCACGTTGCTGTTACCTGCTGGCCGGGCGTCCAGCTGCGGATGGATCCCGTGCTGCTTGTGCCAATGGGCCCATGCTAGGTCGAACGTCGCGCATTTGGGGGTGCGGCTGCACCGGCATTCGATGAAATGGCCCCCGCGCGACTCGATGCGGCGCCCATCGAGCATGTAGCGCGGATGGTGGCCTGCAGGGCAGGCAGGGAGGGGGCGTGACGGTGTCCGTTGCTGCTGGGTCATACGTCCTCCTTGATTTCCACTTTGTAGTAGCTGTGACCGCCGCAACGAGGGCAGATCATCGGATACGCGCCGTTCTTGTCGAGCTTGCCGCGTGGCCGCTCGGATTCCATATGCACGTTCCGGCATCGGGTGCATTGGCATTTGATGTCATCCATGGCACACCATGCCGCCGGCATGGTCATTGCTACTGCGACGTTCGAGGTTCATGCAGCACCCCCGGCACGCACAGCCATGCGGCCACTGCGGCGCTTGATGGTGATCTGGCCAACGGCAAGGCCTGTGTGGTTCACAGCGGGCTTCCGAGTCAGCGTGAGGTAGGTGATCAGAGAGCCACCGGCGGCGGGTGCCAGCGCGAGCAGGGCGAGTTCAAACACGGGTCACCTCCTGACGGGACTTCGCCTGTGCGGGGCGCACGCCGATGCCGGCGAGCGCGGCATCGATGTGCAGCAAGTTCGTGCCCAGCAGCCGCGTCGCACGCTGCGCGTAGGCCTCACTGTTGGACAGGTACAAGTACCCGCTGCGCTGCAACCCTTCGCCCTGCAGCTGCACGTCGTCCAGATCCATTACGTGTTGAAGGCCGATGCATCTGGCGATTTCCTTGCCGTAGCGCGTTTTGCCGCTGGCCACGGGGCCAAAAAGGACGACTGACTTAGCCATGGACCACCTCCTGCTGTGCTTGAGCAATGGCCGCGAGTGCGGCGGGCGTTGCCGCGCGGGGCAGCATGTTGGCCACCTCGCAGGGGAACGGCAGGCGGTCGAGCAGGTCGGACAGCTCGCGCCCAAGACAGTTGGCCAGCGGCCGGAACGTTAC
Source organism: Stenotrophomonas sp. Iso1 (assembly GCF_027497995.1). Lineage (GTDB taxonomy): Bacteria > Pseudomonadota > Gammaproteobacteria > Xanthomonadales > Xanthomonadaceae > Stenotrophomonas. The sequence goes on along the minus strand of NZ_JAODBT010000004.1, from coordinate 97,640 downwards.
CGGCCCTTCTACGCGCCACCAGCCCTTGCCCGGGCCGCTACGGCGCTTCCAGCGCTGCAGCACCACGACGCCCCGGCCCATAGCCAGATCGGCGCAGAACGTCACCTGGTCGTGCGTGACGTGCATGGTGATGGTGGCCTCGGCGACGGTGCGGCTGACGCTGCCGGGCACCGTGGTAGCCTCGGCACCGGTTCCGGTGGTCGGTACCGGCGAGGGTGTAGCGGGGGCGGACATCTGCCCGTTCGTCTGTTGCATGACTCTTCTCCTGAGCTTCGTTGGGAAGGCCCTTGGGGTGGTGTTGACGCACCACCCGCCGGAACCACTGTTGCGGTGTTGCTACTTCTTCTTGAACGTCCAGCACTTCACCGTCGCTGGCTTATTGAAATCGACTGATCGGATCGCGCTGTTCACAGCCACGTTGCTGCCGATGAACTTATGACGCCGGGATTCGGGCAGGAGCTTGCGCAGCGTGTTGAGGTCCGGCGTCGCTTGGCCGTGGCGCGCCGCTGCTGCCATGAACTCGTTGAGGTTGATGGAGATGGTGTCGTCGGTGCGGGAGTGATTGAGCAGCCGACGATCACTGCCATGGAGGCCGTCGATGTACTCAAACGTTTCCCAGAACTCGTTGACCATCGGGTGATCGGCACTTATGGCCAGCTGCCGTTCCATCGCCATGCCTCGCAGCGCCTTCCGCGTCTGCTCAACCATGTGCGGCGGCAGGTCAACGACCAGGCCGAGACAATCCAGCAGTGCAAGCATCTGGGCATGGTTCTTGATGACACGTTCCAGCCGCAGTTCGGTTTCTTCGCGCAGGCTGGCTTCGTATGCCCGCACGCCGGTCGCGAACATCTCCATCACCTTGGATTCGGCGCGAACGGCTTTGATCAGGAAGTGACTCAGATCTTCGACCTGCAGCGCGTTGAGGTTGTCAGCTGCAATACGGCTTTCGGTGGTGACCTTCGGCTTCTTGAAATGCAGCTTCACGATGCGCGTTAGGATCGCCTCACTGGCGTCTACCGGGGCGTTCTGGCTGATCACGATAGTGCCCCGGAATGGCGGTTCGTATGTGTCGTTGCTGGCGTTGCGCACGCCACGGACAGCAAGGGTGCCGCCACCGAAGTAGTCCTTCAGTTCGTCCCACTCGAACGACTTCGCATGCGTACCCGGGCTGTCGCGGTCAGCTTCCAGCAACACCACGGGCATGCCGGATATTTGCCCCATGCCGCGAGCGCGGCCGGCCTTCGATGACTTGGCGGGGTCGAAGCCCTCGTAGTCGCAGCGGGCCAGTAGCTTCCACAAGAACGTGAGCAGCGTGGTCTTGCCGGCGCCGGCCTCACCCGTCGCTTCGAGGAAGGGGAACGACTTGTGAGCCGCGCGGATCTGATTGGCAAACAGTGAGCCGAACCAATAGGTCAGGGCAACGATGCCGTGCGTTCCAAAGCACAGCCACAGCCACGGCAGCCAATCGGTGCGGTACGCCTCGGCGTCACGCTGGATGTCCAGGCGAATCGACTTCTGCGTCGTCTTCAAACGCAGCTTGTTGAACTCAAAATAGTCCTCTGAGTTGGCTTGGCGGATCTCGCCGTTCTGCACCGCAATGTCGCCAAAGATGTAGGCGCCGTGTTCCGGGCTGTACCCAACGAAATCCACGGTATTCACGGTCTTGATGTTGAACAGCTGGTCTTTCATTACCTGCAGCAGCTGAGAGCCTGTGCCATCAAACATGGCGCCGGGGGCAATGTGGCCCAGCCGGTCGCGGAAGGTGGGGGCGTTGTACGCCTGCGACGACGTAAAGGTTCCCGTGGCGCTGGGGCCGTCGTGCGGCATGTCCACGCGGAAGTAGTAGTAGGCTTCGTCCGTTGCTGCATGGCTCTGGAAGTACAGCGCCTGCGGGTAGCAGTTGGCGATCTCACGCACGGAGCAGCACGCGCGGCGGATCTTCTCCGCCTCGGCCGGATCTAGATCTTCATCAGCGTCTTCCTTGCGCGTCGCGTGCTCGCGGCACAGCTTGTCGAAGCGGTCGCTGTCGAAGTCGAACCAGTACAGGCGCGAACGGAAAGCCAGGTGGAACTGCCGTCGCTCGGTCTTGCCGAACATGAGCAGGCCCTTTTCCACCGCTGACTTGGCCAGCAGCAGATCGCCCTGATAGCGGGCTTCAGCAATATCAGCGTGCCACTGCTCTTCGCTGGAATCCGATGCCAGCGCACGCAGGTGCAAATCGTTCCAGTCGGTTTTAGTGCCATCGCGCTGTGGGATCTGCGCGGCCTTGCACCTGAAGCCCAACTTCTCGGCACGGGCAGCGTGTTTCGCCGTGTACGCACGGGCGCCCGGTTCGTTGTCCAGCGCCCAAACGAGCGTAGGCAGATCGCCCAGCCGCGCGTTCTTGAGTTCGACCAACGACTCTTCCGGGTAGGCATTGCTGGACATGCCTGAGACGGCAGCGATGTCGTGTTCCATCAGGGCGATGGCGTCGAAGATGCCCTCGGTTATCCAAATCTCTTTGGCCGTGCGCAGCTCGGTGGCCACGCTCGGCGCCATCCACCAAACGCCGGCATAGCTCTGGCCCGGTGCGAATCGGGCCTTCTGCTTGCCGAAGCGGTGCGGCCGGTCGATCAACCGTTCCCACCAACCGCCTTTGACCAGCGCGAAGCGAACCGTAGCGGTGCCCTGCTGGATCTTCCGGTCGTAGTAACTGTCCTGCGCGTACAGGCCGCTCAGGGACGCCAGTGAGAAGCCGCGAGCGGTCTGCAGGTACGCATCCGCCGCAGCATTGGGCTGCTGCTGTGTCTGCGGATGCTGCTTGCTGTAGTCATCGAACAGATCGTCGTACAGATCCTTCACGCGCACTTCGTGGCCGCACTTCGCCTGCCGGCCGCAGCGGAGCACCCACGGCGTTCTGAAGTTCGTGTACAGCTCTTTCTTCGAGCATTGGGGGCACTTGCCACCGCGCATGTAATCGGTCTGGCTACGGTGTTTAAGCCCGTACTGCTGCTCGATGCGTGTCAGTACCTGCTGGCGAATATCTTCTTGCATTACGGCAACCTGATCAGCGGGCGGAAGGAGACGGGATTGCGATGACCTGGCCACCTGCAGCCTTGAAGGCTTCCACGTCGTTGCGGATGGCTTCGGCCTCGGCGGCCTTTACTGCCGGATGCGTGGGCACGTAGCCCGTAGGCCCTGCAACGAACGACACCTGTTGCGCGGTCTTCCAACTGGCGTCACTGCTCATTTCTGTGATTCCTCGTAGAAGAACCGGCCGTGCTCGATCAAGGCGGTGCCTCGGTCGGTGAGTTCGAGTTCACGATCGCGTCCGGTGCGGACGCGGAGCAGTTGGTGGCGGATGAGGTGCATGACGGGGAGCGCGCCGAACGTCAGGGCGGTGGTTTCCGCTGGGACACTGCGGCCAACGTAGCCGGGCTGCAGGGCAATCAGCCCCTGACACTCAGAAGCAAATTTCAGACAAAGCTGCGCCGTTGGCGGCAGTGCCGCCAATTCGATCAAAGGCATTGGGGAAACCTCAGTTGTTCAGTTCAAGGGCTGGCTATCGAAGATGTCCAGCTGGTCTCTGTTCTGTGCTGCTCGCATCGAACGCTCATGCACTGCGCGTTGATATGAGGGGGTAGGGGGTAGGTCACTAGCCGGCGCGTTGGGAACGCCGCTGGGGCTTGCGATGCCGGTAATTTCCGTGTGGCCCGAGTAGCTGGCCGAGCACAACGGGTTGGAACACACATACACGTCTTGACGCAGGTGCTTATGCAGGAGGCTGCTATCGCGCTTCACCAAGCGCGAGCGGCACGCCTCGCAATGAAATACGGCCTTTCCGCTGGCGAGCGTCATAGACATGCAGAACCCTCAGCGGCTGACTTTCGGAAGCGTGCCGATCTTTAGGCCGAGCAACACCGCAGCGCGGTGTGACTCGCCTCGCGTTCCCTTCTGTCGCCCGTTGAGGACTTGGTGGACGGTGGAATCGAGTAGGTCGTGACGGCGGGCAAAGTCCGCAACGGATTCACCACGATTAGCGAACTCTTCTCGTACCTGAGCGGCCGTTTTCGGCTGCATGGATTTGTTTGCGTTCATGCGTAATAGTGCGAAGCTGTTTAACTTGATACGGATGTTGCTCCCGATTGGGAGCATTGTCAACAATGGAAATCACTCAAATGGAAGAAATGGGCGCGCGTCTCAAGGAAGAGCGAATCCGATTGGGCATGAATCAAGATGAGATGGCGGCACTAGCCGGCATGAAACGCATGGCTCAGTTGAGATACGAGAAGGGCGAGCGCTCGCCCGATGGGCTTTTCTTCGCGGCCGCTGCACGTGCTGGCGTTGATGTGCAGTACGTGATCACCGGCATCAGGGAAGGTTCTATGGATGCTGCAGAAGCCGAATTGCTGGCGCGTTTTCGCGCGACTTCGGGAGAGCTTCGCGCCGCCGCGTTGGCCGTACTCACTGCGGGGCCTGCGGTGCCCGGTGGTCAGTCGGTCAAGTTTGGCGGCGACAACCTGGGCCAAGTTATGAGTGGTGAAATTACTCAGGGCGATGTGACGTTCAATGTGGGATCGCGTGGTACACGCACCCGCAGGAAACCATCGAAATAAACATTGGTCAGCTGGTTGTGGTTGACGGCCGAAATAGCGGCCATGCGGGGCATGCCTGAAGTATGCGCGGCCGTTATCGATTGACTACGTTGGGCTGTGTTCAAGTTCCAGCGCGGTTGTAAACCCGCTGTTGGGGTCGATTGAATGCGTGGCCTTTGCTACCAGCCAGCCCGTCCCGTCGATTTCGTTCTTGAATCCGCTCAACGTCAGCGTTTGCTCGGGTGAAATGTCAGCGCGGCCGAGCGCCAGCGTGTAATTCATGGTGGCGGTACCGCGTTCCAATCGCTTGAACTCCGCATCGGCATGTTGACGGGCCTCCTGCTCTGTTGCGTAGGTGGCCTGCAGCTTCTTCTCGTTCTCGGCGGTGCCCACCAACACGGCCTTTCGTCGTGCTGCGTTTCGATCACCCCAGTACGCGCGGACGCCCGAGTATTTCTCCCGATCCGCCACGGTGTAGCGGTGCTGGTCGCCTGACTCTCGTGTGATCTGAGTCGCTGGTAGCTCGGCACCGCTGGGAGTCGTTCCGGAACCGATAGGCGAGAAGATCAACGTGCCTGCCTTGACGGTGGCCACCGCATCGAAGCGCTTGCCCAAGCGCGTCAGCAGATTGATGTCGCTTTCGTTGGCTTGATCCAGATGCGGCACGGGAACACTCGCCATGCCTGCCGCGATGGCCACCTTCAACGAATGCTCATTGGCAATCGTGCCAAGGATCGCGCCTAGCGTTGTGTCATGCCAGCTGCGCTCCTTGCGGCTGCGCACGGCGCCCGTGAGGTCAGCACTACGGGCGCGGATCGTGATGACGTCCGGTGGCCCGCTGTGCTCCACGTCGTCCACCACGAACGTGCCCTTGTTGAAAAGACTGCGGTCTTCCCAGCCGAGCGATACCTGCAGGGTGACGCCACGACGCGGCAATGCCATGCGCCCGTCGTTGTCGCGGATCTGGATGTCCAACTGGTCGGCTTCATCGCCTCGACATTCGGTGAGGGTCAGCGAGTCCAAGCGCGGGGCAAAGCGTGCGGTGAGATCCTGCCCGTCCATCGTGACGCGCCAAGCGGGGATGGGATACGGAACGGCCCTCATGCAGCCACCTCGGCGTTGTTGTCTTCGTCGCGCTCCAACTGCAACTGGAATTCGATCAGGCGCGGCGTGCCGTCGCTGAAGAACTCCTTGCGCGTCTCGGCCAGGCTGACCAGCACATAGCCGCCGTAGACGCGGCCCGTACCCTCGACCAGCGCCTGCGGCTTGCCTTGGTTGGCCAGCTCGCGCAGGTCATCGAGCACGTCCAGGTTGTCCGTCAGCTCGGCGCTGATGAGGCCCTGCAGGGTGATGGTGTCCTCGCCCGGTCCCACGTACTGACGGGCGGGGCGGGCCCCCACGCGGGCGCTGCTGGCGTGGCGCCAGTCCATTTGCCGCTGCAGCGAATCGTAGGCAGCGGTGGACAGGGCGAATACGAATGTTCCGAAGCTCATCATCATGGTGGTGGTGCTCAGTCTGCGAGGCGCGATTGGCGGCGCGATGCGCGCTCGCGCTCGATGGCTTCGATCTGCCGGCGAACTTCACGCGCGATGTCCTGCGCGCTGTCGCCGGGCTGCGTGTGGATGTGGAACTCGTAGGTAGCGGCGCCTGTGCTGCCCGCTGTGGCCTGTGCGGCACTGGCGGCCATCAATGGCGCACCTGCGGCCATGGCGGGCGCTGTGGCCGCTGTGAGGGCGATTCCTGCACCTGCCTTCCGCATGCGTTCGCCCAGGCTCATCACGCGCTGCAGGGGCGCATCGGCGCTGCGGTTCAAGCCGTTGGCCAGCCCCTGCATGGTGAAGTCGCCGAACTGGGCGAACACGCGGGACGGGCTGTGGATTCCCAGCACGCCCTTGAACTGATCGATGATGGATCCGGCCAGCGACATCACGATGCCGCGCACGTTGGCCTGCATGCCCAAGATGCCGTTGATCAGCCCGGTGATCATGTCGATGCCGGCCTGCCACATCTTCGCCGGCCAGCCGCTCAGGATCTGATTCACGCCTTCCCACATGGCTGTCAGGCCCGCAGTGATGCGGCCACCGTTGAGGGTGAAAATGCCGGCGATCAGATCCCAAGCGCCCTTGAGGTAGGTCCACGCGCCGCCCATCGTGTTTCGGATGATCGGCATGATGGTCTCGAAAGCACCCACCAGCAGCTTGATGGCCGCGACGGCAATTTTCAGGTTCGTGGACATCACGCCGGCAAGCATCTGGCCGAAACCACGGCCAGCGTTGCCAGCACCTTCCAACTGCTCAGTGGTTGCCTCGAATGGGGCGAACAGCTTCTTCACCCATGCCCAGGCTTTACCCATGGCATCGGACACCAGGTTCCATACTGGCGCCAGCGGCTGCAGCGCAGTGACCAGCTCATCGAAGATCGGCCGCATGACATCGAGGATGCCTTCCCACATCCCGAGCATGAACGCCTTGATCGGCCCCCAGTACTTCCAGACCAGCACCGCGACCAGCGCGATGGCGGCGCCGATGGCAAGCACCGGCGCGCTGATACCGCCCAGCACCGGCAGCAGCATGCGGCCAGCGTTGAGCAGCATTGGGAAGGCCCGACCGCCGACAGATAGCACCTGCTTGACCAACTGGCCAAAGCCGCCACCGCCGCTCAGAAGCAGCACAGCCTTATGGATCTGCGTCAGTGCCATAGCCCCGACGCCGCCGACCACCAGCAGGCCACCCAGCACGGTGACCAGGGCGGTGCCGGCGATGGTCAGCTTTGCGATGGTGGCCACCAATGCCGGGTTATCGCGGATCCAATCGGTGATCTTTCCAACCACCTGCGCGGTGCGCTCCACCAGCAGTTTGAACTCAGGCAGCAATGTCTGGCCGATGGACTGAGCCGTGACTAGGCTGGTGTTCGTCAGCAGCTGCAGGGCGTTCTCGGACGTGGCCACACGCGCGGTGTATTCGGCGCCCATCGAGCCGCCGTACTTCTGTGCGTCTGTGACCTTGTCGAAGTTGGTTTTCAGCAGTTCCAGATTCGTCAGCAGCGGTGCGATCGCGCCGATGGATTCGCGCCCGAACAGCGCGGTCATGGTCGCGGCCTGCTCATGCTTGGGCAGCTGCTGCAGTTTCTCCAGCACGGACAGGATGGCGCCGCCGGCATCGTCCTGCATAGCCTTGGCCATGGAGCTGGCATTGAGGCCTAGCTTCTTGAAGGACTCGACCTGCCGCTTTGTCGCAGCATCGCCCGCAGCGAGCGTCAGCAACATGTTCTTGATGCCGGTGGCCGACACCTCGGACTCGATGCCCATGCCTGCCACCGTGGCGCCCAGTGCCGCAATGGGGCCGCTGCCCAGTCCGGCAACTTCACCCAAGGCACCAATGCGGTTCACCACCTCGCTGATCTTCTGGACGCTTGCCGGGCCGGAGTTGCCCAGATAGTTGATCTTGTCGGCCAGCACGACCACTTCGTTCTGGCCCATGCGGAACGCGGTGCGCCACGTGGCCATCGTCTGGCCCGCATCTTCGGCGGTGGTGTCGAATGCGACGCCCATCTTTGCCGCGTCTTCGGCAAAGGCCAGCAGCTCCTTGCGCGGGATCGACGCCTGACCAGCAGCGGCAACGATCTTGGCAATGTCGGCCGGCACCATCGGCAGAATGCGCGATAGATCCTCCACGTCGCGGCTCATTTGTGCGAACTGGGCGGGCGTATCGAAGTCCACGACCTTCTTCACGTCAGCCATTGCCGACTCGAAGGTCATGGCTTGCGAAATGGGGAACATTTCCACGCGCAGCGCGCCGGCACCGGCGAAGGCCATGCCGGCGCCATGCGCAGCAGCATTCATGCCAGCGGTGTGGATCCGTTTGCTACGCGCCATCGCTGCGTCCAGCGTGGCAAGGCGCTTGCGCTGGGAATCCATCTGGGCGGTGGTGGCGGCGATGTCAGTGCGCAGCCGCCGCTCATGGCTGCTGAGCTGGCGCGTGCTGACGCCCGCCCCCTCAAGGCGCGAGCGCAGGCGCTGCAGTTCCGTGGCCTGTTGCTGGTGCTGCGATTTGAGCTGGCCGGCGGCGTGCTTGGCCTGCTTGAACTCATTGTTGAGCTTGCGCGATGGCTGGGCCGTGGCGGCGATCTGTGCGGCGAGCTGCCGCACCCGCTCTTGTGCCTGTAGGTGAGCCGCAGCGGTGCCGCGCGTAGCCTGCTGCTGCGCACGGAAGGCGCTTACGTCACGTTGGGCGGCATTGAGTCGGCGAAGGGTGGCCTGCTGCGCCTGCAGCGCCGAGGTCAGGCCTTTGCTGCCGGCCATGATCTTGCGGAATGGGGCGGTGGCTTGGTCGAGTGCCTGCAGGACAACCTGCAGTCGAAGGTTGCCGCCGCTCATGCGACGACAGCCCGGGCATCACTCAGGGAGCGGTGCGTTCCGTATCGGACGGAAGCAAGGCGGCCAGAAAGCGCGCCACGGCGCTGAACGCCCACACCACCGCCGCAAACAGAATTGCCAGTAGTGCCAGGGCGAACAAAGAGAGGATGAACGTTGCCATGGGCGGACTGTATCACTGCTGGGCTCCACTTCTCACACGGGCACGTTCGTGCCACTCGACCAATTCAGGCAGGGACATGGCCGACATCTCGGTCAGGGTGAACCCCAACACGACGGCGATGTCGGCCATTGCGTCCTCTACGCAGGCAGGGATTCCCGCGTCGCCTTGCTCAGAAAAAAAGTAAGCAGCTCGGTGCTGATCGCCACCAGATCAGCCGGGTCGATCTTGGCCACGTCGTGCGGCGTGAGGATCGGTGTGGTGATACGCGGCAGCAAGGTGCTGACGGACGTGACGTCCATCTGAAGCAGATCCATCAGCTTGATGCCGCGCAGGCTGCCCGAGTCGGGCTTGCGCAGGGCAACCTTGTCGATGACCTGGTCACCGCGTTGGATCGGGTGCTCCAACGGCACCACGCCCGGCTGGTACACCTGTTCTTGTGCCGCATCGACTTCGGGCTTCGTGTTCTTGCTCATGCTCTGTTTCTCTCTGCGAAAGGCCCGGCCTCAGTCAGCCGGGCGAGTGGGTTACACGCCGATGGCGCGGCGGTGGGCTTCGAGCAAATCCACACCGTCAACGATGAAGAGCATGCCGACCTGGTCGATCTCGATTTCAACGCGGCCGTTGATCGTCAGCTTGTAGTAGCTGGCCGAGGTCTTGACGCTGAACTCGGTGTCATCACCGACCTTGCCGGTGCCCGGATCAATCTCGCTGTGGCGACCGCGAATAACGATTTCGACGGCATCCACTTCGCCGGTGTCTTCGCGCTGGTACGAGCCGGCGAAGCGCAGCTGCACGGCGTTGTGGCGGATCGCGCCGAACTGGCGCAGCACCTGACGCATCAGCCCGCCACACTTCCACTCGGCCTCGATCAGCTCACTGCCCAGGTCAATGTTGATCGGGCCACCCATGCCGCCGGCGCGGTATTCCTCGAACTTGCGGGAGAGCGTGGGCAGCTTGAATTCGGTGATCTGACCGATGTAGCTCTCGCCGTCGTTGAACAGGTTGAGGTTCTTCAGTTTGCTTGGCAGTGCCATGGCAGGTTCCTTTAGGCGCCGACGCGCGAGGCGAAGTCGGAGAAGTAGCGGTTGGTGATGCGCTGACGCAGCGTGAGGTTTTCCAGCGGCGGCACCGGGGTGTAGTCGTAATCGATGGCCAACTTGCCATCTGCCAGCTGCGTATTGCTGTTGGCGCTTTCGTCGTACCAAGCGGTGGCATCAATGACGTATCCGCCGGCCTTCAGCTCGCGGAACTTGGCGTTGATCGACTCCAAGATGTCTTTGACAATCGACGGGTGCAGCGGCTTATCCGTATAGGTCATCATTGCCTCGGCAATGGTGTCAGCAAGGATCTGCGCAGTACGGGTGGCCGTCTCGAACTCGAACAACGGATCCTCGCTGCAGGTGCGCGATCCCCAGAAGCGGTAACCCTTGGAGCTAATCAGCGTGGTGATCTGGTTGGCATTGAGCAGGCCGGCGTCGGTATCCGGATCCTGCAGATCCCAATGCACGTCGGCGCTGATGCCCGACACGCCCAGGACGGGGACGTTCGAGATGGACTTGTGCCAGCCCTGTTCCTGATCGATCTTCGCGCGTAGGCCTGCTGCACGGGCGGTGGCGAACGTGACCGTACTGGCGTTGGCTGTGATATCCCACGCGAGGAAGTCCGGGTAGATCAGCATCAACTCACGGTCACCGAACTTCTTGCGGTAGACGATCATTTCGGCAATCGACTTGGCCGCGCCCACACCGGCATAGCTGATGGCGCGCAGCTTCTTCGCAACCGCTCCCAACGCGACCGTGACTTCTTCCGAATCCAATCCCGGGGCCACGATGATGCGCGGCTTGACGCCCAACACCGCTTCGGCTGCGAGTAGCGCCTGCAGGCCGGTGCGCTTGCCGTCCTCGATGGTCCCGATGACGTTGCTGATCGTCTCGGCCGGATCGGCACCTTCGGCCACACGCACGATCACGGTCGGGGGATTGGCCTGATCGGAAATGGCTTTCAGTACGCCGGCCAGGGTGCCCTTGGTGCCTGCCTTGGAGATAGCGCCCACCACGTCCGTCAGCAGAACTTGGGTATTGAGCGGGAATGCAGCCTCGTCTGCGTCATCGGCCGTTACGACAGCGCCGACGACGGCGGTGGCCACCGTGCGAATGGGGCGTGCGCCGCCGTTGATCTCGATGACGCGGACGCCGTGATGGTAGATGTCCATCGGGGATTGCTCCTGATTCAGTGGGCGCTTGCGCGCAGGGGGACGGTGATGCGGGCAGGGCCGGCGACGCCGCCTTGCGTCAGTCGGCCTTCGATGACCAGCTCAGCGGCGCCGTTGACGTCGGCACCGGGAAGCGAGAGGCGTGTGACTTGGATGCGCGGCTCCCAACGCATCAATGCCGTTGCAGCCGCACCGAACAGGCGCAGCTTTGTCATCGCATTGAACGGCTGGTCGATCAGCTCGGGAATCAGCGAACCGTAATCGCGGCGCTCGATGCGCGAGCCGATGGGCGTGGTGAGGATGTCGGCGATGGACTGGGCGAGGTGGGCCTCGCCGTCGATTCGCTTGCCGGTGCGCACGTCCATGCCAATCACGGCGCATCACCGTTGGTGGATGCGCGCGCAGCTGCGGCGAAGATGGTCAAGGCATGTTCCATGCCTTCATGGTCGGCGGTGATGCGCCTTGCGCCACTGCCTTTGGCCTGTAAAAGCAGTGCTTACTGAATCTTGGTCACGATGCCTTTAACCACGGTTACTGTCTTTCCGTCTTGGCTACGGAACACACCGCTTGCAGCTGACTCGATGGTGGCTTCTTCGGTGATGCTGACCTTGCCCGTGCAATGCACCTGCGGCGTATCCAGTTCGACAGTCGAAGCGGCGGTGACGGTGGCCGCGTCGCAGTTCACCACAACGCGCCCTTGGCCCACATTGACGGTCAGCGTGGACGTTGCGACATCGAATTCGACCACGGATCCATCGCCGTACACCGTGCGTTCGACGGTTGCCACGTCAGCCGGCGCTGGCTGGGAATCGCTGTAGAGACTACACACGGCGATGGCTTGCCCGATGTCACCTTCAGGGCACAGCAGAACGACCTGTTCGCCGACGGAAGGGGGCGACCAGGTCTTGGCATTGGCGCCGGCGCGCCGCTCGCCCCAGCGGAGCCAATCCGTCTCTATCTCACCGGTGCGTACCCGCACGCGCGGCGGGCTGGTCTGCAAGGCCGTCACGCTGCCGGTGCGGATCAGGTTAGATACCTCTGCCGGCAGTTCCCGTCGCTGGCTCACGCGTCGGCCTCGCCGTGGATGGGCGTGGGATCCGGTTCTGCTGGGGCAGGGGCAAGGATCCACATGCCGTCTGCATCCACGAACACCCATGGGCCGGGCTGATCCCGGGGCGGCGCGATGTCTGTCAGGTGCGGCGGCAGGGCGGTGCCGGCCTCCAACGGTGCGGCGTGTTGCCCGCTGGCTTTCTCGTAGAGCTGGATTGCGCTGTAGTCCGGCACCAGCCCCCATGAGCCGTTGCGCGCATTCCAGGCGTTGCGCTGTGGCGCCCCTGTGGGGATCGGAAGGGGTGGCAGGTGTGTTGCGCCGGCAGCGGGCACTTGGCCGAGTTGCAGATCATTTGCAGCGACTGCAGCGGTGGCCTTGTCCCAGAGCATCCGGCGGCGGTAGTCGGGCACGATCTCCCACGCCTTGCCAGTTGCGTTCAACCGCAACGCTTCGAGTTCAACCGTGGCGCGTTTGGGTTTGGCGAGCACGGTGTTATCCGGCAGCAACCAGCCGCCGTTGCCGTCGCTGTAGACCTTGACGGGCAACACGTACTCGCGTGTGACAGGGTCAAAGGAATGCGCGGTCGTGATCGCAGTTTCTTGTGTCATGGGGGATTCCTTAGAACGCGATGAAGTAGCGCATGCGAATGCCGGCGGGGAGGTTCGCTGCTCCACCATTGGCGTTAACGGTGATGGCATGGGCGTGGTCACCGACAGCGTGAACAGTGATCGCGTGGACATGCACGCCGTTGTAGTTAACGGAAACCGGATGGGAATGAGCCGGTGCCGCTGCGACCGAGATCGTATGGCTGTGACCGCCCGCGCCATTCATGCCGATGTTGTGTGAGTGGTTGCCTGTCGTATTCGTAGTGAGCGTATGCGCGTGGTGTCCGGTCGAGTTGGTGCCGACGCTCCCAGTGTTGTTCTCATGTAAGCCCAAAGAGCTGCCGAACTGGTAGCGCGCGATGAAGCTACCCAGGGTGTGTGCGTGGGCACCGTCGCCTGACGTGTTACCGGAATGGGCGTGGTTGCCCTGTGCATCCGTCCACGCGCTGTGGGTATGGTCGGCGACAGCGGAGGCTGAGGCGCCGTGAGCATGACCGCCGCCGGCGCCACTCGATGCAACATGGTCATGCCATCCTGATTCCGCGCTACTGGACCCGTGGGCATGAGTACCTGCCCCCGCTGAACTGGCGCTATGGTTGTGAGAGATAACCGCACCGACAGTCCGTTGGCCTACTTTGGCGACATCACTGGTGTGGACGGGAACGGTGTCGGCTTCGACGTTTGGAAGATTGAACGTGGTGGTACCGTTGCCTCCGCCGTAGCGCGTTCCAATGGCGGCAAACAGCGCCGGATAGTCGTTGCGAAGTACCTCCCGACCGTCGCATGGCAGCAGGCCGATTGGCGCTGTGATGTTGGCCAGCAACACGACCTGGCCGGGCATGAAGAAGGTGCGCGGAACGTTGGAGAAATTGCGCCAGTCGAGGTAGTGCTCCCCGTGCCGGCCATCGAGCAGGTCGGCGTCGAGGTTGTTGCCATGGCCGGTGTCGACCAGCGCCGCACCCTTGAGTTCGAGGAGGTTCCGCACTGCTGCTGCCGTGGCGGCTGCCAGAATCTTTTTTGCGAAGGCAGTAGGGGCGCCGATGCCGAATCGTTCATTAAGCACAGCCAGCAGATTGCTCGCCGTCAGTGCGCGCCACGTGTCCTTACCGGTGATGGCCTCGGCATCGGTGGCCAGCTCCACGACGCCCTGCACCTCAGTGGTGGCGGGCGGGTTTAGGAACTCGGTACTACCGAACACGATGGATGCCGCGTCGATGTCGGTCAGCATCATGTCAACTGCCAGCAGCATCATCGCTTGGGGGGACTTCTCCAAGATGACGTCGGGCTGGGAGTAGACGCACAGCAGGGTGCCCGTGTCCAAGTACAGTCCGATCCCATACAGGCTGTATTTGTCGTCGCTGTCGTCGCGCATGCTCACATGGATGACATCGCTAGCGACGGCCGAGCCGGCGAACGTGGTCAGACGCTTACGTTCGCCCGGAAGCGTCAGATAGCCGCCTTCGGGGTTGGGGACAAAGGCTTGCTCAGTCACGCCGATCTGCGTCACCAGCACCGACTTGGTGCCGGTGTTCTGCGCGTTGATGATCTCGGCGCGGCCCTCGGGGGTGAATACCACACGCATCAGGTCAAACCTCAGTGGTCAGTTGCAGGCGGCGATAGACAGCCGGACGAATCGCGCCGACTAGGCCGATCTGGCCCTCGAACTCGGCGCCCTGCGTGAATGTGAAATAGGAACGCACCGGCTTGGTGCGGTTCACTTCGGCAATAACGTCCTCGACGTACTTCGCAGACGCTTGAACGCCAGGGCGGCCTGAGAGGATCAGCAACAGTTCGAAGCTGTGTGGCGGCCCGTGCGGTTGTATTTCCCACCACTCGCGGATGACCACGCTGCCGCCGAAGGATTCGATGACGTCACGGACGCTGCCGGCAGTGCCCTTGTGGCGCTGAATATCGATGGCGCTGGCGATGCGCTGGCGTTTGATATGAAGCGGCCACGCGCTGTCCCACGTGTCGAGGGAAAGCTCCCACGCCAGCCATGGAAGGAATTTTTCGGGACAGCGGTATGGATCCTTCAGCAGTGCATGGAGCATGACCATGCGCAGAATCCGCGCCTCTGCCGCTGCCACGGCCCGTTCCAATGCCGAAGCATTCGGGGGAAGCAGAGAAGGCGGACTACTCATCGGTGCCCGCGTGGTTGATCACCACGCTTGTGCAAAAAGCCGCCTGCGTTCGATTGACGACGACGGACGCCGCTGGCGCACGCAGCACCACGCGCTGGACACCTTCGGCGTGCAGGGTGGCGTAGATGGCCGAGAGCGGCACATCGCGACCCAGCCGGTGCGCCTCGCGCTGGAAGTCGGAGAGGCGGCGTCGGGCCTCGTTGATCACGACCTGCGCGTCGGGGCCGTCGAATGTGTAGAGGTCGGCATCAACGGTATAGGGCAGGATCTGGGCCGACGCTACGGTGACGTGGTCGGTCAGGGGGCGGACGTCTTCGCTGGTCAGAGCAGACGTCACCGCTGCAATCACCTCGGGCGATGCGGCGCCGTCGCCTTCGCGAGTCAGCACCGACACGATCACGCTGCCCGGCCACGTGGCCGCGTTAAGCGCCGCCGTCATGGCCGCTACCAGCGCTTCGGCCGCGCCGTGCGTGGCGAGGATCTGCATCACCAGAGCCTTGATGTCATCCGGCTCTGGGCTGGCTGCGCTGGCATCGACTACGCGCGCATCGGCGCCGAGTGTGTGGAAGATGTAGGCGCCCTCCGGGCCGGCAACCGAAAGCCCTTCAGGTGACAACTGGATGCGGCGTCGAAAGGCGACATCATCTTCGTAAACGTCAGCGGTGCCGCTCTGCGGGTCTCCCTTTTCCAGAAGCTGCCGTTGAACGCCGAAGGGCACGGCAAAGTTGTCCAGGTCGGCGCCCTGTGCCGTGGCAAGGAATAGCGCTTTGGCGCGCTGGTTGAATTGGGCACGCAACGTCAGCTCGTTGTAAGCGCCGTTCTGCAACAGCTTGTAGATCGGATCGGATTCGACCAAGGCGTCGAAGTCGGGCATCAGCTGGCGGAAGGTACTCACGCGCTCGCCGAAGATGTCCTCGAAGGATAGCTGCTCGAACACGTCGGGCAGGGGCAGTTTTGAAAGATCGACTGCGGTAAAGGTGGACACGGCGAGGCCTGATCAGGGGATACCTGCAGGCTCGCATCGCGCGCGCGTGGCGTGCGTTGGCGCAGTCCGTAGAACGGTGCCCTACAGCGTTTGATTGCCCAGATGATCGAGAATCAGCTCGTGCACCAACTGCTCATCGGCGGCGCTGAAACCCAACAGCTCGCGGCGGGCGTAGGTGACGCGCGGGCCGCCACGGCTGACGCTGTCGGTGCGGCCTTCTTGATGCACCTGGGCGATGCGTGTCACGCGGCCCATGAAGCCCACGGTCACGTCCTGTGGCGTGGCGCGGATCCGCAGGTGTTTGGCTTGTCGGATCTTGGCGAACATGGCGCGGCGCTTGATGCTGCCGGCCTTCGCACGGCGCGGCGTAGCCGGGCGCCGGGGTGCGTAGGGCGAGCCATCCGGATTCTGCTGTGCGGCGATCCGCTTCTGCTGGCTGCGACGCAGGGCGGTACCGATGGCGCGGCTCAGTCGTGTGCGCTGGGCAGGCTGCAGCTGGCGCAGCAGCGGCCCCGCCCAATCCTCAAGGCGCTGCAGGTCATCGGTCATTCGTTCATGGCCGGTAGTTGACCTACCACCACACCGTCGATGGCGATGTCGCCGCCGCGAAGGATGTCTCCGTGGCCGTCATCGAATAGCGGCTCCGGCGGGAATTCCAGCACCAGAGCACCATTGTCACCGCGCGTGAGGACGACACGCTCGCTCAATGTCAGCTTCAGCGACAGATCCACCAGGTCGCCGGCCAGCACGTCAGCCTCGAAGCCGATTTGCCCGCGCGTAGCGGGGTTGGCCAGCAACTCGGGTTGGTGCCGGGTAAGCCACTGCAGCAGCGGCACCATGATGGCTTCCGGGCCACCGACGAAGTCCGTCACGATCATTTCCAGCTCGTACTGGTACTGGAACGACAGGCTTGGGGCGTAGGTGGCCGCGATGTGGCCCTTGTCGACAAACACAAGCAACCGGTCGGGGTTCTGTTCCAATACAGGACACGCAGCCAGTAGGTGCGCGCGCAGGGCGGCCGGCTTCTTCACCGCTTGCCCTCCTGCTGGGTACGCATAGCAGCGTGCAGCTCGGCGATGTAGCCCTGCAGCCCGACTACCTGTTCGGCGTTGGCGTGACAGGCGGTGTAGTTGTCTGCGACGGTGTCGGCGACGGTAGAGAGCGCAATTCCTGCGGCGGGCGCATCAGGATCTCCGGCGGATCCGGCCAGGTCGGTGCCTTGGGCGGCTGCGTCGTGGATGCGCACGAAGCCAACAGGAACAGGACAGGCAGCATCAGCTTGCGCAGTGACATAGACAGGAACTTCCTTTGTGATGGTCGCGCCGCGCTCACGCACGACTTGCACGCGATCCACGTACTTGGTCACGACCTTGGTTTCAGAACGAGCGAGCTGTAACTGCTGCTCGATAGTGGCCAGCGTGGCCTTGTTGTCTTCATTGATGGCGATGGCCTCGTTCAATGCCTTTTTCGCGCGGCCGATGCGCTGCTGTTGGCACGTGGCTAGGCTGCCGATGGTCAACACCAGCACCAACAGGGCAATGATGCGGTTCATCAGGCAGCCACCCCCAGCACCTGCAGAGCGCGGCGCGTGCGCTCGGTGCGGTCGGCCATGCCATTGGGCGTGCTGCGCGCCTTGGCGCTGCCCAGATTGATGACACGGCTCACAGCCAGCACGTCGCGGCGGTCTGCATAGGCGTTGAGGCCTGCATCCTTCCAGAAGGCGGCAGCGGCCATGGCACCGATCTCCGGCTCGATCAGGAGGGCTGGCTGCTGTTCAAGCGGCTCACCGATCAATTCCCCCATGCGCTGATAGTTGCGGCGTCCCGTGTGCTGCATGGGGCCACGTCCACGGTAGAGGTAGCCGTCGCCGCTGGCTTCGCTCCCGTTGCCATTGCGGTTGGCATAGACGCGGTTGCCGAGTTTCGCCGGCTGCTGCACAAACGCCGCGGCTTCGGTGCTGGCGATGCGGTGGCCGAACACTTCCACCAGGCGCGGGCGGCTGTAGCTGAGAGATTCCTCTACGCGCGACAGACTCAGGCTTTCGTGGCCCACCTGGGCGAGGAAGTGAGCGACGCGCAAGGGCGTGTTGATACCGAAGCGACGCATGGCAGCATTGAGCGGTGCCACCCAGCGCTGGGCTCGGGGCAGTGGGCATTGCATGATCTGGGATAGCTGGATGGCAGTAAGCATGGTCAATCGACTCGCAGCAGGCGCGCGACGTTTCCCCGTGCGCGATAGGTGACAACAAGCAGCACAAGCAACACACCCAGCTGCCAGATGCTGACGGTGGTGCGCGATCCGAACAGCAGGATATGCAGGGCTTGGCCGCCGGTGCAGATGATCAGCAGCCAGGCGCACCAACCAACGCCGGGGCGGTGGCGTGCGTGCGGCACGGGGCAGTAGGTCAGCAGGCGAATGCAGATCGCCAAGCTGGCAATGAAGGTGGCGGTGTTCAGGAGGTTGTTAGCCATTGCGATCTCCACCGAAGAAACGGGTTCCGGCGCTGCGCTCGATCAGCGCAAGCGTGATCGTGATGATGCAAGCCGCGCTGAAGAAGGCGGCGAGGCCGGACGATTCAAGGGACAGCTTGCGCATTACCTCCGAACCGCCGAGGTAGCCGCCCACAACGCTGATGGCCAGATACACAAAGCGCTTCCACAATGTCAGATCCTTCGCCGAGACGACAAAGAGCGTCGCGCCTGCGAAAGCGCCGATCAGGGCGTCGCCGTCGATGCCGGGCAGCAGCGATGCCAGTCCCACGCTGGTTGCCAGTGCGACCATGCTGCCGGTTGAGGTTGGTTCGGTCATCGTCAATCCCAAAGCTGAAGGAGGGGGCGCGCAACGGCGCCGCTGGTGAGGGGTGAGGGAGCGGGAAGTTCGACCGCTGTTCCCATGGGCAGGATTGGCCCGTGCAAGCTGATGCCGTAGTTCAGTTCGAGCACCTGCTCGACCATGCCGGCCGTCCTGCCCAGGTGTCGGTGGCAAAGGGCGTCGATGGTGTCGCCCTGCTGCGCATAGACACGCATCAGATCAGTTCCACGGTCACGCGCCGCGTGCCCAGTACGTCGCTGATGGCGTAACGCAGATCCCTACGCATTTCATCAATGGTCGGCGTCAGGTCATCGGCGCGTTGGTTACCCTGTGCCGTAGCGTCGTAGGAGCGGAAGCGTTCGTGCAGTTCCACGGTGGTGGCGCAATAGACCGCCCGCAGGTAGAGCTGCACCAGGCGCGAGTTGCCGTCGATCAGTGGCGACGGAATGGCATCCATCGTTGCGTGGCCTTTGTCTTGCTGGGCTTCGCTCCACGTTGCCAGTTCGTCGTTGACCGCAATCACGGCACCGACCACGGCCGCGCGCAGACGCTCGTTCGTGACATCGCCGGTGAGCCGCACCGCCGCCCGTAGGGAGGGCATGACGATGGCAGGCCAGAACGCACCCGATGTCACATCCGGTTCCTGCTTCGCTGGTGATGCGTTGGCTACCAAACCGCTCATGAGGATCTCGATAAATCGCCGGTGGTCGGGGCGTCACCGAAAGGGAGAGATTTCTTTCGGATCAGCCCCGAGCCGGCGGGGTTGCGGGGACGCTCGGTGAATGACTCAGCCGGTGAGCTGGCTGGCCATGTGTTTCTTCAGAAGGCGCTCGGCGCTTTCCAGATCCTTCTTGCCGCCGCATCCGTCATGCAACTGGATGGCACGGCGCAGGGATTCAATTGCGAAGTTGAGTTGTGGCGCCGGGTCGAACGGCTGACCGTCCTGCGGTTCATCGCTGGCCTTGGCGATGGCTTTCAGGATCCACCGCGAGCGGGCCAACAGCAGCTTGGCGCGCACCTGGTCGGGCATGTCCTGGCCTTCGGTGATGATCATGGCCTGATCCAGTACGGCAGGATCGAACTCTGTCTCGGCACGCAGGGCGTTCAGTGCGACCTCGGCGACTTCTTCGGCCACTACGCAGCCGGTGGTGCGCTCGAAGCGGTCCGGCATGGCCAGGTTGTGCCGCAGCACGTACTCGGCCACACGCATGCCCTCTGCGTAGCGCCCGGCATCGATGTTCCACAGCATCACCGTGGTGACGACTTCATCGGCGGCACCTTGACCGGCATCGAGCACGCCCTCGATGTACGCGTCGTAGGCTGGCAACAGCTGCACCTTCAGCTGCGCCTTGCCCTCGCCGGACTGGATCTGCTTCAGGCGGCCGCGATCCGATGCCAACTGCAACATCATCTGTTCGTAGATGCCGGTGCCGGGCATCAGTTGGTTGCTACCGTTGCCGGCGGCGGCTTTCGCCGCCAGCACGCGCTGCATGTGACGACGGGCGGGGCTATCGGCCATGGCCTCAGCCCCCGACCTTGATGTTCTCAATCACGCAGCCGAAACCGTAGTCCTCGACCACATAGCCATCATTGGACGACTCGTAGTTGACCACGCGGTTCTTCTTCGCCTCCTCTTCGACGTGACGGCGGCGGCCACCGATCTGCCAGTAGAGCGAGAGATTCTTCAGGCTGGTGATCATCATGGCGTTGGGCGGCATGAACGGGACATCCACCGGCTGCAATCCGCCGATGCGTTTTGCACCCAGCACCAGATCGGCCGCCAGCTGTTCCGTCGGGGCGTTGTCTTTGTTGATGATCGGGAAGTACTTGTCGTGAATCAGCTCACGGCCGAGGATCACGACCAGGTTCGGATCGCGTGCATACCAAGGCTCGATCATGGTGGACACAGCGTCCATGACCAGGGCATCGAGGTTGGCATAGTCGGAATCGGCGCCGCCGATCTTCACAACGCCTGCCGTCTTGCCCTCAGTCAATACGCGCTGTGGAGCCTTCTCACGATAGTGCTGCAGCCAGCCCTTGTTGACGTCCTGCAACAGCGGATTCGCTGCGCGGTTGGTCGTGGCCTCAACGCTGGTGCCGTTGAAACCGATCATGATGCGATCCAGTGCTTGGCGGGTCACGATGGCATCGCGCACCAACGGCTGGAAGTTCTTCTGACGTGCCCAGGCATCCAGCTGCGCGTAGTACATCGCGGTGTCGAAGTCGGTCTGAACGCACTTGTACTCGTTGCTGTCCAGCGTGACCGGGTTGCCGGGCTTGCGCTCGCCGTCGCCGGTCGTATCGGTGCGGCCGGCGATGGTGCCGCCCACGCCGACGCCGATCTTCTGACCCTGCAAGTCAGTCACACCGATGACGTTGATGGCCGACAGAAAGGCGCTGCTCTCCTGAATCCGGCCTTCCATCGTCTGCTGCACGTTGGGGGTAACGGTGAAGGCCTTGGACGGATCCGCCACGCCGTTGAGGTTGGCAAGTCGTTGGGTGTACTGATCGAACAGCACACGGGTTTCGCTACGCATCAGATGCTCCTGAATCTTGAAGGGTGGGGTGTGCTGCGATCAGCAGTCGGTGGCGTCGTCACCGCTCTTGCCGGTGACCACGGGGCGCTGGGTGTAGCTCTGCGGGGTTTCGTTCAGCACCTTGGCCAGAGCCGCCAGCTGGGTGCAGAATTCCTTGAGCCGGCCGTCTCCCAGCGCCACCTTCTGCTTAAGGGATTCGATTTCTTCATCTTGGGCATCTACGGTTTCGGCCAGCTGGGTGCAGAACGCGGCGAAGTCCGGTGCGTCGTCTTCTTTCGGCTCGGGTTCCGGCTTGGGCTTGATTCCTAGCGTCTTGAACAGGTTTGCGAATTTGGACTGGCGCGGCGCCGGTTGTTCGACTTCCTCGAACTCAATGGTGGTTTCTGCTGCCGCAGAGAACAGATTCTCGGGCTGCTGCTTGCGGTCGTTCAGCGGGTTCTTGTCCAGCTGCGCAGCGAACGTCAGCATCTCGGTGCCCAAACTGGCCGGCGAATCAGTAACGGCCAGGCCGCACAGATACGCCTTGCCGCTGTCGGCAAACTTCGGCGCAATCTCAATGCTGGTGAACATCTTCTGCTTCAGCACGTTGACCATGTTGATAAGGTCATCAGTCGGCTGGATCTGAGCGAACAGCGCCAGCTTCTTGCTTCCGTTGATGTCCACTTCCTCGCTCTTCAGAGCAAGCACGTCGCCGTAGGCGCGGAAGGCGCTGTCGGCAAGGATGCCGCGAATGTGCTCCATCCAGATGCGAGCGCCGTAGACCACCGGATCATAGGTGGCGGCCATGTCCTCGATGTCCTGGCGCTCGATGTTGCGACCGTCACAGGTGGCACCTTCGACGGCCACGCGGAAGAACTTGGAACGGAACTTCTTGTCTTTTTTGGTGGCCATCTCGCCCTCTGCAATTGCCGTTGAGCATCGTTGTTGATGCGATGTCTCATGTTCGGCATGGCGCGAATGACCATCAACGACGTTGACGTGTAAACGCTGCGATTACAGGGCGATTGCGTGTCGCGCGCGCGCCGGGCCGCTCAACCTAGCTGCAATGAATAGCGTTTCCGACCAGCTGCAGATGGATCCCCGCCGACAAGCCAAGTTCCTTTACTGGATGGGCTGGCGTGTGTGCGACATCGCCGACGCCACGGGCGAGAAGGAACGCACCATACACAGCTGGAAGTCGCGCGACGAATGGGATCGCGCGGACAACGTCGAACGCATTGGCGGAGCGCTGGAAGCGCGCTTGTGCGTGCTGATCATGAAGGATGGAAAGACCGGCGGCGACTTCAAAGAGATTGACCTGCTGCACCGGCAGCTTGAGCGGCAGGCGCGGATCCAACGCTACCAAGATGGCGGAAATGAAAAGGATCTGAATCCGAAGGTTGCCAACCGTAACTCCGTCCCGAAGCAGAAGCCACGCAAGAACAGCTTCAGCGAAGAGGAAGTGGAGAAGCTGCAGCAGGCGTTCTTGGATGGCTGCTTCGACTACCAGAAGGATTGGTATCGGGCCGGCAATGAGCGCACCCGCGTCATCCTGAAGTCACGCCAGATCGGTGCCACCTACTACTTCGCCCGTGAAGCGCTGATCGATGCCCTGACTACAGGGCGAAATCAGATTTTCCTGAGTGCATCCAAGAGCCAGGCGCACATCTTCCTTGGCTACATGCGCGGCTTCATCCGCGATGTGCTCGACCGTGACCTGACCGGTGACCCGATTACCTTGGGCAACGGCGCCGAAATGTTTTTCCTTGGCACCAATGCGCGCACGGCGCAGGGCTATCACGGGAACTTCTATTTCGACGAATTCTTCTGGACGTATGGTTTCAACCAGTTGAACAAAGTGGCCAGCGGTATGGCCATGCACAAGCAGTGGCGCCGCACGTACTTCAGTACGCCGTCCACGATGGCCCATGAGGCCTACGACTTCTGGACGGGCGAGCGCTTCAACAAGGGGCGGCCCACGTCGCAGCACTTGAACGTGGACGTCAGCCACGGGCGTTTGGCCGGTGGTCGCCGCTGCGAGGACGCCATGTGGCGGCAGATTGTGACCGTGCTCGATGCCGCTGGGCGTGGTTGCGACCTGTTCGACATTGAGGAATTGAAGCGCGACTACAGCCCGGAGGAATTCGCCAACCTGCTGATGTGCGAGTTCGTGGACGACAGCGCCAGCGTGTTCCCACTGACCATGCTGCAGCCCTGCATGGTGGACAGCTGGGTGGAGTGGGAAGGGGAGTACAAGCCCTTTGCACTACGCCCCTATGGCGATTGGCCGGTGTGGGTGGGCTACGATCCGGCCGAGACAGGCGACAGTGCCGGCATCGTGGTGGTGGCACCGCCGCAGACGCAGGGCGGCAAATTTCGCGTTCTCGAACGCCATCAGTTCAAGGGCATGGACTTCGCCGCGCAGGCGGCTTTCATCCAGAAGATCACGCAGCGGTACTGGGTGACCTATATCGGCATCGACACGACGGGCATGGGCACCGGCGTGGCCCAGCTGGTGAAGCAGTTCTTCCCGAACCTCACCACCTTCAGTTACTCCCCGGAAGTGAAGTCACGGCTGGTGCTTAAGGCGTATGACGTGATCAAGAACGAGCGATTGGAATACGACGCGGGTTGGACGGATCTCACGCAGTCGCTGATGGCAATCAATAAAACGATCACGGCCAGTGGCCGGCAGATCACCTACACGGCTGGCCGCACCCGCACCACGGGGCACGCTGACCTGGCATGGGCGTTGTTGCACGCGCTGCAGAACGAACCGCTGGAAGGCACCGCCGCCGCCCGCAGCACCATGGAGATTTACTAATGAGCGATACCGCCAAGGATGCCCCGCAGGCGCCCACGGGCAAGTTTGAGGCGTTCACGTTTGGCGAGCCGACGCCTGTGCTCGACTCGCGCGGGCTGCTGGACTACCTCGAATGCTGGCGCAATGGCCGTTACTTTGAGCCGCCGGTGGATCTACACGGCCTGTCCCGCACCACGCGGTCGAACCCGTACTTGCAAAGCGGCTTGACCTTCAAGCGCAACATGCTGGTGCGCACGTTCAAGCCGAACCGTCTGCTGTCGCGCTCTCAGTTCGCCCAGCTGGCCTTGGACTTCCTCACCTTTGGCATGGCCTACGTCGAGCGTCAGAACGCGCTGTCGGGCGGCGCATTGCGCCTCAACGTGCCGTTGGCTCAGTACATGCGCCGGGGTGTCGTGGATGGTGAGTTCTTTCAGGTGCGAGCTGGTCAGGCCGAACATGAGTTCAGGCCCGGAAGTGTGTTCCAGCTGCGTGAGGCGGATGTCGACCAGGAGGTCTACGGGTTGCCCGAATGGATGCCCGCAATTCAGTCGGCGTTGCTCAATGAATCGGCCACGCTGTTCCGACGCAAGTACTACACCAACGGCTCACACGCGGGTTTCATCCTGTACCTGTCGGATCCACAAGTGAATGATGCGGACGTGACCAGCTTGCGCGAAGCACTGAAGGATGCTCGTGGCCCGGGCAATTTCAAGAACCTGTTCTTGCATTCGCCGGGCGGCAAGAAGGATGGCGTGCAGTTGATCCCGGTCAGTGAGGTGGCGGCCAAAGATGAATTCAACGGCATCAAGAGCGTGACACGCGATGACATGCTGGCCTCGCTGCGTGTGCCACCTCAGTTGATCGGCATCGTGCCGCAGAACAGTGGTGGCTTTGGATCAATTCGTGAAGCCGCGTTGGTGTGGGCTGCGATGGAGCTGCAGCCCTTGCAATCGCGCATGGAAGCGATCAACGAATGGCTTGGCATCGAAGCGATCAGCTTCGAGCAATTTGATCTGGCAGCAGCAGGTACGTGAAGTAAGTGATGAAAGAAATGCGCTGCGGCGCTTGCGCCCGGTTGCTTGCAAAGGGCACCGGGCTTTACGAATTACAAATCAAATGCACCCGCTGTGGAGTGCTGAATCACATGAAGGCCGAGAGCCTCCCAATGGATCGCCGCGAGCGACACCAAGAAGGCTCCAACAATGAAGAACGAACTGATCCACGGCGACGCTCTGAGCGTCCTTCCCACACTGCCGTCCGGCAGCTTTGATGCGCTGATCACTGATCCGCCCTATGCCAGCGGCGGGGTACATGCCGCATCGCGGCAGCAGTCGCCGCAGACGAAGTACATGCAGAGCGGCAGCCGGCAGCTGCACGCTGACTTCGTCGGTGACGAGCGCGACCAACGCTCACACTTGGCATGGATGCGGTTGTGGTTGGCCGAGTGCCACCGTGTGCTGAAGGAAGGCGCGCCGGTGCTGCTGTTCACTGACTGGCGGCAGCTGCCGCTCACAACGGATGCGCTGCAGTGTGCGGGGTTCACGTGGCGCGGGGTGGCTGTGTGGGACAAAACGGAAGGGGTACGGCCACAGAAGGGACGCTTCCGCAATCAGGCCGAGTATGTGGTCTGGGGTAGCAAAGGCCACATGCCGCTGGCGCGCCGAGCGCCGGTGCTACCTGGTGTGGTGCGGGAGGCTGTGCGTAAGGTGGACAAGCACCATATGACCGGAAAGCCAACCGACCTGATGCGGCAGCTGGTGCGGATCTGTGAGACCGGCGGGCGGATCCTAGATCCCTTCGCCGGTTCGGGAACAACGCTCGTTGCAGCCCGTGAAGAGGGATACGCCTACACGGGCATCGAGATGACAGAGCACTACTGGCAGGTGGCGCAGCAAAGGCTGGTCACACCGTAAGGTTGTTCCCAACCGCGCCCAGCAAGGCATCAGCTAGGGCGCGGTTGGCCTAGAGCATTGGCGTCGCCACGCTGCAATTTAGGTGCCTCCCTGCGCGGGGACGTGGATAGCCTTAAAAGCGGTCTTTCTACGACGACGTAGAACACCCGCGAGATCACATAGCACGCCACCACCATGGCGATGACGAAGGCCGCGTGCTGAATCAGCGTGTATCCGACACCCGCCAGAGTCCAAATGCGCGCGACGGCGCTCATGACGAACAAGTGCGTCAGGTACAGCGCGAAAGATGAATCGCCAAGCGCCGATAGCCAAGTGGGCACGCGGATAGACCCTGCGTGTTCCATCCGCACCATGCCGGCGATCAGCAGGATTGCACCGCCGCCATACACCGCCACGCGCTGCCACTGATGCAGGGGCGCGACGTGTCCCCAAGCGACGAAGCCCATGCCGCCCACTATTGCAGCGGCGCCGATCAGTGCAAGGAAGGGCGCAACGTTCACGGGTATCGCCCGCCAATAGATTCCGAGCAACGCGCCGCCAATGAACTCCAACGTCAAGGGGCTACACGCGAGCCTTGCAGCCGAGCCGGCATCGGTGGGCAGCAACGGGCCGATGCTGGCCACGCCCATCGCCCAGGCGATCAGATAGGCGGTCACGAATCGTTCGGGGACAACGGCGATGGCTGCAGCGAAGACCAGATAGAAATAGGCCTCATGCACCAACGTCCATCCAACAGGCAGGATCGGCAGTTGTGCCTGCGGCAATAGCAAGAGCGAGGCGGCGATCTCTTGGCCTGTCGGCTGAATGCCAATCAGCGAAGGCGCGGCAAATGCCAGCGCTGCAATGCCGATGGTCAGGAGCCAGTAGGTGGGCAGGATCCGCCAAGCGCGCTTGGACAGGAACTGCAGGGCTGCACGCGGGCCGACGTAACGCTCGGTGGCCAGTGTTGTCATGAGGAAGCCAGATAGCGCGAAGAACAGATCCACACCGCTATCGGCCTGCCGGGCAAATGCGCCGAGCAGTGAATGCCCCGACAGGTATTTGGCTTCATAGGGCTGTAGGTGGAACAGCACAACACCCAAAGCCGCAATGGCACGTAGCGCCTGCAATGACTGAAACCGCAAACCTCACTCCGTGTCGTGCTGCTCCTGATGCGTGAATGGTATCGCGCCACGGAGGCGGCGGCGAGGCCGTGGTAATCAAGCACTATGCCGACGTGGCTAGAGCGCGGCTTTCCGCCACAGGCCTCTGAAGTTACGGCGCGGCCCAGAGGTCGCGCCGTTCTGTTAAGCATCTAGGCGAAGCTGACCGAGCAACGTGTGATATAGCAAAGTCTCGCCACTAGTCCCGGGCTTGTAGGTCTCGGTCGTTATCTCTTCGTCCTTCAATTTTGCCCGGCTGAATAGTGCCAAAAATTGAGCCTGTGAGACCAACTCTCCAGGCGCCACAAAGTGGAGATAGGCGGGGCGCAGCAACCTCATCAGTGCGCGGAAGCCGTTGGTCTTATTCAAAACGGCGCCATCCCCAAGGCCCGCCCATGCAACAGGCCATCGCTCGCGAACGGCGGAGAAATAGTTGAAGAGGATATCCGCGATGTCCATATCTCTCTCTTCAATGAACATGTTGCGGAAGATGAGTTTCCTCGCTTCGTCGGAGTCCGCCCGAGCTGGCTTGCTGTTACGCAGATAGAGGTCGCGATCCGTGGTGGCATCGGAAGTCATATAGCGAAGAAGCGACTCCACAAATGTGGCCTGGGTCAGCGTCTCGGTGAAGCGACCTTGGGTTGCTACACCCAGCCTCTTTATTCTCTTATTGAACGGGCTGGCATCAGCTCTATCCAGCGCCACCGCGATAGTGTGTGCCGTCTTTTGCGGACTACGTGATTTGGAATACTCGAAAAGGTCGTATACGAGGCTCTTGCTGACCTTTGTCTGAGCAAGGTTGACGACAGAGAAAATGTAGGCTTGGCTCTCTATGTCCATCTCAATGAAGATCGAGACATTAACTTCAAATTTTGGGTGTCCGTTATGCAGGTGCTGCAAGCCTTCGATTCGGTGCTGTCCATCCAGCACTCGCGCAATCTGAGTTCGATCTATTCGGATTTCGCCTTCCAACACATTTGTCAACGTGAGGGACTTTGCGTCCTCATTGTAGGTAGCACAGATGCCCGGGACAGCCAAGATAACGGCTGTAGGGAAGCACGCATCAATAGTGTTCACGTACTTGCCGATTTCTTTCACGCGCTTCGGATTTACCTCGCGCTGAATGCCCAAGTATTCGTCCATTTCGCGTCCGCCTCGTAGCTCGCGGACATCGGAGAAGGTGATCTCGCGAAGGAGTGCAGAATCGATGGACGCGACGTAGAAGTCACCGATAGGCTGGCTAACGCGAATGCAGGGAAGCGTTATGGAATAGGGGTCGTTGAGGATGCTTTGCTGTTTCATTGTTTATCCCCCGTTCCTGCTGTTAAACCGAGCGGTCATGTCATCTGCTGCGTCATTCCTGAGGGGGGGGGCGTCCGCCGCTTCCTCTGCAGGGTGGCGGGCATTGAACGCCGCAGCGAAGTCGTTCACGGGTTCTTTGAGGCTCTCTTCCGCGTTGAAGCTTGCCGTACTCTTTCGATAAACAGTGGTGAGGTATCTCATCACTACAACGACGAGCGCGATGCAAATGGAAGCTCGATACAGGAACTGTGAATCAAACAATCCGGCTGCTTGCGTTTCACGGGAGGCTAGGACAAAAGCATAGAAGCCCGAAGCTAGTACCCCGAGGAGCAGGATCAATGCAAAGTGATAGGTTCGCCCAGGAAATTGCTTACTGGTATCCGGGTCTTCCGCAGAGGCAAGTAGGATTGGTCCCAGCATGCCGACGGCGAAGATGAAGAGCTGGCCAGTGCTGACAGTCGATTCAAGGATAGCGCTGTTGCTTTTCCCCTTGTTGACCAAGAACGCCTTAAGAAAGATCGCTGTGACCCAGAACGTGGCCGTGCCGAACAGAATCGTAATTGAGAACTCTTTTAATGAGTCCACGTGATTCTTGACAGTGCAATTTGTTAATGGTCCGACAATTGGAATTCGGCCAAATTTCCGTTGGCAGCTAGAAACGAAAATATCCCATCGGCTCGGCCCAGTCGTAGGGCTGGGGTTCGGTTGCGGCGTCATTCCCTGATCTCCGTTCTAGCCTATTGCTAAAATTTCTGCGTAATTTCCACGCACACCCCCCGTACCTGCGATGGCACTGTAGCGCGACAAAGGGAACAACCTGAAGTCACCTTCATACAGTTCCCGGATACTAGCGTGGTCGGCATTGGTACACATCACTACGGCGCCCCGCATCTTTGCTCTGTGCAAAGCATCACGGAGGCGCTCTTGGTCGGCCCATGAAAACAGCTGCTCGTTGTACTTGATGAAACCATTGAACTGGTGGCGGACCGTGTAGGGGGGGTCGGCGAAGACCAGATCTCCAGCACCTGCGCGGTCGATTTGCTTCTCGAAGTCGCCCGCTTGAATATCAACGCCCTCTAAGAGTCGAGCAACCGACTCGAAATCGTCGCTCTCCAAGATTGCGCGCTTCTTGGTTCCGATAGGTGTATTGAAAATGCCCGCTCGGTTTACGCGATAAAGCCCATTCCAACATGTTCGGTTCAAATAAATGAACTTTGCAGCGCGCCCGACGACGGATGTCGGGCGGCTTGCCCGGATCATGTAGTAGTAATCCGCTGTGTGGAGCCTGTCGTGGTGGGCGAGTTTGCGTCGCACTGCGCGCCAGTCGCTGGCGATCGCTCTATAGGTCTCTACGAGTTCGGCGTTGCTGTCCGACAGGAGCGCGCGCGCCGGCCTAAGTCCAAAGAACATGGCCCCACTGCCCAGAAAGGGCTCGATATACGTGCCTTCGCAGCGCCCCTGTAGCTCTAGTGCAAGAGGCATCAACCATCTTTTGCCGCCCGCCCACTTGAGAAAGGGGAGCACACCTGGGGGCAACGCGCCCGCTCTGGCGGACCGAGCCTGCGTGGGCTGCCGGTCCAGGATCTGCTCAACCTTGGCCCTCAGTTCCATCTGATGGTGCTTCCCCTTCACTTCCATGAGGGAAGTATGGCCGAACCGCGCCCCCTAGCACAGCTCTGGTGCATCCCGGCGCGCGCACTCGTCTCCCCGCCACGCCTGCGGGCTTCATGGGGCACTTTTCCTGCACCCCCTGCAGTAGCGGTCGGGAGCGGCCCTGTATGGCGATTGATGGGGTTTCCAGCATCGCGCCAACCCTGCGGATCCCTGCGGCGGTGGGCTGCTGTGAGGGCGCCTCCATGCCGCTTACGTGCGGAGGCGGCGAAGGCAAGATTTTTCGGCTCGGGTCGGGGAACAGGTAACAAGGTAATTTTAGCCGAAAAGACGGTGTAAGTATTTGATGCGAAAGGGAGATTGAAGATTACCTTTGCAGGTAACTTCAGGTAATTTTCTTGGAGGCTGAAAGTTATGTCATTGATTTATAAGGATTGCTATCGATCAAAAGATTACCCTCTAAAAAGGTAATCTGATTACCGCATCATTACCCTATTGTTACCTTTGATAAGTTTATATAAGTATATGTTTTATAAGGAATAATGCCTTCTTCCTTGTGGGTGATTACCTTAATTACCCAATCCCCTGCCCGTTCCGAAAAATTCTCTATAAAGGGTTGGAAAGCTGTCCGGCCTCACTGGCGCACCTTCGCTCACTCGTTTGATCGCCTCGGGCGACGACGGCTCTGTGAGGGAGGTGATGGCGGCCGCTCAGACGGCGGAAGGGTGCCGGGCGCTATGCCGGAACTCAGCCCGTCGTAGGTCTCCTCGATGCGCGCATGCCACTTGGCCACCCAGGCACAGAGAAAGCGAACGCCGGCATCGACGTCGTCGTGGAACTCGCTGGACAGGTGGAGGTTCCCGACATTCCGCTCGGATCTCGCTCTGCCGGTAGGAAGTGGTGTAACGAAGGCAATCAAGCGTCCGCGCAGCAACACGCCGGGGCCTTCCATCCAAGGGCGGATCTCGAAGTTAGGAGGGAGTTGCACGGGGAAATCCTTCGATGCGGCGCTGCACTTTTTCAGGGCACTAGGGCTTCATGTTCAATCCACGCGGCCAAAGAGTCGAAGACTTAATTAGTGAGGACTCGTACGCTTTGGCAGCTTCCTTGCTCAACCCGTATGAAGATACATCGTGAACGCAAATCACCTCTTGCCCCTGCATCGCACGGATGGCGTTATGGAAACGGGTAGACGAAAGCTTTTCTTGAGCGCTTTGTACATGCTCCATGTATCGCTTCTGCCATGAGCGACGGGTAATCCCCACGTAGCTCATACCCTTGATCGTTTCATAGCCATCGCGCGACTTGGTAAACATGAAAGCTTTGAGCTTCTCCATGTCACTGCCGTTGGTCATTACCTCTTGAATTTCCGCCGTGTCAAAGAGCGGGCGCTTGTAGGTATGACGGTATACGGTGTGATCACCTGATGGCTCGTAGAACGAAGAACAGAATGCCAGCGGGACGCATAGCAACGTTTGCCCACCGAATACTCGATGCTGGCTCTCAATGAAAAAGCTGATGCCACTCAATGAAGTGGCATCGCGTGTCACGATGATCATCATCGCGCCGGAGTCCACATCGAGGTGGCAGATCAACTGAAGGCCGAAGTGGGGCGTGCCCAGCCTAATTGACTCGCTCAGCTCCAGCGCCAAGATTTCGATGTCGGGTAGATGCGAAGCAGTGTCCATAGCCATTTCGGCATTGAAATGGTGGCCAAAAAAATATTCGAGAGCTTTGTGGTTCAACAATGTTGTCATCGGCAGATCCGCCTGTAAGGTTCGTCGCTCCCTTCCGGGGGAGGGGCTGTGCTTGAGGACCGCTTAACTTTCTAGAGAGGCCCGCGAGCAGTGTCGTGCAGCTTTCCCTCGAACTAGTACCCGACATTCTCTAGGAATTGTGGCACCCCCGTGGTGTGTGACCACTTATGGCTCAGTGCTGATGCACTCTTGCGAAGCTGCTGGAGATCAATCCAATGCTCCCGAGCGATTGAATTGTCCGGGAGCGTTGCGTGTTCCTGCATTACAAGTGAGATTTCTTGTTCCCAAGGATGCCGGTCCATATTGGACACTGCTGGAATCCCTGCGGCCTTGAGAAGTTGGGCGTTCGTCTCGACTACGATTCCAAATTGCTCGGTGTCCCAGCGCCTCTGAAGCGCGTAGTACGCGGCTACGTCAAACGAAGAACTAAACGACAATAGTGCGAGCGCAAAGTATGGGCTATCGATAGTGTGCATGCTCAGCGCGTTTCCCAGAGATGGTCCTCCTATGGTGATATGCGTATCGCCGGCCCCCACCTTTGTTTCCCCGGCATACAGTTGCTCGGCAACTCTATCGCTCCTGCGAGTCAGACCTAGGCGCGATTTGTATTCTGACTCACTCATGCCCCTGTAAAGATTCATTCGGTGGATTCCTCTGGGAGGGGGCGATGCAACGACTCTGGACGTAGCTGTGTATACCGCTTCAGCTCGTTCCATGATTCATGCAGGGTGACTGCGGCCACTTCGGGGATGTCGTAGCCCTGCTCGAACAGGCGCGACGTCGCTTCATGGCGCAGATCATGGAAATGCAGGTTTTGGATGGCCAGGCGGATACACGCGCGCGTAAAGGCAGTTCCGACCGAGGACGTGTTGTACGGGAAGATCCTATCCTCGCCATCCCGTTGTGGCTGGCGCTGAACTATCTCCCAGGCCTCACCGAGCAGGGGGAATCGTTTGTGATTGCCGCTCTTTTGGCGTGGATGCTTGGCATCGCGTAGTAATGCAGTTCGTGTTTTTGCATCCAGATCCGACCACAGCAGGCGTGTGATTTCCCCCTCGCGCTTTGCTGTGAGGATGGCGAAATCGATGATGTCCACCATCGGTATCTGTGACCGCCATGCTGCGGCGGCGAACAGCTGCCGCAGCTGCTGCAGCTCGTCGTCAGTTGGTCGCCTATCTCGGCGCTTGGACTTGCCGACGAGGCGAAGTAGGCGCAACACGGGGCGTGCTTCGGCAACTGGATCGCTGGTCAGTTTCACACCTTTCAATGGCGCGGCTAGTTTCAGCAGCTCCGAGAGGTATCCCAACTCGACGTTCATGGTTGCTGGGGAGCAAGCAGGGATAATGAGGCCGTTGGCCATCATGTGTTCGCCTTGGACTCGCCGGCGTGTGTACTCGATGATCTCGGTGGACGTAAGGCGTCGGGCCACGATTTCGCCCAGTCCTTCACGCAATCGCGTCAGGTTTCCCGTGTGGGTTTTGGTCACTGCCTTGACGCTGCCCAAGGTGTCTATGCGCCAGTCGATCAGTTCACCGATGGTGGTGCTCTCTCCTGGTGTGCCGCCGCGCGCCTCCATGTCGGCCATTTCGCGTTCGATACGGTCGGCCCATGTCTTGGCGGCGGTCTTGGTAGGGAACGTCCGGCTCTGTGTCGTGTGGCCCTTACGGCGCACAATGGCGCGCCATTTGCCGTTGCGTGATTGAAGAGTTGCCATCGCTGTACCCGTCCTTGATGTACCAGGTCATTCTTGGTACGCGGATGGTACAGATGAATGGGAAAAGCTGGGAAAAGCCGGGAGTTATCGGGCACCTTTAGGTGCGGATTTGCAGAGTAAATATATGAAAGTAAAGGGTTTGAGCGGGATGCGCCTATGCGTTGCCCCCATGATGGATTGGACGGACCGGCATTGCCGGGTGTTTCACCGCATCCTGGCGCCGGGCGCACGGCTGTATACCGAGATGGTGCATGCCAATGCAGTGATCCACGGTGACCGTGAGCGCCTGTTGGGTTTTGATGCCGCCGAGCAACCGCTTGCCCTGCAGTTGGGGGGCAGTGAACCAGCAGCGCTGGCGCAGGCCGCGCGCATTGCCGCCGACTGGGGCTATGCGGAGGTCAACCTCAACTGCGGGTGTCCGTCTGACCGCGTGCAGGCCGGGCGCTTTGGCGCCTGCCTGATGCGCGAGCCGGCGTTGGTGGCCGAATGCGTGGCGGCGATGGTTGCCGCGGTCGATATCCCGGTTACGGTCAAATGCCGGCTGGGTGTGGATGAGGACAACGACTACGACCTGTTCGCCGCCTTTGTTGATCGGCAGGTGCAGGCCGGTGCGGCAATGGTGGTGGTGCATGCCCGCAACGCCTGGCTCAAGGGCTTGTCGCCCAAGGAAAACCGCGAAATCCCGCCGCTGCGCTATGACTGGGCCTACCGCCTGAAGCAGGACCGGCCGTCGCTGCCGGTGGTGCTCAACGGCGGCATCGCGACCGTGCAGGCCGCGCAGGAGCACATGCAGCAGCTGGATGGGGTGATGCTTGGCCGTGCGGCCTATCACGACCCCTACGTGCTGCACGCGTTGGAAGCGGCCCAGACCGGCATGGCGCTGCTCTCGCGCGAAGCCCTGTTGGTCGAAATGCGCCCCTACATCGAGGCGCGGCTGGAGAGCGGGTTGGCGCTCAAGCACATCACCCGACACCTGCTCGGTTTGTTCCACGGGCAGCCCGGCGGGCGCGCGTTCCGCCAGATTCTCAGCGAAGGCGCGCACCGGCCCGGCGCTGGCTGGGCCTTGCTGGAACAGGCGCTGCAGGTCACCCGGATGCAGGCGGCACGGGTTGCCTGAGCCGGTCAGGCTCGAACGCCCTGTATCAGCACAGTCCAAAACCCTCCGGCAATGCTGAACAGGCGGGTGTCGCAAAGGCTGGTGGCACGCATTTGTCCGGCCAATTTGCTGAACGGGGCGGGTGTACAGTGGCGGAGTTCAGATCGGATTCACCCCTAAAAATCAAGAATTTGCCTTGATTTCGCTCGGGTCGACGTAGAGTTTGAACGGCGGCTTTTACGAATTTTGAACGTAGCCTCGCAGTCCGCTAGGATCACCCCCATGCACCCGCTCCAGCACCGCCGTCTGCTCACTGCTCTTGTCGCCACGTTGATCGTGGTTGGCCCCGGCGTGGTTGCAGCCACGGCCCAGCAGCAGGCCCGTCCGCAGGAAATCGTGCGCGGGCCGCCGGAAGTTGGCGCCGAGCGGGTGGCGCGTCAGGAGCAAGGTCGTTCGTTGTCCGACGCGGTACGCCGCGTGCAGCGCGAGACCGGTGGCCGCATTCTGGGCGCCGAACGCGTGCCCTATGACGGCCGCGACATCAATCGTGTCAAGTACATGGATGACCGGGGACGTGTGCGTTATATGGACGATCCTCAGCCCAGCCGCTCAGGTCCGCGCGGCCCCCGGGCAGAGTTGCCACCACGCGGCGATAACTCCTGAACAGCGATAGTTGTTCCGCGTTCCGCATACAAACGCCGGCGTCTAGCCGGCCCAAGTTACTAGGGAGAGTTCATGCGTATCCTTCTGGTTGAAGACGAAGCCCCGCTGCGGGAAACCCTTGCAGCCCGCCTGAAGCGCGAAGGTTTCGCAGTGGATGCGGCGCAGGATGGCGAGGAAGGCCTGTACATGGGCCGCGAAGTGCCGTTCGACGTGGGCATCATTGATCTGGGCCTGCCGAAGATGTCGGGTATGGAGCTGATCAAGGCGCTGCGCGACGAGGGCAAGAAATTCCCGGTGCTGATTCTGACCGCGCGTTCGAGCTGGCAGGACAAGGTTGAGGGCCTGAAGCAGGGCGCCGACGACTACCTGGTCAAGCCGTTCCACGTCGAAGAGCTGTTGGCCCGCGTCAACGCGCTGCTACGCCGCGCTGCTGGCTGGTCCAAGCCGACGCTGGAATGCGGCCCGGTGGCACTGGACCTTGCCGCGCAGACGGTGAGTGTGGCTGGCAGCAATGTCGACCTGACCAGCTACGAGTACAAAGTGCTCGAATACCTGATGATGCATGCCGGTGAACTGGTCTCCAAGGCCGACCTCACCGAGCACATCTATCAGCAGGATTTCGACCGCGACTCGAATGTGCTGGAAGTGTTCATTGGCCGCCTGCGCAAGAAGCTCGATCCGGACGGCGAGTTGAAGCCGATCGAAACCGTGCGTGGCCGCGGTTACCGTTTCGCGATTCCGCGCAACGAGGGCTGAGCCCCTTAGGGGCAGCGCAGTATGTCGAGCCGTCAGTGGCTATTGAAGCGTTGGCGGCCTCGCTCCCTGCAGGCACGCCAGCTGCTGGCGGCCTCCGTGGGGTTGGTGGCGTTTCTGGCATTGGCCGGTTACGCCCTCAATGCGATGTTTGCCGACACCGCACGCGCCAACCTTAGCGAGCGACTGAAGAACTACGCCACGGCCTATGCCGGTGGCATTGATTTCACCCGCGACCGCTCGTTGTATATCCGCGAGCAACCGCCGGATCCCCGTTTCGATGTTCCCGGCAGCGGCCTGTACCTGCAGGTTGTCATGCCCGGTGGCTATGGCAATTCGATGTCCGCCGAAGGGCCGTTCCTGCCTGATGTCAGTGGGCACATGCTCAAGCCGAACGAGGAAGTCTTCGAGGGGCCGTTGCCGATCATCCAGATCGATGGCACGCCCGGCGAGGTGTATCGCTATGGTTTGGGCTTGATCTGGGGCGGCGATGGCGCGCCCGAAGCCGAGTTCCCTTACACCATCTACGTGCTGGAAGATTCGCGCGCGCTGGGCAAACAGCTGCGTGGGTTCCAGGGTGCGGTGTGGTTCTGGCTGGGTGTGACCGGCTTGATCCTGCTGTTGCTGCAGACCTTGGTACTGCAGTGGAGCTTGCGCCCGCTCAAACGCGTGATCAACGAGCTGACAAAAGTGCAGCGCGGTGAGCGTGAGCGCATGAGTGAAATGCACCCGCGCGAACTGGAACCGCTGACTGAAAGCATCAACGCTTTCATCGAAAGCGAGCGCGAAAACCTGGAACGCCAACGCAACACCCTGGCCGATCTCGCCCACAGTTTGAAGACACCATTGGCGGTGCTTCGCACGCAGCTGGACAGCGGTAACAGCAGTGACCAGGAACTGCGCGAGGAAGTAAGCGTGCAGTTGCAGCGCATGAACAACCTGGTGTCCTACCAGCTGGCGCGAGCGGCATCGTCGGGCCACAAGTTGTTCTCCGCGCCGGTGCCCATCGAGGCCAGCGCCGAGGAAATCGTGCGTGGTCTGGAAAAGGTATATGCCGCCAAGGGCGTGCTGTGCGAGTTCGATCTGGAGCCGGGTGTCAACTTTTACGGAGAGCCGGGCGACCTGCAGGAACTGCTGGGCAACCTGTTGGAGAACGCGTTCAAGTGGGCCAACCGTCGCGTGTTGCTGACCGCCAAGCCGATTTCCAACACCCAGGGGCGCCGCGCTGGCCTGGTGCTGGCAGTGGATGACGA
Organism: Stenotrophomonas sp. Iso1; assembly: GCF_027497995.1. Lineage (GTDB taxonomy): Bacteria > Pseudomonadota > Gammaproteobacteria > Xanthomonadales > Xanthomonadaceae > Stenotrophomonas. Next base: position 60,203 of record NZ_JAODBT010000004.1, on the reverse strand, counting down.
TGGCCCCGGCATTGCCGATGACAACATCGCCAAGGTGCTGCAGCGTGGTGTGCGCGGCGATGAGCGAGTGCAGGGCCACGGCATTGGTCTGTCGATCGTGCAGGATCTGATCAAGGCTTATCGCGGTGAACTGCAGGTCAAGCGTTCGGCCGAACTGGGTGGCGCGCGTTTTGAAGTGACTTTGCCACCGGGAATTTAAGGCCAGTGGTAGCGCCGGGCGCAATGCCCGGCTGGAACGCTATCGAGAAGGCTTCAGCCGAGCGTGGCCCGGCTCTACATTCACAGCCCCATACAACCGGCGCAGATGCGCGGCGATGGTCGGCATCTCCTGCTCCAACACATGCGATGCCGAGAAGTGGTACTCGCTGACCACGGCAAAGAACTCTTCCGGTGCTTCAGCCGCATACGGATCAATGGCGGTTTCCTGGCCCGCTTCCATCTGCGCGCAGAACCGGTCGTACTGCTGCTGGAAGTCGTGCGCCCACTGCCGTTGCCATTCCCGCGGCAGCGGCGGGGTGCCGTCCATCGCGCCGTCCAGTGCATCGAGCTTGTGTGCCATTTCATGCACCGCCACGCAGAAGCCTGCATGCGGGTCGGCGATGTCGGCCTGCACATCGGCCCAGGACAGAATCAACGGGCCGCTGTCCCAGGATTCACCGATCAACTCGTCGTCCCATTCGTGCAGGACGCCAGCGGCGTCAACATGGCTGCGCTGCACGCGGAATGCTTCCGGGTAGACCACCAGTTCTGTCCAGCCATGCAGGCCTTCGCGGCCAAACTCCATCAGTGGCAGGCAGCACAGTGCCGCCAGCAACATGCGCTGGCCAGCATCCAGCGCAAGGCCTGCGACGGGAGTGATGGTTTTCTGCTGAAGAAACAGCGCGGTCAGTTCGCGCAGCTTGGCTTCCTGCGCCGGCTGCAGGGTACGCAGCCACGGGCAATGACGGCACACATCGCGCCAGAGGGTTTCATCGAGTGAAGGCGGGTTGCGCTGCCACCAGCGCAGGAACGACTGAATCAGCGGAACATCCCGGGCAGCATGCGGTGCCAGCGGGGTGCACGCAGGCGCGGAATGATGTCGTCATCGCTGCCGCCGCCGGTGGTCTGGGTGGGCTTGGCTTTATTGGCGGGCGGTGCTGCCGGCGCCGAATTGGCAATATTCACCGTGGCGGCCGGAACAGCCACGCGCTCTACTTCGGCCGGTGCATAGCTGCAACCACTCTTGCCGGTGCCGTTGAGCGCGTCCGAAGCCTGCGCTGCAACTGGCACCAGCAGCAGGATCAGGCAATGAGCGAGGTGGCGCATCGTCAACATCCGGAGGAGCAGGTGAGTTCCCGATTCTAGCCTGCTTTTTTATCTGAATTGGACGGCTGGCTGGGCGCCCCGGAGGGCATGCCGCATAATTTCGCGGTCTGTTGTGAGGAACCTGCCTGTGGATGACCGCCAATTGCTGGCCAAGCTGGGTGCCGGTGCGTTGTCCGGTGACGCCTTGGCGCGTGAGCTGGGCCTGACCCGGGCTGCGGTTTGGAAGCGTATTCAAGGCCTGCGCGCCGCTGGCGTGGAGATTGAAGGCCGCGCTGGCGACGGCTACCGGCTCGCGCAGCCACTCGAACTGCTGGACCCGGCAGCCATCCGTTCGGCGTTGGCTGCCGACGTGCAGCCGCTGCTGGCCGGCTTGGATATTGGCTGGTCACTGGCATCCACCAATACCGATTTGCTGCAACGCAGCGCACCTTTGCGCGGCGTCGAGGTGCTGTTGGCCGAGCGCCAGACCGGCGGCCGGGGTCGTCGTGGCCGGCATTGGGCCTCGCCGCTGGCTGCACATATCTATCTGTCACTGTCGCGTGCCTTTGCCGGCGGACTGTCGCGGATGGGCGGGCTAAGCCTGGCGATGGGCGTGGCCGTGGTCGAGGCGCTGCACGCGCAGGGCTTTCATGGCGTCGGGCTGAAATGGCCCAATGACGTGGTGATCGAAGGCCGCAAACTTGGTGGTCTGCTGGTAGAGGGGGGCGGCGAGTTTGCAGGGCCCGCGCGCGTGGTGATCGGCCTGGGTTTGAATGTACGCATGCCGGCAGCGGCCGCGGCGGACATCACCCAGCCGTGGACCGATCTGGATTCACTCGCGGGCCGGCAGGTGTCGCGCAATGCGGTGGTCACCGCTTTGCTGTCGGCGCTGTTGCCGGCACTGGAACAATTCGAGCAACACGGCCTTGCGCCGTTCCTGCCGCGCTACGCGGCGATGGATGTACTGCACGGGCGTGCGGTGCGTGTGGAGGACGCAGGCGTGATGCATGAAGGTATTGCCTGCGGGCTGGCCGAAGACGGTGCGTTGAAAGTGCGCATCGCTGAGCGCGAAACCTGTTTCCATGCGGGCGAAGTCAGCGTGAGGGCGTCATGAGCGATTGGTTGTTCGACCTAGGCAATTCGCGTTTCAAGTTCGCGCCGCTGCATGGCACCCGCGCAGGTAGCGTGCAGGCATGGGCGCACGGCGCCGAGACCATGACTGCCAGCGCGCTGGAGGCCTTGCCACGGGGCGATACCGCATGGGTGGCCAGCGTTGCCGCACCGGCACTGACCGATGAAGTGATGCGCGTGCTGCGTGAGCGTTTCGCACAGGTAAAGATGGCGCGCACGCTATCGCAATGCGCGGGTGTCACGGTTGCCTACGCACGGCCGGAGAAGTTCGGGGTGGACCGTTTTCTTGGCTTGCTTGCGGCAGTGGAATCACGGCAACCGGTGTTGGTGGTGGGGGTGGGCACGGCGTTGACCATCGACCTGATGGATGCGGACGGGCTGCATCGCGGTGGCCGCATCGCTGCATCGCCGACGGTGATGCGCGAGGCGCTGCACGCGCGCGCAGTGCAGCTGCCCGCAATTGGCGGCGACTACACCGAATTTGCCAATGACACCGCCGATGCATTGGCATCGGGCTGCGATGGCGCAGCGGTTGCGCTGGTCGAGCGCAGCCTGCGTCAGGCCGGCGAACTGCTCGCTGCGGTGCCCCAGTTGCTGGTGCATGGCGGTGGCGCGGCACCGTTGCTGCCGCTGTTGCCGCAGGCCGAGCACCGACCCACGCTGGTGCTCGATGGCCTGGCGCGCTGGGCGGTGCACCATTGCAGCGCAGAGCGGTAGGATCACCCCATGCTGACCCGTTTCCTGATCGTCATCCTTGCCGTCCTCAACGTTGGTGTTGCGCTGTGGTGGATGACATCCCGCCCGTCCGAGCCGGCTGTTTCAGCCAAGGCCGAGCCGGGCGTGGCCACACTGGAATTGCTGCCGCCGTCGCCGGGCAAGCCTGCACCCGCCATTGCCGCCGCTACTGCGCCGGTAGCACCGCCTGAAGCACCGCCTGAAGCGCCGCTGGTTGCGGTGGATATGGACCAGAAGGCCGTGGCCGTCGTTGCGCCGCCAGAAGCGCAGCCGGAGCCGTCGCCAGCTGCTGCAGCGGTTACCCCGCCGCTGCCTGAGCAATGCAGCAGCCTGGGCCCGTATGCCGACCAGGCCAAGGCGCAGGCCGCGCTCGCGGCATTGGGCCGCGACGTGCGGCGCCAGCATCTGCGCGAAGTGCCGGGCAAGCCCGCCAGCAGTTACCGCGTGCTGATTCCACCGGCAGCCTCGCGCGAAGAGGCGCAGGCCACGGCCAAGCGCATCGTCGATGCCGGGTTCAGTGATTACTTCATCGTCCCGCAGGGCGAGGAAGCCCATGCCGTGGCGCTGGGCCAGTACCGCAATCGCGAAGGCGCCGAGCGCCGGCTGTCGACGTTGGTGGCGGCCGGCTTCCCGGCCAAGCTGGTAACCAATGGCAGCGAGACCCCGGCCAGCTGGTGGCTGGACGTCGCCAGCAGTGCCGATCCGGCCGCGCTGAAGCAGCGTGCCAGTGCCGCACAGCAACAATCGCTGAATTGCGTGCGTCTGCGCTAGAATATCCCCCGCATCGCGCGCCGCACCACCGGCCCGATGCCGGCGAGCCCAGGGCTCAGCCCGCAATACCCATGCCGCTTTAGCTCAGTTGGTAGAGCAACTGTCTTGTAAACAGTAGGTCATCCGTTCGATTCGGATAAGCGGCACCAATAACTCACTGAATTTGAATTACTTTTTGGCAACGTAGTGTCGCCAGAGGGCGGAATTTCCGGGAAAATTCCGGGGAAATTCATTCCAGAGTTCATGTTCCACGGAGCGTTGAACGCTAGCGGCATCAAGGCTTTTAGGACTTCTGGTGACTAGAAGACCAACTGTTTTTCATCGCAGCTATCGGGCATCGGGCATCGGGGATATGCGCTGGCGATTTCCCTGCGACTGCTATCGGCCAGAAGCGGAAGTTCAACTACGGAATTAAGCCGAGCCGCGAAGCGGCTTCGGCTTGAATGAACTGTTAGGCTGACTTCGGCGGGAGGGTGAGCCAAACATCCCCAACATCAGGGTCGCGTCCCAGTGCTTGCCAATACTCTACGAGGAGTTCCACTCCGCGCTCACCAGGAGCCGCCAAATCTTGCCGTGGCACCCAGCGCATAGGGAGATCCGTCCCTTGGACGGGAATTGCACCCGCCTCAATTAGCGCTCTGATGGTTGCACGGACAGCTTGCACCAATGCATCTCCAGTCAGCCCAAAATCTTGCCGCAAAGCGGGCACCACCTGCCAAAGACCAACGGCGTCGAAGGGAAGTTCCGCAGGTACCCGCACAATCCACTGACTCAACGGAGTGCTGAAGTGCCTATGTGTGGGTTCGCTTGAAGCTTGCATAAGCGGCCTAACGCCAGAATTAAGCCGCGTTGCGGAGCAACGTCGGCTTGGATGATTTGTTAGGCGGCTCACACACCAGAGCAGCCCGGAAGAGTCATTGCCACAGCAATGACCCACATTGCAAAAGCTAGCAGTGCTACAAGCAGTGCGCCAGCACCGACCAGGAAAGAGCGGTGTTTGATGGCTTGGGCAACGAAAAGCAGGAAAGCTAGAGCAATTAGAATTAGGGAGCCGAGGAAAGCATTAGGGCCATGCGCTTGGCAAAGATAGGTCCGTGCAAGGAAGACACCTGCGGCAAAAGCCAAGGCGCTTAGTCCGAGACAAGTCCAGGCTGCTCTTTTTATGGCTTGCGATGAGGTCACGAGAGCCGCCTAACTACCTAATAGACGGACCCGTGGGTCCGGTTACACGACTTATCCACAAAGCACCGTATGGCGGGCTTTCCCCTTGATACAGCTCGATCTTAGGGCCGCTGGGTCCGGCTAACAAGCCAGCGTATAACCGGACCCAGCGGTAGCCTCGGCGGCCGCATCAATGTCCGCTATGGGTCGCTTGCTGGCAATGGGTGGCTTTGGGGTAACTATCGGCAGGGGAACAAGCATCAAGCGGTGCGTGCCCAAAGCTCTCTGCCGATGGTTCCGCTAAGCAGTGCAGAAGCCAGCTCCTTTCTACCTCCCGCCATTCGCGATCCTACTTTCCACATAGTCGAGCCACCTGTCCTTCTCTGAGTGATCGTCGCCTGTGTAGTAAATCTCTTCAAAGCTCTTGTTGTGATAAGGGGTATCAATAAAAACCAGATAGGTTGCCCCAACTATGAAGGCAGGGCGGATAGCGCACGATGTGTCAAAGTTCTCGCGACCACCGTATTTGGTCCAGAAAGCAGGATCTCGATGGTCATCAAACGTCTCAATGGAAACAGGGCCTAGGAGTCGCTCTCCGAGTATTTGGAAGGCTCGAGGAGGATTTCCCTTGTAAATACGCTCCGTCTTGAGGGTGTACAAAACCCGCCAAAAAGACGAGCCAGCATCTGCACGAACTACCTTTGCCAGCACGATATTCTTCGTACGCGAAATAAGCTCATCAGGATCGGTGGTTTGTTCGGGCGGAGTCATCATGCACCCCCACGCATTGCTCGAAAGGCTCAACAGAACCAATAGGTAAATGATGCGCATAGTCTTAGTGGCAGTTGATGAACGTGGCGAAGCATAGCAAGAGCCGCCGAGTTCACTCGAGTCCATTGCCCGGGCTGAGTTCGAGAATACCCGTGCACTCGTGGCTAGTTCCAGGAGAGACCAACTTGCGGAATCATTTCCTTAGGACTTTGCAGAAGCCAAACGGCCGCTTCGGGTCGCGAGGTGTCTTACGAAAGCAAGTGGATACTTGGCGGCTAAAGAGGGTTGGGCAGGAAAATAGGCTTTTCCCACCGGGAAAATTGCCTGTTTCTTCCAAGCAGGCCAATGGTTCCACGCGATGCTGCCGGGAAAAATATTCGTCCCAAGTAACTGATTTATTGGCTAAGTCTAAAGAACTTGTAAACAGTAGGTCATCCGTTCGATTCGGATAAGCGGCACCAATAACTTACTGAACTTAAAGAATTTTCTGGCGAACTAATGCCGCCAATGCGTGGAATTTTCGGGAAAATTCCGGGGAAATTCATTCCAGAGTTCATGTTTCACGAAGCGTTGAACGCTAACAGCACCAAGGCTTTTGGGGCTTCTTGTGATTAGAAGACCAACTGTTTTTTCATCGCAACTATCGGGCATCTTGGGTATGCGCAGGCTATTGCCCTGCGACTGCTATCGGCCAGAAGCGGCCGTTCAACTCTGGAATTAAGCCGACCCGCGCAGCGGGTTCGGCTTGAATGAATTGTTAGGTTGCCGCCAACTTGCGCTCGACTGCCTTGACCACGGCATCTCGGACTTTGGCAGACAGGAAATGTGAAGGTACGCTGCCGATCCAGCCTGACGTAGAGCGGTGTGGCCTGTCGGTTGCTCGAACATACTCAAGAATCTTTTCCGCATGTGTCCGGTTCCACGCCCATAGCATCTTGCCTCGAATCGACCATTGCCACCAGGCATCCTCGGGCCACGTAAGAATGTGGATAAAGTGCTCGACACACGCCTTGCACTCAACTACGCCGCGATGAAAGAGCGGGTAGCCCTGACCGTTGCTTGGCCCGTAAGTGAGAGCTTGACTGGAGATGCCTTTGGGGGGAGCCCACGGAAACAAGTGTGGGAATCTTTCCACTACGTACCAGGCACCCCAGCGGTGCGCTGGTTTGTCGGCAGGCGCTTCGGAGCGGAAGTCAAATGGCTCCCAAAAACTCGCATACCCTCCACACCTAGGGCAGCTGACTTCCAAGTGGTCGAGACCTCTCATAGGCAACCTAACACTCTGAGTTAAGCCGCGCCGCGAAGCGGCGTCGGCTTGAATGAACTGTTAGGCGCTACTGGCCCCGGTGCCTTTCCAAAGAGCATATATCTCCCAGTTCCATGCACCATCCGAGTGGAGCTGTTCGCTGATGATAGCCATAAGTTCGTCGCTATTCCGCAGAACTGGCAAGTTCTGAAAATCGTCGCCCCAGAACAGGCAGAAGTCCCTGCCGAGCTCAATCTGCTCCAATAGAAGTTGGCCTAGGAGAGTGTCCTGAAGTTCCGCACCAGCAGCTATTGCGTCCTTCGCCGCATCTGACATTGAATCGATGCCTTCTGATTCGTCGGTCAAGCTCCAAACGAAAGGCGTTCCGAAATTGTGGGAGGCTTCCCTTGGCACCTTTCGAGCTTAGGGCGGCTGGGTCCCGCTAACAAGCCGACGTATATCCGGACCTGGCGCGGGGCTCGGCGGCTGCACCAATGTCCGCTTCGGGTCGAAACGTGCCTGACGCCACCGAACGGATACTCGTCGGGGCTAAGGAGGGTTGGGTGGAAAAATTGGCATTTCCTTCCGGGAAAATTGCCTGCTTGTTCCAAGCAGACCAATGGTTCCACGGCCGCTTGCCGGGAAAATTGTTCAACTCAAGCTATTGATCGCTCGGCTAAGTTCAAAGAACTTGTAAACAGTAGGTCATCCGTTCGATTCGGATAAGCGGCACCATCGCCTGATCCTATGGCGTCCAAGCAAGTCCCGAGCTCCCACTAAGCCCGCAGAAATGCGGGTTTTTTGTGCGTATTGGTCCGAGCTTCTCCACGGACATCCAGCATTTTTTTTTGGGGGTACAAGTGGGGTACATTTCGAAAAATGGAGTTCAGCAGGGAGGCTGTACCAGCCTCATGCTGGTGTTGCCAGAAAGCCCCACCTCGTCGGGGCTTTTTGCCATCTGGCGTCTGGTCTCCCTTGCGTGGCTTTTCAAATTTTTCGTTCGCGGGCTGGACCAGATAGTCCGAATAAGCTTCGCCGCTACAGCGGATGTCGCCAGAGTGAATGAGGCCGGTGCAAGGTGCCGCCGCGGCATAGTTCGCGCGGTCTGCATGCAGGCAAACGTTGGTCGATGAATCGCTTGGCGGCGCTCTGTGGCGCCGCTTGGCAGTGGGGCCAGTGTGCGCTGCGGTGACACGGCAAGCGGCTCTCGCCCTTCTGAGGGCGCTCGCTGTGCTGTGAATGACTTCAGCGACTGTTGTGCTGCTGGATGGCGCCGTGGGATGGGATCTTCGCCCGCATTGCGCGGCCCACGCGTGATTCGGTACGACGGTCGAGCATGCAGTCGATGTACTCGCCGGCGAGCAGCAGGCCGGGCAGATCAACGCCGCAGTGCATGCCCAGGCCGGTCAGCAGGTACACCAGTTCTTCGGTCGCAAGATTGCCGGCCGCGCCCGGAAAATACGGGTTGCCACCCAGGCCTGAGATGGAACTGTCAAATGCGCGGACCCCGTGTTCCAAGGCCTCCACGACGTTGGCATTGGCAAGCCCGAAGGTGTCGTGGAAGTGGCAGGCCAATGTGTGCATCGGCGTTTCCATCAGGCAGGTGTGCAACAACGTGCCGACCGCTTCGGGCCCGCCGCCGCCAGTGGTGTCATCAAGGCATATCTGCCGACAGCCCAGTTGCTTTAGTTGGGCGACGATGGCCGCCACCGCCCGCGGTGTGACCGGGCCTTCGAACGGACAATCAATCACTGTCGAGACACGCGCACGTACTGCGATACCCAGCGGCTTGGCGTGTTCGGTGATCTGAGCAATGCGGTGAAGGCTCTCTTCAATGTCACAACCCAGCATGGCACGGCAGAAGCTGCGCGATGCAGCGGTGGCCACGGTGATGTCGCGACAACCAGCGACATACGCCCGCTCCAACGCATGGAGGTGTGGCACCAGCACACTACGTACCTTATCGGTGGGTGGATGACCCAATGCCTCCAGTACGGGCAGTGGCGAGGTGCCCAACGACAAGCGTGATGTCGGTGCAAACGCGCCTACCTCAGTCGCAGACAGCCCCGCGATCTCCAGCAGCTCAATGAGGGTGACGCGGACCTGTGTGTCCACGGTCTCGGAAAGACCTTGCAGGCCATCACGAGCGCCTAGCTCGGTGATCTGCACGCTGTCCACCAGCTTCAATGAGGCATCCACCATGGCTTGCATTTCCCTTTGCGTCGGTGTCGATGAACATATCGACGGACCTTGTCGATGTCGGCGATGTTGATACTGGGCGTCGCTGGCGATGCAGAAATTGAAGTGCATTGCAGCGTTTCGAAAGTCAGCGTGCGTAGTGTCCAAGCAAAAAGTGCATCGCCAGTACTGGCGAATCAACCGCGAGATCGGAAACCTAGGTCTCGATGTTGCTGCAGCGAGTGGCGTCCGTGGAAGGAAGGGCTTTCGCAAACCGCATCAGTTTTTCTCGTGCACGCAGAAGAGATTCGTTCGCCATCAATGGATCCGAAAACGCCGTCACCGGCATCTGTACCCAAGCCAGTGGACCCATGGATGAGGTGACGAATTCGCCATGGCTTTTTGTTGCCTGGAAATGCGATGTGTATCGGAAAATTCAATCAGATCATTGAAGGCTGGTGACAGGAGTACGTCGCGTTCTAGCGCATGGATACCAGGCGCCATCGCGAAGCGGAAAGCGCTTCTTGTTGAACATATTGAATGGCGCAAAAAGTGCTTTTTTTCAGGCATTTCATGCCGCTGCGCACTTCCGTTCAACAATGATGGTGAGTGCGAATTCTTGACGGTGTTCATGGGTGAAGCATGCGTGAAATAAGGTGCTTAAATTTATGAAACATGGTGACCATTCTTGACAGGAAATGACCGTTTTTTTCATCACTGCGTGGATCTTCTTCCTGTGCAAAACTGTGAACTAGGTACAGTTTTTAAAGACAGTGTTTGCACGCGCAGCAAACGCCTCCCGACCGGGATCTGTTTGTACAGAATGCGTCTACGCCGGAATGCAAAGCCGCTTTTGGTGAGCCGTTTCGATCTCTTGATGTCCCTCCGTTTCGGAAAGCCATGGCCCTAACATCCCATCCCATTTCATTGGCTGAGAAGGTCGCTACAGATATCGGTCGCCAGATATTGGCCGGTGTTCTCAAAGCGGGTGACAAGCTCCCCTCGTTACGTGAGTACGCGCGTTTGAACGGCTACTCAAAGAACACCGTGATTGCCGCGTTCGATTTATTGAGTGAGCGCGCGATGGTGCATGCACAGCACGGGAAGGGTTTTTTTGTTCGGGGAATGGATGCCCAAGTCGAACGCGAAGATGACGACGAACCTGTTGGCTACGGCCGAGCGATCGATACGATCTGGCTGATGCGGCAACAGGCATTGCGCGATCCGGGGAGCTCGAACCTTGGTGAGGGTTTCCCGCCGGTGGAGTGGTTGATGGACATGCGACTGGATCGCTTCCATCGGCAGATCACGCGCTCGGGTGTGGGCAGCCTGTTCCGGTATGGCAATCGCTATGGCTATCTGCCGCTACGCCAGCATCTGGTCCGGCGCCTGGCCGGGTACGGCATCGAGGCGGGACCACGGCAATTGGTCACCACGTTTGGCGCCAACCATGCGCTTGATCTGGTCACGCGTTGCCACGTTCGACCCGGTGATTCCGTGTTGGTGGAAGACCCGGGCTACTACCCGTTGTTCGGCAAGCTGCGCATGCACGGGGCCATTCCGATCGCGATACCGCGCTTGGTGGACGGGCCGGATCTTGTCGCGCTGGAAGTGGCCATACAGCAGACCAAGGCGCGCGTGTTCTTCATGCAGTCCGCTGGGCATAACCCTACCGGCACGGATATCTCTGATGCGGTTGCGCAGCGGCTGGTGCAGCTGGCGCAAAAGTACGACCTTTTGATCGTGGAGAACGATTCACTGGCCGACTTCAAGGGAAACTCAACGCCGCGTGTATCGGCGCTCACCCAGCTCAAGAACACCATCTACATCGGCAGCTTTTCCAAATCGATTTCGGCCGCACTGCGGATTGGCTTCATCGCCGCGGAAAGCGCGCGTGCCGAAGAGCTGGCCGACGTGAAGATGCTGCTGCATTTCGGCGGCAGCGAGTATTCCGAGCGTGTGCTGGAGGCCATTCTTCGCGAAGGTAATTTCCTGAGGCACATCAAACGGCTGCAGGATCGCCTGCGCGTGGCCACGCAGGCAGGCTTGGAATCGCTACGACAATTCGATGCGACGGTGTATGCCACGCCCGAACAGAGCCTGTACCTGTGGGCACGTTTTCCTGGCGTCACCGACACACGCCTGCTCACCATCCGTATGTTGGCGCGCGGCGTGGTGTTGGCACCGGGCGCGTTCTTCCACTTGAATACCGAGCGGATTTCGCCCTGGACGCGCTTGAATGTGGCCTACCTGAGCGATCCGTTGTTCGTCAGTAGCCTGCGGCAGGAGTTGGACCAGGCGTCCAGCCATGCGGTATCACCGCTGCGCACGGGCTTGTTCACACCACCGGAGTGGGCGACCTGAGCGAGGTGCTTATGCCCACTCCGACAGCGAAAGTTTCAGCTCGGCCTCGAAGCCCTTGTCGGAACGCAACGCCACGGTGAACACATTCGGTGCCTGCTGGGCGATGCCGATGGCGGTGTTGCGAGCGACATCCAATTCTGCTTCGTTCTTGGGGCCGCCTGCCCATTGGTCATCACTCCAGACATAGCGCAACCGCCAGCTACCATCTTCGGCGGGCCGGGCGAACAGCACCAGCGTATTGCGGAACAGATGTTCACCCGGGATGTGGTTCTTGAGGAACAACGCGCCATCGACCTGGTAGCCGGCATTGGTCACGGCAAGGTTGATGGAGAAGGCGATCTCACTGCCGGACATGATCCGGCTGCTGTCCAGGAACACTGAGAACAGTACCGGTGCGCGTGCCTGTGGGCGGACGCTGCCGTCGGCGTTGAACATGTCGTTGTACTCACGGCGGATCGCACACTGGTTGGCTTCGGTGCGTGAGGTGAGCTCGTAGGTATAGGCGCCACGAGGGGCCACCGTGGCTTCGATGTAGTACGACGACTCGATCTTTTTCCCGCGCTTGCGTGCTGCTTCAATCTCAGGTGGAAATGGCAGCGCTTTGATGTCCAGCTGCGCGGTGGCGCAGGTATCGCCAAACAGGAAGCGCACCAGATTCTGGTAGCCCTCCTCGGAGTTGACGATGCCGAAGTAACCACTGTGGCTGCGGTTGACGAAGGCACGCGGCGCGCCTTCCACGTAAGCATTGGCAATGCGCACCAGGCCATCGCTCAGCGAACCCACCGCGAATGAGGACAAGCCATGCGCTGCGGCGTAGTCGCGGCTGTTGGTGCCGATCAAGCAGAACATGCGCTCCGGCGGGAAGCCTGAATCGCCCAGCGTGTTGACCTTGTCTTTGGGCACCTTCAGGTACTTGCCCATGGTGGTGCGGTTGAAGTTGTTCATGTCATTGATCGACAGTAGGTTGGGCACGTTGATGCCGCCCACGTCGATGCCGTTGTGCGGAGTAGCGTAGGTGAAGACCTTGTCCACCATCGCCCGTGTTTCGGCGGTGCCCACGTCAGGATTCTGCAGCAGGCAGCGGCAGATCAGGCCGCCCATCGAATGCGCCACCAGGTAAACGCGGAATTCCTTGCGCATGGCGGCGTTGTTGCCGCAGATGCTGTCGCGCAGTTCCAGAATACGCCGGCCCAGGCTGGCCGCTGCATCGGTGATGGAAGGGGTTTTGCCGTCACCGAATGCAGGGTCGGCCGGGTCGTAGTAACGGTGGATGACGATGCAGCGCGGCGAGATGCGACTGCGCCGCTCGGCCCCAAATTCGTACACATCGCGGTAGTTGTGGTCCTTCATCAAGCGCACCAGCGGCGACTCGAACACGAACTTCACGATGGAGCCATCCTGCGCCTGACGCATCTTGGTCGAGCCCGCCTCAAAGCCCATGAACGGCGTGGACGTGGTTTCGACAATTTCATCGCGGGTCAGCGCGTAGCCGCGGACATAGATGATCGGGAAGTACGGACGTTCGATGCGTTCCATGGCAGGGCCCTTGTGCCTATGCCGCATCTTCGCCCCATGCGCAGATGCCTGCTTTGGCTGGCAATGTGCCGATGATGCACTTCAATGGTCTTGCGGGCTGCGATCCAGTTGGCGGTAGCCGATGGCTTCAGTCAGATGACTGCGCTGGATGTCGGCGGCACCGGCAAGATCGGCGATGGTGCGCGCCACGCGCAGGATGCGGTGCATCGAGCGGGCCGAGAGCTGCAGGCGATCCATGGCCTGCTCCAGCAGGTCGTGGTCGGCCGAGGACAAGCGGCAGTCGCGCAGCGTCTGCGCCTGAGTGAGATGGGCATTGGCGGTGCCAGCGCGTTGTAGCTGCCGTGTGCGAGCCTGCGCCACCCGCTCACGCACGCAGGCGCTGCTTTCCCCGTCGGGCGCGTCGCCACGCAGCGCCGCCGGCGCCAGCCGGGGTACCTGCAGGTGCAGGTCGATGCGGTCGAGCAACGGCCCGGAAATCCTGGCGCGGTAGCGGCTGATGGCATCGAGCGAACAGCGGCACCGGCCGCTGCTGTCGCCGGCCCAGCCGCAGGGGCACGGGTTCATTGCCGCGACCAATTGGAACCGTGCCGGGAACTCGATGCTGCGTGCGGCCCGGGAAATGGTGACGGTGCCGGACTCCAGCGGCTCGCGCAGTACTTCCAATGCGTGCCTGTTCCATTCCGGCAGTTCGTCAAGAAATAGGACGCCGTTGTGCGCCAGCGAAATCTCCCCGGGGCGCGGATGCGAACCGCCCCCGACTGACAACTTTCCAAGTAGGTGCGACTGTTGCGCCCAGCTTCAACGGATTGAATGGATGGGTGCGTGTCACAGATGATGCGAACGGCCAGCAAAGAGCGTGCGACTGGATGTAGTATTCAGCTTAGTGATGCGACTGGATTCCCACGAGCCTTGCCTCCAGTACGAAAAATCGGTCTCGGGCGGCGCGCCTTGGCTGGGTTGATGCCCGGAGCCAAGCTCCCCGATGACGAAATTGCTAGGTTCGAGTCCTCTCTGGAAAGAGACTTCTTCGTCCTTCTGGAGTTCAATCCGGACGTTCAACGCTGGGATCCACAGCCTGTACGCCTACCTGTTGAGAAGACGGGGACTGACTATGTCCCGGATGTATTGGTGTCGTTCTATCCCGGCACCAATGGCGGAGATCCTCGCCGAATTCTGTATGAGGTGAAATACCGCGAGGAGCTTCGGCTGCGCTGGAATGACTATAAGCCTCGTTTTCAGGCTGCACGTCGCTATGCCAAGGAATTTGGATGGGAGTTCAAGATCATCACCGAACGCGAGATTCGAGATGGCGGGCTCCTTTGGAACGCGAAGTTCCTTCTCCCCTATATCTATGACGAACCTGATGACATCGGTACGGTGCTGCTCGAGGCGGGTCTCAGGCGACTGGGGCCTACGACACCGACGGCGTTGCTGCAGGCGAGCTCCTCTGATCGTTGGGAACAGGCGCGTCTTCTGACTACGCTGTGGAATCTGGTTGCATGCCGCTACGTGCATACCGACCTGACATGCCCGTTGAATATGAACTCCGAGATATGGCTCCATGAGTGAAGCAGCTGGCTATAACCCGATCGCTGTCGGCGCGGAAGTAACTGTCGATGGGCGAAGCTACGCTATCTTGCGATACATCGACCTCTACTCTGTCCTTGCTGTTGACTGCGATACGGGCGATCGATCTCGCTTGGCTATCTCCGCAGTACTGGATTCTCTTCAAAAGAAGAATGACGAGGTCTCCAGTAGTTCCGGATTTGAAGGATTGTCCGAGCAGGACTGGGATGTTGCCCAAACGAGAGCTGCCGAGCTTGCTCCACTGCTGCAATCAGGATCCACTAGTAGGAACGATGCAGAGGAAATAGGGATCCGCTTAGGCGTACACGTCGCGACTGTGTATCGCTGGGTCAATATGCTCAAGAACACAGGTAACGTTGCCAGCCTTGCGCCAGCAAAGAAGGATGGTGGTCGGGGGAAGTCGCGTATCGACAGCTTCACCGACGCGATCATCTCCGACGCGATTAGTGAACGATACCTCGCTAAGCAGCGAATCAGCGTCGTAATGTTGATGCGGGATATTCAGATGAGGTGTAGGCGATCCAAGCTACCCCCGCCGCATGAGAGCACTGTTCGACGCAGAATCGCCCAGCTTTCCGACAAGCTAGTCGTGGAGCGGCGGCAAGGGCGTAAAGCTGCTGATGATAAATACGCGCCGAGGCCGGGTAGATTTCCCAATGCGGACTACCCAGGGGCCGTCTGGCAGATCGACCATACGCCTTTGGATGTTGTGATCGTTGATGACGTGCATCGGCGACATGTTGGCCGCCCTTGGTTAACGGTAGCGATAGATGTCTATTCGCGATGTATCGCCGGTTTCTATCTTTCCCTGGATCCGCCGAGTGAAACGTCCGTCGGAATGTGTCTTGTTCATGCCATTCTGCCAAAGGAGGGTTGGTTGGCAGCGCTTCAGGTGGCTGCCACTTGGCCGGTATTCGGTAAGCCCAACACTGTCCATGCCGACAACGGAAAAGAGTTCCGCAGCTCAATGATTACCCGGGCGGCCGAACAGCATCGGTTTCGGGTGGAGTGGCGCAAAGTCAAGACACCGAACTGGGGTGGTCATATTGAGCGATTGATTGGCACATTCAACACTGAGATGCATGCTCTTCCAGGAACGACCTTCTCCAGCATCGCCAAGCGTGGGGAGTATGCGCCGCATCAGGAAGCTGTTCTGACATTGTCCGAGCTCGAGGTCTACCTGACCGAATACATTTGCAATGTCTATCACCAGAAGCAGCACTCAGCCATTCAGCGCCCGCCTATCCGAATGTATGAAAGTGGGCTTCTAGGCGACGGTTTTCTACCAGGCCGCGGTCTCCCACCACCTCCGGCTGACCCAGCTAAGCTGCGCCTCGACTTCATGCCGATGATTGAGCGGACGGTGCAGCAGTATGGTTTGAAGATTGACGGTATCCAGTACTACGACCCGGTGCTCGATAACCGGGTGAGGAGCAAGAATCCTGTAACCAAGAAGCCACAGAAGTTCATTATCAGACAGGATCCACGGGATATCAGCATTGTGTACTTCCTCGACCCCGATACGAAACGCTATTACCCGATCCCCTATCGCAATTTGTCGCATCCGAGCATGTCGGTATGGGAGCTGCGAGAAGTAAAGTTGCAGTTGAAGAAAGAGGGAAGGGACGAGGTGGATGAGTGTCTGATCTTTGAAACCTACGAGCTGATGAACAAGTTGGTCGAACAAGCACAGAGCACTAGCGTTAAGGCACGAAAGTCTGCACAGAAGAAGCGTCAACGAACGCGGACTAAGCAGAACGAATCTGCACAGGAGGGTGTCAGCCTGATTTCCCTGCCAACAGAACCAACGCAGTCTGACTGGGGCGACGAAGAGTTGGATCCTTTCGACATGGAAGGATCCGCATAAATGATGGAAGAGGGTACGTCCAAACTGGTTGCAATTCGCGCACTGAGTGCCCAGGAACGGTTGAGCTATATGCTTCAGCCGCGCTGGTTTGCCTATGGCGAGGCGGAGGCCATCTTGGAGAAGCTGGAGGATTTGCTTGCACATCCTCCCAGCCATCGGATGCCGGGAATACAAATCCTTGGGGATTCAAACAATGGCAAGACGGCGTTGGGCCGGGAATTTGTACGTCGCCATCCATGGGACGACAATCCGGACGGCGAGGCGGTTCGTGTGCCTGTCGTGCGCATCGAAATGCCGCCCAATCCTGATGAGATGCGTCTCTATGAGGAAATTCTGCTGAGCCTCCGACAACCGCTCCGATCTAAGGATTCTGTTGCGGAGAAGTCACGTCAGGTGCGAGCAAATTTGTCTGTCGCGCAATGTCGTATGCTTATGATCGACGAATTCCAGCACACTCTTGGGCCTCGCAATGACCGGCGCAGAATCCTGATTGATACCATCAAGTATCTCAGCAACACGCTACAGATCCCCATCGTGACGCTTGGCACCGCCGAGGCGCAGGTTGCAGTGAGCCGAGATGAGCAACTTAGCAATCGTCTCTCACCCACCTGGCTCAATCCATGGAAGAGAGACGGCGAGTACAAGCGGCTCTTGGCAAGCTTCGAGTCTGTACTTCCACTGAGAGAGAAAACGAGGCTTCAGTCTAGGGAGCTCGGAGGGCTAATCCACGATCTGTCCGAGGGACTGATCGGTGAGACGCGCGACTTGATCTGCAGGGCCGTCGGCGTGGCCCTAAAGACTGGCAAGGAGCACTTGGATGAGGAGCTCATCCGCAATTTGGATTGGATCAAGCCTTCCCGGCGCAAGGATCGCCCTATTCGAAGCTTGGTCAGGTAGGTGTGCCCTTGCACCAAACCGCAGTGGGTTGCGCATCCGCATCCACGCCGCGGCGAGATCCTTTCGTCTTGGCTCTCGCGCTGCGCTTTCGCTAATGGTCTAAGTGGTCACTGCTTCACCCAGCGTGCTTTTAGCGGTGTTCCGATATGGACCCGGGACATTGATCGCTTTGCAACCGAAAGTCTGCTGGCGGAGGCCTCAGATCAGTCACGTATAAAGCTTCGAAATCTCCGCAAGAGTGTGCTCAGATGCTATGAAGGACGCGTTTTCGCTCCGGGATATGGCGGCAGTGTCCTGCCTTGGATCACACCGGCAGGCATCTACCACCGCGTTCGCCGACATCACGGCTCGGCATATTGCCCGCTTTGTTTGGCCGAATATGGCTGCGCAATGCTGGTTTGGCGCCTGGCTTGGATGGTGCACTGCCCGCGGCATGAATTACCGCTTCGAGACGCATGTCCGCAATGCGATGCGCCCTTTGTTTTCCACCGAATCGCCCTAGGAGATCCTGGTCGATTGCCCTGCCCTGGCTGCGGTTACAACCTGCTACGTGCGGCGGCGGTGGAGTTGCCTGTCACCATGCAGGCCCGTTCTCTGCAGCGAGCTCTAACCTGCAGTAGTGCGGGGCATATTCGCATGATTGGGGGGAGGGCTCTCTCGCCACTAGAGTTCTCCCAAGGACTAAGGTTCTTGATCAGCATTCTCTATCCGAACAAGCACTTTGGCGGTCTGGCTGAAGGGGTACGATACAAGTCGAGACGCCACCTTGGGGATCCAATCGCGCCAAGTACTAAGGCATTCGAGCATTGGCGTATTAGGGATCGCGCTGTTGCGCTTTCCTATCTGGCAGAGGTGATGGATCAGTGGCCGGTTGCGTTTATTAAAGCGATTTCGCAGGGTGAGGTTTCATTTTCGAGGCCTGGGGCGACGGCTCCACCGGCCTGGATTTTGCAAGGTGGCGACAGAAATAAGCTCTAAAAGGGGACTAATTTTTCTCTATGCCATGATCATGTCAAGCAAGCGATTGACTAGACGGAACTTGAATAGTTCCCGCGTACGTTCGGGAGTGTCGCTGGGGCCTTGGTGATTCATCCGTTCAAAAGCGATTCCCATACTGTCACTCTCGCTATTCGACCAGCGACAACCAGGCGAGCTTGGGAAGCCCCCAAGCCATGTTCGGAGTCGGTACTCAGATAGTGTCGCGCCGTTCTTCATTTCAAAGGCCACGAGACGAAAGGCTTCGCTTCTGAACGTCTCCGCGTCGAGCAAGTAGATACTTCGGATGCCATTGGTCAAGCGTCCGATGATGAACCCTCTTGGGGTATCGGATTTGAAATGATTGATGTTGATCGTGCACTGACCAAAGGGAAAATCATCTTGCCAGCCTTGTCCGCGTAGCTCCGGATGCGCGCAGACCTGTGCGAGCACCTCGGCAAACAAAGGGCCGATCTCGATCTCATGAACGATCTTCTCGGGCGCTATGACTTCATCGTCCGCGGTATTGGTCTGGGATGCGGGCGGGACACCTGCTTGATCTGGAGCTGTTGGATCAACACCGGCCTGATCGACACGGACGTTGCCGTCATCTATCCAGGCTCCCTTGTGCGTTTGAATGTCTTTCGGAGGGATGACCGTCCGGACCTTCAGCGCGCTGTTACCAAACGCTAGGCCACTTACCTGCACGCTGTTAAGTGTCTCGTCAATGCCTCCGCCATACAGCTCAATGCTGTCATCGTTGAAGATGTTCTCCGTGACTTTCTGATAGATCGTTTTAAGCTCTTCAGAAATGGTTTCACCGGTGCGAAGATCGGTCTCAGTGCAGCGCTGCAAAGGTTCATACGGCACGTTGTCGTCTGACGCCAGAAGCTGGTGCACCAGAAATCGAGGATGCGCGCTTCCCAAACTACTAACCTGCTGGCAACGAACCATCCATTTGGCCGGGCCATAAAACGGGGGCATGACTGCTGGAAGTGGAATCGCTAGGGAAGTGGTGCCAAGCTGTCCGCGAATCGCGTGACTGATCTCCTTTGTCCGGGTTCGCGCTACATCGTCAAATAGAAGTCGCGCAAGACATTTTGCGGAAGATGCGGTCAGTCTGTTCTTGTGGACGATCCTTGCTCCGCCGCCGGGGAGCAAGCAGCTTGCCTGAAAGATCCAAGGTAGATGCCTGTGAGACAGTACATGCGGGTTTGTGATTGCGCCCGCCATTACAGCAGGAATCACATTACTATCAAAAAAATACCAGGCTCGCAGGATCTCCGCGACTGGTACAACCAACTCGTCGCCTTCTGTGGTTCGAACCAAGAAGCAGTAGGCAGAGCCAGCTAATCCATGTTCGGAGCTTAGGTAGTCAGGAACAAGGTCAGATAGGCGATACGGGATCCAGCGGAGTTTTTTACCACTTTGAACGGTTACCTCGAAAGGGGCCACCTCGTGACTTTGATGCCCGGAGTAGATGCCGTCCGTCCACAACGTCCCAACAGCAAGATGAGGAAATACGCCAAGCGGAAGCGTCAGGTTATGAACATTCTTAGGGTCGGCAGTATTGGCGAACTGCACTTCGATCTGAAAGTTGAGAGGGAATTCGAGCCTTCCCGAACTGATGGCGCCGTGCCAGCTGAGCCGATACTCACCAGGCCCGATCGCGGCCAACTCCATAAGCTTTGGTGCCTTTATCGATGAAGTTGCCGATGTACGCGCAAGAGCTTTAGCCAAAGCATCTTCCTTGGATTCGCTATTAAATCAGGGTGAGTGAGCCGTACATAGGTATCGGCGTGTCTAGAAGAAACTTTATGTGCGAATGCATGGTTCGGGTTTGCTACACGGCCGCTAGGGACTATCGGACAAATTTGAGAAGCACTAGCGGGTGCAACCAATCACATGGTCGATCAAATTTGTCCAAATTCAATGGCCTGCGGTGACCTCCAGCGTCAGGCGGCATGGATAGACGTACGCAGTCGTGGTAATTTCCCTTGAGCGTGTGGAAGAGTGCCTACTAGGCGTAGTCAGGAGTAAGGATTGTTTGGCTTGCCCAACCGGCACGCTGACAATTCCAAATCTTGGCTTCGGAAAAAGCAACTATCAGGACAAGAGTAATGGATGCCACTGAAGCAGCAGCAGAGATTGCGAGGCAGATTTCCGTCGAGCTTCGGAAGGACGAGCCGGACAGATTGCTTATCGCACAACTCAGCCATGAACTCTTGGATCAGGATGATTCAAGGGTACGCTTCACCGTAGATGCCACACACATTCAGCGTCTTGGGCGTGAGCTCGTGGCCAAACAAGAGACGGCGTTGGCTGAATTGGTCAAGAACTCTTATGACGCAGATGCATCTGTTGTCCTAATCGACATCGATCCCCCAAGAGGCTCATCCGAAGGGTCTATCACCATAGCCGACGACGGGGCGGGGATGGGCATGGAAGAAATCCGAAACGGTTGGATGAGGCTATCTACGGATTCCAAAGTAGATGAGGCGCGATCCACCTGGTTTCGCCGACTACGCGCTGGGCGAAAGGGCATCGGTCGATTTGCTGTTGAGCGTCTTGGGCGACGATTGGAGCTAAATACCAGGCGCAGCGGATCACCCGTTGGCTACTCAATTGTATTTGACTGGGATGAGACCTTCACCCGAGGGCTGGAGCTTTCTTTCGTTACACATGAGGTAAGTGAGTTCTCAAAAAAACCAGAAGACCACGGAACCACGCTGAAAATCGTAGGTTTGAGAGATCGTTGGAATGCTGACTCAATAAGGATGGCTTGGAAGATGCTGTTCCAACTGCAGTCTCCAGTTCTTGGTGACGACGGTAGGAGAGAATCAGGTCAGCAGGTTGATCCAGGGTTCCAAGCCTTTATTGATTCCCAGGACGCCCGTGGTGCAAAAATCAATCTTTCTTTGGAGGCGGAGTTCTCCAAACTAGCTATCGCGCATATCCAAGGCGATTTGGCGTCAGATGGTACGGTCACCTATACGCTTGACTCTTCAAAGCTCAACCATCATGAAACTGAAAGCTATGTAATTCCAGAGCTGGCGGGTCTTGGTCCGGTCAGGGTGGAAGCTCACTATCTGATCTTCGACAGCAAATCGATGCCTGGCGCGAACGTTAGACAAGCGACCAATCTCGCAAGAGAACTTGGTGGGATAAAGTTGTATAGAAATGGATTCCGCGTATCGCCGTATGGCGAGCAAGGTAACGATTGGCTCAATCTGGCTAGTGAGACCGCGCGCCGCGCGATTCTGGTCCCAGCAAACAATCCAAACTTCGTGGGACAGGTCCATGTTTCTGCTGAGAAGAATCCGGGTTTGGATGAAACCGCAAGTCGTGAAGGCCTCTTGGAAGGACCCCACTACCAAATGCTGGTCAAGTTTGTTCACGACTGCCTATGGTGGGCTGCAAAGCGAGTAGGATCCGTTCGGGAAAGGAAAGTATTTGCAGGGCAAAAAAATCATTCTGCCAAACCGTCCTCTTCGTTGCATACCCGGGTGTCGCAAATTGTCGAGCGTATTAGAGAGGCCAAGAGTGTCGCCGACTCCGATGCTGCAATCGAAGAGATCCTCTCAGTTGCCAGTGACTTTGAGGCTAAGTTTCAAGAGGAGCGCGAGGAGTCGCTGAAGTACGAGGCGATGCTACGCGTTCTTGCCTCGCTAGGGCTTTCAATTGCCGTCTTTTCCCATGAGGTATCCGCCTCGACTGCTAGCTTGGAGGCTGCAGTCGATAACTTGCTTGCCATCATTGATGAGGTCGGCGGCACCTTCCCAGCGAAAGCCCGATTAGAAGCAAGCCACGTAGCAGCAGGGAGTGGTCGGATCTCCGAACTTGGTGGATATTTAGGAAGTCTGACTAAGCAAAGTGAGTCACGGAAGCTGCGTACGTTAGTGGTCAGCACGGTTTGCGAGACCTTTGAACATCAGTTCAAGAGTTACGCCGCTGCGCGAGGAATCGAAATTGTGGTTTGTATTGCGGATGAGTTCCTTCGAACCTGCCCAATGCATCGCAGTGAATTTGATTCGATTCTTTTTAACTTCTTCTCCAATTCGATTAAGGCGATAAAACGTGCGCGGCCTGCGCAGCCGCAGATAAGTTTGAGTGCAACAGGAGAAAGGAAATTCATCGTTCTGCGCTTTCAAGATAATGGGGATGGTGTAAAAGAGGCTTATCGAGATCGAATCTTTGACGCCTTCTTCACCACCTCTGGCGGGCAGGAAGACGACGAAGAATCTGGAACGGGATTGGGACTGCGAATTGTCAGTGACATCGCCAGCTCATATGGCGGCAGTGTGCAGCTTGCCAAACCTGATGAGGGATTCTCGACGGCATTTGAGTTCCGCCTCCCTAGGTTTGACCCCGCTAAACATACGCTTTGAATGGGAGACGAGAAAGTGAAAGGAATCTATGTTGATGATCAGCCCGCGGACGTGCAGGCTTTGGTCAAAAAGCTCTCCGTTGAGGGCTTGGATATAGTAGTGGTGCCACCAGAGGAGAACATGCTTTCACTGGCAGATAAAATTATTGATGCCAGGCCGAGCTTTGTCATTCTTGATTACCGACTGGATGAGTACGCAATCGATGCGGAATCTCCCGCTGTTGGATATAGGGCGGCGCCATTGGCGCAGCAGCTGAGAGATAGATTGGATCGCCCAAATGTTATTGATTTTCCGATTGTGCTGATTTCCTCCGAGGAGAAGATCAGAAAACTTTTCAGGCCGGAGAAGACCGCGCATGATCTGTTTGATTGGAAGTTGATCAAGCCGAAGGTTGCTAAGCAAGACGATTCATCTAGAGTCCTAGCGGGGCTTGCTAAAGGCTATCAGTCACTGCAGGCAGCCGACGGAAAGTATGGCGGCGTATCGCTCTTTGGTTTGGATGCGGGGTTTGAATACCTGATTGATTGGCAGGAGCTTAAGGTCGCTTTGGAAGAAGCCGAATACCCTCACATCGTTGCTCGCTATCTCATCAATTTCGTGGTGAGGCGCCAAGGCTTGCTTATTGATCGGGATAACTTGTATGCAGTGTTGGGTCTCGCTACGCCCGATGAGCAAGCGCAGGCAGCGATCTACGCTTGGTTAGCCGCTAGTAAGTACAGTGGCGTTTTTTCGGAGTGCCGCAACTTGTGGTGGTCAGAGTTGGTCGACGCGCTATTTCGCGAGCAGTTTTCGCTTGCGCCGAACAAACTTACTGCTTTAGAGCGGTGTGAGGAGCTGAAAAAGTATCTTGGAGTAGATATTTCACCTGCTAAGGACCCCTGGACGAGCGGGAGTTCCTACAAGCCTTCATTTGCATGCGCTTGCTGCAAACAGCCAACCTCTTTGGGCCACTCGCTAGCTTGTTTCGATAGTCGCCTTCCTAGCTTCGTGAGGCGTCTGCGGATCTGCTACAGGTGCGTACAGAAAGACAGGATTCAAGAGGACAGAAGTTCGCATGATGATGACTATCCTCTTCAGGTCGATGGAGGCGACGAAGTGATTGCTAGGCGTTTGCGCTCTGGTGAGCTGCGACCGGAGGTCGCATGATTCCAACTGCTAAGCAGATGGCTGAGGCCATTCGAATCAATACAGAGAAGCTCGTGAGAGCGGAAATCCTCGAGGTTGAGTCTATGTCTGCGGCTCAGGCCCTGGCATCAGATCTGCTGAGGCAGGAGAAGCTTGGGGATGGCTGGGCAATAACTGTTGACAGGGAATATCCCTTCGCCTTTAGAACCTTAATCACAGATGGCGGGATCATTTTCCGCCCGGTTGTGTCTGTTGACAGGATCGTTATTGATTCGAAGCTAGATGAAGGATTTCAGCATCTCGATATAGCCCTTCAGTTAGCTTGCGTGGAAAATAAGTATCATGCGAGATGGCACTTTGACAAAGCAAACTTGAAGGGCAAGGGGCAATACCAAGACGGACCGCTTTACCATCTTCAATTTGGTGGGCATGTACCCAATCAGGCGAATGACTTCTGGCTCAAGGAGCCGCGATGGGCACATGCCCCCATGGACCTGATCCTTTTGCTGGAAGCCGTAGCTGCCAATTTCTACACCGACGAATGGACGGAGAAAATTCGGCGGGATCCCACTTGGTGTGAGTACGTTTCTCAGTCTGAAAGGATGTGTTTGTCCGTATACCTCGAAAAGATTCAGAAATTTCTTAACATTAGATCGGATACAGTTCTTAGCGGTCTTTGGGCGAATGCATAAAGCTACGTAATTAGCTGGTAATTTCTGTTGCCGATTGGCATCCGGGCCCTGCGGGCCGCCATCAGTTCTTCTCTGATTGCGGTGCGTTGGGCCTGTCCATAAGCTAATTTTGCATAGATGCCCACGTAGTTATCCGCGATATCCATCGCCTCTTGATTCTTGCCAGAGCGTAGCGCCATGTCGAGCAAGGTAAAAGTATCTCTGGTGTGGCTGGCATCTGGGCTATTGGGCCAGGGGATACGGATTTGCTCAACGTCTCTTGGTTCATGTTTGAGCACACCAGAGCCATATGATCTGCCGCAGATCTCAGCGTAAAGTTGTGCGTAAGAGGTTTGTAGGCAGATAGCTATCTGCTTTCTCTGAATAGCAGCTAGTCCCTGCTTGAAGAAGACTCGGTGAATGGTATTCGTGCAGTGCAGTTTCTGAGGGTTCAAGACGAGCTTGGGGCCGAGATCGCGCATGACTGGCCAGAAGGCGTCTGGCACTTCAGCTTGTATGGGGTCGTGCCACACTCGCCTCTTTTTGAAAGTGCTTACCTTGGCAATTTTTTCGCTGGGATAAGACTGTAAGTACCGTTCGATAGCGGTGTTCGGCCGGCCGGTTCCGTCCCACGAGAGTAAGAGGCACGGGCGACCTGCGCTGAGCGCAGTATGGATTTCCGGCTTTCCGAAACTGAGGCCTGGGGCCATTGCCCCTTTGGCAAAGACGGGTGTCAGTAAGTCGAGCGGGACGCCTGCATCATGTGCGCGTTGCTTTGAAAAGAGAAAGAATGCATTGTCGCCGGTGACCAAGCCTATTCTCGCAGTTAGCAAGTCACCGAGAGGGCAGGTTGGGAGCTTGTTCATCGCTTGTAGAAGTTTGCCGGCCCGAGGCTGGCAGCTCTGTTGAATATCGGTCTCGGCGCTCCAATTTGCCAAGGCCGCTGCAAGATCCTCTACGGTTTCTACGGCTCGCTCTGTGATTCCGAACTCGGCGCCTCTGTCATAAGGGATCGCGCTATAGCCCTCTGCTACCAGAACCACTGTCTCTTCATCGGCGCCGGCGGAACCAAATAAGCGTTCATGTACATGGAAAAGGGCGGATTTTGAAAAATGAGATGCGTAGATGTGCTTCACATACTTGGAATAGTCCGCTCTCATGAGGCTTCCTGGCAACACCCATGCCACGCGCCCTTCCTCTTCCAAGTAGGAGAGGGCGTGAAGAACGAAATACGCCCATAGGCTGGCCCGAGCGGAGAGTCCGGGCCAGCCGGATGTGGCCAGCGCTGCCTGATACGTTGCTCGCTTTTCACCCAGTGCCTGATAGGAAACATACGGTGGGTTGCCTAGTGCGACAGAGAATCGAGCCCCCTCCCAACTTGAGCCTGGTTGGGTGCGCAGGAAGTCGATATGAGGGAAGTGCTCCTCGGAAGGGGTTGCGTTAAAAACCTCTCTTAGGTGATCGAAGGCAGCTTTGTCGATATCGCAGCCATGAATATATTCGTGGGCATTTCGTTGGCCTAGGCTTTCCAAGCGAACTTTGGCCGCCATGAGGAACCCGCATCCGCCGAAGCCAGGTTCCAAGACCCGATCAGATGGGTCCTGAATGGCCCAGCTGGTGACAACTGCGCTTAGGTGATCGGGTGTGTAATACGCGCCCAAAGCTCGCTTAAGAGCGCGGGCATCGGTGACCTGTGTAGTCGGGCTAAACCCCTCAGATTGGGCGGTGTCGCTGTTGTTGACTTCCAAAGTCATCAAATAACTCCTTCTTCTAACATGTCTGCCAGAGCTCTAAGCAGTCGGGCAGTTGCATTCCGCTTCCCTTTAGATGCCTCATTCACAGCAGCCACCAATCCCGGGGGTATTGAAGGGGAGTTCGCACTTTGCTCTTTAACGAATTCTTGAATTTTAATGAATGATTTGGTCCATCTGGGGGGCTCAGTATTTAGGGCCCGCCATGCCGATGCTTCGCTGGTATTTGAATGATGCGCAAGGTCCGCAATCGTAAGGTTGTTTTCAGCTACGCAGCGGCGGATGTCACGCAGTGCATGCATGGCCTGGTCGTCCCCTCTTGCTGGTGGTCTGCCGCGCGCCATCGGGGCCACATTTATGAATTAATGAATGAATTATTCATCAATTTTTCGGCGCATACAACGTGCTCGTTCACAAGCCTCGGGGATTGGAGATAGATCGCTTGTTGGCCGGTTTGGAGCTCGGGGATGCCTTAACTTATCACTGCCGTTTGGCTGCCCATTACGCTGTGGTTGTGGAGTCCCCAAGGATTTCCTAGGCTGAATCGCCCAGGCTTTTGTAGACACTCTTCAGCCGTTTAGTGCGTACTGCCGTTCAAACTCTATCGGGGACAGCTCGCTATTGGAACCGTGTCGCCGTGTCGGGTTGTAAAACATCCCGGTGTACTGGAAGACATCGGCGCGTGCCTCGTCGTGATTGCTGTAGATCCGCCGCTTAATCCGTTCGCGTTTCAATAGCTGGAAGAAGCTCTCCATTGCTGCGTTGTTGTGGCAATTTCCTCGCCGGCTCATGCTGCATACGATGTCGTGCTGCGAAAGATCCGCCGGCGGCGCCCCTCAAGGTGCAGTTCAGATCCCTGCCGACAGCGAAGGCCTGCCTATAGTTCGTTGGCCGCTGAACACGCAGTCCAGCTATTCGTCTGTCTATGTCATTGGTTTGTCGTGCCATTTCCAGCGACCCTTCACTGGCGTTCAGTCGCACAGCTTTGATCCGTTCGCGTTTACTTTGAAAATTGTCACCGACCAAGGCCACCGCGCTGGCGGTGTGATGCGGAGACCGGAATGGCCGTTGTCGCCAACGTCCAGGGTCCACGCCGCGGCCGCTGACCGAGGCGATGGCGGCTGCTTCCAGGGCTTCGGTTTCGCTGGCCTCAGGCAGGATGCCTGGCAGGCGCGAGGCCAACAGCGTCTTGCCGCAGCCGGGGGAGCCGAGCAGCAACAGGTGATGGCCCCCCGCGGCTGCGATTTCCAGCGCACGGCGGGCCTGCAGCTGGCCGCGCACATCCGAAAGGTCAGGTTGGGCAAGCGCTTGCATGGGGGGCAGCTGCGCCGCCGGCAAGACCTTGTCGCCGGCCAGTGCCGCGCAGACTTCCAGCAGCGTGCGCGCCGCTTTGACGCTGGCGTGCTGCGCCAGCGCGGCTTCGCCGGCATTGGCGGCAGGGACGATCAGGGTCCGTTGTTCGGCGGCGGCTGCGATGGCGGCAGGTAGGGCACCATCGACTGCGCGCAGTTCGCCGGTGAGTGCCAATTCGCCGATGAATTCATGGCCGGCCAGGGTGGCGCGGTCAATCTGGCCGCTGGCCGCGAGGATGCCTAGGGCGATGGGTAGATCAAATCGCCCGCCTTCTTTGGGCAGGTCGGCCGGCGCGAGATTGATGGTGATGCGGCGCGCGGGGAATTCGAACTGAGCGCAAAGCAGGGCGGCACGCACGCGGTCACGCGACTCGCGCACCGCCGCTTCGGGCAGGCCGACGATCTGGGTGGACGGGAGGCCGCCGGACAGGTGAACTTCCACCTGCACCGCCGGTGCGTGCACGCCAGCACGGGCGCGGCTGTGCACCAACGCCAGACTCATGGCCTGGCTCAGGCGTTGGGCGGGGTGGTGGTGCGGTTTTCCAGAGTAGTGACGGCCTGTTCCAGCGCGTCGAGTTTTTCGCGGGTGCGCAACAGCACGGCGCGCTGCACTTCAAACTCCTCGCGGGTGACCAGGTCCAGCTTGGTCAGCCCTGCCTGGAGGGCAGTTTTGAAGGTGGCCTGCAGTTCCTCGCGGGAATCGCGCAGCCCCTGCGGCACCAGGTCGCTGAGGCGACGGGCGAGTTCATCGATGTGTTTGAGGTCGATCATGGCAGTTCTCCGCAGGGGTTGGCCGAGCCTATAAGGCCTGGCTTTTGCGGCGCATCGGTGTCCGTAATGGCGAGCCGTAAGGATAAGCCGTAACGTCAGTGCTGACACGCAACCGTGGATGCTCAGGTCAGCGTGTGTCCACGGTATCCTGCCCGCAGATTCCCAGAGGAAAACGACCGATGAAGATGATCATGGCCATCGTCAAACCGTTCAAATTGGACGACGTGCGTGAAGCGTTGGCCGAGCGCGGCGTGGCCGGCATCACTGTCACCGAGGTCAAGGGTTTTGGCCGCCAGAAGGGCCACACCGAGCTGTATCGCGGCGCTGAGTACGTGGTCGATTTCTTGCCCAAGGTGAAGATCGAAGTGGCTGTCACCGACGCCCAGGCCGACGAAGTGGTGGAAGCCATCGTCAAGGCCGCAGGCACCGGCAAGATCGGAGACGGCAAAGTGTTCGTGTACGACCTGGGCAGCGTGGTGCGCATCCGCACCGGCGAAGTGGACGCCGACGCGCTTTGATTCAACGGTCGTCGCTTGGAATGGGACCCCGGCGAGCGGGGGTCCGGCGGTTGCTTGAACCGCCCTCAGCACTCCCCTTGGCTGCGCCAAAGGGAGCAGCAGAACCGTCATCACGCGCAGATATTCCGGCGCGAAGCCTTTAAATCCTTCCTTTGGGGAAACCCAGAGAAGGGCTGGCAGAGGTAGGTTCTCCGCCTTGAGGGCAGGTCAATCCTGCCGCTTGATCTGCCGATACAGCCGCTTCCAGACGCGGCGCAGACCCTGCACCCAGCCTGGTTCGGCCAGCAGAGCCGCCTGCTCGGCAGACGGACGCTGCCCGGTCAGGCGCTGGCGCATTTTCACCAGGTTCTTCATATCGCTGCGGCGCAGCTGGCGGGTGATGGGGTTGTTGCGCAGCCAGCGCGGCCAGCGCAGCGCCGAGGTGAAATCCAGCAACACAGGCACGCCGGCGCTGACCATCACATTGGTGCCGTGCAGGTCGTTGTGGGTGATGCCGGCCGCATGCAGGCGTGCCAGTGCGCCCTGCAGCTGGTCGAAGACTTCCTGGCTGACGCCCTGGACGCTGGCGGTGAGGGTATCGCCGGGGATGTATTCCATGCCCAGCGCCAGCCCGCCCAGGGTGCCGAGCAGCGCCGGGGCATGCTTCCAGCCCTGCAGCCGGCGCAGGACTTTGGCTTCATGGCGCACCAACAGGCGCGCGATGGGGGACAGCGGGGTCCCCTGATAGCGGCGGTAGTCCTTGACCACCGCGGGACGGCCTTCAAGCTGAATGCGGTAAACATCCGGCTCGAGCAGGCGCTCACCGCGCTTGAGCAATTGATTGGCAGGAACGAGCGGCGTATCGCCGTCGAAAGTGGGCAGTGTGTTCATGAAAATCTTCCTGACGCGGCGGGCGCAGAAAGCGTCTTGAAATGCCGGTCTTGCGGTGCCCGCAGGGGGCGGGAATATGCCGCGAATTATAAAACTGAACGGTATGGCAATTGCTGAATGTAAAAAAAATGTAGGAAACTGGCGGCAGAAAGCATCGTTGCGCTGGCAACACCCTCGTTATGGCGGGTGCTGGCCCCATGTTTGTCCGCACCCCGGCGTCCATGTGTCTGCGCTCGGCCGAGGGTGCTCCCCTGTCTCCTGACTCCGGCCACGGCCGGGAGGTCGAATGATCAAGCTCGTGCTGGCAGCCCTGTTCGTGGCCTGCGTGCTTTACATCCATTTCCGTGGCAAGGTCCGCGCGCGCTGGTCGCGGCAGTTGCTGGACCATTCCAGTTTCATGGCGCCGATCAACGTGGTCATGTACCTGTTCTCAAAGGTGCCGACCACGCCGTTCCTGGACCCGGGCAAAGAGTTTCCGCAGCTGGAGCCATTACGGCAGAACTGGCAGCTGATCCGCGATGAGGCCGTGGCATTGCGCGACGCCGAGAAAATCGCCGCTGCCAGTAGCTTCAACGACGCCGGTTTCAACTCGTTTTTCCGGCGAGGCTGGAAGCGCTTTTACCTGCGCTGGTATGGCCCTTCGCACCCGTCGGCCAAGGCGTTGTGCCCGCAGACCGTGGCATTGATCGAGTCCATTCCCGAGGTGCGTGCTGCGATGTTCGCGCAGTTGCCGTCGGGCAGTGAACTGCGCCCGCATCGCGACCCGTTCGCCGGGTCGCTGCGTCTGCACCTGGGGCTGAGCACGCCTAACGATGACCGCTGTTACATCGAGGTGGATGGCATCCGCAAAAGCTGGCGCGATGGCGAATGGATGATGTTCGACGAGACTTACATCCATCACGCGCACAACGACACTGATCAGGACCGGGTGATCCTGTTCTGCGATATCGCCCGCCCGCTGCGCTTCGGCTTGCCGGCCCTGTTCAACCGCGCGGTGGCAGCCACCCTGCTGGCGGGTGGCGCCTCGCCGAACTTGCCGGGCGACCCCACGGGCGGGGTCAACAAGGCATTTGGCGGCGTGTACAAGATCCGCCTGAAGGCCAAGGCACTGCGCGCGCGCAGCGCGTTTGCGTACCACACGATCAAGTGGGGCCTGGTGGTGGCGGTAATTGCCGGCATCTGGGCGCTGTAAACGCAGCGCGTGCGGGGCTTTTCAAGCGACGCAGGCAATGCATTTACCCACGCCATGCTCCTGGCAGGTACAAAAAACCCCGCGTTTGAGCGGGGTTTTTGTTTGCAGCGAGGCGGATTTACTCGCCCAGCGCCTTGGCCACGAACGGCGGGCTGACCAGCACGCCGGTATGCAGCGGCGCGGTGTAGTACAGCGTGTCGAACGGCTTGGCGGCGGCATCTTCCTGGCGGAAGCCGAAACCGAAACCGGCCTGCTTGCTGGCCACGGTCACCGACCACCAACCGGTCGGGTAGCACGGCTGCGGGAAGGGCAGGGTCTTGAACGACTGGAAGCCAGCCTTGCCCATTTCCGAACGCATGTCCTTGATCAGGTCCAGCAGTGCCAGCGGCGATTCGCTCTGCTGCACCAGCAGGCCATCGTCTTTCAGCGCACGGAAGCAGCTCTCGAAGAACGCCTTGTTGAACAGGCCTTCGGCCGGACCGACCGGATCGGTGGAATCCACGATCACCACGTCCACGCTGCCCGGGGCGCAGTTGGCCATATAGGCCACGCCGTCGTCGAACAGCAGTTCGGCGCGCACGTCACCGTTGGATTCGCACAGCTCCGGGAAATACTTCTCGGCCATGCGCGTGACCTGCTCATCGATATCGCACTGGGTGGCGCTTTCCACGCCCGAGTGCTTGAGCACCTCGCGCAGCGTGCCGCAATCGCCGCCGCCGATGATCACCACGCGCTTGGGCGCCGGGTGGGTGAACAGCACCGGGTGGCTGATCATCTCGTGATAGAAGAAATTGTCCTTGCTGGTCAGCATCATGGCGCCGTCGATGACCATCAACTTGCCCCAGTCGGTGCTGTCGTAGATCTCGATTTTCTGGAACGGCGACTGCACTTCGTCCAGCTTGCCGGTGATGCGGAAACCAATGGACGAGCCGGTCGGTTGGAAGTGCTCGGTGAACCAGTTTTCGTTGGAGGTCATGATGATTCCTGAATGCGATGGACTTTTCCCTTCTCCCATCCGCAGGAGAAGGTGCCCCAGAGGGGCGAATGAGGGGACGGGCAAAGCCTGTCAGAACAAGGTTTCAGCCGTACTTTCACCCCAGCGACCCCTTCCGTGCGGAACGGGGGGAAGGCGCGGTCGCGGATTGTAACGGAGCCTTGCCCCGCAGGCGTTAGAATGCGCGTCCTTATTTATCCACAGCTGAGAGTTGCTACGCCGATGAGCGATTGGTCCCTCGAACAGGCCCGCAAAACCTATTCGATCCCCCACTGGTCTGATGGTTATTTCGACGTCGATGCCGCCGGGCACGTCGTGGTGCGCCCTGCCGGTGCCGAAGGGGTAGTTGTTTCGCTGCCGCAGATTGTGGATTCGGCCCGTGCGGCTGGCGCCAAACTGCCGCTGCTGGTGCGTTTCCCGGACATCCTGGGCCAGCGCCTGGGCAAACTGCAGACCGCGTTCGCGCAGGCACAGGCCGACTGGGACTATCCGGGCGGCTACACCGCCGTTTACCCGATCAAGGTGAACCAGCACCGAGGCGTGGCCGGAACCCTGGCCAGTCATCACGGCGAAGGCTTCGGCCTGGAAGCCGGTTCCAAGCCGGAACTGATGGCGGTGCTGGCGCTGAGCCGGCCGGGCGGCTTGATTGTCTGCAACGGCTACAAGGACCGCGAATACATTCGTCTGGCGCTGATCGGCCGCAAGCTCGGCCTGCAGACCTACATCGTCATCGAGAAGCCCTCCGAGCTGAAGCTGGTGCTGGAAGAGTCCAAGGCGCTGGACGTGAAGCCGGGTATCGGTGTGCGCATGCGCCTGGCATCGTTGGGCGCCGGCAAGTGGCAGAACAGTGGTGGCGACAAGGCCAAGTTCGGCTTGTCCCCGCGTCAGCTGCTGGACCTGTGGAAAGCGCTGCGTGACACCGAATACGCCGACTGCCTGAACCTGCTGCATTTCCACATGGGCAGCCAGATCAGCAACGTGCGCGACATCGCCAATGGCATGCGCGAGGCCACGCGTTATTTCGTGGAGTTGTCGCGCCTGGGCGCGAAGATCAGCCATGTCGACGTGGGCGGTGGCCTGGGCATCGATTACGAAGGCACCCGTTCGCGCAGCTACTGCTCGATCAACTACGGGCTCAATTCCTATGCCAGCAACATCGTGCAGCCACTGGCCGAAGCGTGCGAAGAGCATGCACTGACGCCGCCGCGCATCATTACCGAATGTGGCCGCGCGATGACCGCGCACCACGCGGTGCTGATCGCCAATGTGTCTGAAGTGGAGCAGGCCGCCGAAGGCCGTGTGCCCGAAGCGCATGACGACGAGCCGGCAGCGGTCCGTCATCTGCGTGAAATCCATGACGAACTGGACCAGCGCCCGGCGGTGGAGTTGTTCCAGGAAGCACAGCATTTCCATGCCGAAGGTTTGGCGGCCTACGCGCTGGGCCAGATCGATCTGCCGCAGCGTGCGCGTATTGATGACCTGTTCTATGCCATCGCAAACGCCGTGCGTGCGCGCCTGAGCTACGACGAAAAGAGCCATCGCCCGGCGCTGGACGAATTGAACGAGCGCTTGGTCGACAAGTACTTCGTCAACTTCAGTGTGTTTGAGTCCATTCCCGATGCGTGGGCGATTGATCAGGTGTTTCCGATCGTGCCGATCGAGCGCTTGAACGAACGCCCGGAGCGTCGCGGCATCATCGCCGACATGACCTGCGATTCGGATGGCATGGTCAAGACGTACGTCGAGAACGAAAGTCTGGACAGCTCGCTGCCGTTGCACGCCGTGCGTCACGGTGAGAGCTATCGCATCGGCTTCTTCCTGGTCGGTGCGTACCAGGAAATTCTCGGCGACATCCACAACCTGTTCGGCGATACCGACGCCGTGGAAGTGGTGGTCGACGCCGATGGCTATGTGATCACGCAGCAGCGTCGTGGCGACACCACCGACGTGATGCTCGATTACGTGGGCTACAGTCTGGCGGACCTGCGTAGCTCTTACCGCGAACGCGTTGCTGCGGCCGATCTGCCGGCCGAGCGTGCCGCAGAGTTGGACGCTGCACTGGAAGCAGGCCTGACCGGCTACACGTATTTGTCGGATGAGCCGCTGGCCTGACAGAGCAAGCAAAACTCAAAAGCCCCTCTCCCGTAAACGGAAGAGGGGTTGGGGTGAGGGAACTTCTGCACTGCGCATTGGCTTTAATCGGAAATAAAAACGCCGCATCGGGTAACCGACGCGGCGTTTTTCTTTGTAACTCAGAAAACGCAGTTCGCGATCTCAGCTCCGCGCCACCTGGAACCCCGCAAACGACTGGCTGGTCGGCATCAGTTCCAAACGGTTGACGTTCAAATGCGGCGGCAAGGTCGCCACCCAGAAAATCTGCTCGGCAATGTCTTCGGCCGTCATCGGATTGGCACCGCCGTAGAGCTGGTCAGATGCAACCTGGTTGCCATGCGTGCGCACCAGCGTGAACTCGGTTTCGGCCATGCCTGGCTCGATCGCGGTCACGCGCACACCGGTGCCATGCAGGTCCGAACGCAGGCCGAGTGAGAACTGGCTGACGAACGCTTTGGTGCCGCCGTAGGCATTGCC
This sequence comes from Stenotrophomonas sp. Iso1, assembly GCF_027497995.1. Lineage (GTDB taxonomy): Bacteria > Pseudomonadota > Gammaproteobacteria > Xanthomonadales > Xanthomonadaceae > Stenotrophomonas. The sequence goes on along the minus strand of NZ_JAODBT010000004.1, from coordinate 25,479 downwards.
GCCGGGGTACGGATAGAGCGCGGCGGTGGAACTGATGTTGATGATGGCGCCACGACGTGCGACCAGCTGTGGCAGCAGGTGATGGGTGAGCGTCACCAACGCGGTGATGTTGGTGTCGATCATGGTGCGCCAGTCTTCCAGGCTGGCGTTCTGCGCGGCGGCAGTGCCCTGCGCGAGACCGGCGTTGTTGACCAGCAGGTCGATGTCACGGAAGGCCGGCGGCAATGCGGCAAGTGCCGATGCCATTGCAGCGGCGTCGCGGATGTCGAAGACCGCTGCATGCACCTTGTCCGCACCAAATTCTTGAATCAGCGGTTGCAGGCGCTCGGCGCGACGACCGGTGGCGATCACTTTCCAGCCAGCGGCGGCGAAACGACGGGCAGCGGCAGCGCCGAAGCCGGAGGTGGCGCCGGTGATCAGTGCGGTCTTGGACATGGACGGATTCCGTGGGGAAGGAGGGCCTGCGATTTTCGCACTGTGCGGCCGGTGAGGCACCTTCGTGCGGTGGAGAGGGCCATCGGAAGTCCGGGGGATTGGGCGTCCCTGGTTTCAAGTCTGGGGTAACGCGCTTCGATCCACCGTCAAACAACCAAAAAGAAAGCCCGGCATTGCCGGGCCTTTCTCAATCAAAACCGGCAAAGCAGTTACTGCGCCTTGATCGCCATCGCCTGCAAACCGCTGCCGTCCAACTTGGACTTGGCCTCGGCCAGTTCGATGGCGGTGCCATACGGGCCCATGCGCACGCGGTACACGGTGTTGCCGTTGATCTGCGCCGATTCCACACGGGCGGCCAAGCCCATCATGGCCAGCTTCGCTTTGGTGGCTTCGGCATCACCAGAAGCACCAAAAGCACCTGCCTGCAGGATGTAGCGCACGTTCTCGGCCGGTGCCGCCGCAGGCGTTGCTGCTGCCGGTTTGGGCGCTGGCTGGGCGCTGGCGACCTGTGTCGGAGCCGGCGTGGTTGCGGCGGGGCGCGACTGCGCGGTTTCAGTCACCGGCGCCGGTCGGCGTGCGGTTTCACTGACCGGTGCCGGCAGCGCTGCGACGGCTGCCGGAAGCGGGCGGCCTTCCAGCGCTGCCTGCGCGCGCTGGGCATCCGTTGGCGGCGTGGCTGCCGCAGCGGCACGGGCGGCTGCCGTGCGACGTTGTTCCTCGGCGCGCGCGCTGGCAGCCAGCTCGGCATCGGACATCTGCACTTCCGTGCCCGGGAGCAGGGTGTAGAAGTCGTACTGCGTGGCCGGCTTGTCCTCTGGCTTGACGCTGCCCGGTGTAGCCGGTTTGGGCGCTTCCACGCCGGCATCGATGTCGGCATCGGCTACCGGTGCCGGTTGGGCATCCGGATTGGGTTGCGGGCCAACTCGCAGGAAGCCATCCCCGTCCTTCTTGAACAGGTTGGGTGCCGCCAGGAACACCACGGCTGCGATCGCCGCACCGGCCACCAGCCACACCCAGGCGGGTGTGCCGTTGCCGCTGTTGCGTCGCGCCTGCGTTTTGCCGCGTCGTGCTGCCATGTTTACTGCGTCTCCTTGACTTACATCTTTTCCGGGGCGTTCACGCCCAGGATGCCCAAACCATTGGCCAGCGTCTGCCGCGCGGCGCAGGCCAGGGTGAGCCTGGCATTGCGCGCGCTGGCATCGTCCACCAGCACTTGCGTGCCGTGATACCACGTGTGGAAAGCGTGCGCCAATTCACGCAGATACTGCGCGACCTGGTGTGGTTCCAGCGCGATACCAGCCGCTTCCACCACTTCCGGGTAACGCGAGATTTCGTTCATCAGTTCCAGCGACGCTTCGTCGTTGAGCTGCGACAGCGACGCCAGTCCATCGGCCTGCTTGTAGTCCAGGCCTTTCTCCTGCGCCTGGCGCAGCAGCGAGCAGACACGGGCATGCGCGTACTGCACGTAGAACACCGGGTTGTCGTTGCTCTGCTGGCGGGCCAGGTCGATGTCGAAGGTCAGCTGCGAATCGGGCTTGCGCGCGATCAGGAACCAACGCACCGCATCGCTGCCCACTTCTTCGATCAGGTCGCGAAGCGTCAGGTAGCTGCCGGCACGCTTTGACAGCTTCACTTCCTCGCCCCCGCGCATCACTGTCACCATCTGGTGCAGCACATATTCCGGCCAGCCCTTGGGGATGCCCAGGTCCAGCGCCTGCAGGCCGGCGCGCACGCGCGCCAGCGAGCCGTGATGGTCGGCGCCGAGTTCGGTGATGGCGCGCTCGTAACCGCGCTGCCACTTGCTCAGGTGGTAGGCCACGTCCGGCAGGAAGTAGGTGAAGGTGCCGTCGGACTTGCGCATCACGCGGTCCTTGTCGTCACCAAAATCGGTGGAGCGCAGCCACAGCGCGCCGCCTTCCTCGTAGGTGTGGCCCGAGGTGATCAGCTGCTGCACGGTTTCGGCAACCTTGCCGTCCTTGTACAGGGAGCTTTCCAGGAAATAGATGTCGAAATCCACGCCGAACGCGGCCAGGTCCTGGTTCTGCTCGTTGCGCAGGTACGCCACGGCAAAGCGGCGGATGGAATCGATGTCCTCGGCGTCTTTGGTGCCGATCACCTGGCTGCCTTCCAGCTCGACGGTCTGGCCGGTGAGGTAGGCCTTGGCCACATCGGCGATGTATTCGCCGTTGTAGGCCTCGGTCGGCCACTGTTCGTCGCCCGGCTTGAAGCCGCGCGCACGCGCCTGCACCGACTTGGCCAGGTTTTCGATCTGCACGCCGGCGTCGTTGTAATAGAACTCGCGCTTGGCGTTCCAGCCGTTGACTTCCAGCACGCGGGCGATGCAGTCGCCGATGGCGCCAGCGCGGCCGTGGCCGACATGCAGCGGGCCGGTCGGGTTGGCCGAGACGTATTCCACACCTACGCTGCGGCCATTACCGCTCAGGTTGCGGCCGTAGTCCTCGCCTTCCTTGAGCACGCTGACCACTTCACGCTGGTAGGCGGCTGGGGCGAGTTTGAAATTGATGAAGCCCGGGCCGGCGATTTCGACATGCGTGATGTCGGCACTGGCCGGCAATGCTTCAAGCAGCGCCTGGGCCAGCGCACGCGGATTGCTGCGCGCAGCCTTGGCCAGCAGCATCGCGACGTTGGATGCGAAGTCGCCGTGTTCGCGGGTCTTGGGTCGTTCGACCACGAAATCCGGCGGCAGGGTGTCGGCAGGCAAAGTGCCGTTGGCGCGCAAGGCTTCGATGCCTTGGCCGATGAGGGCGCGGAGTTGGGCTTTCACGTGACTATTCTGCTTGAAGCGCGGAACTGACCATTTTACCTGACCAGTGGCTTGCCCGCCCCGGCTCTGCGTGGGCGCGAGTCAGGAATGTCAAAACGGGGGTTTGCCGGGGCGCGGTTGCCGTTCAGACCCAGCCGCGTGCCGCCAGCGACACCGGCGGGCCGTCGCCGACGACGAAATGGTCCAGCAGGCGTACGTCCACCAGTTCCAGTGCCTGCCGCAGGCGGGCGGTGATGGCGCGGTCGGCCGCGGAGGGTTCAGGGTTCCCGGACGGGTGGTTGTGGCCAACGATCACCGCGGCGGCATTGTGGGCGAGTGCGTGACGCACCACTTCGCGCGGGTGTACCTGGACGCTGTCGAGCGTGCCGCTGAACAGTTCCTCGAACGCCAGCGCCCGGTGCCGGGTGTCCAGGAACAAAGCCGCGAAAACCTCCTGAGGCCGGTGACGCAGGCGCTGGGCGAAGTAGCGGCCGGCCGAATCCGGATCGGTGAGGCTGGCGCCGCGTTCCAGTGCAGCAGCCAGGTGACGCTGGCCCAGTTCCAGCGCCGCTCGCAAGGCGCAGGCACGGGCTGGACCCAGGCCGGGCAGTTGCGCCAGCACCGTTGCCTCGCAGTCGAGCAGGGCGCGCAGCGGCCCGTACTGCTGCAGCAATTGGCGGGCAGTTTGCACGGCATCACAGCCGCGTAGCCCGGAGCCAAGGAAAATGGCCAGCAACTCCGCATCGGAAAGTGCGCCAGCGCCTTGTGCCAGTAGCTTTTCACGCGGGCGTTCAGCGCGTGGCCAGTCTCGTATATGCATTGCCAAAGGTTGGACGCTCATGACCAAAAGCGGCATCGGCCCTGACAAACCCTTCGGTTAAGCTAATCGTTCTTTTGCAGCTAGGAACTCCACTCGTGACCAGCGATTCCCCGACAACTCAGGCGCCCCATCGGCCGCTGGAGGGACAAAAGCTGCTGTTGTGCGTGGGCGGCGGCATCGCCGCTTACAAATCGCTGGAGCTGGTACGCCGGTTGCGGGACGCGGGCGCCCTCGTGCAGGTGGCGATGACCGCCGGCGCCCAGCAGTTCGTCACCCCGCTCAGTTTTCAGGCCCTGTCCGGCAACCCGACCCGCACCACGTTGTGGGACAGCAGTGCCGAACAGGCGATGGGCCATATCGAGCTGGCGCGCTGGGCCGACCGCATCGTGGTCGCCCCGGCCACCGCCGATCTGCTGGCGCGACTGGCCCACGGCAACGCGGATGATCTGGTGACCACATTGTGTCTGGCCACCACCGCACCGCTCACCGTGTGCCCGGCAATGAACCATCGCATGTGGCTGCACCCGGCCACCCAGGCCAACATCACCTTGCTGCGCGAGCGCGGCACGCAGGTGATCGGGCCGGAAGACGGCCCACTGGCCGAGGGTGAATCCGGCCCGGGTCGGCTGAGTGAGGTGTCCACCATCGTGGCCGCGCTGGCCGCCAATCTCGGGCCCAAGGCACCGGCCAAGCCCGGCCGGCTGAACGGCATGCGGGTGCTGATCAGCGCCGGTCCTACCTATGAAGACCTGGACCCGGTGCGCTATGTGGGCAACCGCTCCAGCGGCAAGATGGGCTACGCCATGGCCGCCGCTGCTGCCCGTCAGGGCGCGCAGGTGGTGCTGGTCAGCGGACCCGTGCAGCTGCCAACGCCAGCCGGTGTGCAGCGCATCGATGTGCGCTCGGCCGCGCAGATGCGAGAGGCGGTGCTGTCTTCGCTGCCAGCAGACATCTACATCGGTGCCGCTGCCGTGGCCGATTACACCCCGCGCCAAGTCTCCCCGCAGAAACTCAAGAAGACCGCCGGCACCCAGACCCTGACCTTGGAGCTGGTGCGTACCGCCGACATCCTGGCCGAAGTGGCCGTGCAGGAGCAGGCATTGAAGCTGGTGGTCGGGTTTGCCGCTGAAACCCACGAGGTGGAGAAGTACGCGCGCGGCAAGCTCGCCGACAAGCATCTGGACCTGATCGTCGCCAACCAGGTTGGTATTGCCGGCAACGGCTTTGAAAGTGACCAGAACGCGGCCATCGCCTACTGGGACGGCGGCCATCGCGAGTTCCCGGGCACTGCCAAGACGCAGCTGGCCGAACAGCTATTGGATTTGATCGCCGAGAGGTTGGACGCATGAGGCAGGACACCGCATTGCAGCCGTTGCAGGTAAAGCTGTTGGATCCCCGTTTTGGCGACACCTGGCCGCTGCCGGCCTACGCCACCGAAGCCAGTGCCGGCATGGATTTGCGTGCCGCCATCGAGGCGCCGTTGACCTTGGCGCCGGGTGATGCGGCGCTGCTGCCCAGCGGCATTGCCATTCATGTGGCCGACCCGGGCCTGTGCGCGGTGGTATTGCCGCGTTCGGGGCTGGGGCATCGCCACGGCATCGTGTTGGGTAATGGCACTGGCCTGATCGACGCGGATTATCAGGGCCCCTTGCTGATCAGCGTATGGAACCGTGGCCGTGACGCTTTCACCATCGAGCCGGGTGACCGCATCGCGCAATTGGTGGTGATGCCGATTGCACGCGTGAGCCTGCAGGTAGTGGATACTTTCGTGGACAGCGTCCGTGGAACGGGTGGATTCGGCCACACCGGGGTGCGCTGACAGGGGAAATCGCAATGAGCCATGGGAATGAGAGCGGGCGCCCGAGCGTCTCGCTGGGTCGTTCAACACCGTTGTTGGCGGTACTGCTGTTGTTGTTGGCGGCGTGGTTTGGCTGGAGCACGGTCAACCAGTGGCTGCAATCCGGCGCTGCCGTCGCACTGGAGCAGGCCCGCGACCAGGCGGTCGCCGACGTGCAGGGCGCGGTCAACGCGCAGGCCGCACAGTTCAGCAAGCAGCTGGCACTGGAGCCGGTAAAGGCGGCTTTGGCCAACGGCGACGCCGCTGCCACCGCCTTGGCGGTACGCGAGAAGTGGACCGGCGTGGAAGACGCGCAGGTGCTGGATGCCACGCTGGCCCCGGCCTACGCCGACCCGGCAGGCTTCGGTTATTCGCGCTTGGCCCTACTGGAGTTGGCCTTGGCCGAGAACAAGCCGGTCGCGCGCGTGGTGCGTGACAACGGCGGTCCGCGCCTGGGGTTGGCCGCACCGGTGCAGCTGCAGGGCAAGGTGGCGGTGATCTACATCCGCCAACCGCTGACCCGGTTGACCACCGTGTTCGATTCGATTGATTCCCCGTCACGCGCCTTCCTTGGCCTGCGTCAGGGCGCCTTCACCATCGTGCAGAAGGGAAACAGCGAACTCGGCAGTAGCGCCGATGCGCTGGCCAGGCCGGTCGGTGAAACCGGCCTGCGCGTGGTGGCCGAGCTTCCGAACGTGGCCGAAAGTCCATTGGGTTTGGGGTTGATCTCCGGCGCGCTGGTGACCGTGTTGCTGGCCGCCACCGCGCTGTTGCTGCTGTTCGGCCGCAAGCGACTGAGCACGCTGGCGGTGCTGCGCAAGAAGGATGACGGTGTGCAGGACAGTGGCCTGACCCTGCAGGAATCCTTGCAGCACGAGCCGCTGCCGGTCGTGACGTCGGCGCGCGCTGCTGACGACGAAGCACCGCGCCCGGAGCCGGGTGCTGAGGCCGTGGTGCCGGGCATTTTCCGCGCCTACGACATCCGTGGTGTGGTCGGTAGCGAATTGACTGCCAATGTCGCCACGCTGATCGGCCATGCCATCGGCAGCGAGATGCAGGCGCAGGGGCTGCGTGACGTGGTGGTGGGCCGTGATGGCCGGCTGTCCGGGCCGGAACTGGTCGAAGGCTTGATCGAAGGCCTGCGCCGTGCCGGTTGCGACGTCATCGACATCGGCATGGCGCCGACGCCGGTGGTGTATTTCGCCAGTTATCACCTGCGCGCGGGTAGCTGCGTGGCGGTGACTGGCAGCCACAACCCGCCGGACTACAACGGTTTCAAGATCGTCATTGGCGGCGAAACACTCTCTGGCGATGCCATCACTGATCTGTACCGGCGCATTCACGAGGGCCGCCTGCAGCACACGGACAGCCCCGGTAGCCTGCAGCAGCGCGAGGTCATTGCCGACTACGTACAGCGCATCGCCGATGACGTGCAACTGGACCGCCCGCTCAAGGTGGTGGCCGATGCGGGCAATGGCGTGGGCGGTGCGGTGGCGCAGCAGCTGCTGGAAGCCATCGGTGCAGAGGTCATTCCGTTGTACTGCGATGTGGATGGCACCTTCCCCAACCATCACCCGGACCCCAGCGATCCACACAATCTGCAGGATCTGGTGCAGACGGTGAAGCGCTTCGACGCGGACATCGGTTTGGCTTTCGATGGCGACGCCGACCGTCTTGGCGTGGTCACCAAGGAAGGCAAGATCATCTATGCCGATCGCCTGCTGATGTTGTTTGCCGCCGACGTGCTCACCCGCAACCCGGGCGCAATGGTGATCTACGACGTCAAGTGCACCGGCAAGCTGTCTGACTACATCCTGCGCAACGGCGGCAGCCCGATGATGTGGAAGACCGGGCATTCGCTGATGAAGGCGAAGATGCGCGAGACCGATGCCGAACTGGCCGGCGAAATGAGCGGCCACTTCTTCTTCAAGGAGCGTTGGTACGGTTTTGACGACGGCCTGTATGCAGCCGCACGCCTGCTGGAAATCCTGGCGCAGCGCGATGAAACACCGTCGGAAATTCTGGATGAGTTGCCCGATGCGATCTCCACCCCGGAGCTGAAGGTAGCGGTGACCGAAGGCACGCAGCATGCACAGGTGGCGTTGATTGTTGCCGCCGCCCAAGCGGAGGAATCACCGTTTGCCAGCGCCCGCATTTCCACCATTGATGGGCTGCGTGCCGACTTCAACGATGGCTGGGGCCTGGTGCGTGCTTCCAACACCACGCCGGTGTTGGTGCTGCGCTTCGAGGCCAATGATGAAGCCGCATTGGAACGCATCAAGACTGTGTTCCGCGAACAGCTGCGTCAGGTGTTGCCGGCGGAGACCGAGCTGACGTTCTGATGCGTTGATGCGGTTTGGAGTACAGAAGGCCGTCCATCGTTTGCATGGGCGGCCTTCTGTTTTAGGGAACCTGCGATGTGAATGGTGAGAAGGCGAGTACGCCGCGCTTCAAGCGCCGCCAAAGCGCAGGCCAACGCCCGGTTCGGTGAACAGGTAACGCGACTCCAGCGCCGAATCACCCAGTTTGTGGCGTAGCCGTCCGACCAGAATGCGCAGGTAATGCGTGTCATGCCGATGCGTCGGCCCCCAGATTTCCTGCAGGATCTGTGGCTGTGTCACCACTCGCCCGGCATTGCGCAACAGCAATGCGAGCAAGGCGTATTCCTTGCGGGTCAGTGCCACCGGCTCACCCTGCACGCGCACTTCGCGGCGTGCCAGGTCGATATGCAGACAACCATCATCGAACAATGGCACCTGGCCTTCGCTGTCGGTGCTGCGGTTGCGCAGCAGGGCACGCACGCGCGCCATCAACTCCTGCGTGCCGAATGGCTTGGTCACGTAATCGTTGGCACCGTTGTCCAGCGCACGCACCTTCTCCGCTTCGCCCGCGCGCACGCTGAGCATGATCACCGGCACTTGGCTCCATTGCCGCAGTTCGGCGAGCACGTCATGGCCTTCGATGTCAGGCAGGCCGATATCCAGAATCACCAGGTCGGCACTTTCTTCGGCCAGCCGCTGCAGGCCTTCGGTGCCGTTGGCGGCCTGGCTGACCGCGTAGCCCTGCGCACGCAGTGAAATATCGAGGAAGCGACGGATCTGCACTTCATCGTCAATCACCAGCACACGCGGCGGTGGAATGGCGGGTGTATCAACCATCGTCGTGCGGGGTTTCCGGTTGTGGTTGGAGCAGGGGCAAGGTCATGCGCACCAGCGTACCGCGTCCGTCGTGACCCGGCAGTGCTTCAACGTGGCCGCCGTGCGCGCCGATCATGCCTTGGCAGATGGTCAGCCCCAGCCCGGTGCCTTGGCGGCCGCGGTCACCGCGTTCCACGCTGTAGAACATGTCGAAGATGCGTGCACGCTCGGCGTCCGGAATGCCCGGGCCTTCGTCGATCACCTCAATGCACAGTTCACCCTCGTGCAGGCGTGCGCGCACTTCCACCGGGACACCGCTGGGGGAGAACTTGGTCGCGTTCTCCATCACGTTGAACACGGCCTGCTCGATCAACGCCGGGTGCACCCAGATCGGTGCCATGTCGTGCGGGATATCGAGTTTGAGCAGCACGTCGGGCTGATAGCGCTGCAGGCGCCGTGCGGCCGAGCCGATCAGTTCGTCCACACCGATCCAGTCACGGCTGAGCTTGAGGCCGTCGTGGCCGAGCCGGGTCATGTCCAGCAGGTTCTGGATGTACCGATCCAGCCGTTCGCCTTCGACCACGATGGTGTCGAGCAGGGCACGGCGGTCGTCGGCATCCATCGCGTCGGCATAGCTGGACAGACTGTCAGCCGAGCCGATCATCGCCGCCAGCGGCGAACGCAGGTCGTGCGATACCGAGGACAGCAGCGCGGAGCGTAGCCGTTCGGTTTCGTTGTGCAGGTGTGCGGTTTCCAGGTCGGCCACCAGCCGCGTGCGTAGAACGGCCTGGGCGATGTCATCGACCATCGCTTCCGCCAGCTGCCGTTGTTCCGGTGCAAGCCGTGGATGCTGGCGGCTGAACTGCATGCCGGTCACGCCGATGCCGCGACCTTCGCCATCCAGCAAGGGCAGGAACCACCAGCCGGCACCGGCCAGGGTGTCGGTGAAACGGCCCGCGGGTTGCCCGTGGCGCAAGGCCCAGTCAGCGGCGGCCAGATCGGTGTCGCCCGGCGCCGCGCTGCCGCTGGTGCTGATGTCGTGCGCCACCCGCACCCAGGCGGGCGAATCCAATGCTTGTTCGAGTGCGACTCGCCCAGCATGCGCCACCTGCGCGTTGTCCACGGCGGCGGCTAGTTGCCGTCCGAGTGCCTGGCGCAGGTTGGCGTGGCGGTTGGCCGCGCGCAGGGCCACCACCTGCATGCGCAACCGCGAGGCCAAGCGACCTGCCACCAATGCGGCGGCGAGAAACAGGAACACGGTGATCACGCCCTGACGCGCGCTGATCGCGAACGTGAAGCGCGGTGCGATGAAGAAGAAGTTGTACGCCAGGAAGCACAGCGTCGCTGCCAGCACGGCGGCGCTCATGCGCGTACGCGCCGCTACCAGCACCACCGCGACGATGAACACCATCGCCAGGTCACTCAGGCCGATCCAGTGCTCGCCCAGCCACGCCGCGACGCAGGCGATGACCGTGGCCAGTACCGCGGTTGATGCATCTTTGCTCCAACCGTCCGGTGGCAATGACAGGCCCATCCGGCGTGCTTTCGCACGTGCCTGCGGGGTGCTGATGATGGTGATTTCGTAGTGCGCGCCGCGTTGGATCAACTGCTGGGTCAGGGTCTGGTTGAACAGCCGTGCCAGCGGACGCTCGCGCGTGCGGCCCAGCACCAGCGTGGACACGGCGTTGTGTGCGGCGTAATCCAGCAGCACATCGGCAATGCCGGGGCCGTGCAGCAGCTCGGCCTCGCCACCGAGCCGGCGGGCCAGTGCGAATGCGGCATCGATTTCGCGCCGAGTGGCTTCATCGTGACGCCGGTGTTGCACGGTAACCACGGACCACGGCGCATCGCGGCGCTCGGCGATGCGTCGCGCCACACGCACCAGATACTCACTTTGCCCGCTGCCATCGATCGCGACCACCACACGCCGCTTCAGCGGCAGATTGCCTTCGCCACGTGCGGCGCGGGCTTCGCGAAGGCTGTTGTCCACGCGGTCGGCGGCCTCCTGCATGGCCAGTTCGCGCAACGCGGTGAGGTTGGCCGGTGAGAAGAAGGCCTGCAGCGCCTGCGCCGCCTGCTCGGGCACGTAGACCTTGCCCTGCTGCAGGCGTTCGATCAGCTCGCGGGGCGGCAGATCCACCAGCACGATGTCGTGCAGCCGGTCGAACACTACATCGGGCACGGTTTCGCTCACGCGCACGCCGGTGATGCGCATCACCACGTCGTTGAGGCTTTCCAGGTGCTGGATGTTGATCGTTGTCCAGACATCGATGCCGGCGTCGAGCAGCTCCATCACGTCCTGCCAGCGCCGTTCATGTCGGCTGCCGGGGGCATTGCGATGTGCCAGCTCGTCCACCAGTACGAGCACGGGATGCCGTGTGAGCACGGCATCCAGATCCATCTCTTTCAGGTGATGGCCGCGATAGTCCACCTCACGCAAGGGAATGGTTGGCAGGCCATCCAGCAGCGCGGCGGTATCGCTGCGGCCATGCGTTTCAATCAGGCCCACGGCCACGTCCACGCCGCGCCGCAGTTGTTCCTGGGCGCGGGTGAGCATGCTGAAGGTCTTGCCGACGCCGGGCGCGGCGCCGAGGAAAACCGTCAGTTTGCCGCCGGCTTCGCGTTGCAGACCTTCCACCAATGCGTTGGCCTGACGGCTGCGGGAATCGTTCATGGCCGCGATTGTGCGCTGTCGCCGGTGCATGGCGCATCAGGGTGCATGCGAGGCCTCATCAAGCGCACGGTTGAGTGCGATCACATTGATGCGTGGTTGGCCGAACACGCCCCACTGGCGGGCCTGTCGTTGTGCATCCAGCAATGTCTGCACGCGTGCCTGCGGCCAGCCGCGCGCCTGCGCTACACGCGCCACCTGCACCTGCACGGCTGCAGGCGACAGCTCCGGGTCCATGCCACTGCCCGACTGGGTGACCAGTTCACCCGGCACCTTCGACGCGTCGATGTTTTCGCGCGTGGCAACGGCCTGGGTGGCTTCGGCGACACGCTTGATCAGGTCGGGATTGCTGCGTGCCATGTTGCTACCGGCCGCGGCCATTGGGTCGTAGCTGGCGGCGGAGGGACGCGTCTGGAAATAGCCGTCGCCGGTGAACGGCTGCGCCACCAGCAGCGATGCGCGCACCGTGCCATCCGCATCGCGGACCAGACTGCCATCGGCCTGTGCCGGGAATAGCGTGCCGGCCGCGCCGGTGGCGGCCAGTGCATAGACCAGACCGGTGCCGAGCAGTCCGAACAGCGACAGGCCGATAGCCGGGCGCCACAGCGGATTACGAACGCGGGAGATGGACGTTTTCATTGAGCGGTTCATACGCCGAATACCAGAGCGAGAAGAAGGTCGATGGCCTTGATGGCCGCGAACGGCAACAGCACGCCGCCCAGCCCGTACACCAGCATGTTCCGGCGCAGCAGCGCGGTTGCCGTGGCCGGGCGGAAGCGCACACCGCGCAGTGCCAGCGGGATCAAGGCCGGAATCACCAGCGCATTGAAGATCAGCGCCGACAGCACCGCATTGCGTGGGCTGGACAGCTGCATCACATCCAGCGCCGCCATCGACGGGATGGCCGCTGCGAACAACGCCGGCAGGATCGCGAAGTACTTGGAGACGTCATTGGCCAACGAAAACGTGGTCAGCGCGCCTCGGGTAATCAGCTGTTGCTTGCCCACTTCCACCACGGCCAACAGCTTGGCCGGGTCCGAATCCAGGTCGACCATGTTGCCGGCTTCCTTGGCCGCCTGCGTGCCGGAGTTCATCGCCAAACCGATGTCGGCCTGCGCCAGTGCCGGCGCATCGTTGGTGCCGTCGCCGACCATCGCCACCAGCCGACCGTCAGCTTGCTCGGCGCGGATGCGGGCGAGCTTGTCTTCCGGCCGCGCCTGGGCGATGTAATCGTCCACGCCGGCTTCGGCAGCAATCGCGGCGGCGGTGAGCGGGTTGTCGCCGGTGATCATCACCGTGCGGATGCCCATTGCCCGCAGCTGCGCGAATTTCTCGCGCATGCCGTGCTTGACCACGTCGGCCAGTTCCACCACGCCAAGTACATGGCGGCCTTCGCTCACCACCAATGGCGTGGCGCCACCACGCGCCACCTGGTCTACGCGCGCCTGCAATTCATTGGGCACGTTGCCGCCGAGTGCGAGCACATGCGCGACGATGGCATCGGAGGCGCCCTTGCGGATGCGTCGGCCGCTGTCCAGGTCCACACCGGACATGCGGGTTTGCGCGGTGAAGGCCAGGTAATCCGCGACCTCGGGCTCTGCAGTTGAACAGCCTTGCTCACGCGCCAGGCGCACGATGGATTTGCCTTCCGGCGTCGGGTCGGCCAACGACGACAGCAGGGCGGCTTCGCGCAGTTGTGCTGCATCGATACCGGCCAGCGGATGGAACACCGTGGCCTGGCGGTCGCCGTAAGTGATGGTGCCGGTCTTGTCGAGCAGCAGCACATCCACGTCGCCGGCGACTTCCACCGCCTTGCCGGATTTGGCCAACACATTGGCGGCCAACGCGCGGTTCATGCCGGCGATGCCGATGGCCGGCAGCAGCCCGCCGATGGTGGTGGGAATCAGGCACACCAGCAGCGCGATCAACAACAGCGGGTCGAGCGAGACGCCGACAAATCCTGCGATGGTCGGCAGCGTCGCCACCACCACCAGGAAGGTCAGCGACATCGCCGCCAACAACAGCGTCAACGCGATTTCGTTAGGTGTCTTCTGCCGGTTGGCACCTTCCACCAGCGCGATCATGCGGTCCAGAAAGCTGTGACCCGGTTCGGCGGTGATACGCACGACGATTTCGTCAGACAACACCTTGGTGCCGCCGATCACACCGGAGCGGTCGGTGTCAGCTTCACGCAGCACCGGCGCGGATTCGCCAGTGACCGCAGCTTCGTTGATGGTGGCCAGGCCGCGCACGATCTCGCCATCGGCCGGTACGAACTCACCGGCGCTGACGATCACCAGGTCGCCCGGATGCAGCTCGGCGGCGGGCACCTTGTCTTCTGCGGCACCGACCAGTGCCGTCGCCAGACGGCGCGCGATCAAATCCTGGCGGGCGCGGCGCAGCGAGGCCGCCTGGCCACGGCCGCGAGCTTCCGCCACGGCTTCGGCGAAATTGCCGAACAGCACGGTCACCAGCAGGATCGCGCTGACCGCCAAGCCGAAGCCCAGCGGCGCGTGACCACTCAGCGTCAACACCAGTGCCAGCAGGGTGCCTGCCATGACGATGGCCATCACCGGGTTGTGCAACAGATGCATCGGCGCCAGCTTGCGCACCGACTCCAGCAACGCGCGACGCAGGCCGGCAGCATCAAGAAGCGCAGGGCGCCGTGAAGCGATAGGGGAAACAGAGGGATTCATGGATATCAGGCTCCCTGCAGCGTCAGGCTGAGGTGGTCGGCTACTGGGCCGAGCACCAATGCGGGCATGAACTGCAGCACGGTGAGGACGACGATCACGCAGACCAAGGTCAGGGCGAAGGTCGGGGTTTCGATCTGCAGGCTGCCCGCGCTCTGCGGTGCCTGGCGTTTTGCGGCCAGCTGTGAAGCGATGACCAGCGGAATGATCAGGATGGGGAAGCGCCCCAGGATCAGCACCAACGCGCAGCTCAGGTTCCACCACACGGTGTTGTCAGCCAGTCCTTCAAAGCCCGAACCGTTGTTGGCGTAGGCAGAGACGAACTCGTAGAACACTTGGCTGATGCCATGGAATCCGGGATTGGAGGTGCCAGCCAGCCCGGGGATGGCCAAGGTCAGCGCCGTCATGCCAAGCAGGGTGATCGGCTGCAGCAGGATCAACACCGCCAGCAGGCGAACCTGCGGTGTTTCCAGTTTGCGTCCGAACAATTCCGGCGTGCGCCCGGTCATCAGCCCGGCCAGGAACACCGACATCATGAGGTAGACGAGGAACTGCTGAAGGCCGCAACCGATGCCGCCCCAGATGGCGCCGATCAGCATGTTGACCAGGGAGACCATGCCGGTCAGCGGGCTCATCGAATCCTGCATGCCGTTGACCGAGCCGTTCTGCACCTGGGTGGTGAGGGTGGCCCACAACGCCGTGCCCTCCGCACCAAAGCGGGTTTCCTTGCCTTCCATCAACAGGGGGCTGGCCGCCGTGGCGCTGTGGCCTTCCAGCCACAGGCTGCCGAAAGTGGACAGCAATGACATGCCGAGCATGCAGCCGAACACCAAGGCGCCGAATCGACGCCGGCCGGTGAAGCTGCCGATCATGAAGATGATGGCGATCGGGATCAGCAGGATGCCGATCAGTTCCAGCGCATTGGACAGGGGCGTCGGGTTCTCCAGCGGCACGCTGCTGTTTGGCCCATACCAGCCGCCGCCGTTCGCGCCGAGCTGCTTGGCCGCGACCATCGCCGCCACCGGGCCGAGTGGAATTTTCTGCGTTTCCATGCCGGCACTGGTATCGATCGGCGTGGCCTGCGGACCGGCCGCCAATGTGGAAGGCACGCCCTGCCAGGTCAGCAACAGCGTCCACAGCAGGCACAACGGCAGCAGGAAGCGCAGGCACAGGCGCACCACATCGGCGTAGTAATTGCCGACAGTCACCCGCACCGGGGCACCACTTTCAACGGACGTGGGTGCCTTTGCGAACAACGCACGCAACGTTGCCACCGCCAGGGCCAGCCCCATCATCGGCGTAATCACCTGGAGCCCGGTGATGCCGGTCATCTGCGAGAAGTAGGACAGCTGCGCCTGGCCGCTGTAGTGCTGCTGATTGGTGTTGGTGAGGAACGACACCATCGTGTGCAGTGCGGTATCCCAACGCAGGTTGGGGATGTTGTCGGGATTGAGCGGCAACCAGGCCTGGGTCATGAACACCGTCTGGGTGAGCACGGCCAGCACCAGGTTGCTGATCAGGAACGCGAGCACATAACCGCGCCAGGACATGGAATGGTTGGGGTCCACGCCCAGCACGCGATACAGCGGTTTTTCGATCCAATGGAACAGCACGTCGATACGCATCGGCGTGCCGCGCATCAATCGCGCCAGATACAGGCCCAATGGCCAGGCCAGCGCGATGCTGGTCAGCAGGATGACAAGAGTTTCGGTCACGGCATGCTCCTCAGAACGACTCGGGTCGCAGGACCGCGTACAGCAGATAGGCGGCGGCGATCAGCACCACCACACCGCACAACAAAGAAAGCCAGCCGGGCATGGAAACCTCGATATCGGGACGGGTTCCGGCGGGGCCGGAACATCACGTCAATGGACGGGCGGGGCAGCGACGCATGCACGTCGCCAATGCCCCGATCAGGGACGGCATCGTCCTCCCGCAGGCCGTAAACGTTCGACGCCTTGGACGTGGCAATGGCGTAAAAACGCCATAAAAATGTGGATCGAGGCGTAGAAAAGGGCAGGGCGGGCAACGTGGTGGCGTTCCCTGCGAGCGGGCCGGTGGCGGTAGCGGGCGTTCCGTCATCACGGAGGTCGGACACTCCCCACTTCGTGCGCAGGAGAAGGTGGCCGAAGGGCGGAGGAGGGCGCGCCTCTGGACAGGCGCTCGTCGCCCGAACACACAAGGGGTATCCGGAACCTCATCGGTTGTCAGGGTTTCGCGATGAAATCCCCGAGTTCGCTCCGCTTGCCCAGGCTACAAAGAGCAGCAAAACCTTCGGCATCGCACAAAAAAAAACGGCCTGAAGGCCGTTTTCTAGAACCACGCGTTGTCTTGCCACTCAGCCCTTCACCGCCTCCGGCGAAGAAGGCGCAACGGCGGTACCTGCCGGGGTAATCCCCTTCAACTCACGGTACCGCGCCAGAGTTTCGGCAATCTCCACTTCCAGCGTTTGCCGCTGATGCTCAAATGCAGTCTGCAGGCGCAGCTGCGCCAATAGCTCGTTGTGACGCTGGCGGATTTCTTCGGCCTGCTTGTCACTCACCTTTTGCCCGGCCAGTTCCTTATTGCCGGCTGACAGCAACTGTGCCGCCAACGCTTCGCGCAGGCTGGTCACGTTATAGCTGGCGGTCTTGATGTTGTTGTCGACGATGGCGGTGCGCTCGTTGAACACACGGCGCAAGGCATCCTCGCTGCCATAGGTGGACAACATCGCCTGCTCGGTACGCTTGCGGGTTTCGACCGCAGCGGCGTCTACCTGCGCTTGCGCCTGGGCCAGTGCGGCATCGGCGCGTTCCTCGCTGGTGAGCGCGCGTCCCACCTCGGCGCTGCGCAGACCGCTGCGGGCATTGAACTCCTGACGCGCACTGTTCACCGCTTCTGCCGGCAACGTGTCTGAACAGATGCGTTCGCCGCGCGCGTTATCCCAGCAATACAGCTTCTTGGCGGCGGCCTCAGGCTTGTTCTGTGCGATTGCCGGCAATGCCAGCGCGGCCAGCATCAGCAGGCCCGCGGCAACCCCGGTCTTGGAAGAAATTGGCGTCATGGCAGCCCCTGCTGTCAGCCGGTTGGATTGCTCCCGTAGCGGGCGCGATAGGCCAGCAACGGTTCCCGATAACCCACAAGTTCCGGGTTCCCGGAGGCGAAAGCAAGCAGGTCGGCCAGGTTGGCCACGGCAATCACCGGGATGCCGGTTTCGGCGGCCACGGACTGGGCGGCCGAACGGCTGTCCTGCTCGGAGGCGATTTCCTGGCGATCCAACGCCACCACGATGCCGGCCGGGATGCCGTTGGCAGCACGGATGATGTCCAGCGCCTCGCGGATGGCGGTGCCGGCGGTGATCACGTCATCGACAATCAGAATGCGCTTGCCGGCCATGTCGGCGCCGATCAGGGTGCCGCCTTCGCCGTGGTCCTTGGCTTCCTTGCGGTTGAAGGTCAGCGGCAGGTCGCGGCCACGGTGCGAGAACTCGCAGGCAATGGCGGTGGCCAGCGGGATGCCCTTGTAGGCCGGGCCGAACAGTTGGTCATAGGCGATGCCGGCCGATTCGATGGCATCGGCATAGCAGTTGCCCAGCTGGGACAGCGCCAGGCCGGTGTCAAAACGGCCAGCATTGAAGAAATACGGGCTCACGCGGCCGGACTTGAGGGTGAACTGGCCAAAGCGCAGCGCGTCGGCATTCAGCGCCAGCTGCAGAAAGCGGGAACGGTGATCGCTCATGTAAATACGTTTTCTTGTCGTCTTATGAAGGCTACTAGGGTAAAGCATGGCTTCGGGGAATGCTGGCGTGGGCGGTATGCTGTGCCGATCACAGGTCTGTCAGTGGTTTTCCATGCGCATCATCAGCTTCAACGCCAACGGGATTCGTTCGGCCACCACCAAGGGTTTCAGCGAGTGGTTCCTGCAGCAGCAGGCCGACGTGCTGTGTATTCAGGAGACCAAAGCGCAGGAGTCGCAGCTGACCGATGGGCTGTTCCGGCCGGACGGCCACCATTGCTTCTACCGCGATGCCATCACCAAGAAGGGCTACAGCGGGGTGTCCATCTGGAGCCGTCGTGAGCCCGACGAAGTCCGCACCGGGCTGGGCTGGGCGCCGTTTGACGATGAAGGCCGCTACATCGAAGCCCGTTTCGGCAACCTCAGCGTGGTCTCGTTCTATATTCCCTCCGGTTCCTCGGGCGAACTGCGCCAAGGCTTCAAGTTCGAGGTCATGCAGTGGCTGCGGCCATTGTTGGACGAATGGCTGGCCAGTGGCCGCGATTACGTGCTGTGCGGGGACTGGAATATCGTCCGCAGCGCGCTGGACATCAAAAACTGGAAATCCAATCAGAAGAATTCCGGCTGCCTGCCCGAGGAGCGCGATTGGCTGAATGGGCTGTGCGCCGATCTTCCGGATCAATGCGACCCGGCGACGGGACGTGGCTGGGTGGACGCCTACCGCGCGCTGCACCCGGAAGGCCAGGACTACACCTGGTGGAGCAACCGGGGTGCGGCCCGGGCCAACAACGTTGGTTGGCGCATCGATTACCAGTTTGTCACCCCGGGCCTGCGTGAACGCCTGCGCGGTTGCTCCATCTACCGCGACCAGCGCTTTTCCGACCACGCACCGTTCACCGTGGACTACGACCTGTGACCCCAGCCATCGCGGATACCCCGCGCGGGCTGCAGCGTCTGCGGCGCCTGTTCGTCATCCTGCTGCTCGGCTTTGCTTCCGGCCTGCCGTTGGCGCTGACGGGCGGTGCGATGCAGGCGTGGTTGACGGTGGACGGCTTGGATCTGGTGACGCTGGGCTTCCTGTCGCTGATCGGTATTCCCTACACCTTCAAGTTTCTTTGGGCGCCGCTGATCGACCGCTTCGATCTGCCAGTGCTGGGCCGCCGACGCGGCTGGATCGTGCTGCTGCTGTTCGTGCTGGGTGCGGCGCTGTTGTTGATGAGTACGCTGTCGCCAGCGCGCAACCTGGCGTTGTTTGCGTCGGTGGCGGTCTTGGTGGCGTGTCTGTCGGCGACGCTGGACGTGGTGATCGATGCCTACCGGACCGATCTGCTGGAGCCGTCCGAGCGGGGATTGGGCGGTTCGCTGACGGTGCTGGGCTATCGCCTGGCGATGGTGTTGTCTGGCGGCATCACCCTGATCTGGGCCGAGCAATGGCAGAGCTGGCCGCAGGTTTACCAGGTCATGGCGGGGCTGTCGGTTGCTGTTGGCGTACTGGCATTGCTGTTGATGCCCGCGCTGCCCGAGCGCTTCAAGGCGCCGGTATCCAAGGCCGGTGGCGAGCTGCGTGGTTTCCTGGCGCTGGTAGTCGGTGTGGGCGTGGGTGCCTGGTTGGCGCACCAGTTGCTGGTGCTGCTTGGGCTGGACCCGGACAGCAGCGACCGCTGGGTGCGGCTGGTATTCGTCGTTACCCAGATTGCCGCGGCAATGCTGCTGGGCCTGAGTGTCACCCGCTGGGTGCGTTTTGAAACGCTCAACGCCTCACTGCGCAGCTACTTCAGCATGCGGGGTGCGGGGGCGTTCCTGGCCCTGGTGGTGCTGTACAAAGTGGGCGATGCGTTCGCACTGAGTCTGTCCACGCCATTTCTGCTCAAGGGCATGCATTTCAGCCAGTCGGAAGTCGGCTTGGCCAACAAGACCATTGGTCTATTGATGACGATTGTCGGGGCCATCGTCGGTGGCTTCTTCCTGCTGCGGTTGCGGTTGTCCACGGCGGTCATCGCTTTCGGCGTGCTGCAGTTGGTTTCCAATCTCGGCTTCTACCTGCTGGCACGCGAAGGCGCGGGCGCCTGGGGCACGCTGAACGTGCCGGCCTTCAGCCTGCTGATCGTGCATCTGGATACGCCTACGCCGATGGACAGCCTGCTGTTGTTCGCGCTGAGCCTGGACAACTTCGCCGGCGGCATGGGAACGGCGGCGTTCGTGGCGTTGCTTAGCGGCCTATGCGGCACGCGATTCTCGGCGACGCATTACGCGCTGCTATCGGCTTTTGCCACGCTGGGGCGAGTGTTTGTCGGCCCATTTGCCGGCGTGCTGGCTGATGCCTATGGCTGGAAGGTGTTCTTCCTGGTGTCGGTGGTCGTCGGCATTCCGGGGCTGCTGATGGCGTGGTGGTTGCGCCGTGAGGTAGACGCCACTACCCAGGTCAACCGGTCAGTCTGAATGGCAAAAGGTGGGCGCGATTGAATCCAGCGCCCACCTCACTGATCATGCGGACGGGGGATCTACCGGACAGCTGATGTGAATGACATGGCCGACGTGATCTTGCGGGACATCGACCCGCTCTTGCTTGAACGTATCCGCCGCCTTTCCGTGGCGCGTGGGTGGACGCGTGAACACACGTGCCTGATGCTGCTGGAGCAGGGCTTGTTCGCCAGTGAACACGAAGTACGCAACGGCTTCGAGAACCGCGAAGTGGACGCCCTGACCGAGGCCATCCAGGCGCTGCGCGCGCTGCCGGCGGGCGACAGCCCGTAATTAACACGCGGTGCACGGACGACGCCCTTCTCCCGCAAGCGGGAGAAGGGGCCCGAAGGGCGGAGGAGGGCGTTTTTTGCTTTTGCCTTTGAGTAGCAGCCAAAGCCCGCTGCTAAGGCCGGAGCAACCTCGATCCCGGTAATTCCCGCGCTTACGCCAGGTGAATCGCCCCTAGAATCCGCAACCCTCGCGCGCCGCTGACGCTGGGCAGGTTTCCCGGCCGTCCGGCCAGCGTTTCATGCGCCAGCCACGCAAACCCCATCGCCTCCATGTAATCCGGGTCCAGACCGTGCACGGCGCTTGAGTCAATCAAGGCGCCCGGCAAACGCGACTGCAGACGCTGCAACAGCTGCCGATTGCGTACACCTCCGCCGCACGCCAACACGCGGCGCACCTCCGGTAGATGCAGGAGCAGCGCATTGGCTACGGTCGCTGCGGTCAGCTCCAGCAACGTCGCCTGCACATCGGCCGGGGCGATCATGTCGGTACCCAGCTGCGCTTCCACCCATTCCAAGTGGAACTGCTCGCGCCCGGTGCTCTTGGGCGGGGGCAGGGCGAACCACGGTTCGGCCAGCAACCGCGCCAGCAGTGCTTCGTTCACTTGGCCGCTGGCGGCAAATGCGCCGTCGGCGTCGAAGGCATGGCCCAGGTGCCGCTGGCACCAGCCGTCGAGCAGGGCATTGGCCGGGCCGGTATCAAAACCGCGCAGGCTGCCATCGCGGCCGATCAAACTCAGGTTGGCGATACCGCCCAGGTTCAACACTGCGCGGTCTTCATCTGCACTGCCGAGCATCGCCAGGTGGAAGGCTGGCATCAGTGGCGCGCCATGGCCGCCTGCAGCCACGTCACGACGGCGGAAGTCGGCCACCGTGGTGATGCCGGTCAGCTCGGCGATGCGGTTGGCGTCCCCAATCTGCCAGGTGAATGCAGGCTCGGCCGACGGACGATGACGGATGGTCTGGCCGTGCGAACCAATCGCCTGCACCTGCGTGCGCGGCACGCCTGCTTCATCCAACAACTGGTTGGCGGCGTGGGCGAAGGCGATGCCGACCCGGGCATCCAGCTGTCCCAGCGCGTCCAGCGATTCGGGCTCGCGGCCTTGGCCGAGTGCGATCAAGGCCTGTCGCGTCGGCGCGTCCCATGCATACGTTTGCCCCTGCACGAAGCGGCACCCCCCGTGTTCTGGAAACTGCACCAGCGCCGCATCAATGCCGTCGGCGCTGGTGCCGGACATCAGGCCAAGGAACAACGGCAGCTGTGGATCGCATTGCGTCATGGGTAGGCCTGCAAAGACAACGGGCAGGGAAGCTTCATGCTCCCTGCCCGTCGCGTCAACGCATTGTGGTGTGCTCAGCCGCGCTTGTTGGCCGGTGCGGCGGCTGGCGGCGGCGTGGCGCTGGCGGTGCGCTTGTCATCTTCCGGCGCGGTACCGGCGTCGGCATAGATCAACTGCTCCATGCCCTGGATGCGAGCCATTGCCGGTGACGTCTGTGCACGGAAAGCCACCAGCTCGGCACCCTTGAGTGGCTCGGCCGGCGGCATCGTCACCGACAGCGGATTGCGGTGCTGACCGTTGACGCGGAATTCGTAGTGCAGATGCGGGCCGGTCGCCAAGCCGGTGGAGCCGACGTAGCCAATGATGTCGCCCTGATTGACGCGCTGGCCGGTGCGGTAGCCGCCAAAGCGCGACATATGCCCATACAGCGTGGAGTGGCCGCGGCCGTGGTCCAGGATCACCACATTGCCGTAACCGCGTTGCACGCCGGCAAACTGCACGCGCGCATCACCAGCGGCCATGATCGGCGTGCCGGTACGCGCGGCGTAATCCACGCCCTTGTGCATGCGCATCGTGCCCAGCACCGGATGACGACGCGAGCCAAAATTGGAACTCAACCGTGCGAACTGAATTGGCGAGCGGATGAAGCTCTTCTTCAGCGGCCGCCCATTGAGATCGAAGTATTCCGGCTTGCCATTGCGCTCGAAACGGAAGCCGGTGTACGTCTTGCCGCCAGTGGTGAACGTCGCGGCCAGCACTTTGCTGGTGTCGATGCGCTCGCCTTCACGCCAGGTCTCGTCCATCACCACGCTGAAGCGGTCGCCCTGCTTCAGGTCTTTGGAGAAGTCGATGTCGTATTTGAAGATGTCGTCGGTCATTGTCGCGATGGCCGAAGGCGACAGGCCCGCCCTACGCGCGGCGGCATAGAGCGAACTGGTGATTTCACCGCTGGTTACCACGGTGCGTGTGCTGGTGGAACGCTCCAGCACCTTTTCGCGGATTTGATCGCCCTGCAGCGCCAGCTCCACACGGTGACTGGCATCGCGGTCAAAACGGATGGTGCGCAGCGCGCCATTCACTGGCAGGTCGAAGGCGATTTCCGCGCCCGGACGGAGCTTGGTCAGCGCCTCGCGGGTGCCCGGGTGTTCCAGCACGCGGTGCATCACCGTGGCCGGCACGCCGGCCGCTTCAAACAGGTCACTCAAGGTCTGGCCGCGCTGCACCCGCAGAATCTGCCAGCTGTCGCCGGGCGTTTCGCCCATGCGCGCCAGCGACAGCGCCGGCAGCGGCAATGCCAGCGTCGAATGCGACGACGGCAGCGATGTATCAATGGCGTTGGAGAAACCGGGGACGATAGTCGCAACCAACGCGCCAATCGTCACGAACAGGCTGGCATGGATCCAGTGTTGCCGGGTCCAGCGTTCATTGAACGCAGCCGGCAGATGGTGCTTGAGCCTCCGATGCAGGGCGGTGTCGTGCAGGACGTTGAGTCGTTCCTGGAAGCGCTGCTTGCGCGCTTGGCCGTGATCGGATTGTGGCATCGGTCGGTTCTCTGGTCGGCCCGGATCGCGGGCCTAAACGCGGTTAACATAGACACCTATCAATACCGCGTCAAACCATTGAGCTGCATGGCTTTTCGATTGGTTAACGTGGTTAACTTGTACTTAACACCATTCATGTTTTTGACGGCGAAGCCGGGAGTTTTAGCGTGTCCTCGATTGATGAAGCCCTTGCTCTGATCGGCCGTGGCGCCGACGAGATTCTCAAAGCGGATGAATTGCGCCAGCGTCTGGAAAGCGGCCGCCCGCTGCGTGTGAAGGCCGGCTTCGACCCCACCGCACCCGACCTGCATCTGGGTCACACCGTGCTGCTGAACAAGCTGCGCCAGTTTCAGGATCTCGGCCACCAGGTAATTTTTCTGATCGGCGACTTCACCGGCATGATCGGTGACCCGTCCGGCAAGAGCCTCACCCGCAAGCCGCTGAGCAAGGACGACGTACTCGCCAACGCCCGTACCTATGAAGAGCAGGTATTCAATGTGCTGGACCGTGAAAAGACCGAAGTCCGCTTCAACTCCGAGTGGTTCGGCAAGATGGGCGCGGCCGACATGATCCGCCTGGCCGGTCAACACACCGTCGCACGCATGCTTGAGCGCGACGATTTCTCCAAGCGCTACGCCGCCCAGCAATCCATCGCCATCCACGAATTCCTGTACCCGCTGGTGCAGGGCTACGATTCGGTGGCGCTGGAAGCGGACGTCGAGCTCGGCGGCACCGACCAGAAGTTCAACCTGCTGATGGGCCGTGGCCTGCAGGAGCATTACGGACAGAAGCCGCAGATCGTGCTGACCATGCCGCTGCTGGAAGGCCTGGACGGCGTCAACAAAATGTCCAAGTCGTTGAACAACTACATTGGCATCAGCGAGCCGGCCATCGACATGGTCACCAAGACCATGAAGGTGGACGACACCTTGATGTGGCGCTGGATCGACCTGCTCAGCTTTGACATCTCCATTGCCGAAGCCCAGCAACTGCGCGCCGACGTGGAAGCCGGCACGATCAATCCGCGTGAGATCAAGCTGCGCCTGGCACGTGAGCTGACCACCCGTTTCCACGATGCCGCTGCAGCCGAGCAGGCCATCGCCGGCTGGAATGCCGCCGTGACCGGGCAGGGCGACATCACCCAGCTGCCGTTGCAGGAAGTCACGGTGCCGGCCGAAGGTCTGCGTATCGGCGCCCTGCTGACCGCGGCGGGCCTCACGCCCAGTAATTCCGAAGCCTCCCGCAAGCTCAAGGAGCGCGCAGTGAAGGTTGATGGCGAGGTCGTCGAAGACGCCCAGCGCATTCTGCAACCAGGTTTTGAAGGGTTGTTGCAGGTTGGCAAGCGCACGTTCGCCCGGGTAGTGCTGGTAGCAGCAAACTAAGGCGTAGCAGCAAGCCAGGAGCGCGGTCGTAAGCAAGCCAAGGCTCCTCTTCCCGTGGGGAGGAGCTGAGGTTGGATGGGGCGATCAGGTCTCAATGCCGCAGAAGGTCTGGCTGGCCAGCGGTTTGCGTGGGCATTCCGCACACTAATAAGGTGTAGCGAAGCAGCCCACAGCGCCTCCCGGCGGGCAAAGAGCGAAAGTTTGAAAAAAAACGACGAACCCCTTCACAAAGTCCTCAAAGAAGGACATACTTTCCCTCCCCCGTCGCAGGGGTCCTCCAGAGGACATCAGCGGCAGGAAGTTGAAGTTCAGCAGCCTCTCAAAAAGGTGTTGACGGAAACGAAAAGCCTGACATAATAGGCGGCTCGCTTCGACGAAAGACCTTCGGGTTTGCCGCAGAAGCAGCAGCGTCAACCGCCTCGAAATGAGGTGTTGACGAAGCGGAAAAGCCGGCT
>NZ_JAODBT010000003.1 GCF_027497995.1 Stenotrophomonas sp. Iso1 | reverse complement strand
GGGCAAGGTCGCGTTGGTGGCCTGCATGCGCAAGCTGCTGGGAATCGTCAATGCCAGGCGACGTGATGAACTGCGTGCCGAGGAGTTAGCCATGGCCTGAGCTGCAGCTTCACAAGACAGTTGCTGAGTTAAGCCGCGCCGCGAAGCGGCGTCGGCTTGAATGAGTTGTTAGGCCTTGGCAGCAGAAACCGCCAAACGGCAGGAGCCACCGCGTACAACACTAGGCCCAATGTATAAGGCCAACCGCCCACCTGGACGAGTCGCCAGAACGGGACTGATCCGCCAGACTGAAGCGCAAGCCAGTGATAGCTGCCCCAAGTGGCTAAATACAAAAGTGCCGATATGAGTACCCCAGCAACAAGCAGCCCCCAGACGGCCAAGTGTCCCGTCCGCTGAACTACAAGAACTCCGAGGGCAGCAGCACCTACTGGTGCACTAATTTCGAGAGCTGTCCGCAAAAAATCGTTCGTTGGAAGGGTAGCTAAATACGAAACTAGCAGACTGGTGACAACGAACAACATTATAAAAATCAGGTGCGGACGCACACGTGACATGAAATCCTCCACGGCCTAACTCTTGAGTTAAGCCGCGCCGCAAAGCGGCGTCGGCTTGGACGAATTGTTAGGCAGCAGCAAGTTGTCGAGCACCGAAGAGACCGACCTTGTAGCCCGCCTGCTGCAGGGCCCTCGTGGCCCGCCCATTTAGTACGAGCAGGGTGACGAAGTTGACCAAGGGCACGAACATGGCGAGGAAGAGTAGCGCGATTACCACGCCTGAGATCTTCAGCCCGCGGCACACCTTGTAGAGTCCGACAAAAGCGCCCACGAGACAGAGCAGCTCGATCAGGAAGAATGATCCCATGACCAGTGTTCCCGCGCCTTGAGACAGCCCGAGGCCAGGTGCCGCAACGAGCGATCCCACCGCGAGAACATGAGCGACGATCACACCGATCAAGATTCGCTGGCCATAGATGAGGTGCGAGAGGTTTTGTGATGTGTTGCCGCCGCCAGCCAGAGATGCTGAGGGCGCGTTGTATGGGTTCTGCATTTTTACCTTACCCCTGTGGTTGAACCGTTTCTGCTGCCTAACTACCTAATAGACGGACCCGTGGGTCCGGTTATACGACTTACCCACAAAGCACCGTATGGCGGGCTTTCCCCTTGATACAGCTTGATCTTAGGGTGACCGGGTCCGGCTAACAAGCCGGTGTTTAACCGAACCCAGCGGCAGGCTCGGCGGCCGCACCAATGGCCGCTATGGGTCGCATGACGCCCTGCGGCCAGAAGTGGACGTTCGCAACTCCGGGATTAAGCCGGCCCGCGCAGCGGGTCCGGCTTGGCCAAATCGCTAAGGTGCATCATTATTAATGCACTGAAGTGCTCCAGGGGGACTGAAATCCCCTCCATTTTTAATGACATCCTCCTGCGTGTAGGGGGAGGGGGAGCAAATGTGGAAGCACCCTCCGCCGATCATGGGTGCGCCGCCTCGTAGCTCGCACTGGATCAGGCATTTGTCTGAGTTTGTACTGCATCGTAGAGCTGCGAATTTGATGGTGCACCACGAGTCGCGTTGGTAGTCATCTTCTCGCAAAGGCGAGATGTCGCATGCAGGTGCGTAGGCAGGCTTGCTGAGGCTTGAGGTGCACGCCCCGCCGAGTAGTAGAGCAATGGCGGGGACGAAGAACTTCACGGCATTCATAGTGGTTCTGGTACTCCATCGTAGGCACTTAGCGGCCAGCAGCGGACGTTCGCAATACACCGCGTTAAGTCGCACGGCGAAGCAGTATCGGCTTGAATGAACTGCTAGGCCGTAGCCAGGTGCCGAAGCGCATGGCGCAGCTCCCATTGCTCACAGGCCCGACTAGAAATTGTTCCGTCAGGCAGTAAGTCTGAGATATTGAAACCCTCTTCAACGTCCTCATAGTACAGGGCGATGTTGCCAGCTTTGGCCACCACAAAGACGGTCTCGACAGTGCCTAAGCGATCAATCTTGGCGAGATAGGGGACGACCTTGCACTGTTCAAAAATTCGCTGTTGCTCAATTGAGCAATCAGAGAGCTGTCTGGCCACAAGTGCGTCTAGTTCTTCTGCTGAAATTGGTTGCCAAGTATCCATACAGCCCAACTCTGGAATTGAGCCAACTCGCGAAGCGAGTTCGGCTTGAATGAACTGTTAGGCCTTGCTTGGCCTAGCTAGATAGACGCAGAGGCTTGATGCTCCTGCGACAAGCTCAATGATCACAGATTGCTGGTTGTGAGAATCGGTGAACTCAAGCCGAGCTCCATCCGTATACCCCTGCTGATTGGTCATGAGCCAAGTCCACTGCAACGGCTTGCCGATGCAAGAGGCCCATAGATAATTTATGGTTTGGTGGGAGGGACCTGGGTATGAGCCAGAAGTGACCGCAATTGTGTCGTCGTCAGCTATGTCAGAAAACGCGATCGTAAGCGTGTCGAATTGCAGCTCTACAGCCATGATGGGCGGATAGTTAGGGTCAAGCAGGATCTCCCGAACGTGCCGGAGATTGCCGCCGTCGTAACAAGCATTTCTGAGTAGTTCGAGCATGCGGTCCGAGGCCTAACTACCTAATAGACGGACCCGCGGGTCCGGTTATACGACTTACCCACAAAGCACCGTATGGTGGGCTTTCCCCTTGATGCAAGACGATCTTAGGGGGGCTGGGTCCGGCTAACAAGGCGGCGTATAGCCCGACCCGGAAATAATGCGGAGGACCTCACCAGATCTCAGCCAGAAGGCAGATGGATGTCCGCTACGGGTCGGAAGCCACCTCTCAAAGGCGACAGCTCCCGGCCAAGCAGCGGGCCTTCGCAACGCAAATCAGTCCGCGTCGCGATGCGGCGTCAGCTTGAATGCGCGGTTGAGCAGCGCACGGCTGTGCTGTCGATGCTGCCAATCCAACTGCATGTTTGCGTATCGTGTCTCATTCCATGAGATCGTCTTTGCGTCCCATATGTCGGTACAACAACTCGCTGCGCACACCTATCTATGACTGTCCATGTACATCGCAACGCGCGAATCAAACCCGATCAGTTCACCGGTAAAAAAGTCGTCGATACACAATTCTTTAATTGCGATTTCTCTCGCACAGATCTTACGGATACCGAATTTGTAAGGTGTACGTTCTACGACCCGGATCTGCAGGTCGGGTGCAAATTCGATGCAGCCACGCTCAAAGATGCAAGCTTCAAGCAATGTGATCTGAGCATGTGCACCTTCACCTATGCCAAGGCGCTCGGCTTGGAGATCAGCGAATGCCGGGCTCAGGGCGCTGACTTCAGTGGTGCGAGCTTCATGAACCAGATCACATCACGGACGTGGTTTTGCAGTGCCTTCATCAAGAAGAGCAATTTGAGCTACGCGAACTTTTCGAAGGTCACGCTGGAGAAGTGCGAGCTTTGGGAGAACCGATGGATGGGCGCCAATGTTCTGGGGGCAAGCTTCAGTGGCTCGGATTTATCGGGTGGCGAGTTCCAATCGTTTGATTGGCGAGCCGCCAACTTCACGCATTGCGACCTGACCAATTCCGACTTGGGTGAGCTTGATCTACGTTCGGTCAATCTGGAGGGCGCAAAGATCGACCCGGTTCAAGCAGCGTTACTGCTTCAGCGAATGGGGGTTGTCGTCAGCGCGTAGCTCTGCAGGTTGGTACTGCTGGGTAGGAGGCTCCACCTTGGAGTCAAGCCCAGCAGTTGGGTGGCAGCACGGACGGGTGTGTTTTAGGCCGCACTCTCTCTTCACGACGTGGTGTGGAAGCGAATCGCTGAACATGTGGCAAGAACACGCTGCAGTCAGTGAATGTCCATCCGGGGCGGATTGCAGCTCTTGGATTCCAACCATTACCAAGCGCTCCCTCATAAACGGCCAGCATCGTTTTCGTAGGGGCGCAACCAGGGTTGAGCCGCCTGACCCAGCCACGAGCCAGTAGGCCGGCCTTTGCCAAATGTGAAGGTCGGCACATGCGTAGTGTTAGGATGAGGCAGCAGGCTCAGTCTGTTTCGCGCGCTCTGCGCAGCTGCCTTGATAGTTGCCCACTCCGCTCTCTTCCATGCGTTACCCGCTCGATACATGGGTGGTCGCTCGACGGGAGGGCGCTATGCCCGGCTATTTGACACGCAACGAGAAGGTCACCATTGGTGGCCAGCTTTACCTGCTGCGCATCCTCAGCGACAAACAACAGTTCAGCGATCCGGATGGCCATGGCGCACGCCTTGGGATATCTTCGGCGCAATGGAGCCTGTTCGGCCAACTGTGGCCATCAGGCCGTTTACTTGCCCAGGCCATGTGCCGCTTTGATATCGAAGGCAAACGCATACTCGAACTGGGATGCGGCATTGGATTGGCCAGCCTTGTGCTGCTGCAGCGAGGCGGCAATGTGGTTGCCTCCGACATACATCCGCTGGCCGAGTCATTTCTCGCCTACAACGCCGCGCTGAACGCCTTGCCCGCAGTCCACTACCGCCATATGCGCTGGGATCGAGAGCTGCCTTCGCTGGGTACGTTTGATCTGATCATTGCCAGCGACGTTCTTTATGAGCAGGACCACGCTGCTTTGATGGCAGATGTCATACGGCGGCATGCAAATCCCAAGACCGAGGTGGTGATCACCGAT
This sequence comes from Stenotrophomonas sp. Iso1, assembly GCF_027497995.1. GTDB lineage: Bacteria > Pseudomonadota > Gammaproteobacteria > Xanthomonadales > Xanthomonadaceae > Stenotrophomonas. The sequence goes on along the minus strand of NZ_JAODBT010000003.1, from coordinate 495,283 downwards.
CCGGGGCGGGGCAACAGTGCACGTTTCAGCCGAATGCTGGGCCTGCAGGGCTTTGACTACAAATTGACCAAGTGCCGAATGAATGATGCAGATGTGGAGCCGTTTCGTGGACAGTTGTTGCACTACTCACGCGACGCGCCGGCGGTAGCGACATGAACCGGATGGAGCGCGAGAAGATTGCCAAGATCACATGTGCCACATGCGATGCACTTTGCTGCCAACTGACCGTGGTGTTGAGCGAAAGGGACGCGGTACCGGCGCACCTGACAACGCGATTGCCGAGCGGACTGCATGTGATGGCCAAAGACGAGGACGGCTGGTGTGTGGCTCTGGACGGACAGCAGATGAACTGCCGTATTTACGACAGCAGACCCAGTGTCTGCAGATCCTTTGTCATGGGCGGTCCCTATTGCAGGGCCGAGCGCGACGAACATGCACGGCAGAGCGGTCGCACCATCGCGCTGCAACTTACCTGAGGAAAAATAATGGCGATACCACCGCGTAAGACGGGCTTGGCCCCTGCAGGAAAGGCACCTTCAACCACCGGCCCCAACGTCCAGCAGCGCAACTTGAGCCGCGAGCGTATGGCGGAAGACCTGGCGGCTTTCAATAGCGCTGGTGGAAAAATCGAGGTGCTCGGCAACACGCCGTTCCGCATCAAGCTGACCCCTGAAAAGCCTGCTGCCACCAAGGGCAAGACACCCGCCTCAACGGTGAGCCGCGCTGACAAGCCCGAGTAACACCGACGCCCGTATTGGCATCCAGCGGATCGGCCGTTCTTCGTAGACACATGATGTCTGCATGTCTGCGGTGAGTCGTATCACGCTTGGCTATCTGGGGTGGGTAACAGCGGAAGCGCTGCCCTGAAACCAGGGTCTGTTTCCATATCGCATGCGCCGCTTCTTTACGAGGCGGCGCATGCGGATTACTTACAAAGCAAGCCTACTCCGCTGCGGCAGTGGACGCCTTTGTGCGAGCACCTACAGCTGGGCTTTGCTGGTGATGAACACTGGCAGCGGCACCTCCAGCGATGCATCGGTCACCGGGCGGCCTGCAAGGAAACCGGCGATGTTTTCGGCGACGGCCGCATTGCCAATCCACATTTCGTTGTCATGGCTGGCATTTCGCACCAGCAGCTGTTGGCCCTTGCTGAAGCCGGGCAACAGCGCCCGTGCGTTGGCCTGCGGGGTGCGTCCATCGAGCGTGCCACTGATGAAGAGCACCGGCACATCGCTGCGCAACGGCCCACGGTACGCTTCACCCAGGTCGGGCAGCCCCAGGCCCTCAGCGAGTTCCGGGAATGGGAAGTTCAACGCGTCGCCGAGCACGCTTTCGCGTGCCTGTGCGTTGACCAGGGCGCGCCGTTGCGGGCTCAGCCCAGATGCCACGTCCATCGCCAGCGGCATGGCGCGGAAGCTGCCGAGGTCTTCACGGATCATCAGCGCGACACTGCCCAACAGGCTGTAGTCGCCGGCCTCGGCTTCGCGCAGCGCCAATGGCAACATCCGCTGCAAGCCGCGACGCCCGAGCATGATCGCTATCGCGAGCTGTGCGTCGTACTCGCCGATGGTCACTTTTCTGCCGCCATGCATGGGGCTGCTGGCCTGGCCCGGCTGTCGGCGCAGAACTTCCAGAACGCGCCGTGCCGAGCCTTCTAGATCGTCGAAGCCGTCTTTCCGGGCGACGACCGCAAGATCAGCCAACAGGGCATCCGCTGCCAATGGCAACTTGATCGTGTCGTCCGGCCCCTCACTGCCCATCAGCACCACGCGCTCCAGACTCGGGCCGTGCCGGCGAACGGTGGCCAGTGCCAAGTGCGTGCCGTAGCTCATGCCCCACAGGCTGATGCGTGGCAGGCCCATCGCACGGCGCAGATCCTCGATGTCGTCTGCACTTTCGGCGGTGGTATAGGCGCCCAGATCGACGCCGGCCTTTCGCCATTCGGCGACACAGCTGGCGGCGGTTGCGCGCAGTGCAACCAGTGCAGCATCCCGCTGCAGCGGTTGGGCGTCATCAAAACCGTGCGAGTGTGAGCATTCCGGCGGCATCTGCGAAAAATCGGTGCCGCGCTGGTCGAGCAGCAGCACGTCGGTTTCGCGACGGACACGGTCAAACACCGGCCAGCGCGGCCCGAGTGCCGTACCAAAGCCGGAGCCGCCAGGGCCCCCAGCCAGGTACACCACCGGGGCGGCGCGACCATCACCTCCGGTCGCAGGCAGGCGCACCACGCGCAGACGGATGCGCGGGCCATTTGGCTCGCTGTGGCGACGTGGTACTTCCAGAAAAGCTTCTTCCGTGGCGATCGTGCCGTTGCCCTTGGTTTCCATGGCATAGGGCGAGAACACCAGCGGTGCCGGCGCATCACCCGCCAGTGCCGGCACTGCACAGGCCAATGCAAGACACAACACCGCCAGCTTGCCAGCCAGTGGGAACAGCCGTGTCACATGCGTTGCCGACTCGGTGGATGCATCGTTGCGCTGCCGTGGTGCCATCGAAGCCGCCGACAAGGCGCGTGGGCAAGCATCGCGCTTGCTGAAAACGAAAAGGGATTTGCGGGACATGGCGGACTCCGGTTGGGAGGGATGCGAACGTGGTTCTGGCCCCGGTGCCCGGGGAGGGCGCGGGGCAATTTCCCCACGGAAGCCAGCATCCCCTCCGTCGCGGTGGTTGCGTCGCGTCCGTCCGCCGAACGTCTCCAAACGACCGTCCAGTGTCTCCGCGCAGCCGATACGATAGGCACATGCCTATCCTGCGAACCTTGACCGTCCTGACCGTGTTGCTTGCCGCCGTCGCCGCGTGGCTGGCCGTCTCGCTGCCGGACATGACGAAGGTGCAGGTACTGACCGGCGAAATGGCGCCCGCAAAGGTGGCAGCGACCGGTGACTTGCCACACAGCCCGCCTGCCGACGTGAAATGGCGTCCGCTCGATCAGGTTGTTCTCGCCGATTGGGTCGGTCCTTATTGGCTTCGCTTTCGGTCAGCCACGTCTTCCTCGGAGGATGATGACGGCCGTGCGCTGCGGCTGTCGTTGCGCGGTGCCAGCCAGCTGTACTGGAACGGTCGGTCATTGGCAGGCAATGGCACCGTCGGTCGTACCGCCGAAGAGGAACAGCCCGGCCGCATCGATATCGTCCGTGTGCTGCCGGCACCGGCTGCCACGGGGAAAGACGAGTTGATCGTGCTCGCCTCCAGTCAGCAGCAACGGGTCCGCCTGCACAGTGCGGACGTTGTCGCGGTGGTGGCACCGGCGGCGCTGCTCTATGGCGATGTTCTGCGGCCCTGGCTGATCGCAGCCTTTGCAACAGGAGCGCTCGCGGCGGCATGCCTGTACTTCCTGGCGGTGCAGCGTGGTCGCTCGCGTATGCCCGGTGCCCACCTGCTTCTGGCGTTGTGCGCCGTTGGCTTGGCATTGCCGGTTGTCGAGGCGTGGCGCTCGCTGCTGGGCTATGCCTATCCATGGCATGGCCCGCGCCTGCTTCTGTTGTTGGGGCTGCACCTGGCAGCGGCGGTGCTGTTGCCGGCCTACCTCGCGCGCCGCTTTGGCGTTGTGGTGCCGGTTGGCCTCCGCATCGCCTTTGTGGTGGCGCTCGCGGCGATCGCCATCCTCATGCCCGGCTTTGACACGCGCTCGGCAGCGGCGCTGCTGTTGAGCCTGCTGGCTTCGGCAGGCTTGCTGTTGTGGGCCCGCGATGCGCAGGAAGAGCGGTGGCCGATTTTGGCGCTGGTGCTTGCCGGCGCGCTGGCGCTGGTGATGGCACGTGGGGCCTTTCTCGACGGCCCCTATTTTCTGCTGTTGGCGGTGCTGATGGGCTTTTTGCTGCTACGCCATGCGGCACAGCTGCGTGCGCTGGACCAGCACAACGCTCGGTTACGCGAAGAACGCGCCCAACTTTCGCTGCAGCTGCTGCAGAGAGGAATCCAGCCGCACTGGCTCATGAACACGCTCACCTGCCTGCAGGAATTGATCGAACAAGCGCCCCTGCGTGCCAGTCGTCTGGTTGAATCGCTGGCCGAGCAGTTTGACCGCCTGCGCGACAGCAGCAGCCGTCAGAGCGTTCCGCTGGCGGACGAACTGGCGCTGTGCCGCAGCCACCTCGACATCGTTGGGTTGGCGCTGGATCACCCCATGACGCTCGAAGTGGATGCCGATGACCTGCGCCTCTCATTGCCCCCTGGCATCCTGCATGCGCAGGTCGAGAACGCGTTGACCCACGCCGGCGCCGTTGCCTGCGCGCAGCGTCCGTTCCGTCTGTCTGTACGACGCCATGACGACCGTTGGATTCTGGAGCTACGCAGCGCTCGCGGTTCCGCGCCACATCGTGGACGAGGGACGGGCACACGCTACATCGAGGCAAGTCTGGCTGCGGCCTTTCCCGAGCGTTGGCGTTTCGTTCAAGGCAGTGATGGCGCCGACTGGTGCGGCCGAATCGAGCTCACATGCGCATATTGATTGTTGAAGATGAGCCATTGGTACGCCAGCGTCTGTTGCGTCTGTGCGCGGAGTTGGCCGGCGCACGTGCACGCTTCGATGCAGTTGCGGACCTGGAATCTGCGGGCGACCGGCTGGAACGCAGTGTCTATGACGGGCTGTTGTTGGATCTGAATCTCGGCGGAGAGGACGGCTTTGAACTGTTGCGTCGCGCGGTAGCCGGGCGCTATCACTGCGTCGTTGTCTCCGCCCATCGCGAGCGTGCGCTGCAGGCCTTCGAGCATGGCGTGCTGGATTTCGTTCCCAAGCCGTTTTCGCGGGAGCGTCTGGGCCAGGCACTGGAGCGCTTGCTCGATGTGGGCCGTTACTGTTCCGGTCGTGCCCGCTACTTGGGAATATGGCGCGCACAAGGCACCGCACTGGTCGAGCTGGCGGACGTGATGTGGATTCGCGCGGACGGTGACTACAGTGAGCTACGCCTGCGCGAGGGCCGCAGCGAACTACACGACAAATCCCTTGCCGGTCTGAGTGGTGTGCTTCCACCAGATTTCGTGCGCTGCCACCGTTCTTACCTGGTCAACCTGCGGCACATCCGCACCCTGCATGCCGGCTCGGGGAGCCGTTACTGGTTGATCATGAGCGACGGTGCGGAGCTTGCCGTGGGGCGTGCGCATATCGCGGCATTGCGGAGCGAACTCGGGCTTGAGTGAGGCTGCCCGAATCCGCTCTGTCAGCGTGTGCGAGCTGGTGGGGCGGATCGTCCGCAGGATGCTGCGATAAGGATCGCATCCACACCTTCACCATTCGCCGCGACGATGATTCGAGACCCAGCGGTACATTCCCATGATGTTCAATTTGTTCATCGCATCGAACCCAATCCATTTGCGGGTTGCATCGCTGAACGTCACGCTGCGATACAGCTGATCCCATGATTGGCCAGCACGCACCAGGTCCAACACTTGTTGGTGCAGGTCGACCATGTAAGCACGCAGAGCGACTTCATCGTCCCTGGTGGCCGGTGTGTAATGCCCCACGTCGATGAAGTCCACCTCCTGCTTGATCACCCAATCGAGCGTCTCGATCCAACCGGGATAGTAAAAGTCGAGGAAGTCGTTGTATGGCATGGATTTGCTTTCGCACACATCCGTGCACTGCAGTGCCTTGTATGCCGGGAACAGCACCATGATCATGCTGTCCGAGTGGCTGGGTGCAACGCGGTGCAGCAAGACGGTCTCGCCGCCCAGCGTGATGGTCATGTCCTTGTCGAAGACACGGTCGGGAACGGCGGTAGGGATTCTCTCGCCGACGATCGGCTCGACGGCACGCTGGTTGGCGACCACGATGGCGCCATCCTTCTGAAATACCTGGCCACCGCTGATGTGATCGGCATGGCCATGCGTGTAGATCACGTACTTCACTGGCACGTTGAAGCGCTTGCGGATTTCGTCCCGCAACCAGCCGGCGGTGCACGTCGCTGCCGGATCGATGACCAGCGCGCCTTCATGGGTGATCAGGACCAGGCCACTGTGCACCGCCAATCCGGGTCCACTCGTATGGCGATAGAGATTGCCTTTTACCTGCTCCAGCCCGCGTGGCATGTCAGGGCAGGCCGCGCCGGTGAAGTCCGGCAGCACTGCGCGGTTGGCGTACTGGGCTTGGTCGACCGCAATGCCATCGTCCGCAGCGTGTGCTGGCAGGGGCGGCATCAATACCGCTGCAAGCAGCAACGACAATGTGAATACGTGCTTTGCCATGACAAGTTCCCGCTGGGGTAACCATGAGACCGCTGTGCACGCCGGATCATGGACCTGATCGAGTGGGATGTCAGCAATGCAATGGCGGTCACCATCCAACGCTGCCGCACCGGCGCTGGTTTGTTTTCACTCGTGCTGCTGTGAGCAAGTCAGCCTGACTGTGGTTGTGGCTCAGGGCAGTTCCGCACGTTCTTTTGCCTTGGCGAGTGCGGCTTCAAAATTTACCCGGGACTCGGCCACCAGCGCCGGTAGCGCGGAAGGGTCTACAAACGCATCGGCATTGCCACGCCGGAGTTGCGCTCCGCGTTCAAGAACATCTGCCGCGCCGGGATGGCTGGTCAGAACGATATCTGCCTGCATCGTCGCCAGTTTCGCGAATGTTGTCTGGAAGTCTTCGGCGATGCCGGGGTAGGCACGGTTTGCGACCAGGGTGTTGCCTGCGACCGTGATGCTGCACAGAAAAAGCACTTTTCGTGGGGTGCCGCGATCATTCACGGTCATGCTCCAGCTGGTGCAGCCGCGTGTATGGCCCGGCGTGAGATGGGCCGTGAGCTCGGTTTCGCCCAAGCGAAGCACTTGGCCGTCGCTGACAACCGCATCGACGTTTATCGGGGCAAAGGGTTGAACTCCGTAGTTGTTGTCGCCCTCATTCTGGCCATGCTCAAGCGCCCATTGGTCGCCAGCACTGGCCAGGACGCGCGCACCGGTATCCCGCTGAATCTGTGCCATCGCGCCGACATGATCAGCATGTGCGTGGTCGCTGATAAGCCATCTGACATCGCGTAGTTTGACGCCCAGGCTTTCGATATTGCGCTCGATCAGGGCGGCATTCTGCGCAACCGTGGCATCCAGCAGAATCGCGCCCTGTTCGGAGGTGATGAGGTACGCCGAAAGCCCTCGCGTGCCGACGTAATGAATGTTGCCGGCGATGCGAAAGGGTGTGACAGGTTCAGACCACTCGGGTGGGTCGGCTGCCATTGCCGACGAGGCCCCTGCACCAGCCACAGCCGCCGCAACGACGCGCAGCGCCCAACAAAATTTGCGATTCGATTTCATGCGTTGAGCCTCGTCTTGAATGTGACGAGACAGTGGGCCGTTAAGCCGTAGCGCACAAATGAATAGATCTCGGCCGAAGCATCAATTTTTCTTATGGGGCCGAGGCCTTCCCATCATTCCGCTTGAATCAACTACTGGCCTCGATTCTTGGCCGCTTCCCATGCCAGTGGCAAGTAGTGGGCCAGGTTCTTTTCCTTGATGCTCTGTGCGGAGTGCAGCTTGATATGCCGCCTTCCCTTTCCACTTCCTTCAAGACATCCGTGAGGGTCGATGATGCTGGCGCCGCAGCTGAACTCCAGCGAGACATGCTGCTTGTATGCAAAAACACCGCAGAACTGCACCCCTGAGGAGAAGAGGATGCCGCCGTACTTCACATCTTCCGACACATTGGGAATAAGCGTTTTGATTAGCTTGCGAACGGAAGTGACAAGCGCGTACTGCTCATCTCCGAGCAGGCAAATGTCATCCAGAAGTGATTCAACGGTCTTTGTCATCACGATGTTGCATCTACCTTGGAAGGAGGCCGGCCCGAATGTGGGCTCGGCGTGGGTCGATCTATCCTGGCGCGGTTCAATCCGTAGCCTGTCCCGGGCCGAGGGCATTGCAGGTCAGTTCGGGGGAGTCACGGCTTTAGGCCGGTAACGCTTCCGGCGCAGCGGCCCGTGCCGTCGGGTTGAGCAGCGGCTCGCCAATCTTGGTCAGGGTGTTGCGATCAGTGTGACGGAAGGGCTCGGCCTTGTCGGGGATGATCAAGATCGTTTCCTGTTCGTACGACCAGGTGCCGTCGTCATTAAGAGTGACGTGGATGTCGTAGCTCTCTGTACGGAACGCATGTTCGAGGAATGGATTGGACAGGATGCCGTTGGTCTCCGAGCCGCGTACCGCGCGTAGGTGGAACGATTTTGCATCCGGTGCTGCTTTGCCTACCGCCATTGCGGTCTGGCCACGCGGAATGGAGAGCGTCTGGATGATGGTGCCGGTAGCCGGCTCCCACAGCCAATGGCCGACCTGGTCATGGAAGGTTTCCACGTCATCGGGTTTCACGATGCGGGTGTGGTAACGCAGCCCGTAGAACAATTGTGGTCCATTGGTCTGCGCATCGATAGGATGCAGCTCAGTGTGCTCGATATACGCCTGATGCTCAGCGCCATAGGTCTTGGGGTTGACGTCCATGCCGCGCTCGCCGCGCCAGATGCCGGCCATGGCGGCAAGTGGGCCGAGGTTGCCCAACGTGTTGGTATCGGGCGTCGGCTCGGTGTAGATGTCTTGCGGAAAATTCGTCATGTGGCGCAGCTTGCGGTGGCAGAGGGTTGCCTATGTTACGCATGCCTGAAAGCGATGCTTGATGTGGTGAACCCGAGGGCGTTGGGGGCAGGATTGGACCACGGTTGACGATGTTTGGTAGATCAGTGGAAGCGTTGGCTGTGCCAAAGCGTGGGTCAGCCAACGCTGTTTTCTTTCTGTACCAAGGTGGTAGCAAGGGTAGGGCAGCGGCCTTACTCTTCTTCTTCATTCTCGCGGCCGGGTGCCTTCTTTTCACGCTCATGCTTGTCTGGTTGCGGTGGCTCCCGTTGCGGCTGTTGGGGGCTCTGCGGGCCAGCATTCAGTTGGCCCGGATTCTGTTCGCGTTGGTTGTTCATGAGGGAGTCTCGTCTGCACGGCGGATGCCGCATCTGCAGCTTCCTTGTGGCAGCGTTGCCTGGCCGTCATGGGGCGTCATGATCGCTGCGACGTGCGTGAATGAGGGCCCTGCGCGGCTTGGGTTCCTGTGCCTGCACGCCGGTAATGGGCATGAATAGCCGCTAGTCAGCCGCACTGTGGTGCGTGTTCTGCACACACAAGTGCTGCACCGCGATCGGTCTAGTACGTGCCAAGGCGAGTGAAGTGGTCGATCTCATCCAGCCAGACAAGATGGAAGCCGCCGTCACCGGTATCGAGCCGCAGCTGACCATTGGTGCCTTCATTTCCTTGCGCATCAAGAAACTGCTGCACGTTGGGGCGCTCTGGCAGCATGCCGACCAGCACGCTGCCGTCGTGCATGTGAAGCTCGACGCGCATTTCCGCATCAAGTCCGCGCTGCAGTTCCTTCAGGCGGTTGATCGTGGCCTGGTCCACGTGGATGCGTGGTGCGGTTCTGGCCATCTCATCGCTCCTGTTATTGCGTGTTCGACGGAGACACGACGCTACGCGAGGGATTGCTAAATCCCGAGCAAGGTTGTGTGTTGCTTTCATCACACGCTATTGAGAAGTGGAGCGCCGCCCAGATGCGGCAGGCCGGATGGGATGGCGCTCATCAGGAAAAGCCAGTGGGTTTGACCGCCCGTGTGGGATTAATCCTAAATCTGAGTGGGGCAGCCGATATAACCACACGTGGCGGGTATCGTCCTCGGCTCGACGCGGTGAGACAGCCTTTCGCATCACCCGCCTGATCTCCCCCGCATGAGCCTGTCGATATGGACATCCCGCGCTCGGCAATGCTCGCCTCATTGGCGGATTTGTCGCATCACCATCGTTTGATTCAACTGCATGGGCCGCATGAGGGCCTGGTGGTGGAGCGTTTTGAAGGCGAAGAAAGCGTGTGCGGCGAGCCGCGCCTGCAGATTGATTGCCTGTCCACCGATGCCTTCCTGGATATCGAGCCGTGGCTGGAACAGCCGCTGACCTTGAAGCTGCGGCTGGCCGACGGGTCACTGCGGCAATGGAATGGCTTGTGTACCGGGGTCTCGCAGCTTGGAAGCGATGGTGGCCTAGCGCGCTATCGGCTGGCGCTGGAACCGTGGACCGCACTGCTGCGTTTTCGGCGCAATGCGCTGATCTTCCAGGACAAGGACATCAGCATCATCTGCGCGCAGGTGTTTGCGGAGTACCCGCAGGCGAGGTTTCGTTTCGATGTGCAGAATGCGTTGCCGAAACGTGCAATCACCACCCAGTTCCGCGAAACCGATTGGGCATTCGTCACTCGTCTATTGGCCGAGGCGGGCCTCGCGTGGCGCATCGAACAGGTTCAGGGCGATGACGCGGCACACACGCTGGTGGTATTCGAGCCGCAAACCGTCGTCCCCGAGTTGGGCACGCTGCGCTTCCATCGCATCGATGCAGCCGAAGCCTGCGACAGCATCACCACGTTCAGCGAGCGTCAGCAGTGGGTACCCAACGCGAGCACCGTAGGCAGTTGGCATAGCGAGCAGGTGCGTGCGGTTGTTGCACAGCGCAGCGCTGATGCAGGCGGGCTCCCCGCACTGGAGGTGTATGTACAGCCGCGTGCCGGTCACTTTGCCGAATCGCACTGGGCACCGCAGGCGGCGCAGGCACGGCTGGATGCACTTCGGGTGCCGCAGGAGCTATTCAGTGGCATGGGGAATGAGCGTTCACTGGCTGCCGGTGCCTGTTTCAGGTTGAGCCAGCATCCGCAGTACGCGGCGCAGAGCTTCCGGCTGTTGGTGGTTTTCCATGTCGCCGTCAACAACCTGGACCACGGTATCGCCGAGTTGCTGGGCCACACCACTCAGGAACGCGGCAGCTACCGCAATCGCTTTCTGGCCACCGGCACGCAGGTGCCGTTGCGCGCCCTGCCGCAGGATCGGCCGACCGTGCATGGCCCGCAGACTGCGCGCGTGGTGGGTGTTCCCGGTGCCACCGTGAGCCCCAATCGCGATCATCAAGTACGCATACAGTTCGGCTGGCAGCGTGGCCCACGTCCAAACTCCGGGGGCATGACCGATACCGGCAGCTCCCACAGCGGGCACGCACCGGGCGATCACACGAGCGGCAGCTGGGTGCCTGTAGTCGAGTGGTTGGCCGGTCCAAATTGGGGCACCAGCTTCCTGCCGCGTATTGGCAGTGAAGTGTTGGTGGAATTCCTGCACGGCGATATCGACCAGCCGCGTATCACCGGCCAGTTGTACAACGCAGAGGTGCCGCCGCCATTTGGTGGCGGTATTGATGAGCACGCACACCATCCGGGTGTGCTCAGCGGTCTGCACACGCAGGCACATGACGGCAGCGGCACCCAGCAATGGGTGATGGACGACACGCCGGGCCAGTTGCGCACCCGCCTGCACACTTCGCTGGCCGATAGCCGGATGGAGCTGGGCTACCTGATCGATCATCAGGACACCGCACGCGGCGCGCTACGCGGCGAAGGCTTCGAGCTGGCCACACAGGGCTGGGGTAACGTGCATGCGGGGCAAGGATTGCAGTTGTCGGCCAGCTTGCAGGAGCGCGGCACGTCCACGTTGCTGGACAACGCCGAGGTGGTGGCCCAGCTCAAAGGTGCCGAGCGCAGCCTGGAAAACATGCAGCAGGTGTTGCAGCAACAACAGGTGCCCGGATTGTCGGCGTGGCGAAGCACTGGGGTGCTGCGTGGACTGATTGATCCCCAGGCTGGCGCTCGCTTCGAGGGCGAAGTCAACGGGCAGTCACCCTTCAAACCACGCGACGGCCGCAATCCGGGTGATCAGCCGGTTGAGCGTTTTGCCGAGCCGCTGTTGCTGGCTGAAGCGCCACATCACATCGCATGGACCACACCGGCCAGCGCCGTTGCCTATGCCGGGCAGAACCTGCAGATGACCGTGCAACAGGATCTGCACATCAGTGCCGGGCAAACCATCGCCACAGTCTCCAGCGAACACGTTTCGTTGTTCACCCAGAACGGCCCGCTCCGCGTGATCGCCGCCAATGGCCCGGTCAGCCTGCAGGCCCACGGCGGCGAACTGGAACTGTTGGCCGACCAGGCCATCACCATTACCGCCACCGACAACCGCATCGACGTGTTGGCGCAAAACAAAGTGGTGCTGCAGGCCGGCAACAGTGCCATCACTCTGGAAAACGGCGACATCACCTTCAGCTGCCCGGGCGAGTTCACGGCAAGGGCGAGCGAGCACCCGTTTATGGGGGGCGCGAACGCAGTGGCGCCTTTGCCTGCATTGCCACGGCACCTACTGGAGCGCGATCCATTTGAGATCCGCGTCGCGCTCAAAAATGAAGCTGGAGAAGCAATTGCCATGCAGGCGATTGGCGTCATGAAAGCGGATGGCTCTTATGAAGATGCGATAACAGGCGCGGACGGCACCACTTCGATCGTTGCCAGTAGCAACAAGGAAGAGAATTTACAAATCGTTCTGGCTGACAACGAGGCGTGGGAAGTTGAAGACCCCGATGTTGCGGCAGTGCTTACCGACGAGACGTGCTGTGGATCAGCAGCGCCTCATGCTGAGGAAGCCGAAGGATGAATCAGGCAGTTTTAGAAAAGACAAGCAAACCTGCTCCGCCACCTGTTAAGCACCATCTATGCTTTCGGCTGGTTGATCTACAGAACAACCCGATCAGAGATCGCCGTTACACGCTTGAATGGACGGATGTGGGTGCACTGGCACCTTCCCGGCGCGAAGGCACAAGCGGAGCAGACGGGCGGACGATAAAGATCACCACGCAGGGTCAGGTTGCGGTGTCCCTGGCCATTGCGCCACCGGTAGGCGGGCAATGTCGCCCGGTTGGGCAGAGTGTGCAGAGCAAGCCGGACAACAAACTCCATGTGGTCACGGTTCGGCTCACGTTCAACGCCACGGTGACGACCGCACCTCAATCACGGAACCACTGCGAGACGTTGACCCTGCGCCAAGGCAAACAGCGGGTGAAGTATGTGATCAATAACGTGCTAACTGTCCGAAATGGCGGAGAGGACCATCCCACCTATCTGACCAATCTGCCGTATCTAATTGTTGATGTGGCGACGTTGGAAGTTCTGCATGGAGGTCAGAGTGCCGGTGAGCCCGCCAAATTCTTTGGCTCCCGGACCCAGGTATCGACGGTAGAGGTACCCGTGGATGGGGTGAGTGAGGTAGGCATCGTTCTCGGGGCAGCTGCCCATGGCGGTGCGGAGAACTGGCGGCGTAATGCCAGAAGTTTGGTGATGTATCGCGTGGTTCCTGAAGCTGAGGGGTTGACAGCCGTGATCATCAAGGAGGTAAGTGGGGTACCATCGGATAGCCCAATTGAGCATCTCATTTGTACTGACGGAGAAGGCCGGCAGCGCACTGCCGTTCTCAATGGAAAGGTATGGGCAGCAATCACGCGAAGCTACTCCATGGCGGACATTCGGACATGGATAGGTGGCAATCTGACCCTGCCGAAACAAGGCGGAAATCTAAGCTCGTGGTATCAGGTGGCTCGTCCGAGTCTTCGCCAAATCGATTGGGCCGAGCAGCATGGAAAGATCAGTGCGCAACAGGCGGCGCATTACCGGGAGGCACTCGCTTCCTCATCATCTGCTCAGACGACGGAGCTGCCACTGCGAATGCAGTTGGCATGGAGTGAGCTACTAGAGCCCTTCTATAGCGGGCAGATCGTGAATATTCCCGCTCCCACTCGGAAGCATTCTCAGGGTGGCGAAATCATCATCGCTCCACTGGACCTCACCCTGAAGCTGCAGGTTGGTTTCTGCGACAATGCGGGCGAGTTCACAGAGACTCCCCAGGCCGATGTGATCGCAAAAAATCACCCGTATATCTACATGATGCTGCTCTCTGCGTGTGCAGAAGCAGGAGTGAGCTTCGTGGAAATTAGTGGCATGTGGCGGCCCATGTTGGGCTCCTACTTGCACAAGCTTGGAGATGCGCTGGATATTGTTGCAGTAGATGCTGTCAATGATCAACTGGAGAAATTCAATTTCAAGAACAGTCGTGTTTCCTCCAATGCGTTGGCGAAACGCTTCAGTACGTTGCTATATGAGCACCGATATGCGAACTCCGCCCAGCACATCTATAAGTTTGATGAGTACCCTCATGGCTCAGATGGTCGCCATTGGAACCATCTACACATAACCTGCATGAGTCGGAAACCGCTGGATGAACGGGATATGGCGGGCTATATCGCCCCGCATGAAATTGGATCGTTGACACCTCCACCTGTTTTCCCAGAAATGGATCATCGAGGAGTGGAGAGGCCATGGTTGGTACGATAAGTGATGGTTTGATGAGACCTTATTCGACAAATTTTTTACAAAAGCTGCTGCTACTTCATGCACTTCCATTTGGTGTAGCTATAGCTCAACCAGTGGAGAGGGATTGGAGCGAGGATCCAAAATCCAAGCTGGTGCATTGCGCGCTTTTCAGTAAGGGAAGTCAGTATCATCAGTACGAAAATTCAAACTATGCTGAGCGCCCTGAGGCGGCTGATCTTGGTAATGGGGAGCACTTTAGTGAGGATAAGTGGCTGCGCATAAATCGCTACTATTGTGAGAGATTCTTCAGTGAAGATCCTCGTGATCGATTTATAACAATGAGAAGCGGAGTTCACTGGTACGACAAGCGCGAATTCTTTCATGAATCTGAGTTGGTTTCAGTCGATTACTGGAGGACTCGCTATATCTACGAAAAGTCCGATCCTTCCTATGTAGGTTCTGAGTTGATGATGCCTGAGGAGGAGATTGAGCTGGATCGCCTGGTTGGTTATAACGCCTACATGTTGGGAGACCGCATGGATAATCTTTATCAGTTCAGTGATGATGGCTACTACTTAGATCGAAAAATCCAGATTCGCTGGCGGATTAAGTACCTGCCGGAGCATAGCTCCGAAGGGAATGTCTATGCTGCGGACGCTCTGAAAATCTTCCTGATTGATGAGTCTGGACGTTATTTGCCGCAAGGCCTTCCGGCGGCAAATTCTCAGCAATACAGATTCAACTGCGAGCGAAGGAGCAATGGCGGCGTGAGTTGCGGCTACGGCCCGAAGAACCCGGCCCCCATTCCGATTGGGGTTGGTGAAGGCGGTATGCGTTTCAATGGAGTCGTTCGGAATATTTCCCCTGAATTCACTCCGTTGAAGATTGAAGCGGACAGAATAACGATCGCGCGGCGTCTCAGTCATGGCGAGAAATTTTGGCTGGATGATCGTCAAGAAGTTGATGTGAACAACTTCTTCTTTTACGCCGATTTCGACGATCCCATTCGTCCGGTGTACTTCGCGCCAGGCGTACTGCTGCGTGATCGTCCAAAGGGCTATACG
The DNA here is from genome assembly GCF_027497995.1 of Stenotrophomonas sp. Iso1. Lineage (GTDB taxonomy): Bacteria > Pseudomonadota > Gammaproteobacteria > Xanthomonadales > Xanthomonadaceae > Stenotrophomonas. Next base: position 480,040 of record NZ_JAODBT010000003.1, on the reverse strand, counting down.
CGTGCGCCGAGCGAGCAGGACTTCATCGACAAGGAGGTATGTCTGACCGATTGCCCTTCGGACACCGAGTGGCAGTTTTCAGGTATCCGTAAGCGGATTGAAGCGCACCCGTGATGCACCAAATTGTCGACACCCCGTAATTCAATGCCAGGCAAAATTGGAGATTTCAGGTTCGTGGTGCTGACGGAATTCGGCGGGTGGAGTTCCCAGAATTTCCTAGATAGAGCTAGGCTCTGTCAGGGATAGCCTCGGGAGACGGCCATGTCTACAGACCAGATCACCAGCAAAACCCGGCGAGCTTACAAGTTCATCGATGCGCATCGAGATGAGTTCAGCATCCAGATGAGGTGTCGTCTGCTGGGGGTTGCTCGAGCCGGCTACTACGCATGGCGTGAACATCCGGTTTCCGATCGAGCTCAGGAGGATGCGCGACTACTTCGGCTAATACGTGCTCGTTTATTGCCAGCCACGACATCTATGGTGCGCCCAGGATGTTTCTTGACCTGCAGGAGCGCGGGGAGACATGCAGCAAGCACCGAGTTGCTCGCTTAATGCAGGAGAACGGATTGCGCGCATTGCATGGCTATCGCATACGGCACATCCCGACGTCAAAGCCTCACGTCTTGATTCCCAACCTGCTGCAGCGTCAGTTCACCGTATTGCGAACGAACGAGGTATGGGTGACGGATATCACTTACATCCGCACCTGGGAGGGCTGGCTGTATCTGACCATCGTCTTGGATCTTATCTGGCGCAGAGTTGTTGGCTGGGCTGTCAGGCCGACGATTCATCGGGAACTTGTTCTGGATGCCGTGATGAAAGCCGTACGCAGCCGACGCCCTCGTAAACCCTTGATTCACTCACATCAAGGCTCGCAGTATGGAAGCGATGCATGGCGGCGCTTCTGTAAAGACAACCATCTTGAGCCAAGCATGAGCAGGCGCGCCAACTGCCGGGACAACGCGGTCGCCGAGTCCTTCTTCAGCAGCTTGAAGAAGGAGCGGATCAAGCAGCGTATCTACGCCAGTCGGGAAGTAGCGACCTCGGACATCTCCGAGTACATCGAGGGGTTCTACAATTTGACGCGCCGCCATAGCCATCTCGGCGGCGTCAGTTCTGATGGGTTCGAAGCAGCGCATCGCCATCCTCGGTCAGGTGTCCACTAGAAGCTGGGAACTCCAGCGCGACAAGATGGTGTCCTAGGTTGGCTTGGAGGGCCTTGGGTCCCAACGTACGCACAATTGGGGCTCGCAGGCCCGTTAAATAATGGGGTGCGAACCCCAGATGCCCGCGTGTTTGCAACCGATGCTACTCATCAACACCACATACATATCAGTCGAGGTGCCGACCAAGAATGAAGACCCTATCAGCCATTTTTCTTGGTGCCGCTCTCCTTCCCTCGATGGTGTTTGAACACTTGCCAGGAGACGCAAGCGGCCCTGTTAATTGTCCCGAGCCACCCAAGATCATTGCTACGAAAAGCGGCCGAATCTATGAATGTCATCCAGAGGAAGGGTCGAGTGCTTACCAGGACGTAACCCCGCCGGATGACAAAACGCATTGGATGCTGCCGTTTGGGAACTCAAATCCGCCGCCATATGGCACGGGCTCATTCCATCCCCCCAAAAGCTGGCCGTTCCGCGCCATCTTGGTAGTGGGGAATCCTGTAAGACAAGCAGGAAGCGGCGCGTACTTCTACACTTTTGATCGGACGGGCATGATATTGGAATCAAACGAATCCGATGCTGTTGGCGATCAGATGGTGGAGGTTCGCATCTCTGGTATTCCCATGTGGCCAACGGCGAAGGTTCTGTATCGAATGATTCCACCAGTCAAGAACGTTACAGCCAAGACAAGAGCTTCAGAATTAGGTCGGAAGGGTTTGGGTGGGCAATTTGGATTTGTCGTTGATAATGAAATTCTTTGTCCTGTACTGGATGAGTCCATGTTCAGTTATTGGTCTGACGGTGGAGCGAGGCCAGGATCTTTGGGAACGTACATCTATGGGCATTGTGGTGAGACAGCTGGACCAAGTGTCTCATCGCCGGATGAAGCCGCTCTGGACCTGACGGACCATGCCTACCCCGGCTTTACCGATGCTGGTCCATACATGGGTTGGAAGCTTCAGCGGCACGACGAACCGGAACGGCCGTTGACTTACAAAGGGCATTGCTACGCTTTTTGCGAAAAGTGATCTGTAGCAACATGAGAATTCCAATGTGCTAGTCGATCAATTCAACGTACTGCGTTTGTGCACGACCATCGCTGCGCTGATGCTGGTCAGCATCCTACAAATTTGATGACTACCCCAGAACGCCTTTGGCCATCATTTCGCTGCGGTAATGGCGATGCTCTCCTCGTCCCAGCATCTGGAGCGCCGGCATGGACGGCAGATATGCTGCGCCGTTGAGCATACGGCTGGCATGGGGTGAGCTTCTGGAGCCGTTCTACAGCGGGCAGATCGTGAACGTTTCTGCGCCCGATAGAAAGTACGCTCAAGGTGGCGAGATTATCATCGCCCCATTGGATCTGACACTGAAACTACAGGTTGGGTTCTGCGAGAGCGTGGGAGAGCTCACCGGGACTTCCCAAGCTGATGTGATGGCCAAAAATCATCTCTGCATCTGCTGAATCGGGAGCGAATTCTGTGGAAATCAGCGGCATGTGGCACCCCATGCTGGGATCCTGTCTACCCAAGCTTGGGAGGCGCGCTGGATATTGTGGTGGTGGATCCTTACAACGATGAGCTTGGAAAATTTTAGTTCAAGAATAATCCTGTTACGGGCAACGCACTGGCAAAGCGATTCAACACACTTCTGTATGAACATCGCTATGCAGGCGCTGCCCAGCACATCTCCATGTATGACGAGTATCCACACGGCGCAGATCCCGGTCATTGGAACTATTTGCACATTGCTTGTGCGAGCCAAAAGCCAATGGAAGCTCTTGATCATACGGGCTACAGGGAAGCAGGTGATCCGGAGACGGGGCTTCCACCGCCTGTATCGTCGGATCTTGATGGAATGCGCTGTCCGTGGCTTGTCCCGTGGCGCGGATTTTGATGATTTTGGTTCCCAAGAGGGAGGCTCTCGCTTTATGTAAGTCGAACGTCGCGAAACACCACCCAGATGCGTGCTTGGCAATGTGCAGAATGATTTAGCAATGCTCTTCCTCTGTACGACTCCCTTCATTGACTTAAATCGCCATTCACCTGATGCGATGAGGTCGGCCCGTAACTCTCATCATCCATATGCACCGATGCTGCCCGCGTGTAGCATTTCCGACCTTGAAAGGTTGCAGCAAGATAAGCGCCTGCTTGTCGGAGAGGATGCGCAGGGTGCATGGGATGTCGCGATCACAATGCTATGTGGTACCAGTGGAAATTCCGAACGATACCTGAGACGTCATGTGCCGCATAAAGTCTTATTCGTCGACCTGCTTGGAGAGGAATACGGTTTCGATGACGAGCTTATGCACAGGAATTCGATTGCGATGCTGCGAGGTACGGCATGGCAGACGAGAGTCGAATATGAGAATGAAAGGTTGATGTTTTCGTACAACACCAATGATATCTGCCTGGGAAGCTTCTCTCTTCGGTATGTATAGCGATCTTGGCTGCTCGTACGAGTTGGAGAGACATGTCTTTAAGGGAAATGATGTGGTTAGTTTGCTTGATCTGATTCCCCGGCACGGTGCGCGACATCATCGCCAACTGCAAACAGATCAACGAAGACAAGGACAACACGTGGGCCTGGGTAGGTCTGGCGCTGACGTTGATCGGCTTGCATCTGGCGGTATGGCCGGACTGGAATCCCAATGGGCAGTTCGTCATCTATGAGCTGAAGGCCGGCGAAAAGCTGAATGTCTGGCGAGGGCCTGCTTCAGCACAGCAGAAAGGCCCCAAGAAGCTGCCGGACTATTATTTGGAAGGGGGCTACGAGCAGATCAAGTTTGACGCTGAAATCGCCTATCGCGCAGATGGCAGTATTCCGAGAGATGCTGGTGGACAGCCCATTCGATCCCAGGCGGACCGACGGCAGTACTACGAGGTGGATCAGGTGACCGGCGCTACCAAGCCCAGCGCAATGACGCATGACGCGTGGGGGGCGTTACCTGCGATTGAGCAGGTCAAGTACACCAGCCTGCGTTCTAAAATCATCAATCCGCGCATCATCGGGCCGATGGATACCGGCTGGGGAAGTATCGACTTCAACAGCCAGATGAATGATGTGAAGCTCGGTTTGCCCAACCTTCCTGGACAGAGGATCAACAGGTAGTCATGTCAGTACAGCAGATTGAGCTTAATCCGTGGCACAAGCGCCAAGCGGCATTGATCCATCACTTCACGTCGATGGCGTATCTGAAAAGCATCCTTCCTCGTGCGGAGCATCTGATCGCGATGGCGGATGCAATGCTCGAAGAACGCTCGCACCTGGATGCCATGGGCATCGCGCACGCCAACTGGAATCAGACCAGTACGGCGATACATTTTGCCACGCATGCGTATCCGGCATTGGTTGAATTTCGTGATGGGATTGTGGAGGACATTGCGCTGCGTGCGTTCGAGAGGTACGGCCCAGCTGGAGAAAATCAATGCGCACGCATGCTGAGCGAGTATGCGCCGCGCTTGATATGGGCCACGGATGAACAGGAGGTTTCGTTCAAAGCGGAGGCTGAAAGGGCGTTTCGTTATGCCGCTGGCTTGAGCGGTTACGTCACGCGGCCTGGGATGGTTCATGATCTTGCTTTCTGGTTGGATTGGAATGCCGGCCATATCAATCGGCAAAGAGTTCCTCGCTTCCGGGTACGCACTGATCTGGTGGGGGTAAGCGGGAAGACTCCGCCACGCACAGGTGTATATGTTCCGAAGGATGAGCCATACGGCGCACTGCAGTTTGCGTGGACAGGTGGATACGGTGAGTTGGACGATGTCTACGACCTGAATCACTTCGGGATGATGGTGCTGCAGCGGGTTGGTCGGAAGGGGTTGTGGGGGGATACAGACGCGCTCTACCGGATGCTCGATGAAAACAGGGGCATGAACCGAGCTGGATGGGAGCAAATAACTGCAGCAGATTCCAAGCATTCAGCCCCTCATATTGCTCGCATGATGTTCGAATCCCACCCCTGCGAGTGGTACTTCGTGGAGATGATCGAAGGCGAGTATGAAGACATCGACGGAACCTACGCGGGCACCGGTGGGCCATCGGTTCAACAAACACGTGTCCCAGCAAGAAAGCCATGCCCACGTGCTGGCTGGTGGTACACGCCAGCGCAGATCGGTCGCCGCTACTTCAAACAAGACGACGTATTCCCCGTCATCGCCAACAGCGATTGGGGTGATACGTTCTGGCTCTGGGCATTGGATCAGTCGACGCCAAAGCTGGGCTGAGTTCGGAGGGCGGTTTCAGCGCGTTGTTTCAGCTGCGTCCGGTGCCGCCGCCCACGCCTCAATCTCTCCGGCTTTGAAAGGCCCTAGTTTTTGTTTGACGATGCGCCCTTGCGCATCCACCAACACGCTGTAAGGCAACAGCCCCTGGGTGTTGCCCAGTTTGACGCTGGCATCGACCGGGCCGGGTGTTTCAATCACGATGGGGTAGTACACCGGCACGTTGCCGAGGAAATCCAGCACCGCTTCCGGTGTGTCCAATGCCAGGCCAACCACCTGCGGGCCGTTGTCGGCGTGTCTGGCGGCAAAGCGCGCCAACTCTGGCATCTCCTCGATGCACGGTGCGCACCAACTGGCCCATACGTTGATCAGAAGTGGTTTGCCCTTGAAGCGATCCGGGAACTGCACGGGCATGCCGTCCAGATCGGGCAGCGTGAACGCGGGCATCAGATCGCCGGGGCCCACTGCGGCAATTTGTTCCGGCGGGCGCACCGGCTTGGAAGTCTCCGTCATCAGTGGCAACGGCGCTGGGGTGGGGCGGCTCAACCATGCACCGGCGGACAGGCCCGCAGCCGCGGCGATGCCCGCCACCCACCACAACGCGGAGCGCATCTCAGCGCGCCGCGCGCAGCAGCGCGTCTTCAACGATGGTCTGGGTAAGCACCGTCGGCAGCACGCGTGGCGGTGCGCCCGGGCCATACACCACATACAGCGGCACACCGACGGCTTGATGCTGGTCGAGGAAGGCGCTGATCTGCGGATCGACGTTGGTCCAGTCGCCGCGCATGTACACCGCATCCACGCGCTTGAGTGCGTCACGGAATGCATCGCGATTGAGCACGCCGCGCTCGTTGGCCTTGCAGGTCACGCACCAGTCGGCAGTCATGTTGACGAATACCACGCGGTTGCTGCCGCGCAGGCGGTCGAGCATTTCCGGGGAATAGGTCACCGTGCCTTCGCTTTTAGCGCTGGCAGAAGGTGCTTCCAGCTGGGTCACGCCCCACACCGGTACGAGTGCCAGCACCACGATCACCAAGCCCAGCACCATACCGGTCTTGCGGCTGTGCCAGCGGCTGCGCTCAAACCACCACAGGCCGAGCGCCAACAGCGTGACGCCGCCCAACAGCAGTGCCATCGCGTCGGCGCCGCGCTGCTTGCCCAACACCCACAGCAGCCAGATGGCGGTGATGTACATCGGGAACGCCATCACCTGCTTGAAGGTTTCCATCCACGCGCCGGGCTTGGGTAGACGTCGTGCCAGTGCCGGCACGAAGCCGATCAACAGGAACGGCAATGCCAGGCCCAGGCCAAGGAACAGGAACACCAGGAAGGCCAACAGCGGCGGCGCGGTGAACGCATAAGCCAATGCCGGGCCCATGAACGGTGCGATGCACGGGCTGGCTACCACGCAGGCCAACACGCCAGTGAAGAAGTCACCCATCGGTCCACTGCGGCGAGCCAGCGACTGGCCGACACCGCCGAGGTTGCTGCCCAACGTCAGCACGCCGCTCAGGCTCAGGCCGACCACGAACATCAGGTAGACAAGTGCAGCGATGAACCACGGATGCTGCAGCTGGAAACCCCAGCCTGCCGCTTGGCCGGCGGCACGTAGTGCCAGTACCAGACCGCCGATCACCGAGAAGGCAACCAGTACGCCTGCCGTGTACCACAGCGCATGGCGACGGGCATGCTGACGGCTCTCACCGCTCTGCGCCACGCCCAGCACCTTCAATGACAACACCGGCAATACGCAGGGCATCAGGTTCAGTACGAGACCACCGGCCAGTGCCAGTAGCAGGGCCCAGAACAACGAGCCGTTGGCCTTTTCGGCGGAAGTGGTCGGTGGCTGGCTGCGCTGGTTGTTTTCGGCCGATGCATCGGGTGCGGCCTGGGTGAGGTTGGGCGCGCCCGGATCCGGGCGTACCACCAATGGCTGCGGTGCAGGCAGGTTGCTCGGGTTGATTGCCGGCTGCATCGGCACCTCCCCCTTCTTGCCACTGGGCAGCGGTGGGATCACCAGCGGTGCGACGATGGCTTCTGCGCTGGGCGATACATTGCCGGCTGGCAGCGAGAGCTTTACCCGGCGCGTCATCGGCGGGTAGCAGATGCCGTCGGTCTGGCAGCCCTGGAACGTGGCGACCAGCGTGGCAGGGGTGGCTTCGGCGCGGTCACGGCGCAGCGGCACCGGGACTTCCACCTGGTCGAAATACACCACTACGCTGCCGAAGTGCTCATCGCGATACGGCTGACCTGCCGGCCACTGTGGGCGGCCGGTGCGGATGCCGGAGGCGCCCTCCAGTGCCAGCGAGGTGCGGTCGCGGTACAGGTAATAACCCGGTGCCGGCGAGAACCGCAGCAGCAGGCGGTTGCCATCGTCGACGATGGCCTCGAAACCAAACGCCTTGTCCGGTGGCAGCGGTAGGTTCTGCACTGCCACGGCACCGGCGCTGGCGCCCGGCAATTTGAGCCCACCACCGTTGGCCGCAGCCAGCGGGTTGAACATCGGCGCGGCAGGCGGTGCAGTGGCAGCGGCATTGGTGGCGCCGGGCAGCCTTACCTCGATGGTGCGCTTCTGCGGCGGGTAGCACACGCCAGCATCGGCACAGCCCTGGTAACGGACTTCCAGGCTGACCGTCTCCACGCCCGCCTCGGCGCTGCCAGGCAAGGTGGCCCGCAGCTGACGGTGGTAGGTCTCGACGTCGCCAAAGAATTCGTCGTGCTTCTGTTCGCCCTTGGGGAACTGGATGGCGCCGGCACTGAAGCCAGGGCCTGCCTTGACGCTGGTGCGGTGGCGGTAGAGGTAGTAGCCGGGCGCTATATCCCAGCGCAATTCAATGCGGTCGCGGCTTGGCGCGGTGGCCTGCAGGGCAAAGGCCTGGTCCACCGGGAGCAGATCTTTTTCACTGACGGCCCAGGCAGGCAGGGCGCTCAACGAAAGCAGGCAAAGGGCGGTGAAACGTCGCAACAGCATCATCGACTCAGGTTTCCTCCCGGGTCTGTGCCCGGATCCATTCCAGATACGCCGGCAAGCCGGCGCTGGGGGAGATCGCGAGGATCTCCGGCAATTCGTAGGGGTGTTCCTGCTGAATGGCGGTGGTGAGCGCATCCAGCCGATCAGCGCAGGTCTTGATCAGCAGTTGCACTTCCTGCGCCTGCTCGATCTGGTCTTGCCAGCGGTACACAGACCGCATCGCTGGCAACAAGTTCACACAAGCCGCCAGACGCCGCTCCACCAGTAGGTGGGCCAGCGTCTGGGCGCTGTCTGAATCAGGGCAGGTGCAGAAGACCAGTCTTACGTCCATCTGCGGGATTGTCGCAGATGCGAATGCGGCGCTTTCAGATGGAAGTATTGACATCGTTGTCATCAAATGTATATTGCCGCTCGTCACAGTTTTTGTGAACTGTTTGTTTGAGTGGGGGGAGTGCTGGACTCAGCGTCCAAGGCTCAGAACACACGGGAGCGAGGCCGTAGCGCCCGCAGGGAGGCCCTGATGGAACGACACAGTATTCTTGGTTTCACGCTTATTGAGCTGATGATCGTGGTGGCCATCATTGCCATCCTCGCGGCTATCGCATTGCCGGCTTATGCCGACTACGCACTCCGCAGCAAGATCCGCGTGGCCCAGAGTGATCTGCTCGCCTTGTCGAGCAATGTCGAGAATTTCCGCCAGCGCACGCTCGGCTATCCGGCCAGCGACAGCGCCGCCAAGAAGGGCTGGAGTGCGGGGACCAAGGCCGGCAATTTCACTTATACCTATTCAGCCAGCAGTGGCGGCTATCAGCTCAAGGCTGTCGCCAGCGCTTCGATGGGCAAGGCAAACGGCTGCACGCTCACCGTGGATGCCGGCAATACGCGCTCCGTCAGCGGCAACTGCGTTGGCGTGAGTGATTGGCCATGAACCGGCGCGTTGCCGGATTTTCGCTGGTCGAATTGATGGTGACGTTGGCGGTAATGGCGGTATTGGCCGCCGCCGGTACGCCATTTGCGCTGGAGTGGATTGACAGCAATCGCCAGATGCAGGCGCGCAACGTGATGTGGGAGGCCGTGACACAGGCGCGCTCGCTGGCACTGCGCAACCCCACCCAAGCTACTGCCGGTGCGGTATCGGCCCGATTGCAGCGTGATGGCCGCGCGCTGCAGGTGCTGCGTGCGGACGGCACCGAGGTGCTGTGGCGCGGTGAGTTGCCTCGCAACGTACAGATCAAGTTGACCGGAGCGGCGGATTTCGCCGACGCCGATGCCTTGAGCGCCGCTGCCGGTGATCTGGCCTGCGTGGCCTTCGGTAACCGGGGGCAACGTCTGCCTGCGGCCAGCAGCTGCCTCAGTGGTGCCAGTCATCAGCGCCTGGCTATTGGCCTGAACAACCAGGACCCGCTTTATGTCGATCTGCTTTGATTCGCCCCGCCGCCAGCGCGGCGACATGATGCTCGAAGCACTGGTCGGCGTGCTGATCACCAGCCTGATTGGAGCCGGTCTGGCGCATGTGGCGGCCAACATGATGAACAACCAGCGCGACGCCAAGGTAGAAAACCTGGTGGTCGAACGCCTGCGCGACAACCTGCACAGCAAGGGTGTCGGCCTGTGCAGCGGTAGCAAAGTAGAGATCGTGCTGCCGACCGGCAACAAGAACGCCAGCATCAGTTGCGAAGCGGCATCGGCCAATGTGTCCATGGCCGGTGTCACTCGCGCGGTCGTCGCACCGCAACGGGTGGATCTAACGGTGTCGGCCGCTGATTTGGGCGGGCGCCGGGGCAGCAGTGATGACCCTGACCTGCTCGTGTCCACGAGGCAATGATCATGCACAGCCGTCGCCGCGTTGTTCGCGCCCGCCGTCATCAAACCGGGCAGACCCTGATCAGCATGATGATTGGGCTGGTGATCTCGCTGATCACCATCTCGGCGATGCTGGTGCTCTACAAAACCATGATCGAAGTGTCCGCCAATGCCTCGCGTTCGGCATTGCGCGACGGTCAGGTATCGGCCGCATTGCTGGCCGCGCAGATGGATATGCAATCGGCCGGTTTCGGTGTGCCGGCGGCAGATGCATTAAGTAGCAAACTCGGCGTGCGTGATGGCGGCAAGGAAGTGGTGTGGCGCTACAAGGCGCAGCTGGCCGACACTGGTTTTGTTTGCTCGGGGCTGCGTCTGGCAGACAACGAAGGTCTGTATCGCTTCACACCAAAGGCCTGCAGCGACGTGGCTACCGTCAGCTGGACCGCCACCGAGCGAGAACTGCTGGCCGGCAGCGCTGCATTCTTCACGCCGGCGCAGAAGGACGGCAGCGCCTACGCCAGCGGCGAAGGTGAAGTGGGCGCGATGAGTCTGGCTGCGGGCTATGTATTCGCGCTCAAGGCCGAGCGCCAGTGCCTGCCCTTCATGCAGCAGGATTTCAGTACCTCGCCGATGGCATTACCGGGGCAGCAGGTGGACATGGAGCAGGCCGACGGTGCCAGTCATCTGTTCCAGGCCTGTTTGCCCAATCTTGCGGTTTCAACCTGATGGAACGGGAGCGCACACGCATGGATAGAAGTCGCTTTTCTTCGCCACAAAAACAGCGTGGCATCACCACCATCCTGATCGTGCTGATGGTGGGCTTGGCGGTATCGGTCACTGTCGCCGCAACGATCTACTCCTTGCGCGGCACTCAATCACAGCAGCTGACCACGCATTCCGCCACGGCGGCGCAGGCGGCGGCATGGCGCGGTGTGGAAGCACTGCGCTTGTACCTGCTGCAGGTTGAAAAAACCGTGTGGCCCGGCTGGGTAGGAAACGACGCCAAGCCGGTAGCGGGCTTGGGCACATTGGGAGTTCGCTCGGCGGTGGTGACTTCGGTGGAGGCCGCCGGCAGCGGCTTGTATCAGGTAACTGCGCGTGTCACTGGTGAGGCCGGTGTGGGATCGGCGCTGACCACCGCGACGGTCGAAGTGGTCTACGACGTTGCGCCCGGCAGTGGCACACCAGGAACGCCGGAGGTCTGTCATTCGCTGCCCAGCGCGCCGATGGTGTTCAACGGCAACCTGAACTACAGCGGTGGTTCGTTGGAAGTGGTCAACCCGGTTGACTACGAAAACGTGGTGGTGGCAGGCGACCTGACCATCGGTGGCGGTTCCTCCGCACGGATCTCCGGTTGCGTGAAGGGCAATGTGTCGCTCAGTGGCGGCGGCATCACCAACAACGGACATCTCCACTCCGAGGGCAACATCACCATCAACAGCATGGGCAACCCCAGCGGCACCACGCTGTGGGGCAAAAATGTCTCCGTCGGCAATGGCGTCAGTGGCGGCAACTACGTCGCGATCAAGGCCGGTGCCTACACTGCCGTGGTGTACAGCGGCGGCCGCGCCATCGGCACGGCGGAGGTGGGCGGCAAACTGGTCGCTGCAACCGTCACCGGCGGTATCCCGTGGACCAAGGGCAATGTGGTGCCGTTCAACACCGGCCGTCTGGTCATCACCTTGAGCGACCAGAGCCGGTTCCTGCTGGATCTGAGCTCGGTGGACATTGATCCCGGCAATGGTGTTGTGACCGGCACCGCTGCTTCCGCGCGTCTGCGTGACGACAAGGACAAGGGCCCGGACGACGCAGTGTTGCCAGACGAGTTGCTCTTCACCTCGGTGTCGGTTGCTGGCGGCAACGCCGGCCTGCATACGTTGAGCGTTGGCCAGCTGTGGGGCCAGAAGGTGTCGGTGCTGGGTTGGAACGGTAGTTACAGCACGTTGTGGGCTGGCGGTGACATCGACATGGTGTCCGGGACCATCGGCAACCTGCTTGGCGGCGGCAACATGACCGCCAGAGATGTCCGAGTGACCGGCAGCGGCCGTCTAGCAGGCAGCCTCAACATGCCAATGGCCAATGTGCTGAGCGCGCAGGCTGGCACCAGTCCGGGTCTGCCCGGCATTCCGTGGTGTGATGCGCGGGTCAAGTCGGTGGACGCGGAAAACTACAAAGGCATGGCCAACTATGTGTTCGAGTCAGTCAATGGCCTGCCGCAACTGACCATCCAGCATGTCAAGCGCGCCGATGGTTCGTCCATCGACGGCGTGTACCCGTTGAAAAGTCCTTCAGCCAGCCAGCTGGGCGTGCTGCAGGAGCTGATGACCTGCACCAACGGCAATGACAAGGGTTGTCTGGGCATCCGTCAGGGCAACGGCAATTGGCTCTTGGAGGGTGTGCGCAAGATGCCGGCGGGCGTGCTCTGGTTTGACGCGGCGGTGACCGTCAGGGGCACTACGATGGACCTGCTCAATACCATCGTGAACAAGGGCGGCGACGTGGCGTTGGACAGTTCCGGCCACCGCGATCTGGTCGCGCCGAATTTTGCCGGAGCGAACAAGGTCTGTGGTGGTGCGTTCTATCCCTCCAACCTGTGCGCCAGCCGTTCTGAGTTCGTGACCTGGGAAGGCACCGACGGCCAGGGCAAGACCACCACGTATTCCGGCCTGCCGATCGGCAACACCGCGGTCATCGCCGAGGAAGGCGCAGCAATGGCTGGCTGGACCATCCGTGGCAGCGTGTTGCTCGGCAAGCAGCTGGCGACCAGTGGCGCGATCGTCACCATCCACGGCAGCCTCACCGTGGGCAGCAATCAACGAGCAGACACCACCATTACGGCCGGTGGCATCTCGCTGGAAGTACCCAATGGCAGCGGCCTGAATCTGCTGCCGGTCTGTGGTGGCGGCAGCAGCGGTATCCCCTCGGCCCCGGCGAACGCGTCGGTGCTGTGGTCGCGTTATCTCTAGAGATCTATAAAAACAGCATTTCAGCCTGCGGTCCGGGCGGCTCTCTCTGCATGGCGTGTCCGGCTGTCCCACCGGGTACGCCATTTTTTTTCCCGTGTTGCCGAGCCCGAATCATACGAAAGGCATCCAATGCCAAGCCATGCTCGGAAGGGGGCTTCCCAGTAGAGCCCCAGCGGAGCATGGTTCCGCTCTAGCGAGGACGGCGGGAAGGCACTTTTCCCGCTCGCTTTGCCTGTCGTCCGGGGAGCCAGGTTCGTCCGGGGGCATGTAGTGCCGAGGCACGCTTGGCAGGAGCCTTCCCGAGAAAGTCCTCAGCGGAGCACGGCTCCGTTCTGCCGGGACCACCGGGGAAGCTTTTTTCGCTGGGCCCTTGAAAGCACCCGTGTGGGCCCCATTTCATTTTCAAGCCCGTTCGACGGGCGTTTTTAAGCGCGGTACCTTCAGCTTCTGCCTGGCTGGGGGAAACTGCCGGAACTACAGACCAATCAAATACTTAAGAGGTCCTTCATGAGCATCAAGCCGCTTCACGACCGCGTTGTAGTCAAGCCGATCGAAGCCGACGAAATCTCCGCCGGCGGCATCCTGATCCCGGATTCGGCCAAAGAAAAGTCGACCAAGGGCGAAGTCGTGGCCGTGGGCCCGGGCAAGCCGCTGGACAATGGTTCGGTGCGCGCGCCGTCGCTGAAGGTTGGTGACAAGGTCATCTACGGCCAGTACGCCGGCTCGTCCTACAAGGCCGAAGGCGTTGAGTACAAAGTGCTGCGCGAAGACGACGTCCTCGCCATCATCGGCTGATGGCCTCTGACAGCGGGGACCGGTACCGGGGAACAGGGAATGGTCGCAGCGGCTGAGCCGCCGCCATCTCTCCACCCACCGTCCGGAACCGCCCCGCTGTTGATTCACCCAACTCACATTCCCTAAATCCCCTTTCCCGAGGTTTCAAGCAATGGCTGCCAAGGATATTCGTTTCGGTGAAGACGCCCGTTCGCGCATGGTGCGCGGCGTCAACGTTCTCGCCAATGCCGTCAAGGCAACTCTGGGCCCGAAGGGCCGCAACGTCGTGCTCGAAAAGAGCTTCGGCGCGCCGACCATCACCAAGGACGGCGTGTCTGTCGCCAAGGAAATCGAACTGGCTGACAAGTTCGAGAACATGGGCGCGCAGATGGTGAAGGAAGTTGCCTCGCGTACCAATGACGACGCAGGCGACGGCACCACCACCGCCACCGTGCTGGCACAGGCACTGATCCGTGAAGGCGCCAAGGCTGTGGCCGCTGGCATGAACCCGATGGATCTGAAGCGCGGTATCGACAAGGCCGTTGTGGCCGCCGTTGCCGAGCTGAAGAAGATCTCCCAGCCCACCACCGACGACAAGGCGATTGCCCAGGTCGGCACCATCTCGGCCAACTCGGACGAGTCGATCGGCAACATCATTGCCGAAGCGATGAAGAAGGTTGGCAAGGAAGGCGTGATCACCGTTGAAGAAGGCTCGGGCCTGGAAAACGAGCTGGACGTCGTCGAAGGCATGCAGTTCGACCGTGGCTACCTGTCCCCGTACTTCATCAACAACCAGCAGTCGCAGACCGCTGATCTGGATGACCCGTTCATCCTGCTGCACGACAAGAAGATCTCCAACGTACGTGAGCTGCTGCCGGTGCTGGAAGGCGTCGCCAAGTCGGGCAAGCCGCTGCTGATCATCGCTGAAGACATCGAAGGCGAAGCGCTGGCAACCCTGGTGGTCAACACCATCCGTGGCATCGTCAAGGTTGTGGCCGTCAAGGCTCCGGGCTTCGGCGACCGTCGCAAGGCGATGCTGGAAGACATGGCCGTGCTGACCGGCGGCACCGTGATCTCCGAAGAAGTTGGCCTGTCGCTGGAAAAGGCCACCATCAAGGACCTGGGCCGCGCCAAGAAGGTGCAGGTCTCCAAGGAGAACACCACCGTCATCGACGGCGCCGGCGATACCGCTGCCATCGCTTCGCGTGTACAGCAGATCAAGACGCAGATCGAAGAAACCTCTTCGGACTACGATCGCGAGAAGCTGCAGGAACGCGTTGCCAAGCTGGCCGGCGGCGTTGCCGTGATCAAGGTCGGTGCTTCGACCGAAATCGAAATGAAGGAAAAGAAGGACCGCGTCGATGACGCCCTGCACGCTACCCGCGCTGCAGTGGAAGAAGGCGTTGTCCCGGGCGGCGGCGTCGCGCTGGTGCGTGCTGTTACTGCGCTGTCTGGCCTGAAGGGCATCAACGAAGACCAGAACCACGGCATCCAGATCGCTCTGCGCGCGATGGAAGCCCCGCTGCGCGAAATCGTTGCCAACGCCGGTGAAGAGCCGTCGGTCATCGTCAATCGCGTCAAGGAAGGCACCGGCAGCTACGGCTACAACGCTGCCACCGGTGAGTTCGGCGACATGCTGGAATTCGGCATCCTGGACCCGACCAAGGTGACCCGTTCTGCCTTGCAGAACGCCGCTTCGATCGCGGGCCTGATGATCACCACCGAAGCAATGGTGGCTGATGCACCGAAGAAGGATGAGCCGGCCATGGGCGGCGGCGGTATGGGTGGCATGGGTGGCATGGGCGGTATGGACTTCTAAGTCCGCCGCAGCTTCACCGCTGCTTTGCGTTACACAAAACCCCGTCGAAAGGCGGGGTTTTGTTTTGCAGCGATGTTGATGCGATACGCCTGCGCTCAGGCCACCGGCAAAGCCAGTTGTTCGCGCAACCAACTCAAAAACAGCGGTATACATGGCTGAAGCTGTTCTTCCGCCGGCAGGCTGAGCGCGTAGTAGGCGAAGGTCTGCGGCCAGGGAAGATTGATGGCAACCGCAAGGCGGCCGGCGGCGATTTCGCTGGCGGCGTGAATGTCGCGTACCAGTGCGATGCCCTGGCTGGCTTCGGCGGCACGGATCAACAGCAGGTCATCATCGAATGCGGGGCCGCGCTCCATGCGGGGGTCGGCAGCGATATCCATGGATTGGAACCACAGCCGCCAATCGTTGCGATCGGCATCCTGCAACAGCGGCAACTGCAGGCAATCCTCGGCGGTGTTGATGGTCGCTGCGGTTGCCAACAAAGCAGGGCTGGCAACCGGCAACAAGACGGGGGCGAACAGGTGGTCAGCCCGAACGCCGGGGTAGCGCCCCAGCCCATGTCGAATGGCGATGTCCACGCCGTCACGGCGCAGGTCCACTCTCTGCGTGGTGGCGTCCAAATGCACGTCGATCTGCGGATGTTGTGCGCTGAAACCTGGCAGGCGGGGTGCCAACCACGTCGCTGCAAAGCTCGGTGCGGCACTGATGCGCAGTGTCTGCCTGCCTTTCAGGCGTTCGAGCGTGCGCAGGCTGCTCTCGATCTGATCGAATGCCTGCTTCAACTCCGGGTAGATCCGCGTACCGGCGGCACTGAGCATCACGCCTTGTCGTGTGCGCTCGAACAAGACAACGCCCGTGCGCTCCTGCAACAGCTTCAGTTGCTGACTGATCGCGCCGGAAGTCACGCCCATCGCATCAGCAGCGGCCTTGAGCGTGCCATGGCGTGCGGTTTCTACGAATGCGCGCAGTGCCAACAGGGGAAGAACCGCGCCCATGATCAGATTTCCTGCAGTAGTCGTTTCGAAAGAAGGCGTCGCATGCACATGGCGGATGATGGCCCTTCGCCAGTGTTGCCAGAATAGCGGCGAGTGTATCCAACTCGTCCCCAACGGTGGCCTGCAGTGTTTGAGAAGGACGACGCTTCGTTGCGACTTGCTGTGCAAAAGGCGACGTCGGAAGTTGAGCGGCGCTAAACGAATCACACAGGAAGAATCGTTTCACGCGCTGTCGGCGACTGCCTAGACTGAGCTGGTTCCCGCAGCGGCGTGCCCACCGCCTGCTTCACTTCTCCCCCTGAACGCTCCTGCTTGTTGCTGGCGGGCAGGGGGACGTCATCCCGAAATCCGCAACTGGAGTCTTCATGCCATCGTCTTCGCTGCATCTGTACACCGACAGCTCGCCCAACGGTTACAAAGCCACCATCGCGCTGGAAGAACTGGCGCTGGATTACCAATTGCATCATGTGCGTATCGAGCAGGGCGAACACCGTGCCGCGGAGTTCCTGCGGTTGCATCCGCATGGACGGATTCCGGTGTTGGTGGATCAGGCGCGCGACGTGACTTTGTTCGAGTCCGCCGCCATTTTGTTGTATCTGGCAGAAACCCACGGTCGGTTGATTCCGCAGGACCATGCTGGGCGCTGGGAAACGATGGCATGGCTGATTTTCCACGCTGCCAGCGTCGGCCCGGTGTTGGGGCAGCGGGTGCATTTCGAACATTTCGACCAAGAGCGTTACCTGCCAGCGATAGCGCGCTATCAACAACTGAGCGACGCCGCATTGGCGACGCTGGATCAACGCCTGGTCGGACGTGACTGGCTCGCCGCGGATCAATACACCATCGCCGATATTGCCAACTTCGGCTGGCTGCATATCGCCGACGTGATTGGCATGTCATTCGACCATCACCGCCATCTGTGTGCGTGGTACCAGCGCGTGGCGCAGCGGCCTGCGGTACAGCGGGGTATCGCAATTCCTGAAATTGCGACGGGGCCTTGAGGGATGTTGATGAATGATCCGCAAGCCTCGATTGCAGGCGCCTCTGCGCCGGCCTTCGCTCAGCATCCTGGTTATCAACGCATGTTCCGGCCAGACAAGCTCAGCTTGGGCATCTTCCTGCCGCTGCGGTTCTACAGCGGTGACATGCGCGTGCTGGAAGGCCAGTCGGCCTTGGTGGAATACATCGATCAGCAAGGCTTCGCTGCGGTGTGGGTACGTGACGTGCCACTGTTCGATCCGATGTTTGGTGATGCGGGGCAGGTGTTTGATCCGTTTACTTATCTGGCATTTCTTGCGGCACGCACGCGGCAGGTGGCATTGGCGACCGGCAGTGTGGTGTTCCCGCTGCGACACCCCATTGAACTGGCCAAAATGGCGGCGTCCATCGACCAGTTGTCCGGTGGGCGGCTGGTGATGGGCATTGCTTCGGGCGACCGTCCGGTCGAGTTCCCAGCCTACGGATTGGAGCATGCATCGCGCGGAGAGCGCTTCGCCGAGACCGTGCATGGGTTCCGACAGTGGTTGCAACCGGGGAACAGCCTGATGTCGCACCCGTTAGCCGAACAGGGCATCCAGCTACTTCCGTCGCCGGTGAACACACGCATCCCATTGATGGTGACCGGTGGTGCGCGTCAATCGCTGGCGTGGGTGGCGCAGCATGCCGATGGTTGGCTGACTTACCCGGACAGTACGCATGATCGTGCGGGGCCGTTGCGGTTGGCCGACAAGATTGGTGCGTGGCGTCGCTTGATCCCAGACGGCGGCTTTCGCCCACACATGACCAATGAATGGTTGGAGCTGGTGGACGATGCGGATCATCCGCGTGTGGCGTTGCAAGGCGGCTACCAGTTGCGTACCGGGCGCAAGGGATTGATTGAACTGCTGGAGGCCTGGCAGCGCGCAGGGGTCAACCACGCTGCACTCGGTATCCAGTTTTCACAGCGGCCAGCTGCAGAGGTTTTGCAGGAACTGGCCGAAGACGTATTGCCCTTGTTTCCTTCGCACCCGGCGCCATTGGCAGCACACCGACGCTGGTGATTGGTTGCGCGTCACGCTCAGCGCAGTGCACCCGGGGACACCGCCGGGGGGGCCTGGACGTCTCTGGGGCCAGCTGCGCGGCGGGGGGGAGGCCATTGCGCAGGGGCCACACTGATGAGACGGCAGGGAACGGTGCCCCGGATGCACTGCGCTCAACGTGCGCGGGAAGTCATGTACCACTCCAGCGTGGGGGGCGTTTCTCCAGAAATGCGCGCGGGCCTTCCTTGAAGTCGTTGCTGTTGGCGACGGTGCGCATTGCATGCGAACTGATCTGCCGCAATGCCCGGTCATCGTGATCGAAGGCGGCGCGGGCCACAGTCAGGCTTTCACGTACCGCGATGGGGGCATTGGCGCAGATACGCTGCGCCAGCGCGAGCGCACGCGCCTGCAGTTCAGCCATGGGTACAACATGGTTGACCAGACCGATCTGCTGCGCGCGTTGTGCCGACAAGTGCTCACCAGTGAGGATCAACTCGATGGCCAGTGCGCGCGGAATGGCGCGCGTGAGGCGGTACAGACCACCGGCGGCGGCGACCAGCCCGCGTTGCACTTCGGGCAAACCGAAAGCAGCGTGCTCGGCGGCCACAATCAGATCGCAGGCCAGTGCGATTTCGGTGCCACCGGCCAAGGCATAGCCATTGACTGCCGCAATCCAGGGTTTCTGCCGTGGCTGGTTCACGAAGCCGGCGAAGCCACCGCTGGGGGTGCTCAAGCTGGCCGCTTCGCCTTCGGCAATCATCCGCAGGTCTGCGCCGGCACAGAACGCCTGCTCGCCGGCGCCAGTGAGCACGGTGCACCAGATATCGACGTCGGTTTCGGTGATGGCGACGGCCTGCTCCAGCCCGAGCGCGACATCGTCGTCGACCGCATTGCGTGCCTTGGGGCGACTCAGCGTTACCCAGGCCACGTGCGCGGCAACGTATTGCAGAGTCACGCCTGCGCTGAGTTGACGGAGGTCGTTGCTCATATCACCAGACTCCACTCTGAGTAGCCCTGCTGCGTGGGTCGCAATACACCGGTACGACCGACCGGGGAAATATCGCGATCAGTGAGTGCCAGCAAGGTCCATTTATCGTCGGGCGAAACACGCGCCAGCGTGCGCGTGTTGTGCGGGGTACGCACTATCGCCACGCCATGTTGTAAATCACCGTTGTGCTGGTAGAGCAGGGTGAAGGCTTCCAGCTGGGCGTTGCCCAGTGGTTCGATCTCGATGCCGGGCACGGCGCTGCGGTGGCTGTCGGCGATCTGCTGCACG
Organism: Stenotrophomonas sp. Iso1; assembly: GCF_027497995.1. Taxonomy (GTDB): domain Bacteria; phylum Pseudomonadota; class Gammaproteobacteria; order Xanthomonadales; family Xanthomonadaceae; genus Stenotrophomonas. The sequence goes on along the minus strand of NZ_JAODBT010000003.1, from coordinate 460,032 downwards.
TTGCTGTAAGCCAGCTTGGGATGGCCTGGGTACGGGCGTCGTGCCAACACCAGCCCCTGATGTTTGGTGACGAATTCCCCCTGGCCATAGAGCAGGCCACGGGAGACAGACAGGGAAGTCCGCAGGCGTCGCACCATCGCGCAGATCGCATGCGTCATGTAGTTGCTCAGCGGTGCGCCGAAGAAGGTCAGGCCGCCGGTGACGGTGGGCTCGAATTTTTCCGGTAGGCCGAGGGTGCGGCGCGCCATCTTTGGCACGCAGGGGAAGCAGCTGTAGAGCTCCATGGCCTCGAATGCGCCACCGGCCAATTGGGCGCAGGTCGTCAGCACCGCATTCTGTGCATGGCTTTCCCAATAGTGGTCGCGCGCCAGGAAGTCGCGCGGTTCCTGTGCCTGCGCTCCGCCCCACGGATACACCAACTGCTGCTCCGGAATGCCGATGCTGCGTGCGTGTTCCAGGTTAGTCAGCAGCACCGCGGCACCTTGGTTGATCTGGGGGTTGGCCACCATCAATTTGGTATACGGCCAGGCGACCATCCGATTGTCGGGGGATTCAGTGACGATGTCGGTCGCGCTGCGCGGCTCAGGTAGCCAAGCGTTGGCGTTGCTGGCGGCATGCTGTGAGTAACGGCTCCACAGTTCCCCGGATTCGCGTTGTGCCACTGCAGGAGATTGCCGCCAGTGCGCGGCGCTGGCGGTTTCGTAGAACGGATAGACCGACAACGGCTGACTGCAGCCCAGACGTACCGCCAGTGGATGCACGATATCGGCGCCGCGCAGTCGTACCGGTACGTCGCTGCTGGGTGCCGTCCACGGCAGTTCCACGCCTTGCCGTAGCGCATGGGTAACGGTGTGCTGCGCCTCGGCACCGCAGATCAGGGCGACCTGGCTTTGCCCATTGGCGATGCGTTGTGCGGCACCCTGCAGGAACGCCAGTGGACTCTGCCCGCCAACCTCGCCATACGTGGTGTGGCGGGGCCGAATGTCCAGGCACTGGGCAAGGTGGCCAGGGGCATCAAGATAAGGCCAGCTGCTGATGTTGACCACATCCAACGAATCCACCTGCGACAACAGCGCCGCACGCGCGTCATTTTCGGCGGCGTGTGCGGCGCGCAGCATCAGGTCCATCGGTTCCAGCCCATGGCTGGGCTCCGAGGGACGGTCGATCCATTCGCCGACACCAACGATCACCGGAATGTTGGAAGGAAGAATCAAGGCGCATCCTCCACGTTCCACAGTGTCAGTCCGTCCAGCGCTTCAACATGACCGGGTGTGGCCAGCAATGGATTGACTTCCAGAGACTGCAATTGCGGACCCAGTGCCAAAGCGGCGTTGCCGATGCGGGTGATGACTTCGGCCACCTCGTTGCGGTCCACCCGGATGCCGCCGCGATAGCCGTCCAGCAAACGCGATGCGCGCAGTTCACTCAGCATCGTTAGCACGTCATCAGGTGTTACCGGCAGCAAACGCAGGCTGGTGTCTTTGAGCAGTTCCACCCAGATGCCACCCAGGCCGACCGCAAGTACCAACCCCCATTGCGGGTCGCGGACGATGCCGACCAGCAGCTCGATGCCCTTGTCGCGCATGGGCGAGATGATCACGCCGTCAATGTGCGCGTCGGGGCGCGATGCGGCTACCGCGGCGCGGATCTGCTGATAGGCGTCGGCCGCGTTGGCGGGCGATACATTCAGCTGAACACCGCCGACATCGCTTTTGTGGGCGATGTCAGGCGAGGCGATCTTCAACACCACCGGGCCACCGAGGTCATGGGCGATGGCGTGCGCTTGCGCGGCATCGGTGGCGACGCGTGCGGTAATCACCGGTACGCCGTGGCTGGCGAGATAGTCCAGTGTCTGCCGTTCGGTGGAGGGCCGTGCATCGTTCAGCGCAGCACCGTTGGCGACATGTGGCGCTTGGTGCTCCTTGCGCTTACGCGCCCACCATTGCGCACTGGCAATGGCCGACAGGCCTCGGTCCACGCCCGCAGCGACATAGGCAATGCCGTGGTGCTCGGCAAGCAGGCGACTGTAGTCGACCACCGGACGCGGCGTCACGCTGAGCAGAACGCTTTGTTTGCCGATGGCGGAGAAGCCGACACCCACTTCAGTGATGACCTGTTCGGAATAGCCTTGCAGGGGCCCGGTTGGCATGTCGAACAGGCAAGCCACCAGGTCCACGCCGGGATCGCTGGCCAGGGCGCGGATGCCGGTCGCAAACAGCGAAGGCTCAAGGATCGCTGCGCCGGTTAGATCCAGCGGATTGTGCGGGGTGCCGAAGTCGGGCATCACTTGTTTCAATGCGTCGCAGGTGGGCGGCGACAGTTCAGCCAGCTGCAGGCCAATGACTTCCGCACGATCGGCGGCCACCTCGCAGATGCCACCGGAAATGGCCAGTACTCCAACGCCGCCGCTACGTGGCCGTACTTGCGACAACAGGCCAGCCGTGGCGACAAGATCATCTACCGAATGCACACGGATGATGCCCAGTTGTCTGCACGCTGCATCGAACACGCGGTCGTCGCCAACCAGCGAGCCGGTGTGCGCCTGAGCGGATTTGGCGGTGATCTCACTGGTGCCGATCTTGAGCGCGATGACGGGCTTGCCGGCGCTCAGGGCGCGCTGTGCGGCAGCAGCGAGAGTCTGCGCATCGCGGGAGGTTTCGAGGAACAGGCAGATGACTCGCGTGGCTTCATCGTCAACCATGTAGTCAACGACACGCGCCACATTGAGGTCGGCCTCGTTGCCGGTGGAGACGATGTAACTCAAGCCCACGCCTTGGCGACCAGCGAACTCAGCGATGTAGCTGGCCGTGGCGCCACTCTGTGACACCAAAGCCACATTGCCGGCGAGCCGGGTGGGAAGGTTGATCGTCCAGATCGGCACGCGGTCAATGAAGTTGATGAAGCCCAGGCAATTCGGTCCCAGCAGATGAATGCCTTTCGCGCGAGCAGCGGTGGCCAGTGACGCCTGACGTCCCGCACCATCACCACCCATTTCGGCGAACCCGGAGGTGAGGATCACCGCATTGCCAATGCCGGCTTCGTGCAGATCCTGCAAGACTCCTTCGATCGCGCGCATGGGCACCATGAGCAGGGCGGCATCCACGTGCTCGCCGAGTGCACGGCAGGAGGGAGCCGCGTTGATGCCATGGACGCGGCCACCGTTCGGGTTGACGACGTGGATGCTGCCTTCGTAGCCGAGCCGGCCGAAGTTGGCGAAAGCTCCGTTGGACCATGCCGAGCGCTCGGTCGCGCCAACCAGCGCTATGGAACGCGCGCGCAGTAAGCCATCAAGACCGGCGTGTGCGCCAACCTGCGTCTTCAATTGTGCATTCATCAGGACGTGCTCTCTTGCTGTCGTTTGCCGCTGATGGCCTGCGCGCCTGTTGTGGCGTCGCCGAGGTGGGCAAGCATTTCCTTGGGGGTCATGCGCAAGTACTACAGTGGCCACTGCGGGGTTGTTCCGGTTGCACCCTTGTTTCTCGGTGCGTGGGTTCGGTTACGTCGGGTACTTGCTGCATGTGTATGCCAGCAACCGCCTGGGACGTGCATCCTGCGTCTGCTTGAACCTGTTCACGCCCAAAGGTTTACGCCGCATCCGGCCCGTTGTTCGGAATTCTGCGTAGGGTTGGGGCGTGAACAGGTTCAAGGCGACGCGATCAGTGGAATCCACTATCGGAATCGATGCCTGCGGCGTCCAATACGAAATTGACGGTAATCAATAACAATCACGTCTGGATGACGCGCTGCTTTCAGCGTGCCGTTATCGGATTGTTTGTCGCGCCCGCGCCCAGTGCGATTTGCCAGCACAGCTCGACCGCGGGTTGCTGTGGGCTGCGGCGACGCACCAGGCGCAGCGCAATGTCGTCGGCATCGGCGAACGGACGCATGCACAAGCGCTCACGCAGTTGTGAAGGTGGCTTGCGAATGAAATTCAGGCCGACCACGTCGCCACCAAGAATGCGTTGCAGCCAGAGGTCGCTCATCATTTCGTGATCCACCTGCAGCACCGCGCCGGCTCGCTGCGCGGCGCCGAACAGCTGCTCATGCATCGCCGGATTCAATCCGCGCTCGAAGGACAGGATCGTCCTGCCGTGGAGGTCGGCGCTGTGCACGACCTTGAGCGCAGCCAGGGGATCGTCACTACGGCAACACAGGTGACATGGCGCAAGGCTGATGAGGTGATAGTCGAGTAGGGGGTCGATGACCTCGCCCACGGTGAACGCCATGTCCAAAGTGCCGGTCGCCACACGCTCAACCAATTCCGGGCTCCAGCCGAGCACGATTTCAATCTGGATTTTTGGCTGCAGCTGAGCGAAGCGTTCCAGCAGGGCCACTCTTTTGGCGAACAGATGCGAGTAGGGAGGCAATCCGATGCGCAACAGCGGGCGGTCCTCTCGGATGCGCAGCATGCTGGCGCAGGCGCTGAATTCCTCCAGCGACTGCATCACCGCATGGGCTGGGCCACGCAACGCTTTACCTTGTTCGCTCAATGCCACGCGACGGCTATCGCGGATGAACAGATCGAACCCAAGCTGTGCTTCCAGTTTTCGGATCTGTGAAGACAGCCACGGCTGTGCGACATGCAGTGTCTCAGCCCCTCGAGTGAAGGACAGGGTGTCCGCGACGGCAACGAACATTTGGACAAGACGGGAATCGGTACGCATGACGCACGCTCACACGAAGGGGAGGTTGCAACGCTGGCCAGAATGGCGGGACCAGTATGGCGATACTTTTTCCGCCGATAGCGATGAGCGATGCAATCAATGCGTTCTGTTCAAGTGCATGCCGTTGCGTCTTTCAGGCGGGCATCTGGGACGCAAGCAGGTGCGCGCAAGCGGGGAATGCCCGCCGTTGGTGGCGCGCGACGGGTAGCCTTCGTGAAGGCGAGCGGACGAAGTGTTTCTCAATGAAACACTCGGCGAGCCCGCAGCTTCTGTTGGGGCAGATGTGACAGTCGGCTTGCGTCGCCCGGGCAAGTGAATGCGCCCCGGGGTTCCGCGCGAACGGATGCCAAGACTTTCAATGCGAATGTAGGGCGCAGCCACGCTGCGCGGAGGATACGGGTTGCCGGGTCTGGCTCGGCGCTACCGCGAAACCGTGAATGGGTTAACGCTGTGCCCATTGCACGATGCTGTTGGCCGGCATGACACCGGACTGGCGCGCGATCTCGCGCCCATCCCGAATCAATACCATGGTGGGAATGCTGCGGATGCCGAAGCGCGAAGCCAGGGCGGGTTCGGCCTCGGTGTCCACTTTGCCCAACCGCATCTGTGGTTCCAGTTGCGCGGCAGCCTTGGTGAACTCTGGTGCCATCTGTCGGCAGGGGCCACACCAAGCCGCCCAGAAATCGACCAGCAACGGAATCTGCGAGCGACTGGCATGCGTGTCGAAGTTGGCCGTGGTCAGCGACATCGGCGTCGCGGTGAACAAGGCATTGTGGCAGCGACCGCACGACGGCGATTGGGTCAGGCGTGCGGCGGGTACGCGGTTGATGGCGTTGCAATGCGGGCAGGCGATCTGCAGGGGATCGTTGTTGGCAGTGTTCATGTCTTGGCCATGCGCGGGCAGTCAGCGAGGGCGTGAGTATGGCGCCGACGGAGTGAACCACGGGTGGCGATGGCGGCTGGCGCGAATCAATGTGCCGCGCACAGCCCCAGTGCCCCCAGTTCCGATTTCTGTGTATCGGAGAGCGCCGCCATAACGGTGAGGCGCTGCGGATATCGCTCAGGGTGTCGCCCTGCCCGAGGCGGCACCCTGAGCGAGGCGGATCACTCGATGTTCAAGCTACGCAGCACAACCAGATTGTTGGCGGTGAGCATCGTCAACAACAGATTGTCGCTGGGGGTGATGCCACTCCATTGCTGGTTGTTACTCTTGCGGCAGCTATAGGTGATCGGCCTGCCGCGCCCGTTGGCCAGGAAGCCGCCGGACATATCCATACAGCGTCGCTGCACGACTGATCGCCGGTAACGCGGAGACGTCGAACACCTGCGTATCCAGTGCGCGATCGCATTTGGCCACGCTGACACCGGCCGAGTTGCGGTCGGACGAAGACAGGTGACCCTGATACAGGGCGACGATGGCAGCTGGAAGGGGGACGTACGGTTGTCGGGCCCGGCAACCGTACGTCGTGGCGCCGCTGTCTGTTGCCTGTGAAACTGTCGCATCGCACAAAAAACCGTGTTATCAATGCTCCCCATGAACGCAGCCCGCGCCAGCTTTTACTTTTGGTATTACTTTCCGAAGCCGCTGGCGGAGGAAGGACTGCGCTCACCCTGAAGAAACTTTCAGATGCATTCCCGAAAAGCCGCCAGCACACCTGGCGGCTTTTTTTATGCCGCCACTGCTGGGGCAAAACCTTCACGTTTTGAACTGGAGTCCCTGCAATGCCCCCCCACACCGATGACCTTCGTATCCGCAAACTTGAACCGTTGACCCCACCGGCGCAGCTGCTGTCCCTGCTGCCCTGTGACGATGAAACCTCGCAAACCGTGGCCGACGCCCGTGCGTCCTTGCACCGCATCCTGCACGGTCAGGATGACCGCCTTGCCGTCGTGGTCGGGCCGTGCTCCATCCACGACCCGGTCGCGGCGATGGAATACGCACAGCGCCTGCGCCCGCTGCGTGATGCACTCGGCGGTGAACTGGAAATCGTCATGCGTGTGTACTTCGAGAAGCCGCGCACCACGGTGGGCTGGAAGGGCCTGATCAACGACCCGGACCTGGACGGCAGCTTCAACATCAACAAGGGACTGCGCGTGGCGCGTGGCCTGTTGCGTGACATCAACCGCCTGGGTCTGCCGGCCGGCGTGGAGTTCCTGGACGTGATCTCGCCCCAGTACATCGCCGACCTGGTGGCCTGGGGCGCCATCGGCGCGCGCACCACCGAGAGCCAGGTGCACCGCGAGCTGGCCTCGGGGCTGTCATGCCCGGTGGGCTTCAAGAACGGCACCACCGGCGATGTGAAGATAGCCACCGACGCCGTCGGTGCAGCCTCGCATCCGCATCACTTCCTGTCGGTGACCAAGGAGGGCGGCACCGCCATCGTCGCTACCCAGGGCAACCCGGATTGCCACGTGATCCTGCGCGGCGGCAAGACCCCCAACTTCGACGCCGCCAGCGTGCAGGCCGCCAGTGAAGTACTGGCCAAGTCGCACCTGCCAGCACGGCTGATGATCGACGCCAGCCACGCCAACAGCAGCAAGAATCCGGAAAACCAGCCCAAGGTGATTGATGACATTGCCGCCCAGCTGCGCGGCGGTGAGCGGCGTGTGGTTGGGGTAATGATCGAAAGCCATTTGGTCGCCGGCCGTCAGGAACTGGTGGAAGGCCAGCCGCTGGTATACGGGCAGAGCATCACCGATGGCTGCATCGACTGGGACAGCACCGTGCAGGTGCTGCAGCGTTTGGCCGAGGCCGTGCGCGAGCGACGCCGTACCCAGCTGGAAGTGGCCGCCTGAGCCAATGCGTGACAGTTCCACTGGCGTGGAGCGGCCTGTCCAAGTAATTTACGCGGCGGGGGCAAGCAGCCCCCGCCTGCTGTGGCGACAGGGGAATGCGTCTCACCCGGCAGGAAGCCAATAAAAATCACCGTACCAGGGAGAAGGAAGTGATGCGTACCCGTATTTGCACCATGGCGTTGGCACTGATGCTGGCCCCGTCGATGGCAGTTGCCGCCAAAAAGCCGGTTGTGGATTCGGGCAGCGGCTGCCTGCAGAACCTTTCGGTGGCCGGCGGCTTCACCACCGGCAAGCAGTTCCTGGCCTCCACCGACCACGAAGGCATCAGCTACGCCGATGCATTCGCCAAGACGGTGGCTGCGATCGAGGCAGAAGGGATGGTCGGGGTCTACCCGAACGAGCAGACCGGCTACATCGCCGCAGAAAACCCGGTGCGAGGCGGCGGCGGTTCGACCGTGCCGCTGCGTACCACTGTGCGCCGCCAGGGCGATGGCACCGTCCGTGTCGAAGTGCGTTTCAGCATCAAGGGCGGGCAGTTGACCTCCAACAAGGCCGTGGGCGAGGGCCTGTGCAAGATCGCCGACGCCGCCAGCCTGTAATGGGTCACCCGGAGCCTGCATGACCGCCGCTGGCTGGTTCCTGTATCTGCTCGAATGCAGTGATGGCAGTTACTACGCGGGCATCAGTACCGACGTGGAAGCACGGTTCCGGGTTCACCTCAGTGGCAAGGGTGCGCGCTACACACGGGCGCACCCACCGTTGCGCATTCTGGGCCAGCGGGCCTATGCCGACCGTTCCGCCGCCTCGCGGGCCGAGTGGGAGCTGAAACGGCTCCCGCGCGACCGCAAATTGGCGTGGCTGGGGCGGCAGGAAGATTAAGGTAAAGTCCGACGGGCGGCCGCAGCAGATTGCGGCCTCATCCGTCCGGGTATCCGGGCTCACAGCCTTGCATGCGGTTGTGCTATCAGCGTGACCGCATGCCGGCATCATCCTCAGAAGGGGAATCGTGATGGCGGGTTGGTACGAGTTGGACAAGAGCAGTGACGGTCAGTTTTACTTCGTGCTCAAGGCAGGCAATGCCGAGGTGATTCTCACCAGTGAGCGCTACACCGCACGACCTGCCGCAGAAAACGGCATTGCCTCGGTACAGAAAAACAGCCCGGATGAAGCGCGTTACGAGCGCAAGACCAGCAGCGACGGACGCCATCATTTCAATCTCAAGGCAGCCAATCATCAGGTGATCGGCAGCAGCCAGTTGTACGCCTCACAAGCGGGACGCGAAGCCGGTATCACCAGCGTCAAGGCCAACGGCCCCAGCACCACCATCAAAGATAAAACCGGCGATTGAGCGGGGCTGCATTGCTCCGCTTGAGCCCCTCTCCCGCAAGCGGTAGAGGGGTTGAGGTGAGGGCAGGTCGAAGCCGGGTTGCTGGGAGCAGGCATCAACGTTTCCAAAGCCCGCTGTAAATCACAGCACGCGCTCACACGCCCTCATCCGCCCCTACGGGGCACCTCGCTCCGCGCCCCAGCCACGCACAGCGTGCGTAGCGTTCAGTCATGCACGAGCCAGTGGCTCGTAAGCCGCATGCCTTCACCCCGTAAACGGGAGAAGGGATGGGGTCAGTCATTCTTCCTGCAATTGGTGCGTAGCCCCGTAGCCCGGGTAAGCGCAGCGCATCCTCAGCGGAGGCAGCACGTCGACAGGCGTGGCATTGATCAACAGATCGTGGCTCTGAATGACTGTTCCCGGGTGCGCCGCATACCCGGACTACGAATCTATCGTCGAGTTTGCTGCGGCTCACACGTCAACGTATCGAGCCACCCAAACCCATCAATCACTCGCAGCGCACGGCGGTAATCACATTGGCCGCATCCAGGAACACGCGTAAACGATCCTGGCGGATGTCACGCGAAACGATGGTGCCCGGGCCAATCGGATTCAGCAGCCCAGCGCCGCTTTCACTCTTGAGGCGGCGGATGTTCGCTTCGTTGCCGGGTTGACCCACGGCCCATTGCGATTGCGTGTCATCGCAGCGGCCGTCGCCGGCAACGGTGGGGCCAGGCGTCGTCAGGCAGCCGCTCAGACTCGCGGCGACTACGACAGCAGCGGCAGGAAGACAGAACTTGCGGAGGTTGACGAAAGAGAGATTCATGCGAAGGGACAGGGTCTGCGGCCGGATTTGGCTGGCCCGAGCATAGCAGTCGCCCGATGCTCACCCTGTGTGAAAGTGCTGTCTGAAATCCACTGACTGCAGAACAGGACAGCGCAATGACGCCCAGTCTTCGTATGATTCTGCTGCTTTCACTGTTGATCGGTATGGCGATGAAACTACGTGAAACTGCACCGGCTTACTACCTCGGGGCAACGCAGCACGTTCCCGGATGCGGTCGCATGCGCACTGTGATGGCATGAAGAAGGTCCGCCACCGTGCGGGTCTTTTGCGGCCCACTAACGGTTGCTCTCGGTTGATTGCAGGGCGTGATGTAGTCCATATCTGCTTTTCATTGCTGCATGACAATGCACTGGCTAGTTTCAATCTGTTTGGTAGTTCCGCGCGGGTCAATCCAAAAGGAGCTTTACCCATGAAAGCAGTTCAGCGATCCATCGTGGCCGCATGTGCCACCGTTTTGTTCGGGGCATTGACCTTTCCGCAGAGCGCGGATGCCTGCACGCGTTTCGTTTATCACGGTGCGGGCAATGACGTTTTTACCGGCCGCTCGATGGATTACAAGATCGATACCGGCAGCCATCTGTGGATGTTTCCGCGCGGCCTTCAACGCAATGGCGAAGCCGGTGCGAATTCGCTGACATGGACCTCGCGGTACGGCAGCGTGGTCACCGCTGCCTATGACTTCGCGACCACCGACGGCATGAACGAGGCCGGCCTTGTTGCCAACCTGCTGTGGCTGGCCGAATCGGAGTACCCCGAGCGCAACAGCGACAAGCCGGGCCTGAGCATTTCGGCATGGACGCAATACATGCTCGACAACTTCGCCACCGTTGAAGAAGCGGTGAAAGCCCTCGCCGACGAACCGTTCACCCTGATCACGGATTCAGCGCCGGGTGAGCAGCGCCTGGCCACGTTGCATCTGTCCTTGTCCGATGCCAGCGGTGACAGCGCCATCATCGAATACATCAAGGGCAAGCAGGTCATTCATCACAGCCGCGAGTACACGGTGATGACCAACTCGCCGATCTTCGAAGAGCAACTGGCACTGGAAAGCTACTGGCGCCAGATTGGTGGCACGGTGATGCTGCCGGGCACCAACCGAGCGTCCGATCGCTTTGCGCGCGCTGCGTTTTATGTCGACGCCATTCCCAAGTCCACCGATCCGGTGGAGTCCACGGCCAGCGTGTTCGGTGTGATCCGCAACGTGTCGGTGCCGTATGGCATCACCACGCCGGACGAACCGAACATCTCGTCCACCCGTTGGCGCACGGTGTCCGATCATTCCCGCAAGCGCTATTACTTCGAGTCGGCGCTCAGCACCAATGTATTCTGGGTGGACCTTCAAAAGACCGACTTCAGCGAACGCACCGGCAAAGTGAAGCGGCTGGATCTGGGCCCGCAGCAGCGCACCATCTATTCGGGCGAAGCCAATGCGCAGTTCAAGGACGCCAAGGCGTTCCGCTTCCTGGGCGTTTAAGTACGCAATCCGCGAGCCCGGCAGAGCGGGCACGCGTCATCCGGAGGTCCAATGGATACCCGATTCAGATCAAAGCGCCGGCGCGCGCCGCTGCTGATGGTGTTGCTGGCAATGGGCGGGATTCCGCTCGCTCAGGCGCAGGCTGTCGACAGCAGCGATGCCGACAGGTGGCGCTTCCAGGCCACGCCTTACGTGTGGATGAGCGGCATGGAAGGCCGGGTGCGTCCGTTCCGTCACGCGCCGATGGCTGACGTGCATAAATCCTTCTCCGAGTTGATGGACAGCCTGGATGCTGCGGCCTTCGTCACCGGCACCGCGCGCCGTGGCAACGTCGTGTTGCAGGCCGATGTCACCCATGCCTCCACCTCGGATTCGACCCCCTTGCCCATTGGCATCGCGGCCAACACGAAGGTGCGGCAGAGCTCGGCCACGGTCACCGCTGGGTATGCGTGGATGACGACCGAGCGCACCGGCATCGATCTGATGGCTGGCCTGCGTTATTGGGATATCAGCGCAGCGGTGAACGTGCCGGGGGTGGTGTCGGCACGTTCGGAGTCATCGTTTGTTGATCCGATTGCTGCAGCGCGTTGGCGGCAGGCGATCGCACCACGCTGGAGCAGCGTGGCCTATGTGGATGTGGGCGGCTTTGGTGTGGGCTCAGATGCCACCTGGCAGGTACTGGCATTGGCCAACTATCAGGCCAATGACACTCTTTTCCTGTCGATGGGCTATCGCCATTTGAGCGTGGATTACCGCGATAGCGGCAAGCGCCTGGACGTGTCGCTGTCCGGTCCGATGCTGGGGGTGACCTATCGGTTTGGGCCTGGGCGGAGTGCGGGGCCGCTCTAACGGTTTGCAGAGCTGAAAGCCTGAAAAGCCTCCCTCCCTTTGGCCGCAGGCCAAGGGCAGGGGTGCAGTTGGCTCCTTCCTCACGCAACACGTACCGCGATAAGGAAGAGATAGAGCGCAGGCCCTATCTACAGATCACCTCATTCCACCTCGTCCGGGTGCGCCTTCCAGTAACCCGTGGAGCGGATCCAGTCCTTCGGCACGTGCAGGTGGCCTTCGATGAACTTGCGCATCATCCGCGCACGGCGTGACTCGGTGGCAATCCAGTAGTGCGTGTCGCCATCGGGCTGCTCGAAATCCACCAGCGCATCTTCCAGCAGGGTGCTGCTGGCTGCGTCGAAGCCATTGCGCTCAAACCACGACACCGTCACCTGCGCCGGGCTTTCCAGCGGCTGGCGGTCGCCTTCTTCGGGGATCTCGATGAAAACTTCCGCTGTCGCATGCGCCGGCAGTTCGGCCAGACGACGTGCAATGGCCGGCAGCGCGGTTTCATCGCCGATCAGTACATAGGTGTCGAAATCATTCGCGACCACATGCGAGCCACGCGGGCCTGCCACCACCAGTTCATCGCCGACTTCGGCGTTGGCGGCCCAGGTGGTGGCCGGGCCGTCACCATGCAGCACGAAGTCCAGCACCAGCGTGTTGGCAGCGGCATCGTAGTGACGCGGGGTGTAGTCGCGGGCGGGCGAGGGCTGCAGGCCTTCCGGGTAGCGCGGGCCCTGCTCGGTCAGCTCCGGCAGCACGAACGCACCTTCGTTATTGGGGAAAAACAGCTTGACGTGGTCGTCCGGCGAGCGGCTGTCAAAGCCTTCCAGCGCTGCGCCGCCCACCACGATGCGCTGCATGTTCGGGGTCAGCCGCTCGCTGTGCAGTACCTGCAGTTGGCGGAAGCGGGGCGTGAGGCGGATCAATTGGGTTTCGTGCAGTGACATGGCATTACCTGTGTGGTCAATGACGGCGTGTGCCGGGGTGACCTGGCTGGATCGCTCTGGCTTGGTCGTGGGGGTCAACGTTTGAATTCAATCCTGCGGAACGTCCTGCACCAGCGCGGTGGCCTGTTCCAACAGAGCGGTGATGCGTTCGATGTCGGCGTTCTGCCAACGGCCGTGGCGAGCCATCACTGAATGCGTGAATTCGTGCATGGCATCGCGCAGTGCCGGCGGCATGTTGGCGCGGGTGATGACGCGCGCGCTGTGGCGGGCACGCAGCAATGCGTCCTCTACCTCGGTGGCACGCTGCTTCAACTGCGCCTGGCCCAGGCTGGTGATGTGGTAACGCTTGCGGCCGCCGTCTTCTTCAGCGCGCACCCAGCGTTGGTTCTCAAAATCGGCCAGCAGCGGATACACCGAGCCGGCGCTGGGCGTGTACACGCGCACGAACATCTCGCTGATCTGCTGGATCAACTCATAGCCGTGGTGTGGGCCTTGGCCGATCCGCGACAACAGCAGCAGCCGTAGATCGCCACGGCCCAGGGCGCGGGGGGAATTGCGACGGCGGGGTTCGGTAGCGGTCATGGCATCTTTCGATATATCGAATTGGCAGAAACGATATATCGAAAACTCACCGACAGCAATCGCCGCAAGTTGCTGAACGGCAGACAGAGCGTTCTGCCAGCCATCTGCTGCCTGTTGGCTGATGGATGCTGCAATGCAGCATGACTCCACTGTCACTGCCCTGACCCGACCGGGTGGCAGCGTCAGCGCCTGTATCCAGCAACAAGCGCGATGCAGGGCTGTCCCGGGGTGTCCGAGTTCATAGCGCAAGGCTGTCGCGAGCTGTCTTGCGGACACTGGCTTTTGGACTGCCATACGCATCCGTAGCCAGCTTGGCAAGGGGCCGGGTGCGCTACACTTTGCAGCTCAAAATAACGAACAAGCGCGCGCGTGCGCGCAGTAACTGGGAGCTCTAATGAACTGGTTGAACGAGATGCTTAACAACGACACGAACCCCCTGGAAACCCAGGAGTGGATCGAGTCGTTGAAGGCCGTTATCGATGTCGAGGGCCCCGAGCGCGCGCATCAGTTGTTGGAAGGCATGGTTGAGCTGACCCGTCGTTCGGGTGCGTTCCTGCCGTTCTCTCCCACCACCGAATACGTCAACACCATCGCGCCGAGCCTGGAAGCCAAGAGCCCGGGCAACGCCGAGCTGGAATGGCGCATCCGCTCCATCATCCGCTGGAACGCGATGGCCACCGTGGTGCGTGCCAACCGCAAGCCGGGCGACCTGGGCGGCCACATTGCTTCCTTCGCTTCCGGCGCAACGCTGTATGACGTGGGCTTCAACCACTTCTGGCGTGCCCCGAGCGATACCCACCCGGGCGACCTGCTCTTCATCCAGGGCCACAGCGCACCGGGCATCTACGCCCGCGCGTTCCTGGAAGGCCGCATCAACGAACAGCAGCTGGACAAGTTCCGCATGGAAGTGGATGGCGGCGGTCTGTCGTCGTATCCGCACCCGTGGCTGATGCCGGACTTCTGGCAGACCCCGACCGTGTCGATGGGCCTGGGCCCGCTGGCCGCGATCTACCAGGCACAGTTCATGAAGTACCTGGAAAACCGTGGCCTGATCGAGAAGTCCGACCGCAAGGTGTGGTGCTTCATCGGCGACGGTGAATCCGACGAGCCGGAAACCCTCGGCGCTATCGCCCTGGCCGGCCGCGAAGGCCTGGACAACCTGATCTTCGTGGTCAACTGCAACCTGCAGCGCCTCGACGGCCCGGTGCGTGGCAACGGCAAGATCATCCAGGAACTGGAAGGCGTGTTCCGTGGCGGCGGCTGGAATGTCATCAAGCTGCTGTGGGGCGGTTACTGGGATGCCCTGCTGGCCAAGGACACCAACGGCGTCCTGAAGAAGCTGATGATGGAAACCGTCGACGGCGAATACCAGAACTGCAAGGCCTTTGGCGGCGCGTACACGCGCGAGCATTTCTTCGGCAAGTACCCGGAAACCGCCGCGATGGTCGCCGGCCTGTCCGACGACGACATCTGGCGTTTGAACCGTGGTGGCCACGATCCGCACAAGGTGTACGCCGCCTACAACCAGGCCGTGAACACCAAGGGCATGCCGACCGTCATCCTGGCCAAGACGGTCAAGGGTTACGGCATGGGCAGCGCCGGTGAGTCGCTCAACCCGACCCACCAGACCAAGAAGCTGGATGACGAATCGGTCAAGCATTTCCGCGACCGCTTCAACATTCCGGTCACCGACGAGCAGCTCAAGGACGGCCAGGTGCCGTTCTATCACCCGGGCCCGGATTCGCCGGAAGTGAAGTACCTGCAGGAGCGCCGCGCTTCGCTGGGCGGCTACCTGCCGCAGCGTCGCCAGAAGGCCGACAAGTCCTTCATCGCACCGAAGCTGGAAACCTACGAGCGCCTGCTCAAGGAATCGGGCGAGCGTTCGTATTCCACCACCATGGCGTTCGTGCAGACGCTGAACATCAGCCTGCGTGACAAGGAACTGGGCCCGCGCCTGGTGCCGATCGTCGCCGACGAAGCGCGCACCTTTGGTATGGAAGGCCTGTTCCGCCAGATCGGTATCTACGCGCCGTACGGCCAGAAGTACAAGCCGGTCGATGCCGACCAGCTCATGTACTACCGCGAAGACCAGAGCGGCCAGGTGTTGCAGCAGGGCATCAGCGAGCCGGGCGCGATTGCGTCGTGGATGGCCGCCGGTACCAGCTATTCGGTGAGCAACGTGCCGATGCTGCCGTTCTACATCTACTACTCGATGTTCGGCTTCCAGCGCGTGGGCGACCTTGCCTGGCAGGCAGCGGACATGCGTACCCGTGGCTTCCTGCTTGGCGGCACCGCCGGCCGCACCACGCTCAACGGCGAAGGCCTGCAGCACGAAGATGGCTTCAGCCACATCGTCGCTGGCGGCATCCCGAACGTGCGCAGCTACGACCCGACCTTCGGTTACGAAGTGACGGTGATCCTCCAGCACGGCACCAAGGCCATGATGGAAGACCAGATCGACGAGTACTACTACATCACCTTGATGAACGAAAACTACGCCCACCCGGCCATGCCGGCAGGCGCAGCCGACGGCATCATCAAGGGCATGTACCTGCTCACCGACGCCGGCAAGCCGAAGAAGGGCGAACTGCGCGTGCAGCTGATGGGCAGCGGCACCATCCTGCGCGAAGCCATTGCAGCGGCCGAACTGCTGGACAAGGATTTCGGTGTCACTGCCGACATCTGGAGCTGCCCGAGCTTCAACGAACTGCGTCGTGATGGTTTCGACGCCGAGCGCTGGAACCGCCTGCACCCGGAAGCCGAACCGCGCAAGCCGTACGTCACCGAGCTGCTGGAAGGCCGCCTGGGCCCGGTCATCGCCGCAACGGATTACGTGCGTGCCTATGCCGACCAGGTGCGTGCATTCGTACCGGCGACTTACTCGGTACTGGGCACCGACGGCTTCGGCCGTTCGGACACCCGCGCCAACCTGCGTCGCTTCTTCGAGGTTGACCGTTACTACATCGCGCATGCGGCAATTGCCGCGCTGGCGAAGGACGGGAAGATGACGGCGAAAGATGTTGCACGGGCGATCAAGCAGTATGGGATTGATCCGGAGAAAGCTAATCCTGTTGGGGTTTGATCTAGCAGTTTGTTAGGTAAGGAGAGCGGCCCAAGGGTCGCTCTTTTTTTTTAAGATATTGGCTGGTATATATAATTCCCTATTTTTGCAAGGGAATGATGATGATTGGAGAGACGTTGGTCGTCGCAGTTGCAAAACCTGCAGCTGTTGCGGCGGCAAAGGGGGCAACGAATCTATTGGTGAAGTCTTTTATGGAGAAGGTGGTGATCCCATATTTCTCTGGAAAGAAATCCAAGGCGCAACTTGTAAAATCAGCAAGAACCTACTATCGAAACATGGAGGCGCGGACCAAGTATGTGCCTAGCATAGCGATCCAAGGCGGAAAATTCGTCTTGGAAAGCGTGTATGAGCCCTTGGAGCTCATTTCAGATCAGTCGGAATCGTCCATCCGAATCTCAGGGTATCCATACCAGCTATTTGACGCGGGTCGCTGCATTCTTGTCGTTGATTATGCTGGGATGGGAAAGTCGACGATTACTAAATATATATTCAGGTGCGCACTTAAGGAGCTTCAAAAGATACCCATTTTAATTGAGCTCAGGCGTGTCAAGGATGATGAGTCACTTCTGGACTTGATCTGTTTTGACTTTGTTGGGGATGTGAGGGGGAGTGTAAGGGATGAGTTGATATTGGCCATGGAGGAGGGTAATTTCGTTATCTTTCTCGATGGGTATGATGAGCTTTCACCGTCAGTTCGCCAAAGGGTAAGCGAAGAAATATCTAGGCTTTCGGCTGAGTTTCAGTACTGCAATTTTGTTTTGACTTCTCGGCCAGATCCTGCTTTAACAAGTTTTGCCGGATATCTGCGATATGACATCGCTGATCTGAGCAGGGATGAGGCATTTTCTTTACTTAGGCGGTATGACGATGGTCGTGGTGTCGCTGAAAATTTGATATCGAAAATCTCAAGCATGCCTGCAGTTGATGAATTCCTAAGAATTCCACTGCTGGTCACGCTTCTGTACAAAGCTTTTGATTATAAGGCCGTAGTTCCGATTAAGAAGAATATTTTTTATCGGCAGGTTTTTGATGCTCTGTACCAGGATCACGATCTGAGTAAAGAAGGAGCATTTGAACGCAGAAAGCGTTCAAATCTGGATATTGAAGAGTTCCATAGGTTTATGAGAAGCCTCGGATTCATGTCCTTCAGGAAGGGGGTGATCCAGTATTCGCAAGAAGAGTTTTCACTCTTGGTTGATTTGGCCTTAAAGCAGACGGGGCTCAAGACAGATGCGGCGGGACTTCGCTCTGATCTTGTGTCGGCGGTTCCATTGTTCGTGCGTGAATCAAACGAATATAGATGGTCGCACAAGTCATTTCAGGATTATTTTTCCGCGCAATTCATATATTTTGATTCAGGCTCTGATCGCGACGAGTTAATAAAGAGAATGTTCTTTGGTCAGAATGTTCAAAGATACTCAAGTTTGCTTTCCTTGCTATTTGAGATCGATCACGGACTCGTTTCGGACATGTGCATTCTTCCGTTCGTCGAAAAGTGTTGTGGTGAAGCGGGTGATGGCTTCTTTGAAGATCCGGAGATGGATATGCAATTTGGTTTTATCTCTGGAATGAGTGACGTCTTTGCTGTTCAGTCTGACGGGAAGCATCCAGTCATGGACGAGGGCTATTTTGATCGGATAGATGAGTTGGTCGGTCCGGTTAAGGATGTTTCTGAAAGGAAGTGGCGTCGCTTCTCGCGACTTGGTAATCGAGCCCCCACTTTGATTGCGACATCGGATGATGGAATTCAACGTGCTGAGTTAATAGGCGACATTGTTGGATACAGGAGAAGTAATAAGCGCGTTAAGAATTATGCGGAAAGTATTGATGGTTTGGGTGCATTTGATGGTGTTTTGGACTTGGTGTCTGTAGTGAAAGAAGCACCCAAGTCGGATTTGGCTATCTCTGCTTTTAACTTAATGCAAGTTGCGGTTAACACCTGGATTCCAACTCTTGTTATATTGGATGAGTTGAAGCGGGGGGCGGACGCTCGGCGGAGTATAAAGAGCTCCTTCTCTATATTCGATGGAATCTGCTGATGAAAACAGCGAAAATAGCGAAAACAGGGGTCGGAGTCGAGTTTCTAGGTATCTGACTTCGGAAAACAGGGATCACGGAAAACAGGGGTCAGAGTCGAGTTTCTATGTCTCTGACTTCTGTTTTCTCGGTCGGCCCCTTTTCCTGGTGTGAGCCTGCGACCGGCCTGCGCTTCGATAGCCGCTCGAAATCGCTCATTTCCCATCGGATGTTGATGTCGCAAGTGATCGCTGAAGCGCGCTGCATCTTCGTCGCACGCTTGTGGAACCAGCTCGCGATAAGCCTGCAGTCGCTCCCTTTCCATATTTTCCAACCTGCTGTAACAGACGTGCGAATGAACAAGCGGATCAGCCAGGCCATCGCATTGCGGCCATAGCTCGACCATCGGTAATCGGCCGCATGCGCCACCATCCCTGCGCGGACGGGATTGAGTTCGATATAGCGATAGCAGCGCAGCAGGTGTTCGTCGTTGGCGACCAGATGCGATTTATACCGGCCTTCCCACAACGTGCCGGTTCGTCCGTAGCTGTCATTGATGTAGCGCACATAGCGCCGCCCCAGCGATTGCATCAGCCGGCTGATCGCGCCTGTCTGGGTGGGCGTGATCAACAGATGCACATGATTGGTCATCAATACATACGCATGCACGTTGCAGGTGCCTGCCAGGGAGTGTTTACACAGATCCTGCAGGTACCGAATGCGGTCGATGTCGCGAAGAAGCAGGGTTGCTGGTCATTTCCACGTTGCATGACGTGTTGCGCTACACCGGGTAGATCGTTTCTTGGTTGTCTGGCCAAGTCGGCCTCATTGCGTGTGTGCAGACGAGGCTGAAGTGTTCGGCCAGTAGCGACGATCCGTGGAGCCAGCGGGTTGATGTGGGAACCCGAATCTGACCCGGGTTACTGCTCTTGATCGTAAGAGTTATGGGGCATTCGATAGTTGAAAGCTGCAGTGCCGGTCGGACGGCGTGATTGGGTAGGATACGCGTCTCGTAATATTCCCCGCCGCTCGCCTGGGCGCCTGCCGTACGCCATTGCTTCAACTTGGTCGGCAGTGGCCCGGCTGTCCCTGCATCCGCTCTGTCCCCAACGTCGAACACCCGATGATCGCCACCCTTCTCGTAGGCATGTTGTGTGTCTACCTGCTGAGCTTCACCGTGATGTTCCTGCTCATCAGCCGGCGCCTGCACGGCGAGAAGATGGGCATGGATGCATTTGCGGTGGGTAACCTCACGCTTGGCATGGCGTATGTGCTGCAGCTGCTGGAAGGGCCGGCGGGGTGGAGCTGGATGAGCGTGATCAATCATTCGCTTACGCTCTGCTCGTTGCTGGCGTACTGCGTGGGTGGGGCTCGCTTCTTCGGTCGCTCGACGCCGCTGCTCTGGCCGTTGATCGGCTTGGCAGTGGGGTATGCCGCCGCGCAGGTTCTGGTGGATTGGGCGTGGGGCTCGGTGGCGCGTTATTCCATGCTCGCGGCGATGTGCGCGTTGTGCTTCGTCGGCATGGTGGGGGTGCTGTTATATGGCGCGCGAACGTTTGCGCGAGACTTGCGCGGCGAAGTACTGCTGTTCGCGTTGTTGATCAGCGGCATCTGCGTGTTGAACATCATCAAGCTCAGCAAGCTGCTGAGTGGCGGGCTGGCGGCGCTGAGCATGGATGGCCAGTTCCAGATGGTCTTCTATGTCTACATGTGTTCGCTGGCGACCATTCTTCCGCCGTCCATCGTGTGGCTGGTCCTGCGTCGCTTGACGGACGCGCTTCGCAACATGGCCGCACGTGATCCGCTGACGCAACTGCTCAACCGTCGAGGTTTGACTGAGGCGTTGGATGCTTGCTTCCAGCGGCCGAGCGCCCGGGCGCGTTTGCTGTTGATCGATGTTGATCATTTCAAGCGCATCAATGACAACTACGGTCACCACGTAGGTGATGTTGTGCTGTGCGGTGTTGCCGAAGCCCTGCGAGGCGCCGTTCGCAAAGATGATCTGGTCTGCCGGCTGGGTGGCGAGGAGTTTGCTGCGATCTGCATGGGCGCTGATGACGCTGCCGCGTTGCGTGTAGCGGAGCGCGTGCGCAGCACCATCGAGCAGAAGGTCATGCTGCAAGGCGCGCGTTATGAAGGGCTGCGTTGCACGGTAACCGTGGCTATTTCCGATTGCTTTGGCGACGAGAAGTCGCTGGATCGGGCCATGCAGACTGCGGATGCAGCGCTCTATCGCGGCAAGAAGGCCGGGCGCAACCGGGTGGAGTGGGCACTGCCGGCAACGGATCGCCTTCTTGCGAATGGCCGACCGAAGGCGGATGCGGAAGCTGCGCTTTCCTGAGGCGTGATCGCATCACGCCTTGGTTCGCGTGAAGCCTTGCCAGCCCCGATGCAGCGGTATGGAGACTGACAAGGCACACACATGACCATGGCGCTGGACTTAGGCGGCTGGTGAAACCTGACTCCGGCCCCGGCTTTCTTCGTTCTTCCACGCCCGCAACCCCATCGCCGCCAGCCCCACGAAGACGAGATACAACCCCGCTGTCGCATGCAGCGACTTCACGGCATACATGCCCACGTAAACCACATCGACCACGATCCACAGCCACCACGCGGCGCTATGCCGGCGTGCCTGCCACCACTGTGCGACCAGGCTGAGCGCAGCGAGCATGGCGTCGAGCCAGGGCAGGGCGGCATCGGTGTAGGTGTGCATGGCGGCGCCCAGTGCGATGCCGAAGGCGATGCCGATGCTCAGGTCTCGCGTCCACTGGCGTGATGCCAGTGGCGCGATGATGATCTGTCCTTCGGCCTGCGCTTGCTTGCGCCAGTTGAGCCAGCCGTACAGCAGGAACAAACCGAATGCGCCCTGCAGCAGTGTGTCCGAATACAGCTTGGCTTCGGCGAACACCAGCGCATACAGCCCCACCGAAATCAGCCCGACCGGCCAGGCCAGCATCCGCCGCTGCGCCATCAGCCAGACGCCGAGGATGCTGAAGCCAACGGCGGACCATTCGAGAATCGCGGGGTTCATAGCGCGACGGTCACCGACAGGCGCGCCTGACGCGGGGCGCCGGGGAACAGGTAATAGTCACCGGAGCTGCTGCCGGTATCGCGCCAGTAGAAGCGGTTGAAGACGTTGTCGACCGACAGGTTCCAGTTCACCGCGTGCTCGCGCAGCTGGTGCTGGAAGCGCAGGCCTACATCGGCAACGTTGTAGCTCGGCGCGCGCACGCGTCCATCGGCGGTGGCGACGTTCGACGACGCATAACGCCAGCCGCCGGTGATGCCAAGGCCGGGTGCGAATGGCAGCTGATAATCCGCGTGCAGCGTTGCGCGTGTGGTCGGTACGTTGATCAGCGGGTGACCTTCGTAGGCCGGCGTGCCAGTGTTGCGTGCACGCGCGCGCAACGCGCTGGCACTGGCGGTCAGCTGCAGGCGCTCGGTGATGCGGCCCTGCGCGCTCAGTTCCAGGCCGATGTGGTTCTGTTGGCCTTCCTGCACGAAGGTGTAGCCGTAATCACTGTCGTTGGGCTTGGCGTACTGGAACGGCTGGCTGATGCGGAACAGCGCAGCGCCCAGCGTCAGTGCGTCCGACGGTGTGTACTTGGCACCCATTTCCAGCTGACGTGAGCGCACGGCCGGCAGGAAGGTACCTTCATTGGTGGTCCAGAACGGCGCTTCCTGGCCGAGCGAGATGCCCTGCGCGTAGCTGGCGTAGAGATTGAGTTCGTCGGTCGCGCTCCAGATCAACGCGGTCTGCGGCAGGAAGCGTGACAGCCGGCTCGCGCGCTCGGGATTGCCGCGCTTGTCAAAGGTGCGTTCGTCCAGACGCACGAAGCGGCCACCGGCCAGCCACTGCCAATCATCGGCAAAACGGATGCGGTCCAGCACGAACAGCGACTTCTGCTCGCTGTCCAAGCGGCGCACCGAGGGGCCGGGTTGCAGCGGCGACGGCACGAATTGCGGCACGTCCTTGTCGTGGATGTTGGCGGTGCCGACGTATTCGTTGACGTTGCGGCGCTTGTCCACGGTGCGGTCGAAGTAGTCCGCGCCAAACGTGAGCTGATGTTCGACATTGCCGGTGTTGAAACGGCCGCGCAGTTCGGCGCGCAGCTGTTGGTTGCGACGCGTGTCGTCCGGGCTGCGGTAGTCGTAGATGTCGTAGTCGCCGTTGGGCGCGAAGTAATTGCCCGGCACGCTGCCATCGGCGCATTCGGCGGCGTAGTAGCAGCCATAGGCGAAGGCGACGTTGTCGTCGATGACCGAGCGGCTGTAGCTGGCCGACACGCGCGACTGCCACGTCGGGCTGAAATCGAAGGTGTGCAGCGCGCTGATGTTGGTGCTGTCGATGCCCACCGGCTGCTGCCAGGCCTGGTAGCCGAGCATGTGCTTGCGGTCCACGTTGCGCGGCAGGACGGTGGCACCGAGCAGCTGGTAGCCCGATGCCGAGCGCTGCGCGCTGGTCTGGTAGTTGGCATCCACTTCCAGCTTGCCGCGTTCGCCGATCAACCAATCGGTGGCCAGCGAATAGAAGTTGCGGCGGCCATCGGCGTGATCGATATACGAAGCGCTGTCGTCCCACGCGGCGTTGAAGCGCACGCCGATGCGCGGCGTCACCCAGTGGCCCACGTCCACAGTGGCGTAGCGCGTGCCTTCCGAATCGGTGGCGAAAGTGACGGTGCGGACTTCGGCCGGGCGCTTGCCCACGTAGTTGATGACGCCGCCCGGCGCGATGACGCCCGCCGCGAGGCCGGCTTCGCCCTTGAGGATTTCCACCTGCTGTACGTTCTCCAGCGCCAGGCGCTGCTCACCGGCAATGGTCAGGCCGTTGAAGCGGTAGCCGGTGGCGGTATCCAGCGCGAAGCCGCGGATGGCGATGTTCTGGTAATAGCCGACCGGCGCGTAGCTGTCGCCCAGTGAGGCATCGTTCTGCGCCAGCTCGGACAGCGTGCGGACGTGGCGGCTGTCGAGCAGGCTGCGGTCGAGCACGGTGATCGAGGCCGGGGTGTTTTTCCAGTCACCGGCGCCGAAGCTGTTGGATTGGGAGTCCTTCGTGCCAGGCTGTTTGGCCTGCACGCGCACGGCGGCCAGCTCGGTGGTGGAGCGGTCGGAAGCGTCGGTTTCAGGAGTGCTGGCGTGCAGCGGCAGCGCCGCGCTCAGCGCAGCAGTCAACAACGAGATTCGGTAGCAGCGGTTCATTCGGTTCGTCATCAGCCGGAGGGGGAGACGAAGCGAAGGCGCGCACGCGCAACCAACCCTGAAGGTGGTGTGCCTGCTGCTCAAAGCTCCCTACGCCGGTGCAAACCGGATCAGGTTCCAAGGGACTCTCTCAGCCTGCAACAACCAGGCACCCCCGCTTCAGGGGCGTATTGGACCACAAACGGTACGGGTTTGCCCCTCGCCGGTATTCAGGCGGCCGCGTGCAGCGCGGCAAGCAGTGCCTGGCCGTCGCGGTTTCGGAACCATTGCGCGTGGCCGAGCAGGAAGATGTGATACGCCACGTCAGCGTCGGCGGTTGAACCGGTAGCGCCCTGGAAGTACTCGACTTCCGACAGCGCGAAATCGAAATGCACCACCGGCAGCAGGTCGGCCAGCAGATGCACCTGCGTGGCTGACAAGGGCCGCACCTGTCGGTAGCCGTCGAGCAGAGCGAGTGCGGTATCCACATGCACGGCCTGCGCGCCGCGCTCCAGTTCCAGCCACGCCACGGCGTTGCGTTCGATAGCCGTGGCCAGATCAAACAGCGCGCTGGTGGGTGACGCCAAGCCAAAGTCGAGCACGCTTGCCACGACCGTGGCATCGCCCTCGCGACGCCAGAGCAGGTTGGAGACATGCCAATCGTTGTGCGCCCACAACTGTGGCTCATCCTGCAGTCGCTCGGCCAACCCCGCGTGCCAGGGCAGCACGGTGTGTTCGAGGTCGTGCTGCCAGGCTTTGTGCGACAGGTAGTCGGCCAGCGCCGGGCGTTCGACGAAATCGCGTTCCAGCATCGCGACGGGGTTGGCCGTGCGGAGCAGATCATCGCGCGTCACCAGCACGTGGGTGCTGCGTTGCGGGGCGACGTAGCTTGCCGACGCCTGATGCAGCGCGGCGAGCATTCTGCCGGCCTCCCGCGCCTGATCCAGCTTGGTCAGCGGCGTCCAGGAAGGCGCGTCGCGATACAGATCCACGCCTTCAGCGACGGCATGCACTTCGTAGGTCCAACCGTCGTGTTCAACCGCTGTCGCGCCGTCACGGTCCTTCAGTACATGAACCACCGGCACGCCCGCATCGGCAAGGTGCGCGATGAAGCGATGTTCCTCGGTCAAGCTCGCTGCATCGCGAACGCTGTGGTGATGACGCTTGATGAAAGCTCGCCACGCCGCGCTCTCGACAATCCCAGCCGCTGACATGGGACGAGGGCTATGCCACAGCACCGGGCCAGCACCTTCAAGTTGCGGGAAGCGCTCGCGCAGCCAAGCGACCTCGTGGTCGCTGATCGCCGGCCAGTCGGGTGATACCTCGTCGTTGTTGAGGCCTTGGACGCGGTGGTTGTTGGTGGTCATGGGGGTGATTGCGGCGTGCGGGGTGGTGCTGGAAGGCGAATAGGGTAGCGCGTGCCCTGCGCTGGCTATGCTGAAAGGGGAGTGTTTGTTAAAGAAGATTGGATGCGACGGAATGCCCTTGCCTCTTTATTAGTCGGCCTCCCCCGGTTCTGCATGATGGGACTATCGCCAGCCAGCCAGCCAGCCAGCCAGCCAGCCAGTAAGTAATCCCTTGAAATGCGTATCGATCTCAAAGGCGCCTATTCGGATTTGCTTTCGTCGAACTAGAAAATACTGTCGGTACGGTATCGATAGCTGATGGCCTCCAAGTGCTCTTTCTCTATTTTCCAGGGAATTCTTGCTTCGAGCTTGCCGTCTGTCGCTCGTGGCCCAGCTTCGCTTCTGGATAGTTGGATGCTATGCACGACAATCAATCCATTGTTCGGATGTTGGTGCAGATGATGGTTCACCTCGTTCTTGGTCAGCACAACGTCGCCAATTGCTCCTGTGGTTCCTTTGACCTCAATGTAGAGGACTTCTTCTAGGCGGGTGGCCTTGAAGTCATAGGGATGCTTGGCACTCGTGTCTTCCACTTTGTAGCCGAGTTGGCCCAAATACATAGCGGCAAGTCGCATGGCTTGTTGTTCCACCGCGCGGCGTTCCGGTTGCGTGAGTCCAAAGCCTTGAGTAGCACTACGCTCCCGGCTCTCGGTGGAATCTTCTACCTTGCTCAACGCGGCGATTACATCTAAAGAGGTTTCTCCGGTGCGCCTTTGAAGATCTTCATTTTCGTAAATGGAACTAAGCATCCTTGCCATCTCCCGTAAGTCAGAGCGAATGTGCTCTTCCGGCGGAATGGCATTGCGGGGATAGAAGTATGCCGTGGCCGATGTAAGTTCATAGGCTTTAGCTAGTTTCCCGTTTCCAAGCGAAATAGGGTGCTGAAGCCGAGGGTCGCTATGCATATGGGCTGCCAAGATCGCACGAGCCCATACCATCATGCGTCGCACATCCTGCAACGAGCGATTCTGAAGATTTCCTTCGTTGTTCTCGGTTGACGCGTGTGCGAGTGTCATATAGATCCCGCTGCCGTCCTCGCGGAACAACAGCACGACATACCAGCCTAGGGTGGCACTAGGAGAGCGTTTAGCAGAAGCAAAGCGGACCCAGGGAACCTTCGACTTTCTTCCTATGCCGTCTTTACCTTCGACAAGGAGGTCAGTGCTTTTGATGCTCAATGCTGACGTCAATGCGGTCGACTCGGAGCGCACAAATTCTGCTGCGCTCTCTCTCACTAATCGCCCTCTTCGAGTCATGGCATCCGTAGTTTCGGGGCTGTAGGCGAGCTGCAGCCGCAGGATCTCTTCTAGGGTTTCCCTGATTGTCAAGCAATGCCCCCCGTGTTCAAGCGAGGGCAAAGTTAACGCGAAATCTCAGATTAAGTCGAATTTCAATGGCAATTTGCCAGGGAAGGTCCACTTGGGGCAATTTTGATCTGGGGCGGATGCGGGAAGCCCGAGCAGAGAGTTTTGCGGTCCTTGGCGGCGTATACCTTGATTAGAACTAGCTATAAGCTTCTGTCCCAGGAGCATCTCCGAGCGCAGCGATTGCGTTTCTGGGGCGAGGATTTGAGGCCTTGATCCCCTAAATATCCATTTTCGAAACGGAAGTCGAACAGATGAAAATCCGTTTTTTGGTTGCAGCTTTGACGGGCTTTGCTTGTGCAGGTGCCTGGGCAGTAGCAGACGACAGCCCGCAAGAACCCACCGCCACCATCGAGCGCCCCGCGCGCATCCGCTTGTTCGGCCAGAACGGTGTCGGTTTGACCATGTACACCAATGCGCGCTGTGAGGATGAGTACGACGAGGAGATCGAGGCCTCCGGCGCGCTATCACACAACTTCAAGGCGCTGGTTGGAAAGAAGCGCCCGAATGAATCCATCGGTATTCCCGAGACCGAAAGCACGCGGAATCTGGATTCACGCGACAAGCTGTGGGCCAGCCCGTACTACGCCGAGTACCCGCTGGTGCCGGGGCAGCCTGTGTCGTTGCAGGCGAACATCGCCAGTGGCTCGGGGTGGAGTTGCAACCGAGGTCGCGGAATACATATCGCTTTCATCCCTGAGCCGGGAGTGGATTACGAGGGCGACATGATCCGTGATTTCGGCGGTGGCAGCTGCGGGATAGCAATCCGTCGCGTTGCTGAGGATGGCAGCGTGAGCGCGGTCCGAGCTGAGCCGGTTGCGGCCAAGTGCGCGGTGGATTCTGCCAAGGCGCCGGAGTTGATGGTGATGCTGCTGGAAGCAGACCGTCTGCAGTATCGGCTTGCGGAGGAGGGCGCTGGCGTCGACGAGCTGGATAACGATGACGACAGCATTGAGGATCTGCAGGAAATGTTGGCCGAGGCGCCGATCGCGCCGGGCATGCCGGTATGTATCGTCGCCACTGATGACACCCGCACCAGCGAGTTCGGTAAGAAGCTACCCGGTCTGCTTGAATCGCGCGGCGTGCAGGGACAGGTGATTCATGGCGATGCCAAGGCACTGGCGGCCGAATGGCATCTCACGGACCAACGACCGCTCACTTTTGCCCTCGCCGAGCACTACTGTCGCTCCGTCACCCGGCAGCATTGACCGGGGCTGGCGCCGGGGCGATGGGATGACGCCCCGGCTTGTGTGCATCATTGGCTTATGAACCTCACCCTCGACCACCTGCGCCGCTACGCCGTCGCCCGCTCGCTGTTCAAGCCGACCACCCTGATGCGGGCGATCGGCAAGTTGGGCTTTGTCCAGGCGGACCCCATCCGGGCGCCTGCGCGGGCGCAGGATCTGACCTTGCGTCACCGGGTTACTGGCTACCGTGCAGGCGAGTTGGAACAACGCTATCCGCGATTGGCATTGGAGGAAGACTTCTTCGTCAACTACGGCTTTCTGCCGCGCGAACACCATGCGCTGATGCACCCGCGCGAGGCGCGCGTGGTATGGACCCCGACGCGCTGGAAACAGGCGCATGCGGTACGCGAGTTCGTTGCCGAACGCGGCCCGGTACATCCCCGTGAAGTGGATGCGCACTTCGCCCATGGCAAGACCACCAATTGGTTTGGTGGCTCGTCCAATGCCAGTACGCAGTTGCTCGATGGCATGCATTACCGGGGCATGTTGCGCGTTGCCCGTCGCGATGGAGGAACGCGCGTCTATGCGTTGCGCGAGGCGGATACGACACCAGTGGACGAGGTGGTCGCTCACGAACGTCTGGATGCGTTGCTCGATATCGTCATACGCAAGTACGCACCGCTGCCAGCAGCCAGCTTGGGCCAGTTGTTGGGGTATCTGCGCAGCGGTGTACCGCAGTGGCAGGGTTTGCGAGCGGCAGCACTCAAACGTGCGCGTGAGCGCCTGGGCACTGCTCGCATTGATGGGGTGGAATGGTATTGGCCCGCCGATGAAAATCCGCGCGCGGTGCGCTGGAAACCCGACGATGCGGTACGGCTGCTGACGCCCTTTGATCCGGTGGTGTGGGACCGGCGCCGCTTCGAGCTGTTCTGGGGCTGGGCATATCGCTTTGAGGCTTACACGCCCGCACCCAAGCGCAAACTGGGCTATTACGCATTGCCGCTGCTGTGGCACGACCGGGTGATTGGCTGGGCCAACCTGAGTGTCGCCGGCGGTGAGCTGCAGTCGCAGTTCGGCTTTGTGGATGGCCGAGCGCCGCGTGATGCTGCGTTCCGAAGGGCTTGCGAGGCGGAGCTGGAGCGCATGCGTGCCTTTCTGGGGCTGTTGGAATGAGCCTATCCTGGGCATGGGTCGCGGATTTGGTAGCCCGCTCTTTCACCGATCAGGCAGGCAATCAATGAAGCAAACACAGCAAGCCATCAAAAGCACCGCACTACACATGGCCGTTGCCTTCATCGCCATGGGCGGTTGGGCAACCTTTGCCAATGTGGCTCATCCCATGCCGCAACCGTTGATTGCCGGACTGGTGCAGGGCACCTTGTCGGCGTTGATCACGCTGTTCCTCAAGCGAATGATCGAGGCGTTATCTGCACGGTTGCCGGGAAGTGTCGGTTGGTGGTTGCCACCGCTGGCGGCGTTGGCTGCATCGCTCACACTGCTGACCAGCATCCACTGGCTGGCGGGCACGCCGGAAATCGCCCGGACCATCATCGTGCCGCTGTCGGTCACCGGGGTTTATGGGACCCTCTACAACCTCACGCTGCGGCGAAGTGCGGCGGCCAACAATCAATCCGGCGCCTGATCCGAGCTGAAATCCCATCAAGCGGCGGTCGTCAGGCCCGCTTTGGCAGGAGCAATCGCTCAGAACCTGCCAACGCTACTGACAGAAGCGATGCCGGTTTACTTGATCCTGCGGGTGGGCCTGCGCATGGTGCGTGTCAGTCAGATGAATCGGTTGGTGGTGTGATGGGGGGAATGCGGGCAATAACGTTGCGCTACCGTGCGCGTCTGCTAGGCGTGCTGGCAATGTCGGTCATGGCGCCGGTGGCTGCAGGCGAGTGGCAAGTGGCACAGGCTGCCGAGGGCGCACCCAACATCATTGTGGTGCTGCTTGACGACGTCGGCTTCAGTGACCCGGCCGGTTATGGCGGCGTGGCGCAGATGCCAGCCTTCGACAATGTGGCGCAGGGCGGGTTGCGCTTCACCAACTTCAATACCACCGGCATGTGCTCGCCGACGCGGGCATCGCTGCTGTCCGGCCGCAACCATCATGCCGTCGGTTTTGGGCGCGTGGCGGACTGGGCCACGGGTACGCCCGGCTATGACGCAGTGTGGAAGCCGGATGCGGCGCCAATCGCGCGCGTGCTGGCACGCAGCGGCTACAGCACTGCTGCCATCGGCAAGTGGCACAACACGCCTGAGTGGGAAGTGTCGCCGGCTGGCCCGTTTGACCGTTGGCCGACCGGACTGGGTTTCGACTATTTCTACGGCATCATGAACCACGGTGGTGACAACCACTGGGAGCCGGCCAGCCTCTATCGCAACACCACGCCCGTCGAGCCGGTGCAGCGCCCGGGGCAGGCTTACCACCTCACCTCGGATTTCGTGGATGAGGCGATTGGCTGGGTGCGCACGCAGCGTTCAGTGGCACCGCAGAAGCCGTACTTCCTGTATCTGGCCACGGGTGCGGTGCATGCGCCCCATCATGTGCCGCAGGAATGGATTCAGAAGTACCGCGGCAAGTTCGACCAGGGCTGGGATGTCCTGCGTGAGCAGATCTTTGCCCGGCAAAAAACGCTGGGCATCGTACCGGCAGATGCGGTGCTGACCGACCGTCCGGCAGAGATTCCGGCATGGCAATCGCTTAGTACGGAGCAGCGGCAGGTATTCGCCCGGCAGATGGAAGTGTTCTCTGCGTATCTGGCCCATACCGACCATGAGGTTGGTCGCTTGCTGGAACAGGTCAAGGCCGACGACCCGGCCAGCAATACGCTGGTGTTCTATGTGGCCGGCGACAACGGTGCCAGCGGCATGGAAGGTATTCACGGTTATATGGATGCTGCCGCAGGCCACGCGCCGCAGCTGGCGCATCTGGATGAACTCGGTGGGCCGAAGCATTTCAATGACTATTCCTCCGCCTGGGCGTGGGTAGGTAGTACCCCGTTCCAGTGGATGAAGCAGGTTGCTTCGCATTTTGGTGGCCTGCGTGTGGCGATGGCGGTGTCCTGGCCGGGGAAGATCGGACAGCCCGGTGCGACGGTGCAGCAGTTTGCGCATGCCAATGACGTGGCGGCGACCATCCTGGAGGTTGCAGGTGCGCCCATGCCGAAAGTGCTCGATGGCGTGGTGCAGCGGCCGCTCGACGGCGTGAGCTTTTCGGCCAGCTTCAACGATGCTGCATTCGTTGCCCCGGCCCGCGTGCAGTACTTCGAGATGCTCGGGAACCGCGCACTTTACGAGGATGGCTGGATTGCCAGCGCTCGTCATATGACGCCTTGGGTGAAGCCCTATCGGGAAGGATTCGAGGCGGACCGCTGGGAGTTGTACAACCTCAACCAGGACTTCAGCCAGGCCAAGGATCTGGCCTCGGAATACCCGGAAAGGCTGGCGGCAATGAAGCGCCGTTTCGATGAGCAGGCGCGCGACAACCACGTTTATCCGTTGTCCAACTATGTGGAAGGGCGCGATTACGGCGCGCCCACTGTGGCTGGCTCGCGTCAGTTGTTCGAATTTGTGCCACCGCTGCAGCGCCTGCCCAGCAAGTCATTGCCACGCTTGGCACGTACCAGCTTCAGTGTGCAGACGGAGGTCGAGATTCCGGAGGGTGGCGGGCAGGGCATGTTGATGGCCTATGGCAGTCGCCTCGGTGGTTTTGCCTGGTATCTGCGCGAGGGGCATGTGGTGTTTGCCAACAACGTCAACGGGCGCGACAGGGCGCAGGTGGTGTCGTCCGATGCCGTGTCAACGGGGCCGGCTACGTTGCGTATGTCGTTCGCTCGCGATGCACAAGGCAACGCGGGCACGGTCACGCTGTACGTCAACGGAAAAACGGTGGCCCAACGCCGTGTTGAACGGCTGGGCTCGCCGGTGCTGGGGTCGCTGGGTATCGGACGTGCCTACACGTCGCCGGTAAGTGCGGACTATGCGTTGCCGTTCACCTTCAACGGAACGATCAAACAGCTGCGGGTCACGCTCGATCCGTGATCTGAAAGGCCTTTGGTCATGCTTGTTTAGTGGCGCCACGTGATGGCGCCGCAGATGACCCTGGCGAATTGCCCGGTTACCGAGGCGCTGGCATTTTCTGCGGCCGGTGCTTGCCGTGTTTGAGCAATGCGTTGTTCAACAAGCGCCGGAAAACAGGACATTGCAGGTGATCGGTCTGCTTGCAACGGGCGGCGTGACGCAAGCCATCGCGCAGCGCCTGCAGGCGCTGGATATGCCGATCCAGATCGTTGGCCTTGCGCAGTAATTGCGGGCGGTCCACCGCAAAGCGGCCCTGTTCATCGAACATGCCGGCGATTTCATCGAGCGAAAAACCCGTCGCGCGCCCGAGTGCGATCAATGCCAGCCGTTGCATGACGTCGGCATCGTAGACGCGGCGCAGGCCATTGCGACCCACCGGGCAGATAAGCCCGCGTTCTTCGTAGTAGCGCAGGGTGGAGGCGGGCAGGCCGGATTGGCGGCTGACCTGGCCGATATCGAGTTCCTGCATGCTTGACCTCAAGTGGACTTCAACTTGCAGACTGGATGAGAACAGGATTCCAGCGAGGTGGAAAGGCCAATGGCGATGTGGGAGTGGGTCTTGCACGTGGTGTTTGTCGGCGTCGTCGCCACAGGGGTGATGGATATCTGGTCGATGGTGCTGCGCCGTTTGGGCGTGCCGACGTTGGGCTACGCCCTGGTGGGCCGTTGGCTCGCACACGCGTTGCAAGGGCGCTGGTGGCACCGGCCAATTCAGGGAAGCACGGCGATAGCGCACGAACGGCTGTTCGGCTGGGTGGCGCATTACGCGCTCGGCGTTGTCTTCGCTTTCATGTTGTGTGGCGTTGCAGGCGTGCACTGGCTGCGGCAACCCACACTGGCTCCGGCATTGGTGTTCGGCGTGGCGAGCGTCATCGTGCCGTGGTGTGTGATGCAGCCGGCCATGGGTGCAGGGTTTGCCGCTGCACACACACCTCAGCCGTGGCGGGCGCGGTGGCAAAGCGTTGCAACGCATGCGGTGTTCGGCATGGGCTTGTTCATGGGGGCGTGGATCGCGGCATAAGGTGCATGTGCTGGGTCATGTTTGTGTTGAGCAGCACCACGAAAAAGCCACAAGGCGATAACTGCACTGCGCGCACGCTGTTCCTGCGGCGAATCAGCCGTGAAGTGGAGGCTGTACATGGGCAGTAAGCAGGGGCATCAGAACCCGCATCAGAATATGGACCAGAACCGTCCGGGGCGCCCGGGCGTTGACGATATGCAGAAGGCCAATCCCTCGCGCCAGGCATCGCGCACCGAACCCAGTCATCAGAAAGACGTACAGGATGGGAAGGCGTCGCAGAAGGACCGGATGAACCCCAAGCACTAGGTGTTTGTTCAGCAGCAAGGCCCCGAATGGGGCCTTGCTTGAGTCCGAGCGGTTGGCAGGGTGGCGGATTCAGCATCCGCGTCATCTGTTCCCTGCAACGTTGCTAATCCGACACGATCAACGACCAGACGCCAAAGCGTTCGCGGAACTGATACCGGTAACCGCTTTTATCGGTTTGCTCAGCGATGTTGCCATCGCCATCGACCAAGGTGCGGCGTGTTGCCTCGGCTGCAGCCTGCGAGTGGCTGTCCATCTGCGCGTCCAACGTGGTGACCGCAATGGTTTCGCGGCCCGGACCTTCGAGAAATAAGTGGAGCGTATCCATTGGGGTATGCCTTTTTTGGGGCTGGGTACGCATACCCCTGACACACGAGTGCCAGGGGTATGGGCGGCGAACAACGCCGATCAGTGGCCGTTGCTGCTATGGCCCACCGTAATGCCGGAGCTGTCCACGCGCTTCACGCCTTCAATGCCGCGCGCTACTGCCACTGCACGGTCTGCTTCGGCCTGGGTGCCAACATGGCCGCTCAATGACACAACGCCATTGACAGTTTCTACTTTCAACTCCATCCCAGGGACGTCTTTCGTGGCGAGTAGATCCGCTTTTACCTTGGTGGTGATCCAAGTGTCGCTACCCGGTTGCTCGGATTGATTGTGAGCCGATTTTTCGTAGCCGCTTTCCTGCGCACGTGAATCGCCTGTGCTCGCCAACGCCACTGGCGCGCAGGCCGGCAGCAATGCAGCAACGAAGAACAGATTCCGAATGTGTAGGTGCTTCATGGTTGATCCTCCATCGGCGGATGCTTGGGTTGTTTGCCAACCCGTCGCCACCGTAGGAAACCGGGTGTTAAGGCGACGCAGGCACGACGTTAGAAATTGGAAATGGATAGCCGTCCCATTCAAGTTGCGTAACGCAGCATGAAGCTGTGTCAGGAATGCACGAAGCGCAGCACGTGAATGAAGCAGAGGAGCTAAATTTCCACACGTCTGTTACGCGAGAACGCTTAGTGTTTTGCGTGTTCCCCCGGGAGAGTCGAGATGACACGCGGTGACAAGAGTGCTTATACGGACAAACAGAAACGGCAGGCCGAACACATCGCCCATAGCGAGCGTGACCAAGGGCGTTCCAAGAATGATGCGGCGCGCATCGCTTGGGCAACGGTCAACAAACGCGATGGCGGTGGCAAGAAGTCGGGATCTGGGCGAGCACACGCCAGGCATCATTGATGTGGTTGATGCAGTTGCCCCTTTCCCGCAGGCGGGAGAGGGGTTCAGGAGCCGCTGTGGTGGCATGTTGCAGCGAAGCAGGGGCGTCAAACTACAAACGCTTTCCGTTCACGCTCAACCTGCATGCGATGCGTCCCTGCAATGGCAAGCCCACGGGTTTTGATGTCCTGCATGAATACCCATTCGCCGGTAACACGGTGCGGGGTGATCTCGATCATCGCGTAGCCACGTTGGGCGGTATCGCACCAGCTGATTTCCTGGTTGGTTGCCATGAAGGCAGCGGCGACATTGCGTGGGTCCGTGGCCATGCTGCCTTCGATGCCGCCGGACGTGACGGCGTGGACCGCGAATTCCACACCGGCCGGTTGGCTATCTTCCGATAGCGAGTACGCCCAGGCGTTGTGGCTGTCCCCGGACAACATCACCAGGTTGGCGTCTGCCTGCTGCGCGGC
Source organism: Stenotrophomonas sp. Iso1 (assembly GCF_027497995.1). Taxonomy (GTDB): domain Bacteria; phylum Pseudomonadota; class Gammaproteobacteria; order Xanthomonadales; family Xanthomonadaceae; genus Stenotrophomonas. Next base: position 425,239 of record NZ_JAODBT010000003.1, on the reverse strand, counting down.
ATGCAATAGCCGCGAGCGCGCAGCGGGATAGCCATCCCAGCGGTCCATCCACATCGGTAGGCCCAGGCGTGCGGCACGCACGTTGTCCTTGAAGGCCTGGCGGGAGCGTTCACTTGCTTCCGGGCGCAGCCAGCCCACGGTTTCCTTCGGCATCACGGTACGGCCCAGGATGGTGCCCATGCCTACCAGTTGCCAGTGGCTGCTGCGCGCGTTGGTTTTCAGCGCGTGATACAGCCAATTCTCCTGCTCCAGCCCCAGCATCGTCGCCGAGCTGTCCCGCCACGGCCCATCACGGAAGGCCTCCAACGCCGCATCGGTGCCTGCGGCGAATGCACGCTTGATATCGGCCGTTTGGGTTCTGCCGATCAACCGCGACTCGGTGCGATACAGCGTGGCCAGGCTGCCGAGTGGATAGGCCTTCCACGGTTCGTCAGACACCGGCATCCATTCGCGGTAAGCCTGTACCGCTGCAGCCTTGCGGATGCTCCAGTCACCTTCCTTGTCGGGTTGATGGTTTTGTGCGCCGCCTTCCCAGCTGTCATTGGTGATCTCGTGGTCATCCCATAGCGCCACCATCGGTGCCATCTGGTGCAGTTTCTGCAGGTCGTTGTCTGCGCGGTAACAGGCCAGACGCATGCGGTAGTCGAGCAGCGACACCATCTCATGATCGTGTGCGGGCAAGACGTTGCGTTCGGCGATCCGGTCCTGTGGTTTGTACGAAGCGATGCCGTACTCGTAGATGTAGTCGCCGACGTGCAGCCATAGATCCATGTCCTCACGCTCGGCGGCGTGTGCGTAGGCATTGAACCAACCGATGGGCAGGTTGGCGCAGGAGAACAGGCCGAGTTTGAAGCTGGCCACATCGCCCACCGGCAACGTGCGCGTGCGTCCCACCGGCGAGAGGCTGCCATCAGGGGCGATGAAGCGGTACCAATAGCGAGTGCCCGGTTGCAGGCCGGTGATGGTGAGCTTGGCGGTCCAGTCGCGGTAGGTGCCGGTGCGGACCGTGGCGCCGCCGACGATACGGGTGAACCCGGAATCCAGCGCCATTTCTGCCTGCAAATGCACTTCGTCGGCAATGCCGGGGGGAACGTAGCGCGTCCACAACAGCATGGAATCAGCGCCGGGTTCGCCGCTGGCCACGTTGTGGGTGAAGCCTTTGGCATTGAGTACCTCGGCGGCAAGCAGTTTGCCGACGGGCAGCAGCAGGGCGCCCAGGCCGAGGCTTGCGCCGATGATCAGGCGACGGCGGTCGATGTTGGTGGTCATGGAGGTTTCCTGGCACACGTTAACGAGCGTGGGATGTGTGTGGCGAAGCGCTGCCCTCACCCCAACCCCTCTCCCGCTTGCGGGAGAGGGGCGTCGGATTGCGGAAGGTTTCGGGGATCAGAAGCGACCGCGGATGCCGAAATTCCACATCGAGCCGTACACGGTGTACATCTGCACGCGGCTGGGGATGTTGGAATAGATGACTTCCGGTGCGTTGAAGATGTTGCGGCCGGACAGCATCACGTCGATGTTGTCGGTGAGCTTGTAGCTGGCACTGATGTTCCAAAGCTCGCGCGAGTCGCGGTAGAGAATGCCGTTGTTGGCGGTTGTCGGCGTGTTGCTCAGTGCACTGATGCGGTGGCTGGACTGGTAGTTGCCGTTGACCTGGAAATCAAAGCGCCCGTAGTTGTAACGGATGCCCCAGTTGGCCGCTTCCTTGGGAATGTTCTGACGCGGGCCGTCCGGGTTCACGTGGGTCAATGAGCCGTACAGGCTCAGGCCCTTGAATGCACCGGGCAGGAAGGTGAGCTGCTGGTTGTACTCCAGCACCATGCCTTCGTTGGTGCTGGTACCGGGCAGGTTCTGCGCACTGCGGAAGGTGTAGCCCTCGTAGTCACCGGGATTGAAGCCCACGCTTTCCGGGTCGACGCTGACGCCAGTGACCTGCATGTCCTGCATGTCGAGTTTGTAGTACGACAGGCCCAGCATGCCCGACGGCTCCAGGTAGTACTGCAGGCTGGCGTAGTACTTGGTGGAATGCTCGGGCTTGAGCTGGGCATTGGGCACGGTGACGATCATGGTGTCTTCGTTCACCGACACCACGCCGCCGAGGTTGCCGTAGTCCGGGCGCAGGATGGATTCACTGAAAGACAACTGGCCGACCAGCTTGTCGGTGAAGTCATATTTCATGCCGCCGCTGAGGAAGAAATCGTCGTAGTCGCCACGCCGGGTGACATAGCGTCCGTTGTTGTACTGGAACATCAGGCCTTCGACGGTGTTCGGGTCCAATCCGGCAGCGGTGACTTCACTGAGCGGGCGCACGTCGGCCATACGCGCGGCGGTCTTTGTTTTTTCGTAACGCAGGCCGAGGTCGAAGCGGGCATCGCCGATACGCGTTTCTGCTTCGATATACGCCGCATCCACGTCTTCCTGGATGCGCTTGTTGTTGTCCAACCGGCGCTTGAGGTTGCCCACCACATCGGGCTGGAAGTACTCCGGGTGGTCCTTGAAGAGGTCGTACGTGGCGTAGTTGCTGTCCGCGCGCCAGCCTTGCTCGTTCATGTTGCCCGCGCCAGTGCCGATGATTTCAAAGTCGTAGTTCTCGGTCCACGGAATGGTGGACGACGGATCGGTCTGGCTGCCATTGGGGCCGACGTACTTGTACTGCTGCCAGGAGCCTTCGTTGGTGCGCCAATCGTTGCGGCGCATGCCCAGGCCGCCCATCAGGGTGAGCGGGTTGTCCAGCCACGTCAGGTGTTTTTTCAAATCCAGGTTGACGCCGGATTGGTCGTTGATCGCATCCGACTCGGACGTGCGCACGTTGTAGCCGATGGCTGCGTCACGATTGAAGTTGGTCGGATCGCTCCACGGGCGGCCACTGGTCTGTGCCAGGTTCCATTCGTGAGAGCTTTCCGAGGGCCTATCCAGCGTGAAGCCGATGTCGGTCAGCCAGCTGTCGGTGCGCTGAAAAAAGCCCTTGCTGGTGTCGCGGAAGTTGAACTCGGCACCGGAGTAGCTGCCGCGCAGCACGGCCTCCCAACTCTCGCCCTTGTATTCGAGCTTGGGCGCGATGAGGTACGCCGGCGTGCCCGCATAGCGGTGCGAGTACTGCGTGTGCAGTCGCGTATTGGTGCCGTTGGGGTTGACCACGATGTGGTTGGGCGTGGAGCCCGGTGCCGCCTCGGATTTCGATGTGGTGCCGAAGATCAGGTAGGTGTATTGGTTGAAGTACTCCACGTCGTACATGGAGTAGGTACTGCGCAGCGACGCGACCAGATTGTCGGTGATCTGATAATCCAGACTCAGGTTGGCGGCGGTGCGGCTGGTCATCTTCGGGCCCGGGCGCCACATCACCCGGTAGGGCATCGCGCTGCCGTCGGGCTTGTAGGCGTAGTCGGTCTGGATGCGATCCTGCTGCACATAGTTGGCGTTGTAGCTGGCGTTGAATTCCACGCCGAACCGCCCATCCATGAACACGTCACCAAAGCCAAACTGCCCTGACGGATAGATCGTCGAATGCTTTTTGTCGTCCGGGAAATACTTGCCTGACCACGTGGAGTCCGACGTGCCCACCGCGCCCAGCTGGAACACCAGGTCACGCTTGGTACGCTGGAAGGCGTACTTGCTGCGTAGGTTGATGTTGCCGCCTGGCGCGTCGGCTTCCATTGCAGCGGTGAGCGTGTGGTTCAGCTCGATTGACTCAATGCCGGTGATCGACATCTGCTCGAACGAGTTCTGGCGACCGGAGTTGTTGTTCGACGTCGCCGTGGCCATGCGCGCGCCATCGGTGGTGAAGGTTGAATACTTGGGGTCCAGGCCGCCGATGCGCACGGCGGTGGCATCTACTTCGGTGTAATCCAGCGACAGGCCCGGCATGGATTTCATGAATTCGCCCACGTCGCCCATGGTCAGCGCGCCGTAGTTGTCGGCAGCCACCACGTTCTTGGCGTTCATCGCTGCGCGGCGCTCCATGATCGCGCTGGCCTGGCCGTCACGTGATGCGGTGACCTTGATCATGTCCAGGTCGGTGGCTTCACCGCCTCCGGCCACGAAAGAGGGCGCTTTCAGCGTGACATCCAACGTGCCGGTCTTGCCGGACTCGATGCTCACGGTGGAACGCGATTCCTGCAGGCCGGTGTATTTCACCAGTACCGTCACCTCGCCCGCAGGAATGCCGGTGAGCTGGAAGTGGCCGCCTTCCTGCGTGTAGGTGACGTTGCGGCTGCCTTCGACACGGACCTCTGCATTGCGAACGTAGTCGCCGGTGGCGGTATTGAGCACGCGGCCGCGCAGGTTGCCGCTGCCGATGTTCTGCACGGTGGCGGTGTCCGTTGCCTGGGCGAACACGTCGGGTGAAACGCAGAGCGCAGCAACGATGGCGCTGACCAGCGCCGATTTCTTCAGTTCAAGCATGGAATTGTTCCGGAGGAGTGTGGGTGTACCGCACACAGCTGAGGTTCCGCCGTGCAAGCGGCGCAACGATACGTCCGGACAATTACAGAAACTTTACGTTTTGGTTCTGCATCCAGTGACTTGTGAAGCTGCTTTCGCTTTGGTGTTGTTTTGCGCGTCGCGTTTCGATCGACATACGCATGCGTGTTGTTGCGATGTGGCTCAACGCGATGCTTGATCCTGCGCCGTTGCCGCAACGAACGGCTGCTGCGCATCACCTGTCCAGCGCATGAGCTGCAGTGTCGCGCTCTGCTTTCCCTCTTTCTTGAAATTTTCGACGAGGTAAAACAACCCATCGCCGACTGGCTGCAGGCCCACATCCGCCTTCTGGTTCCAGCCGCGAATGCCGGTGCTCGCATCCTTCAGCCCAGCATCGGCAAGCGGCAGCAGCGAGCCCTGTTCCCACTGACCGGAACCCTGCACGTGGACGCCAACCAGATCGCCGCGCATCGGCGCTGCATGCGCATCCACCGCAAACATCAGATAGTTCGGGAAGCTGGTTTTCTCGCCTTGGTACACGCCCATGAACCAGCGTTGCTGTGCCGCATCGTAAGCCAAGTTCTGCACGCCATAGCTGGTATTGCCGGTGCGCACGAAGTATTTGCCATGCACCGCATCGGGCCCGCTGCGATGCGGTTCGCTTTCGACCAACGGCCGGGCGAGGCGATTCCAATCAGTGGTGTCGTACTGCAGTAGCACCTGATGGTCGTTGTCGCTGCGCGCGGTGTTGCCATAAATGCCGTAGGCAACGGTGAGCAACGGCGGACCATCGGTACTGCCGAACTGCGGGCCAAACGAAACGCCGTCGATGCCCGAGCAGCCGTAGCGATGGTCCGGCGAGGCCGTCACGTTGTTGTGGTACTTGCCATCGTCGCCGTCGAAGACGCCATCACCGTTCACATCGGCGGTGTAGTCGGCCGCCACCTCCGGCAGGTAGACCGTGCGCAGAATGTCCGCATCCTTTGCGCTGATGCCCACGCGATCAATCCGTTCGACATCAATCACCGCGATGTAGAACGCCTCATCCTTCTTGTATTCCAGCGAGCCGTAGACCTTGCCGTCAGCGGCATTGAAATCCAGGTCGCCGAGGTGGCCGGTCCACCCCGTCAACGTGCCGACCAAGGTGCCTTTGAAATCGTATTTGGCGAGCAGATTGGTGAAGGAGTAGTAGATGTAGCCGCCATGTCGATCCACTGCGATGCCCTGCACGTGGCCGGATTCCCAGCTGCCACCGTGCTGCATGAGCGGTAGCGGGCGACGTTCGTTGGCCGATGCCGGGGAGATGGAGGAGGCAAAAACGCCGACGAGGAGAAGCAGAGAAAGGCGGGATTTCATGCGCAGGGCCGTGGCGACAGGTACGACCGCGCAGCGTTGCGGCAGGGAATGACGGGGTGATGACAATCGGCGGGTCGGTGGCGGCTACGCGCGCGCGGGACCTGATCGGAAAGCCGCTTGATGCATGGCGCGCATGCCCTGAAGCGGCGCTGCCGCGCGATCGGAACGCCGCTGGTATACAAGGCAGCCGGCATTGCACCGACTGCCCGGGGACTGCGGAAGGGGCTCAGGCCTCTTCTTCTTCCTCGTCTTCCTCTTCCTCTTCCTCCTCGTCGCCTTCTTCTTCGTCCTCGCCTTCATCCTCTTCTTCCTCGTCCTCTTCCTCGAACGCTTCCAGCGCTTCAATGCGTACGAAGTTGGGCAGGGTGTCGGCGAGGCTGATCACTTTGCCGTTGGCGAGCATCGGGCGCACCGCGCGTTTGCCGGCTTCTTCCACGACGGCGAAGCACACCAGCGTCTGCGCGCTCTCTTCACCGTTCTCTTCAAATACTGCAACCCAGCCGTCGGCGGGGATGATCTGGATGATGTTGTCTTGCATGGCTGGACTGTTGGCGGAAGGAGCGCAGAGCTTGCGTGAAGCCGGTGGCGCTGTGCAATAGCCGCAGGCTGCCTGGAACGGGCCCATCCCCGGCAAGGCAGGCTGTGCCTTTACGCGGTCGCCGGATGGATGGAGGATGCCGGCTGGTTTATTGCTTGAGGTGTGCCCCATGCTGCATTGCCGGACCATTGTCGAAGCAGGATCGGGCGGTAGGTCCGCCTTGTGGGTGGATTTATGCTTGCCAACGCCGGAGGAATTGGCGCAGGCATCGCAGCAGGTCAGGTTTCCGATCCCAGACCGGGCCGGCATCAGCGAGATCGAGTTCAGCAGCCGGGTGCGTCGGGAAGGCGAGGCCTTGGTGCTCAACCTGCCGCGTTTCCAGTACGAAACAGCACATGTGGTGGCACCGCTCGGGTTCGTGGTTGCGCCACATGCGTTGGTGGTGCAGCGCGAGCATCCCGTGGATGCGTTCGCCACACTCGAGGCCGACCTGGACAAGTACCCCTGCGTTGGCCCCGTGGATCTGTTCCTGCGCATGATCGAGCGCATCGTTGATTACCTGGCCGACCTGCTCGAGACGCTGGAAAGCAACATGAGCGAGGTCTCGCGGCAGGCCTTCAACAAACCCAAGGGCAAGCGCGCACCGCGTCGGCTGGAGCGCATGCTGCACGAAGTAGGGATGATGGGGCGTCATATCGGTGCACTGCACAACACCTTGCACGGCCTGCTGCGGATGATGAATTTCCTCGACGAATCGGCGCCGGAGTGGTTCGGTGCGGATGCACACAAGCGCATCAAGCTGGTGCTCAAGGACATCACTTCGCTCAGCGAGTTTGAACAGCAACTGGGTGAGCGCAATGAGTTTCTGCTCGACAGCGTGCTGGGCTTGATCAACATGGACCAGAACGAAGTGATGAAGGTGATGGCGGTGGCTTCGGTCGTGGGCATTCCGCCGACTGTGCTGGTGGGTATCTGGGGCATGAATTTCGCCACGATGCCGGAACTGCATTGGCATTTTGGCTATGGGATAGCGCTGGTGGTGATCGTGGCGAGCATCGTGGTGCCGCTGCTGTGGTTCAAACGGCGTGGGTGGCTTTGAGACAGGCGTGAGGGGAGGGGCTCTGGCTCCGGTCAATTCCGCCCTTACCGCACCTGCAGCCTTCGCCTAGAATCGCCGGTCCCCATCTACCCACCGGAATCGCGATGCCTGCCAAACCCATGTCCCCCACCGGGAAGCTGTTCGCCACTGCTGCAATGATCGAAGGCGTGACCTGGGCTGGGCTGTTGATTGGCATGTTGCTTAAGCGCGGGCTGGAAATCACGGACCTGGGCGTTCGCATCTTTGGGCCGCTGCATGGCATGGCGTTTCTGTTCTATGTGGTGGTGTGCCTGTACGCCTGGATCAAGCTGCGCTGGCCACTGTGGGCAATGTTGGTGGCACTGGTTGCGGCGGTGCCGCCGCTGGTGACGGTGCCGCTGGAAATGTGGTTCCGTCGGCTGGGCCTGTTGTCCCAGCGCACGCCCTGAGGCGCCAGAGCACGACATCGCTGGTCACCTGTGCCGCGCCAGAGAGGCGCGGCGTCACGGTTTTTTGCCGGTGAAGCCCGGTTTCGCCGCATGCGTCAGGCAATGCGGTTTAGCCAGCGTTATGCATGGCTGAACGCCCTTCAGATGCCCCGCGCAGCCGCACATTCTGCTGAAATGCTGAGATCAGGCCACACCTGGCCCTTGCATTCGCACCGCAGCGGAAGGACCGGTAATGTGAGTCCCGCTGGCGGGGAGGCTTCCCCATTGTGGATAATCTGCCGCTTCGCAAGGGCGGCAGGCCGTTGTGGCGTTGCCCATGAGGTGCTGGGTGGTGCGGTTGAGGGGGCTCCCGCGGTGCTTGAGGCAAGGCACATCAACAAGGTGGCATCAGCGCGTTTGCCGCAGGTTTAGGTTTGATCTTCTAGTTTTTCCGCACGTCACGTTCTCCCTTCAAGGAATTCCGGTGCAACACGCAAGCAGTGAATGGCACGGTGCAACGCGCCTTTCCGCACGAGGCAATGGTCCCGCGGTGCCGCAGCACCGGAGTCATCGATGAGCGGCGCGACTACCGCGATCCCTTCCGCCAGCACCCACGCCCCCATCGAAATGGGGCCGGATGCCGGCATGGCCGTGCTGCCGGCCGAGCATCCGTTGCAGATGCCGGAGCAGTCGCTGCGTGAGGGCAAGCTCAAGGTTCGCCGGCAGGAGACCGCACCGCCCAACATCGGCCTGCGTCGACTCTACGTGTTCGGCACCACCGCACTGATGACTGTTGCCGCCACGGGCATGATGGCCCGCGTGCTGGCCAATGGCGGTATCAACGTGCTGGAAGGCTGTCTGCTGGTGCTGTTCGTGGCGTTGTTCGCATGGATCGCATTGTCCTTTGTCGGCAGTCTGGCCGGCTTGCAAGCGCTGCTGCGTGGCCGCCGCAAGCTGGGCATCTACCCGGATACGCCGCTGCCGGTGCTGGAAACGCGCACCGCTTTGTTGATGCCTACCTACAACGAAGACCCGCGCCGGATGATGGCCGGTTTGCAGGCCATCTACGAATCGGTCGCGGCCACGGGCCAGCTGGACCGTTTTGATTTCTTCGTGCTCAGCGACACCACCCGCGACGACATCGGCCGGGCGGAGGAGCAGGTGTTCCTCCGCTTGGTCGAGGAGACCGGCGGCGCTGAGCGGTTGTTCTACCGCCGCCGGGCCAGCAACGTTGGCCGCAAGGCCGGCAACATTGCCGACTGGGTGCGCCGTTTTGGCAGCGCCTATCCGCAGATGCTGATCCTGGACGCGGACAGCCTGATGACCGGCGATGTGATCGTGCGCCTGACCTCGGCCATGGAAAAACACCCCAGCGTTGGTCTGATCCAGTCGCTGCCAGCAGTGGTCAACGGCCGCACCGCGTTCGCCCGCATGCAGCAGTTTGGTGGCCGCGTGTACGGGCCGGTGATGGCCTATGGCGTGGCTTGGTGGCACGGTGCCGAGAGTAATTACTGGGGCCATAACGCAGTGATCCGCACCCAGGCCTTTGCCGAGCAGGCCGGCTTGCCGGAACTGCCGGGGCGCAAGCCATTCGGTGGTCATGTGCTGAGCCATGATTTTGTCGAGGCGGCGTTGATGCGTCGTGGCGGCTGGGCCGCGCACATGGTGCCGTACCTGCAGGGCAGCTACGAAGAAGGCCCGCCGACGTTGACCGACATGCTCATTCGCGACCGCCGTTGGTGCCAGGGCAACCTGCAGCATTCCAAGGTAGTGGCGACGCCGGGCCTGCATTGGATCAGCCGCGTGCACATGATGATCGGCATCGGCCATTACTTCACCGCGCCGATGTGGGCGATGTTGATGCTGATCGGTATCGCCATTCCGCTGATTCACGGCGGTATCGATCTGGTCGAAGAACTGCATTTGAAGGTGTCGCCTGCGCAGTACTGGCGTGGTCTGGATCAGCAAGGCGTGGTCTGGGTTTTTGCCGTGACCATGGCCGTGCTGCTGGCGCCCAAGGTGATGGGCTACATGGCCATGCTCACCGCGCGCAGCGAGCGCATAGGGTGCGGCGGTGCATTCCGCGCGCTGGTGTCGGTGCTGCTGGAAACCGTGCTGGCCGCGTTGATGGCACCGGTGGTGATGTACGTGCAGTCGCGCGGGGTGTCTGAAGTGCTGGCCGGCAAGGATTCGGGCTGGGACGCGCAGCAGCGCGACGACGGCAGTGTTTCGTTTGGCACCTTGCTGCGCAGCTACGGCGGGCTGAGTGTGTTCGGTCTGGTGATGGGCGCGATGGCTTACGCCGTATCACCGCCGCTGGCGGCGTGGATGGCGCCGGTGGTGATCGGCATGGCATTGGCCGTGCCGGTGGTGGCGTGGACATCGTCGCGTCGTGCCGGTGACTGGTTGCGCCGACACCAGCTATTGGCCATTCCGGAAGAAAGCCACCCGCCGCGTGTGCTGGTGCGTGCCGCCGAGCTGCGTGCCGCCGCACTGCGTGAGCCGGCGCAGGAGTAACGCTCCTGCGCGGCAGGCAGTGGCGTGTTCGTCGCCGGGGCAAGCGCAATGCTTCCCCGGTTTGAGCGACAACCTGCCGGCGTGTTGTTCCTGAAGTGCGCGCAGATCGCCCGCGCAATACCGCATTGCCGCTCCTTGTTCCCCATCCCCAGCCTCCTAACGCGGCATAATCCCCGGCTGTCTTAGGGAGTCGTGAACATGCTGGAAACGGTGGAACAGGAAACTGGCGCATCGCCGCAATGGTCGATCATCTGGCTGCATGGGCTGGGTGCCGACGGTCATGACTTCGCGCCCATCGTGCCCGAGCTGGTGCGCCCGCAGTGGCCGGCAATCCGTTTTGTGTTTCCGCATGCGCCCAAGCGCGCGGTGACCATCAACAACGGCATGCCAATGCGTGCGTGGTACGACATCGTCAGCATGGATTTCCGCAGTCGCGCCGACGCCGCTGGCGTAGCTGAATCGGTGGCGCAGGTCGAAGCCCTCATCAAGCGCGAACAGGAGCGCGGCATTCCGCTGGACCACATTGTGTTGATCGGCTTCTCGCAGGGCGGTGCCATCACCCTGGCGACCGGCCTGCAGCGACGTGAAAAGCTGGCGGGGCTGGTGGCCCTGTCCACCTATCTGCCTGAGGTTGACGCTGCCGCCGCTCAACTGGTGGACGGCGCCAACACCCAGCCGGTGTTCATGGCCCACGGCACGGGCGACCCGGTGATCCCGGTGCAGGTGGCCGAGCACAGCATGCAGGTGCTCAAGCAACTGGGTTTTGGCGTGGAGTGGCATCGCTACCCAATGGCGCACCAGGTGTGCGGTGAAGAGATCCACGCGCTCGGCGATTGGCTGCAGGCCCGTTTCGACGCGTGAAGGCCGGGTTGTGAGGGACTGCGCAGTTCCGCATCCGACCACGCCGGTTTCGCGCTGGTGCGGCTACCATGGCCGCACCAGCGCTGCGTGACGGGGAGGAACGGGTGAAGGTGGTGATTGCCGACGACGAGCCTTTGGCACGCGAGCGCCTGCGTTCGCTGCTGGCCGAGCATGCCGGAACAATCGTGGTGGCTGAGGCGGCCAATGGCGCCGACGCGCTGCATGCCTGCGCACAGACACAGCCGGACCTGGTGCTGCTGGATATCGCCATGCCCGGCATCGACGGTTTGGAAGTGGCCCGTCATCTCGCGCATTTCGAGCCCCGCCCGGCCGTGGTGTTCTGCACGGCTTACGATGCCCACGCGCTGTCCGCGTTTGAAGCGGCTGCGGTGGATTACCTGATGAAGCCGATCCGCGCCGAGCGCCTCGCCGCTGCGCTGGCACGTGCTCGCACGGTCATCGCCGGGCGCTCCATTGCAGCGCCCGCGCACGCCACGCAGCCACGCCGGGTGCTGTGCGCACGTTTGCGCGGCAGCCTGCGGCTGGTGCCAGTGGAGGACATCGTCTACTTGCAGGCCGAGGAAAAATACGTGGTGGTCCACCACAAGCGCGGGCAGGATCTCATCGAAGAATCGCTGCGCTCGCTGGAAGATGAATTCGGTGAGCGTTTCATCCGCATCCACCGCAATTGTCTGGTCGCCCGCGACCAACTGCAGGAAGTGCGACGCACACCGGCCGGGCAGGTGCAGGCCGTGTTGCGCGACATGCCCGTGTTGCTGGAAGTCAGCCGCCGCTGCGTGGCCAACCTGAAGACCGAACTGATCCGGCTGTGACCGCCGCGTCGCAACGGCGATAATGCGCGCATGACCATCCTGCGTATCGCTACCCGAAAGAGCCCGCTTGCCCTGTGGCAGAGCGAACACGTCGCCGACCGCCTGCGTCAGGCCCACTCCGGGCTGACCGTGGAGCTGGTGCCGATGAGCACACGCGGCGACGAAGTACTGGACCGTTCGCTGGCCGCCATCGGCGGCAAGGGCCTGTTCCTGAAGGAGCTGGAGCTGGCGATGATGCGCGGCGAAGCGGATTGCGCCGTGCATTCGCTCAAGGACGTGCCGATGGAACTGGAAGCACCGTTCGCGCTGCCAGCCATTCTGGTCCGTGCCGACCCGGCCGATGCTTTTGTGTCCAACCGTTACGCCTCGCTTGACGCATTGCCGCAGGGCGCCTGCGTCGGCACGTCGTCATTGCGCCGGCAGGCCCAGCTGCGCGCATTGCGCCCGGATCTGCAGGCGCGGGACCTGCGTGGCAACGTCAATACGCGCTTGGGCAAGCTTGATGCCGGTGATTACGACGCCATCATCCTGGCCTGCGCTGGCCTGGAGCGGCTGGCATTGGGTGACCGCATCCGCGACCGCCTGCGTGCACCGCAATGGCTGCCGGCACCGGCACAGGCAGCGGTGGCCATCGAATGTCGCCAGGACGACGCGGCGGTGATTGCGCTGGTGTCCGCATTGGATGACGCACCCACACGTACCTGCGTCGAAGCCGAGCGCGCGATGAACCGTGCACTGGACGGCAGCTGCCACGTACCCGTGGCGGGCCTGGCGCAATGGCAGGGCCAGGACTTGTGGTTGCAGGGCTTGGTCGGCGGTGTGGCCGATGGCCGTATCGTGCGCGCCGAAGCACTCGGCCCGGCGACCGACCCGGAAGCGCTGGGTCGCACTGTCGCCCGCCAGCTGCTTGCCGCAGGCGCAGGTGAACTACTGGGCAACCCGGCCTGAAGCCAGGCAGCTGGTGTCCAGTCCTGCTCGGCAGCCGGCTGTCCGGGCTAAGCCAGGCGGAGCAAGGCTGCGCTTTGCCGATGCAGCGGAACGGAATCCCAGCCGCTGTGGCGGACGGTCCGCCCACCACCGACAGAGCCGCGACATGAAAAGGGGAATGGTCCGCGTCGCAGAGCACCCGCTCGCAACGCACAACCATTCCCCTTTTCCCATTCCCGGGGCGGACCCCGCTTCTAGATCACTTGAAGCTGTAAACCACGTTCATCGTGGTCAGGGTGTCGGTCTTGCGCCTGTCTTCGGCCACGTCGCTGTTGTGGCGGGCCTGCCAGCCGGCTTTCAGCGCGAAATGCTTGTTCATGCTCACCGAGACACCGAAGTCGTTCTGCGCGAAGGTGTTGTATGAGCCCGATTCAACCAGCAGCGTGTTGACCAGCTCGGTGTTTTCGGTCATCGCGAACTTCAGGTCGAACAGGCCGCGGCCAATCAGGCCAGTGCGGTTTTCATCGGTATCGGCATTGTGCGAACGGCGCACACCCGGGCCGATCTGCGTGTCCATGGTCAGCCGTTCACCATCGATCAGGCGCGTGCCATAACCCAGACCGAAGCTGCTCTGGCGGTCATAGGTGGCGAAATCATCACGTTCATGACGCACCGTGGCGGTCAACTGGCGGTGCTCACCCAACTGCAACACGCTGCCGGCGCCAGCGGTGTAGCGGTTGGCGGTGGTCTGGCGCCTGCGGCTGGTAGTGCCGTCGTCGGCAGTTTCGGTGTATTCAGCACTGGAACGCAGGCCGAACAGATCCATGCTGTGCACCCAATCGTCGTCGGTGTAGCGCAGCTTGAGGCGGCCGTTGAAGCTCTCAGTGCTGCTGTTGCCGTGCGCGGAGGCGAAACCGAGCTCGCCACCACTACCGCTCCACGGTGAAGTCATGGCAGCCAGGTCGGAGGCATCGTCTGCCCAGGCGGCCATCGGGGCACACAACAGCAGCGGCAGGAACAGGGAAACACGCAGTGACATCAGTCAATCTCCGGAAGCAAATCGGGGTAAGAAAGCGTTTTCATGATACCGGAAGGCTTGCGGTGGCTTGGTTCCGGGGTGATTGGCGCTTCAGATGGCGTTTGGCGGGGAGGCTGTCGCCCGCCCGCCCCATTGCGGCCCGGAGTCGGACATAATCGGGCCCATGGATCGCTACGAACGCATAAACGCGCTGCATCGCCTGCTTAAATCCGCCCGTTATCCGGTCACGGTGGCTCGCCTGCAGGAAGAACTGGGATGTTCCAGGGCAACGGTCTATCGCGACCTGGCCTTTCTGCGCGATGCGCTGATGGCGCCGGTGGAGGGCGATGGCGAGGCCGGTTTCCGCTACCTGAGTGGCGAAAGCGACCGCTTTGAGCTGCCCGGCCTATGGCTGAGTTCGGAAGAACTGCATGCCCTGCTGGCTTCTCAGCACCTGCTGTCGCGGACCGGAGGCGGGGTGTTGTCCTCGGTGCTGGCGCCGTTGCAGCAGCGGATTGAAAGCCTGCTGGCCGCGCAGGCCGGTGCAACGTCCTGGCCGGTGGAGCGTGTGCGGGTGATCCCTCACCGCGGCCGCAAGCTCGACGAGGCCAGCTTCCGTACCGTCGCTTCGGGTGTGCTGGAGCGCAAGCAGCTGTCCTTTGAATACCGCGCGCGTTCCACCGACGAAGCCACCCGCCGCATGGTGTCACCGCAGCGCATCACCCATTACCGCGACAACTGGTACATGGACGCATGGGATCACTCGCGCGATGCGGTACGCAGTTTTGCGGTGGACCGCATTCATCAGGCGCGCCTGCTCGACCAGCCGGCCCGTGACGTGCCAGATGCGGAATTGGATGAACAGCTGGCTGCCAGCTATGGCATTTTCTCCGGCGCGCCCAAGGGCTGGGCGACCATCGTGTTCAGCGCCAAGGCCGCGCGCTGGGTCGCCGACGAACATTGGCATTCCAAACAGCAGGGCAGATTCCTGTCGGATGGCCGCTACGAACTGAAACTGCCGTACAGCGTCTCGCGCGAACTGCTGATGGACGTGCTGCACTACGGCTCGGACGCGGAAATCATCGAACCCCAGTCCCTGCGCGAGCAGGCCAAGGCCCTGCTGTCGCTGGCGCTGAGCAATTACGACTGAGCGCGCTGAAAGGGTAGGAGCGAGTGCGGGGGAGTGAGTAGGCGCAACGCGCGTCTGCTTGCTCTTTCAATGCCCGCTAGATCCATTCGATTTCTGTAGCCCGGGTAAGCGCAACGCGCCCGGGGCATGCTGTTGAACGTATGCAATGCAGCTGATCGCTGTGCGATCGATCCGAGTGCGCGGCGCTTGTCCGGGCTAAGCCATTGCAGAAAATGCGGTGGAAGCGAATGGGGAGGGAGCAAGCGGACGCGCGTTGCGCTTACTCACTCCACACTCCGGCTCGCTCACTTCTTGTTGGGCACTTCAAAGCCCAGCCGTCCCACCTGCTCCGGGTGCTGCGGCACGCGCTTGAGCTTGTCGGTGTTGACGTCGTATTTGTCACGCAGGCGCAGGGCCAGGTGGCGATACAGGGTGTTGTCCATGTCCGGCTCGCGGGCAAATATCCAGGCCATCTCGCGGCCCGGGTAGCCGATCAGTGCCCAGGAATAATCCGGCGCGACCTCCAGGATCCGCGAATGCGTGGGCACCACCCGGTAGAACCAGGTGCGCCAGCGGCGATTGCCGCTGTCTTCGTCCACCTTGGCGCGGATGTTGAGCGCTTCGGTGGGCTCACCGAAGCCTTCGCGGAATTGGTAGTTGATAGCGACCTTGTCGTCTTCGCGCAACGCATAGGTGTTGACGCTGGCCACATGCCCGCGTTCGACGAAGTTGGGCACCCGGCCGATCACATACCAGCGGCCCATGAAGCGCTGCAGGTCCACCGGGCCTTCGGAATCGCCTTCCACGATGGGTGTCGCGGCAGGGGCTTCCTGTGCGTGGGCAGGCACCAGTGGCAGGGTCAGGCTCAACAGCAGGGCGGACAGAAACGCTGGAATTGGTCGCATTACGAGTTAGAGCGCCATGGGTAGGTGACGGCAGCATGTTCCACGGGTGGCGATAGGCGCGTCAATGGCAGGTCGCAGTCTGTGAGATGAGGGGCGTTGAGGATGCACTCCAACACACCCATGTTGCCGGAGAACGTCATGCCCAAGCTGTCCGCACCGTCATACCGCAGTAAGCAGGAATCGAATCCCGATCCGCGCGTGTTGCGCTGCGTCAGGCAAGTTGCACTGGCAGGTATGGCCTTGGTGCTGGTGTGGCCGACCGCGCGTGGGTACAGCGTCTGGATGGGGTGGTTGCCGCTGTGGCTGGTAGGCATGCCGCTGGCGTCGTGGTGGGCGCTGTACGGGTTCCGCTTGCCGGCGGCATGGCGCAACCGCAAGACCGGCGTGCAGCGCCGCCGGGGCCCTCAGGCCCGGCGCGCGCGTCGTTCACTGCGCTGGCGTGGCTCGCAGGCGGCCTGACCTTCGACACGGGAGCGCCGTCGGTTGCCTGTGCTAGCGTTCGGCGCTTATGACCGCGTGGAGCCAAAATGTCTCGAATCACCTCTGCCTGCCTCGTTGCAGGGCTGCTTTCCTCCGGCTTGGCCGGCGCTGCCATGGCTGCTGACCAGCCCCAGGATCAGTACGCCTGGCTGGAAGACGTTACGGGTGACAAGCCGCTGACCTGGGTGAAGGAGCAGAACGCCCAATCCGAGGGCCGGCTGGCACAGAGCCCGCAGTTCAAGCAGATGGAGGCCGGCATCCGCGAGGTGCTGGATTCGGATGCCAAGATCCCGGGCGTCGAGAAGATTGGCGACTATTACTACAACTTCTGGAAGGACAAGCAGCATGAGCGCGGCATCTGGCGCCGCACCACGCTGGTGGAATACCGCAAGGCCGAGCCGCTGTGGGAAACCGTGTTGGACCTGGATGCGCTGAACAAGGCCGAGGGCGAGAACTGGGTGTGGCACGGCGCCAACTGCCTGCGCCCGGAATACACCCGCTGCCTGATCGCGCTGTCGCGCGGTGGCGCGGATGCCGACGTCACCCGTGAGTTCGATCTGTCCAACAAGCAGTGGATCCAGGACGGCTTCTTCCGTCCGGAAGCCAAGGGCGGGCTGGGTTGGATCGACCAGAACAACGTGTTCGTCTACACCGATTTCGGCGACGGCACGATGACCACCTCCGGTTACCCGCGCGTGGTCAAGCGCTGGCAGCGTGGTACGCCGATCACGGCTGCCACCCCGGTGTACGAAGGCAAGCCCGAAGACATGTACATCGCGGCCATGCACGACGATACGCCCGGGTTTGAACGCAACTTCGTCAGCCGCACCATCGCCTTCTACAACAACGAGCTGTTCGTGCTCGGTGCAGACGGCAAGCTGACCAAGGTGGATGCACCGAACTCGGCAGAGAAGGGCGTGCGCCGCGAATGGCTCACCCTGGAGCTGCGCGAGCCGTGGACCGTGGGTGGCAAGACCTACACCGCAGGTTCACTGCTGGTGACCAAGTTCGACGACTTCATGGCGGGCAAGCGCGACTTCGACGTGCTGTTCGCCCCGACCGACACCACCTCGCTGGCGGGTATGTCCTGGACCAAGTCGCACGTGGTGTTGAACGTGCTGGACGACGTCAAAAACCGCCTGCAGGTGATGACCCACGGCAAGGACGGCTGGGTTGCCAGTGAGTTCACCGGTGCGCCGACGTTCGGCACCATTGGTATTGGCGCGGTGGATGCTGACGAAAGCGACGCGGTGTGGATGACCGTCACCGACTACCTGACGCCGACCACGCTGGCCTTGGCGGAAATCGGCCAGCAGCCGGAAGTGCTCAAGACCATGCCGGCGTTCTTCGACGCCAGCGGCAAAGTGATTGAGCAGCATTTCGCCAACAGCAAGGACGGCACCCGCGTGCCGTACTTTGTGGTGCACGACAAAGCGATGAAGCTGGACGGCTCCAATCCGACGCTGCTGTACGGCTACGGTGGTTTTGAAATTTCGCTGACCCCGAATTATTCCGGCGGCATGGGCCGTGCGTGGTTGGACAAGGGCGGCGTGTACGTGGTGGCCAACATCCGTGGTGGTGGCGAGTACGGCCCGCGCTGGCACCAGGCAGCGCTGAAGCAGAACCGGCACAAGGCCTATGAAGACATGGCAGCGGTGGCGCAGGACCTGGTCACCCGCAACATCACTTCGGCCAAGCACCTGGGCGTGCAGGGCGGCAGCAACGGTGGTCTGTTGACCGGCAACATGCTCACGCAGTACCCGGAGTTGTTCGGTGCGGTAGTGGTGCAGGTTCCGCTGCTGGACATGAAGCGTTACAGCCACCTGCTGGCCGGTGCTTCGTGGATGGCGGAGTACGGCAACCCGGATACGGCGGATTGGGACTTCATCAAGACCTTCTCGCCGTACCACCTGTTCGACCCGGCCAAGAGCTACCCGCCGGTGCTGTTCACCACCTCGACCCGCGATGACCGCGTCCACCCGGGCCACGCCCGCAAGATGGCGGCCAAGATGATTGACGCCGGCAAGGACGTGACCTACTACGAGAACATCGAAGGCGGCCACGGCGGCGCAGCCAACAATGCACAGGCCGCGCATATGTCGGCACTGGCGTACAGCTTCCTGTGGGAGCAGCTGAGCAAGAAGTAATGCTCGGTTGGAACTGATGCAAAACAAACGCCACCGAAAGGTGGCGTTTGTTTTTGCTTGCTTTGAGCCCTTTTCCCGCTTTTGACCAAAGCCCCTCTCCGGCGTGCGGGGTGAGAGAGGCAGTTTGCGAACCACCGGTTCGCTTCCCATCGAACGCCCTTGCGTCAGCACAAGGACCGGGGCGCGGAGCGGGGGTTGGGGTGAGAAGTTTTGATGGTGAATTGAGACAGAAGATCTCGAAGCCAAGAGCTCCCCCATCCACCCTCCGGGCACCTGTATTCGGCACATCGCTGTGCCTCACCCTTCGGGCGGCTTCGCCATGCCACTCGGTAATCCTGTTGAGTTGTCGCCCCGCAGGCGGGAGATGGGAACAGCCTGCCTCAGCCTCAGTAGCTCATTTCCCCGCCCAGCTTTCCAATCCACGCCCAATCCGCATCACTGCTTCCTGCAGTCTTGCTACCTCCTGGGTATAGGCAATGCGGACATGCTGGTTGGCGCGGTAGTGGCCAAAATCCAGGCCCGGCGTAAACGCGACGTGCTCGGTTTCCAGGAAATGCGCACAGAACGCCTGCGCGTCATCGGTGAATGCGCTCACATCGCAGTACAGATAGAACGCGCCCTGCGGTTCCACATCAATGCGGAAACCGAGTTCGCGTAGCGCGGGCAGCAGGTAATCGCGGCGCTGGCGGAACTGTTCGCGACGATGTTCAAAAATGGCAATCGTCTCCGGCTCGAAACACGCCAGTGCTGCGTGCTGTGCCATCGATGGCGCGCTGATGTAGAGGTTCTGCGCGAGCTTCTCCAGTTCCGGCACGGCTTGTGGCGGTGCCACCAGCCAGCCCAGGCGCCAGCCGGTCATGCCGAAGTACTTGGAGAAGCTGTTCAGTACGAACGCTTCATCGTCCACTTGCAGCACGCTGGGTGCATCAAAACCATAGGTCAGGCCGTGGTAGATCTCATCCACCACCAGATGCCCGCCGCGTGCCTTCAAGGACGCCGACAATGCGGCCAACTCACCGACATCCAGTGTGGTCCCGGTCGGGTTGGCAGGCGAGGCGACCAGCGCGCCGACGCTGTCGTTGTTCCAGCAGTGTTCGATCAACTGCGGCGTAAGTTGGTAGTTGTTCTCAGGGCCGACCGGCACCAGTTGCGCGGCACCTTCCACCAGCCGCAGGAAATGGCGGTTGCACGGATAACCCGGATCGGCCAGCAGCCAATGCTTGCCGGGATCAACCAACAGGCTTGAAGCCAGCAGCAAGGCACCCGATCCACCTGGCGTGACGAGAATGCGTTCGGGGTCGATAGCCAGGTGATAACGGTCGCGATAGAAGCCGGCGATGGCTTCGCGCAGCGCGGGCAGGCCGCGTGCGGCCGTGTAGCGGGTGTGGCCGGCCCCCAGCGCTGCCTGGCCGGCGCGCACGACCGGTTCGGCGGTGGTGAAATCCGGTTCGCCGATTTCCAGATGGATCACGTCGTGGCCGGCCTGCTCCAGCGCGTTGGCGCGCGCGAGCAGGGACATGACGTGGAAGGGGGCGATCTCATGGCTGCGGCGGCTGTAGCCGGACGGCGTGGGGGCGGGCGGGTTCATCGCCGCATCATAGGACGACCCGACCACCATGGCATTGCGACCAACGGCGCATGGCGGCCATTGCGTTGAGGCTGTCCATGCCTCGAAAGGCCCCGCCTGCGCATGGCACACTGTCGTCTTGCGCGGGGGCGTCGCTCCTGCCGATGGGAGCCCTCTCCGTGAAACCTGTCCTTTGCCTGTTGGTAGCCAGTCTGATGATGAACACCGCCGTCGCCGCAACGCCCACCCCGCCTGATGTCGCCAAGCGCACGCATACGGTCAAGGCGCCGTTTGGTGCCGAACGCCAGGACGAGTACTACTGGCTGCGCGATGACAAACGCGAAAATCCGGACATGCTGGCCTACCTCAACGCCGAGAACGCGTATACCGACGCGTTGATGGCGCCGCTCAAGCCACTGCAGGAAAAGCTCTACAGCGAGATCGTCGGCCGCATCAAGCAGGATGACGCCAGCGTGCCGTACCGCGAGCGCGACTACTGGTATTACACCCGCTACGAAGCCGGCAAGGACTACCCGATCCATGCGCGCCGCAAGGGCGACATGCAGGCGCCGGAACAGGTGCTGCTGGATCTGAACGTCATGGCCGAAGGCAAGGGCTACTTCGGTGTCGATGACATGGAAGTGAGCCAGGACAACCGTCTGCTGGCTTGGGCCGAAGACGATGTCGGCCGCCGCCAGTACACCATTCGCTTCAAGGACCTGGAAACCGGCAAGCCGCTGCCGGACGTGATCACCGGCGTCTCGGCCAACGTGGTCTGGGCCGACGACAACCGCACCGTTTTCTACGTCGAGAACGACCCGGAAACCCTGCTCACCGTGCGTGTGAAGAAGCATGTGCTGGGCACGCCGGTCAGCGCCGATACGCTGGTCTACGAGGAAGAAGACGACAGCTTCTACATGGGCATCGGCCGCACCCGCGATGACCGCTTCATCACCATCGGCGTGGACAGCACGGTCGCTTCCGAGCTGCGCTACACCTCCGCCGCCAACCCCGGCACCTTCTCCGTACTGGCGCCGCGCGAGCGCGACGTGGAATACGACGCCGACCATTTCGACGGCCGCTGGGTGATCCGCACCAATGCCGACGGCGCGACGAACTTCAAGTTGGTCACCGCTCCGGACGATGCCACCCGCCGCACCCAATGGAAGGATTGGGTGGCGCACGATCCGCAGGTGCTGGTCGAAGGCTTCGAGTTGTTCAACGGCTATACGGCCATCGCCGAGCGCGCCGACGCGCTGGAGCGCGTGCGTCTGTTGTTCGCCGATGGCCACAGTGAGTTCGTCAAGGCCGACGAGCCGGCGTACTCGATGGGCCTGTCGGTCAACGCCGAGCCAGATACCGAATGGCTGCGTTACACCTACACCTCGCTGACCACACCGGCCACCACCTACGAACTCAACGTCAAGACCGGCGAACGCCGCCAGCTCAAGCAGCAGCCGGTGATCGGTTATGACCCGTCGCTTTACCAGACCGAACGTGTCTGGGTGACCGCGCGCGACGGCGCCAAGGTGCCGGTGTCGGTGGTCTACAAGAAGGGATTCAAGAAAGACGGCAGCGCCGCGTTGTACCAGTACGCCTACGGCAGCTACGGCATGTCGATGGACCCGGGCTTCAACCAGAGCGTGGTGAGCCTGCTGGATCGCGGCATGGTCTACGCCATCGCGCATATCCGGGGTGGTGAGGAAATGGGCCGCAACTGGTATGAGGACGGCAAGCTGCTGCACAAGCAGAACACGTTCAACGATTTTGTCGATGTCACCCGCGCGCTGGTCGCACAGGGCTATGCCGCCAAGGATCGTGTCGCCGCATCCGGTGGCAGCGCCGGTGGCCTGCTGATGGGGGCGGTCGCCAACCAGGCGCCTCAGGATTACCGCGTCATGGTGGCGCAGGTGCCGTTCGTGGATGTGGTCACCACCATGCTCGACGCCAGCATCCCGTTGACCACCAATGAGTACGACGAATGGGGCAACCCGGAGCAGAAGCAGTACTACGACTACATGCTCAGCTACTCGCCGTACGACAACGTGCGCGCGCAGGCCTATCCGTCGCTGTTCGTCGGCACCGGCCTGTGGGATTCGCAGGTGCAGTACTGGGAGCCGGCGAAGTGGGTGGCACGTCTGCGCGACGTCAACACCGGCAACCTGCCGATCGTGTTCCGCACCAACATGGAGGCCGGTCACGGCGGCAAGTCGGGCCGTTTCCAGCGTTACAAGGAACAGGCCGAGTCGTTTGCCTTCGTGCTGTCACAACTGGGCGTGGCGAACTAACTGCACTGCGCACGCATGTCAGGGCCCCCGCAATCGCCAGAACCCCGCCCGGTGCGCATGCGCTGGGCGTGGTGGCTGCTGGCCTACGTAAGCCTGGGCGTTGGCATCGTTGGCATCTTTGTGCCGGGCTTGCCGACCACGGTGTTCGTGTTGATCTCGGCCTGGGCGGCCTCGCGCGGCTCCAAGCGCCTGCATCACTGGCTGGTGACGCACCCGCGCTTCGGCCCCGCGATCAGTGACTGGCAGGCGCACGGCGCGGTGAGCCGCAAGGGCAAGTGGATGGCCAGCCTCACCATGCTGGTCTGCGCCCTGATCACCCTGTGGTGCGTGCCGCTGGCGTGGGTGAAGTGGACCTCGATCAGCATCATGGCGTGCGTCTGCCTGTGGCTGTGGTTGCGGCCGTTGCCACCCAAAGGTAGCTGAACAGCGTGTGCCGCATCCGGACTTCATGGTCCAGTGGCTATACTTCCGCCATGAACACGACGTCTCGTTTCCTGATGCTCATTCCGGTGGCCTGTGCGCTGCTGGCCCTCTCCGCCTGCGGCAACAAGGGGCCGCTGGTCATGCCCCAGAAGCCGGTGCCGATCGAGGAGCAGGAGGTCGTCCCGGACGATGCAACGCCTGCGCAGAGCACCCCGGCAACGCCGGTCGAGACCAAGGACGATGCCGAAACCAAGCCAGCCCAAAGCGATGCCAAGGGCAATGAGTAAGTCGGCTTCGGGGCACCTGCGTTTCACCAAGATGCACGGTGCCGGCAATGATTTTGTGGTGTTGGACCTGCGTGACGGCACACCGCCGCCGGACGCGGCAATGGCCGCCAAGCTCGCCGACCGCCATCGCGGCGTGGGTTGCGACCAGATCCTGACCATCGAGGCGCCGCGTACAGAAGGCGCGGTGGCTTCGTATCGTATCTGGAACTCCGATGGTTCCACCTCGCAGCAATGCGGCAACGGCGCGCGCTGCGTGGCTGCATGGCTGGTACGCGACGGCGTCGCACAAGGCGACGAATTTGTGATCGACAGCCCGTTGCGCACGCATGCCGTGCAGCGACTGGCCGACGACCGTTACGCGGTGACCATGGGCAAGCCGGATTTCGAGCCGACGCAGATTCCGCTGGTCGGTTTCCCGCGTGCACGCGAGGAGTACGCGATGTCGCTGCAGGGCGAGAACGTGCGCTTCGGTGCGGTGTCGATGGGCAACCCACACGCGGTGCTGGAAGTGGGCCTGATTGATGCGGCGCCGGTAGAGCGGGTTGGATCGCTGCTGCAGCAACATGCCTCATTCCCGGAATCGGTGAATGTCGGCTTCGTCCAGGTGTTGGACAACGGACACGCCAAGCTGCGTGTATTCGAGCGTGGTGTCGGCGAAACCCTGGCCTGTGGCAGCGGTGCTTGCGCCGCCGCTGTGGTACTGATGCAGCGCGGACGTTTGCAGCGCGATGCACTGATCTCACTGCCGGGTGGCGATCTGCGCATCCAGTGGCCGGATGATCAGGCCGCCATTGTGATGTCTGGGCCTGCAGCATTCGTTTTCGACGGAGAGTGGATGGGATGAACGAGACCGCGGAAAAAATCGGAGCCCACGAAGTAGCCGCATGGCTGCGCCGTCACCCGGGCTTCCTCAAGCAGTTTCCCGACCTGGCGCTCACTCTGGTGGTGCCACGCGATGACGGCCCGACCGCATCGCTGGCCAGCTACCAGCTGGAAGTGCTGCGCGACAAGAACCGCGAGTTGTCGCGGCGGCTGGCCGACCTCGGCAGCAATGCGCAGATCAACGAGCGCCTTGCGGTGCGCACGCACCAGCTGACGTTGGCGCTGATGCGGCAGACCAATGCTGCCGACACGCTGCGGGCGATGGCGGCCTCGCTGGAAGAGGATTTTGCCGGCGACCTGGTGCGTATTGTGTCCTTCGACGCGGTGCCGGAGCTGGAACAGGCGCCGTGGTTGCAGGTGATCAGCCGGGACGACGCACGCTTGGCCGCCTTCCATGACTGCCTGCAGGACGGTGAGCCGATCTGCGGCCGTCTGCAGCCGGAAAAGAACGACCTGCTGTACGGCGAGCGCGTGGGCGAGGTGTCGTCCACCGCTTTGCTGCCGTTGCCGGGCGTGGGTTTGATCGCCGTAGGCAGCCACGATTCCAACCGTTTCTACCCGGGCATGGGCACGCTGTTCTTGCGCATGATGGGCGAGTCGCTGGTGGCGGGTTTGCAGCGTTTTCGCAGCGTTTGATCGGGTGATGCGGCGATGAGCGCCGTCCGGAAATTCCTGTCCTACCTGCAGGTGGAGCGGCGCATGTCCGCGCATACGCTCGATGCCTACCAGCGTGACCTGGCCGCGTTGTCGCAGTGGTGTGACGGCAACAAGGTCGCTGACCCGCAAGCGGTGGCCGGCGACCAGCTGCGTGATTTCATCGCCGGCGAGCACCGACGTGGGCTGGCGCCAAAAAGTCTGCAGCGTCGGCTCTCAGCCTGCCGCAGCTTTTATGCGTGGCTGCTGAAGAATGGTGTGATCGACAACAGTCCCGCTGCCGGGCTGCGCGCGCCCAAGGCGCCGCGCAAACTGCCTCAGGTGCTCGATGCCGACGAAGCGGTGCAACTGGTCGAACTGCCGACCGACGCGCCGTTGGGGTTGCGCGACCGCGCGCTGCTGGAGCTGTTCTACTCCTCCGGGCTGCGTTTGAGCGAGTTATGCGCGTTGCGGTGGCGTGATCTGGACCTGCTCAGCGGCATGGTGCTGGTGCATGGAAAAGGCAACCGCGAGCGCAGTGTTCCGGTGGGTTCGCATGCATTGAGTGCGCTGCAGGCATGGCGCAAAGACAGCGTCGGCGTTAACGAAAAGCCGGTATTCCCAGGGCGGGGCGGTGGGCCCATCACCCAGCGGGCGGTGCAGATCCGCATCAAGCAGTTGGCACAGCGGCAAGGGCTGTTCAAGAACGTACACCCGCACATGCTGCGGCATAGTTTTGCCAGTCACATTCTTGAATCTTCTGGTGACCTGCGCGGCGTGCAGGAACTGCTCGGTCACGCTGACATCGCCACCACGCAGATTTACACCCACCTGGATTTCCAGCATCTGGCCAAGGTTTACGACGCGACACACCCACGGGCGAAGCGGAAATCCTGATTCGCTCAGCGCGGTGGTTCGGTGACTCGCACCGTCGGGTTTGATGTCTGATCACGGCGAGCGACGCATTGCGTGGCTGGTCAGACTGCGTGCTCTGAACAAGGGAGCACGCAATGTCATCTTTCATCCTGCGGGGCTTGAGCGCCGATACCTTCGCGCCGCTGTTTCATCTAGACGATGCAGCGCTTGCCGCACGGCACATAAAACGCGTAGTGGCAGATGACGCCAAGCGCTTCCCGTGTCGTGTGAGTCTGGTGGATGCGGCGGTCGGTGAAGCGCTGTTGCTTCTGCCCTACCAACATCAACCGGCAGATTCGCCGTATCGCGCGAGTGGTCCGATCTTCGTGCGGCGCGATGCGGTGGCCGCCGATCTTGCAGTCGATGAAGTTCCGGCGGCAATGATTCGCCGTTTGATATCGCTGCGCGCCTATGACGCCGCGCACCGGATCATCGATGCCGAAGTATGTGATGGCACCGCCGTGGCGGCGTGGTTGCAGCGTGCTTTCGATGACGCGGCGGTCGCCTACGTGCATCTTCATCACGCCCGCTACGGTTGCTACGCGTGTCGGGCGGATCGGGCCCCTGCAGGGAAGCTGACCTGCCTGGCCCACGACAGCGCGCAGTCCGCCGAGCAGCAGAGGCGTGAATGCGCTGCAATTGATTTCCATCAGGGCGCGGGTGTTGCTGGGGGCGCATCGTTGGTCCCAACCGGAGGTACTGAAAAAATGGCCAAGCCATTCCCCCTCAAACCCAAGCACCCCGAGCGCATCTGTTGGGGTTGTGACCGCTATTGCGCCACCGAAGCGTTGGCCTGTGGCAATGGTTCCGGGCGTACCCAGCATCCCATCGAAACGCAGGGCGAAGACTGGTATGTGGCGTGGGGCATCGAGCCGGAGCCGGACCGCCCGAGTCACGCCAAGCTCAAATCCTGAGTTGGAGCGATGTCCGGCACGACCCGTTCGGCGGGGCAGCGGGTCATTACAGCGGATGCCTGCGGTGCGCTGCGGGGTATTGCCTGAATGTCCTTGCCGAGCGCGGCTCCGCGCTATCGCACGGGTTTTTTCTGAACGCTGGCTGTGGCAGGCGGGAGCGGGGCAGGCTTGATCGAGGCGCCTACTGTCCCCATTACCGTTGAACAGTATCCCGGAGGCCGTATGGACCCCAGTCAGAACCCGAATGTTTTTCACGCCACCACTATCTGCTGCGTTCGTCGCGGCGAGCATGTGGCGATTGCCGGCGACGGCCAGGTCACGCTGGGCCACACCGTGATGAAGGGCAACGCACGCAAAGTGCGACGGCTTGGCCGCGATGGTCAGGTCCTGGCCGGCTTTGCCGGGGCTGCTGCAGACGCCTTCACGTTGTTCGAATTGTTTGAAGCAAAGCTCGAAAAACATGGCCAGCTGACCCGCGCGGCGGTGGAGCTGGCCAAGGATTGGCGCACCGAGCGCCGTCTTGGCAAGCTCGAAGCCCTGCTCGCCGTGGCCGACAGGGAAACCTCGCTGATCATCAGCGGCACCGGTGATGTGATCGAGCCGGAGGACGGCATCATCGCTATCGGTTCGGGCGGCTCCTATGCATTGAGCGCCGCGCGCGCGTTGCTGGCGCACACCGAACTGGA
The DNA here is from genome assembly GCF_027497995.1 of Stenotrophomonas sp. Iso1. GTDB lineage: Bacteria > Pseudomonadota > Gammaproteobacteria > Xanthomonadales > Xanthomonadaceae > Stenotrophomonas. Next base: position 398,008 of record NZ_JAODBT010000003.1, on the reverse strand, counting down.
TGCCAAGACGGTGGCGACCGAGGCAATCAACATTGCCGGCGGTATCTGCATCTACACCAACAAGAATGTCGTGGTCGAAGAGCTGTAAGGCGAAAGCGGGAATCCTCCGATCCCCGTTCCCAGCTTCCCGTCCCCATTCCCACTTCCTGGTTGCTCTATCCCATGACTCTCAAGATCGAAACTTCTTCCGCCAGCATGACGCCGCGCGAAATCGTGCAGGAGTTGGACCGCCACATCGTTGGCCAGCATGACGCCAAGCGTGCCGTCGCCATCGCGTTGCGTAACCGCTGGCGCCGCATGCAGCTGCCCGGTGATCTGCGCAATGAAGTAATGCCCAAGAACATTTTGATGATCGGCCCGACCGGCGTCGGCAAGACGGAGATCGCGCGTCGCCTGGCCACATTGGCCAATGCACCGTTCGTGAAAGTGGAAGCCACGCGTTTCACCGAGGTTGGCTACGTCGGCAAGGATGTGGAGCAGATCATCCGCGACCTTGCCGATACGGCGGTCAAGTTGTACCGCGAGCAGGCCAAGGTGCGCGTGCGCACGCAGGCTGAAGAGAAGGCTGAAGACCGCATCCTCGATGCACTGCTGCCGCGCCGCAGTGCTGGCATCGGCTTTGATGCCGAGGCGGCACGCAACGAACCGTCGGCTGGCGACAATGAAACCCGTATCAAGTTCCGCCGCATGCTGCGTGCCGGTGAACTGGACGAGCGCGAGATCGAGCTGGATGTTGCTGCCAATGTGAGCATGGACATCATGACCCCGCCGGGCATGGAAGAAATGGGCCAGCAGTTGAAGTCCATGTTTGCCAACCTGGGTAGCGCCAAGTCCAACAAGCGCACGCTGACCATCAAGGCGGCACATCCGCTGCTGGTTGAAGAAGAAGCGGCCAAGCTGGTCAACGAGGATGACGTCCGCGCGGCAGCGATTGAAGCCTGCGAGCAGCATGGCATCGTCTTCATTGATGAGATCGACAAGGTTGCCAAGCGTGGTGACAACGTGGGCGGTGGCGATGTTTCGCGCGAAGGCGTGCAGCGCGATCTGCTGCCGCTGGTGGAAGGCTCCAACGTTTCCACCAAGTACGGCACGGTGAAGACCGACCATATTCTGTTCATCGCTTCGGGTGCGTTCCACCTGGCCAAGCCGAGTGACCTGATCCCGGAGCTGCAGGGCCGCTTCCCTATCCGCGTGGAACTGGGCGCGCTGAGCAAGGCCGATTTCGTGCGCATCCTCACCGAGCCGAAGGCTGCGCTGACCAAACAGTACGAAGCGCTGTTGGCCACTGAAGGCGTCAAGGTCAGCTTCACTGCCGATGCGGTGGACCGCCTGGCCGAGATCGCCTTCCAGGTGAACGAGCGCCAGGAGAACATTGGTGCCCGCCGTCTGCACACCGTGCTGGAGCGTCTATTGGATTCGCTCAGCTATGAGGCGCCGGACCGCGATGGTGAAACCATCAGCATTGACCATGCCTATGTGGACAAGCACCTGGGTGAGCTGGTGAAGGACCCGGATTTGAGTCGTTACATTCTGTAACTGACCGGTTTTCCTGTGAACAAGAACGGCAGCACGTTTGTGCTGCCGTTTTTTTTGGCGACTTCCTGCGCGAACGCACCGAACTCAATCGACTTCGTCAGGATCCGGCAGCGGCGAGGGCGGATCGCCCGGGGTAAACACACCCGGCTTCACGTAGTAAAAGAGCAGCGCGTCCATCGTTTCAAGATTGTCGCGCTCCAGGTCAAAACGTTCCGGTTCCATCATCGCGCTGTACAGCACGCCAGTGAGACCGGCGTACAGAATACGCGCGACGGTCGCTGCGTCGACGTTGTCACGCAGTTGCCCCAGCTCCTGTGCGCGCTCAAGCGTGCGGCAAAAGATTGCCAGTTCTTCGTCGAGACTGTCGTGCTGCAACTTCTGCATGGCCTGGCTTTCGGCAGACAGATCGTTGCGCAGCATGATCTCCATCATGTTACGCAGCCGCGGCTCGTTGGCCAGCTCACTCACCGACACCAGCATCGCCGAGCGCAGATCCAGCACGGGTGTGACGCGGTGGGGAGAGTAGGTGCGGTGCAGGCGTTTGATGAACGGGATGCGCTCGCGGAGGATGATGGCCTCAAGCACTTCGGTCTTGTTCTTGAAGTGCCAATAGACAGCACCGCGCGAATACCCGGCGCGCTCGCCGATGGCCGCCAGCGACGTGCTCGCCACCCCGTTTTCATGGAAGCACGCCAAAGCCGCATCGAGGATGCCTTCACGGGTGGCTTGCGCCTCTTCTTTGGTTTTTCTGGCCATTGCGTTGTGCAACTGCTGGATGAACCGGCCTGAAGTGTAGCCGTTTACAAACATCCATGCATGTATGTATATTTCCGAAGCTTGCTTTGCAGGATGCTTCGGCTGTGTTCGTGGTGGCGGCCCCAAGGCTGTACCCGTAACGTATGTGCACAGTCCTTGCCCGCTGGTGGTGATGGCCAGCCACGTTCTGCGAGCGTCATTTTCCTTTTCGAGCCTTCTCATGTCCCGAATCAGCAACTGCCGTGTTCTCGTGCTCTCTCTTGCCCTGGCCGTCGCGCTTGCAGCGTGTAAAGGCGGAGGCGAAGCACCGCCGCAGGGTGGTCCTGGCCATGTCACGGTGGTCACTTTGAAGGCCGAGCCGGTCACGTTGAAGCGTGAACTGGCTGGCCGCGCCAACAGCTACCAGGTGGCTGAAGTTCGCCCGCAGGTAAGTGGCATTGTTGCCAAGCGTTTGTTCACCGAAGGCAGCCTGGTGAAGGAAGGCCAGCCGCTGTATCAGCTGGATGACGCCGCCTACCGCGCCCAGGCCAACAGCGCACGCGCGCAGCTGGCCCGTGCCGAAGCCAGTGCCAATGCCGCACGTTTGGCCGCGCGGCGCAGCAGTGAGCTGGTCAAGTCCCGGGTCATCAGCGTGCAGGACGACGAGAACGCACAGGCCTCCTGGAAGCAGGCCGAGGCGGATGTGCTCGCCGCCCGCGCTTCGCTGGATGCGGCCAACGTGACGCTGGGCTACGCCCGCATCACCGCGCCCATCAGCGGCCAGATCGGCAAGTCCTCGGTGACCCAGGGTGCGCTGGTCAGTGCCGGTCAGGCGGCCGCGCTGGCAACGATCAACCAGCTCGATCCGATCTATATCGATGTCACCCAGTCCTCGGCCGAGCTGCTGCAGCTGCGCCGCGAACTGGCTGACGGGCGCCTGGAAGGCGCTTCCGAATTGCCGGTGGACATCGTGCTGGAAGACGGCACGCCGTTCGCCCACAAGGGCAAGCTGGAGTTCTCCGAAGTGAGTGTGGATCCTTCCACGGGCAGCTACGGCCTGCGTGTACGCGTTGAAAACCCCGATCAGGTGCTGATGCCTGGTATGTTCGTGCGCGCCGTGCTCGGCAGTGGCGTGCGTCCGAATGCGTTGCTGGTGCCGATGCAGGGCATTGCGCGTGACCCCAAGGGCAGTACCACCGCGATGGTGGTTGATGCCGAAGGCAAGGTCGAGCAGCGCCCGGTTGTCGTCAGCCGCACCATCGGAGACAAGTGGCTGGTCGAAAGCGGCCTGAAGGCTGGCGACAAGGTCATCGTCGAAGGCCTGCAGAAGATTGGCCCGGGCATGCCGGTAGAAGCCACCGAAAAGGGTGCCGAATCCGCCAAGCCAGCTGCTGCCGCGCCCGCCGCGGCGGCACCGGCTGACACGCAGTAAGCGGAGAAATACATGGCTCGCTTCTTTATCGACAGGCCCATCTTTGCGTGGGTCATCGCCATCATCATCATGCTGGCCGGCGCGCTGGCTATGCTCAAGCTGCCGATCTCGATGTACCCGGAAGTGGCACCGCCTGCGGTGTCCATTTCGGCGAACTATCCGGGCGCTTCGGCCAAAGTGGTCGAGGACTCGGTGACGCAGATCATCGAGCAGAACATGAAAGGCCTCGATGGCCTGATGTACTTCTCGTCCAACAGCTCCTCCAACGGCCAGGCCAGCATCACGCTGACCTTTGAGAGCGGCACGGATTCGGACATCGCGCAGGTGCAGGTGCAGAACAAACTGCAGCTGGCCATGCCGCTGCTGCCGCAGGAAGTGCAGCGCCAGGGCATCAACGTTGCCAAGTCCAGCTCCGGCTTCCTCAACGTCATCGGCTTTGTGTCCGAAGACGGCAGCATGGATGAGAACGACATCTCCGACTATGTCGGTTCCAACGTGGTTGATCCGCTCAGCCGCGTGCCGGGCGTGGGCAGCATCCAGGTGTTTGGTGGCAAATACGCCATGCGCATCTGGCTGGACCCGAACAAGCTGCAGACCTACAAGGTCTCCGTTGACGAGGTGACTGCCTCGGTGCGGGCGCAGAACGCGCAGGTTGCCGTGGGCCAGTTGGGCGGTGCGCCGGCGGTGAAGGGCCAGCAGCTCAACGCCACCATCAATGCGCAGGACCGCCTGCAGACGCCGGAGCAGTTCCGCAACATTGTGCTGCGTACCGAAACCGACGGTTCCACGCTGAAGCTGGGCGATGTGGCCCGGGTTGAACTGGGCGCGGAAACCTACGACTTCGTCACCCGCTACAACGGTAAGCCGGCCTCCGGCCTGGCCGTCACTTTGGCTACGGGCGCCAACGCGCTGGAAACCGCCGAGGGTGTGAGCAAGACCCTGGAAGAGCTGAAGGCGAACTTCCCGCGCGGCATGAACGCCGTGATTCCGTACGACACCACACCGTTTGTGAAAGTGTCGATCAAGGGCGTGGTCAAGACGCTGCTGGAAGCCATCGTGCTGGTGTTCGTGGTGATGTATCTGTTCCTGCAGAACTTCCGCGCCACCCTGATCCCGACCATCGCCGTGCCGGTGGTGTTGCTGGGTACGTTCGGCATCCTGGCGGTGCTGGGCTTCTCGATCAACATGCTGACCATGTTCGCGATGGTGCTGGCGATCGGCCTGTTGGTGGATGACGCCATCGTGGTGGTGGAAAACGTCGAGCGCATCATGTCCGAGGAAGGACTGTCGCCGCTGGAAGCCACCCGTAAATCCATGAGCCAGATCACTGGCGCGCTGGTCGGCATCGGCCTGGTGTTGTCGGCGGTATTCGTGCCCATGGCCTTCATGAGTGGCTCGACCGGCGTGATCTATCGGCAGTTCTCGGCGACCATCGTGTCGGCGATGGCGTTGTCCGTACTGGTCGCCATCGTGCTGACCCCCGCGCTGTGCGCCACGATGCTCAAGCCGCTGAAGAAGGGCGAGCATCACGTTGCGCACAAGGGGTTGTCGGGCCGTTTCTTCAACGCCTTCAACAACGGCTTTGACCGCACCAGTGGCACCTACCAGCGCGGCGTGCGCGGCATTCTTGCCCGTCCGGGTCGCTTCATGACGGTGTTCCTGGCGCTGGCGGTGGTGATGGGCGTGCTGTTCGCGCGCCTGCCCAGTTCGTTCCTGCCCAACGAGGACCAGGGCATCTTGATGGCGCTGGTGCAGGCACCGGTCGGTGCTACCCAGGAGCGCACGCTGGAGTCCATCTACAAGCTGGAAGATCACTTCCTGAAGAACGAGAAGGACGCCGTGGAATCGGTGTTCTCGGTGCAGGGCTTCAGCTTCTCCGGCATGGGCCAGAACTCGGGCATGGCCTTCGTCAAGCTCAAGGACTGGAGCGAGCGCACGGCGGACCAGGGCGTGGGCCCGATCACCGGGCGTGCAATGGCAGCGCTGGGCCAGATCAAGGACGCCTTCATCTTCGCGTTCCCGCCGCCGGCAATGCCGGAGCTGGGCATCGCGTCGGGTTACTCGTTCTTCCTGAAGGACAACGCCGGGCAAGGCCACGATGCGTTGGTCGCAGCGCGTAATCAGCTGCTGGGTTTGGCGGGCAAGAACAGCATGCTGGCCAATGTTCGACCGAATGGTCTGGATGACACCCCGCAGCTGCGTCTGGATATCGACGTGGCCAAGGCCGGTGCGCATGGTCTGTCGCTGGATGCGATCAACAGCACGCTGGCGACGGCGTGGGGGTCGAGCTACATCGATGACTTCATCGACCGTGGCCGCGTGAAGCGCGTTTACGTACAGGCCGATGACGGCTTCCGCATGAATCCGGAAGACTTCACGCTGTGGACGGTGAAGAACAACGTCGGCGAGATGGTGCCGTTCTCGGCCTTCGCCAGCCAGCGTTGGGACTACGGCTCACCGCGTCTGGAGCGCTACAACGGCGTGTCGGCACTGGAAATCCAGGGTGAAGCCGCACCGGGCGTGGCCTCGGGTGACGCGATGCTGGAGGTGGAAAAGCTGGCCAAAGAGTTGCCGGCAGGCTTCAGCATCGAGTGGACCGCCGTGTCTTACCAGGAGCGCGAGGCCGGTTCGCAGACACCGTTGCTGTACACGCTGTCGCTGCTGATCGTGTTCCTGTGTTTGGCCGCACTGTACGAAAGCTGGTCCGTGCCGACCTCGGTACTGATGGTGGCGCCGTTGGGCATCCTCGGTGCGGTGCTGGCCAACACCATGCGCGGCATGGAGCGCGACGTGTACTTCCAGGTGGCGATGTTGACCACGGTGGGCCTGACCTCGAAGAACGCGATCCTGATCGTGGAGTTCGCCAAGGAGCATCTGGAGAAGGGCGCGGGCGTGATTGAAGCGACGATGCATGCCGTGCGTGACCGTCTGCGTCCGATCATCATGACGTCGCTGGCGTTCGGCCTGGGCGTGCTGCCGCTGGCCATCGCCTCCGGTGCGGGTTCCGGTGCGCAGCGTGCCATCGGTACCGGCGTGCTGGGCGGCATGGTGGTTGGCACCTTGCTGGGCCTGTTCTTCATCCCACTGTTCTTCGTGGTGGTGCAGCGCTTGTTCAACCGCAAGCAGCTGGCCAAGAACGGCGACCTGCCGCAATAACACGCAGCGTCATGAATAAAGAAAACGCCGGGCATTGCCCGGCGTTTTTTTTGCGGTACCTGTAGATACTCGGCCTTGTTTCGCGGGGTGACGAGCCTTGCCGCGTTTGGTGCGGCACGACGGACACCGCCGGGATAACAGACGTGTAGCCTTCAACAAAAAACGCCGGGGCAGGCCCCGGCGTTTTCATGGGTGTTACGGGTGGCGCGTTCATGGGTCCATATCTGCTGTTTCCAGCAGCTGTGCCTTTTCAACGGCACCCAGGCGCTGGGCAAACACGGCCAGGCGGTTGCACAGTTCGGCCTGATGTTCGGGGAACGCGCTCACCAACTCGCGTTGCACCTGTTGGTAAGCATCCCAGAACGGCGCGGAGCTGCGATAACGGTCGTAGTGCCGCCGCAAGCGGTGGCTGGCTTCCTGCAGTGACCGCCGACTGCGGTTCTGGATAGGCATGACTTGCATAGCTTCACCTCCATGGCAGAGCCCCTGTCCGCCGAGCATAGCCCGACTCTCTTACGATTTCGCTGCAGATGTCTCATTTTGGAATGAAACCGGTCAGAGCCCAGTCATGTTGTCACTCGCCAATGTCCTCATTCCAGATGTCGGGGTTCTCCGCGATGTAGCGCCCCATCATCTCGATGCAGCCCGCGTCGTTCAGGTCGATGACGTTGACCCCGGCCTCGCGTAGCCAGTCGATGCCGCCGCCGAAGCTGACGGATTCGCCCACCACCACCGTGCCGATGTTGAACTGGCGCACCAATCCGCTGCAGTACCAGCACGGGGCCAGGGTGGTGACCATGATGGTGTTGCGGTAGCCACGCTGGCGCCCGGCTTTGCGGAAGGCGTCTGTTTCGCCGTGGATGGAGGGGTCGCCCTCCTGGACGCGCCGGTTGTGGCCGCAGCCGAGCAGCCGGCCATCGTTGTGGTACAGCGCCGCACCGATCGGGATACCGCCCTCGGCCAGGCCCTGGCGGGCTTCGGCGACGGCGGTTTCAAGCAAGGCGCGGTAGTCGGGGGTGGTGATCATGCGGAGTCCTCAAGGCGCTGGGCGCGCCGGCAATGGACCATGATAGCTGCGGCGTTTGGTCGCACCGACGACGTTGCGCGCCGTCGGTGCGATAATTGCGGGCATGAGCGAATCCCCCTACAAGAGCGGCACCACCCACTTCGGCTTCCGCGATGTACCGGCCAAGGACAAGCAGAAGCTTGTCGGCCAGGTGTTCACCTCCGTGGCCGACAACTACGACCTGATGAACGACCTGATGAGCCTTGGCATTCATCGGTTGTGGAAGCGTTACTTCGTCGCCACCGCGCAGGTGAAGCCCGGCGACCGTGCGTTGGACCTGGCTGGCGGCACCGGTGATATCGCGGTGCTGCTGAAGGAGCGCCTGGGCGATGAGGGCAGCGTGGTGCTGGGCGACATCAACGCCGGCATGCTGTCGGTGGGCCGTGATCGCCTGATCAACCGTGGTCACGTGTCCGGCTTTGACTGGGTGCAGTGCAACGCCGAGGCGCTGCCGTTCCCGGACCAGAGTTTTGATCTGGTGACCATTTCCTTCGGCCTGCGCAACGTCACCGACAAGGACGCTGCATTGCGCGAGATGTACCGCGTGCTCAAGGTCGGCGGCCAGGCACGCGTGCTGGAGTTCTCGGAAGTGACGCTGGATTGGTTCAAGCCGATCTACGACTTCCATTCGTTCAAGGTGCTGCCGAAGCTGGGCAAATTGTTTGCCCGTGGCGACGCCGACAGCTACCAGTACCTGGCTGAAAGCATCCGCAAGCACCCGCCGCAGGAAGCATTGAAGGCGATGATGACCGAGGCCGGCTTTGGCCGTTGCCATTACAAGAATCTCAGCGCCGGCATCGTTTCGATCCATTCCGGCTACAAGCTCTGACGGTTTTGGTGGAACGCATGAATGCGGGCAGGGAGCGGCGAAAGCCGCTCCTTTCGTTTCCGCGCCGTGCGATTCGCCGCAGTGCGGCATCGGTGATGGCCAATCGGGTTTAAAATCAGCGGTTGTTCCCTGAACCGGTTCTACATCAATGCGTTCTCCGTTCCTGATGCTGCCTCTGGCCGTGGCGCTTGTCGCCGGTTGTGCCAAAGAACCCGCTGCGCCCACTGTCGATCCCGTCGCCCAGAAACCCGCCGCCGCCGTGAATACCGTCAGCCGCAGCCATGATGAAAGCTCCTATGCCGAGCCGGACAAGGTCGTCATCAAGGATCTGGCGCTGGACCTGAAGGTCGATTTCGACGCCAAGCAGATTGGTGGCACCGCCACCTACACGCTGGAGTGGAAGGATAAGGCGGCCAAGCAGCTGCTGCTCGACACGCGTGAATTGACGGTCGAGAAGGTCGAAGCCGTTGCCGCTGATGGCGCCGCTTCGCCGCTGCAGTTCGCACTGGCCCCGGCCGACAAGGTCTTTGGCAGCAAGCTGAGCATTGAAACCCCGCAGCAGCCGGCCAGCGTGCGCATCACGTATCACACCGCGCCGACCGCCTCCGGCCTGCAGTGGCTGGATCCGTCGATGACCGAAGGCAAGAAGCTGCCTTTCATGTTCAGCCAGTCGCAGGCCATCCACGCGCGTTCGTGGGTGCCGTTGCAGGACACCCCGAGCGTTCGCTTCACCTACAGCGCGCACGTGGCCAGCCGCCCGGACGTGATGGTGCTGATGAGCGCCGACAACGATCCCCAGGCCGCACGTGATGGCGATTACGCCTTCAAGATGCCGCAGCCGATTCCGTCCTACCTGCTGGCCATTGCCGCCGGTGACGTGGTGTTCCAGCCGATCTCGGCGCGTTCCGGCGTGTGGGCCGAGCCGACCATGGTGGGCAAGGCTGCCAAGGAATTCGAAGACACCGAGAAGATGATCGGTGCCGCCGAGAATCTGTACGGCGAATACCGCTGGGGCCGTTACGACATGCTGGTGCTGCCGCCGTCGTTCCCGTTCGGTGGCATGGAAAACCCGCGCCTGACCTTCGCCACCCCGACCGTGATCGTGGGTGACAAGTCACTGGTGTCGTTGGTTGCACACGAACTGGCACACAGCTGGTCCGGCAACCTGGTGACCAACGCCAGCTGGAAAGACATCTGGCTCAACGAAGGCTTCACCACCTACGTGCAGGGCCGCATCACCGAGGCGCTGTACGGCACGGAGATGGCGGAGATGGAGCGCGAGATCGACCAGACCGATCTGCTCAACGAAGTGAAGGACATGAGCCCGGCCGACCAGGCGCTGGCACTGCCGCCGCTCAACGAGCGTGACCCGGACGAAGCGCTGAGCAACGTTGCTTACGTCAAGGGCGCGTGGTTCCTGCAGTTCCTGGAGCAGCGTTTTGGTCGCGACGTGTTTGATCCGTTCCTGCGTGGCTGGTTCAACGACCATGCATTCCAGAGCGCCAACACCGACCAGTTTGTCGCGTACATGCAGAAGAACCTGCTGCCGAAGAATCCCACTGCTGTGACCGAGGCCGAGCTGAAAGCATGGCTGGAAGAGCCGGGTATTCCGGCCTTCGCAACCAAGGCACGTTCGCGCAACTTCGCCGTGGTCGACACCGCACGCATTGCCTTCCTGGGCAGCGAAAACGTGCCGAACGCACAGGTCACCAACGAGTGGGGCACGCAGGAATGGGTGCGCTTCATCGATGGGCTGGGTGACAAGCTGTCGGTCGAAAAACTGGCGCAGCTGGACAAGGCTTATCACTTCACCGGTACGCCGAATGGTGAGATCGCCATGCGCTGGTATCCGCTGGCTATCCGCAGCGGTTACAGCGAGGCGCAGGCTGCCGCTGGCGAGTTCATCCAGAAGGTGGGCCGCCGCAAGCTGATCCTGCCGATCTACGCAGAGCTGCTGAAGACGCCGGAAGGTCTGGCTTTCGCCAAGGATGTGTTTGCCAAGGCCAAGCCGGGTTACCACCCGATCACCACCGGTTCGGTGGAAGACATGATCACCAAGGCCGAAGCCGCGCCGAAGCAGGATGCTGCTGCCACGCAGTAATCCGGCTGCAACAAGATTCAACACAAACGGCGAGCTTCGGCTCGCCGTTTGTGGTTTCAACGCTGATGAAAGTGGCCGCGGAAGTAGCTCGGGCAAGCGCCACACACTGATGAAACTTGAGGATGCGAGGGATGCTTCGATTGCGATCGTTGTGATCCAACGCGTGGCGCGCTAGGAGAGCGTGCGCGCGCTGTTGCTTTTGATCGTCACCCTGATGAAGGCGAGATTTTCAGCCGGCGGATGTCGGTCCACCGTTCTTGCTTGGGCTTGCGCGATTGTCACAGCGCAGTCGTGCAAAGCGGGCGCAGGCGTGATGTGCGGCTTGCAGATGCTGCACTATCCGATGTGCTGGGGGTTTCGCGGCATATGCCGAGACTGAGAATGCGGCCGATGAGATGGTTACACGGACGCGCTGCGCTTACCCGGGCTGATGCTCTGTCGTTTGGCTGAGCGGTGATGCAAGCGGCCTTTCGGCAGCGTTGCATCGGCTGCGCTCACTTGTTGCCGGTACTGCTGGCGTTGGCCGGTTTCGTGGATGCTGCCGCAGGCAAGCTTTTCAGCACCGCCTTGTCGATCTTTGCTGCGACGCCGACGCTACGGCCGGCGAGGTTGGCGACGTGGTACTGCACCGCTACACCCAGCACCTGGGTCGCCTCGGAGAGGTTCAGTCCATAGGCTTGGCGCAGCCATTGCAGCATTCCGGAGGTCGCGATGCGCAGTGCGTCGTCGCTTGAACCGGCTTGCCCCAGGGTCATGATCTGGGTGGGGGATTCCACACGTGGGGTGGCGATTGAATGCCGCTTGATCAGTTCAACCTGCACAACCACGTCCAGCGATGTCTCAAGTGCCCATTGCGTGGTTTCACCATCGCCTTGCAATGCGTGTCCGTCGCCCAGGTACAACAATGCTCCGGGCTGCTGCACCGGCAGATAGACAGTGTTGCCTTCGACAACGGCGTTGAAATCCATATTGCCGCCAAAGTCACTGGTGTCGCCGGTGGAAAATGGTGGATAGCCAAAGCCCGGTGCGACTGCCAGACCACCGAGCATGGGCTTCACCGGCACTTCAAAGTTCTTCAATGCACCGTTTGCCGCGTGCGGACGTGCAACGCCGCGCGCGCGATCCAACTGCCAGCGAACCGGCTCGCCCAGTGCGGTGGTTTCGGCGGCGATGCGCGGTGTCTTCAGTCTTCCCACCACGCCATCGAGACTGTCGGCATAGTCGCGGTTGAGTTTGAGCGAAGTGAGTGTGATCGCCAGCGTGTCGCCGGGCTCGGCACCGACGACAAAGAACGGCCCGACCTGCGGATTGCCAAACAACGCGCGGGTGATGCCCTTCTCATCGACGCCACCCGAGTCCAGGGTTTTGGTCTGCACCGAATCGCCTGGCCATATCACCAGTACCGGCGCGCGGTCCGCACTGAAGGTGTTGGAGTAATCGGTCGGCGTAAAGGTATGCAGTTGCGGCGTGGCCGCAGCACGCGAGGGCACTTGCCAAGCGCGGAATGCATGTGTGGCACGCGCGCTGTGATTGTTGGTGTCGGGCTGGTCGCTGTGGCCCTGCATGCGAGCGTCATCGATGCGGCCATCGAAGTGATAGACCTGCCCATCGCTTTCCGTTGCGGTGAACTGCAGTTGCCTGCCGGTCAATGCACCGGTGACGGGAGCGCTGTCCAAGATGCCTGCGACGCGCTTGCCCTGTATATCCAGCGTCAACGTTTGGTAGTTGGTATTGCCCCAGAGATCGGTCGCAACGATCCATTGATCGGCGCCAAGGGCATTCAGTGGTAGCGCAGCCAGCAGCAGTGAAGACAACTTCCAGGAACTAGGCACGTGGGGTATCTGCGATAGAGCCCCAAGGGCATTGGCGGAGTGTAGGGAGGGGCTCATGACCGCCGCAGTGTCAAAGGTAACGCGGTCAGATGGGGCCGCCCGGCGATGTCGTTGTCAGCGCTGTGACATGGCACCGGCTGCGGTGAGTTCATCGAGGCGAAGTCGTTGTCGTGCGGTGCGGGTGAAACGACGGGTAGGCTCGTCTTTCCGTATACCTGCGCGCTCAGGGCTTGAGTGCGCGCACGGCCAGGAACATGTCCACGCAGTCGTGCATCACCTGTTGCTGCGCGGCGTCGCCCAATGGCGGTTGGCCCATCGCGATCTGCGGCCAGAATGCGAATGCCTTGACCATGCCCTGCAGCTGATGGGCGGCATCGGCCGGTGCGATGTCGTTGCGCAGGCGGCCGTCGGCTTGTGCCGCGCGGATCCAGCTGGTGAGGCCTTCTTCCTTCTCGGCGAGCTTGTCCATCATGGCGCGGGCGCGTTCGGGGGCATGCACCAACTCGGCCATGGCCACGCGCGAAAGGTCGATGAAGCTGGGGTCACTGAGCAGGCGCAGCTTCTGTTCAACGAAGGCGAGCAGTTGCTCGCGCAGCAGTCGGGCGGGATCGTAGGCCACGCTTTCGAGTGCGCGGCTGGCTTCCCAGAGCTGCCACAGGATGGCGGCGAACAGCTCGTCCTTGCTGCTGAAATGGTTGTAGACCGTGCGCTTGGAAACCTCAGCCGTGGCGGCGATGCGGTCCATGCTGGTACCGGCGAAGCCGAATTCGCGGAACTCGGCCACGGCAGCCCGCAGGATTGCCTCGCGCTTGCGGTCGGTCAGGCGGGTAGGGCGGGGAAGAGAGGTCATGCGGCGATTTTACACCGTTCAGTTTACTTTTCGGAAAAGGCAAGTAGACTCGCCGGTGTACTTTTCAGGGCAAGCCCCGATGAAGCGTCGCCTGCGTCGGTTTCTCCTCCTTCTTACGGTGTTGATCGCCATGTCCATTGGCCTGCTGACCTGCGGCGCGCATCCCGCCGCTTCCTATGACCAGTCGCCGCAGTTTGGCGATGGCCGTTTCCACAATCCGGTGGCAAAGACCTCGCTGGGCTTCGTGCGTACCGTCGAAGTGCTGTGGCGTTTTGTGTTCGACAAGCCGGCCGACGCCAGTCCGCAGGCGCCGATCCCGGTGCAGACGCTGACCCGGCAGGCTGTGCTGGACGCGCCGGATGACAGCCTGTGGCGGCTCGGGCATTCGACCATGCTGCTCAAACTGGACGGCCATTTCTGGCTGACCGACCCCGTCTTCTCCGAGCGCGCCTCGCCGATGTCGTTCATGGGGCCGAAGCGTTTTCATGCGCCGCCGTTGTCCATTGACGAATTACCGCCGATCACCGGGGTGATCATTTCCCACGACCACTACGATCATCTCGACCACGCTGCGGTCATGGCGCTGGCGCCGAAGGTCCAACATTTCGTGACCGCGCTGGGTGTGGGTGATCGCTTGATTGGCTGGGGTGTGCCGGCGGGAAAGGTGACGCAGCTGGATTGGTGGCAGGAAACACGGGTGGAAGGGCTGAAGATCGTCGCCACTCCGGCGCAGCATTTCTCCGGCCGCGGCTTGTCCGATGGCAACCGCACGTTGTGGGCATCGTGGGTGATCGACACCGGTCAAACCCGTGTTTTCTTCAGCGGCGACACCGGTTACTTCGATGGCTTCACGCGGATTGGTGAACGCTACGGCCCGTTCGACCTGACCATGATCGAGACCGGTGCCTACGACGCCGATTGGCCCGATGTGCACATGCAGCCCGAGCAGAGCCTGCAGGCGCATCTGGACGTGCGCGGCAAGGTGTTGATGCCGATTCATAACGGTACGTTTGATCTGGCTTTGCATCCGTGGACCGAGCCGTTCGAGCGGATCACTGCACTGGCTGCCATGCGGGGTGCTGCGTTGACTGCACCGCAGATGGGCGAGCGTTTGGATATCCGAAAGCCGGCGCCGTCGGCGCATTGGTGGCGCGAAGGGCGGTTGATGGAGGACTGAGAAAGGCGAGGGGTACGAGGTTTTTCGTTTGTTGTGTTTTTGCCTTTCCCGTGCCTTTGCCTCGTCCCTCCGTTTTTTTGCTTTTACCCGTCACTCCCGCCTGCGCGGGAATGACGGCATCCAGGGCAGGAACCCGGCAACCAAAGTCATAAACAGCAGCAATCAAACAATCGAACAATCCAAACCCTGATCACCGGTACCGGCCCTCCGAGCACAAGCAATCCAGCGCATGGATGTTTAAAGTGGACGCCGTCGCGCGGCCAGGCGTCGCGCCCGTTTCCATGGAGCAGCCTGATGAAACCTTTGATCCTTGGCGCCTTGTGCGTCGTCGCCTTGGTCGCGTGCAGCAACCCGGAGGCCGAGCGCCAGCAGCAGGAAGCCGCAGCGGCGCAAGAGCGGGCCAAGCGTGAGGCAGATGCCGAAGGCATCGGCAAGCTGTACGACGCGGCAGTGACCGCGGCCGACTGGGAAAAGGCACGCATCCACGGCGCAGCTTTGTTGGATCAGTACCCGGACTCGGAAACCGTCAAGCGCATCGAGCCGGGCTTTGCCGAAGTGAAAGAGAAGGCCGAGGCCGCGCGCGAACTGCGCCGCATGCAGGCGCTTTGGAACTACAACCAGGTGCCGGTGAAGGGCGGCACGCAGCGTTCGGCTGCGATTTACAGCAAGGACCGCGTCGATGTGGATGGCAGCGCCGCCAAACCGGTGAATCTGGTGTTCCGTGACCACCCGGAGTGGAAGCGCCATGCCTATCTGGTGCTGCAGAGCAGTGATTTCGCCAAGGACTGTTATCGCAGCTGCCAGGTCAAGGTGAGCGTGGATGGCGGTGCTGCGCGGCCCATGGCCGCCAATCGCCCGGACACCGACGAAGCCATTGCCATGTTCATCGTCGACAACCGGGGGCTTTGGCGTCAGGCGCGCCGGGCGAAGGTCATTGAGATCGAGTTCCCGGTGAAGGCTGGCGGCACCCGCAAGGCGGTGTTCGAGGTCGGTGGACTCGACGACAGCCAGATGCCGAACTGGGATTGAGCCGGATGCGCAACGATGCGGACGGCGCCGTCGCCATGCACGCCGTGGGCAACAGCCGCCACTGGGTCTTCGACATGGACGGCACGTTGACCGAGCCGGTGCATGACTTTGAATGGATCCGCCGCGAACTGGGCGTACCGGCTGACGCCGACATCCTGCAGCACCTGGCCACGTTGCCTGCGCAGCAGGCGGCCCAGAGTCACGCGTGGTTGATGGAGCACGAACATGCGCTTGCGCTGGCAGCAGTGCCGGCGCCAGGCGCGGTGGCGCTGATACGCGCGCTGCAAGCCGCCGGTTGCCGGCTCGGCATCCTCACCCGCAATGCGCGCGAGTTGGCGCAGGTGACGCTGGCGGCCATTGGTCTGGAGGATTGCTTCGCGACGGAGGAAATTGTCGGCCGCTGGGAAGTTGCGCCCAAGCCCTCACCGGCCGGGCTGCAGTTCTTCGCTAAGCGCTGGAATGTGGCGCCGGCGGCGATGCGCATGGTCGGCGATCATTACTACGACCTGGCGACCGCGCAGGCGGCGGGTGTGCCCGGCGTGCTGGTGAATCAGCCGGATGATTTGTGGCCGGGCATGGCGCGCTGGCAACTGCACGATTGCTCCGAGCTATTGGAATGCTGGCGGAGCGAGGTCGCCGGGGTCGCACCATAGAAACCACATTGTTCGCGCGTTCCTTCGCCTCGTTCGCGGGCAGGTTCCAAGAAGGGCGGATGGGCATGGTTTGTTCTTCTACGACATCAGCCAGCGATAAAAAAACGACGCCTCGGCGTCGTTCTTTTTTTGCTTCACTTCGGTGGTGCTTAGAGCGAATAACCGAACTGCTGCTTGAACTGGTCGTTGAACTCGGCGAAGTCAAAGCGCTGGTTCTGGGTGCCGGGGTGCTCAACCTTCAGGGCGCCCATCAGGTTGCCCATGCGGCCGATGGTCAGCCAGTCGTAGCCCTTTTCGATGCCATAGATCAGGCCAGCGCGGAAGGCGTCGCCGCAACCGGTCGGGTCAACCACGCGGCGCTCATGCGCCGGCGGGATGTCGTAGCTTTTTTCCGGGGTGTGGATGATCGCGCCACGCGGGCCCTGGGTGGTGATGTAGGCCTTGGTCCGGGCGACGATGTCGGTTTCGCCCCAGCCGGTGCGTTCTTGCAGCAGGTTGGACTCGTAATCGTTGACCACCACGTAGTCGGCCTGCTCGATGAACTGGCGCAGTTCCGGCCCATTGAACAGCGGCAGCGCCTGGCCCGGGTCGAAGATGAAGGGAATGCCGCACTCCAGGAACTCCGCAGCGTTCTGGATCATGCCGTCACGGCCGTCCGGAGCAACGATGCCGAAGGTGACGCCCGGCACGTCCTTCACGTGGTTGTCGTGCGAACGCATCATCGCGCCCGGGTGGAAGGCGGTGATCTGGTTGTTGTCGTGGTCGGTGGTAATGAAGCACTGCGGGGTGAACATATCCTCCAGCACACGCACTTGGCTCAGGTCAATGCCCATCCGTTCGAAGTGTTCCCGGTACGGGCCGAAATCCTGGCCCACGGTACCCATCGGAATCGGGCTGCCGCCCAGCAGCTTCAGGTTGTAGGCGATGTTGCCGGCGCAGCCGCCCAGTTCGCGACGCATGCGCGGCACCAGGAACGACACATTCAGGATGTGCACCTTGTCCGGCAGGATGTGGTTCTTGAACTGGTCCGGGAACACCATGATGGTGTCGAAGGCAAGGGAACCACAGATCAAAGCGGACATCGCGAACAGGCCTATGCGAAAAAGGGGAAGTCGCCGCCGTGCACGCGCAGGCGGTGCGGCGCGATTCGCGCCAAAGCGCATAAGGTTACCGGCTGCAACGGCGCACGGCCAGAACTGAATCTGTACGTTGGCTGCGGGAAAGGGTGTGAGGGCCCGAATTTACAAGGATTCTCCTTGCTCGGGCCATGGTGGGTTGATAGGCTAACCGCCCTCAATTTCTGCCCATTTTTTCGCCAACCGGCGTGGGCACGACACCCCTCAGGATCACCTCCCAGATGTTCAAGAAGCTGCGTGGCATGTTCTCCAATGACCTGTCCATCGACCTGGGCACGGCCAACACCCTCATCTATGTGCGCGGGCAGGGAATCGTTCTGAACGAGCCGTCGGTCGTGGCCGTGCGCCAGGACCGCGCCATCGGTGGTACCCGCTCTGTGGCTGCCGTCGGCGCCGAGGCAAAGCAGATGCTGGGCCGTACCCCTGGCCATATCACCACCATCCGCCCGATGAAGGACGGCGTCATCGCCGATTTCACCTACACCGAGGCAATGCTCAAGCACTTCATAAAGAAAGTGCACAAGTCGCGCTTCCTGCGCCCGAGCCCGCGCGTGCTGGTCTGCGTGCCGGCCGGTTCCACCCAGGTCGAGCGCCGCGCCATCAAGGAATCGGCTGAAGAGGCCGGTGCACGTGATGTGTTCCTGATCGAAGAGCCGATGGCTGCTGCGATCGGCGCCGGCATGCCGGTGACCGAGGCGCGCGGTTCGATGGTCATCGACATCGGTGGCGGCACCACCGAAGTGGCGGTGATCTCACTGAACGGCATCGTGTATTCGGCTTCCGTGCGCATTGGTGGTGACCGTTTCGATGAGTCGATCACCAACTACGTGCGCCGCAACCACGGCATGCTGATCGGTGAGGCCACTGCCGAGCGCATCAAGGTGGAGCTGGGCTGCGCTTACCCGCAGGCGGAAGTGATCGAGATGGAAATCTCCGGCCGTAACCTCGCCGAGGGCGTGCCGAAGATGATCAAAATCAGCTCCAACGAAGTGCTGGAAGCCCTGCACGAGCCGCTGTCGGGAATCGTCTCGGCGGTCAAGCTGGCACTGGAGCAGACTCCGCCGGAACTGTGCGCCGACGTCGCTGAGCGCGGTATCGTGCTGACCGGTGGTGGCGCACTCCTGCGTGACCTGGACCGCTTGATCTCCGAGGAAACCGGCCTGCACGTGCAGGTGGCCGATGATCCGTTGACCTGTGTGGCCCGCGGTGGCGGTCGTGCGTTGGAGCTGGTGGACATGCACGGCAACGAGTTCTTTGCGCCGGAGTGATACGGGGAGCAGGGGACGGGGAGTTGGGAATGAGCGCACGCGGGTTACCGGGTGCCGGCTCATGCTCCACGCCCCGCCATGTCTCGCCGAAGAAGTCGGGTGCGCACGCTGAAATCCGGGTGTTTTTCCAGCCTCCATTCCTTTTTTTCTCTTCCCAGTTCCCAGCGCTTATTTCGTGCCCCCTTACGCCGGTCCTCCCGTAGCCTCCCGACAGGGTGACGCCAGCAGCACTTTGCGCCTGCTGGCGTACTTGGCGTTGGCCATCACCTTGATCGTGCTCGATAACCAGGGCGGCTGGCTGTCGCGCTTGCGTGCGCAGGCCAGCCTGGTGGTACAGCCGATCTGGACACTGGCTGGGCTGCCCGGACGTTTGGGTGCCACCGTCAGGGACAACGCGGCCAGCCATGGCCAACTGGTCACCGAAAACCGCGAGCTGCGCAATCAGCTGCTGGTCGCCAATGCGCGCCTGACGCGGCTGCAGACCGCTGCGCTGGACAATGCCCAGCTGCGCGAGCTGTTGAATGTGTCCGAGCGTGCCGGCCTGGATGTGCAGCTGGCGCCGATTCTGGATATCGACCTGGACCCGGTGAAGCAGCGGCTGGTGCTGGATTCGGGCAGCCGCGACGGCGTCCGCGTCGGTCAGGCGGTGATCGATGCGGGTGGCCTGATGGGGCAGGTGATCGTGGTGTCATCGGGTCATTCGACTGTGCTGTTGTTGACCGACCCGGACCACGCGGTTCCGGTGACGGTGGCACGCAACGGCGTGCGGCTGATTGCCTATGGTCGCGGCGACCGTCTGGAGCTACGTGACATTCCGCTCAGTGCTGGCGTGGAAGTGGGCGATGAAATCGTGACCTCTGGTCTCGGCGGACGCTTCCCGGCCGGCTTCCCGGTCGGCAAGATCCTCAAGCTGCGCCCGGACGACACTCATGCCTTCTTGGTCGGCGAGCTGGAACCGGCCGCCAAGCTCGACCGCGGCCGCAATGTACTGCTGTTGCGCTCGGTGGCCAGCGTGCCGCAACTGCCTGTAACGACCGGACTGGAGCCGCCGCCGCTGTCTCCGGCGACAACGGACACAGCCACGGTGCCTGCAGCAGGTGCTGGCCTGACGCCGTCGCACCGGCCAACCCCTGACGCCACGCAACCTCCGGCCGTGCAGAGCACCTCGCCCCGCCAAGTGCCTGTCACGACTCAGCCCGCATCAGGCAACACCGCCGCACCGACCCGCGCCGCACCCGCGCCGTCTTCGACTGCGCCGACACAGGCAGCGCCTGCCGCTTCGCCGGAGGTGCGCCCATGAGCCGCCTTCGCGCCAAAACCTGGGTATTGCCGGTCAGCGTGGCCCTGGCGTTGTTGATGGGATTGGTGCCGCTGCCTGAACTGCTGCAGCCGTTGCGCCCGTACTGGTTGGCGCTGGTGCTGGCCTTCTGGGTGATCGAAACGCCTGACCGGGTGGGCCTGGGCTTTGCGTTCTGCGTCGGTCTGCTGGCCGATGTGATGTTCGGCGGCATTCTCGGCGAGCAAGCGCTGCGGTTGGTGGTGATGGCTTTCATCCTGCAGCGCTTCCGCGCGCGCTTGCGCTTCTTTCCGTTGTCGCAGCAGGCACTGGCCATCGGCGGCCTGTTGTTCAACGACCGCGTCATCGACGCCGCCATCCACCTGATGGCCGATGAGCCGGCGCTGCCCTGGAGTTATTGGTGGGCGCCGCTGCTGGGCATGGCGTTGTGGCTGCCCCTGTATGCGCTGCTGGATGCGCTGCGGCTGGGCAAGCGCGGTCGCTGACGATGTACAACCGGCGCCAGGCCAAGAACACGCACGCTGAATCCGAGCAGTTCCGGCGCCGCGCGGCGCTGGGATTCCTTGGGGTGTTGCTGACGCTGGGGCTGTTGGGCGGCTGGTACTTCAAGCTGCAGGTGCTGGACCACGATATCTATGCCACGCGCTCGGAAGCCAACCGCATCAAGGCGCGGCCGGTGGTGCCGGGGCGCGGCCTGATCTACGACCGCAACGGTCGGCTGCTGGCCGAAAACGTGCCGGCATTCCGTCTGGACGTCACCCCCGACAAAGTCGAGAACATGGCCGCCACGCTGGACGGCCTGCAGAAAATCTTCGCGTTGAGCGAAGAGGACATCGAGCGCTTCAACCTGTCGCGTAAGGCACGCCGCGCTTTCATGCCGGTGACCCTGAAGCTGCGGGTCAGCGATGAGGAAATGGCGCGTTTTGCGGTGGACCGCTGGCGTTTTCCTGGCGTGGAACTGGAGCCCTACCTGACCCGGCGTTATCCCTACGGCGACCTGCTGGGGCACGTGATTGGCTACGTTGGCCGGGTGGATGACAAGGATCTGGAAGAGCTGGGCGAAGGCAATGCCGCGCTCACCCATATCGGCAAGTCCGGGCTGGAGCGGTTCTACGAAGAACAGCTGCGCGGCAGGATCGGTTACGAACAGGTTGAAACCAATGTGCAGGGGCGGGCCATCCGCACCATCGGCCGGGTGCCGGCACAGTCGGGCACGGACCTGCGCCTGTCCATCGACGCTGACCTGCAGCGCGCGATGGTGTCCGCGTTTGGCGAGCAGGAAGGCGCTGCGGTGGCGATCGATCCGCGTACCGGCGAGATCCTGGCCATGGTCAGCCTGCCGTCGTACGACCCCAATCTGTTCGTCAACGGCATCTCGCACGCCGACTTCAAGCAGCTCAACGAGAACCCCTCGCGGCCGCAGTTCAACCGGCTGGTGCTCGGCGGCGTGGCGCCGGGTTCCACGATCAAGCCATTCATCGGTCTGGCGGGCCTGGACAGTGGCGTGCGCCGCCCGGAAGACAAGATTCTCTCGCGCGGCATGTTCTACCTGCCCGGCGTCAGCCGTGGCTGGGGTGATGCCAACCGTGGCGGTCATGGCTGGACCGACCTGCGCAAATCCATCTCGCAGTCGGTAAACACCTACTACTACCAGCTCGCCATGGACATGGGCATCGACCGTTTCGATCAGTACATGAGCGGTTACGGCTTTGGTCACGCGACAGGCATTGATCTGGCTGGCGAGATCGGCGGCATCCTGCCGTCGCCTGCCTCCAAGGCCAAGGCGCGCAATGAACGCTGGTATCCGGGCGATACCGTCAACGCCAGCATCGGCCAAGGCTTGTGGAAGGTGACGCCGTTGCAACTGGTGCGAGGCGTGGGCGGGCTTGCTTCCGGGCAGCTGCGCACGCCGCATCTGGTGATTGAACGACGGGCCGGGTTCGACCACGACTGGGCGCCGACAACGCACCCGGCAGGCAGGCCGATCAGTCCCAATGCCGGGAATCTGCAGGCGGTACGCGAAGGCATGATGGGCACCATGCAGCCCGGCGGCAGTGGCTGGCGCGTGGCGGCGGGCGCGGCGTATCGCATGGCTGGCAAGACCGGCACGGCGCAGGTGATCAGCCGCAAGGGCACGGCGGCAATCAACCCGAAGAGCCTGCCGATGCATCTGCGCCATCGCGCGCTGTTTGTTGGCTTTGCACCTGCGGAGGATCCCGTCATCGCCATCGCCATCGCGGTGGAGGGTGGTGGCTACGGTGGTTCGGCCGCGGCACCCATCGCACGCAAGGTGTTTGATGCGTGGTTGCTCGGCGTGATGCCTGATGGCTTGCAGCCACTGGATGCCGAGCGCGGCACAGTTGCCGTGGGCGTGACCACATTCGACACCGAAGATCCGACTTGGCGCGCCCGTGGCGAACAGGCAGCGCTGATGTTGGCCGACGCGTTGCCGGTAATGGTGGGTTCGCCAGCCCCGCAGCCCGTGCCCGGCGAACCCGTCCCGTCTGCCGTTGCTCCCGCCACGCCGACGCGGCCGACCACGTCGACACCGGCTGCTGGGGAGGCCAACCGATGAAGGATTTCCTGCGCTGGGCGCTGGAGATGGCGCAGCGCCTCACTCGTGGCTTGGACTGGCCACTGCTGATGGCGTTGAGTGCATTGATGCTGATTGGCCTGTCGGTGTTGGACAGCGCCGGTGGCAGCGGCCTGGTGATGGCACAGGGCGCGCGTTTCGCGGTCGGCCTGGTAGCGATGTGGGGCGTCTCGCGCATGTCCATCCTGCGCATCCGCGCGTGGACACCCATGATCTATGCCGTCTCAATGCTGCCGCTGCTGGCGGTATTCGTGCTGGGCACCGGCAAATACGGTCGGCAGTGGTTGAACCTGGGCCTGTTTTATCTGCAGCCGGCCGAGTTGCTCAAGGTCAGCCTGCCGATGATGGTGGCCTGGTATCTCAATCGCATGCCGTTGCCGCCGAGGATTCCGGTGGTGCTGGTGGCGGGCGTGATCATCGGCGTACCGACCGCGTTGGTGATGCTGCAGCCGGACTTTGGTACCGGCGTGCTGATCGCTGCCAGCGGCGCCTTCGTGTTGCTGCTGGCCGGGTTGCCGTGGTGGTGGGTGGGCGTGGGCGTCGCCGGCGTTGCCGCAGCCGCGCCGGTGGCCTGGTTCTGGTTGCTGATGCCGTATCAGAAAGACCGGATTCTGATGTTCCTGGATCCGGAGAGCGATGCGCTGGGCGCGGGCTGGAACATCATCCAGTCCAAGATCGCCATTGGTTCGGGGGGGCTCACCGGCAAGGGCTGGGGCCTGGGCTCGCAGTCGCACCTGAACTTCATTCCAGAGCAGACCACCGACTTTGCATTCTCCGTACTCAGCGAAGAGTTTGGCTGGGTCGGCGTCGCGGTGGTGCTGGCGTTGTATCTGTTCGTGATCGGCCGTTGCCTGTGGATCGCGGTGGAAGCGCGCGATGGGTATTCCCGGCTGCTTGCAGGCTCCACAGGTCTGGCGTTCTTCGTCTACATCCTGGTCAACGGCGGCATGATCTCCGGCCTGCTGCCGGTGGTGGGCGTGCCGATGCCGCTGATCAGCTACGGCGGCACCTCGGCAGTGTCACTGCTGGCTGGATTTGGCCTTGTAATGGCGGTACGCGAGCATCGGCCTGTCCACGGCGGCTGACTGCGTGCTCAAGGGTTGATCCAGATCAAACACTTTCTTTGACAAATTCTTCACAATTGCGCCCGTCACTTATTGCGCTTGCGCTGTGACAGCCAGATTGACCATTGGCGGGTTGGCGTGGGGAGATGCCGCCCGGTTCCCCCAAGGGTCAATCAGAACGCCGGTCATCTCTGTGGGATGGGGAGATGGCCGGCGTTCTTTTTTCAACTGAGGCATTGCGAGGCACGTTGGATACGCGAGTGCTTGCTTTAGTGCCGAGCCATGCTCGGCAGATGCATCACGGGTAAAACCACAGCGGTACATGGCTCCCTATCTGTCGACGCAATCGCGTCGTACCAGCCAGCGCCTTCGCGTATTCATGCTGAGCAGCGGTCGAACTGACACGATGCCATCGCTACGCTGCTGCAAATTTGCACCTCAATCCTGTTGTGATTCATGGCCTTATTGATGGAAATTCATCTTTGACCTGCTAATCTCGGCCGATGATTCGACGCGCACTTATTTGCTGTATCACCTTCGGCCTGGTTGCCTGTGCAACCCAGCCGCATGCCCCCGTCACCCCGCCTTCGAGCGCAGGTACGCCGGTCAAACCGGCCGCTGGCCCTGCAGAAGCGGTCCCGGAAAAGAAGCAGGATCTGCCGCCGGTTGATCTGACTCCGGTGCCGTTTGAGACGGCCCGCGCCAATTTCGTGCGTGACACCGCGGCCCGCTACGGCATCGACCCCGCTTACATCGAAGCCACCCTGGCACAGGCGCAGATTCGCGAGCCGATCATCGCGGCGATGTCGCGCCCGGCCGAGCGGGTCAAGCCGTGGAATGAATACCGGCCGATGTTCATCACTCAGGCCCGTATCGATGGCGGCAAGAAATTCTTCGCCGAGCACCGCGACGAACTGCTGCGCGTGCAGGAGCGCACGGGCGTCCCGGCCGAAGTGATTGTCTCGATCATCGGTGTGGAAACCAGCTACGGCAAAAATGCCGGCAACCACCGTGTGATCGACGCGTTGTACACGTTGGCATTCAAATATCCGCGCACCGGTGACCCGGCCAAGCTGGAGCGCGAGGTGCGTCGTGAGCTGTTCTTCCGCGACGAGTTGGCCAAGCTGTTCGAGCTGGCCAAGCTGGAGCAGCTGGACATCAACACGCTCAAGGGCAGCTATGCCGGCGCGATGGGTATGGGCCAGTTCATGCCATCGAGCTATCTGGATTTCGCGGTTGACGGCAATGGCGATGGCCGCCGTGACCTGTTCAACAGCTACGACGACGTGTTCTCGTCGATCGCCAATTATTTCGTCAAGAAGGGCGGTTGGGTGCGCGGTGGCACCGTCGCCGTGCCGGCAACGCTGGCAGCCGGCCGCGAAGAGTTCAATCCCGTTGACTGGACCCCCAATCACACCCTGGCTGATCTGGCAGCACGCGGTTACCAGCCGGTGGTACCGGTGCGTGCCGTGGGCGCCACCGCCACGCCGATTACGCTGGAAGGCAGCGACGGCAAGCAGTACTGGCTGGGCTTCCAGAACTACTACGCGATCACCCGTTACAACATCTCCAAAATGTACGCGATGGCCGTGTTCCAGCTATCCCAGGCCATCGCCGGCAAGGAGCTTCCCCCGGCATGAACATCAAGTGGCTGGTCCCTGCGTTGATCGTGCTCGGGCTAGCTGCCTGTAGCAGCGCCCCGAAGAAGCCTGGCAAAACCGCGGCTGGAACCGGCAGCACCCAGGCGGGTGCGCTGGTGCATGGCAGAGGCAATGCCAGCAATGGCTGCCCGGAAGGTTCGCCTTACGCGCGGGCGCAGGAAGACCTGAACACACGTGGCAACTACACCGCTGGCGGGCTGTATCGACCCGGCGTCAAGGACACCACGCCGGATTACGTGCCCAATGTGGGCTGTATTCCCGAACCGGTGGTGACCAGCGAGGCACGTTCGCCGGTTGGCAACAAATCGCCCTACGTGGTGCTGGGTAAGCAGTATCAAGTGATGGACCGTGTGGATGGTTACGTCGAGCAGGGCACTGCTTCGTACTATGGTCAGAAGTTTCATGGCCGGCTCACTTCCAATCGCGAGGTGTACGACATGTACACCTTCAGCGCGGCACACAAAACGCTGCCTTTGCCGAGCTTTGCCCGCGTCACCAATCTGGACAATGGCGAGTCGGTGGTGGTGCGCGTGAATGACCGCGGCCCGTTCCACGACGGCCGGGTGATCGACCTCAGTTACGCTGCTGCCGTGCGTCTGGGCATCACCCAGCGCGGCACCGGTCGAGTGGAAGTGCGTGCCCTGACGCCGGGCAGCGACAACTTGCAGGCTTCCAACGACAGCCGTCGCACGCGTCGTGAACGTGCCGCCGCCGCTGCAGTGCCGGCAACGACGCATGCGGTTGCTGCCGCCGCACCCAGTCACATGGACCAACTGGTGGAAAAGCTGCCGGCCGCACCGGTGGCTATTCAAACCAACGCCCACGGTGCACGTCCTGCCACCACACTTGCCGCAGGCCGCGCGCCTGAGGCGGTGACGGTGCAGGCTCTGGCACCCGTCGCCCCGATGCCGGCGACGGCGAGCAGGCAAGACCCGGCCACGCGCGCGCTGGGTGCGATCCTGCTGCAGGTCGCCAGTTTTTCCAGTCGCGACAATGCCGCCCGTGCGATGGGGCAACTGTCGTCTGCCGGCATTGTCGGTGCCTCCCTCAGTGACATCGTCAGCGGCGGCCGCACCTTGTGGCGGCTGCGCGTACCGGCAAGCGACCAAGCCACGGCAGCGGAACTTGCTGGGCGTATCGCGGGTCTGGGCTTTGGCAGCCCACAGATCGTCCGCGACTGAACGCAGTCACTCCGTGCTCCCGCTGGATAGGCGTTGGAGTCCTACAATGACCGCCCGTTTTTTCCTTCCTCGTCCATCAGGAACTGCTTTCCGATGAAATTCCGTTTTGCCGCCGCCGCTCTGGCCACGACCTTCGCCATTGGCCTGGCTTCTGCCCAGACGCCGACCCCCACACCGGTTCCGACACCGGCTGCCGCGGCCGCACCTGCCCAGGTGGCAACGCCGCCGGCACCGGTTCCGAGCAGGTCCACCGCTTGGGTGTTGATGGATTACGCCACCGGCCAGGTGCTGGCAGGCGAGAACATCCACACCCCGCTGCCGCCGGCCAGTATCACCAAGGTGATGACGTCCTACGTGCTCGCCGCCGAAATGAAGACCGGCAAGATCAAGCCTGATGACCAGGTGATGATGAGCGAGCGCGCTTGGCGCGAAGGCGGCGCAGGTACCGACGGCAGTTACAGCGGTTTCCCGGTCAACCAGACCGCGCGTCTGGTCGACATGGAAAAAGGCATGGCGATCCAGTCCGGCAACGATGCGGCTATTGCCTTGGCCGAACACGCTGCCGGCAGCCAAGAAGCATTTGCGGCGCTGATGAACAGCTATGCCGCCAAGATCGGCATGAAGGATTCGAACTTCGTCAACGCGCATGGTCTGAATGCTGAAGGGCACCAGTCCAGCGCCTATGACCTGGCGCTGCTGGGCCGCGCATTCGTGCGCGATTACCCGGAAACCTACGCCTACAACAAGATCAAGGAATTCACGGTAGGCAAGATCACCCAGCCCAACCGCAACCTGTTGTTGTGGCGCGACCAGAGCGTGGACGGCATCAAGACCGGCCATACCTCGGCTGCCGGTTACTGCCTGCTGAGCTCGGCCCAGCGCGGTGACCAGCGTCTGGTTGCTGTGCTGATGGGCGGCGCTTCGGAGAAGCAGCGCGCGGATGACAGCTTGGCGCTGTTGAATTGGGGTTTCCGTTTCTTCGAGACCCACCGTCTGTATGAGCCGGGCAAGGCCGTGACCACGCAGAAAGTGTGGAAGGGCGCCGCCGACGTCGTGCAGCTGGGTGTTGCGCAGCCGATGCTGGTGAGCGTGCCGCGTGGTCGCTACAACGACTTGAAGCCAAGCATGGATGTGCCGAAGCAGTTGGTGGCACCGATCGCGGCGGGCCAGCAGATTGGTACGGTCAAGGTATCGCTGGACGGCAAGGTCGTTGCCGAGGCGCCGCTGGTAGCGGTGCAGGCAGTTGAAGAAGGTGGTTTCTTCAAGCGCTTGTGGGATGCCTTCATGATGTGGTGGAAGTCCGAATAACGGCTTCCACAGGCCTGACGGCCAGGCGGCGTTGCCGCGCTTTGTCGACCGATGTTCGGGTTGATGGGGCGTAGCAACGCCGCTTTTGTTTTTGGGGTTTGTTGAGGAGGCAGGGTTACAGCTGCCTTTGATAGTCGCCGATGGCGCTGGGTATTGCTGTTGCTGTTGCTCTTGCTCTTGCTGCAGTTGCAGTTGCAGTTGCAGTTGCTTCTGCTTTGGCTTTTATCCCCTCTCCCGCTTGCGGGAGAGGGGTAGGGGTAGGGGTAGGGGTGAGGGCGCTCTTGCTTCTGCTGTTGTGGTTGTTTCGATTCTTGCTTCTGAACTGCCAGTTTCATTGGTAGATGAAGAAGCTCAGAGCAAGGGCTGCCCTCACCCTAGCCCTCTCCCGCAGGCGGGAGAGGGGACAGCAGCAACAGCTAGAGCAACAGATAAAGCAACAGATAAAGCAACAGCTAGAGCAACAGCTAGAGCAACAGCTAGAGCAACAGCCAGAGCAACAGCCAGAGCAACAGCCAGAGCAACAGCCAAGGCCTCACAGTCAAACGATCAAAGTGTCCGGCTGATGGTGAAGCTTCCAAACACGGGCGTTTCCTTTTGCCCATCAAACTCGCGCGTGCGGTGATACCGGGCAAGTGCGAACTTCCATCTGCCGCGCATCACCGCCACGCCGTAACCGATATCACCCACGAACGGGCGCTTGTCCACGCTGTGACTGGTGCGGAACGTATTGCCGTCCAGCGTGATGTCGCGTACTACCCAGCGCGCATCACTGGTGATGAAGAAATGACTCGACCACCCCTGCACGCGGCCGTAACGCGTGGGCGCCGTGTTCTCGCCGGCGGGCCGCATCGGCGAGCTGCCAAAGTCATCCGGCAGCCTCCAGCCAAAGCGTACTTCGCCACCGGCATTGGCATAGGTGGCCAGGTTGCCGATGGCGCCACCCCAGTGGCTGATCGCATCCCAACCCCAGCCTGCGGCATTGCCATTGGCCGGCCAGCGTTGCATCCGTTCATGCAGCAATTTGAACACCGGCTCGTCGTGCAGCTGGTTGTCCCAGCCCCTGAAGTCTTCATCGCCGAGCACGCTATGCACCGCATCCTGCACCTGCTTGCCTTGGGCCGATGGACCCACCATTCCCAGTGCCAGTTGCGTGGTGCGCAGGTGATTGTCACTGCGCGCGTTGTAGCCGAAGTTGACCAGCAGCACGCCGACATAGGGCCGGTCGTCTTCGATCAGATCGGTGCGGGTGTTGTCGGTGGGTGTGTATAGCCCCTGGCCGAAGCTGAAGATCATGTTCTGTTGCTTGAACTCGCCGGGATGCAGGCGCTCCAGATGACTGTTCATCCAACGCGCGAGGCGTGGCAGGCACGGATCGTTGGTGTAGTCCTGCAGGTTTGGCGAGACCAGCGTGAACATCGCCCCGTTGCTGTAGCCCTGGTCCTGCTGGGCACCACCGAGCAGATCGTTGTCGACGCGGAAATTGATCGCTGGCGGATGATCGTGCAGTGCGCTCTGTGCGCATTGCTCAGCTGCGTGTGCAGGGGAAATGAAATGGGGGCTGACGGCGAGCGTCAGGGCCAAGGGTAGCCATGTGCGAGTAAGCATCATGTCCAGTACGGATCAAAAAATGATGCCCAGCTTAGCGATGGGGAAGTGATGGCAGCAGCCATTTGGGATGGATCACATCGTTGCAGTACCGGCCGCCCGTTCGGGAAATCCGGGTCCCGGGCGGGCTCTTACGTTTCCCTTTTATGATTGTTAGTCATTAATATTCGTGAAGAAGGCGTGAGGCCGCGAAATGCGGGCGACGTTTTAGTTGGTCGGACGTTTTATATCCGCAACTTCGCAGGGAGTGCGGCAACAGGGGGAAAACATGAAGAACACCATCCATCGGCCTGCCGTTCTGGCAGCCGGTTTCATCGCATTTGTGTCGGCGTCGGCAAGCTTTCCAAGCCACGCTTTCTTGGGCATGTCTTCGGGGAAGTGCGATTCCGCACAGGGCAGCTTGCGTATTGTCGAGCCGGATGACGGTATGGGGATCTGGGCGACCTACGGCCTGCCTGCACCGACGCGCATGTTGCGAGTGCTGGTCAACGACTCCAAGTGCTTCACCGTGCTTGATCGTGGTGCCGGTTTCACAGCGGCACAGGCCGAGCGGGAACTGGCCATGGGCGGGCATCTGCAGGAGGACCAGAACATCGGCGGTGGTCAGATGCGTGGTGCGGACTTCGTGCTGGTGCCGGATATCGTGTCGCAAAATGCCAATGCTGGCGGCATGAACATTGGCGGCGGGGCATCCAACGGCGGGAACAAGCGTGGCTTGATGGGGGCGATGTTCAATGTCGCCACCTTGGGTGTTGCTGGCAAGCTGACGACGAAAAAACAGACTGCCGAAGTGGTGTTGACTCTGGTGGATGTGCGCACATCCGAGCAGCTCATCAGTGTGACCGGCGAAGCCAAGATCACCGACAAGGCCTGGGCGGCCGCGGTATCGGCCTCCAACCTGCAGGGCAGTGCCGGGGTGAACGTCGGCAGTTGGGACAACACCGAGATCGGTAAGGTCATCAAGGAGGCCTACGAAGAGGCCTATGAGCGGATGGTCGACGAGATCGGCAAGAAGCGAGGTGCGCTGGCAAACCGTCGTGTTCCGCAGGCGACGCGGGCAGTAACGCCGGTGCCACCGCCGGATGCGTATCAGACGTTGGCCGCATCGCAGGCAAGGCTGGCCAATGCGGCCGCAGTGAGGTTGCAGGCAGGATCCGCAGCGCCGATGGCTGCGCACGGGATGGCGATGGACGGTATGTCGCAGCAGAGCGGCATGGTGGGTCAGGCCATGCAGCACGTTGCAGATCAGGGTGTTGGCGCTGGTATGGCGCAGGCCGCCATGGGGGCGATGGCAGGGCCGGGTGGCATGGTCGGCGCAGCGGGCCAGGTAGTACAGCAGGTTGCGGGCCAAGGCGTTGGTGCCGGTGTGGCGCAGGTTGCAATGGGCGCGATGGCTCAGCAAGGCGGCATGGTTGGCGCCGCTGGCCAGGTGGCACAGCAGGTGGCAGGTCAGGGCATCGGTGCTGGCGTCGCGCAGGCTGCGATGGGCGTGATGGCTCAGCAGGGCGGCATGGTCGGTGCTGCAGGCCAGATGGCGCAGCAGGTTGCAGGCCAGAGCGTGGCTGCGGGTGGGCAGATGGCCGCGACCGCAGGCACCATGATCCTGCATCGCATGGCGCGCCTGCTTTCCCATCCGGACAGCCAGGCGGCCGTCGTGGCTGAGCTCAAGCCGGGCATGCTCGCTTACCCCACGGGTGGGCGTAACGGCGGGATGATCGAAGTCGACGATGAAATGGGCAATCGCGGTTGGCTGCCGTCGGCCGTGCTTGGCGCCAAGCAGTAATCCGTCACGACTTGGCCGGGCCATTCGGCCCGCATCCTGGATCCGCGCCAGACGCGGATTCAGGTTGGCGTGCCTGGTTTGGCTGGCATCCTGTCGTCCTCGACAGGGCTTGGCTCCCAGACCAGGCCCTGTGGATGGTTGCTGGAAACCGTAAAGTTCGTGTTGTAGGATCGCTCGCGACCGGCCCGCGCTTGCCTGATCGGTATCACCAAGGACCAGGATCTTGCCGCAAGGTCTCTAAGCCAAAGGAACGCACCTCGAATGGTGCAGGTAACGGGGATAGTTAAGTGATGCGTAATGTATTTTCGCCGCTCGTCGCAGCGGCTTTGACTGTGGGTATTGGTGCGGTGCTGGTCAGCCAGCCGGCCGAGGCGGCGTTCAAAAACCGTGGCACCCAGGCACAGGAGCAGCGCAAGGAAGCTGCCGCGCAGATTCCGGTGTGCCAGCGTCCCATCGGTACGCTCTCGGTGATCGAGCCGGAAGACTCCACGCATTGGTGGACCGGCCAGCAGTTGCCGGCGCCGTCGCGCCTGATCAAGGCCTTCGTCAACCGTTCGCGTTGCTTCACTCTCGTTGACCGTGGCGCCGGCATGGCCGCTGGCCAGTTCGAGCGTGAGCTGGCAGCCAGCGGTGACCTGCGTGGCCGTTCCAACGTCGGCAAGGGCCAGATTCGGGCTGCCGATTACGTGATGATTCCCGACCTGATCTCGCAGAACAGCAACGCCGGCGGCAATGCCCTGGGCGGTCTGCTGGGTGGCCTGATCGGTGGTCGCGCCGGTGCGGTGGTGGGTGGCCTGAACTTCACCAGCAAGACCGCAGACGTGGTGCTGACCGTGACCGACGTGCGTTCGTCCGAGCAGGTGGCCATCTCTGAAGGCTCGGCTCGCAAGAGCGACATGGGCTTCGGTGCCGGCGGCGGCCTGTTCGGCGGCAGTGGCTTGGGCGCCGCAGGCGTTGGCGGTTATGCCAACACCGAAATCGGCCAGGTGATCACCATGGCTTACCTGCAGGCTTACACCGACATCATTGCCCAGCTGGGTGGTTTGCCGGACAACGCGTCCGCCGCCAATGCGCAGCAGGCCGTGACCGTGACCCGTGCCGGCCGTCTGCTGGCCAATGCACGCGGTACCGGCGCCCCGGTGCGCACCCTTGACCCGGGCATGATGCTTTACCCGACCGGCACCAAGGAAGGCGCGATGTGGGAAGTCGAGGATGAGTTGGGTAACCGTGGCTGGGTGTCGTCCACGCTGCTGCAGCTCTCCAAGTAACCCTGGGTTTAACCGTGAAGGGCCGCGCAAGCGGCCCTTCACTTATTGGAGCCCGGCCATGCTCCCGTCGGGCATTGAGCGCTGAGCCTTGGCCGGCGTCGTGCGGGCTGCAGGGTGGCTATTCCCGCAAGCAGCCTTTGCCGGGGATGCTTGGTGCTGCGAGGTTTTTCGTTCATGGAAGGCTGTGGGCCGGCCATGGTCTTGGGTTTGCCTGCTTTCGGCCCGATAATGTCGGGCATGGAAATCAAGTCCGACAACCCTGAACACGGCTACCAGTTTCCCGGCACCTTCGAGGTGAGCGCCATGGGCGCCGCCAACATCGGGCTGGAGCGGGAGCTGCCGCAGCTGCTGCAGAACGCGGGTATTGAAGTGCTGGAAGAACGCATCACCTGGAAGCACTCTTCCAATGAGAAGTACGTTTCCGTGCGTATTGCCTTCACGGCGGAGAGTCGCGAGCAGTACGACGCCGCGCATGAAGCCCTGCGCAATCATCCGGAAGTGAAGTGGACGCTGTAACCAGCTGCGCGGTTACCCCGGTGTTGCCCACCCGGCCACGCACAGCGGTGCAGCGCGAGCTGGGCCGGCAGGCCTATGAGCCGGTCTGGCACGCAATGCAGCGCTTCACCGATACGCGCGGTGACGCCACTGCCGATGAGTTGTGGGTGGTCGAGCACGATCCGGTGTTCACCCTGGGCCAAGCCGGTAAGGCCGAGCATGTGCTGGCGGCCGGTGATATCCCGGTGCTGCATGTGGACCGTGGCGGCCAGGTGACCTATCACGGCCCCGGCCAGATCGTGGTCTATCCACTGCTGGACCTGCGCCGGCTGGGCATTGGCGTGCGGGATTACGTATGCCGCATCGAACAGGCCATCATCGATACGCTTGATGAGTGGAATATCGGCGCTGAACGGCTCGACGGCGCGCCCGGTGTGTATGTCGGTGGTGCCAAGATTGCCGCACTCGGCATCCGCGTGCGTCGCGGCTGCAGCTTCCACGGATTAGCTCTGAACGCCGCGTTGGATCTGGAACCTTTCCACCGCATCAACCCCTGCGGCTACGCCGGGATGCAGGTGACCTCGGTGCTAGACTTGGGCGGTCCCTCGGGCATCGAGGCGATCAAGCCGGTGCTGTTGTCCCATCTGGCACAGCAGTTCGGTCTTGAACTGCATGCGACCCCCGAATTGCCCGACCTCACTATGCGGCTCTGAGGCCGCCGATAACGCCATGACTGAAACCACCACGCGCTCCATTCCCCTGCAGGTCGTGCAGGCCGATGCTCCGTCCGCGCCGCTGCAAACCGGTGTCAAGCAGATCGGCGGCGACAAGATCGGCCGTTCGCCGGTGCAGTTCGCCGATGTGCCGGTGCTGCGCAAGCCATCGTGGATCCGCGTGCGTATTCCTTCGGGCAATGCCGTGGCCAACCTCAAGGCCAAGCTGCGCGAGAACCGCCTGGTGACGGTGTGCGAGGAGGCCAGCTGCCCGAACATTCACGAATGTTTCGGCCATGGCACCGCCACTTTCATGATTCTGGGCGAGGTCTGCACCCGCCGCTGCTCGTTCTGCGATGTGGCCCACGGCCGCCCCAAGCCGCCCGATGCCAATGAGCCGGCCAGCCTCGGTCAGACCGTGGCCGACATGGGCCTGAAGTACGTGGTGGTAACCAGCGTGGATCGCGATGATCTGCGCGACGGCGGTGCCCAGCACTTTGTTGATTGCATCAGCGCCATCCGCGAGAAATCGCCGGGTACCCGCATCGAAGTGCTGACCCCGGACTTCCGTGGCAAGGGCCGCATGGAGCGCGCGCTGGAAATCCTCGCGCAGAACCCGCCGGATGTGTTCAACCACAACATCGAAACCGTGCCGGACCTGTACCGCAACGTGCGTCCGGGTGCGGATTACCAGTGGTCGCTGACCCTGCTGAAGAACTTCAAGGCCCAGCACCCGAACGTGCCGACCAAGTCCGGCATCATGCTCGGCCTGGGCGAGACCCTGGAGCAGGTGCAGGCCACCCTGCGCGATCTACGTGCGCATGACGTGGAAATGATCACCATCGGCCAATACCTGCAGCCCACCGCGCACCATCACCCGGTGCTGCGTTACTGGACGCCGGAGGAATACAAGGCGTTCGAGGACTATGGCTATGCGCTGGGCTTCACGCACGTGGCTTCGGGCCCGATGGTGCGTTCGTCCTACCACGCCGACCAGCAGGCCGCAGGCGCTGGCGTCGCCGTCTGAGCACGCCCCGGCTTGCCCGCGTCTACCGGCTACCGCCTGCACGTGAGTGCGGGCGGTCAGGCGCCGGTCATGTCGATTCACATTCTGCTACGACGCAGCGGCTAGGCTGCTGATGGACAACGTGACAAGTGCTGAAACTTTCGGCACTGTCAGGCTGTCTGATCCGTCTGCAATCTCCCCCTATCGTCCGGTGCCACGAGTACTTTGATGAACTACCGAGTTCCCGCTTTCCTGCTGGCATTGGCGCTGACCGTACCCGCCGCATTGTCGGCACGTGCCGATACCAGCGTGCCGACGTCGTCGGCCCCCACGCTTGACCAGACCACGACGTCGCGACTGGTGTACGGCCTGCTTTCGGACAGCCGTTACGCCTATCGTCCACGTCCGCTGGACGCGGCGACTTCGCAGGACGTGTTCAAGCGTTACCTGGAATCGCTGGACAGCGGCAAGCAATTCTTCACCAAGGAAGACGTGGATCGTTTCGCGCCCTTGGCCGCGCAGACCGGGGATGCGATACGCACCGGCCAGCTGGATCCGGCGTTTCAGGTGTTTGCGGTGTACCGCGAGCGTGTGGGCGAGCGCGTTGCCTACGCCCGCCGCCTGCTTCGGCAGGAGCCGGATTTCACCATCGACGAGCGCTTCAACTACGACCGCAAGGACGTGCCGTGGGCGACCAGCACCGAGCTGGATGACCTGTGGCGCAAGTCGGTCAAGAACGACTGGTTGCGCTTGAAGCTGGCCGGCAAAGCGGCCTCGGACATCCGCAAGACGCTGGACAAGCGTTACGAAACGATGGGTAAGACCATCAGCGAGCTGAAGAACGAGGATGTGTTCTCGTTCTACATGAACGCCTACACGAGCGCGGTTGACCCACATACCGATTACTTCACCCCGCGCACGGCGGAGAACTTCAATCAGGCCATGTCGCTGTCGCTGGAAGGCATTGGCGCCCAGCTGCAGCGCCAGGACGACGTGGTGGTGATCCGTGAAGTAGTGCCGGGTGGCCCGGTGGCGATGGACGGCACGCTCAAAGCCGGCGATCGCATTGTGGGTGTCGGCCAGGGCCGTTCCGGTCCGGTGGAAGACGTCATCGGCTGGCGGATTGACGACGTGGTCTCCAAGATTCGTGGCGCCAAGGACACCCAGGTACGGCTGGAATACATTCCCGCTGCCGACGGCGTGGATGGCAAGCACCGTATGTTGACCCTGACCCGGCAGAAGATCCGCCTGTCCGAGCAGGCCGCCAAGGGCGAGACGATGAGCATCCCCGGCGCGCCCGGTGAAGCCGAGCGTCGCGTCGGCATCGTCAAGCTGCCCACCTTCTATCAGGATTTCGAGGGCCGCCGCCGCAACGCTGCTGACTACGCTTCCGCTACCCGCGACGTGGCCAAGCTGCTGGCCGGCTTCAAGGCCGACAAGGTCGACGGCGTGGTGCTGGACCTGCGCAACAACGGTGGTGGTTCGCTGGATGAAGCCATTGAACTGACCGGTCTTTTCATCGAGCAGGGCCCGGTGGTGCAGGTGCGTGAATCCGGTGGCCGCGTCACCGTCAACAGCGACCGCAATCCGGCCGTGGCGTGGGATGGCCCGCTGGCGGTGCTGATCAACCGTGGCTCGGCTTCAGCGTCGGAAATCTTTGCGGGTGCTATCCAGGATTACGGCCGTGGCCTGGTCATTGGTGAGACCACCTTCGGTAAGGGCACCGTGCAGAACGTGGTGCCGCTGGACCGTTGGCCGGCCAGTGAGAAGGAACGCTTTGGCCAGGTGAAGCTGACCATCGCCCAGTTCTTCCGCGTCAGCGGCTCCAGCACCCAGCACAAGGGTGTGGTGCCGGACCTGGCATTCCCGGCCAGCGTCGACGCCAGCGAGTTCGGCGAGAGCACCTACGACAACGCATTGCCGTGGACCCGCATCGCTGAAGTACCGCACACCCGCTACGGCAACTTCGCACCAATCCTGCCGCGTCTGGAATCGCGTCACGCCGAGCGCATCCAGAGCGACCGCGAGTTCAAGTGGTGGGAAGAGGACGTACAGCAGTTCCGCACCGAAGCCGCCAAGAAGTACGTGTCGCTCAACGAAGCCGAGCGCCGCACCGAGCGTGACAAACAGGAAGCGCAGCGCAAGCAGCGCCAGCAGATCCGCAAGGATCTTGGCCTGCCGCTGGATCCGCTGGCCGAGGACAGCAGTGACGACGGCCTGACCGGCAACGAGCGCGACATCGTCAAGGATGCCGCCCGCGAAAAGGCCGCCGAGAAGCGTCCGGACCCGCTGTTGAAGGAGTCGGCCTCGATTTTGGCCGATGCCTTGAATCTGCTGGAAAAGGACGTTCCGCTATCGGCACAGGTACTGCCACAGTCGACCGGTCCCGGGCGCTGGGCCGACTGAGTCGGGCTCGCTGAGTCCTGGCCCAACGCCAGGTCCGATGTGAATGACGCCGTCAACGTCCGTGTACGTTGGCGGCGTTATGCTTTGTGACTTCGATAAACGTGGAGAGCCCATGCGCACGCATCCACTTCAAACATTCATCATGTTGTTGCCATTGGTACTTGCCGGTTGTGCCAGCAAGGCCGCCAACAGCACCTTGCTGCGTGAATCCTTCGATTCCGGTGACACCTACGCGCGCAACCTCGATGTTGCGCCGGCTCAGGCCTGCGAAGCGGCACGCCGGGTACTGCTGGGGCAGGGCTACGCCATCGCCCGCGCCGATACGGCCAATGTCGAAGGCAACAAGAATTTCCAGCCCAAAGACGAGGTGCATGAGCAGCTGGTGCTACGGATATCGTGCGCGGCCCGTGGTGACGGCAAGGCGCAGGTGTTCGTCAGTGCGGTACAGGACCGCTATGCGCTGAAGAAGTCGCCAACTTCAGCCAGTGTCGGCGTCGGTGCCTTGGGCTCGGTATCGCTGCCGTTTGGCAGTAACGATGATTCGCTGGTGCGGGTGGCCAGCAGCACGGTGCAGGACGCGCTGTTCTACCGCAATTTCTTCGAGCGCCTGCAGCAGTACGTTGATGAAATGTCACCTGCGCCGACGAGCGGGGCGCCCATCCAGTGAGGTATCGCGTGCGTGCGGTGGGTCGAATCGCAGGCCGCGCGTTGTGGATGGTTGCATTGTGTGGGGTGTACGCACCGAGCGTAGTTGCAGGCAATGTGTGTGGCATGTCGCTGTTGCGCGAACTCGGCTGGCAGGTCACCGACGCCGCTATCGCGCAACCGCTGATCGCAGGCGGCACGCCATGTCAGCGTGCTTCCTTGGACGACGCGCACGCACACCGCGATTTGCAGTTACAGGTTCCGCAGCATTTCGATCCGGTACAACGCGAGCAGTTGGCAGTTGATGTGCTGCAACAGCAGGCCAGCGTCTGTGCATACCTGTTCAAGCTGGGCGATGCGACGCGCGCGGCTACCACGCGGCTGCAGGAGAACCGAGGCTATCGGTTCTCGGCCGTGCAGATGGGTTGGATAGGCTTTGGTCTGGGTGGCGCCAAGGCGCAGGGTTGGCAGCGCTTTCGCAGTTTTGGTCGCGGCTATGCGCCGGTGGCCACGAACTCAAGTGCGGTGGATGCGTTTTACCGTGGAAATGTGCGCTCGGAATGTGGGGTTGGGCGGCAGATCGCGCAGCTGGCCACGCAGCGCGAGATGTATGGCGATGCATTGTTCGACCGTGAGTTCGCGCCCGGTGAATTGTCGATTGGCACTTTCCTCACCCTGCACAAAACGCAGAGCATCCTGCTGGGCAGCAGCGCTGGTGAGTTCTTCGCCGATGGCAAGGCGGTGCGCACCTCGGCCATGGGACGGCAGGCCTTCATGGGTGCGCCGGGTTTCATCGCGCATGTGTTTGATAAAAAGTACCTGGATGACATCAACAACCAGGCCGAGAATTTCGTCATCACCGATCTCAGCGATGCCGCTGCGCAAGCGCTGGCCAGGCACGGCGGCTTTGCGCACTACGATGCGGTGAACCGGCAGATATGGGAGCTGTCGCAGCAGATGCCGGGCAGTGGCTGGCGTCGCTTTGAGCGCTTGCTGTACGAACGCGACACCGCACTGCGCGCAGCCCTGCCGCCGGAACACCAGCAGGTGCTTGCACGCATCGACACGCTGCTGGCCGACCCGGTCTATCGCGAGTTGATGCTCTACGTGCACCCCAAGGGCGTGCGTCCGCTCGGTTATCACATCGCACGTCTACTCGACCGCAATCCGCGTACGCCTTTCAGTATCGACCTTGCGTTGCACAATCTGCACACCACGCTTTACCGGCGCTGGGTGGACGCGCGCTTGCGCGCCTGCGGCAACACAATGAGCGGCACAACCAACGGAGACGAAACATGGAACTGGGCATGATCGGGCTGGGGCGCATGGGCGCCAACATGGCACAGCGGCTGCAGCGCGGCGGCATCACCGTCACCGGCTTTGATCCGGGTGACGAAGCACGCGCGCGGGTGCAGGAGAACGGCATTGCTGCGGTGGAATCGCTGCAGGCTTTGGTGCAGGCGCTGCCGGCGCCGCGCGTAGTGTGGCTGATGGTGCCGTCCAAGGTGGTGGATGCCACGCTCGATGCACTGCTGCCACTGTTGTCGCCGCAGGACGTGGTGATTGATGGCGGCAACTCCTGGTATCGCGATTCGCTGCAGCATGCCTCACGTTGTGCCGAGCATCATGTGGGCTTTGTCGATTGCGGCACCAGCGGTGGCGTGTGGGGGCTGCAGGAAGGCTACTGCCTGATGATCGGCGGTGATGCGGCAGTGGTGGCGGAACTGTCGCCGCTATTCAAGGTATTGGCGCCCGCGGCAGACCGGGGCTGGGCGCATGTCGGGCCGGTCGGTGCTGGCCACTTCAGCAAGATGGTCCACAACGGCATCGAATACGGAATGATGCAGGCCTATGCCGAAGGCTTCGCGTTGATGCAGAAGAAGGTCGACTTCAACCTCGACCTGGCCCAGGTGGCCGACGTCTGGCGGCATGGCAGCGTGGTGCGCTCGTGGCTGCTGGACCTCAGCGCCGACGCACTGAAGAGCAACCCGAGCCTGGCCGGCATTGCGCCTTACGTGGAGGATTCGGGTGAAGGGCGCTGGACGGTCAGCGAGGCCATCGAACTGGATGTACCGGCGCCGGTGATTACGCTGTCATTGCTGGAGCGGCTGCGTTCGCGGGAAGACAATTCGTTCACCGACCGCATGCTCGCTGCCATGCGCAATGAGTTCGGCGGGCATGCGATCAAGCCCAGCGGAGACGGTCCGTAAATCCGGCCATGTAAACGTTTGCAGGAACGCGGTCACAGAGGGGCATCACAAGGCGTTCACACCTTCGGGGTTTCGTGCAATCCTGTGGCGGCAGGTCAGCTCTATTGCCGTTTCGACGGCGATTGTGCTGACCACCTGTTACCACCGTTGATGACATGCCGGCCTGCAGTCGCTGTGGGCCCGCCCGTGAAAAGGGGAAGGGATGGCGCTGCGATTGACCGATGAAGACTGGGGCCGCTGGCGCCTGATCGGGCTCGCGCTGGCCGCTTTGCTCATCATCATTGTGCCGGCCCTGACCCTGCAGCGCCTGTCCCACGAAAGCATCAACGCGGCCAATTGGCTGGCCCATACCCAGGCCGTTGGGTCACGCTTGTACAACCTGCACGCGGCTATCCGTGACACCGAGTTCGCAGCGCTGACTCTGTCGTTGGGCGTGGAGTCGCCGACACTGCAGCAGCGCCTTCTGCGGGGTGACGGCGTTACCCATGATCTGAACGAGCTGGTGCGGCTGCTCAACGACAGCCCGGATCAGTTGGTGCGACTGGGCAGGATTGAATCGCTGCTCGATCACCGCATGGACCTGGCACGGCAGATAGCGCGCAGTACCGATTCGCCGGAGCGGAAGGCGTTGATCGAGGAAATGACCTTCCAGTACCCGATCCGGCCGTTGGTGGAAGAACTACAGCTGCGCGAGAACCAGCTGCTGGCCGAGCGCACGCTCAAGGCCAAACGCCAGCAGCATCTATCCTCAGTGGTGACTTGGTCTGCGTTGGTAGTACAGCTGCTGTTGCTGGCCCTGGTGTTGTGGTTGCTCAAACGCCAGATTGGCAGCCGCGCGATGGCCGAGCAGCGCCTGAGCCGGGCCAGTGCGCGGGCCAATGCGGTACTGCAGACGGTGCGTGAGCCCATCGTTCTTCTTGATGCACAACTGCGCGTGGTGTTGCACAACCCTGCGTTCGCTGAGTTGTATGGCGTGGATGACACCAAGGTCGGCCATCGCCCGCTGCAGGACATCGGTGAGGGTGCATGGGACGACGCAATCATTCGCCAGCGTTTGGCCGATGTACTGTTGCGCGGCCGCGAGTTGTGGGATTTCGAGCACGAGCAGCGTGGCGTTGATGGCATGGCGCGCACCATGCTGATCAACGCGCGGCGTATGCACCTGCCGGACGCGGATGACGAAGTGGTACTGATGACGATCAGCGACATCACCCTGCAACGCGCGGTGCAGGTGCGGGTAGAGGAGCTGAACCGTCAGCTGGAAGGCAAGGTCGAGCAGATGGCCGACGTCAACCGCGAGCTGGAGGCCTTCAGCTATTCGGTGTCGCATGACCTGCGCGCGCCGTTGCGGCATGTGGCGGGTTTCTCCGACAAGCTTGGCAAGCACCTGGGTGAGGGTGCCGATGAAAGAACCCATCATTACCTGCAGGTGATCCGCGATTCGGCGCAGCGCATGGCCGAGTTGATCGACGACCTGCTGGTGTATTCCCGACTGGGGCGCGGCGCAATGCGGATGCAGCCTGTGGACATGCAATCGCTGGTGGCTGATACGCGCGCGCTGCTGGATTCCAACCTGAAGGCGGAGGCCAGCGCGGACGGCACCTACCGGCACGTGGAATGGAACATCGGCCCGCTGCCGGTGCTGGTGGCCGACGAAAACATGATGCGGCAGGTGTGGTTGAACCTGCTTGGCAATGCGGTGAAATACACCGCAGGTTGCGATAAGGCGGTGATTGAGGTCTCCGCAAAAAACCTGCCCGATGGCAGTCAGCAGTTCTCGGTGAGTGACAATGGCGCCGGCTTCGACATGCAGTACGCCTCCAAATTGTTTGGTGTTTTCCAGCGATTGCACAAGGCGTCGGAATACGCCGGCACCGGTATTGGCCTGGCCAGCGTACGTCGTGTAGTGACCCGCCATGGCGGCCGGGTCTGGGCCGAGGCACAAGTGGGCAAGGGGGCCACTTTCAGCTTCATCGTTCCCCCCGTTTCCGAACTCACTTACAAGGATGCTTCGATATGAGTCCCCTGCGTACGATCCTGATTGCAGAAGACAGCCCCGCCGATGCCGAGATGGCGATGGATGCGTTGCGTGAGGCCAACCTCGCCAATCCCATCGTCCATGTCGAAGACGGCGTGGAAGCGCTGGACTTCCTGCTGCGCAGAGGTAACTTCGCCGACCGTGAGGAAGGACTGCCGGCAGTGCTGCTGCTGGACATCAAAATGCCGCGGATGGACGGACTGGAAGTGCTGCAACGCATCCGTGCTGAAGAAGAACTCAAGCGGCTGCCGGTGGTGATCCTGTCGTCGTCGCGCGAAGAAAGTGACCTGGCATGCAGCTGGGATCTTGGCGTGAATGCGTACGTGGTCAAGCCGGTGGATATCGAACAGTTCTTCAAGGCGGTCAAGGCGATCGGCGTGTTCTGGGCGGTCATCAATCAATCTCCGGAAACCGAGTAAATCCCCATGCCGAACCGGGACGCAGCGCTGGGGCCCTTGCGGATTCTCTTGGTGGAGGATTCGCCCGAAGACGCGGAGCTGATCGCTGATCAGCTGCTCGAATCTGGGCTGCAGGCCAGCTTTGAATGTGTGGATAACGAAGCGTGCCTGTACCGTGCGCTTTCCGGGCAGATGCCGGATATTGTGTTGTCGGACCTGAGCATGCCGGGGTTTTCCGGCTATCAGGCGCTGCGCATTCTGCGTGAAATGTACCCGCGCGTTCCCTTCATTTTCGTCTCCGGCACCATGGGTGAAGAGACTGCCGTAAATGCGCTGCAGGAAGGCGCCAACGATTACATCATCAAGCACCTGCCGGCGCGTCTGCCTTCTGCGGTGGTGCGAGCCATCCGTGAAGCACGCAGCGAGATCGAGCGGCTGCGCGTGGAAGATGAATTGATGCGCG
Source organism: Stenotrophomonas sp. Iso1 (assembly GCF_027497995.1). Taxonomy (GTDB): domain Bacteria; phylum Pseudomonadota; class Gammaproteobacteria; order Xanthomonadales; family Xanthomonadaceae; genus Stenotrophomonas. The sequence goes on along the minus strand of NZ_JAODBT010000003.1, from coordinate 355,074 downwards.
CGCAGCGGTTGGAAAGCCTGGCGTTGTTGGCCGCCGGGTTGGGCCACGACCTGCGCAATATTCTGCAGCCGCTGTTGATCGTGCCTGACCTGATCCGCGACCGCAGCACCGACCCCAAGATCACACGCCTGGCCGACGTGATTGCCGAATGCGGCCGCCGTGGTCACGAGATGGTGGATTCGATGCTGTCGTTCGTGCGTGGTTCCAGCCAGCGCAGCGAACGCGTCGTGCTGCAGCGTCTGTTTCAAGCGGTGGGCATGTTGCTCAAGAGCAGCTTGCCGCGCGACGTGGAGCTGGAGTTTGAGGTGGCTGATGACCGGATGACGGTGGATGCCAATTACACCGAGTTGCAGCAGGTGCTGTTGAACCTGGCACTCAACGCCATTCAGGCCATGCCCGACGGTGGCAAGTTGAGTCTGGTGGCCGAGCCCTGTCGGGACATAAATGGCAATGAGCAGGTGCGTATACGGGTGAGCGATGAGGGTATCGGCATGGACGAGGCCACGTTGCAGCGCTTGTTCAGCCCGTTCTTCACCACCAAGCCCAAGGGCACGGGCCTGGGCTTGGTGTCCTGCCATCGCATTGTCGAAAGCATTGGCGGCCGCATTGAAGTAAGCAGCGTGCTGGATAGCGGCACCACCTTCGATTTGCTGTTGCCGCTGCAGGCGGCGGTCTCCGTCGAGGAAGCGGCGCTGGTGCCGAGCCCCATCCGGCCAGGGCGCGGCGAGCGTTTGCTGGTAGTGGACGACGAAGCCACGCGGCTGTCGCTGCTGGGCAATGCATTGTCGAGCCAGGGTTACCGCATGCGCCTGGCCAGCGATGGTGCAGTGGCGATGCGGCTGATGCAGGACGCGGGCCTGCCGGACGTGGTGCTGGTGGACAGCGGTATCCCGTTGCTGTCTGCCGAACAGTTGCTGATGGAAATGCAGGCCATGGGATATCGCGGCCCGGCCATCGTGCTGGAAGACGCACAGATGCCCGCGTTTGCCGATGGCCAGGCACCGGCGGGTATCAGCGTGCATGTGCTGCCCAAGCCGCTGGAGATGCAGCGGGTGTTCCGGGCGGTTGCCGACGCGTTGGGCGCAGAGTGAGGCCGGACACGCGCGTGGATGTCGGCCTGCGCGGTTGCTGCCCTATCATGTGCGTCCCCACCCCGATGCGGGGCCATCGCTCGCCCCGTCAGGTGTGAGCCGGCCCGTAGGCAATCCACTCCATGACCACCGTGCTCCTTAGTCTGGGCAGCAATCTCCAACCGCAGCATTACCTGCAACGGGCTGTGGCCGTGTTGCGCGAACGCTTCGGCGATATCCACGTTTCACCGGCTTACCGCACGCCAGCGGTGGGCTTTGATGGGCCGGATTTTCTCAATAACGCGGTGATGCTGGATACCGAGCTGCCGCTGATCGAATTGGACGCTTGGTTGCATGCGGTGGAAGACGCCCACGGCCGTGATCGTTCCGGCCCGCGCTTCAGCGACCGTACCCTGGATATCGACGTGGTGTATTACGGCGATCTGGTGGTGGAAGGCCCCAAGAACCTGCGTATCCCCCGGCCGGAGTTGAAGCATGCCTTCGTGCTCAAGCCGCTGGCTGATATCGCCCCAGGATTCGTCGACCCGGTGCGCAAGCTGACGCTGGCGCAGATGTGGCGTGAGCATCCGCAATACGGGCAGGCGTTCGATACGGTGGAGCTTGAAGGGCAGGAGTGAGTGAACAGCAGTGAGGAGTGAAAGCTGCTCGTTTAGGTTCCCAGTGACGCGGTTCGCTCGGGTGCACTGGTTTCAAGCTCCCCCCGCTGCCGCAGGCAAGGGGAGGAGTGGCAAGGGAGAATGCGTAACTCCCTGCACAACACTCAGGTCAGCGTGCGCCCACCATCCAGCCGCAAGGTCTGCCCGGTGATGTAGCCGGCGTCATCCAGCAGCCAACGCACCGCCGAGGCGATTTCATGCGGCGTGCCGATGCGCGCCATTGGCGTGCGCTCCATCAGTTTCTGCTTGGCCTGCTCACTCTTGCCCTGTTCTGGCCAAAGAATGGCCCCGGGCGCGACCGCGTTGACTCGTACATGCGGGGCCAGCTCCAGCGCCAGGGAACGCGTGACCATCTCCAGCGCGGCCTTGGCCGTGCTGTACGCCGGATGCTCGCGCAGCGGCTGGGTAGCGTGCAGGTCGGTCAGGTTGACGATGGCGCCGCGCTGCTTGATCAGGTGCGGCGCTGCGGCCTGCGCCAGGAAGAACGGCGCGCGTGCGTTGACTGCCAGCAGCTCATCCCACTGTTCCACTTCCACCTGCCCAAACGGGGTGGGGAAGAAATTGGAAGCATTGTTGACCAGCGCATCGAGCCTGCCGAAATGGCTGACCACCTGTTCCACCATGTCCGGCAGCGTGGCTGGATCACGCAGGTCTGCTTCCACGGTCAACACACTGCCGGGGCGTTCACTTTCCAGGTCAAAGGCCAGTGACTGCATTTCCTCACAGGACAGGTGGGCATGCAGGGCCACTCGGTAGCCGTGGGCATGCAGATGCCGGGCGATGGTGGCGCCGATGCGGCGGGCACTGCCGGTGACCAGGGCCACCCGTTGGGATTCTGTCATCTGCGCTTTCCTCACTCGGCTATCCTGTGCATTGTCCTCGCAAACCGCATCGCCATGCATTCTGACCTGCCCACACCCGACCCTGACGCGCTTGCGCACAGCGACCAGCTGGCGACGCACCTGCGTGAGGACATCCTCGCCCAAGGCGGTGCGGTGCCGTTCTCACGCTTCATGGAGCTGGCGCTGTACGCGCCGGGCTGGGGCTACTACAGCGCCGGTGCCAGCAAGTTCGGTGCTGCCGGTGACTTCGTTACCTCACCGGAGTTGGGACCGTTGTTTGCCGCCACCACGGCCAACGTGGTGGCACCGGTGCTGCAGCAGTTGGGGCCGCAGGCGCGCATGCTGGAACTGGGCGGTGGCAGCGGGGCCTTCGCCGAAATCATGCTCAAGCGCCTGCTGGAGCTGGACGCGCTGCCCGCGCGCTACGCCATCCTTGAACCCAGTGCCGACCTGCGCGAGCGTCAGCGCGAACGCCTTGAAAAGGCACTGATCCCGCCGGTATTCGCGCTGGTGGAGTGGCTGGACCGTCCGTTTGAAGACGATTGGGACGGTTTGCTGTTTGCCAATGAAGTGATCGACGCCTTGCCGACCCCTCGCTTCCTGGTCAACGAAGGCGAGGTTTACGAAGAAACGGTGGAGCTTGATGGCGAAGGCCGCTTCATGCGCGGTGCCCAGCCGGCAGATGCGCTGACATCGGCTGCGGTACGGCACATCGAGCGTTACCTGGAGCGGCCGTTTGCACAGGACTACCGTTCCGAAGTATTGCCGCAGCTGCCGTATTGGATACAGGCCGTGGCCGGTGGCATGAAGCGTGGCGCGATGCTGTTCGTTGATTACGGCTATACGCGCGCCGAGTTCTACCAGGACGATCGCACCGACGGTACGTTGCGTGCGTTCTACCGCCACCGCGTGCACAACGATGTTTACCTGTGGCCGGGCCTGCAGGACATCACCGCCTCGGTGGATTTCACCGCGCTGGCTGAGGCAGGTACCAATGCCGGTTTTGATCTCGCCGGTTACTGCAGCCAAACCAACTTCCTGCTTGGCAACGGCATCACTCAGTTGCTGGAGCAAGCCGAAGAACGCAGCGATGAATTGGGGCGTATGCGCCTGCGCGGGCAGCTCAAGCGGCTGACCTTGCCGACCGAGATGGGCGAACGCTTCCAAGTGATGGCATTCAGTCGCGATGTGGATATGTCCATGTCGTTCCTGCTCGGCGATATGACCTGGCGCCTGTGAACACGCTCAAGCCGTTGCGGCGGCAGAAATTCTGGCTGCTGCTGTGGTGCACGGCGGTGGTGGCGGTGATCGTGGTATGCCTGATCCCGCCGCCGCCCTTGGCGTTGCCGCAGAACAGCGACAAGGTCGAGCACTTCCTCGCCTACTTTCTGCTGGCCGGCAGTGCGGTGCAGCTGTTCGCCACACGTCGCGCGCTGTGCGTGGTGGCACTGGGCCTGGTGGCGATGGGCGTTGGCGTGGAGTGGATGCAGGGTGCACTGACCGAAACGCGCATGGCCGATCCGATGGATGCACTGGCCAACAGTATTGGCGTGTTGGCCGGGATACTGACGGCATTCACACCGCTGCGGGATCTGCTGCTGCGTTTGCAGCCACGTGGCTGAACGTTACTCGCAGGCTGGATTGCAGCGCAGCTCCAACGCCCGCCACAGGAAAGTGCACCACGGTAGTGCCGAGCTCACGCTCGGCAGGGCCTTCCCGATAAAACCCCAGCGCAGCAGGGCTGCGCGCTACCGTGGTTTGCATCACATGACGGCGATCATTTGCGCGGCTGAAGTGTGATCTCGTCCAGCACCCACATCTGTGGCCGGGTATCACCACTGAACGTGATGCACAGGTCGGTGACTTGTTCCGGGCCCGCACGCAGCGGTGCTTGCAGTTCGATGAAACCGTCCTTGCCCGGCTTCTCCGGCAATGGCGCCGTGGCCAGTACGCGACCGTGGCAACCGGCGCGCACTTCGAATTCGCCGTGCCTTGCCACCGGCTTGCGATAGCCGCGCTTGGCTTCCTCCGGCTTCAATAGGCCGAAATTGTAGGGAATGCGCCCGGCGCGTACCTTGATTGACGCGATGTCCTGCAATTGCGCGTCCTCCCACAACCAACACGGATTGAAGATGGTCACGTCGAACGAATCGCGTGGACCTTCAAGCGGATTGTCGTCTTCCAGGCGCAACTGCAGACGGCCACCTTCCGGGCAGGTCGCCAACGTCTTGTCGGTGCGACGCAACAGCGAGGCGCCATCGAACACCCAACGATTGGGCGCGTCCGTTAACGGTTTGCCATTGAAGAAGGTCTGCGCTGTCAGTGTGGTCGGCACCGGCAGGGTCAATGCCGCGCCGTAGCTGGCCGAATGCGCGGTAGGCGTGCTGCCATCGGTGGTGTAACGGATGTCGCGATAGCTGAGCGGGTTGGAGAGTTCCACCGTCACCTTGTCAGCGGCACGATCGTCCTGGCGCTTCATTGCCACCGACAACGCGGTCTGGCCATAGCCAATGCCCAGCGCCTTGTAACGCTGCAGCTGCGCCGGCAGGCGTGCAAGGAAGTCGTCGTAGCTCTTGCGCTCAAGTGGCGTCCAGGCGATTTCGGCCAACGCTGCCATGCGCGGGAACACATTGTGCTGCAGTCGGGCAAAGGTGCGCGTGTGTTCGGTCCACATGTTGGCCTGCACACCGATCACGTGTTTGCGCTGTGCAGCCGTCAGTTGCTCAGGCACCGGATCGTAGGCGTAGATGCGCTGCATTGAGGTGAACTTGGGACGGCCCGGCGGTTCGTCCGGCAGATTGGTCTGCAGGAAATCCAGGTACAACGTGTTGCCGGGTGTCATCACCACATCGTGGCCGTGCGTGGCGGCTTCGATACCGCCTTCGATGCCACGCCAGGACATCACGGTGGCTTCCGGCGGCAGACCGCCTTCGATGATTTCATCCCAGCCGATCAGCTTGCGATCGTGCGCTTCCAGGTATTTTTCCAGACGCTTGAGCATGTGCGACTGCAATGCTTCTTCATCCTTCAGACCCAGCTCGCGGATGTAGGCCTGCACCTGTGGCGAATCCTGCCACTGGTACTTCACTGCTTCATCGCCGCCGATATGGATGTACTTGCCGGGAAACATCTGCATGACTTCGGCCAGGATGTTTTCCAGGAACTGCAGCGTTTCATCGCGCGGATTGAACAGGTACGGATTCACACCCCAATTGGCAGAAGGCTGCGTCGGGCCATCGACCACGCCATGCTCCGGATACGCGGCCACCGCAGCCTGGGCATGGCCGGGGACGTCGATTTCCGGTACTACGGTGATGTGACGTGCGGCGGCATAGGCAACCACATCGCGAATCTGCTCCTGCGTGTAGAAGCCGCAATACAGGTGCGCAGTACCGTCGGCGTTGACACCTGCTTCGCCGGCGGGGGATCGGCAACTGCCCACTTCGGTGAGCTTCGGGTAACGCTTGATCTCCATGCGCCAACCCTGATCATCGGTGAGGTGCCAATGAAATACGTTGAGCTTGTGCAGCGCCATGGCGTCGAGCAGCAGCTTGATGTCGTCAACGCTCTGGAAATGTCGTGCCGAATCGAGCATGAAGCCACGCCAGGAAAAACGCGGCGCATCGGTGATGCTGACCGCAGGTACGGCAACGTCGCTGCCGGTGGCGGGAGTGAGCATCTGCAGCAGCGTCATTGCGCCATGGAACAAGCCTGCGGTGCTGGCGGCACGGATACGGATGCCTTGGGCGGCAACGTCCAGTTGATAGCTGCCCTCCGTGGCATCAGCCAGGGCAGGGTCGAGCTGGAAGTGGATGCCGGTGGCCGCATTGGTCTTGCCTTCGGCCAGGTTGAGCTGCAATGGCGATGTCTTGCCCAACAGTTGGCTGAACTGGGCGGCGACGGTGCGCGCGGCCTCGTCGCTGCCGCTGAGAACCGTGCGGCTGTTGACGGTATAGCTGGCTGCACTGGGCAACACCTGTTGCGGCGCCGGAATGACGGGCAGAGCGAGCGAGGGTGGCGCTTGTGTGGTGGCCGAAACGGTGAAGCTGCTGCCCAGAATCAGGCAGCTGGCCAACAGGCTGCGGACGGGATTACGCGTGTGCAGTCGGGTCATATGTGCTCCGTATAAGCGTGCTGTTATCTCAAAAAAAAGCGGGCCTGAAAAACCCAGGCCCGCTGGAGGAGAAAAAACAGCGGATGAAACGTTTGATTCAGTGGTGGCTGGCTTAGAAGGCGAAGCGCAGCGAAGCGTTGTAACGACGGCCACTCAGGTAAGCACCGCGCAACAGCTGCTCGGTACCGGAGTAGCTGTGGTACTTCTCATCAAGCAGGTTCATGCCTTCCAGCGCCACGGTCAGGTTGTCCGTGATCCTGTACGACAGCGATGCATCCACCGAGGTGTAGTCCATGGTCCACAGATCGCGACCGCCGCTGACGTTGGTGAAGTACTTGTCGCGCCAGTTGTAGGTCACGCGTGCTGCGAACTTGTCGTTCTCGAAGAACGGAGCGATGTTGAACTGGTTCTTGGAGTTGTACGGCAACGGGCGCCCGTTGGTGGCTTCACCATCGGAGTAGGTGTAGTTGGCGACGATGCCGAAGCCCATGCCGAAGTTCTGCTGCCACGCTAGCGAAACGCCCTTGATCTTGGCATCGCCTGCGTTCTGCGGACGGTCCACCAGGTAGGTGTCTTCACGGCTCTGGTTGATGTTCCAATGCGTTTCCTTACGCGAGGCCATCAGGATGTAGTCGGAAATGTCACGGTAGAAGATCGAGCCGGCCAGGATGGCGTCCTTCGAGAAGTACCACTCGGCCGAGAAATCCAGGTTGGTCGACAGATACGGCTTCAGATCTGGATTGCCGCCACCGCCGGTCAGCTGCTGGTCGGACAACCACATGTAGCTGGAGAGGTCCGCATAGCTTGGGCGTGCCATGGTCTTGGCGGCAGAGAAACGCAGCACCAAGTCTTCGCTGGCGTCGAAGGCCAGGTTCAAGTTTGGCAGGGCGTTGTTGTACTTGCTCGGCTTGACCTTCCACTCGTACTTGTCTTCCGGGCACGCCGGGACATTGACTGTGCACGCATAGGCGCCGCTGCCGACATCGGTCTGCACATAACGCAGGCCGATGTTGCCGCGCAGACGGTCGAGGCTGAAATCAGCCTGCACATAGGCAGCCTTGATGTCTTCCTCGATGGTCCAGGTGTTGCGGGCGAACTCTCCGTTGCCCAGCGTGGTGGGAACCGGCGCGTCCTGCCACGGTGCCAGCCACTTGTTGCTCTTGACGTAATCGGCCAACGCCCAGCCGTCGATCGTGAAACGGTTGGCCAGATCACCATAGCCGCCAAAGCCACTCAGATAGTTGCCCGGCAGCGGACGTGGATTGAACATGTCCGCAGTGGCGTCGCCATAGCCCTGGATCGAAGCCAGCACGACGCCGCGCTGGATCTGCCCGGTTTCATGCGAACGCTGCTTGTAGCCGGCGCGGATCATGTACACCGGTGAATCCAGCTTCAGGCCGAAATCGACCTGCCCGTAGGTTTCCTTGTCCAGCGTCGGCTTCTCAACCAAGTTGCCGCCCCAGCCCGAGGCCCAGTTGCCTTCTGCCGGCGGGTTGGTGTGCCACGGGTTGGCGTAGCCGCCGTCCATCTTGAACTGTTCCGGGTTGGTGAACGGATTGTCGCCGTGGAAGGTCAGGCTGCCCGGATTCTTCGGGCCGCCAGCGATTGACCACGTGTAGTCCGCGCTGCCCAGGAAACTGCCGTAGACCTGTTCCGGGCCGCCTTCGGCCTTGGTGTGGCCGATATGGGTGGAGAGGAACCAGCGCTCGTCGTTCCACGTTGCCTTGATGTCGTAGGTTTCAGATTCCACCTTGGCGCGACGGTTCTGCAGATCGAACGCCATGCGGCCACCCTTGTTGGTGCCGCTGGTCATCAAACCGTTTTCGATGGTGACGTCGGTCAAGGTCATCAGGCCGCCATAGGCATTGCCCGGCCAGGCGAACATCGACTGCGCCATGTGATCGAAGTTGGCATCAATCTTCAACGCATTCAGTTCGATATCCAGTTGTTCGACCGGCTTGAACTGAAGCGACGCGGAGAAGGTGTCGCGCTCGCGTTTCTGTTCAAAGAAGTGTGCGCTCATCGAGCCGGGACCCACGGCCTCCGGGTTTGCTTTCAGTGCTTCAGCACAGGCGCCCTGGCAGGTGCCCGGCAGGTTCGGCTGGCTGCCGTCCGGGTTGGCCGGAACCGACCAGTCGGTGTTGGTGTTGTTGACCGAACCCCAGGAGCCGTTGCCATTGAGGTAGTCCTTGGCCTTTACGGTGCCGTAGGATTCGATGCCGTCACGGCGGATGCTCTCGCGCGCGGACTGTGCCGAAATGATGAAGCCAAAATTTTCAGCATCATTCTTCCAGCCGAAAGCAGCCGATGCGCTGGGGTCGGTTTTATCGACGCGGTCGTTGCGGCTGAAGCTGACGCGGCCGTTGACGCTGATTTTTTCCGGCATGTCCAGCGGCTTGCGCGTGGAGATGTTGACGGTACCGCCAACCGAGCCTTCATCCAGGCGTGCTTCCGGCGACTTGAACACTTCGACCTTGCCCACCAGCTCCGGTGCCAGCAGCGAGTAGTTGAAGGTACGGGTCGGGAAGTCGGACATGTTCCAGTCGCCCGAGGCGATGGACTGGCCGTTGAGCAGCGTGCGGTTCAGCGCCGGGTCGGTGCCGAGGATGGAGACCTTTTCACCCTGGCCGTAGGCACGGTCGATGGTGACGCCGGGGATGAGGGTCATCGCCTCGGCCACGTTGGTGGCCGGGAACTTGCCGACATCTTCAGCGGTGATCACATCGACGATGGCATCGGCGTTGCGCTTGGTTTCCAGCGACTGCTGCAGGCTGGCGCGGATGCCGGTGACGACAACACGGTCAAGGTCGGTGGCGTCGGGTTGCGCTTCCTGGGCCATGGCCGGGAAGCTCAAACACGTGACGATTGCGGCGGATAGTACGGACTTGCGGTACCTCATGATGTCTCTCCTCATCATTGATGGAGTCCGGCGTGCTGGCCGGCAGCTGCGGGGTTGGGATCCATGCATGGACGGGTTGCCACATGCATCTGCGTTACTGCGGAAGGCGGTGCGCCGGGGTCGGTTTCCCTGCGTCCCAGATACCAACTGGCTGCGCCGATGACGCCCAGTTGCCCGTGCTCTACCAGCTTCACGGGAATGCTTTGCAACGCCTTGGTCATGGGCCCCTTGTTGAGGAAGCGTTCGACGAAGGTGCTGTTCAAAAGGAATTGGCTGATCTTTGGCAGGATGCCGCCAGCCAGATAGATGCCGCCCTGCACGCCATAGAGCAGGGCCATGTCGCCGATGGTGGAGCCGAGGATTCCGCAGAACAGCTGCAGGGTTTCCACGGCTACCGGGTCGCTGCCATCGCAAGCGGCGGCACTGACGGCATCGGGCGTTGCATGCGTGGGCGTGGTGCCGCGCACTGCGCACAGCGCGTTGTAGAGGTTGAGCAAGCCGGGGCCGGACAACGCCTGTTCGATGGAGACATGGCTGCGGTCGCGCAGCATCTGCTGCAACACGGCCATTTCCAGATCGGTGGTGGCTGCCAGCGACGCCTGACCAGCTTCGGTGGCCAACACGACGGAGCGGTTGCCGACCGGAATCCATACCGCCGCACCCAGGCCGGTACCCGGGCCGATCACCAGGGTGGGGCCGCGCGGTGCATCGGCCGGGCCGGTGAGTTGCAGCACCTGGCTCGCACTGATGTGCGCGGCGGCATGGGCGACGGCTTCAAAATCGTTGACCAGATGCACCGCGTCAAAACCCAGGTCCTGGCGGATGCGATTGGACGACAGCGGCCAGGGCAGGTTGGCGGTGATCACTGTGCCATCCGGCAGCGCGTAGCCAGCGGTAGCGATGACGCAGGCGGCAAGCGTCGATCGGTTGACCGGGAAGTCGGCCAGGATCGCGCTGAGACTGGGGTAGTCGGCGCAGCGGTATTGGCGATAGGCCAGCATCGACAGCGGGGCACTGGCGTCCTCGCCCGGCTGCAGCAGGCCGACGCGGACATGGGTACCGCCCACGTCGGCAGCCAGCAAGGCAGCCGATGCGGAGGTGGTCAGCTTGGACATGGTGTTCAACCTGGCAACCACGGACATCCCCTGGGAGTTCGCACGACGCCTGGTGGTGTCGCGGTATCGGGAGTGTCATTGCTATGTGACAACGATGTCAAGCTGCTATGCAAAAAATTTTCAAGACAGTTAGCAAGTTGAATCTATAGGTATCTAAATGATTTGAGAGGGAATTTTTATTTCATATGAAATTGCAATGGCGATGATCGGATGTTTGAGGCAATTCCTATTGCTTGCGTGAAAAAATTTGGCAGGTCAATTGACGTGCTCGGATGACAACCATCGGGGCGTGCCATCCGGGCGACCCAGTGCCTTTGTAGTGGTGCTGCCATGCCCGACAGGGCGTTGCCAGCAACGTCCTCCGCGCAGTGCGGTGGGGCCCTGTCGTGCGCTATGCGGTACCGCGTCACCACCACGGGCCGCAAAAAAGCAGAAGGCCACCGCGAGCGGTGGCCTTCTGCAGGCATCACATGATGGGGATTACTTGGCCGGTTCGAGCTTGATCCAGTCCAGCGTCCACATGTTGGGGCGGGTATCGCCGGTGAAGCGCACGCACAGGTCCCCGCGCGTTGCCGGTGCGGTGATCGTGGCCTCCAACTCCAGGAAACCATCGGCGCCCGGATTGGCCGGCAACGGCACCGAAGCCAACGGCTTGCCTTCGCAATTGGCCAGGATCTCCATCTCGCCGTGCTTGCTGCGTGCCGCCGCAAACTTGCGCGACGGCTCGTCATGGGCCAGCTGGAAGTTGTACGGAATACGGCCCGCACGCACCTTCACCTTGCTGATGCCTGCCAGGTTCACGTCTGACCACAGCCAGCACGGGTTGAAGATGTTGACGTTGAACACCGCGCGCTCGCCTTCCACCGGGCCATCATCTTCCAGCCGCAGCAGCAGCTTGCCGCCGGTGGGGCACAGGCCCAGTTGCGTGTCATCACGCATCAACAGCGACTCGGCAGTGAAGTTGTAGGCACGCGTGGCGGCAAGTGGCTTGCCGTCGAAGAACGCAGCAGCACGCACTTCGCTGGGGACCTTCAGCTGCAGCGGCTGGCTGTACAGCGGCGCGTTGGCGGTGACGTCGCTGCCATCGAGTGTGTAGTGCACCGGATAGCCGAGCGGATTGACGAGGGTAACGTCGGCGGTGCCGGTGGCATGGTCGCCCTTGTCCAGCATGTCCACCTGGAATGGTGTCTGTGCGTAGCGGATACCCATGGCCTGGTAGCGCTGCAGCTGACGCGGCAGACGTTGCAGGAAGGTGCTGAAGTTGCGCTTGTCCTGCGGGCTCCAGCCGGTTTCGGCAACCGCTGCCAGGCGCGGGAACAGATTGTGTTCCAGACGAACGTCATTGCGGGTGTGTTCGTTGAACATGTTGGCTTGCAGGCCAAGGATGTGCGAACGCTTGTCGGCGGCAAGTTCAGCCGGCACCGGCTCGAATTCATAGACCTTCTGCAATGGAATGGTCGTCGGCCGGCCGGGCACTTCGTACGGCGACTCGGTTTGCAGGTAATCCATGTACATATGGGTGACTGGCGACATCACCACATCGTGGCCTTCGCTGGCGGCCTTCAGGCCACCTTCGGTGCCACGCCACGACATCACCGTGGCTTCCGGCGGCAGGCCGCCCTCAAGGATTTCATCCCAACCGATCAGGCGCCGATCATGCTGCTCCAGGAATTTTTCCAGGCGCTTGATCATGTGGCTCTGCATTTCCATCTCGTCCTTCAGGCCGAGTTCGCGCATGTGCGCCTGCACGCGTCTGGAAGCAATCCACTGGTCCTTCACCGCTTCATCGCCGCCTACATGCACGTACTTGGCCGGGAACATGGTGATCACTTCTTCCAGCACGTTCTCGATGAACTGCAGGGTGCTTTCTTCGGTGTTGAACAGGTTTGGCAGCACGCCCCACTCGCTGGAGGTGAGCAGCTTCTGGTTGGTGACGCCCAGCTCCGGATAGGCGGCAATGGCAGCCGTGGCATGGCCGGGGACGTCGATTTCCGGGATCACCTGGATATGCAGTTGTGCGGCATAGGCGATGATTTCGCGAATCTGATCCTGCGTGTAATAGCCGCAGTAAGTGCGCGGCTGCCCAGTGGCTGCATCAACGCCGGCGTCACCCAGCGGGACGCGGCAGCTGCCCACTTCAGTGAGCTTGGGGTAGCGCTTGATTTCCATGCGCCAGCCCTGGTCATCGGTCAGGTGCCAATGGAAGGTATTGAGTTTGTGCTGCGCCATCGCATCGAGGATCTTCTTGATCTCGTCCATGCTCTGGAAGTGACGGGCCGAGTCGAGCATGAAGCCACGCCACGGGAAGCGTGGGGTGTCCTGGATGGTGGCGGCGGCAACATGGCCGGCGTTGTCGCCGGTGAGCAGTTGCATGGCGGTCACCGCGCCGTAGAACAGGCCAACATCATCACCGGCGCTGACTTCGATGCCATTGTTGGACACCTTCAGTTCGTAACCTTCGGCGGTGTTGGTGGCCGACGGATCCAGGCGGAAGCGGATCTTCGCCTTGCTGGCGCTGTCTGCCACGGCAAGTGTGGGGCCGCCGTTGCGCGACAGCATCTGTACGAACTGGCCGGCAGCGCGGCGTGAGGCCTCGTCATTGCCGCCGACAAGGTCCGAGCCCTTCAGTACGAAGTCCTTTCCGGTGGATGCCTGGTAATTGGCAGGCAGGGGAACGAGCGATGGCGCACTGGCAGATTCCGAGGCCTGCACCTGCAGGGCGGTCATTCCCAGCAGCACGCAGCTACTGAGCCAGGGCGCACGGTTGCGCGCGAGGGACTTCGTCATGGGCGGAGCTCCTGTTCTGTTCTTTGGATGTTTGGTGAAAGCGTGTGCAGCGCTGATGGTAGTGCCGAGTGGTGCTCGGCAGGGGACCATGGCGTTGCGCATGGGTCGATGCCGGGCATCGTCTGGCGGGTTGCCAGAACACAATGGACTGGCGGACGTCGAGCATGGTCCGGCACTACAAAAAAACGCCGGGCCCGGAATGATCCAGGCCCGGCGCGTCACACTAACCGGCGATGGTGCGTGCCGGGATGGCTCAGTACTTGAAGCGGAAGTTCAAGTAGTACTGGCGACCGTTCTCGTAGAACGCACTCGGGATCGCCGCGCTCTGGTAGTACTTGAGGGTCGGGTTGTTGAGGTTCAGCGCATCGAAGCTGACGCTCAGCCAATCGGTTGCCTTGTAGCTCAGCGACAGCGCCAGGGTGCCGAAGTCATCTTGATAGTACGGGCTGGCGCCCTTCAGGCCGATCAGGAAGGACGAACGGTAGGTGTAGCTGACGCGTGCACCGAAGGTGTCGTTCTCGAAGTAGCCACCCACGTTGTAGGTGTTCTTCGAGGTGCCCAGCAGGTTGTTGCTGCCATCTTCCCAGGTGTGGGAGGTGCTGCCATCGGCATAGGTGTAGTTGGCATTGATGCCGAAGTTGTCGCCAATCGGCTGCTCATAAGCAACTTCGAGGCCGGTGACCTTGCCGTTGGAATTGACCGGCACTGCAACTTCATAAGCTTCCAGCTGGTTGGTCAGCTCACTGAACAGCATCTGCGTTTCAGTGCCGAAGGCCACATAGTCCTTCAGGTTCATTGAGTACGCACCGACCGACAACAGGCCGCGCGGCATGAAGTACCACTCGATGTTGGCATCGAAGTTGGTTGACAGCACCGGGTTCAGCTTCGGGTTGCCACCGCCACCGGTGCGGCTCAGATCCGAGCCCCACGAGGAAGCGCCCAGTGCCGAGAAGTCCGGCAGGGTCTGGGTCTGCGACGCGGCGAAGCGGAACACCAAGTCATCGGACATGTCGAACTTGATGTTCGCGCTCGGCAGGATGCGGTCGTGCTTGTTGTTGAATGCCAGTGCCTTCCACATGCCGAACAGGCTGCTTACGTCAGCATTGGCTGCGTCGGAAACGGCCTGGTAGGTGTTGATGTCCTGGTCGATGTTGACGTAACGCAGGCCGACGTTGCCGCTCCAGCGGTCGCCCACGAAGTTGGCCTGCACGTAGCCAGCAAAGTTCTTCTCCTCAACCTTCCACTCGCCGCCGTAGTTGTGGCGACCGGTCGGACCGTCGTTGTTCGCCAACCACTCGGAGTTGTTGAGGATCGCGTCCTTCAGTGCACCCGGGGTGAAGTACCACAGGTTGCGTGGGAAGGTGCCGCCGATGCCGCCGGCAAAGCCGCCCGGGAAGTTGGCAGTGGCGCCGTTCTTCAGTTCAGACCAGATATCGCCCGGGCTGGCGCCTTCCGGGGACAGGGCTTCGCGCTTGTGGTCGGCATAACGCACACCGAAGTCGATCGAGCTCAGGGTGCCGCTGTCGAAGTACTGGCTGAAGTCGGCGGTGAACCACTTCTCCTTGTCCTCAGCGGTGACTTCCTGGTTGCCCCAGGTGCCGAAGCTGGTGACGCCGGCCGGGCTGATGTCACCGCCGACGTTCCAGTCGATGGGCTTGCCGGCACCATGCGTGGTCCAGTTGGCGCCGCCACCATTGGCTGCGGTCACTTCAGCGATAAACTGGCGCGGAGTCGAGCCGGTGCCCTTGGTGCTGCCGGCCTGGAACTTGGCGTTCAGACCGTCATTGATCTGCCAGTCCGCATCAGCAGTGATGTAGCTGCTCTTGGCGGTGGCTTCGCGATAGATCATGTCGTACACGGCGTAATCGCGACCGGCCTGACCGGTGAAGTTGGCGTTGCTGAGCACGCCATCCTTGACCACATAGCCGGGAGTCGGCGCCTGACCGGGAATCAGTACCTTGCTGACCACGCCGGTCACTGGATCCTTCACATCAACGGTACGGTCATTGAGGACGTTGCTACCCCACAACATGAAATTGCGGTTGTAGTTGTTGGCGTCCATCTTCGAGCTGAAGCCTTCCAGGCCCAGCGTCAGGTTGTCGGCCGGCTTGAACTGCAATGCGACCAGGCCGCCCTTGCGCTCGCGGGTCTGCTCGAACAGGGTCGAACCCAGCAGGCTGGGGGCGTACACGCCAGCCAGGTCCGGGTTGCTCTGCGCGACCGTGCCGTTCGGGTCGATCTGGAAGAAGCCAGCCGGGATTTCCTGTGCTTCGCGGCGCAGCTCACGCTTCTGGCTGAAAGCCTGCACCATCACGCCGAAGGTGCCTTCGTCGTTCTTGTAGTTGAACAGGCCCGACAGCTGCGGATCATTGGACTTGGCCGAATCCGAACGCACGGCGCCGATCGAGGCTTCAGCAGTGATCTGCTTGGCAAATTCCAGCGGCTTGCGGGTAACGATGTTGACGGTACCGGTGGTGCCGCCGTCCTGCAGCTTGGCCTGCGAGGACTTGTGTACTTCCACCGAGCGGACCAGCTCGGACGGCAGCAGGGTGTAGCTGACGCTGCGGCCCACGTTGCTGCCCTGGCTGAGCACGAACCAATCGGCCGAACCGACGGTGTGGCCGTTGATCAGGGTCTGGGTCAGGCTCGGGCTAGTGCCGCGCAGGCTGACACGGTCGGCTTCGTCGAAGCCGCCTTCGTCGGCGCTGGACGAGCTGATGTTCACGCCCGGCAGGCGCTGCAGGGTGTCGGCGACGTTGTGCGCCGGCAGCTTGCCGACGTCTTCAGCGGTGACGACTTCAACACGCGAATTGGCTTCGCGCTTGGTGTCCAGCGACTTTTCCATCGAGCCGCGAATACCGGTAACGGTAACGGTGTCCAGGTCGGTAGCAGTGGCGGACGGGGCGGCTTCCTGCGCGTGTGCGCTGAAAGCAAGGCAGCTGATGATCGCTGCAGAAAGCAGGGTCTTGCGGTGCATGTTGTCTCTCCTCAACATCTGAGTGAATGGCACGAACGTGCCGCGTTACTGCAGGTCTTGCTGGTGGATCTGTTGCTTATGCTGCGAGGGCTTTTATTGCCGTCTTTTCCAGATACCAACTGGCTGCGCCGATGACGCCCAGTTGCCCGTGCTCTACCAGCTTCACGGGAATGCTTTGCAACGCCTTGGTCATGGGCCCCTTGTTGAGGAAGCGTTCGACGAAGGTGCTGTTCAAAAGGAATTGGCTGATCTTTGGCAGGATGCCGCCAGCCAGATAGATGCCGCCCTGCACGCCATAGAGCAGGGCCATGTCGCCGATGGTGGAGCCGAGGATTCCGCAGAACAGCTGCAGGGTTTCCACGGCTACCGGGTCGCTGCCATTGCAGGCGGCGGCGCTGACGGCATCGGGCGTTGCATGCGTGGGCGTGGTGCCGCGTACTGCGCACAGCGCGTTGTAAAGATTGAGCAGGCCGGGGCCGGACAACGCCTGTTCGATGGAGACATGGCTGCGGTCGCGCAGCATCTGCTGCAACACGGCCATTTCCAGATCGGTGGTGGCTGCCAGCGACGCCTGGCCGGCTTCGGTGGCCAGCACCACGGAGCGGTTGCCGACCGGAATCCATACCGCCGCACCCAGGCCGGTGCCGGGGCCGATGACCAGGGTGGGGCCGCGCGGTGCATCGGCCGGGCCGGTGAGCTGCAACACCTGGCTCGCGCTGATGTGCGCGGCGGCGTGGGCGACAGCTTCGAAATCGTTGACCAGGTGTACCGCCTCGAAGCCGAGGTCCTGGCGGATGCGATTGGAGGACAGCGGCCAGGGCAGGTTGGCGGTGATCACCGTACCGTCGGGCAGCGCGTAGCCAGCGGTAGCGATGACGCAGTCAGCCACCGCGCGGGTATGGCTGGCGAAGTCGGCCAGGATCGCGCTGAGGCTGGGGTAATCGGCACAACGGTATTTGCGATAGGACAGCACGTCGATGGCGTGTCCTTCACCCATGCCTGGCTGGATCAAGCCGACGCGGACATGGGTGCCACCGACGTCGGCGGCGAAGAAAGGCCGGGCGGCGAAGTCGTAACGGGTGGTCTGCAGCGGGGGGACGACAGCGGTCACTCGATTTCCCTATGGCGGTGGCCAGCGCCCGACAGGACGCCATTCGGGGGCCGAGTCTGTAATCCTTCTGACAACGATGTCAACGAATAATTACAAGTTTCGATGCTGCGCTGCAGCGCTTCCGCGCAAACCCTGCAGCCACCGTATTTGTTGCATCCGATAACGTCATCTACGGTATGTCAGGGCTTTTTAGGCGGAAACCTTGATTCAGCCGGCCTTGCGGCGGGTTTGTGCCGCTTCGCAGCATTCGGCACGTCTACACGCGTTGTTGACAAATCCGTCGGTGCCAAACCATAAATGTGACAACGTTGTTCCCACACAACTGCCCCGCCGTCCTGATTTGTTTCCCGCATCCGCAGGAGCCTTGCCCATGTCTGCTGTTCCCGCCACATCGCCGCGCACCAGCATGGCTTCGTCCATCGCCATTGTTGGCGTGCTGTTTTTCATCATCGGTTTCTGTACCTGGATCAACGGCCCGCTGATTACGTTCGTGCGGCTGGCCTTTGATGTGAACGAGGTGTCCGCGTTCCTGGTGCTGATGGTTTTCTATCTGTCGTATTTCTTTTTGGCGTTACCGGCGTCGTGGATTCTCAGCCGTACCGGCATGAAAAAGGGCTTGGCGTTGAGCCTGGCCGTGATGGCGGTTGGTGCGATGGCCTTCGGCGAATTCGCTACACGTCGCTGGTTCGGTGGTGCATTGGGAGGCCTGTTCGTCATCGGCGGCGGCATGGCGCTGCTGCAGACGGCGGTCAATCCCTATATCAGCATCCTTGGCCCCATCGAAGGCGCCGCCCAGCGCATCGCGCTGATGGGTATCTGTAACAAGATCGCCGGCATTCTTGCGCCAGTGGTGATCGGATCGCTGGTGCTGCATGGCATCGGTGATCTGGAAACCCAGGTGCAGGCAGCCGACGCAGCTACCAAGATCGAGCTGCTCAATACGTTCGCCGCCAAGATCCATACGCCTTACATGGTCATTGCCGGCGTACTGCTGCTCGTTGCGGTAGGTGTGCTGTTCTCGCCACTGCCGGAAGTGCATGCAGACCAGGCCAACGCGGTTGCCAACGATGGCAAGGCTGAGAAGCAGAGCATCTTTCAGTTTCCACACCTGTGGTTGGGTGTGTTCTGCCTGTTTGTCTATGTGGGCGTGGAAGTGATGGCCGGTGATGCCATCGGCACCTATGGCAATGCCTTCGGTCTGCCGCTCGACCAGACCAAACTGTTCACCTCTTACACACTGTTTGCGATGCTCATCGGCTACGTGGCCGGCCTGCTGCTGATTCCGCGTTACATCTCGCAGGAAAAGTACCTGGCTGTGTCGGCGGTGCTGGGCGTGGTGTTCACCCTGGGCGCATTCTTTACGCACGGCTATGTCTCCGTGGGCTTTGTGGCCGCACTGGGCTTTGCCAACGCCATGATGTGGCCGGCTATTTTCCCGCTGGCTATCCGAGGGCTGGGCCGCTTCACCCAGACCGGTTCGGCCCTGCTGGTGATGGGTATTGCCGGCGGTGCGATCATTCCGCAGGCCTTCGCCCTGCTCAAGCACGCGTACCCGGAACACTTCCAGCTGGTATTCGCGGGGCTGATGATCCCCTGCTACCTGTACATCCTGTATTTCGGCACGGTCGGACATAGCGCGGGCAAGGCACGTGGCGCCTGAATCGAGCATCATGGCGGCCATCAAGCCAACGCAGGAACCGGTTATGCGTAGACCCACCATCAAGGATGTTGCCGAGCGGGCCAAGGTATCGCTGAAGACCGTCTCGCGGGTCATCAACAATGAGCCTTCGGTGATGCAGGCCACCCGCGCGCGCGTACTGCGCGCCGTGGCAGAGCTGGATTACGAGCCGGACCCGTCCGCGCGCAACCTGCGTAGCAACACTACTTTCGTGATCGGATTGGTGTACGACAACCCCAATCCGTACCACATCATCGGTGTGCAGAACGGCGTGTTGTCGGCGTGCCGTGAGACCGGATTTGGCCTGCAGATTCACCCGTGCGACTCCACGTCGCCAATGCTCGCCGAAGAGCTGGCGGACTGGGTGCAGCGTTCGCGCCTGGCTGGGCTGGTACTGACCGCACCGATGTCCGAGCGCCCGGAACTGGTAGGCGCGCTCAATGCGCGTGGCATCAAGACGGTGCGCATCATCGCCGCGACGGAAGACCCGGGCGATGGCCCGTGCGTGTTCGTCGACGACCGCGATGCCGCCTATGAAATCACCGAGCATCTGATCCAGTTGGGTCACCAGCGCATCGGCTTCCTGTGGGGTGGCACCTCGCACCATTCCAGTGGCGAGCGTTACGCCGGCTACGAAGCAGCACTGAAGGACTACGGCATCCCGTTGGACAAGCATCTGGTGATCCCGGGCGATTACACCTTCGATGACGGCTTCCGAGGCGCGCGTCGTTTGTTGGCCTTGCGCGAACCGCCGACTGCCATCTTCGGCTCCAACGACGAAATCGCTGCTGGTGTGCTGGCCGCTGCCAATTCGGCCGGTTTGAACGTGCCGTACGACCTGTCCATCGCGGGTTTCGAGGACAGCCCGTTCTCGCGCCAGTCGTGGCCGGCGCTGACCACGGCCAAGCAGGCGACCGGGGATATCGCCCGGCACGCCGCACGCTTGCTGATCAGCCAGCTGCGCAGCGATGCCTACGACGACAGCCCAGTGCAACTGCAGAACCAAGGCTTCGTGCCGCAGCTGGTGGTACGTGGCTCCACCGCGCCGCTGCGTCAGCAGCCTTCGCGTCCCCCTTCAACTCCCCCCGACCTTTCCGAGTAACGATCCATGGCACTGCCGAGTGAGACCGAAACCCTGATGTTCCGTGAGGCCGCCGAAAGCGCCTCCGTCATCGCCGCCCAGTTCGCCCGCAATCGTGACGTGGTCCAGGCCCTTGCGGCCGACCTGCGGCAGAACCCGCCACCGTTCGTGGTGACGTGCGCACGTGGCAGCTCCGATCACGCGGCAACCTACGCCAAGTATCTGTTCGAAACCCAATTGGGCCTGGTGACGGCCTCGGCATCGCCGTCGGTGGGTTCGGTGTATGAAGCGCCGCTGCAAGTGCGTGGCGCGCTGTACATCGTGATCTCGCAGTCCGGCAAGAGCCCGGATCTGCTGCGCAATGCTGAAGCCGCCAAGGCCGGCGGTGCGCGCGTGGTGGCGTTGGTCAACGTCGAAGACTCGCCGCTGGCGCTGTTGGCCGACACGGTGATCCCGCTGGGTGCCGGTGCCGAGCGCAGCGTTGCCGCGACCAAGAGCTACCTCGCATCACTGGCTGCGATCCTGCAGTTGGGCGCTCACTGGAAGAATGATCCGGCGCTGATTGCCGCGCTTGATGCGTTGCCGGCAGCGATGTCCAAGGCATGGGAATGCGATTGGACCGCGCTGACCGATGGTTTGGTCGACGCGCACAATTTGTTTGTGCTGGGCCGTGGTCCGGGTCTGGCTGCCGCGCAGGAAGCCGCGCTGAAGTTCAAGGAAACCTGTGGTCTGCACGCCGAAGGCTACAGCTCGGCCGAAGTGAAGCACGGCCCGATGGCGCTGGTCGGCAAGGATTTCCCGGTGTTGGCGTTCGCACAGCCGGATGAAACCGGCACCGGTACCCGTGCTGTGGCAGAAGAATTCGCTGCGCGTGGTGCGCACGTGTGGCTGGCAGGCGAGGGCGGCAGCTTGCCGACCGTCGCGGCACCGCACGCGTTGTGCGCACCGTTGCTGACCATCCAGAGCTTCTATCGCGCGATCAATGCGCTCGCGCTGCGTCGTGGCAACAACCCGGACCTGCCGCCGCATCTGAACAAGGTCACGGAAACGGTCTGATGAAAACCGTACTGCGCAATGGCCGCATTCTTGCCGGCGAGAGCTTTCGTGACGATGTTGCCGTCGTGATTGAGAACGACCGCATCATTGCGGTCGTGGCTGCAGATGATGCGGCCGTTGCAGCGGCCGATGTGCAGGTGGATCTGGCCGGTGGCTGGCTGATGCCGGGCTTCATAGACGCCCAGGTCAACGGCGGCGGCGGCGCGTTGTTCAACAATCAAACCGATGTGGAAGCTCTGCGCACGATGGTTGCCGGTCACCGCAAGTACGGCACCACTGGCATGCTGCCGACGCTGATCAGCGATGACGTCGAAGTGATGGCGCGCGCAGTACAGGCCACGCGTGAAGCCATCGCAGCGAAAGTGCCGGGGGTGCTCGGCATCCATCTGGAAGGGCCTTACATCGCGCCTGCGCGCAAGGGCACGCATGATGTGGGCAAGTTCCGCGTGCCGGATGCCGATGAAGTACGCATGGCGACGTCGCTGGACAACGGCGTCACCCTGATCACGTTGGCACCGGAACGCGTGCCGGTGCAGACCATCGAGCAGATGGTGGCCAATGGTGCCATCGTCGCTGCCGGCCATACCGCTGGCACCTACGATGAAATTCGTGCCGGTCTGGACGCGGGCGTCACCGGCTTCACGCATCTGTACAACGCCATGTCACCGCTGCAGGGGCGCGATCCCGGCGCGGTGGGTGCGGCGCTGGAAGATGCCGACAGCTGGTGTGGCGTGATCGTCGATGGCGTGCATGTGCATCCGGCCAGCCTGCGCGTGGCGCTGGCGGCCAAGCCGCGTGGCAAGGTATTTCTGGTGACCGATGCGATGCCAATGGTGGGCTCGGACAATCCTGCGTTTGAGCTGTATGGCGAAGTGATCACCGCCGTCGATGGCGTGGTTCGCAATGCGGCTGGTTCGCTGGCGGGCTCGGCGCTGGACATGGTCACGGCGGTGCGCAACACGGTGAACCTGCTCGGTTTGCCGCTGGCGGAAGCCTCGCGCATGGCGTCGACCTATCCGGCACAGTTTCTCGGCCTGGATGATCGCTACGGTCATATCGCAGCGGGCTATCAGGCAGATTTCGTGTGGCTGGACCAGGATATGCAGGTCCAGGCGACCTGGATTTCCGGTCAGCGCGACTGAGTCATTTCAATGAACAAGCCTGCCCGATATGCCTCGGTGGATGCCCTGCGGGGCATCACCGTGGCAGCCATGTTGCTGGTCAATAATCCCGGCAGTTGGAGTCACGTTTACGCGCCGCTGTTGCATTCGGAATGGAACGGCTGCACGCCGACGGATCTGGTGTTCCCGTTTTTTCTGGTGATTGTCGGCGTATCGATCGCGCTGGGCGTGGTGCCACGGGTAGAGCAGGGGGCGGACCGCGCCGTACTCAGTCGAGCCTTGCTGGTGCGCGCAATGCGCATCCTGGGCCTTGGCTTGCTGCTGCACTTTCTCGCATGGTGGTGGCTGGATCTTCCGCATTACCGGCCATGGGGTGTACTGCAACGTATCGGCCTGTGTTTCGCCGCCGCGGGGATGGTTGCGATCTGGTTGCGGCCACGCACGCAGTGGCTGTGCCTGGGCGTGTTGTTGACCGGCTATGCCGCATTGCTGGTGGCCGGTGGTTCGCTGGAGCCCTGGCTCAATCTGGCAAGCCGTGTGGATGCATCGCTGCTGGGCCCGCTGCTGTATCAATACGACCCGGCCACCGGCCACGGACATGACCCAGAAGGTCTGCTGTCCACGTTGGGCGCATTGGCTTCGACGTTGATCGGCCTTCAGGCCGGCGCCTTGTTGCGCCAACGCCCCTGGCGATTGCTGCCAACCGCTGCCGTGTTGTTGGTGGCAGGTTGGCTGTGGTCGCAATGGCTGCCCTTCAACAAAAATCTGTGGACGCCTCCTTATGTGCTGTGGACCGCAGGTTGGGCGCTGTCTGCGTTGTGGCTCGCGCACATCCTGATTGATTGCAGGCAGTGGCCGGCGCTGGGCAAGCGCTTCGGCGTCAACGCCATCACCGCCTATGCCGGTTCCTCGGCGATGGTGCTGGCGATGATGGCTAGCGGTAGCTGGGGCGGGGTGTACACGCACGTGTTTGATCGCCTGATCACCCCGCTGGCTGGCGCACAGGCCGCGTCGCTGGCGATGGCGCTGGCGTTCGTCGCGCTGTGGTGGCTGCCGATGGCATGGATGGACTGCCGGAAGATCTATCTGAAGATCTAGCACCCAGGCTGTAGAGCGGAGCTAGGCTCCGCTGGGGCGTTCCCGGGAAGGCCCCTGCCGAGTATGGCTCGGCACTACAGCGATGCTGTGGAGGGTCTGCACCCTGTCGAAAGACATGCTGCGGCGACGAATGACTTCATCCTATGCTGCCGTCTGACCAGTCACGGAGCAGACGCAATGGTTGCTGGGAAACGAGGGATGTTGTTTCCGTTCTATGGCTTGGCGGCATTGGCGCTGGCGTTTTCTGCCGAAGCCCAGCTGCCAACCGTGCAGGCACGCGAGCAGATGCTGGTGTTGCTCGAGCGCGGCGCGTTGTACCGTGATCGTGTGGATTGGCGCGGGTTGCGACGCGATCTTGCCAATACCCCCGATCCACAGCGGCAGCGCACCTTGCTGGTGAACGCCATCCAGCGTGCAACCGCCGGTCATGGGTTTTGGCTGTCTGTGGAAGAGGCCAACAACAGGAGCGAACGCGTGAGTGCCACGCAACAGGGGCCGACGTCGTCAAGCGCATCCGGCATCGCATCCACGACGGTGAAGTTGGATCCCCGGCTTGGAATGATTGTTATCGGTCCCTATCGGACAGATCGCAGGCTTTCTGAAGCTCAACAATCGGCACAGGGACGCCAATGGGCCTTGAATCTGCAGACCGCGATACGTCAGCAGGACGATGGAAAGCGCTGTGGCTGGATGGTGGATCTGCGTCGGAACAGGGGTGGCAACATGTGGCCAATGTTGCTCGGCGTAGGGCCGCTCCTGCACGGAAGTGCTGATGAATCCAAGCCCGTCGGCCACTTCAATGATGGTCGCAATGCGCAGCCTTGGTACTACCGCAATGGAGCGGTGGGAGCGGGTGATCAGCTGCACTATGCGCTGGGTACAGCGGCCTATGTTCTCAAACGATCTGGATCGCCGGTTGCCGTGTTGCAGTCCGGGGCCACTGCCAGCTCTGGCGAGGCGATCGCGCTGTCCCTGCGTGGACGCCCTAACAGCCGCAGTTTTGGCTTTCCCACGGCAGGCTACTCGACCGGCAACAGTCCGGTGACGTTGGTGGATGGCAGCCTGCTGGTACTGACCGGGACGGTGATGAAGGATCGAAACGGCATGGGCGACGGCGCAAGGATCGTCCCGGATACGCCGTCCAGAGACGATGCGGACATCGAGCGTGCAGCACAGCAATGGTTGCTGGCGCAGCCCGCCTGTACCGGGAAGCGGGAGACGACGGTAGCGCCCCTTCCCATCAACGTGTCGCGTTGAGCAGCGTAGCCTTGTCGGTGTTCAGCAGGGAAACCGATTGCTGTTGAGCGGAGTCAAGCTCCGCTGGGACTTTCCCGGTGAATCCTCTGCCGAGCGTGGCTCGGCACTACATGAGGTTTTTCTGGGTCAACGCGCTGCGCTGATCGCAGCAATTCGTGCTTTTTTCAGGGCCTCACCGATGGCTGGGCCCTGTAGGCCCTCGGTGCTGATGTCGCGTGCATTGATCGCAAGTGCGGCGGCATGCAGGCGTTGCAGGGTGATGCGTTGTGGATAGTCACTGTCCTGAAAGCCGAGACGGCCGCGCTTGTCGCATTCGCAGACGAGCGCTATCTGTGCGATGCGTTCTGGCCGACGGAAACCATCGCAACGTGAGATCAATTCCAGCACGGTGGCATCGCGTAGTTCGTCGATGCGATGCACGTTGAGATGTTCGCGGCACACCGCTTCGGCAAGCAGACGATGGTCGACCGGGATCTTCAGCCGTTCACACAGCTTGGCCAAGGGCTTGAGTCCACGCTGCTCATGCATGATGTGGCGCGGCAATTCGTGCTGCGGAGTAAGTGCCTTGCCCAGGTCGTGGGTAAGTGCGGCGAAGCCGATCAGGTCATCGCCCGGTGCCAGCAGTGCGGCCATGTCGCTGACCATTTCCTGATGCACGCCTGTGTCCACTTCCGGGTGGTATTCGGCGCGTTGCGGTACGCCATACAGCGCCTCCACTTCCGGCAGGATTGCGGTCAGCGCGTCGGTGTCATGCAGGCAGCGCAGGAACGCGGAAGGGCTTGGCAACGTCAGTGCGCGACGCAGCTCCTGCCAGATGCGCTCCGGAACCAGTGCATCCAATTCGCCGCTGGCGGCGATCTGTCGCATCAAGTCGGCGGTTTCCGGTGCCAAGGTGAAACCCAGCGGTGCGAAGCGTGCCATGAAGCGTGCCGCGCGCAGCACCCGCAACGGGTCTTCGACGAACGCCGGGCCGACGTGGCGAAGCACGCGCTGTTCGATATCACGTACGCCGCTCCAAGGGTCGACCAGCTCGCCCGTTTCTTCGTCGCGGGCGATGGCGTTGATGGTGAAGTCGCGGCGTTGCAGGTCTTCTTCCAGTGACACCGACGGATCGGCATCGACCACGAAGCCGCGATAGCCACGGCCCGATTTGCGTTCGGTACGGGCCAGCGCATATTCCTCGCCGGTATCCGGATGCAGGAACACCGGGAAATCCTTGCCGACGGCCTTGAAACCGCGCGCTTCCATTTCTGCTTGGGTGGCGCCCACTACCACCCAGTCGCGGTCACCTGGCTCCTGGCCCAGCAATGCATCGCGGACGGCGCCGCCTACGAGATAGATCTTCATGCGCGCATTAGAGCAGGAGTGAGCAGGAGGGAGAATGCGCAGTGGCAAGCATCTGTGGTGCCGAGCCATGCTCTACAAGCGCTTTTCCCGCCACTGCATCAGCGGAGCATGGCTCCGTTCTACGGCGTTGCGCAGACAAAGTTCTTCCGCGCGCCATCAATTCTGCCGACCATGCGGTCACTCAGGGTCAACGCATTGCCATTGAGGCGCCAGTCGTAGATCACGCTGAAGGCCAGCACGCGGGCGACGTACTCACGGGTTTCCTTGTAGCTGATCGTCTCGATCCAGAAGTCCGGGTCATAGTTCGGGCGCTGTGATTGCCACCGTGCCGTCGGGGTGGGGCCAGCGTTATAGGCGGCGATGGTGACGTAGGGCTGGCCGTTGTATTTGTCCATCAGTTGGCGCAGGTAGGCGGTGCCGATGGTGATATTGGTGTCCGAGTCGTACAGGCTGGCGGCGCCGCCGTAGCCGCTCAGGCCGATGCTTTTGGCCACGCTGGCACCGGTAGCCGGCAGCACCTGCATCAGGCCCATGGCGTTGGCCGGCGAGCGTGCCTTCGGATTGAAGATGCTCTCGGCGCGGATTTCTGCAGCAATCCAGGCCGGGTCCAGTGCGTTGCGTGAGGCTTCGCGGCGGATGGTGTCGCCGTGGTGCAGCGGGAAGCGCAGCGTATACAGGCGCTGTTCCTGCGGGCCCTTGAGCGCGAACACCGCGCGGTCGAACCAGCCATCGTTGCTGGCTACTTCCACGGCCAGGCGACGTTGGGTGTCGTCAAAGCGCGTTAGTGCATCGGCCCATTCGCGGGCGGCCCAAGTCGGGCGCTCGATCTTGTTCAACTCCAACGCGCGCGTCAGTGCCGGGTCGCGGGCAACGGCGGCCTTGGCCTGGGCGCTGTCGTTCGGATTCCACGGGCACAGCGCGTAGGGCTGCTTGAGTTTGTCCGCCGCCAGAAAGCCGTGGAAGGTCGGCTCGGCAGCGGCAGCACGGTACAGCGCGGTGGCATCGGCCGGCTTGCCGGTCTTCTCCAGCAGACGCCCTTCGAACCAGCGCCAGCGCGAATCGTTGCGCTGGTTCGACGGCATCTTACGGATGGCGGCCAGTGCCGCTGGCCAGTCACCGCGCGCCATCGCTTCACGTGTGCGCCATTCGTGCAGACGCTCGTCGTAGGCCGGCTCGGGCACGGCGGCAAGCCGGCGCGCGGAGTCGGGCAGATAGGAAGCCACGGTCCACAGTGCGATTTCATAGCGCACCTGGCCTTGTTGTTCGGCCGTCAGCGCCAATGCCTGCGCGTATTGCGGCAGCTGCTGCTCGGCGGCATCCGGGTTGGTCTTGGCGAGCTTCTGCAGGCCATCGGTGGCGATGCGACGGCTGCGTTCGTTCTTCGGCCAGTTCAAGGCGCGCGCGTCAGGTTTGTCGACGAAGGCAGCGTAGTCGTTGGCCTGCGCCAGCTCTGCGGCAGGAAGGCCGCGTGCGGCGGAACGCATCACCGCCGGTTGCTGGGCGTCTGCAGCAGCATCGATACGCTCCCAGCGCAATGCGGGCGTCAGGCCTCCGCGGGTGGTCAGTACCGCGAACACCGGGTCGCAGGCATCAGGCAGCGACTTACCACTGCTACGCCACAGTGCCTGCGCATCGTTGGTCCACTGCGCATCGGCCTTGCCAGTGGCCTGGCGCGCGTTGAGTTCGGCGCAGCGCATGCCGGCATCGTTGCTGGGCTTCCAGTTGGCCAGCAGCGTCGGCCAATCCTGGCGGCGCGCCAATGCTGGCAGCCAGGCCGCACGGAAGGTCTCGGCCACGGCCTGACCCTGGTAGCGCTTGAGGAAATCCTGCGCCTGCGCATTGCCCAAAGTATCGATGTTGCGACGCAGGGCGCTGTATTCCAGCCAGCCGTACAAGGGGTGGTTGCGCAGAGCGTTGGCAGCGCTCGCATCGAACTGACCGCGTTCGGCGTTGTCGATGGCCGTACGTATGGCTGCGCGCTGCGCATCCAGGTTCTGGGCGGATGCGGCGCTGCAGGCAAACACAGCGAGCGCGGCCAATGGAATCAGGGAAAGTTGTTTCATGCCCGAAGCATAACGGCCGCTGCGTCAACGGCCGAGCAACAGTCCGACTACTGCATGAACGGGGTGCTTTCAGGCCGGAAGAGGTTGAGGGATGAGGGTGTGCTTGAGGGGCTGATGGATGCGTTAGGGATTTTGACCGCGGCATACGGGCCATGCGTTGCTGATTCGCCCGATGTCGACTTCGGTTTGCCGCACCCCAATCCCTCTCTTATAGGCAGGGGGGAGATTCACCTACTGAAAGCTGAACGGAAGACGCCAGTGCAGATGGCATCGGCCGACGCCGGGCGTAGCGTCGGCGATGAGGCAGCCGGCCTCGCGCTGGGGGAACTGGACATGGCATTCAGTACAGCAAGCAATTCCGGACGTCCGTTGGCCGATATCAACGTCACTCCGCTGGTGGACGTGATGTTGGTGCTGTTGATTATTTTCATCGTCACCGCGCCGATGGTGGCGATCCCCATCCCGGTGGATCTGCCGCAGCGCACCGAGCGGATCGTCGAGCGCCCCGAACCACCACCGCCGATTGAACTGCGGGTGGATGCCGGCAATCAGCTGTATTGGAATGGCCAGCCACTGGCCCGTGCGGACATGCAGTCGCGGTTGTCGGAGCAGGCGCAAGTGCATGCCGGCAACCTGCCGGAGCTGCGTATCGCGGCCTCGCCGGACGCGCAGTACGAAGTGATGGCGCAGGTGCTGGCTGCGGCCAATAACGCACAGATGGAGCGCATCGCGTTCGTGCAGTGAGCGCTGCACGGTATGTCCGTGAACCCTGATGCGGTTCACGGGCATAGGCATTCACAGTGGAATGGCGAAGGGGCGTTTGCGCGCCGCCAAGGTCACTGCGGTGAGTCGATGGCGTAGAGAACGGCGGGCTTGGCCTTGATGCGCGGAAATTACGCAAACGCCGCGTCAATTGAGCCAAGCATTCGTGTTGTGGGCAATACAATACGCGCCATGCAGACTTCTCGATTCGCGCCGCTTGTACCGGTGCTGGCGGTGCTTGGCGCGGTGACTTCGCTGGCCATTGGCACGTCCTACGCAAAACAATTGTTTCCGTTGATCGGCGCCCAGGGCACCAGCGCGTTGCGCGTGGGCTTTTCGGCGCTGTTCCTGTTGCTGTTGTGGCGGCCCTGGCGCTGGCATACCAGCCGCATCGACGCTGCCGCGATCCTGCGTTACGGGCTGACGCTGGGGGTAATGAACCTGCTGTTCTACATGGCCATCCGCACCATTCCGTTCGGCATCGCGGTGGCCATCGAGTTCACCGGCCCGCTGGCCGTGGCGATGTGGTCCTCCCGGCGGGTGATCGACTTTGTGTGGGTAGGGTGCACGGTGATCGGGCTACTGCTGTTGCTGCCGCTGGGCGGGGCGCAGTCGCTGGATCCGACCGGCGTGTTGTATGCCCTCGGTGCGGCTGCGTGTTGGGGCTTGTATATCGTGTTCGGCAAGCGCGCCAGCCATCTGCATGCGGGTCACAGCGTGTCGCTGGGCCTGGCGGCGGCAGCCTTGGTGGTGGTGCCGATTGGTGTCGCGCATGCGGGCAGCCTGCTGTTGAACCCGAAAATATTGTTGGCCGGCGCGTTGGTGGCGGTGGTGTCCAGCGCGATCCCGATGTCACTGGAAATGATGGCGCTCAAGCGGTTGCCGAAGGAAACCTTCGGCATCCTCATCAGCATGGAGCCGGCCGTAGCGGCACTGTGGGCGATGTTGTTGCTGCACGAACAGCTCACTGGCCTGCAGTGGCTGGCAATCGGCTGCACGGTGTTGGCGTCGGTGGGCAGTACGATGACGGCCCGTCGGCAGCGTCCGGCAGTTATTCCCGCAGGCGGGTGACCGTGTTGGGGACTCAGCGCAGGCTGTTGCCGGGGACTTCGACTTCCATTTCCACGGCCAGATGGTCCGAATGCGCGGCCGGTACAGCGCGGGTGTCGACGACCTTGAGCGTGTCGCTGGTCAGGATGTGGTCGATAGCACGGTCCGGGCCCCAGCTGGGGAAGGTGTGCACCAGGCAGCCGGGGGGTTGCAGCCGGGTTTTGCGGTAAAGCACCTGCATTTCCGGACGGTCGGCGGTGCAGTTGAAATCGCCCATCAACACCGCGTTGGGGTGGTCGCTGAGCAGGTCGGAAATGAAATCCAGCTGCGACAGGCGCGAGCTGACGCCCAGTGACAGGTGTGCCACAGCCACTGTCAGGCCTTCGTCGCCATCGCCAAACCGGGCCAGCAGCACGCCGCGTCCGCCCAGGCGGCCGGGCAGGGCATGGTCCTGTACTTCCACCGGTTCCAGCCGGCTGAGCAGGCCATTGGCGCTGGAGGCCACGCCGCCCATGCGCCGGTTGGGTTGGTGGCTCCAATAGTTGAAGCCGGCCCGTTGCGCGAGGTAGTGGGTCTGGTTGGTGAAGCCCGAGCGCAGGCTGCCGGGGTCGGCCTCTTGCAGGCCCACGATGTCGCGACCGCTGGCCAGCTGGGCAATGGCGTCCAGGCTGGAGCGTTTCTGGCCCGCAGGCAGGGCATGCGACCAGCTGCGGGTCACATAGTCACTGTAGCGGCGGGTGCTGGAACCGGCCTGGATGTTGGCCGTCAGCAACCGCAATGTTTGTGTGGGGGATTTCACGGCTTGCAGTCAGGGGCCTCGAAACCGAGGCCCCAGGAATACCTTACTTGGCGTTGGCAGCGCGTTCGCGCGCGATCAGGTGGTCGGCGATGCGGAGCATGTCTTCAAAGCTCTTGCCCTTCACCAGGTACTTGCCGCCCACAATGATCGACGGGGTGCCGGCAATCTTGCTGCGCTGGGCAAACTGCTTGGCGCGGTTGACCTTGGCAGCAATGGAGAAGCCGCTCATGGTGTCCAGGAAGGTTTTGGCGTCCACGCCGTGCTGGCCGTAGAACTTGGCGATGTCTTCCGGCGAATCCACACCCATTTCACCCTTCAGGGTCTTCTCGACGTGAATGGCGGCATACAGCGGGTCATGGGTCTTTTCCTGCACGCCCAGGGCTTCGGCGGCGTAGAAGGCGCGTGCGTAGTTATCCCAGATACCGCCGAAGCCGGCCGGCACGTAGACAAAGTTCACGTCAGCCGGCAGGCCGGCCTTCCACGAACCCACCAGCGGCTGGAAACGAGCGCAGGCCGGGCAGACATAGCCGAAGATTTCGACCACTTCGATCTTGCCGGTCGCCGGCTGGAACGGCTGGCCGCCTTCGATGACAACGTAGTCGGTACCTGCGACAGGTTCCGGGCCGACCGGGCGGGCCGGGGCCGGCACCGGGGTATTGGCAGTGGCTTCAGTGCTGGCGCCTTCGGCAGCAGCAGCGGGGGCGGCGGCGTCGGTGGCGGCCGGTGCAGCTGCCGGAGCGGCTTCAGCAGCCGGCGTTGCGGCCGGGGCAGAGGTTTCGGCGGTGCCGTCCTGGGCCTTGCAGGCCACCATCAGCGGAAGCAGGGCCGTCAGGGCCAGGGCGAAGCGGATCTTCATCGGGTGGGATCTCCAGCGGGGTTTCGTTGATGCATCAGGCCGCTACACCGCGGCGGGCGCGGGCATGATGCCATTATTGATGGCGTTGGCTGAACCGGCGACGCGGTGACCGCGCCGCCGTTTAGACCTCAGCGGCCCTTGCCGGCAGCGCGTTCGCGGGCGATCAGTGCATCGGCAATACGCAGCGTATCGTCGAAGGAGCGGGCACGGACCAGGTACTTGCCGTTGACGATCACCGCCGGGGTGCCCGGTATCTGGGTGCGCACAGCGAAATCGCGGGCTTTCTTGATCTTCTCGTCCACCTGGGCGCTGCGCAGTGCGTCCATGTAGCGCTGCGGTTCCACACCGTAATTGGCGTAGAAGGTGGCCAGCTCCTGCGGCGAGACACTCTGCATCGGCAGGCTGCGCTGCTCATGCAGGGCCTTGAACACATCGGCATGGCTGCGCTTGAGCACGCCCACCTGCTCGGCGGCATAGAAGGCCCGGGCGTAGGCATCCCAGTAGCCGCCGAACGCAGCCGGCACCGCAGTGAAGCGGACATCGGCCGGCAGCTTGGCTGTCCATGCTTCCAACTGCGGCTCAAAGTGCGCGCAATGCGGGCAGGTGTAGCCGAACACCTCCACCACCTCGATCTTGCCGGCCAGCGGCTCAAATGGGCCGGGCGCAGCGATCAACTCATAGTCCTCGCCCTGCACCGGAGCAGTGGGCGAGGCGCAGGCGGCCAGCGGCAGCACGGCAGCGAGCAACAGGAACAGGCGGGGAAACAACTTCATTGCGAGGAATCTCCAGTGGAAAAAAACAGACGCCGACCTCGCGGCCGGCGTGTCTACGGGCAGTAGTTGTACCAGCCGCCGAAGCGGCCAGCGGGTCAGGGTTGTGCGGCGGCGGCAACCACCTTGGCATCATTGGCGCGATCATGCAGGCCCTGCACATAGCTGGCCAGTGCCTGGATTTCCTGCTCGGTCAGGGTCTTGCTGACCTGCTCCATGATTTTGAACTGGGCAGTGTCGGTCTCGCGGGTCTGCCCGGTCTGGTAACGCTGCAGACGCTGGGCCACATAGCCGGCGTACTGGCCGCCGATATGCGGATAGGCCGGGCCCGGGTTGCCGGCACCGGCCGGGCCGTGGCAGGCCATGCAGGCCGGGATGTTGCGACTGGCGTCGCCACCCCGGTAGAGCTTCTGGCCGACTTCATAGAATTTCATGCCGGCATACGGGCCATCGGCCACCACCGCGTCATCGGCGACACCGGCACCGGCTTTCTGGGTGGCGAAGTAGGCACCGAGGTCGCGCATGTCCTGCGGGGTGAGGTCTTGAACAAACGGCATCATCGCCGCCACCGCGCCTTCATTGCGCTGGCCGTTGGCGATGAGCGCCAGCTCCTTTGCGATGTATCGCTCACTTTGGCCGGCAATGCGTGGGTAGATTTCTACCGACGAATTGCCATCGGCACCATGGCAGGCGGTGCAGGTTGCCGACTTGGCCTCTCCCGCCTTGGCGTCACCTGGGCGGGTTTTGCTGAAGTCCACTTCCAACGGAGCGGTCTGCACCGGTGCGTTGTCCGGAACCGGGATGACCGAACTCTGGGCGAACGCTACGGCTGCAATAACGGGTACAACAAGTGCGGTAACGGCAAGAACACGAGCATGGCGCATGCGGAAGCTCCGTGTGGACCGGGCCAAGCGGGGCTTCCGCCGGCATCGCCCGGATTATCAACGCCGTTTCGCGGCAGGGTCAACGAACAGTGCAGCAAAATCTGGGCTGGCCTTGCCAGCACGGCCTGCCAGCGGCTGCGGCAGAAGGCGATAGTGGGCCCTGCAAGGGCCGATACAGCCGACGCGCGGCGCCGCAACATGCGATCCTATGCGCATGTCACAGCTTCTAGAAAATGCCCGTTACTTGCTTTCCGCCCATACCAGCCGGCAGTTGCCGCCTGATGAAGGGGCCGAAGTCGCATTCGCCGGCCGATCCAACGCAGGCAAGTCCAGCGCACTCAATGCGCTGACCCGCCGCAATGCGCTGGCCCGCGTCTCCAAAACTCCGGGCCGCACCCAACAACTGGTTTTCTTCGAGGTTACGCCCCAGGCGAGCCTGGTGGACTTGCCCGGCTACGGTTACGCCAAGGTTCCGCTGGAACTGCAGGCGCACTGGCAGGCTTTTATCGACCAGTACTTCCGTACCCGCCAGGCGCTCAAAGGTCTGGTGGTGGTGATGGACATCCGCCATCCCCTCCGGGATTACGACCGGCAGATGCTTGGGTATGCCGTGCAGCGCGGCTTGCCGGCGCATGCGTTGCTCACCAAGGCCGATAAGCTCGGACGTGGCCAGCAGATGCAGACGCTGAAGCAGGTGCGCAAGGAACTGTCCTCTGCGTTCGGCGACACCGTCGGCGTGCAGTTGTTCTCCGGCGAGTCGAAGCAGGGTGTGGATGAAGCCCGTTTGATCATCGGTAGCTGGCTGGGTCTGAACCCGCCGCCTGTGACTGAGATCCCGCAGGGCTGATAAGGCTGGGGCCAGCTATCTATTGAGCCCCCTGAGCCATTGGCTCGTGCATGACCGAACGCCACGCACGCGGTGCGTGGCTGAGGCGCGGAGCGAGGTGCCCCCGAAGGAGCGGATGAGGGGAGCTTTGGTGCATTGATTGGCATGTAGCCTGCACTCGGACGGGCGTCTGCGCTTGGTCGCAGCCCGGCTCCGGCTTTGCCCTCATCCCACCCCTCTCCCGTAAACGGGAGAGGGGCTTCAGTTTTCCCGTTTGTCTATTACTTCGCCGGCAACGGCGCGAACTCACCCGGCACCCAGGCGAAAGCATCACCCTCGCGGCGGACGTGGCCCAGGCCGGGGAAGGGCAGGTGTGCGCCCGCGACCCACCAACCATTGGCGGCAGCCTCGGCCATCATGCGGCGGCGGCTGGCGATGGCTGCGCGGCGATCGCTGTCGGCCTCGTAGGAGGCATCCGGGCGGGCGAACTGCACTGCATGGAAATGCACGATGTCACCCCACACCAGTAATTTCTGGCCTGC
This sequence comes from Stenotrophomonas sp. Iso1, assembly GCF_027497995.1. Taxonomy (GTDB): domain Bacteria; phylum Pseudomonadota; class Gammaproteobacteria; order Xanthomonadales; family Xanthomonadaceae; genus Stenotrophomonas. The sequence continues at coordinate 320,292 of NZ_JAODBT010000003.1, read as the reverse complement.
GCCGCCGTCGATTGCATACGACACGTGGCCCGGTGTGTGGCCGTGGCTGTCCAGTGCGGTGACGCCGGCCGGCAACGCATCACCCGGCGCAAAGCGGCGCAACGTGCCCGCGGTGGCATACGGTGCCACTGCATCGCGGGCCAGTTTGAAAGCAAAACGCAGCGGCTGCGGTGCGGTGGCTTCGCTGGCGGGGTCCAGCCAGTAATCGGCATCGGCCTTGGACAACCACACCATTGCCTTGGGGAAGGCGACTTCGCCCTGCGCGTCAAGCAGGCCACACAAGTGGTCCGGATGGGCGTGGGTCAGCAGAACATCGTCGACATCGGAAGGTGCGTAACCGGCGGCACGCAGGTTGCTCAGTACCTGGCCCAGACCCGGACCGAAGCACTGCGCGGTGCCGGTATCCACCAGGGTCAGATGATTGCCACGCTGCACCAGGTAGGCGTTGACGGCGGTCTGCAGGCCTTTGCTGTCTTCGGGCACATACCGGTGGTCGAGCAGCCGGGTGACGGCGCCAGCATCGATGCCCACCAGTTCCTGTCGGCCCAGTGCGACGGTGCCGTCGAACAAGGCGGTGACCTGCAATTGTCCGATCTGCTGGTGATAAACACCGGGCACCTGTTGCTGCGGCGTGTGCATGGTGCCTGCGTGAGCGAACGCGGCGCAGGCAGCCAGCAATAGGGCTGCGGCGACGCGGGATGTGGGCGAGATAGGCATCGGGGGGTTCCAGAAAAAGCGGCGTGGCCGCAGAGACTTCATGCTGCGCGTCAGGTGAATTTCGATTCGCTCAGAATGCCGCGTGATCCGCTCGCGGTCGTGACTCAGCTGTTGCCTATTGCCGCAGGGTCGAGCCCATAGCGGGCGTTGAAGCGCTTGTTGAAACTGCCCAATGAACGATAGCCGGCCCGCGCGGCGACGGTCTTCAAGGGCAGTCGCGTGGTGTAGAGCAGCTGCATCGCATGCGCCAGCCGCGCATCACTGATCAGTTCGCGCAGGCCGAGCCGCTCGCTGGCCAAGCGTCGTCGCAGCGTGGCGCCACTCAGGCCCAGTTGCTGCTCGAAATCGCGCGATTGCCAGTCCCGGTCTGGTTGTGCCGCGACCAGATCACGAATGCGTTCACCCAGGCCGGGCTCCGGTGGAATCAGCAAGCTGCCGTGCCCGCGTCGGCAGAACGCGACCGCCAAGGCAGCCAGCGCCAGCCGCGCTTCGATGTAGTGGCCTGATTCCAGTGCCTGCCGCCATGCCAGCAGCGTGGTGCCGTGGTCGGCCAGCGCCAACTGGGCAAGGGCGTCACCGGCGTCGGGCAGTGGCTCGTTCCACAACGTGCGTGCTGCGGCCAGCGCCTCGGCGCAGAACGGCACAATCGCGCTGAGATAGATGCCGCTCTGCGGATCGGGGATGTTGACCACGTCAATACGGCAGCGGCGGCTGACCAGGAAAATATCGCCCGGCGTCAGCTCCAGTGATTGCTGCGCAGTGCGCACCTGCTTGCGTCCCTGCAGCAGGATGGCGAACTGCGGCAGCGGGATTTCCACGGACGACGCACCGTGTTCGCGGCGTGCAGTGATGCAGGCATAACCCTCGGCGCGCTGGCAATCGGCGAGCGTGGCCATCTGTGCGAGCAACGCGGCATTGGCGGGAAGTTGAGGGCTCATCGACTCACAGCGCGGCGTTGAACAACCGGCCGATGGCAGCGGCCGCCGCCATGGCCAGTGCGCCCCAGAACATCACCCGCACCGCGCCTCGCACCGGCGCAGCCCCACCTGCCTGCGCGGCCAGTGCGCCGGTGATGCACAGGCCGACAAGGGTGGAGACGGTGGTGATCTGCGCCACATGCGCATGCGGTGCAAGCAATGCGGTCAGTACCGGCAAGGCGGCGCCTGCGATGAACGCTGCCGCCGATGCGGCCGCTGCCTGGATCGGACGCGCGCGCATTTCTTCGGTGATGCCCAGTTCGTCGCGGGCATGTGCGGCGAGTGCGTCGTGGGCCGTGAGTTGCACCGCGACTTCGCGCGCCAGCTCCGGTGACAGACCTCGATGACGATAGATGGCAGTGAGCTCATCCAGTTCGCTGTGCGGATCTTCGTGCAGCTCGCGGCGTTCCACCGTCAGGTCGGCATGCTCGGCATCAGCCTGGGATTGCACGGACACATACTCGCCAGCGGCCATCGACATGGCCCCGGCGACGGTGCCAGCAACACCCGTGGCCAGTACGGTGGACGCTGGCGCGCCGCTGGCCGCGATGCCAACCACCAGCCCGGCCACCGAGACAATGCCGTCGTTGGCACCCAATACGGCGGCGCGCAGCCAACCCAGGCGGTCGGAGCGGTGCACTTCCGGATGTCTTGATCGGCTCATGCGTGCAGTTTAGGACGACGCACCGGCCTGCGCCGGAACGACTCGCAGGCGCAGTTGCGGTGGGCCAACCCGTCAAGCCAGCGTCGGTAGGATGCTGAAACCCGCCACGGTGACATGAAGGCAATGTACGCCGCGATATAGTGCGCCCTTGCGATGCGGGTCCCTGGCCCCACATCCCACCCAAACCAGATTCCTGCGAGCCTCCCCTTGTCGAGCCCCAGCCACGTCGCCGATACCCCCATCACCGACCGCGACCAGCTGGTCCAGAACATTGCCTCGGGCGAAAAGCCCAAGTCGCAGTGGCGGATCGGCACCGAGCACGAGAAGTTCGGATTTCGCCTGGATGACCTGCGTCCGCCCACGTTTGAAGGCGAGCGCGGCATTGAAGCGCTGCTCACCGGGCTGACCCGCTTCGGCTGGGAGCCGGTGCTGGAGAACGGCAACACCATCGCCCTGCTGCGCGACAGCGCCTCGGTGTCGCTGGAGCCGGCCGGGCAGCTGGAGCTATCCGGCGCGGCGCTGGAAGACATTCACCAGACTTGCATTGAAACCGGCACCCACCTCAACGAAGTGGCGCAGGTCGCCGGTGAATTGCAGCTGGGCTTCCTGGGCATGGGCTTCCAGCCCAAATGGCGCCGCGATGACATGCCATGGATGCCGAAAGGCCGCTACCAGATCATGAAGAGCTACATGCCCAAGGTCGGTTCGCTCGGCCTGGACATGATGACCCGCACCTGCACGGTGCAGGTCAACCTGGATTACGCCAGCGAAGCGGACATGGTGAAAAAGTTCCGTGTGTCGCTGGCGTTGCAGCCGATCGCCACCGCGCTGTTCGCCGATTCACCGTTCACCGAAGGCAAGCCCAACGGCTTCCTGAGCTACCGTTCGCACATCTGGACCGACACCGACGCAGGCCGCACCGGCATGCTCGATTTCGTGTTCGAGGATGGTTTTGGCTATGAGCGCTATGTGGATTATCTGCTCGACGTTCCGATGTACTTCTCTTACCGCGACGGCATCTATCACGACGCCAGCGGCCAGAGCTTCCGTGACTTCATGCAGGGCAAGCTGCCGGTGCTGCCGGGTGCGATGCCGACCCTGCGCGACTGGTCGGACCACATGACCACCGCGTTCCCGGAAGTGCGCTTGAAAAAGTATCTGGAAATGCGGGGCGCCGACAGCGGCCCATGGAGCCGCATCTGTGCGTTGCCGGCATTCTGGGTGGGCCTGTTGTATGACCAGACGGCGCTGGATGCAGCTTGGGATCTGGTCAAGGATTTCAGCCTGGTCGAACGCAACGTACTGCGCGACGGCGTGCCAAAGCATGCGATGAACCTGCCGTTCCGCAACGGCACGGTGCGTGACCTTGCGGCACGCGCGCTGGAGATTTCACGCGATGGTTTGCGTCGTCGTGCGGCACTCAACAGCGACGGACAGGACGAGACGCATTTCCTGGACGTGCTGCAGGAGATTGTCGATTCCGGCAAGACCGCAGCCGAGCGCAAGCTGGAGCTGTTCCATGGTCGATGGAATGGCAGCGTAGAGCCGGTGTTTGGCGAATTCGCTTACTGATTCACCCGGCCCTGCGGCCCGCTTGAAGCACATTGCAGGGCTGTCTGGCGACCTCCCGAGGCTATGCCTTACCGATAGTCGCAGTGACCGGATAGGAACTGGTGCGTCCGCAGCCCTCCAGGGTGGTCTACGTTGACCAGTACCGCTGACGAGAGCCGCGACAGCTGGCTAGACTACGCATTCATCCAGCGGAATCACACGCATGAGCAGCGCGGCCCAAGAGATCGTTTTCTACACCAACCCGCAGTCACGCGGCCGCATCGTGCGCTGGATGCTGGAGGAAGTTGGCCAGCCGTATCGCACCGAAGTGCTGAGTTTTGGCGAGGGCATGAAATCGCCGGAGTACCTGGCCATCAATCCGATGGGCAAGGTGCCGGCCATCGTCCATCGCGGCACGGTGGTGACTGAAGGTGCGGCCATCTGCAGTTACCTCGCGGATGCCTTCCCGGCGGCCGGGCTGGCACCGGCGTTGGATGACCCGAAGCGGGGCGATTATTTCCGTTGGTTGTTCTTCGCTGCCGGCCCGGTAGAGGCTGCAGTCAGCGCCAAGGCCATGGGCCTGCTGGCGCCGCTGGAGAGGTCCGGGCTGGTGGGCTATGGCAGCTTCGAGCAGATGGTCGATACATTGGAGGCGGCGGTCGCAGGTGCGTCCCCGTGGCTGCTCGGTGAGCAGTTCACAGCTGCCGACGTGTATGTCGGCAGCCAAGTGTTGTGGGGCACGATGTTCAAGACGCTGCCCGTGCGCGAGGCCTTCAGCGTTTATGGCCAGCGGTTGCAGGGCCGTGAAGCGTGGCAACGTGCGGCGGCGCTGGATGATGCGTTGATTCCGTCGCGCGGCTGATCGCAAGCATGCGAGGGTTCGTCAGGCACCCGCGCGCACCGCAAGCAGTGGACCTTCGCGTGTTCACCGCCTGCGGTTGGCTTATGCGGTAGCCAATGCAGTCAGGTGCTGCTCGAAGCCGCCGGTGTCACTGGCGGCATTGATGTGGTCGAAGTAGTCATACCAGCCGCTGGCGCGAATGCCGGCGAGCAGGGCGTCGCGCAGTGCGGTATCGGGGAAGCGCCAGATTCCAAGGAAACGATGCGCGCTGGGTTGGTCGATGTCCGGCTGGGTTTCGGCCAGAGCCAGCACCTCCACGCCCATGCTGGACAGCGGCGCCATTGCGGCCTGGATGCCCTGCAGAAAGTGCTGGCGTTGCGCCGTGGACAAGGCCTGCCAGTTGGCATTGGGTGAGTACAGTTCCACCAGGTAATGCGACATGTGTTGCTCCTTCGGTTTGCAGATTGCGCAAGGCGCAGTTACTTGAATGACGGTCGCCGCTACGGCCTCAGCCGGTGAGATTGCTGGCGACCTTGTCGAGCAATGCCGTGAGCTGGCGACGTTCGGTTGCGCTCAGGTTGCCGAACAGGCCCGCGATCCAGTGGCCATGCTGGTCAACTACTTTCTTCGCCACCTGCTTGCCCTTGCGGGTGAGATGGATGCGCAGTGCCCGGCGGTCAGTGCTATCAGCGGTGCGTTCGATCAGTGCTTCTCGCTCCAGCCCATCCAGCAGACCGGTCACGGTGGCCCGGGTCACACCGGCACGTTCGGCCAGTACGTTGGGCGCCAGCCCATCGCCTGCCGCATCGAGCAGAAACAGCAGTACAAAGCGGCCTTCGGACAATCCATGCGGTGCGAGCAGGGCGGCACAGTCGCGGTCGATGGCAGAGGCCAGCGACAGGGTCTGGAAGCACAGGCGGATACCGTCCACGTCCGACAACTGCCGGCGCTGGGCTTCCTGGATCAGTGCGGTGTACTTCTGATCGAGCTGCATGACGGATGTCACCATATAGTTAGGCGGCTAACTATATAGAAATCACTGCGGCTTGCAAGCACATGGCAGCGTGCGTCTGTGGCATTTCACGGTTACCCAGAAAGCACATGGCGGATCACATGAGTGACCCGCCATGCGGTACTGCCAATGAATGCGCGAGGCTTACTTCGCCAGCGCTTCCTGGTTCCACGCAGCCACCTTTTCCCGGGTGCTCTCCAACAACGCGTCCAGTGCGGCGCGGTCGTACACCTGTCCACGGAGGATGACGGTATTGATCGCGCGCGTGGCGCCGATGTCCTGCAGCGGGTTGCGCTCCAACAACACCAGGTCGGCGGCCTTGCCGGTTTCCACCGCGCCGTAACGGTCGAGCTTGCCGAACCATGCGGGACCGGCGCGGGTAGCGGCAATGAGTGCCTGTGGCGGCGTCAGGCCTTCGCGCACGTACAACGTAAGCTCGTTGTGCAGGCCGATGCCCGGGTAGTTGTATGAGTTGAGGAAGCCCGCATCGGTGCCGGCCATGATGCGCACGCCCGCTTCCTGCAACATTGGCAATACCGCAGCGACCTGTGCGTAACGCGCATGGCGGGCCTGTATTTGCTCCGGCGTGGCCTTGGCCGCACGCTCCACGCGCCAATCGTAGGTCTTGCGCAGGCCCGGGCCGATGTAGGCCAGGTAGGCATCGTTGTCGTGTGGCTCAACGTCGAGGAAGTCGATGATGCGGCCGCCATCCAGCGTCGGTGTCACCGCCACGCCGAGTTCGGCGAAGCGACGGTAAGCGGCCATTGCCGTGTCGCGGTCGAAGCCGGCATGCAGGCGTCGGTTGGCCTCAGCGCGGTCGATACGGCCTGCGGCGAAGTCGGCGGCAATCGTCGCTTCGTCCTTCACGCCGGCCTTGTAGGCGTAGTCCAGATGCTCGATGGAACTGATGCCGGCATCCACCGCCTGGCCCACAGTGAGCGCCATCGGGATGTGTCCGGACGTGCGCAGGCCACGCTGCTTGGCCTGGCTTACCGCGTACAGGAACAAGTCCGGCGTGAGCGTGCTGTCGGTGATCTTGACGAAGTCCACCTGGTCGCGTTGTTCGCGGTCCAGTGCCGCATCCACGCCCGCTTTGTCGCCTGCTTCGATGGTGCCTTTCCACACCGGTGCGATACCTTCGATCTTGGCACCGGAGGTGAACAGCTGCGGCCCGAACAACTGGCCACTGGCGATCTGGCCGCGCCATGACAACACCTGTTCGGCCAGGTCACCGGAAGCATCTCGCACGGTAGTGATGCCGTGCGCCACGTACAGCGGTAGCAGTGCCTTGTTCTCTTCGATCAGCGCCGGACCGCCGCCGAAATGCACGTGCATGTCCCACAGGCCGGGAATCAGATAGCGGTTCTTCGCATCGATGGTTTTGGCCGCACGCCATTGACGGGCGAGGGTTTGGTCGTCGCCGACAGCGACGATGTCATCGCCACGAATGACCACGGTTTGATCGGCACGGGTGGTGCCGTGTTCGACATCCACGACAGTGGCGTGGCGGATCAACACATCGGCCGTGGACTCGGCGGCAATGGCGGGCGCTGCGGCGGTGAGCAACACCGACAAGGCGAGGGACAGCGGGTTCTTCATGCAATGACTACCTGTTGTGTGCGGCGAGTACGGTTGGAGTGCGTGCTGCTCAGCGTGCGTTGGCAGCGAGCAGCAGGCGGATGTTTTCGGCCTGACCGCGTTGGCGGGCATGCCGCAAGGGCGTGACGCCATCGCCATCGGCGAGGTTCACATCGGCGCCGGCATCGATCAACAATTTCACGATGGCGACGTGTGGTGCACCACCATCGCCGAGGAGGATGGCCTCCAGCAATGCGGTCCAGCCGAGGTTGTTGACGTGGTCCACCGCCACGCCGGCGTCGATCAGCGTGCGCACGACATCGACATGGCCACGCTCGGCAGCGGGTATCAGCGCGGTGCCGCCATAGCGGTTGGTGCTGCGCAGATCGGCGCCGTGTTGCAGGGTGCTGCGCAGGATCTCCAGCTGGCCGCTGGCGCCGGCCAGCAGATACGCGCTGTCGTTGATGGCGTCTTTGGCATTGACGTCGGCACCGGCGTCAATCAGCGCCAGCGCGGCGGCGGTCTGGCGCTCGCCAACAACAGCGAGCAACGGGGTTCTACCCTCGGCGTCACGTGCTTCCAGGTCGGCGCCGTTGTCCAGCAAGCGCCAGACATCGTCCGCATTGCCGGTGTTGGCGGCATGGTGCAGTTGCCGGTTCTGTGGGCCGGCGTCGGCGCCCGCCGCGCAGGAGGCCAGCATCGCTGCCAACGCATGTGTGGTGACCCAGTGCCGGGCTGTCATGGTCTTCTCCTGTTGCGGGGCGGCCTGGTCAGGCGCGCTGGATGCTGCCCGGCGAGTGTTTGCGCCGGTTATGCGGCGATGCTACAAGGCGGTCATTCCATCCAGAAATTAAATATGTCGATGGGTGGCATTTCAAAATCAAATAGATCGGTGTTCGACCTGGATCTGCTGCGCGCGCTGGTGACGGTTGCCGATTGCGGCAGTTTCACGGTCGCTGCTACGCGCCTGCATTCCACCCAATCCACCATCAGTCAGAAGCTGCGGCGGTTGGAGGACCTGGCGGGACATCGGCTGCTCGACCGGGGTGCGCGCGATGTTCGTCCGACCGATATCGGCGAGACCGTGCTGGGCTACGCGCGGCGGATGCTGGCCTTGAACGAAGAATTGGCCGAAGCGCTGTCCAGCGGCGGCGCGCCCATCACCCTGCGGTTTGGTGTGCCCGAGGATTTCGCCGCCGGCCGCACCACGCGCTTGCTGGCCGAATTCAGCCGTGAGCATCCGCGGGTGAAGCTTGAAGTCAGCAGCGGCTTGAGCCGCGCCCTGGGCGAAGGCTACGACCGCGGTGAGTTGGACCTGGTGTTGGTCAAACAACGGCGCGGCAGTCGCGAGGGCGTGGCCTGCTGGCCCGAGCCGATGTGCTGGATAGATGCGGCCGCCAGCCCGGCATTCGGCACCGATCCGGTGCCGCTGGTGGCGTTCCCGCCGCGTGGGCTTTACCGCGAGGACATGATCGACGCTGTCGAAGCATTGGGCCGCGCGTGGCGTATCAGTTTCACCAGCTCCAGCCTGGGCGGCATCCAGGCGGCTGTGGGCGATGGCTTGGGCATCAGCCTGTTGCCGGCGCGTGCGGTGACGGCGGCGCATGTGGCACTGGGGCCGGAGAGTGGTTTGCCGGTCATCGACAGCATTGAACTGGTGTTGCTGCACCGACCGTCTGCTGACCCGGAGGTCAAGGCGCTGGCGGCGATGTTGCAACGGATGCTGGGAGACGCGGGAGCGTAGTTGTGCTTGCCTGCAGTTGGGAATATTTCTGCAACGCCGATCAACAACGGCGCGGATCGCGCTTTGGTGCGCAGGCAGACCGCGTTATTCTCGGCCGCTTCTTATTGCACAGCGGGGTGGGCATGCATCGGTTTCTTCTTCTGGTGGTACTTACCCTGACGGCGATCAGCGCGCAGGCGGCAGACGCGCCACGGCCATTCACCCGTGCCGACGCTACGTCCGCTATCGCCGACATGCGCAAGATCGTCGTGCCCGGTGGCATCGAGCGTTTGGAGAAAGTGCGTATCGGCGGCATCGACCAGTGGGTCAGCATCCGTGGCAACGACCCGCACAACCCGGTGTTGCTGATGCTGCACGGCGGACCGGGTTGGGTGTCCATGCCGACCAGTTGGTATTTCCAGCGTGGCTGGGAGGAATACTTCACCGTGGTGCAGTGGGACCAGCGCGGTGCCGGCAAAACCTACACCACGAATGACCCAGCGACCGTCTTGCCGACCATGACCATCGCGCGGATGAATGCCGATACCGAAGAAATGGTCGCCTGGGTACGGCGCGAACTGGGCAAGGAAAAGATCTTCGTGCTCGGCCATTCCTGGGGCAGCTACCTGGGCGTGGAGCTGGCGCGTAAGCGACCGGAATGGCTGCACGCCTATATCGGCATGGGCCAGACGGCCGACGGGCCGGAAAGCGAGCGTCGTGGCTGGGCATGGACGATGGAGCAGGCGCAGAAGGACGGCAATGCCGAAGCCATCGCTGACCTGCAGGCGGTTGCGCCCTATGCGCAGGGTAAGGTGCCGGTTCCCGTGCCGGACCTGATGAAGCAGCGCAAATGGCTCAACCATTACGGCGGCATGGTGTATGGCCGTGATGGCGGCGGCGCGGAAGCGGCGGCCATCAAGCTTTCCCCCGAATACACCGACGACGATCTCGCCAAAGTGTGGCAGGGCAACGAAGCCTCGGAGAATGCATTGCTGTCGGACGTGCTGACCAACGATTTCAACAACGTCCGCACGCTGGATTGCCCGGTGATCCTGTTCCTCGGGCGGCACGACATCAACGTGTCCTCGACCGTGGCCGCTGAATGGTTTGAGCGCCTGCAGGCACCATCCAAACGCGTGGTGTGGTTCGAACATTCCGCGCATGAAGTGATGAACGAAGAGCCGGGCAAGACGTTGCTGTCGCTGGTGCAGTACGCGCGTCCGCTTGCGGCTGATGCGTTGGTGGATGAACCGCGCTGAGTTTATGGGCGTTCGATTGGGCTCCCGATCGAACGCCGCGCAACGCACCTGCCAATCATGGTGGTGTTTTCGTAGCCGTTTATTCGCCGCTCAATAACGCGCCGCTGTCAGCGGCGCATCGGCCATTGCCAGGCGTTCACTTGTTGGCGCGGTGTCTCGATCGCCGCATCGCGCTGACCCAGTGCTTGTTGTGCCTGCGCCAAACCAAACAGCGATCAATCATTGTTGGAAATCGGTTCTGAGCTCCTGCGCGAAGGCTCTTTTCGCACGGCTGGCGAGGCCCATAGCGCGGGCAGCCAACGTCGTGGCGTCTTTGGCCTACGTTGGGTCCATCGGTAGATTGATGTTCGGCCCCAGCACCAACGCCTGGCACTACGCGCATCGCACATTGCGGATCCAATCGTGCCGCGTCGGCAAAGGCACGCCCGGCAGCTTGGTGATTGAAACCGTAAGTCAGGTGCAAGCCCTGATCGAAAATGGCGCTGCGCTTCCGGCACGCGGGTGGCTACAGCGCGATGCAGATCGCCAAAGGTATCGAGCAAGATCAATGCAGTTTTGGCGGGTGTCGCCATCTCATTTTCGGCGCTGATTTTTTTCTGAATAACAGCCGCCACGCAGAGTGAACGCCAAGGCGGAGGACAGCAGTGGGGACGGGAATTGACGGCCCATGGCGGCGTTTCCGGGACGGATAGCCGTGACGATACTGCTGGAAAAATCAGTAGGTGATGTGGCGCTGTGAAGGTGATTCGCAAAGCGTATTCAGATCGGCTTGTCGGGTGCTTTCTGCGACTGCCCGTGACGAGATCGGCGCGGCTTTGTTTCATTTTTCCGGCCGTCCTTGGGAGGGGCATTCGACATGAAGCGGTCCATTGCGCGCGGTGCGGCGTGATGCCCGGGGGAGACGATGTCGACCGCTTGAACGCCTCGCTGGGCAGGTATGGTTTTTCTTTTTTTATGAATAGGCATGACTCAAATACGTCTCGTGAAGATCCGCCGCTGGAGAAGGCCCGCTTGATCAAGATCTACGGTTCACTTTGGGTAGGGAGCGATGACTACGGATAAGGCGTGATGGGTGTTGTCACATCTTCACCGTCCATCCACGTACTCCAACGTCAGCTGAAAGCAGGTCATGGCTTTGTCAAAAAGGCCGCTATATTCCAGATTCCCCAGACGAAGGAGGGAGTGGAATGTTCATGACCAAGCAACACTTTGTAATGGCCCGTACGCTCGGCGTGGCGCTTATCGCCACCGCAGGCCTTGCTTCCTGTGCAACCTATAAAGAGGAGTTTGCAGGGATCAACTCACGCCTCGATCAACTCGACACGAAGGTGCAGGGCGCGGCACAGAGCGCCGAATCCGCCAATCAATCCGCACAGCAGGCTAACCAACGTTTGGATCAGATTGAAGGCCGCGTCCAGCAGCTCGAAAGGGCACCCCGCCGCACGCCTCGCGGCTAGTTGCTATTGAACCGTTCGCACAGTTCGTGACGAACGGTTTTGATTTCAGGACCCGGTGGCCTTTGCTGGCCACTGGTTTCCTTTTGGTCATGCAGTCTTGATTCGGAGGAACCGTCCCATCCGTACGCACAAATACCCCGCGATCCGGGCCATCCCAGGCGTGCTGGCAATGGTTCTCGCGTTCGCGAGCATCGGCGTGGCCAGCGCCGAGGATGTCGTGGCGCAACCGGTAGCCGCCGTTGATGAGCTTCCGCACGGCCAAGAGGTGTCCGACACGGTGATTGAACTTGCGGGCTGGGTTGTCGCAAGCAAGGACAATCAGGGCTATCCGTTCGCGATCATGGACAAGGCCGCTGCACAGATACTGGTGTTTGGCGGCGATGGTCGGCTGCGTGGCGCGGCGCCCGGGCTTTTTGGCTCGGCCACCGGCGATCATACGGCCCCCGGCGTTGCTGGCCTCGCGCTTCGCGAGATTCCAGGGCGGGATCGCACGACGCCTGCTGGTCGCTTTGTGGGCGGTTTCGGTCCGTCAATCGACGCCGGGCGCGTCCTGTGGGTGGACTACGATTCCGCAGTCTCCATCCACCCCACCGCTACTGGCGTCCCGGCCGAGAGGCGCGTCGAACGTCTGGCATCGCCTTCGCCGGATGACAACCGCGTCACTCACGGTTGTATCAACGTCTCGCCCGGGTTTTACGAGCAAATCATCCGTTCCACATTTGATCGTGGCGGGGTGTTCTACATCTTGCCGGACAAGGCGACGCTGGCGGAGACCTTTCCGGAATTCGCGCAGGGCCGCGTGACGACGGAACCCAAAGATGGAAAAGGCGCACCACCTGCCCATCGGTGAGGGGCGTCAGTGAAGTGGTCTGGCAATCTACTCAAGCCGAAGCGGCGTCGCGGCGCAGCGAACGTCACTTCTGACGGTAGCGGCACTGGGAGCGTCATGGCGTGATGCGATCCCTGGCGAACAGTTGAACTCGGGAAAGTTGCGTGGCTGCTGTGCCGGAAACGCATCTCTCACCTCCGCAATGCGTCCACGACCAGCGAGAATGCCGGCGAATGCTGGCGGCGGCTCGGGTAGTAAAGGTGGTATCCCGAGAATGGCGGACACCAGTCCTGCAGCACGCGGACCAGGCGTCCTTCTTCGATGTGGGGCGCGAACTCCTCTTCGGGGAGGAACGCGATCCCCAAGCCATTGAGCGCCGCAAGCACGATGTGGGGCGAGGTATTGAAGATTGCCTGGCCTTCGACACGCACGTTCAACTGCCGATCACGGCGCTCGAACTCCCAGACATAGACGCCCCCTGATGACGGGAACCGGATATTGATGCAGTTGTGCCGCGTCAGGTCTTCGGGGATCTTTGGAGCCGGATGCTTTTCAAAGTAAGCGGGTGAAGCCACGGCCGCCATCCGCAGCTTCGGACTGATCGGCAGGGCGATCATGTCCTTGTCGATGCTTTCCCCCAGCCGAACACCCGCATCGAACCGATCGGCCACGATGTCCCGCAATCCGTAGCTGACATCGAACTCAATGTGGACATCCGGGTAGCGATGCATGACCGGCAGCAGCTTGGGCAGCAGGATCGTGCGCAGCACATGGTCGCCGCAGGTGATGCGGACCGACCCAGCAGGCTTGTCCCGCAGTGCCGTGAGCGCATCCAGTTCCGACTCGATCTCGTCGAAGCGGTTCCCTATCGCTTGAAGCAACTGCTCACCGGCTGGCGTGGCCGACACGCTGCGCGTGGTGCGGGTGAGCAGCCGGATTTCCAACCGTTCCTCCAAGGCCTTGATCGCCTGGCTGAGCGCCGATTGAGAAACCCCGAGTACCGCACCCGCACGGGTGAAGCTGCCTTCTCTGGCGACAGTGACAAAGGCCAGCAGATCATTGAGGTTGCGTCGTGCCATGGGGCAAGTCTGGCACGGCCGATTGATTAGTAAAACTAATAGGGCCTAAAAGCATTCATCATCTAATCAAGTAAATGGCGCATGGTCAGAATGGTCCGCATCCTCCTTTGGACCCTTGGACATCCTCATGCCTGTTTATGCCTACGGCGCATACGCCAGCGACAAGCCGCTGCAGTCGATGGAAATTACCCGCCGCAGTCCCGGTCCCCATGACGTGCAGATCGACATCGCCTACTGCGGCATTTGCCACTCCGATCTGCATCAGGTCCGAGCGGAGTGGGCCGGAACCCAGTTCCCCTGCGTGCCGGGCCACGAAATCGTCGGGCGGGTGGCATCAGTAGGCGCGCATGTCACGGGTTTCCAGCTTGGTGACCTGGTCGGCGTCGGCTGCATCGTCGATAGCTGCCAGCAGTGCGAGGACTGCAACAGCGGCCTGGAGAACTACTGCGACGACATGGTCGGCACCTATAACTTTCCGACGGCGGATGCCCCAGGTTGGACGCTCGGCGGCTACGCGCAGCAGATTGTCGTCCACGAGCGCTACGTGCTGCGCGTCCGCCATCCCGGGGCGCAACTGGCGGCAGTGGCGCCGTTGCTATGTGCCGGCATCACCACCTATTCGCCGCTGAAGCATTGGAATGCCGGCCCCGGCACCAAGGTCGGTGTCGTGGGTATTGGTGGCCTGGGTCACATGGGTATCAAGCTCGCCCATGCCATGGGCGCACACGTCGTGGCGTTCACCACCTCCGAGGCCAAGCGTCAGGCTGCCTTGGCACTGGGTGCTGATGAAGTGGTGGTGTCCCGCAACACGGATGAGATGGCGAAGCACGCCAAGCGCTTCGATCTGATCATCAATACGGTAGCCGCGCCGCACGACCTCGATGCGTTCCTCGTTCTTCTCAAGCGCGACGGAGCGATGGTGCTGGTCGGCGCGCCTGCTACGCCGCATCCGTCTCCGGGTGTGTTCAACCTCATCACCCAGCGCCGCACATTGGCCGGCTCGATGATTGGCGGCATTGCTGAAACCCAGGAAATGCTCGACTTCTGTGCCGAGCACGGAATCGTGGCCGACATCGAGCTCATACGTGCCGACGAAATCAACACCGCCTACGAACGCATGCTCAAAGGCGATGTCCAGTATCGCTTCGTCATCGACAACGCCACTCTCACGGATTGAATGCGGCGCACTCCGAGGAATCATCATGAACAAGCGCAACGCAATGCCTCATCAACCAGCCCCTGATAAGGGACGCCGCACCCTGCTGAAGATGGCCGGCTTGGCCGCTGCGGTCAGCGCGTCGCCGGTCTTCGCGCAAACCCATCCCTCCGAAGCCGAAGCCGAAGCAGAGGCTGTGCAACTCGCGCAGGAGTGGGACAAGGTTTTCTCCAGGAGCAACAAGGTCGAACACCGGAAGGTGACCTTCAAGAACCGCTACGGCATCACCCTGGCAGCCGATCTGTATCAACCCAAAAATACCAATGGACAGCTGCCCGCGATCGCTGTCGGAGGCCCCTTTGGTGCGGTAAAAGAGCAGTCGTCTGGCCTGTATGCGCAGACGATGGCCGAACGCGGTTTCGTCACGTTGGCTTTTGATGCGTCCTATACCGGCGAAAGCAGCGGAGAACCGCGCAACGTGGCCTCGCCGGATATCAATACCGAAGACTTCAGTGCCGCCGTGGACTTCCTCGGTCTGCAGCCCAGCGTGGACAGGGAGCGTATCGGCATCATCGGTATTTGTGGCTGGGGTGGCATGGCGTTGAATGCTGTTGCCGTGGACAAGCGCGTCAAGGCTGTCGCGACCAGCACCATGTACGACATGGCGCGTGTCATGTCCAAGGGTTACAACGACAGCATGACTCCCGAACAGCGCACGCAAATGCTGGAGCAACTGAGCCGGCAACGCTGGCAGGATGCGGAGCGGGGTACCCCGGTCTATCAACCGCCCTACAACGAACTAAAAGGTGGTGAAGCGCAATTCCTGGTCGACTACCACGACTACTACAGGACACCGCGTGGCTACCACCCTCGGGCGGTCAATTCCGGGAACGCATGGACGCTGACCACGCCGCTGTCGTTCATGAATATGCCGCTGCTGACCTACATCGCAGAGATCTCGCCGCGCCCAGTGTTGTTCATCCATGGCGAAAAGGCGCACTCCCGTTACTTCAGCGAAACAGCCTATGCCGCTGCCGTGGAGCCGAAGGAGCTGATGATCGTTCCAGGTGCCAATCACACTGATCTTTACGATCGCGTGGACGTGATCCCGTTCGACAAACTGACCGCTTTCTTCACGCAGCACTTGGCTGCGAAATGACGGCGTCGACGAACATTCCTGCGCGCGCCGAGCAGGAGGAGGCCGCGGCAGGCATTGCGCATTGGGGCGGGGTCTTCGCCATGACACTGTGCGTGTTTGCGCTGATCGCGTCTGAGTTCATGCCCGTCAGCCTGCTGACGCCTATCGCCTTCGATCTTCGTGTCAGCGAGGGCTGGGTGGGGTATGGCATCGCCATCTCCGGTGCGTTTGCGGTGCTCACCAGCCTGTCGATTTCCGCCTTGGCGGGCAGCATGAATCGCAAAGCCCTACTGCTGGTGCTGACGGGCTTGATGGGGTTGTCCGGTGCGGTGGTCGCGGCTGCTCCGAACTACGTCGTCTACATGGTCGGGCGCGCCATGATCGGTGTGGTGATCGGGGGTTTCTGGTCGATGTCGGCGGCGACGGCGATGCGTCTGGTACCGGCTGCGCAGGTGCCGCGTGCCCTGGCTATTTTCAACGGGGGCAACGCACTGGCGACCGTGATCGCCGCACCTTTGGGCAGCTACCTGGGCGCGATCATCGGTTGGCGTGGTGCCTTCTATTGCCTGGTGCCCGTGGCGGTGATCGCTCTGGCTTGGCAGTGGATCAGCTTGCCGTCCATGAAGCCGGACGGATCGGCCGCTTCGGTCAACGTCTTCCGGTTGCTCAGGAATCGGACGGTGGCGCTGGGTATGGCCGCCTGCGGTGTGTTCTTCATGGGGCAGTTCACCTTGTTCACCTATGTGCGGCCGTTCCTGGAAACGGTAACGCGGGTGGACATCTCCACGCTCTCCCTGATCCTGTTGGGTATCGGTGTGGCCGGCTTCATCGGTACCGTCATCATCGGAACCTTTCTCAAGCGAGGCCTGTACCGCACGCTGATCGTCATTCCCATCCTGATGGCAGCGATCGCGCTGGCGCTGCTCCCCATCGGAGACTGGGTTTGGCCAGTGGCGGGCCTGCTGGCGGCATGGGGATTGCTGGGCACCGCAGCCCCGGTGGGCTGGTGGAGCTGGATCGCCGAGAGCCTACCCAAGGATGCGGAAGCCGGTGGCGGGTTGATGGTGGCGGTGATCCAACTGGCGATTGCTTTGGGCTCCACGGTTGGCGGCCTGCTGTTCGATGGCAGTGGATACCAGAGCACCTTCATCGTCAGCGCGATCGTGCTCCTGTTTGGTGCCTTCCTCACGGTTTTGGCGGCGCGTTCGCAGGCCTCGCACCAGGCCTGAATCGGCGAGATCAGCATGGCCCGAACTCATTCCTATTCGATCTCGTCCCCGTCGCCGATGTCTTGGTACGTGCGAGGATTGAGCCTGGCATTCGGCGTGTTGATGCTGACTGGATGCAAGGCCAGCCCATCCGGAGCGGCCGTAGTCGTTGCCCTGGATGCCGCAGGGGCATCCACCCAGCCGGGGGAAACCAACATGTGGATGACCATCGGCGAACGTCGCTTCAGCATCACGTTGGCTGACAATGCTGCCGCCCGCGCGTTCGCGGCCCAGTTTCCGTTGACGCTGGAGATGGCCGAGCTCAACGGCAACGAAAAGCACGCCGATCTGCTGCGCACGTTACCTGCCGATGCAGGCCGGCCGGGGATGATCCATGCCGGTGATCTGATGCTTTACGGCTCGAACACCGTGGTCGTCTTCTACGCAACGTTTCGTTCTTCCTATTCCTACACTCGCTTGGGGCGCGTGGATGATCCAGCGGACATGGTTCGGGCACTCGGTCAGCATGGCGGTCGTGTGGTCTTTTCGCTGAAGTAGGCCGTGTTCACCGGTGCAGTGTTTGTTGTCGTGGGCGAATGCTCAGTTCCTGCTCGCTGACAGTGCTCCGGTTACTCATCGTCAACTGCGGGAGCAGATGCTGATCGTCACATTCGGGAAAGGCCGGGCGCAGTGCGAAAGGCGGGCTGATCGTTGGGCTAAATGCACGGAACATCTCGCACGTATGCAAATGAGATGGTCCAGCGTTGTGAGCAGTTGCTGCACGCTCAAGTTTGGATAGCCCATTGGGTCACTGGCTTAGAGGACTGAGGCGGTGACTACAGCCAGAATCACGAGAGATGTGCCGACAAACCAGACGAGGGTTGCTGCAAACACCGGCAGAAACGTTCCCCCATGCAGGGCGCGGTAGGCGGCAACGCGGGCAAGAACGTACCAGACACACGCAATGGCCGATAGAGCCGCTCCTGGCACTTGGGCTTCGCCAGACGGCATTTGCAGCAGTTGTATGCCCGTCGAAAGGAGAACAACGAATGGGCAGGCAAGGAAGGCCTGGACGGAGAACGGTTCGCGCAACGTATCTCGCGTGATGGGCTTGCGCTCCCGTATCAGCGTGCCTAGTGCAGCCCCAAGCGCATAGCAGCAGAAGATGATCGACCGCGTGAGGAGAAGGGATTCCTCGGTGCCAAACAATACGCGCCCCAACGGCGAGTCCACTTTCAGAGCTGGCAGCCTGAAGGCCATTTCCATCGCATGCGCCAGGCCCACCGAAAGGATGAGCATCAAGACGGGGCTTATCGTTTCCTGGAACTGCTGCTCGGGCGCGCCCGTGAGTTCCTTGCGGGTGTAGCGGGCAATAGCGCCTGGGTGCAGGAGAATCCGCCAGAACGTACGGGGATAGAAAACCAGCCAGCCGATCAGCTCATATAGAAACTCTTCCAACGAGCGTAGTAAGCGCATCAGATCCATCGAACATCCTCGGGACGGCAGATGACTGGTTAGGTGGGGCAGCCCGGTGCGAACTGGCAGCGACGGTGGGGTGCCGAAACAGAAGTAACCCCAGTCTCGGTTGGGTGCCGAAACAGAAGTAACCCCAGCCTCGGTTGGGCTGGGGTTTGGTGCTTGCGTGGGACGCACAAAATCAGGGACTAGAAGCGGCGCTGGCCGCCGCCGTAATTGCCCATATCGCACTGCCCTGCGAAGCTGGTGCCACCTTGGATGGTGATATGGCCCGATCTGCGGTCAACGCTTATACGCGGCTTGTTCATGCCGTTGAGGCGATAGCCTGCGGTGATCAGGTCGGGGCTGATGTGAAGATTGTCCAGTTCCCACCAACCATGGTCACCGCCCGAGTTGATCGGCGGTACCAAGCCTTGGCTCAGGTGAATTCGGCCGTGGTCCCCGTAGAGCTCGATTTGCACATCGCCATTGAACCCTTCGCTACTGCTGTGAACCGTATCGCTGGATTTCCATTTGTGCTCCTGGCTATCCCACGCATAGGTCGGTTCGGTCTTGACGGTGGGGCGAGTGCCGGCGCCATAGCAGACCAGGACGAGAGAGTCGGTGTACTGCGGTGACGTCGTGACGGGTGCTTGGTTGTCCCTCGATGCGTCCGCGCAGTTGGCGGCCGGAACCGATTGGATGGATGCGTATCGGCCTTCAACGGTGGAAACAGAAATGCATTGGGAGCTTTTGGCTTTCCACCAGAAAGAAAAGCGCTGATCTCCCACGGTGTTGGAGTCGCGTTGCTCGTAGCCACGGGATAACAGCTGTGTCTCACCGCCGGCGCCGCGCGCGCCCACCAGATCGGTTACGTCCGGAGGGGTCTGCGCAAACACGGGGAGGCTCATGGCAGTGGCAACAAGGCAGGTCGTGAGCTGGCTGAGTCGCATGTGGGTGGTCTCCAAAGGGGCGATTGTCAGGGTCTGTGGCAGCGTGGGGTGAAGCCCCGCGTCTCCCTTGATTGAAACGCACAGGGGGTTTGCTGTGCAATCTGCGCCAGGCGAGTGTCCACCCGAATGTGATGAAAGTGTTGCCTTCCATATGCAATTCGCGCGACGGCAATGCCCGGCCCCCCGCGGGTGGCACGACCGGCGGAACCAAGCTCTCAAGCGGAGCAGGGGTGCCGAGGCTGGACAGGTGCCTTCCCTCAGTTGAATATCGTTTCTCCGGTCCAGGTCGAGCAATCATGATGAAGAAGTCGGTTCTGGCAGGAACACTAGCGACATTAGCCTCCTTCGCTACCTGGGTTGCCGTTGGGCATGAAAAGCAGCCGTTGCTGGATGCAATGCAGGCGATGGTGGAAGGTGACAATGCGGTGGAGGCGAAGTTTGGGCGCGATGATTCGACGATCAATGGACCGGATTTCGACCAGACAAGCAACGAATGGCGGATGGTGATCGAACGTGGGGAATCCACGAATCTCCACCGCTACCTGGTAAGCATCAATGAATCCTCGGGTGAGGTCTGCGTGCGGGAGTTACCCGCCGCCGATTGCGTTGCCAGGGGGGATGCTTCGATCGCGCTGCAAGGCGCACGTGACAAGCTGCAGAGACTGGCAGACGCGGCGCTGAATCCGCCACCTGATCTGCAGGGCGTAATGAAAGCAGTCTTACGCCATCAACTAGATTCCAGCGGTTATCTGGTGAGCAATCGCATGCCGCTGTATGTGGCTATTAGAGATCCAAAAGGAGACGGCATGATTGATCTGTCGTTGGAATCGATCCGGGTATTGGGGGGAATCGGCTTCCCGCTTATGCCTGGCTCCGCCTGGCAAGCTCCTTCTGAGGACATCCGTGTGGGGACAACGATGATGATGGGTCTGGGCACCCCTACCCGACGACCGGATGGGGATTACGACGTCACCTTTGGATTTTGGTGTGGCGGAACATGTGGATCGCAACACGGAGCCATCTTGCGTCACGATGCGTCAGGTTGGCATGTCGTTTCTTCAATGATGAATTCGATCTCCTGAGACATGCCAGCTCATGCAGGTCCTAAATTTCATCAGGTCGTCGGGCGCGCTGTACGCAAAAAAAGGCTACGATCCGAGCGGACATTCGCGCACCCTCTGCAAGTCCTCCCGCGGGGCCTCTGGCCCGCGAATGCCCTCATTTTCAAAAGGCGCCACCATCTTCCTCGCAGCAACCGTCGCACTAGTTTGCATCTGGCATGTGCTTCCAGCAGAAGAAATGGATAGCTACGTTTTCCAGTGATGGGCTGGCTTGAGTCAGACGTTGTGAACGACCGCTTGAATCCAAGGCCCATAACAGACATACGCACGCCTTATGATTGGCACCTGACCCGGTCTCCGTTCCGATCCTCCGGTCCGGCTATATCTGGCTTGTCGGTCCGATCAAGCAGCCTTAAGAAAAAGCGCAGCCACCATGAGGTGCGTTGTGGTCAATCGCATATGGCATGTGCGCTGGTGTCCTGGTCTCAGTCCGACTGGTGCTTATTTATGCATCTGCTGCCAATGTGCGCACAGCTTGCACAACAGAGCATCGCCGACAAGCGGACGGTGAGAAAGTGCTCATCGAGCCTGCGCCGCAGGGCTGGATAACAGTGCAAGCAATACTCCGAACTCGACCAGCAGGTCGCGCAATCGATTGCTGATCGTCAGCGCTTCGGCTTCTGGCAGTCGCGCCTGCTGATTACTCGTTCCAGGTCGAGCCAGCCTCGTTGGCCAGCATATTTCAACCGTGGAACGGCAGCGATAATGCTCTGAACAAAGAAAAGGCGCATCGAGAGACGCGCCTTTTCCATTGACCTGTCGGCAGTCAATTCGGCTGATGAATGAGACAGCGGACCTCCCTCAGAGAAGTACAGACGTCGCTGGCCGGCATGATGGCCGAATCGGTCAAGCGGTACAACGTTGCGTCGGATGAATCGGTGAGCGCGCGGGGTGCGAGCTTGCTCAGATTGGCCGCCACTTCGCGGCCAACCTGCAGGTTCTGCCCGACGGATACGCCCGTGACGTCCAGCGTTCCTTCGCGATACGTGATGTCGTAGTTACCCAGCCGTGCACCCTGCGCATCACTGGCGAGAATGGCGTAGCCACCGGGTTGGGCGTTCAGATCACTGCCATCGCTAAACAGCCTGACGTCATCAATGGTGTCGCCGTTGACCAAACCCTCTGCGGTGTAGCCGTGGTAGTTCCTTCGGTTTAGTGGACACCCTGACCTAACCCTCAGGAGTGTCGTTATGCCAGCCCCAGGTCCCAGAACCACCCATCGCTACAGCGCGCATTTCAAGGCCACCGCTGTGCGTTTGAGCGCGTTACCCGGCGTGTCAGTTCGGGATGTCGCCCACTCGCTTTACATCCACCCTTTCATGTTGTCTCGTTGGCGCAAGCTTGCCCGCGAAGGATCAATCGTGACCAAGGGGATTGAGTTGGACCAGGCGATCAGCGCTGAGCTGAAGGAACTACGCGAAGTGAAGCGCAGGTATGAGCGCCTGCAGATTGAGCATGACCTTTTAAAAAAAGCCATCGCGTTCACTTCCAAACAAAAAGCGATGTCTTCGCCTTTATCACGCACCATCAAGAAGCCTGTCCGGTGAGGGCGATGTGCCATCTTCTCGGCGTCAGCGCCGCAGGCTTCTATGCGTGGCTACAGCGCCCACCCAGCACGCGTTCAATCGAAGACGCGGCACTGATCGAGCGCATTCGCGGTGCGCATGCGCAGAGCCGGTACACCTATGGCAGTCCGCGTGTGCATGCGGCTATCAACCGAACCGGCCAAGCAGTCGGTCGACGGCGTGTGGAACGATTGATGCGCCAAGAAGGCATCTGCGCTCGCTCCGCTGGTCTGTATCGGCAGTGCCCGGGCCTGAAGCGCTTTCTTGCCAGCGTGGAAAGTCGTGCGCATCTGGTCCAGGCCAGGAAGCCGGACCAGGTGTGGGTCGGCGACGTCACCTACTTGAAAGTCGCCGGCCATTGGCGCTACCTGGCCACGGTCATGGACCGCTGCTCCAGACGCCTGCTTGGCTGGTCGCTGGGCAAGGACCGGACGGCCGCTTTGACGCAGCGTGCACTGGCCTCAGCGCTGCGCACCCGGCGGCCCAAGCCTGGCATCATCTTCCATAGCGATCGCGGCATCGAGTTTCTAAGTGGCGAATTCAAACAGCGCCTGCAGTGGGCAGGATTCTTGCAGTCGGCTAATCGACCTCGCCGGATAACAGACAATGCGCATATGGAATCGTGGAACAAATCCATGAAAGCCGACTTCTACCATCAACGTGTATTTGAGACCGACCGATCCCTGCTGGCCGCCCTCCGCAGCTACATGGATTTTTACAATCACCAGCGCCTACACTCGGCACTGGATTATCAAACACCCGTGGAATTCGAGCGCACCTGCCATTGAGCAACAGGTGTCCACTTTTTCGAAGGAAGTCCCCGTCGCTTCGCGGCGCGGCTTAATTCCGGAGTTAGGCGGCAGAGCAGACATGATCGCAACTCTACTCATCGCACTTCTTGCTACTGGCACGTCGACTGTGCCTGCCACTGAGCAACCAGCGCTTGAATGCAACATTGGACCGGCCGTGAAACAACTCGGAGGCAATGACTGGCTTGTGTATGGCTGTGCTGACGGCCATTCGGTAGTAGTCACCGCCGGCGCGCCCAATCCCGCTACTCCCTTCGTCTTTATCCTTACCCCGGACGGTGGCGGCGGCATTGAACTTTACGGCGAAGGTACTGGGGCCAAGTCTGCTACCGAGCCCGCATATGACAGTCTCAGCAAGATGTCCGACTCAGATCTGGCCACGCTCTTCCAGAAGGCTAGTCGGGCCAATGGGCGGTAAACTGCCGCCTAACAATTCATTCAAGCCGCCGCCGCTTCGCGAGTCGGCTTAATTTCAGAGTTCGAATGTCCGCCCCTGGTCGCAGGGCGTCATGCGACCCATAGCGGCCATTGGTGCGGCCGCCGAGCCAGCCGCTGGGTCCGGTTATAAGCTGGCTTGTTAGCCTGACCCAGCCACCCTAAGATCGCCTTGCATCAAGGGGAAAGCCCACCACACGGTGCTTTGCGGATAAGTCGTATAACCGGCCCCGCGGGTCCGTCTATTAGGTAGTTAGGCCGTGGAAATGCAAACTGTCGATATCCGGGGTGAAGCATGGCGAGTATCCGACATCCAAGAGGAAATCGACTGGTGTAAAGGACGCGCTTGGCAACTGACGACTTACTTAGGCAATGACAGTCATGTGCATTGCCTCATCTGCTCGTGGACTATTTCGCAGTCCGACGACTCAGCGGTTGGTCAAAGCTACTGTTCCGGGCCAAACAACTGGCTGTGCGGGGTTTGCTATGGCAAGTTCATCGCCACGGCCTAACAATTCACTCAAGCCGAAAGCGCTTCGCGGGTCGGCTTAATTCCACAGTTACGCGCAAGATTGCCATGACAGACTCTCAAGAGCAGAAGTACAAAGAGACGGTGACTTGCGAGCCGCGCCAAGATGAGGGACTCATTTTCATCAAGGTTGTGGCAATGCCTCATGAGGATGCGGTGGAGTTCGACGTGGCTCAGGCCCGTTCGTTTGCACAGCAAATTCTATCGTCAGTCGAGGTTATTGAGGCTGGTTGGGCAGGCAAATCAATGGGCCCACATGATGCTTGCGGCGCCTAACAGTTCATTCGAGCCGAACCCGCTGCGCGGGTCGGCTTAATTCCGGAGTTAGGCGGCAATGGAGAAAATCCTCACCTTGGAGATAGATGACTTTTCTGCCATCGTCAACGACGTGACCGTTCCCGTTCATCTGGGGATTTGCAAAGACTCGTCAGGGTATTTCCTTGTTAGCTCTTCGCCCCTTGGGGGCGATTCCTTCAACGGAGACACGTGGCACATATCAGTCGCTGACGCGTTCGCCCAAGCACAGATGCAGTTCGGTGTTTTACAAGGCAGGTGGCGCGTGGTTGCCGCCTAACAGTTCATTCAAGCCGAACCCGCTTCGCGGGTCGGCTTAATTCCGGAGTTGAACGTCCGCTACTGGCCGAGGCTGTGTAAAAACCCTTTGCGGATGATCTTTCGGGGAGAGCGCATACGACTCACGCAGTTTGGTCAAAACAATCATCCGGAGTTTTCAAGCCGCGATCGCTCTCAGCATGCCTTGCATTCCGACAATCTTGATCATGCGCTTCATGTTGTAAGCCAGAACCGCCAGGCTGATCTCTGTTCTGACTTTCGGAAGCGTCTTCGTCAGCAGTGGCGTCGTGCCCAGCCACGCCTTGAGCGTGCCGAACACGTGCTCTACGGTCTGCTTTCGCAAGATAGCGACTTGTGGCCTAGCGTTGAGGCGGAACTGCATCGCCTCAAGTACGTGTTCGTGCTCCCATCGACCAACGCGTCGGTAGTTGGACGTCGTGCATCTGGTACGCATCGGGCAGTCGGGACAGGCCGACGACCAGTATTTGTGCAATTTCAGTCCGTTCTCTTCGGTGGTAAAGCGGTGGATGGCCAATTCGCCCGTCGGACATTGATAGGCATCGACCACTGGGTCGTAGATGAAGTCCCGCTTGTCGAACCTTCCTTCCGCCTTGCTGTTGGACGTTAGTGGCTTCGGAACCAACGGGATGATGCCCACCTGCTCACATGCCAGTATCTCGGGGGCGTTGAAGTAGCCACGGTCAGCCAACGCTGTCATGTGCTGAGTTCCAAGTGCGTCCTTGGCCATCGTAGCCATGCCAAAGAGTTGGGCGCGATCGTTACCGGCGTTGGTGATCTGGTGGGCGACGATCAGATGATGTTCGGCGTCAACCGCCGCTTGGAGGTTGTAGCCCACGGTGCCGGTTCCGCGTCCGCTTGAGGTCATCGAACGTGCATCGGGATCAGTTAGTGATATCTGGTGGTCCGGCTTGCCCTTGAGCTGTTGTTCGATGGCATCGAGCGTTTTCATCTGATCACGTACCTTCGCCAGCTTGTCCTTCAGATGGGGGACGCGCCCCTCCGGCAGCAGCGCTGGATCACGATCAGCCCGATCCAGCTCGGCCAGATAGCGCGCGACGCTCTGGTCCAACAGTTCGCGACGCGCCTTGATCTTGCCGGTGGTGAAGTTCCGCTCTCGGCTGTTCACGGCCTTGAGCTTGCTTCCGTCGATCGCAACCACAGCATGCGAGAAGACCTTCATGTTCCGACACAGTGCAATGAAGCGACTGCACACTGACATGATGGCGGTGCCGTTGTTTCTGCGGAAGTCGGCGATCGTCTTGAAGTCCGGCGCCAATCGCCCGGTCAGCCAAATCAGTTCGAGGTTACGCTGCGCTTCGCGCTCCAGACGCCGGCTGGACTGGATGCGGTTGAGATAGCCGTAGATGTAGATCTTGAGCAGCGCGGCTGGGTGATAAGCGGGCCGGCCACCAGCGGCGCGATCGACGGTCCCAAAGCCCAGGACACTCAGATCGAGCGCGTCAACGAAAGCATCGACCACCCGCACCGGATTGTCTTCGTGGACGTAATCTTCGAGCCGATCAGGCAACAAAAGCCCCTGTGATCGATCAACGCCATCGACGAATCGCTTCATGCTCAGCACCAACCGAATGGTGCTGAGATATTGCCAGTGGCGCAGGGGTTTTCACACAGCCTCGACCGGAAGCGGCCTGTAGTGACATGGAATGGAACAGGTCCGTCTCCATCCTGGGCCACAGGACCTGCTTCCATTGCTAGGGCCCTTGGAGAGGGTATTAGCCATAGTCTGTACAACCACGATTAGCCATAGTCTGTACGTGAGGCACAGACTATGGCTATCCGTACACCCATCCGAATCAATCGCATTTCAGCTTGTTGCCAAATATACTGTCCCCCAGTACAGGATATGAGGCTGGCTGGTGCCACACTCTCCGGAAGAAAAAAAGAAGGTCCTGGCCCGGGTCAAGCGTATCCGGGGTCAGTGCGATGCGCTGGAGCGTGCGCTGGAAGCTGGCGCCGATTGCAACCCGGTGCTGCAGCAGATTGCTGCCATCCGTGGGGCCGTCAACGGGCTGATGTCCGAGGTGATGGAAGCGCATCTACGTGAGGAATTTGGTCAGCCAGCACGCTCGGAAACGCAGCGTGCTGCGCGCGTGACCGAGATGTCTGCCCTTATCCGTTCCTATCTCAAGTAATCGCGTGGCGCATCGCGTCGCGTTCCCCCATTTCGCAGGAGAAGAATCATGAAATCACGTGCCGCTGTTGCCTTTGGTCCGGGCCAGCCGTTGCAGATTGTCGAGATTGATGTCGCGCCGCCCAAGCAGGGCGAAGTGCTGGTCAAGATCACTCACACCGGCGTCTGCCATACCGATGCGTTCACGCTGTCCGGTGATGATCCGGAAGGTTTGTTCCCGTGCGTGCTCGGCCATGAAGGTGCTGGCATTGTTGTGGAAGTGGGCGAAGGCGTGACCTCGGTGAAGCCGGGCGACCATGTGATTCCGCTGTACACCGCTGAGTGTGGCGAGTGTCTGTTCTGCAAAAGTGGCAAGACCAACCTGTGTACTGCGGTGCGCGCAACGCAGGGCAAGGGCGTGATGCCGGATGGCACCAGCCGTTTTTCGTACAACGGCGAGCCGATCTACCACTACATGGGTTGCTCGACTTTCTCCGAATACACTGTGGTGGCCGAGGTGTCGCTGGCCAAGGTCAACCCGGGAGCGAACCCGGAGCATGTCTGCCTGTTGGGCTGCGGCGTCACCACCGGCATCGGCGCGGTGCACAACACTGCCAAAGTTGCTGAAGGTGACAGCGTTGCGGTGTTCGGCCTCGGTGGCATCGGTCTTGCGGTGATTCAGGGCGCGCGCCAGGCCAAGGCCGGGCGGGTGATTGCCATCGACACCAATCCGTCGAAGTTCGAATTGGCCAAGCAGTTTGGCGCTACCGATTGCGTCAACCCGAAGGATCACGACAAGCCTATCCAGCAGGTGATCGTGGAGATGACCGGTTGGGGTGTGGACCACAGCTTCGAGTGCATCGGCAACACCAACGTAATGCGTGCGGCGCTGGAATGCGCGCACCGTGGCTGGGGCCAGAGCGTGATCATCGGCGTGGCCGGCGCGGGCCAGGAAATTTCCACCCGTCCGTTCCAACTGGTGACCGGCCGCAAGTGGATGGGCACGGCGTTCGGTGGGGTGAAGGGCCGCAGCCAGCTGCCGGGTATGGTTGAAGACGCGATGAAGGGCGACATCGAACTGGCGCCGTTCGTTACCCACACAATGGAACTGGACAAGATCAACGAAGCCTTCGACTTGATGCATGAAGGCAAGTCGATCCGTTCGGTCATTCACTACTGAGATGAGTACGATGTTGAATAAAGATGTGTTGGCAGCAGCGTTGAATGGCATGGG
The DNA here is from genome assembly GCF_027497995.1 of Stenotrophomonas sp. Iso1. GTDB lineage: Bacteria > Pseudomonadota > Gammaproteobacteria > Xanthomonadales > Xanthomonadaceae > Stenotrophomonas. Next base: position 292,277 of record NZ_JAODBT010000003.1, on the reverse strand, counting down.
TGACGAGCAGGAAGGGCGTGAGGCGATCGAGCGACTGCAGGAGCAGGACCTGGTGAAGATCGATCAGTCGATTCTGTCGTCGCTGGGCCGGACCTGGAAGAACGCGGGCTTCGTTACCGCAGGTGTATTGATCGCAGCACCTGACGAGTACGAGGACATCCCGGAGTCGTTTTATGCGTTGCGTATCGGCATCCTGGCCAAGGAATCGCGCATCGAAGTAAAGGGCAGCCTGGAGGTGTTGAAGACCTGCGAGATCCGGTTGCCATCGGCATCGGGAGGTGGCTGAGATGACAGCCGAACGTATCGAACACCGCGCCTGTTCTGGCGGCTGGCAGGATGTTTACCGCCACACGTCCAAGGCGTTGGGCTGCGAAATGAAAGTGGGTGTTTACCTGCCGCCACAGGCCGAACATGGCCCGTGCCCGGTGCTGTATTGGCTCAGCGGTTTGACCTGTACCGAACAGAATTTCATCACCAAGGCGGGCGCGCAGCGCTACGCCGCTGAGCACGGCATCATCCTTGTCACGCCGGACACCAGCCCGCGCGGTGACGAGGTGGCCGATGCCGACAGCTACGATCTCGGCAAGGGGGCGGGCTTCTATCTCAATGCCACGCGTGAGCCGTGGGCGCAGCACTACCGCATGTATGACTACATCGTCGACGAGTTGCCGGCGTGGGTGCAGGCCAACCTGCCAGCCAGCGACGCGCGCGCGATCAGTGGTCATTCGATGGGCGGGCACGGTGCATTGACCATCGCGTTGAAGAACCCCGGCCGCTATCGCAGTGTGTCGGCGTTTTCACCGATCGTGGCGCCCTCGCAGGGGGCTTGGGGGCAGAAGGCATTCGCTGCCTACCTCGGTGAAGACGAAGCCGCATGGGCGCAGTACGACGCGACGGCATTGGTCGCCGATGCGAAGGAGCGGTTGCTGTTGCTGATCGATCAGGGTGGCGCGGATGAGTTCCTGGACAACCAACTGCGTCCGCAGTTGTTGCAGGCTGCCTGCGAGGCGGCCGGTCATCCGTTGGAGCTGCGCATCCAGCCCGGCTATGACCACAGTTACTACTTCATCAGCAGTTTCATCGGTGAGCACATCGCGCACCACGCAAAGGCGATGCGCTGATCTTCGCCATGTAGGTGCCTGTCACGCAGGTTGGGATTTCATTCCCCGCCTGCGAAGGCACTACAGCACGAAATCCGTATACGCATAGCGCGACTCGCGCAGCACGGTTTCCCCTTGCGTCAACGCAAGCGCGCTGCCGAACATCGGGCCGGCGCTCACACAGGTGTGGAACTCGCCATTCTCGCCGCAGGCATCAATACCCGGCGGTAGCGCCTCCAGCAGTGAGTGATCGAACGCGCGGCCGGCGAATGCGGCGTCCATGTGCTGGGTATCCACGCAGCACAGATGGGCGCGCAAGCCTTCGGCGATCATCTCCCGCGCCAGTTCGCGGGTATCGAGGCCGAACAACGGAAACAACGTCTTCCAGCCCAGTGCGTCGTACTGCTGTTCGCGCCAGTGGCGGATGTCCTGCAGCAGCAGGTCACCGAAGGCCAGGGTCTCCAGTCCGGGCCAGCGTTGTTGCGCTTCGCACAGGGTGGCGGTCATGCGCTGCAGGTACACGGCGTTGTCGCAGGCCTGCGGAATCCACGATGGCAGCAGTGGCAAACCGGCGGCGCGGGCCTGGGCGCGCACTACGTCCGCACGCACGCCCTGCATCGACGAGCGCTCATGGCCTTCGGTGAATGTGGTGAGCAGCGCGACCACGTGCACATCGTCGCGCTGCTGGAGTTGGTGCAGTGCCCAGGCGGCATCTTTGCCGCCGCTCCAGGACAAAAGGACAGGGGTACTCACAGTGCGTCAGCGGACGTCGCGCAGTTCCCAGTGGTTGCCGGCCAGCAGGCGCAGGCGCTGCTTGAACACGTCGCCGGGCAGGCTGGTGGTGGCCTGGAGGTTGATGCGCAGGTCGGCCTGCTGGCCGGTGACGGTTGCCGTCGGGTCGGTGGCAGCCATGGACGGATCGACATCGTCCGGCTCGTCCTGCATGGACTTCCAACGGTCAAACAGCTCGGTGGTGCGCAGCGCGGCCTGCAACTGCTCGGCAAACGCCTCCGCGCCACTGGCGGTGAAGGACAGGCGCGGATCGCTGCCACGGGCCTTGGCCGGGTCCGGAAGGGAAATCGAATAGAGCACGGACATGCAGGTTCTCCTTGATGGGGATGCAGCCTAGCGCTGCGGACGTTGCGAAATCGTGGAAATCCGGGCGGGCTCAGCCAAAGGTGTGGGGTTCGTCGGCAAAACCAATGGTCACCGCGCCCTTGCCGACGTTGACCATGCCGGTCAGGCTCATCACCGCTTCCATCAGCGCCACGCCATGGGTGTCACAGGTAGTACGCAGCTGTGCGTAGCCGGGCAGGGCGCGCAGTTCGTCCAGCGGGCCGCCGTAGCTGACGCACACGACTGGTGTCATCAAGCCATGGGTGACGCGCTTGCCGACGAAGTCGAACAAGGTTTGCACCGCATGGTCGAAGCCCTTGATCTTGGCCACCGGCGCGGTCTCGCCACGGTAGCCGTGCAGCACCGGCTTGATATCCAGCGCGCTACCCAACGCGGCACTGAACAAGCCCACACTGCGGTCGCCCTTGTGACGGGCGCGGGCACGCATGTAGTACAGGTCGCGGGTGACCATGTAGCCGTGCACATTGGCAGCCACCTGCTCGAGCCGTTCGCGCATCTGTTGGACGTTGGCGCCGGCATCGCGCATGCGCACGGCCTCCACGGCGCTCACTGCCTGGGCAGCGAACAGGTTCTGGGTGTCGATCACGCGCAGGCTGAAGGGCGAGTTGAAGCCGGCGGCCTGACGGATGGGCTTGTATTCGTTGAGGATGCTGTAGCTGGCCTGCACCGCGTTGTCATACAACGGGCTGCGGGTACGGGTGATGGTCAGGCAGAACACCTGGTCGAAATCGGTGACCAATTGCTTCAGGAACAGGTCGCGGATCTGCTCGGCGGTATAGGGGATGGTCTCGGCCTCGGCGCCCTGGTCGCTGAGCGGGCCCTGCAGGAAGGCCAGGGTGGCGGCTTCGTCCCGCTGGTCAGGCAGCAGGGTCTGGCCAATACGCACGGCAATGGGCAGCAGCACGATATTGTTCTGGTGCAGGTAGTTCATCGGCAGGTCGCATGCCGAGTCCACCACGATTCCAATGCGCATACGGAGCCCTCTCCTGATCCGATCTTGTCTTGGGCGAAACCCTATCGTAAAAAAAGCATTTGGGGCGGAGTTCGTGTGCCGGGTCCCACTTGGGATGTGTCTCATTTCACGTCCAGCTCATATCCACGCGCTTGGCAGCCCATTAAGCTAGCGCCCAAGCAACCCATGCCATCGGCAGCGTTGCGACGGGATTGGCAGGGGATGTCGCTGCCTTAAGACGGGCAGTGAGGCGGGGATGCAGCAATGGAAACGGTAGAACGGGTGGTGGATTTCTGGCGCACGGCGGGGCCAAAACGTTGGTTCTCGCGCGATGACGCCTTTGATGCGGAGTTCCGCCAGCGCTTTGAAGGCCTGCATTGGCTTGCCGCCCGTCGTGGTTGCGAGGAGTGGCTGCAGTCGGCCGACGGCGCCCTGGCGCTGCAGGTGCTGCTGGACCAGTTCCCGCGCAACTGCTTCCGTGGTACCGCGCACTCTTACGCTACTGATGGACTGGCGCGGCACTACGCGATGCGCACCATCGAAGAAGGCCTGGACCGGGAACTGACGCCGCAGCTGCGGGCTTTTATCTATCTGCCGTTCGAACACTCCGAGGATCCGCAGGACCAGGAGCGCTCGGTGGCCATGTTCGAGGTGTTGGGCGACCTGGAGTACCTCAAGTTCGCCGAACTGCACCGCGACATCATTCGCCGCTTCGGGCGCTTCCCGCACCGCAACGCGGTGCTGGGCCGTATTCCAACGCCCGACGAACTGCATTACCTGGCGGAAGGTGGCTTTGCCGGTTGAGCCTTCGCTGGCCAGCAATCGTGCAAAGGAAAAACGCCGGCATTGCCGGCGTTTTTCGTTGTAGCGGTACCGCAGCCGATCAGTACTTCGGCACGCTGTTGTCCACGTCTTCCGACCAGGCATCGATGCCGCCGGTGATGTTGAACACGTTGGTGAAGCCCAGTTCCAGGAACTGCTCGGCCGCCTGCGCGCTGCGGCCACCACGGTGGCACAGGAATGCCAGGGCGGTGTCCTTGGGCAGTGCTTCGAGCTTGGCCCGGTTGTCGCCGTCGAAGGTTTCGAACGGGGCGTTGATCGCGGCGATGGCACGCTCGTCGGCCGGACGCACGTCCACCACGGTGAGCGTGCCGGCACGCAGCTGGTCATCGGCGCCGCGTACATCCAGCGCCTGCACCGGCTTGGGTGCATTGGGGTTGTTGATGGCCAGGCCCTGGCCACGGATGTCATCCACCCAGTCGATGGTGATGCCTTCGGCGCGACGGGCGCTGGCGGCGTCGAACTGAACGCGCAGGCCGTTGGATTCGGCGGCGATGGCGTTGGCGTCGATCGGGGCCAGCTGGAAGTTCGGCTGGAAGCGGGCGTCGATGCTCAGCTGCAGCGCGGCGCCGGGCGAATCGGCCAGCGCGCCCTTGAGCATTTCCACTGCCGCCGGGGTGACGGTAATGGTCGGCGGGGTGCGGTCCGGTGCGGCCAGGCCGAGCAGGCTGCTCAGTTCACCGCTGCCGGCCATCTGCAGAATGATGTCGCTGCCGCCGATCAACTCACCGTCAACATACAGCTGTGGAATGGTCGGCCAGTCGCCGTAGGCCTTGATGCCTTCGCGGATGTCCTGATCGGCCAGCACGTTGACGTGGGCGAATTCAACGCCCAGATCCTGCAGTGCACCAACAGCCTTGGCCGAAAAACCGCACTGCGGCATGGTCGGCTGGCCCTTCATGAACAGGACGACGCGGTCGGCGCCGAGGAGGGTTTCAATGCGCGCGCGCAGGGCGGGATCCAGGGACATCATGTACTCGTGGAAGTGGTCTGGGACAGAGGCCGATTCTACGCTGCGTGGCATCATGGGGCATGACTGTCACGCAAACTCTGCATCGCATTCCCGTCCGTCCGTGGCGTTGGGTGCCTTGGTTGATTGCCTCACAACTGCTGGTGGTACTGGCTTGGTGGCAGTTTGGCTGGGCCTGGGGGCTGGTTTTGCTGCTGGCCAGCCACGCGTTGTTCGTAGTGCCGGTATTTCTGCCCAACAGCCGCTTTTATGCGCCGGTACTCAGCCGTGTGCCCGGCCCGGCGGTGTGGCTGACCATCGATGACGGTCCGTCCGATGAAACCCCGGCGGTGCTGGATTTGCTCGACAAATATGGCGCCAAGGCCACCTTTTTCATGGTCGGCGAGCGTGCGGCCGCACGCCCCGAGCGGGTGCGAGAGGTGCTGCAACGTGGGCACGGGGTGGCCAATCACAGCCAATCGCACCCGCAGGCCCGTTTCTGGTCGCTGGGGCCGGGCGAAATGGCGCGTGAGATCGCCGCCTGCCAGCAGGTACTGGCTGATATCGCAGGAAAACCACCGAGCTGGTATCGCTCGGTGGTGGGCATGACCAATCCTTTTGTTGCCGCCGCACTCAAGCGCCATGGGCTGACCCGGGTGGGCTGGAGCGCGCGCGGCTTTGACGGTGTTGGCTGCGAGCCACAGGAGGTGGTGCAGCGTATTGCGCGGGATTTGGCGCCCGGCGCGATCGTGCTGCTGCATGAAGGTGCGGCCCACGGCCACAACCTGGCCATCATCGAGGCTGTCCTGCAGCAGCTGCAGGCCAAGGGGCTGCAGGCGCGCCTGCCACAGGGAACGGCGTAGACTCGCGTCCCGTTCCCGCTGTCCCCCGGATCTCCGCCCCATGCCTTTTTCTCGACTCGGTCTGTCCCCCCTTGTGCTGCCTGCGCTGCAGGAAGCGCTGCAGCAGGCCGGGTATGCGCAGCCGACGCCGATCCAGCAGCAGGCCATTCCGCTGATCGTGCAGGGCCGCGACCTGGTGGCTTTGGCGCCGACCGGCTCGGGCAAGACTGCCGCCTATGTGCTGCCGGCGTTGCAGCGTTTCGTGCTCACGCCACCGCGCAAGCCGCGAGTGTTGGCGCAGTTGGTGCTGGTGCCTACGCGCGAGCTGGCCCAGCAGGTGACGGATGTCTTCACCACGTTGGGCCGGCACCTGGAGCGTCAACCGCGCGTGGTGTGCGCCGTGGGCGGGGTGTCGATCAATCCGCAGATGATGTCGCTACGTGGCGGCGCTGATGTGGTGGTGGCCACACCGGGGCGTTTGCTGGACCTGCTGGCGCACAACGCGTTGTCATTGAATCAGGTGCAGCTGCTGGTGCTGGATGAAGCCGACCGTCTGCTGGACATGGGTTTTGGCGATGAACTGCGGCAAGTGTTGGCCGAATTGCCGGTGCGCCGGCAGACGCTGTTGTTCTCGGCAACCTTCCCGCCGGATATCGAAGCGCTGGCCGATGCAGGCCTGCAGCAACCGCACCGGGTGGAAGTCAGCGAGCAGGCACAGCCGGAAATCGAGCAACGGGCATTTCGCGTTGATGGCGATTGCCGCACCGAGTTGTTGCTGTCGCTGCTGGAAGATCCGAACTGGACGCAGGTGCTGGTGTTTGTTGGCAGCCGTCGTGACAGTGATCGCTTGGCCAGCCATCTGCGCACCGCTGACGTAAACGCGCAGGCGCTGCACGGTGATCTGGCCCAAGGGCGGCGCATGCGCATGCTGCAGGCATTCAAGGACGGCGAACTGCAGGTACTGGTGGCGACGGATCTGGCTGCGCGCGGTATCGACATTGCGCGTTTGCCGGTAGTACTCAACTACGAGCTGCCGCGTTCGTCAGACGACTACCTGCACCGTATCGGGCGCACCGGCCGTGCCGGCGAGAAAGGCCTGGCGGTGAGCTTTGTCGATGCGGCATCGTTTGCCCATTGGCGTTTGATCTGCAAACGCAATGCGCTGGATGTGACGGTCGAGCAAGTGGCTGGATTTGAGCCAAAACAGAACGCGCCGACTACGCCGCGAGTGGCTGAAGACAACGGCGGCATCAAGGGCCGCAGGCCGAGCAAGAAGGATCGTTTGCGCGCAGCCGCAGCGGCAAACCCAACCGACTGAGTGAGCTCATTTGCGGGCGGAGCGGAGCCATGCAGGTGCCATTTGCCAAGCGTGGCGCGGCGCCAACGTGGGTGTTCTGCGCCACTGAAGCCGAGGTAAGAACGGCGGGTAGTGGAAATTTTCAAGCAACAAAAAGCCCGCGATCTGCGGGCTTTTTAGTTTGGGCGGCGACAGGCACATGGCCGGTATTTCATCCCGGCGTCCCGTGTTGCCGCTCCAGATCAATCTTCGAAGTCGTTTTCCGATGCGGTCGCAGCTTCTGGTGCGTTGACCGGACGCGGGGTGCGCTTGCCGGGCTTGCGCAGCACTTCGACGAAGAACTGCTTGTTGCCGGCAGCGACCAGCGCATCCACGGCGCGGGTCAACTCGGCGAATACCACCGGCTGCGCGGTGGCTTCGTCCACGCCGACCTTGCTGTCGAAATCCCAGAAGTCCGCGCCAGCCGGCAGTGCCTTGCCGCGCTCGCGTTTGATGTACTTGCGGATGTCGTGCTTGCTGGCTTCCAGCAGGCGGTCGGGGTGTTTGCCTTCGAGGTCGAGGCGGTAGGTTTTTCTCACGGGAATCTCGTTGATGTGCCGACCGGGAGGTCGGCGGAAAGGGAATGGCGCAATTATCAGTGCAAACGGCTGAGTCGGGGCTCAATCGCGCTGCGCGACCAGCAGCCAGTTGTTGAATGGGGTGCTGCCGTACAGCGGGCTGACGCTGACTGAAAGCCCGGCCTGCTGCAGTTGCGTCCGCACCGTGGTCACATCCAGGTAGTCGCGGGGGCGTGAACGCATCCAGCCGATCAGATTGGCGGCGCGGTCGGTCACCCGGGAAATCACACCGCGCCGGCTGTGATCAGGCTCGGCCATGCGGATGACCAGCCGTCCATGGGCGCCCAGCATACCGGCCACGCGCTGCAGCAGAGCTGTCTGGGCGGCGGCCGGCAGGTACTGCAATACGTCGAGGAGGGCCACGCTGCCGTGGTGCTCCGGTACCGTGGCGAGCAGGTCGATGCGCTCGAAGCCGGTATCGGCCAACGCTGTGCGCTCGGCGGCGATCCGCCCGCACTGGATTTTGGAGCCATCGTTGTCCACGCCCCGATAAGGCATCAACTGGCCATCACGACGCAACGCATGCGCCAGCAGGCCCAGCCCGCAGCCCATATCGAGCAGGGGCGCGTTGCTGCCGCGCAGGGCCGTCAGCACGCCCGGGTAGAGCGGATCGCTGCGTAGTTTGAACAGGGCGTAGTAGTAATTGCCCCGGTGCCCCCAGGGCCGCTGGGGGGCAAAGGCACGGGCGATGGCACGCGCATCATCGGCCGCCATGGCCGGATGCCGAGGTTGGCCGTTCACCCGTCTGCAGGTGTCTGCAGCAGTTGCACTGCCACCGGCAGCGCCTGCTCCATCCAGCGCCGGTACATCAGCGCCGAGGGATGCAGGCCATCTTCGACCAGCATCTCCGGGTTGGCGCCATCCTCACGGCTGGTCGGGGTGATATCGACAAAGGCCACGTTGTAGTCGCCACAGCAGGCGCTGGCGGCGGCGTTGAAGTCGTCAATCTCACGGGCCACCTGCGCGGCATCGCGGTCATGCGCCTGGGCATAGGGTGTGAAGCCCCAATCCGGCGTGGACAGCACCAGCACATGGCCCGGGTGCTCGCCGGCCAGTGCGATCGCGCGCTGCAGCAGCTGCTCGAACTGTTGCCGGTATTCGGCCAGCGGGCGGCCACGGTATTGGTTGTTGACGCCGATCAGCAGGCTGACCAGGGCGAAGGGGCCCTGCGGTGCGGCTTCGTCGATGGCGGTGGCCAATTCGTCCGTGGTCCAGCCGGTGGTGGCGATGACCTGTGGATCGTCCAGATTGATGCCTTGCGCGCGCAGGGCAGCGGCCAGCTGGTAGGGCCAGGTGCCGGGCGCAGGTACGCCCTCACCGATGGTGTAGGAGTCACCCAGCGCCAGGTAGCGCGAGGAAGTGGCGATATCGCTCGGATCCATCGCGGGCTCAGGCACGACGTGACTTCAGCGGGACCACTTTGGTCACCGCCTCGGCTCGGCGGTCCAGCAGCTTGTCGATGCGGCTGAATACATCGCGCATCACGCTGGCTTCCGGCAGCAGGGTCACGCGGAAGTGGTTGCGGTAGGGCACGTTGAAGCTGGAGCCCGGCACCACCAATACGCCTTCTTCTTCCATCAACTGCAATGCGAAATCGTGGTCGTCAAATCCCTGCGCGGCTGGGCCGACCACGGCGGGGAAGGCGTACAGCGCGCCGGACGGCGCCACCAGCGACAGGTGCTCGCTGGCTTCGCAGGCTTCGATGACGGCGCGGCGGGTTTCATACAGACGGCCACCGGGCGAGCACAGCGGACTGATGGTGTCCGGGCCGCTGACGGCCGCTTCGATGGCGTACTGACCGGGCACGTTGGCACACAGGCGCAGGGCGCTGAGCAGGTCCAGCGCAGCACGGAAATCGCCAAGGCGCTCACTGGCGCCGGACAGCAGCATCCAGCCGACGCGCCAGCCGCAGGCGCGATGCACCTTGCTCAGGCCGCTGAAGGTCAGGCACGGGTGATCGCCGGCCAGCGGTGCGACCGGCTGGAACTGCGCGCCGTCGTAGAGGATCTGGTCGTAGATTTCGTCCACCAGCAGCAACAGGTTGTGCCTGCGGGCGACGGCGACGATTTTTTCCAGCAGTTCGCGCGGGTAGCTGGCGCCGGCCGGGTTGTTGGGGTTGATCAGCACGATGGCGCGTGTGCGCGAGGACACCAGCGTTTCCATTTCCACCGGGTCAGGCAGAAAGCCGTTTTCTGGACGGCAGCGGTAATAGACCGGGCGGCCGTCGTTGAGGATGGTGGCCGCCGACCACAACGGATAGTCGGGCGAGGGGACCAGCACTTCGTCACCGGGGTTGAGCAGCGCCCGCAGCGACAGGTCGATCAACTCGGACACGCCGTTGCCCAGGAACACACGGTCGGCAACGGCATCGGGCACATCACGGCGGGCATAGGCGGCGGCGATGGCTTCGCGCGCAACCGGCAGGCCTTGCTGATGGGTGTAGGGATCAGTGCGGCCCATGTCATCGGCAATGGCGCGCTGCAGATGTTCCGGTGCACGAAAACCAAAGGCGCCCGGATTGCCGATGTTGAGTTTGATCAGTTTGCGGCCCTGGGCCTCCAACTCACGCGCTCGTCGGGCAAGTTCACCACGGATTTCGTAGCGGACTTCGGACAGACGTTCACGGGTGACGAGCGGTTTGGAGGGGGTTGACATTTCGACAGGGCCGTCAAGGGCATGGAAGCCGCATGTTAGCTGAATTGTTGCGCTGCGGGGCGACGGTTCCAATGCCAACCAATGGTCTGGGTACCGGAGGGGAGAACAGCCCCGAACGCTCTGCTGTGTTGCGCGCGAGGGAGCGGCCTTTGCCGTTGCTCAGCCCAATCTCCAGGCCCATTCCGCCATCCCGGCGTTTCCACAAGCCCACCCCGGTAGAATTGCCGGATGACAGACCCCATCGATTTCGACGCGCTCCGCTACATCGGCTGGCCCTGGCCCGGTGCTCCCGAGGACCCTGCCTGGCAGGCGATGTTTGCCGCCCATCCGCAGACGCGGCCGGCACGGGTGATCGAACAGCATCGCTCCGGCTATGTGGTGGCCGATGCGCCCGAGGCCAGCATGAAGACCGAGTCGCCGCCGGAATGGCAGCGTCCGCGGTTTCCCAGCCATGAGCGGGCGGCCGTTGGCGATTGGGTGCTGCTCGATGGCATCCGCATCGTTGCGCTGCTGCCGCGGCGCACGTCGATCAAGCGCGGTGCGGCCGGTGAGCATTACCACCAGCAGGTGATCGCGGCGAACATCGACACGGTGTTCATCGTTTGCGGGCTGGACGCCGACTTCAATCCACGCCGCATCGAACGTTATTTGCTGCTGGTCGGTGGCGGTGGTGCCGCGCCGGTAGTGGTGCTGACCAAGGCCGACCAGACCGAGTACAGCGAAGACGCACTCGCGGTGCTGGAAGAGCTGGCGGCGCAGCAGATTCCGCTGCTGGCGATCAACGGCAAGGACCCGGCCAGCGTCGCTGCGCTGATGCCATGGCTGCAACCCGGGCACACCATCGTGCTGGTGGGGTCATCTGGCGCGGGCAAATCCACGCTCACCAATACGTTGCTGGGCCATGAGCGCATGAAGACCAACACGGTGCGCGAGAACGATTCGCGCGGCCGGCATACCACCACATATCGCGCGCTGATGTCGCTGCCGACCGGCGCCTGCCTGATCGACACGCCCGGCATGCGCGAGTTGAAGCCGACCGGCGAGGAAACCCTGGCCGAAGGCGGCTTTGCCGACATCGACGCGCTGACGCTGCAGTGCCGCTTCCGCAATTGTGCGCACCAGCAAGAGCCGGGCTGCGCCGTGCAGGAAGCCATCGAGCGCGGCGATATCGATGAAAGCCGCCTGCAGAACTACCTCAAGCTGCGCGAGGAGGTGGCAAACGCCGCCGCCAAACTCGCCCAGCGGCAGGCCGAGCAGGCCACCGAGCGCAAGAGCAGCGGGCGCGGTGCGCAATGGCGGCCGGTGGGGAAGGGCAAGCGCCGATGAGGCTTGCCTGAGTCACCAGGGCTTCTGCAGTGGTAGTGGCGCTCGACATGCAGCTCCTTTCCCTTCTCCCACACACGGGAGAAGGTGCCCGAAGGGACGGATGAGGGCAGCGCTTCGTTGTTGTCATTGAGGGTTGTTTGCTTCAGACCAGGTTGAACCGTCGGCCGCAATGCGGCGCCAGTTCGGCCCTCACAGCCCCTCTGCAGTGAGCACGCGAGGGCAAAGCGGAGACGGCATGGACCACCAAGATCCCGAGATTTCCCATCACGCCGCCCTCGATGCGCGCTTGGTGGCAGCGGTGCGTGGCATCCGTCTGCTCACGTTGACCAGCTGGCCGGCATTGCATCAGGCACCGTTCCTGCAGAGCGTGGCGCGCGGTAATCCGTTGTTGCCACAGGTGTCTTACCCGAAACAGGATTTCAGCCAAGCGCGGCGTGAGCTGGCGGCTATCGAAAAATCCGTTGATGAAACCCACCCGCTCGGCGCGTATCTACGCGATTCGGTGCGCAGTTGGGATCTGGCCGCAAGCTTGCTGGAAGTGCTGGGCACGCCGGCGGTGGATCATTATTCCAGCCAGTTATTCGGTGTGCCCGAGGAGCCAATGCCAGGCAATGGCCCGACCACCCGCGAGGCCGCGCGTCATTTCATCCAGATCGCGCAGGAGCTGGACCACGAACTGCTCGCACCGGAAGAAACCGTGCCGGTATCGGCTACCGCACTGCAACTGCAGCTGCAGTCGGATCTGGACGATTTTTTTGATGCCCGCATCATCACCGTGGAACTGGATCCGGAACTGATCGCCAAAGCTGCTGCTGGTGCCACCCGCATCCGCCTGCGCACCAGTGCGTGCTTCAGTGCCTACGACCGCGCACAGTTGTTCCACCACGAAGCGTTGGTGCATTCGCTCACTGCGCTCAATGGGCGTGACCAGGTGGTGCTGCCGAGCCTGGGGCTGTCGTCGCCGCGCATCACCGCCACCCAGGAAGGCTTGGCGACGTTTGCCGAACAGATCACCGGCAGCATCGACATCCAGCGGCTCAAGCGCATCAGCCTGCGCATCGAGGCGATTGCGATGGCGCGGGAAGGTGCGGACTTCATCCAGGTGTTCAGTTATTTCCGTGATGCAGGACAGACGGCAGAAGAAAGTTTTTCTTCGGCGCAACGTGTGTTCCGTGGTGTGCCGACCACGGGCGGTGCAGCTTTTACCAAAGACACGGTGTACCTGCGCGGCATGGTGTCAGTGCATACGTTCTTCCGGCAGATGCTGCGCGAGGACAAGCTGCGCACGTGCCGCTGGCTGTTTGCCGGAAAAATGACCCTGCACGATGCGCAAACGCTGGCGCCGCTGTTTGAAGCCGGCGTGCTGGCACCGCCGCGTTGGTTGCCGCATTGGCTCAATCGTGCCAACGGGCTGGCCGGCGCATTGGCGTTTTCGTTGTTTGCCAACCGCATCCGCATGGATCAGATCGGCGAGCTGTAACGGCCGCTCAGGGCGTGCCGAGCAATTGGGTGATGGCGCGTTCGCCGCTGCCCATCGCCAAGGTCCAGCCGAGCATGCCGTGGCCGATATTGCATCCCAATCCGTCGCCCAGGTTGCGGATGATCGGCGACGACCACGGCGTTACCGGGCGCAACCCGGCCCAGCTGCTTTGGATGTGGTCGTAATCCGCCGCATCGGGCAATGACGCGCGAGCCATGGCAATCAATTGCGCCAGGCGTGCGGGTTCGGGCGCGGGATTCCAGTCATTGAGGTCCGCCAGCCCGGCCACGCGGATGCTGTCGCCCAATCGGCAGAACACCAGCTTGCGTTTGGTGTCGGTGATGCTGACCTGTGGTGCGTTGGCGCCGAGCGGTGCGGTGAACGAATAGCCCTTGATCGCCATCACCGGCATGCGCAATGGGCGCAGCAACGCGGCGCTATCGATTCCAGCACACACCAGCACGCGTGGCGCCAGCACACGGCGGCCATCGCGTGCCTGCAGCAGCCATTGGCCGTTCGTGCGCTGCAGCGATTGCGTGTCGAAATCGAAATCGGCCTGCACGCTGTGCTGGTGTTGCAGGATTTCCAGCAAGCCTTGGCTGAAGCGGTAGGGATCACCGGCTTCTTCTTCGGGGGAATACACGCCGCCGGCCAGCCATGACGCACCAGCCAATGCCGGCTCGATGGCGCGGGCTTGCGCAGCATCCACCAAGCGTTGTTGCACGCCGTACGGGCGCTTGAGCGCGATCATCGCCTCGGCGCTTTGCACGCCTTCCGGTGTGGGATACAGGTGCAGCTTGCCGGAGACCAGGTGGTCGAAGTCGATGGGGTGCTGTTGCAGCAGAGCCTGCATCGCCTGGCGTGATTCCAGTGCCAGCTCCAGTGTTGCCAGAGTGTTTTGCCGCAGGCTGTTGGCGTTGGCCTGACGCAGGAAAGCCAGCCCCCAGCGCACGAAATCCAGGTCCACCGACCAGCGTGTGCGGAACGGCCCGTTGCGGCCGAACGCCATCTCCGGCAGCTGGCCCCAGGTTGCCGGGCCGGCCATGGCATCGGTGTAGGCATAGCTGAGCTGGGCGCCATTGGCGAAAGAGGTGCCCAGCGCCGGGCCGGTATTGCGATCAACCAGCAACACCGAACAACCGCGTCGCACGGCAGCATAGGCGCTGGCCAACCCAACCACCCCCGCACCGATGATGACCAGATCATGGCCGGTGGAAACGGGGGTTGCAGCGGAAGAGGTCATGGGGAGGCGGTACAGAGCGAGCGATATGACGCATTGTCGCGCTGCCCCGCGCACTTGGCGCGGGTGCAGCGCACGGAACCGGCCCTTAGTGCGGCCAGAAGTTCAGGAAGCCGGTGATGATCAGCGCGTTGATGAAGTCGATGAAGAACGCGCCCACCAGTGGTGCCACCAGGAATGCACGCGGTGCCGGCCCATAACGCTGGGCCAGACGGCGCATCACCGCCATCGCATTGGCCGTAGTGCCAAGCATGAAGCCAATGAAGCCACCGCCCATCACTGCGGCGTCGTAATCGCGGCCCATCAGCAGGTAGATCGGCACTGCGAACAGCGCCACCACCGACACCTGGATGATCAGGTTGACCAGCAACGGCACGCCCATGCCGGCCAGTTCCCAGAGCTTGAGATCCATCAACGCGATGGCCAGGAACAGTGCCAGACAGATGTTGCCGATCAGATCGGTGGTCGGCACCGAGAGCTTGATCCAGCCGGTGTAGTCGTCCACGTTGCGGATCATCGCGCCGACCAGCATGGCGCCGATATAGGTTGGCAGGGTCAGGCCGATGCCCTCGAAACCCTTGCCGACCCACACGCCCAGCCACATCGCCATCAGCAGCACGACGATGCTCTTGAGCGCGTCGAACTCGCGCGCCGATTCGCTGGGGTAGCTGACGACGACGGATTCGTCTTCCAGCCGCTGTGCATCGGTGACCTTCTTGCTCGGATGCTGCACCTTGAAGCGCTGCATCAGCACCGTGATCACCGGGCCGCCCACCAGGCCGCCGCAGATGATGCCGGCCATCGCCGCCGTGACCGCCAGGCTTTCTGCGCCAACCAGGCCGGCCTGCTCGAAGTGCGGTGCAAATGCCAAGCCGGTGGCTGGGCCGCCGGTGAGCGTGGCCGAGCCAGCGAGCACACCGAACATGGGATTCAGGCCGAACAGCTTGGCAACGCTGATGCCGATCAGGTTCTGCAGTACCGCGAACACACTGGCGATCAGCAGGAACAGCATCACCTGCTTGCCGCTGACACGCAGCAGCCGCACGCTGGCATTGATGCCCAAGGTGGTGAAGAACGCCACCATCAACGGTGTCTTGAGCGTGGTGTCCAGCTCGAACAGCGTCACCTGCTGGCTGTGCGCCCACCACACGGCCAGCGCCACCAGCAGGCCGCCGACGACAGGCTCGGGCAGGTTGTAGCGGCGGAAAACGGGAATGGCACGACACAGCGCGTAGCCAGCGAACAGGGTCAGGCCGGCGAAGGCCACCGTCTGCACGGCATCAAGTTGGATCATGGAACGGGTACCTCAACCAGCGGGACACGGACTTTGTCCGGCTCAGGGGACAATATCAATAGCGGGCGGTGGTGGTTGTGCGGTGGTGGCCGGGGTGGCCTCGGGGTTGAACGCATGGCCTGAGATAGCTGAATACGCTGTTTTTACGGTGCCGAAGGGGCTGGCCGCATGACCTTTGCCTGCACTTTGCGGATGCGGGTGCTTGCGTCGGGATTTTCCACCGCAATCGCTTCTTTGCCCGTTGATCGCGCCTGGAGGGGTTTGAAAGGGCAGCCGGGGCCGCTCGACCTCTTTTCAGTCATTCCATCGAAGGCAGGGCTGCGCGGCTGTCCGGTCCGCTGCTAAACACCCTGTTCTTGCCTGGCGGTTGCCTGCGGAAAAAAGGGAGGGGACGACTGCACAGGTGCCCAGACGGCACCGCACGCCGCGTTGCGCGTCTCTTTTGCGCTGGCGAAAGGAGAGGGGTGCAGGAACGCTGCCGCCGCCGGATAGGGCTGCCCAGGGAGTCGGGTGAGCCGTGAGGCTTGCAATGCAACCACCGACAACAGGCCTGCCACTGCAGGCATGTTCGGTATCAGAACGGACGCGCGCGCAGCGGCTTGTGCCGTTCCCGCCGCCCTGTGGTTGTTCAATCGCGCTGCGGGCGCTTGTAGGCGATGCAGTCCACTTCCACTTTGCAGTCCACCACCATGCGGCTTTCGACACAGGCGCGGGCAGGCGGGTTCTCGCCGAAGTAGTGCTTGAACACGCCATTGAAAGCGTAGAAATCGCGTGCGTCATCCAGCCATACACCGCAACGGACCACATGCTCAGGGCCGTAGCCGGCTTCTTCCAGAATCGCCAGTACATTGCCGATGACCACATGCGATTGCTCGGTGACGGTGCCGGCAACCAGCTCGCCATCGCGCATGGGTACCTGACCGGACACATACAGCCAGCCATCGGCTTCGACCGCGCGCGAGAACGGCATGTGCTGCTTGCCTTGGCCGACGCCACCTTCGGCGCCATAGCGCTTGATGTCACTCATGGATATTCCTTTGTGTTGTTGCCGGAGTGGCAGTTCAGGCCGCCGGCGAGGCTTGAGGTGTGATGAAACAGCCCGGTCGCGCGACCACGTTCTGGCCGTCATAGGCGAGCCGGCCGTTTACCCAGACGGCTTCAATGCCCTCAGCAGCGCGGATCGGATCGTGGAAGCTGGCGGTATCGCGCACGCGCGCTGGATCGAACAGCACCAGATCCGCGCACCAGCCTTCGCGGATATGGCCGCGTGCGCCCATCGAAAAGCGTGAGGCGGGCAGGCCGGTCATCTTGTGTACGGCGGTATGCAGCGGGAACAACTGTTCATCGCGCGCATAGTGGCCGAGCACGCGCGGGAAGGTGCCCCACAGCCGTGGATGCGGGCGCGGATCGCGCGGCAGTCCGTCGGAGCCGATCATGGTCAGCGGGTGACTGAGGATGCGGCGCACGTCGGCCTCGTCCATGCAGTGATAAACCGCCCCCGCCGGTTGCAGACGAATGGCGGCGTCCATCAACGGCAGCTTCCAGTCGGCGGCGATGTCAGCCAGCAGGCGGCCACCCTGTGCAGGCTCGGATTCTGACCAGGTGATCAGGATGTCGTAGGCATCGGTGACCTGCTTCAGGTCCAGGGTCGAGGCGCTGGCGGCATAGGGATAGCAATCGCAGGCCACGTCCTGATGCGAGGAGGTGGACTGCAAATAGTCGAGCACTTCGCGGCTGCGTCCCCAGTTGTCGATGCCGGCACACTTCAGGTGCGACACGCGCACGCTGGCCTGCGGCGTGCGTGCGGCATCGAACGCTTCTTCCATCGCATCAAGGATGCCGGCAAATTCATCGCGCAGATGCGTGGCATACAGACCACCGCGGGGCAGTTCCAGTGCAAGGTCGGTCACTTCGGAAGACGTCGCGTTGTAGGCCGACGCATAGGCCAGCCCGCTGCTGAGGCCCAGCGCACCTTGCGCGAGGCTGTCGCGCAGCTGCTTGCGCATGGCGGTGATTTCGTCCGCCGTGGCGGTGCGATCCAGCCGGTCCATGTGGTTCTGCCGCAAGGCCGTATGGCCCACCAGTGCGGCGACATTTACCGCCGGTTGCGCGCGCTGTACGGCATCGCGATAGCTGGTGAAGTCCGGGTAGCAGAAATCATGGGCGTCGCCGAGCAGGTTCATCGGGTCCGGCACGTCATTGCGGATACGTACCGGGCTGGCGCTGATGCCGCAGTTGCCGACCACCACGGTGGTCACGCCCTGCGACAACTTGCTGACCATGTCCGGGTTGCGGATCACTTCCAGGTCGTCGTGCGTATGCACGTCGATGAAGCCCGGTGCCAGCGCCAGGCGGCGTGCGTCGATGACCTGCGCGGCCTCGCCATTGCATTGGCCGACGGCGACGATGCGACCATCGCGGATGGCAACATTGCCGTGCACGCCGGGTTGGTCGCTGCCGTCAAGAATCAAGGTGTCGCGGATCAGAACGTCATACATGAATCAATCACCCAGCGGCAGTCGCGAATCGCCACCACGGTGGCGGTCCAACGCCAGTTTGATGCGGCGTAGGTGCTCGTGGTTGGCAGTGGCGCCGTTGAGCGCGGTGGTGGTAGCCAATACGTCGATGGCGAGCATCATCGCGTAGCGCGATGCCGAGGGTTTGAACACGAAATCGGTTTCCTCGATCTGGATCGGCAGCAGCCAATCGCTGCGCTCGGCCAGATCCGTATGGGCTTGGGTAATGGCGCCAACACGCGCGCCGTAGGTGCGGGCAATGTCCACCGCCGAGACGATCTCTGGTGTGATGCCGCTGACTGACAACGCCAGTACCAGATCATCCGGGCCCAGCGTGGCGGCGATGATCTTCATCATCAGTGCGTCGCTGCAGGCCGCTACCGGGCGACCGAAACGCACCAGCCGGCTCTGCATTTCCTGTGCGAACACCGTGGAGCAACCGCCCAGGCCGAAGATGTGGATCATCCGCGCACTGCACAGTGCATCGGCCAGGCCCTGCACGACGTCTTCTTTCAGGTTGGCAATGTTGTGGCGCAGGCTTTCCTGGATGTCATCGCAGATCTGCGCATACAGCGCAGAGATCGGCGGGGCGTTCTGTTGCTCCAGGAAGCGCTTGCCGACCGCGCTGGCAGAGGCCAGACGTGCACGCAGTTCGCGCACATGTTCGCAGCCCAGTGCCTTGGCAAATCGCGAAATGGCGGCAGCGCTGACTTCGGCGCGTTCGGCCAGTTCACTGACGCCGTACTGTGCGGCGGCATCCACGTCGGCAAGGATGGCTGCGGCAATGCGAGCTTCCACCGGGCTGAATTCGTGCTGGCGTTGCCGCAGTTCGTAGACGATATCGAACGTGTTCTGGGACATGGTTCAAATCACCGTCGAGAGGGCCATCACCAACGATAGGGCGATGACGGAGATGAGGGTTTCAAGCACGGTCCAGGTTTTGAAAGTCTGGGCCACGCTCATGTTGAAGTACTCCTTGACCAGCCAGAAGCCGCCATCGTTGACGTGCGACAGCACCACCGAACCGGCGCCGGTGGCCAGCACCAGCAGTTCCGGGTGGGCATAGCCCATGGCCGCGGCGATGGGGGCGACGATGCCTGAGGCGGTGGTCATGGCAACGGTGGCCGAGCCGGTGGCCACGCGCATCAGCGCGGCCATGGTCCATCCCATCAGTAACGGGGACAGCTCAAAGCGTTGTGACAAGCCGATGATTTCGCTGGCTACGCCGGTGTGCACCAGGATGCCGTTGAGCCCGCCACCGGCACCGACCAGCAGGGTGATTGCAGCGGTGGGTGCCAGGCATTCCTGCGAGAACTTGAGGATGTGCTCACGAGTGAAACCACGCATCAGGCCCAGGGTGATGAAGCTCATCAAGGTGGCCAGTAACAGCGCCACCACCGAGTGGCCGATGAAGCGCAGGCCATGGTTCAACGGTGAGCCGGGCGTGGCGATCTGGTCGGCCCAGCCGCCCAGCAGCATCAACACCACCGGTAGCAACAGCGTGGCCAGCGTGATGCTGAAGCTGGGCAGTTGGTCGTCGGGAATGCGGCTGTGGCCGTCGTCCAGCAACGCCGCTTCCATCGGGTTGTGGGCCGGCAACGTCACTCGCGGCGCGACGAACTTGGCGAACACCGGGCCGGCCAGTGCGGCGGTAGGCAGGCCGACAATCAGCGCATAGAACACGGTGCGGCCGACGTCGGCGCCATACGCGCTCACCGCCAGCATCGCGGCCGGGTGCGGCGGCACCAGCCCGTGGACCACCGATAGCCCGGCCACCATCGGCAGGCCCACCAGCAGCAACGGCACGCCGGTGCGACGGGCGACGTTGAGTGCGATGGGAATCAGCAGCACGAAGCCGACTTCAAAGAAGATCGGCAGGCCGATACAGAAGGCGATCAGCATCATCGCCCAATGCACGTTCTTCGGCCCGAAGCGCGCAATCATGGTGCGCGCGATGCGCTCGGCACCGCCGGATTCGGCCATCATTTTGCCGAGCATGGTGCCCAGTGCGACGATCAGCGCAATGTGTCCCAGCGTCTTGCCCACGCCTTGCTCGTAGGCCGGCAGGATCTCAGGCGCGGGCATGCCGGCCAGCAGTGCAAGGCCGACTGAAACCAGCGTGACGCTGATGAAAGGGTTGAGGCGGAAGCGGGCAATCAACACGATCAACGCCAGGATCGACAACGCGGCGTAGATCAACAGCAGGTTTCCGTCGGTCATGCGTACAGGCCCCGGGTGTCGGCGGTCAGAACTGCGTGGAAACGGCACCGATGACGCGGTGTGCGTCATCGACCACCAACAGGTGGCGCCACTTGTCGAAGGTCAAGCAAGGGTGGGAGATGTCGAAGCACAGCAGGTCGCCCACGCGCAGGTCGTCGCCATCACGTACATCAAGGAAGGCGTGCTGGTCCATCATCGCGCTGATCTGCCAATGCGCCGGAGCATCCACTGGTGCGGTATTGCCGGGGCGGTGATGCAGCGCCGGTACCGGGAAACCGGCATCGAACGCAGCATCGCGCTTGCCCAGCGCGATGATGGCCTTGCCGGATTCCGGCAGCGACTGCACATACGCCCACAGCCGCAACGCCGGACGCAGGCTGCTGCCCATCTCGCGCGCGACTGGGTTGCTTGCATGAATGCGACGGGCAGCCTGCCGATAGATGCCGACGTCATGGGTGAGGTAGCAGCCTGGGCGCAGCACCACTTGGGCATCCGTGTTGCCGACCAATGCCGAGAACTCTTCGGCCACGACATCAAACCAGGCAGAGCCGGCGCCGGTGAGGATGGCCGGCAACTGCGCGAAACCGCCTGCTGCATGGATGGCCTGCCATTGCGCCAGACTGCGCTGCAGCACGGCGCGTACACCGGCTTCGTCCTTGGCCACGCCTTCGTAAACTTCCACGCCGACCAGTGCAACGGCATCGGGCCAACGGGTGATTTCGTCCAGCACGGCACGCGCCTGCGCGTCATCGCGGATGCCGGTACGACCGCCGTCGGCGCCGATTTCCAGCAACACCTTGATCTGCTGGCCGCGTGCACGGAAGTGGCGGCCCAGTGCGGCGACGTTGTCGGCGCTGTCCACGACGCAGGCGAACCAGAAATCGGCATCGCGTGCCTGCAGGTCGGCGATCAGCTCGAAATTGCCCTTGCCGACCAACTGGTTGGCCAGCAACACGCGGCGAACGCCGTGCGCGTAAGCAGCAACTGTCTGCGGCGCGGTGGCCAGGGTGATGCCCCAGGCACCGGCATCAAGCTGCATCTGGAACAGCGCCGGGCTCATGGTGGTCTTGCCGTGTGGCGCCAGCTGGCAGCCGTAGGCTTCGGTGAAGTGGCGCATCCACGCCAGGTTGTGGCGTAGCGCGGGCTCGCTCAGAACGGCAACGGGCAGGCTGACCTGCTCGTCCAGGACGGATGCACCCCGTGCGGCGATGCTTGCCGGCGTCCAAGGGCCTCCGCTTGGCAGGCCTTTACCGTCCAGGAGTGTTTTGGATTGAAAGTAATTTTCCTGCACGAATCACTTCCTGTTGTTGGGCCGTCAGAAGCTTCAGGGGCCTATTGTGTAGCACAGGATGGCTTGTGTGAAAATTATTTTCTCTCCACGCCAGCTGGCCCAGTGTGGAATCGGGCAGGGCAATGGTCAGAAAACGAAGTGAATCCGGCGGCGAGCGCGCGGGTGAGGTGCAGCGTGCGCCCGGCCGGTGTGTCGCAGCTGGCAGCTGGCCGTTTGAGATGACGGAGCTTACTCGCCTCGTTGATCGACAGGCGAAGCAGTCGCTGTCAGAAATCCAGTTGAACGCGGCCCGCGAGTACGCCAGTGCGGTCCAGCGTCTGGCTCGCGGCATCATCACGGCGCTTGGTGTCGGTCCAATCCAGCATCACCCGTGCGTATTTGCGGGCGTACCAGTTCACACCCAACGTCCATGCATCGGCTGACATGTCGCGCGGCCACTGCGTGCCTTCGATGTGGTCGAGACGGGCTACCAGTTCCCAGGCACCACTGTCGTGTGCCGGCTTGAGCTGGGTAAAGCGGCCGGCCTTGGCGTCATACGGGCGGGTTTCGCCGGTGAGCAGCCAGGTGGCCTGCAGATAGCCTGACGTGACCCGCGCACGCTGCTGACCATCGTCATAAAGCGCGCCGCCGTATTCGCCCTGCAGTGACAAGGCGCCGTGTACGACGGCCGCTTCCAGCCCGTACTTGTCCACCGACACGTCACGGCCGCTGCGGAATTCCACCAGGTTCAGGCGGCTGTTGTCGCCGAAGTAGCCGGCCACGCGCGGTTGCACGCGCAGCGGCGATGCACCACCGGCGCCCGGATTGTCGTAGTGCTCGTGCGCAAGGGCGGCGCCGAGGTGCAGCACGTGGCCAGTCTCGTGCCATGGCGCGTAACCGGCACGGGCGCCGGCCGCGCGGCCTTTGGTTTTCCAGGTGTCGATGCTCTCCAGGCTGTAGACGCTGCCGCTCCAGAACATGTCCTGCTGGTATCCATTCACCCCCACGCCGAGGCGGTAGGTCGGGGCCAGCGTCTGTGCCAGCCAGCTGCGCTCCACCGCCGGGATGTGGTTGGAGCTGCCGCGGTCATCCAACGTGAAGAACTGTTTGAACTGCCCAGCCGTCACGGTGGTGGTGCCGAAGCTGCGGGCGATGTAGACATCGCGTGCCACCGGGCGGTGGCCGGCCACATCGGTTTCCAGTTTGTAATCGAAGCCGTAGAACTTGCCTGAGACCGCCAGCCATGCCGCACGCAGGTCGTCGTTGGCGCGTTCATCTGTACCCCGGTCATCGTTGTCGAAGCGGGCAACGTCGTAATGCAGGCGCCCGCTGAACTTGGCGGTCACGTTGTCGTCGGCGTGCGCAACCGGCGCTGCGGCCAACAGCAGCAGGGTGGCCAGCGTGTTGCGTTGGCTGAAGGGGGGCATCCGTTCTCTCTCCGGTACCGGGTTGTTTAAGTGGCCGGACGATATCAGCCTGCCGTCAGCCACCAATAGCGATTTGGTACTAGGGTGCCGATCCCTGCTGCATGCCACACTGGCGCCATGAGCCTAGCCAAGCTCCTTGTAGCAGATGACCACCCCCTGTTCCGTGCAGCGGTGTTGCACGCGTTGCGTGAAGGTATCTGCCTGGGACAGACCCTGGAAGTGGACAGTGTTTCTGCACTTACCCAGGCGCTGGACGAACACCCGGACGTGGATCTGGTGCTGCTGGATCTGGCTATGCCTGGTGCACGCGGCTTCTCTTCACTGGTGTGGTTGCGCGGTGAGCGGCCTGATATTCCGGTGATCGTGATTTCCTCCAACGATCATCCCCGCGTCATCCGACGCGCGCAGCAGTTTGGCGCAGCCGGTTTCATTCCCAAGTCGGCACCGGTGGAAACCATTCGCACTGCGGTCGGTGCCGTGATGGCCGGCGACACCTGTTTCCCGCCACAGGCCGCCGCACGTTCCGAACGCGACGCGCTGTTGGCTGCACGGTTGGCGCGGCTAACGCCACAACAGTTCCGGGTGTTGATGAGTGTGGCCGATGGCTTGCTCAACAAGCAGATTGCCTACGAATTGGGGTTGGCTGAAAACACCGTCAAGGTGCACGTCACCGCCATCCTGAAGAAGCTGGAGTGCAACAGCCGCACCCAGGCAGCACTGCTGGTGAAAGCGCTGGAACCGGAAGGCGATAACGGTTTGCCAGGGGAGTATTGAGCTGTGCCTGTGGCAGCTCTCGCTTCAATCGTTGCTTTTACTCCAACAGCCGCCCTCACCCCAACCCCTCTCCCGCGCGCGGGAGAGGGGCTCAGGTCTGCTTTGACCAGTTGCTTTCAAGCTCGTCCCCGATTCGCAGGTGAGGGGGTGCGGTCTGCTTGAGCTGTTGCTTCAAAGCCCCTCTCCCGCGCGCGGGAGAGGGGCTCAGGTCTGCTTTGAGCGGTTGCTTTCAAGCTCGTCCCCGATGTGCAGGTGGGGGGTTCCGGTCTGCTTGAGCTGTTGCTTCAGAGCCCCTCTCCCGCGTGCGGGAGAGGGGCGCAGGTCTGCTTTGAGCGGTTGCTTTCAAGCTCGTCCCCGATGTGCAGGTGAGGGGTTCTGGTCTGCTTGAGCTGTTGCTTCAAAGCCCCTCTCCCGCGTGCGGGAGAGGGGTTGGGGTGAGGGCCGCCCTTCGCCTCTATCAACGCGACCGCTGATAAAGATGCGTCATCAACGAGCGCAGCGCCGAAGTGCGTGCCTGCTTGGATAGGAATCCCCAGCCGCGCTCGCGCGCCAGTACGCGCAGCGCTTCATCCTGCTCGGCAGTGAACAGGATCACCACCGGTTCCAGGCCCCAGCGGTGTGTCAGCAGCGGGAACAGTTCCGGGCCGGTGGTGCTGCCCAGACGCACGTCCAGCAACAGTACGTCCGGTGCATTGCCATCGTCTGCCGCCGCCAGTGCCTGTTCGGCATTGCCGGAAAACTCCACGCGGCAAGCCCAGCGCTCCAGCAGCAGGCGCGTCGCCTGACTGACCCGGGTGTCATCATCGATGCACCAGACTCGACAATCGGCCAGCAATGACTCTATCTGCGGCTCTTCCGCCGCCACGCCGGGTTTGCCTACGGCCTGCGGGGCGAGGGGATTGCCGTGTGGGACGCTGACCGAAAACACGCTGCCATGCTCCGGCCGCGAACGCAGGCCGATGCGATGGTCGAGCAAACGGGCAATACGCTCGACGATTGCCAGACCCAGCCCGGTGCCGGGCGCTTGGCCACTGCCGCCATCCAGGCGGCGGAATTCTTCGAAGATTTCCTTTTGCCGCGCACGCGGAATGCCCGGGCCGGTGTCGTGGATTTCAATGCGGATGCACGCGCCGTCGCGACGGCAGCCCAGCAGGATGCGACCGCGTCGCGTGTAGCAAATGGCGTTGGACAGGAAGTTCTGCAGAATGCGTCGCAACAGTGCTTCGTCGCTGCGGACCACGGCTGACGTGGGTATCCGTTCCAATTTCAAGCCGTGCGCATTGGCCAAAATGCCGAACTCACGTGCGAGTGCTTCGAGCAGCGGGTCGAGCGCGAAATCGTGGATGCGGGTTTCCAGTGCGCCCGATTCCAATCGTGAAATATCCAGCAAGCTGTTGAGAATGCCATCCTGCGCGGCCAGGGCGCCGTCGATGTTGTCGGCGATATCGCGTGTACTGGCATCGGCGTCAGGCAAGCGCCCGCGCAACACGGACAGGAACATGCGGGCCGCATTCAACGGCTGCAGCAGGTCATGCACGGCAGCGGCGACAAAGCGGGTCTTGGAGCGGTTGGCATCCTCGGCTTCTCGCTTGGCTTCGGCCAGGTCGCGGGTACGCTCATCAATGCGGCTGCTGAGCGTGTCCGCCAGCGAACGCAGGTCACGCGCCGCATTCTTGTAGGCGGTGATGTCGGCATAGCTGGTGACGAAGCCGCCATCGGGCAAGGGGTTGCCACGGATTTCGATGACGGTGCCATCACCGCGTTCGCGCTCGTGCATATGTGGCTTGCCAGAGCGCAGGTGATTGAGCCGCCGTTCGATAGCCTCCTCGATGGGGCCAGGCCCGAGCAGACCGCGTTTGGCGTTGTAGCGGAACACGTCGGCAATGGGCCGGCCCACCTGGATGAAGCCGGGAGGGAAGCGGAACAGCTCGATATAGCGGCGGTTCCAGGCCATCAGATTCAGTTGTGCGTCCACTACGCAGACACCTTGCGGCAGGTGCTGCAGGCTGTTGCTTTCGCCGTAATCGGCCATGTGCGCGGCATGCACCAGGCCGTCCTGCGCGGTGCGCAGCTCCTGTGCGTGATGCGTGACCAACCGCTCCAGCTCCCGGCGGCTACGCTCGCGCAACTGTGCCAATCGTCGACGCTGCCACACCACGAAACCCAGCAGTGCAAGCACCAGCAGGCCGGCGGTGATGGCACCGGCCATGGTGCGGGCCGCGACGATGCTGTCGCGGGTGGGGCGCAACAGGTTCAGTGTCCAGCCCTCCGGTGACAATGGGCGCGACACCCAGATGACGTCGCCCACGTCCGGCATGCGTACACGGCGTACGCCATCGTCGAGGTTCTCGATCAGCCGGTACTCCAGTATCTGGCGCGGCACCAGACCGTATTGGCGGGTATTGGACAGGCGGCGGCGAGTGACGTCGTCCAATGCGTGCAACACGTGATAACGCCACGGGGTTTGGCTGGACAGGAAGATCACGCCGCTGTCGTCACTGGCAAACACATTGCCCGACGCTTCGGCCCAGGTGGTTTCCAGCGGCCGCAGCACGACCTTCACCACCACCACACCGATGGCGTTTCCGGCGTCGTCGCGTACCGCCTGCGACAGGAAATAACCGGGCACGGCGGTGGTGACGCCTTCGGCATAGAAGGTGGCACTGCCGTCGCGCATGGCGCGCTGGAAGTAAGGGCGAAAGTTGTAGGAGTTGCCCACATTGCTGGAGCCGGCCACCTGCCAGTTGCTGGCCGCCAGTGCCAACCCTTTGCGGTCGAGCACGGTGAGCGTGGACGTGGCCACCGCGCCGTTGACGCGTTCCAGCTTGCGGCTGATGCGTTCGGCATCCGATGGGCGAATGTCAGCTTGGGCGAGGACTGCGCGGATTTCTGGATCCAGTGCCAACACCGCCGGCAGCACGCGGTGGCGTTCGATCAGTGCCTGCAACGCATCGCCATGCAGGCGCAATTGTTCGCGCGCCTGCGCGGCATCGGCGAGCAGGCTGCGCCGCTCAAGGTGGCGCATCACCACCAGGCTCAGCAGCGCAATGATCACCGCCGCAAAGCACAGCAGCATCAGGCCGGAGCGACGGCGGGAGGTGTGGGGAAAGGGCATGGCGGCGATGGTCACGCAGTTCCGGTGGATTCTCCACTGCGGGCAACGAGTGGCCGCGGCATGCCGCGTGCTGCGGGATCGGGCCGGGAGCCAATGGCGACGCGGCTTGCTGGTGCGTGCGTCCGTGAAAACGACGGAGACGGCCTAATACCAATGGATTAGCTAGTACCAATGCGTTATCGGCGGCACGGCGGCGGGCGCGTAAAACACGGCCGAAGCGAACCGCGTCGAGGTATCCCATGCACATCTCCACCGATGCCATTGCGGCATCTCCCGTCCGCCTGCCGTTCTACCGGCAGCTGTACTTCCAGGTGTTGCTGGCCATCACCCTGGGCGTGCTGCTCGGCCACTTCCAGCCTGCCTTCGCCGAGACACTCAAGCCGCTGGGTGATGCCTTCATCAAGTTGGTCAAGATGATCATCGCGCCGGTGATCTTCCTGACCATTGTCACTGGCATCGCGGGCATGACCCACTTGCGCACCGTGGGCCGCGTCTTCACCAAGGCGATGGTCTACTTCATCTTCTTCTCCACGCTGGCACTGGTGGTGGGCCTGGTGGTGGCGAACGTGGTACAGCCCGGCGCCGGCATGAACATCGATCCGGCCAGCCTGGACCAGACAGCGGTCAATGGCTATGTGCAGAAGTCGCACGAGCTGACCTTGGTCGGTTTTGCCATGGACATCATCCCCAAGACGCTGTTGAGCCCATTTGTGGGCGACAACATCCTGCAGGTGCTGTTTGTGGCCGTGCTGTTTGGCATCGCACTGGCATCGGTGGGCGAGAAGGGCAGGCCCATCCTCGCTTTCCTGGAAAGCCTGACCGCGCCGGTGTTCAAACTGGTGCACATGTTGATGAAGGCCGCTCCGATCGGAGCGTTCGGTGCCATCGCTTTCACCATCGGCAAGTACGGGCTGGGTTCGCTGGTCAACCTGGCGTGGCTGGTAGGCGCGTTCTATCTGACCTCGTTGCTGTTCGTGGTGGTGATCCTGGGCACGGTGGCGCGCCTGTGTGGCTTCTCGGTGTTCAAACTGGCGCGGTACCTCAAGGCCGAACTGCTGCTGGTGCTGGGCACATCCTCGTCCGAGTCGGCGCTGCCTTCGCTGATGGAAAAGATGGAAAAAGCCGGCTGCAGCAAATCGGTGGTCGGGTTGGTGGTCCCAACCGGTTACTCGTTCAACCTGGACGGCACCAACATCTACATGACCCTGGCCGCGCTGTTCATCGCGCAGGCCACCAACACGGACCTCTCGCTGGGCCACCAGATCGCGCTGCTGTTGGTGGCGATGCTTAGCTCAAAGGGCGCTGCAGGCGTTACAGGTGCGGGCTTCATCACTCTGGCCGCCACATTGGCGGTGGTGCCGGAAGTGCCGGTTGCCGGCATGGCGCTAATCCTGGGCGTGGACCGCTTCATGAGCGAATGCCGCTCGCTGACCAACTTCATCGGCAATGCGGTGGCCACAGTGGTGGTGTCGCGTTGGGAAGGTGCCCTGGATGAGGAGAAGCTGGCCCAGGCCCTCGGGCGCGAAGGTGACGCGCTGCCGTCGGTGGTCGTCGAAAGTTGACCGCGTGCGGGTTTCCGTGGGGCCCGTCATGGCAATGGCGAGGCCCTGCGGATTTTCTGGCGATCCCCTGACGGTCATGCACACGCCAGATACTGCAAAACCCCTTGCGACATACACCACAGAATTGTGCGGTTGCAGCATCGCTGCGATAGCGTAGCGACAGGTTCAGCCTGTCCATCGGCGTTATCATCCTCCGTTCCTCTTGCCCATTCAGCCCTTAAAAAACGCGATGTCCAACGAAGATTTCAAGCAGGCCGCCCTCGATTACCACCGGATTTCGCCGCCGGGAAAGATCAAGGTCACCGCGACCAAGCCGATGTTGACCCAACGCGATCTGTCGTTGGCCTACTCGCCGGGCGTGGCATATGCCTGTGAAGCCATCGTGGCCGACCCGGCCCAGGCCAGTGAGCTGACCGCGCGTGGCAACCTGGTGGCCGTGATCACCAACGGCACCGCCGTGCTTGGCTTGGGCAATATTGGCCCGCTGGCCAGCAAGCCGGTGATGGAAGGCAAAGGTGTGCTGTTCCAGAAGTTCGCCGGCATCGATGTGTTCGACATCGAAATCAATGAGAACGACCCGGACAAACTGGTCGACATCATTGCCTCGCTGGAGCCGACCTTCGGCGGCATCAACCTGGAAGACATCAAGGCGCCGGAATGCTTCATCGTTGAGCGCAAGCTGCGCGAGCGCATGAACATCCCGGTGTTCCATGACGATCAGCACGGCACCGCGATCATCGTCGGTGCGGCTGTGCTCAACGCCATGACCATCACTGGCAAGAAGATCGAAGAGGTCAAGCTGGCCACTACCGGCATGGGCGCTGCGGGTATCTCCTGCGTCAACATGCTGGTGCAGCTGGGCCTGAAGCCGGAGAACATCCTGGCCTATGACCGCGATGGCGTGATCCACACCGGCCGCACCGATCTGGACCCGGAAAAGGCGCGTTACGCGCGTGATACCGACAAGCGCACGCTGGCCGAGATCGTTGACGGCGCCGATATCTTCCTGGGCCTGTCGGCTGGCGGCATCCTGAAGCCGGAAATGGTCGCCACCATGGCGGCGAACCCGGTGATTTTTGCACTGGCCAACCCGTACCCGGAAATCCTGCCGGAGGACGCAAAGGCGGTTCGCCCGGACGTGATCATGGGCACCGGCCGTTCGGATTACCCGAATCAGGTCAACAACGCGCTGTGCTTCCCGTACCTGTTCCGTGGCGCGCTGGACGTGGGCGCCACTGGTATCAACGAGGCCATGAAGATCGCCTGCGTGCGCGCCATTGCCGCGCTGGCCCGCAAGGAGGCTTCGGATCTGGGCACGGCTTATGGCGGTGATACGCCGAGCTTCGGCCGGGACTATCTGATTCCGCGTCCGTTCGACCGGCGTTTGCTGGTCGAACTGTCGGCCGCCGTGGCCCAGGCCGCGATGGATTCGGGCGTGGCAACGCACCCGATCACCGATATGCCTGCCTACCGCGAGAAGCTGGCGCAGTTCGTCTACCGCACCAGTTTGTTCATGAAGCCGGTCTATGACCGCGCCCGCTCGGACAAGCAGCGTGTGGTCTACGCCGAGGGTGAGGAAGAAGTGGTGTTGCAGGCCGTGCAGAACGTGATCGACGAAGGCGTGGCCTTCCCGATCCTGATCGGCCGCCCCGATGTGATCGAAGCACGCGTGGAGCGCCTGTGTCTGCGCATGAAGGCCGGCGTGGACTTCGAAATCACCAATATCAATGACGACCCGCGTTTCAACGAGTATTGGCAGTATTACCACGAGATGACCGGCCGCAAGGGCGTCACCGTGTCCGCTGCCAAGAACCTGATGCGCTCGCGCCCGACGCTGATCGCTGCAGTGATGGTGGCCCGTGGCGAAGCCGACGCGATGTTGTCGGGCCTGGTGGGGCGCTTCCATAAGAAGCTGGGCTACGTGCGCAGCGTCATTCCGCTGGAGTCCAAGGTCAGCTCGACCTCGGCGATGACCGGTGTGATCAACAACCAGGGCGTGTTCTTCTTCGTGGACACGCATGTGCAGGAAGACCCCAGCGTCGAGCAGATCGTTGAATCCACGCTGCAGGCGGCTTACCGCATGAAGCTGTTCGGCATCGAACCAAAGATTGCGCTGCTTTCGCACTCCAACTTCGGCAGCCACGATTCCAAGGACGCGCTGAAGATGCGTCAGGTGCGCGAAGCTTTGCTCAAGCGCAACCCGCGCTTGAATGTGGACGGCGAAATGCAGGGCGACACTGCATGGGACGAAGCGCTGCGGGCCAAGCTGTTGCCCAACAGCACGCTCAAGGGCCGTGCCAACCTGTTCGTGCTGCCCAACCTGGAAGCGGCCAACATCGCCTACAACCTGGTACGCGTGTTCACCGACGGCGTGGCCATCGGCCCGATCCTGATGGGCATGACCAAGCCGGTGCACATCCTCACCAGCAGTGCCAGCGCACGCCGGGTCTTGAACATGACCGCGATCGCGGCCGTGGACGCACAGATCCGCAAGCAGATGGAAGTCGAACGCACGAGCTGATCGGCTTCCCAGCGTGTTGAAACAGCAAAAGCCGGCTTATCGCCGGCTTTTGTTTTGGTCACCGCTGCGGGTTGGTCGATGCAGGTCGCGGAGGCGCAGGTCAGATCAAATCAAAGACCCAAGACAAGATGTCGAGTGAGGCCCTGCATTGCAAAGCTGCATCGACGTAAATGCATTGTTGTCCGCGTTGCCGGGCTGTCGGGGCAGGAAGGCCGCCTCGGACGCTCAGTCCAGCATCCCTGAGAGGAGGGTAGTGACATGCTGGATGTCTTCCACAACGATTGCAGCGATCTTGAGTGAACCGAATTTCATTCAACGGTCCCCATGTTTCGTGATGGCAAGCAGCGCAGGCGGTCTTCCACTAACCAGCAACCATCGAGCGCGCAACGCATGCTGCGCTTTGGCTTGACCGGTAGAGTCTTTGCCGAGCGTGGCTCGGCACTACATGGCCGCCGTTGTGGTGGAGCGAAGCGCTGTTTCGCTCCACCACCATGACCTGCTTCCGCTAGATCAGCTTCAGCGTTCGCAACAATCCGGGAAGAGGACTGCCCGTTCCGACGAAGCCAAACCTGCGTGCTTAGACCTGCGCCAGTCGCTGGCCTTCCACGATCTGCAGCACCAGTTTGCGGGTCGCCGCACGGCAGGTGCGG
Organism: Stenotrophomonas sp. Iso1; assembly: GCF_027497995.1. Lineage (GTDB taxonomy): Bacteria > Pseudomonadota > Gammaproteobacteria > Xanthomonadales > Xanthomonadaceae > Stenotrophomonas. Next base: position 260,493 of record NZ_JAODBT010000003.1, on the reverse strand, counting down.
TAGGCCATCAGCAGGCGGCGTTCATGCGGGTCGTCCACCATCTCCACGTTGCTCTGCGGCGGGGCTGGAATGACTTCCAGGCCGTTGCGGCCAGTGGCCAGCCATTCAAACGAAACGTCGGTGACCATCGCGATCGTGATCATGCGGGTGGTGCAGGGCATGATCCCGGTGGGGCTTTCCCAGTTGCCAACGGCGCTGCGGCTCACCTTGAGCTGGCTGGCCAGTTCGGCTTGTGTCATTCCCTTCTTGCGACGGGCCCGGCGAATACGGTTGGCGAGATGATTGGGCATCGTGTCTCCTCCCTGAGTTGTTGCGATGAGTGAATGAACTGAGCTCTCTCGAAATGCGAGGAAGTGAGAGCTAGGGAGATTGTGTCATGTAAAGCGCGATTTGTGTCACCGAAACTGACCTTTTTGGTCAGGAATGCTGGCGCAGACGCATGAGAACCGTTCTCGCTTGATCGAGTGGCCGCGTGCCAGCAGAAGTGGCATGTCGTGGGCATTGAGCCAACGCGAGGCATCGGCCACATTCCGCGGCATACGCTGAGTTTTGGGGGCAGGGGTGCCGCAATCGTTGTTTCGAGAAGAGCCGCTGCAAGCGAAGCGCAGTCGGTGGTTGGGGCCCGTTTCGCTGGTGCAACCGATGGGCTGGAAGCTGCTTACCCTTGCGGCCGTTGCTGCAGCCAGCAGCGCCGTGTTGTTCATTACCTTGACGAGTTATACGCGCCGTTCCACGGTCGGTGGGCAACTGGTGCCCGTACAGGGATTGATTACAGTGCTGGCGCCCGCCACCGGGTTGCTGACTTGGCTGGACGTGCAAGAGGGTGAGCAGGTGACGGCCGGAAGCGATCTGGCGTTGGTGAGCATGCCGCGCGCGACGCTGCGGGAAGACAGCATGAGTGGGGCAATCGAGCGCCGTCTGCAGCAGCGACAGGACGCGCTGTTTGCGTCGCGGGAAGCCGTGCAGGGTCGGTTGCAGGCGCAGTCGGATGGACTCGCAGGGCAATTGGCAACGGCGCGCAGCGAATTGCTGCTGATCGAATCAGAAGTCGAGACACGGCAGCAGCAGAGCCGAATCGCCGGCGAGACCCTGCAGCGCCTTCGCCGGCTGGAGCATGGTCAATACGTCAGCGTGCTGCAGATCAAACAGCAGGAAGCGGCAGCGCTGGACTACACCGGCCAGATACAGGCGCTGCTGCGGCAGGCGACCGCAACGCGTCGACTTGTTGCGCAGCTGAAGCAGGCGCGAAGCGAGCTGCCAAGCCAGCATCAGGCGGGTGAAGCGGGTTACCGGCAGGAGCTGGCGCAACTGGAACAGGAGCAGGTGCAGGCTCGGGCGGATGGCGCATTGTTGGTCAAGGCGCCGGTCACGGGTGTGGTGACGTCACAGGCGGTCAAGCCCGGACAGGCGGTACAGCAGGGGCAGGGATTGCTGAGTCTGTTGCCGGGCGACGGTCGATTGGAGGCGGAGCTGCTCGTGCCCAGTAGCGCCATCGGTTTCATCGAACCGGGAGACAGAGTGAAGCTGCGTTACCAGGCATTTCCGTATCAGAAATTCGGCCATCAGGAAGGGCGGGTTTCGCAGATCAGTCGCAGCGCCTTGAGTGCAGCCGAACTGGTGGGAAAGGGGCGGCAGGAGGGGGAAGCCTTGTACCGCATCACGGTAGTGCTGGCGCGGCAAACGGTGACGGCCTATGGCAAGCCAGAGCCCCTTAAGCCCGGAATGGTGCTGGAAGCTGATGTCATGGGGGAGCAGCGGCAGTTGATCGAGTGGATATTCGAACCGCTGTATTCGCTGAAGGGAAGGCTGAAAAACACGCGATGAATCATCGTCGATAGCATCTTGCGTAGCTCAGAAATGGCGGTCACGTGCCGCTTGTACGTTCCATGAAAATTTATGATGGCCGGGGATTTCAAACAGGAACGCTTTGGGGAAGGTGGCATTCACGCGCTCGGCGGGAGTTTTCTCGGCCGGTAATGCGGACGAGCTTGTTCCGAAGGCCTCGTGTTGCTGCAGTGATGTGAAAGTAGCGGCCGGTAGTTGTGCATCGGCTCGGTCTCGGATGAAGTGCCATCTCGCTGACACCTGCTTCAATGCGGCGGATTCATTGGTCCAACAACAAGGAAGAAGGAATACGGATGCTCAAAATGTCGATTGGTGCGTTGGCAATAGCTCTCTCGTTTGCGGTTGCTTCGGCAGCGCATGCCAAGCAGGAGCACGTTGTACTACCGGGCACGATGGTGGCGGGGCCGTGCGTGGAGGGTATCTGCGAGTACCGGTTGCAGAATGGAATGCGGGTGTTGTTGTTCCCGGACGCAAGCAAGCCAACGGTGACAGTCAACCTCGTCTACGGCGTGGGCTCGCTGCACGAGAATTACGGTGAGACCGGCATGGCGCATCTGCTGGAGCACTTGTTGTTCAAAGGTACGCCGAAGCACCCGGATATCCCGGGCGAGATGCAGAAGCGCGGTGTAAGCAAGAATGCGACCACGTCGCTGGATCGCACCAATTACTTTGGCTCTTTTCCGGCCAACGACGAAACCCTGGATTGGCTGCTGGCGCTGGAAGCGGACCGCATGGTCAATTCCAGAATCGCCAAGACGGACCTGGACAGCGAAATGACCGTCGTCCGCAACGAAATGGAAGCCAACGACAATAATCCCGGCAGCGTATTGATGAAGCGCATGCGTTCGGTGGCATTTGATTGGCACAACTACGCCAACATGCCGATCGGCGCACGCTCCGATGTCGAGAACGTGCCGATCAGCAATCTGCAGGCGTTCTACCGCACCTGGTACCAGCCCGACAACGCGGTGTTGATCGTGGCCGGTCGTATCGACAGCGCAGCCGCGCTGCAACGCATCGCCACCCACTTTGGCCCGTTGAAGAAGCCTCAGCGCATGCTGCCGGCCCTGCACACGGTGGAACCAACGCAAGATGGTGAGCGCGAGGTGACGGTACGCCGAGACAGCGACCTGGCAATGGTTGCGGCCAGTTATCACGTGCCTGCATTGGCGCAGGCCGACAGTGCCGCGTTGGCGGTGCTTGCCGACGTATTGGGCGACAACCCGAACGGCCGCTTGTACAAGGCACTGATGGAGCCCAAGTTGGCTGCATTCTCGATGGCCGCCAAAGAAAGCTACCGCGACCCGGGCTTGTTCACCGTGCTCGGCGTCTTGCCCAAGGACGGCGATGCGGGCAAGGCCGAAGCCGAGCTCCTGAAACAGGCTGAATCCATTGCTGCGCGGCCCGTCACCGAAGAGGAAGTGGCGGCATCCAAGCAGCGTATCGGCAACGGCCTGGAAAAGCTGACCAGCGACGTCAACGCGGTGGCGATGGCGTTGTCCGAGTACCAGTCTGCTGGCGATTGGCGCTTGCTGTTCGTGCAGCGCGATGCCATCGCCGAGGTGAGTGCTGCCGACGTCAATCGCGTCGCTGCGGCGTACCTGAAATCGAGCAATCGCACCTTGGGGCGCTTCGTTCCAACAGCCGCGCCGGATCGCGCGGTGATCCCAGCTGCACCACCTGTCGCGAGTCTGGTGGATACCTATGTCGGCAGAGCAGTGGCTGATTCGGGCGAAGCGTTCGAGGCCACGCTGGAAAACATCGCTGCTCGTACCGAGACGTTCACTCTGGGCGACGGATTGAAGGTGTCGCTGCTGCCGAAGAAGAACCGCGGGCAGACGGTACTGCTGTCGGCGACCTTCCGTTTCGGTGACGAGAGGGCAATTACGGGCCGGAGTACAGCGGCTGCATCGGTCGGGCCGATGCTGATGATGGGCAGCACGACAATGAGTCGCGCGCAGATCGCAGCCCGCCTCGATGCGCTGGGCACCCAGGCGATGGTCAGTGGGGGCCCGCAAAGCGCGGTGATTCGGCTGGATGGCAAGCGCGATACGCTGGCTGACGCCTTGGCATTGGCGACCGATGTCCTGCGCAATCCCGCCTTCCCGCAGGACCAGTTTGAACAGCTGCGCCTGCAGGCGGCGACCGGTGTGGACTTTCAACGCAAGGAGCCGAACGCGTTAGCGTCGATGGCCATGGCGCAATACTTCGATCCCTGGCCGAAGGGGCATCCGTTGCATGTGGATTCGTTCGACGAATCGCTGGCGAAGATGCAGGCGCTGAGCATCGAGGATCTTCGCACCTTCCATCGTGATTTCTACGGGACCGCAGATGGCGAGATCGTGGTTGTCGGTGACTTCGACCCGGTTGCACTCAAGACGCAGTTGCAGACCTTGTTCGTGGATTGGAAATCACCGGCCGCTTACGCACCGATCGCCACCCAGTACCGCGAACGTGCGGCACATCGGGAAAGCTTCGCGACGCCTGACAAGCCCAACGCGGTGGTGCTGGCACGACAGAATCTGTCGCTCAATGTGGCCGATGCTGATTTCCCGGCACTGAGTATTGCAGTAGGGATACTGGGCGGTGATCCGCTCAAAGCGCGTCTGGCGAGCAGGATTCGACAGAAGGATGGTTTGAGCTACAGCGTTGGCGCTGGCCTGCAAGCCGATGAAAGCCGTACCGGCCGTGATGACAGCGGCAGCCTGAGCATCCAGGCGATTGCAGCACCAGAGAATGCGGGCAAAGTCGAAACCGCAGTGCGTGAAGAACTGACGCGTCTGCTGGCCGATGGTGTTACCGAGCAGGAGCTGCGCGATACGGTTTCAGCGCGGCTGGTCGCACGTGAGCAGTCACGGGCCAATGACAGTGCGGTGGCGGGGCTGCTCGGGAACCAGTTGTACTACGGTCGCAACATGCAGTTCGAAAGCGCGCGGGATGCCGCTTATCGCGCGCTGACGGTGGAGCAGGTCAACGCGGCCATCCGCAAGCACCTCAAGCCCGAACAGCTGAGCGTGTTCGTGGCCGGTGACTTCAAGTAAGGGAGAAACAGGGGCGGCCTTTGGTCGCCTCTTGTCATGAAGACGATTATTCAATCCGAGGCGGCCGAATGCGGCCTGGCTTCACTGGCGATGGTGGCCGACGCACATGGGCTGCACATTGGTTTGCCAGAGCTGCGGCGGCGCTTTTCGCTGTCACTGAAGGGCGCAAAGCTCAGTCATTTGATTGGCATCGCGCAGGAGCTTGGGTTCTCAACGCGGCCGTTGCGGCTGGACATGGAGGATCTGGGGAAACTGAAACTGCCGTGCGTTCTGCATTGGGATCTAAACCACTTTGTTGTGTTGAAGAAAGTCAGCAAGTCGAAGGCGGTGGTGCTGGATCCGGCCGTTGGTGAGCGGAAGCTGTCGCTGACCGAGGTGTCCGATCACTTCACTGGCGTGGCGCTGGAGCTGTCGCCAACGGCGGATTTCACGCCGCGCAAGACCAGCCCCTCGGTGACCGTTCGGCAGCTGACTGGGCCGGTTCGCGGCTTATGGCAGGCGCTTGGGCAGATTGTCGCGTTGTCGCTGGCGTTGCAGGTGTTTGTGGTGCTGGCGCCGTTCCTGATGCAGTGGGTGGTCGATCAGGTGCTGGTATCAGCTGACCGCGATCTGCTGACCGTGCTCGGGCTGGGGTTTGGCTTGGCGCTGTTGCTCCAGGTCGGCATCGGTGTGCTGCGTGGCATTGCCGTGGTGCATCTGTCTTCGCGGTTGGGTTTGCAGTGGACGGGCAACGTGTTCGCGCACCTGCTCAGGTTGCCGCTGGACTTCTTCGAAAAGCGCAACCTCGGCGACATCACTTCGCGTCTATCGTCGGTGCAGGCCATCCAACGGACCTTGACCACCAGCTTTGTCGAAGCGTTGATCGACGGCTTGATGGCGGTGGTGACGCTGACGTTGATGCTGGTCTACAGCTGGAAACTGGCATTGGTGACAGTGCTGGCCGTGCTGCTGTACACCGGCATCCGTGCGTTGGCGTGGCGCCCCTTGCGTGATGGCACCGAGCAGCAGTTGGTGACGGCGGCGAAGCAACAGACGCATCTGCTGGAATCGCTGCGCGGCATGCAGAGCCTGAAAGTAGCGGGTGAGGAATCACGCCGCCGCAGTACCTATGACAACTTGATGGTGGACACGGTCAATCGCGACGTGCGGTTGGCGCATTTGGGCCTGGGTTTCAATGGGGCAAGTCAATTGCTGTTCGGCATGGAGCGCGTTGCGGTGATCTGGATCGGCGCGTTGTTGGCATTGGACAACGTGTTTTCGGTGGGCATGTTGATTGCCTACCTAGCCTACAAGGATCAGTTCGCCGGGCGCATGAGCGCATTGATCGACAAATGGCTGGAGTTCCGCATGCTTCGGCTGCATGGCGAGCGACTTGCCGACATCGTGCTGACGGCGCCGGAGGATGCGGCTGGCAGTATCGAAGGCCTGCCACCGGAGGATGCTCGTATTGAGGTTGAGAACCTTTGCTTCCGTTACGCGGATGGTGAGCCGTGGGTGCTGAAGGATTGCAGTTTCAGCATCACACCCGGTGAATCGGTGGCGGTTGTCGGTGCTTCGGGTTGCGGCAAGACCACGCTGGTCAAACTGCTGCTGGGCCTGTTGCGGCCGACCACCGGCAGTATTCGCATCGGCGGCCATGAGCTGCACCGATTGGGTGCGCGTAATGTGCGGGCCATCGTTGGTGCGGTGATGCAGGACGACCAGCTGTTCGCCGGCAGCATTGCCGACAACATCGGCTTCTTCGATCCGGACTTCGACCTGGCCCGGGTTGAGGTTGCCGCGCGCTTGTCGGCGGTGCACGAGGACATCATGGCGATGCCGATGGGCTACCACGGTTTGATCGGTGACATGGGCAGTTCGCTTTCGGGCGGGCAGAAGCAGCGGGTCATCCTGGCGCGCGCTTTGTACCGGCAGCCAAAGCTGTTGTTCCTGGATGAGGCAACCAGCCATCTGGACGTGATGAGCGAGCGGCTGGTCAACGATGCCGTGCGTAGCCTGCGGCTGACCCGGGTGATCATCGCCCATCGCCCGGAGACCATTGCCAGCGCTGACCGGGTGCTGGTGATGGAACAGGGCCGGATCGTGGAAGAACTGCGCCCTCAGGCCGAATCCATCGATGCGGCGGCCGAGGCTGAACCGGTGGGGGCACCGCTGCCGGCGTGAAACAGGCAACTGTGACGGCGGGCGTCGGCTTGAGTGCCCGGCGCCAGGTCCGCCAAACGGTCCGCACCCGCTCGCCACTGCTAGAATTGCGCGTCCTGGTTTTTCCGTGAATGACGCCATGAGCCATACCGCCACCGCACCGGCCAACGCCGAGAAGCGCTACAACGTCCACCGCGCCGACCTGCCGTTGAGCTGCCCGACGCCGGAAATGGCGCTGTGGAACTCGCACCCGCGCGTTTATCTGCCTATCGAGAACGAGCCCAATGGCGAGGCTGCGTGCCCATATTGCGGCTCCGTGTTCGTGCTGGTTGACTGACACGGATCGATGCGCCGTCTGACTGTGGTGCAGTTGCTGCCGGCGCTGCACTCCGGCGGTGTCGAACGCTCAACCTTGGAGGTTGCCCGTGCGCTGGTGGCTGCAGGCCATCGCGCCATCGTGGTCTCCGCAGGCGGGCGTTTGGTACAGCCATTGCTGGACAGTGGCGCAGAGCACCTCACGCTTGATATTGGCCGCAAATCGCTACTGACGTTGCGGCATGTGGCGTCGCTGCGGCGCTTATTTACCGAAATCGACGCGGACATCGTGCATGCGCGCTCGCGTTTGCCCGCCTGGCTGGGTTGGTATGCGCTCAGGGGTATGCCTGCGGCCAGCCGGCCGCGTTGGCTGACAACCATGCATGGCCTGAATTCACCGGGCCGTTACAGCGGCATCATGGTCAGTGGCGAGCGGGTGATCTGCGTATCGCAGACCGTGCGTGGTTATCTGCTCGCCAACTACCCGGCGACCGATCCAGACAAACTGCGGGTGATACCGCGCGGCGTCGATGTGGCCCAGTTTCCGCGTGTGGCGCGCACTGATCGTCGCCCGCGTCTGGAAGTGGCCAAGCACCACCGGCAACTGGCCGGCGATGGCCCTTTGCTGCTGCTGCCCGGGCGCGGCACGCGCCTGAAGGGGCACGCACACGCCATTCAGCTGCTGGCTTCATTGCATCAACACGGTGAGAGCAACGCAGTGCTGTGGATGCCGGGTGCCCGTGAGCCGGGGCGTGAAGCCTACATACGCGAACTGGAACAATTGGCGCAGCGCCTCGGCGTCGGCGACCACGTGGCATTGACCGAGCCGACCAGTCGAATCGCCCAGGCCTACGCCGCCAGCGATCTGGTGCTGCAGGTTTCAGATAAGCCAGAGGCGTTCGGTCGCACAGTGGTCGAAGCCCTTTCCGTGGGGCGCCCCGTGCTGGGCTGGAACCACGGCGGTGTCGGCGAGTTGCTGACGCAGTTGCAACCTACCGGGGCAGTGGCGGTAGGGGATGAGGTCGCTCTGGCCCAAACGGCATTGACGCTGCTGCGGCATCCGCCAGCATTGCCGGCACGCATTCCCTTCACTTTGCAGGCAATGCAACGCGCCACACTGGATGTCTATGGCGAACTCATCGGTTGAGCTGACGGAAAGCATGGCGGTGCAACGTCTTCCGGGGCGTTGGGCGGCAGCGTGGGTAATCGCCTTTGTCGCGCTATGGCCGGCGCCGGGCATTGCCGAGGCGGTGTTGACGTCGGGCGCACTATTCACCGTGGTGCGTCTGCTGCAGTTGCATGTCAAAGGGGGCATCCGGCCATTGCTGAGCATCCCGGCGTGGGCGTTGACCGGCGTGCTGTTCATGGCCTACTGGCTACCGCAGGCGGTGTCGGCCGTGGATGCGGCCGACCCTGGCAAAAGTTGGACAAAGGTAGCAGCCGCGCTGCGCTACCTGCCTTTCATGTGGCTGGTGGCCATTGCCGTAGCGACCCCGCAGCGGCGGCGCACCACTTTCACTGGATTGGCCGTGATCACCGGCGTATGGACGCTGGATGCATTGGCACAGGTGCTGCTCGGTAGCAGCCCGTTGTTCTGGTCGATGGACCAGCTCAAATGGCTGGTCAATGGACATGGCCTCTGCAGCGCGGAAGAGATTGCGGCAGCAGATCGGCTATCTGGCGTGTTCGGGCCATGCAACCTCAAGTTCGGCCAGGTGCTGGCGACGATGTCGCCGTTCCTGCTGTTCTTCGCGGGCGCCCGTTGGGGGCGATGGGGCTGGCTGTTGGCGGCAGTGCTGGTTGGCGTGGTCCTGGTGCTTGCTGGCTCGCGCGCGTCGTGGATCACCTATGCGTTGATCGTGTTGTTCTCGGGCTGGCGACTGCTGGGGGCGAAGTGGATGACGCTGGTGCTGTTGGCTGGCGTGGTCGGTTTAGCGGCACTGGGCATGGGCTCGTCGCAGGTGCGCGAGCGCTTCTCACGCACGGCGATGGCGCTCAGCGGCGATGCCAAGGGTGTCAACGAAGCCCTGTCCGGGCGCAGCCAGATATGGGGCGCAGCGTTGTGCATGGTGCGCGAGCATCCAATCAACGGCGTGGGCGTGCGTGATTTCCGCCGGGCGTATTCCGGCTGCGATCCGATGCCGGAGCGCACCGCTGTGTGGGGCGCAACTCCGGCCTTGCACGCGCATCAGATTGTGCTGGAAATCCTCGCCGAAACCGGACTGCTGGGCTTGTTGCTGTGGTTGGCCGGTGCCGCGATGGCGATGCGCGCTTGGCGCTATGCGTGTGCCGAGGCACGCGACCGCGCCCGTCCGGCAGCATTGGCGCTGGCTGCCACCGTGTTTCCGTTGAACACGCATCTGGCGTTTTATTCAACGTTCTGGGGTGGAGTAACGGTGTTGTTGGCTGCGCTGTTTGCTGGCGCGCTGCTGGCGCAAGAGCAGAGGCGGACAAGCCAAGCGTGAGGAGCGCGGACTGCTGCCTCTCAGCTCATTTTCGCTGTGAGTAGAAGTCGCTGAGGCCTTCAGGTTGGCGTTTGAAGCGACGGTGGATCCACAGATACTGAGCGGGAGCTTCACGCACCATCTCTTCGATGGCGGCATTCACCTGCGCGGTGTCGGCCACAACATCGTCGGAAGGGAAGTCCGGAAGCGGTGGTGCGATCTTCAGCACGTAGCTGCTGCCGACACGGCGATGGAAAAAGGGCACCACGGCGCAGCCGGTCATGCGTGCGAACTGGTGGGTGGCGGTGATGGTCGATGCCGGCATGCCGAAGAACGGTACGAATACCGAGTCCTTGCCGCGCATGTCCTGGTCCGGCGCATACCAGAGCAGGCCGCCTTTCTTCAGGTGACGCACCGTCGCGCGGATGTCTTCATTGGCATACATCGCACTGGCATAGCGTAGACGGCCACTCTTCACCGCCCACTCCATCACCGGGTTGCGGTATTTGCGGTACATGCCGGCAAGCGGTACGTGGTCGCACAGCAGGCGGCCACACATTTCCAGCGTCATGAAATGGCCGGAGATCAGCAGCACGCCACGGCCTTCGGCCTGCAATGCCTTGAGTTGTTCCAGCCCTTCGATCTGAACCTGCGGGCGGATGGCATCGATGCTGCCCCACCAGGCACGGGCGAATTCGAAGATCCCCACGCCCAACGCATCAAAGCTGTCCCGCAATAGACGCTGACGCCATGCCTCGTCCTTTTCGGGGAAGCACAGTTTGAGATTCACTTCGGTCGCATGACGCCGGCTGCTCGCCAGATGCAACGCCAACCAGCCGACGCCCCGACCGAGCGCGCGCTGCAAGGTCCAAGGCAGGCGTGCGGCCAGCATGGCAACGCCCAGCAAGGCGAAGGTCGGCCAATGCCGTGGCTGCAGGAGGGAAGGGCGGGTGGCGGTAGAGGGTGAATCGGACATGTGTCGATTCTAAGCCACGGGGACGGGAGGCAGGCGTAAGTTGAGAGGCGTGAGTAAGGGCCAAAACTACGTTGCCCGTACTCCTGTGGCGCGCAAAGGGGGAGGGCTCAGCTGCGGCCAGGCTTCGGCGGTTGCGGTTGTCTTTACGCATTACGCACCGCGCTTCACTCACTACCCTGCCTGCTTTCACTCACTTCCGGCGTTCTCCCGTATCCTTCGCCGATGCGTAAGGATCCCGTCGAACTTCTGCTGCGTGGCCTCTATTCGGCCGTGCTGTATCTGTTGTTGCCGATCACCGTTTACCACTTGGTGTGGCGCGGTTTTCGTGTGCGCGAGTACTTCAAGCGCTGGGATGAGCGCTATGCGTCTTACCCTGAGAGCGGCGGGCAGCCGCGGGTCTGGCTGCATGCGGTATCAGTGGGCGAGGTGAATGCTGCCGCGCCAGTGGTCAATGCACTGCGTGAGCTGCGACCGGATATCCGCTGGATCATCACCACCATCACTCCTACCGGCTCGCAGCGTGTGCGCACGCTGTGGGGCGATGCGGTGGATCACGTCTATCTGCCGTATGACGTGCCGGGTAGCGTTACCCGGTTTCTGTGTCACTTCCGGCCCAGTCTTGCGCTGATTCTGGAAACGGAGTTGTGGCCGAACATGCTGTTTGGTTGCCGTGACCGCGACATCCCGGTCTACATCCTCAACGCACGGCTATCGGCGCGTTCGCTGAAGGGCTATCGCTTGCTGAAGGCGCTGGTCGGGCGGGCGCTGCGCACAGTGACCTGCGTGGCCGCGCAGTCGCAGGACGACGCCCAGCGTTTCATTGAACTGGGTGCCCGGCCGGAGCAGGTGCGTGCGCTGGGTAACTTGAAATTCGATATTCGCCCGCCGGATCCGACGGCGATGCTGGACGCCTTTCGTCAGCATGTACCGGTGGGTCGCCCGGTCTGGATCGCCGCCAGCACCCACGAAGGCGAGGAGCAGGCGGTGGTAGATATCCACGCGCAGCTGCTGAAACACCATCCCGATGCATTGCTGTTGTGGGCGCCGCGTCATCCGGAGCGCTTCGGCCGGGTGGAGGCGCTGGTGCGCGATCGGGGTTGGCGGGTCGCCACGCGCCGCGCGCAGCAATGGCCCGATGCCGACAGCCAGGTGTTTGTCGTGGATACCCTGGGCGAGCTGATGGCGTTCTTTGCCTGTGCACAGGTTGCCTTCGTTGGCGGCAGCCTGCAGGCCATTGGCGGGCACAATCTTCTGGAACCGGCAGCCATGGGGACCGCGACAGTGACCGGCCCGCATCTGCACAACTTCGCAGAGATCTCGCGGCGGATGGATGAGGCCGGCGCATTGCGCATCTGTGCCGACGCAGCCGCTGTCGGGGCAGCGGTGACGGAACTGCTTGAGGACGTGGCTGAGCGCGAGCGCATGGTGCAGGCCGGGCGCGCGTTGGTGGCCAATGGACGTGGCGCATTGCATCGCACGTTGGAGCTGATCGCACCGAAGTTGCCGCCGCCTGTGTAAACGCATAGCCGCGCAGCGCGCAGGCTTAGGCGGAGGCCAGTGCCGAGCGTTGCTCGGTACTTATGTTTTTACTGCGGTTTGCCGGGCCCATTCCGGTGCTATGTCCGGAAACAAAAAAAGAGCGGGCCGAAGCCCGCTCTTTTCGTTTGTTGCAGCAACTGCTTACTGTGCGCTGGACGACTGCAGCTTGGCGCTGGCGTCCTGGGTCAGCAGGCGGTTGATGTCCTGCACCTCGGCGATTTCCAGATCGCCGATGGCCTGGCTCAACTGCAGACGGGCCAGCAGGAAGTTGTAGCGCGACTGAGCGTAATCCAGTTGTGCCTGGAACAAGGTGCGCTGGTTCTGCACCACGTCCAGCACGGTACGGGTACCGACTTCCAGGCCCACCTGCGACGCGTCGTACGCGCTCTGTGCCGAGACCACCGCCAGACGACGCGCTTCCACTTCGCTGATGCCGGCTACCAGGGCCTGGTAGGCATTGCGGGTGTTGCGGTCCAGGGCGCGCTTCTGCTGCTCGAAGGTGTCCTGCTGGATATCACGCTGGGCCAGTGCCTGACGCACGCGCGACTGGGTGGCGCCGCCCGCGAAGATCGGCACGTTCAAGGTCAGGCCGATCGAATTGCTGGTGGTGTCCGGTGTCAGCGAACTGCCGCCGACGCTGTCGCCCCACTTGGCGTTCTTGCCCCAGCTACCGCCCAGTGACAGGGTCGGATAGTGCGCGCCACGGGCCGCGGAAACGTTGGATTCAGCGGCGCTGACCTGCAGTTCCTGCGACTTCAGCGACGGATTGCGCGAGATCGCGTCGGTGACCAGCTGGTCAACGTTGCCACGGTTGGCGGGCAGTTCCGGGCGGAAATCGGTGGGCAGGCCGCGCACGTCGCGCACCGGCTGGCCGGTCAGTTCGGTCAGTGCCTGATAGGCATCTTCCAGCGCGTTGCGGGCCAGGATGGTGTTGGCGCGCGCCTGGTCGTACTGGGCGCGGGCTTCGTGCACGTCGGTGATCGGGGCCAGGCCCACTTCCAAGCGCTTGTCGGCGTAGTCGAACTGCTTCTTGGCCGCCGCTTCGTTGGTCTCGGCAGCGGTCAGCGATTCGATCGACACCAGCACGTTGAAGTAGGTGGTGGCGGTGCGCACAACCAGATCATCGTTGGCCGAATCCAGCGTGAAGTCGGCGGCCTGGCTGATGTCGCGCTGCGCACGCAAGGTGGCGAACTGGCCCCAGTTGAACAGGGTCTGGCTGCCGTTGATGCCGTAATTGCGGGTCTTGCTGGTAGTGCTGCCACTGACGCCGTCAGCCTTTACGCGGGAGCGATCCAGCGATGCCTCACCATTGACCTGCGGGAGCAGCGCTGCACGCGCCTGCACCTGGCCTTCTTTGGTGTAGAGCCGGTTGGACTCGGCTGCGGACAGCTGCGGGTCACCATTGCGGGCCATTTCGTAGACCTGCAGCAGGTCGGCGGCGTGAGTCGTCAGCGGGGCCAGTGCGATTGCCAGCGCAAGGGTGAGGGATCGGCGGATCATTGCGGCTTCCTTGGACGTTTTTAGAGTTGGAATTGCGGTGCGGGGGCGGCGCCCTGCAGGTAGTCGATATCGGTTTCAAACAACGACGTGCTGCTGCCGTCGGCGCTGACCAGCAACCCTTCCATCACCGGGGACTTGCCCTGGATGACGAACAGGCGACCGCCCGGACGCAGCAGCTTCAGGAACTGGCTTGGTACGGTTTCTACCGCACCGGTGATGCAGATGGCGTCGAATTGACGCTGAGTCTGCCAGTTCAGCGCATCAGCCACCTCAATGCGGACGTTGCTGCCCAGCTTGGCGGCGTCCAGGTTCTGGCGCGCGCGCTCGGCAAGCTCCGGATGGATTTCAAGGCTGAGCACTTCGCGGGCCAACTGGCCCAGGCAGGCGCTGATGTAGCCGCTGCCCGTGCCGATTTCCAGCACTTCATCACCGGGCTGCAGGTCCAGCGCCTGCAGGGTGCGGCCTTCAACGACCGGCTTCATCATTTTTTGACCATGCCCCAGCGGCAGCTCGACATCGGTGTAAGCCAGCGCACGGTGGGACTCGGCGACAAAGGCTTCACGCGGCAGTCGGGCCAGCACGTCCAGCACGCGGATATCCAGCACCTCCCAGGGACGGATCTGCTGTTCAACCATCATTTCGCGGACGTGGGAGTAATTGATCGTCATGGGAAGCTCATCATTCCAGCGCAGTGGGCTGGCCATTTTAGCGGTTAGTACGCGGCAGGTGCGGGCAAGCATCGCTGTGCGGTGTCGGGGGCCGCAGTGCCGGAAGTCATCGGGACCACCAGTCCATTCAGTTTGGTGGGCCGGGCCTCAGCGGGGTTCATAGGCCCGCAGGAAGAAATCGACGCTGGCGGTGATGTGAGCGGCCGCATCGAGTTGTCCCGGCGCGGCACACAGCCCGCACATCATGTGCGTGTGCACTTCGCCCTTTATCAGGCAGAAGAACTGGCGCGCAGCCAGATGGGGGTCGTCAATGACCAGCTCACCGCGGGCCACGCGGGCGCCGAGGAAGTCGGACAGGGCAGTCTCGGTACGCGCCGGGCCGGCCTGCCAGAACATCTGGCGGATGCGGTCGTCGGTGTCCGGGGTCATCATCATGCGCTGGGTGGCAATGGCAGCGTCGCTGCTGATCAGTGCGAAGAACGCATGGCCGATGCCCAGCAACTGGTCACGCAGCGGGCCTTCGCTGTCGGTGACGAACAACTCGTCGGGCATCATCTCCACGCATTTGGCTTGGATCGCCTCGGTAAAGAGAGCTTCCTTGTCGCCAAAGTGGCTGTAGACGGTAAGTTTGGACACACCGGCACTGGCAGCGATACCGTCCATGCTCACGCCATTGAAACCCTGTTCGACGAACATCTCCTTGGCCGCGTCCAAGATGGCCGCGCGCTTGCTCAGGTCTTTCGGGCGGCCCGGACCAGAACTGCGTACCGCCGGTTTCACGGCGTCATGGGAGGGTGTTTTCGAAGACATCGTTCAATACTAGACCAGCTGGTTCGATATTTATACTATACCGCGTCGTTCAGTAATGGCGCCGACAGCTCGACGCCTCCTTCCCCTTGCGTTCGCGACCCTACTCATGAACAACCTTCGATGGATTGGCAGTGGCCTCTTGTTGGCTTTGCTTGCCGCTTGTGGCAAACCCGAAACCGCGCCGGCACCGGCGCTCCCCGTGTTTGTGGTTCACCCCGATGGCAGTGGTGGCATGGCGGTGGCGGCATATCCGGGTGAAGTGCGCGCACGCGAGGAGGCGGCTCTGTCGTTCCGCGTCGGCGGCAATTTGTTGCGCCGTGAAGTGGACGCCGGGCAACGGGTGAGCAAGGGCCAGCTGCTGGCTGTGCTGGACGTCGCTGATTACGCGTTGCAGGCGCGCGCGGCGCAGGCGCAATACGCAGCGGCCGAGGCTGATCTGGTGCGGGCCCGCGACGAACACAAGCGTTATGCGGCACTGGCTGAGCAGCAACTGGTCAGTCGTTCGGCATTGGATGCGCAGACGGCGGCATTGAAAGCAGCGCAGGGCCAGGCAGATGCCGCGCGCGCCAATCTGGATGTCAGCCGCAACCAGGCCGGTTACGCGCAGTTGCACGCGCCGGAGGCCGGCATGATCGCCAGTCGGGAGGCCGAAGCCGGGCAGGTAGTCGCTGCCGGCCAGACTATCTATACGTTGGCCGCTGATGGCGCACGCGAAGTCGCCATCGCCCTGCCGGAAAGCGCGATCCGCGATTTCAGCGTAGGCCAGGCGGTCCAGGTGGAATTGTGGAACCAACCGGGCAAGTACTTGCCGGGCAGCATCCGTGAAATCGCCGCTGCGGCCGATCCGCAGACCCGCACCTACGCGGCGCGGGTGAGTCTGGGAGCGGAAGCGCTGAATGAAGTAGAGCTGGGCCAGAGTGCGCGCGTTTTCATCAGCCACGGCAAGGACGGTGCGCTGCGGGTGCCGCTGGCGGCGGTACAGCCGGGCAAGTCGGGGCAACAGGCCAGCGTCTGGGTGGTGAACCCCGCCAATGGCACCTTGCAGGCACGGGCGGTGACGCTGGGTACGTATGGCCCCGAGCAAGTGCCGGTGCTGCAGGGTCTGAAGGGGGATGAGTGGGTCGTCGCGGCCGGTGGTCATCTGCTGCGCGAAGGCCAGCCGGTGACTGCGGTGGATCGCAACAACCGCCCGGTACTGACGTCGGCTCCGGCCGCCAAAAAAGGGGAGTGAGGCGTGCGCCGCTTCAATCTCTCCGAATGGGCGTTGAGCAATCGCCCCCTAGTGTTGTTCATGATGATCGCGATGGCGGTCATTGGTGCGTGGTCGTACAAGCACCTGGGGCAGTCGGAAGATCCGCCGTTCACCTTCAAGGCGATGGTGGTGCAGACGATGTGGCCCGGTGCGACCGCCGAGCAGGTGTCCAAGCAGGTTACCGAGCCGATTGAAAAGGCGCTGATGAACACCGGCGAGTTCGAGTTCATCCAGTCGTACTCGCGGCCGGGCGAATCGCAGGTGATCTTCATGGCGCGCGATTCGATGCGCTCCAAGGACGTGCCGGAGCTGTTCTACCAGGTGCGCAAGAAGGTAGGCGATATCCACTCGCAACTGCCGGCCGAGGTGATCGGCCCATTCTTCAATGACGAGTTCGGCGATACGTTCGGCAACATCTACGCGCTGACCGGTAAGGGATTCGACTATGCGCTGATGCGCGATTACGCCGACCGTATCCAGCTGGAACTGCAGCGGGTGGACGACGTGGGCAAGGTGGACCTGCTCGGCCTGCAGGACGAGAAGGTCTGGATTGAGTTGTCCAACACCAAGCTGGCCACGCTGGGTGTATCGATGCAGCAGGTGCAGCAGGCGTTGTCGCAGCAGAATGCGATGGCCCCAGCCAGCTGGTTCGAGACGCCCACGGATCGTGTGCAACTGCGCATCACAGGCCAGTTCAAATCGGTGCAGGAGATCCGCGATTTCCCGATCCGCGCGGGTGACCGCACCGTGCGCCTGGGCGACATCGCCGAGGTCAAGCGCGGCTTTGCCGACCCGGCTTCGGCCAAAATGCGTTTCATGGGCGAGGACGCCATCGGCATCGCGGTGGCGATGAAGAACGGCGGCGACATCCTCAAGCTGGGCAAGACCCTGGATGAGCGGTTCGCCCAGCTGCAGAAGACGCTGCCGATCGGCATGGAACTACGCAAGGTGTCCGACCAGCCGCATGCGGTGAAGGATTCGGTGGGCGAGTTCATCAAGGTGCTCACCGAGGCGGTGGTGATCGTACTGCTGGTGAGCTTCTTCTCGCTGGGCCTGCGCACTGGTCTGGTGGTGGCGGTGTCTATCCCGCTGGTGCTGGCGATGACGTTCTTCGTCATGCACCTGTTCGACATCGGCCTGCACAAGATTTCACTCGGTGCGCTGGTGTTGGCGCTGGGCCTGCTGGTGGATGACGCGATCATCGCGGTCGAAATGATGGCCACCAAGATGGAGCAGGGTTACGACCGATTGCGAGCGGCCAGCTTTGCCTGGGAGTCAACCGCGTTTCCGATGCTGACCGGCACGCTGATCACCGCGGCCGGTTTCCTGCCGATTGCCACTGCGGCATCGAGCACCGGCGAGTACACCCGCTCGCTGTTCCAGGTGGTGACGATTGCATTGGTGGTGTCGTGGATTGCGGCAGTGCTGTTCATTCCCTACCTGGGCGACAAGATGCTGCCGGACCTGCACAACCCGCAGCCACCCAAGCCCGGCAGTCTTGCCGCGCGCTGGTATGCCTTGCGCGTGCGTTGGGCTGACCGCAACCCGGCGCTGGCGAACATGGTCCGGCCCAAAGAGCTGTCGCACGACCACGACCCGTACAAGAGTGCGTTCTACCAGCGCTTCCGGCGCTTCCTTGACGCCTGTCTGCGGCGCCGCTGGCTGGTGATTTTCGCCACCATCGGCTTGTTCGTGTTCTCGCTGGTGATGTTCCGTTTCGTGCCGCAGCAGTTCTTCCCGGATTCGACCCGCCCCGAGCTGATGGTGGATATCGAACTGGCCGAAGGCGCGTCCTTGACCGCCACCCAGGCGCAGGCGCTGAAGTTCGAGTCGCTGCTCAAACAGCGCAAGGGCGTCGCCAACTATGTCGGTTATGTGGGCAATGGCTCGCCGCGTTTCTATCTGCCGCTGGATCAGCAGCTGCCGGCCACCAATTTCGCCCAGTACGTGGTGCTGGCCGACGACATCCATTCGCGCGAGGAAGTGCGGGAGTGGTTGTTGAAAGAAGTAGTGCCGAAGTTCAACGATGTGCAGCTGCGTGTGACGCGTCTTGAGAACGGCCCACCGGTTGGCTATCCGGTGCAGTTCCGGGTGTCCGGTGAACATATCGAACGCGTACAGGCGCTTGCCCAGCAGGTGGCGGACAAGGTGCGCGAGAACCCGCACACCACCAACGTCAACCTCAACTGGAACGAGCCGAGCAAGGTGGTGCGTCTGGTCGTCGACCAGGACCGCGCACGGGCACTGGGGGTGAGCAGCGCGCAGTTGGCACAGTTCCTGAGCAGCTCGCTGTCGGGCACCAGCGTCAGCACCTACCGCGAAGGCAACCGCCAGATCGGCATGCTGCTGCGTGGCCCGGATGATGAGCGCGCGCGTTTGGACATGCTGGGCAGCCTGGCCATTCCGACCGAAAGCGGCAAGCCGGTGTCGTTGTCGCAGGTGGCTCGCCTGGAGCATGTGTTCGAGGACGGCATCATCTGGCACCGCGACCGCTTGCCGACCGTCACCGTGCGTGCCGATATCGGTGACAGCATGCTGCCAGTGGGTGTGGTCGAGCAGATTCTGCCGACGCTGGAAGACATCCGCGCGCAGCTGCCGGACGGTTACCTGTTGGAAACCGGTGGCACGGTCGAGGATTCGGCACGTGGCCAGAACTCGATCAAGGCCGGCATGCCGTTGTTCCTGGTGGTAGTGGCGACCTTGCTGATGTTGCAGTTGCGCAGCTTCTCCCGGGCGGCGATGGTGTTTGTCACTGCACCGCTGGGCATCATTGGCGCCACCTTGTTCCTGCTGATCTTCCGCGTGCCATTCGGTTTCGTGGCGATGCTGGGCACCATCGCGCTGGCGGGCATGATCATGCGTAACTCGGTGATCCTGATCGACCAGATCCAGCAGGACATCGACGCCGGGCACGACCGCTGGCACGCCATCATCGACGCAACCGTGCGCCGCTTCCGGCCGATTGTGCTGACGGCATTGGCGGCGGTGCTGGCGATGATTCCGCTGTCGCGCAGTGCGTTTTACGGCTCGATGGCGATCTCGATCATGGGTGGCTTGATCGTGGGCACCGTATTGACCCTGGTGTTTCTGCCGGCGCTGTACGCGGCGTGGTTCCGGGTGCGCCCGGACGAAGCCACCCACTGAGGCCGGTGCTGGCCTGATTCACCCCTGGGGAGGGGTGAATCTCACGGCTGGATGCTAAATTGGGACAGCCGGCCGGCTGAGGCCGGCCACGCCTGGGGAGGCAGGTTTGTCCCGTAGTCCATCCGATGACTGTGCTCGTCGTTCCCGTGCCGCCTGGTTGGCGCGGACGCTGCGCTATTGCCTCCTGTTGCTGCTGATCGTCGGCGCTGGGTCGACTGTGGCTGCAACCCGCCACACCGTGGTTGGCTGGGGTATGGAACAGGGTCTGCCGCACAACCTGGTGCAGTCGGTGGCGCAGGGCAGTGACGGCTTCATCTGGCTGGGCACCTGGGAAGGCGCGGTGCGTTTCAACGGCCGCAGCTTCACCGTGTTTGACCGCCAGAACACACCCGGCGTCGAGTTGTCCGGGGTGCAAAGCATCCTGGCCGAGGCCGATGGCGCCATGCTGTTTGGCACCATGTCCGACGGTATCTACCGCTATCACCGCGGCCGCTGGGAAGCCGTGGGTGGGGAGGCCACCCGCCACCTGCCGGTCAGCGCGATGCTGCGTGATTCCTCCGGCGCGCTGTGGATAGCCTCGGCGGAGCGGTTGTTGCGGCTGATGACATCCGGCCAGCTGCTCGATGCCGGTGCTGAAATGGGGCTGCCGAGGGTGCCGATCACCGCGCTGAGCAGCGATCGCGACGGCGCTTTGCTGGTGGCAACCGAGCACGGAGTCCATCGCGTCTGGAAAGGCCAGCTGGCGCCTTGGAAGGCGACGGCCGGCTGGGTGGTGCGTGATCTGGTTGACGACAGCCGCGGTGGCTGGATCGTGGCAGCAGACGATGGCATCCATTGGCTGCACGGCGACGGCCGGCAGGAGCATCTGCTGGCGGGCGAGCGCGTGGACTCCGTGCGCCGTGATGCCAACGGCGCGCTGTGGATGAGTCTTTCAGCGGGGCGCCTGGAACGGTATGTCGACGGCCGCAGCGAGCGCATCGCCATTCCCGGCCAGGTCAGCCCGGCGTTGATGATCGACCGCGAAGGTCTGGTTTGGGCCGGCAGTACCGATGGGCTGTTCCGGGTTGACGAGGGCGCGGCACGTGGCCTGACCCATGCAGACGGCCTGGGCTCGGATTACGTACGTGCGGTGATCCAGTCCGATGATGGCGTGGTGTGGCTGGGGCACTCCGAAGGCTTGAATCGGCTCCAGGGCGAACACGCTACGCCTGTACGGCTGGTGCCCGGCAACGGCCGTGACGCTTCGGTGCTGGCGCTGGCCGCGCGAGGTAATGACGTGTGGGCCGGCACTTACAACCAGGGCGTCTACCGGTTGGATGGCGCTGGCCGTGTGCGTCAGCAGATCGTCCTGCCCGGTGCCTTGCAGCCCTTGGTGCGCGCGCTGCGGGTGGATGACGATGGCACCTTGTGGATTGGCAGTAGCGACGGCCTGTATCGCTACCGCGACGGCGAACTGCGTCATTACGGTGAAAAGGAAGGGTTGCCCGGACTAGCCGTGCTGTCGCTTTATCGGGACCCGGCCGGGGTGCTGTGGATTGGCTGCAACGGTGGCATGGCTGCTATGGCCACCGATGGCCGCCTGCAGGCGTGGTCGGCGGACAGTGATTTCCCGGCGCGCTACGTTTTCGATTTCCTTGGTGATGCCAATGGCGATGTGTGGATAGCCACCGACCACGGCCTGCTGCGTAAGCGCGGGTTGGACTTCACTGTGTTCGACCACCGCAACGGCCTGCCGCGTGACAAGTTGTTCCGCATCATTGATGACGGCAACGGGTACCTGTGGTTGTCCAGCAACCAGGGCGTGTTCCGGCTGGAGCGCAGTGATCTGGTGGCGGTGGCCGCCAACGCGCGCAGTCATCTGGCCGTGCATGTGGTCGACCACAACGATGGCATGCCCAGCAGCCAGGGCAATGGTGCCTCGTCGCCAGCGGGCTGGATGACGCGCGAAGGCCTGCTGTTGTTTCCCACGGCTGGCGGCCTGGCGCTGATTGATCCGGCGCGTGCCGATGGCTATGTGCGTCAACGCAAAGCGCCCATGGCGATTGAAAGCGTTGAGGTCGATGGCAATCCGCAACCGGTGCGGGTGGCTTATGACTTGCCTGCGGAGGTGGAGCGCATTTCCGTGGCCTATGCCGGTCTGGGCTTCCGCGCGCCCGACAAGATGCGTTACCGCTACCGGATGGAGGGTTTCGATGCCGATTGGGTAGACGCCGGCAGCCGCACCGAGGCGGTGTACACCAACCTGCAGCCCGGAAAGTACCGGCTGCGGATTCAGTCCATTGCATTGCCGTTGGATTGGGACAACCGCGAGCGGGTGGGCGAAACCAGCATCGCGTTCGACATCGCCGCACCGTATTGGCAGCGGCCCTGGGTGCTGCTGCTGGCTGCCGCGACGATGGTGGGCCTGCTGCTGCTGTTGATCAGTTGGCGCACTGCCAGCTACCGCCGCCGCCAGCGTTTGCTCAATACCGAGATCGGTGCACGCACGCAGGAACTGCGCGAGAAGAACCATGCACTGGAACAAGCTGGCATGGAGCGCGACAACCTGATGCAGCGCCTGGAATACATGGCCATGCATGACGCGCTGACCGGGCTGCCCAACCGGCGCGCAGGCGATGCCCACCTGCAGCAGATGCTGAGTGAAGCCGTGCGGACGGGTGCGTCATTGAATGTGGCGTTGCTGGATATCGACCACTTCAAACATGTCAACGATCGCTTTGGTCACGAAGCCGGCGACCGTGTGCTGCGCGAAGTGGCTGGTCTGCTGCAACTGCAGGTAGGCGCCGGGCAATATGTATCGCGTTACGGCGGCGAAGAATTCCTGATCGTGTTGTGCGGTATGTCATTGGACCAGGCGGTAACGCTGCTGCAGGAACTGCGCATGCGTCTGGCGCGCCTGCGGGTCGAGGAAGTGGACCCGGATATCGCAATTTCCGGCAGCATCGGCGTGGCGGCACTGGGGCCGGATCAGGACACGATACGTACCCTGTTGGCCGCCGCCGATCGGCATTTGTACCGCGCCAAGCGCGAGGGCCGTAACCGGGTGCTGTCATGACACGCGCTTCGGCCGCATGAAGACGCAGGCCGGAATGGTTCCGGCCCGCGTGCATACATCGATCAGTACAAGCCCTGCGCCAACATTGCGTCTGCCACCTTGACGAAGCCGGCGATGTTGGCGCCATCCACGTAGTTGACGCTGCCATCGGCGCGCACGCCATGGTGTACGCAGTTGGCATGGATCTCTTTCATGATCACGTGCAGGCGTTCGTCCACATCGGCGTGACGCCAGGAAAGGCGCAGGGCGTTCTGGCTCATCTCCAGGCCTGATGTCGCTACGCCGCCGGCATTGCTGGCCTTGCCCGGCGCATACAGCGTGCCGGCCTGCAGGAACACATCCACCGCATCCAGTGTGGACGGCATGTTGGCGCCTTCGGCGACGCACTGTACGCCGTTGTGCACCAGGGTGCGGGCGTCGGATTCATCCAGCTCGTTCTGGGTGGCGCAAGGTAGAGCGATGTCGGCGGGAATGTGCCAGGGGCGACGGTCGACCAAGAATTCGAAACGCGGATCATCGGCCAGCTCCGAAAGACGGCCGCGGCGCTCGTTTTTCAACACCATTACGTCCTGAATGCCCTGCTCGTCGAAGCCGTCGCGCGCATACAGCGTGCCGCCCGAATCAGAGAAGGTGAGCACGCGCGCGCCGAGTTCAGCGGCCTTGATCGCCGCGTACTGCGCCACGTTGCCGGAGCCGGATACCAACACCTTGGCGCCATGGGTCTGGCGGCGTGCGTGGTGCAGCATCTGCTCGACGAAATAGACCGTGCCGTAGCCAGTAGCTTCCGGGCGCATGAGGCTGCCACCAAACGCCAGGCCCTTGCCGGTGAACACGCTGGAGGCATTGTTGCTGAGCTTTTTCATCATGCCGGCCATGAAGCCGACTTCGCGCGCACCTACACCGATATCGCCGGCCGGTACATCGGTGTCCGGGCCAAGGTGGCGGTACAGCTCCAACATCAATGCCTGACAGAAGCGCATCACTTCGCCGTCGCTCTTGCCCTTGGGATCGAAATCCGAGCCGCCCTTGCCGCCGCCCATGGGCAGCGTGGTCAGCGCGTTCTTGAAGGTCTGTTCGAAGGCCAGGAATTTAAGGATCGACAGGTTTACCGACGGGTGGAAACGCATGCCGCCCTTGAATGGGCCAATGGCCGAGCTGTGCTGCACGCGCCAGGCACGGTTGACGTGAGTCTGGCCCTTGTCGTCCGCCCACGCCACGCGGAACTGAATCACCCGCTCCGGTTCGACCAACCGCTCCAACAACCCATGTTGCGTGTACTTCGGGTTGTGCTGCAGGAATGGCCACAGGCTGTGGGTCACTTCCTTCACTGCCTGCAGGAACTCGGATTGATGGGGGTCGCGCTTGGCCACGTGGGCCAGAAAGTCGTCGGGGCTACGGTAGTTCAAGAGCATTCCTCTCAGGAGGGGGATCTGAAGCGACAGATCCAAGAATGAAAAGTAAAACGGTTTGTCCACCCGGCGGAAACGTGCCGCCCATCAAATGTAAGCGGCGCGGTTGCGTTGCGCCGCCACAAACAAAAACGCGGCCAAAGGCCGCGTTCGGTTGCAATCAGCTGAGTTGCGCAAGTACTGCCTGCGCGGCTTGCTGTGTAGAAAGTGCCTGCCCCTGCGCAGCAAGATCGGCAGTGAACTGGCCGGCATCGAGCGCGGCACTGACCGCCGCTTCGATGGTGGCTGCTTCGGCCTCCAGTCCCAGTGAATGGCGCAGCAACATCGCGGCGCTGAGGATGGTGGCATACGGATTGGCGATACCCTTGCCGGCGATGTCCGGCGCCGAACCGTGGATGGGCTCGAAGATACCGACCTTGCCTTGTTCACCCAGCGAGGCTGATGGCAGCAGGCCCAGCGAGCCGGCCAGCATCGAGGCTTCGTCGGTGAGGATGTCGCCGAACATGTTCTCGGTGACGATCACATCGTAGGCGCGCGGCTTGGAGATCAGGTGCATGGCCATTGAATCGACCAGCTGGTGCTCCAGTTCGACGTCTGGAAATTCGTCGCGGCCAATGCGCGTGGCGATATCACGCCACAGGCGCGAGGTTTCCAGCACGTTGGCCTTGTCCACAGAGGTGAGCTTGCCACGGCGCTGTTGGGCAAGACGGAACGCGCTGCGCAGCACGCGCTCAATTTCGACGGTGGTGTAACGGCACAGGTCGCTGGCACTGTCGGCGTCGCGGGTTTTGTCGCCGAAGTAGATGCCGCCGGTCAGCTCGCGCACAACCACGAAGTCCACGTCCGTGAGCAGCTCCGGTTTGATAGGCGAAGCGTGCAGCGCCGCCGGATGCGTGCGCACCGGGCGCAGGTTGGCGAACAGGCCCAGCGCCTTGCGGATGGCCAGCAGACCTTGCTCCGGGCGCACCTTGGCATTTGGATCAGACCACTTCGGACCACCGACTGCACCGAGCAGCACCGCATCAGCCTTGCTGCAGGCTTCCAGCGTGGCCGCGGGCAGTGGCTCGCCATGGTTGTCGATGGCGATGCCGCCGATGTCGTGTTCGCTGAAAGTGAAGCTGTGGCCGAAGCGGCTGGCGACGGCTTTGAGTACGTCCACGGCGACGGCGGTGATTTCAGGGCCGATGCCGTCACCCGGCAGTACGACGATGTTGGCTTGCATGTAGTGGTTCCGGTTGTTCTGTCTTGTTTGAAACCCTTCTCCCTGCGGGAGAAGGGTTGGGGTGAGGGTGGGGCGAAACGCTGCGTAGTCAGTTGATGGAGCAATGAACTGTGCTCACTACCGCAGCTTCCGCTGATGCACCCTCATCCGACCTTTTGGGGGCACGTTATCTCAACGGGAGACGGGAAGGCTCATGCCGCGCGGTCAGCCTCGTAGCCTGCGATCTCATCGGCACGGCCCAGCAGCCAGCCGAGCTGATCCACGCCCTCCAGCAGACAGGTCTGCGAGAAGCCATCCAGCGGGAATGCATACGCTTTGCCGCCGGAAGTGCGCAGTTCGCAGGCCGCGACATCGACGGTCAGTTCGTCGTCTGGGTTCTGCATCAGCTCCTGAACATCGGCTTCGTCCAGCACGATCGGCAGCAGGCCGTTCTTCAGCGAATTGTTGCGAAAGATATCGGCGATTTCGCTGCTCACGATGGCGCGCAGGCCCAGGTCGGTCAGCGCCCATGGCGCGTGCTCGCGGGAGGAACCGCAGCCGAAATTACGACCGGCGAGCAGGATTGCGCGGCCTTCGTTCTCCGGTTGATTGAAGGCGAAATCCGGGGTAGGCGAACCATCTGCCTGCCAGCGCCAATCATTGAACGCATTCTTGCCCAGGCCCGCGCGTTCGGTCGTGGACAGAAACCGCGCCGGAATGATCTGGTCGGTGTCGATATTGGTCTGGCGCAGCACCACGCTGCGCGAAGTCAGAGCACGGAAACCGGCCATCACGCCACCTCCTTGGCAAACAGTTCACGTGGATCGGCGACATGGCCGTTCACCGCCGCCCATGCCGCACTCATCGGCGAGGCCAGCAGCGTGCGGGAGCCCGGCCCTTGGCGACCTTCAAAATTACGGTTGCTGGTGCTCACCGCCAGTTGGCCCGGTGCGACCAGATCGCCATTCATGGCGATGCACATTGAACACCCCGGCTCGCGCCATTCCGCACCCGCCGCACGCACGATCTCGTGGATGCCTTCGGCTTCGGCATCGCGCTTGACGATCTCCGAACCCGGCACCACCAGCATGCGCACGTGATCAGCGACACGACGGCCGCGCAGCACCTGGGCCACTTCGCGCATGTCGCTCAGGCGGCCATTGGTGCAGGAGCCGACGAACACCACGTCCACCGGCGTGCCGGCCAGTGCATGGCCAGCCTCGAACTTCATGTAGTCCAGGCCCTTCTGCGCGGCAGCATCGTTGGCGGCGGGGATCGGTACATCCACCGCAATCGCGGTGCCCGGGTGCGTGCCCCAGGTCAGGGTGGGGCGGATGTCGGCGGCGTTGATACGCACGTCCACATCGAAATGCGCGCCTTCTTCGCTGACCAGCGTTTTCCAGTAGGCGACGGCCTTGTCGAAATCAGTACCCTTCGGCCCGCGTGGCGTCTTGGCGACCCAATCAAACGTGGCCTGATCCGGCGCAACCATGCCCGCGCGTGCACCGGCTTCGATGGACATGTTGCACAGGGTCATGCGTTGTTCCATGTCCATCGCGCGGATGGTGGAGCCGCGATATTCGATGACATGGCCGGTGCCACCATTGACGCCGATCACGCCGATGATGTGCAGCACCACGTCCTTGGCGCCGACGCCGGGCGTCAGTTCACCTTCAACGGTGATGGACATGGTTTTGGCCTTGCGCTGCAGCAGGCACTGCGTGGCCAGCACATGGCCGACTTCACTGGTGCCGATGCCGAATGCCAGCGAGCCGAACGCACCATGCGTGGAGGTGTGGCTGTCGCCGCAGACGATGGTCATGCCCGGCTGGGTGAAGCCTTGTTCCGGTGCGATGACATGGACGATGCCGCGACTGGCCGAGGCCATGTCGAACAATTCGATGCCGTACTCGGCACAGTTCTTCGCCAGCATGTCCACCTGTGCTTCGGAGGCTTTGCTGGCATAGGTGAACCTGCCATCGGCGCCTGCCGGAGTCGTTGGTGTGGAGTGATCCATCGTCGCCTTGGTGCGTTCCGGGCGGCGCGGCGTGATGCCGCGCTCGCGCAGTTCGGTGAAGGCCTGCGGCGAGGTGACTTCGTGGATCAGGTGCAGGTCGATGTACAGCACCGCCGGGGCGCTGTCGGATTCAGGGACGACGACGTGTGCGTCCCACAGTTTGTCGTACAGGGTTTTGGGTGCGGAGCTCATTGTCTATTCCGTTGCCTATGTGCCGCCGCGCTCAAGCGCTGACGGCTTCCTGGGTCTGTACGCTTTCGCGCTGGCGCAACAGGCGGTTGGTGACGTCCAACCATGCCAATGCGCTGGCTTCGATGATGTCACGGCTGGTGCCGGTGCCTTCCAGGATCTCGCCTGCGTGGCGCACGCTCAGGTTGGCTTCGCCGCGTGCATCGGCGCCGATGCCGACGCTGTGCACGTGGTAGCTGTCCAAGGTCAGCTGCACGCCGGTCGCGGCCGACAATGCAGAGAACAATGCATCGACCGGGCCATCGCCCTGTGCGGTTTCGGCAACGCGGTTGCCTTCCGGGTCAGACAGTTCAACCAGCGCGTTGGCGCGGCTGCCAACATCACTGATGGTCATCGAAGCCAAGCGGTAGCCATCGCTGCTGGAGGTGCCCTGCATCAGCGTCTGCAGATCGGCGTCGGTGACCACACGCTGCTGCTCGCACAGCGCCTTGAACTGCTCGAATACCAGCTTCAGCTCTTCCTCTTCCAGCCAGTAACCCAACGCACGCAGGCGTGCCTCGACCGCAGCGCGGCCACTGTGGCGGCCCAGCACCATCTGCGAAGACTCCCAGCCCACATCTTCCGGACGCATGATTTCGTAAGTGTTGCGGTTGCGCAGCATGCCGTGCTGGTGGATGCCTGATTCATGCGCGAATGCATTGGCGCCGACGATGGCCTTGTTGCGCTGTACCGGCATGCCGACCAGACGCGACAGCAGCTGCGAGGTGGGGACGATGCGCTGGGTGTCGAAGCCGGTGTCGAAGTTGTAGAAGGCATTGCGTACCTTCAACACCATCGCGATTTCTTCCAGGGCGCAGTTGCCAGCGCGTTCACCGATACCGTTGATCGAACCTTCCACCTGACGCGCGCCGCCTTCGATGGCGGCCAGCGAATTGGCGACGGCCAGGCCCAGGTCGTTATGGCAATGCGTGCTGAAGATCACCTTGTCCGCGCCAGCGGCATTGCCGATGACGTGCTGGAACATCGCGCGGATTTCATCCGGTGTGGTGAAGCCGACGGTATCGGGCAGATTGATGGTGCGCGCGCCGGCAGCGATAGCGACCTGCGCCACTTCGGTCAGGAAGTCCAGTTCGGTGCGGGTGGCATCTTCGGCAGAGAACTCGACGTCGTCCAGATAACCGCGCGCCAGCGTCACGTGCTTGTGCACGGACTCCAGTACCTGCTCCTTGCTCATGCGCAGCTTGTGCTCACGGTGCAGCGGGCTGGTGGACAGGAACAGGTGCAGGCGCGGCTTGGCAGCAGCCTCCAGCGCCTTGACCGAGGTTTCGATGTCAGCGGCCAGGCAGCGTGACAGCACCGCCAAGACCGGCTCGCGGATATCGCGGCCGATCATCGCCATCGCATCACGATCGGATTGGGAACTCGCCGGGAAACCGGTTTCGATCACGTCTACGCCCAGCTCGGCCAGGGCGCGCGCCATCACCAGCTTTTGCGGTGGGGTCATGCTGCAGCCCGGGGATTGTTCGCCGTCACGCAGAGTCGTGTCGAAGATGGTAATTCGCGGGGTGGGGTTGGTTGGAGTATTCACCAGAGGGTCTCCTCGACTGCGGTAACGGAAATGGGGGGTAATTCGGATTTGAGTGTGCGTAACGGGGGCGAAGTGGCGCGGCTTCTAAGTCGTTCGCCGTTGCGCCGTCGAGGTTTACGCGGTGGGCGTGGCCGCACTTCGGACAATAGCGTGGCCAGCACGGTGGCATCGATATTGCCGCCAGACACCACTGCACATTTGCGCTTGCCTGCCACACGACGGCCGGCCGCCAGGGCCAGTGCGCCCGCGCCTTCAGCAATGACGTGTTCTTCCAGTGCCAGCCGCACCAGCGTTTCGCGCAGCTCGGCTTCACGCACGATGACGATATCGTCCAGCAGGCTGGCGCACAGGCGGCGAGTGATGAAGCCGGGGATCTTGACCTTGACGCCATCGGCCAGGGTTGGCACCGGATCGATTTCGCTGATGTCGCCGCGGATGGCGCGGGCCATCGAATCGACGCCCTCCACCTGCGCGCCGATGATGCGCACGCCTTGGGATTTCAATGCCAGCGCCACACCGGAAGCCAGACCACCGCCGCCAATCGGCACGATCACCACGTCCGGAGCATGCGGTGCCAGTTCAATACCCAACGTGCCCTGGCCAGCAATCACGTCGGGATCATCGAACGCGGACAGAAAGCGGTAGCCATTTTGATCGGCCAATTCGCGTGCGAACGCGTAGGCCTCGTCGTAGCTGTTGCCGTGCTGGCGCACGGTGGCGCCCCAATGCTGCACACCGGCGATCTTGGTCGCCGGCGCGCCATGCGGCATCACCGTGATGGCCTGCAGGCCCAGGCGGTGCGAGGCCCAGGCCACGCCTTGTGCATGGTTGCCGGCGGAAGCGCAGATCACTGTGCGCTCATCACCGCGTTCCAGCGCGGCCAGCATCGCATTCAATGCACCGCGCACCTTGTACGAACCAGTGCGCTGCAGGTTTTCCAGCTTCAGCCAAGTGCCAAAACGTTCGGCGTAATGCAGCGGGGTAGGCGGCAGGAAGCGGCGCAGGCGAGCCTGCGCGGCCAATACATCGGCGACGCTGACGTTGACGTCTCCAACGCTGTCGGTGAATACGATGGGGCGGCCATGCTCAGACACGGGAGTGCCGGCGGAGCAACGAACAGGAAACAGGGCGCAGGGAATGGAGGAAGACGGCAGGACGTTGAAGAAGACGCCTCCGTCGCGCAGGGAACGGCGACGGTTGCAGGGAATCTGCATTCCCCGCTTCCAGTGCGTGCTTCCCAGCGCGACAAAGAAGATGCCTCCGTTGCAGGGAGAACGGCGACAGGCGCGAAGAGCGTCCCTTCGCGGTTACCTGCTTGCCGTTCCCCCGTCGTACACCTACGTCACTGTTCATACGTCGGCACCTACGACGACCGGTACCACGCGTACGGATTCGCAGTCGTAAACCTTTTCCAACTGGTGACGCAGGGTTTCCGGCGGACGCGTGCCGTTGATGTCCATCTGCACATGCCAGCGCCCGGCATCGTCGGCATTGCGATTTCCGGCGATGTTGCTGGGTGAAAAACCACGGCGTTCAACCATGCCGATCACGCGCACCAATGCGCCTTCGGCAGGCTTCAACACCAGGTCAAGCCGGTACTGCATTGGAACTCTCCTGCGAAGCGGTAGTGTGGGCGGGGTTACTGTCCAGCATGGTGCTATTGGCGTAGTTCGGCGGTACCAGTGGCCACACGTTGGCGCGGGCGTCGATGGCCACGTGCAGGAACGCAGGGCCCGGTGTATCCAGCAGCGCAGCCAGTGCGTCTTCCACTTCGGCGCGCTGGGTGATGCGGGTGGCGGGTATGCCAAATACCCGGACCAACGCAGCGAAATCGGGGTTGTCGGACAGATCGATCTCGCTGTAACGCTCGGCGAAGAACAGCTCCTGCCACTGGCGGACCATGCCCAGCGATGCGTTGTCCAACAACACGATCTTCACAGGCAGGCGGCAGCGGGCAATAGTGACCAGCTCCTGCACGTTCATCATGAAACTGCCATCACCGGAGACCAGCACCACGGTACGGTCCGGACAGGCGAACTGCGCGCCCATCGCGGCTGGCAGGCCGAAGCCCATCGTGCCCAGTGCACCGGAAGTCAGGTGATTGCGCGGATGGTTGAAGCGGCAGTGCTGCGCCACCCACATCTGGTGCTGGCCCACATCGCAGGCGATGACGGTGTCCGGCGGGGCCACTTCGCTCAGGCGTTTGAGCAGCGCCGGTGCATAGATGTCCTTGCCCGGCGCGTCATACCGCGCAGCGAATTTCTCGCGGTTGGCGGCACAGCGGGCACGCCAGCTGTTGCAGTTGCCACGGATGCGGGCCAATGCCTGCACACCGGTCTTGAGGTTGCCCGGGATGGCCAGGTCGGCGCTGCGCAGCTTGGAGATTTCATACGCATCGGCATCCAGGTGGATGACGCGTGCGAACGGCGCGAACTCGGCCAGCTTGCCGGTGGCACGGTCATCGAAACGGGCGCCGACCACGATCAGCAGGTCCGACTCCTGCACCGCCATGTTGGCGGCGCGGGTGCCGTGCATGCCCAGCATGCCCAGGTACTGCGGATGACTGGCCGGCAATGCGCCCAGGCCACGCAGCGTCAGCACGGTGGGAATGCCGGTGGATTCGACGAACTGGCGGAACTCGTTCACCGCATCGGCCAGACCGATGCCGCCGCCGCCATAGATCACCGGTTTTTCGGCAGCGGCAATCATCTCCACCGCATCGGCCAGACGTTGTGCATCCGGTGCCGGCACCGGATCGACCGACGCCGGCACGTGGTCAGGCAGATGCGAGGCATCGCCCAACTGCACGTCCTTGGGCAGGTCGATCAACACCGGGCCGGGCCGCCCTTCACGGGCGATACGAAAGGCTTCGGCAACCACCTGCGGCAGCTCGTCAACGCTGCGTACCAGCCAGCTGTGTTTGACGATCGGCATGGTCATGCCGAACACATCCAGTTCCTGGAACGCATCAGTGCCCAGCAGCGAGGTGCCTACCTGTCCGGTCAGGCACACCATCGGTACCGAGTCGAGCATCGCATCGGCGATACCGGTGACCAGGTTGGACGCGCCGGGGCCGGAGGTGGCCACGCATACGCCTACCTTGCCGCTGGCGCGGGCGTAGCCATTGGCGGCGAGTGCCGCACCTTGTTCGTGGCGTACCAGGATGTGCTTGAGGCTGGAATCCACCAATGCGTCATAGAACGGCATGATGGTGCCGCCTGGATAACCGAACAGCGTTTGCACGCCTTCGGCCTCCAGGGCCTGCGTCAGCCAGCGTGCACCATTGCGGGATGCAGCTTGGGTGGAAGTGTTCATGCAGCGACCTTTGCCTTTTGCGGGTGGGGGACCGCGGGATTTACGCGTTCTGGGCTTGCAGCCAGACCATCTTGGCGCGCAGTTCCTTGCCCACCTTTTCGATCGGATGTTCCATGTCAGCCTGCTGGAACTTCTTGTAGTTCGGCAGGCCGGCGTCGTACTCGGCTTCCCAGTTCCGGGTGAAGGTGCCGTTCTGGATATCGGTCAGCACGTCCTTCATGCGCGCCTTCACCGACGCGTCGATCACGCGCGGGCCGCTGACGAAATCGCCGTACTGCGCGGTTTCGGAGATGAATTCCAGCATGCGGGTGATGCCGCCTTCGTAGAACAGGTCCACGATCAGCTTCAGCTCGTGCATCACTTCGTAGTAAGCGATTTCCGGCTGGTAGCCGGCTTCCACCAGCGTTTCGAAGCCGGCCTGCACCAGCGAGGACGCGCCGCCGCACAACACGGCTTGTTCACCGAACAAATCGGTTTCGGTCTCTTCCTTGAAGGTGGTCTTGATGATGTTGGCGCGTGCGCCGCCCAGGCCGGCGGCATAGGCCAACGCCAGCTGCTCGGCCTTGCCACTCTTGTCCTGGTGGACCGCGTAGATGCACGGCACGCCGCGGCCGATTTCGTACTCGCGGCGTACCAGCGCACCCGGGCCCTTCGGCGCCACCAGTGCCACGTCCAAGTCTTCGCGCGGGGTGATCATGCCGAAATGCACGTTCAGACCATGGGCGAACAGCAGGCAGGCACCCTGCTTCATGTTCGGTGCCAGCACCTCGTTGTACAGGCTCTTCTGCACCATATCCGGGGTCAGCACCGCGACCAGATCGGCATCCTTGACCGCTTCGGCCGGGGTTTTGACGGTGAAGCCGTCGGCCTTGGCCTTGATTTCGGTGGGGCCGCCGGCGCGCAGGCCGACCACAACGTCGTAACCGGATTCACGCAGGTTCAGGGCATGGGCGCGGCCCTGGCTGCCGTAACCGACAACGGCGATTTTGATCTGGGGCAGTTCGTTGGTGCTCATGGTGCTTGGGTTCCTTGCGATGAAGAGAATCGTGCAGTGATAAAAAAACGGCCGTCGCGTCAGGACGCAGCGGCCGGGTGGGGCTGACGGATCACCCTGCACGCCGAAGCGGAGCGCTTGGTGTCGCATGCGGTGTGTTCGGGTTTGGCGGTATCGGTCGAGAACATGGTTTCAGATGAAATAGAGGCTGGAAACGAAAAACCCCGCACCGGGGTCGGCGCGGGGTCTTTTATCGAATCTGGCTTTTTCTTGTTACGCGCCAGTTCGCCCCGCACCTGTTGGCTCGGTAATAAGTACGAGTACAAGCAGCGACGCCGCGGCGGAGGCCGGGGTCGAAGTCAGGTGGGCGGTGGTGTGGCGTTGCAACATAAGACCGAGATAACCATCTGTGCGATGGGCGTGTCAACGCTTGCAGCTGTGATTGTCAGGAAATCCTTCGTAAGCCGCTTCACAGCGGCTTGGTTTCGACTGAAACCTAGGCGCCTTGGGGAAAGTACGGGGCCACATTGCGCGGAAAACTGGGGTTGGTGGCCTTCTGTTTTGAAGAATGCGGCAACCGAATGAGGGGATCTGGTCGCTTTCAACGGTTTGTCAGATAGAGGGCTGCTTTTGCGTGGCTCAGGGCGGGGGATTTCATGGCGCTGTCATCGGAACTGAAAATGGCTGTGACGTCGAAGGTCAGCTGTGAATGGTCAGAAATGGGCCAGGGCCGGCAGCTGGTGCAACTGATGGGGCGTAACGAGGGATTGCCTGCGCCCCTGATCTATCGCAAGGGCTGGGCGCTGCTGGGCTATCTGGCCGTGGAGTCCAATCGACTGCATTCACGCACGATGCTGGCGTCCTTGTTCTGGCCGGGGCTGGGCGAGACCAGTGCGCTGACCAATCTGCGGCAGGTGTTGAGCAATCTCAACCGCTATTGCAGCCAGGAATTGGGGCCGGGCGTGTTGTGTATCGAGCGCACCCGTGTAGGGCTGATGCGCGACGCCCAGCCATTATTCGACGTCGACCTGGTACGAAGCGCGCCTTGCCGGCTGCTGCAGATGGTGCCTGAGCAGCGCAACTTCCTCGACGACATGGAGGATCTGGGGGGAGTGGACTTCCTCAGCTGGCTGGAGACCACGCGCCAGGAAATGGAACGTCAATTGGTGGATGCAACCGAAAGATGTTGCGACGAATCATTGGAGGCCGGTGAGTGGGAGCACGCGGTGATGTTGGCGCGTGCGCTGGTCGAACGTGATCCGTGGAGCGAAGCGCATGCGCGACGGATGATGCGTGCGCATGCCGGTATTGGCATGCCAGCCTCGGCGTCGCACGTGTACTACCGATTCGAGGCATTGCTGCGCGAAGAGCTGGGCCTGGCCACGGCCGTGGAGACCCGGGAGTTGTTGGCACAGATCAATGCCTCGTCGCTTCCGTCGTTGCAGTCGCAGGAGTTCGCCATGCAGGCGACCGCTTAAGGGGGCGCGCTGCCCGTCGAGATAGGGCGGTATGCGGGACCGGCCTGATGTGACGGGATTCCCGCGTATCAGGTAACAAGGCGTTGCCCGCCATTCTGGCTCGTCGCCGAGGGTTAGGGCCGAGGCATGGGCACATGGGCTATCGTTCGGGGAAGTCCCTGCCTGGTTCGTCCCATGATCCGTACGACCCCGCTTTTGCTCATGCTTGCCGGCATGCCGTTGCTGTCTGCTCACGCCGCAGATCGAATCACTGGTCACGAATTTGCCACCCGCTCGGAGGTGATCGCGCCGCACGCCATGGCCGCCACCTCGCAACCGCTGGCCACGCAGATTGCATTGGATGTAATGAAAGCTGGCGGCTCGGCGGTGGATGCAGCCATTGCCGCCAATGCCGCGCTGGGGTTGATGGAGCCCACCGGCAATGGTGTCGGCGGTGATCTGTTTGCCATCGTCTGGGACCCGAAGACGCAGAAATTGCATGGCTACAACGGCTCGGGGCGCTCGCCGCGTTCGTTGACGCTGGCCGAGTTGCAGCGTCGCGGTTTGAAGGAGATTCCAGCGACCGGACCGCTGCCGGTGTCGGTGCCGGGCGCGGTGGATGGCTGGTTCGCGCTGCATGAACGCTTTGGTCGCAGGCCGATGGCTGACAACCTGGCCCCAGCGATCCGCTACGCCCGCGAAGGCCATCCGGTCGCCGAAGTGATTGCCTATTACTGGGACCGCTCGGTGCCGAGGTTGTCGCCGCAGCCAGGCTTCAAGGAGCAGTTCACCCTTGATGGCCGGGCGCCGCGCAAGGGTGAGATGTGGCGCAACCCCAACCTGGCCGACACCTTGCAGAAGATCGCTGACGGCGGCCGCGATGCGTTCTACAAAGGTGAAATCGCCCACACCATCGGCGATTTCTTCAAGGCCAATGGCGGTTATCTCAGTTATGAGGACATGGCCGCACATCAAGGCGAATGGGTGGACCCGGTCAGCAGTAACTACCGTGGCTACGATGTGTGGGAGTTGCCACCCAACAGCCAGGGCATCGCCGCGCTTCAGATTCTCAACATTCTGGAAGGCTACGATTTCTCGAAGATTCCTTTCGGCTCGGCAGAGCATGTGCATCTGTTTGTCGAGGCCAAGAAGCTGGCTTTTGCCGATCGTGCACGTTTCTATGCGGATCCCGCGTTTTCACCGGCACCGGTGTCGCGGTTGGTCTCGAAGGAGTACGCCGCCCAGCGCCGTGCGTTGATCTCGATGGACAAGGCGTTGAAGGAAGTGCAGCCGGGCACGCCGAAGCAACTGGAAGAGGGCGACACCATCTACATGACCGTGGCCGATGCCGACGGCATGATGGTGTCGTTGATCCAGTCCAATTACCGCGGCATGGGCAGTGGCATGGCGCCGCCGGGGCTGGGCTTCATTCTGCAGGACCGCGGTGAGATGTTTGTGCTGCAGAAGGACCACCCCAATGGCTACGCGCCGGGCAAGCGGCCGTTCCAGACCATCATCCCGTCCTTCATCACCAAGGACGGCAAGCCGTTTGCGAGTTTCGGCGTAATGGGCGGTGCGATGCAGCCACAGGGCCATGCGCAGATCGTGATGAACCTGGTGGACTTCGGCATGAACCTGCAGGAGGCCGGTGACGCGCCGCGTATCCAGCATGAAGGTTCCACCGAGCCGACCGGGCAGGCCACCGTGATGCGCGAGGGAGGTGAGGTCAACCTGGAAACCGGCTTCCCGTATGAAACCGTGCGTAGCCTGATGCGCAAGGGGCATCGGGTGGTGTTCGCGGATGGCCCTTATGGTGGCTATCAGGCGATCCAGCGTGATCCGGAAACCGGGGTGTATTACGGCGCTTCGGAAAGCCGCAAGGACGGGCAGGCAGCGGGGTATTGATCTGCCGTTTCCTGGCCTTTGTCGCCCGGTCAGCACCGCGCTCCCGGGAGGCATGTAGGGCTGCAGACGGAGCATGACGCTGGCTGATCTCGCGCCTTCTGCCGCAGGGTGAGCGTGTCGGCACACGCTGCACCTCCGGCCCTCACCAGCGCGATGCGCCGAGAGGGCCGAAAGCAGGGGCTGCTAACGCCTTTGCCGCTGGTGAGGAGAGAACCAGAAAGGGGTTTTCTGCCACCACACCTTTGTCAAAGGCGAAGCGGTGGATTCGGGAGCAGGCTGGTTTTTGCTCCAGCGTCAGTTTCCTCCAGCCAAACCCCAAACAGCCTTCAACCTACTGGCCGCTATTGGCCACCCGTTCGGCTTCTATCCGCGCTTCTTCTTGCGAGGCCTGCTCACGTTCAATCCACGCCTCGATGATATGCCGTGTGCGCTGCGCCAACCGGCGCTGTCGGTTGTACTCGGCATCCAGCACGCGATAGAGCGACACCATCACCAGTAACATCAACAGCGCAAACGGCAATGCGGCGATGGTGATCATGCCCTGCAGCGCGTCCAAGCCTCCGGCGAGCAGCAGTACTGCTGCAATCAATGCGACCGCCACGCCCCACACCAGCTTGCGTGACAGCGGCGGGTCGCCTGGTTCGTCGATGGACATGCTGGCCAGTACCAGCACTGCCGAGTCAGCCGAGGTGACGAAGAAAATCACCAGCAATACCAGCGCCAGCACCGACAACAGCAGCGAGGCCGGCAGGCTATCGAACAGCGTGAACAGCACGGTTTCGTAGCCATTGCCCAGCGCCTGCACCAGATCGACATGGCCGAACAACTGCGCCCACAACGCCGTACCGCCGAATACCGAGAACCACAGGAAGCCGAGCATGGTGGGTGCCAGCACCACGCCTACGACAAACTCGCGCACGCTGCGGCCACGCGAGACGCGTGCGATGAAGGCCCCGACGAATGGTGCCCACGCAATCCACCACGCCCAGTAGAAAATCGTCCAATCCGCCACCCAGGTGCTACCCGAGAACGGTGACATGCGCAGGCTCATCGTCACCAGCTGATTGAGGTATGAGCCGAGCGTGGTGGTGAACGTATCAAAGATGAAACCGGTGGGGCCGAGCACCAGTACTGCGGCCAGCAACAACGCCGCCAGCGCCAGGTTGAAGTTGGAAAGCCACTTGATACCGCGGTCCACGCCACTGGTGGTGGACAGCATGTACAGCACGAACGCCACCGCGATGACGG
Source organism: Stenotrophomonas sp. Iso1 (assembly GCF_027497995.1). Lineage (GTDB taxonomy): Bacteria > Pseudomonadota > Gammaproteobacteria > Xanthomonadales > Xanthomonadaceae > Stenotrophomonas. Next base: position 222,439 of record NZ_JAODBT010000003.1, on the reverse strand, counting down.
TCAGCTGCAATGGCACGCCATTGGTCAGGCCGAACACGCGATGCATGCCGGCGGCAATCTGGATGGTGCCGAAGCCGAGCGTGGTGGCGACGCCGATCGCGGTGGCCACCACCGCCGCGATGTTCACCATCTGGCCAAACCAGCCACGATGGTGGCGGCCGATCACCGGCTGCAGCATGTCACTGATCAGCCCCCGCCCATTGCGGTTGTACTGGAACCACGCCATGGCCAAGCCGATCAGCGCGTAGATTGCCCACGGATGCAGGCCCCAATGGAAGAAGGCGTAGCGCATCGAGGCGCGAGCTGCGTCCATGCTGAGGGGAGGGAGCCCCTCCGGAGGTGTGACGAAATGCGAGACCGGCTCGGCCGCACCCCAGAACACCAAGCCGATGCCCATGCCGGCGGCGAACAGCATTGACAGCCAACTGGCACGGGAGAAATCCGGCTCGGCATCCTCACCGCCAATGCGCAGGCTGCCGAAGCGCCCGAAGGCCAGATAGGCGAGGAAGGTCAGGGTGAGGAACACGATCACCAGGTACAACCAGCCGGCGCCACGGACGACATGGACCAACGCGGTCTGCACCACGTCGTTGAAGGGACCGGGCGCGACGCCGGCGATCAGCACCAGTACGGCGACCAGTGCGATGGAGATACGAAACACCATGAAGGAGCTTCTCCGATCAAAAAAGGGATTGAGGGAGGCGAGCCTGGGCTTGCAAAGAAACCGGTGGCATCCGGACACGGCCGGTTGGGACCGGTGAAAGGCAGAGGACAATTAAGTCGGTATGCTGCGGCGCAATGTTACTGAACGGCACGTCATGGTTCTGTTAGGACGGCATGACGCACCGCACTGCATCGCGCCGTTTCCGGTGCTTTGTGATCTAATGCCGCCCGAAGCGGGGGTACCGCGGCCAATGGGCCACGGTTGAGATATACCCTTCGAACCTGATCCGGCTCATACCGGCGTAGGGAAGCTTCGTATGCCGGCAATCGCTGCGCCCGAGAAGGGCCTCTGCTTGACCCGCGTGCGCCTTCGCTTCGTTCCGTCATGCGAATCCCTCGCAGACACCCGCACCGCAAGTGTGGGGATTAACAGGACGAATGCCGATGAACGCACAGCCCAGCCTGCAGCAGCAGGCCCAGCAACTCTCTGAATCCGTGACCCAGCCGATCCCCGGCTCGCACAAGATTTTCGTGCCAGGTTCACGCGCTGGCCTGCAGGTGCCGATGCGCGAGATCGCGCAGACCCGCACGCCGACCCTGTTTGGCGGTGAAGAGAATCCGCCGATCACGGTGTACGACACGTCCGGCCCGTACACCGATCCCAATGCCCGCATCGATCTCGCCGCCGGGCTTGCGCCGCTGCGCGCGGGCTGGATCGAGGAACGCGGTGATACCGAATTGTTGACCGGACTGAGTTCGGCGTTTGGCCGCAGCCGCCAACAGGATTTGAAACTGGATGCCGTGCGTTTCCCCGGACGCATGCTGCCGCGTCGCGCCATGGGCGGTGCCAACGTGACGCAGATGCATTACGCGCGTCGCGGCATCGTCACTCCGGAAATGGAATACGTGGCCATCCGTGAGAACCAGCGGCTGGATGCGGTGCGTGAGGCAGGTCTGTTGGCCCAACATCCGGGGCAGAGCTTCGGTGCCAGCATCCAGCAGATCATCACCCCGGAATTCGTGCGCGATGAGATCGCCCGCGGCCGCGCGGTGCTGCCCAACAACATCAATCACCCGGAAAGCGAGCCGATGATCATCGGCCGCAATTTTCTCACCAAGATCAATGCCAACATCGGCAACAGCGCGGTGTCCTCTGGCATTGCCGAGGAGGTGGAAAAACTGGTGTGGGCGATCCGTTGGGGCGGTGACACAGTGATGGACCTGTCCACCGGCAAGCACATCCACGAAACCCGCGAATGGATCATCCGCAACTCGCCGGTGCCGATTGGTACGGTGCCGATCTACCAGGCGCTGGAGAAAGTGGATGGCCGTGCGGAGGAACTGAACTGGGAAATATTCCGCGACACGCTGATCGAGCAGGCTGAGCAGGGCGTTGACTACTTCACCATCCATGCCGGTGTGCTGCTGCGCCACGTGCCGCTCACTGCCAAGCGGGTAACCGGTATCGTCTCGCGCGGTGGTTCGATCATGGCCAAGTGGTGTCTGGCGCATCACAAGGAAAATTTTCTCTACACGCACTTTGAAGACATCTGCCAGATCATGAAGGCCTACGACGTGTCCTTCAGCCTGGGCGATGGCCTGCGCCCGGGCTGCATTGCCGATGCCAATGACGCGGCGCAGTTTGGTGAGCTGGAAGCGCTGGGTGAGCTGACCAAGATCGCCTGGAAACATGATGTGCAAACCATCATCGAAGGCCCGGGCCATGTGCCGATGCACCTGATCAAGCAGAACATGGAGAAGCAGCTGGAAGTATGCGGCGAGGCGCCGTTCTACACGTTGGGGCCGCTGACCACCGACATCGCACCGGGCTACGACCACATCACCAGCGCCATCGGCGCGGCGATGATCGGCTGGTATGGCACCGCAATGCTCTGCTATGTCACGCCAAAGGAACACCTGGGCCTGCCCAACCGCCAGGACGTGCGCGACGGCATCATGGCCTACAAGATCGCAGCACACGCGGCTGATCTGGCCAAGGGCCACCCGGGCGCGCAGGTGCGTGACAACGCATTGAGCAAGGCGCGTTTCGAATTCCGTTGGGAGGACCAGTTCCACCTCGGCCTGGATCCGGAAAAGGCCAAGGAATTCCACGACGAAACCCTGCCCAAGGACGCGCACAAGCTGGCCCACTTCTGCTCGATGTGCGGCCCGCACTTCTGCTCGATGAAAATCACCCAGGACGTGCGTGATTACGCTGCCGAGCAAGGATTGGAGGAAGCGGGCGTGCTGGAGGCGGGCATGGCCGAGAAGTCGATGCAGTTCCGCGAGCAGGGCGCTGAGGTTTACCGCATCGAATGATGCCTGCCTGCCGCAGGCCTCCCCACCGGGCGGCCCGCGGCAGGCGGTTGACGCACGCCAACGGCAGGGCGTGCTAGCGTTCTGCCGTCCACAACTGGGGAGGTTGTCATGAAGCTTCGATCCGTATTCCGGCTGGTCTCGTTGTCCTTGGTGTTGGCGCTGGCCGCCTGCGCCAGCACCCCGCGCGTCAGCAGCCAGGCTGACCCGACCGGTGAGTTCGCGCGTTACCGCAGTTTTTCGTTCTTTACGCCGCTGGCGCTCGAACAGAACGGCTACACCACCATCACCAGCAATCGCATCCGCGATGCGGTGCGCACGCAGATGCAGGCACGCGGCTATGTGTATGACGAGGCCAACCCGGACCTCTGGGTGAACCTCAATGCCTACCTGCAGGACAAGACGCGCGTGACCACGATGCCGGAAGTGGACTACGACTATTACTACAGCTACCGCGCACGCAGCTATGTGGCGGTGCCGTACTGGCGCGACCGCACCGACGTGCGTCAGTACACCGAGGGCACGCTCAACGTGGACATCGTGGATGCCCGCCAGAAGCGGCTGGTCTGGGAAGGCGTGGCGGTCGGCACCGTGGGCCGTGCCACGCCCGAGAAGCGGGCTGCAGAAATAGATGCGGCCGTGGCCGCGATCTTTGACCAGTATCCCTACCGTGCCGCAGGGCTCGCCCGTTAAGCCGGGTAGCCACATGCAGCCACGGCATTTGTTGTCGCGCGTGCACAGGGAGGTGCAGCCATGCCATCGCATTTGAGGTGGATTGCGTACGCGCGGCGACATCCGTCGGCCTGGTTGTTGGCCGTGCAGTTGTTGGGTGTGTTGTTGTACCCGGCGATGGAGCACATGCCGGCTGGCCGCGCGTTGTTTGGCGCGTTCGGAATGGCGGTGCTGGGCTTGGCGGTGTGGGTGGTGCGGCGCAGTCCGTTGACGATCTGGCTCGCTTTGCTACTGGCGGTTCCCGCCGTGATCTTCTCGGTTGCCGGTGCGCTGTTTGATCGGCCGTCATTGATGACAACGGCGCAGGTGTTTGAGTGTCTGCTGTATTTCTACACGGCCTGCAGTCTGACGGCCTACATGCTGCAGGACCATAAAGTCACCCGCGATGAATTGTTTGCTGCAGGAGCTACTTTCACCCTGCTGGCATGGGCATTCGCATTCGCGTATTCAGTGTGCCAGCAGTGGTATCCGGGCAGTTTTGTTGCCAGCAGTGATGGCGATTTCAGAAGCTGGATGGAGTTGCTTTATCTCAGCTTCAGTTTGTTGTCAGGCGTAGGACTGAGTGACGTGGTGCCGGTGCATCCGCAGGCACGCGCATTGGTCATGCTGGAGCAGTTTTCAGGCGTTATGTATGTCGCGCTGGTGGTATCGCGCTTGGTGGGTTTGACCATACACAAAGCGTCAAAAAGCTGAACGCCAGATAAAAAATCGCGCCCGAAGGCGCGAATCGTGCAGCGATTATGTGAATTCCGTCGGCGAGAGAGAGCCTGATGTCTTCCGGTGTGAGCACACCGGCAACTTGCTTAGAGTAATATTCGTTCCAGTTGGAACATTTGCTCTTTGCGTCGATGACTTTTGCTGATCTTGGCGATTGGGCGCTGTATTTTTTCGCATGTTGGACACCGGAGTTGTGTCTGGCCTGCGTTCTTTCCTGATCGTGATGCAGACAGTCGACAATTCGAGGCCGGAAGCTGACCGGCTCAACATCGGCGCATGCGTGGTACTGCTCTCCTCGCGTGAGGTGCATGGCCCCGGCGCACGCAACGTGCAGCGTTTGACGCCGAAGAGTGTGGGCGTATTGCTGGTGCTTGCGCGTCGTGCCGGCCAGGTGGTGACGCGCGACGAATTGTTTGCGGATGTGTGGCCGGACACCATGCCGACCAACGACGTACTCACCCAAGCGGTGACCCAGCTGCGCAAGGTATTTGCGGCGGCCGACGGCGGTGACGACAGCGCTCCTTATATCGAAACCATCGCCAAGACCGGCTATCGGTTGTTGGCACCCGTGGTGTGGGACGAAACGGACCTCTCCGGCGCCACGCCGGAAAATAGCGAGATTGCTGCAGCCGCGCGCAGTGACGTGCCAGCGGCGGTGGCAACATCAACCAAATCTGCACGCGAGCTGCGTCGAAAGCTGCGCCGTCGTGTACTGCTGGCCGTGGGCCTGGTGCTGTTGGCCAGTACGGTAGTGATGGCGTGGCTGTTGTGGGGCCGCGCTTCGCCGAACTCGCCGGGTGATGAAGTGGATGCCAGCGGAACCCGCGTGGTGGGTAGCCCGGCGCGACCCTATCGGCTGATTACGTCCAATGCGGCGTTCGAGACCACCCCCACGTTGTCGCCCGATGGTGCACTGGTGGTGTTTGCCAAAGAGGCAGTAGGGCGCTCGACATTGTGGATACAGAGCACCGGCAGCACCCCGCCGGTAGCGCTGGTTACGACGCCCGCCGATGCGTCTGACCGCTTCCCGGTGTGGTCACCGGATGGGCGCCAGATTGCGTTTGCCCGCTTCATGCCGCACGCGGGCTGCGAAGTGCTGCTGGTGTCGGCCACCGGCGGTGATGCGCGTCGCGCCACCCGTTGTGATGGCACTGACATGCTCAGTTTCAGTTGGTCGGCGGATGGTCGCAGCCTGCTGTTCGGCTCAATGACCGGTGCTTATGCCAGCCGAGGTATCCGCTCTCTGGAATTGGCTTCCGGGCGTTGGTCATCGCTGTCGTACGAGATGGGGGCCGATGATTTTGACTACGCCCCGCAGTATTCGCCCGATGGCAGCAGGATTGGTTTTGTCCGCAACCCTCAGGTGGGTGATTTGTGGATGATGGACGCCGATGGCAGCAACGCTGAGCGGCTGACCGACGATGCCGCCGAGATCCGAGGCTGGAGTTGGCTGCATTCGGATGAAATTGTATTTGGCCGACGTGTGGACAGTGAGTCGCGCCTGTATCGGCTGGATGTCGCCACGCGAACTTTGCGCGACATGGGCGTGGACGATGCACGCAACCCGGCGGTGTCACGTCATGGCGGTAATTTGGCTTTTACGCGGGACCGGCCGCAATTTGGCTTGTTCCGGATTCCCTTGACGGAAGGCGGTGGCGAGCGCGTGCGCTTGTTTGCGTCCTCCGGGCGCGATGCGCAGCCGATGGTGTCGCCGGACGGCGCCCAGCTTGCTTTCACCTCGGATAGATCCGGCACGTTCGCGTTGTGGTGGGGCCGATTGGCCGAGCCCAATTCGTTGCGGGTGGTGGAAGGGCTGCGCCCGGAAGCGCGACAGCCGATGGATTGGTCCAGCGATTCCCACAGCCTGCTGGTAAATGGGCGCGACGCCGACGGGCTACCGGGCATTTATGAAGTGATGCCGGAAGACGGACGCTGGAAGAAGCTGGCGGTACCGGTGCGCGAGCCGTTGCAGGCGATTTACGGAAGCGTGCCGGGGACATTGCTGGTGGTGGAGCGCAGCAATGATGATCGGATGTCGCTGGCGTTGTTCGACCGCACGCAAACACCATGGAAACGTATGGCCTCACTGGAAGGCGTTTCGCAGGTGCGGTTGGACCGTGTCGGCAATCGTGTTCTGTTCACGCGGCTGGGCAGTGGCGGTTTGTGGCAGGCCGGGCCGGACTTGGCCGCGGACAGCATCCTGCCGGTGAACAAGGAAGTGCCGACGCGCTGGCGCTACCGTACCTGGGCCGTGGCCGGCAGCGGCATGATCGGTTACATGAGTATCGGCGCCGGCTGCGCCAGCCAGTTCAGTGTGATCGACGGTGAAGGTACCGGTACCGGCCGATGCCTGGACCCGAGCAAGTTCAGTTCCAGCAACGGCATGAGCCTGGCGCCCGACGGCAGCGCCGCATTCATTGCTTTGGGCGTCGCCGATGGTGCCGACATTGGTGTGATGCGCGTGCCCAAGCGTGCGCCGCGAAGAGTGCTCGGCGTCGCCAAGTGGTTGCTGTGGTTGGAGAAACCGCTTTCGTAGTTCTTTCGTAAGAGGCTTCCGGAATCTTTCGGAGCAATCTCGCAGGATCTTCCTGACGCTGCCGGCCAGACTTGGCAAAACCATCGCCCATTGAAGGCAAAGAGATGGTGCAGCATGCGACAGGTTTCCTGGGTGGATCGTGGGCAGTCGGTTTCGTTCGAAAAGGCAGAGGACGGTCCGCGTCCGTGCTGTGTGGGCGTTGCACGCCTGGGCAGCCTGCAGACCTCGGGCACGGTGTTCACCGTATGGCTGCAGCTGCGTGGCACCACCTGGGTGGAATCGAAGGAGGGCAAGTTCCGTCTGCGTCAGCGCGAGTGGATTGCCTTTGAGAAAGAATCCCGTCCGTTGATCCAGGCGGGCCGCGATGGCATCTGCATCGGCGTGAGCCTGGATGCAGATGCACTGCGCATGCTCGGCACCGTAGCCGACTGCAGTGTGTACACCGGACGTGGCCGCATGAGCCTGGCTGAAGCTCGCATGGCGCTGCGTCTGTGGCGCGAGGCCCAGAGCCCGGGCAGCAGCGTGCATCAGCTGCGGCCGTTGCTGCTGCACTTGGCATCCTTGCAGCGTGAGTTGTCCGGCACCGTGCAGCGTTGCCCGGGCCGTTCGCGCATGCGCAAGCGACAGGTATTTGGACGCATGCAGCGCGCGCGCATGTACCTGGAGGGCAACAGCCACCGCGTAGTGCGCATCGGCGAGCTGGCGGAATTGACCAACTTCTCCAGTTGGTACTTGTCCAAGACGTTCCAGAGCCTGTATGAAGAAAGCCCGCAGTCGCTCTCCGCACGCCTGCGCCTGGAGCGCGCAGCGATGTTGTTGCGCGATACCGACATGATGATCGGCGAAGTGGCTTCTGCCAGTGGCTTTGATAACTGTTGCAGTTTCGCGCGTGCATTCCGCGCTCGCTTTGGCACATCGGCAACGCGTTACCGCGACATGCCTGAAACGCTGAAGCCAGATTCGGCAAAGTTTAAGAGCGGTTCGCGCAAAACAATCGAGGCTGCGTGAACGTAACGTTCAGGGGTGTTTAACACACCACTAACGTAATCGGAGAGATTGATGAATTTTCGTACTCCCGCTGTGCGGCTGGGCTTGCTCCCGGCTGGCATCGCGCTGGCACTGACGCCGGCTTTTGCTTCGGCGCAGGACGCCGCTGCCGGTGCCACCACGCTTGATCGTCTGGAAGTTACCGGTTCGCGCATTCGTGGCGCTGACATGGAAACCCAGCAGCCGATCGTGACCTTGAGCCGCGAAGCACTGGAAAAGCAGGGCTTCACCTCGGTCGCCGACGTGCTGCAGAACCTAACCTCGGCCGGCTCCCCGGCCATCTCGCGTTCGGATTCGCTGTCTTCGGGCGAGAACGTGGGCGGCTACTACGTCGACATCCGCAACCTTGGCGCACAGCGCACCCTGGTGCTGATGAACGGCAAGCGTCTGGGTGCCACCACCGGCGGCCTGCAGGATCTGAGCCAGATCCCGATGGGCGCGATTGAGCGCATCGAAATCCTGAAGGATGGCGCGTCGGCCATCTACGGTTCGGACGCCATTGCTGCTGTGGTCAACGTGATCACCCGCAAGCGCTTTGACGGTGCTGAAGCCAGCGTCTATGTCGGCCAGTACGGCGAAGGCGACGGCGAGACCACGCAGTACTCGATGACCCTGGGTTCGGAAGGCGAGCGCGGCGGCATCACCATGTCGGCCGAGTACTACAAGGCCAAGCCGGTCTGGGCAAAGGATCGTGATTTCAGTGCCCACGGCAACTCCGGCCCGAACTACCCGGGTGCAGGCGCCAGCGCCATCAACGAAAAGGGTTCGTTCTGCGACCCCTGCGCCACGCCGGGCATCAAGGCGGGCCAGCCGGGCTACGTCTCCAATGACGACGTGCTCTGGTACACGCTGAAGGACGGCGGCAACCCCAGCAATCGTTCGGACTACCGCCTGCAGACCGCCGCTGACTCGGTCAACGCCAACGAGCAGATGGGCGTGCAGACTGGCATAGAGCGCAAGTCGCTGTATGTCAACGGCAACTACGATCTGACCGACGCGATCACCTTCAATGCGGACGTGGTCTACAACGAGCGCACCACGGACCAGCAGATTGCCGGCTACCCGTACCAGGCTGCTTCGTTCGGCACGCCGCTGTCGGCTGACAGTGCGTTCAATCCGAATGCCGGTGACACGACGTTCCGTCGCCGCCTGTGGGAAATGCCGCGTACCACCGAAAGCAAGCTGAAGACCCTGCGCTTTGCGCCGAACGTGGAAGGCTACTTCGAGTTTGCCGGCCGTACCTTTGACTGGGACGTCGGCGCGCTGTGGAACCGCAACGAATCCACCAAGATCGGTCGTGGCGACATGAGCCTGATCGCAGCCGAGCAGGCGCTGGGTGCATCGTTCATCAACGCTGACGGTGTGGCTCAGTGCGGTAGCGCTGCCAACCCGGTTGCGCTGTCCGATTGCCGTCCGTGGAACCCGCTGCTGCCTTACGGCGTTGCAGGCCCGGGCTCGCTGGCCGACGCGGCTACGCAGGCCTTCCTGTTCCCGCAGTTCACCAACACCGGTATCACCAAGACCACCAGCTTCACCGCCAACCTCGCAGGCTCCATCGTGACCCTGCCGGCCGGTGACCTGGGCTTCGCCATGGGCGTTGAGCACCGTGAAGAACAGGGCCGCTATGTTCCGGATGCGTTCGCGCAGTCGGGCCAGAGCACCGGTCTGGGTTCGACCACCACGTCGGGCAAGTACGACCTGGATGAGGTGTACCTGGAGCTGAACATCCCGGTTCTGAGCGACATGCCGTTCGCCAAGGAACTGAGCTTCAACGTTGCCAGCCGTTACTCGGACTACAGCAACTTCGGTGACACCATCAACTCGAAGTTCGGCTTCGTGTGGCGTCCGATGAGCGAGCTGCTGGTCCGCGGCACCTACGCCCAGGGCTTCCGTGCTCCGACGATCGACGATCTGTACGGTGGCATCAACAGCAGCTTCGAGCCGTACACCGATCCGTGCGGCCTGGGTTCGACCAACAGCGTCAATGGCAACGCAGCCTGCAACGCCGCTGGTGTGCCGCTGGGTTACACCCAGCTGGACCAGAGCATGAAGCCGTGTACCTCGTACCCGTGCGCCACACCGGACCAGTTCATCTCCGGTGCCAACGCCAACCTGAAGCCGGAAACCTCCACCAGCAAGACCGTTGGTCTGGTGTGGAGCCCGCGTTGGGTGCAGGGTCTGGACATCTCGCTGGATTGGTACCGCTACGAGATCAGCGACATGATCATCAGCGACAGCGTCGACCGCATCCTGCGTGATTGCTACGTGCTGGGTAATGCGGCACGTTGCGCCGGTATCACCCGTGCGTCCGACGGTCACATCAGTGCTATGACCTACGGCCTGGCCAACTTGGGCCAGATGGAAACCGAAGGTTTCGATCTGGGCGTCAAGTACCGCCTGCCGGAACTGGCCATCGGTCAGTTCAACATCGATTGGCAGACCAGCTACCTGTCCAGCTACGACGAGCAGGGCCAGAACAGCGCCGGTGACAACATCACCATCGGTCGCGTGGGTGAAGCCGGTCTGTTCCGCGTGCGTTCCAACGTGGGTGTCAACTGGGAGTACGGCGATTTCGGCGTGAACTACACCGCTCGTTACTACTCGGGCATGAAGGAAAGCTGCATCACCAACCGTCCTTGCACCGAGCCGGATCACATGGCTAACGGCGAAGGCGATGCAATCCGCAAGACCGGTTCCAACACCTTCCACGACCTGCAGGTCAGCTGGAAGGCACCGTGGGATGCGACCGTGGCCATGGGTGCGAACAACCTGTTCAACCACCAGGGTCCGATCATGTTCTCGGCGCCGAACTCGAGCTTCCCGTACTACGGTGGCTTTGACATCGGTCGTTTCCTGTACATGAAGTACACCCAGCGCTTCTGATCCATCGAAGTTCTGTGCAACATGACAAAGGGTGGGCCTTCGGGCCCACCCTTTTTCTTTGCCACATCGTTGGCAACGCAACCAGGCAATCACGCAACTGCGTGATCAAGCCGCAGTGTCGAGCCATGCACCGCAAGTGCCTTATCGATTGAGCCACGGCAGAGTACGACTGCGCTCTAAACACATGCTGTCGAGAAACGTTCGGCAAAAAAAACGGCCGCACAAGGCGGCCGTTGATCTGCTTCGGTGTGCTTCGTCGGAACTTATGCGTCGACGTTGATGCCCATCATTTCGTCAGCCATTTCGCGCCATTGCGCCAGTTTGGGCAGCACGCCGACGCGTGCCAGATACTCTTCATCGACCGCGTGCCCGGCGGCCAATGCGCAGGCCACATGCACCGCGCCTGCCACCCAGAAGCTGCGCACGTTGGAGCGTTGTGGCTGCAGGTGGAAGGCCACCGCTTCGATGATCGGCATCGGCAGGCCCCACAGGCCCAACAGGTATGCGCCTGCTTCGGCATGGCCAGGACGCTCGTCGCCGGCTTCAAGCGGCAGGCGTTCGTCGCGCACGCCCGCCAGCAACAGACCGATGTCGGCCAACAGCGCGGCAGTGGCGCCCAGTTCGGCGCTGGATGCCGGCAACATCTTTGCGGCCAGCTGCGAAGCCATCAGTGCACGCGACTGCAGGGCGCTGCGCTCGCTGCCAGACATGCCGGGCAGGGCGAACACTTCGCTGGCGAGCACCAGGTCACGCAGCGTGGAAAGCCCGAGGCGTGTCACTGCGCCGCGCAGGTCGGAGATCGCGCGGCCGTTGTTGAAGAATGCCGAATTGGACAGCTGCAATACCTTCGCAGCGATGGCCGGATCGGTGGCGACCAGCTTGGCGATGTCGGCGGTGTTGCTGTCCTCGTCGGCTTCCAGCGCGTGCATCAGGCTCAGATACAGGTGCGGCGGCGAGGGCAGTTTCTCGATGCGGCCGATGGCGGCGCGCAGACGCGTGCCGTCCAATAGCTCACGCAGCTCCTCCAGGCTGGTGAGTGCTTCGAGCAGCACTTCCGGCGCCAACGGCAGCGGCAGGAAGCGATGCGCCACGCCGATGATGCGTGCAGAAGGCACGCGCTGGCTGCTGTCACCATCGATCAGGGCGATGCGGATGGTTTCCGGGCGCAGGGTGCGGATCTGGCCAAGCAGCGTGACCGGTGACAGGTCGGGCAGGGTGGGGGCGGCGATCACCGCATCGATGGTTGCCGAGGCCACTGCCACGATGGCGGCACTGCCATCGGGTACCGACTGTACTTCCCACTCGTCGCCCAGATCGTCGACGTATTGGAGAAGCTCGGCGGGCAGGCTGGCTTCGCCACCGACTAACAGGATTCGCAAGACACATTCCCCTTGGAAAAACACACGGCCACATACAGAAACAGGCCGGATAACCGGCCTGCAAATGTAGCGAATCACTGGCAGCTGGTCATGTTCCGCACGGACGAAACGTGATCGCTGTCGCTGCAGGAGGTCAAGATATGACTGCCTGCAGCAGGTGATCAGCCTTCCTGTGCCTGCTGAGCGAGGAACATCTGGTGGGCTTCGACCAGGATCTTCTTGGCTTCGGCGGCATCGCCCCAGCCTTCGATCTTGACCCACTTGCCCTTTTCCAGGTCCTTGTAATGCTCGAAGAAGTGACCGATGCGCTCCAGCCAGTGGCTGGACACATGGTTGATGTCTTCAACGTGGGCATAGCCACTGAAAATCTTCGCCACCGGAACGGCCAGGATCTTCTCGTCGCTGCCGGCTTCGTCGCTCATTTTGAGCACGCCAACCGGACGGCAACGCACCACCGAGCCCGGGACCAGCGGCAGCGGCAGCACGACCAGCACGTCAGCCGGGTCGCCATCGCCACACAGCGTCTGCGGCACGAAGCCGTAGTTGCAGGGGTAGCGCATCGGCGTGGAGAGGATGCGGTCGACGAAGATCGCGCCGCTTTCCTTGTCCATTTCGTACTTCACCGGCTCCGAATCCTTCGGGATCTCGACGATGACGTTGATTTCTTCCGGCGGGTTTTTGCCCGGCGAGACAAGCTTCAGGCTCATTGCGCTGACTCCGAGTCGTGATGTGTAGGGGAAACCACGCATTCTACGCGCCCCCTTATTGCGCTGCATCAAGCCACTGCCTGGATAGCGGGAGATCCGCGCGAGATGTGATTTTTTAGCCGTAAAAACAATGAGTTGATGGGAGGGAGAGGCCGCATGAAGCGCGCCCTCACCCGAACCCCTCCGCGCGCCCGGACCATGCGTCAGTGCAAGGGCGGTCGAGGAGCAGCTCGCTCCCTGTTGCTTTCAGCCCGCAAGTGGGAGGGGGCGGATTGGTGGGTTTACCGGTACCGCCTCGGCTCGTTGCACAACAAGCCCCTCTCATGCTGGCGGGAGAGGGGTTGTGGTGAGGGCACTCTGGCTTCAAACACCCCGCGACAAGACCACAACATTGAAGGCGGCGGCCTGCGCGCTGCAGGGCAGCCACACGGCGGTCCAAAGAACCGGCCGACAACGCGTAAGCAAGGCCTGGCTTGAATGCACACCTGCGCACGGGCAGGTAGCCTGTCCCGATGGATTCCCTGATTGCAGCTTCCGCGCGCGCACTGGCCGCCGGCGATGTCCTCGCTGCGCTCAAGCACGTTGCGCTGCGTGATGATCCAGCAGCGCTGGCGTTGCGTGGGATTGCCATGGCCCAGCTTGGCGAACTGGCGCGTGCGCGCGAGCTGCTGCGACGTGCGCGACGCGGGTTCGAGACGCATGAGGTATTGGCGCGTGCGCGCTGCGGGTTGGCAGAGGCCGAAGTGTCGCTGGCCATGCGCGAACTCGGTGGTTCGTCGCGCCCCCTGCTGGCTATCGCAACGATTCTGGAATCGCGTGGCGATCATGCCAATGCGCTGCAGGCGTTGCTGATTTTGGCGCGCCGTTTGTTGTTGCTCGGAAAGCTGCAAGAGACCGCCAGCATCCTGGCGCAGCTTGATGGAAGGCCGATGCCCCCCGCGTTGGCCGCAATGACCGAACTGACCTCCGCCGCCCTGGCGTTGCGCGGGTTGCGGGTCAACGAGGCCCGCGAGGCGCTGGAGCGGGCGCGCGTTGCAGCGGGGAGTGCGGGCATTCCTGCGCTGCAGGCAGAAGTTGACGAAGCCTGTATCAGGCTGGGTCAACCAGCTGCCCGTCGTGTGGCCATGGGTACCGAGCATGCGTTACGCATCGATCAGGTACAGGCGCTGCTGGATTCCGGCGCATTGGTCGTGGATGCCTGCCGCCGTGGCATACGGGTGGGCACCGACTGGCAATCGCTGGCAAGGCGCCCGGTGTTGTTTGCCTTGGCCCGCGCGTTGGCTGAAGCCTGGCCGGGGGGTATCGAACGTGACGCGCTCATCGCGCGCGCATTTGGCATGCGCCATTGTGATGAAACCCTGCGCGCACGCCTGCGCGTGGAGATCGGCCGCCTGCGAGCACTAATCGTTACGCAGGCCCGCATTGAAGCCACGCCGGACGGCTTCCGCCTGCTGCCGTGCACGGCAACCGAGGTGATGGTGCTGGCGCCGCCGATCGAAGGCGAACAAGCCGCTCTGGCCGCGCTGCTTGATGATGGCGCGGCATGGTCCACATCCGCGTTGGCGCTGGCGTTGGGAACGAGCCAGCGCGGCGTGCAGCGGGCCTTGGTTGAGTTGGAAACGGCCGGGCGCGTGCGTTCGAGTGGACGTGGCCGTGCGCAGCGTTGGCGGTCGATGCCGCTGACCGGATTCACGACGATCTTGTTACTCCCTGCTGCGCTGCCGATTGACTAGGGTCGTTGGCAGGCACTGAATCCCCGACGTGCCAGGAGATTGCAACGATGAACAATGAAACCCTCAACCCTGCACGGGCATCAACGAAGGTAAGCCCGGCCGAGGTAGTGCGCGATTACGGCCCATTTGCCGGCTCGGACTGCATCAACGGTGTCAGCTTTGACGGACGCAACGTATGGGCAGCTACCGGCGCTGCGCTGGTGGCCTTTGATCCGCACAGTGGTGACCCGGTACAGACGCTGGCATTGCCCTGCGATGCCGGTACTGCCTTTGATGGCATTCACCTGTATCAGATCGCCGAAGCGCGCATCGACAAAATCGATCCGCGTAGCGGCGAAGTGGTGTCCTCGATTCCCGCGCCCGGTGCCGGCACCGATTCGGGCATGGCCTGGGCCGAAGGCAGCCTGTGGGTGGGGCAGTACCGGCAGCGCAAAATCCACCAGATCGACCCCGCCAACGGGGCCATTCTGCGCACGATTGAATCCGACCGTTTCGTCACCGGCGTGACCTGGGTGGATGGCGAGCTCTGGCATGCCACGGGCGAAGCGGAGCAGAGCGACATCCGTCGTATCGACCCAGAGACAGGTGCCGTACTGGAGCGCCTGCAGATGCCGGACAGCATCAGTGTCAGCGGCCTGGAGGCCGATGGTGGCGATTTGTTCTATTGCGGCGGCGGCCTGAGCGGCCGGGTACACGCCGTGAAACGTCCACGTTCACGCTGAGCAGCGTATGCAGCCGGCTGCAAGCTGCGGCCATTGGCCTTGCAGGTCAAAAGCACTCCAGCCCGCTGCAGCCCTTGAAACCCCTCTCCCGCAGCGGGAGAGGGGGCGGGTCATGCACCGTTGGCTTCGATTACAGCAGCGGCACCAACAGCAGCGCGACGATGTTGATGATCTTGATCAGCGGGTTGATTGCCGGCCCGGCCGTGTCTTTGTACGGATCACCCACCGTATCGCCGGTCACTGCCGCCTTGTGCGCTTCGCTGCCCTTGCCGCCGAAGTGACCGTCTTCGATGTACTTCTTGGCGTTGTCCCAGGCGCCGCCGCCGGTGGTCATCGAGATGGCCACGAACAACCCGGTGACGATGGTGCCGATCAACAAACCGCCCAATGCCTTCGGCCCGAGTAGCAGGCCAACCACCACGGGCACGGCAACGGGCAACAACGAGGGCACGATCATTTCCTTGATCGCAGAGCGCGTCAGCATGTCCACGGCCTTGTGGTATTGCGGCTTGGCGGTGCCCTGCATGATGCCGGGGATTTCGCGGAACTGGCGGCGGACTTCTTCCACCACCGCGCCTGCCGCACGGCCCACCGCTTCCATTGCCATCGCACCAAACAGATACGGAATCAGACCGCCGATCAACAGCCCGATGATCACCGTGTGGTCGGACAGATCGAAGGTGAAGGTCTCCCCCGGATGTGCGATCTGCAGGTTGTGCGTGTAGTCGGCAAACAGCACCAGCGCCGCCAGCGCCGCCGAACCAATCGCATAACCCTTGGTCACGGCCTTGGTGGTGTTGCCCACCGCATCGAGCGGGTCGGTGATGTTGCGGATTTCCGGCGGCAAATCGGCCATTTCAGCGATGCCGCCGGCGTTGTCGGTGATTGGCCCGTAGGCGTCCAGCGCGACGATCATGCCGGCCATCGACAGCATTGCGGTGGCGGCGGTGGCAATGCCGTACAGCCCGCCGAAGTAGTGCGCCAGCCAGATCGCCACGCACACCGCGATTACCGGCAGTGCGGTGGATTTCATCGACACGCCGAGGCCCGCGATGATGTTGGTGCCGTGGCCGGTGGTCGATGCCTGCGCCACATGCTGCACGGGCTTGTACTGCGTGCCGGTGTAGTACTCGGTGATCCACACGATCAGGCCGGTCAACACCAGTCCGATCAACGCGCAGAAATACAGGTTCAACGGCCCGTGGCTGTTGTCGGCCATCAACTGCGTGGTGACCGGCCAGAAGGCGATGGCGGCCAGCACGCCGGAGACGATCACGCCCTTGTACAGCGCACCCATGATCGAGCCGCCGTCTTTCACCTTCACGAAGAAAGCGCCGATGATCGAAGCGATGATCGACACGCCACCCAGCACCAGCGGGTACAGCACGGCGTTGCGGCCGACCTCGTCCATCATCATGCCGCCCAGCAGCATGGTGGCGATCACCGTCACCGCGTAGGTCTCGAACAAGTCCGCCGCCATGCCAGCGCAGTCACCGACGTTGTCGCCAACGTTGTCGGCGATCACCGCCGGGTTGCGCGGGTCGTCTTCGGGAATGCCGGCTTCCACCTTGCCGACCAGGTCCGCGCCCACGTCCGCACCCTTGGTGAAGATGCCGCCGCCCAGTCGCGCGAAGATTGAAATCAGCGAGCTGCCAAATGCCAGGCCCACCAGCGCATGCAGGTTGTCAGCCTGACTCAGGCCCAGCCGCTGCAGCAGCATGTAATAACCGGCCACGCCGAGCAGGCCGAGGCCGACCACCAGCATGCCGGTGATCGCACCTCCGCGGAACGCTACATCCATCGCCGCGCTCATGCCCTTGCGAGCCGCTTCGGCAGTACGCACGTTGGCGCGCACCGACACATTCATGCCGATATAGCCGGCTGCACCGGACAGCACCGCACCAATTGCAAAACCGATGGCGGTGTACCAACTGAGAAAGAAGCCGACTAGCACAAACAACACCACGCCGACGATGGCGATGGTCAGGTACTGGCGGTTGAGATAGGCCCGCGCACCTTCCTGGATGGCGGCGGCGATTTCCTGCATGCGGGCATTGCCGGCAGGTTGTCGTAGGACCCATTGGGCCGAGATGATGCCGTAGACGATGGCGACAGCGGCGCAGACAAGCGAAAGCACAAGACCGTACTGTTCGAGCATGACCCCTCCAGCGTTGGTGGATGCCATCCAGCTGTGGATGAAGCGGGGACACGCCGGGTAGATCGAAGCACTGGAACAGACCCGGGCCGCATGCGGCTGTGGTACGTGTCGCTGTGTTCAAACAAACTGAGGCGCGCCGAGTATGACTGGCGGCTGTCTCGGCCGCCAGCCGCCATAGGCCTTGCCAAAGGGTTCAGCAGCAGGCTGGCAACGTCGGCAGCCTGCTGATATGGAATCGCCGACGATGAAAACACTCCCCTTGATCCTGCTGGCCGCACTGCCCCTGCCGCTGTTTGCAGCCAATGCCAAGCCCGAGATCGAGCGCCCGGCCGCCAGTGCTCAGGCAAATGCTGCGTTGCACACGGTGCGGCAGATTCCCGAAGCCTGTACCCGTATCGAAGGCCGTTTCACCGGTGAGGCCGGCGCGCCCTATGACATGCAACTGGTACGCACCAGCGAACAGTGCCAACCGCGTGCCATGTTTCTGGACTTCGCGAAGGTCAACCCCAGCGAAGCGAACGGTTGGAAGCTCAATGAAGTGGTGCGAATTCCCTCGGCGGCCTGTCGTTCGCAACAGGCGTTGGTTGAGGTATGGCGCAAGCCAGCGGGCCAACAGGTAGCGCTGGACGGGCAAGGCCAGAACCGGGTCTATCTGGAAGACGCCAAGGCACAGGCCGCCACCGGCCGACTGGCTGCATTGCCCGCGTATGCAGCGAAGTTGGACGTGCAGGGTTCATCCTGCCGCTGAGTGCTCCGCGTCTGTTGTTTCAATGACGCGGAGCAGTGGCCGCGTTGTTGTCCTGATCTGCCAGGTGTTGGCCGAAGCGATAACCGGCCGCACCCAACAGGCAGACGATGAGGAAGCCAAGCATTCCGATCAGTATTTTCCTGAACATGATGCGCTTGCCTACAGGGAATGTTGATCCGAAGGGTGCGCCGCTGGCTGCAGCGACGCACCTGCGTGAAGTCATCACCACGAATGGGCAGCGGGCACGGCGGAGGTTGAATTTGGATTGGCCGCGCAGGCGGGCTGTTGACTGGATAGGCCGTCAATCCGTCGCCCGGGTACGCGCAGCGCAAGCGGGAATCACAAACCGAGCAGATTCCCGATGCGTCATTCCCGCCGGCGCGGGAATGACGAGTACGAACAGGGCCAAAGAACGAAAGAGGAGAGCACGCTCCTTGACCAGGTCTGGAACCTGCACCAGACAGTAGTGCGCCTACAAAGAATTGACGACTTGAAGGAGCCTGGGAGACTCACTTCCCAGTCGTCCGCCTACGTTCAGCGCAGCGCCGTCTTCAGCCCTCCCAGCCCGGCAATTTCTTCGCCACCGCCACGTTCTTCAGCGTCACGTACTTCGGCAATCCATCGCGCCCGTAAGGCAGCGGCGCCTCGCCACGGATCAGCGGTTGCAGATAACGGCGAGCCTTTTCGGTGATGCCGAAACCATCCTTGCGGATGAAGCCCGCCGGCATCTTCTTCTCGT
Source organism: Stenotrophomonas sp. Iso1 (assembly GCF_027497995.1). Classification (GTDB taxonomy): domain Bacteria; phylum Pseudomonadota; class Gammaproteobacteria; order Xanthomonadales; family Xanthomonadaceae; genus Stenotrophomonas. Next base: position 203,359 of record NZ_JAODBT010000003.1, on the reverse strand, counting down.
GGTTGGCAACCTTGGACAACGGCGCGGCTTCGATCTTCCAGCGATACGGCACATCGGAGCTGCGCACGATCACCGGCATCACCGAGTTCTGTCCCTTCAATGCGAACTGCACCGCTGCCTTGCCCACCGCCTGCGCCTGTTCCCAATCGGTCTTGGAAGCGATGTGGCGCGCCGAACGCTGCAGGTAGTCGGGCAGGGTCCAGTGCACCTTGAAGCCCAGCTCAGCCTTGACCCGGCCAGCGAGGTACGACGCCACGCCGCCCAGTTGGGTGTGCCCGAACGAATCCTTGATGCCACCGGCATCGGCGACGAACTGACCGTCGGCGGTGTGGATGCCTTCGCTGGCCACGACCACGCAGAAGCCGACCTTGGCGACCACTTGCTTCACCTTGGCCAGGAAGGCGGCCTCGTCATAGGCGCGCTCGGGTAGCAGGATGATCTGAGGTGCATCGTCGGGATTTTCACCTGCCAAGCCGGCTGCCGCAGCCAGCCAGCCCGCATGGCGACCCATCGCCTCGTAGATGAAGACGCGGGTGGAGGTTTCGGCCATCGCTGCCACGTCCAGCGCTGCTTCGCGCACCGACACCGCGGTGTACTTTGCCGCGGAACCGAAGCCTGGGCAGGTGTCGGTGACGGCCAAATCGTTGTCGATGGTTTTAGGCACGCCGACGCAGGTCAATGGGTAGCCGTACTCCTTGGCCAGTTGTGAGACTTTCAGCGCGGTGTCGGCCGAATCGTTGCCGCCGTTGTAGAGGAACCAACGCACGTCATGGGCCTTGAAGACCTCCAGCAAGCGCTCGTATTTGGCCCTGTCCGCGTCCAGTGACTTGAGCTTATAGCGACATGAGCCGAAGGCGCCGCCAGGGGTGTGAGCCAGCGCGGCAATGTTGGCGGCCGACTCTTTCGAGGTGTCGATCAGCTCCTCGCGCAATGCGCCCAGGATGCCGTTGCGGGCGGCCAACACCTTGATTTTTTTGGATCTTGCCTCGGCGATGACGGCGGCGGCAGTGGCGTTGATGACGGCAGTGACGCCACCGGATTGGGCGTAAAGCAAGGTGCCTTGGGACATGGGAATACTCTCCGGGCGGGGGACATTTCCGGGACATTGGCCGGATGCGGTAAGCTGCGCATATTGCGGTGCAGCGTGAATCGGCCCATGAGTCTAACGCCGCTGTCCGTCCCGTTTCCTCAAAACATATGGGAGTCAGGAATGCGATTGGTTCTGTTGGGACCGCCCGGTTCGGGCAAGGGCACGCAGGCAACCCGCCTGAAGGAAGAGCTTCAGATTCCGCACATTTCCACCGGTGACCTGCTGCGTGCCGAAGTGGCCGCCGGTACTGAGCTGGGCAAACAGGCCAAGGCCGTGATGGATTCGGGCAACCTGGTTTCCGACGACATCCTGCTGGGCATGCTGGAATCGCGTCTGTCCCAGGCTGACGTCGCCAAGGGCTTCATCCTCGACGGTTACCCGCGCAATGTGGCCCAGGCTGATGCGCTGGGCGAACTGCTGGCCAAGCTCAACCAGCCGCTGGATGCCATCGTGCAGTTGGACGTGCCGACCGAGTTGCTGGTCGAGCGTATCGCTGGCCGCGCCCAGGAACAGGGCCGTGCTGATGACAACCCTGAGTCGGTGCGCAAGCGCCTGCAGGTTTACAGCGACTCCACCGCGCCGGTCATCGATTTCTACGCTGCCAAGGGCACCCTGGCCCGCGTGGATGGCGTCGGTGAGCTGGGCGACGTGCTGGCCCGCATCCTGGCGGCGATCAAGCAGTAAGGGAACAAGGCTGCGGTGGGTGACTCCGCAGCCAGTGGCTGGTGGTGATATCACCCGCCCCAAACGCAAACGCCCGGCTTCAATGCATGAAGCCGGGCGTTTGCGTTTGTAGATGCCAGCAGATGAGCTTGCTCAGAGCCCCGCAACATGAGCTCCCTGGGGATGGCCTCTTGGGGAGTAGGACCGGAGGGTGCTGCGGCTGGCAACGGGCATTCTGTGTGCGAAGTGATCGTAAAGGTATCGGGGATAACCTTACATACGCATGGGTTTGCCCTACACGGATACCGGTCCGTGTTTGCATCGGCGACAATCAGGCAATGAGCAAGATCCATATCCTCGGCATTGCCGGAACTTTCATGGGCGGTGTAGCCGCCTTGGCCCGCGAACTCGGGCATCAGGTTGAAGGCAGCGACCAAGCGGTGTACCCGCCGATGTCCACACAGCTGGAAAACCTGGGTATTACGCTGTCACAAGGCTATTTGCCCGGCAATATCGGCGACGATTGTGACGAAGTCGTAGTCGGCAACGCGCTTTCACGCGGTAACCCCGCCGTGGAAGCGGTGCTGGATCAGGGCCGGCGCTACACCTCCGGTGCGCAATGGTTGTCCGAACGGGTATTGCCCGGCCGCGACACGCTGGCGGTGGCCGGTACCCATGGCAAGACGACGACGACCACGATCCTGTCGTTCCTGTTGCAGGCCGCCGGGCGCGAGCCGGGCTTCCTGATCGGTGGCGTGGCCGAGGATTTCGGGGTGTCTGCGCGTCTGGGGCGTACAGTTGCGCCGCCTTCCGGTGTGACGTGTCAGCTTCCGGCGGAAGAGGACACGGTGTCGGCTCAGGTAGATCGGCCACTTTTTGTTGTAGAAGCCGACGAGTACGACACGGCATTTTTCGACAAACGCAGCAAGTTTGTTCACTACCGGCCGTTGGTGGCGATCCTCAACAATCTTGAATTCGACCACGCCGATATCTTCCCGGACGTGGCTGCGATCCAGCGCCAGTTCCACCATTTGGTGCGTACCGTCCCGGGCCGTGGGCGCTTGATCGTCAATGGCGAGGACAAGCACCTGGCCGACGTGTTGGCGATGGGCTGCTGGACGCCGGTGGAGCGATTTGGCTTTGATCCGTCACTGGAATGGAGCGCACGCCTGATCCAACAGGACGGCAGTGCATTCGCGGTGCTGCACCGAGGTGTCGAAGTCACAACGGTGGAGTGGTCGTTGCTGGGCCGGCATAACGTGCTCAATGGCCTGGCAGCACTTGCAGCCGCAAACGCGGTGGGGGTGGATGTGGCCAGCGTGGCACCGGCATTGGCTCGCTTCCACAGCGTCAAGCGCCGGATGGAAGTCATCGGTCAGGCGCAGGGCGTGACCATCTACGACGATTTCGCCCATCACCCCACGGCCATCCATACGACGCTGGAAGGCTTGCGCGCGAAGGTCGGTGATGCCCGCATCGTGGTGGCGATGGAGCCTCGCAGCAATTCGATGCGGCTGGGTGCGCATTCCGATGCGCTAGCGCCGTCGCTGGATATCGCCGATGCGGTGGTATTCCTCGCACGCCCGGAGTTGCCATGGGATGCCGACAGGGTGATTGCAGCCGTGCGTGGTGATGCACGGGCGGTGGCCGATACCGATGCATTGCTGGCGCAATTGGGCAAAGTAACGCGCGATGGCGACCACGTGGTGTTTATGTCCAACGGTGGCTTTGACGGTGCGCCACGCAGGTTCTTGGCGCAGCTGCAGGAGGATTAAGGCCGCATGCTTCGGGGGAAGTGGTTGGTGATGTTGCTGGCGGGTGGCGCGAATGCGGAGCCGCCCACTTTTTCTGCGGCTGATCTACTGGGCACCTGGGAGTGCGGACCGACCTCGATGCACGGCCCGGGCTTCGATCTCGACGTTCTCATAAAGACGACAAATCACCCTGACGGAACGTATACGTCATCCAGTACTTCGATCATAAAACCGCATGGCAAGAGTGCCGTTACCAACCTTGATGAATCGAAAGGCACATGGGTGTTGCAGGGCGATCTGCTCACTACTGTGGTGGAGAGCGCTCGGTTCATTTCATCCACAGACCCAACATTCTCCCGGAACGAAGGGCAGCTTCTGCTGGAAGATGAGCTTCACAAGAAGCGCACCTACGAGGCGCGCCTGTTGGAATTGAAGGACGGTCATTCGCGGACTGTTCCCGTGGGATCGCTATATCCGGAAGCCGTTACGGAGTCCTCATGTAGGCTGCTCCCTTCTCCCAGCTAGGCGTGCTCCGCAGTTGATTGCGCGAGATGTGCAGGATTCCTGCAGCGTTGTTCACCGAGCGCATTTGGCTCGGGTTGAATCATGGCATCGCCTGCATCTGCGCGTGCATCGTGGCTGAAGCCGCTTCTGCCGCTACGGTGTGACTTCAGCGCGTTGCTTTGCTGCTGTAGCCCATTGCTGCTGAAATCTGTGCGGCTGCTTCCAACAATGCCTGTACGTGCGCTGGATCCGGTGTGCTGGGCAGGTAGTGGATGGAGCCGACGATGGCCAGCGTGCCGAACAGTTCGCCATTGGCCTGCAGCAACGGTGCCGCCAGTGCGTTGATGCCGATGTACAGCTCTTCTGGTGCGTCGGCCCAGCCGCGTTTGCGGACCAGCTCGATCTCGGCCGACAGACGGTCCGGGTCAACGATGGTGCGGGGCGTGCAGGCCGGAAGCGGTTGGGTGAGGTAGGCGCGGCGCAACTTCTCTGCACCGAAGGCCAGCGCGATCTTGCCCTGCGCCACACTGTTGTGATGAAAGCGGGTACCCGGGCGCAGGCTGATCTCCACTGGCGCGGTGCCACGCAGCAGGTCGATCACCACCACTTCGTTGTCAGAGAAGGTGGAGATCACGATGGTCTGCCCCACCTTGTCGCGTAGTTGCTCGAGGATCGGCTTGGCCAGGCTCATCACATCGAAGCGACTGGTGCAGGCGCGGCCCAGCAGGAACATCTGCCAGCCCACGCGGTACTGGTTGTTGTCCGGGTCCTGATCGACATAGCCATGCTCGCGCAGCACGCTCAGGTGGCGGTGTACGCGGGCCTTGGGCATGCCCAGCAGCTGTGCCAGGCGGGTGACACCCAGTCCACTCGGCGCCGAAGCCAGCGCCTCTATGACCTTCAGCGAGACGATTGCAGTGGGCAGGCCGTGATCGGCGGTGTCGTCCTGGGCGCTCACGCCGCTGGCAGCGGTGGGCAGATCCTTTTCTTCGATCGCAGCTTGGTGGGGCATCGGCTATCTGTAGGTGGTCGCAAGGGGGCGTGCACGACCGGCATGGCCGCGCACGTGTGCCGATTATGGCAGGTCGATGTATCGCTCTGCGAAAACCTTGTACCGCTGAGTCTTCTGCAGCGCGGCGTCCTCGGGGCGGACATAGCGGATCGAACTACGCCCCTTGAGCTGGCGCGGCAGCAGAAAGCACCGGATAAACCGGGTTTCCTCGTCTTCGGTGGTAGGCGCCAGCACCGGTGCGTGGCCCAGTTCAAACCATGCATGGCCGGCGGGGTGGTCATGGCGCTGCCCCTGCGTCTCGATGCTGATTTTGCCGTAGTCACAGATGCGGATGCCTGGCCCCTGATGGACATGGGTAAGGGCAACGCCGCCTTTGGGGAAATCCACTCGGTCGCAGCGCATCAGCCACTCAAAGCGCTTGTCCAGCGTGATGGGCGCTTCAAGCTTGAGTTCGCTGCGCGTAGCCGGCGCGGAGGGCAGGGCGCTGGCGGGCTGGTTGGCATCGGTCAGCTCCCAGCGCCATAGCACCGAATTTTGGTCGCCATTGAACAGGGTCAATTGCTCCTGCGAGATGCGTGCCTGGGCTGGATCCAGGGACTGGGCGTCATGTGGTGATTCAACCATCAGACCGCCTTCGCGCACGTACAGCGCCCGGGGACCGGCGGGCAAGTAGACCGGTGGGCAGCCTGCCGGCAGGTGGTCTTCATGAAGGCGGAGGATCAGTTCGGACATCGAAGTCTCACGGTTGTTACGGTAGTTGTATCGTATATCGATACGAAATCATTTGTCTTGTTCCATTTTCTGAAAAAGTCGGATACTTTGTGCCGAAGGTATCGTTCACCGATACTTCCGTATCAGCCAAGATTCCGGAGGGGAAGCCAATGGCGCAGCGTGGTTCAACAATCCAAGAGGTAACGGCCGGTAGCGGCCGCTGGTGGCAGGGCGCTAGCAAACAGCAATGGGGGACGTTCCGTTCGGCCTACCTGGGCTGGATGTTGGACGTGATGGACTTGATGTTGTTTGCGATGGTGCTCAAACACGTCAGCGCGGACCTGGGTTTCGACAAGTCGCAGGCGGGGATGGTGATGTCGGCCACGTTGCTGGCCACGGCGTTTGGCGGTTTGTTGTTTGGTTACCTGGCCGACCGTATGGGCCGCGCCAAGTCGATGATGCTGAGCATCATCTGCTACTCGATTGGTACCGCGCTATGCGGCCTGTCGGACACGCTGGGGCAGCTGATGCTGTTCCGGGTGATCGTTGGCCTGGGCGTGGGCGGCGAATGGTCCGCCGGCTCGGCACTGGTGAGCGAGAGCTGGCCGGCACAGCACCGCGGCAAGATCCTGGCGTGGATTCAGAGTGCGTTTGCTGCGGGTTACGCCGCTGCCGCCATCGTTGCTGCGTTGGTGGTGCCGACATTGGGTTGGCGCTGGGTGTTCGCGGTGGGCCTGTTGCCGGCGCTGTTGGCGTTCTATGTGCGCCGCCACGTCAAAGAGCCGGAAATCTGGGTCAACCAGAAAGAACGCCTGAGTTTCAGCCAGACCATGGGCCAGCTGTTCGGCACGCATGCACGCAGCACGACGGTCGGCTTGGCATTCGTGACGGCGGCGATGTGCGGCTACTGGGGCTTGTTTACGTGGATCCCGACGTACCTGGCGACGCCGGTCGCCGATGGAGGGCCGGGTTTGGACATGGTGAAGTCCACGATCTGGATCGTGATCATGCAGATCGGCGCCGCATTCGGCTTCGTCACTTTCGGCTATATCGCTGACTGGGTGGGGCGCAAGAAGGCCTTCATGATTTTCTTCGTGTGCTCGGCGCTGACCGTGCCGGTGTTCGCGATGATCCAGTCGCCGATGTGGCTGATGGCGTTTGGCATCGTGGTGGCCTACTTCGGCACCGGCTTCTACAGCGGCTTTGCGCCGACCTTCGCCGAGATGTTCCCGACCACCGTGCGCGCCACCGCGCAGGGCTTTGTCTACAACGGCGGCCGCGCCATCGCCGCCATCGCGCCGGCCTTGATCGGCTTCCTCGCCAACAGCTACGGCGTCGCCAGTGGGCTGATGGCCACCGCCGGTTTCTTCGGGCTGGCCGCAGTGATCGTGCTGCTGTTCCTGCCCGAGACCAAGGGCGTTGAGCTGACCTGATTGCAACTGCAGGAGTAAACCCATGCCGATAATTCAAGTGACCCTGGTGCAGGGCCGTGGCGAAGAAAAAGTGCAGCGCTTCATCCGCGAACTTGCGCGGGTGGCACACGCCGAACTGGACGCGCCGATGAGCGCGATCCGGGTGATGGTCAACGAAGTACCCGCGCAGCGTTTCGCGGTGGGCGATGTACTCAAGAGTGATCCGGTTGAAGGGGGCAAGGCGTGAGCATCGTGACCCTGAGTGCCGAGATGGTCGCCCTGCATGGTGCGGAACTGCATGCAGCGCTGCGCACGGGAGTGGCAGTGGAGCCGCTGAGTGAGCGCATCCCCGGCCTCGCGCTGGCCGATGCCTACGCGATCTCCAACGATCTGCTGGCACGCAGGCTGGCCGATGGCGAGCAGGTGGTAGGCAAGAAAATCGGTGCCACCTCGGTGGCGGTGCAACGCATGTTGAAAGTAGATCAGCCGGATTTCGGCTTCCTCACCGACCGCATGCAGGTGGCCAATGGCGGTGTGTTGTCCACGGCCGGCATGATCGCGCCGCGCGCTGAAGGTGAAATTGCGTTCCATCTCAAACGTGACCTGGTAGGGCCAGGTATCACCCACCACGACGTGCTGGCCGCTACGGAAGCCCTGTCGGTGTGTTTTGAAATCGTGGATTCACGCATCCGTGACTGGCGCATTGGCATCACCGACACCGTGGCCGACAACGCCTCGGCCGCTGCCTATGTGTTGGGCGAGCTGCGGGTGCCACCGAAGAACCTTGATCTCGGCACGCTGGGCATGGTGGTTGAAAAGAACGGTGAGCTGGTCGCCACCGGCGCCGGTGCCGCCGCGCTGGGTTCGCCGGTCAACTGCGTGGCGTGGCTGGCCAATACGCTCGGTCGCCTCGGCACGCCGCTCAAGGCCGGTGAAGTGATTCTGTCCGGCGCGCTGGTGCCGCTGATCCCGGTGTCTGCAGGCGATCACATGCGCGTGCGTGTCGGCGCACTGGGCAATGCCGAGATCCACTTCGCATGACGCCCACTTCCTCCCCCACGTTGAATGACAGGAGTTCTGTATGACCCTGAAGGCAGCCATCATCGGTCCCGGCAATATCGGCACCGATCTGATGATCAAGATCCTGCGCCATGGCAAACAACTGCAGATGGCAGCGCTGGTCGGCATTGACCCGGCGTCCGATGGTTTGGCACGTGCATCGCGCATGGGCGTACCGACCATTGCCAGCGGCGTCGGCGGGCTGATCGAATCGGAGCTGTTTGCCGATATCGACATCGTGTTCGACGCCACCTCGGCGTCGGCGCATATCGCCAACGATGCCCTGTTGCGCAAGGCAAAACCGGGAATCCGCGTGGTCGACCTGACCCCGGCGGCCATCGGTCCCTACTGCGTGCCGACGGTGAATCTGGAAGACAACATCGATGCGGCCAACGTCAACATGGTCACCTGTGGCGGCCAGGCCACCATCCCGATGGTGGCGGCGGTGGCATCGGTGACCAAGGTCAAGTACGCCGAGATCGTGGCCAGCATTTCGAGCAAGAGCGCTGGCCCCGGCACCCGCGCCAACATCGACGAGTTCACCGAAACCACCTCGCGCGCGATTGAAAGCGTGGGTGGCGCTCAGGTGGGCAAGGCGATCATCGTGCTCAACCCGGCCGAGCCGCCGTTGCTGATGCGCGACACCGTCTATGTGCTCAGCGCGCTGGCCGATACCGCAGCCATCGAAGCCGCAGTGAACGACATGGTTGCACGCGTCGCCGCCTATGTGCCCGGTTACCGGCTCAAGCAGCAGGTGCAGTTCGAGGTGTTGGATGAGCCGGTCAACGTACCGGGCATCGGCCTGACCACCGGGCTGAAGACGTCGATCTTCCTGGAAGTGGAAGGTGCCGCGCACTACCTGCCGGCCTACGCCGGCAACCTGGACATCATGACGTCGGCCGCGCTGGCCACCGGGGAGCGCATGGCCGCCTCGGTGCTGGCTGCGCGCGCTGCAGCGTGAGGACAACAACATGACCACCAACAAGCTCTATATCTCCGACGTTACCCTGCGTGATGGCTCGCATGCCGTGCGCCACAACTACAGCGTGGCGCAGGTCCGGGCGATCGCATCGGCGCTGGACAAGGCGCGTGTGGACTCCATCGAGGTCGCGCATGGCGACGGCCTGCAGGGCTCCTCGTTCAACTACGGATTCGGCGCGCACAGCGATGTCGAATGGATTGAAGCGGCTGCCGAGTCGGTATCGCACGCAAAAATCGCCACGCTGCTGCTGCCCGGCATCGGCACCGTGCACGACCTGAAGAACGCCTACGCTGCGGGTGCACGCATTGTCCGCGTTGCCACGCACTGCACCGAGGCGGACATCTCGCGCCAGCACATCGAAGCCGCCAACGCCCTGGGCATGGATACGGTGGGCTTTCTGATGATGAGCCACATGACCCCGCCATCGGCGCTGGCCGTGGAAGCGAAAAAGATGGAGGACTACGGTGCTTCCTGCGTGTACGTCGTCGATTCCGGTGGCGCATTGAACATGAATGATGTGCGCGAACGCGTCAGCGCACTGCGTGACGTGTTGAAGCCGGAAACGCAGATCGGCATCCACGCGCATCACAATCTTTCGTTGGGCGTGGCCAACTCCATTGCGGCAGTGGAAGCGGGTGCAATCCGCATCGACGCCAGCCTTGCCGGCATGGGCGCAGGTGCCGGCAATGCACCGTTGGAAGTGTTCATTGCCGCTGCCGAGCGCATGGGCTGGAACCACGGTTGTGACATCTACACGTTGATGGATGCCGCCGATGACATCGTGCGCCCGCTGCAGGACCGCCCGGTGCGGGTGGATCGCGAAACCCTGGCGCTGGGTTATGCCGGTGTCTATTCCAGCTTCCTGCGCCATGCAGAAGCCGCGTCCAAACGTTTCGGTATCAATACCGTCGACATCCTGGTCGAGCTGGGCAAGCGCCGCATGGTCGGCGGGCAGGAAGACATGATCGTGGACGTGGCACTGGACATGCTGCGCGCACGCGGCGAACAAGCGCAGGAGAAGCGGGCATGACGCTGGACCGTTCCATCATTGAGGGCTGCGCCCAGCAGCTGCTGGCCGCCGAGCAGGACGTGCGTGAGGTGACCAAGATCACCGAAGCGCATCCGCAGATTGACGTTGGCGCGGCCTACGATATCCAGGAATGCCTGCGCAGCCTGAAGCAGGCAGCGGGCGTGCGCATCGTCGGCATGAAAATGGGGCTGACCTCGAAGCCCAAGATGCAGCAGATGGGCGTGGACACGCCGATCTATGGCTTCCTGGGGGATGACAACGCCGTCGATGACGGTGCGGTGGTCGATACCGCGCGTCTGATCCACCCGAAGGTGGAGGCAGAGATTGCCTTCGTCCTGCGCGAGACGCTGGCCGGCCCGGGTTGCGACATTGGCAAGGTACTGGCGGCCACCGATTACGTGGTGCCGGCCATTGAGCTGATCGACTCGCGTTACGAGAATTTCCGCTTCGATCTGCCCAGCGTGATCGCCGACAACACGTCGGCCTCGCGCTATGTGCTGGGTTCGCGTCCGACTGCGGTTGAAGGGCTGGACCTGGAAACGCTGGGTGTGGTGATGGAAAAGAACGGCCAAGTGGTCGAAGTCGGTGCCGGTGCCGCCGTGCTCGGTAATCCTGCCGAAGCGGTGGCAATGCTGGTGAACATGTTGGCCGAACGCGGCCAGGTGTTGCCGGCTGGCAGCGTGGTGTTATCCGGCGCAATCACCGCTGCTGTCGCGGTGGCAGCGGGCGACAACGTGCTGGTGCGTGCGGATGGCTTGGGTACCACGTCGATGCGATTCGTGTGATCCATCGATGGCGTGATTTGACTTAGGCCGGGTGGGTTGAAGCTACTCCAGTACGCATTCCCACCTGCACGGGAATGATGTCCTGGAGCCGGGTCGGGTCGCGTAGCGAGAAGCAGCAAACAACGGCGTTTATACGACCGGCTTTCAGCAGAAAGCCGGAACGGTCTTCTGTTGCCCTGGGAGGGGAAAAATGATCGGTAACAAAAAGCTGGCCGCACTGGCCACGACTGCAGTACTTGCCGCGATGCCGTTGAGCGCGCTGGCACAGGCCATGGACGCGAAAGCCATGGAAACGCGGATGGCGCAGCTGGAGCAGGAAATGCAGCAGATGCGGGAGATGCTGCAGACCTATCAGCAACGGGAGATTGCCAATTCCAATGCAGGCCCCAGTGCCACCGCACTGGATGCCACCCGTGTAGCGGCAACGCCGACAGCACCGGCAGCAGTGATGCCCAATGCATTGCCAGGTACGAAGTTCTCCTTCGGCGGCTTCATCAAACTGGACTCGATGTACACCCGCACCAGTGATGGCGAGATCGCCGATGGTTCGGCGGGGCGCCTCTTCTATTTTCCGGGAGCGACGCCCGTGGCTGCCGACGGTACTGGCCACAGCGCCAGCTATACCGACGTGCATGCGCAGTTCTCGCGCTTCTGGTTCGGTGCCGATACCACGACCGACAACGGTGACAAGCTCAAGGCCTATATCGAGGCCGACATGTACGGTGGCGGCAGCAACGCCTTCGCCGGCAACGAAGTCATCACCAACACTTACGCGGTAACCCTGCGCCAGGCGTATGTGAGCTGGAACAATTGGCTGGCCGGCCAGACCTGGTCCAATTTCCAGGATGTGGCGGCGCTGCCGGATACGGTGGATTTCACTGGCCCGTCGGAAGGCACCATCTTTTCGCGACAGGCACAGCTGCGGTACACAACGGGCGCATGGTCGTTCTCGGCAGAAAACCCGCAGACCACCATCACTCCGTTTGCTGGCAAGGGCGCGCGCATCAACAGTGGCGACGACGTGATGCCTGACCTGACGGCACGCTGGCTCAAGCGCGGCGACTGGGGCCACTTCACGGTTGCGGCGTTGTTGCGCAATTTCCGCTATGACGACCATAACGACACGGGCGGCGCATTGAGCGTGTCCGGCAAATTCAATATGGGCGTGAACGACGACCTGCGTTACATGGTCAGCGGCGGTGCCGGCGTGGGGCGCTACCTCGGCTTCGCGCTTGGCAGCGACACGGTGCTGGACGAGGAAGGCCGTCTGCATGCGATGGATGGTTACGGCGGCTTTGCCGCGTGGCGCCATGCATTCTCACCGAAGCTGCGCGGCAATCTGGTGTACTCGGTGGCAGTGCTGGACAACAATGCTGCACTCACCGGCTACGCGGTCACGGAGAGGGCGCAATCGGTGCGTGCCAACCTGATCTATTCGCCCTTCCCCAAGCTGGATCTCGGCGTGGAGCTGAGTCACGCGCAGCGTCGTCTTGAGAACGGTGAGGAGGGCGACATGAATCGCATCCACACGCACGTGAAGTACAACTTCTGATGTGACCAACCTGGCGGCCGTGCGCCGCTGCCGGGATACAGGCGGGTGGGCTGGGGTAACATCTCTCCCGGTCCATCCGTTTTTTATCTGATGACATCACTGCAAAGCCTGCCATTGTTTCCACTGCATTCGGCGCTGCTGCCGGGTGCTGTCCTGGGCCTGCGTGTGTTTGAAGCGCGGTATCTGGATCTGGTACGCGAGTGCGGCCGCAATGGCAGCACCTTTGGCGTATGCCTGATTCTTGAAGGTGATGAAGTGGGCTCGCCGGCAATCCCCGCGACGTGGGGCGTGGAAGCGTTGATCGAAGATTTTGATGTCGGCGCCGATGGCGTGCTGGTGTTGCGTCTACGTGGTGCGCGTCGCTTCCATGTACTGGAAACGCAGGTGCGCGACAACGGGCTTGTGGTTGCCGACGTGGAGTGGTGCGAGCCCGACAGCGACGACGAACTGCAGCCTGAGCATGCGCTGCTGGGGACGCTGCTTGAACGCATTCTCGAACAGGCCGGTGGGGAGTACGCCTCCGCGGGTCCGGCTCAGCTGGATCAGGCGGCCTGGGTAGGCTGGCGGCTTGCCGGCTTCCTGCCATTGCAGGAACAACAACGGCTGCTCCTGCTACAGGAAGCCGATCCCTATCGACGCCTGGATCGGCTGCTGGAGTGGATTCCCGAACTCGGCGTGTCGCAGGAAGAAGACCTGTAATCGCGAAGCGCCCGGCGTAGGCGTGGTGTAAGTCGCCAAGTCACGACAGCATCCGAGGCAGAAGACAGGCGGTCTTCAAAGATCAGCACAACTCTGAAAGCTCACCGATGCGCTGCGCTTGCCCGGCTACATCAGCCGGCGCGTTACTGCGCCGGCTTGTCTTGGTTGCGAATCATCAACAACGGCAAACCGGTTTCCGGCTGCGTCTGTTGCTGGCTGTGCATGCCGTCCACGGATTTTTTTACCGCATCCAGCGCCGGATCGACGCCGCGCAGCGGCCGCCACATGCCGAACAGCTTCAGGTGGCGCTGATAGCGCAGAGTCTGCGCGCTGCCCAGCCACACCGGCTCTTGTCCCGGCTGCAGGCGGATTTCTGACGGCCACAGTCGCAGCGCATACATCTCATCCGGGCGCGTGCCCGGACGCAGCATCAGCATCGCCTCGACATTGGTGTCCAGCGTGGCGGGCAATACCGGTACTTCCTGCGGCTTGGCCTTCTGATCAAGCATCACCAGTGCCTGCTGCCAGCCAGCCTGCGGTTGCAGGGTCCAGCCATTGCGTTCAAATTGCTGCTGCAGCGGTGCCAACGGGCCGGCCACCTGTACGTCCAGCGGCCAACGCTGGTCGTCATCGAATTCATTGCGACGTGCTGGCAACTCGCGCCAGCCGTCCTGCCACCATTGGCTGGTATCCATCAACCGAGTTGCCTCGGCCACCGGTTCGAACTTGGCCAATTTGGCCGGCACGTTGCGGGGCGCGTACCAGAGCGCAGCCAACACAAACGTGCCGTAGAACAGCCATGCCACCGGCTTCACCCAGAACGAGCGGTTGAAGCGGCGCCGGTAGGCCACGCCCAACAGCAACAGCCAGAAGATGCCGAACAGCATGCCGCCGATGACATCGCTGACCCAGTGCGCGCCCAGGTAAATGCGGGCAAATCCAATCACCGTGACGACCACGCCGGACAGCAGATACGGCCACACGCGGGTGCGGCCGGGGAGTTCGCGGCCAATCAGTACGGCAAAGAAACCAAAGGTGATGGTGGCCATGGTCACCGCCACCGACGGGAAGCCGAAGCCGCTGCTGGCCGACGGCGGACGCACCACGTCCACCGTGGTGCCGAGCAGTTTGGTCAGGGCCAGACCGAAGGCCAGTGCGGCCAGCCAATGCACGACCGCCATCCAGCGCCGGCGCCAGGCCAGGTAGCCCATGCCGGCAGCGATGGCCGGCAACAGCACTTGCCAATCGCCCAGCGATGCCAGTGCGGCCATCGGGTAGTCGGCCAACGGGTTTCGCAGGGCCAGCATCAATTGGTGGACGGCCAGGTCCAGCGCCAGCGGCTCACCGTGGCCCACCACCACCATCAACAGCGCAAACCAGCCCCAGCCCAGCAGCAACAGCATCAGTGCCAGTGTCGCCAGCGGCACGGATTCGCGCCGCTTGGGGTCGAACAGGTCACTCAGTGCGCGGCCCAGCGGCCGTGGATGGCGTTGCGACCAACGCAGCACGCGCGCAAGCCAGCCATCCATGCGTGCGGCTGACCAGCGGTAGCTGTACAGCACGATGGCCCATACTAGGCTCAGGATCGCGCCGAGCAGGACAACCACCAGAAACAGATGGCCGGCCACGGCTGCCACCGCGTCATAGGCTTGGCCCAGCGCCCAGCCTGGCAACAGGAATAGCACTGCCCAGGACAGGCAGGCAATGCCGCTGGCCTTGAGGTAGTTGACGAAGGGCATGTTCGCCATGCCCGCGATGGCAGGCACGAACGGACGGATGGCGCCCACATAGCGGGCCAGCAGGATGCTCTTGAAGGCATTGCGGCGGAACAGAAGTTCGCCGCGGTCCAGCAGCTGAGGGTAGCGGCTGAACGGCCACACGCCGCGCAGGCGGTCACCCCAGCGCCGGCCGACCCAGTAGCTCAAACCATCGCCGGCGAAAGCGCCGATCGTGGCGCAGGCCACCGCATAGGGGCCGGACAACTCGCCCATGCCGATCAGCACGCCCACGGCGATCATCAGCGGCAATGCCGGCACGATGGCGCCCAGAATAATGACGGCGTCGCAGAAGGCGATGGCGAAAATCGCGACACCGGCCAGGACGGGATGAGCAGCGATCCACGTCAGCGTGGTGTCGATCCAGGAATTCATCGGGCGATTATAGAGGCAGGGTTCTGTCAGACCGACAGATGCGCCGCAGGTTCATTGTGATCAGAAATCCGCTCGTTCACCTGTCGGAGCGCTGCATGAAGGGCGTGAAATCAGTGGCACCGCCTAGAATGTAGCCATGGCAGAACCGACTCCCGAGACATCATTCATCGCGCTGAAGGCGGACAGCTTTGGCCGCATCCTGCTGGTGGAAGGCGCGCAGGGCCGTTTTGTACGGCGTGACCTGGGCGCGACCCCGTTGTGGCTGCGGCTGCCGGCCTGGTGGCTGGCGCGGCGAGAGGCGCGGGCATTGGCAAAGCTTGACGGCATGGAGGCCACGCCGACGCTGCTGGCCTGGGATGGCCGCTGGCTGGACCGCAGCTACATGGAGGGCGCGGCCATGTATCAACGGCCGCCGCACGGCGACTTGGCCTACTTCCGTGCCGCACGCCGGCTGCTGCAGCGCGTGCATCGGCACGGCATCGCCCATAACGACCTCGCCAAGGAGGCCAACTGGCTGGTGCGCGAGGATGGATCACCGGCCTTGATCGATTTCCAGCTGGCGATCTGCGGCAACCCGCGTTCGCGCTGGATGCGGTTGCTGGCGCGCGAGGACCTGCGCCACCTGCTCAAACACAAGCGCATGTATTGCCGGCAGGCGTTGACGCCGGTGGAGTTGCGCGTACTCAAGCGGCATTCCTGGGTGCGTGAGCTGTGGTTCGCCACCGGCAAACCGGTCTATCGCTTTGTCACCCGCCGCATCCTGCATTGGGAAGACAACGAAGGGCAGGGGCCGAAGCCCTGAGAGGCACGAGTGAGGGAACAGACGCCAGGAGTGAGAGAGCAACCGCAGCCATGCAGCTGGGCTTTCCCTCACTCCTGATCTTCAGCGCAGCTCCACCAATTGCTTGCCTTTGAAACTGCGTTTGGTGTCGAAGTCGTAGCCGATGGTGACATGACCTTCGTCCGCACAGGCATGGCAACTGCGCAGCGGCGTGGTAAATCGTAGGCGCACGCCACCATCGGGCAAGGCGTCGCTGCCACTGGCCTCGGCCGGTGCGAACGGGCTGGCATCCGGGTGCTTATCGATAAATGCCTTGTACTCGGGCAGGTTGCGCACACCTGCATCCAACACTTCCTCATCCACGTCCACGGTCTTGCCGGCAGCATCCACCAGCCATATCCCCTGGTTGGTGTTGGCGCGGAACGGGAATTCCAGCGTGGCCACGCCAACGCCCTCAACCGGTTGCCACGCACTGATGTAGCCGGGCTTCCCCTGTGCGGACAAAGTGCGCGCTGCGTTGATCGCAGAAGGCGACGCGCCGCGGGTTCGCAGGATGTTGATCAAGCAGGCATCGGCTGCCGTCGTCGCATCGCGGCAGGCGTCCAGCGAACCCTGCCATACAGCGCGGGCATCGATCTTTGTCACGTTCTCGCCCAAGCCGGTGGTCTGCGCAGTCACATCCTTGGTGATGGGGGAGGATTCCGCCGCGATGTGGGGCTTCTGGCAGGCGCCCAATGAAAGGGCCAGAAGCAGCGGGGCGGTGTAAAGCAGGGGTTTCATTGCAGGATCCTGAAAAAGAGCGCCCCCAGTATCGGCATGGCGCATGAACAGGAAATGTCGCCGAAGCGATATCAGTGCCGACCGCAAAGAATTGCTGGCATCGGCATAATGCGAGTTGGTTTCCACATGGGCGGAGTAGGCATGAACAGCTTGCAGGGCAAGACCCTTTTCATTACCGGTGCCTCGCGTGGCATCGGCTTGGCCATTGCCCTGCGCGCCGCGCGCGACGGTGCCAACGTTGCCATCGCTGCCAAGTCGTCAGTGCCCAACCCCAAGTTGCCGGGCACCATCCACAGCGCCGCCGAAGCAGTGAATGCGGCAGGTGGCCAAGGGTTGGCGCTGAAGTGCGACATCCGTGAGGAAGACCAGGTCAATGCAGCCGTTGCTGCAGCCGTGGACACGTTCGGGGGCATCGACATCCTCGTCAACAATGCGTCTGCGATCTGGCTGCGCGGTGCGCTCGATACGCCGATGAAGCGCTTTGACCTGATGCAGCAGGTGAACGCACGCGGCAGCTTCTTGTGTGCCCAGGCATGCCTGCCGTATCTGCTGCAGGCGCCCAACCCACACATTCTGACGCTGGCGCCACCGCCGAGTCTGGATCCGAAATGGTGGGCGCCGCACACCGGTTACACGCTGGCCAAGATGGGCATGAGCTTTGTCACGCTGGGCTTGGCAGCAGAGTTCGGTCCGCAGGGCGTGGCAGTGAATGCACTGTGGCCGCGTACAGTGATTGCCACCGATGCGATCAACATGATTCCCGGTGTTGATGTCGCCGGTTGTCGTCGTCCAGAAATCATGGCTGATGCCGCGCACGCAGTGCTGACGCGTCCGGCCGCAGGCTTCAGCGGCCAGTTCCTGATCGATGACGAAGTGCTGGCGCAGACCGGCATTACCGATCTGTCCGGCTACGCCATGGATCCTTCGCGGCAGCTGCTGCCGGATCTGTTCCTGGACTGAGAGATCCAAGTGAGTGAGAGCAGCGGCGGTTGCCATTGTTCTCGCTCACCCATCACTCGTTGTCACACACCTTTGGCCTTCAGGGCTCGATGTGCTCGGGCAGCTCATGCCCGCAGCGATTGCAGTAGTGCGCTTTGACCTCGTGGCCTTCGTGACCACAGACCGGGCAGCCGCGGTTGTCGTGGCGGCGCTCGCGCAGCATGTTTCCGGCCAATTCGGCGGTGTAGATGCCGGTGGGCACGGCCAGGATGCTGTAGCCGACCAGGATCAACGCCGAGGTGATGAAGCGGCCCAACGTGGTGTGCGGGACGATGTCGCCAAAGCCCACCGTTGCCATTGTCACCACGGCCCAGTACATGCTGGTGGGAATGTTGCTGAAGCCGTACTGCGGGCCTTCGATGACGTACATCAGCGCGCCGGCAATGATTGCGATGGTCACGACCATCGACAGGAACAGCAGGATCTTGCGACGGCTGCGCCATAGCGCTTGCATCAGTTCGCCGCTTTCTTCGATGTAGCGGGTGAGCTTCAGGATGCGGAAAACCCGCAGCAGGCGTAGCACGCGCACTACCAGCAGGCTCTGCGTGCCGGGGATGAAGAACGAAATGTACGACGGCAGGATGGCCAGCAGGTCGATGACGCCCCAGATGCTGAACGCATAGCGCAGCGGCCGGCGTACCACCAGCAGGCGCAGCACGTATTCGGCGGTGAACAGCAGGGTGAAGCCCCACTCGACCACATAGAAGCCGGTCGCCCACGACGCGTGGATGCGCTGCACGCTATCCACCATGACCACCAGCACGCTGGCGAGGATGGCGTAGACCAGCAGCAGATCGAAGCGGCGTGAAGGTGGGGTGTCGGTGCGATGGATGATGTCGAACCAGCGGCGGCGCCAGCCGGTTTCGGTGGCCGGGTTCAATTGGGGGGCAGAGAAAAGTCGCATGGGCGGCATTGTGCCGCAGCCGGTGGAATGGGGGACAATGCGCCCTTCATTCCCACCCAAATCCGGAACGCCATGACCGCTGTCGCCGAACCGTTGCTGTCCCTGTCCAACTACTACCTGCCGGTGTACCGCCCGCGCCAGCTGGTGCTGGAGCGAGGCCAAGGCGCGCGGTTGTGGGACACCCAGGGCCGGGAGTTCATCGACCTGGCGGCCGGTATCGCGGTGTGCAGCCTGGGCCACAACAATCCGGACCTGAAGGCCGCGCTGTTCGAGCAGGCCGACAAGCTGTGGCACACCAGCAACATGTTCTACAGCGAGCCGCCGCTGCACCTGGCGCAGGAGCTGGTGGACGCCTCGCGCTTTGCCAAGCGTGTGTTCCTGTGCAACTCCGGTGCCGAGGCCAACGAAGTGGCCATCAAGCTGGTGCGCAAATGGGCCAGCGTGCAGGGCCGTGCGGCGGAAAAGCGCTTCATCGTCACTTTCCGTGGCAGCTTCCATGGCCGCACCCTGGCCACGGTGACCGCGACCGCACAGCCCAAGTACCAGGAAGGCTACGAGCCGCTGCCCGGCGGCTTCCGTTATGTCGATTTCAACGACGTGGCCCAGCTTGAAGCAGCAATGGCCGGCGGCGATGTGGCGGCAGTGATGTTCGAGCCGGTGCAGGGCGAGGGCGGTGTGATGCCGGCCAGCGCCGAGTTCATGCGCCGCGCCCGCGAGCTGTGCGACCAGCACGACGCGCTGCTGGTGCTGGACGAAATCCAAGTCGGCATGGGCCGTACCGGTGAGTTGTTCGCGCATTGGCATTGGGGCGTGACCCCGGACATCGTCACCTTGGCTAAGGCGCTGGGCGGCGGTTTCCCGATTGGCGCCATGCTGGCCGGCCCGAAGGTGGCCGATGTCATGGGCGTCGGCGCGCACGGCAGCACCTTCGGCGGCAATCCGCTGGCGGCGGCGGTGGCGCGCGTGGCGCTGCGCAAGCTGGCGTCCGATGAAATCAAGGCCAACGTGCAGCGTCAGTCGGCAGCCTTGAAGGCAGGGCTGGAGGCCATTGGCGAAGAATTTGGCGTGTTCGAGCAGGTGCGCGGCATGGGCTTGATGCTCGGTGCGGTACTCAAGCCCGATTACGTGGCCGACATCGGCACGCTGCTGGATTTGGCTGCCGAGAAGCAGGTATTGATCTTGCAGGCCGGCACCAGTGTGTTGCGCTTCGTGCCGGCACTGAACATCACCGATGAAGAACTGGCTGAAGGTCTCAAGCGTGTGCGCGGGGCAATTGCGGCTTACGTCGCGTCGCGCGGCTGAATCCGGCGCAGATCCACTGTCCACGCAACCCGGGTAAGCGCAGTGCATCCGGGATCATCAATGCCCTCGAAGTATTTCCCTGTCAGCGGGATGCTTCGCGGGCATTGTCGTTTGCATGCAGTGGCTCCAATCAAGCCAGCAGATGGAAACGCCGCAACAGCCGTCGCAGCGACTGCGCGTGATAGGCCGTGTCGGCGTGCAGGCCCGCAGCGCGGGCGCCCTGCACGTTGCGGAACAGATGGTCGACAAACAGCGCACGCGCAGGCTCGCATCCCAATGCGGTGCAGGCGGCGCGGTAGGCATCGGGATCGGGTTTGCGGATGCCCAGTACTGCGCTGCCCAGCACGGTTTGGTTGGGAAGCATCTGCTGGATGACCGGCAGCGTGAGCGCGCCGTTGTTGGTCAGGATGGCGACGGATACCTCGCGGTGGACGCGATCAAGCAGCGCCACGCAATCGCGTCGTGGGACGGTTGCCGCTGCACGTGCACGGTGCCAGTCGCTTGCCTGCAGGTTGCAGTCCAGACGGTCATTCAATGCCTGCAGCAGTTGCTCACCATTCAATTCGCCGCGTGCATGCGCCAGCTCCAGGCTTTCACTGCGCAGCGCGGTGTCGAGCTGCGCGGGAGTACTGGCGACGGCTTCGGCCAGCTGCTGCAGGAAGCGGCGGTGGTCATAGTCGGCGAGCAGACCGTCGAAATCGAGCAGCAGGGCGTGTAGTGCGGGCATCGGTGAGGCAGGTGCGAAGAAGGAGGGAAGTATCGGTGTTGCAAGGCATTGGCGCATCCCTGCGACATCCCGTCGCACATGTCCACGCGGGCCATTGCCTAGAATCAGCACAGATCAACTGATTTGCGGAGTCCCGAGTGAAGCGTTCCAGCCTGTTGTTGGCCCTTGCCGTCCTGTTGCCTGCGGCCCCGGCCATGGCCCGTACCTGCGCGATCACGCTGGAGAGCAACGACCGTATGCAGTTCTCGGTGCCGGAGATCCGTGTGGCGGCAGACTGCACGCAGGTGAACCTCACCCTCAAGCACACCGGGCGCATGCCGGCCACGGCGATGGGACACAACTGGGTGCTGACGCGCACGCCGGATTTCCAGCCAGTAGCGACCGCGGGCATGCGCTCAACCTTGTCCGACAGCTACCTGCCGAAGAATGATGCGCGGGTGATCGCATTCACGCCGGTGATTGGTGGCGGCCAGACCACGCAGGTGCGTTTTGCCACAAACAAGCTCACGCGCGGTGGTGATTACACGTTCTTTTGCTCGTTCCCCGGGCATTGGGGAATGATGAAGGGCAAGTTGGTGTTTGGTTGAGTAGGCGCGATTTGTGTTGTGTGGGTGGATGGGGCTTTTGAAGGCAATAGCTCCCTCACCCAACTGCTCTCCCGTGAACGGGAGAGGGGCGCAAGCAATGCAGTCTGCATAAGCGGCCTCCCTTCTCCCGCGTGCGGGCGAAGGTGCTCGAAGGGCGGATGAGAGGATGCTCTTCGCGAAACAAAAAAGGCCGGCATGAAGCCGGCCTTCTCATACGCGTAAAACCCAGCAGATCAACCCGCCGCAACCACCTTGAACGCCTCACGCGCCGCAGCCAACGTCGCGTCAATCACCGCGTCGTCATGCGCGCTGGACAGGAAGCCGGCTTCATACGCCGACGGCGCCAGAAACACACCGCGTTCGAGCATCGCGTGGAAGAATCGATTGAACGCGGGAATGTCGCACGCGGTCGCTTGCGCGTAGGTCTCGACCTTTTCGTCGGTGAAGAACAGGCCGAACATCGCACCGACCTGCGTAGTGGTCACAGCCACGCCGGCCTCGGCAGCGGCGGTTTCCAATCCAGCGCACAGGCGTGCGGTAGTGGCGGTGAGTCGGTCATGGAAGCCCGGCTGCTGGATCAACTCCAGCATCGCCAGACCCGCCGCCATCGCCACAGGATTGCCGCTGAGCGTACCGGCCTGGTAGATCGGGCCGGCAGGCGCGATCTGTGACAGCAGCTCACGACGACCGCCGTAAGCGCCCACCGGCATGCCGCCGCCGATGATCTTGCCGAAGGTAGAGAGGTCCGGAGTGATGCCGTAGTGCGCCTGCGCACCGCCCAGTGCCACGCGGAAGCCGGTCATCACCTCGTCGAAGATCAACAGCGTGCCGTACTGCGTGCACAGCGTGCGCAGATGCTGCAGATAGCCTTCGCGCGGCGGGATGCAGTTGGCGTTGCCAACGACCGGCTCGATGATCAAGCCGGCGATGTCGGCGCCCTGCTGCTCGAACAGCGCGGTGGCCGCGTCGAAATCGTTGTAGGGCAGGGTGAGGGTGAGTTCGCTCAAGCCGGCAGGTACGCCCGGCGATGTCGGTACGCCCAAGGTCAACATGCCGCTGCCGGCTTTGACCAGGAACGAGTCGCCGTGGCCGTGGTAGCAGCCCTCGAACTTCACGATCTTGTTGCGGCCGGTCGCACCGCGCGCCAGACGGATGGCTGACAGCGTGGCCTCGGTGCCGGAGTTGACCATGCGCACCATTTCGCAGGACGGCACCAATCGGGTGATGGTTTCGGCCATGGTCACTTCTGCCGCGCATGGCGCACCGAACGACAAACCGTTACCGATCGCCTGCTGCACCGCTTCACGCACTGCCGGGTGGTTATGGCCGACGATCATCGGGCCCCACGAACCGACGTAGTCGATGTAGGCGTTGTCATCCACGTCGTAGAGATACGCGCCATCGGCGCGCTGCACGAAGAAGGGTTCACCGCCGACCGACTTGAACGCGCGCACCGGTGAATTGACGCCGCCGGGGAGCAGCTTCTGGGCGCGCTCGAACAAGGCGTGGGATTGGGCGTGGTTCATTGCGAAAGCTCCTGTGTAAGGCATTTGATCAAAGCCCCTCTCTCATGGGAGAGGGCGTGGGGTGCGGTAGGAGCCCCGGTATTGCAGGCTTCGCCCGTACTCCCATCCGCCCTTTCGGGGCACCTTCCCCCGGCGAGGGAAGCGGGAATTCGTAGTTTTCATGCGCCATGGGCGCTTTTAATCCAACGTGAAACAACGGCGATAGGCCTGTAACGCAGCGACCGGATCAGCTTCGGAAAATACGCCGCTGATGATCGCGATCAGGTCAGCGCCGGCCTCTACGACAGGCCGGGAATTGTCCGGCGTCAGCCCGCCGATAGCCACCCGAGGCACGCCCAGTGCGGCACTTTGTCGCAGCAGTTCGGGTGATGCCCGGCGCGGCGTTATCTTGCTGCGGCTTGGGAAAAACGCGCCGAAGGCGACGTAACTGGCGCCGGCCTGCACCGCGCGCTGGGCCAGTTCCAACTGGTCGTAACAGGAGGCGCCAATGATGGCTTGCGGCCCGAGCAGGGCGCGGGCAGCGGCGATGTCGCCATCGTCCTCGCCCAGATGTACGCCGGCGGCACCTACCGCATGGGCCAGTGCCGCATCGTCGTTGATGATCAGCGGCACATTCGCCGCGGCGCACAACGCCTGCAGGGCCTGCGCCTGTGTCAGGCGGTTCGACGCATCCACCGCCTTGTTGCGGTACTGCAGCCAGGTGGTGCCGGCCAGTAGCGGCTTCACCCGTTCCAGCAGGCGCGCGCTGTCGGTTTCGTCCGGGGTGATCAGGTAAACGCCGCGCGGGGCGGTGAGGGCATGGGGCATGAATGGCTACCGGTACGGCGGCGGGAGTGTGACAATCAACGCCGTTTCTTTGTCCGGCGATTATCCCCGATGTCCGACGCCTCGGCCTCCCTCTTCCGCAACTGGATGTGCGTTGTCTGCGGTTTCATCTACCGCGAGGCCGATGGCTTGCCGGAAGAGGGCATTCCACCGGGTACGCGCTGGGAAGACGTGCCTGACACTTGGACCTGCCCGGATTGCGGCGTGACCAAGGACGATTTCGAGATGATTGAACTGGATTGACGTCGCACGTTGGCGCGACGACGGCTGCTGAATCGGCAGCCGGCAGCAATCGCTCGTATCTGTGGAGCGTCCGTAGGGCGACATGAAGCCGCCGGCAGGGTGGGCGAACGCCGTTTCTACGCAGGCGGTACGCCGCTGCGGCCCGTCAGCCGGGATCAAATTCCCGGCCTACAGGCGCTATGCCACCTCAATGCAGCCTCGGTCGCTCGCCGCCTAGTTCGATCAGGCGATCGCGGACGCTGCCGGCGTCGGCCGCTTCCGGTTCCATCTTCAGGTAGGTGGAAAAGTCGGCACGCGCGCCGGCCAGGTGCTTAAGTTCCAGATACGCCAAGCCACGGTCGCGCACGGCGTCGGCCTGTTTGGGTGCCAGTTTGAGGATGCGGTCGGCGCTACGTGCGGCGCGATCCCACTCGCCGCGTTCGACATACACGCCATGCAGATTGCGCAGCATGCGCATCAAGATCGCCCGGTGCGGGGCCGGGTCGAGAATTTGTGCCAGTACAGTGTCATCGGGCGTTTCACCGCCCAGATTGCTGCGGGCGCGCTCGCGCAGTTCATCCACGCTCAGCGGGCGGCCGCCATTGAATGGATCCATGATGAGTACGCCATCTTCCACCGGCAGCCTCACCAGGAAATGGCCTGGGAAGGAAATGCCTTCCAGCGGCAGGCCGAGTCGGCGAGCGACTTCTATCTGCACCAGCGCCAGTGAGATGGGGTTGCCCAAGCGACGCTCGAACACCTCATTGAGGTAGCTGTTGCGCGGGTCGTAGTACTCGTCGTTGTTGCCGCTGTAGCCCAACTCGTTGAAAAGATGGTGGTTGATTGCGGCGATCTTCAGTGGCCATTCGCCAGTGGCCTCGACTTCCACGCGCAGATGGTCGGCGTGTGACTGCAGCATCCGGTCATAGGCGGCGGGGTCCAGTTCTGGGTATTCGTCGCTGGCGATCAGCAGCGCGGTCGGCAGCAGGGGCAGCGCGTCGTCGGACAGGCTGGCCAGTTCATCCCAGATCGGCAGGGTGAGGCGTGTATCAGACATGGCTTCAAGACTGCGGGCAAAGCGGCGCCGGTTCAAGGCCGGCGCGGTGCGGCGTGTGGCGCAGGTTCAATCGGCCTTGGGAATACCCGGGCCGAAGGTCAGCTCGGCACCGTCCTGCAGATTGAGCTTGGCGGCTTGGCCAGCATTGAGTTCAAGCACATAACGCGCCGGCTTGAAGCTGGGGTAAGGCGGGCACATGTCGCCGGCCGAGCAGGGCGGCACGTCACGCTGTTGGCTGACCAGGCGACGCTCGGTGTCGAAGTACAGGATGTCCAGCGGCAGCTTGGTGTTCTTCATCCAGTACGCCTGCGGTTCCTGGCGGTCATGGATGAACAGCATGCCGTGGTCGGCATCCATCTGTTCGCGGAACATCAGGCCACGGGCGCGGGTGTCGTCGTCCTGCGCCAGTTCCACCTGGTAACGGCTACCGGCCAATTCGACCCAATGCCTGCCATCGGCGCTGGCGCAACCGGCAAGGGTAAGCAGGGAGATCAACAGGAATGAGCGCAGCAAGTACATGGGCGGGGCCTGAGAGCGGGGAGTAAGAGATGAGAGAGAGTGGGCAACAGCCCGGACGCTCACTGCATGTTGCTGCTTTGGAACTTCAGGGTGAAAGAGGTGGGAGCGGGAAGTCGCGGCGCGGTGGGCAGATGCGGCCTTCCTGAACCTCATTCACCCCGTGGCTTCAAAGTACTTGCGGCGGCTCGCCACCGACAATCACCACGTCGGCCGGGCGGCGGGCGAACAGGCCCACGCAGACCACGCCGGGGATCTGGTTGAGCTCCAATTCCAGCTTCACCGGGTCGGTGATGGCCAGGTTGTGGATGTCGAGGATGACGTTGCCGTTGTCGGTGACCACGCCGTCGCGCCATACCGGTTGGCCGCCGGTGCGGGCCAGGATTTCGCGCGCCACCAGGCTGCGTGCCATCGGGATCACTTCCACCGGCAGCGGGAACTTGCCCAACACCTGGACCTGCTTGCTCGGGTCGACGATGCAGACGAACTTCTTGCTGGCCTCGGCGATGATCTTCTCGCGGGTCAGTGCGGCGCCACCACCCTTGATCAGGTTCTTGTTGCCGTCGCACTCATCGGCGCCATCCACGTACAGCGACAGCGTGCCGGCATGGTTTAGATCCATCACTTCGATGCCGTGTGACTTGAGCAGGGCGGTGCTCTGGTCCGAGCTGGAAACCGCGCCTTCGATCTGGTCCTTGATGCGGGCCAGTGCCTCGATGAAATAGGCAACGGTGGAGCCGGTACCGACACCGACAATCATTCCCTTCTCGACATACTCGATGGCTTTTTCGGCGGCCAGGCGCTTGGCTTCAGACATGGTGGGCTCAATCAGGTGGGAAGAATTTGTTCGTTGCAGGAGCGGCTTCAGCCGTGAGGCCGCCAGTGATGCAGGGCCTCGTACAACCTGCATTCAATGCGTTCAGCCTGGCTTCTTTTCCAGCGACAGCAGCAGCTTCCACTGCGCGGCGGTTACCGGGAAAACAGACAGCCGGTTGCCCTTGGCGGTCAGCGGAAAACCTTCGCCCAGCTGCTCGGCATGCTGTTTGATTTCGTCCAGTGCGATCACCTGCGCCAGCTTGCGCTCGAAACCTACGTCCACCAGCATCCAGCGCGGTTCCTCGCGGGTGCTCTTGGGGTCGTAATAGTCCGATTGGGGGTCGAACTGTGTGTCGTCCGGGTAGGCCTCACTTGCCACCGTGGCGATGCCGACAATACCTGGCACCTTGGTGTTGGAGTGGTAGAACAGGATGCCGTCGCCCACCTTCATGCCATCGCGCATGAAATTGCGCGCCTGGTAATTGCGCACACCGTTCCATGGTTCGGTGCCTACGCGCTGCAGGTCGTCGATGGAAAAGGCGTCCGGTTCGGACTTCATCAGCCAGTAGCGCTTGCGGGCGGTCATGCGTTCAACGGTTCCGGGTAGAGAGTGGCCTGCTCGGTACAGATCGCATCGACCGTCACGTCCCAGTCTTCGACAGGGAGTGTGGGTACTTGCTGGGCGGCAAAACCGACCCCAACCAACCACGGCGGCGCGGCCTGGCGCTGCCGGAATGCGAAGCTGCGATCATACCAGCCGCCTCCCATGCCCAGCCGCTGGCCCAGCGGGTCGAAACCGACCAGCGGTGCCACGACCAACGCCATCTCCTCCGGCCGCAGCGCCTGCGCCGGGTCTACGTCCGGCTCGGGAATGCCGTAGCGGTTGCTCACCAATGCCTGCCCCGGCCGCCATGGCGCAAAGCGCAGCAGCTTGCGGTGCAGCACCGGTAGGCAATAGATCTGTTGAGGCGGTAGCTGCATCTGCCAACGGTGCAGCGCGATCTCCCCGTCCATCGCCCAATAGCCGGCAACGTGGCCGCTGATATCGGCAAAGGGCAGGGAAAGCAGGTGCGCGGCGAGGGTTTCAGCGGCGGCGATGCGCACGGCGGCAGGAATGTCGCGGCGGCGTTGGCGCAGTTGCTGGCGAAGGGTCTGGCGGTGGTCGGCAGTCATCGGCACAGGGTAGCGGAGTCAGGTTTGAAAGCCCCCCTCCCGCCCGCGGGAGAGGGGTTGGGGTGAGGGTATTACCCCAACACTCATCCGGCGCTACGCGCCACATTTCCCAAACGGAGAACGGAAAAGAAGAACGGCGCCGTTAGGCGCCGTTCCAGAATATTGCATTCTCCGCGGTGACGATGCGTGCGAAACGACCTTGAACCCGGGGTTCAAGTGGGAACGCTGGGGGGCCATCGGGCTTCCCGCTACAAGGCGGACTTGCACACCCGGCTCCGTCGCGCCCCCGTGGTCGTAATTAAGGGACAAGGCGAATGTTTGCACACGCCGTCGTTCACAGCAGAGAACGCGGGGCAAGTATAGCCGGTTGCGCCGGCGGGGGGAGCCTTTTCAGGCGTGTGTCCAATTCACTTGCCTGAGCGACTCAGCTGAATCAACGCGCGTTGTCGATGGCGATATCCAGGCGCTGGTTGAGCTCATTCAACGCGGCCTGGAAGCGCTGTTGCTGCGAGGCCTGCTCGTCACGGACCTGCTGCAGCTCATGCGCCAGATTGAGCGCGGCCAGCACTGCAACCCGGTCCACGGCCGCCATGCGGTTGCTGCCACGGATCTCGCGCATCTTGGCATCAAGCATGCGTGCAGCGGCGTTGAGGCTGTCGCGCTCGGCGGTTTCGACACCCACCGTGTACTCGCGGTCGAGGATGCGGACGCTGACCGGTTCGTTGTGGCTCACGTGTGCTGCTCCAACGATTTGAGTCGGGTGATCATGGCTTCCACCCGCGAGCGGGCCTGCTCATTCTTGGCCAGCAGCTGGGAGCGTTCATTCATCAATTGTTCCTGCTGCTGGCGCAGGCTCCGGTTCTCATCGGCCAACCGCTGGTTGCGCTCGAGCAGCAGCTCGAGACGGGAAACGAGGGCAAGCAGCTGGCCGGCGGGGTCGAAGGCGTTCATGGTTGGCACGATAGGCATGCCGGGGAGGGGTGGTCAAGGTGGATGACGCAGCCCGATTGATACACTGTGCGGCCGTCGCCATGTTGCCCATGGTTGCGACCCTTTCCCGCTTTACAGAACTGTCACATGAGCGAACTTCCTGTCATCAACGACATTGTCCAGGCCAGCCAGTCGCTGGGCCTGGGTGCTTCCCCGGCTGAACTCCATGGCGGCCTGACCGGTTGGTTGGCTGGCGGCGGTGCCGACCTCCAAGCCTGGCCTGCCAAAGTACTGGCCGACGACAACATGCAGACCCCAGAGGCCGGTAGTGCATTGGACCGCCTGCGCCAAGCCACCGTGGCGCAGTTGGAAGACCCTGACTTCGCCTTCGAACTGGTGCTGGCCGACGCGGCGGAACCGCTGCAGGCGCGCACCGATGCGTTGTTCGAGTGGTGCCGCGCCTTCCTCGGCGGCTTCGGCCTGGCTTCGGGCAAGCGCCCGGCGCTGAGCGAAGAAGGCGAGGAGGCACTGCAGGATCTGGCGCGTCTGGCGCAGGCCTCCAGCGACCAGTTCGACAGTGCCGATGAAGATGAAGATGCATTGGCCGAGATTGAAGAGTTTGTCCGCGTTGCCGCGCTGCTGCTGCACGGCGATTGCGTGATGGGCTCGCGCCACCGTCAGAGCCTCAACTGAGGGACCGCATGAAGCGTCTTTCCGGGATCACCCCCGCCGAGTACGCGCGTCGCCGCCGGCAACTGATGGAAGCGGCCGGTGACGATGCCATTCTGGTGTTGCCGGCTGCGCCTGAGCGCGTACGCAGTCACGACACGTTCTACCCCTACCGTCAGGATTCGGATTTCTGGTACCTGAGCGGTTTTCAGGAACCGGAGGCCGTGCTGGTATTGATCCCGGGCCGCCGCCATGGCGAGACGATCCTGTTCTGCCGCGAGCGTGACCCGGACCGCGAAGCCTGGGACGGCCCGCGCGAAGGTCAGGACGGCGCGGTGGCGCATTACGGCATGGATGACGCCTATCCCATCGAGGACCTGGACGAAATCCTGCCCGGCCTGCTGGAAGGGCGTTCGCGCGTTTATTACCACTTTGGCCGCGATGCGGATTTCGACCTCAAGCTGATCGGCTGGGTGAACCGTGTGCGCTCACAGGTGCGCCACGGCGCGCAACCGCCGCACGAGTTTCTGGAGCTGGGCCACTTGCTGCACGAGCAGCGGCTGTACAAATCGGCGGATGAAATCGCGCTGATGCAGACCGCGGCCGACATCAGCGTGCGCGCGCACCGCGCAGCAATGCGTGCCGCGCGCGCTGGCATTCATGAGTACGAGCTGCAGGCAGAGATTGAGCGTGAATTCCGCCGGCACGATGCCTGCCCGGCGTACAGCAGCATCGTCGGCGCTGGTGCCAATGCGTGCGTGCTGCATTACCGCGACAATCGCAGCGGCAGCCGCGATGGTGACCTGGTGTTGATCGACGCCGGTGCCGAGTACCTTGGCTACGCCAGCGACATTACCCGTACGTTCCCGGTCAACGGACGCTTCACACCGGAGCAACGCGCGCTGCATGACCTGGTGTTGGCCGCGCAGGTTGCGGCGCTGGAACAGGCGCAACCGGGCATTGCCTACGAAGAAGGGCATCTGGCGGCGGTCGAGGTATTGACCGAAGGCTTGTTGCAGCTTGGCCTGCTGAAGGGCGACCTGGAAGAAAACATCCTCGAACGTCATTACCAGCGTTTTTACCGGCACAAGACCGGGCATTGGCTGGGTTTGGACGTGCACGACGTGGGTGATTACCGGGTGGCCGGTGAGTCGCGTCTGCTGGAGCCGGGCATGGTGTTCACCATCGAGCCGGGCCTGTACATCTCGCCGGAGGACCGCAGCGTGGATGCGCGTTGGCGCGGTATTGGGATTCGCATCGAGGACGATGTGCTGATCACCGAGGAGGGTCACCGGGTGTTGACCGGCGCGCTGGAGCGCAGTGCCGACGAGATCGAGGCGTTCATGGCTGAGCGCCTGGGCACGTTGGTTTTGGATTGAGGTGCATGCAGAAACATGGCCCCGGGTGAGCGAGAGCTTATCCGGGGTTTTTTATGGGCGAGGGCGTTGCGGTTGCTTTACTGCTCAAGCGCACCTGCGGCGCAGGAAAGGAAAAGCAATGCGTGTGCTTCTGTAGCACGGGCAAGGGTGAACGCACCCGGGATGTACGAAGGGAATGCAAAACATCAGAACCCGGATGCATTGCACATCCGGGCAAATCATCACGGCGGAAGACCTGGCGCTGACGGTGCTATTTCGAGCGTGAAGGCGACAGGTTTACCTGCCGCCTGAAGGCGCTCCTGTCACTCAAGCGCGATTTGAGCCTGCCCGCATGCTGCCCAAACCCAGCATCAAGCCTGTGCGGCAAACGCCGGGCGGGTGAGGTTGTCCGCTTCGCCGTCGGTGCACAACACTTCGTCTTCGATACGGACACCGCCGTAGGGGCGGAAGAAGTCCACGCGGTCCCAGTTCACGCTGGCCGCGTTGCCGGCCTTCTTCACTTCATCCAGCAGCATGTCGATGAAATACAGTCCCGGTTCAATGGTCACCACCATGCCCGGCTCCAGTACGCGGGTCATGCGCAGGTACGGGTGGCCAGTGGGGCGCTCGACGCGGCCGCCGTTCTCGCCTGCGGCGAAGCCAGCCACGTCATGTACCTGGGCGCCGATCAAATGACCGATGCCATGCGGGAAGAATGCCGCGCTGACGCCGGTGGCCAGGGCGGCTTCCGGTGAGACGTTGATCACCCCGAAATCCTTGAGGATGCCCATCAACGACAGGTGTGCATCGACGTGCAGCTGCTTGTAGTCGAAACCAGCGCGCACCGCCTGGCACATCTTGAGCTGCGCGGCGTCCACCGCGTTGATCAAGGCCTGGAACTCGTCATGGCCGGTGCTGGCATAGGTGCGGGTGATGTCGCTGGCATAGCCATACGCCGAGGCACCGGCGTCGATCAGGAAGCTGCGCAGCGGCTGCGGTGCCTGCTTGCCCAGGTCGGTGTAATGCAGCACGGCCGCATGCTCGTTGAGGCCGATGATGTTGCCGTAGGGCAGTTCATTGGCGTCCTGGCCAACGGCGCTGCAGTACGCCATGTGGATATCGAACTCGCTGGCGCCTGCACGGAACGCTGCCTCGGCTGCGCGGTGGCCGCGTACTGCGTGCACCTGGGCCTGGCGCATCAATGCGATTTCGTAAGGCGTCTTGTAGCCGCGGTGCCAATCCAGGTAGTTGATGACCACGTCAGGATTATTCGGCGCATAGCCGCCCAGTGCGCTTTGTGCTTCGCCAAGGATGGCGCAGCGGCTGGGGTCCTTCGGCAACAGCGCCAGCGCTTCTTCCGGCTTGCGGATGATATGGATATCGAAATGCTCCACCCACCAGCCGCTGGGCGCATCCGGCACCACGTGCCAGTAGTCGAACGGCTGGTAGAACACCAACGTCGGGCGCTTGCCGGGGGTGTGGATCAGCCAGCTGTAAGGCAGCTTGGTCAGCGGCAGCCAGGTCTTGAACTGCGGGTTGACCGCGTAGGGGTAGTCGCGGTCGTCAAACACCTGGTAATGCTGGGTGCCACTGGGGATGACCAGATGGTCGAAGCCGGCGCGCGCCAGTGCCGTGTTGGCGCGGTCGGTGAGCACGCCCAGGTGCTGGGAATACAGGGTGCCGGGATCTTGCTGGTTCATCGCGGTGGCTCGCTTGCAGGTGCGTGATGCGGAGCGCTGATTTTGCCGCAATCGCCCGCCTGCCGCTGTGCCGTTTTCGGCACTCAGGCTGGCGGTAGGCGATCCTCTATCCAGCGTTGGAGCTGCTCGCGCTGGCCTTTGTCCAAGGTCAGGAAGCGGAAGCCAGCCCACGATTGGTCGGGCGCATGCGTGGGTTCGCACCACAACAGATGAACGCCGACGTCGATCTGCAGTTGCCCGCCGCGGCCATCGGCAATAGCGAACTGCAGCTGGTACAGGGCATCTTCCTGCAACGCCACGGAGGTGATCAGCAGCATGCCGGTTTCGGATATGTTGCCGAGCCGGCCGATCTGGGCGCCGGTCATCTGGTCGCGTACCGGCACCATTTCAGGGACCTGCAATCGCGGCGCGCGGCGGGTGTTGGTGATCATGCGGACTCCCCGTCATTGGAGGCTTGGCCGGCAATCGAGCGCAATGCGCGCACGGTGGCCTGCCAGGCACGGTCGATCAGGCGGCCACGGTCTTCGGTGACGATGCGCAGCTGGCCCTTGGCCATCAATCGCGACAGCGAATCGAGGGAGTGTTCGGAAACCTTCTGGCCGCGTTGGTTGACGAACAGGGCGTTGTCGGTAATCAGGCTGTACCAGGACAGGCGCTGGCGGCGGTTGTCGCCCTGTTGGTTGACGGTGAATTCAAACCAGGTGCCGAACGGCAACGTACGCAGTAGGCGGTGGTGCGCCTCTTCCTCGTCGCTGCGCATCGGCTGGGCTTTTTTGCGGCGGCCCTCTTCTTCGTCAGGGTCGCCGGCTTCGCCCAGGCGCGCGCGCGCCTTGAGCCTGGCGGCCAGTTCGGTGCGGGAGACAAGCGTGTCTTCGCCACCGGGTGTGGAAAGCCGCCGCGAGATCGCCGCCGCCTCGTCCTGGTGGTAACCCACCTGCAGCAGTGCTTGTTCGATTTCTTCGCCGAAGGCCGCGTCAGCCGCGCCGCCGGGCGCCATGCCGGTGATTTCGCTGATGCGGCGCGTGGCCTGCTCGCGCTGCAGCCATTCGTTCGAGCCTTCGCCCTGACGCAGCAGCGTGAGAGTGAGCACGTCGGCCCATGCCTTGCGCAGCAGGGTCTGCACGAACTTCGGCAGCTCGGTGGTCTGGCACAGCTCGTCGATGGTGTGATTGGCCAATTGTTTGGCCGCTTCCAGACGTTCCTTGCCACGCGCGGCTTCTATCTGCCGGCGCTCGGCCATCTCAGCGCGTCGTGCCGCAGCGCGCAGATGCCCCTGAATGTGATCGTTGGCTTCGACAAAGACTGCTTCGTCGCCCTGGTAGTCGGTGACCACCTTGTTGACCGCATCTTTGAGCTTGAGCAGCAGCAGCGGATCGCTGTCTTCGTCGCTGAGCCAGACCGCGCCGGACTCGGCCACCGCGTTGAGCAGCTCACGTGCCGGGTGCTGGTCGCGCAGGAAGAATTCCTGGTCGCCAATGGCGGCGCGGGCCAGGGGTACCTGCAAACGTTGCAACAGATCGGCGGCCGGGCCTTCGGTACGGACTTCGCGCTGCAGCTGGGAATACAACATGCCCAGCAGATCCATCGTGTCGGCGTCCTGCACCGAGAGCGTTGCGGCCGGGCCGTGTTCTGCCTTGACCTGAGACAGCAGTGCGTCGCGGATGTCGGCAATGCTGTGGCGGCTACCAGATGACGCTGCTGGCGCCTGCAGTTTGCCCAGCACGCTCATCGCCACCTGGCTGGACACGGGCACCGCCGGTGCGCTTGCGTTGGTCGCCGGGGCATGCCCGGTGCCGGATTGCAGCTGCGTGCCGCCGTGCTGCGGCATTGAACCGCCGGTGCCTGCAGCCCCCAACATTCCTGCTGAACCGGCAACCGCGCCTACGGCTGCGGCAGCGCCCATGGTGCCGGCTCCCACCGAACCACCGGCGGCCATCGTCAGTGCGTGACGGGCGGCATCCAGCAAGGTGTGCAGGCCGTCCATGTTTGCGGGATTGGCCCCGCTGCCCGTTGCGGCCGACGGCGGCGCAGCCTGAGCTCCACCGTGTCCGGCAGCACCGGGTTGGATGGCGCCTTGGAGTTCACTGGAAATGCTGGCCCATGACGCGGCCGGTGCTTGGCCTTGCCAGCTGGTCAGCGGTGCCTGACCGGCGCGGGCCGGCGCACCACTGGCATCGGTATGACTGCCCGCAGCGCCTGCACCGCGCGGTGCGGAAGGGCGGGGCAGGTGCGGGCGGTAGATCAGGCCGGGCAGCACGCCCTCGCGTTCGAGCAGGATGTTCAGGCGATCGATCAACTCGGCATGGCGTGCCATGACCATGCGATCAAAAACTTGATACAGCACCAGCTGAGCATCGAGGTTGAGCTGCATCTGTTCGCCGCAATCACGCAAAGCGCGGCACAGTGCGTACGGGCCCAGCGGTAAACGCTCGGGATCGAACGCCGGCTGCGCCGCCAGCACTGCGAAACGTTGGCCGAGCAGCAGCAACGGGCTGGTGACGCGGAAGGATTCGCGCCGTGCCATTTCGTGCAGCACGATGTCACGGTCGATATCGGTGTCTTCGACCAGCGTCATTGATTTGAACGTGGCCGCATGCGCTTCGGCGCTGGGCTTGGGCGGCTCTTTGAATGCCGCCAATTGCCCTGCCAAGGCGTCCAGGAAAATGTCCGGCAACTGTTCGGCATGCTCACGCAGCACCCGCAGTTGCGCGTAGACATCGGATTGGGTCTGGCTGTTGTGGGCCATCTCCGCGCGCTTGAACAAGGCGCGCTCAAAGTCGATGGCGGTCAGCTGCAGCGGTGTGCGCAGGACTTCGTCGGTAACCTGGAACGTACTTTCCAGTAGTTGACGTACGCGGGCAGGCGCCGGCGTAGCCGCGACCCGAGCCATTGCCTGGCTGGATGAACGTGGTGCAGTCCCTGACATCCTGGTTCCTTCCCCCTTAATGGGCGAGTTCTATCATTTTTGTGATGCGATCACCACTTTGGTGGTGTGCTCACGCCAAGAATAATTCCACCACATCATTGGTGAAGCGGCGGCCGAGATCGGTGGGTGTCCAGTGGTCATTGCTGTTTGCAAGCCAGCCACGGGCGATTGCGGTGTCCAGTGCTGGCTGCAGCACGCTGCGCTGCAAACCGGTGCGGGATTCAAAATCGCGCAGGGTGAAGCCTTCGTGCAGTCGCAGCAGGTTGAGCATGTACTCGAACGGCAGGCGGTCCGCGCTGATCACATCGTCGCCTCCGATGGACGCTGCCGTGCCGGCGGTATCCATGAAGGTTTGCGGGTGCTTGTGCTTCCAGCGGCGCAGCACGTGCTGCTCGGCGCCGGAGCTGATCTTGCCGTGCGCGCCGGCACCAATGCCGAGGTAGTCGCCGAAGCGCCAGTAATTGAGGTTGTGCGCGCACTGGTAGCCGTCGCGCGCATAGGCGCTGACTTCGTAGTGGCCATAACCGGCCTGGGCAAGCAGGGCCTGGCAGTGCTCCTGGATATCCCACGCGCTGTCTTCGTCGGGAATGCCCTGCGGCGGCCGTGCGAAGAACACCGTGTTCGGCTCCAGCGTGAGCTGGTAGTGCGAGATGTGAGTGGGGTTCAGTGCGAAGGCGCGCTCCAGATCGTGCTCGGCTTGCGCCAACGTCTGCTGCGGCAATGCGTACATCAGGTCGATGTTGAAGTTGTTGTAACCGGCGTCCTGCGCCAGCTTCACCGCGCGCTCGGCTTCGCCACTGTCGTGGATGCGACCCAGGCGCTTGAGCGCCTCATCATTGAAGGTTTGGATGCCGAAGCTGATGCGGTTCACCCCGGCTGCGCGGTAACGGTCGAAGCGGCCATGCTCGGCGGTGCCCGGGTTGGTCTCCAGCGTCACTTCCAGATTCGGTGCGAAACGCAGCCGTGCGCTGGCCGCTTGAAGGAAACGATCGATGGCTTCCGGCGGGAACAGGCTGGGCGTGCCACCGCCGAAGAAAACGCTGCTGACCACTCGCCCCCAGACCAGTGGCAGATCCTGATCCAAGTCACGGATCAGCGCGTCGATGTAGGCATCGAAAGGAAGCTCGCCTTTGGCGGCATGCGAGTTGAAATCGCAATACGGACATTTGCGCACGCACCAGGGCAGGTGCACGTAGAGCGACAACGGCGGCGGCACCAGCCGCAGGCCGGCGTCGTGGCCGTGATCGTCCGAACAGCTTTCGCCGGGAAGGTGGTTGCAGTGGTCGTGGGAGTGCGGCATGGCTGGCAGGGTGGACGAAGGAGTGGAAAGCCGTGGTGACGCTGGCGTCATTGCCCGCTCAGCAGGCTTGGATCGACGAGCGAGCGCGGCTGCACACGCAACACCGCCGCAGCGACGTCACGGAACAACGTCGATGGCCCTTGGTAGCTGCCAATCTCGTTGTCCATGAGGCGGTGGCGAGCGGGCCGGGTGCCGTTGCGCATGTGCAGATACAGACCAGAGACCATGGCTTTGCGTTTATCGGCGAAGTTGTCGTGGCGGACTTCGAGTACGTCGTGCAGTGGCACCTGACGCCAGCGGTGCAAGGTGGCGATGTTGTGATAACGCAGGTGCCCAGCGCTTTCATCGAGCACGACGCGTTGCCAGATGATGGGGGCGGCAATCAATGAAATGGCCAGCGCACAGCCCAGTGCCCAGAGGGGGAGTGCCAGCCAGGACTGTTCGCCGTCATAGGCAAGCAGGCCTCCCACGATCGCACCGCTGATGCCGCCCAGAATGGCGACCAACTGCACGAGTGCCATGCGGGTCCGATAGTGACGTGCCTTCATGCGTTGATCTCCTGAGTCAACCGAGTTTGAGTTGGGCCAGCCGTTGCTTGAATTGTTGCAGGGCGATGGCGCGGTGGCTGAGGGTGTTCTTCAGCACCGGCTCCATTTCTGCGGCGGTCAGGCCGTGCACCGGATCGAGAAACACCGGGTTGTAACCGAAGCCGTTGCTGCCGCGCAGTTCATCGATGATGCGGCCTTCCCAGCTGCCTTCGCAGATCAGCGGTTGCGGATCGTTGGCATGGCGCAGTAGCACGATCACCGCGTAAAAACGCGCAGTGCGGCGCTCGGTCGGCACATCACGCAATGCATCCAGCAATTTGGTGTTGTTGGCAGCATCGTTGGTGGGGCTGCCGGCATAGCGCGCGCTGTACAGGCCGGGCGCGCCATCGAGTGCGTCAACGATCAGGCCCGAGTCGTCGGCCAGTGCGGGCAGGCCGGTGACGTCACAGGCGTGACGCGCCTTGATCAGCGCGTTCTCGACGAACGTCAAACCGGTTTCCGGCACGTCACTGACGCCGAGCTCAGCCTGCGGCACGATCTGCAACGGCAGCTCGGCGAGCATGGCCTGCAATTCCTTCAATTTGCCGGCGTTGCCGCTGGCCAGTACCAGTTTCATTGCTTGGGCTCCAACAAGTCCCAGGTATTGCCGTATAGGTCACGGAACACGGCGACCGTGGCATAGGGTTCTTCGCGCGGGGCTTCGAGAAATTCCACGCCGCGCTCGGTCATGGCGGCGTGGTCGCGCCAGAAGTCATCGGTGTTCAGAAAGAAGCCCACGCGGCCACCGGTCTGGTTGCCGATACGGCTGCGTTGCTCCTCGTCGCTGGCGCGTGCCAACAACAACGCAGCAGCATTGTTGTCAGTCGGGCCAACTACGATCCAGCGCTTGCGGCCCTGGTCGATGTCTTCCAACAACTGGAAGCCCAGTTTCCCGGTGTACCAGGCAATCGCCTCGTCGTAATCGGCGACGACCAGCGTAACCAGGGCGATGCGTCGGCTCATGCCTGCGTCAGTGCTGCCTGCTGCGCGTCGAACAGCTCGCGGATGCCTTTTTCAGCCAGCACCAGCAGCGCGTCCAGTTCATCGCGACGGAAGGCGTGGCCTTCGGCGGTGCCCTGCAGCTCGATGAAACCGCCGCCATCATTCATGACGACATTCATGTCGGTATCGCAATCGCTGTCTTCGGCGTAATCCAGGTCCAGCACCGGCTGGCCCTTGTACACGCCAACCGATACCGCCGCGACCGCGCCGAAGATCGGGTTGCGCTTGATGTCGCCGCGCTTGAGCAGCACGTTCACCGCGTCCACCAAGGCCACGTAGGCGCCAGTGATGGCGGCGGTACGGGTGCCGCCATCGGCCTGCAGGACGTCGCAGTCCAGGGTGATGGTGCGCTCACCCAGCGCATTGCGGTCGATGCAGGCGCGCAGGGTGCGGCCGATCAGGCGCTGGATTTCCAGGGTGCGTCCGCCCTGCTTGCCACGCGCCGCTTCGCGGTCTGAGCGGGTGTGGGTGGCGCGCGGCAGCATGCCGTACTCGGCGGTGACCCAGCCTTCGCCCTTGCCGCGCAGGAAACCCGGTACGCGGTTTTCGATACTGGCGGTGCACAGCACGCGGGTATCACCGAAGCTCACCAGCACCGAGCCTTCGGCATGGCGGGTGAAGGCGCGTTCGATGGTGACGGTGCGCAGCTGATCGGCCTGGCGGCCGCTGGGACGGGAAAAGGTCATGGGAAGTCCGGATTGCGTAGGTGTGCAGGGGGCGCCCGGGCGGTCAATTGGCCAGCGTCCGGGGGCGCCTAGGGTACCATTCGCCCTTTGCAACGCACCGGAATTCCACATGATTCGAAGCATGACTGCCTATGCCGGCGGTGAACGTGTCACGCCCTGGGGCACCCTCGGCTGCGAGATGCGCTCGGTCAACCACCGTTTCCTTGAAGTGGGGGTGCGGCTGCCGGAAGAACTGCGCGCACTGGAGCCGCAGCTGCGCGAGCGCGTGGCCGGGCGGATCAGCCGCGGCAAGCTGGACCTGGTGATGCGCCTGCGGGTGCCCGAGGCGGCCACGACGCTGAACGTCAACAACGCGCTGGTCGAGCAGCTGGGCGACTTGGCCCTGCGCCTGCACTCGCGCTTCCCAGGCATGCGTGTGCAGTTCACCGAGTTGTTGCAGTACCCCGGCGTGCTGCGGACAGAGGCCACCGACGGGGCGGCGTTGCAGGTCGAGGCGCTGGCGCTGCTGGACGAGGTGATCGACGGCTTCGTGCAGTCCCGCGAGCGTGAAGGCGACAAGCTGGCCACGGCCATCAGTGAGCGCGTGGACAGCATCGAGCGCATCGCTGCCGACGTGCACGAGCTGATCCCGCTGATCCGTGAAGGCCAGCGCGCCAAGTTGGCCGCACGTCTGGCGGATCTGCCGCACCCGGTGGACCCGGGGCGCGCCGAGCAGGAGCTGGTGATGTGGCTGCAGAAGCTGGATGTGGACGAAGAGCTGGACCGTTTGAACAGCCACATCAGTGAAATCCGCCGCGTACTCAAGCAGCGCGAGCCGGTCGGCCGTCGCCTGGACTTCCTGCTGCAGGAGTTCAATCGCGAATCCAATACGCTGGGCTCCAAGTCGGTGGACAGCCGCACCTCCAACGCCTCGGTGGAGCTGAAAGTGCTGATCGACCAGATCCGCGAGCAGGTGCAGAACATCGAGTAAGTGCGTCCTGCGCGAGTGCAGGGGTTGATTGCCAGCGTGCAGGAGCCGAGCTTCTCTCTCTCAAGCAGGAATAGCGTCCTCTCCAGCCTGTGGGGTTTGAGCCCCCCTCCTGCTTGCGGGAGAGGGGTTGGGGTGAGGGGAAGCTGTTGGCTCCCAAAGCCCCCATCCGCCCTTCGAGCACCTCCCCTGCACGCGGGAGAACGGATGGTTCGCTGCGGGCGGCTGCCTTAAAAGAGTGGCCCCACATTTCAAGTGCCGCCGGCATGCCAGACAGGCCTCCGCCAGCTGCGTGATATCCTTCGCTGCCATTTCAAGTGGCCCAGCAGTTCCATGCGCGGAACTCTTTACATCGTTGCCGCCCCGTCCGGGGCTGGTAAAAGCAGCATCGTCAACGCCACGCTGGCGCGCGATCCGCATATTTCCCTGTCCATCTCCTTCACCTCGCGGGCCATGCGTCCGGGCGAGGAGAACGGCAAGCATTACCACTTCGTCAGTGCCGCCGAGTTCGAGCGGATGATCGCAGCAGGTGATTTCTTCGAGCACGCGCTGGTGCATGGCGACTGGAAGGGCACCGCCAGGCAGTCGGTCGAGCCACAGCTGGCTTCGGGCAAGGACGTACTGCTGGAGATTGATTGGCAGGGCGCCCGGCAGGTACGCGACAAGGTGGCTGGCGCGGTCAGCGTCTTCATCCTGCCGCCATCGCGACAGGCGCTGGACGAGCGCATGCGCAAGCGCGGGCAGGACAGTGAGGCCGTCATGGCTCAGCGTCTGGCCGCCGCCCGAGAGGAAATGCTGCATTACGACGAGTTTGACTACGTCATCGTCAACGAGGATTTCGACACCGCTGTGGGTGAAATGTGCGCGATTTTCGCGGCCAGCCGCCTGCGCCGAGAGCCCCAGCAAAAGCGTCATGCCCAGCTGATTGCCTCGTTGTTGAGCCCCGAAAGCCAAGCAAGCGATTGATTCGAAAGGGGCTGTTCAGACGTCGACTTGATTTCCGACCGGCCCAACCCCTACAATCCGTCCCCTTTCCCTCATTCGTTCGAGCGGCCGTATAGGTCGCCGGGAGCCCGCATGGCCCGCATTACCGTAGAAGATTGTCTGGAAGTCGTTAACAACCGTTTCGAGCTGGTCATGATGGCGTCCAAGCGCGCCCGCCAGTTGGCCAATGGTGTCCAGGCGACCATCGACAACAGCGAAACCGAGGACAAGCCGACCGTGTTGGCGCTGCGCGAAATCGCAGCCCGCAAGATCGACAACACCTTGATCGAGGAAGTCGAGAAGGCCGAGCGTGAGCGCGTTGAGCGCGAAGCGCTGGAATGGGCCGCCGCTGAAGTGGTCGCCGACGAAGACATGTCCAAGAACGACGAGTGATCGTTTAGATCAAACGTGTCGCTGGACAACTGGAACAGCCCGCCTTGTGCGGGCTGTTCTGTTTTGTAGGGTTTGCCGAAGTACGCCCGCTGGCATAGTCTTTCGGCATGAACCCAGGCCCCACCGCCCAGGTAGCCACGCCAGCGGGCGGGGCGGTACCTGACTATGTACTCCAACTCGAACGCGCAGCCAGCTACCTGCCCGCCGAGCAGCTGCCATTGCTGCGTCGCGCCTGGGAAGTGGGTGCCTCTGCGCACGCGGGCCAGACCCGCAAGTCCGGTGAGCCCTACATCACCCATCCGGTCGCCGTGGCGCGCATCCTGGCCGAGCTTGGCCTGGATGTGGAAGCACTGATCGCTGCGATTCTGCACGACACGATCGAGGACACCCCGCTGACCGGCGAGGAGCTGGCCGGCGAGTTCGGGCAGGCCGTGGCCGACCTGGTGGATGGTGTCACCAAGCTGGACAAGCTCAAGTTCCGTGACCGTCAGGAAGCGGCCGCAGAAAGCTTCCGCAAGATGTTGCTGGCGATGTCGCGCGACCTGCGCGTGATCATGATCAAACTGGCTGACCGCTTGCACAATATGCGCACCCTCGGTGCGCAGAGTGCCGAGGCGCGGCGCCGCATCGCGCTGGAAACGCTGGACATCTACGCGCCCATTGCCCAGCGCCTGGGCATGAACCTGATCAAGTCCGAGTTGCAGAACCTGGGCTTCCGCGCGTTGTACCCGTGGCGCCACGCCATCATCGAAAAGCACATCCGCAGCCAGCCGGTGGTGCGGCGTGAGTCGATGGCGCAGGTGGAAGTGCAACTGTCTCAGCGCCTGGCGCGGGAAGGACTGGAGCACCGTCTGATCAGCCGGATCAAGACGCCCTGGAGCATCTACACCAAGATGCACGAGGAGAATAAAAGCTTCGACCAGGTGATGGATGTCTTTGGCTTCCGTCTGGTCGTGCGCAACGTCCCCAATTGTTACCACGCACTGGGCGCGGTGCATGCCACATTCAAACCGCTGGACGGGCGCTTCCGCGACTTCATCGCCATTCCCAAGGCCAACGGTTACCAGTCGCTGCACACGGTGCTGTTTGGGCCGTACGGCTCGCCGATTGAAGTGCAGATCCGCACCGAGGAAATGGACCTGATCGCCGAACGCGGCGTGGCCGCGCACTGGACCTACAAGTTTGGTGGCGATACGCCCAACAGCGCGCAGAGCCGTGCGCATGCGTGGATCGTTGATCTGATCGACTCGCAGCGTACTGCCGGTTCGTCGCTGGAATTCCTGGACAACGTCAAGGTCGACCTGTTCCCGGACGAGGTCTATCTGTTCACGCCGAAGGGCAAGATCCTGGCGTTGCCGCGCAATTCCACCGCGCTGGATTTCGCCTATGCCGTGCACACCGACGTGGGCAACCGCGCGGTGGCTTCGCGCGTGGACAAAAAGCTGGTGCCGCTGCGCACGCGTCTGGTGAGCGGGCAGAGCGTGGAGATCATCACCGCGCGTTCGGCTTCGCCCAAGCCGCAGTGGCTGGAGTTCGTGGTCAGCAGCAAGGCACGTACCGCCATCCGCCACCAGCTCAAACAGCTGGAACACGAAGACGCCGTGCAGCTGGGCCACAGCATGCTCGACCGCGCGCTGGAAGCGATGGACAGTTCCATCGAGCGCCTGCCGAAGGGGCGTCTGGATGCGTTCCTCAACGAACACCGCTACCCGCGTCTGGAAGCCTTCCTGGCCGACGTGGCGCTGGGCAACTGGATGCCAACGCAGGCGGCACAGGCATTGATGGCCTATGCCGAGCTGCGCGGTGGCAACGGCCACGCCAGCCGCATGCAGGAAAAGATCCTGATCAACGGCAGCGAGCGCGGTGTGGTCAGCTTCGCCAATTGTTGTCAGCCCATTCCCGGCGACGACATCATGGGTTACCACACCGCGGGCAAGGGCATCGTGGTGCATCGACTGGATTGCCCCAATCTGGCCGAGTTGCGCAAGACACCTGACCGCTGGGTACCGATTGGCTGGGACACGAGCGTGGTCGGTGACTACGACACCGCGCTGGTGGTCGAAGTGGAGAACGGTACCGGCGTGCTGGCGCAGTTGGCGGCAGCCATCGCGCAGAGCCATTCCAACATCGAGCGCGTGGATTACCTGGACCGCGACTTCAACGCGGCAGTGCTGTGCTTCAACATCCAGGTCCGTGACCGCAATCATCTGGCGGAAGTGATGCGCCGCCTGCGCAGGTTGTCGGTGGTGCAGACAGTGCGCCGGCAGTAAGCCGGTCCGCGCGAAAGGCGCACCTGCGCGACCGGTAAGTGTCGCTGTGCTTCCGTCTGTGCGCCGCTTGGCTGCGTTTTACCGGCAGGGGGGCGATTGCCGCGCGAGCTCCGCATGTTTTCCACAGCGGATGTGCGGCAGTGGGCGCACAAGGTGTGGATAACCCTCGGTAGCCCTTATGGGCTGGGCCTCTTCAGGATGTGGTGAAAATTTGTCCACATGTGCAGATGCGGCAAGGTGGTCTTGATTGGGGTGTGCTTCCGGCATCGCGCCGGGTGATTGCCGCAAGGAAGGAACATCGGATCGCATGATCTTCCCCGTCATCCGCTGAAGCCATTCGGGCACGTGAAGTCCCGGCTGGTCTTTTTGCTGCCACTCGCCCGCCCGCCGGTTTTCCACAGCGCATGTGCGATACCTAGCGCAGAAGCTGTGGATAAGGCGCGCTGGCCCTTGCTGGGTGGGCCTTTTCAAGAGGTGGTGATAATTTGTCCATGTGCATGAATGGCGTGGTCCGGTGCCAGCCGGTGCCATGGGCGGGCGCTACAATGGCCAACCTTTTTCCCAGTGGAGCTGTCCATGTCCCGCCAGATCATCAACACCACCAACGCCCCGGCCGCCATCGGCCCGTATTCGCAGGCCGTGCGCGCCGGCAATACCGTGTACTTCTCCGGCCAGATTCCGTTGGACCCGGCCACCGGTGACATCGTCGCTGGCGACGTGACTGCGCAGGCCCGTCGTGCATTCGACAACCTCAAGGCGGTGGCTGAAGAAGCCGGCGGCTCGCTGGACAAGATGGTCCGTCTGGGCCTGTACCTGACCGACCTGGGTGAGTTCGCCAAGGTCAATGCGGTGATGCAGGAATACTTCCAGGCACCGTTCCCGGCTCGCTCCACCATCGAAGTGTCAGGCTTGCCGAAGGGCGCCGCGTTTGAAGTCGATGCGGTGATGATCCTCGACTGATCGAGGCCTCAGGCCAGATGACGCCGGGTCTCGCTCGGCGTCTGCCCGGTCCAGCGTTTGTACGCGCGCCTGAACTCGCGCGCGTCGTTGAAACCCAGTTGATTGCCGATGGCCGCAATGGCCAGTTCCGGGTTCTGCAGCAGTTCCAGCGCACGTTCGCTGCGCACACGGTCATGCACTTCGCTGAAGCTGGTTTCCTCGTCGGCCAGCTGTCGACGCAGGGTGCGTTCGCTCAGGTGCAGGGCCAGTGCTACCTCACTCATTTGTGGGTTGTCGCGCAGCTGCGGGCGCAACAAGCGCTCCACGGCGGCGGTGGTTTCGCCGCGCGATGACAAGGTGGCCAACTGCGCACGGCACAGCGACAAGGCCTGCTGTGATGTCACCGGGTTGTAGCTGGCGAACGGTAGTTCCATCCAGTGCTGGCCCAGCACCATTGCATGGCGGGGTTGCTCGAATTGGATGTCGCAGCGGAACAGCGTGCGGTACTTCTCCGCATGTGGTGGCGCTGGGTAACCCAGTTCCAGTCGCAACGGGGTGAACGTATC
The DNA here is from genome assembly GCF_027497995.1 of Stenotrophomonas sp. Iso1. GTDB lineage: Bacteria > Pseudomonadota > Gammaproteobacteria > Xanthomonadales > Xanthomonadaceae > Stenotrophomonas. The sequence continues at coordinate 158,464 of NZ_JAODBT010000003.1, read as the reverse complement.
GCCGGCCAGTTCGCGGCCCAGCATCAGGATGCTGGAGAACATTTCCTCGCACAGGAATGGCAGCAGGTCGTGCGCCTCTTCCGGTGCGGTAGCGATGACCGCCAGGGTCTGGTCGCTCAGGTCTTCCAGGCACAGCGCCATCAGCGGGCCGAGGTTGCGCTGGTAGTCCAGCCCGATCCGCACGGCATCGCCGAAAGTGGGTGCCGTCTTCATCGCCAGACCCAGTAAACCGAAGTTGCCGCCGTTCTGGTTGCCGCCCATGGCCAGGCCAACGCCGTCGATGGGAAGGGTGGGGAGGGCGCGGCGGATCACCTCAATCGCCTGCCGGTAGGAAATGCGTGTCAACGGATCGTTGAGTTGCTCGATGCTCAAACGCTGCCCGGCCAGCCAGTTTTCACTGTTGACGTTGTACTCCGCAGCGAGCAGCAGCAGCCCGCACAGCATGTTGGTTGGGACGTTGGCGATGGATAGCCTGTCACCGTTTCCTGATTTCCGTTGCATCGAAGCTCCCTCAAGCTTGTCCGCTATACCCCCCCAAGTATGCCGGTCCTGCCCTTCGCGTGAACACTTCCTGAAGCCCAGACTGCATCCACCATCTGTAGGCGTATGGGGAGAGGATTCATGCAGCGCAGCATTACCTTGGCGATTGCCGCCACATTGAGCGTGTTGGCGGCGGGCTGCCAGAAGCAGGCGCCACAGGTCCCGGAGGTCGCGGCGGCGGACGGGGCATTTGCGGCCACGCTGCAGGAGCGCCTGCTCGATGCCAAGCCGGGCGACGTGATCGAGATCCCCGCTGGCAAGCATCAGTTCGAGCGCAGCCTGAGCCTGCGCGCGGATGGGGTGACCATTCGTGGCGCCGGTAGAGACCAGACCGTACTCAGCTTCAAGGGCCAGAAAGCGGGCGCCGAAGGACTGTTGGTCAACGGCGACAACTTCACCATCGAGAACCTCACCATTGAGGACTCCAAGGGCGACGGGCTGAAGATCAGCGAGTCCGAACACATCACCATCCGCGGCATCAAGGTGCAGTGGACCGGCGGCCCCAGCACCAAGAACGGCGCCTACGGCATCTACCCGGTGCTGACCAAGAACGTGCTGATTGAAGACACCATTTCCATTGGTGCCTCCGACGCCGGCATCTATGTGGGCCAGTCCGACGGGGTGATCGTGCGCAACAGCCGCGCCGAGCAGAACGTGGCCGGCATCGAGGTGGAAAACACCCGCAATGCGGATGTTTACGACAACGTGGCTACCGGCAATACCGGCGGCATCCTGGTGTTCAACATGCCGGGCCTGTCGCAACAGGGCGCCAACATCCGCGTGTTCAACAACAAAGTCATCGCCAACAATCACGCCAACTTCGGTGCCAAGGGCACGCCGGTGGCCAGCGTGCCGGCCGGGTCGGGCATCGTCATCAATTCCAACGATGACATCGAGGTGTTCGACAACGAGGTGCGCGACAACGCCACCACCAACATCATCATCTCCAGTGTGTATTCCACCGGCTACAAGGACAGCAGCGCATCGCCCAACTTCGACCCGTACCCGGAGCGCATCTACGTGCACAACAACAGGCTGTCCGGCGGTGGCGATTCACCGGATGGCTTTGACCTGAAAGCGCTGAAGGTGGCGATGTATGGGTTGACCGGAAATTTCCCGGACGTGCTGTGGGATGGCTACTACAACAAGGAGCGCGTGGTGGACGGGGTCAAGGTGGGCCCGCAGATCTGCCTGCGCAACATCAGCGGCGTGATCAATGCCGACGGCCCGGGCGGCTACAAGAACCCGAGCAAGGATGCCAAGCCGTTCGACTGCGAGTTGCCGCGTTTGCCGGCCATCGACCTCAAGCGTGGTTGAGGGCCCGGCATGCAGAAGCTGATGGTGCGGATGGGAGTATTGGCCGGGCTGCTGTTGGCGCTGGCCGGTTGTGGCAAGCCGCAGGTGCATTTCTTCGCTGACGGGCAACCGCCGACGCTGGATGAGTGGCATGTGCTGCGCATCGACGGCGGTAAGTTGCGGCTCAATGAAGGTGTGGTGCCCTATGACCTGAACACGCCGTTGTTCAGCGACTACGCGCACAAGTTGCGAACCGTGTGGATGCCGAAAGGTGAGGCCGCTGGTTACCAACCCGAGCATGCGTTCGATTTCCCGGTTGGCACCATTCTCAGCAAGACGTTTTATTACCCGCTGCCTTCTGGCGGCGCGGCGGATGGCAAGTCGGTCGCACGCACGCCGCCGTCGCAGTCGGTGCTGCAGGATGAAAGTCTGGATCTGTCCAAGGTGCACCTGATCGAAACCCGGCTGCTGGTACATCGCAAGGAAGGTTGGGTGGCGCTGCCTTATGTGTGGAACCGCGAGCAGACGGCGGCCACGCTGCAGCGCACCGGCGCAACCGTGGAGCTGGAGCTGGTGGATGACGCCGGTGCGCGCGAAGCGTTCTCGTATCAGGTGCCGGACCAGAACCAATGCGCCGGTTGCCACATCACCGACAACCGCTCGCGAAAGCTGTTGCCGATCGGACCGAAGGCGCGTCATTTGAACCGCGATTTCGACTATGCCGATGGGCGTGAGAACCAATTGGCGCATCTGACACGGGTGGGGTATCTCGCGGGTGTGCCGGCTGCGGCGCAGCTGCCGCGTCTGGCCGATGCCACCAACCCGCAGGCACCGCTGGAAGCGCGCGCACGTGCCTATCTGGACGTGAACTGTGGCCATTGCCACAGCCGTACCGGCCCGGCCATCACCTCGGGGCTGTGGCTGGATGCGCCGACCAACGACCACCTCAAGCTCGGCCTTTGCAAGCAGCCCATCGCGGCCGGCAAGGGCACGGGCAATCGTTTGTATGACGTGCTGCCTGGCGATGCCGATGCTTCGATCATTGCCTACCGCATGGACAGCGATGATCCGGCGGTGATGATGCCGGAGGTGGGCAGGGCGGTGGTTCACAAGGAAGGCGTGGCGTTGATCCGCGAATGGATCAACGCGCTGGAAGGAAGTTGCGATACGACGGCCGGCGCGGTGCCGGTCAACAAGACGGGACCGCCGGCGATTTGAGCCGGCTTTCACCCACTGCTTTGGGAGAGAGGCGATGCGAGTGAAACAACGGAGTCTGGTAACTGGGCTGCAGCGGGCAATTGCCGGGCTGATGGTGTTGGGGGCGAGTGGGGTGGCCATGGCGCAATCGGCCAAGGAGGATGCCGATGCAGCCACCACGCTGGATAGGATCACCGTCACCGCGCAGAGCCGCGAGCAGGAGCTCAAGGACGTACCCATCGCTTTGCAGGTGCTGGACCAGAACCTGCTCAGCGATGTGGCGGCGGAAAACCTCGGTGACATCGACGCGTTCGTGCCGGGCCTGGTCATTGATGCGGTGCAGCCGACGCAGCCCTCATTCCGCCTGCGCGGCGTGGAGACCAGTGATTTCGGCATCGGCACGGATCCGGCGGTGGGGATCTTCGTTGATGGCGTGTACGGCGGGCGCGGTGGCGGCGTGTTGTTGCCCTTCGTTGATGTCGAACGCATCGAAGTCTTGAAGGGGCCGCAAGGCACCTTGTTCGGCCGCAACACCGCTGCCGGCGCTATCTCGCTGGTCACGCGTCGGCCGCAGGCTGAAACCGAAGCGCGCGCCACGGTGCGGGTGGGGAATTACGGCAAGAAATACGCCGATGCGATGTGGAACATCCCCACTGGCGATCACTCGGCGTTGCGCTTCAACGCGCTGATCAACACCAGCGACGGTTGGTTCCAGGACGGTGCCACCGGCAAGGACCTGGGCGGCGAGAACGTCTGGGCCACGCGCGCGGCCTGGCAGGTGACCTTCGGTGACAACACCACCGCCTACGTCAGCTGGGATCACGAAAGCCTGGACCAGAACGGCCGCGTCACCACCGGCATCGTCGAGCTGCCGCCGTACCCGCAGCGCCCGACGGTGCCGGCGAATTCGGACGACTTCCTCGACCCGCGCAAGACACCCACCTACAGCGATGCCGACAACGCCGAGTGGCGCACCTTTGACGGCGTCAACCTGATCGTTGACCACGCGTTGAGCTGGGGCAACCTGACCTCAACCACGGCGTGGCGTCAGTACGACTCGACGAACCACACCGAGGAAGACGCCACCAACCGCTTCGACCTGTACGTGGATTCGGTCAACACCGAGAGCAACGAAACCTTCTACCAGGAGTTCAAGTTCTCCGGCAGCAATGAGCACATCGATTGGGTGGGCGGGGTCAGCTATTTCAAGGAGGACGCCGACCAGACCAGCCAGGTCAACACCAATACCGAGGCGGTGGACAACATCGTGCGAAATCTCGGGATTGCCCCCACGCCTGATGGCAGTCTGTTTGGCTTCACCTCGATGCTCGCGCAGATGAATGGCATCCCGATATCGCTGGTGGGCGAGCGCTGGAACGAGCGCTTCACCAATACGCTGGCGACCACATCGTATGCCGCGTTCGGTGATGTGATCTGGAAAGCCACGGATCGCCTCAACCTGACCTTCGGCCTGCGCTACACGCGCGATGAGAAAGACTTCACCTGGCTCAACACACCGCGCAACGCACCGGGGCTGGAAGGCAAGCTGGACACGCTGGAAGCCATCGGCTTCTTCCAGGCGCTGGAGAGCATGGGCATCCCGATTACCCGCGAGTTGCTCACCTTCGACATGGCTTTCATCGACCCACCCGCCATGGTCAACAAAGGCCAGAAGGTGCGTGACAAGAAGAGTTGGAGCGACTGGAGCCCGCGCTTCGTCATCGACTACCACCTCAACGACGACACCATGGTGTTCGCCTCGTTGGCCAAGGGCTACAAGGCCGGCGGATTCAACGCACTGCAGATCGGCCCGGCGTTCGAGAACGAAGATGTCTGGAACGTGGAAATGGGCATCAAGCAGGCGTTCGACCGCTTTTCGTACAACGCCTCGCTATTCCACTACCGCTACGACAATCGCCAGGCGATCCGCTTGATTGATCCGGACCCGAACAATCCGGTGGACATCCCGCGCTATGTCTTCGATACCGGTGACCTGGAAGCGACCGGCATCGATTTCGACATGCGCTGGAAAGTTACCGATGGCTTCACTTTGGACGCGCAGGCAGAGTGGATCGACTCCAAGTACAAGAACTACATCACGCCGGAAGGCACTGACCTGGATGGCGCAGCAACCGGCGAGCCGCGCTTCAGCGCATCGGCGGGTGCGGCTTACCAAGTGGAGTTGGGCGAGAACGGCAGGTTGCGTCTGTCGGCCCGTCACGCCTATCGCGGTCGCACGCGTTGCAATGCTGCGTCCGATCTGCAGGGCGATTGCGGCGTGAACAAGCTGCTGGATGTGGGGGAAGCGCGTGAGCGCACCGACCTGCGCATCAACTGGACGTCACCGCAGGGCTATTGGAACTGGGCGGTGTACGGCAACAACGTGTTCGACAACCAGTACGTGCGCGGCCTCAATACCTACGGCCGTGGCCCGCTGGGCGTCGTGGGCGCCACCATCACCGAGCCACGCACCTACGGTTTGGAAATGACCGTGAAGTTCTAACGCAGCAATGCTTAAGCCCCTCTCCCGTTCATGGGTGAGAGGGGCGGCTTGCGAACCGCCGGTTCGCAGCCGGTCGAACGCCCTTGTGCTGGCGCAAGGGCGGGGGCGCGGAGCGGGGGTTGGGATGAGGGCAACCTCTGACATTTGAAGTAATGCTGCTCAAAGCCCTTCTCCCGTGTGCGGGAGAGGGGTTGGGGTGATGGCAGCCTCTGAAGTTTGAAGCAATGCTGCTCAAAGCCCCTCTCCCGTGTGCGGGAGAGGGGTTGGGGTGAGGGCAGCCGTTGAAGCTTCTCGCGATGCGCTCAGAGAGGGATGAGGTCAGGCTTCCACCACCATTCGGGGAAAGGAAACCCCGGCGTCTTCGGGCGTCGGGGTTTCTGTTTTGCGTCCATGACGGCATCCTTGTCGCATGTCTGCCCGCCGTGATGCTGTTTCCCTTGATCTATCTGCCGAACCCCTCAGTCATCTGGCGGGGGTGGGGCCGCGCGTGGCTGCCAAGCTGGAAGCGCGTGGGCTGACCACGTTGCAGGATCTGTGGCTGCATCTTCCGCTGCGTTACGAGGACCGCACCACGCTGCTGCCCATCCGTGCCTTGAAGGCCGGCATGGCTGCGCAGGTCGAAGGCCGCGTTGAAGCGGTGGAGCGCGGCTTCCGCTATCGCCCCGTGCTGCGCGTTGCGGTGAGCGATGACTCCGGCGCCACCCTGGTGCTGCGTTTCTTCCATTTCCGTGCCGCACAGGTGGCGCAATTCGCGGTGGGCACGCGCTTGCGTTGCTACGGCACGCCACGCCCGGGCCAGCACGGATTGGAAATCGTTCATCCCAGCTACCGTGTGCTGGGCGATGGCGACGATGACGGGCTTGGCGATGTGCTCGATCCCATCTATCCGGCCGTAGAGGGCATAGGCCCGGCCAGCCTGCGCAAATTGATCAGCCAGGCGCTGGACCGGCTACCCGACGCTGCGACCCTGGAATTGTTGCCCCCGGCATTGCTGGCCGATCTCAACCTGCCATCGCTGCGTGAGGCCATGCTGACCATGCATCGCCCACCGGCGGGTGCTGATATCGCTGCGCTGTCAGCGGGCACACATCCGGCGCAACAGCGCTTGGCGATGGAAGAACTACTCGCCCACCATCTCAGCCTGCGTCGCCAGCGCATCGCCCTGCAGAAGCATCGTGCGCCGTCGCTGCGTGGTCGCGATGGACTGGTAAAAGCACTGCTCGACTCCCTGCCATTTCGTCTCACTGGCGCGCAGCAACGTGTCTTTGATGAAATCCGCAAGGATCTGGCACGTGCGCACCCCATGTTGCGTCTGGTGCAGGGGGATGTCGGCTCCGGCAAAACCGTGGTCGCCGCCCTGGCGGGCATGCTGGCGGTGGAACGCGGCAAGCAGGTGGCGCTGGCCGCTCCCACCGAGTTGCTGGCCGAGCAGCATCTGCTCAATCTGCGTGCATGGCTGGAGCCTTTGGGCGTGCGCGTGACCTGGCTGGCCGGCAAAGTCACCGGCAAGGCGCGCAGCAAGGTGCTGGAGGATGTTGCTTCTGGCCATGCGCAGGTCGTGGTGGGTACGCACGCGCTGATGCAGGAGGCGGTGGTGTTCAACGATCTGGCGCTGGCCATCGTCGATGAACAACATCGCTTCGGTGTGCATCAGCGTCTGGCATTGCGGGACAAGGGCGCCAGCGCCGGCATCGTGCCGCATCAGCTGGTGATGACCGCAACACCCATTCCCCGCACCCTGGCCATGGCGGCGTATTCGGACCTGGATGTATCGGCCATTGATGAGTTGCCACCCGGCCGCACGCCGGTGCAGACCATCGTGATCAGCGCCGAGCGCCGCCCTGAGCTGGTAGAACGCATCCGTGTTGCCTGTCAGCAGGGGCGGCAGGTCTATTGGGTATGCACCTTGATCGACGAAAGCGATGAAGTGGTGGCCACCGCCGCGCAGAACACCTTTGAAGCGTTGTCCGCACAATTGCCGGAACTGCGCGTGGGCCTGGTGCACGGCCGCATGAAGGCCGCCGAGAAACAATCGGCAATGCAGTCCTTCAAATCCGCGCAGACCGATCTGCTGGTCGCCACCACCGTCATCGAAGTCGGCGTGGATGTACCCAATGCCTCCTTGATGATCATCGAGAATGCAGAGCGCCTCGGTCTGGCCCAGCTACATCAGCTACGCGGGCGCGTGGGGCGCGGTGCGACGGCGTCCAGCTGCGTGCTGATGTATCAGGCGCCGCTGTCCAACATGGCGCGGGAGCGGCTGGAAACGATGCGGCATACCTCCGACGGCTTCCTGATCGCCGAAAAAGACCTGGAACTGCGTGGCCCCGGTGAACTGCTGGGCACGCGTCAGACCGGTCTGGCTGAATTCCGCGTGGCCGACTTGGCGCGCGATGCTGGCATGTTGCCAATGGTGCATGCCTTGTCCGAGCGGCTGCTGAGTGAGGCCCCGGAACTGGCCGAGCGCATTGTTCGCCGCTGGATTGGCGGCGCGGTGCGATACGCATCGGCCTGATCGTGTGCTTCCCCTGTCATGGTTGAGATGACAGACTCCCTTGCCAACCAGAGTGAAGCAGAAGATGAGCAAGAAGATACCGTTGCTGATTGATACCGACCCGGGCGTTGACGATGCATTGGCGCTGTTGATGGCCTTTGCCGACGAACGCCACGACGTGGTCGGGTTGACGGTGGCGGCGGGCAACGTCGGGCTGGACTACACCGTGCGCAACGCATTGAAGCTGTGTGAGGTGGCCGGTCGTGACGATGTGCCGGTGTTCGCCGGTACGCCTGATCCGCTGGTCTATCCGGCCGAGGACGCAGCCCATGTGCACGGCCGCGATGGTTTCGGTGACGTGGACCTGGCTCCCAGCGCACGCAAGGCTGAAGCCGAGCACGCCGCACTGGCGATCCTGCGTCTGTCACATACCTATGCAGGCGAATTGACACTGGTCGCGCTTGGCCCGCTGACCAACATCGCACTGGCGCTCAAGCTCGACCCGACCCTGCCGCAGCGGCTGAAGCGCTTTCTGGTAATGGGGGGGGCAATCAACGGCCACGGCAACATCACCCCAGTGGCCGAGTTCAACATCGCCTTTGATCCGGAAGCGGCGCACATCGTGTTCACTGCATTTCCGCATACCGAAGTCGCCGATTGGGAGGCAACCATCGCCCACGGTCTGATGCATCGCGATGTGGAGAAGTGGCTGGCCGCCGATACCGACAAAGCGCGTTTCTACGAACTGATTTCGCGCAAGACCCGTTTGTGGTCGGAAGACAGCCGTGGTGAGCATTGGTATGCGGCCGACGCTCTGGCCATGGCCTGGGCGCTGCAGCCGGAAGGCGGCATCCACGTGGAGCAGCGCCCCTTGTCGATCGAACTGACTGGCAACCGCAGCCGCGGCGCCACGGTGGTGGACTGGAACCGCCAGACCGGTGCCCCCGACAACACCACCTTGTTGATTGGCTACGACCAGGGCCGGTTCGAGGCCCAGGTGCGCGGCGCATTGGGGCTTTGAGGTCCCGCGCAAATTCCGGCTTGCCTTCCCGAGCAAGCCGGGACTATAATGCCGCTCTTGACCACCAGCCCATACGGTGCGAGCCCATGAAGGCCGATATCCATCCTGATTACCATAGCGTCGTGTTTCATGACGTCACTTCCGATTTCAAGTTCCTGACCCGTTCGACCATGTCCTCCAAAGACACGGTCAAGTGGGAAGATGGCGAAGAGTATCCGCTGATCAAGGTGGAAATCTCCTCGGCTTCGCATCCGTTCTATACGGGCAAGCACAAGGTCATCGACACCAGCGGTCGTATCGACAAGTTCCAGAAGCGCTACGCGCGCTAATAGAGCTGTTGTTGTCCGCAAGAGCAACGGCCGCGATTTTCGCGGCCGTTGTTTTGTGCCATCTGCAATAAATCTGAATCCTTTCCAAACATTGCCGGCTACGGTTGCGACGCTGTGTCGCATCGGTACGCGATCTATAAGACTTTGGTCTTCGCAATCTGGAAATGTTGCTGTGCGATAATGGCGCGTACCGCGGTGGAAAACTGCGGATTTCATTCACGCGTCTGCCCATCACCTCTCTACCTGGACAGGCGCCTTTCACTTGAGGAGCGCACACTGTGTCCGATCTTGATCAGGTCACGCTCAACGCCGGCGACACGTCGGTCGTTCTGCCTGTCGTCAAACCCGTTCTGGGCAATAACTGTGTCGATATCTCGAAGCTGACCAAGGAAACCGGTCTCTTCACCTACGACTCGGGCTATACCGCCACCGCCAGCTGCAAGTCGGCCATCACCTATATCGATGGCGACAACGGCGTGCTGCTGTATCGCGGTTATCCGATTGAGCAATTGGCCGACAAGTCCAGCTTCGTCGAAGTTTCCTACCTGCTGATCAACGGCGAGCGTCCGAGCGCCGAGCAGCTGAAGGCCTTCGAGGCCGAATTGAGCGCCGAAGCTGGTGTGGATGAATCGATCAATACGCTGATCGGCAGCTTTGCCAAGGACGCGCATCCGATGGCGATCCTGGCTGCCTCGATCGCGCAGCTGTCGGCCAAGTACCACGGCTCGCTGGATCTGTCTGACGCTGAGCAGCGCCGTCAGGCGGCTGTGCGCCTGATCGCCAAGGTGCCGACCCTGTCCGCACTGATCTATCGCCACGGCAAGGGCCTGCCGGCCAACACGCCGGACACCTCGCTGGACTACGTCAGTCGCTTCCTGAAGCAGACCTTCGAGTCGGCTGATGGCAAGTACGACTTGAACAAGGACGTGGTCAAGGCGCTGGACCTGCTGTTCGTCCTGCACGCCGACCATGAGCAGAACGCTTCGACCTCGACCGTGCGTCTGGTCGGTTCCACCGGCGCCAACCCGTACGCTTCGGTGGCCGCTGGCGTGACCGCACTGTGGGGCCCGGCGCATGGCGGTGCCAACGAAGCCGTGCTGAAGATGCTGGAAGAAATCGGTTCTGCCGACAATGTCGAGTCCGCCGTGCTCAAGGCCAAGGACAAGACCTCGGGCTTCCGCCTGATGGGCTTCGGTCACCGCGTCTACAAGAACTTCGACCCGCGTGCCAAGGTCATCGGCGAGATGACCAAGCAGGTGCTGGGCCAGCTGGGCGTGCAGGATCCGTTGCTCGATGTCGCCATCAAGCTGGAGCAGGCCGCGCTGCAGGACGACTACTTCGTCGCCCGCAAGCTGTACCCGAACGTCGATTTCTACAGCGGCATCATCTACAAGGCGCTGAACATTCCGACGGAAATGTTCACCGTGATGTTTGCGCTGGGCCGCACCGCTGGTTGGGTGTCGCATTGGCTCGAGCAGCAGGTCGATCCGGAAATGAAGATCGGCCGTCCGCGCCAGGTCTATACCGGCCACGACGTGCGCGACTACAAGTAATGGCATCGGCGTAGCGATACGCCGGTTCCATCACAGCAAAGGCCCCGCAATGCGGGGCTTTTGTCGTTTTGGATGTGGTTGTTTGCAGGAATGCTGTAGGTCATGAAGATGGCAGGGTGAGTGTTTCTCGCCATGACTGTCTTCAGTAGGACGCGCGTCTTTTCAATCTGGAGGATTGGTGGCCTCATGGTCATGATGCACGCGCGTGCACAACGCCTGCTATGCATAGCCCGGGGAGGTCACGTGCACCCGCGGTTTTCCGCGTGCTGTTCGATGTGCCGCATGTGCGCTCGTCACGATGTGCCCGATCAATTCCCGCGGCTGACTGATTTCCAGTTTCCCCGGGCATGCACTAGGCAGCGACATCAGCCTGCTTGCGGGAATGACGGTCGGGCGGTTTGCGTTGCTTCTACAGCGATGATTGTTCGACGACCAGCAGCTGCCGCACCTGGGCCAGCGTTGCGCGGGGCAGGGGCTTGCCGTCGTCGCTGGAAACCGGGGGTTGTCGCAGTGCGTCTTCGGGCAGGATGATCAGCTCGAAGGCGATGCCATCGGCGGCGAATTCCCAGCCCGGGAAATGCTGCTTTGTCGCGTGGCCGGCCAGTTGCAGCGACCAGGTGCGTGCTTCGGCGGGGATGCGTTGGTCGTGCAGAAAGTGCTGCACCGTCTCGGCGTCGTCGCAATGCAGATGCAGGATGACCGGGCTATTGTCGTCGGCCAGGCCGGTGAACACCGGCCCGCTCAGGCGTGGTTGGAATGCCTGCAGGAACTGCATTGCCTGCAGGGCGGATTCACGCCGTAACTGCAGCGCGCCGGGTTGGGTGGTGGAGGCAAACAGGCGTTGATGCTCACGCAGGGCCTGTTCGATGTCGGCCAGGCGCGGCCATAGCGATTCCTGATGTATGCCCAGACGGGCAGCTGCCTTGCGACGGGCATGCTCGACATCCTGGATGCCACTTTCGACGATGAGCCGTGCGGCCTCCTGAGCGATGCGCTGGCGGCCGCGTGCGTTGCGCTGGATGGTCTGCGGTGTGGATGGCATCGATCAGCTCCCCGGGGTTGCGGGCCGATTGTAGGCAGACGGCGGGTCATGCGTCCCGCCGCCTGTCAGTGCCGCTTAGAAGATATCGAACGCGGCGTCGTCCGCCTGCTGCTGGTGCTGCTCGAAATCGAACTCCTGAACGCGCTCCAGATCCTCGGTTTTGACCCATTCGGTAGCGCCGTTGAGAGAGGCTTCCACCATGCCTGACGGCGGATCGTTCTTGGCGATCGGGGCGTCCTTCAGTGCGGTGCGCATGTAGTCGATCCAGATCGGCAATGCCGCCTTGCCGCCGTATTCGCGGTAGCCCAGCGAGCGGAAGTCATCACGGCCCACCCACACGGTGGTCGCCAGCGGGCCGCCGAAACCGGAGAACCAGGCGTCACGGTGGTCGTTGGTCGAGCCGGTCTTGCCGCCCACGTCTTCGCGGCCAAGCACCTTGGCCTGCACGCCGGTGCCGCGTTGGACCACGTCGCGCATCATCGACACCAGCTGGTAAGCAGTGCGTTCGTCGATGGCGCGCGGAGCGATACGGGCATCCGGATTGACCGGCTTGGCCGGTTCAGCGGCTACCGGTGCGGATTCGGGTTTGACGGGAGCCGGCTTGGCCTCAGCACCAAAGTTGAAACCGTCCACCACCTGGTTCACCGGCGTGGCGCCGGTACCGCTCGCGCCACCACAGCCGCGGCAGGCCAGGGCAGGGTTTTCCTTGAAGATGACGATGCCGTCGCGGTCCTTGACCTCATCCACCACCCAGGTGTCCACGCGCGACCCACCGTTGGCAAATACGGCATAGCCGCGTGCCACCGACAGCGGGGTCAGCGAAGCGGTACCTAGCGACATCGACAGGTTCGGCGGCAACTCGGCTTCCTGGAAGCCGAACTCGCTGATGTATTTGCGCGCGTAGTCCACGCCGATGCTGTCGAGCAGGCGCACCGAAACCAGGTTGCGTGACTGCACCAGTGCCTCACGCAGGCGCATCGGGCCGCGGAAGCCGCCGCCGTCGTTCTGGGGCTGCCAGGTCTTGCCGCGACGGTCGCGGAACACCACCGGCGCATCGAGCACGATCGAAGCCGGGTTGAAACCCTTGTCGAACGCGGCTGCGTATATAAACGGCTTGAAGCTCGAACCGGGCTGGCGACGTGCCTGCGTGGCGCGGTTGAATTTGTTACCGGCGAAGCTGAAGCCGCCCACGAGTGCGCGCAACGCACCGGTGTCGACATCCAGTGACACCAGCGAGCCCTGGCCGCGCGGGATCTGGTCAATCAGCCATTCGCCTTCCTTCGCACCGGCCCGTACCCGGATCATGTCGCCGCGGGTGACCAGCTTGGCCGGCGTGCGGTTGGTCCAGCGGCTGGAAGCAACCGGCAGTGCGAGTTCGCTACGGTCAGCCAGGACCACGGTGATGCTGCCATCGGCATGCGTGGCCGAGACTACGGCCGGTTGCAGGCCGGACTGCGCCGGAATGCTGGCGATGTGCCGTGCCAGCGCTGTCGCGTCGGCATCGGCCGTGACGTCGAAGTGCTGCTCCACGCCGTGCCAACCATGGCGGTGGTCATACAGGATCAGGCCGTCACGAATGGCGGTCGTGGCGGCCTCCTGCAGGGTGCCGTTGATGGTGGTAGTGACGTGGTAGCCCTTGTTGAGCACGTCGCCGCCGTACTTGGCGATCATCTCCTGGCGCACCATTTCAGCCACGTACGGCGCGTAGATCTCCACCGGTGGCTCATGTGGCGTGGCGTGCATCGGTACGGCCTTGGCTGCATCAGCTTCGGCCTGGGAAATGAATTTCAGCTCCGCCATGCGTTGCAGGACGTAATTGTCGCGGCGTTGACGGGCGCGCTCGGGGTTGCTGATCGGGTTGCCGCTGGAGGGGAACTTGGGAATGCCGGCCAGCGAGGCCATTTCGTCCAGGTCCAGCTCGGCCAGCTTCTTGCCGTAGTAGTACTCGGCAGCTGCACCCACGCCATAGGCGCGGTTGCCGAAGAAGCTCTTGTTCAAATACAGCTCGAATATCTCGTCCTTGCTCAGTTCCTTCTCGATCTTACGAGCGAGAAGGATTTCGGCCACTTTTCGGGTGTAGCTGTATTCGGAACTGAGAAAAAACTGGCGCGCCACCTGCTGGGTGATGGTCGAACCGCCCGGAACGCGCTTGGCATCGGTGGTTGCCAGCAACCAGATCGCGCGGCCCACGCCTTTGTAATCGACGCCGTCGTGCTCGTAGAAGCGGGCATCCTCGGTGGCGAGGAAGGCTTGCTTCAGGCGTTCGGGGACGTCCTTCATCTGGATGGGATAGCGCCGGGTCTCGCCGAACACCGCCATCAATTTCCCTTCACTGTCATAGACATACATGGGCTCCTGCAGCTCGACATCGCGCAGGGTCTGTACGTCAGGGAGCTTGGAAGAGACAACGTAATAGAGAGAGCCGGCGGCAATCGCACCCACCAGAGACAGGGCGATGAAGATGGCCAACAGCCAGCGAAGCCAGCGACGGAAACGTGGCATCCAAAAGTTCCCAATTGCGGATTTTGTGGCCGCAGAGTATAGATTACGCAGGGGAACGGCTGGGGCCGTGTCCTGGGGAGAGTAGGGGGAAGCCGCTTAGTGCGTGATGCGTATCGCGTCTCGTGCTCTGAACGGTTGCCAACTGCTGAAATTCAGTTATTAATGCGCGGGCGCAACAAGTGCGCCCAAGTGCCCGTCGGCAGGGGAGAAACCGTGGGGCTTATCCCAAAAAGTCAGACGCCAATCATTGGTGTCGACATCAGCTCGACTGCGGTCAAGCTGCTTCAGCTTTCCCGCAATGGGAATCGGTTTCGCGTGGAACATTACGCCGTGGAACCGCTTCCGCCCAATGCGGTGGTAGAAAAGAACATTGTTGAAGTCGAGGCCGTCGGAGAGGCAATCCGCCGCGCTGTGGCCCGTTCTGGCAGCAAGGCAAAGAACGCGGCTGCCGCAGTGGCCGGTTCGGCGGTGATCACCAAGGTGATCCCGATGCCGGCGGACCTGGACGAGAACGACATGGAAGCGCAGGTCGAGCTGGAGGCGGTGAACTACATCCCGTATCCGATCGAGGAAGTGAACCTCGATTTTGAAGTGCTCGGTCTGGTTCCCAACAATCCGGAAATGGTGCAGGTGCTGTTGGCTGCGTCACGTTCGGAGAACGTCGAGCTGCGCCAATCGGCGCTGGAACTGGGCGGTCTGGTTGCCAAGGTGATGGACGTGGAAGCGTTCGCGGTCGAGAACGCATTTGCGCTCGTGGCCAGTGAATTGCCGGTCGCCAGTGATTCGGTGGTGGCGTTGGTGGATATCGGCGCGACCATGACCACGCTCAATGTTCTGCGTGGTGGCCGTAGCCTCTATAGCCGCGAGCAGGTCTTCGGTGGCAAGCAGCTCACCGATGAAGTGATGCGCCGTTATGGCCTTAGCTACGAAGAAGCCGGTCTGGCCAAGCGCCAGGGTGGCTTGCCGGAAAGCTACGAGGTCGAGGTGTTGGAGCCGTTCAAGGAAGCGACGGTGCAGCAGATCAGCCGCCTGTTGCAGTTCTTCTATGCCGGCAGCGAGTTCAACCGCGTTGATCACATTGTCCTGGCCGGCGGCTGCGCTGCGTTGACCGGGTTGCCGACGATGGTGGAAGAGCAACTGGGTGTGGCGACGTCGGTGGCCAATCCGTTGGCGCAGATGACGTTGGGCCCGAAGGTGCAGGCGCACGCGCTTGCCCAGGACGCACCGGCTTTGATGATCGCAACGGGTCTGGCCATGAGGGGGTTTGACTGATGGCACGGATCAATCTTCTGCCGTGGCGCGAAGAGCGCCGCAAACAACGGCAGCGCGAGTTCTACGGCATGTTGGGGTTTGCGGCACTGGCAGGCGTGATCCTGTCGGGCCTGCTGTGGTTCTACTACAGCCAGCAGATCAGCGGCCAGAACGACCGCAATGCGTTCCTTGAGACGGAAATTGCCAAGGTCAAGGAGCAGAACAAGGAAATCGAGCGCCTCGACAAGCAGAAAGCACGTCTGCTTGCCCGCAAGGCCGTGATCGAAGAACTGCAGGGCAAGCGTTCGCAGATGGTGCACCTGTTCGACTCGCTGGTACGCACCATCCCCGATGGCGTCGTGCTCACCGCGCTCAAGCAGGAAGGCGACATCCTCACCCTGGAAGGCCGCACCCAATCCAATGCACGTGTCAGTACCTACATGCGCAATCTGGAGGGGTCTGGCTGGATGAGTAGTCCGGAGCTTTCGATCATTGAAGCCAAGGCACAGGAAACCGGCGGTGCGGTGATTGATATCAAGTCGCTGCCCTACGTGTTCACGCTGAAGGTGAAGTTGCCGGCGCCAGGTGAAAACCTTGCACAACAGCCCGCCGCCGATGGTGCAGCAGCGGTTGTTGAACCCGCAGCGGCTACCCCGGCCACGCCTGAGGCGCCCAAGGCAGCAGCGGAGCCGGCGGCAGCCGAGCCGAAGGAGGCTCGCTCGTGAGCAAGAAATTCAACACCAAAGAACTGGATTTCAACAACATCGGCAATTGGCCACAAAAGGCCAAGATGATCTTCTGCGCATTGTTGGCTCTGTTGATCGTGGTGCTGTCGTTCCTGCTGGTGGTTCGCGGTCAGATGAATGACCTGGAATCGCTGGAAAGCAAGGAAGTCACGCTGCGTGGCGATTTCGAACGCGAACAGCAGCGTGCCGCCAATCTGGAACCGTTGAAGCAGCAGCTCGCGCAGATGGAGCAGGTGTTGCAGCAGATGCTGCGCCAACTGCCCAGCAAGACCGAGATGCCGGACCTGATCATCGACGTCTCGCAGACGGCGCTGTCCAGTGGTCTGAACAACGAGTTGTTCCAGCCCGGTGCCGAATCGCTGAAGGAGTTCTACGCCGAGAAGCCGATCGCATTGCGCCTGGTGGGCAGCTACCACCAATTCGGTGCATTCGTCAGCGGCGTGGCATCGCTGCCGCGCGTGGTGATCCTCACCATGCACGACATCAACCTCAAGCCGAAGGACCCCAAGGGCGTGATTGCCCGAGGTGGTGCGCTGGAGCTGTCGGGTACGGTCAAAACCTACCGCTACCTGGACGACGCCGAGTTGGAGGACCAGGAAAAACTGGCCGAAGCAGCGAAGAACGCTGAGAAGAAGGGAGGCAAGTAAGGCATGAGCAGAACTTCTTCTCTCGTCCTGGGAATGGTGTGCATGGCGGCGCTTGCCGGCTGCACACGGGGAGTGACCAGTACACCTGGTGACGCCCCCGACCTGGAAAAATACGTGGCCGACGTGCGTGCACGTGAGGCCGAGGCGTTGCCGGCATTGCCGGTGATGCAGCAGTTCGAGACTTTCGAGTACGCCGCGCAGGGCATGCGTGATCCGTTCAGTGACGCCTGGGTGTCTGCCGATGGAGGCAACCAGTTGCGGCCTGACCCGGACCGTCGCAAGGAGCCGCTGGAGGCGTTCCCGCTCGACAGCCTGGACATGGTGGGCACGATTGGCGGCGGCGCGGGTGCCGTAGCCCTGGTGATGGGGCCGGACAAGGTCACCTATCGCGTGCGTCCCGGGGTGTACATGGGCCAGAGCGATGGTCGTGTCACCGGTGTCCGTGAAGACGGGATTGAACTGATTGAACTGGTGCCCGATGGCGCTGGCGGCTGGCTGGAACGTCCTGCGTCTTTGGCGCTGGACGATCGTTGATTGATTAGGGGATAGCACGATGACTTTTACCAAAGCCCTGAGCCGGCGTCCCATTCGGCGCCAAGCACTGGTCCACGTCTGCGCCTTGGGAGTGGCGTTGGCAGTGGTGTGCGGCTCTTCGTATGCGGCACAGCCGCTGGCTGCCGGTGGCGTACCCGCCGCAGGTACCCAGCAGGCGGCTTCTGCGATTTCAGTAACCAAGATCGACTTCAAGCGGGGAGAGGACGGCGCGGGTCGTTTGATCCTGCAGTTCGATGGTCAGGGGGCAAGCCCGGACCTGCGCACTCAGGGCAACAGCGTGGTGGTGGACGTGGGCAATGCCACGTTGCCAGCCGAGCTGCAGCGCCCGCTCAACGTCGTGGATTTCGCCACGCCGGTGCAGCGCATCGACGCCAAGCCTTCGGGCCAAGGCGCGCAGTTGGTGCTGAGCACCACCGGTTTGTTTGATTCGCTGGCTTACCAGACCGGCAACGAGTACGTGGTCGAGATCTCGCCGCGTCAGCCGGAACTGGCAACCGGTGCAGTCACCGCCAAGACCGTGGCACAGGCTGCCGCGACGGTTGCGGCCCGTGGCTATAGCGGCCGTCCGGTGACCTTCAACTTCCAGGACGTGCCGGTGCGTACCGTCCTGCAGTTGATTGCCGAGGAATCCAACCTCAACGTGGTGGCTTCTGACACGGTGCAGGGCAACGTGACGTTGCGCCTGGTCAACGTGCCGTGGGATCAGGCCATGGACATCGTGTTGCGGGCCAAGGGCCTGGACAAGCGCCGCGATGGCGGTGTGATCTGGGTGGCACCGCAGCCGGAGTTGGCCAAGTTCGAGCAGGATAAGGAAGACGCACGTATCGCGATCGAGAACCGCCAGGATCTCATCACCGATTACGTGCAGATCAACTACCACAACGCCGAAGCGATCTTCAAAGCGCTGACTGAAGCCAAGGGTATTGGCAACAACAGCGGTGGCAGCGGTGGCGGTGGCGGTAGCGGTAGTAATGACAAGCAGGAGAATGGTTTCCTGTCGCCGCGCGGCATGCTGGTTGCTGACGAGCGCACCAATACGCTGATGATCAGCGACATCCCGAAGAAGGTCGCGCAGATGCGCGAGCTGATCAAGGTGATCGACCGCCCGGTCGACCAGGTGCTGATCGAAGGCCGTATTGTCATTGCGTCGGATACGTTTGCGCGTGATCTGGGTGCGCGGTTTGGTATCCAGGGACGGCGCATCGGTGATCGTTCGCAGGCCATCAGCGGTTCGTTGGATGCGCACAAGGACATCATCGAAAATGGCGAAGTTTCGACCAAAGGTCTGAACGTCAACCTGCCCGCCAAGATCTTTACCGAGAATCCGGCCGGCGCCATTGCTTACACCCTGCTGGGGCGTAACTTCTCGCTGGACGTGGAACTGTCGGCGATGCAGGAAGAGGGCCGTGGTGAGGTGGTGTCCAACCCGCGTATCGTCACTGCCAACCAGCGTGAAGGCGTGATCAAGCAGGGTAAGGAAATCGGCTACGTCACCATCACCGCCAGCGGCGCTGGTGGCGTCGCAACGCCGAACGTGCAGTTCAAGGAAGTGTTGCTGGAGCTGAAGGTCACGCCGACCATCACCCAGGACAACCGCGTCTTCCTGAACATGAACGTCAAGAAGGACGAGGTTGATCGCTACATGGAGGTGGATAACTTCGGTGTGGTGCCGATCATCAACCGCCGCGAAGTGAATACGGCGGTGCTGGTGGAAGACGGCCAGACCGTGGTCATCGGTGGCGTATATGAGTTCACCGACCGCAGCAGCGTGGCCAAGGTGCCATTCCTGGGCGATATCCCGTTCCTGGGCAATCTGTTCAAGAAGCGCGGCCGCCAAAAGGACAAGGCTGAGCTGCTGGTGTTCGTGACGCCGAAGATCCTGCGTGTGGCCAAGGCTGCCGAGTAATCCTTTGCGTATGTGTTGAGAAAGGGCCGCCCAGTGCGGCCCTTTTTCGTTGTCAGCTGCCGTTTGAACCATTTCATCGAAGATCGGTCAAACTGCGCCTATGAACCTGCCTCCCCAGTTTCCCTCACAGACGGAGGTGCCGGCCCTCGACACGGGCCTGCACCAGGAATTCACCGCGCTGCGCGATGCGCTATCCAGCGAGATCGTCGGCCAGTCGCTGCTGGTCGAGCGGCTGCTGATTGCGCTGTTGGCCGATGGCCACCTGTTGGTCGAGGGCGCCCCGGGATTGGCCAAGACCACGGCGATCCGGGCATTGGCGTCGCGGGTGGATGCCTCCTTCGCGCGTATCCAGTTCACGCCGGACCTGCTGCCAGCCGATCTCACCGGTACCGATATCTGGCGTGCGCAGGAAGGGCGCTTCGAGTTCCAGGCCGGTCCGATCTTCCATCCGATCCTGCTGGCCGACGAAATCAACCGTGCGCCGGCCAAGGTGCAGTCCGCGTTGCTGGAAGCCATGGGTGAGCGGCAGGTGACGGTGGGGCGCAGCACCTATCCGCTACCGGACGTGTTTCTGGTGATGGCCACGCAGAATCCGATCGAGCAGGAAGGCACGTTCCCGTTGCCTGAAGCGCAGTTGGACCGCTTCCTGATGCATGTCCGCATCGGTTACCCCGATGCCAGCGCGGAAACCGAAATCCTGCGCTTGGCTCGCGAGCGGGCCCTGCAGGCCATCCAGCACAAGCCGGCGACGCTACAGAAACTGTCCCTGGAGAAGATCCAACAGGCCCGCAGAGCGGTGCTTGAACTGCACATGGCGCCTCAGCTGGAGCGTTATCTGGTGGCATTGGTATTGGCGTCGCGCGATGCCAGTGGCTATGACGCCGGCCTCGCAAAGCGCATTGCGTGGGGTGCAAGCCCACGTGGGTCCATCTCTTTGGAGCGCTGCGCGCGGGCCCGCGCCTGGTTGGCCGGGCGCGACTTCGTGACCCCAGACGACATCCGCGCTGTGGCGCCCGATGTACTGCGGCACCGCGTACTGCCCAGCTACGAAGCAGCGGCGGAAGGCTGGGACGGCGAGCGGCTGGTTGCGGCCCTGCTCGATTGCGTGCCCCTGCCTTGAGGCATGCCCGGTGTGCGGTGTTTCTCCTTTGAATCTGCCTGACTCCCCAAGCGAGGCCTGTGATGACTAAGCAGGCCTCTGGCGTGTCTGTGCGCGCTGACCATAGCGACGAGCTGCATGCAGGTATCCGCCCGCAGCTGGCTGAATTGATTGCCCTGCGCCGGGCGGCGATGCAGGGGCGACAGGCGCGGCGTGGGCACTACGCGGTGAGCGGACGTGCGGCATCGACGATGCGCGGACGCGGCATGGAATACGCCGAGTCACGGGAATATGTGGCAGGCGACGATGCGCGCCATATCGATTGGAAACTCACCGCGCGTACTGACGCCACACACACCAAAACGTTTCAGACCGAGCGCGAACGGGTCACCTTGTTGGTGGCCGATACCGCCGCTGCGCTGTACTTCGGAACCCGTGTGCGCTTCAAATCGGTGCAGGCCGCTCGCGCGGGTGCTGTCGCGACATGGTCGGCGCTACGCGACGGTGATCGCTTGGCCGCGTTGCGCGGCAGCCGACAGCAATCGCTGGTGCCGCCTGCCGGTGGAACGCGCGGGGCATTGCGTGTGCTGGATGCCCTGACGCGCTGGTATGCCGAGCCGCAGGCCGACGATGCCGGACTGCAGTTTGCGCTGGAGCGTGCCGCGCGGGTGTTGCACCCGGGCGCGCGTGCGGTGGTGTTGGCCGATCCGGCCAGCGCTTCTGCGGTACCGGCTGCGGTGTGGTCGGCATTGTCCATGCATGTGGAAGTGCAGTTGCTGCTGCTGGTGGATCCACTGGAAATATCGCCGCCGCAATGTGTGTTGCCCGTGGCAACCTCCGCGGGGCGGATGCGCTTTGACCTGGGCTCTGAGGCGGTGCGTAGCGCGTGGCATGAAGCATTGATCGGGCCGGTGGAAGCACTGGTGCGGCAGCTGCCCGGCCGCCGCATTCGCGTCAGCACCTTGTGCAGCGATGACGCCAGTGATGCCTGGTTGGGCACTGCTGGCCTCCGGAGTCCCGCATGATCGCCGCGCAACTGCCACTACGGGATGTGCACTTGCCTGCGTCACCAGGTTGGTGGCCGTTGGCGTCGGGTTGGTGGCTGGTGATTGCGGCGGTGCTGTTGATCGTGTCGGTAACTACCGCGTTGTATTTGATTCGGCAACGACGGTTGCGACGTTGGGCACAGGTGTTTGATCAACAACTGGCGGCGACCGAAAACGGCCCCTCCCGCTTGGCTGCCGCCTCTGAATTGTTGCGTCGTGCATCACGCTGGGTCGATACGCAGGCGGTATTGCTGCACGGAGATGCGTGGCTGCGTTTCCTCGATGGGGCCAAGGGCACGGCCTTCAGTAATGGCGAGGGGCGAGTGCTGCTGGAAGGCGGCTTCCGTCCACAGATGGACGCAGAGACGGTTGAGCGTGCGTGCCGATTGGCGCGGACACGTTTTCTTGAATTGATGGCGGGGAAGCGCTGATGCAGGCGTTGCTCGACATGATGCCGGGTTGGTGGCCGGAGTTTGCCTGGCCCTGGTTGTGGCTGCTGCTGCCCTTGCCAGTGTTGATGCGCTGGTGGCCGTTACGCGATGAGAATACGCCGGCGTTGCGCGTGCCTTATGACCCCGCTCGACTGCAGTTGCAGGATGCGCAGCGGCGCGGCGGTGCCTGGTTGGGCGCGATGCTGCTATGGCTGGCCTGGGTGTTTCTGTGTGCAGCGGCGGCGCGACCGCAGCAACTGGGTGAACCGGTAGAGCCGCCACGCGAAGCGCGGCAGATGATGCTGGCGGTGGACCTGTCCGGCAGCATGGAAGAGCCGGACATGCAGCTCGGCGGCCGCATTGTGGATCGCCTCACCGCGGCCAAAGCGGTGCTCGCCGACTTCCTGGATCGCCGTGAGGGCGATCGCATCGGCCTGGTGGTATTCGGGCAACGCGCCTACGCGCTCACTCCGCTGACCGCCGACCGGGCCACCGTGCGTGAACAACTGCGCGACAGTGTGGTGGGGCTGGCTGGTCGCGAGACGGCGCTGGGTGATGCAATCGCACTGTCGGTCAAACGCCTGCGTGAGCAACCGGAAGGGCAGCGTGTGGTGATCATGCTCACCGACGGTCTCAACACCGCCGGCGTTCTGGAACCGCTGAAGGCAGCGGAGCTGGCCAAGGCCGAGGGTGTGCGGGTTTACACGGTGGCCTTTGGTGGCACCGGGCAGGCGTCGTTGTTCGGGGTGCAGTTACCCGGAGGCGAAGACCCGGTGGATGAAGAAACGCTGTCCAAAATCGCCAGTGAAACCGGCGGTCGTTTCTTCCGTGCCCGCGATACCGACGAACTGGCCGGTATCTACGTTGAACTGGATCGCCTGGAGCCGGTGCAAAGTGCGGGCCCGGCAGTGCGCCCGCGCATCGAGCGCTACGGCTGGCCATTGGCCGTGGCCCTGTTGCTCGGTGTACTGGGGCTGGCATGGCGGGGGCTGCGCGCATGAATCTTTGGCAGCAGCTGCACTTTCTGCGTCCGGAATGGCTATGGGCGCTGTTGCTGGTGCCGGTGGCCTTGCTGGGTAGCAGTTACCTGCAGCGACGTCGCAGCCGTTGGCATGAAGCGGTGGACGCACACTTGTTGTCACATCTGCTCACCGGAACTGGCGGGCGTCGATGGTGGGGGCGCGTGGCGTTGTCGCTCGGTTTGCTGCTGGCGGCGCTTGCACTGGCTGGGCCGAGTTGGCGACAAGTGGAGCAGCCGTTATGGGAAACGAAGACGCCGTTGGTCATTGTGTTGGACCTTTCCAGCAGCATCCGCGCCACCGATCTGCCACCGTCACGACTGCTGCAGGTGCGGGCCAAGCTCGCCACGTTGCTGCGTGAACGCAAAGGTGGCGAAGTGGCGTTGATTGCCTATGCATGGGAGCCCTTCACCGTGGCACCCCTCACCGACGACGCGGCCAATGTCGCGTTGTTTCTGGATGCATTGGCGCCGGAAGTAATGCCGTTGGACGGGCAGAAGACGGACCGCGCCTTGGCATGGGCGGGCGATCTGTTGAAGCAGTCCGGTGCGCGCAATGGTGACGTGCTGTTGCTGACCGATCATGCCGATGCAGCCGCCGTGGCTGCAGCAGCACAGTTGCGTGCGGCCGGTCATGAGGTTTCGGTACTGGGTCTGGGCAGCCTGCAGGGCGCCTCTTACCGCGATTCGCGCGGTGGCATCGAGCATGCGCATCTGGATGAGACATCGCTGCGGGCGCTGGCAGTTGCCGGTGGTGGCCGCTACCAACGTATCGCCAGTACCAATGCTGACCTGCAGGCGTTGGAAGTATTGCAGCCGCAAGAACAAAGCAGCGGCCGGCAGCAGAGCGAGCAGGGAAAATCCTGGCAGGACGAAGGCTATTGGTTGTTGTTGCCGCTGTTGTTGCTGGCGTTGTTCGCCTTCCGACGCCCGCGTCGGGTGCTGCCGATGCTCGCATTGTGCGCGTTGCTGCCGATGATGCAGCCGGCGTCCGCTGCCGAGCAGGGCGAGTGGTGGCAACGTGCGGATCAGCGCCAACATCAGCGGCTGAGCGAAGGCGTTGATGCGTATCGGCAAGGTGATTTCGCTACCGCGCAGAAGCGGTTCGAGGGCATCGACTCTGACCAGGGGTGGTACAACCTCGGCAATGCGCTGGCGCGTCAGGGCCGTTTGGATGACGCCATCAAGGCCTATGACCGCGCGTTGAAGCTGCATCCGGGCATGGAAGATGCCGTTGCCAATCGCGCAGCGGTCGATGCCGCGCGCAAGCGCAAGTCGCAGCAGGATCAGCAGCAGGGCGACAAGGGCAAGCAGAAGCCGCAGCAGGGTCAGGACTCCCAAGGTCAACAGAAACCGAATCCACAGCAGGGCCAGCAGCAACAAGGCCAGCAGCAGCAAAGTCAGCAGAATCCCTCCCAGCAGGGCCAGCCACACTCGTCTGACAGCAACGATCCCGGTCAGAAAGGGCAGCAACCGCCCGCAGGTGCAGAAGGCAAGCCGCGCCAGGAACAGGGCGAGCCGGAAGGCGAAGACGCAGGCAAACAGCAGCAGGCTGACCAAGCCCAGCGTGAGCGCATGCAGGAAGCCATGCGCCAGCGCCAGGCACAGGAAGGAAAGGAAACAGATGCCGCTGCCGCGGCACGCGCGGCGATGACGCCGCAGCAACGCGAGCAGCAACAGGCAGTGGAGGCATGGATGCAGCGCGTACCGGATGAACCGGGCGATTTGTTGAAGGCGAAATTCCAGCTCGAATACGAGCGACGGATGCGGGAACGGCGATGAGCACAGGCAGCAGGTACCGGCAATTCAACCGATGGGCGCTGTTGTGTCTGCTCGCCTGGGTGAGTGTGGGCATGGCACATGCGCAGACGCGCGCGTGGCTGGACCGGGACAGCGTCAATCAGGGCGAAACCGTCACCCTCAATATTGAAACCGACCAGAGTGCAGCGCCGGACTACACCCCGCTGCGTGCGGATTTCGCATTGAGCAACCAGAGCAGCAACCGGCAGATGCAGATGCGCAATGGTGCGGTCAGCAACACGTCGCTGTTCGCGGTTGCGCTGTCGCCACAACGCACCGGTACGTTGGTGATTCCCGCATTGCGTGTGGGCAACGCGCAGACCGCGCCGATGCAATTGGTGGTGGCGCAGGCGCCTATCGCCAGCCGTGACAGCAATGCGCTGGCCTTCATTGAAACCGAGGTAGACGTCACGCAGCCCTACGTGCAGCAAAGCGTGGGCGTGGTGGTGCGTTTGTTCTTCGCCACCCAGCTGGCTTCCGGTGAACTGGTGTTGGATACGCCAGCCGGCGCCTCGCTGCAGCGGGTGGGCGATGACCGAACCTCAACGCGTGAGGTTGGCGGCCGTCGTTACAACGTGGTCGAGCGTCGCTTCCTGTTGGTACCCGAACGCAGTGGCCCACTACAGGTAAAGGGCGCGCGTTTCAGCGGGCAGGGTGTGGGCGGTTTCTTTGACGATTTCTTTGGTCGTGACAGCGGCCAGCTCAGTGCGCGCGGGCCGGATCAGACACTGAACGTGCTGGCCACGCCGGCGAATGCGCCGCAGCCATGGCTGCCGCTGAAAGGCCTGCAACTGCGCTACACCGCCGCGCCAAAACAGGGCCGCACCGGTGAAGCGACCACCATCGTGGTCGAAGTCACGGCCAACGGCGTGACCAAGGCGCAGTTCCCCGAGCTGCCGGTGCCCTCGCTGGGCGACAGCGCGCAGGTATTTGCTGAGCCACCGCAGTACGACGAAACCTTCAACGGTGGTAGTCCGCAGTTGAAGCTGACGCGGCGGTATTCCGTCGTGCCGCAACAGGCGGGCACGCTGACTGTGCCGGGTATCGCCATGGATTGGTGGGATGTGCAGGCCGGGCAGGCACGCACCGCCACGCTGCCCGACCTGCAACTGGAAGTGACGCAGGGCGCTGGCGGCATTGCTGCGCCGCCGCTGGTGCAGCCGGCACCGGCCGCTTCGGCGGTGCCGGACGAAGCCCTGACCGTTGCGGGGTCTGCAACGTCAGCGATGCGGCCATGGTTGTGGCCGGCACTGGCCGCAGGCTTCGCCTTGTTGTGGCTGGTCACCCTTATCTGGGGACTGTCACGGCGGAGCGTGGCTGCTGAGGGCGAGCGTGATGTCCCGCGCAACGCCGACGCGCATGGCGCGCGTTACAGCCTGGCCGATCTACGTCGTGCCTTGGATACGGGTGGTCTGGATGAGGTTGTCCACATTCTTGCGGCAATGGCAGGCGTGGAGAACCTGGATGCAGTGATGGCCAAGTTGGACGATGAATCGCAGCGTCAGGCGCTGGAGCGCATGCAGCGGGCGCGCTGGGCGGGCGAGGGCGATGTGGCCGCAGCCCGGGCACGCCTGCGTGAGGTTTTCCGACAGGGGCCGCAGTGGCGCGGCAGGGTAATGGCGGAAAAACCCGTGCTTGACCCTCTATATCCACGATGAAAGCGGAAAAGACCGCTGTATAGCGTCTGTTAAGCTGAATAATTCTCTGGAGGGAAACCCACGATGGCCAATGCAGCAACGCCACGCGCGAAAATGCCGTTCCACTGGAAGATCGGGATCGGCTTCGGCATCGGCCTGCTGTTAGGTCTGATCGTGCATACGCTGAGCCCGGGTGCGCCGTGGGTGCACGCGGTGACCACATATCTGACGACACCGGTATCGGGGTTGTTCCTGAGCCTGATCTTCATGCTCATCGTGCCGCTGATCTTCTCGGCACTGGTGATGGGTGTGTCGGAGATGGGCGACATCCGCTCGCTGGGCCGCATCGGCTGGAAGTCGCTGGCTTACACCATTGTGTTGTCCGGCGTGGCGGTGCTGATCGGACTGGTGCTGGTCAACCTGTTCAAACCCGGTGCGGGCGTGGACCCGGCCGTGGCGGCGCAGCTGTTGGCCGAGAACGCTGAGCGCAGCAAGGAGATCGTGGCCGGTGTGGGCTCCCAGCCCAAAGGCCTGGAGATGCTGCTGTCGATCGTGCCGAACAACGTGCTCGAAGCGGCCTCTGACAACGGCAAGATCCTGTCGCTGATGTTCTTCGCCTTGATGCTGGGCATCGGCATGGTGCTGTCGCCGGCCGAAAAGGTAGCCACGCTGCGCAAGGCCATCGAGGGTTTGTTTGAAATCTCGATGACCCTGATCAACCTGGTCATCCGCCTGGCGCCGTATGCGGTGGCCTGCTTCATGTTCAACTTGGCAGCCATCTTCGGCTTCAGTCTGTTGATCAAGCTGGGTGCCTACGTGGGCGTGGTGGTACTGGCGCTGGCGTTGCATATGTTTGTCAGCTACGGCATTGCGGTGAAGTTGGCCGGGCGTTCGCCGCTGAAGTTTTTCCGGCAGACGCAGGAAGCCACCTTGATGGCGTTTTCCACGGCGTCATCCAATGCCACCTTGCCAACCGCGCTGCGGGTGGCTGACCAAATGGGTTTCCCGCACAAAGTTTCGCGCTTTGTACTGACCGTGGGTGCCACCGCCAACCAGAACGGTACTGCCCTGTTCGAGGGTGTGACGGTGATCTTCCTGGCGCAGTTCTTCGGCGTGGACCTGAGCATCGGCCAGCAGTTCATGGTGATGGTGGTCTGCATCCTGGGTGGTATTGGCACGGCCGGCGTACCCTCGGGCTCGCTGCCGGTGGTCGCGCTGATCTGTGCGATGGTCGGCGTGAATCCGGTGGGTATCGGCCTGATCCTGGGCGTCAACCACTTCCTGGACATGTGCCGTACCGCGCTTAATGTCACGGGCGATCTGGCCCTGACCGCGTTGGTGGCGCGTGGTGAAAGCGATGAGAACATGGCTCGACAGCCTTCCAGCGACTGAGTCCACCGCCCGATTGCGAGCCGGAATGGCCACCTGAACAGGTGGCCATTCTGCTTTGTGTAGATGCCGGAAGGAGGCGCTTTGGGCGGGCGTTTTGGCCTGAACCGCGCGGTGGCTTGTGGGACAATAGGCCGCCCGCAGTTCCGCGGGAGCCTCCCGATTCCGACGAAACCATGACGCAGCCCTCCCGCCGCCAGTTGGCGAACGCCATCCGTTTTCTTGCCGCTGATGCGGTCGAAGCCGCCAAGTCCGGTCATCCCGGCATGCCGATGGGCATGGCCGATATCGCCGAAGTGCTCTGGAACGACTATCACCGCCACAACCCGAACAACCCGAACTGGTTCAACCGCGACCGTTTCGTGCTGTCCAACGGGCACGGCTCGATGCTGCACTACGCATTGCTGCACCTGAGCGGCTACGACCTGCCGATCGAGCAGCTCAAGGCCTTCCGCCAGCTGGGCAGCAAGACCGCCGGTCACCCGGAGCATCACGAAACCCCGGGCGTTGAAACCACTACCGGTCCGCTGGGCCAGGGTCTGGCGAACGCCGTGGGCTTCGCGCTGGCCGAGAAGCTGCTGTCCCAGCGCTACAACCGCCCGGAATTCGAAGTCGTCGATCACCGCACCTGGGTGTTCATGGGCGACGGCTGCCTGATGGAAGGCATCTCGCACGAAGCCGCATCGCTGGCCGGCACCTGGGGCCTGAGCAAGCTGGTGTGCTTCTGGGATGACAACAACATCTCCATCGATGGTGAAGTGGAAGGCTGGTTCACCGACGACACGCCGGCACGTTTTGAGTCCTATGGCTGGAACGTGGTGCGTGGCGTGGACGGCCACGACCCGGAAAGCATCAAGGCCGGCATTGAGCAGGCGCTGTCGCAGTTCGACAAGCCGACCCTGATCTGCTGCAAGACCACCATTGGTTTTGGCTCGCCGAACAAGGCCGGCCAGGAATCCAGCCACGGTGCACCGCTGGGCAAGGACGAACTGGAAGCTACCCGCAAGGCGCTGCAGTGGCCATATGGCCCGTTTGAAATCCCGGAAGAAATCTACGCCGGCTGGCGTGCAGGCGGTACCGGCACGCTGCGTCAGGCCGAGTGGGAGCAACTGTTCGACAAGTATGCCGCGCAGTTCCCGGCTGAAGCCGAAGACCTGACCCGTCGTTCGCACGGTGAGCTGCCGGCTGACTTCATTGCCCAGGCCGATGCCTACATCGCCCAGGTGCAAGCCGAAGCGCCGAACATCGCTTCGCGCAAGGCGTCGCAGAACGCAATCCAGGCCTTCGCGCCGCTGCTGCCGGAAATCATTGGTGGCTCGGCCGATCTGGCCGGCTCCAACCTGACCCTGTGGAAGGGCGCGCAGACCGTGGTCGGCGAAGATCCGAATGCAAACTACGTGCACTACGGCGTGCGTGAGTTCGGCATGAGCGCCATCGCCAACGGTCTGGCGCTGCACGGTGGTTTCCTGCCGTTCGACGCCACCTTCCTGGTGTTCAGCGACTACGCTCGCAACGCGTTGCGCATGAGCGCGCTGATCCCGGCGCACGTCATCCACGTGTTCACCCACGACTCCATCGGTCTGGGCGAAGACGGCCCGACCCACCAGCCGGTGGAGCACGTGTCCTCGCTGCGTTACATCCCCAACAACGATGTGTGGCGCCCGTGCGACGCCGCCGAATCGGCGGTCAGCTGGAAGGCTGCCATCGTGCGCAAGGACGGTCCGAGCTGCCTGATCTTCAGCCGCCAGAACCTGGCGCCGCAGCAGCGTACTGCCGAGCAGGTCAAGCAGATCGAACGCGGCGGCTACGTGCTGGCCGATGCGGCCGGTACGCCGGACGTGATCCTGATTGGCACCGGCTCGGAGATTGGTTTGGCCA
Organism: Stenotrophomonas sp. Iso1; assembly: GCF_027497995.1. GTDB lineage: Bacteria > Pseudomonadota > Gammaproteobacteria > Xanthomonadales > Xanthomonadaceae > Stenotrophomonas. Next base: position 128,584 of record NZ_JAODBT010000003.1, on the reverse strand, counting down.
TGGCGGCCAAGGCGGAGCTCGACGCTGCTGGCATCAAGACCCGTGTGGTGTCGATGCCGTGCACCGACGTGTTCGATCGCCAGGACGCGGCTTACCGTGAATCCGTGCTGCCCAACGCGGTGCGTAACCGCGTGGCAGTGGAAGCCGGCGTTACCGGTTTCTGGCGCCAGTACGTGGGCCTGGACGGTGCGGTGATCGGCCTGGATACGTTTGGTGCCTCGGCACCGGCCGACAAGCTGTACCAGCACTTCGGCATCACCACCGAAGCGGTGGTTGCTGCTGCCAAGGCGAACCTGCCGGGCTGATTCCGGCTGGCGGTGCTGAGGTAAGGAAAAGGCCGGGGATTTCCCCGGCCTTTTTCGTTCCTGATTTTTCGGTAATACGGATCAGGTGTTTGCCGAGGGTGGTTTAACGTCGGCGTGGGGTGGCGCAGCGCTTGTTAGATCGCCGCGCAGAATGCGTATGGAGCACGGGTGAAACGTGCGGCGCCGGAATGTGGCGCGCCGTGTTTGGGAAGTGGCTGCTGCGACGTTGGTGCATTTTTTCTTCTCGATGCCGCTCGTAAGCCGGGCTGGAGTGGAAACGGACGACTCGCGTGCAGCATCAGTGATGCAGGACGTTTGCCAGCGCCAGTCGCAACAAGCGCGCGTTGAGCCGTTCGCTGAAGGTCTTGGGCGACTCCAGACTCATCCGCTGCAGGTACATTGCGTCGTTCTCGCCAGCAGATTGGCGCAGTGCGGCCAGCACGGTATGCAGCTTGGCACGCCGTGTGCGGGTGTTGGCTTTGAGCCAGGTGAGTGCGCGCAGCAAGTCCTGTTCGAGCGGAGTGAAATCACTGCCCAGCGGATAATCCGGCAGGCTGCCATCGGCGCGGAACGGGGCCAATGCAGCGCGAAGGACGCTGGCCTGATTGCGTTGCCAAGCCTCTGGCGAAGCGAACGTACTGTCCAACTTCTTCGCGGCCTTGGCTTGGTCCAGCAACGAAGCCTGGAATGCACTATCGGTAATGCCGGTCATTGCAATGACGCAGTCTTCGTCGGAGCGGTTGCGCAGATCGGCAATGCCGTACTCGTTGATGAAGATGTCGCGGAGGTGGCGTGGGATCGTGGTGTGGCCGTAGTTCCAGCGCACGTTGGATTGCGGTTTGCCTGCATCGTCGCGCACTGCACGGAACATCAGGATGCTGCGTGCATCCGGCAGTGCGTGTGCCATCGCCACGAAGTTGTACTGGCCGCCAACACCGGAGACCACGCGTCCATCTTCCAGCGCATCGGAGGCCGCGGCACCCAGGGCGGTGGCGATCATGCAGGAGTTGAAAAAGCGCGCGTCGCGGCGCTGCAAGCGCTCAAGGGTCTCATTGCCGCCATAGAGTTGATTGATCTCGCTGATGCGGCGCATGCCGATCGCGCGACGTTCGTCTTCAGGCAGGTGTCGCAGCCAATCGTAGAATTCCGGAGAACCGAGATAGAAGGCGCCGTGCAGGTACTCGCCTTCGGCAGCGAGCGTGGCGTAGTCGGAGCCATACGCACTGCCATTGGCCAGACGCTGCATCACTGCCAAGTCGTCATGTACTTTGCGGCGGATCACACCACTCTGTACCAGCACGCGGAAGCCTTCGTTGAGCATTTCGCTGCAGCCGTACAAGCCGATAGTGAAAGGCCCCAGTCCGCCGGCCTCCTGCACCAGTGCATGGTCGGCAAGTTGCGGGTCGAGCGCCCGCAGAATCCGCCGGTAGCGCGCATTGTCGGTGTGCCGCAACACCAGCGCATGGCTGAGTGCGTCGGCCAGCGTACCGATGCCGATCTGTAGCGTGCCGCCATCACGAACCAGAGCACTGGCATGGAAGCCGATGGCGTAGTCAGCATCGCTGACGGGCTGCCGTGGCAGGCCGAACAGATGCGGGTACGGACCGGGGGGCACGACGACCAGGTCGAAGAAGTCCGCCTCCACTGCGGCGGTGCCGCCGAGCCAGGGCAGTAAAGGGTCCACCTCGGCAATGAGCAGCGGGCGCGGCAAGCCACGCGCGTGGATGGCGTCCAGCGTGTCCTGGGTGATGTCGTTGTTGCAGGACAGCGAAAGCTGCGTGCTGCCCTCGCGGAACGCGACTTTCTGCACGATGGCCTGCGGCGCGCGTTGTGCCACCGCATCGGCAGCGTGCGTGTAATTGAGGCTGGTGTAGTGACGCTGTGCCTGGGAGGAGTTGAGTAAGGCGCCGGATTGCATATAGAACTCTTCCACCTGCACGTGTGCGGGCAGGGCATCGCGGGCGACGGCGTCGGCGTAGGCCAGGCGGGGAAAGTCGTTGCCGAAATGACGTTCTGCGAAAGGCCGCAGGAATCGCGCTTCCAGGCCGTCGCCTTTAGCCTGCGGTGGATTCAGAGACAGTGCGGTGTACAGCTGCATCGGACGCGAAGCATCGGCCTCCACCCGCGAATACAGTGCATTGAGCAGGCGATGGGGCTTGCCCAGGGCCAGTGGTGCAGCGATGCGCAGCTGGCCTTGTGTGTGGGTGAGCAGCCAATCCACGGCGGCATCAAGATCGGTGAGGTAGTGCGGCATGGGGTCCGGATCCTGGGGCGTTGAAGCATTACAGCACGGGGCACATTGAGCCCTTGTGCAGGCACTTGACAGTGCGATTGTTTACTTATGTAATCGCAAAAAATTACAGGCGTAAACGATGATCCAGATCAGTGAAGCCGAAGCCGTCGTGATGCAAGTCCTGTGGGGACAGCACCCGCTGTCCGCCGACGAGGTGATGGCGCGTTTGCCACGCGGCAATGACTGGGCGGAGGCCACGGTCAAGACCCTGCTCAATCGCTTGCTCAACAAGGAGGCGATTGGCGCGGAGAAGGAGGGCCGTCGCTATCTGTACTCGCCGCTGGTCGAGCGTGATGCCTGGGTGCTGGAGGAAAGCAGCAGTTTGATCGACCGTCTTTTCGATGGGCGTGTCGCGCCACTGGTGGCGCATTTCAGCCAACATCAAAAGCTCACACGCGATGATGTGGCCGAGCTGCGCAAACTGCTGGAGGGGCTTGATGATGAGCAGCACTGAACTCCTCAAGACGTTGTTGATGACCGCCTTGGCCTCCAGTGCGGCGATGGCTTTGGTGATGTTGCTGCGCCGGCCGGTGCGTCACTGGTTGGGGGCCAGCGCTGCGTATCTGCTGTGGTTGGCGGTGCCGGTGGCGGCAGTTGCGGTGCTGTTGCCTGCGCCGCGTGTGGTCGTCACCGCGATGCACGTCGCCGGTAAATCGCCAAGCATTGGTACGGCAATGGTGGAGCCTCTGCAGTCATTGCCAATGTGGCCATTGTTGTTGGTCGGCATCTGGGCCTGCGGTGCGTTGGTGATGGGGGCGGGATTGATTCGCCAGCAACGCCGTTTCGTGCGAGGTCTCGGGCGCGTCGAGCGGCGTGCCGATGGTTTCTGGCAGGCGCAGGCAGTGCTTGGCCTGCCGGCGGTTATGCAGGTGTGGCGGCCGCGGATCGTGCTGCCTGCGGGCTTCGAGCAACGTTACACGCCACAGGAACAACAACTGGTGCTGCTGCATGAGCAACTGCACGTGCGCCGGGGTGACATCGTCGTCAACGCACTGCTGGCACTGATGCAGTGCATCCATTGGTTCAATCCGTTGTTGCCGTTTGCCCTGCGCCGTTGCCGTGACGACCAGGAGCTGTCATGCGATGAACGCGTTGTCGCCCGCATGGGCGGCGCGCGTCGTAGTTATGGCAACGCCATGCTCAAGACCGGCTTGGCATTGTCCCCATTGCCAGTGGGTTGCCACTGGCAGAGCCCGCATCCATTGAAGGAGCGTATTGCCATGTTGAAGCGTCCGGTTCCCGGAAAAAAGCAGTGGTTGACGATGGTGATGGTGTCGTTGGGTATGTCGTGCGGACTGGGTTACGCGGCATGGGCAGCACAGCCGGCCACGCAGGAGGTTGCTTCCGTAGGCGCGTTGTACGCGGTAGCACTTGAGGTGAATGCAGACGGTGAACGCCAGCAGTTCCAGATCCGCGAACATGCCGGCAAGCCGTTCGCTTTCGCCCTGCAGTCGGGCAAAGGTGTGACCTGGAATGCGGAGTTCACGCTGGAGTCTGCCGACGCCGGACAGCTGCGTTTGAGCGGCGAATTGAAGGCCGATGGCGTTGTGGCGTCACGCCCCATTCTGCTGATTGCTGCCGACACGCCTGCCGGGGTGAAGGTGTCCACGGCTGATGGTCGCTCGGTGCTGGACGTTGAGTTGCAGGTGTCGCTGGCCGCTTCCGCCAACCAGAACGCCACTGCAGGCAAGGGACGCATCTCGGTTGAGCCGCAAACAACGCCAGCCAGCATTCCCAGCTTCGCGACGATGTCGCCGCCGCGCTATCCGCCCAGCATGCATACCGGCGAAGTGTGGTTGAAGATCAATGTGGCTGCCGATGGCGCGGTGACCGGTGTAGTGGTCGACAGCAGTTCCGGTCATGCCGATCTGGACGCCGCTGCGGTGGAAGCCGCGCGTGGCTGGACATTGAATCCCGGCAGCAAAAATGGCGAGGCGGTGGCCGGGCAGGTACGGGTGCCGGTGCGTTTCGACATGGACAAGACCGAGACTGAAACATCGGAAGTGACGTCTTGATCTGGACGCCACATTGGCGTTCGCCATCCGGCCGTTGTGCTGGATGGTGTGGCGCCCGTATTGGATGTGCAGTGGTTTTTATTGCGGCGTTGGCAGGGTGCGTGGCCACGACGCCGGTAATCGAAGAGCCCGACAACCGCTACAACGTTGGCCACCGTCTGCTCACGCCAGAGAGTGGCGGCGGTGCTGCGGGGGCTATCCAGGCGTACACGCTGGCGGCGAGCGAAACCTTTCGCATGCCTGAGCCGGTGCAGTCGTCGCCACCGGTCATGCCCGCAGACTACGTGCGGCAGACCTTGCCGCCGACAACGCTTTGCGTCCGCGTGATCGTTGCGGCGGATGGCGGCGTCGAGCGGGTGGAGCCGCTGCTGGAACACGCCAACTGTGTGGCCGGGCGCGAGCTGGAGCACGCTTCTCTGTTGCAGGCATCGATTGCAGCAGCAACGCAGTGGACGTTCCGGCCGGCAGCCATCTGTCATTTCTCCCCCGGCAGCGAACCCATCGCACAGGGCGACTGTACGGGTGCGGTGCGGGTGGAGGACGTGCCGGTGACGTTGCTGTACGCCTTCACCTTCGAAGTGGTGAAAGGCGAAGCCCGGGTGCGCAGCCAGGGCGGCCTGCGCTAAACCACGTGCGGTACGAATGCCGCCGATGAAGCGCCGCAGCCCTTCATCGGCAGCTCGGCTCAGGGACGGTCGAGCAGCGTGTTCAACAGCGCCGCCAGGCGTTCGCCGGCCAGCCGGACCTGGGCTTCGGCCACCGGTCGCCACGTGTCTGCGTACTGCTCACCCAGCTTGCGTGTGTCCGGGTAGACGCCCGGGCGCATGGCGATATGGCAGGACTCAACTGCCCAACGCGGCGCATCCCGTTGCAATTCGGGGCGGCTGACACCTTCGGGGGAGGGCAGCGCGAGCAGCTGCTGCAGGAACTGCTCGTCGTCCCGGCGCTGGGCGTAGAACATGCCGCTGTCCCACAGTGAGTGCAGGTTGGTACCGCGACCGTCGAACTGCAGCTGATACGTATTGCCGCCGCGGTCGTGGCCGTAACCGGCATGCAACGGCTGATGGATGTCGCCCATCAGGTGGACGACGAACTTCAGTGCCTGCAGGCGTGCGGCATCGGAGTTGCTGCGGTCGGCGAGCAGGGCGGACTGGTTCTTGAGCGCCTCGACCACGCATTTGCCATCCGGGCACTGCTTGGGCTGCACGTAGGTGCAGTCTTCTTCGCCCATATTGATGTAGTGCCAAGTGGCTGAGCGCTTGCCAAGGTCCGGGTTCTGCGCACGCAGCTGGTCAGCCCAGGGGGCGATGCTGTCGAGCGTGGCGCCGGGCTCGGCAGCGAGCAGGTGCTGGATATCGGCCTTGGCCTGCGGGTCCAGCAACGGCTCAGCTACGCGCGCCACCAGCCGGTGACCTTGCGCGCCCCATGCCCAGGCATGCCCGGGGATGAGTGCGGTGGTGGCGACGGCAGCGAGTAGCAGCGGGAATGAGCGGAGCGAAAACGTTTTCATTTCCGCATTCTAGCGGCACCCGCGCGTGCGGTTGCATGCCGCATATGGCGAAACCGCCCCCACCGGGCAGGCCGGGGGAGCGGTGTGGTCGCTTTGCGGATTTACGGCCCGGCTCAGAACTTGAAGACGTAAGCCATGCCGTAGACCAGCGGATCGATCTTGGCGGTGCCCAGGTTGGCGCCGTTGACCTTCACCTTGGTGTCGATGTCAGCCCAGCGCATATCCACGCGCAGGGAGCCCTTGTCACTCAGCGCGAAGTCCAAGCCCGCATGAGCGGCCAGGCCCCACGAGTCTTCCAGCTTCAGCTTGGTGCCGGCGAGCGCCCCCTTGCTGTCGGTGCTGAAGAACTTGGTGTAGTTCACGCCCAAGCCGACGAACGGGGTGATCTTGCTGCTGTTGACGAAGTGGTACTGCAGCGAGACGACCGGCGGCAACTGCTTGGTTTCGCCGACCTTGCCGACGCCATTGATGCTGATGTCGTGCTTGAACGGCAGTGCGGCCAGCACTTCGATGCCCACGTTGTCGGCGACGAAGTACTCAAAGGTGACGGTCGGCTTGACGTCGCTGTCGACCTTGGTCGGCAGGGCACCCAAGCCCAGGGCAGAACCATTCAGGTCGCCGGCATCGGACTTGGGATCGACGGCGTGCACGCCGACGCCCAAGGTCCAGTCGCCCTTGGACTGCGCCATGGCGGGAGCGGCGACCAGGGCCATGGCGGCAGCCAGGCCGGAGAGCAACAGGGCGGAAGTCTTGCGCATGTTGTATTTCCGTTACGTGGTGGAGGTGGCGCCAGTGTCCCGGCAGCGCCCGGATGCCGCTTTGATCCTGATCAAACAAGCGTTTGCGCTCAGTGGGCAGTCAGCCGTGCTGGCGTTTGGCAAGGACGGTGGGAGCGGGCTGTGCTGTTAGAATGGCGGCCCCTTTCCACCCCCGCCGCAACGGGTTTGCGGCTGCAGGAGCTTGTGAACATGGCAATCAAGGTCGGCATCAACGGTTTCGGTCGCATCGGGCGCAACGTGCTGCGTTCGGCAGTGTTGAACTTTGGCAACGACATCGAGATCGTGGCCATCAACGATCTGCTGGAGCCGGATTACCTGGCCTACATGCTCAAGTACGACTCGGTGCATGGTCGCTTCAAGGCGGATGTGGCAGTGGAAGGCAATGATCTGCTGGTCAACGGCAAGAAGATCCGCCTGACCCAGGAGCGCGATCCGTCCAACCTGAAGTGGGACGAAGTGGGCGTTGACGTGGTCATCGAATCCACCGGCCTGTTCCTGACCAAGGACGCCGCGCAGAAGCACATCGACGCGGGCGCCAAGAAGGTGATCCTGTCGGCCCCGTCCAAGGACGACACGCCGATGTTCGTGTTCGGCGTGAACGACAAGACCTACGCCGGTCAGGCGATCATCTCCAACGCGTCGTGCACCACCAACTGCCTGGCGCCGCTGGCCAAGGTCATCAATGACAAGTGGGGCATCAAGCGTGGCCTGATGACCACCGTGCATGCGGCGACCGCTACCCAGAAGACTGTCGATGGCCCGTCCAACAAGGACTGGCGCGGTGGCCGTGGCATCCTGGAAAACATCATTCCGTCCTCGACCGGCGCCGCCAAGGCTGTCGGCGTGGTGATCCCGGAATTGAACAAGAAGCTCACCGGCATGAGCTTCCGCGTGCCGACCTCGGACGTGTCGGTGGTCGATCTGACCGTCGAACTGGAAAAGGAAGCCACCTACGCCGAGATCTGCGCCGAAGTGAAGGCACAGAGCGAAGGCGCGTTGAAGGGCATCCTGGGCTACACCGAAGACAAGGTGGTTGCCACTGATTTCCGCGGCGAGACCCACACCTCGGTGTTCGACGCCGAAGCCGGCATCGCCCTGGACAGCACCTTCGTCAAGCTGGTCAGCTGGTACGACAACGAGTGGGGCTATTCCAACAAGTGCCTGGAAATGGTGCGCGTTGTTGCTGCCTGATTCGCAGGTTGCGTGAGTGAAGAAAGGGCGCCTTGAGGGCGCCCTTTTCTTTTCCCCGGGTAGCCGTCAACAGGAAGCAGGCCACAACGCCGCCGTTTAGCCGGCAGGGCGGTGCCAGGCGTGGCTGGGCCCTGTCGGCAAAAGCCTGCCGAGCTTCGGCCGGCACTGCAAACGCCCCCAGCAACCTTTACGGCATCTTGCGTTTCCATCGCGCGTGGATAAGGTGGTGCGGCACCCCGATGGGGACAAGGACGGCAAATGGACGACACGTTGGTGTTTTGGGGATTGCTGCTGCTGGCCGTGGTGCTGGTGGTGCCGGTGCTGCTGGTGATGGCCCTGTTACAGGTGGCATCGCTGAAGCGGCGGGTATCCCTATTGGAAGCAGCCGCTGCACATTCCCCGCGCAATGCCGAGCAAGCCGAGGCCGCCGCACCGCCGCTTGCCGAACGAGAACCGGTATTCCGCACTGCGCCAGTGACGCCCCGGCCTGCATTTGAGGATAAGCAGGCGCCGACGCCGGCGGCGCCTTCAGTGCCTGTCAACGCGCCGCCTCCGCTGCCAGAGCCAACCCGGCCGGTGGTCGCCCGTGCCGAACCGGCTCCCAGGCAGTATCCACCGCAGGAATGGGCACCGCCCGCGCCGGTCGAGCCGAATCTCATCGAGCGCGGTATCGAACACGTCAAACAGTGGTTCACCAGCGGCAACGTGCCGGTCAAGGTGGGCATGCTGGTGCTGCTGGCCGGTGTCGCGGCGCTGCTGAAGTACGCCAGCGATCAGGGCTGGCTGAGTATGCCCATCGAGTTCCGCCTGGCCGCGATCAGCGCCGCCGCATTGGCCGGACTGGTGTTTGCCTGGCGCAAGCGTGAGAGCCACCGCACCTTCGCTCTGGCACTGCAGGGCGGCGCCATTGGCGTGTTGCTGCTGACCGTGTTCGCCGCGTTCAAGAACTACGGCGTGATCGATGCTGGACCGGCATTCGCGATCAGCATCGTGCTGATTGCCGGGTTGTCGGTGATGGCGGTGCTGCAGGAATCGCGCACCTTGGCCATCCTCGGCGTGCTGGCCGGTTTCATGGCGCCGATCTGGCTGTCCAGCAATAGCGGCAATCATGTCGGTCTGTTCTCGTACTACGCGCTGCTCAATGCCGGCATCTTTGCCATTGCGTGGGTAAGACCGTGGCGCATTCTCAACCTGCTGGGCTTCGCGTTTACCTGGGGCATTGGTACGGCATGGGGCGTGATGGATTACTCGCCGGCCAAGTTCAACAGCACCGAGCCGTTCCTGGTGTTGTTCTTCGTGTTTTACCTGCTATTGCCGTTGTTGTACGCACGCAAGGTGGCCACACCGGGTAGCGCACGCATTGACGGTTGCCTGTTGTTCGGCACGCCGCTGATTGCGTTCTCGCTGCAGGCGGGCCTGCTGCAGGGCGAACGTATGCCGCTGGCGCTGTGCGCGTTGGGCGTGGCCGTGTTGTATGCGGTATTGGCACGTGCCTTGATCAACAAAGAGCGGCTGGATGTACTGGCGCGCGGTTACGCCATCCTCGCGGTGGGCTTCGCCACGCTTGCAGTGCCGTTGGCCTTGTCGGCGCGCGCCACCGCATCGGTGTTTGCGCTGGAAGGTGCCGGGCTGGTTTGGCTGGGCCTGATGCAGGACCGTCGCCTCGCGCGCTGGAGCGGTATCGGCCTGCAACTGGCTGCTGCAGTGGCGTTGTTGATCGGCAGTAGCGCGATAGGGCAGGCGGAGATGGCGGTCGCCAATGCAGCGTTCATGGGCGCGTTGTTGATCGCGTTGGCCGGTTTCGCCACGGCATGGCTGTATCGCGGCGCCGGCAAAGTGCAGGTCGCCACCATTGCCTATGTATGGGGCCTGGCTTGGTGGCTGGGCAACCTCACCATGGAGATCGGCGACTTTGTCACGCACGGCAGCCGTCTGCATGCCGTGCTGGTGATGTTGGGCGTGACCGGCTGGCTGGCGGCCGAAGTGCAGCGCCGCGCGCCGGCATTGGCATTGTCACTGACCACGCTGGGCTGCCTGGTGCTGGCGTTCCCGTTGGCGTTCCTGCAGGTGTCCGAATATGGCCAGCCGTTTGCCGGCCATGGTGTGTGGGCGTGGCCGTTGTTTGCGGTGCTGGGCATGCGCAGCCTGTTGTGCCTGCGTGCCGGTAGCGGCGCGATTGCCGGGCTGGCGCAGTTGGCGTGGCTGTTGCTGTGGCCAACAGTGCTGTCGCTGCTGGCTTGGCATGTCGGTGATCGCTTCACGCTTGCCGAAGGTTGGGTTGGCTTGCTGCTGGCACTGCCGTGGCTGTTGCTGGCGGTGCTGTCGATGCGTCGCTGGACGTGGCTGTCGCAGCCGTTGGGTGCGGCATTTGATCGCTACCGCGCGGCGTTGCAGGCGGTGGTATTCGGTGTGCTGGGATTGTGGTGGCTTACCTCGTTGGCGAGTGCGGGCAGTGCTTCGCCGCTGCCGTGGATCGTGCTGTTCAATCCACTGGAGCTGGCCGAGATCGCCGTGCTGGTGTTGGCCGCGATGCGATTGTGGGAAGGGCGCAGTGCGCACATCCCACCCATGCAGTTGGTGGGCATGGCAGTGGCCGCATTGGTGCTGGTCACGGTGATGACATTGCGTGCCGTGCATCACTGGGGCGGTGAACCGTGGAATGACACGCTGCTGGGTACCCAGTTGGCGCAGACCAGTTTGACCGTGGTGTGGAGCTTGCTCGGCGTGATCGGTTGGGTATCCGGCTCGCGCCGTGGCCAGTGGGGCTTGTGGCTGGCGGGTGCGATCTTGATGGGCGTGGTGCTGGCCAAGCTGTTGCTGGTCGATCGCAGCAATCTGGGCGATCTGCTCGGCATTGGCGCATTCATCGCCTACGGCCTGTTGTGCACCTTGGTGGGCTGGCTGGCGCCGGCACCACCGCGCCGCGCAGCGGCCATCCAGAACAACAATGAGGAAGCGTCCGCATGATCAAGCGTTTGCTGTGGCTGGCCCTGCTGCCGTTGAGTGCGCAGGCCGCCGATGATTTCGCCCAGCAATGGCCGTTGCAGTTGTCCCAGCCCGATGCCGGTGCCTACCGGGTGCCGCTGGAGGCGTCGGTCTATGCCGCTGCGCATTGGCGTGACCTGCGCGATGTGCGGGTGATCGACGCCGATGGCAAGCCGGTGGCGAGCGTGGTGTACGCAGCGGCCACGCCGCTACCGGGGCCGTTGCGCACGGTGGAACTGCAGTGGTTCGCGCTGCCGGTGAGTGCCGCGACGGCCGACGACGACCTGAGCGTGGTGGTACAGCGTGATACCCAGGGCAAGGTAGTGTCGATCCGCAATTCCGTCGCCAGCGCCGGTGCAGCGGGAACAGCTGACCCGGTATGGCTGGTGGATCTGGGAGACGACGCAGGCAAGCTGCGTGCGCTGTTGGTGGACTGGGCCGATGCAGGTGCGACGCTGGATCTGGGTTATCGCCTGGAGGGCAGTGACGATCTGCGCGGCTGGCAGGTGCTGGACCCGCAAGTACGCCTGGTGCAGTTGAGCAACCAGGGCCGCGAGCTGCGCAACAACGCTATCAAGGTCGAAACCGGGTTGCGTTACCTGCGGCTGGTACCGCTGCAGCGCAGTGGCGCACCTGTGCTGCGTGGTTTGCGCGGTGAAATGGCCGACGTGGTCGATGCCGGCGATTGGCAATGGCAGGAGCTCAAGGCCGACGCCGGCGGCAGCGCGAAGGAGGGCTATTTCTATGCGTTGCAGGGGCGCTTGCCGATCCAGCGGCTGGACGTGGTGATGCCAGCCAACAGCGCTGTGAGCTGGAGTGTCTACAGTCGCGATGCAGATCGCCCCGGTGCTGACGGCAACACGCCGGATTGGCAGCTGCTGACACGGGGTTGGAATGCCTGGAATCTGAGCGAAGCCGGTAAACAGCAGCGGTCGGTGCCACTGGAAACGTCGGGGACCATCACGGATCGGCAGTGGCGCCTTCTCGCCGAGCCCGGATCCGTGCCTTCAGAAGCGCCGCTGCTGCGGCTGGGTTATCGCCCCGGCAGCGTCGTGTTCCTTGCGCAGGGGCGCGCGCCATATCTGCTGGTAGCGGGCAGTGCCAACGTGGTCGATACGCAGGCCGCACTGGATCCGATGTTGGATGCACTGCGCGCACGCAACGGTGCGCATTGGCAGCCGGCGGTCGCCAGGCTGGGCGCCAATGCAGTACGCGCGGGTGATGTGGCCTATCAAGCGACCAAGGCACCGCGCGACTGGAAGAACGTGTTGTTGTGGGCAGTGTTGGTGCTGGGTGCACTGGCCGTTGCCGGGTTTGCTTTCAGCCTGTTGCGCAGCAGTCGCGTGGAAAAGAAAGAGCCTTGAGGTCGTGCCGAGCGATGCTCGGCACGGCGGTAACAATGGCGCTTCAGCGGAGCATCGCTCCGCTTTAGAGCGTCAGCCTATTTTGAAGTCATGCCGCAGCAGGCCGTAAAACGCGGTGTCGCAGATTTCATTGTTGACGTTCCAGCGCTCGCGCAGGAGGCCTTCTCGGACGAAGCCCAGCTTTTCCAGCAGGCGGCATGAGGGTTCATTGCGTGGGTCGGCATCGGCTTCAACCCGGCGCAGCTGTAACGCATCGAATGCGTACCGCAGGATCAGGCGCAGCGCCTCGGTGGCCAGTCCACGGTGTTGCCAGTCCGGGTGCAGGCTGTAGCCGATCTCTGCGCGGCCCTGCGTGAGATCCAGCGCGAATAGCGCGCTTGTACCGATCAGCTGGTCACTGTCTGCATCGGCAATGGCCCAGATCAGAATGTCGAGTTCGCGCCGCTGGCGTTGGATGTCGGCCACTTTCTGCTCGGCCTGTGCCAGCTCGGTCCAGGCCGGGTAGCTCCAATAGCGCATCACTTGCGGGTTGGAATGGATGGAGAACAGTGCCGAGGCGTCGTCGTCACGCACGTCGCGCAGGCGCAGCCGGTCGCTATGCAATTCAGGTTGGGGCAGACGTGTTTGCATCGGATTGAGCCTTTGGTTTGCCCCCAGCGGACGGGGCGGGCGAAAATGGCGGTTTCCCACCCCCAGCGGAGCAGATCCTGCCATGTCCATCGTTCGTATGACCGACCTCGACCTTTCCGGCAAGCGTGTATTGATCCGCCAGGATCTGAACGTGCCGATCGACGACAGCGGCAAGATCACCTCCGAGCAGCGCATCACCGCGTCGCTGCCAACCCTGAAGCTGGCGCTGGAAAAGGGGGCCGCCGTGCTGGTCACCTCGCACCTGGGCCGCCCGAAGGAAGGCGTCTGGAGCGAGGCCGATTCGCTCGCGCCGGTGGCCAAGCGCCTGTCCGAACTGCTCGGCGTGGACGTGCCGCTGGTCAAGGATTGGGTGGACGGCGTTGAAGTAGCCCCGGGCAAGATCGTGCTGCTGGAAAACTGCCGCATGAACGTGGGTGAGGGCAAGGATGACGAGGCGCTGTCGAAGAAGTACGCCGCGCTGTGCGACGTGTTTGTGATGGACGCCTTCGGCACCGCGCACCGCGCGCAGGCGTCCACCCACGGCGTGATCCGCTTCGCCCCAGTTGCTGCCGGCGGCCCGCTGCTGATGGCCGAACTGGACGCGCTGGACAAGGCGTTGGCCAACCCGGCGCGCCCGCTGCTGGCGATCGTCGCCGGCTCCAAGGTGTCGACCAAACTGGAACTGCTGTCCAGCCTGGTAAGCAAGGTTGACCAGCTGATTGTGGGCGGCGGCATCGCCAACACCTTCATCGCTGCCGAAGGCCACGGCGTGGGCAAGTCGCTGGTGGAGAATGATCTGCTCGACACCGCGCGCAAGATCGACGCCGACACCAGGGCGCGCGGCGCTGAAATCCCGTTGCCGATCGACGTGGTGGTGGCCCCGGCTTTCGCTGCCGATGCGCCAGCGACGGTCAAGGCGGTCAACGCGGTGGAAGCGGACGACATGATTCTGGATATCGGCCCGCAGACGGCTGCGCAGTACGCCGAGCTGATCGCCAAGGCCGGCACCGTGGTGTGGAACGGCCCGGTCGGCGTGTTCGAGTTTGATGCATTCGGCAAGGGTACTGAGGCGATGGCGCGGGCGATTGCCAGTTCCAGCGCGTTCTCGATTGCCGGCGGTGGCGACACGCTTGCAGCGGTCGACAAGTACGGCATCGCCAAGCAGGTGAGCTACATCTCCACCGGTGGTGGCGCGTTCCTGGAGTTCCTGGAGGGCAAGACCTTGCCGGCCGTCGCGGCCCTGGAGGCTCGCGGTTCGTGAGCCGCGATGTGTTCTTCTTTGATCTGGACGGCACGCTGATTGATTCCGCCGTCGGCATCACCAGCTGCGTGGCTTATGCGCTGGAAAAACTGCAGCAGCCGGTGCCGCCGATGGTTGAGCTACGCAAGTGGATCGGCCCGTCGCTGCGTACCAGCTTCACGCCGTTGTTGGGTGATGCGCAGCAGGTGGAACACGCGGTCGCGTTGTACCGCGAACGCTTCGAGGTGATTGGCTGGCAGGAGCACGACATCTACGCCGGTATCGGTGATGTGGTGCAAGGCCTGCACGCGGCGGGGCATCGCTTGGCCGTGGTCACCGCGAAAAACGAACCGCACGCACGCCGCATCGTCGAGCATCTGCCGTTCGGTGGTTGCTTTGAAAATGTGATTGGCGCAACGGAAGACGGCTCGCGCAGCAACAAGCCAGAGTTGATCGCCGAGGCATTGCAACGGTTGTCGTTGCAGCCTGCACAGTGCTGGATGATCGGCGACCGACGCATGGATATCGAAGGTGCGCGTCATCACGCCATGCGCAATGTGGGCGTGGCGTGGGGCTTTGGTGGCCGTGAGGAGCTGGAAGCGGCGGGCGCCGGGGCGGTGGCTTCGACGCCGGATGAGCTGGCGGTATTGCTGCGCGGCTGATTGGATCGCACGTGATGGGATTCAGGGCTCCGGTTTCCGGAGCCCTTGTTCTTTGAGGGGTGTCATTTTCTTCGATTCGTTATTCCCGCCTGCGCAGGAAGGGCGATCCGGCCATTGGCAAGGGAGCTCACACACCAACGTCGCACGCGACACGCTCCCGTTTCATGGCCCGGCCATGTCTTCTCTGTCCGCAGCTAACGACAATGCATGTCCGTCCATTCCGCCCACGTCATCGCGGTGTAACGGCAGCTTCCATTGCGGGCTGTCGCCAGAATCACCATGGCCTGATCAAGCCGGTGATAGGACTCGCGTTGTCATACCGTACGGTATGTCCAGACAGGCTGTCCGGACTGTCTTTGGGACAGCGCAGAAAGTGTTTTATGAAATCGTATGCGACATCGTTGTCATGCAGTGGATGTGCTAATTTCGATGGCTTCATAGGGAGATTGAGCACCATGACCGAACGCCAGCGCCGCACCAAGATTCTTGCCACCCTCGGACCGGCTACGGATGCGCCAGGGGTGCTGGATGAGCTGTTCCGCGCCGGCGTCAACGTGGTCCGCCTGAACTTCTCCCATGGCGATCCGGCCGGCCAGGCAAAGCGTGCCGCCGACGTGCGCGCCGCCGCCCAGCGTGTGGGCGTGGAAGTGGGCATCCTGGCGGACCTGCCGGGCCCGAAGATCCGCATCGAGCGCTTTGCCGAAGGCAAGGTGCAGCTCAAGGCCGGTGATCGCTTCGACCTGATCGCCAGCAGCACCGCTGTACCGGGCGACGCCACCCAGGTGGGTGTGAGCTACCTCGGCCTGCCGCAGGACGTGGGCCCGGGCGACGTCCTGCTGCTCGACGATGGCCTGATGCAGCTGCAGGTGGTCGAAGTGCAGGGCGAGCGCATCATCAACACCGTGCTCAACGACGGCGTGCTGTCCGATCGCAAGGGCCTGAACAAGCAGGGCGGCGGTCTGTCGCTGGGCGCGTTGACCGAGCGCGACAAGGAATTGATCGGCATCGTCGCCAAGATTGGCGTGGACTTCATTGCCGTGTCGTTCTGCCGCAATGCGCAGGACATGAACGATGCCCGCGCAATCGCCGAATCACATGGCTGCTACGCCGCGTTGGTCTCCAAGATCGAGCGCACCGAAGCCATCGAGAACCTGGAAGAAATCGTTGACGCCAGCGACGTGGTGATGGTGGCGCGTGGTGATCTGGGCGTGGAAATCGGCGATGCCGAACTGCCAGGCCTGCAGAAGAAAATCATCAAGGCCTCGCTGGCGCAGAACAAGGTGGTGATCACCGCCACGCAGATGCTGCAGTCCATGGTCGAAAGCCCGATCCCGACCCGTGCTGAAGTGCTGGACGTGGCCAACTCGGTCATCGACGGTACCGATGCAGTGATGCTGTCGGCCGAAACTGCCGCCGGTGCGTATCCGGTGAAGGCCGTCGAGGCGATGGCCCGCATCTGCCTGGGTGCCGAGCGCCAGTTCCAGACCGAGACCGACTTTGGCGCGTCGCCGCGCAACCTGGAACGTGCCGATCAAGCCATCGCCATGGCCACCATGTTCCTGTCCCAGCACGTGGGCGTTCGCGCGATTGTGGCGATGACTGAATCCGGTGGTACCGCGCGTTACCTGTCGCGCTTCCGTGCTTCGGCCCCGGTGTTTGCGGTAACCCGCCACGACGGCGCGCGCCGGCAGATGGCGCTGATGCGCGATGTATTCCCGATCAACTTCGACAGCCGCGGCTTCACCCCGCGCGAAGCGGCACGCGGCAGCATCCGCCTGCTGGTCGAGGCTGGGTTGCTGGAAGCGGGTGACCGCGTGGTGTTCACCAGCGGCGAACACATGGAAACCCACGGCGCCACCAACACCCTGCGTCTGCTGGAAGTGGGCGCCGATGGGCGTGCCAGCGGCCTCGGCGGCCTCTGAGCGGACAAAGCAAGCCACCGCCCCGGTCAAAAGCTGATCGGGGCGGACAGGAATTGTCCCAGCGACAGCTTGAAAGCGGTTCCAGACCTCGCGGGCAGCCAGCCCACGAGCGGGGCGGGCTATAATCCCGGTTTTCCCGCACCTTGGTTACAGGAATCTCATGAGCATCGAACTGCTGGCTGAAACCGCCCAGGCAATGGTCGCCCCGGGCAAGGGCATCATCGCCATTGACGAATCCACCGGCACGATTGCCAAGCGCTTTGCCAGCGTGGGCATCGAGAACACGGAAGAGAATCGCCGTGCTTACCGCGAGCTGCTGCTGACCACGCCCAAGCTCAACGAGCACATCTCCGGCGCGATCCTGTACGACGAAACCATCCGTCAGTCGACCAAGGACGGCGTGCCGTTCGCCAAGTACATGACCGACAACGGCATGATCCCGGGCATCAAGGTCGACAAGGGCGCGCACCCGCTGGCCGGTTGCCCTGAAGAGCTGGTGACCGAAGGCCTGGACGGCCTGCGTGAGCGCCTGCAGGAGTACTACAAGCTCGGTGCCCGTTTCGCCAAGTGGCGTGCGGTGATCAACATCGGCGAAAACATCCCGTCTGGCACCTGCATCGAGTCCAACGCCCACGCGCTGGCCCGTTATGCAGCCCTGTGCCAGGAATGCGGCCTGGTGCCGATGGTTGAGCCGGAAGTGATCATGGACGGCGACCACGACATCGAGACCTGCTACGAAGTCACCGAAGCCACCCTGCGTTCGCTGTTCGACGCCCTGTACCAGCAGAACGTGGTGCTGGAAGGCACCATCCTGAAGGCTTCGATGGTCATTCCGGGCAAGCGCTGCGACGAGCAGGTTGACGTGGAAGAAGTGGCCGAGTCGACCGTGATGTGCCTGAAGTCGACCGTGCCGGCAATCCTGCCGGGCATCGTGTTCCTGTCCGGTGGCCAGAGCGACGAGCAGTCCACCGCTCACCTCAACGCCATGAACCAGATGGGCAACCTGCCGTGGCCGCTGAGCTTCTCCTACGGCCGTGCCATGCAGCAGGCTGCACTGAAGCTGTGGGCCAAGGACGTCAAGGGCAACTACGCCGCCGCACAGAAGACCGTGTACGAGCGCGCCAAGGAAAACGGCCTGGCTGCACTGGGCAAGTGGGAAGACTGATAGGTCTTTCTGCGTGATGTGATCAAAACGCCGGCCCTGTGCCGGCGTTTTTTGTTGTCGGCCCCGCGCATCGCAGGGTCACTGCGGGAAAGGGGCAAGCGGCCCAGCTTGCAGGCCGTTCCACTTCATCACTGCGTAGACGGGGGAGAAAGGCGCATTGACATGCCTACAATCGGCGTTTCCGTTCAGGGCAGTCGGATGCGAAGCAAGATCAATCGCGGATTGTGCATGGCCGTGTCGATGGCGCTGGCGGTACCGGTGTTCGCCGCACAAACGCGGGCCTTCGATGTCCTGCACTACGCGGCCACGCTGGACTTCGATATTCCTGCGGGCGAAGTGCGCGGTGAAGCAACGCTGCGCTTCCGCGCCGGAGAGACGCCGCTATCGCAGTTGTCGCTGGACAGTGGAGAACTGGTGATCGATTCGGCCACGCAGAACGGCGTGCCACTGGCTTTCGAGCACGCGGAGGGAAAGCTTTCCATCACGTTGTCCGAACCATTGCGCGCCGGTGGCGAAAGCCGCGTGACCCTGCGTTACCACGGCAAGCCCGCCTATGGTCTGGAGTTTGCTGCCGAGCGCAACGAGGTCTACACGATTTTTTCCACTAGCCAGTGGATGCCATCGGTGGATGCGCCGGACGAGCGCGCCACACTGGAACTGGCCTTGCGCCTGCCGAAGCATCTTCAGGCAACCGCAGTGGGAGAGGCATTGCCTTCGCGACGGCTGGAGGATGGACGCATCGAGCACCGTTGGCATCTGCGCGCGCCCATGCCTGGCTATGTGTATGGTTTCGCGGCTGGTCCGTATCAACACGCCGTGCAGGCGCACGGCGGTAAGCAATTGCACTACTACGCGGTGGACCGTTCCCCGGCGGAACTGCGCGAGGTGTTCGCCGCCAGCGGCGACATGCTGGACTTCTTCGCTGACCGCGCCGGGCTCACCTATGAAGGTGATTACCACCAGGCGTTGGTGGCGCGCACCATCGGCCAGGAAATGGCGGGTCTGTCGCTGATGTCCGAGGCCTACGGAAAGCGCGTACTGGACGATCCCACGCAGTTGGGCCTGATGGCGCATGAGGCCGCGCACCAGTGGTGGGGTAACCGGGTGACCTGCGCGGGTTGGGAGCACTTCTGGCTCAACGAGGGGTTTGCCAACTTCATGACCGCTGCGTGGCTGCAGCATGCGCAAGGTGAAGCGGCTTACCAGCAGATGGTGACGGGGTGGCGTACCCGCGTACTGGCGTTGCGGGAAAAGGGCGCGGACCGCGCGCTGGTTTTCCCGGATTGGAACAAGCCCACGGCAGATGACCGCGCCGTGGTCTACCAGAAGGGGGCCTTGGTGTTGCACCTGCTGCGTCAGGAACTGGGCGAAGAGGTGTTCTGGCGTGGGCTGCGGGCTTATACGCAGGCCCATGACGGTCGCTCCGTGGTCACTGCGGATTTCCAGCAGGCAATGGAAACGGCAGCCGGTCGCTCGTTGCAGCCGTTCTTTGACGATTGGGTCTATGGAGCCGCTGGCCGCCTCTGAAATGGGCAGCCATCAGCGGGTGCGGCCACGCGGTCGCGTTGATGGCTGTCTGAGCGCGGAGTGGCCGCTACAGCGTTGTGGTGATGGAGAACATTGCAGTCCTTCGCCCAATCGCCAACGATGGGCTCAGCCCATTGCCGGTTTCAGATCATCAAGGAAAAGGTTTTTCTGTGACCCGCCCGCGTCCGCCAAGGCCTGTTGGTAGATCTTGAAGGCTGCTGCGTTGTAGGCGACCAGAATGATCCGCAATGGGCGCGCGTGGCTCTTCTGCCACGTGACGGTTTCGGTGACAGCGATGTTGGCGGCTTGATGCAGTGGGTAGCCATACACGCCACAGCTGATCGCGGGGAAGGCGATGGATTCCAGTTCCATGCGTTCGGCCAGACGCAACGATTGCCAATAACAGTTGGCCAGTAGCGCGGCTTCATCATGGCGGCCATCACGCCACACCGGGCCGACGGTATGGAACACGTGCCGGGCCGGCAACGCGTGCCCGGCGGTGGCGCGGACCTCACCGGTAGGGCAACGGATGCCGGAGCGAAGCTCCGGCAACTGCTCGCACTCGGCCAGCAGGCCGGGGCCAGCTGCACGATGGATAGCACCGTCCACGCCACCCCCACCCAGCAGGGTTTCGTTGGCCGCGTTGACGATGACGTCAACGGCCAATTGGGTGATGTCGCCTTGCCAGACTTCGATGCTCATGGGTGTGATCTTCCGCCGCCGTGTATGAGAGAAACGTGACGGGCGTATGCATCCACCCGGCGCCGGCAAAGCCTGACTGTGCGGCGTCTCACCGTGCGCGATTGGCGGCGACGGAAAGCACAAAGGCCGCGCGTGGCGGCCTTTGTACGGTATCAAAAACAGTAGCTGGAATTACGGAATGCCGGCCAACCAGTCGTCGTCCGAACCGTCGTTGATATCGGCGAACAGCGGCGTGGAGAAATAGCGTTCGCCGGTATCGGGCAGCACCGCCAGGATCACCGAGCCGGCCTGCGCCTTGGCCGCCACTTCCAGCGCGGTGGCCACGGTGGCACCAGCGGAGATGCCGACGAAGATGCCTTCTTCGGCAGCCAGGCGGCGCGAGGTTTCGATGGCGCGTTCATCCTGGATCGAATACAGCTCGTCGTAGACCTCACGGTTGAGCACTTCCGGCACGAAGTCCGGGGTCCAGCCCTGGATCTTGTGCGGGGTGAACTCCTTGCCGGCCAACAACGCGGCGCCGGCCGGTTCGGTGGCGATGATGCGGGTATCGGGCCGCGCAAGTTTCAACACTTCGCCCACGCCGGTGAGGGTGCCGCCAGTGCCCCAGCCGCTGACGAAGTAATCCAGGCGCTTGCCAGCGAAGTCACGCAGGATTTCGGCGGCAGTGGTCTGGCGATGGAAGGCCGGATTGGCGGGATTGGTGAACTGGCTGGCCAGGAACCAACCATGCTGCTGCGCCAGCTCCGCCGCCTTGCGCACCATGCCGGTGCCGCGCTCGGCGGCCGGGGTCAGGATGACCTTGGCGCCGTAGGCACGCATCAGCTTGCGACGTTCAATGGAGAAGGTTTCCACCATCGTCGCCACGAACTTGTAGCCGCGCGCTGCGGCGACCATGGCCAGTGCCACACCGGTGTTGCCGGAGGTCGCTTCGACAATGGTGTCGCCGGGCTTGAGCAGGCCTTTCTTCTCAGCGTCGAGAATGATGGCCAGCGCCAGGCGGTCCTTCACCGAGCCGCCCGGGTTGAACGATTCAACCTTGGCGTAGACATCCACGCCCGCCGGCGCCAGACGGTTGAGCTTGACCACCGGGGTGTTGCCGATGGTGTCCAGAATGCTGTTGTAAATGGCCATTGGGATCTCCGGTAAAGGCAATCAGGCGGCGTCGGCCAGTGTGGTCGTCGACGTCTTTGCGGGAAGTGAGGAAACGGTGGGCAAGGCGTGCAGCGGGGCATTGCCGAACCAATGCAGTTCGTCAGCCAGCGCCGCTACGTCGCCCAGAATGAGCAGGGCCGGGGACTGCACCTGATGGTGGCGGGCGGTACCGGGCAGATCGCGCAGTTGACCGGTGACCACGCGCTGATTGCTGCGTGAGCCGTTTTCGACCAGTGCGAAGGGCGTGCTCGCCGACAGCCCGGCGCCGGTCAGACGCTGTTGGATCTGTTCCAGCGCGGCCACGCCCATGTAGAACACCAGCGTTTGCCGGGCCTTGGCCAGTTCCGGCCAGTCCAGCGTGTCCATCGAATCCTTGCAGTGCGCGGTGACCAGACGCAGCTGCTGCGCGTGGTCGCGATGCGTGAGCGGAATGCCGGCATAGGCCGCGCAGGCCAGTGCGGCGGTGATGCCGGGTACCACTTCGTAGGGCACGTCATGGGCACGCAGGAACTGCAATTCCTCGCCGCCACGGCCAAATACGAAGGCATCACCGCCTTTGAGTCGCACCACCCGGCGGCCTGCACGGGCGTGTTCCAGCATCAGCGCATGAATGTGCTCCTGCGCGGTGCTGTGGCCCTGCGCGGATTTGCCGACTTCCACGTAGTCGGCATCGCGACGCGCCAGCTGCAGCACTTCAATGCTGACCAGACGGTCATAAAGAATCACGTCGGCCTGGTTGAGCGCGCGCAGGGCGCTGAGCGTGAGCAGGCCGGGATCGCCCGAGCCGGCGCCGACCAGCACTACCGAGCCTTTGCTGGTAGCGCTGTGGCCGGCAATCGTCTGTGACAACAAGGCCTGGGCTGCCCCGTCCTGACGGCGACGCAGCAGACCCAGCAAGGGGCTTTCAATCAGGCGGTCGAAGAACTGGCGACGTGGGCCCAGTTCGGGAAAACGGCTGCGGATGGCGCTGCGGTGTTGGCCCACCAACTCCACCAGCTGGCCCCATGCATGATCGAACAGCTGCTCCAACTGACGGCGGACATGGCGCGCGACCATTGGTGCTGCGCCGCCGCTGGAAATGGCGATCTGCAGCGGGCCGCGTTCGACCACGGCAGGCACATGGAACGTGGACAACTGGGCATCGTCGACCACATTCACAAACAGGCGACGTGCTTCAGCGGCTTCGGCGACCGCACGGTTGGTGGTGGCGTCGTCGGTGGCAGCGATCACCAGCCAGATATCGTCAGCCAGCCATTGCGGATCAAACCGGCCCGACAGCCACTGCACACGCTGTGTCTGCGCCAGTTCAGTTAGCGCGGGCGACAGCTCGGGTGAGCCGATACGGGGCAGGGCACCGGCATGCAGCAGGGCCAGCACCTTGCGTTCGGCCACCGCACCACCGCCAACCACCAGCACAGCCCGGCCTTTGAGGGCGGCAAACAGGGGAAACAGGGCGGTGTCCAAGGCAGTCGGCAGGCTCAACAGGAGGCCGCTGACCGTAGCGCTGGGCTTGCCAGCCCCGGAAATGACTTGCGTCGCGAATTAAATAACTTTCGGTTATAAGAACGAACGGAAATTTGACCTACAGTCAGCCGACACCTTCTTTTGACGTTTTCCGATGACGCCGCAATGACCCTGACCCAATTGCGCTACCTCGTTGCCATTGCCGATGCCGAGCTCAACATCACGCTCGCTGCAACGCGGGTGCATGCTACACAGCCGGGTTTGTCCAAGCAGCTCAAACAACTGGAAGACGAGCTGGGCTTCCTGTTGTTCGTGCGCAAGGGGCGCAGCCTGGAAACGGTGACGCCGGCCGGTGAGGAAGTCATTGCCCGGGCGCGCGCTGTACTGGCGGAAGCCAACAATATCCGTACCTATGCCGCCAACCAGCGCCGCGAAAGCCACGGCCAGTTGATCCTGACCACCACGCATACGCAGGCGCGCTTCGTCCTGCCGCCAGCGGTGGCGCGCATCAAGCTGGCGTACCCGCAGGTCAGCGTGCACCTGCAGCAAGCCGCCGAAAGCGATGCGCTGGATCTGTTGAGCCAGGGCGATGCGGATATCGCCATCATCAGCACCGCCGGCAGCGAGCCGACCACCGGCATCGCGGTGCCGCTGTACCGCTGGCGACGGCTGGTGCTGGTGCCCAAGGGACACGCGCTGGATCGTGCCGGCAAAACCCCGGACATGGCTGCATTGGCTGAGCACCCGTTGATCAGTTACGAATCCTCCACGCGTGCGAGTTCGTCACTGCGACGTGCATTTGCCTCGCAGCAATTGGAGCCGGACCTGGCGCTGACCGCGCTGGATGCGGACCTGATCAAAACCTATGTGCGCGCGGGGCTTGGTGTGGGCCTGCTGGCGGAAATGGCCGTCAGCGGCAACGACACCGATCTGCGGGCCTGGCCGGCTCCCGCAGCGATTCCCGAGTGCATTGCGTGGGCCGTACTGCCGCGTGATCGCGTGCTACGCGACTACGCATTGGAACTGGTGCATGTGCTGGCACCGCAGATCGACAAGCGCGACCTGCGCCGTGTGCTCGATGGCAACCAGAGTGCGAACTGGCCATTGCCGCCAACGTGGGAATCGTTGACGCAGACGATTACGAGTTGAGTCGAGGCACTCGGCGTGACCTTTTTCCGGGTAAAGCTTTCGGGTTCGGGGATTTGCCTGCCGTTTGACGATCCGTCTGGCGACATCATTGGCTTCTTCGTCACGCGCCAGGTCCGTGCCAAGAGCGTAGAAGAAGCGGGCATTCTCGCCAAGCGCCTAGTCCTTTCCGAATGGCAGCCAGGTGCGCTCTATGCAGAAGCAAACAAGGGATCGTCGCTCGAGCCGCTGATAGAGGAGGTCTGGAAGGTGGGTTTCCTCGTGGGGATATTGCAGCGCGATTTTGGCGGTTACACCTTCTATCAGCGTGATGATTGAATGAGAAAGGCTGCTTTGCAGTCTGCCCCACGTTGCATTGGGCATGGCCCCTTAGGTGATACTTCGATGAAGCAGGGGCCTGACTGACTTGCATCACGGGTGTCGGTCATCCGTATCCTCACTATCCATCATCATGACGAACATGAACTTGTAGACGATGAAGTCACAGATGGCGGTGACCATACGTGTCGTCCCTGACAGCGGAAGGCTGCCATGACCGAGCTCGTTATTCTTCCCGGCCTGGATGGCACAGCAACGTTGCACGCAACGTTCATTGCTGCACTCGGTAGTGCGTTCGATTCGGTGCATGTGATGCGGTATCCCGTCGATGAGATGTTGGACTACGCGGCGCTGGAGCGGCGGGTCCGCGACGGGTTTCCTACTGCCAAGCCGTTTGTCTTGCTGGGGGAATCCTTCTCCGGGCCGCTGGCCATTTCCATTGCTGCCGATCCACCGGCCAACATGGTGGGCCTGATCCTGTCCACGACCTTTGCCAAGGCACCAATCCCACTGTCCGGCCTGTTAGGGCCGTTGGCGTCTTTCGCGCCGGTGCGGAGCGTGCCGCTGTCCGTGATGACCTGGATGCTGCTCGGACGATGGAACTCTCCCGAGCTTGAAGAAGGCTTGCGCCATGCTTTGAAGAGTGTCAGCCCGAAGGTGCTGCAGCACCGTGCCGGTCTCACGATGCGGGTCGATGTGTCCGCGCTTCTGGATAAGGTAAAGCTCCCTACGCTTTATCTGAGGGCAGTCGACGATCGATTGTTGTCGTCATCAGCGCATCGCTCAATCGCATTGGAGATCGAACATTGCACCGTGGTTGATGTGACCGGCCCGCATCTGTTGCTGCAGGCCGCTGCTGCTGAATGCGCGGAAATCGTGAAGCGCGCGGCGCGTGAGCATCGTTGGCTGCGATGAGGCGTACAAGGCAATGACGACCGGATGCGTGGTCGAGCTGCATCTCAACGTCATGCGTCAAACGGTCGCACCTCACCTGAGCGGGAGAATCCCCGCTCCCCGCTAGAATTGCGCGGTCATGCGTTCCGCCCGTTTCCAATCCTTCCTGCTCCTGCTGGCATTCGTCGCTGCGTTGTTGATGGCGGTGGCGCCGGTGGTCAGCCGCTGGGTGCAGGCCGGGCATACGCAACATGCGGCGATGATGGAAATGGCACCTGCGGCAACGAGTAGTGTGCATGCCGGCCATCACGACATGACTGCCGAGGAACATGCGCGGCATATGGCGGCGGCTGCACCCGCCAACATGCCGCAGGCTCCAGTCGATCCGCACGCCGCACATGGCGAAGCCTGCGACTACTGCACCATGGCGTCGCGCCTGCTGCCTTGGCTGGCGGTCTTGCTGGTGCTGGCACCGCTGTTGTATCGGCTTGCGCCCGAATCTCCCCGCACCCTCCGCTTGCCAGCCGATCTGCGCTGGCCGGCACATCTGGCGCGCGGGCCACCGCAGTTCTCCTGAAAGACACCCACCTTTCTTTTCGTCGCGCGCTGCCCACCGGCAAGGCGTGACGGTGTCGTATTGGAGAACCTTATGTACGTTGCTTCCCGCATGCCGGGTGTCCCGGCGTGTTTGTCTGTCTGCGTCTGTATCGCGCTGTTTCCTTTGCTCGCCCGTGCTGACGAGCGCGCTTCCACTCAAACCCTGGACACGTTGGTGGTTACCGCCGCTGCGCCTTCCTCGCCGCTGCATTGGGAGACCGATCCGCGTCTGCCACGGCAACCGGTGCCGGCCAGTGATGGCGCCGATTACCTGAAGACCATCCCCGGTTTCGCGGCTATCCGAAATGGCGGCACCAATGGTGATCCAGTGCTGCGCGGCATGTCCGGTTCGCGGCTGAATATCCTCAGCAACGACGGCAATCTGATTGGCGCCTGCCCGTCACGCATGGACAATCCGTTGTCGTACATTGCGCCGGAAACCTACGACCGGTTGGTCATCATCAAGGGCCCGCAAAGCGTGCGCTGGGGCGCGGGTGCGTCAGCAGGCACGGTCCGGTTTGAACGCGACACGCCGCGCTTCGATGCGCCGGGGATGGAGCTGAAGGCGAGTGCGTTGGTCGGTTCCAACAACCGCAACGATCAGATGCTTGATGGCAGTTTTGGCAGTACATCGGGCTATGTACGGATCAACGGCAATCGTTCCGAGTCCGACGATTACCAGGATGGCAACGGCGACGTGGTGCCATCGCGCTGGCGTAAATGGAATACCGATGCCGCCATCGGCTGGACGCCCGATGCCGACACGGTGCTGGAACTCAACGCCGGCACCGGCGATGCACTGGCACGCTACGCCGGGCGCGGTATGGACGGCGCATCGTTCAAGCGCAACAGCTACGGCCTGCGCTTTGAGAAGAACAACCTGCCCGGTGCGTGGGACAAGTTGCAGGCCAATCTGTACTACAACAGCGCCGACCACCTGATGGACAACTACACGCTGCGCACGCCCAACCCTGACAGCAGCATGCCCATGCCGATGGCATCGAACGTGGAACGGCGCACCACCGGCGGCCGCGTGGCGTCGGAATGGCGCTGGCAGGAGGTGGCGATCGTCGCCGGCATCGATGCCCAGGAAAGCCGCCATCGCCAGCGTAATGGCATGGGCCGTAATACCTGGCAGCAGCAACCGTGGACCCGCGATGCCGACTTCAGCACGCAGGGCGTGTTCACCGAACTCACCCTGGGTGAGGGCACCGCGCAACGCTGGCTCAGCGGACTGCGCCTGGACAAGGCAGAAGCCAAGGATCTGCGTTTGAGCACCGGCATGATGAACATGCCCAACCCCACCGCCGGGCAGACACGAAAGGAGACGCTGGGTAGCGGTTTCCTGCGCTACGAGCGCGATTACGGCCAGGCGTGGACCTGGTACGCCGGGCTTGGCCACAGCGAACGCATGCCCGACTACTGGGAACTGTTCTCCGCCGACGCCGGCCCGACGGGCAGCGCGAATGCCTTTGCGGGCGTGAAACCGGAAAAAACCACACAGTTGGATTTCGGCCTGCAGTTCCGCAGCCAAAAACTGGATGCCTGGGTGTCGGCGTATGCCGGTCAGTTGCAGGACTACATCCTGTTCAACTACCGCAGCGGCGGCATGATGGGGAGCAGTACGCAGGCGAGCAATGTTGATGCACGTATTGCCGGTGCCGAAGCGGGTGTGGAATGGCGACCGTCGCAGGGGTGGAAACTGGGCAGTACGCTGGCCTATGCCTGGGGTGAGAACCGCGATCAGAACCGTCCGCTTCCGCAGATTCCGCCACTGGAAGCCCGCTTGAACGCGAGCTACGAGCGGGAGCGCTGGTCGGCCGGTGCGCTGTTGCGTGCCGCTACCCGCCAGAACCGCGTGGCACCGGATCAAGGCAATGTGGTCGCCCGAGACCTCGGCCCGAGTGCGGGTTTTGCCACGCTGTCGCTCAATGGTGCCTATCGCATCAACCAGGGCCTACGCGCCAGCGTCGGTGTGGACAATCTTTTCGACCGCGTTTACGCCGAGCACCTGAATCTTGCTGGTAGCGCCGATTTTGGCTTCCCGGCGGACCCAGTGCGGATCAACGAGCCGGGGCGCGCATTCTGGTTGAAGCTGGACTATCGCTACTGATCGTCGCCCACAGCGCCCCGCGACGGCTTACCGCCAGCGGGGCGCTGTGGCATGCTCGCCGCACCTGAGCAAGAAGTGATACCGCGCATGAGCAACCGTGCAGTGGCCTATGTGAGCACCGCTGTGTCCGGGTTGACCCCGGTCGAGATCGACCACCTGTTGGTGGATGCGC
Organism: Stenotrophomonas sp. Iso1; assembly: GCF_027497995.1. Lineage (GTDB taxonomy): Bacteria > Pseudomonadota > Gammaproteobacteria > Xanthomonadales > Xanthomonadaceae > Stenotrophomonas. The sequence continues at coordinate 100,438 of NZ_JAODBT010000003.1, read as the reverse complement.
GCGCACACAACCAGCTGGCCGGCGTTACCGGCGTGCTGCTGTATGACGGGCAGCAGTTTTTCCAGTATTTCGAGGGGCCGGAAGAGGGCATGGCGCGCATCTACGAGCGCATCCGCAATTCACGCATGCATGTGCACCTGCAGGAGCTGCACAACGGCCCGGTCGAGAGCCTGTACTTCAGCCATTGGCATATGGGTTGCAGCCTGACCGACGGCAGCATGTTGCAGAAGATCAGTACCCAGCAATGGGAGCATGAAGTGGGAAACCTGCAGGACGACATTGCGCAGGATGCCGCATCGCCGGCGCTACGTGAGTTGCTGGCGTTCTGGGAGCAACAGCCGCAGTGAGGTGGCGGCAACGCAGCCGTGCCCAACCGGGGGAGTCATGCCGAGCATGGCCCGGTATGACAGAGGGTGCTGTTGGAGACTGCACCTCATCAAGAAATTCAATGAACCGATGCTCGTCGGTTGAAAGCCCCGCGTATGCGGGGATGGCGGGATTCTGCACGCCGGGCTTCTTTTCCAGCAGCCCGGTTCCCCCGGTCCTTCACTGCATCCTGCTCAGATCTCTTCGTGCAGCCCGCACTCGCGCTTGAGGCCGAAGAAGCGGGTGTCCTCTTCGCGCATGCCCGGTTCCCAGCGGCGGGTGGTGTGGAAATCGCCGATCGAGACGTAACCCTGCTCCCATAAGGGGTGATAAGGCAGCTGGTGCTCCTGCAGGTACTTCCACACGTCGCGATCATTCCAGTCGGCGATCGGGTTGACCTTGTAACGCTCGCCACGACGCTGCAGCACTGGCGTGCTGGAGCGGCTTGCCGACTGGCTGCGGCGCAGGCCGGTGAACCAGGTGCCGACCTGCAGGTCATCCAGCGCCCGCTTCATCGGCTCAACCTTGCGCAGGTTGTTGTACTGCTCGATGCCAACCACGCCTTGTTCCCACAGGCGACCATGGCGGGCTTCCATCCACGCGCGGCTGACCAGCGGGCGGTAGACCTTGAGGTTGAGCTTGAGGCGGTCGGTCAGTTCGTCGGCGAAGCGGTAGGTTTCCGGGAACAGGTATCCGGTGTCGATCAGGATCACCGGGATGTCCGGGTGCTGGCTGGCCAACAGATGCAGGGTCACGGCTGACTGCGCGCCAAAACTCGACGACAGGACATGCGCGCCAGGTGCGTTCTGCAGTGCCCAGCGCACGCGGGCTTGCGCATCCATTGCATCCAGTTCGGCGTTGAGCGGGCCCAGGTCGTCCGGCAGCGTGGTAACGGAATCGTTCAAGGATCGGGGCAGGGCGCTCATGCGTGCAGTTCCACGGGAATCTGGCGGTGGGTAGGGTAGGACGGCAGGCCGACGATGCCGGCGCGGTGGAGAAAGTCGCCGAAGCCCTCATCACGGGAACGCTCGCCGGCATAGCGTGCGAATAGCGGTTCCAGCGCGGCAAGGATGTCCGGCTCGGTGATGTTTTCGCGGTACAGCGTGTTCAAGCGCTGGCCGCGGTGGTCGGCACCGAGCATCAGGTTGTAGCGGCCCGGTGCTTTGCCGACGAGGGCGATTTCGCCCAGGTACGGGCGCGAACAGCCGTTCGGGCAGCCGGAAATGCGCAGCAGGATCGGTGCGTCGGCCAGCCCATTCTGTTCAAGCAATGGCTGCAGTTTTGCGCTGAAATCTGGCAGGTAACGCTCGGCTTCGGCCATTGCCAAGCCGCAGGTGGGCAGGGCAACGCAAGCCATCGCCGCGCGTGCCAATGCAGTGGGGGCTTGATTGCCAGCATCCAGGCCGGCGTCCTTCACCAGCGCATCAACGCGGTCGCGCTGATCGGCCGGCACGCCTGCGATGACCAGGTTCTGGTTGCCGGTCATGCGGAATTCGCCTTCGTGGAAGCGAGCGATTTCGCGCAGTGCGGTCAGGTGCGATGCGCCTGGCAGGTCGGCGATGCGGCCGGCCGGCAGCGACAGGGTCAGATGCCAGCGGCCATCGTCACCTGCATTCCAGCCATAGCGGTCACCGTTATGGGCGAACGGTTGCGAGCGGCTGGGTACAAAAGCGATGCCTGCGCGGCGCTCGATCTCGGCGATCACGGTGTCCAGACCATGATCGTCGATGGTGTACTTGAAGCGCGCACGCTTGCGCAGCTCGCGGTTGCCAAGGTCGCGTTGGGTGGTGACCACGGCGGTGGCGACATCCAGCAGCGCGTCGCGCGGAATGAAACCGACGAGGTTGGCGATGCGAGGATAGGTTTCCGCATCACCATGCGTAGCGCCCATGCCACCGCCGATGCTGACGTCATACCCCAGCAGTTCACCGGCGCCGTCCATCACGCCGATGAAGCCCAGGTCATTGGCGAACACGTCCACGTCGTTGACTGGCGGTAATGCAAAGCCAATCTTGAACTTGCGCGGCAGGTAACGGTCGCCGTAGATCGGCTCTTCCTCGGCACCACTGCCGGCCACGCGTTCTTCATCCAGCCAGATTTCGTAATAGGCGCGGGTGTTGGGCAGCAGGTGCTCGGAGGTGCGCGCCGCATCGGCATACAGGGTTGCATGGGCGCTGGACAGCAGTGGGTTTGCGGCCACCAGCACGTTGCGATTGACGTCGCCGCAGGCGGCCAGCGTGTCGATCAGCGCGGCATTGATCGCCTGCATGGTCGCCTTCAGTTCGCGCTTGATCACGCCGTGGAACTGGAATGCCTGGCGGGTGGTGATGCGCAGCGAATGATTGCCGTAGCGGGTGGCGATGCTGTCCAGCTTGAGCCACTGCGCCGGGCTGATGACACCGCCGGGCGTGCGCGTGCGGATCATGAACTGATAGGCAGGCTCCAGCTTCTGGCGGCGGCGCTCGTCGCGTACATCGCGGTCATCCTGCTGATAGCTGCCGTGGTACTTGATCAGGGTCTGGTCGTCCTCACGCAATGCGCCGGTGATCGGATCGGCCAGACTCTCCAACAGCGAACCACGCAGGCGGTTGCTTTCGGCTTTGATGGATTCGACGGAGTGGGTGCTCATGTTCTGTTCGCCATGCTTGGAACGTGTGTAGGAACGCCTTTCAGGCGCAAAGCCCGCATCGCCGCACGTCGCGGCGACACCGCTCAACCGTCAATACACATCCCGGCCATAACGCCCCTCCGTGTGCAGCTGTGTCAGGTAGTCGCGGGCGCCGTCTTCATCCAGCCCGCCGTGCTCGCGCAGCACGTCCAGCAGGGCGGCGTGCACATCCTTGCCCATGCTGATGGCGCCGCACACGTACAGGTGCGCGCCGTTCTGCAGCCAGTCGTACAGGTCGCGCCCACGTGTGCGCAGACGCTGCTGCACATACACTTTGTCGGCTTGGTCGCGCGAAAACGCCAGATCCAGACGATGCAGTTCCTTGCGGCGCAGCGCGTCCTGCCATTCGGTTTGGTAGAGGAAATCGCTGTTGAAGTGGCGTGCGCCGAAGAACAGCCAATTTCGGCCGGTTGCGCCAATCTCCGCACGTTCCTGCACAAAGCCACGGAACGGCGCCACACCTGTGCCCGGGCCAATCATGATGACGTCGCGGCTGCTGTCGGCCGGGACCCGGAAGCGTTCATTGGGCTCGATGAAGACCGGCAGCTGGCTGCCTTCTTCGAGTGCTGCCAGGAAGCTGCTGGCAGCACCTTGATGTGCACTGCCATGCGCGTCATAGCGCAGTTCATCGACGGTGAGATGGACTTCCTCGCCCACGCGCTTGCGGCTGGAGGCGATGGAATACAGGCGATGGGTTGCAGGGCGCAGGGTGCTGACCAGTGCATCGGCGCTCCAGTCCGCTGGCCAACGGCGCAGCACATCGACCAGTTGGTGATCATCGAACACACGGGTCAGTTCGGCCTTGTGTTCCGGCTCCAGCAGGCGTGCCAGTTCGGCATGCGCGCTGCGCTCGCCCACATTGATCAGCAGTGGGCGCGAGATGCGGGTGAGTTCGCGGTGCTCGGCCAGCCACAGCGACAGCGGCCGACTGTGACCGTCGTGGGTGACCTCGGTATCGCCATTCAGGCCGGTGGCAGCCAGCACCGACGCGACCAGCGCCTGCGGGTTGCGATGCACGATGCCCAGCGCATCGCCCGGCTCGTAGTGCAGCCCGCTACCTTCCAGCGACAGCTCCAGGTGATGCACCCATTTGTCGGCAACGCCGTAGCGGGTATAGGCCGGGCCCTTGAAGTCGCGGCCGCTGATGACCTGTCGCGACAACACTTCGGCCGTGAACGGATGCTGCGCGCTGTAGGTGCTGGCATGGCGCAACGGGGTGACATTGCTGGGCGCGGGGCTTGCTGCTTCGCTGATGTTGGACCGGGCATCGGCCAATGCCTGGCTGCGCCACGGAGTGGCCACGGTCTCGATGTCCAGGTCGGCTTCACCGGCTGGCTGCAGACGGGTGGCGCCCAGTTCGGCCAGACGTGTGTCCAGCTTGCGGGCGATGCCGCAGAACTCGGCATAGCTGGAGTCTCCCAGACCGAGCACGGCGTACTTGAGCTGCGGCAACTTGGGCGCGCGCTTGCCGGCGATGAATTCGACCAGACCGATCGCATCATCCGGCGGGTCACCTTCGCCCTGCGTGCTGATGACGATGTACAGCAGGCGCTCGGTGGCCAGCTCACGGGTGGGGTAGGCGTCGGCGCGCAGCAGCCGCACCGGCAGACCGGTGGCCTCCACATCGGCGGCCAACTGCTCGGCGGCACGGCGGGCGTTGCCGGTCTGGCTGCCGTAGATCACCGTAAGCCGCGACTGCGGGGCTGGTGCAGCGGCTTGGCCGCCGGGGATGATCGCCAGGGACGGGGGAGGGTTTCCCTGGGCCAACCCGGCGGCAAAGCCGGACAGCCACCACAAACTGTTGCCATCCAAGCCTTCCACCAGTCGCGACAGCAGGACCTTGCGGTCCTCGGGCAAGGGGCTGGGTGGAACGATGGCGGCGGCGGTCATTTCCGGTCCGGTCTGGGGTGGGATGAAGGATGCTAGATAGCTCTTTGGTCCAGCGGAAAGGACCAGCGGTTATCGCTTCATGCCCTGCGTTTATTTCAACCGGCCCGGCCGCCGGCCCACACTCGCCGTCCTGCCCCGGGTCCACCCGGCCACGCTGTTACCCTTCATCTGGGCTTCGCCTCCAAATCGCCACGCAATGACTGCCAACGCACCTCTGTCGCACCTGGACCGGCTGGAAGCCGAAAGCATCCACATCCTGCGGGAAGTCGCCGCAGCCTTTGATAACCCGGTGTTGCTGTACTCGGTGGGCAAGGACAGCTCGGTGCTGCTGCATCTGCTGATGAAGGCCTTCGCCCCCGGCGTGCCGCCGATCCCGCTGCTGCATGTGGATACGCGCTGGAAGTTCGGCGAGATGATCGCCTTCCGCGACCGCCGCGTGGCCGAGACAGGCACCGAGCTGCGGGTGCATATCAACCCGGACGGCATCGCCCAGAACATCGGCCCGGTGACGCACGGCGCCAGCGTGCATACCGATGTGATGAAGACCCAGGGCCTGAAACAGGCGCTGGACAAGTGGAAGTTCGATGCCGCCATTGGCGGCGCACGGCGCGACGAAGAAAAGTCGCGGGCCAAGGAGCGGGTGTTCTCGTTCCGCAATGATCGCCACCGCTGGGACCCCAAGAACCAGCGTCCGGAGCTGTGGAACCTCTACAACGCCCGCATTCACCAGGGCGAAAGCGTGCGCGTGTTCCCGCTGTCGAACTGGACCGAGCTGGATATCTGGCTCTACATCTACCGCGAGAATATCCCGGTGGTGCCGCTGTATCTGGCGGCCGAGCGGCCCGTGGTCGAGCGCGACGGCAGCCTGATCATGGTTGACGACGAACGCCTGCCGTTGCATCCGGGTGAAGTACCGCAGCTGCGCAAGGTGCGTTTCCGCACGTTGGGTTGCTACCCGCTGACCGGCGCCATTGAATCAGACGCCGACACGCTGGAAAAAATCATTGCCGAGATGCTGGTGTCCACCAGCTCCGAACGACAGGGCCGCTTGATCGACCACGACCAATCCGCCTCGATGGAAAAGAAGAAGCTGGAGGGCTATTTCTGATGAGCGCGGTTGCCACTTCTTCCGATATCTCGGCCTACCTGCAGCAGCATGAAACCAAGCCGCTGCTGCGTTTCATCACCTGCGGCAGCGTGGATGACGGCAAGAGCACCTTGATCGGCCGCCTGCTGTATGAAAGCAAGCGTCTGTTCGATGACCAGCTGGCCGCATTGGAGGCGGACAGCCGACGCCATGGCACGCAGGGCGAGCGCATTGATTACGCGCTGTTGCTGGATGGCCTGGCCGCCGAACGCGAGCAGGGCATCACCATCGACGTGGCCTACCGTTACTTCGACACCGACCGTCGCAAGTACATCGTCGCCGACTGCCCGGGGCATGAGCAGTACACCCGCAACATGGCTACTGGCGCATCCACGGCGGATGTCGCGGTGGTGCTGGTGGATGCACGCAAGGGCCTGCTGACGCAGACCCGTCGCCACAGCTACATCATTTCCCTGCTGGGCATCGACCAGGTGGTGCTGGCGGTGAACAAGATGGACCTGGTCGACTACGACGCCGAGGTGTTCACGCGTATCCGCGAGGAATACCAAGCGCTGGCCGAGCAGCTCGGCATCGCCCATGTGCAGGCCATTCCGTTGTCAGCACTGGAAGGGCAGAACCTGTCCGCGCGTTCGGCATTGATGCCGTGGTATGCCGGCCCCAGCCTGATCGAGCATCTGGACACGGTGCAGCTCAGTGAGCGTGACGCAGCCAGCGGCCTGCGCCTGCCGGTGCAGTGGGTCAATCGCCCCCATCAGGACTTCCGTGGCTTTGCCGGCACCATCGCCGGTGGGCAAGTGCGTGTGGGTGACGCGGTGGTGGTGTTGCCTTCCGCGCGCCGCTCCACGGTCAAGCAGGTGCTGGGCGCGGATGGCCCATTGGACCTTGCGATTGCCGGGCAAGCGGTGACGCTGACGCTGGCTGATGAAGTGGATGTCAGCCGTGGTGATGTGATCGCGGCCGCCGACGACCCGCCAGAAGTGGCTGACCAGTTTGCAGCACATGTGCTGTGGATGGACGATGCCGCACTGCTGCCCGGCCGCCCCTACTGGCTGCAGATTGGCAGTCGCACCGTTTCGGCCAGCATCAGCGAGATCAAGCACCGCGTGGATGTGAACACGCAGGAGCGGCTGGCCGCCAAACGCTTGGAATTGAATGAAGTGGGCTACTGCAATCTGGCGTTGGACGAGCCGGTGGCATTCGCTCCGTATGCGCAGAATCGGGCCTTGGGCGGATTCATCCTGATCGACCGGCAGACCAATGCTACGGTCGCCGCCGGGACGCTGGATTTTGCCCTGCGCCGGGCCGGCAACGTGCACTGGCAGCATATGGACGTGGACAAGCCCGCACGTGCTCGTATCAAGGGCCAGCAGCCCAAGGTGCTGTGGTTCACCGGCTTGTCCGGCGCTGGCAAGTCCACCGTTGCCAACCAGGTGGAGAAGCGCCTGCACGCACAAGGCCGGCACACCTTCCTGTTGGACGGTGACAACGTCCGTCATGGCCTGAACCGCGACCTGGGTTTCACCGACGAGGACCGCGTGGAGAATATCCGCCGCGTGGCCGAAGTGGCGCGGCTGATGGCCGACGCGGGGTTGATTGTGCTGGTCAGCTTCATCTCCCCGTTCCGTGCGGAGCGGCAGATGGCGCGCGAGCGTTTCGAGCCGGGCGAATTTATTGAAGTGTTCGTCGACGTCCCGCTGGAAGTCGCCGAAGCCCGCGACGTGAAGGGCCTGTACCGCAAAGCGCGGGCAGGGCAGATCCCCAATTTCACCGGTATCGATTCACCCTACGAAGCGCCGGAAACCCCGGAGCTGCATCTGCGCGCTGACAGTGACAGCGTACCGGCGATGGTGGAGCAGGTGCTGCAGGCGTTGGAGCGGAGCTGATAGGGAGGCGCTGCGAGACCGATTCGCTGGTGTTTTTGGGCCGTCCTTTCTCCCGATGGGGGAGAGGAGGCCATTGGGCTACTGCGAGCGGTGAGCATCGGCATCACGGCGGTAGGCGTGAAGAGCTCCCCTCATCCGGTGCTGCGCACCACCTTCTCCCGTAAACGGGAGAAGGGAGCAGCGGAGCCAGTGCTAAAAGGCCAAAGCCAAAGCCAAAGCCAAGGCCAAAGCCAAAGCCAAGGCCAAGGCCAAAGCCAAGGCCAAAGCCAAGGCCAAAGCCAAAGCCAAGGCCAAAGCCAAGGCCAAAGCCAAAGCCAAGGCCAAAGCCAAGGCCAAAGCCGAAGCCGAAGCCGAAGCTCAGGGCCGACAGATGCCGGGGCAATGCCGTTACGCCTGACGTCCCTTCTCCCGCGTGCGGGAGAAGGTGGTGCGCAGCACCGGATGAGGGGCATCTGTATGAGGGGCATCTGTGGCGCGCTGTCGCAATGCCGGCAAATAGCAGACCTCATCCGCCTTGTGGACATCGCGCTCCTGCGCGGGGTTCAGCCACACGTGGGCCAGTCGCTCGTAAGCCGTATGCCTTCACCTCGCAAACGGGAGAAGGGGGGCAGAGCCGAAGCAAAACGCAGACCGCCCAAGGCATGGTTTTGGCGCACTCCAGTTCAGACACAAGTCGGCATTCCCCCCCTAACGGCACATTCGGCCGACATCTACCGTCGTTAGACTGCTGGATCGTGTATCAGGCGGGACTGCGTATGTTGGGGCGTTTTGCCGTCACCGTTGTGGGTGGCACTGTCTTGGCGCTGGCATTGGCCGGTTGCAATCGAAAGAGCGCTGAAGCACCGCGTAGCGCGGGCGAGGCGGTGCTTGTCACCACCCAGTTGGTGCAGACATCGGCATGGAGCGACACGCTGCAGGCCATTGGTACCGCCAAGGCGCGTGAGTCGATCATCGTCACTGCCAAGGTCAGCGAGATCGTGGATAAGGTGCATTTTGAAAGCGGCCAGCAGGTCACTGCGGGTACACCGCTGGTCACCCTGCGCGGCGACGCACAACAGGCCGCGCTGGCCCAGGCCCAGGCGACTTTTGCCGAAGCTGACCGGCTGTACCTGCGGCAACGTGAATTGGCCGCGCAGCAATTGGTGGCGCACTCCACATTGGATACGCAGAAGTCGATCCGCGACGGCGCCGAAGCCCGCGTGCGGCAGATGCGTGCGGACATCACCGACCGTCAGGTACGGGCGCCATTTGCTGGCGTCATGGGCATCCGCCAGATCAGTCCCGGTTCGCTGGTCAGCCCGACCACCACTATCGCCACGCTGGATGACATCTCGCGCGTGCACGTTGATTTCCATGTGCCTGAGGCCGAATTGGCCTCGCTCAAGCCGGGCGACAAGGTCACGGGCAGCAGCATCGCCTACCCAGGCCGTAGCTTTGAAGGTGAGGTGAGCACGGTCGAGGCTCGGGTGGATCCGGGCAGTCGCGCGGTCACCGTGCGCGCCGATTTCGCCAATGCAGACCACGCCCTGCGACCGGGCATGCTGCTGGACGTGCGCCTGTTCCGTCCCGAGCGCCAAGCGTTGGTGATTCCGGAAATCGCGGTGGTGCAGGTCGGGCGTGACTCCTTTGTCTATCGGGTGAAGGACGATGCCAGCGTTGAGCGCGTGGATGTCCGCACCGGCACCCGTCGCTCCGGCGTGGTGGAAATCGTCGAGGGCCTGAGCGCTGGAGATCGCATCGTGATTGATGGCACCGGCAAGTTGCGCCCAGGCATCCGTATCCAGGATGCCAAGCCGGCCAAGGCCGCTGCGCCGGTTGCACAGGCGACCGCCGGATGAAGCTGTCCGATCTTTCGATCAAGCGGCCGGTACTGGCCGTGGTGATGAGCCTGTTGTTGGTAGTGCTGGGCGTGATGTCGTTCAATCGCCTGACTCTGCGTGAGTTGCCGGCCATCGACCCGCCCATCGTTTCGGTGTCGGTGGATTACACCGGTGCTTCGGCGGCGGTGATCGAAAGCCGTGTCACCCAGGTGCTGGAAGACGCGCTGGCCGGTATCGAAGGCATCGATACTATCAACGCGCGCAGCACCAATGGCCGCGCTTCAGTGAGCATCGAGTTCACTGCCAACCGCGATATCGAAGCGGCCGCCAACGATGTGCGTGACGCGGTCAGCCGCGTTGCTGATCGCATGCCGGAAGAAACCCGCCCGCCGGAAATCGCCAAGGTTGAAAGCGATGCCGATCCGATCATCTGGTTCAACATGTCGTCCTCGGCGATGGACACGCTGGAGCTCAGCGACTACGCCGAGCGTTACGTGGTGGACCGCTTTTCCAGCATTGATGGTGTAGCGCAGGTACGCATCGGCGGCCGTCAGCGTTATGCCATGCGCATCTGGTTGGACCGCGACCAGTTGGCCGCGCGTGGGCTGACCGTCGGCGAGGTGGAAACCGCGCTGCGCAACGAGAACGTGGAACTGCCGGCCGGCCGCATCGAGTCGGCTGACCGTGATTTCACCCTGCGCGTGGAGCGCAGCTATGTCGCGCCAAGTGACTTTGCCAGCATCCCGCTGGGCAAGGGCAACGACGGTTACGTGGTGCGGCTGGGCGATGTGGCCAAGGTGGAACTGGCGTCGTCCGAGCGCCGTGCCTATTACCGCAGCAACGGCGAACCGGGTATCGGCCTTGGCATCGTCAAGACCTCCACCGCCAACGCGTTGGATGTGGCCCGTCTCACCCGCGCTGAGGCCGAGCGCATCGGCGCAACCCTGCCCAAGGGCACGCAGATTTTTGTCGCCTTCGACAACACCACCTTCATTGAGGCGGCCGTCGAGCGCGTGTATTGGACGCTGGCCGAAGCCATGGTGCTGGTGCTGGCGGTGATCTGGCTGTTCCTGGGCAGCCTGCGCGCGGCGCTGATTCCAGCGGTGACGGTACCGGTCTGCCTGGTGGCTGCGTTCATCGCGCTGTTCGCGTTCGGGTTCTCGATCAACCTGTTCACTTTGCTGGCGCTGGTGTTGTGTATCGGCCTGGTCGTGGATGACGCCATCGTGGTGGTTGAGAACGTGCAGCGCCGCATCGACCTTGGCGAGCCGCCGTTGGTTGCCGCCCGTCGCGGCACCACGCAGGTAGCCTTCGCGGTGATTGCCACCACGGCGGTGCTGGTGGCGGTGTTTCTGCCGGTAGGCTTTCTGGAAGGCAATACCGGGCGCTTGTTCCGCGAGCTGGCGGTGGCCTTGGCGTCGGCGGTGGCGTTGTCGGCCTTCGTTGCGTTGACGCTCACCCCGATGATGGCGTCCAAGCTGCTCAAGCCGCACAGCGAACAGAAGACCAGCCGTCTACATGGCTTCATCAATCGCCAGCTGGGGCATGTGTCGGCTGCTTACGGTCGGGTGCTGGACAAGCACGTGCAGCGCACCTGGATCTTCGGCCTGGTGATGCTGGCTGCACTCGGTACCAGCTGGGGCTTGTTCAAACTGCTGCCGTCGGAGCTGGCCCCGGCCGAAGACCGTGGCTCGTTCCAGATCACGATCGATGGCCCGGAAGGTGCGGGTTACGACTACACCGTCGGCCAGGTGCAGCAGGTCGAGCAGATCGTCTCGCGTTTCGTCGGGCCGGACGAACCCATCGTCCGCGCCAACCCGCGCGTGCCAGGTGGCTGGGGTAACAGCGAGGAAATGCACACCGGCCGCATCAGCGTGTTCCTGCAGCCATGGCGCAACCGCAGCGAAGCCACCACCGATGTGGCCAATGACCTGCAGAAAGAACTCAACAACCTGAGCGGCGTGCGGGTGCGCACGATGGTCGGTGGCGGCCTGGTGCGCAGCATGGGCCAACCGTTCCAGATCGTACTGGGTGGCCCGGAATACGCAGAGATCGCGCAATGGCGTGACCGCTTGTTGGAGCGCATGGCCGATTACCCCGGCCTGGTTGGCGCCGATTCGGATTACAAGGAAACCCGGCCGCAGATGCGGGTCAACATCGACCGCCAGCGTGCGGCCGACCTGGGTATCTCGGTCACCGACATCGGCCGGGCACTGGAAACCATGATGGGCTCGCGTCGCGTCACCACCTTCGTCGACAACGGCGAGGAATATGACGTGCTGGTGCAGGCCGGTCGCGAAGGCCGTACCTCGCCGGCAGATCTGGCCGCTATCCAGGTGCGTGCGCGTTCGGGCGAACTGGTGCCGCTGTCCAACCTGGTCAGTCTGAGTGAAGTCGCCGAGGCCGGCAGCCTCAACCGCTTCAACCGCCTGCGTGCGATCACCATCAGCGCCAACATCGCGCCCGGGCACACGCTGGGTGAAACCATTGCCTGGGTGCAGGACGTGGCGCGCGAGGAATTGCCGGACTACGCGCAGATCGACTGGAAGGGCGAATCACGCGAATACCAGAGTGCGGGCGGCGCGGTGCTGCTGACCTTCGCCATGGCATTGCTGGTGGTGTACCTGGTGCTGGCCGCACAGTTCGAGAGCTTCATCCACCCGTTGGTGATCATGTTGACCGTGCCATTGGGTGTGCTCGGTGCGTTTGTCGGCCTGTATATCAGTGGCGGCACGCTCAACCTGTTCAGCCAGATCGGTATCGTCATGCTGGTGGGTCTGGCGGCCAAGAACGGCATCCTGATCGTCGAGTTCGCCAACCAGTTGCGCGACGAGGGTCGCAACGTGCATCAGGCCATCGTCGAGTCTTCGGTGGTGCGTCTGCGGCCGATCCTGATGACCTCCATTGCCACGGTGGTTGGCGCGATTCCATTGGTAGCCGCAGGCGGCCCGGGTTCGGCCAGCCGCGGCACCATTGGTATCGTGGTGATCTTCGGTGTTGCCGTTTCCACGTTCCTGTCGTTGTTCGTGGTGCCGGCGTTCTACGCATTGCTCGCGCCGTACACGCAGTCGCCGGAAACGGTGGCCAACGAGCTGGAGAAACTGGAGCAGCAGACCCCGTCGGTGGGCGGCCATGCCTGACCGCGACTGGCGGGTGCATGAGGACCGCGTACAACTGCGGCCATGGCAGCAGGACGATCTCGAATCCCTGTTGCTGCATGCCAACGATGCCGCTGTGTCGCGGGGCCTGAGCACACGCTTCCCCTATCCCTACACGCACACCGATGGGCAGGACTTTCTGGCGGGCAGGGTGATTGATCTGACCGGGCCGGTGTTCGCACTGGTCATTGACGGCCACGCCTGTGGCGGGATCGGCGTCACCCAGGGGCAGGGCGAGCGTCGCTTCGGAGCGTCACTGGGTTACTGGCTCGGCCAGCGGCATTGGGGGCAGGGCATCATGACCTCGGTGGTTGCCGCCTATGCACCGTGGGTGATGCGGGAGCGGGGTCTGGCGCGGTTGGCGGCGCAGGTCATGCTGCACAACCCGGCCTCGGCGCGGGTATTGCTCAAGAACGGATTCGTCGAAGAAGGCGTGGAGCGCCAATCGGTGTTCAAGGACGGGGCGTTGCATGACATGCGCTGCTTCGCCCGTTTTGAGTCATTTAAGCAATTGCCGTAAGGGCTCTGCACATCACGGCTTAATCGTGGAAGAATCGGTCGGTCCCGGGACCCGGGGCTTGCTCACCTTCAGCTTTCCGGGGAACTACGTGGAATCTATCGTCGAATACATCAACGGCATCATCTGGAGCAATGCGCTCATTTTCATGTGTCTGGGCGCGGGCCTGTGGTTCACCGTACGCACCCGCTTCATGCAGATCCGTGGCTTTGCTGAAATGTGCCGTCTCACCGTGCGCGGGCAGAAGTCCGAAGCCGGTGTGTCCTCTTTCCAGGCATTGGCCATGTCGATGGCGGGGCGCATGGGCATCGGCAACATCGCCGGCGTGGCCACGGCCATTGCCTACGGTGGCCCGGGCGCAATCTTCTGGATGTGGGTGATGGGCTTCCTCGGCGCGTCCACGTCCTACGTGGAATCCACGCTGGCGCAGATCTACAAGGTCAAAGACGCCGAAGGCCGTTACCGTGGCGGCCCGGCGTATTACATCGAAAAGGCCATGGGCCTGAAGTGGTATGCCGCTGCCTTCGCGGTGGCTACCATCATCGCCACCGGCTTCCTTCTGCCGGGCGTGCAGGCCAATGCCATTGCTGACAGTGCGGTCAACGTGCTGTGCAAGGGCGCCGAGGCCTGTGCTTCGGTCGGTGGCGTCGCCAGCATGAAGCTGTGGATCGGCCTGGCTGTCGCACTGCTGCTGGGTGTGATCATCTTCGGCGGTGTCAAGCGCATCGCCAGCTTCGCTGAAGTGATCGTGCCGTTCATGGCACTGGCCTTCATCCTGATGGCCGTCGTGGTGATGATGCTCAACGCCAGCAAGGTGCCGACGATGTTTGCCGACATCTTCAGCAGTGCGTTTGGTGCGCATGCGGCATTTGGCGGCATCATCGGCCAGGCCATCGCCTGGGGCGTCAAGCGTGGCATCTACGCCAACGAAGCCGGCCAGGGCACCGGCCCGCACGCCGCCGCCGCCGCCGAGGTCTCGCACCCGGCCAAGCAAGGTTATGTGCAGGCGTTCGCCATCTATTTCGACACCATGCTGGTGTGCACCTCCACCGCGTTCCTGGTGCTGTCCACGGGCATGTACAACGTGTTCCGTTCGGTAACGGTGGACGGTGTGGAGAAGCTGGAAGCCATTGTCACCGGCGTACCGGGCGTGGCCCCGTCCGAAGGCGCGTTGTTCACTCAGGCGGCCGTGGAGTCGGTGATGCCGGGCTGGGGCGCGGGTTTCGTCGCGCTGGCGTTGTTCTTCTTCGCCTTCACCACGATCATGGCCTACTACTACATGGCCGAAACCAACCTGACCTATCTTGCCGGCAGCAACCGCACCCATCCGGCGGCGACGCTGGTACTGCGCCTGGGCATCATGGGCATGGTGGTGTTTGGCGCGTTCCACAATGCCAAAATGGCGTGGGCGCTGGGTGACATCGGCGTTGGCCTGATGGCTTGGCTGAACGTCATTGCCATCCTGATCCTGCAGAAGCCGGCCATGCTGGCCCTGCGCGATTACGAACAACAGAAGAAACAGGGCCTTGACCCTGTTTTCAATCCGGATGCCCTGGGCATCAAGAACGCCGATTTCTGGCGCAGCAACAAGTAAGCGAGCACAACAGCAGTGAGCAACCCCTGGAACAACCGTCGTCCTTCCGTCCGCCCGCCGCGGGCAACGCCAATGCCGGCCGGCACCCGCGACAATGCCGGTGCCGGCGGCCCGCCAGTGCGCGGCAGTGATGAGCTGCGCCTGTACGGCTTCAATGCCGTGCAGGCCATGTTTACCCGTCGCCCGGAGGCCTTGCGCAAGCTGTATCTGGCCGAGGACATGATCCCGCGCATGCAGCCGGTGTTGAAATGGTGCGTGGACAATCGCGTGGGTTACCGCGTGGTAGCCGACGGCGATCTCAACAAGCTCGCTGCCACCACGCATCACGAAGGCGTCGTCGCTGATGTCGTGCGCCAGGAGCCGTTGGCATTGGCCGCATGGCTGGCAACGGTGGGAGAGGAAGGCCCGGCACTGGCCCTGTGGCTGGATGGCGTAGGCAACCCGCACAACTTCGGCGCCATTCTGCGCTCGGCCGCGCATTTTGGTGTTTCAGCCATTCTGCTGCCGGCCGAATCGACCCTGGCCTTGTCCGGGGCCGCCGCGCGCGTGGCCGAAGGCGGCGCGGAATCCGTACCGCTGGTGCGTTTGCCGGCGCTGCCGCAAGCCGTTGCGCAGCTGCGTGATGCCGGCTTCCATCTGGCTGCAACCCTGGTGGAAGACGGCGAGAACCTGTTCACCACCGCCTTGCCTGAGCGCATGGTCTACGTGATGGGCGCCGAAGGCGAAGGCATGGACCGCAGCTTCGCGCAGAGTTGCGATCTGCGTCTGTCCATTCCGGGTACGGGTGCGGTAGAAAGTTTGAACGTGGCTTCTGCCACGGCGGTGTTGCTGTCCAGCTGGTGCAGCCGCCAAGCCAAGCGCTGATCCGTTTGGTTGTTTGAACAGAAAAGGCGCCTTTGGCGCCTTTTCTGTTTCTTTCGGGGACTGGAACCCTGCCGCCTAAGAGTGGAAATGCCTGAGAGTGGGAATGCCTAGGCTTGTCCCTTCTCCCGTTTACGGGAGAAGGTGCCCGAAGGGCGGATGAGGGCCGCTTTTTGACACTGTCGTAAGCTCGGCATTCATTGCGGATAGGCCGGCCATTGACGCATTTGATCTGGCTTCGACGGCCGCTCTGCCCACCCTCCGCTCCATGTCCCGGCCCTTGCGTTGTCGCAAGCTGGCTTCGCCCCGCAACGGGAGAGTGGTCAGGCCCCATATGCGGAAACGGTAAAAAGAAAAGGCGCCCTGCGGCGCCTCTTTTTTCGTTCACGCGGTCAACGTGCGGCCCTCATTCCTTCGGTGGCACCACATCCTTGGCTTCGCTGCCAAACGTACCGTCCGACTCGGCGGCCAGATAGGCAAACACGGTGTAAGCGGCAACGTTCTGCGCCAGTGCTTTGGGATCGATCTTGTCCAAGGTGTCATCCGGGGTGTGGTGCAGGTCGAAGTAATCCGTCCCGTCCTGCGCCAGCCATGCCCATGCGCCGCCCTTGGCAGCCAGCGGGCCGACGTCCGGGCCGGGGCCGCCTTCGTTGGGACGGTATTCGATGCCCAGTGGTGCCAGTGCTTCGCCGATCTGACGAGTCGCCTCGCGCGAATCCGCGGGATTGCCCGAGCCGGTATTGAACGCATAGATGCGTCCGGCACCGAAGTCACTTTCGGCAGCGATGTGCTGCTGGACGATCTCGCCAGCCTTCGCGCGCGCAGCGGCATACGCCTTGCCGCCGAACAGGCCCTGTTCCTCATTGGCGAAGGCGATCACGCGGATAGTGCGCTTGGGTGCCTGCTTGAGCTGGCCGATCAGATGACCGGCGGCCATAGTGATACCGACGCCGGCACCGTCATCAATCGCGCCGGTGCCCAGGTCCCACGAATCCAGGTGGCCACCGATCACCACCACTTCCTTGGGCAGGCTGCGGCCGGTGATTTCGCCGATCACGTTCTGCGAGGTGTAGCTGCCATCCCAGCCGCAATCCAGCGCGATGCGGATGCGGGTGGCACCACGTGCGACCAAACGATTGAGCTGGTCGGCATCAGGGCCGGACAATGCCGCCGCTGGTACCGGTGTCAGGCCTTCATCGAAACGGGTGATGCCGGTATGCGGCATGCGATGCGAATCGGTGCCGGCCGAACGCATGATGTAGCCGATGGCGCCCTTGCGAATGGCCTCGGACGGACCACGGCTGCGCACGGTGCCACCGATGCCGTAGTCCTCACCGCTGCGACTGCGGTTCATGGTGAAGTCGACGTAGGCGATCTTGCCGGCCAACGAACCTTCCGGTGCGGCCTTCAGTGCATCCAGACCTTCGAAGCGCACCACTTCTGCTTCAACGGTGCCCGCTGGGCTGCCGCCAAGTGCGGTGATGGTCAACGGCTGCGGATGTGCGCCGAGCACCGAGGCATGTTCACTGCGGCGCTCCCACTTCGGGAAAGTAACCGGCTCGGTCCACACCTTGTCGAAGCCCAATGCCTTGAACTTTTCCTTGGCCCATTCCACGGCGCGTGCATCGGCTTCGCTGCCGGCCATGCGCGGGCCGATTTCGGTGGTCAGCGATTCCACGACCTGCCAGCCGGTGTTGTCGGCCAACGCCTGTTCGCGCAATTGCGCGGCCTTGGCGAGCGCCTCCTGCGGGATGGCCGTCGGCGCGGCGTACGCTCCGGCGCAGGCGAGGGTGGCGGCGATGGCAAGTGCAAGGCGACGCATGGCAGGCTCCAGAAACAGGGAAGCGGCGAGCATAGCGCTCGCAGCTCCGCTGTTACCGTGCTGGACGTCACCCGCAGGTGACGCGGCATGCCGGGCTTACTTCTTCAGGTTGTCGCGGATTTCGCGCAGCAACAGCACTTCCTCGCTCGGCTCCGGCGGTGCGGCCGGTGCTTCATCCTTCTTGCGCGAGAGCCTGTTGAGGGCCTTGATCACCATGAAGATGGCGAACGCCACGATGATGAACTGGATCAAGGTGTTGATGAAATCGCCGTAGCCGATCGCCACTGCGGGGATTTCCTTGCCGTCAGCGCCGATCTTGGCATCGGCCAAGGTCCACACCAGGTTGGAGAAATCGACCTTGCCGATCAACATGCCCAGTGGCGGCATGATGATCTTGTCCACCAGTGAGGTGACGATCTTGCCGAATGCGCCACCAATCACGACACCGACCGCCAGGTCGATGACGTTGCCGCGCATGGCAAATTCCTTGAATTCGCTGATCATACCCATGTGTTTTTCCTATGGTTGCAACTGGGGGAGCTGGCGCAGCGTACTCCACTGCATGTCATCAGGCGATCACGCCTTCGCAGCGGGCCAGATCACCCAGCCGTGCGCTGAAGTGATCGCCGCGCTGCAGGGCCGCGACTCCGGCCGGGGTGCCCATGTACACCAGGTCGCCAGCACGCAGGGCATACAGCTTGGACAACTCGTGCAGGATATCGGCCACGTTCCAGATCATCTGGTCCAGCGTGGATTTCTGTCGCAGCTGTCCGTTGATTTCCAGCGACAGTGGCAGCGAAGACAACTCGCCCACCTGGTCGGCCAACACCAGCGTGCTGACCGGTGCCGAGTGGTCAAACCCCTTGGCGATATCCCACGGGCCACCTTTGGCTTTGGCGGCGGCCTGCAGATCGCGGCGGGTCAGATCCAAGCCGACGCCGTAGGCCAGCACCAGCGACATCGCATCTTCGATGGGAAGTACACCGGCCGCTGCGTCCTTGCCGAGCGCGACGACCAGCTCCACTTCGTGGTGCAGGTCGGACGTGCCTGACGGGTAGGGTACGGGCGCATCGCCAATGACCACCGCATCGGCAGGCTTCATGAAGAACATCGGCTGGCCACGCTCGGCAGCAGAGGCGGGGGCTGCGGCGCCCATTTCGCGAGCGTGATCGGCGAAGTTGCGGCCCACACAGTAGATGCGGTGCACGGGGAAGGTGCCGCCACCAGCTACCGGTATGCGGGGTTGGGGCAGGGCGGGAATCAGATCGGTCATGGTTTGTGTCCGCAGTGAAACGACAGCGAAGTCTAGCGGATCAACTCATCAGGTCTGCGGCACGTTGCACGCCGTACGCGTACAAACAAAAGATCCCGCCTATAGCGGGATCTGGAGGGTTGCCAATAGCGGGCAGCGTGCCCGGTGCGTCGCGCTTAGTGCGGCTGCGGCAACGCGGCCTTGCGGACCACACGATATTCGGCGTCCACCACATTGGGCTCGGCCTTGCGAACGGCGCGCGCCTTGCGCGAGGCCACCAGCTTCCAGCCCAAACCGACGAGGATCATCGCTGCGCCTACAAACACGCCGGCCACGATCAACACCGCCAGAATCGCCAGGCCGAGCAGGCCCAGAGCGATCCGCACGAGCGGATTACGCGGCTTGCGCGGTGCGAACAGGTTGCGAAGTTTGGAAAATTGGACGTAGCGAATGTGCATGAAGATCTAATGACAGTGTGTCTGCGTGGAGTATCGGTGCCGACGCCGTCCAATGCGTAAAGTTGTCGTTAAATTTTGGCCACTTAGCGGTGGGGACACGTGTCGGGTCATGCGTCGTCCATCTGAGCGGCGCACGCATGCGACAATCGCGCCCCTGATTGTTGCGGTGTTCCAATGACCACGATCCACTCTCCCGAAACTGAATTGGCGCGGCTTGATGCCTTGCCGGATCAGGGCTTCCATGCGGTGACGGCAGTGCTCGATGGCGATGCGGAAACGCTGGTGCTGTATCGCGATGGTGATCAGGTACGTGCCTGGTTGAACGTCTGCCCGCATGCCGGCCGCGCGCTGGATTGGGCGCCCGGGCAGTTCCTCAAGAGCCGCGAAGGTCATCTTGTCTGCGCCGTCCACGGTGCTTCGTTCGAGTTGCAGGGCGGCGTTTGCGTGGCCGGGCCATGCCGTGGCGATTCGCTGCGTGCGGTGCCGGTGCAGGTGCGCGAAGGGCGCGTGTTGTTGGGCTGAGCGGAAGATTAGGCGTTTGCTGATCGCTGGTTTCGCGGTTGAAGCCGCTCCTGCACAAGCGGATTGATGCTTAGAACATGATGTTGATCATCACCACGACGATCAGCGTGTAGAGCAACGACAGCGGCCCTGCCACACGCCACATTTCGCGGGGCGTGTATTTGGCCGGGCCCATCGCCATCGAGATGACCGGATTGGATGCGGTCATCAGGTTGTTGGACGCCGACAGTGCCACGATCAACGCGAATGCGGTGGGGTTGCCGCCAGCCGCCAAGGCCAGGTTCACCGCGATAGGGACCATCACGATGGTTGCGCCGACATGGCTGATCACCAACGAGAACGCGGTGGTCAACAAGGCCAGTGCCAGTTCCAGCACCCACACCGGAATGCCGCTGGGCAATTTGTCGATGGTGTGGCCTGCAATCCATGCCGCTGCGCCACTGCTGTCCATGGCCCAGCCCAGCGGAATCAACCCGGCCATCATGAAGATGGTTTTCCAGTTGATCGCCGCATAGGCCTCGTCCATGCGCAGTACTCCGGTCAACAACATGCCGGCCACGCCGGTGAGCAGGGTCAGGGCGACTGGCAGGTGCGAGGTGAGCGCGATGATGATGGTGATGGCGAAGATCGCCATGGCGATCTTGAACTTGTGCGGACGCTGCTCGCCTTTCGGGTAGTCAGTAACCACCACGAAATCGCGGCTCTCTGCCGCAGTGGCCAGGTCCTGCCAGATGCTGTGGAACACCAACATGTCGCCGGCGCGCAGCGGCGTGTTGCGCACGTCTTCGCGAATCACCTGCTTGTCGCGGTTGATCGCCAGCAGGCTGATGCCGCGCTCCTTGCGCAGACGCAACTCACCAGCGGTCTTGCCGATAACGCGCGAGGTGGGCGGAACCACCGCTTCGGAGATGCCGGCGCGGGCCGGGTTGAACAGGTCGCCCAACTGTTTGAGGCGCGAGGACATGCGCAGGAACTGGTTCTGCGCGAAATCGGAAACCTGTTGTCGCGGCCCCATCACGCCGATGGCGCTGCCGACCCAGATACGCATGTCCGCAGGTGGCGACAAGCGCGTGTCGTCGCCGGTTTTCAGGGCGAGCAGCAAGGGGGCGTCAAACAGATTTTCTGCCTCGCCGACTGTCATGCCGACCAGCGGGCTTTCGGCAGTCACCAGCAGTTCAAAGACATCGCCTTCGATGCCGTATGCCTTGGCAAAATAGCTTTCGGTGCGCGCCGGGGCTTGGCCGTCTTCGCTGGCGCCTTCTTCTTCTTTCAGCTTGGCGCTGCCGTAGAAACGGAAATACAGCAACGACGCGATCAGCAGTGCCAAGCCGATCGGCAACGGCGCGAACATGCGCAGCGGCTCGATGGTCGCGCTGCCAGAGGGCAGATTGTTGTTGGCCGATACCAACAGATCGTTGAGCAGGATCAGCGGCGAGTTGCCGACCATGGTCAGTGCACCGCCCATCACGATGGCTGCCGAAATCGGCAGCAACTGGCGCTTGAGAGTGAGTGCGGTGCGTGATGCCAGGCGCGACGCCACAGGCAGATACAGCGCCATCACGGACGGATTCTGCATGAACGAAGAGTTCAAGCCGGCCGTGGCACTGGTGAGAAACAACAACCGTTTTTCCAGCCCATGCGAGCGTCGCAGCAGCCAACCGGCCAGGCGATTCAGGGCCCCGGTGCGGTCGAGCCCAGCGCCAAGAATCGTGGTGGCGATGATGCTCATCACCGCGTTGCCGGAGAAGCCGCCGAAGATTTCCTCCGGCGCGATCAGCCCGGTCACGCCCAGCACCACCATCACTACCAACGCCACCACGTCGGCGCGGATGCGCTCGAACAGGAACATCGCCATCGTGAAACCGACCAGCCCGAGGACGAGCTTCATGTCGGTGGTCAGCGTCAGCGCGGTATCCATTTAGGGTTGGGTGCGGCGAGTGGGGAACAGGGAATATGACACCCGCCGCGTGTCAGGCTGTGCTTCACAGCCAACGTTTGAGCGGATTTGCATTTCGCGTGACGTCGTCATTACGCCGTTTCCCCGTTCCCGGTTCCCTGCTTGTCATACAGCAGATCCCAGACGCCGTGGCCAAGCTTCTGGCCGCGGGTCTCGAAATGCGTCTGCGGGCGCCAGTCCGGGCGCGGCACCGCGCCACGTGGGCCGGCACGGTTGGTCAGCCCTGCGGTGGCGTCGAGCACGTCCCACATCTGTTCGGCATAGTCTTCCCAGTCGGTGGCGCAATGCAGGCGGCCACCGTCGCGCAGCTTGCGCACCAGCAAGTCGGCGAAGGCCGGCTGCACCAGGCGACGCTTGTTATGACGCTTCTTGTGCCACGGGTCTGGGAAGTAGATGCGCACTTCATCCAGCGTACCGTCGGCGATTTCCTTCTCCAGCACTTCCACCGCATCGTGGTGGTAGAGCTTGACGTGTTGGGCATTGTCATCAGCCAGTGCATTGAGCAGGCGGCCTACGCCGGGTGCATGCACTTCGATGCCGATGTAATCCTTCGAAGGATCGAACTGCACTGCATAGCGCAGCGCGGCGCCGTTGCCGAAACCAATCTCCAGCACTTTGGGCGCAGTGCGGCCAAAGGTGGCATCAAGGTCGCGCGGTTCACCATTGAAATCCAAGCCGAAGCGCGGCCAGCGTTCGTCGAACGCGCGCTGTTGGGCGGGGGTGAAGCGGCCTTGGCGCAACACGAAGCTGCGGATTTCACGGCGCCCTTCCTGGACGGTGAACGGCTTGGGCGGGGCCTTGGAACCAGCGCTTTCAAAGGGATTGGTCATCAGCCGATCAACCCTTCAAGCGGGGAGGAGGCGTTGGCGTAGCGCTTGCGCGGGATGCGACCGGCCAGGAAGGCCTCGCGGCCGGCTTCCACTGCTTTGCGCATGGCACTGGCCATCAGCACCGGGTTGCGGGCGCCTGCGATGGCGGTGTTCATCAGCACGCCGTCGCAGCCCAGCTCCATGGCGATGGCCGCATCGGACGCGGTGCCGACGCCGGCGTCGACGATGATCGGCACCTTGGCGTTCTCGATGATCTCGATCAGGTTGTACTTGTTCTGGATACCCAGCCCGGAGCCGATTGGCGCGGCCAGCGGCATCACCGCAGCGCAGCCGATTTCTTCCAGACGCTTGGCCAGGATCGGGTCGTCCGAGGTATAGACCATGACGTCGAAGCCGTCCTTGACCAGTTGCTCGGCGGCCTTGAGGGTGGCCATCACGTCTGGGTACAGCGTCTTCTGGTCGCCCAGTACTTCGAGTTTGGTCAGGTTGTGGCCGTCGAGCAGCTCGCGTGCCAGGCGACAGGTGCGCACGGCATCTTCGGCGGTGTAGCAGCCAGCGGTGTTGGGCAGGATCGCGTAGCGGTCCGGTGGCAGCACATCAAGCAGGTTGGGCTCGCCCGGGTTCTGGCCGATGTTGGTGCGGCGGATGGCCACGGTGACGATCTGGGCGCCAGCGGCCTCGGTGGCCAGGCGGGTTTCTTCCAGATCCTTGAACTTGCCGGTACCGGTCAGCAGCCGGGAGGAATAGGTTTTGCCGGCGATGACCAGCGAATCAATAGGTGCATTTGCGTTCATGCGTCGAATTATCACCCATCGACGCCTGCACCGGGCTGTCGTGGCAGTCACATTGATGGCAGCGGGACGTGTGGCGGTGGTGTCGCCACGCGCAATGGAAGCCTTGCCCGGACAGCTCCAGCACACCCTCACTCGCCGGTGCACCCGGGCTCCGCTCAGCCGCCTCCCAATGCATGCACGATCTCGACCACATCGCCGTCCTTGAGCCGATAGTCGCCGTGCTGGCTGCGCGGCACGATTTCATTGTTGACCTCCACTGCGACCCGGCGCTCGGCCAGGCCTTCTGCTTCCAGCAGTTCGATCAAAGTAACAAGGCCGGAAAGGGGGCGGGATTCGCCGTTGAGCTGGATGTTCATGCGGCCATTTTCGCCAGTGCCGCAACAAAAGCCCAGCGGTCATGCGGCGGCGCAGCGTGTGAGTCTTACGCCAGAATGAAAAACTAACACCGTGCGGCGGCGTATGCGCCCCGTTTCCCCTCACACCAGGAGTTCCACATGTCCGTTGTTTCCCGTCCGCTGCGTTCGGCCATGGCCCTCGCAATTGCGTTGGCAGCCGTGCCAGCCATGGCACAGTCGCCGTTTTCCAAGACCGTGTTCTTCGGCGACAGCCTGACCGACACCGGCTACTTCCGCCCGGTACTGATGAAGCTGGACCCGAATGCCGCCGTTGTTGGCCGCTTCACCACCAACCCGGGCTGGGTGTGGTCGGACTACCTGGCTGACCACTACGGCACCAACTCCCAGCCCAACGGCAATGGCCAGAGCGGTGACAACTACGCCGTCGGCGGTGCCCGCGTGGGCGTGGACGAAATCGGAGCGCTGGGCCCGACGCCGTCGCTGAAGACGCAGGCGGCAGGCTACCTGGCCGCCAATGGCGGCAAGGCCGATGCGAACGTGTTGTACACCGTGTGGGGCGGCCCGAACGATCTGTTCGCCGCACAGAAGGCACCTGCGCAGGCGCAGGCCATCATCGGTGCGGCGGTGAAGGACCAGATCACCCTGGTCGGAGGCTTGAAGGCCGCAGGCGCTGAATACGTGCTGGTGCCCAACCTGCCGGACATCGGCCTGACCCCGGACGCACGTGCCGGCGGCGCGCTGGGCATGGGCCAAGGTACGGCCATTGCCAAGCTCTACAACGACGCGCTGTATGGCGGACTGAAGCAGGCGGGCATCGAATTCATTCCGCTGGACACCTTCACCATCCTGCAGGAAATCGTCGCAACTCCGGGCGCCTATGGCTTCACCAACGTCACCGATAAAGCCTGCACCACGCCGTCGTCAGTGCTGTGCAACCCACTGACCCTGGCCAGCCCGAACGCAAACAACACCTATGTGTTCGCTGATGGCGTGCATCCGACCACGGCGGCCCACCAGATTCTGGGTGAGTACGCCATCTCGGTGCTGGAAGCCCCGCGCTTTCAGCAGATCCTGACGCATTCGGCGCAGACCACTGGCCGTGCTCGTGCCGACCAGGTGGGCATGCATTTGGCTGGCCGCCCGGCTGATGGCCTGAGCTGGTGGGGCAACGTGCGTGGCGACATGCAGCGTTACGCGCACGCCGACCTGTATGACGGCATGGCACCCGCCGGCCTGTTCGGCGTGGATTGGGCGCGCGACGGCATGGTCGTGGGCGGCTTTGCCGGCTACGGCCGCATGAATGCCGACTTCGGCAACAGCAAGGGCGACTTCACCCAGGACGACACCACGCTGGGCCTGTTCGCCGGCTGGTATGGCGACAACATGTGGGTCAACGGCCAGCTCAGCTACAGCTGGCTGGGTTATGACGTGACCCGCAAGGTGCAGCTTGGCCCGGTCACCCGTGAGCACACCGGTTCGCCGGACGGCAGCAATCTGACCGCTGCGATCAATGCGGGCTACGAGTTCGGCCAGCAGGGCGGCTTCCGCCACGGCCCGGTCGCTGCGGTGATCTGGCAGAAGGTCAAGCTCGATGGCTATACCGAGAGCAACACCAGCGCCACGGCGTTGGGCTATGGCGACCAGGATGCGGATTCCACCGTTGGCCGCATCGGCTGGCAGGCTCGTTTTGATGGCGGCACCGTGCAGCCTTACGTGCAGGTCACCTACGACCACGAGTTTGAAGACGGCCAGCAGGCCAGCGCATGGTTGCAGACCGTGGCCAACGTGGGCAGCTACAAGGTGCCGGGCCTGAAGTTCGACCGTGACTACGCCACCGCTGTACTCGGCGCGCGCGTGAATCTGTGGGGTCTGAACAGCAACATCGGCGTGAGCACCACCACGATGCAGAAGTCCGCACGTGACGCCACGCTGTTTGCCAGCTTCAGCGGCGGCTTCTGAGGAACCGCAACATCGGAGCATCGGTAATCGGAATGCAGGAAAGGCAGCGGCATCGCTGCCTTTCCCTGCTGCGGCACGGGACGCCGCTGCTCTCCAGCCCTTGCCCAGACTGGGCTGGGCCGCATAGACTTGCCACGCTGTGCGGGTGTAGCTCAATGGTAGAGCAGAAGCTTCCCAAGCTTACGACGAGGGTTCGATTCCCTTCACCCGCTCCAACGCGCCCAGCACTTCACTCTCCGGCGCCTTCCGCACATTGGCTTTTGCCATCCGCATTGGTTGCAGACTTCCTGCCGTGGTGTCTTGGGTCCACACACTTCCGTGTGTAGTGATGGCTGAGCTTGCAATCTTCGTCATGGCCCGCTTACGGCGCGCTATGCTGCGCGCCTCCTGCCGGCGTCGCCGTGATGAAACTCGCCATCCTCTCCCGCAACAGCAAGCTCTATTCCACCCGCCGTCTGGTTGAGGCCGGCCGCGCCCGTGGCCACACGGTACGGATTCTCGACCCGCTGCGTTGTTACATGCGTATCACCGCCGACGGTTTCAGCATGCATTACAAGGGTAAGCCGCTGTCCGGATTTGATGCGGTGATTCCGCGCATCGGCGCGTCCGTCACCCGCTACGGCACCGCGGTGCTGCGTCAGTTCGAGATGATGGGCGCACGCACGCCCAATCCTTCCGACGCAATCCTGCGTGCGCGCGACAAACTGCGTGCGCACCAGATCCTTGCCGCCAAGGGCATCGACATGCCGGTGACAGTGTTCGGCGACAACCCTGATGACACCGATGACCTGCTGTCCATGCTCGGGCCGCCGCCGCATGTGGTGAAGCTCAGCGAAGGCACGCAGGGCAGGGGGGTGATCCTTACCGAGAAACTCAGTGCCTCCAAAGGCACGGTGGAAGCCTTGCGCGGCCTATACGCCAACTTCCTGGTTCAGGAGTTCATCGCTGAGGCACAGGGCGCCGACCTGCGCTGTCTGGTGGTGGGCGACCGGGTGGTGGCGACCATGCGGCGTCAGGCCCAGGACGGTGACTTCCGCTCTAATCTGCATGCCGGCGGTACTGCCGATGCAGTGGTCTGCAGCAAGGCTGAGCAGCAGGTGGCGGTGCGGTCGGCCCGGGCGCTTGGTCTGGGGATCGCCGGTGTTGATCTGATTCGCTCCGAGCGCGGGCCGCTGGTGCTGGAGGTCAATTCGACCCCGGGGCTGGAGGGCATCGAGAGCGTTTCCGGCGGCGATGTGGCCGGGCAGATGATCGAATACGTGACCCAGCTCAAGCGCTGATGCGGCTCTGCAATTTGTTTGCATGGATTTAACAACCCTTTAATCCGCTTGGTTCTAGCCTGCTCCCACTGTACCCAGCCCTCCTCAGTGGGTCCGGTGATCGGGAATTCTTATGGCCCTGGCGGTTTTCGCCAGGGCCTTGTTTTTATTGAGAATTCTTTATGTTGTTGTGATGCTGAAGCAGCGCTAGAGTGGGACAAATCTAAGGAGAGAGTGCGTATGTCCCGGAAACTGCTTTTGTTGGTGATGTTGATGGCGCCTGGCGTTGCTTTGGCAAAGCCGGCGGAGTTGCCGTTCCGAGCAGGTGAGTCATTCCAGACGCAGCACCAGAAAGTGCGAGCGGACCTCAGCGGTGGCGAGGTTTACAGCGAAATATCAGTAGAGGACCGCCGGCGCGTGGTCGCAGCGCTTGATCGCATGTCAGACCTGATCGGTGAAGGCAGTGCGGATTCGCTTTCGCCTGAGCACAAGACTCAGGTGTTCAATGACCAGGAACTGGTCAATACCGTTTTGACCCAGGCGCGCGAAGACAGTCGCCTCATCTGCAAACGTGAGAAGACGATCGGTTCGAACATGCCATCCACGCAGTGCTTCACCGTGGCGCAGCGTGAGCGCATGCGACAGGATTCGGGGAACCGTTTGCAGTCCATGCAGAGCGGCAAGGACATAAAGGTTGGCAACTGATTCCCGCGAGCTTCAATCGGGTTTTCACGCCAGCCAGCCAGTGCTTATGGCTTGGATGTAAGAAATTAACGATGGCTGTGCTGTAATCCCAACAAGTGGGCTTTGAGCCCACTTGTACTTTCCAAGACATAAGGTACCCGCACACGTGCGCATTCTTGTAATCGAAGACAACAGCGACATCGCGGCAAACCTGGGGGATTACCTCGAGGATCGCGGCCATACGGTGGATTTCGCCGCCGATGGCGTCACCGGCCTGCATCTGGCCGTGGTGCATGATTTCGATGCGATCGTGCTCGACCTCAATCTGCCGGGCATGGACGGCATCGAAGTCTGCCGCAAGCTGCGCAACGATGCGCGCAAGCAGACGCCGGTGCTCATGCTTACCGCGCGCGATTCACTGGACAACAAATTGGCCGGTTTTGACTCCGGCGCCGACGACTACCTGATCAAGCCGTTCGCGCTGCAGGAAGTGGAAGTTCGCCTCAACGCTCTGTCGCGCCGTGGCAAGGGCGCACACACGCGCGTGCTGGAAGTCGGCGAGCTGGAGTACAACCTGGATACGCTGGAAGTGCGTCGTCAGGCCAAGTTGCTACAGCTCAATCCCACCGCATTGAAGATCCTGCAGGCACTGATGGAGGCCTCGCCGGCCGTGGTGACCCGGCAGGAGCTGGAAACCCGCGTATGGGGCGAAGAGCTGCCGGATTCGGACTCGCTGCGTGTGCATATTCACGGGCTGCGCGCCGTGGTGGACAAGCCGTTCGATGTCCCGATGATCCAGACGCGCCATGGCATCGGCTACCGTATCTGCGCTCCCGATGCCTGAAGCTGCATTGCCTGAGCCTGTTCGCAAGCGGGGGCGTTACCGTCGCCGCTTGCGCAGCCGCATCATCGTTTCTTTCGTGCTGCTGGGCTTCTGCCTGACGGCACTTTTTGCGTTTGCGACGAACTGGGCGCGTCAGCGCGTGGAGAACCAGTTGGTCGAGGATGTGATGAATCGAAACATCAACGAGTACGCGCGCCGATATGCGACGGACCCCAGTCGCAATCCAGATCTTCCTTTGCAGCAGATGCGGGCACGTCTGATCAAGCCGGATAAGTTTGAAGCGTTACGTGCGGAAGAACCGGATTGGTATGAGTTCAGGGACGGTATCCATGGGCTCTCGGGCGTTGATGAACAGGGAAATTCGTTCTCCTACAAATTGGCAGTACGAAAGACGCCGGATGCCTGGTTCTTCCTCGCTTACAACATGACCGATAGCATTCGCGGCGAGCAGCAACTCAAGCGCGCACTACTCTTGTCAGTGGTTGTTTTCAGCTTGCTGTCGTGGGTATTGGGTTGGTGGTCAGCTTCGCGGGTGATGCGTCCGGTATCAGATCTGGCGGCGCGTTTGCGTGCCTATCGAGGCGGTAACACGCATCCGGAGCCTCTGGCGCCGCGTTTTCCTGACGACGAGGTTGGGCAGTTGGCAGAGGCATTGGATGACTATTCGGCTCGACTCACCGAAGTTGTGCAGCGCGATCGTGAATTCAATGCGGATGTCAGTCATGAATTACGCACGCCGCTGGCTGTGATTCGGGGGGCTACCGAATTGCTGTTGGCGCGTCCAGGACTGGATGAGAAAGTGTTGCAACGTTTGCAGCGGATCCAACGTGCCGAACAGCAGTGTAGTGACTTGATTGGCTCGTTGCTGTTGTTGTCACGCAATGAGCGGGGGCATGGCAGTAGTAACGTGGCGCGTGTGGCTGAGCAACTGCTAGATGCACATCGCGCGCAGTTGGGTGGCAAGCCGCTGGAGCTGGAGCTTGAGGGCGAGCGGGATCTGGTCGTCGATGCGCCGGAAGCGGCGCTATCGGTCGCGCTGGGTAATCTGATCGGCAACGCGGTCAAGTACTCGCAGGAAGGCCGCGTGTTGGTGCGCGTGGGCGCTGGCGCGGTGGAGGTGATCGATACCGGTCCCGGTTTGAGTGAGAAGGATGCCGCCAGTCTGTTTCAGCGCGGTTATCGCGGAACGTATGCCGGGCATTCGCAAGGGGGGGGGATAGGTCTGTCTATCGTCAGTCGATTATGTGTTTTGTATGGATGGACTGCAGAGATCCATCCCGGAGCTGAACGTGGTGTAGTTGCGACGCTGAGGTTTGAAGCAATGTAGATTCTTCATCATCGGCATCGGAGCAGGCCCGCTCAAAAATGAGCGGGCCTGGGCTACTTAAATTTCTTGGTATTTTACGTAAGGAATTCCGCCGCCACTGCCGGGAGCAAATGGATTAGAGCCCTTGGTTTTGATCGTGCCGGGGGATGTGGTCAGCCGACTGTTTCCCCATGGGGCTGGGCACTGCTCGACGCCGCCAGATACGGTCTTAATTTCGGCTATGTTCAGTTCTTTCATCTGTCTTCCTTGGTATGTATGAACTTGGCGCGGGTTCTCTGAATTGCGCCTTGATCATAGAAAAACAATTCACATTGTTGATCAAGCGAGCAGTGCTTAAATTTGCGATTTACGAGAGTTGTACTGGCATCTTCGATACGGATCGCGCGGGAGACCGGGATTACCTTGGAGCTTGCGCGCGGGGGCGGTGCTTTAGAGAGCAGGCCAGTGTCAAATAGCGAGTGTGCAGTCGCGATACTTCGGCATCCAATGCGTTCGGATCTGAATTGTTGACGACCACGTCATCAGCCAAGGCCAGACGCTGCGCACGACTGGCCTGCGCCAGGATCATGCGATCCGCAAGCGCAGCATCAATATTGTCTCGACGTAGCAGGCGTGCATGTTGGACGGCCTCGGGCGCGTCCACCACGAGGATGCGATCCAGCCAATCGTAGGCTGCGCGCCCGCCGACTTCGGTCAGCAGGGGAATCGCTGCAATCGCATAAGGGCTTTCAGCCGCGCTGCAAATCTCACGCACACGGGCGCGGATGGCAGGGTGAGTGATGGCCTCCAGCGCTCGTCGTTCTTCGGTGTTGGCAAAGATGTGCTGGCGCAACCGGACGCGGTCCAGGTTGCCATCAGCCAGCAGGATGTCGGCGCCAAACCGCTGTGCGATCTCTGCAAGTACGGGGCTGCCCTGGGCGACGACTTCGCGCGCTGCGATATCGGCATCGGCCACGACAATTCCGAGTGCCTCAAAGCGACGGCTGACCTCGCTCTTGCCGGAGGCAATGCCGCCGGTCAGGCCGACGATGAAATCGCTCATGGATCAGCTCCACATTTCATTTTGCAAGGAAGCGGCGCTTTGTGCGGTCTTGGGCGATGGCTGCAAGGCTGGCCCTACAACTGCCCCGCAGTGCAGGGGCAGCTGCTGTAAATGGGCGGCCTTCGACGCTTTGGGCGAAGGCTGACCTCATAGGCATTGCAGCCTACATCGCCGTTTCAAGGCTTGGTGCTAAAAACCTGCTATCCGCTTGTAGCCATCAATCATCGGGTCGCCCCACATGAAGACCAGCCAGCCGGCAATCGCCAGATACGGCCCGAACGGAATGGGCGTGGCACGGTCGCGGCCGCGTGAGTACAGCCAGATCGAGCCGATGATGGCGCCGACCAGCGAGGACAGCAGAATGATCGGCAGGATGCCCTTCAAGCCGCACCACGCACCAAGCGCCGCCAGCAGCTTGAAGTCGCCGTGGCCCATGCCTTCCTTGCCGGTGAGCTGCTTGAACAGCCACCACACCGTCCAGAGTGATAGATAGCCAACGGCCGCGCCGATCAATGCCGGCTTGGCCGGCATGTACAGGTTGTCCATGCTGCCGATCAGGCCCAGCCACATCAGCGGCAAGGTGAGCTGGTCGGGTAGCAATTGGGTGCGCAGGTCGATGCCAGACAAGGCCACCAGGAAGCAGCTCAGCACAATCGCGCCAAAGCCCTGCCAGCCGAAACCGAATTGCCACACGCTGGCCAGCACCATGAGTGCGGTGACCAGCTCTACCAGTGGGTATTGCAGCGAGATCGGCGCCTGGCAATGCCGGCACTTGCCGCGCTGGATCAACCAGCTGAACAGCGGGATGTTCTCGTACCAGCTCAGCTTGTGCTTGCAGTGCGGGCAGTGCGACGGCTCGACCACAATCCCCGGGGGCGGCGGTTCATAGATGTCCGGCTCACCGAGGATCTCGCGCGCATCGCGCTTCCATTGCCACTCCATGCGCTTGGGCAAGCGCAGGATCACCACGTTGAGGAAGCTGCCAATCAGCAGTCCCAGTCCGACTGCGGCGGGATAGCCCAGACCGGGATGCTGGTCGAGAAATGCCATGCGTTAATTATCCAACAGTTGAGGCGAGCTTGAAGATCGGCAGGTACATGCCCACCACCATGCTGCCGACGACCACGCCGATGAACACCATGATCAGCGGTTCGAGCAGGCTGGTGAGCGCATCCACTGCGTTGTTCACTTCCTGCTCGAAGTACTCGGCCACCTTGAACAGCATCGTATCTAGGGCACCAGCCTCTTCGCCGATGGCGGTCATCTGCACAACCATATGTGGAAACAGATTCACCTGCTTCATGGCCATGTTGACGGGGTAGCCAACCGAGACATCGTCCCGCATACGAAGGACCGATTCTTCATAGACCTTGTTGCCGGTCGCACCAGCGACGATGCCAAGTGCTTCCACCAGTGGCACGCCCGCTTTGAATGTCACCGCTGTGGTGCGGGCAAAGCGAGCGATGGAGCTGTTGTGCATGATCTGACCAATGATTGGCACTTTGAGGATCACGTGATCCATCATGTGCTGCATCTTTGGTGTCCGTTTGTAGGCAAAAATGGAGCCGCCAACTACGCCGATGACCGCCAACAGAATCGCCCACCACCAGCCAACCATGAAGCGCGATGCAGTTACGATCATTTGGGTAAATACCGGCAGGTCAGTGCCAAAGCTCTTAAAAATGTCCTCGAACTGCGGCACCACCCAGATCAGCAATACCGAGCTGACCATCAGCGCCACTGCGATCACCATGGCGGGGTAGAACAAAGCCTTCTTGATCTTGCCCTTCAGCGTCTCAAGGTTTTCCTGGTAGTTGGCGATGGTTTCCAGCACCGTTTCCAGTACGCCAGCGCCTTCGCCGGCCTTGACCAGGTTGCGATACAGCTCATCAAACTGCACGGGGTGCTTGCTGATGGCCTCGTGCAGCGACGAGCCCCCTTCCAGATCGGCACGAATCGTACCCACCAGCTTGGCCATGCGCGGATTCTTATGGCCGCTGCCAATGATTTCCAGCGAGCTGACGATAGGCACGCCGGATTTCATCATCGTTGCCATCTGGCGGCTGAAGAAGGCGATGTCCTTGGGTTTGACCGGGCTGCCGGCGGAGCCGAACAGCGGCTTGGGCTTTGGCTTGACTACGGTAGGCGTGATGCCCAAGCGGCGCAGCTCGGCCCTGAGTAGATTGACGTTCTTGGCGTCCTGTTCGCCCTTCATTTTTACGCCACGCTTGTCTGTTCCCTCCCAGACAAACGGCTGCATCTGACTGGTGCTACGCCCAGCCGTCTCTTTACTGATCGCGTTGCGGGTAACAGCCATCATTTCTCTCCCCGTCCAGCCATCCCCAGGCCAGACAACAGCCGCATGGTAGCTGGTCAGGCGGTCGTAGGCACAGTCTGGCAATGGGCTTTGGCGGCACCGGTCACATCCGTGCCCCGTCCGCACCATATAGGGGTGCCGCTTCCCTCCGTCCGGGTGTCGATGGACGACTGTCCGGGAAGCTCCGACCACCGGACGGCCCGCACACAGCAAGCGTGTATAGGAGCGGCGTCCGCCGCGAAGCCGTTGAAGGCGCCGGTCGCAGAGCAGCTGCAATTGCAGATATCCCAGCCGCTATTGCATGGACGGGGCATGCTCTATGGCAAACATTCTTCCAATAGATGTGATGCGGGCCGACACCTTGCAGCCACGCACATAAGGTCGGTGTAATCCGGTCGCAGTCCATTGCAAATGATTGCGTCACAAAGTGACGCGGGAGGTCAGCCTGTGGCGCTGTTCCTGAATTGCACTATTGGGGCTTCCCTTCTTTATCGATGCTGCCATCATTGCGCCGGGGAGTAGGGGAGTGTTGAGCAGTTGGCACGCAACCTGCTTTGTAACCCCATGCGAGCAGGCATGCGCCTGCAACCATGCCCACAATCCAAACCTCTAGGGGATGTACTCATGAAGAAGCAACAGGGCTTTACCCTGATCGAACTGATGATCGTGGTTGCGATCATCGCCATCCTGGCCGCCATCGCGCTGCCGGCGTATAACAACTACCGCGTCAAGGCGGCTGAAAATTCATGCGCAGGCGAAGCAAAGGCTTGGGCTAATGCTTGGATTGCAGCAAATCACTCGGAAATGACTTTGCCGGTGCCGGGTACTGCCGGTGCTTGTATGACGGTGAGCGGTAGCCACACCGGGCATGTCACTGGCAATGAGGTTGCTGCTGCTGCTGCTTCAACCTTCGTTCCCAAGGAGCCAGGTCGCGCAGCTGCAACCACCGTTTGCAGCTTGGAGTCCGGCACCTGCACCACCACCACTCCTCCGTAATTAGCGGGTGGTGAAATCGGATGTGTTTTGTTTGGTGCATCCGTCGCTTTTTCTGGCAAGCCCTGCATATGCAGGGCTTGTTTTTTTTGCAGATTGGCGATTGATGATGATCCGTTGCGCCGTTGTATTTGAATCCCGTTGAGGTGAGTGGCTGTGTGGACGGTAATTAAGTTATGCCCGAAGAAGTTGGCGCGACACTTGCTTGGGTCGATGTGAGTTAGGTAGCGATTTTTAGGGGGAGAGGATGCGGCGCCATTTAGAAGGTTTTACGTTAATCGAACTGATGATCGTTGTAGCGATTATTGGAGTGTTGGCTAGCATTGCCCTTCCCTCCTACAATCAATACCGCGTCAAGGCTGCGGAAAGCGCTTGCCTTGCGGAAATGATCAATTACTCCCGTTTTTCTTTGGCAAGGCTTTATGACGAGGGTGTGCCGGATGCAGCACCACAGAGTGCGTGTGAAAGTGCAGATACGGCAACGGTCATCGGTGTGAGTATCTCCGCTACACCTAAAATTCCGGGTGTTCAAAGTGTTAGTTGCGATATGGATGCGGGAAATTGCAGTCTTAAGCCGTAGTGGCTTTTGGCGGCTGATTGGGGATGAATCCCAGCCGAGCATGGCTCGGCTCTACATGTGCCTGCAGCCGTGCGTACAATCACCGGGCTACCGTCCGGCCCAGGGGAAATCATGAATACCGCCATCACCGCCAATCTGGTTGGCATCACCGGGATTGCCCGTCGTCTGGTTCAGGACGGGGCGCTGGATGAGGCGGTTGCCCGTACGGCGATGACGCAGGCCGGGGACGCCAAGGTGCCGTTGGCGCAGTGGCTGTCCGACAAGAAGCTGGTTTCTGCGGCGAACATGGCTGCTGCCAATGCAATGGAATTCGGCATGCCGCTGTTGGATGTGTCGGTGTTCGACGCCAACCAGAATGCGATGAAGCTGGTCAGCGAGGAGCTGCTGCGCAAGCATCAGGTGCTTCCGCTGTTCAAGCGCGGCGGCAAGTTGTTTGTGGGCACCTACAACCCGACGCAGCCGCTGGATGAGATCAAGTTCCACACCAATCTGGTGGTCGAGCCGATTCTGGTTGATGAAGACCAGATCCGGCGCACGCTGGACCTGTGGCTGGCGAGCAATGACAGCATTGGCGGCGCGCTGGGTGGCGACGATGACGACGTGGGCGACCTGGATGTCAGTGCCGGTGATGAGGATATGTCCGGCGGTGGCGACTCGGGTATCGACGCCAAAGGCGACGACACGCCGGTGGTCAAGTTCGTCAACAAGGTGCTGGTGGATGCGATCCGCAAGGGCGCTTCGGATATCCATTTCGAGCCGTACGAAGACGATTACCGTGTGCGCTTCCGCATCGATGGTCTGCTCAAGACCGTGGCCAAAGCGCCGGTGAAGTTGAACCAGCGTATCGCGGCGCGCCTGAAGGTGATGGCGCAGCTGGATATCGCAGAAAAGCGCGTGCCGCAGGATGGGCGCATCAAACTCAACCTGTCCAAGAGCAAACAGATCGACTTCCGCGTCAGCACGCTGCCGACCTTGTTCGGCGAAAAGACCGTGCTGCGTATCCTGGACGGCAGTGCCGCCAAGCTGGGTATCGACAAGCTCGGCTATGAGCCGGATCAGCAGAAGTTGTTCCTCGATGCCATCCACAAGCCCTACGGCATGGTGCTGGTCACTGGCCCGACCGGCTCGGGTAAAACGGTGTCGCTGTATACCGCGTTGGGCATCCTCAACGATGACACGCGCAATATTTCCACCGCCGAAGATCCGGTGGAAATCCGTTTGCCCGGCGTCAATCAGGTGCAGCAGAACAACAAGCGTGGCATGACCTTTGCGGCGGCGCTGCGTTCGTTCCTGCGACAGGATCCGGACATCATCATGGTCGGCGAAATCCGTGACCTTGAGACCGCGGAAATCGCGATCAAGGCTGCGCAGACCGGTCACATGGTGCTGTCCACGCTGCATACCAATGATGCGCCGCAGACCATCGCGCGTCTGATGAACATGGGCATCGCGCCGTACAACATCACTTCGTCTGTGACGTTGGTTATCGCGCAGCGATTGGCACGCCGTTTGTGCAGCAACTGCAAGCGTCCGCAGCAGTTGCCGGAGAACGCGCTGTTGGCGGAAGGTTTCACCGCGGAGCAGATTGATCGCGGCATCCAGCTGTTTGAGCCGGTCGGTTGCGATGAATGCACCGAGGGCTACAAGGGACGTACCGGTATCTATCAGGTGATGCCGATGACCGATGAGATCGCAGCCATCGTGCTGGAAGGCGGCAACGCGATGGATATCGCCGAGGCGGCGCAGAAGGTCGGGGTGAATGACCTGCGGCAGTCGGCATTGGTGAAGGCGGCTGCGGGTACTACCAGCCTGGCCGAGATCAATCGTGTGACCAAGGATTGATGCGGGTTTTATCGCTGTAGTGCCGAGCGGCGCTGGCAAAAAACAAAGCGCCCTCACGCCAACCCCTCTCCCGTGAACGGGAGAGGGGCTTTTGTCATGGTGGTGCGTAGGGTGTCGGCTTGCGGTGATTCCTTCTCCCGCATGCGGGAGAAGGTGGCGCGCAGCGCCGGATGAGGGTGTTCTGCGCCGCTATTCCATTCCCAGCTTTTTGAGCTTGTAGCGCAGGGCGCGGAAGGTGATGCCGAGCTGGACAGCGGTCTTGGTCTTGTTCCAGCGGTTCTCTTCCAGCGCTTTCTGGATGGCGGCGCGCTCCATCTGCTCGATGTACGAGGGCAGGGCGCCGTTGCCGTTGTCGATATCTTCGATGTCTTCTTCGACCGCCGATGCGCTGCTGGCGATGACCGGCGGTTCTGCGCGGGTACTACTGACGGGCTGGGGTAAACGCAGGTCGCTGGCGCCGATGTTGTCATCGTCAGCCAGGGCGAGGGCGCGTTCGAGGATGTTTTCCAACTCGCGCACGTTGCCCGGGAAGGCATAGCCGGCCAGTGCGTCCAGCGCCGAGGGGGCGAGTTGTGGCGGTTGCTGGCCTTGGCCCTGAGCGAGCCGGTTGAGAATGGTGGTGGCCAGTAGCGGCAGGTCGCCACGGCGTTCCCGCAGCGGCGGCACCCGCAGTTCGATGACGTTGA
Source organism: Stenotrophomonas sp. Iso1 (assembly GCF_027497995.1). Classification (GTDB taxonomy): domain Bacteria; phylum Pseudomonadota; class Gammaproteobacteria; order Xanthomonadales; family Xanthomonadaceae; genus Stenotrophomonas. Next base: position 63,049 of record NZ_JAODBT010000003.1, on the reverse strand, counting down.
TGCGGTAGTACAGGTCGTGGCGGAAGCGCCCGTCTTGTATCAGCGTGCCCAGGTCTTTGTGGGTGGCCGACAGGATGCGCACGTCCACCGGCACTTCGGCGGACGCACCGACCGGGCGGATGGATTTCTCCTGGATGGCGCGCAGCAGCTTGACCTGCATCTGCAACGGCAACTCGGCGACTTCGTCCAGGAATAGCGTGCCTCCATTTGCGGCCTGGAACAGCCCCGGCTTGTCAGCATGGGCGCCCGTGAAGCTGCCTTTGCGGTGGCCGAAGAACTCGCTCTCCATCAACTCGCCCGGGATGGCACCGCAGTTGACCGGAATGAACGGGCCGTTGGCGCGGGCTCCCTGGTCGTGGATGGTGCGTGCGACCAGTTCCTTGCCCACGCCGGATTCGCCCAGGATGTAAACCGGCGCCTGGCTGCGGGCGACCTTGGCGATGGTGGTGCGCAGTTCGTCCATGGCGACCGAGCCCCCGAGCAGGCGGGTGGCGCTGTCCTGCGGTGGCGCTTGCGGGGCGCGGGATGTGTTGTTCAGTTCGAGCGCATGCCGCACCAAGCCGCGCAGAACGTTGATGTCCACGGGCTTGCTGACAAAGTCGAAGGCGCCGGCTTTCAGTGCCTCCACGGCCAGATCCATGCTGCCAAAGGCGGTGATCATGGCCACTGGCGTGCGTGGATGGTCGCGGGCGATTTCGGTGACCAGCTCAATGCCGTTGCCGTCGGGCAGGCGCATGTCGGTCAGGCACAGGTCAAAGGGGTTGCTGGCCAGCAATTCCCGCGCTTCGGCCAAGTTGGCTGCGGTACTGATGCGCAGGCCCATTCGCCCGAGTGTCAGAACCAGAAGCTCACGGATGTCGCGTTCGTCATCGACGATCAGGGCGCTGTGTGTTGCATTCATGGACAAAACGATAGCCGAGGAATACCCCGAGCTCCAAACCGACCGCCGTAGAGGCGGGCATCAAAGGGCGCGAGTGAAGGTGGATTGGGCAGTGGAGAGCGTGAGGCGGAAGCAGGCACCGCCGGCCGGGATCGAAACATAGTCCAGTTGTGCCTGATTGGCGCGACACAGTTCGCGGGCGATATACAGGCCCAGCCCGGTGCCGTGTTCGGAGGTGGTGTAGAAGGGGCGAAACAGCTGCGCGGCGACACCGTCGGCGATGCCCGGGCCGCGATCCATGATGTCGATGACGGCATGACGTTCGGCCGACGCGACGCGGATGCGCACTCGCGCAGGCTCGTCGGCAGTACGACCGTACTTGAGCGCATTGTGGACCAGCGCGGTGAGCACCTGATGAAGGTGACGTGGGTCCATCATCGCCGGCACCGAGGATTCCTGGATCATCACTTCCAGACTGTCGGTATCTGAAGACAGCGTTTGCTTGTGTTCAATCACGAAGCGGCGCACGAAGGCGGCCAGGTCCAGATTTTCGGGGTTGGCGCGTTCGCGTCTGGCCAGTGCCAGCACACTTTCGACGATGCCGTTGGTGCGTTGGCATTGCTGGTGAATGATTTTCAGCAGTCGGCGGTCGGCATCGCCGATGTCTTCGGATTCTTCCAGTAGCTGAGTGGCGTAGTTGATTGCCGCCAACGGGTTGCGGATTTCGTGGGCGAGGCTGGCCGAGAACCGGCCCAGGGTGGAAAGCGTCAACGACTCCGCGCGCTTGGACACCACCGTGGTGTCGTCCAGAAACACCAGTGTCATGTCGCTGTCGGCCAGCAGCCGTGCAAAACGCGGCAGCACTTCCACTTGTTCCGGTGCCAGTTGCAGCGGTTGTTGTTCTTCATGCGAGCCGTTGCGCCAACGTTGCAGGCGGCGTGCGAGCTCGGGCGATGCCGATGCCAGCGTGCTGCGTTCGGCCGCCAGGGTGCCTTCCATGTCACCCAATAATGCGGTGGCGGCTTCGTTGGCCAGGGTGATGCGGCCGTTGATGTCCACCACGAGTACGCCGGTGCGCATGCGGCGGATGATCAGTTCGTTGACCTCGACCAGGTTGGCCACTTCGGCGCCGCGTTGGTCGGCCAACTGCTGGGTGCGGCGGGTGCGGTTGCCGATCTGATAGCAGATGAAGGCCAGGGCGAGGTAGCTGGTGACGAACATCGCCAGCTCGGCCACCGTGCGGGTTGCGTCGATGGCCTCGAACGAGGCCCAGAGGAACTCGGCGACGTTGGCGATGCCGGCGAGCAAGGCCACCAGCAATGCGCGCGACAGCGGCAGCAACAGACTGGCTGCTGCGATGTTGAACAGCAGTGACATCGAAATGCCGGCGCTCGCTCCCGGCAGCGCGTGGCTGAGCAGGGTGGCGGCCACGATGTCGACCATCACGCTCCAGAACACGATGGCCTGCAGCCACCGCTCGTTGCGGCCCCACAGCAGCAACGCGGCGGCGAGGATCAGGTAACCGATCGAGACCGTCGCCGCCAGCAAGGGGTGGTGTGCTTCGCCCACCAGCGGTGTCAGCGGGCCGAACACCAGGGCGCAGAGCAGGGAGGCCACCAGCACCCGGTACAGAGCGAAGAAGTACAGCTCGCGCCGGGGGATCGATTCGATCCGGTCGATGAGCGAAGGGCTGGGGGCCAAGCCGGACTCCTATCCAGGGCGAATCAGGGAAGTATAGGTGCGCGCCGGCTCGCGCACGACACGCGAGCCGGCGACCGGCCGAGTTGGCAAGTTGCTGAAAAAACGTCAAAAAACGTGCCGGTCTTGGCCATTTGTACAGACTTCTTTGCGTGCTGCGGCCGGCTCAGCCACAATAGTGGGCCCGCCGCGGTCCATGCTGGCGCCCCAGCCGGGGCCCGAGGAGATGCGTGCGGTCGTTCCTATTCCCACGGTGACGCATGAATTTCCACGAATACCAGTCAAAACAACTGCTTGCCGAGTACGGCATTCCCGTCCCGGCCGGCAAGGTCGCGGCTACTGCGGACGAAGCGGTTACCGCTGCCCAGTCGCTGGGCCAGGGCCCCTGGATGGTCAAGGCGCAGATCCATGCTGGCGGTCGCGGCAAGGCAGGCGGCGTCAAGTTCTGCAAGACCACCGACGACGTGAAGGCCGCTGCGGCCAAGATGCTCGGCACCAAGATGGCGACCTACCAGACCGCAGGCGTCGAGCTGCCGGTCAACCTGGTGCTGGTGACCACGGCCGGTGAGATCGTCAAGGAGCTGTATCTGTCGGTGCTGGTTGACCGTGGCACCAAGACCATCACCTACATCGCTTCTTCGGAAGGCGGCGTGGAGATCGAGCAGGTTGCCGCTGAAACCCCGGAGCTGATCCACTCGCTCAACGTCGACTTCGTTGAAGGCGTGCAGGGTTACCACGGCCGTGATTTCGGCTTCAAGCTGGGCCTGACCGCCAAGCAGGCCGGCCAGTTCGCCAACATCATGGTGAACCTGTACCGCCTGTTCAACGAAAAGGACCTGGCGCTGGTTGAAATCAACCCGCTGGCCATCCTGGACGACGGCAACCTGTACGCGCTGGACGGCAAGTTCGACAGCGACGACAACGCCGCGTTCCGTCAGAAGGCGCTGGTTGCCATGCGCGACAAGACCCAGGAAGACGAGACCGAAGTGCTGGCCTCGGAGATGGACATCAACTACGTCACCATGGACGGCAACATCGGCTGCATGGTCAACGGCGCAGGCCTGGCCATGGCCACCATGGACGTCATCAAGCTCAACGGCGGCGAGCCGGCGAACTTCCTGGACGTGGGCGGCGGTGCGAACAAGCAGCGCGTCATTGAAGCGTTCAAGCTCATCCTGTCCTCGGACAAGGTCGAAGGCATCTTCGTCAACATCTTCGGCGGCATCGTCCGCTGCGACATGATCGCGGAAGGCATCATTGCTGCGGTCAAGGAAGTGGGCGTCAAGGTTCCGGTCGTGGTGCGCCTGGAAGGCACCAACGTGGAAGAAGGCAAGCAGCTGCTGCGTGACAGCGGCATGGCCATCATCCCGGCAGACAACATCAACGACGGTGCCAAGAAGGTCGTCGCTGCTGTCAAAGCCGCCGCCTGATCCACGACACCGAAGGAAATACCCCATGAGCGTTTTGATCAACAAGAACACCAAGGTGATCGTGCAGGGCTTCACCGGCCAGCAGGGCACCTTCCACGCCACTCAGATGATCGAGTACGGCACCCAGGTTGTCGGCGGCGTGACCCCGGGCAAGGGTGGCACCATCCACATTGACCTGCCGGTGTTCAACACCGTCGCTGATGCCGTGCAGAGCACCGGCGCTGATGCCTCGGTCATCTACGTGCCGCCGGCATTTGCTGCCGACGCAATCCTGGAAGCCGCAGCTGCCGGCATCAAGGTCATCGTCTGCATCACCGAAGGCATTCCGGTGCTGGACATGCTGCGCGTCAAGAACGTGCTGACCCGTTCGCATCCGGACACCGTGCTGATTGGGCCGAACTGCCCCGGCGTGATCACCCCGGGCGAGTGCAAGATCGGCATCATGCCGGGCCACATCCACATGCCGGGCAAGATCGGCATCGTGTCGCGTTCGGGCACCCTGACCTATGAAGCGGTCAAGCAGACCACGGAAGTCGGCCTGGGCCAGTCCACCTGCATCGGTATCGGTGGTGATCCGATCAACGGCCTGAACTTCGTCGACTGCCTGAAGCTGTTCAACGAAGACCCGCAGACCGAAGGCATCATCATGGTTGGCGAAATCGGCGGCGACGCTGAGGAAGCCGGCGCTGAGTACATCAAGCAGTTCGTGAAGAAGCCGGTTGTCGGCTTCATCGCTGGCGCGTCGGCTCCGGCTGGCAAGCGCATGGGCCACGCCGGTGCGATCGCATCGGGCGGCAAGGGCACTGCTGAAGGCAAGTTTGCAGCGATGGAAGCTGCAGGCGTCAAGACCGTCCGTTCGCCGGGCGACCTGGGTGCCGCCATCGCCGCGCTGGTCAAGTAAGACTCAGTTGCGACGTTGGTTTGAGAAGGCCGCCCTTTGGGCGGCCTTTTTGTTTGGCTTTTTAAAGGCAAGGGCTTGCCCTCACCCCTTCCCCTCTCCCGCAGGCGGGAGAGGGGAAAGCTAAAGCCATGCCAAGGCAACAGCCAGAGCAACGGCCAGGGCAACAGCCAGAGCAGCGGCGAGGGCAACGGCCAGAGCAGCGTGCATGGCAGTAGGCCCGGGTAGCAGCTAGTGCAATAGGCAGAGCAACAGCCAAGAGCAACAGCCAGGGCAACGGCTATTGAAACGGCTAAAGCAACAGCCAAAGCCAAAGCCAAGGCCAAAGGCAAAGGCAAAGGCAAAAGCAAAGGCAAAAGCAAAGGCAAAAGCAAAGGCAAAAGCAAAGGCAAAGGCAAAAGCAAAAGCAAAGGCAAAGGCAAATCTATCAAAGCAGACAGTACGAAGGCTGCAGCGCTTGCGCTTTGCTGTCCCCTCTCCCGCCTGCGGGAGAGGGGTAGGGGTGAGGGCAGCTTTCCGAGCAATACACACTGAAATCACCGATTCCCCCCTGCGCCGATAGCAAGCAATCGTCTCTCTCTTCAATAAGAGGGAGCGAACCATGCGCAAGGGAAACAAGACAGGCACCGCCAAAGCCCTGCGTCTGCGCATGACCGATGCTGAGCGGCGTCTCTGGTACTACCTGCGCGACCGCCGTTTGCGGGGAGGTAAGTTCCGTCGGCAACATCCTGTCGGACCTTACGTCGTCGATTTCATCTGCCTGGAGCACAAATTGATCATCGAGCTGGACGGCAGCCAGCACGCAACCGATCCCAACGACCCGAGACGTGAAGCCTTCCTGAGGGACAGGGGCTACCGCGTGCTGCGCTTCTGGAATAATGAAGCCCTGAAGCATGCCGCCGCGGTCTGCGAAAGCATCCTCCGCGAAATGTCGGTCAATCCAGCCCCCGCCGGGTGCGTGGGCCAAGCAGAAGGTTGTTGATATGTCCCAATCGCTACGCATCGCCATGGCCCAGTTCGATTTCCCGGTGGGAGACGTGGCTGGCAATACCGGCCGCATCATTGAGCTGATGCAGGAGGCGCGCGATGAGTACGGCGCCGATGTCGTGGTGTTCCCGGAACTGGCCATCAGCGGTTATCCGCCAGAAGACCTGCTGCTGCGCCCGGGGTTCCTGCGCGATTGCGAGCAGGCGTTGGGCCGCATCGCTGCCGAAACGCAGGGCATCGTCGCTGTTGTGGGCTGGCCGCAGAGCGCCGGGGCGGTGGTCTACAACGCCGCCAGCGTGCTGCGCGATGGTGCGGTCGCCACCACCTACCGCAAGCGCGAGCTGCCCAACTACGCGGTCTTCGACGAGCGGCGCTACTTCGATGTGGACCCGGACGGGGGCAACTGCGTGTTCGAGGTCAATGGCGTGCAGGTGGGGTTGGTGATCTGCGAAGACCTTTGGTTCTCTGAGCCGATGATGGGCAGCATCCAGGCCGGCGCCGAGCTGCTGTTGGTGCCCAATGCCTCGCCGTACGAGCGTGGCAAGCACGCCCAACGCGATGCGTTGCTGGCTGAACGTTGCGCCGAGGGCGGGGTGGGTATCGCCTATCTCAATACCGTGGGTGGCCAGGATGCGCTGGTGTTCGATGGCGCATCGGTGGTGGCTGACGGCGACGGCACGGTGCATCCGGCGGCAGTGGCATTTGCCGAGGAAATGCTGCTTGTCGAATACAACGTGGCTGCGCGCAGCTTCACGCCGTTGCGCTGGATCGACGATGGCGACGAGAGCATGGATGCGCTGGCCTGGCGCGCGGTGACCCGTGGCATCCAGGACTACTGCCGCAAGAATGGCTTCAGCACGGTATGGCTGGGTCTGTCCGGCGGTATCGATTCGGCGCTGGTATTGGCGCTGGCAGTGGATGCGCTGGGCGCGGAAAACGTCCGCGCAGTGAGCCTGCCGTCGCGCTACACGGCCGATTTGTCCAATGATCTGGCAGTGGAGCAATGCCGCGCGCTGGGCGTGAAGCTGGACACCGTGCCGATCGAGCCGGCGTTCCAGGGATTGATGCAGTCGCTGTCGGGGATGTTTGAAGGCCAGGCGGCCGACGTCACCGAGGAAAACCTGCAGTCCCGCAGTCGCGGTGTGATCCTGATGGCGCTGTCGAACAAGCTGGGTGGCCTGCTGCTGACTACCGGCAACAAGAGCGAATACGCGGTTGGTTACGCAACCATCTACGGCGATATGTGCGGTGGCTATGCGCCGTTGAAGGACCTCTACAAGACCGAGGTCTATGGCCTGTCCAAGTGGCGCAATACGGTGGGTGGTGCGCCGGTGATTCCGCCGGCGGTAATTTCACGGGCGCCCTCGGCCGAATTGCGCGAGAACCAGACCGACCAGGATTCGCTGCCAGCCTACGATGTGCTGGACGGCATCCTGTACCGCTACATCGACCAGGAACAGTCGCGTGAGGACATCCTGGCTGCCGGCTATGCGACGGACGTGGTGGATCGCGTGCTGCGGCTGGTGCGTATCAGCGAATGGAAGCGCCACCAGGCTGCGCCGGGGCCCAAGGTGTCGCGCCGGGCCTTTGGACGTGAGCGCCGGTATCCGATCAGTAATGGTTATCGGGGGTGAGGTAACGTTGAGCGGCTGATGGCCCCTGGGGCGTGCTCAAGCGGTAGGAGCGCTCTGGAAGCCGCAAAGCGCTGTCATCCGCCCTTTTGGGGCGCACGCTCCGGGTCCCCACCTCGCGCAGCGCAGCGCGTTCAGTCATGCCGAGCCAGTGGCTCGCAATCCGCGTCCCTTCGCCCGGCATGGGGGAAAAGGGCGGGGAAACTTGCCCCGGAAGGGGCCACGCATCTCGGGCTTTTGGCCTGCGGGCGGATCAGCCCAGCCGGACTCAGTGATCCAAAGAAAAAGGCTCTTCGCCCATCCGAGGGGGGAAGAGCCAAAGAAAAGGGGCCGTGAGGCCCCTTTCTTGTGTCCGTTGCGGGAGCGCTGAGCTTATTTGCTCATCGTGGCATTGCGCTGGCCAGTGGCCACCGACTTTTCGCCAGCAAACGGGTTGAGCTTGCGGATCATCCACGGGTACTTCGGCCAGTTGCCGGCCAGCCAGGGGTGCTGGGGCTGGTTCAGCTCAAGCACGCGGCGGGCGTCATCGGCCAGGGTCTTGTTGCCCAGGTGGGTGTAGGCCTCGCCCAGCAGCGCTACGGCGTCGTACTGGAAGGCGCTCTGCGGGTAGGTTTCCAGCAGGTAGTTGGCGCGGCCGGCGGCCGACACCCAGGCGCCACGGCGGGCGTAGTACAGGCCGTCGTCCAGCTCGTGCTGGGCAAACACGTCGCGCAGTTCGACCATGCGCTGGCGCGCGTCGGCGGCGTAGCGGCTGTTCGGGTAGCGGTCGGCGACGATGTTGAAGTCGGCGTAGGCCTGGCGCGGGGTGGACAGATCACGACGGCTGGCGTCCAGCGACCACACGCGGCGCAGGAATACCGTGTCGCGGTTGCCGTTGGCCAGGCCGCGCAGGTAGTACATGTAGGCGATATTGCGGTGGGTCGGGTAGGTGCGGATGAAGCGATCAACGCTGGAGACCGCGTCGTCGTTCTTGCCAGCCTTGTACTGGGCGTAGGCGCTTTCGATCATCGCCTGCTCGGTGTACGGGCCGTACGGATACTGCGCAATCAGGCGTTTGAAACTGTTTTCGGCGCCGGACCAGTTGCCGCCTTCCATGAGCTTGTGGCTCTTCTCGAAGAGCTGCTCAACCGGGGCGCCTTCGTCGGCGTCCTTCTTCTTATCGCCGCGGTGGCAGCCTGTGGCGGCGAAAACCAGAACCAGCAGCAGGGCGGTGAGGCGGACGGGCGCGGACAGCAGCGAAGAGCGTCGGATCATGGGTTCAGGGCAGGACGCGGCAGGAATACGAAGGGGCGATGATAGCCTAGTGGCCTGTCCTGCGACTGACTGTTGCCGTCAGGACCCCCAATTTCGTCTCCGTTGGTCTAAACATGTCCGAAAACGCCTCCTCCAACCTGCGCCAGGCGCAGGTCCCCGATTCGGCCGCTGGCCGCCGCTTTGATGCGGTGCTGGCCGAGCTTTTCCCTGAATTTTCGCGCTCGCGGCTGACCGAGTGGATCAAGACCGGCGCGGTGCTGCTGGACGGCGAGCCCGCGCGGCCGCGCGATCCGGTCCGTGGCGGCGAAGTGGCCACCCTGAACGTGGTGCTGGAAGTGGAGACCACCGCGCAGCCGGAGGATATCCCGCTGTCCATCCTCTATGAGGACGAGCACGTCTTCGTGATCGACAAGCCGGCTGGCCTGGTGGTCCACCCGGGCGCCGGCAATCCGACCGGTACCCTGGTCAATGCGCTGCTGTTCCGCGACGCGGAGATGGCCAAAGTGCCGCGCGCCGGCGTGGTCCACCGCCTGGACAAGGACACCAGCGGCGTGATGGTCGTGGCCCGTACCGTGCAGGCGCAGACCGCGCTGGTCGAGCAGCTGTCCGCGCGTGAAGTGCACCGCCAGTACCTGGCCGTGGTGGTTGGGGCCATGGTGTCCGGTGGCAGCGTAGATGCCGCCATTGACCGGCACCCGCGCGACCGCCTGAAGATGGGCGTGCGCGAGGACGGCAAGGATGCAGTCACCCATTACCGCCTGCGCGAGCGCTTCCGCGCCCATACCGCGCTGGAATGCCGCCTTGAAACCGGCCGTACTCACCAGATCCGCGTGCATATGGCGCACTTGAAGCACGCGATCATCGGCGACCCGCTGTACGGCGGCGCGCTCAAGCTGCCCAAGGGCGCCAGCGATGAGCTGGTCGCACAGCTGCGCAGCTTCAAGCGTCAGGCGCTGCATGCCGAGACGCTGGAGTTCGTACACCCGATCACCGGCGAATCCATCCGCAACACCGCACCAACGCCGGCCGACCTGCTGGCGTTGATGAAGGCGCTGCGTGAAGACACGCAGGCCTTTGCCGAGCGTGACCGGAACCGTTGGTGATGTGCGCGGCATCGCCGCTGTGGATGGCGGAATGGCCCGCGCCGGCAGGCGTACAGGCGTTCACCACGCAGCGGCACGGTGCTGGCGGCTCGCTACCGCCATTTGACAGCTTCAACCTGGGCAACCGCACTGCGGCTGATGGCGATGACCCGGCGCAGGTGCAACGCAACCGCGATGAGCTGGAGCGTCTGGCGGGTTTGCCGTCGGCGCCGCATTGGCTGCGTCAGGTGCACGGTACGGGCGTGCTGCGTTTCGATGCGCCGCCGCAGGCGCAGGGCATCGAAGCGGAGCCGACGGCCGACGCAGCGGTGACCTCGGTTCCCGGCGTGGTGCTGGCGATCCTGACCGCCGATTGCCTGCCCGTGGTGTTTGCCGCGCGCGATGGCAGCGAAGTGGCGGCCGCTCATGCCGGTTGGCGCGGGCTGGCAGACGGCATGCTGGAGCAAACACTGGCCGCGATGCAGGCCCCGTCAGAGGCGGTCATCGCCTGGCTGGGCCCGGCCGCTGGGCCGGCGCATTACGAAATCGGTACCGACGTGCGCGAGGCTTTTCTGGCGCATTCGGCCGCGGCGGAAGCGGCCTTCACCGCTACCCGGCCCGGGCATTGGCGGGTGGATCTGTACGCGCTGGCCCGTCAGCGGTTGCAGGCAGTCGGGATGAACCCGGCCGACATTCACGGTGGTGACCTATGCACCATCGCCGACCCGGCGCGTTGGTTCTCGCATCGCCGTGATCGCCGCAGCGGCCGCATCGCCACTCTGGTGTGGATGGCGCAGTGACCTCGCCGTTGTTCGCGCAGGTGCTGGGCCCGGCGTTTGAACGCCTGTCGCCGCAGGTGCGGGCATTGCATTCGGTACGTCACCGCCAGCGTTGGAGCGGGCAGGGCGAGGTGCTGCGGGGTACGCATTGGCTGGTGGCTCCCTGTGCGTGGCTGGCGCGGTTGCCGCCGACGTCCTCGGTACCGGTGAGCGTTGAGTTCGAGGTTGAGGCACGCGGCGAACAGTGGAGGCGGCAGTTCGGGCCGGTGCGCATGCATTCGCGGCTGTGGCAGCGCGGCGGGCGCTTGTTCGAGCAGTTGGGCGCAGTGCGCTTCCGTTTCGGCCTGCGCGAGGAAGCGGGGCAGATCTTGTGGCGCGCTGAGCGGGCCTGGGCGTTCGGCCTGCTGCCGTTGCCGGCACGCTGGTTCGCGCAGGTGCAATGCCGCGAGCGCGAACAGGCCGGACGTTATGAATTTCTGGTAGATGTCTCGATGCCGCTGATCGGGCGGTTGATTCGCTACGAAGGTTGGCTGCTACCGTTGCCCGATGAAGGCTGAGGGCGCGGTAATCGTCTTCGACGGCGTCTGCGCGCTGTGCAGTCGCTGGGTGCGATTTCTGCTTCGTTTTGATCGCAGGGGGCGTTATCGCTTTGCCGCGATGCAGGGCGAACAGGGGCGTCGCTTGCTTCTGGCACATGGGTTGGACCCGGACGATCCCTTGTCATTCCTGCTGGTGAAAGGGGACGCCGCATATACCGATACCGATGCCATCGTGCGCGTGATCAGCGGCCTGGGCGGTGTGTGGCGGTTGGCGGGTGTGGCGCGCTGGATTCCGAAGGCATTGCGCGATCGGGGTTATCGGTGGCTGGCGCGCAATCGCTATCGCTGGTTTGGGCGGCATGAGACCTGTTTTCTGCCGACGCCGGAGCAGAGAGGGCGGTTCCTGGAGTGAGCGCGGGCTCTGCTCAATGCACGTCCTCCAGCGCCTGCAGGTAGTCCTGTCGCCAACGGTTGATGTCATGTGTGCTCAGGTGCTCAAACATGGCCCGCCAGCGTTCAATGCGTTCGGCGCGGGGCATGTTGGCGGCAGTGGCGATGGCATCGGCTACGCCATCCAGGTCGTGTGGGTTGACCAGCAACGCTTGCTTCAATTCATCCGCTGCGCCGGCCAGCAGCGATAAGACCAACACGCCGGGGTTGTCAGGATTCTGCGAGGCTACATATTCCTTGGCGACCAGGTTCATGCCGTCGCGCAGCGGTGTCACCAAGCCGACCGCCGCCTCGCGATAGAAGCCGGTGAGCGTGCTGTGTGCGTAGTTCTGGTTGACGTAACGCAGTGGCGTCCAATCGGCTTCGGCGTGGCTGCCGTTGATGTGGCCGGCCAGCTGTTCCAGTTCCAGGCGCAGCTTGCGGTACTCATTGACGCCGCCGCGCGATACCGGCGCAATCTGCAGGTAAGTCATGTTGCCTTTCTGCTGCGGGTAGCGGCGCAGGTAGTGCTCGAAGCCATGAAAGCGCTCGGGCAGACCCTTGGAATAATCCAGCCGATCCACTCCGATGGCGAGCTTGCGGTTCTCCAGACTTTGGCGCAGCGCACGCACGGATTTGTTGCTGGTAGCCGTTCGCGCCTGCCGGGCGATGTGAGCGGTGTCGATGCCGATGGGAAACGCTGACGTGCGCACGCGGCGGCCATCGGACGCCTGTATCCAGTTCGCGTCGATCAACCTGCCGCCGCCGAACAGGCGGGCATAGGACTGAAAGCGGTCCACATCGCGCCGCGTCTGGAACCCCAGCAGATCGTAGGAATACAGCGTGGAAAACAGCGCCCTGTGGTCAGGCAAGGCCTGGATCAGATCAGCCGACGGCACCGGCACATGCAGGAAGAAACCCATACGGCAACCGACGCCGCGTTCGCGCAGTAGCGCGGCCAGCGGAATCAGGTGGTAGTCGTGAATCCATACGGTGTCGTCTTCGCGCAACAGTGGCGCGAGCTTGTCGGCGAACAATGCGTTGACCCGCCAATAGCCTTCGCGTTTGCTGCGGTCGTAATCCACCAGATCCAACCGGAAGTGCAGCAGTGGCCACAACGTGCGGTTGGAAAAACCGTTGTAGTAGTTGTCCAGATCCTTCTTGGACAGGTCCATCGTGACGTAGCGAATGCTGCCTTCACTCTGCTCGTGCATGTCGCCGCTTTCGCCCTGCACGCTGCGCCCGCTCCAGCCGAACCACATACCGCCGCGTTCCTGCAGTGCTGCCAGCAGGCCCACAGCCAAACCACCAGCGCGGGATTCGCCGGGAACGGCCACCCGGTTGGAGACCACAACCAAACGGCTCACGAGGCCTCCTGCCAGTTGCGCGACAAGCGCATCGCGGCGGTGATCAGCCCAACATGTGAGTAGGTCTGCGGGAAATTCCCCCATTGCTCGCCGTCGCTGAAGGCCAGGTCTTCTGACAACAGGCCGACGTGGTTGCGCTGTGCCAGGACGTTCTCGAACATCTGACGCGCTTCCTCCAGGTGGCCGATGGCAGCCAGCGCGTCGATGTACCAGAACGTGCAGATGGTGAAGCTGGTTTCCGGCGTGCCGAAGTCATCGGGGGCGATATAGCGGAACAGCGCGTTGCCATGTTTGAGGTCGCGGCCGATGGCGTGGACCGTGGCAACGTAGCGCGGGTCCATCGCGTCGATGAAGCCGATGTCGGCCAGCAGCAGCAACGAGGCATCCAGATGCTGGCCGTCCCAGGTGTCAGTGAAATGGCCGCGCAGCGGATTCCAGCCGCGCGCCAGCACACGCTGTTGAATGGCGTCGGCACGTTCGCGCCAATGCGTGGTGCGTTCGTGCAGTTGCAGGCGGTTGGCGATCTTGGACAGGCGGTCGCAGGCTGCCCAGCACATCGCTGAGGTATAGGTGTGTACGGAAGTGCGGCCACGGAACTCCCACAAGCCGGCGTCGGGGACATCGTGCAGGGCGAAGGCGCGTTCTCCCAGCGGCTCCAGACGCGCGAACATGTGGGCATCGCCCTGTGCTTCCAAACGTTGGTCGAAGAACAATTGCGTTGAAGCCAACACCACCGAGCCATAGACGTCGTGCTGTTTCTGCACCCAGGCCAGGTTGCCGCGTCGTACCGGGCCCATACCGCGATAACCGGCTAGGGACGGCACTTCGTGTTCGTCCAGTTTGTCCTCCATCCCGATGCCATACAGCGGCTGCAGGCTGCCATCGCTGGTGGCGAGATTGAAGATGTAGTGCAGGAAGCCTTCCATCGAACGGGTGGCGCCCAAGCGGTTGAGTGCGCGCACGACGAAGGCGGCATCGCGCAGCCAACAGTAGCGATAGTCCCAGTTGCGGATGCTGCCTGGTGCCTCCGGGATGGAGGTGGTCATGGCGGCGATGATCGCGCCGCTGTCCTCGTACTGGCACAGTTTCAAGGTGATGGCACTGCGGATCACTGCGTCCTGCCATTCCAGCGGGATGGAGAGATAACGCACCCATTCGCGCCAGTACTCCGTGGTGCGCTGCTGTGCTTCTTGCGCGTATCCGGCGAGGGTGCGGTCCAGCGTCTCATCGACGCCGAGGATGAATTCCATGGGATGCGAGAGCACAAACGGCGTGCCGTCACGAACGAAGCGCACCGGCACGTCGGTGGTCAGGCGCAGGGTGAATTCGGGCAGCAACCAACGCATGTGATTGCTGCCCCAGGTGGTTTCAGGCACGCGTGCGCCCCAGTCGGCCAGCGGCCGCGCCCGCACGCGAATGCGCGGGCTGCCCGACAGTGGGCGAATGCGACGGATAAGGCTCGGTGGCCGGTAAAGGCGGCCATTGCGCTTCCAGCGCGGTGCAAAATCGATGACTTCTACTTCAGCGCCTTGGGCGTCGCGAAGTACGGTGCGGAGGATGGCGGTGTTGGCGATGTAGTGCTGCTCGCTGTCGGCGAAATCTTCCAGCTCGATGCCAAAGTCACCGCCGTCATGATCGCGAGGGGACAGCAGCGCGCAGAACGCGGGATCACCATCAAACGCAGGCAGACAACCCCAGACCACGCGTGCACGTTTATCGATCAATGCACCGTAGCTGCCATTGCCGACGACGGCCAGATCAAGGTTGGCCTGGTACATGAATGTCCTCCTGGGTTCATATGGGATGAGGTGCGGCATCGCGTAGCCAGGCATGCACCGCTGCCACATTGGGCAACGCATAACGGGCATGGCTGTTGGCACGCGTGCCGACCAGAACGCCGTGGCCGTGCAGTTGTTCGGCGATGGCGAAGCCGTGCTCGTCGGTCAGATCGTCACCCACGAATACCGGGCGACGGCCGGCGAAAGGCGCCGAATCCATCAGTGCGAGCAGTGCCTGGCCTTTGTCGTGTTCGGCGGTGATGAACTCGATGACGTGGTTGCCGGGCTGCAATCGAACACCGGGCAAACGGGGAAGCTGTGCATGCGCGAATGCGTGGACGGCTGCCGCTGCATCGGGCGCGTTGCGCCAATGCAGGGCAAGCGCCTGGCCTTTGTTTTCCACCAGCATGCCGGGGTGTTGATGCGCCAGCTTCTCCGCCTGAAGATGCAGCGCGTGCAGCCAATGGGCAGTCTCAGATTGAGGTGTTTCGTCCGTGGCGTGGCGTCGCAACTGGGCGCCGTGCAGTCCGGCGGCTGGTAGGCGGAGCGGGGCGAACAATGTGTCGAGCTGCGCGATACTCCGCCCACTGACCAAAGCCAGTGCACCGTTGAGCTGGAGCGCGAGTACGGACAACAGGTGCGGCAGTTCGTCGGCTGGCATCACTTTGTCAGGATGGTCGGCAAACGCGACCAAGGTGCCATCGACATCCAGAAACAGCGCATCGTTGTTCGCCAGCGCCGGGGGTAGCGGCCGCTGTAGTTCTTCGAGCATGCGGGCACTATGCCGCAATGGTTGTTAGGGGGAGGTAAGGGCGGTTGGAAGTGGTCTCATTTCGGCCGTTTAGAAGCACCTTCACCCCTTAGAAAAGCACCCTCACCCCAACCCCTCTCCCGCGCGGGGGAGAGGGGAGTAGATCATTTTTGCTTGGGGCTTGGGCCTTTTCGCCATCACTGCGCAGGATGTAAGCCCCTCTCCCGTTTGCGGGAGAGGGGTTGGGGTGAGGGCAGCTCTTAAGTTTTTTTCGTACAAGCAAAAACAAACCGGCCTGTCGGCCGGTTTGTCGTCAACCATTGCATCAGACCTTACTTCGCCACTGTGAACTCGATACGACGGTTCTGCGCTTTGCCCTCGTCGGTATCGTTGCTGGCACGCGGCTTGTCCTGGCCATAGCCCTTGGCGGTCAGCGAATCCGCTGCCACGCCCAGTTCGCCGAGTCTTGCAACCACCGCGTCGGCACGTTGCTGGCTCAGGGTGACGTTGGCAGCGGCATCGCCGGTGTTGTCGGTGTGGCCACCCACTTCGATGCGGGTGCCGGCCGGTGCCTGCTTGATCGCATTGGCAGCATTGGTCAGCGTTTCCGAGCTGTCACGCGAGATCGTCGCCGAACCGGTGTCGAAGTAGATGTTCATCAGGTTCAGCGCCTTGACCAGATCGTCGCCACTGAAACCGGCCTTGAGCCCGGCCATCGCAGCGGCGGCGCGGTCCCACAGCCCGCTGATCTCGAAGCCACCGAACAGGCTGCGCAGTTTCTCGCTGACGGTGAAGCGGTCCGCCTCCGGGAGGCCACTGGTGTCGATGTTGAGCTTGTTGCCATCGAACCCGAACTTCAGTCCGCTTGCCTTCAAATCCGGCAGCGCGGTGATCAGCTTGTCCATCCAGTCTGCCGGGAGCGTGGTCGGGTCCACCGCAATGTTGCCGCTGAGGTTGGCCTCACCGAAGGTGGCTTTCAATGCATCCCACAGGCGGGTTTTGTCGGCGTCGCTGGCCACTTGGCCATTGACCATCACCTTGCCATCGACGTTCTCGAAGCCAAAGCGGGGGTTGGTCTGCGCGACGGGTGCAGCGGGTTGCGTGGTGGCGGCAGGTTCAACCGGTGGAGGTACGACGGCTTCTTCCTTCTTGCAGCTGCGGAACGCCAGGAACGCGGCCAGCAGGATCAGTAAAGGGATCAGCCATTTCCACCAACCACCGGAGCTGGCGGTGGCAGCCGTGGCCGAGCCGGCATAGCCCGCGGCAGGTGTGGTGGCTCCAAACCAGCGGTCGTAGTCGGCCGGGCGAGAAGTGGGGACGCTGCCGCCAGCGGTCAGTTGGCCGACCATCTTGGGTAGTAACCAGGCACCGGCCATGTTCACCGCTGCAGCGGGGATGCCGAGTTTGCTGGCGATGCCGCTTGCCAGGTTCTGGCCGAAGCCGGCACTGAATTGGTCCGGTTGCAGCACATTGTCGCCGGGTGTTTTGCCGATCCATGAGGCGAACAGATCGTCCAGGCCAGCGTCTGCAAAGCGCTTTCGCAACCCGGAAAAGCCGCCGTTGGCAGGATCGAAGATGGTATCGGCAAGCAGGCGCACGAGGCGTCCTGCGTTGTCGCCCAGGTGAAAGCGGTTGGCCGCTTCGCGAATCAGGGACTCGAACATATGCGCCTCCAAACGACGGGATGGACCGGGCGGAGTTCGACCGGTAGGCGTAAGGGACGCGCAGGGCTGTTAAATCGGGATGAATGATGTTTAAACGCTTCCCTCACCTGGAGGCTGTTTCGCGCATAAAAGCGGTGAATCGATTCGTGCTGAACCAATGCCTCTCCCGCGCGCGGGAGAGGCGTGAATAGGCTTGGTTTTTTCTCGCCTTAGAAGGTGTAGCGCACCCGTCCATACCAGTACGCGCCATTGCTGCCGATCGGCGACAGCACGTCGTAAGGCAGGTTGCCGAAGTAGTAAATGTCCTCGTTCGACTTGTCCGGGTAGTTGTCGGTCAGGTTCTGCCCGCCGATGGCCACGCTCCACTTCGGCGTAATGCGGTATTCCGCTTCTGCATCCAGCTGCCATTCCGCGCGGTAGGTCTGGGTCGGAATGTAGCCATCGCCGAAGTCGAACACACGCTTGGCGCTGCCGTGACGGCTCACGCGGCTGCTCAGTGACCAATCGTCGTTGCCCCAGCTGGCGGCGAACTGTGCACGGGTACGCGGTGCCGCATCGGTTAGCGTGTTGCTTTCTTCGACGCCGAATAGCACGTAGTCCGGGTCCAATGCGAGCAACTGCGCCGGTGTGGCCAGCACGTTCTTCAGCTCGGTCTTGGCGTAGCTCCAGGTGCCGGTCAGCAGCAGGTCGCCATTGCCCAGCGACTGCCGCCAGTTGGCGACGAACTCTGCGCCACGGGTGCGGGTGTCGGCGGCATTGACGAAGTAATGCGCGCTCTCCAGCCCGCCCACGCCGAACTGCTGCTGCACGAAGTCGGTCAGCGCATCGCCGGTGATGCTCTCGGACAATGCGATGCGGTCGTCGATATCGATCTGGAACAGATCCAGCGACAGATCCAGGTGGCTGCCAATCCGGCTGGTGAAGCCGAGGCTGTAGTTGATGGACTTCTCCGGCTTCAGGTCGGTGGCGCCCAGTGCGCGTGCGATCGGGTTGTTCACCGAGAGCAGGCGGCCCTGCACCAGCTGGCCGCCAGCGGTGTACCCGGTGGAGGTGGATTCGTAGCCGATCTGGCTCAGCGATGGCGCATGGAAGTTGTTGGACACCGAGCCACGCAACGCGAATGCGGGCACAAACTCATAGCGCGCGCCGATCTTGCCGGTCAGCTCACCACCGAAGTCTTCGTAGTGTTCGTAGCGTGCGGCGATGTCGGTCGAGAATTTTTCGCCGAAGGTCGAAGACAGGCTGGTGTAGGCACTGAGCACATCGCGCGACAGGTCTGCCTCGTCCTGCGGGGTCAGGCCGCCACCGGCCTGGGAACCGGTCGGTCGGTCGGTGTACGGGCCAGCGGCATAGCTGGCCGGATCGCCGGCACCGGTTTCGTAGCGTTCGTGGCGCGCTTCCACGCCGAAGCCGAGGCTGTGGCTGTTGGACTCGCGCACGAAGACGCGGCCCAGGTCGAAGTTGGCCACGGTCTGATCAAAGCTGAAATCGCCGGTCTTGAAGCGGGTTGGGCTGTTCGGGCCGAGCGAGGCATTGAGTGAATCGCGCAGGCGGAAAGTGAATTCGTTGCGGCCATGGTCGAGGCTGGCGTCGTAGTTCCAGTCGCCCCACTCACCGCGTGCGCCGGCAACCAACTGCACGTCGAGGTTTTCGCCTTCGGAAATCGGGCGGTAGCCGTTGGGATACAGCTCTTTCCAGTTGGCCTCGCCGTCCGGATAGCGAAAGTAGTTGGCGCCTTCGGTATCGCGCTGGTTGTAGGTGCCGAACGCGTAGACCTTGGAGGTGGCGCCGAAAGGGATTTCAGCGTTGAACCAGGCGTTGAGGTCTTTGCTGGCGCCATCGCCCAGCGCGTAATTGCGCTTGCCGGCCAAAGCCAGGTTGTCCGGAGTCTGCGCTTCCCACGGCGGAATCTGGTCGAAACCGGCACGGTTGGTGGCTTCGCGGTTTTTCAGTTCCAAACCCACGCGCAGGAAGCCGCCATCGTCAGTCAACGTGGTGCCCACCTTGGCGCTGACGTAGCTGGTCTGGCCATCGGTGAGCGTGCGGTTGATCGGCTTGAGGTCGGTGTGATGCGCGCCGAAGCTGGCTTCGATGGCGCCGCCTTCCGGCGCGTCGTCGAGGATCACGTTGATCACACCAGCCACCGCGTCGGAGCCATACAGCGCGCCGGCGCCGTCACGCAGCACTTCGATACGCTTGATCGCGCTGACCGGAATAGCGTTGAAATCCACCGGCGTGGTGCCCTTGCCGATCTTGCTGTCGGTGTTGACCAGCGCGCTGTTGTGGCGGCGCTTGCCGTTGATCAGCACCAGCACCTGGTCCGGCGACAGGCCGCGCAGCTGCGCCGCACGCACATGGTCGGCACCGCCGGAATTGGACTGGCGCGGGAAGTTGAACGACGGAAGCAATGCCTGCAGCGCGCTGCCGAGCTCACCATTGACCACGCCGGCCTTGCGGATGTCCTCGGCGCTGAGCACGTCCACCGGGGAAGTGGATTCGAGCACGGTACGGTCCACGGCGCGGGTACCGGTGACGATCACCGTGTCCAGCGTGGTGGCCTGACTGGCGGCATTCTGGGCGAAAGCGGGGGAGGACAGCACCAGCGCAATGGCCAGGCCAAGCGGGGCCGAGGTAGGGCGGGACATGGAAACTCCGGGAGACATTGGGGAGGGGAGAAAGAAATGCTTACATCCATCCGGATGAAGCGATATATTATCTTCGCGTTAACGCACGGTCGGTGGCAAGCCCTATTGGTAATCAGGTCATGGCCAAGTGCGATATCCCCAGCGGTGCAATGGATGCCACCGTATTTCCTGTTCTCGGAGGTTTTCCATGAAGTTGCATGCCGTTGTTCTTCCCCTGCTGCTGTGCGTTGCCGGCACTGCCATTGCCGCGTCGCCGGCCAAGCCCTCGACCGAGCCGCAGGCCAGCGCCGCATTGCATGGCGATGCGCAGCGCCCGGCGGAAGCCGGTGGCTGGGTGCGCAGCGAGCTGTACTTCGGCGTGGGCGAAGAAAGCGGCGTGTCCGCGCGTGAGCAGACGGATGCGATCAGCGATGCGCAGTGGAAGGCCTTCCTGGACAAGGAAGTGACGCCACGCTTTCCGGATGGCCTGACCGTGTTCGATGCCTACGGCCAATGGCTGTTCCGTGGTGCGCCGGAGCCGAACCGCCTGCGTACCAAGGTGCTGGTGGTATTGCATGAGGACACCCCGCAGCGGCGCAACGACATAGAGGCCATTCGCCTGGCGTGGAAGCAGGCCACCAAACACCAGTCGGTGCTGTGGGCCAGGCAGGCGGTGGAGGTTTCGTTCTGATCACCGCCGGATCGGCTAGCCTGCGTCCCTGTCCCCGCCGCAAACGACGCATTTGATGACGCAACTGAACTTCTTACGCCACGCCGCACGCTGCCTGCTGCTTGCAGGCATGGCGCTTCTGCCGCTAGGCGCGCTCGCGACCGATGACAGTGACATCCGCTTCGACGTATCACCGGGCGTGACCGCGCATGCGCGGTTGCTGGAGGACGGCCGCATCGAGGTTGGCACCACGCGGTCGGCACATCGTCAGCAGCTGCAAGCGGCATCCGACGAGGAAGGTCACTCGCGGCTGGGCCACGCCGATTACAACTTCGATGGTTATCAGGACCTGGACTCCAGTGCCACGTTGGGCCAGGTCAACGAATCCGTGGTCGTGTATCTCTACGAGCCCGCCAGCGGAGCGTTCCGCGCGCTGGCCCCGCCTAGCGGCGCCAACCTCAATTGCGATGGTTTCTGGTCGCTACAGCCGGACGCGACAACCCGCACCCTGACCAGCAGCTGCCGCAGCGGGCCGATGTGGTACACCGACATCTACCGCTACAACGGGCCGACGCTTTACCTGTTCCGCACCATGCGTACGGCGTTTGTGGATACCGAGTTGCTGGCGCGCGTGCTGGCGGTGGATGCATCCGAAGACATGGACGTGCCGGCGGTCTGGAGCACCCACGACCCCGCCGGCAAGATGCTCGAACATGCGATCAGCAATGGCCTGGAGGCACCCGATTCCAACGCACCGTTGAAAGGCCGTATCGCAAGTGTCGTTCCGGTACGGTTGCCGCTGTACAGCCGCTCCGGCGATGCCACCACCAAGCGTTATCTGGTCAAGGGTGACAAGGTGGAACTGCTGGACGCGGCCGATGGTTGGCTGCAAGTGCGTTACCAGAATCCCGCGCGTGACCCGATCCTGGGCTGGGTGAAACTGCCTGAGCAGCCATGAGCCTTCGCCTTCCCCAACCTTTCCCGCTGGCGCTGACCGTGCCGGCCCTGCAGACGATATCCCCATGAATTCCCCCGCATCTTCAGCATCGCGCACGCGCTGGTTCGTCGCCGGTGACCTCAACGGTTTCTTCGGCCTGGTGGTCGATAACCTGTCCATCCTCGGCTTCATCGCGATGGCGCTGGTGGGCATCTTCCAGTTCCCGGCCGATGTGGTGTTCGGCCGCATGTTCCCCGGCACCGCCTTCGGCGTGCTGATCGGCAACCTGATGTACACGCTGATGGCGCACCGTCTGGCAGCGCGCACTGGCCGCGACGACGTCACCGCGATGCCGTTGGGGCTGGATGCGCCGACCAGCATCGGTATGGCGCTGCTGGTGCTGGGCCCGGCGTTTGTCGGCTTCAAACAAGTGGGCATGGATCCACACACGGCGGCGATGGCCACATGGAAGTTGGGCATGGCCTCGCTGGTGGTGATGGGCCTGCTCAAGCTGGTGCTGTCCTTCGTCGGCGATGCGGTCACCCGGCATGTGCCGCGTGCTGCGCTGCTGGGTTCCATTGGTGGCGCCGCGCTGACCCTGCTGGGTTTCCTGCCGTTGATCGAAAGCATGCGCCAGCCGCTGGTCGGCCTGGTGACGCTGGGTGTGCTGCTGTACGTGCTGGTCGCGCGCGGCGTGGTACCGCTGCGTCTGCCGGGCGTGCTGTTTTCTCTACTGGTGGGCGTGGCGCTGTATTACGGCTTGGGTGCGGCCGGTGCCCTGACTGGCTTCCAGTGGCCGCCTGCGATTTCGTTTGCCGTCGCCTTGCCGCTGCCGACGCTGGGTTTTGTCGAAGGCCTGCCACTGACGGTGCCGTATCTGTCGCTGTTGTTGCCGTTCGGCCTACTGATGGTGGTGGGCGGTATCAATGTCGCCGAGAGCGCACGCGCTGCCGGCGACGATTACCGCACCCGCGACGTGCTGCTGGTTGAAGCCATCGCCACACTGGTGGCGGGCGTCTGCGGCGGCGTGGCGCAGACCACGCCTTACATTGGCCAGCCTGCGTACAAGCGTCTGGGCGCGCGGACTGGTTACACGCTACTGACCGGCCTGTTCATCGGCATCGGCGGGATGCTGGGTGTGGTGGCGGGGCTGGTCCAGTGGCTTCCGGTGGCAGTGCTGGCACCAATCATCGTGTTTGTCGGCCTCGATATCACCGTGCAGGCCTTCCAGCAGACCAAGCGCGAGCACGCAATCGCCGTGGCACTGGCGTTCCTGCCCGCCATTGCTTATCTGATCAACATCAAGTTCGGCACGTGGGTGAGCCCGGAGGCGGCTGCCGCACTGTATGCCGCCGTCGATGGCCACGGGCTGTCGGATGTGGCCACGCTGCAGCTACTGGGCAACGGCTTCATCATCAGCGCGATGTTGTGGGCGGCAGCCCTGGTGGCCTTGATCGAGCGCCGCCCGGGCGTGGCGGTGAGCCTGCTGCTGGCGGCGGCCGTGCTCAGTGTGTTTGGTGTGATCCATTCCACCGATCCACGCGGCGGCATTTATCTGCCGTGGCAGTTGGAAGGCCTGCGCCAGTCGATCACCCTGCAGGTGAGCGCGGCTTATGCAGTGCTGGCACTGGTGATCGGCCTGATGTCGCTGCAGAAACCGCGCTGAATTTCGCGCTGGATCTGATGAATTGAACCGGTGGGGGAACCCGCCGGGATTGCCCGGGTCACACCATCACATGCAATAGAGGTGCAAGTGATGGAAAAACGCAAAACAATCGTGTGGCCGTGGGTCGTGGTGGGCGTTGTCGCTGTGGGCGGTGCGGGGTGGTGGTTGTTCCGCGATGACGTGGCACAGCTGCGTCAGGCCGCGTCAGCAACAGTGCCGCCGCTGGAGCCCCCCGTAAGCCCGGCAACGCCAGCAACATCTGCGCCGGAACAACCCGTGGGGCCGCATCACCCGCTGGAAGCGGCCGCCGATGCGGCGCTGCCGGCGTTGGCTGACAGCGATGAATCGGCGTGGCAAGCGTTGAGTGGGCTGCTCCCGGGCGAGGCCTTGTCCCTGTTGCTGCGCGAGCACGTGATCCAGCGTGTGGTGGTGCATATCGACAACCTCACCCAGCCGAGCATGCCAAGCGCAGCCATGGCACTGCGACCGGTACCCGGCACGTTGGTGCTGGAAGCAGGCACTGCCGGGGGCGAGCAACTGGCCGCCGCCAATGCCGCACGTTATGCACCGTGGGTGGATGCCTTCACCCGCACGGATGCTTCGGCCATCGCTGCGGCCTATGTGCGCTTCTACCCGCTGGTGCAGCAGGCGTACCGCGATATCGGCCATCCCGATGGGCATTTCAATGACCGGCTGGTGGCGGTGATTGATCACCTGCTGCAGACGCCCGAGCCGGCACGGCCGCTGACGGTCGAGCCGGATGGCAAGGGCAAGTACCGTTTTGTCGATCCTGCACTGCAGTCGCTGTCGGTGGGGCAAAAGGCTTTGCTGCGCATGGATGCCGCGCAGCAACAAGCCGTCAAACAACAACTGCGGGCGATCCGCGCGGCGATAACGCGCGGCTGAGCCCTTCCGGATACGTGTGCGGGATCGATGATGGGCCGGGTTGGCTGGCGATACGGGGCGGAAGAGCGATTGCAGCTGAATGAGGGCGCTTGCCGCCCTTGAATCACACGGTTGCAACCGCATCTGAATCAGTATCGCCAGCAACGCTGGTACCCAGACATTGAGGAAGAAGACCCATGCGGATGGATAAGCTCACCTCCAACTTCCAGAAGGCGCTGTCCGACGCGCAGTCTCTGGCCGTTGGCCGCGACAACAACATCATCGAACCGGTGCATGTGCTCAGCGCGCTGCTCGACCAGACCGGTGGCAGCAGCCGTCCACTGCTGGCGCAGGCCGGTGTCAATGTGCCGGTGCTGCGCGAGCGCCTGGCCGAATCATTGGATGCATTGCCCAAGGTGTCCGGCCAAGCCGGCAACCTGTCGATGGGCAATGACCTGAGCCGCCTGCTCAACAACACCGACAAGCTGGCCCAACAGCACAACGATCAGTTCATCGCCAGCGAGTGGTTCCTGCTGGCGGCGGTGGATGACGGCGGTGCGGCCGGCATGGCGCTGCGTGCCGCAGGCGGCGACAAGAAAAAGATAGAAGCCGCCATCGACAAGCTGCGCGGCGGTGAAACCGTGCAGAGTGAAAACGCCGAAGAACAGCGGCAGGCGCTGGAGAAGTACACCATCGACCTGACCGCGCGTGCCGAGAGCGGCAAACTCGATCCGGTGATCGGTCGCGACGAGGAAATCCGCCGCACCATCCAGGTGCTGCAACGCCGTACCAAGAACAATCCAGTGCTGATCGGCGAACCCGGCGTGGGCAAGACCGCCATTGTCGAAGGCCTGGCCCAGCGCATCATCAACGACGAAGTGCCTGAAGGCCTGCGCGGCAAGCGCGTGCTGTCGCTGGATATGGGCGCGTTGATTGCCGGTGCCAAGTTCCGTGGCGAGTTCGAAGAGCGGCTGAAGGCCGTGCTCAGCGACCTGTCCAAGAACGAAGGGCAGATCATCCTGTTCATTGACGAACTGCACACCATGGTCGGCGCCGGCAAGGGCGAAGGCGCGATGGACGCGGGCAACATGCTCAAGCCAGCATTGGCACGCGGCGAGCTGCATTGCATCGGTGCGACCACGCTGGACGAATATCGCCAGTACATCGAAAAGGATGCCGCGCTGGAGCGTCGCTTCCAGAAGGTGCTCGTGGGTGAGCCGACGGTGGAAGACACCATCGCGATCCTGCGTGGGTTGAAGGAGCGCTACGCGGTCCACCACGGCGTGGAGATCACCGACCCTGCTGTCGTTGCTGCGGCCACGCTGTCGAACCGATACATCACCGACCGTCAGTTGCCGGACAAGGCCATCGACCTGATGGACGAAGCCGCCTCGCGCATCCGCATGGAAATTGATTCCAAGCCGGAAGAGTTGGATCGTCTTGAGCGTCGTCTGATCCAGCTCAAGATCCAGCGCGAGATGTTGAAGAAGGAGAAAGACGACGCTTCGCGCAAGCGTCTGGCGGATCTGGAAGCGGATATCGACACGCTGGAGCGTGAGTTCTCCGACCTCAACGAGATCTGGAAATCGGAGAAGGCGGCATTGCAGGGCGCCACCAAGATCAAGGAACAGGTGGAGCGCGCCAAGCTCGACCTGGAGGCCGCACAGCGCCGGCAGGATTTCGCCAAGATGAGCGAGATCCAGTACGGCGTGCTGCCCAATCTGGAAAAGCAGCTGGCCGCCGCGCAGGAAGTGGATCGCAAGGACTTCCGGCTGGTGCAGGACAAGGTGACCGACGAGGAAATCGCCGAAGTTGTCTCGCGTTGGACGGGCATCCCGGTCAGCAAGATGCTTGAGGGTGAGCGCGACAAGTTGCTGCGCATGGAAGACATGCTGCACAACCGCGTGGTCGGCCAGGAAGAGGCGATCCGCGTGGTGTCCGATGCAGTGCGTCGTTCGCGTGCGGGTCTGTCCGATCCGAATCGCCCGAGCGGCTCGTTCCTGTTCCTCGGCCCGACCGGCGTCGGCAAGACCGAGTTGACCAAGGCTTTGGCGGACTTCTTGTTCGATTCGCCCGACGCGATGGTGCGTATCGACATGAGTGAGTTCATGGAGAAGCACAGCGTGTCGCGCCTGATTGGTGCGCCCCCGGGTTATGTGGGCTACGAAGAGGGTGGCTACCTGACCGAGGCCGTGCGTCGCCGCCCGTACAGCGTGATCCTGCTGGACGAAGTGGAGAAGGCGCATCCGGATGTATTCAACATCCTGCTGCAGGTGCTGGACGACGGCCGCCTGACCGATGGGCAAGGCCGCACCGTGGACTTCCGCAACACCGTCATTGTGATGACCTCGAACCTGGGCTCGCACCAGATCCAGGACATGAGCGGTGATGACAGCCCGGAGGCTTACACGCAGATGAAGGCGGCAGTGATGGGTGTAGTGCAGGCGCACTTCCGCCCGGAGTTCATCAACCGTCTTGATGACATCGTCGTGTTCCATCCGTTGGACAAGCAGCAGATCAAGCAGATCGCGCGCATCCAGATGCGTGGTTTGGAGAAGCGTCTGGGTGAACGTGGGTTGGCACTGGCGGTGTCCGACTCGGCGTTCGATCTGTTGAGCAATGTCGGCTTCGACCCGGTCTATGGCGCACGCCCGTTGAAGCGTGCGATCCAGGCACAGCTGGAGAACCCGTTGGCGCAGAAGATTCTGTCCGGCGAGTTTGTCAGCGGGGACACCATCAAGGTGGAAGCCGGTGCGGGTGGGCATCTGGTGTTTGCCAAGGGCTGAGAAGCAAGAGCTACCCTCACCCCAACCCCTCTCCCGTAAACGGGAGAGGGGCTCTTCAAGCGATCTGACCGACATCCCCTCTCCCGCATGCGGGAGAGGGGCTCAGGCCTGCGTCTGCTGTTGCTCGAAACCCTTCTCCCGTAAACGAGAGAGGGGCTCTTCAAGCGATCTGACCGACATCCCCTCTCCCCCATGCGGGAGAGGATCAGGTCTGCGTCTGCCGTTGCTCGAACCTTCTCCCGTAAACGGGAGAGGGGCTGTTCAAGCGATCTGACCGACATCCCCTCTCCCGCATGCGGGAGAGGGGTAGGGGTGAGGGCGCTCTAGCGCTTCAGAAACCAACACGCATTACCTCATTCCAACCCCTCACAAGTAACCCCTGCAACTGTCCCCGGCACCATGCATGCATTGGGCTATGGTCAGCGATTCTCTTTCGCCTGAGCCCTCCCGATGACCAACCCGCAGTGGAAGCCTGAAACCATCGCCGTGCATGGCGGCTATTCGCCGGATCCAACCACCCGCGCGGTGGCGGTGCCGATCTATCAGACAGTGGCCTATGCCTTCGACGACACCCAGCACGGTGCGGATCTGTTCGACCTGAAAGTGCAGGGCAATATCTACACCCGCATCATGAATCCGACCACCGATGTGCTGGAAAAGCGCATCGCTGCGCTCGAAGGCGGCATCGGCGCATTGGCATTGGCCTCGGGGCAGGCGGCCATCACCTACGCCATCCAGACCATCGCCGAAGTCGGCGACAACATCCTGGCCTCCAGTGCGTTGTATGGTGGCACCTACAATCTTTTCGCCCACACGTTGCCGCAGTTCGGCATCCAGACCCGCTTTGCCGACTACCGCGATCCGCAGGCGTTCGCCGCCTTGATCGACGAGCGCACCAAGGCGGTGTTCGTGGAATCCATCGGCAACCCGCGTGGCAACATCACCGACATTGAAGCCATCGCCAAGATCGCGCATGCACACGGCGTGCCGGTGATCGTCGACAACACCGTGGCTACGCCGTATCTGCAGCGCTCATTTGATTTTGGCGCGGACATCGTTGTGCATTCGCTGACCAAGTACCTCGGTGGCCATGGCACCAGCCTCGGCGGCGCCATCGTGGATTCCGGGCGCTTCCCGTGGGCTGAGCACAAAGAGCGTTTCCCGAGGCTCAACACGCCGGATGTGAGCTACCACGGCGTGGTCTACACCGAAGCGCTGGGGCCGGCCGCGTATATCGGCCGCGCGCGCGTGGTGCCGTTGCGCAATACCGGCGCAGCGATCTCGCCATTCAATGCATTTCAGATATTGCAGGGCATCGAAACGCTGGCGCTGCGTATGGATCGCATCAACAGCAACACGCTGGCCGTGGCGAACTATCTGCAGAAGCATGCCAAGGTTGCCTGGGTGAACTACGCCGCGCTGCCGGATCATCCCGAGCATGCGCTGGTGCAGAAGTACCTGCGCGGACATGGTTCGGGTGTGCTGACATTTGGTCTGCCAGGGGGGCGTGAGGCCGGTGCGCGTTTCCTGGATGCACTGCAGCTGTTCACCCGATTGGTGAACCTGGGCGATGCGAAATCACTGGCGACGCACCCGGCGTCCACCACGCACCGACAACTGGATGCAGCGGAACTGGAGAAGGCCGGTGTCACGCTGGATACGGTGCGGCTGTCGGTGGGCATCGAGCATATCGATGACTTGCTGGCGGATCTGGAGCAGGCGCTGGGCAAAGCTTGAAGAAACAGATCAAAGACGGCCCTCATCCCAACCCCCGCTCCGCGCCCCGGCCCTTGCGTCAACGCAAGGGCGTTCGATAGGCAGCGAACCCGTGGTTCGCAAGCTTCGCCCCTCTCACCCCGCAGGCGAGAGAGGGGCTTGGAATGCATCGACGGGTAGCGCACTGGCGCCTCTCCCGCAGGAGGGAAAGTGGTTCGGAATGCATCGGTAGGTAGAGTGCACTAGCCCTCTCCCGCACGCGGGAAAGGGGCTCGGATGCGTCGGCGGGTAGTGCACTAGCCCCTCTCCCGCCTGCGGGAGAGGGGTTGGGGTGAGGGGAGGCTTTTAGCAGCAAGCAGTCCCAAAAACTCACCAAGCAACCGTAAACCGACTACCCACATGCTTCGGCGTTTCCAGCTCATCAACCACCGCCAACGCCAGGTCAGGCGCGCTGATGGTGCCCGGGCCGTCGCCGGTGTTCAGCGGCGTGTCGCTGCCGACGCGGTACTTGCCGGTGCGCTCACTGGGGCCACCGGCATGGAAGGCAACCGGCGGGCTGAGCTGAGTCCAGTCCAGCGTGGACTCCTGCTTCAGTTCGGTCAGACCATCGCGCGCGGCACTGGCACCGGGGTAGATAGCTGCCGGGAAGTTGGGTGAATCCACCAGCTGGGTGCCGTCCGCGGCGTACAGGCTGCCGGCGCCACCAATCACGATGTAGCGCTTCACGCCTGCCGCCTTGATGCCGGCAACAATCGCGCGGGTGCCGCTCATGAAGTCCTGGTAGATGTTCGGGTTGGCCCAGCCGGGATTGAAGGCGCTGATAACGGCGTCATGGTCGGCGACCGCCGCCTGTACCTGAGCGGCATCCTGCACGTCGGCTTTGACCACCTGCAGCTGCGAGCGGGTTACCAACTTGTCCGGGTTGCGGACCAGTGCGGTGACTTGGTGACCACGGGCCAGTAGTTCTTCCAGCAGGGCATTGCCGACGAAACCGGTGGCGCCAATCAGTGCGACTTTCATGGGGAGTTCCTGAGGGGGTGGGGATTGGCGACAGTGTCCTCCTGCATTGGCGGAGAGGGCAGTCGCTCAAATCCACAATCACCTTGAAGCCTTGCTTCACAATGGCAGCCAAGGAGGTGGCCGATGGACAGCTTCAAAAGGATGGCTCTGTTTGCCCAGGTAGTGCAGCGCGGCTCGTTGAGTGCGGCGGCACGCGCGCTGGGCATGAGTACCTCGGCGGTCAGCCAGCAGCTGCGTGCGCTGGAGCGCGATGCCGGGGTGCCACTGCTGCATCGCTCGACGCGACGGCTGGCCCTGACCGACGTTGGCAGCCGCTACTACGCGGCCTGTGCGCGTCTGCTGGATGCCGCTGGTGAAGCGCAGGCCGAGTTGTCGGCTGCGCGTGAGGCGCCCAGCGGCGAGCTGCGGTTGTCGGCACCGTTGGGCATGGCCGATCACATTGGCCCGGCCTTGGGCCCGTGGCTGCGCGAGCACCCACAGTTGCGCGTGCACCTGTATTTCGAAGACGGTTGGACTGACCTGTTGCAGGCGCGTATTGATCTAGCACTGCGTTTCGGGCAACTGCCGGACAGCGATTGGATGGCGCAGCGCATCGGCACGCTGCAGCGTTGGCCCTGCGCCGCGCCGTCGTGGCTGCAGGCGCATGGCATGCCGGATGATCCGCTACAGGTGCCGGCCGCTGAATGGCTGGGCTTGCCGCAGGTGCCGGGTTTGGCCTGGCGACATTCCAGTACGGGCGAGGAACGCCTGATTCCCGCACACCCGCGCATCGTCAGTCAGAATCAGCCGGCAGTGCGGCAGTTGTGCACGTCCGGCCTGGGCGTGGCGGTGCTCACCTGCGTGGATGTCGTGCCGCTGCTGGACAGCGGTGCGTTGCTGCGGTTGTTGCCGGAGTGGGAGGTGCTGTCGCTGCCCGTCTGGGCGGTGACGCCGCACCGGCAGACCCAGCCGGCCAAAGTGAAGCAGGCCATCAGCCTGTTGCAGGCACACCTTGCTTGCATGCCAGGTGGCGGTGCTGAAGAAGCGCAAGATCGGGAACGCGGCGGTTGAGCCATCGCGCTTGAATGTGCCCACCGACCTACGGAGAACATGGATGAAAGCTCAAGCCTCACACCTGCCGAAACTGGACCGCGTCATTGCCTGCCTGCAACAGGCCGTTGCCAGCGGCGGGCCATTGCCTGACCTGGATGCGCTGGCTGCCGTGGCGCATTACTCGCCGTACCACTTCCACCGCGTGTACCGCGCCATGACCGGTGAAACCGTCGGCCGCACCGTGCAACGGTTGCGCCTGCTCAAAGCGCTGCAGCGTCTGGGCGAAAGCGATGCCAGCGTTACTGAGATCGCCTTGCTGGCTGGCTATGACACGCCGCAGGCGTTGGCCCGGGTATTGCGCGAGACGCTGGATGCCAGTCCCACTGAGTTGCGGTCTGATCCTGCACTGTTGACGCGGCACGTACAGCAGCTCTCACGCCCGGCGTTGCCATCGGCGGTGCAGATGGCGCCATTGAGCGTGGAAGTGGTGACGCTGGAACCGTTTGAAGTGGTCGCACTGCGCGCGCAAGGCGCCTTCGACGATCTGGACGGCAGCTTCGGCGAATTGTTTGGCTGGGCGGCGGAGCAGGGTCTGGTTGAACACGTGCAGCAACTGATCGGTTTCCCGCTGGGCGACCACCGTGAAATGCCAGCGGAGGATCTGTTGTTTGATTGCGCGGTGACGTTGGATGCCGAGTTGCCGCAGCTCCCTGCGCCGTTGCGCCGCTTGCGCGTGGCCGGTGGCGCGATGGCGCGGCTGCGGCATGTGGGCAGTTACGGCCTGCTGGAGGACGCGACCGACTGGCTGTTGTCGCACTGGTTGCCGGAAAGCGGCTACGCCTTGCGCGACGCACCGCTGCACTACGACTTCCTGGATGACCCCGAGCAGACGCCCGAGGCCATCCTGCGTGGCGATGTTTACGTGCCGCTGGTCGCGGCGGGGGGCTGAACCGCGCCCGGGCGCAGGCTGCGGTAGGGCGGAGTGGCCATGATCATTTCCGCCAACGAATACGCCAGCTCGCGCTCGGCCATTACCGTGCCATCGGCACCGTGCGCCAGCAGATGCTTCACTTCGGCATCGCTGTGCGCGCGGGCCAGCAGGGTGAGGTTGGGATTGATGGCGCGTAGCTTGGCCAGGGCCTCGCCCGATTCCAGCGGTTGCGGAATGGCCAGAACCGCGATCTTGGCGCGCTCGGGATGAGCTTCGGCCAGCACCTTGTCGGCAGCAGCGCTGCCACGGATACCGGGGATGCCGGCCGCATGCGCGCGCACGACGTGCTCGCGGTTGTCGTCGATTACCAGCACCGGTACGCCGCGGTCACGTAGCACTTGCGCCAGCTCGCTGCCGACGCGGCCGTAACCGACCACGATGGCGTGGTCCTGCAGGTCCAGTGACGGGCCCGGCGGGATGTCCAGGATCTCCGGCTCCGGCGTGGTTTCCTTGTGGCGCGACTGCCAGCGGTCGAGCAGCCCGAATATCAGGGGGTTGAGCATGATCGACACCAGCGCGCCGGCCAGCACCAGCGATTGGCCCTCCGGCGGCAGGATTTTTAGTGCAACGCCGAGGCCGGCGATGATGAAGGCGAATTCGCCGATCTGAGCCAGTGAGGCGGAGATGGTCAGCGCGGTGCCCTTGCTGTGGCCAAACGCCCGCACGATGAAGAACGCGGCCGCCGACTTGCCGACCATGATGATCAATACCGTCGCCAGCACCTGCCACGGGTGTTCGACCACGATCATCGGATTGAACAGCATGCCGACCGAGACGAAGAACAGCACCGCGAAGGCATCGCGCAGCGGCAGCGAATCATGTGCTGCCTTATGGCTGAGCTCGGACTCGTTGAGCATCATGCCGGCGAAGAACGCACCCAGCGCGAATGACACGCCGAACAATGCCGCCGCACCGAACGCCACGCCCAACGCGATGGCCAGCACGCACAGCGTGAACAGTTCGCGCGAACCGGTGCCGGCCACTTTTTCCAGTACCCACGGAATCACCCGGCGGCCAACCACCAGCATCACCGCCACGAACAGGCCCAGCTGCACGAACGTCCAGCCGATGGAGGCCAGCAGGCCGGTCAAGGAAGGGCTCTTGCCGCTGGCATCCGGGCCGAATACTTCGGCGATCACCGGCATCATCACCAGTGCCAGCACACAGGCCAGGTCTTCGACGATCAACCAGCCCACTGCGATTTTTCCGCGCGTGGTTTCCAGCAGGCGTCGTTCTTCCATGGCGCGCAGCAGCACCACAGTGGACGCGGTGGCCAGCGAGAAGCCGAAAATCACGCCGTGCAGCGTCGGCCAACCCATCACGGCAGCCACGCCCCAGCCCAGCAGGGTGGCGACCAGGATCTGGCCGATGGCGCCGGGGATGGCGATCGCTTTGACCTCCATCAGGTCCTTCAGCGAGAAGTGAAGGCCTACGCCGAACATCAGCAGCATCACGCCGATCTCAGCCAACTGGTTGGCCAGCGCCTGGTCGGCGACGAAGCCAGGGGTAAACGGGCCAACGACGACACCCGCGACCAAGTAGCCCACCAGCGGCGACAGCCGCAGTTTGTTGGCAAGGGCCCCAAACACAAAGGCGAGGCCCAAGCCGATGGCAAGCATGTTGATCAGGGCGGTGTCATGGTGCATCGAGGCTCGCTTGGTGATTCGGGGGCAGTGCTCGATTCTAAAGGTGCACCGGTGTACATATCTGGAAGATTTTGAAAAATCTCACTTTTCGGGGCGATGGGTGCGAGCAGGAGAGTGGGTTCGCGCGGTGTCCCTTGAAAAGCTTGCCCACGTTCCGATCCTTGCTCCTGCGCTGGCGCAAGGGCGGGGCGCGGAGCGGGGGCAGGGCCGCTTCTAAAACAGCAGACAAAAAAATGCCCCGGTTTCCCAGGGCATCTTCCTTCCACGACGCGGCTGCGGCCTTACCAGGTGTAGCTGATGCGGCCGTACACGTAGGCGCCGTTGAAGCCGAACGGCGAGTAGTTGCTATACGGCAGCATGCCCCAGGTGGAGTTCTGCAGGTCGGTGGTGCGGTCCGGGTACTCGTCCAGCAGGTTGTCCGCACCCAGCGTCAGCTTCCACTGCTCGCTGGGCTTGAAGCTGGCCGAGGCGTCCAACACCCACTTGGCATCGTACGTCTGGTCGCGGGTAGCGGTGGCCGAGTTGCGCACGGTGAAGCTGCCGTAGCGGGTGGCAGCCAGGCCCAGCTCCCAGCGGTCCGAACGCCAGGTGCCGCTGAGGATGGCCTTGTCACGCGGGAAGCTGTCCTCGATGCGGCCGATCTCGTCGCGGCCGATCAGCGACTGGGTGATGCCCAGCGTGCCGAATACCGCCGGCGAACCCATGAACTTCTTCACTTCGGTTTCGTTGTAGCTGTACGCAGCGGTCAGCTCCAGTGAGCTGGCGGCGAACGGCAGCGTGTAGCTGGACACGGCGTCAACGCCGCGGGTGCGGGTATCCACACCGTTGGTGAAGTACGAGAACGCGGTGACCTGCGGCAGGCCAAGGCCGGCCAGCAGCGAGTTGGCGGCGGCGTTGGTGGTGATGTTGGTGGACAGCACGATGCGATCGTCGATGTCGATCTGGTACGCATCCACGGTCAGGTACAGGCGGTCGGTTGGCTGCAGCACCAGGCCCACGCTGTAGGACGTGGAGCTCTCCGCCTTCAGCGGGGTGGCACCCAGTGCCTGTGCGGCGGCGCTGGTGGTGGGGAAGGTGCCCCGGTCAACGAACACGCCGTTGATGATGGTGCTGGTCACCGCCTGGTAGCTCTGCTGGGCCAGCGAGGGAGCGCGGAAACCGCTGGAGGCGGTAGCGCGCAATGCGACCTTGTCGGTGAAGGCGTAGCGCGCCGACGCCTTGCCGGAGAACTTGTCGCCGAAGTCGGAGTAGTCCTCGTAGCGACCAGTCAGGCCGGCGGAGAACTTGTCCGTCAGGTCGGCCTCCAGGCCTGCGTAGACGGCATAGTTATTGCGGTCCTTGTCGACTTCATTGCCCGGCAGGAAGCCGCCAAAGCCCTGCGCGCCGCTGCCGAAGTACGACTCTGGCTGGCCAGCGGACTGCTCCCACTTCTCGCGCCGGTACTCACCACCGAAGGACAGCGTTACCGGGTAGGCCAGGCCCCAATCCAGAGTCTTGGTGAAGTCGGCGTTGAAGATGTCCTGCTGGTACTTCAGTGTGCCGTCGTAGAACGCGCTCGGGCTGGCCGTGCCGAGGCTGTAGTTGATGCTGTTGCGGGTGTGGAAATCGAGAGTGTTTTCGCCATGGTTGGCGCTCACGTCCCAGGTCCAGCCGCTTTCAGTGCTGCCCTTGACGCCGGCCACCAGCGAGCGGTCCTTGGAGTACTGGTTGATCTGAGGTACGAAGCCGTCCGGGTAGGTCTGTGCCAGCAGCGCAGTCTGGCTGCTGTGATTGGGCGAGCGGTAGAACGCGAAGGAGGTGATGTCGCGGTTGCTCAGCAGCGCGTTGGCATAGCCGGTGATGTTGTCGCTGAAGTCGAAGCTGAGGTTGGCCGACGCGGCGGTGGCATCCACGCGCGGGTCGCCGACCACGAAGGTCTTCTCGCCGATCGACGGGAAGTTGCCGGTGTTCGGGGTCGTGCCCAGATACGGGCCAGCACGGTTGCTTTCGTCCTGCTGGCTGACCTGACCGGCCACATGCAGGCTGCCACGGCCATCGGCAAAGCTGATGCCGGTGTCGCCGGAGAGCTGGTACTTGTTGCCGTCACCGGCCGAGTACTGGCCGTAGTCCACGGCCAGGCTGCCGCCGCTGCCACTGCCCTTGAGCACGATGTTGATCACGCCGGCGATGGCATCGGAACCGTACTGGGCCGAGGCACCGTCACGCAGCACTTCCACCCGCTCGATGGAGGCGATTGGAATGGTGTTGATATCGACTGCGGCCGAGCCACGGCCGATGCTGCCGTTGACGTTGATCATGGCCGAGGTGTGGCGGCGCTTGCCGTTGACCAGCACCAATACCTGGTCCGGGGACAGGCCGCGCAGCTGTGCCGGGCGCACGCCGCTGGTGCCGTCGGTCAGCGCCGGGCGCGGAAAGTTCAGCGAGGGCAGGGCGCGCGACAGTGCGGTGGCAAGCTCTGAGGTGCCGGTGGACTGCAACGCCTCGGGAGTAATGATGTCGATGGGCGATTGCGATTCGGCCACGGTACGGTCGGCCACACGGGTGCCGGTGACGATGACGGTATCAAGCGTTTTCGCGCCGGACTGGGCGAGCGCGGGGAAGGCGGGGGAGGCGAGTGCGATGGCAATGGCGACAGCGAGCGTACTGGACGAACGGTTCATCAGATTGCAGCTCCGGTTTGAAAAGGCGCACTGGCGAGCGGTCAAGAGGCTGCCGTTGCTGTGGTGCGCCATTACGGATTAATGGAATTTTTACCTTCTGTCAAACATTGGGTACACCGCTAAATTGTTGCTTTTGAAAGCAATTTTCTGCGGAAAAACCATGCGATGACAGGGAAAGGGATGTCCAGCGGCTAAATTCGTTGAGGGTTTTATGCGCGCGGGAAGCCAGTCAAGTATTCGTTAACGCTAGAATCACGTCGCAGGAATGCTGCTCACATGCACATTCCGTTTCGTTATAACGGACCTATTCATGATTGCCCTTCGTAATTTCGCCCTTCGCCGGGGCGAGCGCCTGCTGTTGTCCAATGTCGACCTCACCCTGCATGCCGGCTACCGCGTGGGCGTGGTGGGCCGTAACGGTGCAGGCAAATCCAGCCTGTTTGCTGCTGTGCGCGGTGAGTTGGAAGCCGACAAGGGCGACGTGTCGCTGCCGGGCAAGATCCGCATTGCCGACGTCGCCCAGGAAACCCCGGCACTGCCAGACCGCGCCATTGACTACGTGCTTGGCGGCGACGACGAAGTTGCAGCCGTACTGAAAGAAGAAGCCGCGGCCGCTGCACGCGAAGATTGGGAGGCGGTTGCCAATGCCCACCAGAAAATGGCCGAGCTCAACGCCTATGACGCCGAGGCCCGCGCAGGCAAGCTGCTGCACGGCCTGGGCTTCCCGGCCGATACGCATTCGCGCCCGGTGGCGGCGTTCTCCGGCGGCTGGCGTGCGCGTCTGAATCTGGCGCGTGCGCTGATGATGCCCAGCGACCTGTTGCTGCTCGACGAACCCACCAACCACCTTGATTTGGACGCGGTGTACTGGCTGGAACAGTGGCTGCTCAAGTATCCCGGTACGCTGCTGCTGATCTCGCATGACCGCGAGTTCCTCGACAACGTCGCCACGCACACCCTGCATCTGCACAGCGGCACCGCAAAGCTCTACGTCGGCGGTTACACCGATTTCGAGCGCCAGCGTGCCGAACACCTGCGTCAGCAGCAGATCACCCACGAGAAGGAACAGGCCGAGCGCGCTCACCTGCAGAGCTTCATCGACCGCTTCAAGGCGCAGGCCAGCAAGGCCACGCAGGCGCAAAGCCGCATGAAGCGTCTGGCCAAGATGGCCGGTACCGAAGCCGTGCGTGCCGAGCGTGAGTTCCGCATTGAGTTCTCACCGCCAGCCAAGCTGCCGTTCTCGCTGATCCGTCTGGATCACGTCAACGCCGGTTATGGCGCGGATGCAGTGATCCTGAAGGATGTCGGTTTTGGCCTGGAAGCGGGCCAGCGCGTGGGCCTGCTCGGTCCCAACGGCGCGGGTAAAACCACGCTGGTGAAAACCCTGGTCGGTGACCTGCAGCCGTTGTCCGGTGAGCGCAATGCGCACCCGGACATGAAGATCGGCTACTTCGCCCAGCACACGGTGGAATCGCTGCGCGAAGGCGCCACGGCGATGGATCACTTCCGCGACATGGACCCGGACGGCATCAATCAGAACTTCCGTGACTTCCTCGGCAAGTGGAATTTCGCGGGTGATCGCGCGTTCGAATCGGTGGATGGTTTCTCCGGTGGCGAGCGCGCGCGTCTGGCGCTGGCGTTGATTGCCTGGCAGCAGCCCAACGTATTGCTGCTCGACGAACCGACCAACCACCTTGACCTGGAAATGCGCGAAGCATTGGCCGAAGCGTTGGCCCTGTTTGAAGGCGCCATCGTGATGGTGTCGCATGATCGCCATTTGATTGGTCTGGTCTGCGATACGTTCTGGCGCGTGGCCGATGGCGTGGTTGAGCCATTTGCCGGCGACCTGGACGAATACGCCGCATGGCTGCGCACCCGCGCCAGTGCGCAGGGCTCACGCAGCAAGGCCGACCGCACCGAGAAAGTTGAACTGCCCACGCCCGTGCAGGTGGTGGCACCGGTGAAGCCGGCGTCCGGCAAGAAGCCGGTCAATCCGCACAAGCTGGAAGCGGCAGAGAAGAAGGTGGAGCAACTGGGTGCGTCGCTGGCAGATGTGGATGCCCAGCTTGCTGATCCGGCCAACTATGCCGACAGCGGCAAGATGACTCGACTCGGCGGCGAACGCGATGTGCTCGCGCAGCAGCTGGAACAGGCAGAAGCGGCCTGGATGGAAATGCTGGAAGACTGAGGCTGCAGTGTTGTCGTGGTTTCCGCATAGGCGGAAACCGCTTCACTAAGGCTCAACGGTCAGCGCCTTCCCAGTCCTCCCTTTGGCGAAGCCAAGTGCGGGCGGGGAAGGCCGGCTTTTCAAACCCGGCAGACAGGCCTAAACCGCCAACCCTTCCTGCGCCAACAGCCACACCCGGAACCTGCGCAGCGGCTCGCGCTCGTTGCGCGAGCGCAAACGCGTGAGCCAATACCGACCCAGCGTCAGTGTCTGCGCAAACGGCTGTAGCAAACGGCCTTCTGCCAGTTCCTGCTCGAACATGCGCAGCGGCAATAACGCCACGCCAGCGCCACCCGTCGCCGCACTGGCCAACGCCAGCGATGAATCAAACACCGGCCCGCGAGCTTCCACGCCCGTTACACCCGCCGCTTGCAACCAGCGCGGCCACTCATCATTGCGATAGGAACGCAGCAAGGGCAGCGCACCGAGATCGCGCGGCTGCCGCAGCTTTCGTGCCAAGGCTGGTGCGCACAGCGGCGCGAATGGTGCATCGACAATGGCCATGCATTCCTGTCCCTGCCAGTCGCCGTCGCCGAATCGGATTGCCAGATCCAGGCCTTCGCCGGCCAGATCGATACGGTTGTTGTGGGTTTGCAGGCGCAGTTCGATGTCCGGATGTGCCGCTTCGAACGCTGCCAGCCGGGGCAATAGCCAGCCGGTGGCAAAGGTGCCCACCACGCCCACGGTAAGCACCTCGCGGAAGCTGCCGCCGGTGAAGCGGTCCAACGCGATCGCAATGCGGTCAAACGATTCGGTCAGTGCTGGATACAGCGCTGCACCTTCGTCAGTCAGCGCAACACCGCGCGGCAGGCGGTGGAACAAACTCACCTGCAAGCGATCCTCCAACGAACGGATCTGGTGGCTCAACGCCGCTTGGCTGACGCACAGCTCCAAGGCGGCGCGGGTGAAATTCAGGTGCCGGGCCGCGGCCTCGAAGGCACGCAGGGCGTTGAGCGGGAGTTGGGGGCGGATCATGCTGAGCCATTACGAGGGGTGATGGGCGACGCCATTATTCCGTCTTTCATGGCCGTATTTTGACCTGAGCAGCAAATTTATCTAATGGCTCTCGCTGAAATTTCGCGCTGGTGGTCGCTTGCCGAGGCTTCGGATAATCGGCCCACCCAATGCCGAGGAGCGTCCCATGTTTGCCCGTCGTCAGTTTCTGAAGTTTGGTGGTGCCGCCCTGGCCAGCGCGGTTGCGCTCCCCGCCTTGGCGCAGATGGCCGCCGCCACTGCAGCGGCCCCTACCGCCCGTGACTTCACCGCGCTGGAAGCTGAAAGCGGCGGCCGCTTGGGTGTATGCCTGTGGCACCCGGCCAGCGGCGCGCGTTACGGCCACCGCATGGATGAGCGGTTCCCGATGTGCAGCACCTTCAAGTTCCTGCTCGCGGCGGCGGTACTGCATCGCGCCGATCATGGCCGGTTGTCGCTGGACCAGCGTGTGCCGGTGCGTGCGACGGACATTCTCAGCCATTCACCCGGCACCGAGCGCCACGTCGGCAAGGACATGACCGTGCGCGATCTGTGCCGCACGACGCTGGTCACCAGCGACAACGCTGCGGCCAATCTGCTGCTGCCATTGGTTGACGAGCCGGCCGGACTTGCCGCATTCCTGCGTGCGCAGGGCGATGCGATCACTGTCACCGCGCGCTATGAGCCGGACGTCAATCGGTTTGCGATGGACGACCCACGCGACACCACCAGCCCGGCAGCGATGGCCGGCAACCTGCAGCGGTTCGTGCTGGGTGATGTGCTCAGCACGGCCTCGCGTCAACAATTGGCTGACTGGCTTATTGACAACGAGACCGGTGACCAACGTCTACGCGCGGGTCTGCCGCAAGGCTGGCGGGTCGGCGACAAGACCGGCAGCAACGGCAAGGACACCACCAACGACATCGCCGTGCTGTGGCCCGAAGCCGGCGGTACGCCATGGTTGCTGACCAGCTACCTGCAGGGGTCGAAGCTGGATGATGACGGCCGCAACACCATCCTGCGTCGCGTGGGTGAGCTTGCCAGCGCCCGCCTGCGTTGACGGATACACACGCTTGCGTGGCAGTGAATTCACGGTGGAACAGGGCGGCGGATGTGGATCTGCCTGGAAAATCGTAAGAGACGTCGATAGCGTGCGCATTCTTGACGATCCGATTCGGTAATCGCACTGAGCCTGCAAAACGGCCGCTATCATCCCCCCGGGAAGCGCGACACGACAATGCCGTGCGTAGCAGGGGATGGGGATGGATCGCGACAGTTGGCAGCAGGTGCGAAAGCTTTTTGATGCGGTGTGCGAGCTTGAGCCATCGCAATGGCAGACCGAGTTGGCGCGTCGGAGCATCGACCCGGATGTCATCGCAGAAACACTGGAACTGCTGCAGGCGCAGACACGCGATCTAGGCAGTGCGCGCGCGCCGCTGGAACACCTGCTCACTGCTTCCATGGCATCGGAGTTGAACGAAGGCGACCTTATCGGCCCGTGGCGTTTGTGCGGGCGGCTGGCCAGTGGTGGCATGGGCATCGTGTTTCGTGCCGAACGTGGCGATGGTTTGTATGCGCAGGAGGTGGCGATCAAGTTCCTGCTGGGCGAACCTGGCCCGCGTGTGGCCGAGCGTCTGGCTGCGGAGCGGCGCATCCTTGCGGGCCTGCAACATCCCAACATCGCCCGTTTGTACGACGGTGGCACCACGCCGGCGGGGCATCCCTATCTGGTGATGGAGTACGTTCACGGCGAACCGTTGGACGTGTACTGCGCGCGTCACAAACTGGATCTGCGTCAACGGCTGGATCTGTTCCTGAAGGTATGCAATGCGGTGCAAGCCGCGCACGCACGGTTGGTGCTCCACTGCGATCTCAAGCCTTCCAACATTCTGGTGCGCGCGGATGGCGAGCCGGTGTTGCTGGACTTCGGGGTATCGCGTTTGCTCGATGATGGCGACGGTCAAGCGCGGGCGCAGTTTTTCACGCCGGCCTATGCATCGCCGGAACTGCAGGCCGGGCAAGCAGTGGGGGTTGCCAGTGATGTTTTCAGTCTTGGCGCGGTGCTGGCCGAGCTGCTGGCGGGCAAGGGTGGCAGGCGCGATGGCAGCGATGCAGGTAAGGCCGTGTCGCCGCCCAGCGCGTTGGCGGGTGCGGACTGCACGTGGGCGCGCGCGCTGCGCGGTGACCTGGACGCTATCGTGGTGCGAGCCGGTGCATTGCCGCCGGAGCAGCGCTATCCGTCGGTGGAAGCCTTGGCGGCAGATGTCGTGCGCTGGCAGCAGCACCGGCCGGTGCAGGCGCGCGGCGGTGGGCGTTGGTATCGCGGTGGTCGCTGGCTGCGTCGCAACTGGCGCGGCATGAGCCTGTTGCTGGCAACGGCGCTGATGGCAGCGTGGTTCGTGTGGCGCCTGGCCGAAGCCCATGCCGCTGCTGAGCGCGAGGCCAAAGTGGCCGAGCAGGTGAGCGCCTTCATGGTGTCCATGTTCGAAGCCGCCGATCCGCGCGCGAAAGGCTTGCGCGGTGGTGAAAGCATCTCGGCCGGCGAGGTGCTGGACCGCGCCGCCACCCGCATCGATGAAGAGCTGGATGCCTCACCCGAAGTACGCGCGCGACTGAAGGGCACCATCGGCCTGGCCTACCGCAACAGCGGCGATCTGCTGCGTGCCGAACCGTTGATGCGGGATGCCGCTGAAGCGATGGCGGCCAGTGGCGGTGAACGCAATCGGGATGAAGCGGCCAAGCTGTTCAATTTGATGGCCGGCAGCTTTGCCAACAATCGCAATGGCGCCGAAGGCACGCGGCTGGCGCAGCGCGCTTTGGCGCTGCTGGGAACGCAGCCTGCCGATAGTTTCCGGGTGGCGCAGTCGTATAACTCGCTGGGCTTGTCGCAGTTGTCCGAGCAGCGTTATGACGCTGCCGAGGCTGCCTTCCGTCAGGCCCTGCAGCGGCACGAGTTGGCCAAGCGCGATCAGTTCATCGGTGTGAGCCTGGACAACCTCGGAATGATGTACCGGCGCAAAGGTGATCTGCAGGCGTCGGCGGCAGCATTCGATCGCTCCACGCCGATGTTCAAGCGCATGTTCGGCGAAATGTCTTACGAGTTCTGGTCCAGCAATACCGAGCGCGCGTTGATGTTGCTGGACCGCGGTGATCTGGATGAGGCCATCACCACGCTGGAAGCCAATCTGGCGCGTGCGCCGAAAATTTTTGGTGAGCACAGCGTCTATTTCATCAGCGAGAACAACCGTCTGGCATTGGCGTTGATCCGCAAAGGCCAGTTTGAGCGCGCGCGCCCGTACGTCGCCACGGCGCTGCACCAATCGGCGCAGGTGATGGGCCAGGACAGCTACAACTATTCGGCGATGCTGGAAACCGCCGCCATGCTTGCCGCTGCCACGGGTGACACCGCCAACGCTGAAACGGATTACCGGCGAATGCTGGCCATCCGCACCGCCGCCATTGGTCGCGATCATCCCGACACGCTCGACGCGACCCTGCAGCTGGGTTTGTTTCTCACCCGGCAAGGTAAGGCCGAAGGTGACGCGCTGGTGCAACGTGCCCAGCAGCAGTGGTTGCCCCGCATTCCTGCCGACAGCGCCAACGGCATCCGCATCCGCCAGGGCTGGGCCGAGTGGTTGTTGGCCAAGGGACGATTGGATGAGGCAGCGACCACGCTGGCCGCCTTGCAGCCGATGCTTGCCAGCAGCCCGTATGCCGCAATCAATCAGCAGGTTCTGCAGGCGAGGTTGATGGAATCGCGCGGCAAGACAGCAGACGCAGTAGCGCGTTGGCAGCAGGTGGTGACGTTGGCCGAAGCGCTCTACGGCAAGGATTCGGTCCTGCCAGCCCGATGGCAAGAAGACTTGGAAAGCGCGCGGGAAAGGCCGCCTGCAGCGCATTGAACGCGTTCGCCACTTTCAATGCACCGTTGCCTCCGACAGGCGTGTGTTTCGGGGAAGTTGTCTTTTCCCCGCCTGGCGCTTCGCCGCCGGCACCGCGAGGGCGGCATCTGTGCGCAAGACGGCTGGGCTACACGGGTTTTGAACGACGCATTCACCGCAGTCCTGCCGTCGTAAGCGCGCGGCTGGCTTGCCTGCTGACGGGCCAGCGGATACGGTCGGGCCATGAACATCAAACTTTTTCCCGTAG
This sequence comes from Stenotrophomonas sp. Iso1, assembly GCF_027497995.1. Taxonomy (GTDB): domain Bacteria; phylum Pseudomonadota; class Gammaproteobacteria; order Xanthomonadales; family Xanthomonadaceae; genus Stenotrophomonas. Next base: position 19,901 of record NZ_JAODBT010000003.1, on the reverse strand, counting down.
TGTTGTGCGCGCTGGCGATGGCCGGCGCGTTTGTCTCCACCCCTGCAAATGCACAGGGCAACGTCGACCCGATGGCGGCGGATCAGTTCATGGCGACCCTGGCCAGCCACTGCGGCAAGGCATTCGCCGGCCGCATCATCAACAACCTGCCTGCCTCGGCTACGCCGGATGCCTTTGAAGGCAAGGCACTGGTGATGCATGTACGGGGCTGTGACGCACCCGAGCGTGAGCTGCGCGTGCCTTTCCATGTGGGTGACGATCACTCCCGCACCTGGGTGCTGACCCGCACCGGAAGCGGCCTGCGCCTGAAGCACGATCATCGGCACGAAGACGGCACGCCCGATGCGGTGACGATGTATGGCGGCGAGACAGCCGATGCCGGCACCGCAGCGCGTCAGGCGTTTCCGGTGGATGCCGAATCCGTGGCGATGTTCGAGCGCGAAGGCATGAACGCATCACTCAACAACACCTGGGCAATGGAAGTGGAGCAGGGCAAGCGTTTCGTCTATGAACTTTCGCGGCCGGGTGGCCGCTTGTTCCAGGTCGAGTTTGATCTGAGCCAGCCAGTGGCATTGCCGCCGGCTCCATGGGGTGCGCAGTAATCCACCAAAAAGGGCGCCGATCAGGCGCCCTTCGTTTCATGCCTTGCGGGGTTCAGCGCGTGCCGAAGCGTGCGCGGCAACCGCCGTTCACCCACAGGCTGTTGCCGTTGTAGCCCCAGTTGCGGCCTTCGATGCACGGTATGGGCGAGAGCTGCTGGACGATAACGGGCCGGCCCTGGCGGCGATCCCAAGCGCAGGAGCGCACGCGATTGCCGTCGCTGGCGCAGTCGACGATGTAGTTGGAACCACCACCACCACCCCATCCGCTGCCATTGCGGGCCTCGGCGAACTCGCCACGGCAACCGCCGCTGACCCAGATCGTGCCGTTGCCGCTGCGCCAGTTGCGCCCTTCGATGCAACGGGTGTCGGAGAGCTGGCGGACCAGCACAGCGCCACGGCGCCAGCCGGTATTGCAAGTCTGGGGACGGTTGCTGTTGCTTTCACAGCGGAGGGTGCCGTGGTTGCCACCTGGACCGCCACCGCCCCAGTTGCCGCCGTTGCGATCCTCCGCGAATTCACCACGGCAGCCGCCATTGACCCAGATCGTGCCGTTGCCGCTGCCCCAGTTGCGGCCTTCGATGCAGCGGGTATCGGAGAGCTGGCGTACTAGCACGGCGCCACGGCGCCAACCGGTATTGCAGGTCTGCTGACGGTTGCTGTTGCTTTCGCAGCGGATCGTGTTGCCATTGCCATTGCCATTGCCGCCACCGGCGTTGCTCCGGCCCTGAGCAAACTCGCCACGGCAGCCGCCGTTGACCCAGATCGTGCCGTTGCCACTGCCCCAGTTTCGGCCTTCGATGCAGCGCGTGTCAGACAGCTGACGCACCAGAACCGCGTTGCGCCAGCCGGTATTGCAGGTCTGTTGGCGGTTGCTGTTGCTCTCGCATCGGATGGTGCCGGCCTGGCCCATAAGGCTGGTTTGTGCGGCGGCAGAGGGGATGGTCAAAGCCAGTGGCAGCGCGGCCAGCAGGCAGGCAAGCAGGAAGCGGCGGTTCATGGCGGCGGCCCTGTTCAGGTTTGGGACGCGGAACTATAGGGCCAATCCCGCTTAAAACGACGTGACTAACCGCAGGATTTGCCCCAGCCCCCGTGCGGCCGCAAAATACCGGGCTTGTCCGGCCATTGGCTGGCGTAAAACCTTTACCGGCGCGCTCCGCGCGTCGGCATCCCCTGCGGAGTTTTCCATGCGTACCCATTTCTGCGGCCTGGTCGATGAGACCTTGATTGGCCAAACCGTGACCCTCGCCGGCTGGACCGACGTTGCCCGCAACCTCGGCGGCGTCTGCTTCATCGATCTGCGAGATCACGAGGGCATCGTCCAGGTCACCGTCGAGCCCGACAACGCCGAGGTGTTCGCGGTTGCTGCCAGCCTGGGTTACGAGGATGTGCTGCAGGTTGAGGGTGTGGTGCGTGCGCGTCACGCGGTCAACGACAAGATCCGCAGCGGCAAGGTGGAAGTCATCGCCACGCGCATCACCATTCTCAACAAGGCCGCGCCGCTGCCGTTCCACGCGCACGAGAACCCGGGCGAAGAAACCCGCCTGAAGTACCGCTATCTGGACCTGCGCCGCCCGGAAATGCAGCGCATGCAGCGCACCCGCATCAAGCTGGTGCAGGCGCTGCGCCGCCACCTGGACGCACGCAGCTTCCAGGACATTGAAACCCCGATCCTGACCAAGGCCACGCCAGAAGGTGCACGCGACTTTCTGGTGCCGGCGCGCATGCACCCGGGCGAGTTCTACGCCCTGCCGCAGAGCCCGCAGCTGTTCAAGCAGATCCTGATGGTGGCCGGCTTCGACCGTTACTACCAGATCGCCCGTTGCTTCCGCGATGAAGCGCTGCGTGCAGACCGCCAGCTGGAGTTCACCCAGCTGGACATGGAATTCGCCTTCGTGCGCGAGCGCGACGTGCAGGATTTCGTCGAAGACATGATTCGCGTCATCTTCAAGGAAGTGGTCGACGTCGAGCTGGCGACACAGTTTCCGCGCATGACGTGGGCTGAGGCGATGCGTCGCTACGGTTCGGACAAGCCGGACCTGCGCATCGCGCTGGAGCTGGTGGACGTGGCCGAGCTGGTCAAGGCCAGCGAGTTCCCGGTGTTCACCGCCGCCGCCAATGATGCCGACGGCCGCGTGGCCGCGCTGCGCATTCCGGGCGGTGCCACACTGTCGCGCAAGCAGATCGACGAATACGCTGCCCATGCCGCCAAGTACGGCGCCAAGGGCCTGGCTTACATCAAGCTCGGCGACAACGGCGAAATCAGCTCGCCGATTCAGAAGTTCTTCGGTGAGGAAGCGTTCGCTGCATTGCTCAAGCACGTGGGTGCCGGCAACGGCGACATCGTGTTCTTCGGTGCTGGCGGCTACAACAAGGTGTCCGATTTCATGGGCGCGCTGCGTCTGAAGGCCGGCAAGGACTTTGGCCTGGTCGCTGATACCTGGGCGCCGTTGTGGGTCACCGACTTCCCAATGTTCGAATGGGACGAAGAAGCGCAGCGCTACGTGGCCCTGCACCATCCCTTCACCGCACCGGCGGTGGACGATGTGGCGGACCTGCGCGCGCACGCCAAGACAGCCGTCTCGCGTGGCTACGACATGGTGCTCAACGGCAACGAGATCGGCGGCGGCTCCATCCGTATCCACCGTCCGGAAATGCAGAGCGCGGTGTTTGAACTGCTGGGTATCGATGCCGATGAGGCGCGCGCCAAGTTCGGCTTCCTGCTCGACGCGCTGAACTACGGCGCGCCGCCGCATGGTGGTATTGCCTTCGGTATTGACCGTATCGCTGCGCTGATGGCCGGCACCGAGTCAATCCGTGACGTCATTCCGTTCCCGAAGACCACCGGCGCCCAGTGCTTGATGACGGACGCCCCGTCGCCCATCGCCGACGCGCAGCTGGCTGAAGTGCACGTGCAGGTCCGGGCCAAGAACAAGGAGTGAGTGGATGGGAGTGAGAAGTGGGGGGAGCCGCAGCTTGGGTCTTCCACCTTTGTTCCTTCTCACTCCTGGCCCCTGATGTATGTCCATCCGCCGCGCGACCCCTGCAGACGCCGCACGCTTGTGCAGCCTGGCCGAACGTACCTTCGTGGAGACGTTCGGCCATTTGTATCCACCGGAAGACCTGGCCGGTTATCTGGCCGATGCCTATCCGCTTGAGCTGCAACGTCAGCAGCTGGAATCCGGGGATTACGCGGCCTGGTTGTTGGAAATTGAAGGCGAGGCGGTCGGTTTTGCCTTTGCCGGCCCTTGCGGCTTGCCGCATGCAGACGTGCAGCCGGGTGATGGCGAGTTGAAGCGTTTGTACGTGCTGCGCGCGCACCAGAATGGCGGCAGTGGGGGGCGCCTTTTCGCCGAAGCGCTGCAGTGGCTGGAGTCGGGCGGTGATCGCATGCTGTGGATCGGCGTGTGGTCGGAGAACCTCGGTGCACAGCGCTTCTATGCACGGCATGGTTTCGAGCGGGTAGGCACCTACGAATTCCCGGTCGGGCGCGTGCGCGATAGGGAGTTCATCCTGCGCAGGCCCGCCAAGGCGCGCTAAGCGTACCCGGCGCCAATGTGTACCCCGTGACAGCGCAGTGCGTCCCGTGTTGCTTTCAGCGCCCCGGGGGGAAAGTGCCCCTTCCCAGTGCTTCGTTAAAGTAAAAGGAAGGGATGGCCGAAGGTGGCGACGCTTTTCACTCCTTACCCTTTCGCGAGGCGAAGAGGTAAGGGGAGGGGGCTTTCGCAGCACCTCACCACTGCGAAGGCAATTCAACCATTCTCTGCTTGGCGTGTCCCCCGGCATCAGACAGACTGCATCCATGTCGCCATCCCCCACGCGCCATCCCCGTGTGCTGTTGCTGCACGGTATCTGGAACACCCGCTCCTGGCTGATCCCACTGGCGTGGCGTCTGCGTACGCAGGGCTTTCAGGTCGATATCTTTGGTTACCCCAGTGTTTCGGGCGGGCCGGACGTGGCAGTGCCGCTGCTGCTGGAGCGTTTGCGGAGCAGCGGGCCGATCAATCTGGTGGGGCACAGCCTCGGCGGGCTGGTTGCATTGGAAGCCTTGCGCCAGGCGCCGGAGCTGGAGGTGCCGCGCGTGGTCTGTCTGGGCTCGCCGTTATGCGGTAGTGAAACCGCGCGTAGCCTGGCTGACCACGGTTGGTCGGCCGCGCTCGGTCGCAGTGGCAATCTGCTGCAGCACGGGTTGCCGGATTGGCGCGGTCCCGCGCAGGTGGGTTTGATCGCAGGTTCCGTAGCCCACGGCCTGGGGGCATTGATGGGGGCTTTGCAGGGCGATTCGGACGGCACCGTCGGCCTGGCCGAAACCTGTTTGGCCGGCCTGGCCGACCACTGCATCGTGCCGGCCAGTCATAGCGGGCTGGTGCTTTCCCATGAGGTGGCCGAGCTGACCGCCACCTTCCTCAGGCAGGGGCAGTTTCCGAGCGAGGCGGTTCGTCGCGCGTCGTAACGGGCCGTGGCCGGGGGATCAGGTAGAATTCGCGTCCTGTTCCTGACAGATGTACGGCATTCCCATGGGTAGAGGTCCTTCCATCGAAGGCCGCAAAAACGCGTCTGACGCGAAGCGCGGCAAGATTTTCACCAAGATCATTCGTGAGATCAGCGTTGCTGCTCGCGGCGGTGGAGGCGACCCAAACAACAACCCACGGCTGCGCGTGGCCATGGACAAGGGCCTGAGCGCCAACATGTCCAAGGACGTGATCGAGCGCGCCATCAAGAAGGCCACCGGCGAGCTGGAAGGTGTCGAGTACGAAGAGATCCGTTACGAGGGGTATGCCCCGGGCGGCGTGGCGGTCATCGTCGACTGCCTCACTGACAACCGTGTGCGGACCGTGGCTGACGTGCGCCACGCCTTCAGCAAGTGCGGCGGCAACATGGGCACCGAGGGTTCGGTGGCTTTCATGTTCAAGCGTCTTGGTGTGCTGAGTTACGCGCCGGGTGCCGATGAGGAAAAGATCACCGAGGCAGCCATCGAAGCCGGCGCCGACGACATCGCGGTGTACCCGGAAGATGGCTCCATCGACGTCATCACCGCGCCGGATGCATTCCAGTCGGTGAAGGATGCGATGGATGCTGCGGGTCTGGTCAGCGACCACGCTGAAATCACATTCCGTGCGGAAAATGACATCGCAGTCGATGCCGATACCGCGCCTCAGGTGAGGAAGTTGCTGGACATGCTTGAGGACCTGGACGACGTGCAGGACGTGTACTCCAACGTCGACCAGGCCAGCCTGGAAGGCTGATCCAGTCCCGGCAGGTGAGACGGCGCGCTGCAATGCTGTGCGCCGTCTTTCTTCCACAGGCCCTTACATGACCCGCATCCTCGGCATTGACCCCGGTTCACAACGCACCGGCGTCGGCATCATCGACATTGATGCCAGCGGCAAGGCGCGGCATGTTCATCATTGCCCGCTGGTGTTGTTGGGTGCGGCCGATTTTCCGCAGCGGTTGAAGCTGTTGGCGCACGGGCTGCATGCGTTGATCGAGGAATACCAGCCGCAGGAAGTGGCCATCGAAAGAGTGTTCATGGCCAAGAACGCCGATTCGGCGTTGAAGCTGGGCCAGGCGCGTGGCGCCGCCGTGTGTGCGGTGGTGATGCGCGACCTGCCGGTCAGCGAGTACGCCGCCACCGAGATCAAGCTGGCCGTGGTCGGCCGTGGTGGCGCGGAAAAGCAGCAGGTGCAGCACATGGTCGGGCTGATGCTCAACCTGCAAGGCAAGTTACAGGCCGATGCCGCCGATGCGCTGGCAGTGGCCATTACCCACGCGCATGTGCGCGCCACCGCCAACCGGCTGGGCGTGGACGTGCGTCAGGCATGGAGTCGCAAATGAATCTGGAAGCAGGGAATCGGGGTCAGGGAGCGGCGAATGCGCGTTCCCTGCAATGTGGGCACCATTGTGCTGCCGAAGCGATGAGTGGTCCTTCCTCGTTCCCCATTTCCGGTTTTTCCGCCCAGAGGGCAGAGCCATGATTGGCCGACTGCGCGGCATCCTCGCTTACAAGGCACCGCCGTGGCTGGTGATCGACGTCAATGGCGTTGGTTACGAGCTCGAGGCGCCGATGAGCACTTTCTACGACCTGCCTGACACCGGCCGCGAGGTCATTCTGTTCACTCACTACGCGCAGAAGGAGGACAGCGTTTCGCTGTACGGCTTCCTGCGCGAGGGTGAACGGCGCTTGTTCCGCGACGTGCAGAAGGTGTCGGGTATTGGCGCCAAGATCGCGCTGGCGGTGTTGTCCGGCGCCAGCGTCGATGAGTTCGCGCGTTTGATCCAGAGTGGTGACATCACTGCACTGACCCGCATCCCCGGCATCGGCAAGAAGACCGCCGAGCGCATGGTGGTGGAACTGCGCGACCGCGCAGCCAATTTCACCGGTGGCGGCGCCCCTATCGCCGGGCAGCTAGGCAACGACCCGGTGTCCGAGGCGACGGTGGCTTTGCAGCAACTAGGCTATAAACCGGCCGAAGCGGCAAAGATGGCACGTGATGCGGAAGCCGACGGCGATGATGTCGCCATGGTGATCCGCAAAGCGCTGCAAGCTGCGCTGCGCTGAATCCTTCCACGGCTGCATGATGCCAACCCGAGATTGCCATGTCCCACGCTTCCCCCGCCCCTGAATCCAGTGGGCATCACGTCAGTCATGGCCCCGCAGGAGGCATGGCGCTGGTTGTCGGCGCCATTGGCGTCGTGTTTGGCGATATCGGCACCAGCCCGCTGTACACCCTGAAAGAGGCGTTCTCGCCGCATTACGGGCTCAACAGCGACCACGACACCGTGCTGGGCGTGCTGTCGCTGGCATTCTGGGCGTTGAACATGGTGGTCACGCTCAAGTACGTGACCATCATCATGCGTGCCGACAACGACGGCGAGGGCGGCATCATGGCGCTGATGGCACTGGCCCAGCGCACCCTGCGCAATGGCTCGCGCTCCGCGTACGTGGTGGGCATCTTGGGCATTTTTGGTGCCTCGTTGTTCTTTGGTGATGGCGTTATTACGCCGGCCATCTCGGTGCTGGGCGCGGTGGAAGGCCTGGAAGTGGCCGCGCCGGGGCTGGGGCATTTCGTGGTGCCGATCACCTTGGTGGTGTTGGCGGCCGTGTTCGCAGCACAGCGTTTCGGCACCGAAAAAGTAGGCAAGGTGTTCGGCCCGGTAATGACCATCTGGTTCCTGGCACTGGCGGCCATCGGCATCTGGAACGTGGTGGCTGCGCCGGAAGTGTTGAAGGCTTTCAACCCGATGTGGGCCGCACGTTTTTTCATGGAGAACGGTTGGCACGGCATCTTCATCTTCGGTGCGGTGGTGCTGGCGGTGACCGGCGGTGAGGCGCTGTATGCCGACATGGGCCATTTCGGCGCGCCGCCGATTCGCCATGCCTGGTACTTTTTTGTGCTGCCGTGTCTGGTGTTGAACTACCTGGGGCAGGGCGCGTTGGTGCTGCAGCGGCCGGATGCGGTGTCCAATCCGTTCTTCGAGGCCGTGCCGGAGTGGGCGCTGATTCCGATGATCCTGTTGGCGACGATGGCGGCGGTGATCGCCAGTCAGTCCGTCATCACCGGGGCGTTCTCGGTATCGCGGCAGGCCATGCAACTGGGCTACATCCCGCGCATGCGCATTCTGCACACCTCGCACGACACCATCGGCCAGATCTACATCCCGGGCATCAACTGGGGACTGGCAGTGATGGTGTTTGGCTTGGTGCTGGCCTTCCAGAGTTCAAGCAATCTGGCCGTGGCTTATGGCATCTCGGTGTCGGGCACGATGCTGATCGATACGCTGCTGCTGGCGCTGGTGGCGCGCGCGCTGTGGCCACGGGCACGGCACGGCATCGTCGCGTTGTGCGTGGTGTTCTTCGTGATTGACCTGTGCTTCGTCATTGCCAACGGCGCCAAGCTGCTGCAGGGCGCATGGTTCCCGGTGGCGCTGGGCCTGGTGCTGTTTACCATGATGCGCACCTGGCGGCGCGGCCGTGAACTGCTGCGTGACGAAATCCGCAAAGACGGTATCCGTATCGATACCTTCCTGCCTGGCCTGATGCTGGCGCCGCCGGTGCGCGTGCCGGGCGCGGCAATATTCCTCACCGCGGACCCATCGGTGGTGCCGCACGCGCTGATGCACAATCTCAAGCACAACAAGGTGCTGCACGAGCGCAACGTGTTTCTGCATGTGGAAACCTTGCCGATGCCGTATGCGCCGGAGGGTAAGCGTTTGAAGATCGAATCCATCGGAGATGAGTTCTACCGCGTCAACCTGCGCTTCGGCTTCATGGAAACCCCGGACGTGCCGCAGGCGCTGATGGGCTCTTGCGACCATGGCGGCGTCTACTTCGACCCGATGGACACCACGTATTTCGCCAGCCGCGAGACCATCGTGGCCAGCGCTAACCGTGGCATGCCGATCTGGCGCGACAAGTTGTTTGCCTTCATGCATCGCAACGCCGCCCCGGCCACCGGCTTCTTCCGCATTCCGGGCAACCGTTTGGTTGAGCTGGGCGCGCAGGTCGAAATCTGAGGGGTGGGAACGGGTGCAGAAGGGGAGGGCGTGGGAATGGTAATGACAACGGCACTGCGCGAAACCGCGAAGTTGCAGCCGTTGCTGTTGCTCTCTTTCGCTTCCCGCCCATTCACTCACTTCTGGCCTTAACATAGCCGGATGACTGACGACCGCATCATCGGCGCTGGCGCCACCCGCGAAGACGAGGTGGCCGACGCCAGCATCCGCCCACGCAGCCTTGCCGACTACCTCGGCCAGGTGCCGGTGCGCGAGCAGTTGGATATCTTCATCCAGGCCGCCAAATCACGTCGCGAGGCACTGGATCACGTCCTGATCTTCGGCCCGCCTGGCTTGGGCAAGACCACGCTCAGCCATGTCATCGCCAACGAGTTGGGTGTGAGCCTGCGGGTGACCTCCGGCCCGGTGATCGAAAAAGCCGGCGACCTCGCGGCGCTGCTGACCAACCTGCAGCCGCATGACGTGTTGTTCATCGACGAAATCCATCGCCTCTCGCCTGTGGTCGAGGAAGTGCTGTACCCGGCGATGGAAGATTTCCAGATCGACATCATGATCGGCGACGGCCCAGCCGCACGTTCGATCAAGCTCGACCTGCCACCGTTCACGTTGATCGGTGCCACCACCCGCGCCGGCCTGTTGACCGCACCGCTGCGCGACCGCTTCGGCATCGTGCAGCGCCTTGAGTTCTATTCGGCCGAAGAGCTGACCCGCATCGTGCGGCGTTCGGCCGGCATTCTTGGCATTGATTGCAGTGCCGAAGGCGCAGGCGAGATCGCTCGCCGTGCGCGCGGCACCCCGCGTATCGCCAACCGCCTACTGCGCCGCGTGCGCGATTACGCGCAGGTCAAGGCTAGCGGCCATATTGATCATGCCGTGGCGCAAGCTGCGATGCAGATGCTCAAGGTGGACCCGGAAGGCTTCGACGAGTTGGATCGGCGGCTGCTTCGCACGATGGTGGAGTATTTCGATGGCGGCCCAGTCGGCATCGAGTCGCTGGCTGCGGCGCTTTCCGAAGAGCGCGGCACGCTGGAAGACGTGGTCGAGCCATATCTGATACAGCAGGGCTTCCTGGTGCGCACCGCACGCGGCCGCATGGCCACGCACAAGGCCTACCGCCACTTGGGGCTCAAGCCCAAGGTCGCGCCAACGGATATGTTTGCGGAACAAGCGGATGAGTGAGCCCCGGTTCAGTTGGCCGACACGCATTTACTGGGAAGATACCGACGCTGGTGGGGTGGTCTACCACGCCCGCTATGTCGCCTTCATGGAAAGGGCGCGCACCGAATGGATGCGGGCCTTGGGCTATGGACAGGAGTCCATGCGCAGCGGGGGCGGCCAGGTGTTCGTGGTTCGCGCCATGGCCCTGGATTTCCTCAAGCCTGCCAAACTGGACGATGTGCTGACCATCACGGTGGAGCTGGCGCAGTGTCGGCGGGCAAGTCTGCTGATGGATCAGGCGGTGCTGCGTGGGGAAGAAGTACTGGTCACCGCGCAGGTACGCCTGGCAGCGGTGGGTGCCGTGGATTTCCGCCCGCAAGCCATTGATGACACGTTGTATGCAACGCTCAAACCCCTACAAACCAAACTCGCGTAAGTAAGATTGAGGAAGATCGGATGATCGCTTTGCTTCTGGCCCTGCAGGCCACCGTAACCGAGGCTTTGCCGGCTGACGTCAGCGCCGCTGCCGCGCAGACCGTTGCGCAGGCCAGCCATGGCGGTGGCATCAACTACCTGGACCTGATGATCAAGGCCAGTATCCCGGTCAAGCTGATCGTGCTGCTGTTGCTGGCCGGTTCGTTCATCAGCTGGGTCATCATTTTCCGCAAGGCGCGCGTGTTCAAGGCCGCCGACCGTGAAGCCAGTGACTTCGAAAACCGCTTCTGGTCCGGTGCTGACCTCGGCAAGCTGTACGCCGCAGCCACCGACCGCAATCGCTCGGTGGATGGCCTGGAAGCGATCTTCGAATCCGGCTTCCGCGAATACACCCGCATGCAGAACCGCCGAGGTCTGGATGGCCGCAGCCAGCTGGAAGGCGCGCAGCGCGCCATGCGGACCACCTACGCCCGTGAAGTGGATGGGCTGGACCGCAACCTCGAACTGTTGGCCAACATCGGTTCCACCGCACCTTACGTGGGCCTGGTCGGTACCGTGTTCGGCATCATGGTGACCATGCACGACATGATCAGCAGCGGTGAGCAGGCCGGCATCGCTTCGGTCGCGCCGGGTATTTCCGAAGCCTTGTTCGCCACCGCCATCGGCCTGTTCGTGGCCATTCCGGCAGTGTGGGCCTACAACCGTTTCACCACGCGCGTGGAGCGCCTGTCGGTGCGTTATGAAACCTTCGCCGAAGAGTTCAGCTCCATCCTGCAACGCCAGAGCGGCGCTGACGAGTAAGCGCATCCGCGCTTTCCTCTGACCGCAGGAGCCCAGACATGACCGCCGCCATACCCCGCCGCAAGCGCCGCAAGCTCAAGTCCGAGATCAACGTCGTGCCGTACATCGACGTGATGTTGGTGCTGCTGATCATCTTCATGGTGACCGCGCCGCTGTTGACGCTCAGTTTTGAAGTCGACCTGCCCAGCTCCACCGCCAAGGCGCTTGAGAGCAAGCAGGATCCGGTGATCGTGTCGGTGCGCGCCGACGGACAGCTCAGCCTCACGCTGCCCGGTGCCAAGGATCCCGAAGCGATGGACCCCGGTGCGCTTCAGGCGCAGCTGGGTGCACTGGCCTCGCAGGACAAGGACCTGCGCGTGATCGTGGCCGCCGACAAAGCCGTGGCTTATGAAAAGGTCGTGTCCGCCATGGACGTGATCAAGGCCGCAAAGATCGAGAAGGTGGGTCTGGCGACCGATGCACGCTGATTCCCTGCCGCCGCCGCGCGAGACCAGCAACGAGTGGGGCCTTCCGGTCGTCCTCGCGCTGTTGGTGCACCTGTTGGTGGCGGCGATCTTCATCATTGCCTGGGTGTGGTCACCCGCCCGCAGTACCGAGGCCGCCGCTGGCGATCCGGCGGTAGAGGCGAGTCTGCAGGTGTCCTCCGCCGAAGCTGCGGCTGCGCGCCAGGCGTTGCGCGCCTCGGAGAAATTGCCAGATTTGCCCGAGCCGGTCGAAGACGTACCGCCCGAGCCGGTGCCGGAAGACACCGTGCCGCCGCCACAGCCCATTCCCGAGCCGCGTCCACAGGATGCGCCCACGCCGCAGCAGCACAATGCGCAGGAGCGCATCGCGCAGCCGGACAACGTGGATCAGGAGCGCGTCAGCGCCTTGGCGATCTCGCAGGAAAAGGCCAAGCAGGAACAGGAAGCCAAGCGTCGTCAGGAGCAGATTGACCTCACCGAGCGCAAGCGCGTGGAAGAGGCCGAGCAGAAGCTGCGCCTGGCCAAGCAGCAGGAAGAGGCTGATCGCCAGAAGAAACTGGCCGATGAGCAACGCCGGGCGACTGACAGCGCCGAGCAGGAGCGTCAGCAGAAGATCGCCGAGATCCGCCGCAAGCGTGAGCAGGCCGAGCGCGAAGCCAAGTTGGCCGAGCAGCGCCTGCGTCAGGTAGCGGATGCCCGCGCCCGCGCCCAGGGTGCGTCATCCAGCAGTACTGCCAGCAGCGGTCCGGCTTCGCCATCACCGGGGCAGGGCGGCACCAGCAATGATCTGACCGCCAAGTACGCTGCTGCCATCCAGCAGGCCGTGCTCAACCAGTGGGTGCGTCCGGATTCGATCCCGCGAGGACAGCGCTGCCGCCTGACCATCCGCCAGCTTCCCGGCGGTGACGTAATGCGGGTCGAGTTCTCGCCCAGTTGCCCTTATGACGAAGCAGGCCGGCGTTCGGTGGAGGCTGCCGTGCTGCGTGCTCAACCGCTGCCTTATCGCGGATACGAGTCGGTGTTCCAGCCCAATCTCAATTTTAATTTTGAAGCACAGGACCGTTGAGTTCTGAGAAGCCTCCCTGGGCTTGCTGGTTTCACTGGTAACTTTTTTGTAACGTCTCCGTGTTCATTCACAGGGGTGGATTTCACGCGGTATTCGTTCACGATTGCGAAAATGTTCATACGCCTGCTGCTATCCCTCTTTCCTGCATTCATTCCGTACCGTTGAGCGCCTAATGAAGAAACTGCCTCGCTGGCTGGTCACCCTTACTGCCTTGTTGTTGCCGCTTGCGGCTATGGCACAGCAGAAGGGCTTGGAAATCGACATCATTGGCGGCAACGCCTCGGCCCTGCCGATCACCGTCGTGCCAATGCCGTATCAAGGTTCGGCCGGCGCGCCGCAGACCGACGTGGCCGCAGTGATCCGCGCCGATCTGGACCGTTCCGGCCAGTTCCGCAACCTGCCGGAGGCGCAGATCGTTGAGCGCCCGACCCGTGGCAGCGAAGTGCAATACCCGACCTGGCGTGCGCTCAAGCAGGATTATCTGGTTGCCGGTCGCGTGCTTGATGCCGGCGCCGGTGCCTACCGCGTGGAGTACGAGCTGTTCGACGTGGCCAAGGGTGAGCGCATCCTCGGTCTGGCGATGACCGCACGTTCCAACGCGATGCGCGATGTCTCCCATCAGATGGCCGATGCCATCTATGAAAAAATCGTTGGTGTGCGTGGTGCGTTTTGGACCCGCATCGCCTACATCACTGCCAGTGGCAGCGGCGCCAACATGCGCTACGCGTTGATGGTTGCCGATTCGGATGGCTACAACCCGCAGACCATCGTGCGTTCGGCCGAGCCGCTGTTGTCGCCGAGTTGGAGCCCGGATGGGCGCAAGCTGGCCTATGTCAGTTTCGAGCGCGGCAACTCGGCGATCTACATGCAGGACATCGCCACTGGCGCCCGTGAGCTGCTGACCAGCTTCCGTGGCATCAACAGTGCACCGGCGTTCTCGCCAGATGGCCGCCGTCTTGCCCTGGCGCTGTCGCGCAGCGGCAACCCGGAGATCTACGTCATGGACCTGGGCAGCAAGCAGCTGACTCAGCTGACCAACCATTTCGGCATCGACACCGAGCCGACCTGGGCTGCTGATGGCGGCTCGGTCTACTTCACCTCCGACCGTGGCGGCCGCCCGCAGATCTATCAGGTGGCGGCCAGCGGTGGCAGTGCAAACCGCGTGACCTTCCAGGGCAATTACAACGCCAAGGCCACCGTGTCGTTCGACGGCAAGAAGATTGCCGTGGCGCAGGGCGCAGGCAGCAGTTACAAGATCGCGATGATGGACAGCAGCTTGGGCGCGCCGCGCTGGAGCACGTTGTCCCCGGGGTCGCTGGACGAATCACCGAGCTTCGCGCCCAATGCGAGCATGGTGTTGTATGCCGCCCGCGAAGGCGGACGTGGTGTTTTGTACGAAGTGTCTGCTGATGGCCGTGTGCGTCAGCGTCTGGTGCTTGCTGATGGCGATGTGCGGGAACCCGCGTGGGGCCCATACCGCACCGCGCGTTGATAAAGTGTTAACATCCGACTCGGATTAATCCCAAAAAATTGGCCCAGGAGCCTCTAGGTATCGCCATGAACAAATCCACTCGTGTTTTGCTCGTTTCGCTGCTGTCCGTCGCCGCTCTGGCCGGCTGCTCGAAGAAGGTCAAAGAACAGCCGGTCGCCCCGCCGGTCGACAATGGTTCGACCACTCAGCCGACCGGTCCGTCCACCTCTGGCCTGTACGGCCCGGGCGACCTCGATACCGACGCTTGCCTGCGTCAGCGCGTTGTTTACTTCGACCTGGACAAGGAAGAAGTGAAGTCGGAGTTCCAGCAGATCATGGCTTGCCACGCCAAGTACCTGCGTGACCGTCCGTCTTCGCGCATCACCCTGCAGGGCAACACCGACGAACGCGGCAGCCGCGCTTACAACCAGGCACTGGGTGAGCGTCGTGGCAACTCCGTGAACTCGGCGCTGCAGGCCAACGGTGGTTCGGCTTCGCAGCTGACCGTCGTCTCCTACGGTGAAGAGCGTCCGGTGTGCACCGAATCGAGCGAGTCCTGCTGGTCGCAGAACCGTCGCGTCGAAATCGTCTACACCGCGCAGTAATCGATGCGTATCGGCATCAATAAACTGATGCTCGTGGTAGCGGCAGCCCTTGTGGCTGCCGCTCCTGCGTATGCACAGCGGCAAAGTCTGGCTGACCGTGTTGGCGCCCTGGAACAACAGGCCAACAACACGCAGGCCAATACCGACATGCTCAATCAGCTGCAGCAACTGCGTGGTGAAATGCAGACGTTGCAGGGCACGATCGAGCAGCTTCAGCACGAGAACGAACAGCTGAAGCAGCGCGGCCGTGACCAGTATCTTGATCTGGACGGGCGTTTGAACCGCCTGGAAGGCAATGGCGGCACCGATGCCCCAGCGGCATCGGCTGCTCCCGTGCTTCCGGCGAGCAAGCCCGCGGCCGCAAGCAACGAGCGCGTGCCGACGGTGCGTGGCGATGCCGGCAGCCAGGCTGCGGCCGGTGACGAACGTGCCGCCTACAACGTGGCGTTCGATGCGTTGAAGGCTGGCAACTACGCCGATTCGGCACAGCTGTTCCAGAGTTTCCTGGAGTTGTATCCGAACGCGGCATACACGCCCAATGCGCTGTATTGGCTGGGCGAAAGCTATTACGCAACACGCAATTTCAAGATGGCTGAGGCGCAGTTCAATGACCTCATCGCCCGTTATCCCACCCACGACAAGGCCGCCGGCGGTTTGCTGAAGCTGGGCCTGTCGCAGTTTGGCGAAGGCGATGCCGTGCAGGCACAGCAGACGCTGGAGCAGGTGGTTTCCCGTTTTCCCGGCAGTGATGCGGCCCGTACCGCCCAGGATCGTTTGCAGTCGATCCGGGTAGGCCAGCAACTGCGTTGATTGGTACCGGGCTGCGGCAACGCGGCGCGGTTGAAGTGAAATGAACTCTCCCGCCGCCGCTGTTCCCAGCGAGATCGTGCAGTCGCCATTGCCGCGACTGAAGATCACCGAAATTTTCCTGTCCCTGCAGGGCGAAGCCGATACCGTCGGCTGGCCTACCGTGTTCGTGCGCCTGACCGGTTGCCCGTTGCGCTGCAGCTACTGCGATACCGAGTACGCCTTCCACGGCGGCACCTGGTGGGACATCGACGACATCGTCGCTGAAGTGTTGAAGCAGGGCGTTCGCCATGTCTGCGTGACCGGTGGCGAGCCGCTGGCGCAGAAGCGCTGCCTGATCCTGCTGCAGAAGCTGTGCGATGCCGGGCTGGATGTGTCACTGGAAACATCCGGCGCGCTCGATATCGCTGCGGTGGATGCGCGCGTGTCGCGGGTGGTCGACCTGAAGACACCGGACTCGGCGGAGATGGCGCGCAATCGGCTGGAGAACATTCCGCTGTTGACCACGCGCGACCAGCTCAAGTTCGTGATCTGCAGCCGCAGTGATTACGACTGGGCCAAGGCGATGCTGGCCGAGCACGGCTTGCCTGAGCGTTGCATGGTGTTGTTCTCACCCAGCAAATCGCAGGTGAGCGCGCGCGAGCTGGCGGACTGGATCATTGCCGACCGCTTGCCGGTGCGCTTCCAGATGCAGCTGCACAAGCTGCTGTGGGACGACGAACCCGGCCGCTGATAAGGCAGCGTGGCGTGGCGCTTATCGCACGCCGCTTGCTCGGTATCCACGGGTACGACGCGTAAACTTTGTTTCCTGCGGGCGGCTGGCAGCTTGCTGATGGTCGCTCGCAACCCCGTGGACTGCCGTCCACGGCTACATCCCGGCGCGGGACAGCGTGCTGGCTTTGATCCCCCAACCGGATGAAATCCCATGAAGAAAGCAGTCGTGCTTCTTTCCGGCGGCATGGACTCGGCCGCCGTCGTCGCCATCGCTCAGGAACAAGGTTTTGAGGTGTACGCCCTGAGCGTGCGCTATGGCCAGCGTCACACCTCGGAACTGGAGGCCGCCGCACGCGTGTCCGCCGCACTCGGCGTTGCCGGGCACAAGGTGGTGGATGTGGACCTGCGCAGCATTGGCGGTTCTGCACTTACCGACGATATCGACGTGCCGGAAGCTGGCGGCGAGGGCATTCCGGTCACCTATGTGCCGGCGCGCAACACCATCATGTTGTCGTTGGCATTGGGCTGGGCCGAGGTGCTGGGCGCCAATGACATCTTCTGCGGTGTGAACGCAGTGGATTACTCCGGCTATCCGGATTGCCGCCCGGAATTCGTGGCTGCCTTCCAAACGCTGGCCAACCTGGCTACCAAGTCCGGTGTAGAAGGGGCGGGCATCGTCGTCCACGCGCCGCTGCAATACCTGAGCAAGGCGCAGATCGCCGCCGAGGGCCAGCGGTTGGGCGTGGACTTCGGGCTCACCGTGTCCTGCTACCAGGCCGATGCTGAAGGACGTGCCTGTGGTCACTGTGATGCCTGCCGTCTGCGCGCGGAAGGTTTCGACGCAGCGGGCATGGCAGACCCCACGCATTACATTTGAATTCCGATTTTCGGATTCTTGCGTTAGAATACGCGCCCCGGCTACGGCCGGGTCGTTGTTTGGGCCGTTAGCTCAGTCGGTAGAGCAGAAGACTTTTAATCTTTTGGTCGAAGGTTCGAATCCTTCACGGCCCACCAATCAGATCAGATGCTTAGCTGCCTCCTGGGTGCTCCGGGGTAGCATTTTTTGGGAAAATTCTTGGGAAAATCGCACTCTGGGCGAGAGAATTTTCTTCATCTAATCAATACGATGAGGCGTCCGAGCAAAAGATTGTGGGATGCCCAGTAGCTAACTTGCTTGGCGTTTCGATCGCTTCTCGGAGTGCTGCGACCACCGAACGTGTGGATCGGTTACGCCCCCAAGTGTCTGGCTACTTCTTGGTAATTCGCTTGGCGATCTTGCTTGGCCTTGCGTCAGCTGTCGGCCAGTAGCGGACGCTCAACGCCTGAGTTAAGCCGCACCGCGAAGCGGCGTCGGCTTGAGTGAATTGTTAGGCGCGTGGCAACAGACCTTCACTGCCTAGCGCCTCCATGACCGCAGGCAAAGTGTACTTTTGCCAGCTGATCGTACCTGGGAGATCGCCATCATGCAGAAACTCTCCAGAGTCAAATGCCTCGTAGATGGTCTCTGCGAATGGGTGCTGTCCCCACACAGCCTCCGCGCCGGACAGGCGATTCATTGCGGTGTCGGCTTGGCGGTAAGAGAAGATTCCTTCCGCGAACTCAAGTGCTACGTACTTGGAAAAGTGATAGCTAAACGCCTTTCGGCCGATCTGATGCTCGGTACAGAAGCGCTCTAGCCTATCGGGCCATAGCAGGTTCCCCGGCCCCGGCCTGGTGCACTCTTCTACGAGTCTTCGAAGGGCTTTTTCCACGTGCCTAACTACCTAATAGACGGACCCGTGGGTCCGGTTATACGACTTATTCACAAGGCGCCGTATGGTGGGCTTTTCCCTTGATACAGCTCGATCTTAGGGCGGCGGGGTCCGGCTAACAAGCCAGCGTATAACCGGACCGAGCAGAGGGCTCATGACCACCGCAAGGCGGTTCCGGGAGAAATGCAGATGTCCGCTTTGGGTCGGAAGCAGTCGCTCGCAGCGCTCTCCGCTCTTGGCTACAAGCAGGCACCGGGGTCCAATCCATCTGGTGCCACTCCCCAGGTTTTAGCGCCGCGGTGTCCATTTGTTTGGCGATCAGTGTCCAATTGGTTGGAGCTTTGCAGGAGCAGGCTGGGGTCGTTGACCCATTGGCCCAGCTCCACGCCCGGGGGAAGGCTTAGGTTCAAGGTCGACATTGGGAAAAAATGCGTTGTGCACGAAGCATTTCAAAGGCTTATACGCGGTGACTTGGGAAAAAGAACATCGGCAACCTACGGATTTAAAAGCATAGTTGAAAGAACTTTTAATCTTTTGGTCGAAGGTTCGAATCCTTCACGGCCCACCAATCAGATCAGATACTTAGCTGCCTCCTGGGTACTCCGGGGTAGCATTTTTTGGGAAAATTCTTGGGAAAATCGTGCTCCGCGCGCGAGAATTTTCTTCATCTAATCAATACGATGAGGCGTCCGAGCAAAAGATTGTGGGATGCCCAGCAGCTAACCTGCTTGGCTCTTCGATCGCTTCTCGGAGTGTTGCGACCACCGAACGTGTGGAGCTGTTACGCCCCCAAGTGTCTGGCTACTTTTTGGTAATTCGCTTTGCGATCTTGCTGGGCCTTGCGGCAGCTATCGGCCAGAAGCAGTCGTTCGTAGCAGACACTCAGGCCGACCCGCGAAGCGGGTTCGGCTTGAACGAATTGTTAGGTGCTTGGCCCGGATGCTCGAAGTCTATGCCGAGTGTCATGGGTGGCATTATGTGACGGAAAGTGATCCGTGCCCCTGTGGAGCTCACAAACGACAGCTCGCTCGTCGACCCCTCCCCGAGCGAGTCTGACTCCGTGACGGACTGCACCGTGAAGGGCAGCAGTGTCGCCACAGGGGCGAGCGTCGACATGACGTAGGTCTTGCCACTTGGCGCGTGCCATTGACGGGCACCTGCGCCGCACTCCGAAATGCCAATACCCAGAGAGGGATATTCGCCTGGATCAAATTCGACCTCTTGCGGCGCCACGAGGAGCAGTCGGCCGTCCGCGAGCTGGAGCACCGCCATCGAGGTGGCGATAGGAGTGGTGTGCGCGTCTACCCACGCAGGGTGGACCGGCTCGCACGCGAAAGTGTCAATCGCTTGGATGGTGCTGCCGACTACCGATGATGTGTCCACAAGCGCCTAACGCCTTATGTCTTGAGTTTCCCCTAGCCTAGGTGCCGAGAGCCCGACGTGCGAGCCCGATAACGCCTCGGTGTCAGCACCACCGTAATTCAGCAGGGGCCGCACGTCGGATCTCGCGTCCAGC
>NZ_JAODBT010000002.1 GCF_027497995.1 Stenotrophomonas sp. Iso1 | reverse complement strand
AACGACATCAGTGGCATCGGTAAATTCGCCCAGAGCGGCAGTGGCTTGATCACGCTCACGGGCACCAATACCTACACCGACACCACTACCATCAACGCCGGCACCTTGCAGGTGGGCGACGGTGGCAACACCGGCACGTTGGGCAGTGGCGACGTCATCAACAATGCCGCGCTGGTCTTCAATCGCAGCGATGCTTTGGTGGTAGACAACGACATCAGTGGCATCGGTAAATTCGCCCAGAGCGGCAGTGGCTTGATCACGCTCACGGGCACCAATACCTACACCGACACCACTACCATCAACGCCGGCACCTTGCAGGTGGGCGACGGTGGCACCACCGGCACGTTGGGCAGTGGCAACGTCATCAACAATGCCGCGCTGGTCTTCAATCGCAGCGATGCTTTGGTGGTAGACAACGCCATCAGCGGCACCGGCACGTTGCTTCACGTGGGGGCCGGAACGACCACGCTCACGGGCACCCATACCTACACCGGAGGCACCCGCGTGAGCGGCGGCACGTTGGCCATCAACGGCTCGGTGACGGGCGATGTGCAGGTGAATGCTGCGGGCACGCTGGCCGGCAGTGGCCAGATCGGCGGCAGCGTCAACGTGCTGGGCACGCTGTCAGCGGGCAACAGCCCCGGCACGCTGCGCATCGCAGGTAACCTGGCACTCGATGCCCGCTCTACCAGTGTGTTCGAACTTGGCCAGGCCGAGGTTGCAGGTGGACCGGCCAATGATCTGGTCGAGGTGGGTGGCGATCTCACCTTGGGCGGTACCTTGCAGGCGCAGACCGCCTCGGCCGGCTGGTACCGGTTGTTCAATTACGGCGGCAACCTCAGCGGCACCTTCGACGTTACCGATGTCAGCTCCTCCCGTGCGGGCTTCACTGTGGCCAGCCATGCGGTGGATATGGCCACCGCTGGCCAGGTCAACCTGACGGTGCTGGCCGCCGGCCAAAGCATTCAATTCTGGGATGGCTCCCACACCAGCCCAAGCGGCCTCATTGGGGGCGCTGGGGGTATCGGCAACTGGAATAGCGCCGATACAACGTGGACCAATGACAGCGCCACCATCAACAGCCACTGGGGAGGCTCGGTGGCCCATTTTGGCGGCGTTGCTGGGGCGGTCAGCGTGGTCGGCACGCAACGCTTTGACACCCTGCAGTTTGCAAGCAATGGCTATCTACTCACCGGCGGCACCCTGGCATTGAGCCCGGCCAGTGGCAGCTACGCCACGATCAACACCGACACTGGGGTCAGTGCCACCATCGACAGCAGCCTGATCAATAGCGGCCTGCGCAACGGCTTGATCAAGGTTGGCAACGGCACCCTGATTCTGAGAGGTGCCAATGCTTACAGCGGCATCGGCACCCAAGTGCTTGGCGGCACCTTGGCAGTTGCACATGATTCGGCGCTGGGTAGCCATCAGGTGGTGGTCGACGACGCTGCCGGCGATAACGCCACCCTGCAGGTCAATGCCGGGATCACCCTTGCCAATTCGGTGTTCATCGACAACAACGGCACGCTCGACAATCACGGCGCGATTGAGCAGGCCGGTAGCGGCTTCGGCGTGCAGTCCACGGGCGGCGCGACCATCAACAACGCGGCCACCGCATCTATTCGCAGCAACGGTTATGGCGTCCTGCTGTACGACGGCGGCACCATCAACAATCGCGGAGGCGAAATCAGCGCGGGCAGCTGGGGTGTCCACATCGATGGGGCCAGTGGCCAGGTCAACAACGATCCCGGTGGCAGCATCAGCGGCAAGGTCCTTGGCGTGATGTTGAGAGCGGGTGGTTCGGTCACCAACAGCGGCGCGACCATCGCCGGTACAGACACGGATAGTCTCGGCATCCAGGTTCTTGGTGGCGCCGGATTGATCACCAATAATGCAGGAAGCAGCATCACCGGCGATGCATCCGGCGTCATCCTTGGCGCAGGCGGCACGGTCATCAATCGTGGCGGGAAGATCATCGCCAGCAGCACCATTGGGACCAGCCGCGGCATCAGTATCGACGGCGGTGTGGGAACGGTCATCAACTCCGCCGGCGGCACCATCAGCGGACAGCGGCAAGGTGTGACCCTCACGCAGGGTGGTTGGCTGAGCAACGAGATTGGCGCGACGATCCATGCCGGCGAAACCGCAGTGTATGGCCACGATGCCACTACCCTGAGCAATGCCGGCATGATCGAAGGCGATGTCTCCCTGAGTGACGAAGTGAATCAGGTCTCCCTGTTCGCTGGCTCCCGCATTGACGGTGATCTGGATATCGGCAAGCACACGGCCTCCCTGCTGACCTTGGACGGCACCGGATCACAACTATTTTCGGCTGCGGTTACCGGCAATACGCATCTCGACGGCATCCTGTTCAAGCAGAGTGCGGGTAGCTGGACCATTGATAGCGACCTGACCCAAGTTAGTACTACCGTTGCTGGCGGCGTTTTGCAGATCGGCGATGGTGGGACGAACGGCTCCATTACTGGTGACGTGATCAACAACGCCACGTTGTCGTTCAATCGTAGCGATGATGTAAATTTTGCCGGCGACATTTCGGGGAACGGCGTGCTGCAGCAGCTTGGCAGCGGCACCCTGTCGATTGGCGCGGCTACGCATACGGGTGGCACCCTCATCACCAATGGCACCCTGCAGATCGGGAATGGCGGCAGCGCCGGCGCGCTCAGTGGCGATGTGGTCAACGACGCTACTCTGGCCTTCAACGGCAACGCTCTCTTGACGGTGGCCGGTAACATCTCCGGCAGTGGCGCGGTGGAGCAGCGCGGCAGCGGCAGCACCGTGCTGACCGGCAACAACGTCTACACCGGCACGACCTCGGTGGATGCGGGCACCCTGGTGGTCAATGGCAGCCTGCTCGGCGAGGGCGTGGTCTCTGTCGGCGCTGGCGGCACCCTCGCCGGCAGCGGCACGATTGCCGGCGCCATCACCATCCACGATGGCGGCACGCTCCAATTGATGCGGGGGGGCACCTTGCACACGGGGGCGCTCACGCTTGGCGCTGACGCGAAGGTCACCGCGATACTCGGCCTCCCCTCCTCTACCGCCCTGGTTGCAGTCAACGGTGACTTGGCGCTCAACGGCAGCCTCAATGTGCTTGATGGCGGCGGCCTGAGCGCAGGCGTCTATCGCCTGGCCGATTACACCGGCGCGCTTTCCGGTGCGGGCCTGGCAGTGGGCAGCAGCGACTTCAGCGTGCAGACATCGGTCGCCAGGCAGGTCAATCTGATCAACAAGGCAGGTCAGACGCTGCAGTTCTGGGATGGCGGCAACACCGGAAACTTCAACAACAGTGTGATCGATGGTGGCAGCGGCAACTGGACCGCCGGCGGCCTCAACTGGACTGATCTCGATGGCACACACAATGGCGCGGCCACACCTCAACCGGTCTTTGCCGTCTTCCAGGGCAATGCCGGCACGGTGACCGTCGACAACGATCACAGCGGGCCCGTCGCCGTTACCGGTCTGCAGTTCACCACCGATGGCTATGCCCTCACTGGCGATGCCCTTGAACTGACGGGCACCAATGCGATCATCCGCGTAGGCGACGGCGCGCTTTCGCCCGTGAGCACCCATATCGCGACCGAGCTCACCGGCAGCGCACGTTTGACGAAGATGGACAGCGGCACCTTGATCCTCTCCGCTGCCAACCGCTACAGCGGTGGAACCACCATCACCGGAGGCACTTTGCAGATCGGTGATGGCGGCACCAGCGGTTCGATTACCGGTGACGTGATCAACGACGCTGCGCTCGCGTTCAACCGCAGCGATGACGTGGTTTTTGCCGGCGACATCTCCGGTAGCGGAATGCTGCGGCAGTTCGGCAGTGGCACAACGACACTAACCAGCAACAACAGCTACAGCGGTGGCACCGAGATCACGGCAGGCACCCTGGAAATCGGCAATGGCGGCATCAGCGGTTCGATTACCGGTGACGTGATCAACAACGCTGCGCTGGCGTTCAATCGCAGCGATGACGTCGCTTTTGCTGGCAACATCACTGGTAGCGGCGTGCTGCAGCAGATCGGCAGTGGCACTACCACGCTCAACGGAAACAACAGCTACAGCGGTGGCACCACCGTCACTGCAGGCGCCCTGCAGGTCGGCAATGGCGGCATCAGCGGTGCGATTGCCGGCGATGTACTCAACCACGGCACGTTGGCGTTCAACCGCAGCGATGACGTGGTGTTTACCGGCAACATTTCCGGCAGTGGTGCTGTGCGGTTGCTCGGCAGCGGCTCCACCACGCTCAGCGGAAACAACAGCTACGGCGGCGGCACCACCATTACCGCAGGCACCTTGGTTGGTAACGCGAGCAACCTCGGCAGCGGCGCAATCGATATCGCAGCGGCCGCTACGCTATCGATGCAGCAGGACAGCGATGTGAGCTTCGCCAACCTGTTCACTGGCAGCGGCCGCATCAACAAGAGCGGTGGTGGGACACTCAATGTGACTGGCGACAGCGCCACCTTTACCGGCACCACCCACATCAACGCCGGTACGCTGGCAGTGAACGGGGCACTGGGTGGGACGCTGAACGTGCATGACGGCGCCACACTCAAAGGTACCGGCAGCGTCGGCAGCACCGTGGTGATGGACGGCGGCACCATCGCGCCGGGCAACTCCATCGGCCGGTTGAACGTGGCCGGCGATCTCATCTTCGCTTCGGGTTCCACGTACCAGATCGAAGCGACGCCTGACGGCAACGCCGACCACATCCATGCCAGTGGCACGATCGCCCTGAAGGGCGGCAGCGCCATGGTGCTGGCCGCTGATGGCAGCTGGTCTCCAAGCACCACCTACCAGGTGCTCAGTGCCGGTGCTGGAATCAGCGGCGCCTTTGACGAAGTCAGCACCAATTTCGCCTTCCTGACTCCGACCCTGGCCAACGATGGCCACACCCTGTCGCTGACGCTGGCCCGCAATCACGTGCTGTTCCCAGCGGTAGCCACCACGCCCAACCAGGTCGCCACCAGTACCGCGATTGAGAACCTGGGCGCAGGTAAAAGCCTGTACGACGCGGTGGTGCAGCTGGATGAAGGCAACGCGGTATCGGCCTTCGACCAACTCTCCGGTGAAGTGCACGCCGGCGTGCGCGCCAATCTGATCCAAGACAGTCGATTCGTGCGCGAGGCAGCCATCGACCGCTTGCGCCAGCGCCAAGGAGCACAGGATGCAGCCAGTGACCTGTCCACTGATGGCAATGCATGGGGCCGGATGTATGGCAGCTGGGGTCGCCAGGATGGCGATGGCAACGCGGCACGCAGCAAGCGCTCCGCTGGCGGCATCGTGGCCGGTAGCGACCGTCAGTTCGGCAACTGGAACGTCGGCCTGATGGCCGCCGCAAGCCATAGCAAGCTGGACATTGATCCACGACGCTCACATGCCAGGGTCGACAGCTACCAGCTTGGCCTGTACGCCGGCACCACGCTGGGCAAAGCGCTCCAGCTGCGCAGCGGCGCGCTGTTTGGCCGCCATTTGATCGAAACCGACCGAACGATCACCTTCACCGGCGTCAATGAACGCAACCGTGCCGATTACCACACCAGTAGCGTTCAAGCCTTCGGCGAGCTGGGCTGGAAGCTCCCGACACGCGAGGTCGAACTGGAACCGTTTGCCAACCTGGCCTACGTCGGCATGACCTCGGAAAGCTTCCGTGAGCATGCCGGCATCAGCGCACTGACTGCGCGCAAAGAGACGACCGATACGCTGTTCTCAACGCTCGGTGTACGTGCAGGCAGCGCCTTCAGCGCCGGCACCCTGCAGGCCAACTGGCGGGTGATGGCGGGCTGGCGGCATGCCTTCAATGATGTGACCGGAAGCGCCCGACTGTCCTTTGCCAACGACGGCAGCAGCGGCTTTGCCATCAATGGGCTGCCAGTGGCCGACGACGCGTTGGCCATCGAAGCCGGCGTCGTACTCACCTTGCGCCCGAACCTGACCGTAGGCGCTGCCTACAGCGGCCAGCACGGCGATGGCGCTCGCGACCACGGCCTGAAGGCCAATGTGACCTGGGTGTTCTGAGTCGCTCGGCCAACGCCATGGGCCCGCCCTGCTGCGGGCCCCTCGCCTGTTCTGTAGCCAGGCCAAGAGCGGGCGCTTATGCGCCGGCTCTACAGGGTTTTTGCGATCAGATCCTTCGGTGCATGGTTCTCCATGGCCAGCTCGGCGTACATCCGCTTGAGCTTGGCGTGCTCGGCTTCAACGTCACGAAGTCGCTGCATATCCGAAGCTTCCATGCCGCCTTACTTCGACTTCCAAACGTAGTAAGTCGCATCGGAAACGCCCCGATAGAGTTTGAGCGGCAGTACGCACTAAGCAGCTGAAGACTGTCTACAAAAGCCTGGGCGATTCAGATGCTGCCGTTCGGCGGTCTGCAAGATCCCAGGCTATTCAACTTGAATTAAGTGACGAATCACTTAAATAGGGTGCCTAAATAAAGCGCCAAAACGAAGTTCAGTTGAACTCCCGGGACTTGGGATTGCAGGGGAACGAACCCCGCACCGATTGGCTGCCTGCGGCTGCAAACCTTCACCGGTGAAGGAGGTCCATGCGTCCTTTGTTTGCCGCAACCAGCCCCGGCATTGGCGCCAACGCCCTGATATCGGGGACAATTGCCGCCGACCTGGCATACCAGGTCCGCTACAGCATGGACCCGCATTGAGGCGGTCATCGCTCTGCTGTCCATTCTCGGCTTGCTGCCGCACTTTCCGGATTTGAATTGAACACCATCGCCGCCCCCCTTGCCGCCGCCCTGCCCTTGACTGACCGCCTGCGTGAAGCGCTGGACCTACTGGAGGCCATTGAAGCCGATCGCAGCATGCTTGATGCGCTACCCGAGGCTGACCGCGTGCGCTTGCATCAGGTGGTAGCGAAGGTCTATCACCCTGAGCCCAAAGCGCGGCGGCAGATGCTCAAACAGCAGGCGCGTGAACGCCACCAAGAGAAGGTACGAAAGGCCGAGGCGCTGCTCGAACAAACCGGCATCCGTGCCCTGCGCCGCAAGCCGGTGTTCAGCACCCCAAACTATTTCCCGCCGCACGCCGCGGGTCTACATGACGCGCACAACGGTGAAGGTATCGCTGCGGCGGAGGAGCCGGTGCACTCCCCGGAGCTGCGGCATTGCTACGTGTGCAAACAGAAATTCACGCAGCTGCATCATTTCTACGACCAGATGTGCCCGGCCTGTGCCGATCTGAACTACATCAAGCGCACAGAAACCGCGGATCTGCGCGGGCGCGTCGCATTGCTCACCGGTGGCCGCGTCAAGATCGGCTATCAAGCCGGCCTGAAGCTGTTGCGTGCCGGTGCCGAACTGATTGTAACCACGCGCTTTCCGCGTGACTCAGCCGCGCGCTATGCCGAAGAACCCGACTTCGCCATCTGGGGCCACCGCTTGCAGGTGTACGGATTGGATCTGCGTCACACGCCCAGCGTGGAAGCGTTCTGCAGCGAACTGTTGGCCACCCGTACACGGTTGGATTTCATCATCAATAACGCCTGCCAGACCGTGCGCCGTCCACCGCAGTTCTATGCGCACATGATGGCCGGAGAAACTGCGGCGTTACAGGCGTTGCCCGAAACAATCCGCAAGCTACTTGGCAAGTACGAAGGCCTGCGCAGTGCGGATTTACTGCCTGTTGCAGCCACTGCCGCATTGTCGGCACCGCAAAGCTCCAACGGTGCTGATGGCCTGACCCGTGCCGCGGAGTTGTCGCAAGTGCCGCTACTGGCAGATGAACTGCTGGGCCAGCACCATCTGTTCCCGGAAGGACGGCTGGATCAGGATCTGCAGCAGGTAGATCTGCGCGATAGCAATTCCTGGCGTTTGCGCATGGCTGAAGTGCCTTCGGTGGAACTGCTGGAAACACAGTTGGTCAATGCCATCGCACCCTTCATCATCAATGCGCGCTTGAAGCCGCTGATGCTGGCGACACCTGAGCGCGACAAGCACATCGTCAACGTGTCAGCGATGGAGGGGCAGTTCTACCGCAACTTCAAGACCACTCGGCACCCGCATACCAACATGGCCAAGGCTGCGTTGAACATGATGACGCGAACCTCTGCGGCTGATTATCAGAACGACGGCATCCACATGAACAGTGTGGACACCGGCTGGGTGACCGACGAAGATCCGGCAGGCCTTGCCGCACGCAAGGTGCAGGAAGAGCGCTTCCATCCTCCGCTGGACATCATTGACGGCGCCGCGCGTATCGTTGACCCAATCATCCATGGCTTCAACACGGGTGAGCATGTCTGGGGCCAGTTCCTGAAGGACTATGCGCCCACCGATTGGTGAGGCAACAGACGCCGAACGTGTGGGGGCTGAGCTGCCAGGGAGTGAACCACCCTCACCAATTTAGTGACGAAACACTAAATTATTTGCGGGCAACTTGGCATCACCACTCCAGCACCTGCGCATGGTGAGCAAACTGCCACGGCCTGCGGCATACGAGCGGGGGATCGTTGAACGTTGCACACGGTGCAAACCGTCGTGTTGCGAGTGCGTCCCGCCCTCCCCTGCAACTGCAGCCTCAGTACCGAGGCTGCAGTGAAGCAATCGTTCGCAAACACAGCCCCGCTCAGCTCGTCAGCGTAAAGCGAGAGCTCTGCCTGGAAGGTCAGTGAGACTTCCTGCAAGACATCGATCTGGAAGACGCCATGGAACTCTCGGCCATAGCGCGAGGGCCGCTTCTGAATATGTCCCAGGCTGCTCCCCCGTTGCTCAAACAGCTCAGAAAAACATGTTCAATCCCACCATGAAATTCAACGCATCATCCATGCGCGGACTAAACGTGGGATTGGAAATATGACTTAAACCGGTACTCAGATACGTACCAGAGTGCACGCGCGTCAGATACGACACGGTCACTGCGGAGGTACTGCTTTCGCTGAGCAAGCCGCGTACTGCGTACAGGTCTGCCGCGTCGTCACTGAATTTGGTGTGGCTGTAAGTCATTGACAGCATGTCTAGCGGGCGATTTTGAAACGTCCCGATCTTGTAGGCACGGGCTTCGTAGTAGCGGGAGTAGAGGTTTCTATCCTGCGGTGCGTAATTCACGCTTGCACCCGCGTACCAGCCTTGGAATGGCAGGACGCGGTTGGGCGGCAAGGTCAGCTGTAAATCGGCTGCGACGTATAAGGCCCGATTGGAATTACTGCGTGAGGATTCATCAAAGCGCTTGTAATTGGAGTTGTTGAAGATGGCTCCAGCACGCAACCAAACGGATTGGCGGCTGGGCGTGGCATCGCGCTTGACACCCACTTCGTTGATGACAAGCAGGTTGCTCTGCGGCGTGCGAAAACGAAAGCCAGCCGAATGCGTATCCACCTCTGCCTGCGGGCCGTCTGGGCTGGTACTGCGCTGTAGTCCCAGCTTGTTGTAGAAGCCGTTTTTCCCGTTGTACTGCAGGTTCAGCCCCGGCGCGGCCATCGGCAAACGGGCCAGGCCCAGCTGGAATGGAATCACCGCGCTGGGCCCCTGTGCACTACTGGCCAACGAGCCGCCGGTATAAACGCCGATGTATTCCAGTCCGTTGCTCAGATAGCCAAGTTTGAGCTCCCACTGGCGATTGTTGAAGGTGCGGTAGTAGGCCAGCCGGCTGAGCGAAGCTTTGGTACGCGGGCCCAACGGCTCCCAGCTTACCGCTACCGAAGTGACCCCGAGGATCAACTGACTCTGGTCATTTCCCTCCTGCCCCAAGTCATACGTGACGAGCAATTGCTGCACGCTGGTGCCGGTCAGGTCTTGGCCGTTGTAACGCTGCGGCGGTGTCTTTACCGGGGAGGAAAGATCGTAATTAGAGCTGTTGAGGCTGATCAGCGTCACGCCAATGCCATGCTTGGCAAGCGCCGAGCGAAAGCCTCCTGCATCGCGCAGTACCGAGTCCCGGATAGAGGGCACCTTGACCAAGGTGCCCTGCTCTCGCAACCGATCAAACGCGGCGTAGATGCTTGCTTCATCGTTTGTCGTGGAAGGTACGGTTTGTGCTGCTGTATTGGACGCGGTTTCCACGTTGCCATCCGTGTTGGCCGCGCAGGCCAGGCCTGCGGGTAATGACATGCATGCTGCAGACATTGCCTGCAACCAGCGTCTGATGGCGGGGGTTGTCCAGCAGATAGTCGAAATGCTCATTTTCAGTTTCTTCAACAAAAGATCATCCGAGGGGCCGGAGAGCAGATTCGGGGCCTCAGTTGCCGCCTTCAGGACATGCGGCGACGCCGGCAGGCGATGTGTCGCCTACCGTGAGAACCAGATCATGCTTACCGGGTTACATTTTTTGCCGCGCGGGCGCTTTCAATGCGGCCGCAGGACGAGTCGCCGATGCATGCCATCACTGCGTCGTCTATTACTGACGCGCCTGCCGGGCGGCACGTTGTTTCTGCCGTGCCGCGTGGATCAACTTGACCGCATCCGGGCCCCACATCATCCGCATGAAATAGCGTTCTACGGGAGGTTGCTGCACAAACCAGATCATCGGCAGCAGCAGATAACGCGCAGCAAGAATCGCTCGCCCTTTCCAGGGGCCGATGCCCATTGAACGACGCGTCTTGCCCGATACCGCACCCAATACCGGCAGACGTAACACACGTTGCTGCAGGAACAATTGGATCTTCACTCGGTACTGCGATGGATGATGGTTCTTATGGATTGAATCCATTACTACCTGCGGGTAGTTCTCACCGGTCTCAGGGATGGTCTGCATGGAATGCGGCATACCGAACAGGCGATCGTCGCGCTTATACAGGCTCTGAAGTTCGGCCATGGTGGTGGGCAGCGCCTCTTCGCGGGCCGGGAACAATTTGCAGTACTCCGCTACCTCAGCTACGAATTGGTCGCGTACTTCCGCAGGCAGACGGCGCGGGAACCACCCGCCACGGAAGGCCAAGCCTTCGTACAACCACAGCATTGAATGAAGCTCGGTCAGTGCTGCCCACATCGAGTCGCGCGGTGAATTTGCCGCGTAGCCTCCCAATGCCTGATCGCCGCCATCAATTAGGTCAGCTTTTACCTTGTCGTGTATTCGCGCCAAGTGCAGCGCCACTCGCTTTGCGGTTTCGGTATCGCCCAGCCACATGGGGGCGTGGATACCGGAGTTGCGTTGATGGCGGTCGAACACATCAAAAATGGTCAACTGCCCTGCCCGACCTTTACGCGACATTGGGTCCCAATCACGCAAGCCGGCGTAGATAGGCTTGTAGGTGAACTGCAGTACGGCCTGAGCGGCGGTCTGGAACACGATCGTGGCGGGGTGCAACAACACATCCCAGGCCACCGAACCCGGCCCGAAGACGCCATCATCCACTGCGTCATCGGAGGCGGCAGGCGTTGGCTCGCCGTGGCGCCGCCAGCGGTTTTCGTTGCCCAACAGCCGCTGGCGGGTCACTACCTTGTTCGGCTGGGTCGCAACGTTGCTTGCTTTGGTATTCATCTGGTTGTCCTTTAGAGACAATATTCCCGCCCGGGAATATTGCTGTTGCGGACGCTATTCCAGAAGTTTTTAGTCGTCAAGTGCGCTTGCAGCATTTATTGGCCTGCAACGATCCGCCGGGCCGTACCGGGCTCGACCGCCTGCCACACCGCGCAGGCGGGATAGAGTTGGCGCGAATCCTTGTTGCACTGACAATGCCCCTCTCCGACGCCGTCATAGTGATTCATGCCCAGAACCCCCAAGCCAACCACCGCCGCTACGCAACGCAAGCCGGGCAAACGCGCAGGTCTTGATCTGCAGCAGATCGTCGATGCCGCGCGGCTGATCGATGTCGATGCGTTGTCCATGCAATCGCTGGCCGATCGCCTCCGGGTGGATCGCAAGGCGCTCAACTACCACGTCAAAGACAAACAAACACTGCTTGGCTTGGTAGCGATGGATGCGTTTTCTGCACGCTTTTCCGGAACCGATGTCACCAAAGCGGACAGTTGGGAAGACGCCTGCAGAATCTATGGCATGGGTTTCTTCGAGGGCGTGCTTGGCGTTGGTGGCCTGGCCGAATACCTGTGGTTCGGCGGCTCCGTCGCGGCCTGGGCTTTGGAGCCCAGCGAAGCGTTGTTCCAACGCTTGAATGACGCAGGCTTTGCTGATGAAACAGCCGTGCGCTTGGTGGCGATGTTGATTTCCATGTCACTGAGCCATGCGCGCGATGCCACTCAGTCATCCGCCGAAGGTGATCGCCCCCGTACCCGCGCCCTCAAGGCTGCGTTGCGGGACGCGGAACCTGTCACGTATAAGAATCTAAGCAGGATTGCCGAGTTGGGCGTAGATACCTATGGCAATGCGCAGATGGAAGTGATGCTGGGCATGCTCATTGCCGGCGCGCGCACGCTGCTCGAAAAGAGCACAGCTCCTCCGCGCCTGCGCTGACTACCGACGCCCTTAAGCGTTGCGTTGCAGCGCCTGCCGCAACGCAGCTACACACGCGGCATCCGTTTGTGTCCAATCGTTCTGCAGGCCGATCAACGCCGGGTTCTGGAAATGCATTGACGAGCTGCGCACCGCTTTGGCGGACGCATGCAGCTGCCTGCAACCGCTTTGCTTGGCCACGAGTGCGATGTTCTGTGCATTCAAACCCGCACCGGCCATCAGTTGAATCCGTGCACCGGCTTGTGCCACCAAGTGGGACAACGCCGTACTGCCATCCAGCGCACTGGCCGCTCCGCCCGAACTGAGTATCCGTTGGCAACCCAGCATCACTACATCTTCAAGGGCGGCGGGTAGATCTCGTGCAGCATCAAAAGCGCGGTGGAAGGTGATGCCCAATGGTCCGGCGGCGGCCACCAACTCGCGGCACAACGGTAGGTCGATATCACCTGTCGAATTCAATGCACCAATCACCACGCCGTCACAACCAAGCTGGCGACAGATTTCGATGTCGCGCAGCATGATGTCGCGCTCAAGCGTGTCGTACAGAAAATCACCCGGCCGCGGACGAATCAGCACGAACAGGGGAATCGTTAGGCGGTCACGTGCCACCGCAAGCGTGCCGTAAGCCGGTGTCGTGCCCCCTTGCTCCAGGTTCTCGAACAACTCCACGCGGTCTGCCCCGCCTTGCTGTGCCGCCAGCGCAGACGCTGCGGAATTGCAGGCGATCTCCAGCAGATACCCTGCCGTCACGTCTGCGTGCTCGTGTACACCGAAGACGATTCGAGCAGCGCGTCCTGTCGCTTTGCATCGCATACGGCGTAGACGAAACCACGGTGCAAGGCATATGCGCCGACTTCGCCATTGCGGTTCAAGGCCAGGAAGCACACCTGCAACGTGCGGCTGGCTTCCGGGCGTTTACGCACGAGGCGGCCAATCGCTTCGCGGCAGGCGTCGGCCGGTGACAGCCCCTGTCGCATCAGTTCGACGACCAGAAACGATGCCGCATTGCGGATCATCTCTTCACCCACTCCCGATGCGGTTGCGGCCCCCACCTCATTGTCTACATACAGGCCAGCACCGATGATCGGGCTGTCGCCCACGCGACCGTGCAGCTTCCACGCCATGCCGCTGGTGGTGCAGGCACCGGCCATTTGCCCGTGTGCGTCGATAGCGAGCATGCCAAGCGTGTCATGGTTGTCCTTGTCACCAGGGCGGCCCCGGCGCTCGGCGTTGATCTGCGGCGCGTAGTGTTCGGTCTTCAACCATTCACGCCAAGCCTTCTCAGCTTCCGGCGTGAGCAGATGCTGGCGCTCGAAGCCCTGCTGCACAGCGAACTGCTGGGCACCTTCGCCTACCAACATCACATGCGGTGTCTGTTCCATCACCCGGCGTGCAACCGATACCGGATGCAGGATGTCGCTCAACGCCGCTACGGAACCGCAACGGCCGTCGCCGGCCATGATGCTGGCATCGAGCGACAGCACGCCATCACGGTCCGGATTGCCACAGCGGCCAACGGTGGGATTGCACAGTTCGCTTTCTGCCCAGCGCGCACCGGCTTCCACGGCGTCCAGCGCATTGCCGCCGCTAGCCAGTACCTTCCATGCAGCCTGGTTGGCACCCACACCGAAATCCCAGGTGGAGACCACTCGAGCACCGGATGCGCCCGTCGGCGAAGCTAGCAGCCCCGGTGCGGCGCCAGCGGCGCCCAGCAACATCGAGGTCTGCAGGAACTGTCTGCGTGTACTCATGAATCAAACTCCTGCTGCGTTGTTGGAAGTGCCAGCGCCCAGGCGATCGGCATGCCAGGCCAGCGCACCGAGCACGCCAAGCTCCCCGTGATCCACGCGCCACACCGGTACTTGCCGCAAGGCCGGAGACAACGCGCCTTTGCTCCAGAAACGCTTCTGGAAAGTACCGTCATGCAGCTCGGCGGCCAAATGGCCAGCAACGCCGCCAGTGAGGTACACCGCACGCGCACCGAATGTCAGTGCAAGATCGCCGGCAAGGCTGCCCATCCAACCACAGAACGCCTGGATGCTTTCCCGCGCAAGCAGGTCACCACTACGACCGGCAGCGACCAGCTCCGCAGGGTCACGCCAACGCACGGCGGCGCCACGCAGCTCGCACAGGCAGGCATACAACGCCATCAAACCGGGGCCGGACAGCACGCGTTCGTTGTCGATATGTTCGTAACGCTGCGACAACAGCTGCAACACATCCCGCTCCAGCGCCGTGTTTGCCGCAAGTGCGGCGTGGCCGGCCTCGCTGGGCAAGACAGACGGGTTGCCCGCCTCCAGACGCAACGCAACCCCCAGGCCGGTGCCCGGGCCGAGCACCAGGGCCGGGCCATGGCTGATGTCATCAGCGTGGCCACAGATGCGGTGCAGCGTATTGCGGTCCACATGCGGCATTGCCTGCGCGACCGCCACAAAATCGTTGATCAGCTCCAGCCGCTCCAACCCGGCATCACGCTGGGTGGCGGCCAGTGACACCGGCCACGCCAGATTGGTGTTCAGCAGCAGGTCGCCATCCAGCAAACCGGCAATGGCCACCACCGCGTGCTGCACCGGCTGCTGCAGCGACTGCATGTAGTCGCGCAGGATGGCGGCCAGACTGGGATGGTCGGCGCAGGCGTATTTACGGAAATCACGTATTTCGATGGGCTGTCCCGGCACCAGCTCGGCCCAGCCCAGGCGGGCGTAGGTACCGCCGACATCGGCGCCAATCAGGGTGATGGGCTCAGCGGTTCCACCGGCTTCCACAACGGCGACACTCTTGTTCAAGGCCACAGGCCTGCCCTTCCCTTTGCTCGCAGCTGCGACATGTTTTTGACGCTCTTGGTCAATGGTGCGCGCATGATGCGGCATCACCCAAGTGTTTGGAATGCTGCTTTCAGACCAACGGTCGCAGCACCCGCCAGGTCCACCATCCCAATGCCGTCATCGACAGCGAGCCGCCCAGGTGCAGGCCGATGGTGGTCAGCGCCCAGGCGAAGTGCTGCCGCTGCAGCATGTCTACCACTTCGGCGGAAAAAGTCGAAAAGGTAGTCAACCCGCCCAGCAGCCCGGTCACTAGGAACAACCGCCATTCCGGTGCCAGATCTGGGCGCGATGCCAACCACGCCAGTGCAAGCCCAATCGCATAGCCACCCAGCAGGTTGGCGGCCAGGGTGCCCAGCGGCACCGAGCCTGTCATCGGGTTCAGCCACACGCTGAGGCCGAATCTCAGCCAGGCGCCGAGGGCTGCGCCGACGCCGATAGCCAGAAAGGAAAGCCACATGCGGTCATTCTCCCAATGGGGGCTGGTGACGAAGCATCAGGCCCCGGGCTTGCGCTGAGCACGCGCCTGCTCGCGCGCGATGCGCAGGCGGTCGAGCTTGTCCTTGAGCTTGATCTCCAACCCGCGTTCCACCGGCTGGTAATAGACGCGTTCGCCCATCTCATCCGGGAACGCCGTCTGGTCCAGCGCGATGCCGCCTTCGACATCGTGATCGTATTGATAGCCCTGGCTGTATCCCAGCGTTTTCATCAAACGCGTAGGCGCATTGCGCAGGTGCATTGGCACCGGTTGCGTGCCGAGCTCGGCGACGTCCTTGCGCGCGGCCTTCAACGCCATGTAACTGGCATTGGATTTGGCGGTACTGGCCAGGTAGACCACCAGGTTGGACAGTGCGATATCGCCCTCTGGCGCACCGATGCGGTCATAGGCGTTCCAGACGTTTATCGCCATTTCCAGTGCTCGCGGATCGGCCAGGCCTACATCCTCCACCGCCATGATGGTCAACCGGCGCAGGAGGTAGGACGGATCGCAACCGCCATCAAGCATGCGCGCCAGCCAATAGATCGCGCCGTCGGGATTGGAGCTGCGCACAGATTTATGCAGCGCAGATATCTGGTCGTAGAACTGTTCACCGTTCTTGTCGAAACGGCGAGTGCGGTCGGCCAGTACTTGCAGCAGGGTTTCGGGGGTGATTTCCCCGCCCTCGCCCGTGGCCAGCTCGGCGGCGATTTCCAACAGGGTCAATGCCCGGCGCACGTCGCCATCGGCAGCGCGGGCGATTTCCAGCAACGACTCGGGCGATACGGTGATGTCCTGCCCGCCAAAGCCGCGCTCGTCATCCGCCAGAGCACGTTGCAGGGCTTCGACCACATCTTCCGGTGATACCGACTCCAGCACATGCACGCGGCAACGCGACAGCAGGGCGGAGTTCAATTCGAAGGAGGGGTTTTCGGTGGTCGCACCGACAAAGATGATCGTTCCGCGCTCGATGTGCGGCAGAAAGGCATCCTGCTGCGCTTTGTTGAAACGGTGCACTTCGTCCACGAACAACACCGTGCGGCGGCCGTCGGCAAAGCGTTGCGCGGCAGCAGCCAACACCTGACGAACTTCCGGCAGACCGGAAAGCACGGCAGAAATCGCCTTGAACTCGGCATCTGCGTACTGCGCCAGCAACAGTGCAAGTGTGGTTTTGCCGCACCCTGGCGGGCCCCACAGAATCATCGAATGCACATGGCCGGATTCAACCGCACGCCGCAGCGCGGTGTTGGCAGCGAGCAGGCGCTTCTGGCCTACCATTTCATCCAGTGTGCGGGGGCGCATGCGCTCGGCGAGCGGGCGCATGCTTTCCCTATCGACACTGAGCAGGTCGGAAGGGGCGTCGTCTATGAAGATGTTTCGGGATCTGGCCACGTCGACATTCTAACGCGGTCACTTCATAGCTCCACGCCGGCAACGCATCAGCATGGTGTCTCAGCCAAAGATCAAGAACGCGGCAACGAAGGCCCCTGCCCTGGCAAGGCCCGATTGGCACTGAACCCCTCTCCGGCGGGCGGGTTGAGGGGGCTGCAATTTGCCAACCACTGCTCTGCTGTCCT
Organism: Stenotrophomonas sp. Iso1; assembly: GCF_027497995.1. Taxonomy (GTDB): domain Bacteria; phylum Pseudomonadota; class Gammaproteobacteria; order Xanthomonadales; family Xanthomonadaceae; genus Stenotrophomonas. The sequence continues at coordinate 900,215 of NZ_JAODBT010000002.1, read as the reverse complement.
TCGAAGGCGCTCACGCCGGGGCATAAGTGAATGCCTTTCTCACGGCGCGCCAGAAGGGATTTACCCGGCACTCCGGCCCTAAAAGCCAGAGTTAGCGCTCGCCAATGACGTCCACATCCTTGCCTGGCACGAAACGGAACGTGCCTGCAGCAAAGCCGGGATTCTTCTTCCAAGCACTGAAATCAATGATGGTGCGCTGGCCCACCGCGTCTACCACTTCCATGCGGCTCAAGCCGCCAGCGGTAAAGCCCAAAGCGGCGTATTGGAAGCTGGCTTCTGTTTCACGCTTGGGGGTGAGCGAAAGCCACTGCATGCCGTCGCGCGGCGCGGCTTCTTCGCTGAGGTCGTATTGGCGCTCCAGCAGAGCCGGATTGATCAGCGCGGTCAGTGGGCTGTTCTGTTCTTCAGCGCCCTGCTCACGCACCGTGGCCTGCTCCAGGTCCGGCTCGTACACCCACACTTTTGCGCCGTCAGCGACGATCAGCTGGGGATGCGGAAGGGTGTATTCCCAGCGGAACAAGCGCGGCGCCGACAGTGCAACACGGCCGCTGGAGGTTTCCTTCAGCTTGCCGCGAGCATCAAACACCTGCTGCGAGAACTGTCCATCTAGTCCGCGAAGGCCGGTGGTGAAGGTCTTCAGGTCGTCACGGGCGCCGGCATGGGCGTTTGCCGCAACACCGGTGCAGGCCAAAGCAACAGCAATAAACGAATGGCGCAGGAAAGCATTCATGGCGGGTCGCGATCTGGATGGATGGAGTGAGGCAGAGTCTGCCTCTTTCAATCTGAATGGGCGGCAATTCGAATGTGAATGCCGCCCGGATGTTTATTTCGGCGGGGGCGGCGCCAATACCGAACGGTCGCCGTTGTGTTCCGGTGGGCTGACGACGCCCGCCGCTTCCATCGCCTCAATCAGGCGCGCGGCGCGGTTGTAGCCGATCTTCAAGCGCCGTTGTACACCGGAAATCGAGGCGCGGCGGGTTTCGGTGACAATGCGCAGGGCTTCGTCATACAACGGGTCAGATTCATCGCCGCCGCCGCTGCTGGACTCCGGCAGGCCGGTGGCGCCAACCACGATGCCGTCACCCATGGTCTGCACTTCGTCCAGCACGCCCATGATGTAGTCGGCAGGACCGCTGGCCTTGAGGTGCTCGACCACGCGGTGCACTTCCTCATCAGACACAAACGCACCGTGCACACGATCTGGCAGCGCGGTGCCCGGCGGCAGATACAACATGTCGCCATTGCCCAGCAGCGCCTCGGCGCCGGACTGGTCAAGGATTGTGCGCGAATCGATCTTGGAACTGACCTGGAACGCGATGCGGGTCGGGATGTTGGCCTTGATCAGGCCGGTGATCACGTCCACCGACGGGCGCTGCGTGGCCAGGATCAAATGGATGCCAGCCGCTCGCGCCTTCTGTGCCAAACGCGCGATCAGCTCTTCGACCTTCTTGCCGACGATCATCATCATGTCGGCGAATTCGTCGATGAAGATGACGATGAACGGCAGCGGCTCCAGCGGACGCGGTGCTTCGCCCATTTCCGGGTTCGGCTTGAACAGTGGATCCATCAGCGGCTGACCAGCGTCGATGGCGTCCTTGATCTTCTTGTTGAAGCCGGCCAGGTTGCGCACGCCCACGGCGCTCATCAGTTTGTAACGGCGCTCCATCTCGGCCACGCACCAACGCAGCCCGTTGGCGGCCTCCTTCATGTCGGTGACCACCGGTGCCAGCAGATGCGGGATGCCTTGATAGACGCTCAGCTCCAGCATCTTCGGGTCGATCATCAGCATGCGCAGGTCTTTCGGGCTGGCCTTGTACAACAGGCTCAGCACCATCGCGTTGACAGCCACCGACTTGCCCGAACCGGTGGTGCCGGCCACCAGCAAGTGCGGCATGCGGGCTAGATCAGCCACGGTCGGGCGGCCTGCAATGTCCTTGCCCAGTGCGAGGGTCAGCGGACTGGTCGACTTGTCGTATTCCTTCGAGCGCAACAGCTCGGACAGGTAGATCATCTCGCGGGTGACATTGGGGATTTCCAGCCCGACCACCGATTTGCCCGGAATCACATCCACCACGCGCACCGACTTCACCGACAGGCCGCGTGCGATGTCCTTGTCCAGCGAACTGATCTGGCTGACCTTGATGCCCGGCGCGGGTTCGATCTCGAAACGGGTGATCACCGGGCCCGGATACGCCCCGACCACGACCGCATCGATGCGGAAATCCTTGAGCTTGAATTCGATCTGCCGTGACAGGGTTTCCAGCGTCTGCTCGTCGTAACCCTTGGGCTGCGGCTTGGGATCATCCAGCAGGGCCAACGGCGGGATATCCGAACCGTCGCCATTGACACCCTGGAACATCGGAATCTGCGTCTCGCGCTTGGCACGGTCGCTCTTTTCGATCACCGGCGCCGGGCGCGGCTCGATCTTCACCGGCTCGCGCTTGGCGCGTACTTCGGCATCGACCTTGCGTACTTCCTCGCGCTCTTCGCGCATGACGCGGGTCTGCTGCCATTCGCTGGCCTGTTCGGTCTTTTTGGCCAACAACGGCCCGAGCGCCAACACCCACTTGCCGATCTTCTCCATCACCAGGAACCAGGACAGCCCGGTCGCCAGAGTGATTGAGGTCAGCAGCAGCACCAGTAGGAACAAATTGCTGCCGACCGGGCCAAAACCACTCTGCAGCGACTTGCCGACCAGCACACCCAGGCCACCACCGGCACGAGCAACGTCCCCCGGCGGCAGGCGCAGATACAGGAAGCCGGTGGCACCGATCAGGAAACCAACGATGCCCACCAGCCGTAATGCAGGCCCCAGATCATCCTGGCCGCGCTCCTCACGATTGAGGCCGAACATGGCAATCCACGCCACTGCTGCCAGCACGAGTGGAATCAGGTAGGCCACATAACCAAACAACTGCCGCATGACATCGGCGATCCACGCCCCCACCCGCCCGCCCACGTTATGCACGGGCGCAACCACCGAGCCGGCCTGGGACCAGCCGGGGTCTGTGGGTGAATAAGTGAAAAGGCTCGCCAGCAGATACAACAGCGCTGGGGCGATGGCGATCAACGCCAGATCGCGCCACAGCTTGTGCCGGCGGGGGTTGTCCACCGCGGCAGCCTGCTTGCGGGCGCCCGCGCCCGCGCTGGAGTTCTTGCCACGTTCCGGGACCTGTTTCGCCACCTTTGACCAGACCTTAGAAATGCACGGTTAGTGCTTGATATTAAACGACGGAACGCGGTGTTTCATCCGCTCGGCAGACACTGTTGTACTGCGCAGATACAGAAAACGCCAAAAAACCGCCGGATAGCGGCGGTGACATGCAAGCAAAGGAAGGATTGTCATCACACGGGCCGCGCAGTTCCATTCACGTGCCTTGATTCACTGTGACTCGACCGCCACTCTATGGGCTTGCCCGGACGGTTGCGCAATGCAGCGATCGTGCCTTCAACCCCGACTTTCGCGAGTATACATGAGCACTTCCAGCGCCCCGACCCTGCCCACCCGCCATCAAAAGCTGATCATTCTGGGCTCCGGCCCTGCCGGCTGGACCGCCGCCGTCTATGCCGCGCGCGCCAATCTCAAGCCGCTGGTCATCACGGGCCTGCAGCAGGGTGGCCAGTTGATGACCACGACGGAAGTGGACAATTGGCCGGGCGACGCGCACGGGCTGATGGGGCCGGACCTGATGGCACGCATGCAGGCCCACGCCGAGCGCTTCGAGACCGAAGTGGTGTTTGACCACATTCACACCGCCGACGTGTCCAAGCGCCCGTTCACCCTCATCGGCGACAACGCCCAGTACACCGCCGACGCGGTGATCATCGCCACCGGCGCTACCGCCAAGTACCTGGGCATCCCGTCTGAAGAAGCCTTCAAGGGCCGCGGCGTGTCGGCCTGTGCTACCTGCGATGGTTTCTTCTATAAGGACCAGGACGTGGTCGTGGTCGGTGGCGGCAACACCGCGGTCGAAGAAGCGCTGTACCTGTCCAACATCGCCCGCAAGGTCTACCTGGTACACCGCCGCGACACCCTGCGCGCGGAAAAGATCATGCAGGACAAGCTGTTCGCCAAGGTCGCTGCCGGCAAGATCGAAACCGTCTGGCACCACGAGATCGATGAAGTGCTCGGCAACGAAATGGGCGTGACCGGTGTGCGTGTGAAGTCCACCCAGGACGGAAGCACCCGCGACATTGATGCGCACGGTTTCTTCGTCGCCATCGGGCATTCGCCCAATACCGACCTGTTCAAGGGTCAGCTGGCGATGAATAACGGTTACCTGGAAATCCGTTCGGGCCTGGGCGGCAACGCTACCCAGACCTCGGTGGAAGGCGTGTACGCCGCCGGCGACGTCGCCGACCAGCATTACCGTCAGGCGATCACCTCGGCCGGTTTCGGCTGCATGGCGGCACTGGATGCCGAGCGCTTCCTGGACGCGCACAGCGTCTGATCAGCCGAACTCGCAACCGCCGGCATGGATAAGGTGCTGATCAAGCAGTTGCTGTTTCACGGCAGCTGGCTGGTCTTCCCTGCCATCGCCTGGCTGTTGTGGCGCTGGCGCGGCGGCCAACATCGTTGGCTGCTCGCCATTTTTTTTCTGGGTTGCGGTTTGTTCGCCTGGGCGCGCTTCGTCGAGCCGCAGATCATCCAGGTCGAGCAAACCACGCTCACCGGCACCGGCGTTTCCGCGCGGATCGCGCTGATCAGCGACATTCATTTGGGCGTGTACAAGAACCGGCGTTTCCTGGAGCGGCTGGTGGATCGGATCAACACGTTGCCGGCGGATGCGGTTGTGATCGCTGGCGACCTGACCTACGAGGCCAAGGCAAGTGAACTGCAGGATCTGTTCGCGCCGCTCGCGCGCCTCAATCAACCGGTCTACGCCGTTCTGGGCAACCACGACCAGCAACCGCCCGGTCGCGATCTTGAAGTGCCATTGCGCGCCGCCCTGCTCTCCCATGGAGTGCAAGTAATCGAAGGCCAGATCCTCACCGATGCCGCCGGCCGCCAATGGGCCGGCCTGGGCGACCGTTGGGCCGGCAAGGATGATCCCGCTTTTCTGCGCATTCCCGGCGCTGCACATGGTCCGCTGATCGTGATCGCACACAACCCTGACAGCGCGAGGCAACTGCACCCTGGCGAGACCGCCATCTTGTTGGCCGGGCATACCCATGGCGGGCAGATCCGCATTCCCTGGATATATCACAAGGTCATGCCCAGCCAGTACGGCTTTGATCGCGGCGAACAATTCGCACAGACGCCGCAGGGCACCGTGCGAGTGTTCACCACCCGTGGTGTTGGTGAGATTGGCCTGCCTCTGCGGCTGTTCAATCCACCCACGATCGACCTGTTACAGCTGCGGCCCTGATGACCGAACTCCGGGTTCTTGCATCACTCGCACTCGTCCCGGCATCCGCCTGGGATGCTTTGCACGACGGGAGCAATCCCTTCGTCAGCCATGCGTTCCTGAGTGGACTGGAGCAATACGGCTGTCTGCGTCCGGAATGGGGCTGGCAGCCGCAGCACCTGACCTTGTGGCGCGACGATGAACTGATCGCAGCAGCGCCGGGTTATCTCAAGCACAACTCGCACGGTGAATTCGTGTTCGACCATGCATGGGCCAACGCCTATGCGCGGCACGGCATGGAGTATTTTCCGAAATGGCTGGGCGGCGTGCCGTACTCGCCGGTGACCGGGCCGCGCCTGCTTGCCCGCAATGATGCGGATCGCCATGCCCTGCTCGCGGCCATCGTCGCGCATGCAGAGAACGAAACGCTGTCATCGGCGCATATCAACTTCCATCTGGCCGAAGACTCTGCATTGTTCGATGACGCTTGGTTGCAACGCAATGACGTGCAATTTCAGTGGCAGCGACAACCACAATGGCGGAGCTTCGATGATTTTCTCGCGTCGATGGACCACAAACACCGCAAGAATATTCGCCAGGAACGCGCCAAGGTCAGCCGCGCCGGCATTCGTTTCATCGTCCGTCATGGCGACGATGCCAGTGCTGACGAACTACGTGCGATGCACGGGTTTTACCTGCAGACCTTCGCCGAATACGGCAATTCACCTGCGTTGACGCTGCCGTTCCTGCGGCATCTGGCGACGCAACTGCCGCGCCAGCTGGTCCTGTTTCTAGCCCTGCAGGATGACGAACCGATTGCCGGAGCATTGTGCCTGCGCGGCGCCGACACGCTTTACGGGCGCTACTGGGGCGGTGCCACCCTACCCGGCCTGCACTTTGAAACCTGTTACTACCAAGGCATTGAGTACTGTCTTCGCGAAGGATTGGATCGCTTCGAACCGGGTGCACAGGGCGAACACAAGCTTGCGCGGGGCTTCCTGCCGACCCAGGTGCGCAGCCACCATTGGATCGCACATCCCGAGTTCCGCAACGCGCTAAGTGATTGGTGTGCCCGTGAACGCGCCGAGGTCAATGCCTATCACGCGACCTTGCAACGTCACTCCCCCTTCAAATCGCAGGACACGCCATGAGCAACAAAGGCCCGTTCCTGCTGGACGAAGCCAGTGACGCTTCGTTCCCACCCGCCGAGCTCGCGCTGCGCGAACCGGATGGGCTGCTCGCCATTGGCGGCGACCTTAGCCCGTTGCGTCTGCTTAACGCCTACGCAGGCGGCATCTTTCCGTGGTTCTCGGACGGCCAGCCGCTGCTGTGGTGGTCGCCGGATCCACGCATGGTGTTCCGTACCAACAGCGTGCATTTGTCTTCGCGGTTCCGTCGAGCGTTGCGTGCATCGTCATGGCGCATACGCGCTGACACCGCGTTCTCAGAAGTGATGCAAGCCTGCGCGCACGCACCCCGTCCCGGCCAGGATGGCACCTGGATCACCGACGACATGCACCGCGCTTATGTGGAACTGCACCGGCTCGGTTATGCGCATTCGGTGGAAGTGTTCGACGAGGAGCAACTGGTCGGTGGCATCTATGGCGTGGCAATCGGCCGGATGTTTTTCGGCGAAAGCATGTTCAGCCGCCGCAGTGGCGGCTCCAAGGTGGCGCTGGCCGCGCTGGCGCGCACTCTGAACGACTGGGGCTGGCCGTTGATCGATGCGCAGGTCGAAAACCCGCACCTGATGCGGATGGGTGCCGAGCACCTGCCCCGCGCCGATTTCCTGCGCGAAATGCGGAGGCTGGTACAGCAGCCCGCCGAAGTGGGTACGTGGACAGGCCGGTTTGGCGAGCTTTCCGCCCAATTCCTTGCTGAATCCGCAACCGCTTAACGCAAACTTTGCATGATTGCGCGTCTCGGCGTAAAATCCCCGCCCTTAGGCCCAGAAGGGCCGTCCGCAGAACTGCACAGGACTACATGTCGAAAGACGACTCCATCGAGTTCGAAGGCACCGTCAGCGAGACGCTGCCGAACACCACATTCCGTGTTCGTCTGGAAAATGGGCATGAAATCATCGCCCACATCTCCGGCCGCATGCGTAAGAACTACATCCGCATCTTGACCGGCGACCGCGTCAAGGTCGAGATGACGCCATACGACCTGACCAAAGGCCGTATCACCTACCGCATGAAATAATGCGGTAAACAAGGCGTTAGCCAGAAAAGCCGGCCCTCGTGGCTGGCTTTTTTGCGTGCCCGCGCGGTGGATATCGCCCGCGTGACCCGGACAAACAACGCGTCCCGGAGAATGACGCAAGTGGGTACTTGGCGCCCTTCCGGCAGGTTGAAAAAGCAACGCGAAGTGGCGCTTCGCCGCGAACCGCTGCCAGCAGCCACGTGCGCCTCGCACACAGAGGCCAGGCAGCCATCTGCCACCCGGAAAGAGCAGCTCACGCCGCAAGGCTAGAAACATTCGCCGGCCAAGCTCAGTCGTCGGACGAATAACCGCCACACAAGAAAATGCCCGCGTCGCGGCTAGCGCGAAACGGGCATCTTGCGGCGGGAATCGTCTCGGTAACGCGGCGCAAACCATTTCTATGAGTTCGGAGAGCACGCTAAGCAGGCGGCGAGCACGGGAGAGCGTATTCCGTCATCCCCAGCACTCGCTTCCTCCTCCCCACGCACTTACACCGTCGCAGGCAACAGATGCTCCGGCTCGGCCTGGGTATCGACTGCCAGTTCGCCATCGCGCACGTCAATGCTGACCTTGCCGCCGCCCACCAATTTGCCAAACAACAACTCGTCAGCCAGCGGACGCTTGATCTTGTCCTGAATCACGCGACTCATCGGGCGGGCACCCATTTCCGGGTCGAAGCCATGCTGTGCCAACCACTCGCGCGCCGCCGGTGTGGCCGACAGCGAAACGTGCTTGTCCTGCAGCAGCATTTCCAGCTCAATCAGGAACTTGTCCACCACGCGTAGGATGTGCTCGAAGCCCAGCGGCTGGAACTGCACCACTGCATCCAGACGGTTGCGGAACTCCGGCGTGAAGCTTTTGCGGATGATCTCCATGGCATCGGTGGCGTGGTTCTGCTTGGTGAAGCCAATCGAACGACGCGCGGCCTGGGTGGCACCAGCATTGGTGGTCATCACCAGGATTACGTTCTTGAAATTGGCTTCACGCCCGTTGGTGTCGGTGAGAATGCCGCGATCCATGACCTGCAACAGGATATTGAAGATGTCCGGATGCGCCTTTTCCACCTCATCCAGCAGCAGCACGCAGTGCGGCGTCTTGACGATTTTCTCGGTCAGCAGGCCGCCCTGGTCGAAACCGACATAGCCCGGAGGTGCGCCGATCAAACGGCTGACCGAATGCGGCTCCATGTATTCGGACATATCAAAGCGCACCAGCTCGATGCCCAACTGCAGCGCCAACTGGCGGGTGACCTCGGTCTTGCCGACACCGGTGGGGCCCGCGAACAGGAAGTTGCCGATCGGCTTTTCCGGATTGCCCAGCCCCGAGCGCGACAGTTTGATGGCCGAGGCCAGGCTGTCGATGGCCGGGTCCTGGCCGAAGATCACCATTTTCAGGTTGCGCTCCAGGTGGCGGAGCACATCCTTGTCGGTCGCGGTGACCTGCTTTGCCGGGATGCGCGCCATCTTGGCCACGATGGTTTCGATTTCCTCGATGTCGATATGCGCCTTGCGCTGACCCTCGGGCATCAACTGCTGGCGCGCACCCGCCTCGTCGATCACGTCGATGGCCTTGTCCGGCAGCAGCCGGTCGCCGATGTGCTTGACCGACAGGTCCACTGCCGCCTGCAAGGCGTCGTCGCCGTAGGTGACGCTGTGGTGCGCCTCGTACTTCGGGCGCAGGCCCTTCAGGATCTCGTAGGTCTCACTGATGGTCGGCTCGACAATGTCGATCTTCTGGAAGCGACGTGCCAATGCACGGTCCTTCTCGAAGATGCCACGGTATTCCTGGAACGTGGTCGAACCGATGCAGCGCAGCTCGCCCGACGCCAGTGCCGGTTTGATCAGGTTAGAGGCATCCATGGTGCCGCCCGAGGCGGAGCCAGCGCCGATGATGGTGTGGATCTCATCGATGAACAGCACCGCATTGGGGATCTTCTTCAGCGCGCTGATCACGTTCTTCAGGCGCTTCTCAAAATCGCCACGGTACTTGGTGCCTGCAACCAACGCGCCCAGATCCAGCGAATAGATGACCGCATCGGCCAGCACCGCCGGCACTTCGCCATCGACGATGCGCTTGGCCAGGCCCTCGGCGATGGCGGTCTTGCCCACGCCGGCCTCACCCACGTACAGCGGGTTGTTCTTACGACGGCGGCATAGCACTTGGATGGTGCGTTCGATCTCGTCACGGCGACCGACCAGCGGATCGATCCGCCCGGCCATGGCCAGTTCGTTGAGGTTGCTGGCGAACTCGGCCAGCGAATCGCCCTTGCTCTCGCTGTCGGCACCTTCCACGCGGCTTTCGCCCTCAAGCGACCCTGACGAGTCGGCCTCGTCGCCGCTCTTGGCGACGCCGTGGGACAGGTAATTGACCACGTCCAGGCGGGTCACGTCCTGCTGGTTGAGGTAATAAACCGCGTGCGATTCCTTCTCGCCGAAGATCGCCACCAGCACATTGGCGCCAGTGACTTCCTTCTTTCCAGAGGACTGCACGTGGTAGACGGCGCGCTGCAGCACCCGCTGGAAGCCAAGCGTGGGCTGGGTGTCGCGGCCATCGTCTTCCGCCAGGATCGACACCGAGGCGTTGACCGCCTTCTCCAGCTCGGCGCGCAGGCGCTCAAGGTCGGCGCCCGAAGCCTTCAGGACAGCCTGGGCGGATGCATTTTCAAGCAGGGCCAACAACAAATGTTCAACCGTCATGTACTCGTGACGGGCTTCCCGGGCGCGCTTGTAGCACTGACCAATGGTCTGCTCGAGGTCTTTACTGAACATAAGGCACTCCGGTTACGGTTGAAGACAATATGCGGCCTTGCTTCGCGTTTTCCAGCACCCTAGCGACGGCGATGTACACGCCGCGTTAGAAAAAAACGGCAAACCCGGGGCCCGTGAATCCTGCATTCAGCTTTTTGGGCACGAAAAGGCCGCCATTGCGTGGTCGTGGCAGGCCATTGCGTGTTCGGACGGGATGCTGTTTCCCAGTCAACAGAGGGTTGCTGCGAGCTGTTTGGGCAGACACAACGGCTGCTTCCGCGCAGCGCCGGGCACTGTCTGCGCGGCCTGCCTGGCCAAGCTTGTACAAGAGGGCCGTCAGGCCCGCTCCATCGTGCACAGTAACGGGTGTTGGTTCATCCGAGAGAACTCGTTGACCAGCGCGACCTTGGTTTCAGCTACTTCGCGGCTGTAAATACCGCAAACACCCCGCCCACGGGTATGGACGTGCAGCATCACCTGAGTGGCCTGGTCCATGTCCATAGAGAAGAAGTTCTGCAGCACCGTCACAACGAAGTCCATAGGTGTGTAGTCGTCGTTGAGCAACATCACCTGGTACTGCGGCGGAGGCGCGAGCTCGGGCTTGCTGGGGGCGACCAGCAGGCCATGGTCGTTTTCGTGTTGGGGCGTTGAAGGCATCGGCTGATTATAGCGTTTCCTCCCACCCAACCCTCCTGCCAATGGACGCAGGCCCCCTCGTCCCCGCACAATTTGCAGATCAGTCAACCAACCAACGATGGGGATCGCATGAAGAAGTATCTGGCAAGCATCGCAATGGCCACCGTGATGGCCAGCGCCGCAGGAAGCGCACTTGCCGCCGAGCCCGACGCAGCTACCGGCCGCCTGCTCGATACGCTGGAATACAAGTACGAGGTCGATGAAGACGGTGACTATCGCCTGGTATTTGAATTGGAGGGCGACCGCACCCAGATGGTCTTCGTGCGCTCCAGTGTTGAAACCTACGGCAGCCATCAGGTCCGTGAAATCTGGTCGCCGGGCTATAAATCGGCCGCCCCGCAGTTCCCGGCGGCTGTTGCCAACCGCCTGCTTGAAGATTCCAATGAATCCAAGATGGGCAGCTGGGTGAAGCAGGAAGACTTGGCCATGTTCGTGGTCAAGATTGATGCCAATGCCAATGCAGAACAGCTCTCCGACGCCATCGATGCCGCTTCCCGCAGCGCTGATGCCATCGAGCTGGAACTGACCAAGAAGGACGATTACTAAGCGTGAATGCTTTGCAGTCCCAGCGATGGGCACCACGCGTCACCGTTGCCACCGTGGTGTCTCGCGCTGGGCAGTTGCTGTTGGTGGAAGAGGAAAAGGACGGCCGGCGGGTATTGAACCAGCCGGCGGGCCACCTGGAGCCGGACGAAAGCCTGCTTGAGGCCGCCGTACGCGAAACCCGCGAGGAAACCGGTTGGGACGTTCGCTTGACCGGGTTCATCGGCACCTACCAATGGACCGCCGCTGACGGCACGCCGTTCCTGCGGTTTGCCTTCGCCGCCGAACCCCTGCTTCATCACCCGGAGCAGCCGTTGGACGCGGGCATCGTGCAGGCAATTTGGCTGACGCCAGCGCAGCTGCAGGCCGACCTAGCGCGGCTGCGTAGCCCGCTGGTCTGGCAGACAGTCTCTGATTGGCTGGCTGGCCAGCGTCATCCGCTATCGATCCTGAGGCAAGTGTTGTGAGTAGTCCTGGTGTTGTTGTCGGTGTTTCCGGCGGTGTGGATTCTTCCGTTGCTGCATTGACCCTGGTCCAGCAAGGCCAGGATGTCGCGGGCCTGTTCATGCAGAACTGGGCCGACGACGGCAGTGGCCATTGTCGTGCCGAAGACGATCGCCGCGATGCGGTGGCCGTCTGCGGCCGGTTGGACATCCCCTTCCATTTCCGGGATTTCTCCAGTGAATACTGGCAGGGCGTTTTCGAACATTTTCTGGCCGAGTACGCGGCAGGCCGCACGCCTAATCCGGACGTGCTGTGCAACCGCGAGGTCAAGTTCAAGCACTTCCTTGATGCCGCCCGCGAACTGGGCGCCGAGCGCATCGCCACCGGCCATTACGCGCAGGTGGTGAAATCCGGCGGCCTCTGGCAACTGCTGCGAGGCGCCGACCGCGGCAAGGACCAGAGCTATTTTCTGCACCAGCTGGGTCAGTCGCAGTTGGCGGCAACCCTGTTCCCGATTGGTCACCTGGAAAAGAGCGAGTTGCGCCGCATCGCCCGCGATGCCGCCCTCCCCACCCATGCCAAGAAGGATTCCACCGGCATTTGTTTCATCGGCGAGCGGGATTTTCGCGAATTTCTTGGTCAGTACCTGCCCGCCCGCGAAGGTGAAATTCACGATCCGGACGGCCAGGTCATCGCGCGTCACCCAGGTGTGTTCTATTTCACCCTGGGCCAGCGCGAGGACCTGAACATCGGTGGCGTGCGCGGCCGTCCTGCCGCACCGTGGTTCGTGGTGGGCAAGGACGTGGAGCGCAACATCCTGTATGTAGACCAGGGCCATGACAGCCCGTGGCTGCAATCCAACTGGCTGCGTAGTGAAGCCATGCACTGGATTTCCGGGGCACCGCCCGCCCGCCAGTTTGAATGCACCGCACAGACCCGCTACCGGCAGCCGGACGAGCCCTGCACCGTACAGGTGCGCGACGACGGCACACTGGATGTCCGCTTCAGCCGCCCACAGCGTGCGGTGACACCCGGCCAGTCGCTGGTGCTGTATGACGGCGCACAGTGCCTGGGTGGCGCTGTGATCGCCGCCACCGATGCCCCATTGGAGCGCCGCTTGGGCGCCCCTGTTTCCCCTTGAGAGGTAACCCATGAGCTTTCCCATCGATGACCGCGTACTTGCCCTGGCCGGCATTGCCCAGGCATTGCAGCAGGTGCGCCGCATCGCTGAAACCGGCCATTCGGAGAACGCCATCGTGCGTACCGCGATGGACAGCGTGATGCGCATCGACGCCAGCTCACCGGGCGCGGTCTACGGCAGTCCGACCCAGGTTGAAGCGGGCCTGCGCCTGTTGCGCGACTATTTCCGCAATCAAGGCAAGGACGATCTGCTGCCGCGCCTGGCGCTGACGGTGTTGCAGCTGGAACGACGCTTCGTGCGTGAAGACGCCACCGTGGACAAGGTGACCGCTGGCATCGAACGCGCAGCTGCACGCGCGCAGGAGCTGGGTGACAGCAGCCATCCGGACGTTCTGTCAGCGCTGGGCAGCCTGTATGCGGACACCATCAGCCAGCTCAAGCCCAAGATCATGGTGCAGGGCAACCCGCATTACCTGGGCCAGGCGGCCGTGGTGTCGGAGATCCGCGCCCTGCTGCTGGCGGCCGTCCGCTCGGCGGTACTCTGGCGCCAGCTGGGCGGCAGTTACATGGATTTCCTGTTCTCACGCAAGACCATGCTTGAAGCGATCGAAAGACGCCTGCGCTGAGGTCTTTCGATGCGCAGCCCTGTTTGCACGGGGCTGCGGCAAACGTTCGCAGATTGTGATCGCAGTGCTAAAGAGGCTTGGCCTACGGCCGATACTGCACTCGTGACTCTCCCGAGAACGTCCATGTACTCACGTATTGCAATCCGCCTGGCCGCCCCGCTGGCCCTCACTTTTCTGCTGCCGCTTGCTGCCGCACTTGCATGGCCCACGGCCGCCGTCTGGGCGATCCTGACCACCATGGTGCTGAGTTGGCTGGTGTTCGCTTACTGGAGCGTACACGCGCAGACCAAGCGTTCTCCCGAGCATGCCAAGGTGCTGCGCGAGCAGGACCAACTGCTCAACGAACTGCGCAGCTTCGTCAGCAATGAAATCGACGGCTCGCGCAGTGAAATCGAACGCGCCCGTGAACTCATCCGCCAGGCCGTCGGCGGGTTGGGCGGCAGTTTCGACGCAATGAACCGTCGCTCGCGCCAGCAAAGCCAGGCGCTGGCCCGAATCGTTGACCGTACCGGCGACGAAGGCAGTGCCGGGCTGGATGTCGCACGCTTTGCGCAGCACGCCAGTCACCAGATGGAACAGCTGGTGGAAGCGCTGGAGCAAGTCAGCGGCCAAAGCTCCAACACCGTGCAGCACATCGACCAGATGGCCCAGCACCTGGATGGCATCTTCGCGTTGCTGGAAGACGTGAAATCCATCGCTGACCAAACCAATCTGCTGGCACTGAATGCCGCCATCGAAGCTGCGCGCGCCGGTGAAGCCGGTCGTGGCTTTGCCGTGGTTGCCGATGAAGTGCGCAACCTGTCCGAGCGTTCCACAACGTTCAACGAACAGATCCGCAAGCTGGCGCACAGCTCCAAGGACGCTATCGCCAAGGTCCGCGAGACGGTGTCGCATATGGCCTCACGCGATATGGACCGCTCGCGTGAAGCGCGTCAGGAAGCCGCTTCAATGTTGGACAATGTTGCGGCCATCAATGCCTCGCTGGGCGAAGGTATGCGCGAGATCTCCGAATGCGGCCGCGCCATCGACGGCAGTGTGGCCGAAGCCGTGCGCGCCCTGCAATTCGAGGACATCGCTACCCAGGCACTGGGCGGCGTGCATACGCACCTGGACCGCTTGGGTGCGATCAACCGTGAGGCTGTCGCACTGCAGGAACTGCTGCACCGTAACGGCGGCGTATTCGATGGTGAAATGGTCGCTACCCTGCAGCGCACCGGCAGCCGCCTGCGTGAAATGCGTAGCGAATGGGAGCGTCCGCCGCACAAGCCGGTGACACAGCAGAGCATGGGTGCCGGCACAGTGGAGCTGTTCTGATTCTCCCCTTCCGTGCTTTTCAGCAAAGCCCCGGTTCATGACCGGGGCTTTGTCATGTGCTCATCTCGAACAACTATGACGTTATCGAACACGCCTGAACATGGCCCGGAAACGGGTGCAACCACCGAAGAGCCTTCGCTGCTGCCTGTTTCCGCTGCAGTTGCAATGGCGCCCAAGCGCAGGCAGCAGCTGAGTCAGCTTGAGCAGGCGGTGCAACACGAAATCGCGCTATTGCGTGCGCAATGCACAACGCCGGACGCATCGGATTGGCTAGTGAGCAGCATCGACTGGGATTTGTCGGCGCTCTGATCCGTAGATGGATGACTGCCGAAGACTTTCGCAGCTGAGTGCAGTCCGTTCGATGTAGGGACGGCATATACCGAGCCCCGACCGCTTCAGCATCTCTGACGATTGCTGGACTCAAGAGATGCTCGCGGCTGCATTCGTTGCTGCTCAGCTGGAACATCGAGTGACTGAAAGACCGTCGGCTTCGTGCACGCATGGACATCACAGAACCCCGACCACCGGCCACTATCGCTGCGGCTGAGTCTTGCGCGTGCAAGAAGGCGCGTCCTGAACCCTTCAATTGAAAGCTCGCCTGCGTGTACGGATCTCCGGTGCTTTCTAGTCAGCTGAAGAAGACGAAGTCACGTAGCGCGTAAAAGCGCGCGGCATTCGGGTTTCACGTGAGTGCCGAACACCGGCCATTGAGCGCCGAACACTTCATCACCTTTTTGGCTTCGTATCGCCCAAAGGAAAGCCCCGAGGTGCACTCTGCTTCCCCGGGGTTAGGCCTGCTAGATTTAGGGCTAGCGTTGAAGGGCGATGCCCCACATTTACAGGCCGAGCTTGACCAACACGGCACAGGGGCACTTAGCGACGACGATCCGATCTTCGTTGGACAAGAAGCCGAGCGCTGGAAGAATGAAGGCATGGACGCTGAAGAAACTGCCAAGACCAACTTGACTACAGAATCCCTCTTCCCCGCCCTACTCCCCGCTCAAACTAAGCGGCACTGAAATCTGCGCGGCTATCAGCGCAGCAGGTGCGCTCAGTGCACCCTCCTGGCTGCTTCGCAGCCACTGCACCATCTCGCGGGGACGCAGCGGTTGAGAGAACAGATACCCCTGCAACTCGTCGCAGCCTTGTCGCTGCAGCATTGACGCTTCGGCCGACGTCTCTACACCTTCAGCAACCACGCGCATTCCCAATGCGTGGCCCAGATGCACGATGGCTTGGGTGACTTCCGCCGTGCCGGCGTCGTGCAGCATTCCTTGCACAAAGCTGCGGTCGATCTTCAGACGCTGCACGGGAAAGCGGTTGAGATAGTGCAAGTTGGAGAAGCCGGTTCCGAAATCATCCACTGCCAACGGCACACCGTGCCGCTCGAACACATCAAAACACTGTCGCAATGCGTCTGTGTCGCGGATCAAGGCAGATTCGGTCAACTCCAGCTCGAGCCGCGAAGGTGACCAGCCATGTCGGTTGCATAGGGCGATGACGCGCTCTGCAAAACCGCGTTCGCGCAGCTGAAGTGCCGACACGTTGACCGCAACACGGTCAAAGCTCAGCCCCGCCTGTTGCCACACCCGCGCTTGCCGGCAGACCTCATCCAACACCCAATCACCGATGCGGATGATTTCTCCGCACTTTTCAGCAATGGGAATGAATTCGGCCGGACTGCACGGACCAAGGCGTGCGCTTTCCCAGCGCAGCAGGGCTTCGATGGATGGCGGATGATCGCCAACGGCATGTACCAACGGTTGGTAGACCAGGCTGAATTCGTCGCGGTCGATGGCACCATTAAGCGCGTGCTCGATATCCAGCCGCCGCTGTGTGCGCGCCAAGGCGTCCTGGCTGTAGTACTGATACGTGTTGCGCCCGGCTTCCTTGGCCGCGTGCATAGCCGCATCAGCCGCACGCAGCAGGCTGTCGAAATCACAGCGACTGTTGTCCAACAGTGCGATGCCGACACTCGCCCCGACTTTGAGGGTGACATCTTCGCGATACAGCGGCTCGGTCAGTGAAGCAATCAACTTGCGGGCCACATGGCCGGCGTCCTCCGGCTCAACCAGGTTCCTCAGCACAACGATGAACTCATCACCGTTGAAGCGCCCGAATAGATCCGCAGTGCGCAGATTCTGATGCAGACGCGAGGCGGCGGACTTCAGCAGAATGTCGCCGGTCGCATGGCCATAGGTATCGTTGATGGCCTTGAAGCCATCCAGATCTACAAACAGCATGGCCAGGATCGCGCCGCGATCGCGCGCTTCCAGAATGGCTTCCGATGCCTGCTCACGCAGCAGCATGCGGTTCGGCAGGCCGGTGAGCAGGTCGTAATGCGCGAGCAGTTCCATGCGCTCATCCGCTTCCCGCTCACGGGTGATGTCGCGAAACAGCACCACGTGTCGCTCGGGTAGGCCTTCGCGCTTGTCGAGTTCGATCAGCACCTGCACCCAGATGCGCTGTCCCGACGGACGGTAGAAGCAAAGGTCGAGCTGCTCCGGCAGACCGCCGTCGACGATACGTTGCAGGGCAGCTTCAAAACTGTCACGGGAGTCCGGCGTGTAAAGCGCCAACGCTTCATCCAGCGTGATCGGGGCTTTGCGCAGACCATGGATGCGGTAGCACTCCTCAGTCCACTGCATGCCCCGCGTCTCGACCTCGATCTCACAGCCGCCGATGCGGCCCAATGCCGAGACACGATTCAATAATTCGGTACGCCAGCGGATAAGCGCGTCAGTGCGCCGCTGCCCACTGATGTTCTGTACTTGGCCGATCACGCGCAACAAGGTGCCGTTGGCGTCACATTCGGGCTCCACCCACACCCGCAGCTGCTGTTGCAGCAGTGGGTCCAATCCCCAGGCCAGCTCGAAGCACAACGGCTGCGGGTCAGCCAACAAACGGCGCCAGCTGACGAGCAGCTGCTGACGTGCATCGGACGGCACTTGGCGCAGCCACTGCCGCCCGCTTGGCAAGGTGTCGCCATCCCAACCGATGGCAGCGGCAACCTCGGTTGACCAATGCATCCGCTGCTGCCGGCAATCCCAGGCCCAACTGCCCATACCTGCCGCCTGCTGAGCCCGCTGCAACAAGGTCAGTTGCGAACGGAATTCTTCTTCCAGCGGCCTATGTGCCGGCAACTCCGTGCGCGTGCCGACCATGCGCAGCGGCTGGCCGTCTACACCGCGTGTAGTCACGCTGCCCTTGTCGATTACCCAACGCCACTGGCCCTTCGCGTCGCGCAGCCGGAACTGACAGGCGAAGGGTGTGCTCGGGTCACGCAGATGGGCGGCAATGGCGTCTCTCACCACAACGCGTTCGTCCGGATGGACATGCTCAAGCAAGCCCGCCAGCGAAGGTGTCTGCTCGGATGGCACTGCCCCGAAATGAGTGACGCGGTCGGCGACCACATCCCAATCCCAAAGTTCATGGCCAGCCGACTGCATCGCCATACGGCACAGCATGTCCGCCGACGCCATGTCATTGCTTACCGAATACAGATAGCCCAGCGGAGCGCCTGACGGCGCCTGCAGCCGGCTTAACCAGCCTTGCTGCGTCGCCTGGGTGCCGGGCAACGGGCAAGCCAACGGCCCGTTCGCTACCACTTGCTGACGGATGCCGGACAGTTGGCCGGTGTAGCGTGACAGACGTCCGGGCAACCCCAGTTCCTTGGCCGCCGCATTGGCAGCCAAGGGGTGGCCATCCGTATCCAGCAGCACCACGGCTGCATCCAACGGATGGCTGAGCAGGCTTGCAATTACGCCGCGATCCACGCGCTCAATCTCCATGCCCGACAAACCGGGGACTAAACCGATAACGGCATGCGCCGCCCAGAATTGAGCATTCCGTCGTTCACATCCTTACAACTCGCTAAGATGGCACTTTGCTAGCCCCGAACTCTTACGCCCTGATGGATGCCGGCCCGGCCCTACCGCCTCCCGCGCCTGTTCCAGCCCTGCTGCCAAGCGGGCTGCGCTGCGCCGCAATTACTGCTTACGCGGCGACTCTGCCAGCCATGATCCGTGGCGCGCTGAAAGCCGTTTCAGGAATGAAAAGGGCAGCATCAGAATGATCTGGAATGTGATCGCCATCGCGTTGATCGTGATCGCTGCCTTGATCGGCGCGTGGCAATGGCGGCGTGCACGCGTAAGCGTTCCGCCTCTGCGCGATGGTGATGAAACCACACACTTCGTTGAGCAACTGGGGGCGGCGTTGGTCGACGGCCTGGTGATCGTCAGCCCACAAACGGTGCATTACGCCAATCCCGCGGCTGCGATGATGCTGCAGGCGGCACGCCCGGATGATATCGGCCGAATTCTGCTTGCTGCGGTCAGCAACAACGCAGACGGCGCCATCCCCTCCACCATGCCGATACCGCTGCAGCGGCCCGACGGAACACCATTCAATGCATCGGTCAGCTTTCGTCCGGTGGCCTACAACGGGCAGCCATGCCAACTATTCGTGATCCATGACCTCAGTGAGCTGGAACGCGGACGTCATGCGTTGGCAGCCAGCAATGCTGAGCTGCAGGCCATGGCCGGCCGATTGTTCTCACTGCAGGAAGACGAACGCCGTTCCATTTCGCGCGATCTGCATGACGACATCGGCCAAGCCATCACCGCAATGAAGCTGGCCGCCGGGGCCGCGCGTGACGAAGAAGACTGCACGCGCAGGCAAGAAGACATCGACCAGATCATCGAGCTGGCCGACAGTACTGTCGTCAAACTGCGCAATCTGTCGATGCTGCTGCGGCCGCCTCAGCTGGACGCACTTGGGTTGGAGGCCGCACTGCGGTGGCAGGCCAACATGCTGTTCCGTTCCACCCCCGTTGAACTGCTGCTCAATGTGGACACCCTCGCCCATCGGCCCGGTAACGAAGTTGAACAGGCGTGCTTCCGTATCGCTCAGGAGGGGCTGACAAATGCACTGCGTCATGCCCGCGCCAGCCAGGTATCGCTGCTGCTACGTGATGGTCGCAATGGTGAGCTACTGCTGCAGGTTGTCGACGATGGCGAAGGCTTTGATCCCGCCGCGCCGCGTGGGCTGGGCATGATTGTGATGCGCGAGCGCGCACAAAGCGCAGGTGGCAGCCTGCAGATAGAAACCGCACCCGGCGAAGGCACCTGCATCAATCTGCGCCTGCCCTACACCCCCACCGCACGCTGACGAAACACCCAGGACAACGTTGATATGTGGAGCCCAAGCCCCCCGCCCACCCCTGACCGCACGGATGCGCGCACTGTCCGCCTGGGTGCAGGCAACCCCGAACTTCTAGCGATGGTGGACGCTGCCAATCGGCACGGCCCGTCGCTGATGCTGCTGCATCTGGACATTGATCACTTCGCCTCGGTCAACGAGAACATGAGCGCGGAAGTGGGTGACCAGGCCTTGGTGATGATCGCCGAACGCCTGCGTGAGTTCCTCGCCGGGCGCGGCCGCTTGTGGCGGCATGGCAGCGATGAGTTCCTGCTCGCTATCGAGCGCAATAGTGATACTGCTGCACCGGAAGAGATCGCCGAGCAGATCCGTCAGCAGATCGAGCTTCCACTTTCGGTGCTGCCGTACACGCTGTTCCTCACCGGCAAGATCGGCGTCAGTCTGTGCCCGGAACACAGCACCAGCGCCACTGGCCTGCTGGACTTGGCCGAGGATGCATTGCATCAGGCCAGCCGCGAAGGCGGCAACACCGTACATGTCCATGTACTGCACAAGCCCAGCAGCGCGCACAGCGAAAGCATCATCTCGCGGCAGCTGGTGGATGCCATCGACAACGGTGAACTGCGCTTGCGCTACCAGCCCCTGGTCAGTGCACGCGATGGTCATGTGGTCGGCATGGAGGCGTTGCTGCGTTGGCAATCGCCAACCCTCGGCATGCTGGTGCCGGAACGTTTCATGCGCACCGCCGAGCGTCTGGGCATCATCGTGCAGATTGGAGCCTGGGTGCTGGAGATGACGTTGCGCCAGGCACGCACTTGGCGTGACCAGGGCTTTGAGGATTTCAACGTTGCGGTCAACGTTTCAACGCTGCAGCTGCTACGCCCGAACTTCTTTACCGAAGTAATGGCGGCCTTGCAGTCCATTGGCGTGCCGGCACGCATGTTGACGCTGGAGATCAACGAAAGCGCGTTGACCAACAACGTCAATTTCGTCCACGAAACGCTGGCCAACCTGCGCAACGAAGGCATCAGCCTGAGCCTGGACAACTTCGGCACCGGCGATTCCAGCCTGAGCGCGCTGGTGCGTTACCCGGTGGACAAGCTCAAGATCGACCGTAGCTTCATCAAGAGTGCGCCAGCCGCCAACCGCGAGGCCGCGATCAGTCGCGCCATCATCGCGATGGGCCATCAGCTGGGCATGACCGTGATTGCCAACGGCGTGGAGTCACAGGCGCAGCTGGGCTTTTTGCGACGCAATGATTGCGACGTGTTCCAGGGGTATCTGTTTGGCGAGCCGATGTCCGCCGACGCTGCCGGCATGACCTTGCGGCGCCGCTATCTACGCCCGGAAGCATTCGCCGAAACCCGACCGGACCGCACACTGTTGTTGCTGGATGACGAAGAAAACGTGCTGCGCTCGCTGGTACGTTTGTTCCGCCGCGATGGCTACCGGATTCTAGCTGCCGGCAATGTGCGCGATGCCTTCGACCTGCTGGCGATCAATGACGTGCAGGTAATTCTGTCCGATCAGCGCATGAGCGACATGAGCGGCACCGAGTTTTTGGGCCGGGTAAAGATGTTGTACCCGGATACGATCCGACTGGTGTTGTCGGGTTACACCGATCTGAACACCGTTACCGACGCCATCAACCGCGGCGCAATCTATCGCTTCCTGACCAAGCCCTGGAACGACGATGATCTGCGTGAGCATATTCGTCAGGCTTTCCGTACGCATGATGAGAAGCGCGGCGGCGTTCCGGCGTAGCGGCCGAATGCCCTGGCCCAACGCACGCGGCCGCAGGGAGCCGAGCAAGAGCCAAGTGGATGCCATGGATCTTTGGCATTCGCCAGACAGCCCGGGCGCGCTTCGCCTACCCGGGCGACAGCGCGTGAATTCCATCAGACTTGAAACGGCGGCGGCCCCCACTGCGGCCCAGCGCACAAAGCACGGAAGCCGTTACTTCGGCTGACGGATCGGCAGCACGATACGGAAGCGTGAGCCTTCACCCACCGTGCTTTCCAGATCAATACGGCCGTGATGCTTGTTGATGATGCCGTAGGAAATCGACAAGCCCAGGCCGGTGCCGCTACCGACGGGCTTGGTGGTGAAGAACGGATCGAAGATGCGCTGGCGCAGGTCCGCCGAAATACCGGCACCGTCATCCTGGAACTCAACCCACACTTCGTCACCGTCCACACCGGTACTGACGATGATGCTGCCGCGATCCGCGATGGCGTGCCCGGCGTTGAGCAGCAGGTTCATGTAGACCTGGTTTAACTCGGACGGCAGACATTCAATCATCGGCAGTTCGCCGTAGCGCCGCTCCAATGTCACCTTGTATTTGAGTTCGTTCCAGATGATGTTGATGGTCGATTCAAGGCCGGCATGCAGATCCACCAGCTTCCATGATTCGTCGCGACCGGAATACGAGAAGTCTTTCAGGTCGCGCACGATGCGCGTCACCCGCTCGATACCTTCGCGCGACTCGGCCATCAACTGCGGCAGATCGCGGCTGATGAAGTCGATATCCAGGCGGTTGCGGATGTCGTCGATCTCCGGGATCAACGCCTTGGGGTCGGGCGCACGCAGCGCACGTTCGTAGGATTCGATCACCGTGAACAAGCTGCGCAGGTATTCCTGCAGGCTGCCCAGGTTGGAGTGCACGTACCCGATGGGATTGTTGATTTCATGGGCGACACCCGCGGCGAGTTGACCGATGGAGGCCATTTTCTCCGACTGCAGCAGTTTTTCCTGCGTACCGTTCAGGCGCAGATAGGCTTGGCGCAGTTCGGCATGCCGCTGCTGCAACTCACGTTCGTAATCCTCCGGCCCTTCCAGTTGCTGGAACATGGCCAGAAAGGCTTCATTGCCGCCTTCGGCATGGTGGTGAAGGTGCACCGTGATGACCCGCTCGCCGATGGGCAGGCTGCCGGTCCAGGTGCCGGCTTCACGCGATTGCGACAAGGCGAACGGCGGCAGCAAGGCTTCCAGATTTCGCGCCAATGCGTTGGCGGCAACTTCATCCACACCAAACAGCTCGCGCACCAGTTTGTTGGCAATGCTGACTTCAAACTTGCCGTTGAATACGAGAATTCCGAGCTTCACCTGCTCACCCAGCGCACGCAGGACGGCCTGGGATGGCATGGAAGCAAGCGGGGAACTGAAAGGCTGGGTCACGGCTACGGGCACGGCGCGAGGATGGGCCGCCACTATAGCTGGATGCGCCGCACGCTTGCCGCCCCGTACTCGGGGCGGGTGCGGGATATCTCAGGCCACCGCGAGTGGGCGGCGGGTATGCATCGTCTGCGCCTGGCCCTTGGCGTCGTAGGCCGGGGCGTCTTCGCTGCGGCCGAGCTGACGCAATGCCCAGTTCACCTCACGGCGGCGGCGGGACAGCAGCACGCCGTTGGCGTGGTTGCGGTCGGCCAGTTCCTTCAGGCGCGCGGCTTCATGCAGCGGCGGATGCCGCTCCAGCTCACGCAGGGCGTCGAGCTTTTTGCCAGTGGCCGCGACCAACGCGGCGACGTCGTGCTCGACCAGCGCCTGTTGCTCGCCATCCAGCGCATCGCTCAGCCGCTGCAGCGGATCAGCCATGGTGAGGTTCATCCGCGCAGCTGCTGATCCAGATCCAGCATGCGCGAGGCGATGGCGTCCGGATCGATCCGGTAGCTGCCATTCTCCAGGGCCTCACGGACGGCTTGCACGCGGGCCATGTCAACGGCCGGGGCCGTGCTCAGCTCGCGCTGCATGGCCTGCAGCTGGGTGGCCTCGTCGGTCAGGCGCACGCTGTCCACGGACTGCACGGCCTGGGTCTTGGCTTCACCGGCCGGGGCTACCTTGGTGTTGACTGCAACGCTGCGCAGTTGCGCTGCGGCTGCGATTCCACCGTCGATTTTCTGGCTCATGTGACGGAAATCCTGATTCGGTTCAAAAACGTTAACGGCAATGGCCGGAGGTTCTTTAGCAAAAATTATCGGGTAACCAGCACATCGCCACCCGGCGCGGCGATACCCTGCATCACCCGGCGTGAAGACAGGTTCTCCACCGAGACCCGCTCGCCTGCCCCGGCATCCCCCAGGGCACGCCCGGCAACACGCACTTCCACTCCGCCGCGACGCGCCACCAGAGCCACATTGTCGCCACGACGAACAATTCGAGGCGCTACCAGATCGGTCGCTGACAATAAGCTGCCGGCCGACAGGGCACGGCGAGCTACCTGGCCGACAGCGGCCTCTGGCGCGGACAGCACCGCTCCGGCAATACGTGCAGTGTCGCGTTTCACGGTGCCGATATCGGCGGCGGCGAGGGTTTCTCCAGCGGCCACTCCGCGGTTGAGTACCAGCACCTGCTGCTCGCGGCGCACCTTTACCGGCACGAACAAGCGCCAGCCACTGCCTTGTGGGCAGGACACTTCGACCGTGGTGTTGGCCGTTGCGCGAGCCTGGAGAGGTGCCGGACAGGCTGGCAGGCGCAGCCCGGCATCTACGCCGGCCTCACCTTCTTCACCCGTCGCCAGCGTGGTCAAGGCGGCCGCACGGATCGATTCGACCGATTGGAAAGCACCGGCCCACGCCGCAACCGGCAGCAACACACATATACAAAGGAGCAGGCGCATGCGGGCAGAGCCTCCCGGCTATGAAGTACGCCCTACACAGGCAAGTGGCGTGCCAGAACTCGATGCCGCCGACGCTCAAGTTGCGCGCCCTGCCCGCCGATACAGGGTGCATGTCACAAGACCTGCTCAACCGCATCGACCAGCGCACGCGACTGGCCGGCCACAATCGCCTTGCGCTGCTGTTGTTCCGTCTCGGCGGCCGTCAGCTTTTTGGCGTGAATGTATTCAAGGTGCAGGAAGTACTGCGCCGCCCGGCGTTGTTCCAGGTGCCGGGCCTGCCGCCGCAGTTCGCTGGGGTGGCCGATGTACGCGGGCGCTCGGTACCGGTGCTCGACCTGGGCTTGGCCATCGGCCATCCGGAGCGGGAACCCGAGGCGGATCGATCGCCGGGCTACCTGGTGGTCACCGAATTCAATCGCTCGGTACAGGGCTTCCTGGTCAGCGGCGTGGAACGGATCGTCAATATCGCAGTGGAAGACATCCAACCACCGCCGGAGTTGGGGGCCGAATCCACGTATCTGACGGCGGTAACGCGCTTCCAGGGCGAGCTGATACAGGTGATCGACGTGGAAAGCGTGCTGGCCGATATCGCCCAGTTACGCGGCGAAGCGGTGCTGGATCCGTCCATGGTCCTGCCGGCCGATGCACCACCGATGCAGGTGCTGGTGGTCGATGACTCGCGGGTGGCGCGCCAGCAGATCCGAAGCGTGCTCGACCAGTTGGGCGTCACCGCCACTTTACTGTCCGATGGCAAGCAGGCGCTTGACCACCTGCTGCAGATCCACGCGGCCGGCGAGAATCCGGCTGAACGTTACGCCATGGTGATCTCCGACATCGAGATGCCAGCGATGGACGGCTACACGCTGACGACGGAAATCCGCCGCCACGCGGGCTTGGCCGGACTGTATGTGCTGTTGCACACCTCCCTTTCTGGCGTCTTCAACAACGCCATGGTCGAGCGTGTGGGCGCCAATGCCTTCGTTGCCAAGTACAGCCCGCATGAATTGGCGGATTTCGTACTGACTCGATTGCGGCATGTAGCTGAGGCAGCTTGAGGCTGGGCCTGAAAGGCCTTTAGAACGAAGAGCTTGCCCTCATCCACCCGTCGGGCCCCGTCTCCCGCAGGCGGATGAACGGACTCAGCTCCCCAACTTGTGCGGGACCCCATCCCTTCTCGTAGAACGGGAGAAGGGGCCCGACGGGCGGGTGAGAAGTAATTGTTCTTGCTTGCTCTCGCCTCTCTGGCACGCGCCTTGCAACTTCCCCGGCAACGTTCCGTGGGAGGTTCCACATGGCCAACCTGATTTCCGATTACCTGGGCATCCACGCCCAGGCCATGCCGTTGCGCGAGCAGCGCATGAAGCTGATCGCCAGCAACCTGAGCAATGCCGACACTCCCGGCTACAAGGCACGCGACCTCGACTTCGATGCCGCCCTGCGCCATGCCCAAGGCGCGACCGGCAATGGCCTGATGACCGCCACCTCGGAGCAGCATTTCGCCATCGGCGGTGATGGGCTCAATCCATTCCAGATCACCCGTGAGGCTGCTCAGCCCAGCCTGGACGGCAATACCGTCGACCCGGATACCGAGCGCGCCGCCTATGGTCGTGCAGCGTTGGAATACCGCGCCTCGTTGAGCTTCGTCGAATCGAAGGTGCGCAGCATGCTCACCGCGATCACCGGCCAATAAGGAACGCTGCCATGAGCAATCTGCCGATCTTTGACATCGCCGGCTCCGCCCTGAAGGCGCAGTCGGTGCGTATGAGCACCATCGCCTCCAACCTGTCCAATGCCGACTCCGTCGCCGGGTCGCCGGACGCGGTGTACCGGCCGTTGGAGCCAATCTTCCAGGCCGTCACCAGCCGCACCGACCCCAACCTCACGGGCGTGCAGGTCAAGGAAGTCGTGCAGAGCGATGCGCCGCCGATCAAACGCTACGAGCCCAATCATCCGTTGGCCGATGGCGATGGCTACGTCTACGCACCAGACGTGGACCCCGTCGCACAGATGGTCAATCTCATCTCCACCTCGCGCAACTACCAGGCCGGCGTGGAAATGCTCAGCACCGCCAAGGAACTTGCCTTGGCCACGCTGACCATGGGCCGCTGAGCCCATCACTGAAGGAAACCGCCGCCATGAGTACAGGCGTCAATACCGATCTCTACAGTTCGCTCGGCCTCAATGCGCCGAACAACACCAGCACCAAGAAGAAAGACACGCTGGACCAAGCGGATTTCATGCGCCTGATGACCACGCAGCTGCAGCACCAAGATCCACTCAAGCCGATGGACAACAGCCAGATGGTCGCGCAGATGGCGCAGCTGTCCACCGTGCAGGGCATCAACGACCTCAACAGCACGGTCAAGGGCTTCCAGGAGTCGATGTCCAGCGACCAGATTCTGCGTGGCGCCGCATTGGTGGGCCATGAGGTATTGGTGCCCTCGACCAAGCTGTCGCTGGAAGCCGAAGGCGGCGCCACCGGCACCGTGGCCGCACCCGGCGTAGGCACAGTGACCATCGACATCACCGATGCCAATGGCGTGAAGGTGGACCAGCTGAGCGTGCCTGCCGACGCGGCCGGTGAAGTGTCCTTCGACTGGGACGGTACCGATGCCGATGGCAAGCGCATGCCGCCGGGCAGCTACACCATCACCGCTACCCATACCGACAGTGCCGGCGCGCAGAGCAAGCTCAACACCTACGTGCAGGCAGAGGTGGAAAGCGTGACCGTCGGCGCTGACGGCCTGTACCTGAATCTCAAGGGCCTGGGCACCGCCCCGCTCGACTACGTGCTCCGCATCAGCTGAGCCAACCCACGCATTCCGCAGGAGTAAACGCCATGGGCTTCAACGTATCGCTGTCCGGCATCAACGCCGCCAACGCCGACCTGAACGTCACCGCCAACAACATCGCCAACGTCAACACCACTGGTTTCAAGGAATCGCGTGCCGAGTTCGCCGACCTGTTCAGTTCGACCAGCTACGGCCTGTCGCGCAATGCAGTCGGTGCCGGTGTGCGCCTGACCAACGTGGCCCAGCAGTTCTCGCAGGGCAACATCGACCAGACCGGGCGCAGCCTGGATCTGGCGGTCGAAGGCGAAGGCTTCTTCACCATGAACATGAACGGTGCGCGTGTGTATTCGCGCGCCGGCAATTTCCAGACCGATAACAACGGCTATGTGGTCAACCCGCAAGGCGCGCGTCTGCAGGTGTTTACGCCCAATGCCGACGGCACCAAGTTCGACGGCAGCCTGACCGACCTGCAGCTGCTCACCACCGACAGCCCGCCCAAGCAAAGCACCTCGGTCAACATGGCATTCACCCTGCCCGGCAATGCCGCCGCGCCCACGGTGGCCGCGTTCGACCCTGCGGACTCGAACAGTTACAACCACTCCACCGGTGGCGTCACCGTGTATGACTCGCTGGGCGTGAGCCATACGCAGACGTCGTACTTCGTAAAGACCGGCAATCCGAACGAGTGGCAAGTGCACAACTACGTTGATGGCCAGGCCGCAGGCGCGCCCACGCTGCTGCAGTTCTCCAACAGCGGCGCGTTGACCAGCCCGGTCGGCGGCAAGATCACACTGGATCCGTTCACTCCGACGACCGGCGCCGGCGTGGTCAACCTGACCCTGGATGTGACCGGCTCCACCCAGTACGGCGAAAAGTTCGCACTGCGCGACACGCGTCAGGACGGCTATGCCGCCGGCAAGCTCAACGAGATCAGCATCTCCGAAGAAGGCGTGGTGTATGCCCGCTACACCAATGGCGATGACAAGGCATTGGGCCAGGTCGCACTGACCACGTTCAACAATCCGCAGGGCCTGCAGAACCAGGGCAACAACCTGTGGTCGGAGACCTTCACCTCCGGCAGCCCGCGTACCGGTGCACCGGATACGTCCGATCTGGGCCAGGTGCAGGCCGGTTCGTTGGAAGCCTCCACCGTGGACCTCACCGAGCAGTTGGTGAACATGATCGTGGCGCAGCGCAACTTCCAGGCCAACGCGCAGATGGTTTCGACGCAGGACCAGATCACGCAGACGATCATCAATATCCGCTAACGCGAGAAACCCGCGATGAAGCGCAGGGAACAGGTAACCAGGCACTTCAAGTGATTGGTGACGTCCTGCGTTCCGATCTTCCGTTCACTGCCCTTCATCGCTGCCACCGCACACCTGAATCCTCGTTTCCCTTTCCCGGTCACATGATCCCCGCCTTATGGACAAAGCCCTCTACGTCGCCATGACCGGCGCCCGCGCTTCACTGCAGGCGCAGGCCACCGTGTCGCACAACCTGGCCAACTCGGATACGCCGGGCTTCAAAGAAGCGCTGGCCAACACCGAGGCGTTCCGCATCCAGGGGCCGGGCTTTCCGTCGCGCGTGGATGCTTTGCATGTAGATGCCGGTTTCAACCGCCGCGTTGGTGCGCAGCAGATCACCGGCAATGCGCTGGATCTCTCGTTGCAGCCGGGTAGCTGGCTGGCAGTACAGTCCGGTGATGGCAGTGAGGCCTATACGCGTGGTGGCGCATTGTCGTTGACGCCCAACGGCCAGTTGGTCACCGCAGAAGGCAACGCCGTACTCGATGACAACGGCAACCCGGTCGCGGTCCCGCCACATCAGGCCATCGAGATTGGTCACGACGGCACGCTGTCGATCATTCCGCTGGGTGAAGGCCCGCAGACGATGGCGATGATTGGCCGCCTACGGGTGGTAGACGCCGCCGACGATCAATTGACGCGGCGGCTGGATGGCTTGATGCGCAACACCAACCCAGAACAGCCCTTCGCGCAACGCCAGGGCAAGGCACTGGACAGCGGCATGCTGGAATCCAGTAATGTCGACGCGGCCGGCGCGCTGGTGCAGATGATTCAGCTGCAACGTCAGTTTGAAATGCAGGTGAAGGTCATCAAGCACGGCGATGAGAATGCACGCAGTGCGAACAGCCTGTTGCGATTGAACGGCTGACGTCGAAGCTGCAGGAACGGTAGGCGCGACAAGCACTGGAACGACTCCCTTGTCCCCCTTACGGGGCGACGGCAAGCGACTTGCGAGCCATCGGCTCGTGCATGACTGAAACGCCACGCACGCTGTGCGTGACCGGGACGCGGATCAAGGTGCCCCCATTGGTTGAATGAGGGCTGTTTTGGTCCTGAGGCAGCCCCTATTTCGCTACTGAAAGCGGCCTCAGCCCAACCCCGCTCCGGCAAACGGGAGAAGGGCCTTCGAAGCCACCTTTCGCTTCACGGCTTGCAGCCGTTTCCGTGCGCCAGCATCCCGACACCGTTTCTGGCACGCGCCATGCATTGACTGCAGCAAGGGCCATCGTGGCCGGCATCAGCAGCAGAGGAACCGCTCCATGAATCAGGCATTGTGGGTCGCCAAGACCGGCTTGGATGCGCAACAGACGCGCATGGCCGTTGTCTCCAACAATCTGGCCAACACCAATACCACCGGATTCAAGCGTGACCGCGCCAGCTTTGAAGACCTGCTCTATCAGCAGGTGCGTCAGCCGGGCGGTTCTTCATCGGCACAGACGCAGCTGCCTACAGGTCTGCAGCTCGGTACCGGCGTACGCGTGGTTGCTACGTCCAAGCATTTTGAACAAGGCAGCCAGCAGCAAACCGGTCGCGCGCTCGATGTCATGGTCAATGGTCGCGGATTCTTTGAGGTGATGATGCCGGACGGCACCTCGGCCTATACGCGCGACGGCAGCTTCCAGATCAATGCGCAGGGTGAAGTCGTCACCAACAGCGGCTACCCAGTGCAGCCCGGTATCCAGGTGCCCGAAGGGGCGCAGTCGATGACCATCGGCACCGACGGCACCATCAGCGTGAAGATGTCTGGCGAAGCGGCTTCGGTGGAAATCGGTTCGTTGACGCTTACCGACTTCATCAACCCGGCGGGCCTGCAGGCCAAGGGTGAAAACCTGTTTTTGGAGACCACCGCTTCCGGTCCCGCACAGAACGGCACGCCAGGCCTCAATGGTCTGGGCACCGTCGTGCAGGGAGCACTGGAAGGCAGCAACGTCAACGTGGTGGAAGAGCTGGTGTCGATGATCGAAACCCAGCGCGCTTACGAGATGAATGCAAAAGCCATCTCCACCACCGATTCGATGCTCGGCTACCTCAACAACAACGTCTGAGTTGCCCAGGAAATCCGCCATGAGCTGCACCACGCTACTGCGTCATCTTTCCGCCGCCATCGCCGTCGCCCTGTTAGGTGGGTGCGTGTTGGCCGGCGATGTCCGTCCGTATCCGGCGATGGCTCCCATCCAGCCCATCATTGCGCCATCGGCCGCACCGACGGCGGGCGCCATTTACGCTGCTGGTCCGGGGCTGAACCTTTATGGCGACCGTCGCGCGCGTGACGTCGGCGATCTGCTGACGATCACGCTGATCGAAAACACCACGGCCACTACCACGGCCAGCACCGCGATCAGCAAGGAGTCGAACATCGACATCGGCACACCGACCTTGTTCGGTGCGCCGGTAACGCTGGGTGGAAAAGACATCTTGGGTGCGTCTGCAGGCGGTGAACGTGATTTCGCCGGCAAGGGCAACAGTGCGCAGAGCAATCGCTTGCAAGGCAGCGTGACCGTCACCGTGATTCAGCGCCTGCCCAACGGCAACCTGGTCGTGCAGGGACAGAAGAACCTGCGGCTCAACCAGGGCGATGAGTTGGTGCAGATCCAGGGCGTTGTCCGCGCCGCTGACATCGCGCCGGACAACACCATTTCTTCCAGCAAGGTCGCTGACGCACGCATCGCCTACGGCGGCCGCGGTGCGATGGCGCAGTCCAACGCGATGGGCTGGCTGGGCCGCTTCTTCACGTCGGCGCTGGCGCCATTCTGAGCATGACCATGCGTACTTTCTCCTTACTTCGCTACGCAGTCGTCGCACTGGCATTGGCCTGCGCCATGCCCGCTCACGCCGAGCGCATAAAGGACCTGGCACAGGTTGGCGGCGTGCGTGGAAACGCACTGGTCGGTTACGGCCTGGTGGTTGGCCTGGATGGCAGCGGTGACCGCACCAGCCAGGCGCCATTCACCGTGCAGAGTTTGAAGAATCTGCTCGGCGAACTGGGCGTCAACGTGCCCAGCAACGTCAACCCGCAGCTGAAAAATGTGGCGGCTGTTGCCATTCACGCCGAGCTTCCGCCCTTTGCCAAACCCGGTCAGCCGATCGACATCACGGTCTCCTCGATTGGCAATGCGGTGTCGCTTCGTGGTGGCTCGTTGCTGATGGCTCCGCTGAAGGGGGCCGATGGACAGGTGTATGCCATTGCGCAAGGCAACCTGATCGTCGGTGGCTTCGGCGCGCAAGGCAAAGATGGCTCGCGCATGTCGGTCAACATTCCCAGCGTTGGCCGCATCCCCAACGGTGCCACGGTGGAACGCGCCCTGCCGGATGTGTTCGGCGCCAGCGGCGAGATCACCCTGAACCTTCACCAGAACGACTTCACCACCGTCTCGCGCATGGTCAATGCATTGAACGCCACCTTCGGCGAGGGTGCCGCTCGTGCGGTGGATGGCGTCACCGTTGCCGTACAGGCCCCGACCGACGCGGGAGCGCGTATCGGCATGCTGGCCCGCATCGAGAACGTGGAGCTGTCGCCGGGCACCGCACCGGCTCGCGTGGTGGTCAACTCGCGTACCGGTACCGTGGTGATTGGTTCGCAGGTGCGTGTCAGCCCTGCGGCAATCGCGCACGGCTCGTTGACGGTGACCGTCAGTGAGTCGACGCAGGTCAGCCAGCCCAATGCCTTCGCGGGCGGGCAGACCGTCGCCACACCGCAATCCACCATTACTGCCAGCAACGAAGGCAGCCGCATGTTCCGCTTCGACGGCGGTGCGACGCTGGATGAAATCGTGCGTGCGGTAAATGAAGTCGGCGCTGCGCCGGGCGACCTGATCGCCATCCTGGAAGCACTGAAACAGGCGGGCGCGCTGAGCGCCGAGCTTGAGGTCATCTGACATGCGTATCAGCGGCTCGCCACTGGAACTGAACCCGACCCTCGCCAACGACCCGGCGAAGATCGACAAGGTCGCACGCCAGCTCGAAGGTCAGTTTGCACAGATGCTGATCAAAAGCATGCGTGAAGCCAGCTTCGGCGACTCGTTGTTTCCCGGCGAGAACAAGATGTTCCGCGAGATGTACGACCAGCGCATGGCGGAGTCGATGACGCGCGGCCGTGGCCTTGGCCTGTCGGCAATGATCGCCCGCCAGCTCGGCGGCGGTGATGCCGCCAACACGCCGCCACTGGACGGCACCATCAGCCCGGCTGCCGCCGCACGCGCTTACCAGCTCGGCGCCCCGGCACCGGCGGCGCTGCCGTTGCAGACCGAATCGCCGGCAGATGTAGATCCTCTCGACGTCCTGGGCGCGAGCGAGCGTGCCGCCTACATGACGCCGCAGGCACAGGCGCTGGATTTGATCGCCGGC
Source organism: Stenotrophomonas sp. Iso1 (assembly GCF_027497995.1). Taxonomy (GTDB): domain Bacteria; phylum Pseudomonadota; class Gammaproteobacteria; order Xanthomonadales; family Xanthomonadaceae; genus Stenotrophomonas. The sequence goes on along the minus strand of NZ_JAODBT010000002.1, from coordinate 866,937 downwards.
CGCGACACCAGTGACCTGCACGCAGCCCTTGGCAGCCACAATCCCTATCAACCGGCCGACGCCCTCGCTGCGCCGGACTGGACAATGCGCAGTGACAGCTGGAGCAAGGTCACCGCCGCCGAGCGTGGCGATGCGGTGGACACGACTACCGCCAACCTGGCTGCGAACCAACTGGGCACACACACACCGGAAGGCTTTGTCGCCAGCATCTGGCCGCATGCCGAACGCGCTGGGCGTGAGCTGGGCGTAGACCCGCGCGCACTGGTCGCGCAGGCCGCATTGGAAACCGGCTGGGGCAAGCGCCACATCCGCCGCGAAAACGGCGACAGCAGCCACAACCTGTTTGGTATCAAGGCCACCGGCTGGAGCGGCGAGCGCGCCACCACCGGCACTCACGAGTACGTCAACGGCCAGCGTCGCAACGAAACCGCCAGCTTCCGTGCCTATGGATCAGTCGGCGAGAGCTTTGGTGACTACGTGCGCATGCTGAAGAACAGTCCGCGCTACCAGGCAGCACTCAAGGCCGGTACCGATGTGCGCGGTTTCGCACAGGGCCTGCAGCGCGCCGGCTACGCCACCGACCCAGCCTACGCCGCCAAGATCGCCGCCATTGCCGCCGGCCCCACCATCGGACGTGCCGTCGCTGCCATCAGCGATGCAGGCGTCCGCATGGGCCAGAGCTTTGCCAGCACCGCCGGTTTGACCGGCATCACCCGTCGTTGAGATAGACGTCCATGTCCAATGTTCTTTCCACCGGTACCAGTGCCCTGCTCGCTTTCCAGCGTGCATTGGCGACCGTCAGCCACAACGTGGCCAACATCAAGACCGACGGCTACAGCCGACAGAAGGTAGATTTCGCCACGCGCAATCCCACCGATGTCGGCTATGGCGACGTCGGCAACGGCACCAAGATCACCGACATCCGTCGCGTTGCCGACCAGTTGGCCATCTCGCGTCTGCTCGACAGCAATGGTGAGCTGGCGCGGCTACAGCAGCTGTCCGGCATGGCGGATCGCGTGGATGCGCTGTTCTCCGATTCGGCCACGGGCGTTACCGGTGTGTGGTCAAACTTCTTTGATTCGATCAACAGCCTGTCGTCCAATGCGTCGGCTACCGCCGATCGCCGCAACGTCCTCGACAATGCGACGACCTTGGTCAATCGCTTCAAGCAGCTTAATTCCAGCCTGGATTCGCTGAACAGCGAGGTCAACAACGGGCTGATCGCCGGCGCCACCGAGGTCAACCGGCTGGCTACGGAAATCGCCCAGCTCAACGGCGCCATCGGCAGCAATGCTGCAGCGGCCGCGCCGGATCTACTGGATCGCCGCGATCAATTGATCTCGCAACTGGTCGGCTTCACTGGCGGCACCGCAGTGATTCAGGACGGCGGGGTGATGAACGTCTACTCGGCTGGTGGCCACGCCTTGGTAATTGGCACCACGGCCTCACAGATCACCACCGCCACCGATCCCTATCGCCCCGAGCGCCTGCAGTTGGCGATCAAGACACAAGGCATGACAGTCACGCTGGACAGCAATGCCATGGGCGGCCAGATCGGCGGCCTGATGGAATTCCGCGACACGGTGCTGACGCCGGCACAGGCCGAACTTGGCCGCATCACAGTAGGCATGGCGCTGTCGTTCAACCAGGCCCACACCGAAGGCATGGACATGTATGGCGAGATGGGGACGGACTTCTTCAACCTCTCGCCGCCCAAAATCTCTGCCAACAGTGGCAATACCGGCAGCGCCACGCTCACCGCGAGCTACGGCGACACAGCAGCGCTCGATGGGCAGAACTTGCTGCTGAAGTTCAACGGCACCAGTTGGGAAGCCAACCGCGCCGATACCGGTGCCCCAGTACCGATGGCCGGCACCGGCACCGCTGCTGATCCCTTCATGGTCAATGGCGTGAGTTTCGTTGTCGGCGGTACGCCCGCAGCCAATGACCGCTTCCTGCTGCAACCCACAGCTGGCGCCACCAGTGGTCTGTCGGTAGCCATCACCGATCCGTCGCGGATCGCCGCAGCCAACCCGGTGAAGGCGTCCTCGAACGTCGGCAACACCGGTACAGGCGTGCTCGGCAAGGTTGACGTGCTTGATGCGAACAACCCTGCCCTGTTGAACCCGGCCAACATCGCGTTCATCGACGCCGACCAATACACCATTGATGGCGCTGGCCCGTTCCCTTACACACCCGGGCAAACCATCAGTGCCAATGGCTGGAGCATGGTGCTCGATGGCAAACCCGCTGCTGGCGACAGTTTCACCGTCGGCAAGACGGCTGCCGGGTCGAGCGACAACGGCAACGCATCGCGACTGGCCGGTGTGGAAGATGCAAAAGCCTTCAACAACGGCACGGTGACACTCAACGGCGCGCTGGGCGGGTTGACCACGCAGGTCGGTTCGGCCGCCCGCGCGGCGGACTACTCGCTGCAGGCGCAGCAAGTGATCAATGACAACGCCAAGGCAACGCGCGATTCAATCTCCGGCGTCAATCTCGACGAAGAGGCAGCGGACATGCTTCGCCTGCAGCAGGCCTATCAGGCCGCCTCGCAGCTGATCTCCACTGCCGACACCATGTTCCAGACAATCCTCAGGGCGGTGGGCTGATGAACAACCGCATTTCCAGCAACATGATGTACGACCAGTCCGTGGCGTTGATGCTGTCCAAGCAAAGCAAGCTCTCGCATCTGGAGCAGCAACTTGCCACCGGCAAGAAAATCGTCACCGCAAAGGACGATCCCGTGGCTTCCGGCACCGCCGTGGGCATGGATCGTGTACTGGCCGAACTGGAGCAGTTGGGCAAGAACGCCAACACCGTGCAGAACCGTCTTGGCCTGCAGGAAAACGTGCTCGCTCAAGCCGGCGAGATGTTGACGCGCGTGTCCGACCTCACCGTCCAGGCCAACAATCCGGCGCTTTCGGTTGAAGACCGCAAGACCGTGGCCAGCGAGCTGAAGTCCATCAAGGATTCGCTGCTCGCACTGGCCAACACCACCGATGGCACCGGCCGCTACCTGTTCGGCGGCGCAGCCGACGCCAGCGCGCCATTTTCGTTGAGCAATGGCGTGGTCAGTTACAGCGGCGACCAGACCCAACGTCAGGTGGAAGTTGCACCTGGCACGTTCGTCAAGGACGCATTGCCAGGCAGCGAGATCTTCATGCGCATCCGCACCGGCGATGGCACCGTGGACGGGCGCGCTGCGGGCACCAACACCGGCCAGGCGGTGCTGACTGATGTCAGCCGCGACGCCTCCGGTGGCTGGGACGGCTCCAGCTACACCCTGCGCTTCACCGCGGCAGATACCTATGAAGTCGTTGACGCCAACAACGCCGTCGTTGGCACTGGAACCTACACCAGCGGCGAAGACGTCGTCTTCGAGGGCCTGCGCCTGCGCATTGACGGCGCACCTGCCGTCGGCGACGAATTCACCGTCGGCACCGCAGGTGCACGCGACGTGTTCGGCACCATCGATCAACTGGTGCAGACGCTGCAGATGGACACTTCCACCCCGGCCGCGCGTGCAGCCCAGCAGAACGCACTGCAGGCCAGCATCCGCGATGTTCGCCAGGCCTCCAACACCATGATCGATACGCGGGCAGCAGGCGGCGCCCAGCTCATCGCAATCGATAACGCTGCTTCGCTGCGCGAAGCCAACACCGTCACGCTCAAGAGCTCGCTCTCGCAGATGCGTGACCTCAACTACGCCGAAGCCATTGGGCAATACCAGCTCGAAGGCGCGGCGCTGCAAGCGGCACAGACCATCTTCAGCCAGATGCAGTCGATGTCGCTGTTCAACATGATCCGCTGATCCACATCCACGGCAGCACACCTGCCAATCCACACCGCAAGGCACCGAGCACAACGGAGACGTACCCATGGCACAGATCATCAACACCAACATCATGTCGCTGAACGCTCAGCGCAACTTGAACACCAGCGGTTCCAGCCTGGCTACTTCGATCCAGCGCCTGTCCTCGGGCCTGCGTATCAACAGCGCCAAGGACGACGCCGCCGGCCTTGCAATTTCCGAGCGTTTCACCACGCAGATCCGGGGCATGGATCAGGCCGCACGGAATGCCAATGACGGCATCTCGCTGTCGCAGACCGCCGAAGGCGCGCTGGGTGAAATCAGCAACAACCTGCAGCGTATCCGCGAGCTGGCGGTGCAATCACGCAACGCTACCAACTCGCCCTCGGACCGCACCGCACTGGATGCCGAAGTGCAGCTGCTGAAGGCCGAGATCCAGCGCGTGGCCGAGCAGACCAACTTCAACGGTACCCCGTTGCTGGATGGCAGCTTCCAGAACCAGGCCTTCCAGGTCGGCGCCGACCAGGGCCAGGTCATCAACATCGCCCAGATTGCCAACGCCAACATCAAGGAATTGGGCAACTGGAATCGCGTGGATACACCAGCGACCGCAGCAGGCGCTGCCGCAACCGGTGGTGCAAACGCCGGCACGCCGAATGCCACCGCAGGCACGATTGATGTCGCCGACTTCGGTGCTGCAACCGGCACCGCTCCCACGCTGACGTATCAGGGCTTTGACCTGACCATCAATGGCACGACCGTCAGCGTCCCAGGTGTCACCACCGGCACCAGTGCCGCCGATGCGCAGTCCAAGCTGTTGAACAACATTGCCACTGCGATCAACGGCAACGCCACGGTGGGTGGTGCAGCCGGCTTGCAGGTGAATACAACCACCGGCGTGATCACCAACGGCGGAAACACCGTGACGATCGCGGCGACCGGCCCCAATGCTGCAGAGTTTGGTGGCGCTGTCACCGTTGCGGCTGCCACCGGCATCGTTCCGGCCAACTTCTCCGCCGGCAACTTCACCCTGACCGGCACCAAGGGCACCGCCACCATCAACTTCGCCGCGGCTGGCGGCGGCGCGCAGCGTGCTGCTGACCTGGTCAAGGCCGTCAACAACCAGAGCTACAACACTGGCGTGACTGCATCGCTGGATGCCGGTGGCAACCTGATGCTGGCGTCGGCATCGGGCCAGTTCACCATTGCAGGCAGTGCTTCGCTGACCGAACAGACTGGCCTGACCGCTGCCACGACCACCAATTGGGTCGCAGGCACCGCTGAAACCGGCTTTGAGGACATCGACGTGCTTTCGGCCAATGCTGCCGACAACACGCTCAACGCCATCGATTCGGCATTGGAGTCGATCAACTCGGCGCGTGCGGACCTGGGTGCCATCCAGAACCGCTTCACGTCGACCATCGCCAACCTCAATACCTCCTCGGAAAACCTGTCTGCCGCTCGCAGCCGTATTCGCGACACCGACTACGCCAAGGAAACCGCAGAGCTGACCCGCACGCAGATCCTGCAGCAGGCCGGCACCGCCATGCTGGCCCAGGCCAACCAGTCGCCGCAGAACGTACTGAGCCTGCTCAAGTAAGCACATAGCACCTGTAGCGCGGAGCCAAGCTCGGCTGGAGCCTTCCTGCCAAGACTTCCTGCCGAGCATGGCTCGGCGCTACAGCACGACAGAAACGCACAAGCCCCGGGGAACCGGGGCTTGTGCGTTTTCATGGCGTTGAAATCACTTTCAGGCAATGCCCTAAAGCTCCCCGAAAACCTGCCGTTATTGGTATCAGCAGCGGTGCTACGGCTCCTACCCCCCGCCCCACTGCACCCAGTACCGGCCAGGTGATGTGCCGGACCAAACGCCACATAGGAAGCTCGAATCATGGCACAAGTCATCAACACCAACATCATGTCGCTCAACGCCCAGCGCAACCTGGGTACCAGCGGCTCCAGCCTGGCCACCTCGATCCAGCGCCTGTCCTCGGGCCTGCGCATCAACAGCGCCAAAGACGACGCTGCTGGCCTGGCCATCTCCGAACGCTTCAGCACCCAGATTCGCGGCATGGATCAGGCTGCCCGTAATGCCAACGACGGCATCTCGCTGGCGCAGACCGCCGAAGGCGCGCTGACTGAAATCGGCAACAACCTGCAGCGTATCCGTGAGCTGTCGGTGCAGGCCCGCAACGCCACCAACTCGCCGTCCGACCGCGAAGCACTGAACGCTGAAGTCCAGCTGCTGAAGGCCGAAATCCAGCGCGTGGCCGAAGACACCAACTTCAACGGCACCAAGCTGCTGGACGGCGGCTTCCAGAGCCAGTCGTTCCAGATCGGCGCCGACCAGGGCCAGACCATCGACATCGCCCAGATCGCCAACGCCAACATCAAGGACCTGGGTAACTGGAACAAGGTCGACACCGCCGCTACCGCCGCTGGCGTTGCTGCAGACGGTGGCTACGTTGCCGGCACCATTACCGCAGGCTCCGGCACCCTGGACCTGTCGGGTCTGACTGCCGCTGACGCACTGAGCTTCCAGATCGGTAGCCAAACAATCACCGTTGCAGCCGATGCAGCACGCACCACGGCCGCAGGCCTCGCAACCGCTGTTCAGGCAGCCGTTGGCTCCAGTGTTGCCGGCTTGACCGCCACCGTCAGTGGCACCGACGTCGATTTGAGCAACACCAACACTTCCGCGATCTCCGTCACCGGCGGGCTGACCGCAACGGTTACGGCACAAGCAGAGACCGGTGGCACCCCGGCAAGCTTCACCGCCGGCAACTTCACCCTGACCGGCACCAAGGGCACCGCCACCATCAACTTCGGCGCAGCCGGCAGTGGCGCACAGCGCGCTACCGATCTGGTCAAGGCGATCAACAACCAGAGCTACAACACTGGCGTTTCCGCTTCGCTCGATAGCGCAGGCAAGCTGCAGCTGGCTTCTTCGTCGGGCCAGTTCACCATTGGCGGGGGTGGCACCACCCTGACTGAGCAGACCGGCCTGACCGCTGACACCACCACCAACTGGGCGGCCGGCGTTGCAGCAACCGGCTTCAAGGATCTGGACATCTCCACCACGAGCGGTGCCGACAACGCACTGAACGCAATGGACGCGGCACTGAACACCATCAACTCGGCACGTGCCGACCTGGGTGCTGTGCAGAACCGCTTCACCTCGGTGGTTGCCAACCTGAACACCTCGTCGGAAAACATGTCCTCGGCACGTAGCCGTATTCGTGACACCGACTACGCCAAGGAAACGGCAGAGCTGACCCGCACGCAGATCCTGCAGCAGGCTGGTACCGCCATGCTGGCCCAGGCAAATCAGACCAGCCAGAACGTGCTGAGCCTGCTGCGCTGATCCAGTAAGCGGCACCCGGCAGCGACGTGAAAGCGTCATCGCCAACACAAGCCCCGCCCCTCAAAGGCGGGGCTTGTTGTTGTGGAAGAACGGGAGTGCCTGTGCAGGAGCGTCCACAGACGCGACGCCGGAAAACGTCCTGATCGTCGCGTTGCTGGCAACTACAGGTAAGCCCGCTCCAGCTGCATCACCAGCACCGCAACCATGATCGCTCCCGGCAATCCGCTCCCTTACCTGCTGGCACGCCACTTGCATTTCCCTGCGCGATCACCTGGCTAAAGCTATACGCCCTGGTGCCGATATCTGGGATGCCTGCTGCAACGTCATCCCCTTGCCGCAAGAGGAAACCCAATGGCTACGTCTTCCCTGTCCACCATCGGCTCCGGCCTGGACATCCCTACCATCGTTGCGCAATTGGTCGCTGCTGAACGCGCGCCTTCAGCCAACCGCATCAACAACCAGGGAACCACCGCGACCGCCAAGTTGTCGGCGCTGGGCAGCATCAAGAGCTCACTCAGCACCTTGCAGACAGCAATGGAAGCGATGGGCAAGGCCGCCGATGTGCGCGCCTATAAAACCTCCGTACCGGAAAAGAGTGGTTTCAGCGCCACCATCGTCACCGATCCTGCCACCGGCAAAACCTTGGCGGCTGCGGGCAGCTACAACATCGAAGTCGTCAGTCTGGCGCAACCGCAGAAGCTCAGTTCCGGCGCGTTCGATGCCGAAGCACTGGTTGGCGACGGCAAGCTTTCCATTGCCTGGGGCGAAGAAGACTCCATTTCGGTCGACATCGCTCCCGGCAGCAACCTGGCCAGCATCGCCGCTGCCATCAACAGCGCGGCAGGCGGCAAGGGTGTCAATGCCACCGTCATCACCGCCAACGACGGCCAGCACCTGGTGCTCAATGCGGTGAATTCAGGCACCGACGGCGCATTGAAGGTTACCGCCAGCGGTGGAAACGGCGGCCTGTCCGCACTGACCTGGGACGGCACCAGCGGCGGCTTGACCCAGACCAGCGCGCCCACCAACGCGCATGTTCGCGTGGACGGTTTTGACCGCGAATCCAGCAGCAACAGCATCAGCGACATCATCGCCGGCGTGACACTGGATCTAACCAAGGCCGAGGCAGGCACCACCACCGTCCTGAGCATCACCCAGAACAACGAACCGTTGAAAACCGCGGTACAGGCCTTTGTCACCGCCTACAACGCTGCCACCAGCCTGCTCAAGACGTCCAGCGCTTACGACGCAGAGAAGGACAAGGCCTCGGTACTGACCGGCGATTCGATGATCCGTGGCATGCAACAGCAGCTGCGTGGCCAGCTCAGCGCCAATGTGATCGACCTGAAGGAACTTGGCCTGACCATCACCAAAGATGGCACCTTGTCTTTGGACGCCAGCACCTTCGACAAAGCCATGGCCAAGAACCCTGCGGCCGCCGAAGCGTTGGTCGGAAAAAGCGGCAGTCTTTACGAGGGCATGAACAGCATCCTCAAGAGCAACCTGGACACCGGTACCGGCACGCTGGTGCAGCGCACCGATGCGCTCAACAAGGAAATCAAGAAGCTGGAGAAGCAGCTCGACGACCTCGACCTCCGCATGGAGAAGGTATCGGCGCGCTATACCGCCCAGTTCACGGCAATGGACAAACTGGTGTCGCAGATGCAGGGCACCAGCAGCTATCTCTCGCAACAGTTCGCCGCGATGTCCGGCTGACGGCCTCAAATACACTCAAGTCAGCGGCCCTGATGGCCGATAGCTGATCAAGCCACACACACGATGTATCGGCAGTCGTCTTCACTGCGCGAACACCAGGAGATTGAGTACATGTACGGCCCCAGCCGCAATTTCGCCGAGCAATACCGCCAAATCGGCGTCTCCACCCGCGTGGTGGATGCCGACCCGCACAAACTGGTCTCTCTGTTGTTGGAAGGCGCCAACGAGCGCATGCGTCGTGCCGAAGCCTTTCTGGCCCAGGGCGACCAGGCCCTGAAAGGCAAAGCCATCGGTGAAGCCTGTGCCATCGTCGGCCACCTCAATGGCTCGCTTGACCACGGCGCCGGCGGCGAAGTTGCCGGCAACCTGTCCGCACTTTACGACTACATCGTGCAACGCCTGACCGAAGCCAACCTCAACAATGACATCAACGCACTGCAGGAATCGCTTTCCCTGCTGGGCGAGATCGAATCGGCATGGAACGCGATCCCGCTCGAACAGCGCAGCCGCCCGGTCGCCAACGGAGCCTGACATGCCTTCTGACAACAGCACCGTGCTGCAGTCCCTGCAGGACGATCTGGAATCGCTCAAAAACGCCATTGACGCCGAAGATCACGCACAGGCCGAGAAAATCGTCAACGATCACGACCAGCGCCTGCGTGCTTACGTCCAGGCCAATGGCGTGGAAACGGAAATGCCGGCACTGCAACAGCTGCATAAACAGCAGCAGGCACTGATCGCGCGCATGCGTGAGCTGCGCGATGAAGCTGCCGCCCACTTGCGCCAGGAGCGGCAATCCACCCGCGCGGTCAACGCCTACCAACAGGCCGGCGCATTGCCATGACAACCCCCAGCCTCTCGCATCCCGCCGAAGTGGAACTGTTTGACGACACCCTGTCGTGTGACGTCACGCTACCGGTGATGTTTGAGGCCGGTGCAAGCGTGCAGCGCCCCGGAGCATCGGAAATGCTCCTGCGCAGCGTTGCGCTGGTGGAAGATTCGCGTGGCAGCGACGACAGCGAGGAGCGCGTCGAAAGCAGCGCGCAGCTGCAGCGCCTGGAAGCCCGCATGGATTTGACCCTGGTGCTGCTTGGGCGTCTGCTGCAGCAATCCAGCGCCGCATTGCCGGCACGCCCGGTGCGCTGGTCGCGTCACGGTCTGCGTATCGATCTTGAACACGCCACAGGCGTATCACCCGGCACCGACGGCCTAGTGAAACTGCAACCAGCGGACTGGCTGCCCGACACTATCGAACTGCCCGTAGTGGTGCTGGCCGAGACGGGTACAGCAGGTCACTTTCATCTGTGGCTACAGCTGCAGAATGCAAGCGATGCGCTCGGTTCAGCACTGGAAAGACACCTGTTTCGCCTGCATCGTCGTCAAATTGCCGACAGTCGGCGCAACCGTTGAAACAACCGGTACTTCTGGCCTGCTGGCGCCTGCTCCCCTGCTCCGTTAAGGTGCTGCATTCCGTTGAGTAACTCATTCCTGTGCGCGTTCTGATCGTTGACGACCACACATTGGTACGGGCCGGGTTGAGCCGGTTGCTGCAGTCGTTCGACGGTATCGAAGTCGTCGCCGAAGCCAGCAATGCCGAGCAGGCATTGGAAATGGCGTTGTTTCATGTGCCGGACTTGATATTGCTGGATCTGTCGCTGCCGGGTCGCAGCGGACTGGACGCATTAAGCGACATCCGCGAACGCATTCCGCATGCACGCGCGGTAATCATGTCCATGCATGACGATGCCTCGCATGTCCGTGATGCACTGGATCGCGGCGCGGTCGGCTTCCTGGTCAAGGACGCGGCAACGGCCGAACTGGAACTGGCGCTGCGGGCCGCACATGCCGGACAGGTGTTCCTGAGCCCACAGATCTCCGCCAAGATGCTGGCCCCGCTGCTGTCGCGTGCTCGCCCTACCGGCATTGCCGCACTGTCACCGCGTCAGCGTCAGATCCTGCGCTATCTGGGCAATGGTCAGACCACCAAGGAAATCGCGGCCGAACTCGGCATCAGCGTCAAGACGGTGGAAACCCATCGCGCCCGGATGATGGAAGTATTGGGCTGCCGCCGCGCAAATGACCTGCTGCTGCTCGCCGTACGCCACGAAAAAGACTTGGCCTGAGCCCGCAGGCGCCGCCAAACCTGCCGGACGTCACAGAAACGGGTTTCCGACGCCAACTGAGCATCAATCCTTGTAAATCAGCTACTTGGATAATTTCCAGCCAACTAAGGCGCCATATAACCGTCACCATGTAAGGGAAATCCCTACATGATGTGGGTGCTGCAACTACAGCCCTCAGGCGGGCACCTATTACGGCCCTGACAGCGGCCACGCAAGATGCGTTCCACAACGTGCCGTTGAAGCGGCGCAACGGGAAATACGCATGAAAACCACGCTGTCCGCACAACTGGGTCAACAGCTGCATTTGACCCCCGCCCTACTCCAATCCATTCGCCTGCTTCAACTCAACGGCATGCAGCTGGAGCTGGAGGTGCGGCAAGCGCTGGAAAACAACCCGCTGCTGGAGTTGAGCGAAGAGCGCGAAGACGCCGCCCCGTCCACTGCGGCCGATGAGGCGCAGGTCGAAACCGCTGCGTTCGACGAGCTTCCCGAAAGCACCATGTGGGACGTGCCCGCTTCCAGTTGGAACGGCGCCGATGACGACCATATGGCGCGCATTGCCGCTGGCGAATCCAGCGATCCGCAACTGCGCATTCTCAAAACGCTCGCACTGGAACTGGATCAAGCCGATCTCGTCATCGCCCGGTACTGGCTGGAACAGTGTGACGATGCCGGTTATCTGCAGGCATCACTGCCTGCACTTACTCAATTGGCGTGTGCGCGACTGGACCGCACTAGCGCTGATGTCGAAATGGTTCGCCAGCGCCTGCTGCATGGCGAGCCGGCCGGTATGGCGGCGGTCGATCTGCGGGAGTGCCTGTTGGCACAGCTGACCTCGTTGCCAGGCCGCGTCCCTGCGCGCCATCTCGCTGCACGCCTGTTGGATGCAGACATCCAACTACTCGCCAATCACGATCTCCCCGCCTTGGCGCAGGCCTTGGACGCGGAGCTGGACGATGTGCGTGAAGCATTCCGCCTGGTGCTGTCGTTGCAGCCGCGTCCGGCAGAAATTTTGCAGCCGCAACCGGAGTTGACCGTTATCCCGGACGTGGTGGCCTGGCACGCCGATGGCCAGTGGCGTATCGCGCTCAACCCGGCGACCACACCGCGACTGGGCATCAACGCCAGCTACGAGCGCGTGGTGGCCGACAGCGCAGGCGAAGCCGCACAGCCGCTGCGCGAACTGTTGCAGGAAGCGCGTTGGCTGACGCGCGGGCTGTCGATGCGTTACGACACGCTGCTGCGTACCGCGCGGGTGATCATCGAGCGTCAGGCTGCATTCCTGGTCAATGGTGAAGAAGCCATGGCACCGCTGACCCTGAAGGAAGTGGCTGACACCATCGGCATGCACGAGTCCACCGTGTCACGCATCACCTCGGGCAAGTACCTGCAAACGCCACGCGGCACGTTCGAGCTCAAGCACTTCTTCGCGGTACGACTGGAAGGCGCCAGCGTCTCCGGGCAGGCCGTCAAGGCCATGGTCAAGCGCCTGATCGACTCCGAGCCGGCTGCACGCCCCTTGGCAGACGAAGCCATCGCCGGACTGCTCGCACGCCAAGGGGTGAACATTGCCCGCCGCACCGTCGCAAAGTATCGCGAACAGCTTGATATCGCGCCGGCCCGTGAACGTCGCCGTTGCAACGCCAAGCCACCGCTGGCCCGTGTGGGCTGAAACCAAGGATTCCCATGAGCAAGCTCACCGTATTGCTGGTCGACGACCATGAAGGTTTCATCAACGCCGCCATGCGCCATTTCCGCAAGATCGACTGGCTGGAGGTTGTCGGCAGTGCCGCCAACGGGCTGGAAGCGATTGAGCGTTCTGAATCGATGCGCCCGCAGGTGGTGTTGATGGACCTGGCCATGCCCGAGATGGGCGGGCTGCAGGCCACGCGCCTGATCAAGAGCCAGGACGACGCGCCCTATATCGTCATCGCCAGCCATTTCGATGATTCCGAGCACCGCGAGCACGCACTGCGCGCCGGTGCCGACAACTTCGTCAGCAAACTGTCTTATATCCAGGAAGTCATGCCGATCCTGGAAACACTGAAGGATCCCAGTCATGAGTGAGTCGCGCATTCTGGTCATCGATGCCGATGCCGTCCGGGCCGAGCGCACCATCGCGCTGCTGGAATTCATGGATTTCAACCCGCGTTGGGTCAGCGAAGCACAGGACATCGACACCCGCCGCCATCGCGCCAACGACTGGATGGCCATCGTGGTCGGCGCACTGGAAGACGCTGATCGTGCGGCAGGCTTTTTCAACTGGCTGGCGGCTGCATCGCTGCCGCCGCCGATTCTGCTGGCGGAAAGTGATCCGCTGGCGTTTTCTCGCCACTACGGCCTGCATGAGGCCAACGTCTGGCCGCTGGAGCAGCCCATGCGTCATGCGCAGGTGGAAGCACTGTTGCGCCGTGCCAGCCTCAACCGCCTCGACGCCGAGCATCAGGCCAACACCAACGACGACACTGGCCCCACCGGCCACAGTCCGGCCGTCACCGACCTGCGCCAACTGATCGAGCAAGTCGCCAATTTCGACACCACCGTGCTGGTGCTGGGCGAATCGGGCACCGGCAAGGAAGTGGTGTCGCGCGCCATCCACCAGCGCTCGCCCCGCCGCGACGGCGCGTTTGTTGCGATCAACTGCGGTGCGATCCCACCGGATCTCCTGGAAAGTGAATTGTTCGGCCACGAAAAAGGCGCATTCACCGGCGCGCTGAGCGCACGCAAGGGCCGTTTTGAGATGGCCGAAGGCGGCACATTGCTGCTGGATGAAATCGGCGACATGAGCCTGCCGATGCAGGTGAAGTTGCTGCGTGTGCTGCAGGAGCGCAGCTTTGAGCGCGTCGGCGGCAACCAGACCATCCGCTGCAACGTGCGTGTCATCGCCGCGACCCATCGCGACCTGGAGCGCCGCATCGCCGAAGGCAAATTCCGCGAGGATCTGTTCTATCGCCTCAACGTGTTCCCCATCGACGTGCCCGCCCTGCGCGAACGCACCACGGACATTCCCGCGCTGGTGGAAACCATTGCCACGCAACTGGCACGCACCGGCCGCGGTGAAGTGCGTTTTACCCTTGAAGCACTTCAGGCATTAGCCGGCTATGCATGGCCGGGCAATGTGCGCGAGCTGACCAATCTGGTCGAGCGCCTGGCCGTGCTGCATCCCAATGGACTGGTGCGGGTGCAGGATCTGCCCAGCCGCTACCGCGGTGATCAACAGGCCCTGCAGGCTGCCCATGGCGACGACGAACGTCCACTGCGGCCGACCTCGACAACGGTGTCAGTTGCCAGCAGCCCGACGCCGATCAGCAATGGTGTGCATGCCACGCCGGCGCACGATCAAACCCATCTGCCAAGTGAGGGGATGGACCTGCGCGACCATATGGCCGGCATCGAACTGTCGCTGATCAACGAAGCGCTGGAACGCACCCAGGGCGTCGTTGCACATGCGGCCCAACTGCTCGGCCTGCGCCGCACCACGCTGGTGGAAAAGCTGCGCAAGTACGGCATCGAACGCGATCAGCTAGAAGCTACCGGCTGAGAGGGCTCAACCGAGCACCGCGTTGCATTACAGGCCTGCTACCTCGTAGGCCGAAATGAAGTACTCGTCGGTGCCACCGCCACTACAGATAGTGTTCGGTCGAGCGTAGCCACGCTGCGCCGGGGTTGTAACCGCACAAGACACCACCGAGCACGGCTCGGCAATACAGCAACGCAGGCGCATGAGCCGAGGCTGCACCGCCGCCAAGGCGGTTGTCGAGCCTCTAGAGCCCCGCCAGGTTGCGCCGGGCTTTTATCCGGAAGCCCCCGCTGAGCCCAGCACTGCATATCAAGGCAATGGAATCCAGGCACCTTTGCTACCGGCGACGCCCTTCCCGCATCACCACTGGCCTGCCCTGTGCCAACACTGATCGCCCCGTAACGCCGGAAACCCGACAGCACGCCCGATTGCAGACGTCGCATTCCTGCCCCGTGCCGGATTAATGGCTTCACATTCGTGGCACGCCACTTGCAACTGTGAAGGCAGAAAGCTCTCTCTCCGGAATCCGTTTCGATGTCTCATTCCATCACCTCTGTTCTTTCCCAGATCCGAACCCTGCAGACCCAGGTGGCTCAGGTTGCACCGCCTGCTGATATGCCGCGCAGCAATGCAATCCAAGGGCTGAGCGAAGGCCAGAACGTCAATGCGCCATCGTTCAGCCAGACCCTGCAGGGCGCCATCAAAGGGGTGAACGAGGCACAGCAGAAATCCGGGCAGTTGGCCGCCGCTTTCGAGCGCGGCGAACCCGGTGCTGATCTGGCCAAAGTGATGGTCGCTTCCCAACAGTCCCAGCTGGCGTTCCGCGCCACCGTGGAAGTCCGCAACCGTCTCGTCCAGGCTTATCAGGACGTGATGAACATGCCGCTGTAAGGATAGAAACGCATGGCCCTCGCGCTTCCAAAAGATTCGTTGAACACCCAACAGGCAGGTGCCTGGTTCGACCGCCTGCAAAGCCTGCAGATCACCCGTCGCCTGGGATTGATGGCGATGATCACCGTGGCTGTGGCAGCGGGGTTGCTCGTGTTTTTCTGGGCGCAGAAGCCACAGATGATGCCGCTCTACACCGGGCTGGATCAGAAGGCGACCGCCGAGGCCACCGACCTGCTGCGTGCCGCGCAGATTCCGTTTGAACTCAATGCCACCACCGGCGCCATCAGCGTGCCGGAGAAGAACGTGCATGACGCTCGCCTCAAGCTGGCAGGCTCCGGCCTGACCGAGAGCGGCCGTCTGGGTTTTGAAATGATGGAGCGCGACCCGGGCTTCGGCGTCAGCCAGTTCGTTGAAAGCGCCCGCTACCAGCACGCGCTGGAAACCGAACTGGTGCGCACCATCTCCACCCTGCGCCCGGTGCGTGACGCCCGCGTGCATCTGGCCATTCCCAAGCCCAGCGCCTTCACCCGTCAGCGCGATGTCGCCAGCGCGTCGGTGGTGCTGGAACTGCGCGGGGGCCAACAGCTGGAACGCAACCAGGTGGACGCCATCGTGCACATGGTCGCGTCGAGCATTCCGGATCTCGCCCCCGAGCGCGTGACCGTGGTCGACCAGAGCGGCCGCATGCTGACCATCGCCGACCCCAACAGCGATGCCGCACTCAATGCTGCGCAGTTTGATCAGGTGCGCCGCCTGGAAGGTTCGTACAACCAACGCATCCGTGAACTGCTGGAGCCGATGGCCGGCGCTGGCCGCGTCAATCCGGAAGTCAGCGTGGACATGGACTTCTCCGTCACCGAAGAAGCGCGCGAGCTGTACAACGCCGAGCCCCAGAAGATCCGCAGCGAGCAGATCAGCGAAAACTCCACCAGCACCGCTGGCCCACAGGGCATCCCCGGCGCTGCCAGCAATACCCCACCGGGTGCAGCGGCAACGCCTCCGCCGGCCACGGCAGCGGCGCCGACGGAAACCTCCAAGAACGCCACCCGCAATTACGAGTTGGACCGCACCCTGCAGCACACCCGCCAGCCGGCAGGCCGGGTCAAGCGTGTATCCGTGGCGGTACTGGTCGATCACGTGCCGCGTGCCGGCGCCAACGGCAAGGTCAGCGATCAGCCGCTCAGCGCGGCCGAGCTCACCCGCGTCGAAGCGCTGGTCAAGCAGGCCGTGGGCTTCAGTGCCGAGCGTGGCGACACCGTGTCGGTGATGAACGCACCGTTCGTGCGTGAAACCATCCCGGTGGAAACCCCCAACTGGTGGGAGAACCCGCAGCTGCGTGATGCACTGCGCCTGGTACTCGGCGCCATCGTGGTACTGGCCCTGTTGTTCGGTGTGTTGCGCCCGGCGCTGCGCCAGATTTCCGGCCCACCCAAGGCACTGCCGGGCAAGAACGACGACCCGCTCAGCGCCGACGTGCAGGTGCTGGACGATGGCGCGCAGATGCCCGAACTGGCGGCTGACCGTCTGCGTCTGGACAACGACGCCAAGCTCGCCCTGCCGGTCGATGCGTATGAAGAACGCCTACGTATGGCGCGCGAGGCAGTGCGCACGGATTCCAAGCGTGTCGCACAAGTAGTGAAGGGCTGGGTGGCAAATGACTGACGTAGTTCCCATGACCGGCGTGCAGCGCGCCGCCGTGTTGTTGTTGTCGCTCGGCGAAACCGATGCGGCTGAAGTGCTGCGCCACATGGAGCCCAAAGAGGTACAGAAAATCGGCATCGCCATGGCCACGCTCAGCGATGTCACCCGCGAGCAGGTGCAGCAGGTGATGGACGACTTTGGTTCGCAGTTGGGCAACAAAACCTCGCTGAGCGTCGGCTCGGACGACTACATCCGCAACATGCTGGTGCAGGCGCTGGGTAACGAGAAAGCCAGCAACCTGATCGACCGCATCCTGCTCGGCCGCAACACGACGGGGCTGGATGCGTTGAAGTGGATGGACCCGCGTGCGGTGGCCGATCTGGTCCGCAACGAGCACCCGCAGATCATTGCCATCGTCATGGCCCACCTGGAAACCGACCAGGCCGCCGAGGCACTGAAGCTGCTGCCCGACCGCACCCGCGTAGACGTGTTGCTGCGCATCGCCACGCTCGACGGCATTCCGCCCAATGCGTTGAACGAACTCAACGAGATCATGGAGCGCCAGTTCGCCGGCAACCAGAATCTGAAATCGTCCAACATTGGCGGCGTGCAGTGCGCGGCCAACATCCTCAACTTCATGGACGGCGGTCAGGACCAGACCATCCTCAGCGAGATCGCGCGCATCGACGCACCGCTGGGCAACCGCATCCAGGACCTGATGTTCGTGTTCGACGACCTGGTGGACCTGGACGACCGCGAAATGCAGCTGGTGTTGCGCGAAGTCAGCGGCGAACGCCTCGGCCTTGCGTTGCGTGGCGCCGATATCAAAGTGCGCGACAAGATCACCCGCAACATGTCGCAGCGCGCCGCCGAAATTCTGCTTGAGGACATGGAAGCCCGTGGCCCCGTGCGCCTGTCCGACGTGGAAGGTGCGCAGCGCGAGATTCTGGCCATCGTCAAGCGCATGGCCGATGAAGGTACCGTCACCCTCGGCGGCAGCGCGGAGGCAATGCTGTGAACAATGCCGTCCGTTGGCTTGCGCCGGACCTGAACGCAACGCCGGTGTCTGCTGAAACAGCAGCACCCGGGTTCGCGTCGGACCTGATCGAAACCATCACCGCCGAACCTGCTCCACCACCGGTGCAGTTGCCAACACTGGAGGAAGTGCAGGCTATCCGCGATGCCGCGCAGGAAGAAGGCTTCCAGCAAGGCCACACGGAAGGTTACGCCCAGGGTCAGGCTGAAGTGCGCCGCCTGGTCGCACAGATTGAAGGCATTCTCGACAACTTCAGCCGGCCGCTGGTGCGTCTGGAGAATGAAGTGGTCGGTGCGCTGGGCGAATTGTCGGTGCGCATTGCCGGTTCATTGATCGGCCGCGCCTACGAGGCCGATCCTTCGTTGTTGTCCGAACTGGTCAACGAAGCCTTGGACACCGTCAGCGGCGCCAACCGCGAGGTTGAAGTACGACTGCACCCGGACGATATCGCCGCGCTCAGCGGCCTGCTGTCGTTGCCGGAAGGCCAGCGTCTTACCGCCGACACCAGCCTGAGCCGCGGCGACCTGCGTGTTCACGCCGAGACCGTGCGCATCGATGGCACGCTCGACGCGCGTCTACGCGCCGCATTGAGCACCGTGCTGCGTCGTTCCGGAGCCAACCCATGACTGCCGCGCCCACGCCTGCACCCGCCGAATGGGCCGCCGCCCGCAACCTGCGACTGGCATCTCGACTCGATGGCATTTCACTGGATGCGACGGGCGGCCATGGTCTGGTTCGCGAAGGCATTCTGCGTCGCGCGGTGGGCCTCACGCTGGAGGCCGTTGGCTGTGAAGCGCCGATGGGCGCCAACTGCAAAGTGGAAATCATCGATGGCGGCTGGGTGGATGCCGAAGTGGTCGGCTTCTCCGGTGACCGTTCCTATTTGATGCCCAGCGCTGAACTGCATGGTCTGCTGCCCAACGCACGCGTGGTGCCGTCGTACCGGCGCAGCGGCGTGGAGGTGGGTGAAGGCCTGCTCGGCCGCGTCATCGACAGCGACGGTGTGCCGTTGGACGGCAAGGGTCCGATCCGCGCCGAAGGCAATGTCAGCATGGCCGGCGTGTCGATCAACCCGCTCGCCCGCGAACCCATCATCCAGCCGCTGGATGTGGGCGTACGTGCCATCAACGCCTTGCTGCCGATTGGCCGCGGCCAGCGTGTGGGCTTGTTCGCCGGTTCCGGCGTCGGCAAATCGACGCTGCTCGGCATGATGACCCGCTACACCGCCGCCGACGTGATTGTGGTGGGCCTGATCGGCGAGCGTGGCCGAGAAGTCCGTGACTTCGTCGAAACCACGCTGGGCGAAGAAGGCCTGCGTCGCGCCGTTGTCGTGGCCAGCCCCGCCGATCGCCCGCCACTGGCACGCCTGCATGGTGCTTACCGCGCCACGGCCATCGCCGAGTGGTTCCGCGACCAAGGTTTGAACGTCCTGCTGCTGATGGATTCGCTGACCCGTTTTGCCCAGGCGCAGCGTGAAATCGGCCTGTCCGTCGGCGAGCCGCCGACCACGCGCGGTTACCCGCCTTCCGTGTTCGCCAAGCTCCCCGCACTGGTGGAACGCGCCGGCAACGGCGCCAAAGGGCGCGGCTCGATCACCGCGTTCTACACCGTGCTGACCGAAGGCGACGATCCCCAAGACCCCATTGCCGACGCTGCCCGCGCCATTCTTGATGGTCACATCCTGCTGTCACGCCGTGTCGCCGATAGCGGCTTGTACCCGGCCATCGACGTGGAGTCCTCGGTCAGCCGTGTGGTGCAGGACATCGCCGACGACGCATGGCGCTTGCGTATCCGCAAGCTCAAGCGGCTGGTATCTGCCTACACCGCCAACCGCGACCTGATCGCCATCGGCGCGTATCAGCGCGGCAACGATCCGGTCACCGACGAAGCGCTGGATCGCTGGCCGGAAATCATGGAATTCCTCGGTCAGGACGTGCACGCCGCCGCCGACCTCGGCCACAGCCTCGACGCATTGCAACAGTTGGTAGATAAGGAGCGCGCCGCATGAGCCCCTCACGTCGCATGGATCCCCTGCTGCGCCACGCGCAGGACCGTCAGGATGAAGTTGCCAAGGAACTGGCCGAGCGCCAGCAGGCGCTGGACGTCCATCAATCCCGTTTGTCCGAACTGCGCCAGTACGCTGAGGAATATGCCAACGCGCAGATGTCGACGACCAGCGCCGCGCAGTTGCTCAACCGCCGCGCGTTTCTGGATCGCCTGGATAACGCCGTGGAAGCTCAGAGCAAGACCGTGGACAGCAACCGCGAGCGCGTGGATGCCGAGCGCGCCCGCCTGCTGCTGGCCAGTCGCGACAAGCAGGTGCTGGAGCAGCTTGCGGCCAGCTATCGCGCGCAGGAAAAGAAAGCCGAAGATCGCCGCGACCAGCGCGAGATGGATGAGATCGGCGCCCGTCGCGTGCGTCTGGCGCAAGCCGCAGCGGAAGGAGAAGACGCATGAACGTGCTGACTTCGGGCCTGTCTGTTGGTGGCAATGTTGAAACGGGCAGCCCGCCACGCACCAATGGCAGCACCGGCAGCACCGGCAGCAAATCAAAATCAGGCTTCGACGCATTGCTGCAGGAGAAGCCGGCAACGCAGAAGAGCGAGGCCACGTCGCCAGCAGTCCAGGACTCCAAACCCAGCCAGTCGTCCTCAGCCAGCGACGAAGCCAGCCACAGCGAAGGCGAAGACGCCGCATCCATGCCGCCCGCAAGCACTGAGGATTCCAACAGCAACACCGCCGAGCAAACGGACGAAGCACCGTGGCCGCCGCTCGGCCTGTCGGCCATGTTGATGCCGGCGCCCGAGCCTTCACCGACGCCGACCGTGACGTCACCGGTTGCTCAGGGCGAAGCCCGGCCAGGCGCCAATTCCGCGCTACCGGCCGGCGCTACGCCATTGCCTGCAACGCTCGCAATCCCGGCGGCGCAGGCATCGGCGGCGGAAAGCGCTGAGCCAATCCCTGCCGCGTTGACTGCTGCCATCGCACAAGGCGCGGATGACATGGCCGGCAGCACGCTCGATAGCGCAGAAAGCCCTGTACCCACGACGTTCAACGCGCTGCTGCAGAACCCTGCCTTGCTCGATGTGCGCCCCACGGCGCCGGGCAGCAGCGTGCAGGCACCCACCGCCACGCCGGACATCAACAGCGGCGACTTTGATGAAACCTTCAGTGCCCGCGTCGGCTGGATGGCCGACCAGAAGATCGGCCACGCCCATATCCGCATTACCCCGCACGACCTTGGCCTGGTGGAAGTGAAGCTGCAATTGGACGGCGACCGCGTCCATGCCAGCTTCACCAGCGCCCATGCCGACGTCCGCCATGCGCTGGAAAGCAGCCTGCCCCGTCTGCGCGAAATGCTGGGCGAACAAGGCCTGCAACTGGCGCAAGCCGACGTCGGCCAGCAACCGACCTCGCAGCAGCAGGGAAGCGATGGCCACGCGGCAGCCGGCGGCTCGTTTACCGACGGTCAGGATTCCGGCGTCGATATGCCGGCACCCACCAGCCAAACCTTGCGCATGCGTGGGTTGTTGGATGCTTACGCCTGAACAGCACACCGGCTATCGCAGGATGCGGTTGCTTCGCCCACAAAGCGGGTAAAGCCTGACCAACGGCGCGCGCCGCCATCGCCAGTTCATGGGTGAACGGACGCGCTGGAACCTCCGTGCGTCGTCTCGGCCGCTCCTGCGCGTGCCGGGGTACTGCTTCTGCAGAGGTCCATCAGCACGCCGTCAACATTCCGCCACCGCCCTCCTCTGCTCCTCCGGCACGCTGCTTGCATGTGAACGGGCAGCATTCTTGAGGAGCACACCGTGGCTGTTGCCGCCGACAAATCCCGTAAACCCGAACCGACCCAGGAGGCGACGGGTAAGTCGCGGCGTCCGCTGTTGGTAATCGCACTGATCGCACTGGTCGCTGCCGGCGGTGCCGGTGGCGCGGTCTGGTACTTCACTCAGGGCCAAGGCGACGCCAAAGCCAAAAAGCCTGCTGCTGCGACGCCTGCACCGGCGCAGTACTTCGCGCTGGACCCCTCGTTCGTGGTCAACCTCAACGGCCCCATCGATGGCCCACGCTATCTGCAGGTAGATGTGCAGCTGATGACCCGCGACCCATTGGCGCTCCAGGCCATGCAGACCCACGCACCGGCCATCCGCGCCAAGCTGCTGATGCTGTTCTCGCAGGTCGAGCCGGCGCAGATCGCCGACCGCGCCGGCAAGGAAGCACTGCAGGCCTCGGCATTGGCCGAGGTGCAGAAGCTGATGAAAGCCGAGACCGGCAAGAAGTCGGCCGATGACCTGCTGTTCACCAGTTTTGTCACCCAGTAAGGGAACACGATGAGCATCAACGACCTGCTGTCACAGGACGAAATCGATGCCCTGCTGCATGGTGTCGATTCCGGCAATGTCAGCACTGCCGAGCCGGCCCCGGTACCCGGGGAAGCACGTTCCTACGACTTCGCCAGCCAGGACCGCATCATCCGTGGGCGCATGCCGACGCTGGAAATGGTCAACGAACGGTTCGCACGTTTGTGGCGCATCGGCTTGTTCAACCTGATCCGCCGCTCGGCCGAGTTGTCAGTACGCGGTATCGAGCTGATCAAATTCGGCGACTACCTGCACTCGCTGTATGTGCCGACCAACCTCAACCTGATCCGCTTCAAACCGCTGCGCGGTACCGGCTTGATCGTGTTCGAGCCGACGCTGGTATTTGCCATCGTCGACAACTTCTTTGGTGGCGACGGCCGCTACCCCACCCGCATCGAAGGCCGCGAGTTCACCGCTACCGAGATGCGCGTGATCCAGCTGATGCTCAAGCAGACTTTTGCTGATCTGCGCGAGGCCTGGGGCCCGGTGTTGAACGTCGATTTCGACTACATCAACTCCGAGATCAACCCACACTTCGCCAATATCGTTAGCCCGCGCGAGTACGTGGTGGTCAGCCGTTTCCACGTCGAACTCGACGGCGGCGGCGGCGACATCCACATCACCTTGCCGTACTCGATGTTGGAACCGATTCGCGAACTGCTCGACGCCGGCATTCAAAGCGACCGCAATGATCGCGATGAGAGCTGGGCCATCATGTTGCGCGAGCAGCTCAATACCGCCGAGGTCGAACTCTCCAGCGTGCTGGCGAACCGCCGCATGAGCCTGCGTGAACTTACCAAGCTGAAGATCGGCGACATCCTGCCCATCGATATGCCCAAGGAAGTTCCACTGTGTGTGGAGGGCATTCCGGTTTTCACCGGCCAGTTTGGCGTCGCCAACGACCGCAACGCCATCAAGATCACCGCAACCCATCCGCCGGGCAAGCGTCCCATCGTTCCCGTGATCCAGGACACATCCAATGAATGACACCGAAGCCCCCGATACCGTCGCCTCTGCCACGCCGGCACAGTTCGCCAATCTGCACGCCGACGCCTCCAGCGGCACCGACCTCGACCTGGACGTGATCCTTGACGTTCCGGTGACGTTGTCACTGGAAGTCGGCCGCGCCCGCCTGCCAATCCGCAACCTGCTGCAGCTCAACCAGGGCTCGGTGGTGGAACTGGAACGCGGCGCCGGCGAATCACTGGACGTGTTCGTCAACGGCACGCTCATCGCACACGGCGAAGTGGTGGTCATCAATGATCGCTTCGGCGTGCGCCTGACCGATGTGGTCAGCCCCAGCGAGCGGATCCGGAGACTGCGTTGATCGCACTGCTCGCCATCGCTGCGCCTGCTGCCAAGGCGGCGACGCCGGTCGGCCAACATGCGGCGAGCGCGCCCAGCATGTTCGGCGCGGTGTTCATGCTGCTGGTCGTGCTGGGTTTGATCATCGGCCTGGGTTGGGTGCTCAAACGCCTGCCCGGTGGTGCGTTCCGCCCGGCCGAAGGCCTGAAGGTGGTGGCGAGCATCAACGTCGGCGCCAAAGAGCGCGTGGTGGTGGTGGACGTCAACGGCCAGCAACTGCTGCTGGGCGTGACGGCAGGCGGCATCAGCGCCCTGCACACCCTGCCCGAGCCGCTGCCGCAGATGTCCGCTCCCGCACTCCCCAATCTCAAACAACTTCCGAATTTCGCACAGCTGCTGTCGCAGAAGCTGCGCAAGGATTCCTGATCATGCCGGGTCTTCGCCTCAACCAGCGTCATTGCTGGCAACTGTTCCTGCTGCTGGCGATGCTGGCACTGCCTCTGTTCGCCTTTGCCGCACCGGGCACACCGCAGATGCCGGCATTGCCGGACGTCAATGTCGGCAAGATCGGCAGCCAGCCGGTGAGCCTGCCGCTGCAGACCCTGCTGCTGATGACGGCCATCACCCTGCTGCCATCGATGCTGCTGGTGCTCACTGCCTTCACCCGCATCATCATCGTGCTGGGGCTGTTGCGTCAGGCACTGGGCACCGGGCAGACGCCGTCCAATCAGATTCTGTTGGGGCTGGCGCTGTTCCTCACTGCAATGATCATGATGCCGGTGTGGGACAAGGCATGGTCCACCGGCATGGCGCCGTACCTGGATGGCCAGATCGATTTCCAGACTGCCTGGCAACTGACCACCGCCCCGCTGCGCGCCTTCATGCTGGCGCAAGTACGCGAGACCGATCTGATGACCTTCGCCGGGCTGGCCGGGCATGGCGCCTATGCGAGTCCAGATGCCGTTCCGTTCCCGGTACTGGTGGCATCGTTTGTGACCAGCGAACTGAAGACCGCGTTCGAGATCGGCTTCCTGATTTTCATCCCGTTCGTGATCATCGACCTGGTGGTGTCCAGCGTATTGATGTCGATGGGCATGATGATGCTGTCGCCGATGCTGGTGTCAGCACCGTTCAAAATTCTGTTGTTCGTGCTGGTGGACGGCTGGGTGCTGGTCGTCGGCACGCTGGCTGCGAGCTTCAATGTGGTTTGACCTGCGCTAGATGGTTCCCCCAAAAAAGCCGTGACCCGATCACGGCTTTTTTTGTTCTCCCTCCCCTGTGCCCGACGCAGACGAGGGCAAACACTCTATGCCGCTACGAAAGCCACCGCAGGACGCGCCGCCAAACTCGCGCCGCCGTAATTCCGTCACGTCACTGGCACCAACCTTGCATTCAATGTCTGCATGAGCCCCGAACTTGCCCTTACCGAACTGCGTGGCGGCCTCGTCGCCACCCTCTGGGTCGCCGGCCCTCTGCTGCTTACCGTCCTGGTGGTCGGTGTGGTGGTGGGTGTGATCCAGGCGGCCACCCAGCTCAATGAACCGACCATCGCGTTCGTCGCAAAAGCCGCTGCCCTCACCGCCGCGTTGTTCGCGCTGGGCAGCCTGTTGATCGGCCACCTGGTCGAATTCACCATCCAGCTGTTTCAACGCATACCGCACCTGATCGGATAGCACGGCGATGGATTCCGCCACCCAGATGGTCGTCGATGGCCAGCAGGCCTTCGCCATCATCGGCAATACCCTGTGGATCATGCTGCGCATCGGCGCCATGTTGATGGCCATGCCGATGATCGGTACGCGCGCGGTGCCGGGCCGCATTCGCGGGTTGTTGGCAGTGACGCTGTCAGTCGCACTCGCGCCCGTACTGCCACCGGTACCGCTGTTCTACGGCTTCGATTCCATCACCGTGCTTACCATCCTGCGCGAGCTGGCCGTGGGCATCACCATGGGCTTTCTCTTACGGTTGATCTTTGAAGCCGGGGCCATGGCCGGCGAAATGGTCGCGCAGAGCACCGGCCTAGCATTCGCGCAGATGAGTGATCCGCTGCGCGGCGGCAGCTCGGGTGTCATCGGGCAGTGGTTCTATCTGTTGTTCGGCCTGCTGTTT
Source organism: Stenotrophomonas sp. Iso1 (assembly GCF_027497995.1). GTDB lineage: Bacteria > Pseudomonadota > Gammaproteobacteria > Xanthomonadales > Xanthomonadaceae > Stenotrophomonas. The sequence goes on along the minus strand of NZ_JAODBT010000002.1, from coordinate 841,054 downwards.
TTCACCAGCAATGGCCATCTGGCAGTGATCGCACTGCTGGTAGACAGCTACAAGGCGCTGCCCATCGGAACCGCCCTGCCCGACCCGCTTGCCGTTGCCAGCATTGCTCCCACACTGGCGCTGCAGATCTTTCGCGGCGCGCTGTCGCTGGCATTGCCACTGGTGGTCGCCATGCTGGCCATCAACCTTGCCTTTGGCGTACTGGCCCGCGCAGCACCTGCGCTCAACCCCATCCAGCTTGGCTTGCCTGTCGCACTGCTGGTGGGCCTGCTGTTGCTGGTGCTGCTGTCCGGGGAAATGGGTCCGCCGGTGCAACGCTTGTTCGATGCCACGTTCGATGCAGCACGGCAGGTAACAATGTGATGTACTCCACAGCTCGTGCGTCCGGTTTTCCTATTGCGTTCACTGGCTATTGCCGCCATCGCGGTAGCTGGCGATAGTCAGCTGCAATAGACCAGCACGGATTGAATGGTCATTCGTCATGCGGGGGCATGGCGCCATGCGGTACGGACACTAAAGGGAGTGGGTTTGATGCTCGTCGGCAGCTACAACCCGTTGTTCGTCGTGCTTTCCATCCTGGTCGCCATCCTGGCCTCGTTCACGGCGCTGGACATGGCCTCGCGGGTATCTGCAACCCAGCCCCGGCGTACTGCTGCCCGATGGCTGCTTGCCGGTGGCGTGGCCATGGGTGCCGGCATCTGGTCCATGCACTTTGTCGGCATGCTCGCTTTCCGCCTGCCCATTCCGCTGGGTTACGACCTGTGGCTCACCCTGGAGTCGCTGCTGGTCGCAGTGGCTGCGTCCTTGTTCGCATTGTGGCTGGTGTCCCGGGCTACCCTGCCTCACCTGCGGCTCGCGCTGGGCGCGTTGCTGATGGGCCTGGGCATCGCCTGGATGCATTACGTCGGCATGTCGGCGCTGCGCATGCAGCCGGCCATCGACTACGACCGCGTCTGGTTCGTGCTTTCCATCGTGATCGCTGTGGGTGCCTCATGGAGTGCGCTTTACATCGCTTTCCGCCTGCGCACCGTCGAACACGCGCTGCTGCCACGCTTGATCGCCTCGGTGGTGATGGGCCTGGCCATCGTCGGCATGCACTACACCGGTATGGCCGCTGCCCGCTTCCCGGCCGACGCGGTATGCGGCGCGGCAGCCAGCGGCGGCGTTCCCACCGAATGGCTCGCCGCCTGCGTGGTCTTGTTGACCGTGGGCGTCATGGCCATCGTTCTGATCTTCTCGCTGCAGGAGCAGCGCATGCAGTCGCGTTTACTGCATCTGCGCAATTCGATGCTGGCCGCGTCGCTGGACGATGCCCGCAAAGAGCTGTTCCACGCCAGCCAACACGACGCCCTGACCCGCTTGCCCAATCGCCAGCTGTCCCACGAGCGCATCGAGCAGCTCCTGCAGGATGGCAACGCGTTCGCGGTGATGTCGATCGATCTGGACGGTTTCCGCCACATCAACGGTGCCTTCGGTTCACCCGTGGGCGACGCCGTGTTGATGGACATCGCCGAGCGACTGCGGCGGATGCTTCCACCCGAAGACCTGGTTGGCCGGCTGGGTGGCGATCAGTTCGTCATCGCCACCACGTTGAAGACCGCCAATGAAGTCGACGCCTACGCCGAGCGCATCATTCTGGCCGTCAATTCCGCGCGTGGCGGCGGCCGCGACCTGCGCATCACCGGCAGCTTGGGCATGGCGCTGCATCCTGACCACGGCAATTCGCCTGCGCAACTGATCGCCATGGCCGAAACCGCCATGCGCTATGCCAAGCAGGCCGGGCACAACACGCATACGGTGTTCGCCGACTGGATGAATGACAACGTCGAGCAGGATCGTCACCTGCTCGAAGACCTCCGCAAGGCCATCGGCACCTCCCAGCTGTCACTGCACTACCAACCGCGCGTCCATGCTGAAAATGGGCACGTCAGCGGCGCCGAAGCGCTGATCCGCTGGCGTCATCCTGAGCATGGTTATGTTCCCAGCGAGCGCATCATCCGCCTGGCCGAACAAAACGGACTGATGAGCGTGCTTGGCACCTGGATACTGGAAGAAGCGTGCCGGCAGATGCGCTGTTGGCAGGATGCCGGTTACCACGACTGGATCATCTCGGTGAACGTGTCCGACCGCCAACTGGGCTCGCAGCAGCTGTTGGACGATGTCCGCAGCGCGCTGGAACGCAATGAGCTGGAGCCGGCACGCTTGACGCTGGAAATCAGCGAAAGCGCGATGATGCGTGATACCGAGACCACGATCGCGGTGCTGCGCAACGTTGCCGCATTGGGCGTGGGCATCTCCATCGACAACTTCGGCACCGGCGTGTCCAGCCTGCTGCATCTCAAGCGGCTGCCCGCCAGCGAGATCAAGATTGACCGCGCCTTCGTACTGACCCTGGAAGAAAGCGACGAGGATGTGGTCATCGTCTCGGCCATCGTGGCCCTGGGCCATGCACTGAACCTGTCGGTGGTCGCTGCCGGCATCGAAACCCCGGCGCAGCGGGCCTACGTGGAACGCTTGGGCTGCGACCAACTGCAGGGCGTACTGCTGGGTCGCGCCGTCAGCGCGGAAAGCTTCATTCGCCTGCATGGCGGTAGTGCCCGCCAAGCCGCATTGGACGCGCGACTGTCCTCGTTCCACAACACGCCGGAGTGATCACCCTGCTTCCTGTCCTCGCTTCCCACGACGGGAATGCGAGGGTAGATGCGTGCGATCTGGCCAGCTGCCATAGCTGCACGCCAGATTGAGGGAATAAGCCTTCCATCACTGCATGCCATGCCAGCCTCTGGGCCCCCGCGCATCGTCAACTGACAGAGGCTTCCGGCGAATTTATACGGCGCCCCTGCAGATGTAGCACTACCACCGCTAGCACTGCTGCCAGCGCTCCCACCAAGGGCACCAGCGCCAGCGTCGTGTAGGTGATCGTGAGGCTACCCAATGCACCGCCCAGCGCAGTGCCCAGATTGAAGGACGCGATATTCAAGCCAGCCGCCACCGTGCTGTAGCCCGGAATGAAACGTTGGGCCTGCTTGAGCAGACGCAATGTCAGCAGCGTCACGATGGAGAAGAAGCAGACGCCCAGCATGCCGATCAAGAGCAGCATCATGGCCGGCATGCTGGCGAAGCCATACAGGCAGAACAGATTCAGGGCCAATGCCAGCAACGCCCAACGAATACTGCGATCCACGTCCAACGCATCTGCCAGATATCCGCCCAGCAGATTGCCTGCAATCGAGCAGACACCAAACAACAGCATGCCCAGGCTCAACCACTGCACGTCTACAGCGGTGATCTGTTGCAGGTAGGGCGAGACGAACGTGAAGAACGTGAAGGTCGCAACGCTTACGAGCACACCCACACCGCCAGTTATGAGGAGCTGGGGATGCGTGATGGCCCGGATACCCTGCCATGCACCTGCGCGTCGCGCGTCGCCCTCGGCCTCGTGCCGCGGCAAGCACAACGCCAGTCCCAACATACCCACCACGCTGAGCACACCGATCGCAAGGAAGACCACCCGCCACGACCATAGGCTTCCCAGATACGTGCCGATGGGAACACCGAATGCCAGCGCGAGCGTCAATCCGATCCACACCACTGATAGCGCTCGACCGGAACGGCACGGATCTACCAGTCGGGTGGCAGCGTCGGAAGCCACCGCCATGAAAACACCGTGACCGAGCCCGACCACGAAGCGGATGGCAAGCAGGACCAGGACATTGGGAGACGCGCTCATCAGCAGGCTACCCAGCCCTAGCAAGGCAGTGGCCAGCAACAGTATCTGCCGGTCCCGCCAATGGGAGACCAAGGCTGTAATCAAGGGCGCGCCGATGGCCGCGCCCAGTGCGTAGGCGGCGATGGCGGTGCCGACGATGGCGATCTGCGCATCGAGGTCGTTGGCAATGGAGATCAACAGGCCGGCGACAACGAATTCGGAGAGACCGAACGCAAACGCGCACAGCGAAAACACATAGATGGCAGCAGGCATTTCAGTTCCCCAACAGCAGTGCTGCTGAAGACTAGTAGCCCGCTTCGTACCCGTGAAGGACCGTTTTCATATCGGAATAAGACGCGGTGCGTCTCACCGCCTCAGACGGCGGTCAACAGAGCATGCCGAACCGCGTGAATCAGCCTGTCGCGAATGGGGGATACATGGTTCTCGTTCCATGCCATGAGAAGGTCAAGTTTTGACTGCTCCTCGGTGGCATCCACATCGAGTGGGCGGAATACGACGTCTTCCCGCACTTCCGTTGCCAGCGAAGCAGGCAGCAATGCGATGCCGAAGCCGCCGGCCACCAGGGCGATCAACGTTTGCATTTGCCGACCATGTTGCACGATGTCTGGAACGAACCCCGCGCTCAGGCACAGGCCGATGAGCTGATCGTGGAATCCCTTGCCAAGTGCCCTTGGCGAGGCAACAAATGCTTCATCTTTGAGCGCTGCCAAGGCGATGGTCACGTTTGCTTCAAGCCGATGACCAGCGGGCAGCGCAACGCAGATCCGTTCACGCAGCAAGGTAGCCATACGCAGTTTCGGTGTCGTCGTCCCCGGTGCTCGCATGAATCCGAGATCTGCGGTGCCGCGCTCCAGAGCCTCGATCTGCTCCTGGGTGGTGGCCTCCACCATGCTGAAGGTGACGCCGGGAGAGGCATGTCGAAAGCTGCGCAGCGCACGCAGCAGTGGGACATAAGGCGCGATGTTGATGAATGTCAGGGTTAGGTGACCTTCCGCGCCTTGGGCAACTCGACGCGCCTGCGCCACCCCTTCGTCCAGCGATTGCAGCGTGCTGCGTGCGGTCTCAAGGAACGCCGTACCAGCAGGTGTCAGTGCCACGCTGCGGTTGGTGCGCTCGAACAGGGGCGCACCAATCGCGCGCTCCAGCCGGCGGATCGCCTGGCTCAACGGCGGCTGCGCCATATGCAGACGCTCCGCGGCGCGGTTGAAATGCAGCTCCTCGGCGACGGCAATGAACTGTTGAAGCAGGCGGGTCTCTATCACGGGAACGCCTTACCTCTGCTTGGTGGGCTTGTTGAACATGCCAAATCGTCGCACGTACGACGCAACACTGGTCCGTCGAACAAGCGGAATGACGATCAGTACGGCCAGTTACAGGGAAGCGATGCATACGCCCTACCACGCCACTGGTTGCCCGCAAGTCGATGTCTTCATCATTGGGCTGTGTATGAAAAAACATGCCACCCAGTGTGGAGCAGAGCACGGGGAAGAATTCTGCGGCATGAAAAAAGCCACCTATTTCAGTGGCTTAGATCAACTTTTGGCGGACAGAGTGGGATTCGAACCCACGGAAGGTTTAACCCTTCGCCGGTTTTCAAGACCGGTGCCTTCAACCGCTCGGCCATCTGTCCTTGCTGTGCTTGAGCCCGGCGACGACGTGCGTGGCCGGGCGCGCATTCTCGCATGCTTGCCTGGGTTTTGCTCAACCCGTCTCAATCGCCAATGCACCGACGGTCGAGGCGCGGATCTTTTCCTTGGCCCGTTCGCAGGCGCCGCCGCAATGCAGGCGTGAGGCTTCAAGCTCAGGCGGAAGATGTTCGGCCAGGAAGTCGATGAACACGCGCACCGCCGGCAACAGACCGCGACGCGAAGCGAACACCGCATGGCAGATGCCCTGCGGCAGCGACCAATCGGGCAGCACCACTTCCAGCTCGCCGTTGCGCACGGCTTCGGCGCAGATGGTTTCCGGCAGCATGGTGATGCCGAAGCCGTCCTTCACCATCGACTGCAGCAAGGGGAAATCCGAGCCAGCCACTCGCGGCTGCAGTTCCACGCGATGCACTTCGCCACCCGGGCCATGCAGCTCCCAGCGTTGGCGCGCTTCGTCTTCGCTGATGCTCAGGGTGACGTGGTTGGAAATATCCTGCGGCGACGCCGGCCGGCCGGCACGGTCCAGATAACCCGGGCTGGCGACCAGCAGTTCCTGCACCTGACCGAAGCTGCGCATCACCAGGCTGCCATCGTCGTCCAGCCGTGAGCGCACGCGCAGCGCGACGTCGTAACCTTCGTTGATGATGTCCACGCGCCGGTTGGTGATAGCCAACTGCAGGCGCACCTTCGGGTACTGCGCAAGGAATTTCGGCAGCAGCTTGGACAGCTGCATCTGCGCCAGCGACACCGGCACGCTGGCGCGCACCAAACCGCGCGGCTCTGCGCTCAATCGGTCAACCACTTCACGCGCCGCCTGTGCCTCAGACAACATCGTCTGTGCGTGTCGATGCACGCTCATGCCGACGTCAGTTACCGCGAAGCGGCGGGTAGACCGCTGCAGCAAGCGCACGCCCAGCTCGGTTTCCAGCTGACTGATGCGCCGGCTCAGGCGCGACTTGGGAATGCCCAATGCGCGTTCAGCGGCGGCAAAACCGCCATGATCCACCACCATTGCAAAGTAGTAGAGGTCGTTGAGGTCTTGCATGGATTGATCCCGGAAATGGAACGAACTGCCGAATTCAACCATCCTTGTTCTGTATTTGCAAATCAGGCTGCAAACAGTCCTATTTAGGAACAACGCGCATTTCGCTCCCTGAACAAAAACTTCTTACGGTTCAATCATTTCTATGTGCACCTACAAAAAAGCCCGCCAGAAGGCGGGCTTTTTGCTTGCGTCGAACTGCGCGAACTTGGGTCAGCCGATGCGCTCAGCGCCGCCCATGTACGGGCGCAATGCCTCCGGAATGGTGATCGAGCCGTCAGCGTTCTGGTAGTTCTCCATCACCGCGATCATCGTCCGACCCACTGCCACGCCCGAACCGTTGAGCGTGTGCAACAGCTCCGGCTTCCCGCCCGGGTTACGCCAGCGCGCCTGCATGCGACGTGCCTGGAAGTCACCACAGTTCGAGCACGAGGAAATCTCGCGGTAGGTTTGCTGCGATGGCAACCAGACTTCCAAGTCATAGGTCTTGATCGCGGCAAAGCCCATGTCGCCCGTGCACAGCAGCACTTTGCGATACGGCAGGCCGAGCTTCTGCAGCACGGCCTCGGCGCATTGGGTCATGCGCTGATGTTCGGCTTCGCTGTCTTCGGCGGCGCAAACGCTGACCAGCTCAACCTTTTCGAACTGATGCTGGCGGATCATGCCGCGCACATCGCGACCACCACTGCCCGCTTCCGAACGGAAGCACATCGAGTGGGCGGTCATACGCAGCGGCAGGCGCTCGGCGTCGATGATTTCATCGCGCACGATATTGGTCAGCGGCACTTCCGAGGTCGGAATCAGGTAGCGCGTGGATTCACCCAGCGCGGTCTTGAACAGGTCTTCCTCGAACTTGGGCAGCTGGCCGGTGCCGCGCAGCGAATCCGCGTTGACCAGCACCGGCACGTTGGTTTCTTCGTAACCGTGCTCGTTGCTGTGCAGGTTGAGCATGAACTGTCCCAGTGCACGGTGCAGGCGCGCGATCTGTCCACGCAGCACGGTGAAACGCGCGCCAGACAGCTTGGCTGCCGTCTCGGCATCCAGCCCGCCGTTGCGGGCGCCCAGCTCAACGTGATCCAACACCGGGAAATCAAACTCACGCGGGGTGCCCCAACGCAGCTGCTCGACGTTCTCGCTCTCATCCTTGCCGGCAGGCACATCGGCCGACGGGAGATTGGGGATGCCCATCGACAGCACATCGATCTTTTCGCGCAACACGTCCAGCTGGATTTCAGAAGCTTTCAGCTCATCGGCGAACGCGGCCACTTCGGCCATGATCGCCGATACGTCCTCACCCTTTGATTTGGCAAAACCAATCGCCTTGGAGCGACTGTTGCGCAGGCTCTGCAATTCCTGGGTGCGCACCTGGATGCGCTTGCGATCGGCCTCAAGTGATTCGAAGGCGGCCACGTCAAGCTCGTAGCCGCGCGTTTCACGCAGGCGTTGGGCAAGTTCGGCGGGCTGCTGGCGAAGAAGGGCTGGATCAAGCATGGGCAGGCACTATGTACGGGTATGAAAGGCGATTATCGCGCGAACCGCGACTTTCTGCCGCGTGCCATTATGGTTATGCAAGAATCGCCCTGTTCAATCCGGTCCAGCCCATGTCCGCATCACGCTCCCGCTCCGACCAGAACATCACGTTCCAGTTGCCCCGCAACGCGCTGAAAATAGCCGGCATCGCCTTTGGCGCTGGCGTGCTGCTATTCGCCTTGGTCTGGCTCAATGCCCGCCGCAACAGCGATTTCTACCGTGCCGGGCCTGCCCAGCCGCAGGCAGAAGTCGCCGAAGTGACGCCGTTGCCGGCTCCCCTTCCGGCTGGCGCCGGTGCCAGTGACATGCCTGACGCACGCCCGGGGGTGGTCGAGGAAACGCCCGAACTGGTGGAAACCACGCCTCCGCCGCCGACCCCTATCGCTGAACAGCCCGCACCCGTGCCAGCACCGGCACCCGCTCCGATCGCCGCAGCGCCGACCGACCGGCCGGTTCCCCTGCCCGACCAAAGCCCTGCCCCAAGCTACCCACCGGCGGCCCTGCGCCGTGGCGAGAGCGGCACGGTTGTAGTGCAGGTGGAAGTGGACGCCAGAGGCCAGCCTTTGGACGCCAAGGTGATTCAGCGCAGTGGTTCACGCGCGTTGGATCGTGCTGCATTGGATGCGGTGCGTGGCTGGCGTTTCCAGCCAGCACAGAGCAACGGCCAGCCGATGCAGGGCACTCTCGAAATCCCGTTCGATTTCAAACCCGCTCAGTAAGCTGAACCCTGAGCGTCGGACCACGTCCGGATTTAGCCTCAGGTCACTCCGCCATCGCCAGACTGCCCCCATTGCAGAACGTGCAAGGCGGTCAAATCGATGTCCAGCATTCCCCACGATCAAGCCAGTGCCAACACCACCACTCCGCATTCGGGCGCGGTGGCTGCTTGGCTATGGGTGCTGCTGGCAGCGTCCGTGGTAATTGGCATGCTGCTGTTCGCCCGGCACCTCGCGCAGCCGCTTTCAGACAACCCATCCGCTGTGGTTTCCGCGCCCGCTGATCTCATTCACCACACGCCGGTCAGCGCCCCGCAAACGGCCAATGGCGACGCCGAACCGATGCCGGGCAATCCACTGCCGGAATACCCGGCAGAGGCCCTACAGGCTGGAATTGAAGGTGACGTGATCGCACGTCTGCAGATCGACAGCAACGGCCGCGTGGTCCAGCTGAGTATCGTCGCGCACGAAGGTGCTACCGACCCGCGTCTGGATGATGCGGCCGTGACCGCGTTGCGTCAGTGGCGCTTCCACCCGGCCATGCATGATGGCCAGGCGGTACCGAGCGTGGTGCAAGTGCCCGTGGAGTTCAGGACCGGGCGTTGAGCCCGAAACCTGCGCCGGTTGCCAGCGTGTCGAAGCCGGGGAACGAGGTTGCCACGTTGGCGACGTCGTTGATGCGCACTTCACCTGTGCTCAGCTGACCAGCGATGGCAAACGCCATGGAGATGCGATGGTCACCGTGGCTTTCAATCGTGCCGCTGCCCAGCGGGCCACCGAAGATGGTGGCGCCGTCGTCGGTTTCATCCACGCGCAGGCCCAGCGTGCGCAGGCCAGTCGCCATGGCTGCAAGGCGGTCCGATTCCTTCACGCGCAGCTCTGCCGCACCGCGCACCACTGTCTGGCCGTCAGCGGCGGCGGCGGCGACAAACAATGCGGGGAACTCGTCAATCATGTCCGGCACCACGTCCACCGGGATTTCCGTACCCTTGAGCGGCGCATAACGCACCAACAGATCGGCGACCGCTTCGCCACCATGCTCTGCGTGGTTCTCTTCGGTAATGTTCGCGCCCATCAAGCGCAACGCGGTGAGCAGGCCAGTGCGACGCGGGTTCAGGCCCACCGACCGCAGGCGTACTTCCGAGCCGGGAATGATGCTGGCAGCGACAATGAAGAACGCCGAAGAGGAAAAATCTGCCGGTACCAAAATATCGGTCGCGCGCAGGCGCTGACCACCGCGCAGGCGTGCCTTGCCCGGCTCAAAATCAATCTCCACGCCGAACGCGCGTAGCATGCGCTCCGTGTAGTCGCGGGTCGGGTGCGGCTCGACCACGGTGGTTTCGCCCTGCGCGTACAAACCGGCAAGCAACACCGCCGACTTTACCTGCGCGCTGGCCACCGGCAGTTCGTAGTGAATACCCTGCAGTGACTGGCCACCGTGGATACGTAGCGGCGGCGTGCCATCGTCCTGGGTGTCGATCCGTGCGCCCATCTGCGCCAAGGGGCCCGTAACACGGCGCATCGGCCGCTTGGTCAGCGATTCGTCGCCGACCAGCGTGGTATCAAACGGCTGGGCGGCCAGCAGGCCAGCCAACAAGCGCATGCCGGTGCCAGCGTTCCCACAATCCAGTTCACCTTGAGGCGGCTTCAGGCCATCCACGCCCACGCCGTGCACGATGCGCTGTGACGACGACGGGGTCTCAAATCGCACGCCCATCTGGGCGAAGATGTTTGCGGTGGCGCGGGTGTCTTCACCTTCCAGAAAGCCGTCAATGTGCGACACACCATCGGCCAGCGCGGCAAACATCACCGCGCGATGGGAGACCGATTTGTCACCGGGAATGTCGAGCGTGCCCTGCAGGGCGGAACCTTTGCGTGCAATCCAGTAGGGCTGGGAGGTCATGCGAATTCTCTCTGGTGTTCGGTGCGCGTGTGCGTGTTGGCATTTCCTTCTCCCAGCGGGAGAGGGTGCCCGAAGGGCGGATGAGGGTCCGGGGCAGCGACTGGTGAAGACCATTCTGATGAATGGCCTGCCAACCTGCCCTCACCCTTCTCTCGTACTCGGGAGAAGGGCTCAAGAAACTCAGGGCACGGCGACCGGGTACGAACCCAACACCTTGATCTCTGCCGAGTGCGCCTTGAGTTCGGCCAGTGCGGCCTGCATGGATTCGTCTTCGATATGGCCAGCAAGGTCGATGAAGAAGCCGTATTCCCACTTGGCCTGATGCGACGGCCGCGACTCGATGCGGTTCATGCTGATGCCATGACGCGCGAACGGGCTGAGCACGTCGAACAGCGCGCCCGGCTTGTCGTGGATGAATACCAGCACGGAGGTGCGGTCGTGGCCGGAGGTCGGGAAGAACTGGCGGCCAATCACCAAAAAGCGAGTGGTGTTGTCCGCGTCGTTCTGGATCGGCTTGGTCACCACCTTCTTCAGGCCGTAGACATGACCGGCACTCTCACCACCGATGGCGGCTGCATCGTCGGCATTGCGCGCGCGGCGCGCGCCTTCGGCATTGCTGGAAACCGGAATCTTCTCGGCCTTGGGCAGGTTGGCGCGCAACCACGCCGAGGTCTGCATGAACGACTGAGGGTGCGCATAGATGCGCTCGATGTCGTCGATACGACCACTGCGCGACATCAGGAACTGCTGCACGCGCAGCTCCACTTCGCCGCAGATCTTGAGGTTGGACGTAAGGAACATATCCAGCGTGATCTGGATTGTGCCCTGCCCCGAATTCTCCACCGGCACCACGCCGAAATCCGCGTTGCCCGCTTCCACTTCCTGGAACACTTCCTCGATGCTGGCCATCGGCAGGCCCATCACCGATCGACCGAAATGCTTGAGCACGGCCTGCTGGCTGAAGGTGCCCTCCGGACCGAGGTAGCCTATTTTCAGTGGCTCCTGCTGGGCCAGACACGCGGACATGATCTCGCGGTACACATGCACCAGCACTTCGTCGCTGAGCGGACCTTCGTTGCGGTCCACCACCATGCGCAATACCTGCGCCTCGCGCTCGGGCCGGTAGTAATCCACCGCAGCGGCCAGCTTGCCCTTGGCCTTGCCGACCTGATGGGCGAACTGGGCGCGCTCGGCAATCAGCGCCTGGATGCTGCGGTCAATGTGATCGATCTTGGCGCGTACGTCGGCCAGCACCGGCTTGGCGACGGGGACGACGACATCTTTCTTCGCGGCCGTCTTTTTCGCGATCTTTTTGGTCAGCGCGGACTTTGGCTTGGCGGGAGTCTTGGGTGGCTTGGATGCCATGGAATTTTCTACCTGTTGCAGGCCGGCGCCAGGCGCGCGGCGTAAAAAGTTGATCAGCCGTTGCGCTGCTGGAAATCAAGCATGAATGCAGCCAGCGCCTGCGCGCCTTCCAGCGGCATGGCGTTGTACAGCGAGGCACGGATGCCGCCCACCGCTTTGTGACCCTTCAGCGCCAGCAACCCGGCGTTCTTGGACTCACTGACAAAGCGCACGTTGAGCGCGTCGTCCTGCAGGAAGAACGGTATGTTCATGCGCGAGCGCACCGAGGGCACCACGTCGTTGCGATAGAAGCCACCCGAGCCGTCAATAGCGTCGTACACCAACGCCGACTTGGCCTGGCTGAGCTTGGCAAATGCTTCCACGCCGCCTTGTGCCAGCATCCACTTGAACATCAATCCGGCCAGATACCAGTTCCACGTCGGCGGTGTGTTGAGCATCGAATCACGCGCAACATGGGAGCTGTAGTCGAAGATATCCGCACGCGGCTGGCCGGCGCGCTCCAGCAGATCACGGCGGATGATCACCACCGCAATGCCCACCGGGCCAAGATTCTTCTGCGCGCCGGCATAGATCACGCCGTAGCGAGAAACGTCGATCGGCTCGGAAGCAATGGACGAACTGAAGTCGGCGATCAACGGCACATTGCCGACGTCCGGCACGTCGCGGAACTCGATGCCGTGGATGGTTTCGTTGGCGGTGATGTGCACATAGGCCGCGTCCTTGGACAGCTGCCACTGCGCCACCGAAGGGATGTCGTGATAGCCGCTGGCTTCACCGCTGGCGGCGATATGCGCATCCACATACGGCTGGGCCTGTTTGACTGCCGTTTTGCCCCAATGACCACTGACCACGTAGTCGGCACGCTGGCCAGGGCTGGCAAAGTTCAGCGGCAATAGTGCCTGCTGGGTGGTGGCGCCACCGCCAAGGAACAACACCGCGTAATCATCCGGAATGCCAATCAGACGGCGGAGGTCGGCTTCCGCCTGTGCCGCGACTGCCATGAAATCGGCGCTGCGGTGGCTTATCTCGACGATGGACGCGCCAACGCCATTCCATTCCAACATTTCCTCCTGCGCCTGGCGGAGAACTTGCTCCGGCAGCGTTGCAGGGCCGGCACTGAAATTGAATGCGCGCGTCATGTCACACCTTTAGGCAGAACCCCTAGTATGCCGCAGCGCAACAGCCTTTGGGGACACGGAAAAGGTTGCATCTGCACCCAATAAATGGGGCGATTTGTCCGCCAGCCGCCGCATTATGGGCCGCCGCTACCCGCGCTGGATCAGCGGGCGCCAAACATAAGCAAGGCACTGATCGCCGCACCCAACAGCAAGGCGCTGAGCAACAGCCACGGCCAACGCCGTGAACGCGGCGGCCTGGGCGCCTGGATCTCGGGTTCGGGGGTCAAGGGCGCCTCGTCGGCAACAAACGCCTGGTTCGGCACGCCCTGCCCCAGTGGCATTTCCAAGACGAAGCGGTGGCTGCCCTCGAACACCACCTGGTCGCCCGCCTGCAGCCAGCAGTGCCGGCTGAGCACGCCATTGACCAGTGTGCCCTCCGCCGAGCCCAGGTCGCGCAGCAGAACTTTCTCGCCATGCCGCTCAAAACGGGCATGGGCCCCGGCAAATGCGGGATCGTCGATGACGATGTCGCTGCCCGGTTCGCTGCCAACGGTGCGAGGGTGCTCCAAGGTGAAACTGCGCCCGTGGTGGCGGCCGCCAATGCCGCGCAGCAACACGCGCAGGTCTTCGACCTGATCGGCGGCCGCTTCTGGCGGGTGCGGGATCTGCTCGCAGCTGCCTCGCAGCAACATCTCGGCGCCGTCGGCATAGACCGAATCACCGGCCCGTAACAGCGCCATGCGCCGCACCGGCCGCCCGTTCACATGGATGCCGCGCACGCCGCTGGCAACCTGCAGCCAAACACCGCGTTGATCGGAACAGAACTGGGCCAGCAACATCGGACCGACGCTGTCATCGCCCAGCCGTACCTGGCCCGAAGCATGGCGCACAATGCGCTGAACGCCCGGCGTTATCGGCTGGTCGGGTTGTTGTCGATTGCTGAAATGGACTTGCAAAGTTCGCACCGGTGGCAGACTAGCAGGTCACTGGATCATTCAGAAGATGGCGGCGGGGCTTGGAGTGCATCGCCAACGTCCGCACAATGCCGCACCTCTTTTATCAAGCCGTGCGCAGGAACACCCCATGTCCAACATCGACATCCAGCATTCCCATTCCCTGTCTGACGACAAGGCCCGCAGCGCCATCGGGGAAGTAGCCGAAAAACTGCAGGAACGCTTTGATGTCACCACCCGCTGGGAAGGCCAGGTACTGCACTTCACCCGGTCCGGCGTGGAAGGTGCCATCGAACTGTTGCCCGGCGCAGTGCGGGTGAAAGCGCAACTGGGCTTCCTGCTGTCAGCGATGAAGGGCATGGTCGAATCCGAAATTCAACGCGTGCTGACTGACAAGCTCGGCTGAATCGGGCCCCATCACGCGGCGCTGGCAATCAGCCGGTTACGGTGTTTCTGGGCGCTAGATTCCCAGACTCAGGAGCACCGTAATGAACTCACATGAACATCGCACCGGGGACGAAAATGGCGGCGGTCCCCGCTTGCAGGACCAGGCCGAGCGCCTGGGACGCAAGGTGACTCATTCCGCTCAGCAGGTCTGGCTTGCAGGATTGGGCGCGCTGGCACGCGCCCAGGACGAAGGCAGCCGGCTGTTCGATTCATTGGTCAAGGAAGGCGAAACCGCCGAAGCGCGCTCGCGCGAGGAATCGGCAGGAGGCGCGAGCCTGCGCGATACCGTTGAGAACACCTTGGGCCAGGCACGCGACCGCGCTGCCGGCACTTGGGACCGGGTCGAAAAAAGCCTCGATGACAGCGTGCACCGCGTGCTGCGGCGGATGGACATCCCCAGCCGCTCGGACATCGAAGCCTTGAATGAACGTCTCGACGCACTCAACCGGCGCCTGAGCCGGGCCGAAAGCCGCTCCTCACACACAGCGGCGAAACCTGAAGAACACTGATGTTGCAAAGCAGCAAAGACTGAGCAAGAATCAATCAACCCGCCAGCAGTACCGCGCCGTTAGTCTCCCTCCCCTCACGGCACCGGATGGCGGGTTTTTTGTGTCTGGCGTTTAATACGGCGCCGGGAAGAGAACTGCCATGTCCCCCGCATCGCCCGACACCCCCACCCGCCACGACCAGCACGGGCGCTACCCCCGCGCCGAAACGGTCGAGGAGTTCGCCCATAACCTGGCGGTGGTGCACAAGCGCATTGCCGACGCCTGCCGGCGCGCCGGCCGCGACCCCGCACAGGTGCGCCTGCTGCCGGTGAGCAAGACCATTGATGAAGCCCGTATCCGTCTGGCCTACCAGGCCGGCTGCCGCCTGCTCGGCGAAAACAAAGTGCAGGAGGCCCACCACAAGTGGGAAGCCATGCAGGATCTGGGTGACCTGCAGTGGTCGGTCATCGGCCATCTGCAGACCAACAAGGCCAAGCTGGTCGCGCGCTTTGCCAGCGAGTTCCAGGCCTTGGACAGCCTGCGTCTGGCCGAAACACTGGACCGCCGCCTGCAACACGAAGGCCGCTCGTTGGATGTATTCGTGCAGGTCAATAGTTCAGGCGAGGACAGCAAATTCGGCCTGCCACCGAGCGATGTAGCCGCCTTCCTCCGGGCGCTGCCGCAGTTCACGGCCCTGCGCGTGCGTGGGCTAATGACACTGGCGCTGTTCTCAGCTGATGCCGAGCGCGTGCGTGCCTGCTTCGTACGCATGCGCGAGCTGCGTGACCGGTTGCGCCAAGACGCTCCAGCAAACGTTGGCTTGGATGAGCTGTCGATGGGCATGTCCGGCGATTTTGAAATCGCCATCGAGGAAGGTGCCAGCGTGGTCCGCGTCGGTCAGGCAATCTTCGGCGCGCGTGCCGTGCCAGACAGCCACTATTGGCCGGGCTAGGCATCAGCAGTCTGAATCGCCAACCCCGTCTCAGAAAATAGACGGGGCAGGACGACCTTCCGAACACACCAACAACGATAGACTTCCGATCCAACTCTCTGCTTTGGGTGCTGTTGATGTTTTCCTGGATTTTGGCTTTGGCGCTCGCGCTGGTTCTGTGGGGGCTGGCTGCGGCGTATATGTGGCTGGTAAAGCGCAGGAAAACCGAAATCCGCCACGGCTTGGCTGCACTGGCCGGCCTGCGCTGGCGCGAGTTCTCGCAGATCGTGCGCCAAGCCATGGCCGACCAACGCAACCTGCTGCCATTGACCGACAACGAAGACAACGACCGCGGCACCAGCAGCGACTTTCTGCTGCAACAGAACGAACAACGTTGGCTGGTGTCCTGCAAACATGGCCGCGCCTATCGCTTTGATGCCACCGCGGTGAGCGAGCTGGCCTCGGCCATGCGTCTGACCGGCGCGGTGGGCGGCCTGCTCATCACCGAGGGCCATGTCGATCGTGATGGCCTGAATGAAGCACAGAAGCAGTCCATCGAAGTGTTCGACGAGCGCAACCTGTGGCAGCTGCTCAAGCCTTACGTCTCCGATGACATGCGCCAAACGGTCACCGGCATTGCCCAGCGCGAAGCCGCGCGCCACACCGGTATTGCCGGCCTTGCGGCCCTGACCATCGGCCTGCTCGCCGGCATGGGCTACCTCACGATGCAGACGGATGAGGCGGCCTCATCCGCAGCGAGTGCTGCGCTCGCTCCTGCCAAAGCGAACGCTGCTGATACCCATGAAGCTGCAGCTCCGGTTACGGCCAGCACGGATGACCAAGAAGCCGGCGCACCGGTCGATGCAGCCACCCAGATCGCCGATCCGGATCCGGCCACCCTGCTGCGCTACCAACAATCGGTCTCCAAGGCGCTTGCACGCACACCGGGCGTGGTCAGCGGTATCTGGCTGACACGCTCCACACTGTCGGTCGAACGCAGCGGTGACGATGCGCAAGTCTGGCCATTGATCTGCCAGGAGCTGGAACGCTACCCGGCATTGCGCACGGTACGCGTGCAGCTCAACCCGCGCCCGGGTGTTGAAGAGTCCGTGCGCTGGCGGCAGTGCCGCACGTACTGAGTTGGTTTTTGCAGGTATTTGACGTCGCCGCTCCGCTGTCAACGTGAGCCGGGAGCGAAGCGGGCAATGAGGTCGTAGGCGTCGCCAAGGAATTTCTGCCGTACCCAGGTGATCTGCTGATCACCGCGCCAGGTCTGGCGGTCAATCACCAGGCATGCCGTACCGGTTGGCACTTTCAGCACCGCCGCTTCGTCAGCGGTGGCGGCTACCGCACTGATGCGATGCTCGCCGCGCGTCCATGACACGTTCTGCAGCAACCAACTGCCCGGTGCGTGAATGGCGAAATCCACCTTCAGCGTCTCCGGCACCGCGTCGGGGTTGATGAAACGCCGCTCCAGCGCCAGCGGTTTGCCGTCTGCCAGATGCAGGCAGCGCATTGCCAACAGCTTGCCCTCGCCTACCAACAACAGCTCTTCGGGTGCATCCGCCTTGGCTTTGCGATGCGCGTGATCAAGCAACTGGTAGCCGTACTCATGGCCACGCTCGGTGACCGCGACTTCAATGTCGGGGATCTCCAGCGCTACCTGTTCCAGGTGCGGAGGCTGCCGTGCCACGAACGAACCCGCGCGACGCCGGCGTTCGATCATGCCGCTCTCGGCCAGCGTGGTAAGCACCTTGTTCACGGTCATGCGCGAACAGCCGTACTGCGCCATCAACTCGTGCTCGAATGGAATCCGGAAGCCCGGTGCCCATTCGCCACTGAGGATGCGGCTTTCGATCTCGTTACGGATGCGGTGATTGAGGGTGGGAGCTTTCTTGCTCTTCACTCGGAATTCCTGGAATGGACGGCGCCCGGCAGTTGCGTGTGTCAGGCCAGTATTCGGCTCAACGCGGCGCGGTAGCGCGTGGTGATCGCTTCGCGATTGACGTGGCGACCAGCACGCACCCATTCGCGGCCATTACGCCAGACGCTGCGGAGGGCGCCATTACGTGCGGCGAACAGCCAGCTGTCAAGCAAGGCATCGCCTTGGCGTCCATGCAGCGACGGGTGCTCGGTCTCCAGCTCAAGCAAATCTGCAGGTGCATCCACCGCCAATCCTGCGCCCACACCCAACACTTGTGCCGCGCCGTCGCCGGCCTGCTGATACAACCAGCGGCCACTGGAAAGCGCGCCAGGCGAGACCACGTTGCGGCCTTGCAGTGTCAGGCGCTGGCCATACTCGAGCAACCGCAGCTCTTCGGCGGCGTCAATCAGTACATTGGAATCGGAGCCAACACCAAACCGGCCACCGGCGGCGACGAACTCGCGCATTGGAAACACGCCATCGCCCAGATTGGCTTCGGTGATCGGGCACAGGCCGACCACTGCGCCACTGCTTGCCATCGAAGTTACTTCCTGCGCGGTGACGTGGGTGGCATGCACCAAGCACCAACGCCCGTCGACGTCCACATTGGCATGCAGCCACTCCACCGGGCGTTGTCCGCTCCAGGCCAGACAGGCATCGACTTCGCGCGTCTGCTCAGCGATGTGGATGTGAACCGGCCCCGGCGCCATGGTGGCCAGGGCCTGCAGTTCCTGTGGTGTGCAGGCGCGCAGGCTGTGCGGCGCCAGCCCCAGCACCGCGTCAGGTGTGCGCGACAAAGCACTGCGGCAACCATCGAGCAACCTGGAGAAGCCGTCGAGGTCGTGCAGGAAGCGACGTTGCGCCGGCATCGGTGCGGCACCGCCAAAATCCGAATGCGCATAGAAAACCGGCAGCAAGGTCAGGCCCAGGCCGGATTCGTTGGCAGCGGCGGCAACCCGGCCGGCCATTTCGGCATGATCGTCATAGCGGCTGCCGTCGGCAGCATGGTGCAGGTAGTGGAACTCCCCGACGCGGGTGAAGCCGCTTTCCAGCATTTCCATGTAGGCCTGCGCAGCGATGGCCTGGAAGTCATCCGGACTGATGCGATCGAGGAAGCGGTACATCAGCTCGCGCCAGCTCCAGAAGCTGTCGCCCGAGCGCCCGCCCACTTCGGTCAAGCCAGCCATCGCGCGCTGGAAGGCGTGGCTGTGCAGGTTGCCCAACCCGGCCACAACGGTACCCAATGCCTGGTCACCCGTTTCCCGGGCGGTGCCGGTCGTCACCGCAGTGATGCGCCCATCCACACTTTCAATGCGCACATCCTGCGCCCAGCCCTCGGGCAGCAGCGCCTGGGCGGCGTGGAAACGAACTGATTTGCTGGCGTTGTCAGGCATCACTGGACACTCTCCGTTTTCCGTCGTTATTGTATATACAAATTGACGGAATGAGTGCACATGCGCTGCGACACACTCTGGCACAACGCCAACCTGATGACACTGGACGACGCCAGCGGCGGCCTTGGGCTGGTCCATGATGGCGTGGTCGCCGCACGCGATGGCCGCATCGTCTACGCAGGCCCCGCACATGCCGCGCCCGCCTTCGAGGCCGACCAGCGCGTCGATTGTGAAGGCCGCTGGATCAGCCCGGGCCTGATCGACTGCCACACCCATCTGGTCTATGCCGGCAACCGTGCCGGTGAGTTCGAGCAGCGCCTGCAGGGCGTCAGCTATGCCGATATCGCACGCGCCGGCGGCGGCATCGTCTCCACCGTGCGCGCCACCCGCGCCGCCGACGATGCGGCGCTGTTGAAGGCCACCCTGCCCCGGCTCGACGCGATGCTGGCCGAAGGCATCACCACCCTCGAAATCAAATCCGGCTACGGCCTGAGCCTGCCCGACGAGCGCAAGCAACTGCGCGTGGCGCGCGAACTGGGCACGCTGCGCAAGGTGGAAGTGGTGCCGACCTTCCTCGGCGCACACGCGGTACCGCCGGGCCACGAGGCACAGGCGTACATCAATGAAGTGTGCGCGGTGATGATTCCTGCCATCGCTGCCGAGGGGCTGGCTGAAGCAGTCGACATCTTCTGCGAGAACATCGCGTTTTCGCCTGCACAGGCGCAGCAGGTTTTTGAAGCTGCACAGCAACATGGACTGGCGATAAAAATCCATGCCGAGCAGCTGTCCAACCAGCACGGTGCCGAACTGGCCGCCAAGCATGGCGCACTCTCGGCGGACCATATTGAACACCTTGATGCTGCCGGCATTGCCGCGATGCGTGCGGCCGGCACGGTCGCGGTGTTGCTGCCAGGCGCCTACTACTTCACCCGCGAAATGGTGCTGCCGCCAATCCAACAGTTGCGTGATGCCGGCGTGCCGATTGCGCTGGCTACCGACAGCAACCCCGGCACCTCCCCACTGACCAGCCCGCTGCTGACCATGAACATGGGCGCCACCCTGTTCCGCCTGACCGTGGACGAGTGCATCGCTGGGTTTACCCGCGAAGCCGCCCGCGCACTAGGCCGTAGCGACCGCATCGGAAAACTTGCGCCCGGCATGGAATGCGACCTTGCCATCTGGGACATCGAAGCACCTGCCGATCTGGTCTACCGCATCGGCTTCAACCCCCTGCACGCCCGCATCTGGCGCGGGCTGCCTGTCTGAAATATCGCACTACACGCACAGCTGGAGCACTCATGAGCATCACCCTTACGCTTCTTCCCGGTCACGTTCCGCTGGCGCAATGGCGGCAGATCTATCGTGGCGCCGATATCCGTCTGGACGCATCGGCACAGGCTGCCGTGCTGCGCAGTGCACAGGTGGTTGATGCCATCGTCGCCAAGGGCGAGCCGGTCTATGGCATCAACACCGGCTTCGGCAAGCTGGCCAGTGTGCGCATCGAACGCGAGGATCTGGAAACCCTACAGCGCAATATCGTGCTGTCGCACGCTGCGGGCGTCGGTGAGCCGATGCCGGCCAACGTCGTACGGCTGATGATGGCGCTCAAGCTCACCAGCCTGGCCCAGGGTGCTTCGGGCATTCGTCCGCAGACGCTGGCACTGCTGGAAGCCATGTTGCAGAAGAACGTAGTGCCGGTGGTGCCGTGTCAGGGTTCGGTTGGTGCTTCAGGTGACCTTGCACCGCTGTCGCACCTGGCCAGCGTGATGATCGGTGTCGGTGAAGCCTTCGTCGATGGCGTGCGCATGTCAGCTGAGCAGGCTTTCGTACAGGCAGGCCTGACGCCCTTGGTGCTTGGTGCCAAGGAAGGCCTGGCGCTGCTCAATGGCACCCAGTACTCCACGGCCTATGCATTGGCGGGCCTGTTCGAGATCGAAGTCGTGTTCCAGGCCGCGCTGGTTACTGGCGCGCTGTCGGTGGAAGCTGCCAAGGGCTCGGACACCCCGTTTGATCCGCGCATCCATAGCATTCGTGGTCAGCGCGGCCAGATCGTCACCGCTGCGGTGCTGCGCGAATTGATGCAGGGTTCGGCCATCCGCGAATCCCACCGCGACAACGACGTGCGTGTGCAGGACCCGTATTGCCTGCGCTGTCAGCCACAGGTGATGGGTGCGGCGCTGGACATCATGCGTCAGGCGGCGACCACGCTGGAGATCGAAGCCAACGGCGTCTCCGACAACCCGCTGGTGTTCACCGATACCGGCGAAGCACTGAGCGGCGGCAATTTCCACGCCGAGCCGGTCGCGTTTGCCGCCGACATGCTGGCGATGGCGATCTGCGAAATCGGCTCGATCAGCGAGCGCCGTACCGCGATGCTGGTGGACCCCGCGCTGTCGGGCCTGCCGGCATTCCTTACCCCGAAGCCGGGTTTGAACTCGGGCTTCATGATTCCGCAGGTCACCGCTGCGGCGCTGGTGTCGGAGAACAAGCAGCGCGCCTACCCGGCGAGTGTGGATTCGATCCCGACGTCGGCCAACCAGGAAGATCACGTATCGATGGCCGCGCATGGTGCGCGCCGTCTGATCGCGATGGCCGAGAACGCCGCCAATGTGATCGGCATCGAGCTGCTGGCTGCCGGCCAGGGTTGCGACTTCCACGTGCCGCTGCGTTCGAGCAATGCGCTGGAGCAGGTGCGCGCCACGCTGCGTGCAAAGGTGCCGACGCTGGAAGACGACCGCTACTTCCACCCGGACATGGTGCTCGCCACTGAGCTGGTGCGCAGTGGTGCGCTGGCTGCAGGCCTGGGCGTGCAGCTGCCGGGCGTGGATGTCGTGGGTAGCTGAGCGGATTGCGGATGTGGCGTCGTGTGCCCGCCGTGCGTCAATCTCTTCTCCCGCTTGCGGGAGAAGGTGGCGCGAAGCGTCGGATGAGGGGGCTTTTGAAGCTCACCGCAAAGAGCTCCCCTCATCTGCCCTTCGGGCATCTTCTCCCGCTCGCGGGAGAAGAGACTGCACTGCACTTCGCTAACCAACACCGTGATCTTTCAGATCATGCAGTCATTGCTGCAAGCAGCAATGCAATCTCTTCTCCCGCAAGCGAGAGAAGAGACTGCATCGGATTTCACCATCCCACGCCGCGATCTTTTCCACGTACCTGCTTCTCCCCCGCCTAGCCCAGGAATTCACCATGACCACCCAACCGGATTGGCTGCAGATCCACCAAGGGCAAGCGCCGTTGATCGTCAGCTTCCCGCATACCGGCACCGAGCTGCCTGACGAACTGGTCAGCCATTTTGTTTCGCCATGGCTGGCGCGTCGTGATGCCGATTGGTGGGTCCACGAGCTATACGCCTTCGCTGCAAGGGAACTGGGTGCCACCACCGTGCGCACGGCGATCTCGCGCTCAGTGATTGACGTCAATCGCGACCCGTCTGGCATCTCGCTGTACCCCGGCCAGAACACGACGGGTCTGTGCCCGACGACTACCTTCGACAACCAAGCGCTGTATCGCGCAGGTCACGTGCCGGATGACGTTGAAATCCAGCGCCGTCGGCAAACCTGGTTCGATCCGTATCACGCTGCGATGGAAGACCAGATCGCCCGCCTGCGCGGGCTGCACGACACCGTGGTCGTCTACGACGCGCATTCCATTCGTTCGCTCATCCCACATCTGTTCGACGGCGAACTGCCGCAGTTCAACATCGGCAGTGCAGGCCCCAGCGGCGCGCCGGATACATCCTGCGACAACGCACTGACTGACGTCGTGGAAAACCTGTGCGCGCTGAGTGGCATGAGCCACGTGCGCAACGGGCGCTTCAAAGGTGGTTGGATTACACGCCACTACAGCAACACCGCCAATGGCGTGCACACATTGCAGATGGAGCTGGGCTGCCGTGGCTACATGCACGAGCCGGCCCCTGCCGACGTCGACGAACACCGCTGGCCCACGCCTTATGACCCGGCGCACGCCGCCCCCGTCCGCAACACCTTGCAGCAAGTGCTGGCCGCTTGCCTGGATTTCGCTTCCCGGAGAAACGCATGACCCGTCACGATCCGTCCCGCAGCCCACGCGCTCCGCGCGGCAACACGCTCAACTGCAAGTCCTGGCAGACCGAGGCACCGTTCCGCATGTTGCAGAACAACCTCGACGCCGAGGTTGCCGAAGACCCCGCCTCGCTGGTCGTGTACGGCGGCATCGGTCGCGCCGCGCGTGATTGGGAGAGCTACGACAAGATTCTGGAAACGCTCAAACGCCTGGATGACAACCAGACCCTGCTGGTGCAGTCGGGCAAACCGGTCGGTGTATTTCCCACCCACCCGGACGCACCGCGCGTGCTGATCGCCAACTCCAACCTCGTGCCGCACTGGGCCAATTGGGAGCACTTCAACGAGCTCGATAAGAAGGGCTTGATGATGTACGGGCAGATGACCGCAGGCAGCTGGATCTACATCGGCAGCCAGGGCATCGTGCAAGGCACCTACGAGACCTTCGTCGAGATGGGCCGCCAGCACTACGGTGGCAACCTGAGCGGCAAGTGGATCCTCACCGCTGGCCTCGGCGGCATGGGCGGCGCGCAGCCGCTGGCGGCGTCATTGGCGGGTGCCAGCAGCCTGACCATCGAATGCCGCCAGAGCAGCATCGATTTCCGTCTGCGTACCCGCTACGTGGACGAACAGGCCACCGACATCGACGATGCGCTCGCTCGCATCGCCAAATACACCGCTACCGGTGAAGCCAAATCCATCGCCCTGCTCGGCAACGCGGCTGAAATCCTGCCGGAGCTGGTGCGCCGAGGTGTTCGCCCGGACTGCGTCACCGACCAGACCAGCGCCCACGACCCGGTGCACGGCTACCTGCCGCTGGGCTGGAGCGTGGAGCAATGGCTGGCCGAACAGCAGGCCAACCCGGAAAAGGTGCGCGATGCCGCCAAGGCCGCCATGCGGGTCCATGTGGAAGCCATGCTTGCCTTCCATGCGGCGGGCATTCCGACCGTCGATTACGGCAACAACATCCGCCAGATGGCGTTCGATGAAGGCCTGAAAAACGCGTTCGACTTCCCCGGTTTCGTGCCCGCCTACGTGCGCCCGCTGTTCTGTCGCGGCATCGGCCCGTTCCGCTGGGTGGCGCTGAGCGGCGACCCGGAAGACATCTACAAGACCGACGCCAAGGTGAAGGAAATCATCGCGGATGACCCGAACCTGCACCGCTGGCTGGACATGGCACGTGAGCGTATTGCGTTCCAGGGCCTGCCTGCGCGCATCTGCTGGGTCGGCCTGGGCCTGCGCCACAAGCTGGGCCTGGCCTTCAACGAAATGGTCCGAAACGGCGAGTTGAGTGCGCCGGTGGTGATTGGTCGTGATCACCTCGACAGCGGCAGCGTTGCTTCGCCCAACCGCGAAACCGAATCGATGAAGGATGGCTCCGATGCGGTCTCGGATTGGCCCCTGCTCAACGCCATGCTCAACGTCGCCGGTGGCGCCACCTGGGTGAGCCTGCACCATGGTGGCGGCGTCGGCATGGGCTACTCGCAGCACTCCGGCGTGGTCATCGTCTGCGATGGCAGCGAGGCCGCTGACCAGCGCATCGCCCGCGTGCTGTGGAACGACCCCGGCACCGGCGTCATGCGCCACGCCGATGCCGGTTATGAGATTGCCATCGATTGCGCGAAGGAAAAGGGTTTGGATTTGCCGGGAATTCTTGGCTGATCCAATCGCTGTGGTTTGCACTCAACGGGCAGGTCTATGACCTGCCCGTTGGCGTTTTCATCGGAATAGCGTCGCCTCCCCGCCCCCACTTCCGCAGCAGGCGAGGCGCTCAGCGCGCCGCAAGCCTGGACATTGTCGGCCACGGCGGCTTTTAAAGCCTTTCTCCCTTTTCCCTCGCGACAGAGGCGCGTACTCAGCAGCGAACCGTACCGCCGGGCGCCCTGATCGCCACCACCCGATTTCGGAACAGTTCTTGCACGACCCGGATAACCTCCTTATCCGCGCCGTGCCATGTCCGAGAACGAACAGGCCGGGGAAAAAACCGAACTCCCCACCGAAAAACGCCTGCGTGATGCGCAGGAACAGGGCAATATCCCGCGCTCGAAAGAACTCGCGACCGCTGCCGTGTTCACGGCTGCCGTGGTGGCGCTGGCGACGCTGTCCGGGCCGGTCGCTGACAATTCCCGCGAATGGATGAAGGCGGCGCTCAGCCCCGATCCCTCCCTGCTGGACACCCCCCAGGCACTGTTTGGTCACGCCGGTTGGCTGATCCTGCGGCTGATGCTGGCGGTCAGCCCGGTGATAGCGGTGTGTCTGCTGGCAGGCTTCATCGCCCCGGTATTGATGGGGGGGCTGCGCTTTTCCAATAAGGCGTTGATGCCCGATCTCAAACGCATGAACCCAATGAGCGGCCTCAAGCGGCTCTATGGCGGGGAGGCCGTGGCCGAGCTGATCAAGTCGATGCTGCGCGTCGCCTTAATCGGCGGCGCTGCCGGCCTGTGCATCTGGCACAGCATGGACATCCTGCGCGGCCTGCTGCACCAACCGCTTGAACGCGCCGTCAGCAACGGCCTGGGCTTCACCCTCAAGCTGCTGTTGGCCACCGGCGGTGCGTTGGCACTGCTGGCCGCCATCGACGCGCCCTACCAGAAGTGGAACTGGCTGCGGAAGCTGAAGATGACCCGCGAGGAGCTCAAGCGGGAGATGAAGGAAAGCGAGGGCAGCCCCGAGGTCAAGGGCCGCATCCGCCAGATGCAGATGCAAATGTCACAGCGCCGGATGATGGAAGCGGTGCCCACGGCCGACGTGGTGGTGGTCAACCCCACCCACTATGCCGTCGCCCTGAAATACGAAAGCGGCCGCATGAATGCCCCCACCGTGGTCGCCCGCGGCGTGGACGAAGTCGCCCTGCGCATCCGTCAAGTGGCCGACGGCAACAAGGTCGCCATCGTCTCCGCACCGCCTTTGGCACGCGCCTTGTATCGCGAAAGCCAACTTGGCAAGGAAATCCCCGTGAGACTGTATTCGGCCGTCGCCCAGATCCTGTCCTACGTCTACCAGTTGCGCCAATGGCGCACCGGCCCGATGCCGCAGCAACCACCGCTCGAGGTTGACGAATTTGGCCCGGGAGCCAAGCCATGAGCGCGCTGACCTCGGGGTTCAACGCGCGCCGCGTAATGGACATGCTGCGTCAGGGACTTGGCGCGCCACTGATCGTGCTGGCGCTGCTGGCCATGGTCGTGGTGCCGCTGGCAGCGCCCGTGCTGGATGCCTTGTTCACCCTGAACATCGCCATCTCGCTGATGGTGCTGCTGGCCGTGGTCTACGTGAAACGGCCGCTGGATTTCACCATTTTCCCCATCGTGCTGCTGATCACCACGATGCTGCGGCTTGCTCTGAACGTGGCCTCCACGCGCGTGATCCTGCTCAACGGGCAGAACGGTCACGAGGCTGCCGGCAAGGTAATCGCCGCGTTCGGCGAGTTCGTGATCGGCGGCAACTACGCGGTCGGCATCGTGGTGTTCGCGATCCTGACGATCATCAACTTCGTGGTCATCACCAAGGGTGCCGGGCGTGTGTCGGAAGTGACCGCACGCTTCATCCTGGACGCGATGCCCGGCAAGCAGATGGCCATCGACGCCGACCTCAACGCCGGTTTGCTGACGCGTGAAGAGGCCAAAGCTCGCCGCGAAGAGGTGCGCGAGGAAGCCGACTTCTACGGTGCAATGGACGGCGCCAGCAAGTTCATCCGTGGCGACGCCATCGCCGGCATCCTGATCCTGTTCATCAATCTGCTCGGCGGCCTAGCCGTGGGCGTATTGCAACACGACATGGCGTTCGGCGATGCCGCCGCCACCTACACGCTGCTGTCCATCGGTGACGGTTTGGTGGCGCAGCTGCCGTCGCTGTTGATTTCCAGTGCAGTCGCCATGTTGGTCACGCGCGCCTCCCGTTCGCAGGACATGGCGCAAGCCATGATGGGCCAGGTGTTCGGCCAATACCGCGCGCTGGGCATTGCCGCCGGCATCATCGGCTTGGTCGGCCTGGTGCCGGGCATGCCCAACGTGGCCTTCCTCACGTTGGCCGCGATTCTGGCGTTCTTGGCCTGGAAACTCTGGAAGCGCGAAGCCGCCGCGGCCGCCAACCCGCAGGCAGCCGCTGCAACAGGTGCCGAAACCGGTATCCCTGGCTTGGCGCCGCCAGCGTCGCCCACCGCCGAACTCAGCTGGGACGAACTGCGCCCGGTCGATCCGCTGGGCCTTGAAGTGGGTTACCGGCTGATTCCGCTGGTAGACAAAACCCAAGGGGGCGAACTGATGGCGCGCATCAAAGGCGTGCGCCGCAAGCTCACCCAGGACCTGGGCTTCCTGATTCCGCCAGTCCATATCCGCGACAACCTGGAACTACCGGCCACCGCGTACCGCCTGCTGATTCATGGCGTACCCGTCACCACCGCCGACATCCACCCGGACCGCGAGCTGGCGCTGGACCCGGGAAGCGCCATGGGCAAACTGGAGGGCATTGCCGGCAAGGATCCGGCCTTCGGTCTGGACGCCACCTGGATCCAGCCGCACCAGCGCGCTCATGCCGAATCGCTGGGCTACACCGTGGTCGATCCCGCCACCGTCGTGGCTACCCATCTGTCGCACCTGATCCGCGAGCACGCACCGGAACTGCTCGGCCATGAGGAAGTGCAGCAACTGCTGGCAACGCTGGCCAAGAGCGCGCCCAAGCTGGCCGAGGAGCTGTCGCCCAAGGCGTTGCCGCTGTCCACCGTGGCGCGCGTGCTGCAGAACCTGCTGATCGAACGCATCCCGGTGCGCCAGCTGCGCAAGATCGCCGAAGCCTTGCTGGAAACCGCGCCGATTACCCAGGACCCCGCCGCGCTCACCGCCGCTGTGCGCAACGCGCTGGGCCGTTTCATCGTGCAGGAGATCGCCGGAATGTCGCCGGAACTGCCGGTGTTCACCCTCAACCCGCAACTGGAACGGGTCTTGCAGGAGTCAACACAAGGCAATGGTGCCGCACTGGAACCCGGTCTCGCCGAACGCCTCCACCAGAGTCTTGCCGAGTGTGTCGGCAAGCAGGAGGCCCGCAACGAGCCCGCGGTCGTGCTGGTACCGGCGCCGGTCCGCGCCGCGCTGGCGCGCCTGGTCCGCCACAGCGTTCCCTCGCTGTCGGTCCTGGCTTACAGCGAGGTACCGGAAGACAAGCGGCTGAAGCTGGTCGGCACGATCAGCTGAGGCAGCCCGGAAACCAACACTGACATCAGCGCTGGCGACGGAAAACAGACACCTGACCCATTACCAGACACCCCGCACGAAGGAGCACGCCACGCCATGCAGGACACCGCCATCGCCAACGCCGCTGCTTCGGGCCAGCCCCACTCCCGGTACCAGAACATGAAGATCAAACGTTTCGTCGCCGCCGACATGCGCACCGCCATGAACCTGGTGCGCAAGGAGCATGGGCCGGATGCGGTCATCCTTTCCAACCGCCGCATCGAGGAAGGCGTCGAAATCGTGGCAGCTGCCCATTACGACGAAACCGCGGTACAGCAGGCGCTGGAAGCCGCCAGTCGTCCTGCCGCGCCGGCACCGTCCAAGCCACGCAGCGCCGCCGAAGCCATCATGGCCGCCGTCACCCGCCGCCGGGTGCCTGAGCCGGAACCCGTCACTGCCACCACCTCGGCGGTGGCTGCACTGGCACGTTCCGCCGTCGGCGCTACTGGCCGCTCTATCGACAGCAGCATTGAGCTGGCCCCGGGCAGCCGCTTTGCCTCGATGCTCAAGCGCCCGTCATCGGATGACGTGCAGCTGCCGATACCGGCCGAAGCACAGCGCTTCGCCACCCTGCCCGCCAGCGCTGACGAACCGCCGGTAGTGCCGGTTTTCCGTCCCGCAGGCGCTGCACCGGTCAACATCGCGCCGCCGCAATTGCCGGCAGCAGCCAGCGAAAAGCCGGTCGAGCGCGCACGCTTCTTCATTGATCCGCCGGCGCAGGATGACGACACACCCGTTGCCGCCGCGATGCCGCAAGCCGTAGCCGCTGCTGCTTCGATTGTCGCGCCGGCCATCGCAGAACCCATTGCCGCGCCACAAGCCGCCGAAGCCGCACCTGCTCCAATGACACAGGTGATCACCAACGCTGGCAACGAGCGCGAACTCAACCAGTTGCGTCAGGAAGTGGTCGGCATGCGCCAGATGATCGAGCGCGAGATGAACCGCTTCACTGACGAACGCCTGCGTGGCAGCGCGGTCCGTGGCAATGCGCTGGATCTGATGGACGAATACGGCTTCGACGCTGGTCTGGCGCGTGACGTGGTCATGCAGATCCCCGCCGACCTTGAACCGGCCCGCGCCCGTGGCCTGATGCTGGGTCTTATCTCCCGCAAGCTGCCGGTTGCGCCCATCGACCCCATCGAAACCGGTGGTGTGATCGCCTTGGTTGGCCCCACCGGCGCCGGCAAGACCACCACCATCGCCAAGCTGGCTTCCCGCTTTGCCGATGCCCACGCCGCCCGCGACGTGGCCCTGGTCACCACCGACACCCAGCGCATCGGCGCCCGCGAGCAACTGTACGGCTTCGGCCGCCAGCTCGGCATCGCCGTGCACGAGGCCAATAGCAGCACCAACCTCAACCAGCTGTTGGAACGCCTGGCCGACTACAAGCTGGTGCTGATCGACACCGCCGGCCTGGGCCAACGCGACCGCGCCCTCACCGCCCAGCTGCAGTGGCTGCGCGCTGCCGGCCAGATCCGCACGTTGCTGGTACTGCCAGCCAACACCTCCTTCCAGGACATGGACGAAGTGGTGCGCCGCTTCAGCGCCGCCAACCCGCAGGGCCTGGTGCTGACCAAGCTGGATGAGACCGGCCGCTTCGGATCGGCCCTGTCAGTGGCCGTGGACCACCGCCTGCCGATCACCTGGGTGACCGACGGCCAGGACGTCCCGGAAGACCTGCACCGGGCTTCGGCAGCCAATCTTGTACTTCGCCTTGAAGATTTGCGGCGCGCGGCCGATATGCCCTGCAATCCGGAGTTGAACAATGCAGTCGCGTGAGTACGCCAAGCTGACCCACACCTTCCCGCTATCGGCCACCCGGCGCGATCCTGCGGGCCCGGTGCGCACCATCGCCGTCACTGGCGGCAAGGGTGGCGTGGGCAAAACGAATGTCTCGGCCAATCTGGCCGTGGCACTGGCAGGCATGGGCAAACGCACGCTGCTGCTCGACGCCGACCTTGGCTTGGCCAATATCGACGTGGTGCTCGGCCTGCACCCCAAGCACACCCTGGCCGACCTGGTCGCCGGGCGCTGCACGCTGGAAGAAGTCATCGTTGAAGGCCCCAACGGCGTGCTGGTAGTGCCGGCCGCGTCGGGCCGCCGCCACATGGCCGAGCTGCAACCCGCTGAGCATGTCGGCTTGGTCAATGTGTTCTCCGAGCTGGAGCGCGATCTGGACGTGATGATCATCGACACCGCCGCCGGTATCACCGACAGCGTGTTGACGTTCTGCCAGGCCGCACAGGACACCGTGGTCGTGGTCTGCGACGAACCCGCTTCCATCACCGATGCCTATGCACTGATCAAGGTGCTCTCGCGCGAACGTGGCGTGGACCGCGTCCAGGTGGTGGCCAACATGGCCCGCGATCCCAACGAAGGCCGCGCCCTCTACGAAAAACTGGTGCGCGTCTGCGAGAAGTTCCTGATTGATGTTTCGCTCAACTACCTGGGCTGCGTGCCGCAGGACGACTGGCTGCGCCTGTCGGTGCAGCGCCAGCAACCGGTAGTGAAGCTTTATCCCTCGGCCCCGGCGTCGCTGGCGATCCAGGAGATCGCCCGTCGCACTGCCCGTTGGCAGGCGCCCACCGCACCGCGCGGCGGCGTCGAGTTCTTCCTGGAACGCATCCTCCAGCAGAAGGTGAGCGCATGAATGCCGCAGCCCAATACCGGGAAGTCCAGCGCAACGCCGCCAATGACTGCATCGCCCGCCATGCGGATCTGGTACGCCGCATCGCCCACCATTTGGCAGCGCGCCTGCCGGCGAGTGTCGAGGTTGATGACCTGATCCAGGCCGGCATGATGGGCTTGATAGAAGCCTCGCGCAGCTACGATTCAGAACAGGGCGCCTCGTTTGAGACCTACGCGTCCATCCGCATCCGTGGCTCGATGATCGACGAGATCCGCCGTGGCGACTGGGTACCGCGCTCCGTGCACCGCCGTGCCCGCGACGCCGCCGCTACCATCCGACGCCTGGAACAAGCCAGTGGCCGCACCGCCAGCGCCAGCGAAGTGGCCGAGGCAATGGAAATCCCGCTGCCCGAATACATGCGGCTGATTGAAGACGCCTCGCGCGGCCAGGTGTTGAGCCTGGAATCGCGCATCGAAGACCACGGCGAGCTGGACACCCCGACCACCGGCGGCCCTACCCCACAGCAGATGCTCGAACGCAGCCAATTCGGCGCCGAGCTGGGCAAGGCCATCGCGCTGCTGCCCGAACGCGAACAACTGGTGCTCTCGCTGTACTACGAGCAGGAATTGAACCTGAAAGAAATCGGCGCGGTACTCGGCGTAAGCGAGTCGCGCGTCTGCCAGATCCACGGCCAGGCCACGCTGCGTCTACGCGGCCGGCTGAAGAGTTTCGAGGCCGCTGACGCCGGCCTTGGGGAACCATGAAGAGGAACATCCTTTGAACAAGAACATGCGCATCCTGATCGTTGACGACTTCTCGACCATGCGTCGCATCGTCAAGAACCTGCTCGGCGATCTGGGCTTCACCAACACTGCCGAAGCCGAGGACGGGCATGCTGCGCTGGCCCTGCTGCAGAGCCAGCCGTTTGATTTCGTAGTCACCGACTGGAACATGCCGGTGATGACCGGCATCGAGCTGCTCAAGGCCATCCGTGCCGACGCCAAACTCAAGACCCTGCCGGTATTGATGGTCACCGCCGAAGCCAAGCGCGAGCAGATCATCGAAGCCGCCCAGTGCGGCGTGAACGGCTACATCATCAAGCCGTTCACCGCACAGACGCTGGAAGAAAAGCTCGGCAAGATTTTTGAACGCCTGGCAGCGAGCGCCTGATGGACCTGCACGCCGAAGCGTTGAGCGACAAGTCGGCCCTGGTGCAGCGCCTGCAGGATGCGTTGGCGGCGCTGGAAAACGGTGACGAAGCCAGTTGGCGGCGGGAAATCGACGCGCTGGCCGCAGCGCGCACGCAACCGATGATGGCCGGCCTGGGTCGCTTGGCCCGCGAGTTGGGGCAAGCGCTGGGCGAACTGCCGAGCGTACCGTCCGAAGCCGGCGAACTGGACGATGCCTGCGCACGTCTGGACCACGTCGTGCAGATGACCGAACAGGCCACCCATCGCACCCTGGATCTGGCCGAGGAATGCCGCGAGCTGACCGAACGTCTGCGCGCAGAAGGCCTCAACCCGGATCAAGACCAACTGCTCGACCGCATCCGCCACAACCTCACCGAAGTGGCGCTCACACAGAGCTACCAGGACCTCACCGGGCAGATCATCCGCCGCGTGGTCGGCATCGTGCGCCGTGTGCACGAGGGCTTCGGCGCCCTGGGTTTGCCGCCAACGGAAGAAGAAGCCCGCAATCCGGGTCTGGCCGGGCCGGCGCTCAAGGGCCTGGACCGTCACGCGGTTTCACAGCACGACGCCGACGACCTCTTATCGGACCTGGGGCTGTAAGTCATGAGCGCCTTTGCCGACGACATCGCCGCCGATTTCATCCTCGAAGCGCAGGAGATCCTCGACCGGCTGGGCGAACAACTGGTGGCCCTGGAACAGGCGCCGCAGGACAGCGACCAACTCAACGCCGTGTTCCGTGGCTTCCACACGCTCAAAGGTGGCGCTGGTTTTCTGGCGATCACACCAATGGTCGAGCTGTGCCACGCCGCCGAAGAAACGCTGGGCATGGCCCGCGCCGGCAAGGCAGAACTGCAGGCGCATCACTTCGACGCAGCCCAGCAATCGCTGGACTGGCTGCAGTCGATGCTTGATGCCGTGTCCAATGGCACCGATCCGGAACATGCCCCGGCAACGCTGATTGCCCAGTTCGATGTCAGCACCGCACCGGTTGCAACGACTGCGCCGGTCAACGCAGGCAGTGACCTGATAAGCGAAGACGAGTTTGAAGCCCTGC
This sequence comes from Stenotrophomonas sp. Iso1, assembly GCF_027497995.1. Lineage (GTDB taxonomy): Bacteria > Pseudomonadota > Gammaproteobacteria > Xanthomonadales > Xanthomonadaceae > Stenotrophomonas. Next base: position 807,723 of record NZ_JAODBT010000002.1, on the reverse strand, counting down.
TCGACCAACTGCATGGCGGCACCGTGCCGGGCGCTGTGCCGGCCAAGGTGGATGACGCGCTGATCAGCGAGGACGAATTCGAAGCACTGCTCGATCAGTTGCATGGTGGTGCTGCACCGGGCGCAGTGCATGCGGCACCGGTTACTGAAGCCGTTACGCCTGCCAAGCCTGCGACTGCGCCTAAAGCAGCGGCAGCCAAGGCTGCCGAGCCTGAGCAGACCGTGCGCGTGGACACCAAACGTCTGGATGCCATCGTCAACCTGATCGGCGAGCTGGTGCTGTCGCGCAATCGTCTCAAGACGTTGCGCACACGCCTGAAAGACGAAGAACTCGACCGTGCGGTATCCACCCTGGATATCGCCACCGCCCGCCTGCAATCGGCGGTGATGCGCACCCGCATGCAGCCGGTGGGCAAAGTGTTCTCGCGCTTCCCCAAGGTGGCGCGCGACGTGGCTCGCTCACTGCAGAAGGAAGTGGACCTGGAACTGATCGGTGCTGACACCGAGCTGGACCGCAACCTGGTCGAAGCGCTGGCTGACCCACTCGTGCATCTGGTCCGCAATGCCATCGACCACGGCGTGGAAATGCCGGACCTGCGCGAAGCCCAGGGCAAATCGCGCATGGGCCGCGTGCGGCTTTCCGCACAACAGGAAGGCGACTACGTCAGCATCGAAGTGCAGGACGACGGCGCGGGTATCGACCCGGAGCGCCTGCGCGCCAAGGCCCGCGAGAAGGGCTTGATCGATCCCGAAGCCGCCGCTCGCCTGACCAGCGAGGAATGTCTGCACCTTGTGTTTCTGCCCGGTTTTTCGACCAAGCAGCAGGTCACCGATATTTCCGGACGCGGCGTCGGCATGGATGTCGTGCAATCGCGCATCCGCGAACTCAGCGGGCAGATCCAGATCCAATCCGAACTGGGCCGTGGCAGCCGCTTCCTGATCCGCGTGCCGTTGACGCTGGCCATTCTGCCCACGCTGCTGGTGCAGGCTGGCGAGGACGTCTATGCCCTGCCTTTGGCGCGCGTGATGGAAGTGCTGCATGCACCCGCCACCTCGCTGGGCTGGTTCGACGGCCGCGCCGTGCTCGACCGCAAAACCCACACGCTGGCATTGCTGGACCTGCGCCAATGGCTCGGTGTCACTCCGATGCCCACGACGTTGCTGACGATCGTGGTGCTGCAGATGGGTGAAACCCGGTTCGGGCTGGTGGTCGATCAGGTACGCGGCCGCGAGGAAGTGGTCATCAAACCCCTGCCGCGCGCGCTGCGAGGGTTGCGCGGATATGCAGGCGCCACCCTGATCGGCGACGGACGCATGGCGCTGATTCTCGACGTGGATGGCCTGCGTGGTGGCCAGGGGTAAGCAATCGCGCACCACATGACGCGGGCTGAGAAGCCGCCGTTCCCCTCACCCGTATACGGGAGAGGGCGCCAAAAGGACGGGTAAGGGGCTTGTTGGCTAGAAGCCTCCCCGCACCCCAACCCCTCCCCCGCTTGAGTGCGAGGGGCTTGAAGCCTCCCAAACTCAAGACCGCATTCACCAGGCCGATATCCAACACCATGGACCGACTCAGCATCATTGGACTTTTCCTCGCCCTGCTCTCACTGGTGGGCGGCAGCATCCTCAAAGGTGCCGGCCTGTCCTCGCTGTGGTCGCCGGCCGCCTTCGTGATCGTGATCGTCGGCACCCTCGCCGCGATCCTGCTGCATACCTCGCCGGCCGTGTTCAAGCATGCCTTCAAGATCGTGCGCTGGGTGGTCAAACCGCCTGCCACCGATCGTCGCGCGTTGATCCAACAGATCGTGGACTGGAGCAACATCGCCCGCCGCCAGGGCCTGCTGGGCCTGGAGCCGCAGGTGGACATGCAGGACGATGCCTTCATCCGCAAGGGCCTGCAGTTGGTGGTCGATGGCGTGGAGCCAGACACCATCCGGCACATGATGGAAATCGAACTGGGCAGCCAGGAACAGCAGGATCTGGCCGCGACCAAGGTGTTTGAGGGCATGGGCATCTATGCGCCAACGCTGGGCATCATCGGCGCAGTACTCGGCCTGATCGCAGTAATGAAGAACCTGGCCGACCCAAGCAAACTTGGCCACGGTATCGCCGCGGCCTTCACTGCCACCATCTACGGCATCGCCTCGGCCAACCTGCTGTTTCTGCCGGTGTCAGCCAAACTCAAAGGCGTGATCGCCCACACCACCCGTGAGCGCGAAATGGTCATCGAAGGCCTGATCGCCATTGCCCAGGGCGAGAACCCGCGCAACATCGAAAACAGCCTTGCCGGGTTCGTGAACTGAGCCATGGCACGTCGCAAGCGCCACGAAGAGCACGGCAATCACGAAGCATGGGCCATCCCCTATGCCGATCTGATGACCTTACTGCTCGCTTTTTTCGTGGTGATGTATGCCATCTCGTCGCTCAATGAGGGCAAGTACCGGGTGATGGCCGATTCGCTGTCCACCGCTTTCGGCGGTGCGCCGCGCACCATTACCCAGGTGCAGGTCGGCAACATGCAGATCCAGGGTGGCGGCCATGACACGCCATCGGTGATCCGTTCGCCGAGCATGACCGGCGGTGCCATGTCCGATCCCACCCAGCTCCCGTCGATGGCATCGCATATGCGCATGCCAGTGTCGGCGCACAACCAGGAGCAACTCAAACGCGCCGAGCGCCAGTTGAACCAGATTGCCGACCGCCTGAGTTCGGCGCTGGCACCACTGGTCAAGCAGGGCGTGATCACCGTACGCCGCACCGAGCTTTGGCTCGAAGTGGAAATCAACAGCGACATCCTCTTCAGCACCGGCTCGGCCGCACTTGATGTCGGCGCCCGTGACACTCTGGGAAAGCTGGCCGATGTGCTGCTCGATGCGCCCAATGGTGTACGCGTAGAGGGCCACACCGACAATCTGCCCATCGCCACCGCGCAGTTTCCGTCCAACTGGGAATTGTCTGCCGGCCGTGCGGCCAGCGTGGTGCACCTGTTCGCCGACCACGGCGTACAACCGGCGCGGCTGGCGATGGTCGGCTATGGCGAATTCCGCCCACGCGAAAGCAACGATCAACCTGCAGGCCGCAATCGCAACCGGCGGGTGATGGTCATCATCCTGGCCGACTCCGCGGCGGCCGCCGACCTGCCGGGCGTTGGCAACACCACCGCCAGCACCCGCACCGACACTGCGACACCGACAGGCGGCGCGTCCGTCGCCACGGGCGCGGTGCCTGCTGTCATCGAAGGAGTTCATTGATGCGTATCTGGGCCATTGCCAACCAGAAAGGTGGCGTCGGCAAGACCACCACCACGCTGTCGCTTGGTCGCGGCCTGGCCGCGCGCGGCCACAAGGTGCTGTTGATCGACCTGGATCCCCATTCCTCGCTTACCCGCGCCTTCGGCGTACCGCTGGAGCCCGTGCCGCAGGGCGTGCAGGAGCTGTTCGCCACACCACCGCACGAGATTTCCGGCCTGGCACATGCCAGCGATATCCCGGGCCTGGATTACCTGTGCGCGCAGGCCTCATTGGCCACGTTGGAACGGCGAAGCGCCAACCAGCCCGGCCTTGGCCTGGCCTTGCAACAGGCGTTCGCACGTCATGGCGAACGCCACGATTACATCCTGCTGGACTGTGCGCCCACACTTGGCCTGCTGATGATCAATGCACTGGCCGCTGCCGACCGCCTGATCATCCCCACCCAGGCCGAACCGCTGGCGTTGCACGGCCTCGACGGTATGGTCCGCACCGGTGAAATGGTGGAACGCTCGCGCAAGCGCGCCCTGCCGATCTCGGTATTGCCCACCCTGTTCGACCGCCGCACCCGCGCCGGCAACGAAACCCTCAAGCAGATGCAGGACCGGCACGGTGCCCGCGTCTGGGAAGACGCCATTCCAGTGGACACCCGTATCAGCCATGCCGCCGGGCTCACGCAACCGATTCAGGGCGATGATTATCCGGGCCGCGGTCACGCCGCCTACCGTCGCGCGCTGGAGTGGATCCTGAGCGAGGATGGTCGGGCGCTGGAACGGGAGGCCGCATGAGCACCGCGGCTCTAGACGACTACCTCGACGAACTTTTGGCTGAGGCCATGCCGGCTCCCGTGGTCGCTGCCGTCAAGCCGGCGACGTTGCCCACGGCCCTGGCCAACGTGCCCGGCGACAGCGCCGAGCTGGAAGCAGCTTTCGAGGAAGCGTTGGCTGCGATGCAGAGCAAGCCGGAGAGTTCGGCAGAACCCAGTTGGGATGACGTTCCGGCTGAAGTTCCCCTGGCATTGGCAGATACCGCCGCAGGCAACACGCCCGAACCCACTTGGGACGACCTGCCTGACGAAGTTATCTACGAAACTGGCCCGGCAGAGAGCGCCAAACTGGCGCATGCCGACAGTCCGGCACTGCAGAGCGCGTTTGATGTCGCTGCCGGTGTGACTCCGCCGCTTCCCACGCCCATTCCCCCCATGGCACGTGCGCCCACCGCCCGAGCGCAGCCCGGCGCTGCCCGGCCCAACAGCTGGCAGGAGCTGCAGGCGCAGGCCCATACCGCCAACGGTCCCCAGCAGCGCCGCGCTAGTGAACGGGCCTCGCGCTGGCTGCGCCTGCGTTGCGGTCAACAGACCTATGCATTGGAGTTGCTGAAGGTGCAGGAAGTGGTGCTGCCGGTACCGCTACTGGCCCTGCGTGGCACCGATGCATCAATGCTCGGCATCATGAATCTGCGCGGTCAGGTGGTACCGGTAATGGACCTGTGCCTGCACCTTGACATGGCGGCCACAGCGGAAGATCCCCAGACCCGCATCGTGGTGCTGGAAGAGAACGGCGAAGTCCTGGGCCTGCGGGTATCGGCGGTGGAAGACGTCGCCAGCCTCACCGATTCCCAGATCGAGCCACCCGACACCGCCCGCATCTGCCAGATATCCAACGAGTTGTTCCGCGGCATCGCCCGCGTCGGCAGCCAGCCGATGATCCTGCTGGATGCGACGCGGCTGTTGCAGTGAAGTGGGAGCATGTGGAGAGGCGTGAGGCCCCGCACCAAGGGCAATAGCGACGATCTCGCCCTTCCCTCGCGCCCAACGCTGGGGAGGTTTGGAGGAAGGCTGTCCTTTGTCCTTTGCTCCCTGCAGCCAACGAAATCTCCTCCCCGCCTCCTCTTCGCTACATGTCAGGGAGAGGCAAGCGCCAAACCGTGCAGCGGTTGGCACTCTCTCTCCCTTTTCCCTACACGCCCTAAAGATCCCCGGCACACCGCCGCTAAACCTCCCAGTAACGTTTGTCCGGAGCGACGATGAGCACTGTGGCGCTGTTGCAGGATCTCGGCATCGAGACCACCAGCGAGTTGAAACAGCAATTGGCCCTGCACCTTGGCCAAGGCGGTGAACTGCGTGTGGACGCCAGCGAGGTTTCGCGGATACACACCGCAGCCATGCAGGTGCTCTGTGCCTTCGTGCTGGCCCGCCGACAGGCCGGCCATGCCACCGTCTTTGACAACGCAACCGCAACCTTCCATGACGCCGCGCGCTTGCTCGGCGTGCTCCAGACCTTGGGTCTGGGAGCAACCCCTGACACAACGAAATCTGTGGAGAACGCTGCATGAGCGCACGAATCCTGGTGGTAGACGACTCGGCGTCAATGCGCCAGATGGTCTCTTTTGCCCTCACCTCGGCCGGGTTTTCGGTTGAAGAAGCCGAAGACGGCGCCGTCGCCCTGGGCCGCGCCAAGGGCCAGCGCTTCAATGCGGTGGTGACTGACGTGAACATGCCCAACATGGACGGCATTTCGCTGATTCGCGAACTGCGCCAGCTGCCGGACTACAAGTTCACCCCAATGCTGATGCTCACCACCGAATCGGCCGCTGACAAGAAGTCCGAGGGCAAGGCCGCTGGCGCCACCGGCTGGCTGGTCAAGCCATTCAATCCCGAGCAACTGGTCGCCACCGTCCAGAAAGTCCTGGGCTGATCAGCCCTACCTGCCTTACCAACGGATACCGCGCCGATGAGCATGGACCTGCAACGCTTCCACGCCACCTTCTTTGAAGAAAGCCGTGAAGGGCTGGATGCGATGGAAGCCGGCCTGCTTGCCCTGGAAGACGGCGCGCAGGACCCGGAGATCATCAACTCCGTTTTCCGCGCCGCCCACTCGATCAAGGGTGGCGCCGGCACGTTTGGCTTCGATGCAATCGCAAGCCTCACTCATGTGCTTGAAACATTGCTGGACGAACTGCGTTCCGGCAAGCGCGCACTGGCCGGCAATGCCGTCGATGCAATGCTCGCCTCGGTGGACGTGCTTCGTGCCCTTCTGCGCGAAGCCGAGCACGGCCAAGCGGCTGATCCGGCGGCAGTGAAGGCTGTCACCGATCGCCTGCAGGCGGTGTTGTCCGGTGAAGCGCCTGCACCCGCCGCCGCGGTTGCGGCCGCCAAGGAAGATGACACGCCGGATGCGTGGCAAATCGGCTTCGCGCCGGCACCCTCGCTGTTCATGAGTGGCAACGATCCGCTGCGTATCATCCGCGAGCTGGAAACGCTGGGCTCCCTGCATGTCGAACCACGCATGCAACGTCTGCCCTCCTTCGAGCAGCTCGATCCGCTGGAAGCCTACCTGGCGTGGGATCTGGGCCTGGTCGGCAAAGTGCCGCGCAGCCGCATCGAAGACACTTTCGCCTGGGTCGTGGACGACTGCGAGCTGGACATCCGCCCTGCCGCACCACCGAGCCTGGCCATTGAAACCCCACAGCCTGAACCGGTGCCTGTGGCCGTCGCTACGGCCGAAGCCTCCAAGCCCGCCGCAAACGGTGCCCCTGCGCACGAAGCCGAATCCTCAATCCGCGTCAGCGTCGACAAGGTCGATGCACTGATCAATCTGGTGGGCGAACTGGTCATCACCCAGGCCATGCTCAAGCAGGTTTCCGGTGGGCTGGATCCGGTTCATGCCGAACAGCTGTTCGCCGGCCTCGATCTGCTGGAGCGCAATACGCGCGACCTGCAGGAAGCGGTCATCGGCGTGCGCATGTTGCCCGTGGATGCGGTGTTCCGCCGCTTCCCGCGCCTGGTCCGTGACCTCTCCAGTCGCCTCGGCAAGCAGGTGCGCCTGCGCACCATCGGCGAAGGCACCGAGCTGGACAAGGGCCTGATCGAAAAGATCGCTGACCCTCTCGTGCACCTGGTCCGCAATTCCATCGACCACGGCCTGGAAATGCCGGACGTGCGTCGTGACGCCGGCAAAGAAGAAACCGGCACGATCACCCTGGCAGCGTCACATCAGGGCGGTCATATCGTGATTGAAGTCAGCGATGACGGCCGCGGCTTGAACCGCGAAAAAATCCTGTCCAAAGCGCTCGAACGCGGCCTCAACGTGCCGGACAACCCCACCGATTCGCAAGTGTGGGACCTGATCTTCCAACCGGGCTTCTCTACTGCCGATGCAGTCACCGATCTGTCCGGTCGTGGTGTGGGCATGGACGTGGTCCGCCGCAATATCCAGGCACTTGGCGGCGAAGTACAGCTGGAAAGCCGCACCGGCGCGGGCACCCGCGTATTAATTCGCCTTCCACTGACACTGGCCATTCTCGACGGCATGACCGTTTCGGTGGCTGGCGAAACCCTGATCCTGCCCTTGGCCTACGTGCTGGAAGCACTGCAGCCGCAGGCCGAAGATATCCGCACCATGGGTGGCGAAGGCCGCGTGCTGCGTGTGCGTGGCGAGTACCTGCCGATTCTGGCGTTGGGCCAGCATTACGGCTATCGCGACAGCAGCCATGGCGATCCGCTGGTGGTGGTAGTCGAAAGCGATGGCCAGAAGATTGCGCTGGAAGTGGACGAACTGCTCGGCCAGCAGCAGGTAGTGGTCAAAAATATCGAGAACAACTACCGCCGCATCGGCGGTGTGTCCGGCGCCACCATCCTTGGTGACGGTCGCGTCGCATTGATCGTCGATATTGGTGGATTGGTGCGCTCGTTGCGCATGCCGCAAGCAGCTTGATGCAGTCCCGCATCTAGCTGCCGCTGACACTCCCCGAGTCACTGGAAATGTTCGGCGGCATCCTTCTCCCATCGGCGGGAGAAGGTGCGCCAGAAAGGATGGATGAGGGCCGCCCTCCCCGCGATGGAGAAACAGGGCGCGGCCTCTGAACGGTTGATCCGTGCAGCTGTTTGAGTACCTTTCCAGCGCCCTGCGTCAAAGCAAAGCCGCTCTGGAACCGGCGCGGCGCCAATAGCTCACAAGGCATTTCATCTTGCCCGGCATGCAGAAGAGCCGCCTGGGTGCAGCACGCAATGTGCGGCCGTAGCAATGCCCTCCTTCCCCGCAAAGGGCAAGGGAAAAACGCGTCGTCAGCCAAGTATTTTCGCATCGCCAATCATGCTCCGACCTCGCTCCTGAACGTCGTTCAGCAGCCCGTCTCTCAGTCGCTCAAGAACCCTCACCGGTCGCCGATACCTCAGCACGTCGTGGTTCCCGGACCACCAAGGCGCCCCCGCCGCCACATTCAATCAACCGAAACTTCCACAGGTGCAACGGGCCTGTGTAGCGCGAAATGCCGATGGAGGCGCCTGCAATGAAATGGTTCCAGAACCTGTCAATCACGCGGAAGCTGCTGGTGGCTTTCTGTTCCACCGGTCTACTCACGCTGCTGCTGGGCCTGTTTTCGGTATGGCGCCTGGATGTGGCCGAACTTCAGCTCGAACAAGTCAGCAACAACTGGATGCCCTCCGTGCAACACCTTGGCGAAATGCGCGCTCAGCTGGGTGAATTCCGAACTTTCGAACAGGCCCAGTTGAACTATCAGGGCGACGCGACGCAGCTGGCCGATTACGACAAGCGCTTGGCGGCTACGCGCGCCCTGATCGAAGCAGAAGAAAAAGCCTACGACAGCATCGAGACGGCAAGCACAAAGGAAGAGCAGCACCTGTACGACAAGGTAAAGGCACTGCGCGCTGCCTATTTTGGTGCACACGAGCGAATCGCCGAAGCCATCGCGCTGGAAGACTTCGATGCCGCCCGCACCATTTCCAGCGACGAATCACGCACGTTGCGTCGCGATCTGTTCAATCAGCTCAAGCAACTGTCGCAGTACAACCAGACACAGCTGACCCAGCAGACCGCCGAATCCAGGCAGGCGCACGACCGTTCGCTTATCGCGGTGTTCATCGTCCTGGCACTGGCCTTGGTGCTGGCAGCCCTGCTGGCCTGGGCGATCATCCGCGCGATCATGGTTCCGCTCGAAGAAGCCGTTCGCGTGGCGGACGATGTTTCTATCGGCAAGCTTGACCGCCGTATCGACACCTCGCGCAAAGATGAAGTAGGCAAGCTGTTGTCGTCGATGCAGCGCATGCAGACGCAGTTGCAGGCGGTGATTGCCGCACAGGGGGAAATGGCCCGCCAGCACGACGCAGGCACCATCAGCTACCGCATGGACGAAAGTGCATTCCCCGGCGAGTACGGTCAGATGATCCACGCCACCAATGATCTGGTGGCCTCGCAGGTGAAGACCATCCTGCATATGCTGGACGTCCTGAAGCGTTACTCGATTGGCGACATGAGCCTGGATATCGACCGCCTGCCCGGCGAGAGCGCCGTGATGACCGAGGCCGTGGATGGCATCAAGGCCAGCCTGTCCTCGATCAATACCGAAATCACGCGACTGGCCAGCGCCGCCGCTACCGGTGACTTCACCCAGCGCGGCGAACTGGACCGTTACCAGTACGATTTCCGCAACATGGTGAGCGGACTGAATCACCTGATGGAAACCGCTGACGGCAACTTGGCCAAGGTATCTCAGGTGCTGCAGGCACTGGCGCAGGGCGACCTTACGGTGCGCATGGACGGCCAGTTCAATGGGGTCTTCGCACTGATGCGTGATGATGCCAACGCCACCGTTGACCAGCTAGCCAGCATCGTCGGCCGTATCCAGAATGCGGCATCCAGCATCAACCTGGCAGCCACCGAGATCGCGACCGGCAACAACGATCTGTCGCGCCGTACCGAGCAGCAGGCCGCCAACCTGGAAGAAACCGCCGCCTCGATGGAAGAGCTGACTTCCACCGTGCGTCAAAATGCCGAGCACGCTCGCCAAGCCAACCAGCTCGCCATCGGCGCGCACGGCGTCGCCAGTCAGGGCGGCAATGTTGTCCAGCAGGTCGTTACCACCATGAGTGGTATCGAAGCCTCGTCCAAGAAGATTGCCGAGATCATCTCGGTGATCGACGGCATCGCGTTCCAGACCAACATCCTGGCGCTGAATGCTGCGGTGGAAGCCGCCCGCGCAGGTGAACAGGGCCGCGGCTTTGCCGTCGTCGCCTCGGAAGTACGCACGCTCGCGCAGCGTTCGGCAGCTGCCGCCAAGGAGATCAAGGGACTGATCGAAGACTCCGTTGACAAGGTCGGCGAAGGTTCGGCGTTGGTGCATCAGGCCGGCACCACCATGGGCGAGATTGTCGCCTCGGTGCAGCGCGTCACCGACATCATGGCGGAGATTTCAGCCGCCTCGCAGGAACAGTCGGCCGGCATCGAGCAGGTCAACCAGACCGTGGTGCAGATGGATGAAACCACCCAGCAGAATGCCGCGCTGGTGGAAGAAGCCACCGCCGCTGCGCGTGCGATGGAAGAACAAGCGCTGCTGCTCAACGAAGCGGTCGCCGCATTCCGGGTGACCTCAACGTCGCGGCCTTCCGCGGTGATCGCCATCACCAAGCCCGCTGCGGCCGCTACGCCATCAGCCAGCTATCGTCCTGCACGGATGGCCACCGCGCCACGTCGCCTGGAGCCGATGGTCGCCAATGGCGAGGACTGGCAGGAATTCTGATCGACACGCTTCCCATGTAGCTCAACGGCCCCGTCTGACAAAGACGGGGCCTTTTTCGTTTTGGCCGAGGGGCAGCGACGATCTATGCCGGTTCCGTGCCTGGACGCATTTCAGTGATACAAAACACAGGCTCTTACGGCAGCCCATCACGTTATGTAGATGTCCCGTTTCGATACATGACTGAAGTGACCAGTAAGTGATCACTTGTGCTGAATTCTTCAGAATATTCGCCGCGATTTTCCTACAGCGACGCAAGCTAAGCGCCGATACCAGCTCTGACCTCACCAGCTGAACACGGTGATGCGTACGCCTCACTGCGGCGTTTTCAAGAAGGACAAGGACGCGCGCCCCGCACCACACATCAGCAGTCGATCCGGAGAGCAAGAGATGGAGTTCTTACGCAACCTCACGATCACCCGAAAGCTGGCAATCGCTTTCACTCTCACCACCGTCGCAACCCTTGCCATGGCTGGTTTCGCCGTCATGCGGCTCAAGCAAACCAGCGTGCAACTGGATGCCGTCAGCACGCGCTACATGCCCGCCGTGCAATACCTGGACCGCATCCGTGCCGACCTTGCCGAAATCCGTATCGCGGAGCTTTCACAGCTTTCGCACCTTCACGAGCCCGAGTTCGTTGCTGAGTACAACCAACGCATTGCCGAACAGCGGCAGAAGCTGGCCGAGCACAGTCAACAGTACGAAGCACTTCCTGCCAGTGACGAGCAGAAAGCCCTCCACGCCAAGATGCAGCAAACGACACAGGCCTACTTCGACGCTCACGCGCTGATGGCCAAGGCCATCGCCAATGGCGAGTTTGATGCCGCGCAGGCCATTTCCAATGATCAGTCGCGTATTGCGCGTCGCGACCTGTTTCAGGATGTCGAAAAGCTCAGCAGCTATGTGGTCTCCGCGCTGAATCGGGAAACCGCCGAGACCAATGCAACGCAGGCACACAGCATCAACGCGATTCTCGCCTTCATGTTGCTGCTGGGGGTGTCGTCAGCAATCATGGGCGTGGTCATCGTCCGCTCTATCGTGGGCCCACTGCGCAGCGCGCTGCGTGCTGCCGATGACGTGGCCAGCGGCCGCCTGGACGGCACCATCGACAGCACCCGCAAGGATGAGGTCGGCCAGTTGCTGGCCTCGATGCAACGCATGCAAGGCCAGCTCAAGGCGGTCATTGCCGCACAGCTTGAGCTGGCGCGGGAACATGATGAAGGACAGATCAGCTTCCGTATTGACGAAGCCCGCTTCCCCGGCGAGTACGGGCGCATGGTGCGCGAAGTCAACGCCGTCGTCGCCCAACACATCGGCGTGAAGATGCGCGTCGTGGAAGTGATGCGCCACTACGCGCGCGGCGACCTGTCCGTGGACATGGACCGCCTGCCCGGCGAGAAAGCCGCCATCACTGATGCCATGGACAACACCAAAGCCAGCCTGTCGGCGATCAACAACGAGATCAAACGTTTGTCCGGCGCTGCCGCCATCGGCGACTTCAGCCAGCGCGGTGATGTCGGGCATTTCGAACACGACTTCCGCGACATGGTCGGCGGCCTCAACTCACTGATGGAAACCACAGAAAACAATCTCGGCCATCTATCGCGACTGCTGCAGGCCATCGCGCAGGGTGACCTGACCCAGCGCATGGAAGGCGATTTCCACGGTGTGTTTTCCCGCATGCGCGATGACGGCAATGCCAGCATGGACCAGCTCGCCACCATCGTCTCGCGCATCCAGGCGTCCAGCGGCAGCATCAGTCTGTCAGCCAGCGAGATCGCCACCGGCAACAGCGACCTATCGCGCCGCACCGAACAACAAGCGGCCAATCTTGAAGAAACCGCCGCATCGATGGAGGAACTCACCTCCACCGTGCGCCAGAATGCCGATCACGCGCGCCAGGCCGATCAGCTTGCACGGGGAGCAGCCGAGGTTGCCGCCAAGGGAGGCGACGTGGTCAGCCAGGTCGTCACCACCATGACCTCCATCGAGCAATCCTCGCAGCGCATTGCCGACATCATCAGCGTCATCGACGGCATCGCTTTCCAGACCAACATCCTCGCCCTCAACGCTGCAGTGGAAGCAGCGCGTGCCGGTGACCAGGGACGGGGCTTTGCCGTGGTCGCCACGGAAGTGCGCACGCTGGCGCAACGCTCGGCATCAGCCGCCAAGGAGATCAAATCGCTGATTGACGACTCCGTACAAAAGGTCTCCGAGGGCTCACAGCAGGTGCGCCGGGCCGGCACCACCATGGATGACATCGTCGCCTCGGTGCAGCGCGTGACCACGATCATGGCTGACATTTCCGCGGCCTCGCAGGAGCAGACGGCCGGCATCGAGCAGGTCAACCAGACTGTCATGCAGATGGATGAAAGCACGCAGCAGAACGCAGCACTGGTGGAAGAGGCCACTGCCGCCGCGCGCTCGATGGAAGACCAGGCACAGCAACTCACCGATGCCGTGGCACAGTTTCGTCTCTCTGATTCGCTCAGCGCCTCCCTGGCCCGCGCCGCTGCCAGCGTCGCCAAGCCCGCACAACGTCCGCGCCCTGCCCTTCGCGCTATTCCCAGCGCACCGCCACGTGCACCCGTAACCACCGGCAACGACTGGCAGGAGTTCTAAAAACCCATTGCCGGCGGCAGGCGGGAAACTCTCCGGCCTGCCTGCTGCCGGCCTCTTGCGCGCGACCGGGCTCTGTTCCGGTCAACGGTAGCGGCAACGCAGTGGGCTTTGATGGCCTCATCAACAAGCGAAAACAATCGCGCCCACCGTTTCGAGGAGCCCTGCACGGCACCCGACGTCGGTACCGACTCAAACCTTGCCAGCCATAGCCTGAAAGCCAGGGTCGTAATAGCCCGGCTAAAGATGTAAAAAGGGCGGCCGTTATCACAGTTTCCAGCGGCTTCTTTTCCATCTGCTGGTCTTTCGGCCCATCGCAAGCGTGCCCATGTCCGTAAACGAACCCTTCGAGCCGAATCCCTCCAACGCCGCTGGCAAGCTCTATGCCGACGACCGCTACATGGTGCGGAACCGTCATCAGATCAGGCATTTGCTGCAGTCCATGATCGACCAGCGCTCGTTGATCAACGCGCATCCTGATGGCCGCGACCAGTCCTTCCCCAGCGCCGTGCTGGAAGTGGACGAACACGGCCTGCTGCTCGATGCCAGCCCGCTGCCATCGCTCAACCGTACGGTTGAAAGCGCCGCCGCCCTGCTGTGCTTCGGGCTGGTGGACAAGGTCACCGTCCGCTTCCAGCTGCAGCAACCTCGCCGCGTTGAGCGCGACGGACACATCGCCTTCTGGGCGCCGCTGCCAGAGGAGGTTTACCACCTGCAGCGCCGTGAGTTCTATCGCCTGGAAACACCGGTCGGTGACTCGCCCTATTGCCTGCTGCCCGACCCCGACGGTGGCCAACCCAGCCGCTGGCGCGTGCTGGATATCAGCGCCGGCGGGCTTGCCCTGATGCTGCCTGCACCCCAGGGCCTGCTCAACCTGCAGAGTCGTTACCACGGCTGCGTACTCCAGATTCCCGAATCGCCGCCGATTACTACTTCCATGGTGGCTTGCAACCTGCGCCAGCAAAAACAAGCCAACGGCGTAGAGATGACCCGCGCAGGGCTGCGTTTTGACGAACTGCCACGTGGTGCCGACACCCTGATCCAACGCTACATCTTCCGCATCGACCGCCTTCGCAAGGCGCGTGCGAACGGAGACTGAGGCGGTCGTGTGTGAAAAGGAACACGTGGCAAGTGAAGGACGCAGCGGAAGCTGAGGCCCACAGCACACGACCGGCCTGTTTCCTTCGCCTCCCTCACCCCGCCGCTAAAGTCCCTGCCCCTGCCGCCGATACCGGTGCATCAGCCACCGGCCCACGCCAGGATCAGGAACCGCCATGAACGACACGCGCATCACTTCCGCCGAAGGCACAGGCGGCGAGTACCTCAGCTTTACGCTCGGCAACGAGCACTACGGCGTGGATATCCTCAAAGTGCAGGAGATCCGCGGCTACGACGCCGTTACCCGCGTCCCTGACGCCCCGGACTACATCAAGGGCGTGATCAACCTGCGCGGCACCATCGTGCCGGTGATCGATCTGCGCCTGAAGCTGCGCCTGGACGAAGCCCGCTATGACGCTTTCACCGTGATGATCGTGCTCAACGTCGAAGACCGCGTCGTCGGCATCGTCGTGGACAGCGTCTCGGACGTGATCCCGCTCAACGCCGACCAGATCCGCCCGACACCCGAATTCGGCGCCGCCGTGGATACCCGCTTCATCTCGGGCATCGGCACCCAGGACGACCGCATGTTGATCCTGCTGGATATCGAAACCTTGCTCGACATCGCAGATCTCGGGCAATCCGCCGCCATCGAGGAAGTCGCCGCCTGAAATAAAGTGACATCAATCACGTTTTCGTAGTTGTGGCTTAAATCACTGGCAAGGACTGCCGATAGCCAATGTATGCCCGCCTCCCTGCGGGCCACATATGCCCTCTCGGAGATTTCAGATGTACAAGCACCTGCTTCCGCTGTTCTCGGCTGCCGTCCTGGCTACCGCAGCTTTCAACGCTGGCGCCGATACGGCGGAAATGATCCCGCCGGAAAACGCAGCTCGCTTTGCCGGCAAAGACGGCATGGTTTGCGGCAAGGTCGAAAAAGCGCGCTATGCAGAAGGCTCCGAAGGCCAGCCGACCTTCCTGCATATGGGCGGCATGTTCCCGCGTCACACCTTCTCGGCCCGCATCTCTGGCGCCAACCGCAGCAAGTTCGCCTTCCCGCTGGAATCGCTGGAAGGCAAGACTGTCTGCGTCATCGGCAGGATCCAGCGCGATTCCTCCCGCGCCGAGATTGAAGTCAGCTCGCCGGCCGGCCTGAAGCTGGCAAACATCAAGTAATCCAGCCCGCCGTTGCGCCGGCTCCGCCGGCGCCATGCGCTGCGCCGCACCCGCCAACCGGGTAGCCGCCATCGGAGATCTAGCAAGATGCAGTGGATCAATTCGCTCAAACTGAAGCCGAAGCTGATGCTTACCTTCGGCGTCGTACTGTTTGTGATGCTGTTGCAGGGCGTCGTCGCCTATCGCGGCCTGTACTCTCTCAACGATGTCACCACCGACCTCGCCAGCAACCGCTTGCCCAGCCTGCGTGCCACAGGCGAGCTCAGCGGCATGGTCAGTGAGTACCGCAATACGTCGTATCAGAGCTTGGTACGCGCCAGTGATGACGTAAAAGCCGACGCCAAAACACGCTCAGCCGAACTGCGTCAGCACATCGCCGAGACCATTGCCAGCTATCCCAAGTTGATCGACAACCCCGAGCAGAAGAAGCTGTTCGAGGCATTTGTGCGTGACTGGGAAACAACCCTGGCCTCCTACGATGCGGTCACCGAGATGCTGGAGCTGGATCTGCCGGACGACGCCATCGATACTTTCGTCGGCGAAACCCGCAACCTGCATCGCAAGGCTTACGACGCACTGCAGGCTTTGGCGGCCAATGACAATGCCCGTGCCCAGGCGTCAGCCAAGCAGGCCGCCGATACGTATTCGGCGTCGGCGGTACTGACGATCATTGCCGTGCTGGTCGGCGTTAGCGCCGGACTGCTGCTGGTGTGGCTGTTTGCCCGCTCCCTGGTCAACTCCATGCGTGGCGCTGTGAACGTGGCCAACGAGGTTGCCAGCGGCAAGCTGGATGGCCAGATTGATGTCACCCGTGCCGACGAAGTAGGCGACCTGCTGCGTGCCATGCAGCGCATGCAGCGCGACCTGCGCGAGCGTATCGAAACCGAGCAGATCGTCGCCAACGAAAACCTGCGCATTCGCACCGCCCTGGATTACTCATCGACCGGCGTGTACCTGACCAACTCGCAGCTGGAGATCGTCTACGCCAACCGCGCCTTGCTCGACACGCTCACCAACTATCACGAAGACATCGCAACCGAGCGCACGCCTTACGATGCCAGCAAGCCGCTGATCGGCCAGCACGTCACCGCGCTGGAACATGGTGGCGAAATGGATAACAAGGTTCTCGACGTACTTCATAAGGCTGGCGTCGCCAAGCGCGAAATACGCTATGGCAATGCCGAGTTCGCTCAGACCATCTCGGTCATCCGCGACGACAACGGTGTGGGCGTGGGCCATGTGGTGGAGTGGCGTGACCGCACCACCGAAGCACTGGTGGAGAAGGAAGTGGCGCAGGTCATCGAAGCTGCTGCCGCCGGCGATCTGAGCGGCCGTATCGGCACCGACGACAAGGATGGCTTCTTCCTGCAACTGGCTGCGCAGCTCAACACCCTGCTCGATGCCAACGCCAGCAGCCTGGAACAGATTTCGGCCCTGCTGTCTGCACTGTCCCGCGGCGACCTCACCGTGCGCATGCATGGCGAGTACCAAGGTGTGTTCGCCACCATGCGTGACGACGCCAATGCCACAGCGGATCAGCTGACCGATATCGTTGGCCGCATCAAGCACTCTTCGACAGCGATCAACTCCGCTGCCACCGAGATCGCCAGCGGCAACAACGACCTGTCGCGCCGTACCGAGCAGCAGGCCGCCAATCTGGAAGAAACCGCCGCCTCGATGGAGGAACTCACCTCCACCGTGCGCCAGAACGCAGAATCTGCACGTCAGGCCAACCAGCTCGCCATCGGCGCAGCCTCGGTGGCTTCGCAGGGTGGCGATGTGGTGCAGCAGGTCGTGTCCACCATGACCGGCATCGAGCAGTCGTCCAAGAAGATTGCCGAGATCATTTCGGTGATCGACGGCATCGCATTCCAGACCAATATCCTGGCGCTGAACGCAGCGGTTGAAGCCGCCCGTGCAGGTGAGCAGGGTCGCGGCTTTGCAGTGGTTGCTTCCGAGGTCCGCACGCTGGCGCAACGCTCGGCCGGAGCTGCCAAGGAGATCAAGGGCCTGATCGACGATTCAGTCAGCAAGGTCGCTGACGGTTCCGCACTGGTGAAGAAAGCAGGCAGCACCATGGGCGAGATCGTGGCCTCCGTGCAGCGCGTCACCGACATCATGGCGGAGATTTCAGCCGCCTCGCAGGAACAGTCGGCCGGCATCGAGCAGGTCAACCAGACCGTCGTGCAGATGGATGAAACCACCCAGCAGAACGCCGCGCTGGTGGAAGAAGCCACTGCAGCGGCCCGTGCCATGGAAGAACAGGCCGGACAACTGGCGCATGCAGTGTCGGTGTTCCAGCTCGAAGATGCGGCTTTCGAGGCTGCACCGGCAGCTTCACCCGTATCGACAATGCGCACGCCCGCGCCGTACAAGGCATTGGAACCCACCGCTTCAGCACCGGCAGCTCGCCGACGCAACCCTGGCAGGGTTGCAGTAGCCGAGCTGCCCGACGCGGATTGGCAGGAGTTCTGACTCACCCACAACCCCGGCTTCGGCCGGGGTTGTGCTTTATAGGGACACTCAACTTGGCGCCAATGCGGCCGATACAGGCGGTACCTTCCCCCGTCCAGCGCCTCGGCAGCGCAGCTCCCATGAACATCTACCGCCTCTGGTCGAACTACATCACCAACATCTCCGTTCGCCGCAAGCTCAACTTGCTGACGATCCTGATCGCCATTGGCGTGATCCTGCTGGCCGTCATTGCGGCACGCATGCAGTACGTGGATCTGTACGAAACCCGCAAGGACGCGCTGCGTACCCAGGTAGAGCTCAGCTACGGCGTGCTCGACCATTACGCCAAACGCGTGGAAGCCGGCGAACTGACGAAGGAAGATGCGCAGAAGCAGGCGCTCGCCGCCGTGCAGGCCATGCGGTCAGATGGTGACGTCAACTACTTCAACATCTACGACACCAGCTATGTGCTGCTGATGCACCCGTTCCTTGCAGACAAGGTCGGCAAGGACATGAAGGACTTCCGTGGCGGCGACGGTATACGCGTGTACTACGACCAGGTGCAGCTCGCCCGTGCGGGCGGTGGCTATCTGGCCTACACCTGGGCCAAGCCCGGCCACGATGCGCCGGTCGCCAAGCTGGCGTATGCAGGCTTGTACGCACCGTGGAACTGGGTGGTCTCCAGCGGCGTTTACATGGATGACGTGCAGGCACAGGCATTGAAGTTCACATTCACCATGGCCGCTGCCGGCGGCGTCCTGGTGCTGCTGGTACTTGGCCTTAGCTGGATCATCGGCAACCGCATCGTGCTGCCGCTGCGCAATGCCACCGCCGTGGCAAATGCCATTGCTCAGGGCCGCATGAACAACACCATCGAGACGCCCAGCCGCGATGAAACCGGCCAGCTGTTGACCAGCATGCAACGCATGCAGGAGCAGCTGCGCGCAGTGATCAGCGCACAGAACGAAATGGCCCGCCAGCACGATGCCGGCATCATCAGCTATCACATTGACTCAAACGCATTCCCGGGCGACTACGGCGTGATGGTTTCTGAAACCAACACGCTGGTGGCTAGCCACATCCAGATGAACAACCAGGTCATCGAGATCGCGCAGCGCTATGCGGTGGGTGACTTGAGCCAGGACATGCCGTCGCTACCCGGCGAGAAACGCGTCATCACCGACACCATGGCCACCATCAAGCAGAACCTGGCTGCCATCAATGCCGAGATCAAGCACCTGGGCACGGCAGCGGCCGCCGGCGACTTCACCCAGCGCGGCGATGAAAGCCGCTTTGAGCATGATTTTCTGGAAATGGTGCGTGCGCTGAACACGATGATGCGCACCAGTGACGACAACCTTGGTCAGATCTCAGGCCTGTTGCGCGCATTGGCCGACGGCGACCTTACCGTGACCATGCGTGGGGATTTCCAGGGCGTGTTCGCGCGCATGCGCGATGATGCCAACAGCACCATCGCGCAGCTGGCGAGCATCGTCTCGCGTATCCAGCAATCGGCCGACAGCATCAACCTTGCGGCTGGCGAGATAGCAACCGGCAACAGCGATCTGTCCCGCCGCACTGAAATGCAGGCTGCCAATCTGGAAGAAACCGCCGCGTCAATGGAAGAGTTGACGTCCACCGTACGCCAGAACGCCGACTCCGCGCGCCAGGCAAACCAGCTCGCCATCGGTGCAGCTAGCGTGGCGTCGCGCGGCGGTACCGTGGTGGATGAGGTGGTTACCACCATGAGCCAGATCGAGCATTCCTCCCGCCGCATCGCCGACATCATTTCGGTGATCGACGGTATCGCCTTCCAAACCAACATTCTGGCCCTGAATGCTGCCGTCGAAGCTGCGCGCGCGGGGGAACAAGGCCGTGGCTTTGCGGTAGTTGCTTCGGAGGTCCGCTCGCTGGCGCAGCGTTCGGCCGGTGCCGCAAAAGAGATCAAAGGCCTGATCGAGGACTCGGTCGGCAAAGTCGCCGAAGGCTCGCAGCTGGTGCAGCAGGCTGGTACCACCATGGGCGAAATCGTAGCCTCCGTGCAACGCGTCACCGACATCATGGCCGAGATTTCCGCCGCATCGCAGGAACAAAGCGCGGGCATTGAGCAGGTCAACCAGACCGTCATGCAGATGGACGAAACCACGCAGCAGAACGCTGCGTTGGTGGAAGAAGCCACCGCTGCAGCACGCTCACTGGAAGAACAGGCCAACCAGCTTGACCAGGCAGTGGCCGTGTTCCGTCTTGAGCAGGGTCATGCGGCGGTCACCACCGCTACGCACGCCAATTTCGCACTGGCCAGCTGAAAGGAGCACAGACCATCATGTCGAGCATCGGCCACGGCGAGCGTGACTTCGAGTTCAATGACCGCGACTTCAAGCGCGTCTGCGAGCTCATCCATGCACGCGCCGGCATTGCACTGGTGCCCGCCAAGCGCGACATGGTGTATGGGCGGCTGTCACGGCGCCTGCGCACGCTCGGCCTGCGCAGCTTCAAGGATTACCTCGATCAACTGGAGAAACACGGCGGTGAGGAATGGCAGGCGTTCACCAACGCCCTCACCACCAACCTCACCTCTTTCTTCCGCGAGCCACACCACTTCGACAAGCTGCACGAAGAACTGCTGCTGCGCGCGCACAAGGCGCCCCTGAAACTATGGTCCTGCGCAGCGTCCACGGGCGAGGAGCCCTACTCCCTGGCGATCACCGCCTGTGAGACCTTCGGCACGATGACGCCTCCGGTGCGTATCCTCGCCACCGATGTCGATACGCAGGTCCTGGCCACGGCCAGTCAGGGCGTCTATTCCATGGATCGCATCAATGGGCTGGACAACGAACTGAAACGCCGCTACTTCCAGCGCGGCACCGGGCCCAATGAAGGCAAATGTCGCGTGGTGCCGGCACTGCGGTCACTCATCGAGTTCCGCCCGCTAAACCTGTTGGCGAACCGCTACGAAGTCAGCGGTCCGTTCGACGCACTGTTCTGCCGCAATGTGATGATCTATTTCGACAAGCCCACCCAGCGCGGCATCCTGTCGCGCCTGGTCGAGCACATGGGCGATGACGGCTTGCTTTACACCGGGCACTCTGAAAATTACCTGCACGCCGCTGATCTGATCCAACCCTGCGGCCGCACCCTGTACCGCCGTACCCGCCGGAGCGGCGCATGAAACCCACGCACAAATATCCCGATGACGTGATGCGTTATCACGACAGTCGTTTCCAGACGATTGCCGCCAAGCTGCTACCCACGCAGTATCTGGTGGTAGACGACGACACCGCGCTGACCACCACACTGGGTTCCTGCGTCGCCGCGTGCATCCGCGACCCCATTCTCGGCATCGGCGGCATGAATCACTTTCTTCTGCCGGAAGGCAACATCGGCGATGGCGCGCCCGCACGCTATGGCAGCTATGCCATGGAGCTGCTGATCAACGACCTGCTCAAGCGCGGCGCCAATCGCAAGCGACTGGAAGCCAAGGTGTTTGGCGGCGCCAACGTACTCAAGGGCTTTACCAGCAATCCGGTGGGCACACGCAATGCCGAGTTCGTTCGGCATTACCTGCATGCCGAGCACATTCCCGTCGTGGCCGAAGATCTGTGCGGCATCCATCCCCGCAAGGTCTGGTTCTTCCCGATCACTGGGCGCGTGGTGGTGCAGCGCCTGCCGCATGCACATGACGCCGAGGTGGTGGCGGCTGAATCGGCGGTCCGCGCCAAACTGTCGCGCACACCGGTCAGTGGCGGCGTGGAGTTGTTTGAATGATGTTGCAACCGCCCTGCCGGGTGCTGGTAATCGACGATTCGGCGCTGGTGCGCCAAGTCTTGAGCGAGCTGCTGGCTGCCGACCCTGGCATCGAAGTCGTCGGCACTGCGGCCGACCCGCTGCTGGCACGTGAAAAGATCAAGCGACTCAACCCGGACGTCCTCACGCTGGACGTGGAAATGCCGCGCATGGACGGCTTGGCGTTCCTTGAAAACCTGATGCGCCTGCATCCTTTGCCGGTGGTGATGGTGTCCTCACTGACCGAACGCGGTGCCGACACCACGCTGCAGGCCTTGGCGCTGGGTGCGGTGGATTTCGTTGCAAAGCCAAAGATCGATATCGCACGCGGCCTAGGCGCTTACGCCGAGGAAATCTGCAGCAAGGTCAAGATGGCCGCACGCTCGCGCGTACGCGCCTCCGCTTCGCTGCTGCGCCGCCCGGCCATAGCGCCCAGCACGCCACCCAACATCGGCTTCCGCACCACCGACCGCCTGATTGCCATCGGCGCGTCGGCCGGTGGCACTGAAGCCATCCGAGTCGTGTTGGAATCCATGCCGGCCGACGCGCCGGCCGTGGTGCTGACCCAGCATCTGCCTGCCAGCTTCAGCACGGCATTTGCAGAGCGGCTGGACAAGCATTCCGCCATGTCAGTGCGCGAGGCCACCGACGGCGAAGCCATCCTGCCTGGTCATGCCTACCTGCCAGCCGGTGGCCGGCACCTGCGCATCATCCGCGACGGAGCGCGCTGGCGTTGCCGTTTGGACGACACCGCGCCAGTCAACCTGCACAAACCCGCAGTAGATGTCCTGTTCCGTTCGGTCGCACAGAGTGCTGGCGCCAATGCGATCGGCGCCATTCTCACAGGCATGGGCGAGGACGGCGCGCGGGGCTTGATGGCGCTGAAGCAGGCCGGTGCGCCCACGCTGGCGCAGGACGAAGCCACCAGCGTGGTTTGGGGAATGCCGGGCAGCGCGGTAAGGCTGGGAGCCGTCGACGAAGTCCTGCCGCTGGAACGCATTGCCGAACGTCTCCTGTCCCTGGCACGTGCCTGATTGCCGCCGCTGGCTACTTGCCAGCGCGGCACCCACGCCGGTCAGGCCGGCGCGCTGCTTGACTCGCGAAATGCCGCCACCTCGCCGATCAGCAATTCCAATTCACGTTCGGCCAGCATCACCGCAGCGGTGATCGCCACCCTGTCCAGGACCGATGCGTCGCATAGGCGCTCCAGCTGCGAGCAGGCATCAACAATGCTCTGAGCCTGCAGAATGCGGGCCCCACCCTTGATGCGATGTGCCAACCGCGACAGCGCCCGGGCATCGAGCCGCTGTCGCTGTATGCCCAATGCGGCCAAGTCATCAATGTAGTCCTGATGCGCTTCATCCAGCAGCATCCTGCCCATCGCCGCATCGCCACCGGTGAGCTCACGCAGGATCCTCACTATCGTGCTTTCCGCCGCTTCCAGCGGCACCGCACGCACCACCTGCGGCATCCCACCGAGGGACATCAGCAACCGCGACAGCTCCTTCAGGTTGACCGGCTTGAACAGGCAATCGTCCATTCCTGCCTGCAGGCATTTGGCCTTCTCGTCAGGTTGCGCGTTAGCGGTGAAACCAATGATCGCGCAAGGTGCCAAACCGTCCCGTTCTTCTTCCTGGCGAATGGCACGTGCCATCTCATAGCCGTTCATTACCGGCATGTTGCAGTCGGTGATGATGACGTCCACTGGCTGGTCTCGCCACAGCTGCAGGCCCTGCTCGCCATTCTCTGCGCTGAACACCACCTGCCCGAACAAGCCCAACTGCTGAGTCAACAACACCCGATTGGCCTGTTGGTCATCAATCACCAGGATCCGCATGGTCGGGTGCCCCGTGCCCAACGCCTCCTCCTGCACATGTGGCACATCCTGGACTTCTGACAACCGGTTGAACGGAATCTCCAACGTCACCCGCGTGCCCACGCCACGCACGCTGCCAACGGAGATATGCCCGCCCATCAGCTCGCACAAGGACTTGCAGATTGGCAGGCCCAGGCCAGTGCCGCCGCGTGACATACGCCCGTGATTGGCCTGTGCAAACGGCTCAAACAACCCTTCCAGCTCATCCTCGGCAATGCCGATGCCGCTGTCCTCTACGCTCAGAACCACCAGCAGGCGCTCATTGGCCAGTGGTTTGCCGCCGATGATGATCTTCACCTCGCCACTGTCGGTGAACTTGATGGCATTGCCCACCAGGTTCGAAAGCACCTGCTTGAAGCGCAGTGGATCGACCAGCACGTCGCAGTTGACGGCGGCGTCCATCTGCAAACTGAGCGTGAGCGCTTTCTGTCGCGCCAGCCCATCGAACACGCGCACCACCGACTCGACTACTTCGCGCAGGTTTGCCCGGCGCGGACTGAGGCTGGCATGGCCGGATTCAATACGTACCACGTCCAGAATGTCACCAATCAGCTCCAACAGTCCGCGCGCGGAATCATGGGCGACCTCGATGGCCTGCTTGTCGAACCTGCCCTGTTCGGCATGCAACATCGCCAGCTCCAACATACCGATGACCGCACTCATGGGCGTTCGAATTTCGTGGCTCATCGTCGCCAGAAAAGTTGTTTTCGCACGACTGGATTGGTCTGCGGCATCCAACGCAGTGCGCAGGTCTTCCATGAGTTCGCGCCGGTCGCTGACGTCGATCCAGCCACAGATCACGCCCTCCAGCTTTCCCCGCTTGTCAAAGTACGGGTGAATCCAGTGATAGACGCTCAGAATTCGGCCCGGCAGATGCAAGGTGCGGTCCTTCTCCAATGGCTTGCCATTCTCGATCACCCACAGGTAGTCCTCATGGAACTGCTGTGCCTCCTCACGATCAAGCTTCACACCTTCCAGCGCATTCTTCCCGACTACAGCTCCTCGAGTGGCACTGAAGACTTCCAGGTAATTGCTGTTGCAGGTCACCAGCCGCCCTTCGCAATCCCGTACGTAAATGGGGTGCGGCGTTCCGTTGATCAGCGACTCCATGAAATTCAATTGTTCACTTCGCGCATCGGCGGCCTGCTGCCGGCGCTTGTACTGTGAGCGGATCTTAAGATTCCATAGCAGCGACACCAGAATCAGCAGAAACGCCAGGCCGCCAACCTTGTAGATCAGGTTGCGATAGTCGAACCAGGCGGTCTTCGACACATCGGATTTCGGCCGCCACCGGTTCTGGAAGATATCCACTTCGTCCGGCGGAATCTGCAGCAGTGCCTTCTCCAGGATGGAACCCAGCTCGGCATCGCCCTTGCGCGTTGCAAAGGACAGCCCGGTCGGCATGTCCTCGACCACACCCGACACCTTCAACACGCCCTGGTGCTGTGCGGCGGTGTAGTACTGCGCGATCGGCAGCAGGGCCATCGTGGCATCCGCTTCGCCGTCGGCCACCATCTGCAAGGATTCCGTCACGCTCTCCGATTCAATAAAGCGATAGGCCCACGCCGGTTGCAACAGTTCACGCAGGACGTGCCCTACCGGAAGCGCGATGCGTTTGCCACGCAGCGCGATCACTCCGTCCGGCTCCCCAGGCGTGTCACGGGTAATGATCGCAAACGCGGTCTGCACGAAAGGCCGGGAGAAGCGGAACGCCTCCTCGCGCGCATGCGTTGGCATCAGTATCGTCACATCAGCGGAACCGCGCTCCAGCGCTCCTATCTGCTCGCCGATATGCGGCTCCCTGACCTGCTTGAATTCCAGACCGGTACGCGCGGAAATCGCTTTGAGCAGGTCGGCACTGATGCCGCTGAAGCGCCCATCCGAGTCGAAGTAAGACAGCGGTGCGGTGTCATTGCTCACCGCGAAGCGAACCGACGGGTTGCGTGCTAGCCAGCGCTGCTCGGCAGCATTGAGTTCAACCCGCTCGGAGGAGGCAATCGCGCCGCCGCCAGACCAGCGCTTGAGAATTTCATTGGAATGGCCTCCGCGAGCAGCGGTCAATGCTGCATCCAGCACTGTTCTCAGCTGACCCGAATCGCGCCGCACGGCGAAAGCAAAGCCACCCGTGGGGAGGTCTAGAACCTGGTGGATCTTCACATAATTGAAGTAGCTCAGATTGATCAGGTAGTTGCTGGAGACAGCATCGCCCAGATACATATCTGCTTTGCTGAAAGCCAGAGCAGACAATGCCGCTTCACGCGATTCATAGGTATCAAAGGTCGCACCCGGGAACATCGTTTTGAGCGGCTCCAGCGGCAGGTAGTCCTTGGCCATCGCCAGACGCATGCCATTCAATCGCGGCGGGAGCGGCCGTGCTTCGCCCTTTCGCACGTACAACACAGGCTCATCGCGCACATAGCTCTGTGTCAGCTCGATCGTGTGAAGAGAGAGCTCATAGTTATTTGCGCTCCCCACAACATCAACACGCCCATCCTCCAAAGCCTCTAGCGCGGCCTTGCGGCTAGGGAACTGCACCACTCGCACATCCAGGCTCAACATGCTGCCGATCGCCCCCAGCACATCGGCGGTCACACCTTCGTAGTAGGTATCCGCATTGATCATCTCCATCGGCGCGAAGCTGGGCGACGACGTACCAATAACCAGCGCCCGCTTGCCACGGACCCAGTGCCACTCGTCAGCCGATAGGATCGGCTGCATTCCACCGCTACTGGATCGGCTAAGCAGCCGCAGTTCGGATAGCGGCTGGGAAGCTGCCGCGTGGGAAGCGCTCTGCCACGCAACCGCTACCAGAAGTATCAGAGCTGTACACAGCATGCCGACGGATCGAATCGACGGAAACATCTTGGCACTACCTCATCTTTACGGCGTATTGACGACGAGGCTGCTCTGCAGCTTGAACAGTTCGGCGTCGGTGCAAATACCCAGCTTTCGATATGCGGACTGCTTCTGCCCGCTGATGGTCTTCGTGCTTCGCTGAAACTTCCGCGCTATCTGCGAAACAGACATCCCGTCCAGGCAGCAGCGCAGCACCTCACGCTCTCTTGGGGACAGCGCCGCATGGTCCAACAGCTGCTGCCCATCCTCGATGCGTTCACCGTCCTGCGGGATGTACAGGCCCGGTGATCGCCCCAATGCGTGCTGCAAGGCCGGCGAGACGTAGGTCTCGCCAGCGGCAACATTGCGTACTGCATCGATCAACAGTTCCGCGTCCTCGGATTTCCCGAAGAAACCATTGGCTCCGCCGTTCAGCATCAGGTTCACAAGCGACGGCTTCTCCGTCGAAGACGACACCAGGATGCAAAGTCCGGGAAAGCGCCGCCTGATCAGACCCAGAAGATGCAGACCGTCCATCTCCGTATCCGCAAGGACGTAGTCCATGATCAATAGATCTGGCGCCACCGCTGGCATCAGCGCGAACATGTCTCTGCTGTTGGCATAGATTCCGACAACTGCAAAATCCGCTTCACGCGAAAGCCGCGTCTTCATTGCCAACTGAATCAACGAATGATCATCCAGCACTGAAATTCGCAGCGGCTTCACGACGGACCATTTCACACGCATATCGTAGACATCCTGAAACTTCGCTATGCGCGTACCTTGCGAACAGCAGACAACGGAACTACAAACTTCTGCAGCGCAATCGTGTATCGGAGCGCTTTGGAGCAACCTCTTGTGACCATTGGCGGCACTGACACAGGACTGCTTTACGGCATCGTTGCATCAGGTCCTGCCAGCGCATTCGAATCGTGCAACGGGTGCGGCAACGCATCAGCTTGCGCCCCGCACCCAGTGCATCCTGCAAGCTGATTTGATAGTGCTCAGACGGTAATGGGAGTACTTGATCAGCGCGCCTTCACCGTGCGTACCTGAACGCGAACCATGACCCGTCGATTCGGCGCATAACATACCTGCTGCTCGACGTGGCTTCCGTAGCAGCTGTGCTGCACCAGATTCCGGCTACCTGCGCTGGTCGCTACCACCACCGATTGCGGCACACCTCGCTCGATCAGCGCACGACGAACACCATCGGCCCATCGCTGCGCCTGTGCTTGGTTATTGGCGCCGGCGCCCATCGGGTCGGTATGGCCTTCCACTTCCACGCGGATGATCTGCGCGTTGACTTGTTCCAATCCGGCCAGGATCGCAGCCACTGCGCGGCTGCCGTCGTTAGTCATGCCACCACGGGCATTGAAGGCGGTATCTGCCAGCACAGTGAAATCGCGGACCGAGAAAGTCGGGTCGTCGAGAAAGTCGTAGTACCGGCAAGGTTCGGCACGCGATGCACGCGACAACAGGTGGATCTGTTCGCGGGTATCTCCAAGCTCCGCCTCTGCGGTGGTCTTGTTGACCGGCATGGGTTGATTCAACCCCTCTTCGCGAACTTTGAGGTAGTAAGTAGCCCCTGCCTTGAATGCCGCTGCATACAGCTCGCGCGTCTTGCCGGAGTAGTCGGGCGCGTCGTCCAGGTAGGCTCCCAGCGTGTGCCTTCCCGGGGTCAGGCAGAATACGGTGTAGCCGCCTGGCTTCAATGCCGTCACCAGCTCTTGATCGAGATAGACGTTAGCAGCACCTGCTGCCAACGCATCGGCAGCGCGGTAGTAAATGACCTGCGCTTGGTCTTCACCAACCCGGGCGCTTTCGGTGAAATGTCCACCGAATGCTCCATCTGCCACGGCCAGGGCGGCACCGGATGCGGGGATTCCCGCCAACAGGAACACCGGCAAAACTGAGAGGCAACGCCCCCATGCCATCACTGCAGAACGCATCAATCTGCTACTCCGGAACATGAATCACCTGCTTGCATTTCATTAAATTGCCTGCGCCCACCTGCTTCACGCAGGCGGGCAGTTTGGCGATACCTGAGGCATCGCTACGTATGTCAGACAGTTACTTCTCGCCGCTCGCGGTGACTTCCACCACCACGCGCCGGTCAGGTGCATGGCAGGCAATCTGCGCGGCACGATCACCGGAACAACCATGGGTCACCAGCTGGCGACTGCCTTCGGAACGGGCGTTGATGTGCTGCGGCGTGACGCCGCTATCGATCAGAAGCTGACGTACTGTCTGTGCACGTCGCAGCCCCAGCGCATCGTTGTAGGGAATGCTGCCAATCGGATCGGTATGGCCCACAACTTCAATCTGGTTCACTTGCAGATTGTCGTTGCCCAACTTGTGCAGCAACTCGGAGAACGCCTTGCGGCCTTCTTCTCGAATATCGCCATAAGCCGACTTGCCAAATCCGAAGAGCACGTCGCCGGAAAGCGTGTAGCTCTGCACTTCCGGCTGCGCCACGTACTCACACGACTGCACTGCGGCCCGTGACAGCACGTGCACCTGTCGGCGAGCACCCGCCAACTCCTGTTCGGCCGTCTCGCGGGCCACAAGCTGAGGCTCCAGACTCCCAGCCTCGTTCACGCGAATGAACTGGGTTTTTCCCGGCACCAATCGCACGCCTGGTTGCACGCGTTTGCCGCCATAACGCGGAGCATCGTCCACTACTGCACTCAAGCCGTGACGCCCCGGCGCGAGACAGAACACGGTGTATCCGCCCGGCAACAGACCTGTGTGGAATTCCTTGTCGATGTAGACAAATGAAGGCTCCGCCTTCTGTCCAGGTGTACCCAGGCGGTAATACACAACCTGGCTTTGTGTCACTCCCACCGCCGGAACTGCCTGGTAGTCATCACCGAATGCCGACTGCAACACGGCCGCATGCGCGCTCACAGCAATTAGCGACAGCATGAGGGTGGCAAGGAATACGGATGTCAGCTTCGAAACGTTGATTTTCAAGAACATTGATAAGTCTCTCTCGGGGTGACAAAGCACCCTGATCACGGGTACGAGTTGAAGTGGGCACAACAATGCGTGACGACCGGCGTCCCACCCAGTCGTCACATGTTTCGCGTCAGATAGGCATTTCCAGCGGAACCGTCAACACAGCATCAGCACTACCTTCCAAAGCAGGCTCCGGGGGATTTCGTTGAAGACGCTGCGTGCTCCATCGCGTCAACAAAGAGCGGCATGCTCTGCCGTCGTTTTCCCCGAAAGTGATTGCAAACTTGCCAATACGGCGACGCGACGCATCACTGCCAACTGCATCCGCGTGTCGTGGCTTGCCACGCAGCGATCTCTTGCCCAGTGACGTCCAAAAAATGCGGCATTGGCAACGTGGAAATAGTGCATTCATTGTCGGAAACGCCAGCTTGGTTGAGTCAACCTTTCCGGGAATATCTCCTGAAATGTGAAGACGGAAATCGAACTGCGCGCGGTCGGTCTATCGTTGCGGCGAGTATTCCGACAGCCGGCTCCGCAGTACATAGGGAAAGTCTCAAAGTTGCGGCCCGAGGCAGCGGATATGGCTGAGTGACATTCACCGACATTCCCAGCACGCACTTCACGTGTCTGGCGCAGGTGAGCCGAAGCGGCTGCGCTACAGGCGAAACAGAACGACAGCGAGGCACATGCAATTGCATGCATCCCACCGGCCACCCTCCGATTGAGCGAGTCTTCCGCGCACCCCTGAGTCGCCGATGGACACGGCAGCGAAGGAGGTTTTCAGGCCATAGATGCGCCCGCCGGTACACATACGCGCATACCCCGCCCAAAGTTCACAGACCTTTGGGGTTCCAGAAAGAAGCGGTTGCTCAGGGCACGAGACCATCTTGATACTCAGTCCAGCCAGGTGGCAGTCGCCATCGACACGACTGCCACCTCACGCACTTCCCTGGGTTAGATCAGATTGACTGTCACCGGTTCCTGCACCAGCAACTCAGCATTGGCTCCCGAGTGCTGATACACGGCGTACGCAATACCATCGACGGCATGGCTTCCATGCACCGCCCAGTCGCCCAGGTCGGTCACGCCATCCGCGAGCAAGTCGTCCAGGTTGATACTGTCGCCAGCCTTCCCGTTGACCATCATCTGGATGCGGCTCTGACCGTCTTCGTGGAATAGATCCACACCACCGTCCTTCATTACCTGCGACAGATTCAGTGTCAGCATTGCACCGTCGACAGGTTGTGCGGCGCTGGCGGCCCCGTCGGTACCGTAACTACTGCCTACGCCAACGACTGCAGAATTTGTGACAGTCACCGTCACACCGAGCTGAACCAGTAGCTCTGCACCTAGCGACGAATGCTGATAAGAGTCATATGCCAGACCGTTGACGATCACAGCCGATGCCTTCACCCAATCCCCAAAGTCGTTGCCGTTGGCCAGCAGGTCACTGAGGTTCACCTTGTCACCCGCATTGCCGGTGACCAACATCTGCACCCGACTTTTGTCGCCGCTATAGAATGCGTCGACACTGCCGTTTTCCAGCACCTGCGACAATCCAAGTGTCAGTGTGTTGTTGCCGGTGCCGGTGATGTCGATGATTTCCATCGAACTGACCTTGTTTCCCGCTGTAGCCAGATTGAGCTGATGGTTGGCCCCGATCAGCTTGAGCGTATCGACACCCGCACCACCGTGAATACCCGCTGATAGCTGGTTGAAATAGGTTGCCGAAGTGATAGCCAGCGATACCACATCATTACCAGCGCTTCCCATGAAGCTTTCCGTCGCATAGTCGATCAGGTTCGGATCGCGGGTTTCCGCCGTGTGGGTAACCACGGTCTGGCGAAAGGCATCCAAGGTGACGCTGGAACCCAACGTCACGACCTTGAACGAACCGATGTCGACCGCATCCGCCGATGTAAAGGAGAACACCTTGGTATGCCTTGCATCCGTGCCACCAACGAAGAACTCCGAATGGATCAGATTACCCTTCACATCGAATACCTGGATCCGCGCGCCAAGCGCGTTGTCAGTACCCGTTAGGCGCAGCGTGAAGTAACTCGCCGGCTTGTCCATCGTAAAGGTGGCCTCGGGCTGGTAGCCCCCGCTCAACGTCAGGCCAGCCAGTGAGGCTGTGGTGAGCGCGGTTTTGGTGAGGCTAGCCGTGGTCGTGACTTTGAACCCTGCACCGGCATACTCATTGTTCACTGGGTTCAACTGCAGCGTATCGGCCACATTCGCCTTGGTGGGTGTGCCAACGACTTCATAGGGACTGGACAACGGGCCGATAGCACCACTCGTGCTGATGATCTGTGCGGTTACCGAGAAGTCCTTGGTCGCGCCCTGAATCGTATAAGTGGCTGCCTTGGGCACATCGATAGTGGCAAGCCCGGAGTTGATATCCAACTGCGTCAGCGTCTGGTCGTAGGTAGTGCTGCCCCACTGTATGTGCACGGTATCGCCCGCCTCGGCGCCCGTACCGGTCAGCGACAGCAATATCTGCGAACCATCCTGCGCCTTTGCTGCCGTGTACAAGCCTTCAGCGTCCGGGACACGGACGATGCTCGGAGCACCACCTGCCTCGACCAACGTCACCGCCTGACTGGTCAACACACCACTGTTCTTGCCACCGGCATCGGCGATACGCGTCTGGATTGCCCAGTCACCTTGATGCGTGTCCAGGTCGACAAAGCCCCATTGCTTACCCACCAGTTTGACATCATGCCAAGTGGTACCACCGTCCGTGGATACCTGGACAATCAAGCCATGGGCGAGGACGCCATTGACAGTGCCCGTGATCAGTCTCCCCGCACTTCCATCAGCGGTAATGAAATCGCTGGTGGCACTCGCGCCCGTATCCTTGCCCATGCTGGTGATCGTGAGCGAATCCGCTCCAATCGTCTGAACCTTGCCCAGAATGTGCAGGCTGGAAACCTGGCTCTCACCTTTGCTATTGACGGCGGTGTAGTCGTAGACATAGTCGACGCTGTCATCCAGGTGAATCTTCGTGTTCTCGTAGCCACGGAAGCTGTAATCGCCCGCTGCGTGCCCTGCCGAGCTCTTCATGTACACGCCCAGCAAGCCGACATCCGTCTTCAAAGCCAGCAAGCCGGTTGCTGCGTCATAGGAGGCCACCACTTTGCCGCTGACGTTACTCACTTCCAACTGGTTCAGGCCATTGATCTTGAATACTTCATTACCCAAGACAATCTGGCTCAA
This sequence comes from Stenotrophomonas sp. Iso1, assembly GCF_027497995.1. Taxonomy (GTDB): domain Bacteria; phylum Pseudomonadota; class Gammaproteobacteria; order Xanthomonadales; family Xanthomonadaceae; genus Stenotrophomonas. Next base: position 774,925 of record NZ_JAODBT010000002.1, on the reverse strand, counting down.
CCCGGCACCGGAATCCATTTCCACCTGTACGTCGTTCTCAAGAAGGTTGCCTTCCGCAAACGTCACGAACATGTTCTGGAGCACCACATCCTTCAAGTCTTCCGGATTGGGCGTCCTGATCGAGGTACCACTGCTGGAAGCTCCGTCCAGATGCACGTAATTCACGTGACTGCCAAGCCCAATGCTTGTGACTTCGACCGGATTATTGGTCGCCGGATTGCCGTCCGGGTCGTTCATGGCGGCTTTCCATGTCGCGATGTCGGGCGCTGTCGTGTTTCCATCGGACAGCAGGAACACCTGCTTGGACATGTACGGATCGGCACCCGCAGCGATGTATTCCTGCTTGATCAGGTTGGTGGCCATGACCAGGCCAGTTCCGATATTCGTTCCACCGCTCGCCGTAAGCTGATTGATGGCGCTGATCAGCTGCAGGTATGAGGTATCGCTCGCACTGTTGAAAGTGAACGTTCCCTTGTTGGATGCGGCGCTGGCGAACGCGATGAGGTTGAAGGTTGTTGGTGCGCCCAGCGCGGCATACGCATCTACCAGCGCTATCAGCGACGCTTTCAGCTGTGTGATTCCGACCCCTGCCATGCTGCCAGAAACGTCGGCGACGAACGTCACGCTGATGGGATTATTGCTGCCGGCAAGATCAACGTAATCATCACCGCTGGTTTCAAGTGTTAAGTTGAACGCCTCAGACGGCACGCTGATGTTCCCCACCGCATCAATAGCTTCCACCGTCAATGCGTGCCCGCCCCAATTCAACGGCTGGCTCGGCTCGAAACTCCACTTGCCATCGGTATCCACCGGTGCGCGGCCGATCTCCGTACCGTTGTCCATGATGACAACGACGCTCCCGGCCTCCGCGGTACCACTGATCGTCGGCTTGGTATCGTCGGTTGTCGCGCCATCTACAATTTCGCCGGTGGTCCGGCCTGCATCGTCGTAAACGCTAACGATGATCGGCTTCCCAGGCGGCGTGGTGTCAACCACCACCTCATACACATTCGATGGCGCACTGGCATTACCCGCTGGGTCTTCTGCCACTGCGGTGAACGCATGTTCGCCATCAATCAATGGTGTGAGTGGCGTGTGGCTCCATTTACCATCAGCGTCCGCTACCGCGCTACCTAGCAGAATTCCATTGTCGTAAATGCGCACAATACTACCGGCCTCGGCCTTACCGACCAGAAGCGGAGTGCCGTCGTCGGTAGCGGCACCGTTGGCCAGCACACCCTGTTGGCTACCCTCGTTGTCGATGATCTCCACGATGACAGGTGCATCAGGCGCGCTCAAATCAACAACCAGATTGAAACTCGGAGAGCGTTCGCTCTCACCCTTTGCAACCAGCGTCACCGTGGCCTGCAGCGCATGCGGACCTTCGCTCAACGCGGTTGTGGGCGTGAACGACCAGCGGCCATCCACACCTGCCGTGGTTTGACCTAGCAGCAACGAACCTTCGTAGATTTTAACGATACCGCCGGCGGTCGCGGCACCATGCAACGTTGGCAGTTCATCGTCGGTGGAACTGCCCGACAACAGAATGCCGGTGATGCTGCCGACGTCGTCCTCAGCAACATGAATATTGACCAATTCCGGGCGCGTATCCACGAAGATTTCAACCGACCCGGATTTTTCACTCTGATTACCGGCTTGGTCGACCGCCATGTATTCCAGAATATGCGTGCCATCCGCCAGCGGCGGCTCCGGCGTGAAGCTCCACTTGCCTGTGGCATCGGCCTGCGCACGGCCAATCTCATAGCCCTTGTCGTAAACAATAACCGTCGCGTTTGCTTCGGCAGTGCCATCAATCGTTGGTTGGTTGTCGTCGGTGATGCTCCCGTGGGAAATCGCACCCGTAATGCGACCTTCATCGTCCACCATGCCCAGGATGATCGGCGTGTCCGGGGACACCTTGTCCACGAGAATCACATAGGGCGCGGAAACATCACTAACCCCGCCGTCAGCGTACTCATGAATAATGGAGATAACGTGCTCGCCATCCACCAGCGGCAAACGTGGAATGAATGACCATTCTCCATTCGCATCCGCCGTCACGCGGCCCATCAGCTCCGAATTGTTGTAGATGTGTACCACAACGCCTGCAGCTGCCTTGCCAGTGATCTCTGGCCGGCCATCGTCGGTATATCCACCGTTCTCGATGACGCCCTGCTTGGCTCCCTGGTCGTCCAACACAGCCTCAATGGCCGGGGTGTAATTATTGGCAGCCACTGCGAAGCTGCCACGCGAGGCATTGCCTTCCATGATTGAAGTCATTTTAGAGAACCCATGCTGATCTACTGCGACTATCCGGAATTTATCTCCGGAACATTGAATACAGGAACATCGCAGCAAGTATCCCGAGCAGCGGGCAATGCGTATATGAGAAATGGCCCAAACATTCTCAGCTTAGAAAACTATTACCTTGTCGTTGACCAATGACGTTTCCCTTCATGATCGCGACACTGAGGCGATTGTGCGCATGACGTGTATGCAAGGGAATGACGCTGGTGATGCGCCTCACGATTGATGTCCAAGACCGGCTTGAGCGAGCACAGCTCCAAGCCGATAGTCCTGGAAGTTCCCTGGCCACAGATGCATTCAAGTCGATGTATCGCAGAAAATGCACTATTGATCTGCAGCATCGTCGCCGACCAGAGATCATCCAGTTCATGCGCAACGCAAAACGTGACGCTGAACATTGATGAGCCGAGCACGATAGGGCCGGCTGGCTGGAACCCCAGCCAGCCACCGCCTCTACGCGTTAGATGAGATTGACTGTCACCTGCTCCTGCACCAGCAGCTCAACATTGGCTCCCGAATGCTGATACACGGTGTACGCAACGCCATCGATGGCATGGCTGCCAGCGACCGCCCAGTCGCCTAGGTCTGTCAAACCATCATCCAGCAAATCATCCAGATTGATGCTGTCGCCGGCATTGCCCTTTACCATCATCTGCGCGCGGCTCTGGTCACCGTCATAGAACAGATTCATACCGCCATCGTTCAGTACCTGCGACAAGTTCAGCGTCAACATTGCGCTATCAACCGGCAGCGCGGCGCTCTCGACCTGCTCCGCGCCGAAGGCGCTGTCCACACCAACCAAGGTGGAGTTGGTGACAGTGACCGTCACACCGACTTGAACCAGCAGCTCTGCACCCAGCGACGAATGCTGGTACGAGTCATATGTCACGCCATCAACGGTCACAGCGGCCGTCTTAACCCAATCGCCAAAGTCATTGCCGTTGGCTAGCAAGTCGCTCAGGTTCATCTTGGAGCTTCCGTTGCCCTTGACCATCATCTGCACGCGGTCTTTGTCACCGATGTAGAAGGCGTTGACAGCACCGTTATCCAGTACATTCGACAGCCCTAGCGTCAGTGTGTTGTAGCTAACGAGATCGAGGATCTCAATCGAGCTGAGCTTGTTGCCAATGGTAGCCAGGTTCAGATCATGGGCGGTCCCATCCAGCTTGAGCGTGTCGATGCCGGCGCCACCATGGATACCTGTAGAGGCCCGACCGAAGTAGCTTGCCGAACTATCCCTCAGCGTCACAAAATCGTTGCCCGCCGTGCCAAGGAAGCTATCAGATAAATAGTTGATCAGATTCGGATCGCGGGTTTCCGTTGTATGCGTAACCGTCGTTTGGCTGAACGCATCCAGCGTAATACCGGCGCCCGCCGTAACAACCTTGAACGAGCCAATGTCGGTCAGTTCTGGCGCTGTATAGGTGAATGTCTTGGTATGACGCGCATCGGTGCCGCCAACGAAATTTTCCGTGTACATCAGGTTGCCCTTCATATCGAACACCTGAATCTGCGCACCCATGCTGTTGTCAATGCCAGTCAGGCGCAGCGTGAAATAACTCGCTGGCTTGTCCAACGTAAAGGTCGCGTCTACCTGCGTAGTACCTCCCAGGGTCAGGCCGGACAGTGCGGCTGGGGTCAACGCCGTCTTAGTCAGGCTGCCGGTGGTCGTTACCTTGAAGCCTGTGCCCGCATACTCATCGTCCACTGGCACTTTCTGCAGGGTATCGGCAACGTTGGCCTTAACCGGCACACCCACCACTTGGTACGGCTTCGACAAGACGCCAACTGCACCACCACCCTGGCCATGGATCTGCGCGGTCACAGCGAAGTCCTTGGTGGTCCCCTGGGCCGTAACGGTTGCTGTAGCAGGCACGTTGATGGTGGCAAGACCGGTGTTGATATCCAGTTGTGTCAGCACCTGATCATAGGTGGTGCTGCCCCACTGCATATGCACGATATCGCCGGCCTTGGCACCGGTATCCGACAGTGACAGGATCACCTGCGAACCACCTGCCGCCAATGCGGCGGTGTAGATGCCTTCGGCTTCCGGAATGCGCAAGATGGTCGGTGCGCCATATGCCGTTTCCAACGTCACATTCTGGGCGATGTGCGCGCCACTGTTGTTGCCACTGGTATCTGCAACGCGAGTTTGTATGGTCCAATCACTCTGATGTGCCTGCATGTCCACGAAGGCCCACTGCCTGCCCACCAGCGTTACGCTGTGCCAGGTGACGCCACCGTCCATGGACACCTGCAGGGCCAAGCCGTCGGCCAGATCGGCCTTGAGGGTACCGGTGACCAAGCGCCCGCCATCGGCATCACCGGTGAGGTAGTCGCCGGCCACGCCGCCATCCTTGCCAATGCTGGTAACCGAGACCGAATCCGGCCCGATTGTCGGCACTTTGCCAAGCACGTGCAGGCTGGACACTTGGGTTTCGCCCTTGCTGTTGACTGCCGTGTAGTCGTACACGTAGTCGACACTTTCCTCCAGATGCAGTTTCATGTTGTTGTAACCACGGAAACTGTAGTCACCTGCGTCATGGCCCGCAGAGCTCTTCATGTACACAGCCAAGACACCAGCGTCGGTCTTCAACGTCAGCAAGCCGGTGGCTGGGTCGTAAGTCGCAGTGGCCTTGCCGCTGGCATTACTGACCTCCAACTGGTTCATCGCCGTGATCTTGAAGACCTCGTTGCCCACCACAATCTGGCTAAGCCTCGAGCCTCCGTCCATTTCAATCTGTACGTCGTTTTCCAACAGATTGCCTTCGGCCAAAGAAACGAGCATGTTCTGGAGCAGTGCACCATGCAGATCCTCCGGCACGGGCGAATGAATAGACGAACCACTGCTCGAGATCTTATCCAGGTGCACATAGCTAGCTCCCTCCCCCAAACCGATGGTGGTTACCTCGATCGGGTTATTGGTTGCTGGATTACCATCGGGGTCCTGCATAGCGGCGTGCCAAGTGTTGAAGTTTGGCACTGCATCCGGTGCGCCGTCAGACAGAAGGTACACCTGCTTGGAAACATATGGGTCATGACCCGCAGCTGCATACTCCGCCTTGATCTGCGATATCGCCATGGCCATGCCAGCGGACATGTTGGTCGTACCGGTCTCCACCAAACCAGCGATGGCAACGATCAGATTGGCGTAGCCCGGATCTGCTGTGCTGCTGAAGTCAAACGTTCCCACGTTGCGTGCAGCGCTATTAAAGGTGATCAAACTGAACGTCGCCGGCTTTCCCAGTGCAGCATATTCATTGACCATTGCAGTCAACGAGGCACGCAGCTGCACCATGCGTTCGCCTGCCATGCTGCCGGACACATCAGCAACGAACGTCACGCTAACCGGGCTCACGTCTTTGCTCAGATCGATATAGTCATCACCATTGTTTTCCAGTGTGAGGTTGAACGTCTCGGAAGGTGCGCTGATGTTACCCACCGCATCAATAGCCTCCGCTGTTAGTGCATGCCCGCCCCAAGCCAGCGGCTGGCTCGGTTCGAAGCTCCACTTACCATCACCATCCGCCAGCGCACGGCCGATCTCCGTACCATTGTCGTTGATGACAACCGTGCTGTTGGGCTCTGCAGTACCACTGATCGTCGGCTTGGAATCATCGGTTGTCGCACCGTCAACAATCTCTCCGGTCGTGAGCCCTGCATCGTCGTAAACGCTCACGATGATCGGCTTGCCCGGTGCTGTGGTATCAACCACCACCTCATACACACTCGATGGCGCACTGGCGTTGCCCGCCTTGTCCTCTGCCACTGCAGTGAACGCATGTTCACCATCGCTCAGCGGTGCGAGCGGCGTATAGCTCCAGTTTCCGTTGGCATCTGCCACCGTACTACCCAGCACACTTCCGTTGTCGTAGATGTGCACGGTACTACCTGCCTCGGCCTTGCCGACCAGAAGCGGCATGTCGTCGTCAGTAGCTGCACCGTTGGTCAGCAGCCCCTGCTGGCTACCCACGTTGTCGATGACTTCCACGATGTGGGGTGCATCAGGCACGCTCAAATCGATAACCAGATTGAAGTCCGGAGACCGCTCACTCTCCCCCTTGGCGACCAACGTCACCGTGGCCTGCAGCGCATGCGGGCCTTCGCTCAACGGGGTTGTGGGCGTGAACGTCCAGCGGCCATCCACGCCAGCCGTCGTCTGGCCCAGCAACACCGAACCTTCGTAGATGCTGACGACGCCACCGGCAGTCGCCGTGCCACGCAACGTCGGCAGTTCATCATCGGTCGAGCTACCCGACACCAGTGTGCCGGTGATGCTGCCGACATCGTCGTCGGCAACGTGAATGTTGACCAGCTCCGGGCGCGTGTCCACCAGGAATTCGAACGACCCAGACTTCTCACTCTGGTTGCCGGCCTGATCCACAGCCACATATTCCAGAATGTGCGTGCCATCGGCCAATGGCGGCTCCGGAGTGAAGCTCCACTTGCCCGCTTCATCGGCTTGGGCACGACCAATCTCCTTGCCCTTGTCATAGACAATGACCGTCGCATTGGCTTCGGTGGTGCCGTCAACCGTCGGCCGGTTGTCATCGGTAACACCTTCACTGGCAATTGCACCGGTGAGACGACCTTCGTCATCCACGATACCCAGGATGATCGGCGTGTCCGGGGCCACCTTGTCCACGAAGATCTCGTAGGGCGCGGAAACATCGCTGACGTCACCGTCTGGATATTCGTAAATCACGGAGATCTCATGCCGACCATCCGCCAGTGGCAGGCGCGGAATGAATGACCACTCACCACTGGCGCCGACTGTGACGCGACCTATCAGCTCCGAATCATCATAGAGATGCACCACAACACCTTCAGCCGCCTTACCGGTGATCTCCGGCCGGCTATCGTCGGTGTGCCCGCCGTTCTCGATGGCGCCCTGTTTGGCGCCCTTGTCGTCCAGCACTGTCTCAATGGCGGGAACGGAATTGATGGCGGCAGTGGCGCCGCCAAACAACTTACCGGTAGTCGGCCTTTCGATAGTCGCAGTGGAATTACCGGTGATTACGGGCAATATTACGGTCATTTCTAGGATACTCGTCTGGTCAGTTGCAATTTCTCCGGAACATTTTTCCGGCGCATTGGGCACAGAGGGGCAAGGCCTACAGCCACCTCATCGTCGTGGGCGAGTATCCCGATTGAAAAACAGGCGGTACATAGGAGCCGTCCCAAACACCGTCGACGGGCATTCAGACAAATCCCAAAGATGTAATGACGGCAATTTCCGACTGAGAATCACCGATTATTCAGCATTAGAACTTCGGCAAAACGGAACATGAAGTGGGCGCATGAACGGTGGGCCACGTGCGGTACAGCCCTCTCCCCAGCAACAGCCACAGAGCCCATGCACGCAGCAGCCGAGCGTGCCGGCGCAGATGCGCACGCAATGACATCGCCAAAATAACGGCTGCGATGATTTGACAGATGTGCACCTTCAATCTGCGTAGAAAGTCACGCACCCCATGAAGCTACCCTGATGGGTTCGGCCCTGCCCGCCTCTCGGCGGTCATTCATGCCTCACGTATTGACGCACACAGAAGCGCCGCATCATTCAACACCATGCACTACAGGGTGCGAACGCACTTTTTGACATTGGAAAACGCCAAGCTCGCCTCCAGGTTGGCGCAACTTATGGCGAATAGAATTATGTAGAACGGCTGTGATCGACAAGGCAGCGCGAGGTGTCTACGAAATCCTGGGCTATTCACACTGCCAATATCACCCAGTGCGGATTCATTGAAAAACTGTCGAGGCACTTAAACGCGATGCTAATCCGCCATGGATCAATGTACGAAAACACCATCAGCGACGGCTGACATCCAGCCAGCCGTCGCTTCTACGCGTCAGATCAAATTGACCGTCACTGGTTCCTGCACCAGCAGCTCGACGTTGGCTCCAGAGTGCTGATACACGGTGTACGAGACACCATCGACAGTCTGGTTGCCGGCTGCCGCCCAGTCGCCCAGATCGGTCAAACCGTCGTCCAGCAGATCGTCCAGATTGATGCTGTCGCCGGCACCACCCTTGACCATCATCTGCGTGCGGCTTTGGTCACCTTCATAGAACAGATTCACGCCACCATCGTTCAGCACCTGCGACAAGTTCAACGTCAGCATGGCGGCATCCACTTCCTGACTATCGGCCGTTTGCACAACGGTCTCAGACTGCGGCTCACTGCGGGTGACGTTGCCGATGATCAGGGTCCACTGTTCCGTGCCACCGATATTGCCTGCCGTGTCAAAAGGCTCAAACGTGAACTCGTGCTCTCCATAGGTCAGGTTGACTGAAGGGGTCCACGTCCAATTGCCATTCGTATCCACCCGTGCGTCACCCACTTCGTCTCCATTGTCATAGACGATGACGGTGGCGCCAGGCTCCGCCTTGCCGTTGAATGTCGGCCGACGGTCATCGGTGTACTCACCGTCCGTCAGTTCACCCTTCGAGACACCCACGTCGTCGATCACCGTCTCGATGGTCGGTGCATCCGGCGCCTTCGTATCCAGGTTGATCTTGAACTCGTTGCTCACCTCACTCGGGATACCCGCCGCACTGACAGAAACCGCAGTAATGACGCGCATGCCATCGCTCAACGCGGTCTCCGCTGTAAATTTCCAGCGACCATCCACACCCACTTGGGTACTGCCGATCAGCTCGCCATCCACCCGGATTTCGATCTTCTCACCCGCGACACCCTTGCCGCTGATGGTCGGATTGGCATCATCCGTGTAGCGCCCGTTCAGAACGAAACCAACGAACTGGCCAACGTCGTCTGAGATGTTGCCGATGGACGGCGTGGTGGCAGGCACGGTATCCACAGTGAACTCGAAGGACGCCGTCGGTGCGCTCACGTTCCCCGTTTTATCGGTGGCGGTTGCGGTGATGGCATGCGCACCTTGGCTCAGGTCAACCTCAGGAGTGAAGCTCCACGTACCATCAGGTTTGACGTTGGTCTGGCCCAGTAGCGTACTGCCGTCGTACACCTTGATGACGCTGCCGACCTTGCCCAAGCCCTGAATCTCAGGACGGGTGTCATCGGTCACACTGTTGGGCGCGATGACACCGGTGATTGCGCCCTGGTCATCCACCAGTGCTTCGATCGTCAGCGTCACCGGCGAGGTGTCTACGGTGACGTTCAACACCGGGCCCTTGCCACTGCTGTTGCCTGCCGGGTCCACCACCTCTGTGGTGAGAGTGTGCGCGCCATCTTCCAACGGCGTGCTCGGCGTGAAGCTCCAGTCGCCGTTCCCATCCACCGTTGCACTGCCGAGCAACGTGTCACCGTCATACACATTCACCGTCGCGCCGGGCTCGGCTTTTCCGGTGAACTCTGGCGTGTTGTCGTCGGTGATATCACCGTTGACCAGCGGCGCCTGCTTGTCGCCCACGTTGTCGTTGACTACCAGGTCAGTAACCTGGCCTGGCGCGGTGATGTCGACCACGAAGTCCCAGATATCGGTCGCGGCGCTCGTCTGGCCGACCGGATTGGTGGCGGTGGCGGTGATGTTGTGCGGGCCATCAATCAGTGCCGTACCCGGGGTGAACTCCCACGTGCCATCGGCACCTGCCAAGGCTTCGCCCAACAGGGTCGCACCGTCGTAGATCTTGATGACGTTGTTCGCCTGAGCGGTGCCGCTGATGGTCGGGGTGTCGTCATTGGTGACTTCGCCCTTCTGCAACAGGTGCACCACGCCCACGTCGTCCTTGATGCTTTCGATGACCGGCACTTCCGCCCGGCTGGTGTCCACGATGACGGTGTGCGGTGCACTCGGTGCGGTCTTGTTGCCTGCCGGGTCCATTTCGATGGCAGTGAACTCATTGGAACCAGCCGCCAGAGGCTTGGTCACCTGCAGCGTCCACTTGCCGTCTGCGTCCACGGTCGCCTGGCCCAGCTCGCGTGAGCCCTGCCCGTCCTTGACCATCACGAAGATGGTGTCACCTGCCGTGCCGGTGCCGCTGAGCAGCGGACAGTCATCATCGGTGGTAGCGCCCGAGGCCACGTTGCCGGTGATGCCGCCCACATCGTCTTCCACGCCGGTGATGGCCAGCTTACTGGCGTCTGGTGCGGTGTAGTCGGTGGTCAGCACGAACCCGCCCGACGGCACGCCGGTATTGCCGGCCTTGTCGGTGGCGGTGGCGGTGAACGTGTGCTCGCCTTCCGACAGCGGCGTCGTCGGCGTCAGGCTCCAGTTGCCCTGGGCATCGACATCAGCCTTGCCCAGGAAGGCGCCGTTGTCGTACACATTTACGGTGCTACCGGCTTCGGCCTTGCCCACCAGCGTCGGCGACGGGTCGTCCGTCACAGCGCCGCTGCTCAAGTCCTCCTGCTTGGCACCCACATCATCCTTGGCAAGGTCAATGCTCGGCGCATCCGGCGCCAGCGTGTCGATACTGAAGATGAAAGAGGCTGTCGGCTTGCTCACGTTGCCGGTCGTGTCAGTGGCTGTGGCAGTGATGGCATGCGCGCCCTGGCTCAGGTCAACCTTGGGAATGAAACTCCAGGTGCCGTCGGGCTTTACGTCCGTCTCGCCGAGCAGCGTGGCGCCGTCGTACACCTTGATGGTGCTGCCGACCTTGCCCGTGCCCTGAATCTCGGGACGCATGTCGTCGGTCACGCCGTTGGGCATGATTGCACCAGTGATCGCACCTTGGTCATCCACCAGCGTGCTGATAGCCACGGTCACATCCGTGGTGTCCACGGTCACGCTCAGCACCGGACCCTTCCCGCTGCTGTTCCCCGCCGGATCCACTACCTCGGTGGTGAAGTCATGCTTGCCGTCTTCCAACGGCTTGCTTGGGGTAAACGTCCAACTGCCGTCCTGCCCGACCTCGGCGCTGCCCAGCAGGGTGTCGCCGTCATACACATTCACCGTTGCACCCGGCTCGGCCTTGCCGGCGAACTCAGGCGTGTTGTCGTCGGTGATGTCACCGTCGACGAGCGAACCCAGCTTTTCACCCGCGTTGTCGGTGACCACCAGGTCGGTGACCTGCCCCGGCGCCGTGGCGTCGACCACAAAGCCCCAGGGACCTGTTGCATCGCTGGTCTGACCAACCTTGTTGGTGGCCGTTGCAGTGATGGTGTGCGGGCCATCGATCAGGGGCACCTGTGGGGTAAATTCCCACTTGCCGTTGGCGCCAACTTCAACTTCGCCGAGCAACGTCGCGCCGTCATAGATCTTTACGAGATTGCCTGCCTGCGCAGTGCCGATGATGGTAGGCGTGTCGTCGTTGGTGACTTCGCCCTTCTGCAGCATGTGCACCACGCCCACGTCGTCCTGCACATTCTCGATGACCGGCACTTCCGGGCGACCGGTATCAACGATAACGGTGTACGGAACAGTAGGTGCGGAGGTGTTGCCCGCCGGGTCCCTCTCGATGGCGGTGAACTCGTTGGCGCCTGAAATCAGCGGCGTGGTCACCTGCAGTGTCCACTTACCATTTTCGTCCACGATAGCTCGGCCCAACTCGTGTTGGCCCAGACCGTCTTTCACCATCACGATGACGGTATCACCGGCAGTACCCGTACCACTGAGCACCGGGCGGCTGTCGTCGGTAGTGCCCCCAGAGGCAATGTTGCCCTGGATACCCCCCACATCATCTTCCAAACCAGTGATCGCCAGCTTGCTGGTGTCCGGCGCGGTGTAGTCGGCGGTCAGCACGAACTCGCCCGAGGGCACACTGGTGTTGCCAACCTTGTCGGTAGCGGTAACGGTGAACGTGTGCTTGCCTTCGGCCAGCGGAGTAGCTGGCGTAAAGATCCAGTTCCCGCCCGCATCGGCCACGACGCTGGCCACCAGGTTGCCCTCGTCATAGATCTGCACGGTGCTGCCGGCTTCGGCCTTACCCTTCAGCGTTGGCGTGCTGTCATCGGTGACTGCACCATTTTCCAACGGCCCCTGATGTACGCCTACGTTGTCATAGACCTCATTAATGGTGGGGGCGTCAGGCGCACTCAGGTCGACGACCAGATTGAAGCTTGGCGAACGATCGCTCTCACCCTTGGCCGGCAGCGTTACCGTCGCTTGCAGCGCGTGCGCACCTTCGCTCAACGGGCTCTGTGGCGTGAACGTCCAACGCCCATCCACACCCGCGGTGGTCTGACCCAACAGCACGGAGCCTTCGTAGATAGTCACGATCCCGCCAGCGGTCGCTGCGCCATGCAGGGTCGGCGTGGCGTCATCGGTGGAACTGCCCGACACGAGAGTACCGGTGACACTGCCGAAGTCATCGTCGGCATTGTCGATACTGACCAGCTCCGGCCGCGTATCCACCACGAACTCGAAAGACGCAGATTCCGGGCTCTGGTTGCCAGCCTCATCCACCGACACATATTTCAGAACATGGGTACCGTCGGCCAGCGGCGGCTCGGGCGTAAAGGACCACTTGCCCGTACTGTCGGCTTGCGCACGGCCGATTTCCTTGTCCTTGTCGTAGACAATGACCGTGGCGTTCGGCTCAGTGGTGCCGTCAACCACCGGGCGGTTGTCGTCGGTTACACCTTCACTGGCAATCGTTCCGGTGATGCGACCTTCATCATCCACCATGCCCAGAATGATCGGCATGTCCGGCGCAATCTTGTCGACGATAATCACGTGCGGTGCGGAGATCTCGCTGACGTCGCCGTTCGGGTATTCGTAAATGACGGAGATTTCATGCCGGCCATCTGCCAGTGGCATGTTCGGAATGAATGACCACTCCCCATTTGCACCCACCGTGACATGGCCCATCAGCTCCGAGCTGTTGTAGACATGAACCACAACACCGGCGCCAGCCGCTCCCGTGATCTCAGGCCGACTGTCATCAGTGACCCCACCATTGGCGATGGCACCCTGCTTGCCCCCCTTGTCGTCCAACACTTCCTTGATAACCAGTGTGGGATCGATGCCAGTGGCTGCGATACCAGCGCGGCCGCTCATAGCTGGCTGACCCTGCGCAGAAGAAACGCTTTTATCTTTCGACACATCAAAATTCATTTTTATTTCTCTAATTAAATGCGGAAAAGAATGCCGCCGCGCAGATACAGCACAGGCATGCCCCTTGATATTCAGATCTCGCATCAACCTAACCGCGGCAAGAGCAGCAGCTCCTCACAACTGGTGCCTGCTACGGACAAGCCCCATTGCGACTTGTCTGTAGCGGCAACCGGTCGTCTCAATTTCCCGCGTAGATCTATAGGTTGATATTGACGTCGTTAATCGCCAAGACCTGCTCAGCGACAAGTGGCGACGTTAATCCGCGAGGGTGACACTATCGGCCAAACACCGGAGAGCCTCATTGAGGCTCTCCGGCAAACCTTTACCCAATTAACTGATTTTCGAGCTGATGCAGGTTGTCCTGCATCACTGCCGCCACCGGCACGAAGCCGTTGTTTGAGGTGCTGTTGAGCGAATCAAGCGGCTGCATCCATTTGCCGGTAGCAACGGGCATATCCAGACAAGCCGGCTCCATCTGCATGGAATGGACATTCACGCCTTCGCCAAGCAACTCCGCGTCACCGTCCACCAACAAATCCTGGATGGACAGCAATTCGCCACTATCCTCAGCTTGTGGCGCGCCGCGGGTTACGTTGCCGATTATCAGGGTCCACTGCTCCGGGTTTCCGACATTACCTGCCGTATCGAATGGCTCAAACGTGAACTCATGTTCTCCGTAGGTAAGGTTCACGGCAGGAGTCCAGGTCCAGTTACCATTCTCATCAACCCGCGCATCACCGACTTCGTCACCATTGTCATAAACGATGACGGTGGCGCCAGCCTCTGCCTTGCCGTTGAATGTCGGCCGGCGGTCATCGGTGTACTCACCATCCTTCAGTTCGCCCTGAGAAATGCCAACATCGTCCATCACCGTTTCGATGGTCGGAGCATCCGGAGCCTTCGTATCCAGGTTGATCCTGAATTCGTTGCTCATTTCACTGGGAATACCTGCCGCACTGACCGAAACCGCAGTGAGAACACGCATGCCGTCTTCCAGCGCAGTCTCCGCAGTGAACTTCCAACGGCCATCCACACCGACATAGGTACTGCCGATCAGCTCGCCGTCCACCAGGATTTCGATCTTCTCACCCGCAACGCCCTTGCCGTGGATGGTTGGCTTGGCATCATCCGTATAGCGGCCATTTAGAACGAAGCCAGTGAACTGGCCGACGTCATCCGCCACGTTGGTGATGGACGGCGCCGTAGGCAATTCCCTGTTGATTGTGAAATCAAACGCGTCCGAGGGCTCGCTCGCATTGCCCACCCCGTCCACAGAAGTGACGTGGATGGAATGCAAGCCAAGCTGCAGCGCATCGCTTGGCACAAAGGTCCAATTGCCGGCTGCATCGACCGGGGCTTGCCCAATCTTCACGCCGTTATCCCAGAGGATCACGGTGCTATTCGGCTCCGCGTTACCGGATATCGCTGGTGTCAGATCATCAGTAATTTCACCCTGGACGATCTGACCCTGCAGTGCACCTTCGTTATCCGTAACCGAAGTGATCTCCGGCTTCTCTGGTTGTACGGTGTCTGTGATGATCGTGAATACATCAGACGGCAAGCTCTCGTTACCAGCACTATCTACGTTCACTACAGTGAGATCGTGCTCTCCATCGAGCAAAGGCAGGCTTGGCTCAAACGTCCACTTGCCGTTCTCGTCCACTGCGGCTTGGCCGATCTTCTTGCCGTTGTCATAGATGACCACGGTGCTGTTCGGCTCAGCGCTGCCGCTGATAGTCGGCTGGGCGTCGTCGGTTTCGTCGCCCGAAGTCAGGTTGCCGGTCTGGCCACCCTGGTCGTCATAGACCGTTTCGATAACCGGCTTGGCCGGCGCAACGGTATCAATCACCACGCCATGAATATCCGACGGCACACTGACGTTGCCTGCCTTGTCTTCGCTGGTCACGGTAAAGTCGTGCTCGCCACCCGCCAACGGCGTGGTCGGGGTGAAGCTCCACAGACCATTGCCACCGGCCGGCACACTGCCGATCAACTTGCCGTTGTCGTAGATGTGCACGGTGCTGTTGGCTTCGGCCTGACCCTTCAGGGTCGGCGTGGTGTCATCGGTGGACGCACCATTGGCAATCGGACCCTGGATGCTGCCCACGTCATCACCGACCTCGGTGATGCTCGGCTTGCTCGGAGCACTCAGGTCCACGGTCAGGTTGAAGGGCGGCGTGGATGTGCTTTCGCCATTGGTCGCGGTGGTCACGGTCGCCGTCAACGCATGGGCGCCTTCGCTCAAGCCGTTGGGCAGCTCCAGGCTCCACTTGCCTTCGGCATTGACCGTGGTCTCACCCAGCAGCACGCTGCCTTCGTAGATCTTCACGATCCCGCCGGCCGTGGCCTTGCCATGCAGCGTCGGTGTTGCATCGTCGGTCACGCCACCGTTGCTGATGGCACCGGTCACCTTGCCAACGTTGTCGGTGACACTCTCAATCTTGATCTCCACGTCACCCGTGTTGACGGTGAAGTCGATCGGATCGGATTTCTCACTGACGTTGCCGGCCTTGTCCACCACTTCATAGTTCAGGCTGTGGTCGCCATCAACCAGCGGCGTGGTCGGGGTGAAGCTCCAGTCACCATTCTGATCGGTCGGCGCCCGGCCGATCTCCTTGCCGTTGTCATAGATGACCACGGTCGATTCCGGCTCGCCCTTGCCGTTAAAGGTCGGCGTGCTGTCGTCGGTAGCGGGACCACCATTGACGATCTCACCGGTGATCTGACCCTCGTCATCCCACAATTGCGCATCGCCGCTGCCCGGCTTGCTCGGTGCCACGGTGTCCACCACGATCGGATAGTCACCGGTCGCCGGGCTCACGTTGCCCAATGAATTGGTGGATGTGGCAGTGATGTTGTGCAGGCCATCGGCCAGATCGCTGGACGGGGTAAAGCTCCAGTTGCCCTGGGCATCGGCTGGCACGGTACCGGCCAGCTTGCCATCGATGTAAATCGACACGGTCATGCCCGGCTGCGCGGTGCCTTCAATCGTCGGACGGGCGTCATCGGTAATGCCGTTCTTCTGGATGTTGCCCATCACCGAGCCCACATCGTCGATCACACCGGTGATTGCCGGCGGGTTCGGCTTGTCGGCGTTACCCAGCGTCAGGTCAAACGCATCGGACGGCACGCTGGTATTGCCAGCAGCGTCCACCGCTTCAACCGTCAGCGTATGGCCGCCCAGGGCCAGCGGTAGCTTCGGCTCAAACGTCCACTTGCCGTTCTCGTCCACTGCGGCTTGGCCGATCTTCTTGCCGTTGTCATAGATGACCACGGTGCTACCCGGCTCCGCGCTGCCGCTGAGGGTCGGCTGGGCGTCGTCGGTCGAATCGCCGTTCTGCAACTCGCCGGTAACCGTGCCTTGGTCATCTACCACCGAATCAATGGTCGGCTTGGTCGGCGCAATCGTATCGATGATGAAGTCGATGGCATCGGATTTTTCGCCGACGTTACCCGCCTTGTCGATCACCTGATAGTTCAGGTTGTGCGCACCATCAACCAACGGCTTGGACGGAGTGAAGGCCCACTCGCCTGCACCGTTGGTCTGCGCGCGACCGATCTCCTGGCCATCGTCATAGATGACCACAGTGGCGTTCGGCTCGGCCTTGCCCTTGTAGGTCGGCGTGTTGTCGTCGGTGATGCTGCCGCTGAGAATCGGGCCAACAACCGCACCCGCGTCGTCAATCAGCTGTGCGTCATTGGTGCTTGGCTTGGTCGGCGCAATCGTATCGACGGTGAAGTCGATGACATCGGATTTATCGCCAACGTTACCGGCCTTGTCGATCACCTGATAGTTCAGGCTGTGGTCGCCATCAACCAACGGCGTGGTCGGAGTGAAGGTCCATTCGCCGGCACCGTTAGTCTGCGCGCGCCCGATTTCCTGGCCGTTGTCATAGATGACTACGGTGGCATTCGGCTCGGACTTGCCGTTGTACGTCGGCGTGTTGTCGTCGGTGATGCTGCCGCTGACAATTGGGCCAACGACCTCACCTGCATCGTCGATCAGCTGCGCGTCATTGGTGCTTGGCTTGGTCGGCGCAATCGTATCAACGGTGAAGTCGATGGCATCGGATTTTTCGCCCACGTTGCCCGCCGTGTCGATCACCTGATAGTTCAGGCTGTGTGCGCCATCAACCAATGGCTTGGACGGAGTGAAGGTCCACTCGCCGGCACCGTTTGTCTTCGCGCGACCGATCTCCTGACCATTGTCATAGATGACCACGGTGGCATTCGGCTCGCCCTTGCCGTTGTACGTCGGTGTGTTGTCATCGGTAGTGCTGCCGCTGACAATCGGGCCGACAATCGCGCCCGCATCGTCGATTAGCTCCGCTTCGTCGCCACGCGGCTTTATCGGCGCAATCGTATCGACGATGAAGTCAATGGCATCGGACTTCTCGCCGACGTTGCCCGCCTTGTCGATCACCTGATAGTTCAAGCTATGGTCGCCATCAACCAACGGCGTGGTCGGAGTGAACGTCCAGTCGCCGGTACCGTTGGTCTGCGTACGACCAATTTCCTGACCGTTGTCATAGCTGACTACGGTGGCATTCGGCTCGGCCTTGCCCTTGTAGGTAGGCGTGTTGTCATCGGTGGTGGTACCGCTGACGATCGGCCCCACGATCGCACCGGCATCGTCGATCAGCTGCGCATCGTTGGCACCTGGCTTCGACGGCGGCATGGTATCGACAATCACGGTGAAATCATCAGAAGGGCCCGAACTATTGCCGTTGGAATCAGTGATGATCACTTCAAACGAATGCTCACCATCATCCAGCCCCTTCTCCGGGGTGAAGTTCCAGTCACCGTTCTTGTCAACGACCACTTCACCGATCACCTTGCCGTTGTCGGTAATGGTGACCGTGTCACCCGGCACCTGGCCTTTGCCGCCCAGTGTTGGGCGGTCATCGTCGGTGACACCACCCTTTTCGATATTTCCCTGCACCGGGCCTTGGTCATCCACCACTTGGCCAATGCCATTGTTCTTGACCACCGGCTTCTTGTCGTCATTGTTGTGACGGTCAATCGCCACACCTGCGCCAGCCAGGCCCAAGCCAGCAAGCATCCACGGCAGAATGCCGGCACCTGCATTGACCAAGCCGTCGCCGAACCCCAACAGCTCGCCGCTGCCCAAGGCCAGCGGCGAGGAAACACCTTCCAACAAGAACGCAACATCGCTGTCGCCATTTCCGTCGACGGCAATGTACTCGTGGTATGCGCCATCCTCGGCAAGGCCAACGAGCTGCCCCTCGTAGCTGAAGAAATCTTCGATGATCAGCTCGGGTTGATCCGGGTCGCGCCCTTCAAGCGCAACATGCAGGTTCTTACCTACACGCTTGACGGTGATGTTCTCCGGAGCAATACCGCTCTCGTTCTCAGCAAGCAGATACTTGCCATTCTTGATGGCCTTGATCCGGACCGGCTTACCCGCCTTGGCTCCGTCCAGTTCCTTACTGCTTGCGATGGATTTATCGGCGACTACGGACACGATTACAGTCATTTCTAGAACACCCGTCTGATCAAATTCGAATTTCCGGAATTCACCCGGAACCTTGAAGACTGGGATATGACTGCGCACAGCCACCCCATCGTTAGGCAGGGAGTATTCCCAACCGGAGCATCCGCCGTACACAGGGAATGTCTGAAAAATACCGAGTTATGAATAAGACAAATCCCAAGGTTTACCCTGGCCTGACAAAAAACGTACAAAAACGATGACGCAAGGCAATTTACGCCTTTCGCTTGGCATCTCAACGCGCCGAATGCCTACATCAAAAATGCATGCCGCCATTCAATGCGCCATCTATTTGGAACCGCATTGTGCTGCGCTACATCGCGTCTTGGCCGACATTCCATTTACGGTCAGCTACAGAAACCCGTCCTTCTTCGCCAGCACGACGCACTCGCAGGCGACGCCATCACCGCAGTACGGAAACACCCGCCTGCATCCCACTGACAAGCGACCGAGAATGGCCATCCCATATGGCCGAAAAAATCGCATCAATTACCTTCAAAGCAGCACAACTCCACTGCTCGCACTGGAACACAGTGGACACTCGATTCCTGCCAGAGCAGCATCAGATCCCAAGTATTCCGACAGCACAGGACGTGCCTCAAAAGGAGGCGCGCAATGAAGCCATCAATACTGATTGATGTACCTGCAAAGCGCCCGAAACCTGCATGCATTGAGCATCCTTCCACGCATTCAACAACCGTCAGGATTTTCCAACTGAAAGCCAGCGGACAAGCGTGCCGGCACTCGCGTATTGCCGCATGACCGCCTGGTAGCCATCAAAGCGGCTGGACACTTCGCCCACCTGGTTGTTGTAGTGCTCGCTCTCGGAGCTGAGGACATCCAACAAAGTACGACGCCCAAGGTGGTACCACTGCTCATAGAACGCTTCGCGCACCTTGTTCGTTTCAACGGTAAGCGCACGGTAAAGCTCGGCACGATCTACCAGCGCTCGCGCATCTTCGTTGGCGGCGCGAATGCGGTACTCGAGATCCAGCGCCTGCTGTTCGGCGACCTTCCAACCGGCTTCAGCGCGCTGCCTTGCTGCACGTTCCGACGCGCGCGCCGAACCGCCCCTGAAAGCTCCCCAGGAGAGACTAAGCCCGGTTTGCCATGCCGGTTCGCGTCCGGAGGAATCCTGCCCCGTCACTTTCCCCACCACCCAGTTGACTTGCGGCAATGCCGAGGACCGCACGACGTCAGCCTGCAGATCAGCCGACGACGCCTGCGCCTGCGCCTGCCGAATAACGGGATGACTGACGGCCTCAGCCAGCAGCCATTGCAGCTCCGGAAGGCGAATGTCCCAGTACGTCGACGTCGGCAGCGTAGGAAGCGGGCGATCACCCACCATCCGGCGCAGGCTGATCTCAATATCACGGGCCCGCGTATCCGCAGTACTGCGTGACGCTTCGGCCTGCAATAAACGGGCTCGCGCTTGCGTTAGTTCGCTCACGCGCCCGCCATCCACCGCAACGATGCCTTCCAGCATTTTCACCAGATCACTCATGCGGTTTACGTACTGCTGGCTGATATCAACGATGATGCGCTGCTTACCCAGTTCCACCATATTGGAGGTGACATCGAACGCAGAGGACTCAAGCTCCGCTTCGAATGCCCAGTCCGCAGCGTTTGCCAGCTCAGAGCGGCTCTGAATCGTCTTGCTGATTCGCCCCCAGTCAAATATCGGCGTGGTGATATCCAGGCTCAACGACGGATCACTGGCGCTACGACTGCCGCCGGATCCGAACTCCACGGAATGACTACGGGCACCGATGTCGACCTGCGGATACCGCTGGCCTTTGGCTGCCGACACATCGGCTTCAGAAGCAGAACGCTCTGCCAAGGCTCGCGCAACGGTGGGGCTTCGCCCCGCCGCAGCCTCCACCACACGAAGGAATATCTCTCGTAGTTGTCGCTCACTCGGCATCGACTGCCCCGACGGCGTGAGCACCGACGCAGGTAGCGTGCGGTCCAATGGCGTACTTTCAATCAATCCAGGTACAACAATCGGTGCAACGGCCGTATCCAATCGGGTCGTCCCCAGTTCGGGAACGTATCGCTTGGCCTGCAGGGGACCCGCCAAGTCATCCACCTTTTCGAACTGCAGCGCAGGTACGTCCTGCTTCGCCATGGGCAACGGCGCAAGGCTCTGACGCACAGATTGAATAAGCTGCGCTGATGAAGCGCGCTGCGCCTCGATCAGCTGCGCCGCTATCTTCTCAACGTCACCATCGGCACTTTTGCGCGGCGCAACCACCGTCCGCGTTTTCTCGGGCGATATACGCTCAAACTGCAGCAGCTCGTCATCGGCGTACGCCTCTGAGCAGAACAAGCCCAGACACGCGAGTGCAAGCGCAGACATCGAAAAGTTGAGTTTCCTGACGGAAACGATTTCGTGATGTCGACTGTTCGACTGTGACTTACGCATATTCACCTCTGAATGCCCGCCATTGGCGGAGCGAGAATTTCAGATTGCTGTGTAGCGACTGCCACACAAGCAACAACGAACCAACGACACAATCACGAAGTGGATCGACAGCCCTCCGGGCCCCGCGCACGTCAATGCTGCGCAGTTTCTGCGGCATCAGAACCGCACTGCCCAGCGGGGCGCCGTAGAGCCGCTCGCAATCATCACCACACCAGAAAAGAAACGAGGCTTTGTCACGCCCTGTAATGCATGGCAAATACCTTCCTCACCAACGAAGGCGAAGGCTAAGAGCGCCACCATTCAAAGTACATGAGACCTGTCCGAAAACTCCGACAAAACACACATCCCCTGATCTGACGTTAAGCAGCCGCATTCCCGTGCCCTTTGACGTTTCAGGCTTATCAGGAACAGAGAAACCAGGCCTATTTCTCCATGTGCAAATTTGGGACAAATCCGATTCCCTGATAAGGGTTTCTGAACCAAGATTCGCACCTTCATCCGTGATGTGCTGCCGGGCATTCCCTTTACGCCATCCAAAACCGCGCATGTGAAGGCGGCTAATACAGGAACCAGACATGACTACCGCCGTCACGCCTAACGAAGCTGCCACACTGGTCAATGAAAGCACCAGGATCGATGACACCCTGTTGCAGAGTGTCTCGTGGATATGCAATCACTACGACATGCATCGCAGCACGGATGCACTGCTTGCCGGATTACCGCATGCGGGCATTCTTTCACCGTCGCTGGCACTCGCTGCACTGAGCAACGCAGATTTGATCAGCGGGCTTGTCAAGCGCAACGTCCGCAACCTTCCTGCGCAGGTCATGCCGATGATCCTGCTGCGCATCGAACGCGGCGGCTGCGTTTTGCTGTCCCGCCATGAGGTGCGCGACGCCGAGAACAAACGTCATCTTCGCTATTCCGTAATTCTCCCGGAAGTTTCCAACGAAGCGGTGGAGCTGTCGCAGGAAGAGATGGATGCGATGTATGCCGGCTTCGCCATTCTGGTGAAGCCCCGCGCCAAGACTGACAACCGTGCAGGTGAGATGCTCCCGGCCCCCAGCGGCCACTGGTTGCTCAGTACGCTGTGGCGCTATCGTCGTTACTACCGAAGCGCCGCCATTGCCTCCGTGGTCGCCAACGTACTCGCTCTGGCGAGCATCTTCTTCACCATGAATGTGTACGACCGTGTCGTCCCCAATCAGGCGTTCATCACGCTGTGGTCGCTGGGTATCGGCGTGATCGTTGCGATGATATTTGAAGCCAGTATCCGCTTCGTGCGCGCACACTTGCTTGACGTCGCAGGCAAGAAGGCAGATCTGGTACTCGGCGCGATGCTGTTCCGCCAAGCGCTGTCGGTGCGAATGGAGCATAAGCCGGCCTCATCCGGCAGCTTCGCCAATCAGCTGCGTGAATTCGAGTCAGTGCGCGACTTTGCGTCATCGGCAACGCTGGCCGCTATTTCCGACCTTCCCTTCGTGTTGTTGTTTGTCGGCGTTATTTTCTTCATCGGCGGGCCGTTGGGCTGGGTGCCGTTGTTGATACTGCCGCTGATCCTGATCATTTCGGTCTGCATCCAATGGCCACTTGCACGGGTGATGCAGGAGAACCTTCGCGAATCCTCGCTCAAGCAAGGCGTGTTGGTGGAATCGATCGAAGGTCTGGAGACGCTGAAGTCCACCGGCGGCTATGCCTACATGCAGCGTCGCTGGGAACACTTCAGCGCCCTGCAGTCTGCAACGTCAATGAAGTCACGCAAGCTATCCAGCGCAGCCACCGGCATGGTGACCCTGTTGCAACAGCTGCAGACCGTGGCTTTGGTGATCACCGGCGTGTACCTGATCACCGCTGGCGACCTCACCATGGGCGCACTGATCGGTACGGTGATGCTGGCCGGCCGCGCCACCGCGCCGCTGGGCCAGGTCATTGGCCTTGCAGTGCGCTTTCAGCAAGCCAAGGCCGCACTGACTTCATTGAACAAGCTGATGGAACTGCCGGTGGACCGCGACACCGAATGCGATTACCTGCCAAACCCTGCGCTGAGCGGCCAACTGACCTTGAAGGCTGTTGGTTTCAGCTATCCGGCACCGCCGATGCAGCCCAACCCGCCGGTCCTGACCAACATCAACATGGTGATCAAGCCGGGTGAGCGCGTTGCCATCCTTGGCCGGATCGGCAGTGGCAAATCCACACTGCTTCGCGTGATGTCTCGGTTGTATGCACCAGTCGAAGGACAGTTGTTCAGCGATGGCTTGGACGTCAACCAGATTGACCCGGCCGATTGGCGCAAGACCGTGGGTTTCGTCTCGCAGGACGCCCGCCTGTTCTACGGCTCGCTGCGCGAGAATGTGATGATCGGCAAGCCCGAGGCAACGGCGGAAGAATTTCTGCGCGTGCTGCGTCTGACTGGCCTTGACCACATTGCCGGCGCCCATCCGCGCGGCATCAATCTGCCTATCGGCGAAATGGGTGAAGGCGTTTCCGGCGGCCAGCGTCAGCTGATATCGCTGGCGCGCACGTTGTTGACCCGGCCCAAGCTGTTGCTGATGGACGAACCCACCAGCGCCATGGATTCGCAGACCGAAGCCCTGTTTCTAGACCATCTCAAACGTGCGATGGAAGGCCAGACACTGGTCGTGGTCACCCATCGCCCCTCCGTGCTCAGCCTGGTCGACCGCGTCATCGTCGTAGACGGCGGCAAAATCATCGCCGACGGCCCCAAGGAAAACGTGATGGCCGCATTGGCCAAAACCCTGGGCGATACAGAAGGGGCGCCGAAAACTACTCACGGCAACACTGCCGCTGCTCCCCGCAAAACCTCCGGCAGCACACTGACAGTGTCGTCAAGCGAACGCACACCACAGCCGCCGAGCATACGCGTGCAACGCGCCACCACTATTGCCGCCGGGGAGTCACCGTGATGTTGGGATGGTTCAAGCGAAACAAGGACGCCGGCAACATCGGCGCCAACGATGCTGCCTTCATGAATGACGTGCAGGAATCACTGCTGGCGCAGACAACGCCGGGCTCGCGTCTGGTGCTCTACATGGTGGTCGCGGTCATGGGCGCCGGCTTGATCTGGGCGTCTCTTGCTCGGGTCGAGGAGATCACACAGGGCGAAGCCAAGATCATTTCCAAGAGCCGCGAGCAGGTCATCCAGAGTCTGGAAGGTGGCATCTTGGCTGAAATGAACGTACGTGAAGGCGATATCGTCAATGCGGGCCAGGTGTTGCTGAAGATCGATCCGACCCGCGCCAATGCCAGCTATCGCGAAGCATTGAGCAAGGTCATCTCATTGAAGGCCACCCTCTCCCGTTTGCGGGCCGAGGCCTACGATCAACCGCTGGTATTCGACGAGCAGGTGCGTGCCGCGCCGGACGAGGTCGCCAATGAAACCCGCGCCTTCAACGCGCGACGCCGTGCCCTGACCGAGAGTGTGGCTTCACTGGAGCGCAGCTACTCGCTCTCCATGCGCGAGATCAACCTGGCCGAACCACTGGCAGCCAAGGGCCTGCTATCGGATGTTGAACTGCTGCGCATGCGCCGCCAGGCCAACGACATCAAGTCGCAGATCGTGGAACGCCAGAACCGCTACCGCGCCGATGCCAACTCTGAAATCGTGAAGCTGGAAATGGAGTTGTCGCAGACCAACGAGAATCTGGTGGGTCGCGCCGACGTGGTCGAACGCACCACCATCGCTGCGCCGGTACATGGCACGGTGAAGAATGTCCGCGTCAACACCATCGGTGGCGTGATCCAGCCCGGCGAGCACATCCTCGAAATCGTGCCGCTGGAGGACCAGCTGCTGGTCGAAGGCAAAATCCGACCAAAGGACGTTGCCTTCCTGCGCCCCGGCCTGCCGGCCACCGTCAAAATCACCGCCTATGACTACGCCATCTATGGCGGTTTGACCGGCAAGGTCGAGCACATCAGTCCGGACACCTTGAAAGATGACCAGAAGGCCGCCGCAGGCCGTGCGGATGACACCTACTACCGCGTGCTGGTACTGACCGAAAAGAGCGCCCTGCAGGCCGGCGGCAAGGAGTTGCCGATCATTCCGGGCATGGTCGCCTCGGTGGAAATCCGCACCGGCGAAAAAACCGTGCTTGAGTACCTGCTCAAGCCGATCCTCAAGAGCCGGGAGGCGTTCCGCGAGCGGTGATCTTCTCGGTGGCGTCGTTTCTTTCAGATACGGTGCGACCCGCAATACTACCCAAGGCTCACTTCTTTCGACCCTCCGATTGCGCTGTCAAAGAAAGAGAGCAGTAGTGCCGACCGATGCCAGGCAGAGCGTCCCCGCGCAATGTCAGAGGCGGAACAGGGCTCTTCTCTACAGCGCGCGCATCGCGTCCCGCGGCCTCTTCTTCCCAATCACCACAACAAAAAACCCCCGGCTTTCGCCGGGGGTTTTTCGTTCAACACTTACCGCTGATCAGACTCAGGCATTGACCGTATCGGCCACGTCCTTGTAATCGGCAATCTGGTCGAAGTTCATGTAGCGGTAGATTTCCTTGCCGCTGGCATCGAGCACGCCGATGTCGGCCATGTACTCTTCCTTGGTCGGGATGCGGCCCAGACGCGAGCAGATCGCGGCCAACTCAGCCGAACCCAGGTACACGTTGGTATTGCGGCCCAGTCGGTTCGGGAAGTTGCGCGTCGAAGTCGACATAGCGGTGGAGCCTTCACGGATCTGTGCCTGGTTGCCCATGCACAGCGAGCAACCCGGCATTTCCATGCGCGCGCCAGCGGCGCCGAAGGTGCCGTAGACGCCTTCCTTGGTCAGCTCGGATGCATCCATTTTGGTCGGCGGGGCCACCCACAGACGGGTCGGGATATCGCGCTTGCCTTCCAGCAGCTTGGCAGCGGCGCGGAAGTGACCGATGTTGGTCATGCACGAACCGATGAACACTTCGTCGATCTTGGCACCGGCAACTTCGGACAGCGTCTTCACGTCGTCCGGGTCGTTCGGGCAGGCCACGATCGGCTCATGAATGTCGGCCAGGTCGATGTCGATGACGGCGGCGTATTCGGCGTCGGCATCCGGCTCCAGCAGCTGCGGATCAGCCAGCCATGCTTCCATCTTCTCGATGCGGCGCGCCAGCGAACGAGCGTCGGCATAACCTTCGGCAATCATCCACTTCAGCAGCGTGATGTTGCTGGTGAGGTACTCGATGATCGGCTCCTTGTTCAGGTGCACCGAACAACCGGCGGCCGAACGTTCTGCCGAGGCATCGGACAGCTCGAACGCCTGCTCGACCTTCAGGTCCGGCAAACCTTCGATTTCCAGAATGCGACCGGAGAAGATGTTCTTCTTGCCCGCCTTGGCAACAGTCAGCAGACCGGACTTGATCGCGTACAGCGGGATCGCATTGACCAGATCACGCAGGGTCACGCCCGGCTGCATCTTGCCCTTGAAGCGCACCAGCACCGATTCCGGCATGTCCAACGGCATCACGCCGGTGGCTGCGGCGAAGGCAACCAGACCCGAACCGGCCGGGAACGAAATGCCCACCGGGAAACGGGTGTGCGAGTCACCACCGGTACCGACGGTGTCCGGCAGCAGCATGCGGTTGAGCCAGCTGTGGATCACGCCGTCGCCCGGACGCAGCGAAACGCCGCCACGGGTCGAGATGAATTCCGGCAGCGTATGGTGGGTCTTCACGTCCACCGGCTTCGGGTAAGCGGCGGTGTGGCAGAACGACTGCATCACCAAATCGGCCGAGAAGCCCAGGCAAGCCAGATCCTTCAGCTCGTCACGGGTCATCGGACCGGTGGTGTCCTGCGAGCCCACCGAGGTCATCTTCGGTTCGCAGTAGGTGCCCGGGCGCATGCCCTTGCCTTCCGACAGGCCACAGGCGCGGCCAACCATCTTCTGTGCCAGCGAGTAGCCCTTGCCGGTATCGGCCGGCTGCACCGGCAGACGGAACAGCTCGGTCACCGGCAGGCCCAGCGCTTCGCGCGCCTTGGTGGTCAGGCCGCGGCCGATAATCAGCGGAATGCGGCCACCGGCGCGCACTTCGTCGAACAGCACGTCGCTCTTGACCTGGAATTCGGCAATCACTTCACCGTTCTTCAACGCCTTGCCGTCGTACGGACGCAGCTCGACGACATCGCCGTGCTCCATGTGCGACACGTCCAGCTCGATCGGCAGTGCGCCAGCGTCTTCCATGGTGTTGTAGAAGATCGGGGCGATCTTCGAACCCAGGCACACGCCGCCGAAGCGCTTGTTCGGGATGAAGGGGATGTCTTCGCCGGTGAACCACAGCACCGAGTTGGTGGCGGACTTGCGGCTGGAGCCGGTACCGACCACGTCACCCACATAGGCGACCAGGTGGCCCTTGTCCTTCAGCGACAGGATTTCCTGGATCGGGCCACGCTTGCCATCTTCTTCCGGCACGAACGGCGCGTCGGGACGCTTGTTCTTCAGCATCGCCAACGCGTGCAGCGGGATGTCAGGACGGGTGGTAGCGTCCGGTGCCGGCGACAGGTCATCGGTGTTGGTTTCGCCCGGCACCTTGAACACGGTGATGGTCAGGCTCTGCGGCACTTCCGGCTTGCTGGTGAACCATTCGGCATCGGCCCAGCTCTGCAGTACGCCCTGGGCGTGGGCATTGCCCGCCTTGGCCTTTTCCTGCACATCGTGGAACGCATCAAACACCAGCAGCGTGTGCTTCAAGCCGCTCGCGGCGATGGCACCCACTTCAGCGTCGTCCAGCAGCTGGATCAGGGGCGCAACGTTGTAACCGCCGAGCATGGTGCCCAGCAGTTCGGTGGCGCGCGCACGGCTGATCAGCGTGCTCTTTTCGCTGCCGAAGGCAATGGCGGCCAGGTACGAGGCCTTGACCTTGGCAGCGTCGTCCACGCCAGCCGGCACGCGGTGGGTGATCAGGTCGAGCAGGAACTCGGCCTCGCCTGCGGGCGGGTTCTTCAGCAGCTCGATGACGTCGGCCGTCTGCTGTGCGGTCAGCGGCAACGGCGGGATGCCAAGCGCGGCGCGCTCGGCTACGTGGTGGCGGTAGGCTTCCAACATGACAACTCCCGGGTATTACGGTTTAAGAATGGATGGGCTCAGGCTTGCGGCACGATCAGCTTCAGGCCCTTGAAGTAGTCGCGATAAAACGTGTCGTTCCAGGTGATCAGGCCATCGCACTGCAACAGGGCGTGGGCACCGACCATGAAATCGTCGATACGGCGGGTTTCGCCGCTGCGCTGGCGGTGGCGGCGATGCATCTCGCCAGCGCGCAGTGCGGATTTGGCTTCCAGCGGATTGAAGTGGACGCCCATTTCTTCCAGTGCTTCCTGCACTTCGGCACCGCCGCGCAACGAGGCGCAGACCTCAGCCAGCGTGGTACCGCAGACAACCACCCGGCCACTGACCAGCGCCTGCCGCAGGCAGGCTTCCACTGCGTCGGCACGCGGGCCGTCGCTGAGCAGCTCGATCAGGACGGGAGAGTCCACGGCGATCATGCGTCGCCGGCCTCGTCACGGACGGTACGCACGGCCTGCTCAGCCGACTCAAAGCCGTCCAACGCGAACTTGCCGCGCGCACGGGAAATGGCATCGTCCACACTTTTGCGCAGGATGATGCGGCTGCCGTCCAGCTCAACCTTCAACAACGTGCCCTTGGTCAGGCCCAGCGCGTCGCGTACGGCCTTGGGCAACGTGATTTGCCCGCGTTCAGCTACGGTGGCTTCCATGGCGACCTCCAGCAAAGTATGTACGAATTATACATACCTTGGCCGGCATACCCCAACCCACCACAGCCCCTTGGGGGGCCGCGGCATGCCGCACGCCGTTACATGGGCGCAACAAGCCGTTGCCTAAAATGTCGGTTGCAGCCGCGCCCCGGTCACGAAGGCTTCGTCCATACTCGACGGGCATTCATGTAAGGGGCACAGGCCCCGGAAAGCCCGCGCGGCACCCCAGCCGCGGCAAGCCATCTGTATGTAAAGGAGCAAAGCCGTATGAGCGATTCGTTCTCCACCCGCAGCCAACTGGAGGTTGGCGGCCAGCAGTACACCTACTGCAGCCTTCCCAAGCTCGGCCAGAAGTACGACATCTCCCACCTGCCCTACTCGATGAAGATCCTGCTGGAGAACCTGCTCCGGCATGAGGACGGCGGCCAGACCGTCGGTCCCGAGCACATCGAGGCAGTGGCACGTTGGAACCCCAAGGCAGAACCCGACACCGAAATCGCCTTCATGCCGGCCCGTGTGGTGCTGCAGGATTTCACCGGCGTGCCCTGCGTGGTGGATCTTGCCGCCATGCGCGATGCGGTGACCAAACTCGGCGGCAGGGCAGAGCAGATCAATCCGCTGATTCCCTCTGAACTGGTGATCGATCATTCGGTGCAGGTGGACGTGTTCGGCCGCGCCGACGCACTGGACATCAACGGCAAGATCGAGTTCGAGCGTAACCGCGAGCGCTACAGCTTCCTGCGCTGGGGCCAGAAGGCATTCGAGAACTTCAAGGTGGTGCCGCCCAACACCGGTATCGTCCATCAGGTGAACCTGGAAAACCTCGCGCGCGTGGTGATGGAACGCGATATCGAAGGCACCCATTGGGCCTTCCCGGACACCGTGTTCGGCACCGACTCGCACACCACCATGATCAACGGCATCGGTGTACTGGGCTGGGGCGTGGGCGGGATCGAGGCGGAAGCCGCCATGCTCGGCCAGCCATCGTCGATGTTGATCCCGCAGGTGGTCGGCTTCAAGCTGAGCGGCAAGATGCCCGAAGGCACCACCGCCACCGACCTGGTGCTGACCGTCACCCAGATGCTGCGCACGCTGGGCGTGGTCGGCAAGTTCGTCGAGTTCTACGGCGAGGGCCTGCAGCACCTGCCACTGGCCGACCGCGCCACCATCGCCAACATGGCTCCCGAGTACGGTGCCACCTGCGGCATCTTCCCGATCGACGCTGAGTCTCTGACTTACCTGCGTCTTTCCGGTCGCAGCGAATCGCAGATCGCGCTGGTCGAGGCGTACGCCAAGGCACAGGGCCTGTGGCACGAACCGGGCAGCTCGCAGGCGCAATACAGCGCGACGCTGGAACTGGACATGGGCGACGTCAAACCGTCGCTTGCCGGCCCCAAGCGCCCACAGGACCGCGTGCTGCTGGAAGACGTGCACAGCAACTTCACCGAAGCGCTCAAGGGGCTCACCACCCACCGTGAACAACGCAATGGTGACGTGGCCGACTTCATCAATGAAGGCGGCGGCGCGGCCGTCGGCAACGAGCAATTGGCCAAGGGTCATGCCGACATCGTCATCGACGACCAACCGATGCGGTTGAAGGACGGCTCGGTGGTGATCGCTGCCATCACCTCCTGCACCAACACCTCCAACCCGGCGGTGATGCTCGGCGCTGGCCTGCTCGCCCGCAATGCAGCACGCCTGGGTTTGAAGGCCAAGCCGTGGGTCAAGACTTCGCTCGGGCCGGGCTCGCGCGTGGTTACCGATTACCTTGAAAAAGCCGGCGTGATGACCGAACTGGAGAAGCTGGGCTTCTTCGTGGTCGGCTACGGCTGCACTACCTGCATCGGCAACTCCGGCCCGTTGCCCACCGAGGTCAGCGCCGGCATTGCTGCCGGTGACCTGGTGGTGGCTTCGGTGCTGTCCGGCAATCGCAACTTTGAAGGACGCGTGCACCCGGAAGTAAAGGCCAACTACTTGGCATCGCCGCCGTTGGTGGTGGCCTACGCCATCGCTGGCACGGTCAACATCGATTTGACCCGCGAACCCATCGGCCAGAGCAGCGACGGCAAGGACGTGTTCCTGCGCGACATCTGGCCGAGCAACAAGGAAATCGGCGACACCATCGCCGCCACCGTCGGCCCGGAGATGTTCAAGCAGAACTACGCCGACGTGTTCAAGGGCGACAGCCGCTGGGCGCAGATCGAATCACCGGAAGGCCAGGCTTATCTATGGAATTCCGATTCGACTTACATCAAGAATCCGCCCTACTTCGACGGCATGACCATGCAGGTCGGCACCATCTCCGATGTACACGGCGCGCGTGTGTTGGGCCTGTTCGGTGACTCCATCACCACTGACCACATCTCCCCGGCCGGTAACATCAAGAAGGATTCGCCAGCGGGCCGCTTCCTGCAGGAGCGTGGCGTGCAGCCAGCCGACTTCAACAGTTACGGCAGCCGTCGTGGCAACGATGACGTGATGGTGCGCGGCACCTTCGCCAACATTCGCATCAAGAACCTGATGTTCGGTGGTGAAGAAGGCGGCAACACCTTGTATTACGCCTCCGGAAGCAACGTTGGCGAGAAGCTCGCCATCTACGACGCCGCCATGAAGTACAAGGCCGATGGCAGGCCATTGGTTGTTATCGCCGGCAAGGAATACGGCACCGGGTCGTCACGTGACTGGGCCGCCAAGGGCACCAACCTGCTGGGCGTCAAGGCAGTCATCGCCGAGAGCTTCGAGCGCATCCATCGCTCCAACCTGGTTGGCATGGGCGTGCTGCCGCTGCAGTTCCAGAACGGCGAGAACGCACTGAGCCTGGGCCTGGATGGCTCTGAAACCTTCGACATCACTGGGCTGCAGGACGGCACCGCCAAGGTCGCCACGGTTACCGCCAGCAAAGCCGATGGCAGCAGCAAACGCTTCCAGGCCAAGGTGCTGTTGCTGACGCCGAAGGAAGTGGAGTACTTCCGAAATGGCGGCCTGCTGCAGTACGTACTGCGGCAGTTGGCGGCGAAGAAGACGGCTTGAGTTGTTGCCTGTAGTTTGAAGTGAAGAACGCCCCCGACGGGGCGTTCTTTTTTCCGCCACAACTCCTGAATCAGCCCCGTGCCAACCAGCGTGTTGCCATGCGCTGCATGGATTCATCTTCCTGTCGGGCGATGTCCGTCACCAGACACCAGGCCAGATCCAGCGACTCCTCACTGACTGCAAAGCG
This sequence comes from Stenotrophomonas sp. Iso1, assembly GCF_027497995.1. Taxonomy (GTDB): domain Bacteria; phylum Pseudomonadota; class Gammaproteobacteria; order Xanthomonadales; family Xanthomonadaceae; genus Stenotrophomonas. The sequence continues at coordinate 742,782 of NZ_JAODBT010000002.1, read as the reverse complement.
CTCATCTGCTCCAGCAACTACCACGTAGCGCACGTCGTAATGCCAGTGCCCTGGCACCTCGCGACGCTCCGGGATCCAATGCCGGTCCAGGTCAAATATCGCCCGCGACGCCAAGGTCAACCCCGGCAGGCCGGATTCCTCGTCAGCCTCACGCAACGCAACGGCTGGCAGGTCGTGGTCGCCATCGGCGTGCCCACCCAGCTGTAGCCAACGCCCGAGCTTCCGGTGATGGGTTAACAGCGCCCGCTTGCCATCGCTACTGACCAGCCAGGCGCTGCCAGTAAAGTGGCCCGCCAGCCGCCCACGGGTGAACGGGTCCGGCCCTGGTGCATCCAGCAATGCCAGAAATTCCTGTGCCACATCGCCATGCGCGGGAACAGCCCGTGCATACTCCAGCAGCGCCTGGCGCAGACTCTGATCCTGTTCAAGCATGACTGTCAGCACATCCCATTGATTTGAGGCAGCGGCCATTATCGCTGTCGATGTTGCACATGCGCTTGTCGAGTTTGGCCACCTTTGGCAAGGTAGAGTTGTTGCCGACCGTTCAGTTTGTGACACCCTCCATCCTCCCCCGTCGCTTCCATGCGCCCGGGTGCATTACACAAGATTCGGGAATTAGCGGAATGCTCAAAACACTGTTGAGGGTCAAACCAATCGAACCCACCGCGCATATCGATGCCGGTGAGCCGATTGAGGGCAGCCTGCAAGGCGAGGCCACGCTCAAACGCACCCTCACAGCCAAGCACCTGATCCTACTGGGCATGGGCGCGGTGATCGGTGCCGGCATTTTCGTCGTCACTGGCCAGGCCGCAGCCAACCATGCCGGCCCGGCGATCATGCTGTCTTTCGTACTGGCCGGCCTGGCCTGTGCGTTCGCCGGCCTGTGTTACGCAGAGTTCGCGGCAATGATGCCGGTCTCCGGCAGCGCGTATTCCTATTCCTATGCCACCCTCGGCGAAGGCATGGCCTGGTTCATCGGCTGGTGCCTGGTGCTGGAATACCTGTTCGCCTCGGCATCGGTGGCGGTGGGTTGGTCGGCTTATCTGATCAGCTTCCTCACCACTACCCTGCACCTGCCCTTTCCTGATGCACTGAGCGCTGCCCCCATCTCCTGGCAGAACGGCGAGTTCGCTGCCTCAGGCAAACTGTTCAACCTCCCGGCGGTACTCATCGTCGTCGCGATCAGCGGCCTGCTCTACGTCGGCGTCACCCAGTCCACCTTCGTCAATGCGGTGATCGTGGCGATCAAGGTAGGCGTTATCTGCCTGTTCGTCGGCTTCGGCGCCATGTACGTGGACCCGGCCAACTGGACCCCGTTCGTGCCCGCCAACACCGGCACCTTTGGTGAATTTGGCTGGAGCGGCGTGTTGCGCGCGGCCTCCATCGTATTCTTTGCCTACATCGGCTTCGACGCGGTTTCCACCGCTGCCGGAGAAACCAAGGACCCGCAGCGAAACATGCCGATTGGCCTGCTAGGCTCGCTGGCGGTATGTACGTTGATCTACATCATCGTCTGCGCGGTGCTGACCGGCCTGTTGCCGTACTACCTGCTGGGCACCGACAAGCCGGTTGCCACTGCACTGGAGCCCTACGCCAACCTGGCCTGGCTAAAGACCTGGGTCGAAATCGGCGCCATCGCCGGCCTGTCGTCGGTGATATTGGTGATGATGATGGGCCAGACCCGCATCGCCTATACCATCTCCCGCGACGGCCTGTTGCCACCAATCTTCGGCAAGGTCCACCCGAAGTTCCGCACGCCGCACCTGAGCACCATTTTCGTCGGCGTAATCGCCGCGACGCTGGCCGGCCTGGTGCCGTTGTCGGTGCTGGGCGAACTGGTCGCCATGGGCACCCTGCTGGCCTTCGCAACGGTCTGCATCGGCGTGCTGGTGCTGCGCCGGACCAAGCCGGATCTGCCGCGTTCTTTCCGAGTGCCTGCGGTGTGGCTGATCGCACCGCTCGGTGCCTTGATCTGCCTGGGCCTGTTCGCGATGGCATTTGTCGCGCACTGGTTGGTCTTCGTGCTGTGGACCTTGCTGGGCCTGTGCATCTACTTCGGTTACGGCATCCGTCATAGCAAGCTCAACAAGAGCGCCTGACTCCACTTCATCACCGGCGCTTCCCGCGCCGGTTTTTCTGCGCGCCCCCACCGCGCACTGACGAGCGAATATTCGAACCATGTTCAAGCAACTGTGGGCCACCAAACATCCCCATGCCGCACATGAAGAAGCCAATGGCCTGAGCCTGCGCCGCACACTTGGCCCTTGGGGCCTGACTGCGCTGGGCATCGGCGCGGTGATCGGCGGCGGCATCTTCGTCATCACCGGCCAGGCCGCGGCCAACCATGCCGGTCCGGCCATCATGCTGTCCTTCGTACTGGCGGCCATCTGCTGTGCGTTCTGCGCCATGGCCTATGCCGAATTCGCTTCAATGGTGCCGGTCGCAGGCAGCGCTTATACCTACACCTACGCCACCTTCGGCGAGCTGTCGGCGTGGTTTATCGGCTGGATGTTGGTGCTGGAATATGGCGTGTCCGCATCCGCAGTGGCGGTGAGCTGGACAGGCTACTTCCTCAGCCTGCTCAGCCATTTCGACATCCATCTGCCTGCGGCCTTGGTCAACGCGCCGCTGGATGCCCAGCTGCGCCCCACCGGCGCCATCGCCAACCTGCCGGCCGCCACCCTTGTGCTGCTGCTGACCTGGCTGTGCTACGTCGGCATCAGCAAGTCTTCGGCGATGAACATGGCCATGGTGATCCTCAAGACCGGCCTGATCGTGCTGGTGATCGTTGCCGGCTGGAAGTATGTGGACCCGAGCAACTGGACACCCTTCATCCCCGCCAACGAAGGCCCGGGCAAGTACGGCTTCGACGGCGTACTGCGTGGCGCGGCAATGGTGTTCTTCGCCTACATCGGCTTTGAAGCGGTGTCCGTGGCGGCGCAGGAATCGCACCGGCCGCAGCGCGATCTGCCGATCGGCATGCTGCTGTCGCTGGTGATCTGCACCGTGCTTTACATCGCCATGGCCGCTGTAATGACCGGCCTGGTGCCCTACCAACTGCTGGGCACTGCAGAACCGGTGGTCACCGCCGTAGCCGCGCACCCGCAGCTGGACTGGCTGCGCGTCATTGTCGAAGTCGGCGCGTTGATCGGCCTGGCATCGGTGGTGCTGGTGATGGTGATCGGCCAGCCGCGCATTTTCATGATCATGGGCCGCGACGGTCTGTTGCCGCCCGTGTTCACCAAAATCCATCCGAAGTACCGCACGCCCCATATCAACACCGTGATCACCGGTATCGGTATCGCGCTGCTGGCAGCGCTGTTCCCGCTCGACATCCTGGGTGAGCTGACCTCGATGGGCACGCTGATCGCTTTTGCTGCGGTCTGCGCCGGCGTACTGGTCCTGCGCCGGACTCAGCCGGACCTGCCGCGTCCGTTCCGCATCCCGATGGCGTGGCTGATCTGCAGCCTGGGCGTGCTCAGCTGCATCGGGCTGCTCACCGCCATGACCCTGCACAACTGGATGTTGATGGGCGTGTGGACCGCCACCGGCTTCATCATCTATTTCACCTACAGCATTCGCCACAGCAAGCTCAATGCTGCCAACAAGGCCAAGAACGGCTGATCTCCACGCACCGACCAAGTGACCAGAGCCCGGGCCTCAGACACCCGGGCTCTTTAGTTGGCCCTGCCTAGGGCTTTCGGCATGGCGCTGTAGTCCAGACATGCCCATTTCCCTCGGGCGGACGGAGTCATCACCCGCAACTGACTACCCCGGGGCGCGGCGTGAATTCCCGGTCTCATGGAACTTGCCATACAAGACCCCGCAGGGATTTCACCCCCGCCTGTCCAGGCTCCTACGATGGCCCCTGGCTTTAGTAGAATGCGGGCATGAACGCGCCTTCCGTCCCCTACGACAGTGAGCGGCTGAGCCAGTTGGCCCAGTTGCTGATCGACAATATCCGTGACCTGGCCCAATCGGGCTGGACGCCAGCCACCAGCAGCAATTTTTCGCATCGGCTGGATGACCAGCATGCAGCCATCACCGTGTCCGGCAAAGACAAGGGCCGGCTGATCGAAAGCGACATCATGGTGGTCGACTTCAACGGCAAGGCCGTCGGCCGTCCGCTGCGTCCCTCCGCCGAAACCCTGTTGCACACCCAGTTATATGCCCGTTTCCCGGACGTAGGTTGCGTGCTGCACACCCATTCGCCAGTACAGACCATCGCCTCGCGCCTGTTTGGTCGCCAGGGCCACATCCGTCTGGAAGGTTACGAGTTGCTGAAGGCGCTGCATGGCAACGCCACCCACGAAACCGCCGTCGACCTGAAGGTGTTCCCCAACACCCAGGACATGGACGTACTGGCCGAGCAGGTCGAAGCCGAGCTCGACAAGGGCCCGATGTGGGGTTATCTGATTGACGGTCACGGCCTGTATGCATGGGGCCGCGATATGGCCGAGGCCCGCCGCCACCTGGAAGCCTTCGAGTTCCTGCTCCATTGCGAACTGGAACTGCTCAAACTACGCGCCATTTCCTGATTCCGAATCGGCGCGGATCTTGCTCGGCCCGCGCCTGCTACGCTCCCCTTCCCCTACCCATGGAGTCCATCGCCATGAGCCGACTGCGTATCTTCAACGACACCGCTCCGGACGCCCCGCTGCTCGACAGCCGTGACGGCGACGTCATCGCCGCTGAACTGAAAAAGATTGGCGTCACCTTCGAGCGCTGGCAGGCCCAGCATCCGATCACCCCCGGCGCCAGTCAGGAAGAAGTCTTTTCCGCCTACCGCGAAGATATTGATCGCCTGGTTGCCGCGCATGGCTTCAAGAGCGTGGATGTGGCCTCAATCGCTCCGGACAACCCCAACCGGGCGGAAATCCGCAAGAAGTTCCTCGACGAGCACTATCATAAGGAGGACGAAGTACGTTTCTTCGTCGCCGGCTCGGGCCTGTTCACCCTGCACGTGGACGACAAGGTCTACGAAGTGGAATGTGTGAAGGACGATCTAATCTCAGTGCCGGACGGCGTCACCCATTGGTTCGATATGGGTGAAGCACCCAACTTCGCCGCCATCCGCTTCTTCACTGAGCCGGACGGCTGGGTCGGCCATTTCACCGGCACCGACATCGCCCTGCGCTTCCCGCGCTACGAACCCAGCGCTGTTTGATGCCCGATTAAGCCCCTCTCCCCCACCTGGGACAGGGGTTGGGGTGAGGGCAGATCCAGACTGCCATAGCCCAACTACCCGCGAGTGCTTTGAAAGCGCCGCGCAGGAACCCCGTATGACCATCAAAGCCATCCTTACCGACATCGAAGGCACCACGTCCAGCATTTCTTTCGTCAAAGAGGTGCTGTTCCCGTATGCCCGCACTGCACTGCCCGGCTTCGTTCGCGACCACGGCAACGATCCGCAGGTCCGCCAGTGGCTGGATGCGGTCGCCACTGAAATCGCCGCTGGCGCCTGCCAGGACGAAGTCATCGTCGAAACCCTGCAAGGCTGGATCGACCAAGACCGCAAGCACACCGCCCTCAAGGCGCTGCAGGGCATGATCTGGGACGTGGGTTATCGCAACGGTGACTACGCCGCGCACATGTACCCAGAAGTCGCAGGCGTGTTGCGCGCGTGGCATGCCGCCGGTCTGCCGCTGTACGTGTATTCGTCGGGCTCGGTGCCGGCGCAGAAATTGTTCTTTGGTTTCAGCGAGGCAGGTGATCTCAACGATCTGTTCTCCGGCAACTTCGACACCGAAGTGGGCGGCAAACGCGAGGCCGCCAGCTATGCGCACATCGCGCAGGCCATTGGCATTGCACCGCAGGACATCCTGTTCCTGTCGGACATCGTTGAAGAACTGGATGCCGCGCGCGATGCCGGCCTGCAAACCGTGCTACTGGATCGTATCAGCGACTACCCGCAGCCCCGCACCGGCGAGGCAACCCACGGGCATACGCGGGTCGAGAATTTCGAGCAGATTACGCTCTGATATCAGCAATGCCGCCCCGCCTACAACGGCCCTGGAAAGGGCCGTTGTAGTTTCAGGTGCAGCAGGATCCACCGCCCGCACGAACGGCGCTCAGCAGCCGCTGCATCGTCCATCGGCGCCTGCCCATCATGCGTCGCGCGCGACCATGCCATAACGTGCCGTCACTTCTGCCGCACTGCCACGGTGCTAGCGTTCCCCTGCGGACGTCCATGCCACTCCAACGTGTAGCCATGCAGTGGCGACTTGGTCGCAGCAGTCGACCCACCGCAATCCTTCCTCGCTCCATCGGAGACCTGCAATGAGCATCCCCTCGCAGATCGGCCATGCGCTGGCAGCTGAGTTTTCGATACCTGATGTAGAGACGCTGACCGTCGTCGCATCACGCCTGCTGACTGCCATCGTGCTCGGCGGACTGCTGGGCTTGGAACGTGAAAGCAAGGGGCGAGCGGCGGGACTGAAGACCCACATTCTGGTGTCGGTGGGTTCAGCGCTGTTTGTCTTGGCACCCTTGCAGATGGGCATCAGCGGTGCGGATGTCACCCGCGTGATGCAGGGCATCGTCTCCGGCATCGGATTCCTGGGTGCAGGCGCCATCCTCAAGCAGGACAAAAAGGAACGGGTGCGAGGCCTGACCACCGCTGCGGGCATCTGGATGACCGCGGCCATCGGCATGGCCGCCGGTATGGGCATGCAGATGGTGGCACTGGCGACCACCGCCGCAGCATTGGCGGTCGTGAGCACACTGCCGCGATTGATGCCGGACCGGAAGACCAACGTCAGCGAAGAAACCATCGATAGCTGAGTTCAAACGCCCGCATCAAAACTTCATTGCAGAAGATCAACGGTCACTGACGCCGGCACGCTTCAACACCAGCACATCAATACTGGAAGGCACGCCCAAGCGTGCGGTGAAGCCATCCCACTGGCCGGCGCCACTGCTGACGAACAGCTTCATGTCCTTGACCCTGTACTCGCCACGCACGTAACCGTGATTTGCCGGTGCCACTACCCAACGATCGAAGCCCCACATGTGGCCGCCGTGCGTGTGGCCTGAAATCTGCAAATTGAACGCGCCGGTCGCTGCCGCATCGCGCGCCTGTTTGGGCTGGTGGGCCAGCAAGATATGCGCATCACTGCCCTTGGCTGCTGCGATGACCGCCGGCAGATCCGGTGCCAGTCCGCCGCGCATATAGGAGCTGGGCCGTAACGCGGCCAGATCACCCACGCCAGACACCACCAGCGTGCGGCCGTTGATCGACAAGCGTGCGGTCTGGTTTTCAAGCACACCCAGGCCCATGCCGCGGAAGTGCGCCATCCACTGTTTGTAGCCGTGGTAGTACTCGTGATTGCCTGGCGCCACCCACACGCCGTGCGGCGCGGCCAGTTTGGCCAAGGGCTCGACAAACACTGCCGTGTCGGCAACCTCGCCATCCACCATGTCACCCGGCAACACAATGATGTCGGGCTTGGCCGCCATCACCGCATCGACGATGCGCTGTGTGCGCCAGGCGCGCTTGACCGGGCTGATATGCAGGTCGGCAAGCACCGCCACGCGCACGCCGTCCAGTTCTGCAGGCAGATGCGGCACGACGAGTTCGCGCTCGCGCACCTGCGGCGGTTTCAAGCCGTTCCAGATACCCAACGTAGCCAGCGTGACGATGAGCATCGACGCCGATTGGTTCATACGCTTGCCATGCCACAGCGTCGCCCACACCGAGGTGCGGGGCATGAAGCGTGACAGCAGCCAACCCAGCGTCCGCAGGATCAGAAACGCCAGCAGGATGATGAACATCGCCAGCACCCAGCCGAACACCAGCTGGATCCACGCTTCCACCGCGTACTCGAACACGTCCATCCGCCACAGCGTGGCGAAACTCAAACCAACCAGCGCGAGCGCAAGCGTGACGCCGATGTGCCAACGTCGTTGGCGCTTGCTCAAGGAGGTGACGGGCCACCACAGCCACAAGGCGAGCAGCGGCAGGATCAGCGATACGAGTAGGGTCATTTTCAATAACAGCGATTGATGGAGCGCAGGTGCCGACTGCCTTCAGGCCGCTGGGAAGTTCTCAGGGGGATGCCATGTACTTTGACATAGGCCTGTTGCTGGACAGGTGCTGGCAGGTGAATCAGTGCGTTCTTTTTTGGGTTGGGTTTTGCGGTTACTTCTTCCGGATTTCGGGGCTTTCGAGGTTTGCTGGCGTTGGTTCTACCCTCATCCCAACCTCTCATCCGCAGGCGGGAGAGAGGCTTTAAAGCTGCAGTTGCCAGAACTACGTCAACTTGCCTTGCGCCGAACCCTTCTCCCGCGCGCGGGAGAGCGATTGGGGTGAGGGCAAGCTTTCGCTTCCACCAACATCCGAAACCAAAGAGGCACCGCTTTCGCGGTGCCTCTCCAACTCCACCTAAGCGAATTACTTGCTCTTGCCAGCAATCCAGCCGTCCACCTTCTCTTCCAGCACATCCAGCGGCACCGAGCCGTCCTTCAGCACTTCGGCGTGGAACTCGCGAATGTCGAACTTGTCACCCAGCTTCTCCTGCGCACGCTTGCGCAGTTCCTGGATCTTCAATTCGCCGGTCTTGTAAGCCAGTGCCTGGCCCGGCCATGCGATGTAGCGCTCGGCTTCGGCAATGGCATCCGGCTCACTCACCGACGAGTTGGCGAACATGTAATCCAGCACCTGCTGACGGGTCCAGCTCTTGGAATGCAGGCCGGTGTCCACCACCAGTCGCACTGCGCGCCACAGCTCGCCCTGCAGGCGGCCAAAATAGCTGTACGGATCGGTGTACACCCCCAGATCCTTGCCCAGGCTTTCGGCATACAGGCCCCAGCCTTCAATGAAGGCCGTCTCGCCACCAAAGCGACGGAACGCCGGCACGCCCTTCAATTCCTGCTGCAATGCCAGCTGGAAGTGATGGCCCGGAATGGCTTCATGCAGGAACAGGTCTTCCGCATCCCAGGTCTTGCGGGTCGGCAGGTCGTAGGTATTCACATAAAAAATACCCGGACGGGTACCGTCTTCGCTCGGCTGCATGTATTCGCCGCCGGCGGCCGACTTGGCGCGGAACGCTTCAATCGGGCGGATCTCAAATGCCGCCTTCGGGGTCAGCGAGAACAGCTTCGGCACGCTGGCGTTGATCTTGGCTTCCAGCCCGCGGTAATGCGTCAGCAGCTCAGGCTCGGACTTGAACTCGAACTGCTTGTCGGTCTGCATGAACTTGAAGAAGTCCTGCAGCGAACCCTTGAAGCCCACCTGCTCCATCACCGTGCGCATCTCACCGTGGATACGCTCCACTTCCTTCAGGCCGATCTCGTGGATCTGCTCCGGCGTCTGCGCGGTGGTGGTGCTTTCCTTGGCGTTGAAGGCGTACCACGCCTTGCCGTCCGGCAACGAATCCAGACCCACCGTATCGCGGGTGGCCGGCAGGTATTCGTTGGCAATGAAGTCACGCTGCTTCTTGATCGCCGGCAACAACTGGTCGGCGATCAAGGTGCGGTAGGCAGCAGTCAAACGGTCCTTGTCGGCCTGTGCGAAGTCTGCCGGCATCAACTTGATCGGGCCCCAGAACTGGCTGTCCTCCACCTTGGCGGCGAGGATCTCGTCGAACTGCGGCACTACCTTTTCCATCAGCACACGCGGCTGTACGACGCCAGCCTTCATGCCTTCACGCATGTTGCTGATTTCGGTATCCAGCAACACCGGAAGGCGGCCCGCACGTGCCAGCCAATTGTCGTAATCCTTTACCGTTTTGAACGGCTGCGCCACCTGGCCGGAACCCAGCATCACCGCATAGCTGACAGTGGAGTTCATCTGGTTGACCGGCATCATCCAGCCGGGGAATTTCTCGCCTTCCAGCGACTGCTTCTGCTCTTCGACGAAGATGCGGTAGCTCAGCAAGTCCTGCCCGGTCAGGCCGGCATCACCCAGCTTCTCTACCTTGCCCAGCCATTCGGTGCTGAAGTCATGGCTCTGCTGACGGAATTCCGCCGAGCCGAAATCCGGCAACTGGTCGTTGTAGCGGTTGTCACCCTGGAAGGTCGCCTGCAGCGGGTTCAGCTTGAGTACGCCTTCCCAATAATCGGCATACAGCTGGGTCAGCTGTGCGGCCTTGTCGGCCTGCGGGGCCTGGCTCGCGGCATCGCCACCTGCGGGCTGCGGGGACTGTGTACAGGCGCCAAGCATGGCGGCCAGGGACAGCGAAACGGCAAATGCCAGCGGACGAAGTGTCATGGAGACTTTCCATACGGGAGAACAAGGCCGCCAGCCTTACCGCCCAACTGGCTAAAAAAAAGGGCCAAAGGTCACTACCCACAACCGGGATCGCCGCCGGGCCGGCAAACCGTCATAATTCCCCAATTCTGCAGCCATCCGTTCAGGACAGTTGCCGCCCCCGTTCCCGTCCCGCCCGGTGCACCCTGCGCCGCCGCATGACCCTTGCCGTTGCTGTAACCATGACGAATTCACGCCGCCCACTGGGCTTCTGGTCCGCCACCGCCCTGGTAGTGGGCAGCATGATCGGCTCAGGCACCTTCCTGTTGCCGGCCACCCTTGCTCCCTATGGCGCCGCCACCCTTATCGGCTGGGGTATCACTTTGTGTGGTGCCTTGCTGCTGGCGGTCACCTTCGCCCAGCTCGCCAAGCGTTGGCCACAGACGGGTGGCCCGTATGTGTTCGCCCGCAACGCCTTTGGTGAACTGCCCGGCTTTCTGGTGGCCTGGAGTTACTGGATATCGATGTGGTGCGCCATCGCCGCCATCGCGGTGGCCTTCGCCGGCAGCATCGGTGCCATCTTCCCCGCGCTCACCGCAACACCGGTAAGCGCCGCCGCCTGCGGGCTGGTGGCGTTGTGGCTGTGTGCTGGCGTCAACCTCATCGGTGTGCGCGAAGCCGGCCGCCTGCAACTGCTGACCACCGTACTCAAGGTGGTGCCGTTGCTGTTGTTTGGACTGGTAGCGCTGTGGTTCATCGACACCAGCCATTACGTACCGTTCAACCCCAGCGGCGAATCCCTGGGCAGCGTGGCCGGTGCCACCGTGGCGTTGACCTTGTGGGCCATGATTGGCCTGGAAGCCGCCACTGTGCCGGCTGAATCCGTGGATGACGCGCCGCGCACCATCGCCCGCGCCACCGTCACCGGCACCGCGATTGCCGGCGTCGCGACGGTACTGGCGTGTACCACCGTGCTGGGCCTACTGCCGGCCGATGTGCTGGCCAATTCCGGTGCGCCAATGGCCGATGCTGCCGCCGCGCTATGGGGCCCGACTGCTGGCAAATTGCTCGCAGTCGTAATGGCCATCTCCTGCGTAGGCGCACTCAACGGCTGGACCCTGCTGTCGGCACAACTGCCAATGGCCGCCGCACGCGATGGCGTTTTGCCGCGCGCCTTCGCCCGCGCCAACAAGCGTGGCGCACCTGCCTTCGGCGTCATCGTCAGCTGCCTGCTGGCCACTGTGCTGGTGATCTGCAACTACAACCGCTCGTTGGTGGACCTGTTCAAGTTCTCGGTGCTGCTTTCCACAGCCGCCACCTTGCTCCCCTATCTGGCGGGTGCTGCGGCGTGGCTATGGCGTGGCAGTGGCATTCCATCGCGCATTGCCGCTGCCGGCGCCTTGGCTTTCAGCGTGTATGCCATCGGCGGTATCGGCACCGAGGCGCTGCTGTGGGGCGTGGGCCTGATCATCGCGGGTCTGCCGATTTACTTCTGGCTGCGCCGCGCCTGAAAGCCTGACGCTCTCGCGCAAAACCACGCAGTGAATTCAGCCAACTGAACCCGCGTGGTTGCAGCGCTGGCATGAACGCGAGCGCCTGGCAACTTGGCAGTTTGACCACGATGCCTGAATGTTTGGCGTGCTATGCAGGCCGTCCATTCGGGAGAAACGTCATGCTCAGCAAGAACACGATCTGTCTCTGGTTCAACGGCGATGCCCTGGAAGCTGCCACCTTCTACGCCGCCACATTTCCGGACAGCAAGGTGCTGGCCGAGCACCGTGCACCCAGTGACTTTCCCGCTGGCAAACAAGGCGATCCGCTGACAGTGGAGTTCACCGTGATGGGCATCCCCTGCCTGGGCTTGAATGGTGGGCCTGCGTTCAAGCACACCGAGGCGTTCTCGTTCCAGGTGGCCACCGACGACCAAGCTGAAACCGACCGTCTATGGAACGCCATCGTCGAAAACGGCGGTGAGGAAAGTGCGTGCGGTTGGTGCAGGGACAAATGGGGTCTGTCGTGGCAGATCACCCCGCGTGTATTGACCGCGGCGTTCACCAACCCTGACCCCGCCATAGCCAAGCGCGCCTTCGAGGCCATGATGGGCATGACAAAAATTGATGTCGCCGCGATAGAAGCCGCAGTACGCGGCTAAGGCAGCCACTGGATTCGCGGCGCCGCCCGGGCATGACCGCTAGGCGGCCTGCCCTTCCAGCGGCTCGGCGCCTTCCTTGTTTTGGGCCACCAACGGGCGTGCCGGGGATGGCCTGCTCGGGAATGCATGCCGCACGATCCGCCACATCACCTGACCGAACTGGCGCGGCAATGAGCCAGTGTTGTAATGCTGGCCGTAACGCTCGCAGATTTCGCGCACTTCCACTGCCATCGCGGCGTAGCGATTGGCGGGAATGTCGGGATAAAAGTGGTGCTCGATCTGGTGGCTCAAATTGCCGGTCATCACGTTCATCGCCTTGCCACCGGCAATATTGGACGAGCCTCGCAGCTGGCGCAGATACCAATGCCCTCGGCTTTCATTGCGGACGCAATCCTTGGGAAACGTTTCCGCATCCGCGGTGAAATGCCCGCAGAAGATCACCACGTACGTCCACACATTACGGATCACATTGGCCGCCACATTGCCCAGCAGCACCGGCAGGAAGAACGGGCCAGCCAACGCCGGGAACAGCACATAGTCCTTCAGCACCTGCTTGAGCGCCTTGCGGCGCACTGGCTTGGCCTGCTTCCACAGCTGCTTCAACGTCACCTTGCGAGCGAGCAGCCGGCCCACGCGCAGATCCTGTATGGCGATGCCCCATTCAAACAGCAGCGCGAAAATGACCGCCACGAATGGCTGTAACAGGTAGAGCGGCTGCCAGCGTTGCTCGGGGAAGATGCGCAGCAACCCATAGCCAATGTCATCGTCCAAACCACGCACGTTGGTGTAAGTGTGGTGGCGGAAATTATGGGTCTTGCGCCAGTTTTCCGACGTACCGGCGATATCCCACTCGTAGTTCTTTCCCTGCAGGCTCGGGTCGCCCATCCAGTCGTACTGGCCGTGGATGACGTTGTGCGCCAGCTCCATGTTTTCCAGAATCTTCGACAGCGCCAGCAACAGCACACCGGCAATCCACGCTGGCACCAACACGCTGTGTACGAACGCGCCGAGAAACAGCAGCGCTCGGCCAGCAACGCCACACCAACGCACGGCAGCGACCACTCTGCGGATGTAGCGTGCGTCGTTGGCCCCCAGCGTGGCCTGGTGACGGGCGCGCAATGCGTCCAGCTCATCACCAAAATTCTGCAATTGAGCGGGCGACAACGCCCGGTTGTGCACGGAAGGCATCGGTTACAGCTCCAGGGCGAGATCGGTACTGGCGCTGTTGACACACAGCTTCAGTGGAGTGGAGGGCTCATCGGCGTAATCGCCGGTAAGCGCGTGCCGGGTGATGCCCGAGACCTTGCCGCACACGCAGGTATTGCAGATGCCCATGCGGCAACCGCTGGCCGGTTGAATGCCTTCGGCTTCCAGCGCCTGCAGCAAGGCAGTGCCACGCGGCACAGTCAGCGTGCGGCCACTGCGCAACAACTGAACCTGCACGCTGCCTTCTTCCTGAGCAGGGAGCTGCGGCAGGCTGAACGCCTCGCTTTGAAAGCTGGCCGCCTGCCCCTGCAGACGCTGACGTGCAGCTTCCACAAAGCCGCCGGGGCCACAGGCGAGTACGCGCGTGGCATCAAGCGCAGCAGTGCCTGCAAAGTCATGCGCATCAATCCGCGCATCCGGTGTCTGCGGATCGCGAGTCAGCAGCAGTTGCAAACGGAAATTGGGATGGCGGCTGGCCAACGTCTTCAATTCATCGACGAAGCACAACTCCTCGCGACGTCGCGCCCAGTACAGCAGCTCCACCGGTGCGCGCATGCCCTGTGCATCCAGCTGTCGCAGCAGTGCCCGCATCGGGGTGATTCCGCTACCGGCTGCCAGCAGCAACAAACGCTGCGGCGTATCCGTCGGCACCGTCATGTCGCCGAACGCCTGGCCCAGCGCGAATACCTCACCGATAGCGGCGCCACGCGCCAGATGATTGCTGACCTTGCCACCCGCAACCGCCTTGACGGTAATCGCCAAGCGGCCGTTCGGAAGCAGCGTGGGGCTGAAACTGCGGGACGCCAAGCGGCCCTCAACCTCGACACCCAGATTGATGTGCTGGCCGGCGGCGAGCCCCCGGAAGTGGCGATTGGGCTGCAATTCCAGGGTGACCGCATCGGCGCTGGCAGCGCTACGCGAGACCAAACGCGCCAACGGCCGCCGCAACGTCCACAGCGGATGTACCCGGGACGACCAGAAATCGAAGAAGCCCTCGCTCAACCAGGGAATCGTGGGCGGGGTGGTATTGCGGTAGACGGCACTCATGGGGACGAACTATACGGGCGAGCATACGACTGTGTATACAGCTGTATATACGCAACACAGGCTATGATTCATCGACCTGACCACCCGAGCCGTGATGAGCACCCGCGACCAGCCCACCGCCGCACCAGACGACCTGCACCCCGCGCGCAAGGCCTCGATCTCGCGTGACGACCTGTTGGCCGCTGCGCTCGCCCTCATCGGCCCGCACCGCAGTGTTTCCACGCTAAGCCTGCGCGAAGTGGCACGCGAAGCCGGCATCGCTCCCAATTCGTTCTATCGCCAGTTCCGTGACATGGATGAACTGACGGTTGCGCTGATTGATCTGTCCGGACGCTCGCTGCGCACCATCATTGGCCAGGCGCGGCTGCGCGCGGCCGACAGCAATCGCGGCGTTATCCGCCTGTCTGTTGAAACCTTCATGGAGCAGTTGCGCGCTGACGACCGCTTGATGCATGTGCTGTTGCGCGAAGGCACCGCAGGTTCCGACGCGTTCAAAGAGGCGGTGGACCGTGAGCTGGTGTATTTCGAGGACGAGCTCAAAGTGGACCTCGTGCGCTTGGCCGCGCTCGACAACGCCACCCTGTATGAGCCAGCACTGGCAGCCAAAGCGATCACGCGCTTGATCTTCGCCATGGGTGGCATGGCAATGGATCTGCCGGAAGAAAAAGATCCGGAACTGATTGAACAGATGTCGCAGATGATCCGCATGATCATCACCGGCTCACGCGCACTGGCTCGGCATCCGCAGCGCACGGAATAACGGTCGGTGCAATACGGTCGCAAGGACTGCAGAGCAGGCACTTAGAACGGCAGCAATTGCCGTCTTCGCGAAAAAAAACGGGCCTGCAGGTGCAAGGCGGCGAAACAACCGCCGCAGTCACACCTCACCGCACCAGACACTGCCGATACCGCTCGTCCACACGATTGGCAAACCACTCGGTGGTCAGTTCCCGTGTGATCTTCGGGCTATTCAACCGAATGCCCGGAATCACGGCACGCGGTAGTGCATGCCCAGCCCGCGCCTCGGCAAGGGCGAATACGCGTTGATGCAGCTCACTCTCATTGAAAGCCAACGTATCGGCCTGCTCCAGGGCACGTCGTATCGCACGCTCATCCATGCGCAGTTGCGGCCCCAGCGAACGCACGGCACGCTCGGTCTGCCCCGGCTTGTCCAACGCAGCGTCCGGCACCAGCACGTCGCCGTCCAACTCCAGCGTGGTGTTGGCCGCCAGCGCCATCGCACTCTGGAACGCCGCATTGCGACTGGCATACCAACCCGCATTGTAGTCAGCGAAGCGATGCACTTTGCGCGTGTATGGCGTCTGGTAGCCCAGCAGGTGCAGCGTGCCGAAATAGACGCCGCCACGACGACTGAACACTTCGTCGCGGATGCTGCTCTGCACGGGATACGGATAGTCCTGCGCATGCGTCTGCGCAAAGGGAATGCCGACTTGCATCGCACCGCCGGTCTGCACCGGGTTCTTGCCAGCAAACAAGCGCCTGCCCATCGGCAGACGGTCAATGATTTCTTCGTACAAACGGCTTAGATCGCGCTCGGTACGCACGCGGGCGAGCTTGTCGCCATAACTGATGCCGTCTGGCGCCCGTATCTTCAAACCCGCATCCACCACCAAACCGGGGACACGCACTGCAGATGCACGGCGACGGATTTCCTGTCGCGCGATCTGCGGCAGGTTGGCCACCTGCGGATCGGCCCGATACCCTGATTCCTGTTCAATCACCGCCAGCACCGCGCAGATGTTCTCCACATTGGGCTCGATCTGCTGCGCCGTGAACGCCGTCTGGATGTCCGCCGCCCAGCCGTCGCGGTCTGGCGTCTTGGCCGGAATGCGTCGTTCGATCTCGGCCCGTACATCCTGCGTCGGTCCAGCAGGCGCCTGAGGCACGGTGTTGCAACCGGCCATCGTCAGCAGCACCAGCATGAGCAATGGTCCGCGCGCCCGTTTTGAAGCACACCCCGCCCCGCCCAACCCTGTGCCACTGCTCATGTATTTCACGCCTTACTCCTGATCCACCTGAGTGGCTTGGTTGCCTTGCACGCCACCGCAGCGCAGGACGTCGCATTCGTTGTTCCCACCATGTCGCACTGCTCGGCCTGTCGTTGATTGCGGGCTGGAACGCGCTGCGCGAACAACGGTACCTGTTGTGGCTGGCTGTCGGCTAGATCCGGCTCGAATGGATGTTCACCACGCTTGATCCCAAGCAATGGACCACATGGCTGACGGTACCTGGTACGAGCGACGCCCACTACGCAGCTTGCGAATCACCCTGCTCTCGCATTCCCCGCTGGTTGCCCGCATCATGACCGCCATATTTCTTGCCGGAATGACTCTGATGTCCCAGCCGACCCATCTGTCCCGCAGAGATGACGACCACCAACCCAGCGACACCGAACTACTGATACGCGACGAGCAGCCCGGCGACATCGAAGCGATCCACCGCATCACCCAAGCGGCGTTCGCCGATCAGCCCTACTCCAGCCATACCGAACAGTTCATCGTTACCGCACTGCGCGATGCCGGCCAACTGACGCTATCGCTGGTCGCACTGAAGGACGATGAGGTGATCGGCCATGTCGCGGTATCGCCGGTGACACTTTCTTCCGGCGACGTTGGCTGGCACGGGCTGGGGCCGATATCGGTGGCGCCAACCCATCAGCAACAAGGCGTGGGTTCGGCGCTGATGCGGGCTGCAATCGCGCGGTTGCAAACCCTGGGAAGTGCAGGCTGCGTACTGTTGGGTGAGCCGGCGTACTACGCCCGCTTCGGCTTCAAAGCCAACCCTGCACTGGCGCTGCCCGGTGTACCGGCCGAGTACTTCCAACTACTGTCGTTCAGCGGCGAACCACCCATTGCGCAGGTGCGCTACCACGATGCCTTCGAGGCCACCGCCTGATACTGGTCCGCTTGGCCGGCCCGCAAGAAGCCTGCATTCACGGCTTTGCGCTAGGCTTGTCACCTTTCCCGTAACGGCCTGCCAGCAGTGAAGACTGTACATGCGACCCGCTACATCACCCCGCTACGCGAAGGTGGCTCACTTCCTGCGGTCATCGAAGCCGATGACGACGGCATGTATGTACTCAAGTTCCGCGGCGCTGGCCAAGGCCCCAAAGCGCTGATCGCCGAACTGGTGGTCGGCAAACTGGCGCAAGCACTTCACCTGCCCATGCCGGACATGGCGCTGGTCGAGCTGGACCGCGAGTTCGCACGTACCGAGCCGGACCCGGAAATCCAGGATCTGATCCGCGCCAGCGAAGGCATCAATCTGGGCAGCGACTATTTGCCCGGCGCGCTCAACTACGACCCCGCTGCGATGCAGCCGGATGCCGAATTGGCTTCGCGCATCGTCTGGTTTGACGCCTTCACCAGCAACGTCGACCGCACCGCGCGTAATCCCAACCTGATGGTGTGGCACCGCAAGCTGTATCTCATCGATCACGGTGCCGCGCTGTATTTCCACCATGACTGGGAAAATGCCGGCGAGGCCTGCGGCAAGCCGTTCAAACTGATACGCGACCATGTGCTGCTGCCGTTCGCCAGCGCGATTGCCGAAGCCGATGCAGCACTGGCACCTGTCCTGACCGACGCGGTGATCGATGCGACGGTAGCCGACATCCCGGAAAGCTGGCTGCAGAACGAACCCGCATTTACCAATGCCGACGCGTACCGCCAAGCCTATTCCAGCTACCTCAAGCGCCGCCTACAGCTGCGCGAAGCATTCGTACAGGAGGCCATCCGTGCCCACGCTGCACACCTATGACTACGCGGTGATCCGCGTCGTACCGCGGGTGGAGCGCGAGGAGTTCATCAACGTCGGGGTGATTGTCTCCTGCCCCAGCGCGGGCCACCTGCAAGCAGCCATCGAGATCGACACCGTTCGCATGCAGGCGTTCGCGCCGCAGCTGGATATTGAATCGTTGCAACCGTGGCTGGATGCGATCGTCGCCATCTGCGAAGGCCGGCCCGACGCTGGCCCCATCGCCCAGCTGCCTCCACGCGCACGCTTTCATTTCCTGACGGCCAAGCGCAGCTCAGTGGTGCAGATGTCGGTAACCCATGTAGGCCGTACAGCCAATCCCCCAGGCATCGTCGAGCACCTGCTCGAGCGCATGGTGCGTACGCCGCGCTGATTGCAGCGCTGGCATCCCGATATCCGCGAACAATCCTCTGCGGAGCGGAGCCATGCTCCAGTGAGGGTCAGCCAAAAAAAACGCCGGCTTAGCCGGCGTTTTCTCATTTCAACTGCAGTAACAATCAGGCTTCGGGCGCCGCCGGTGCCGGCGTTGCGTCCTGCACAACCACGTCAGCCTCGCCATCCGTATCGTCGCCAAGATCCAGCGAGGCATCCAGGCGCTCAATCGCCTGCAGCTTCTCGCCCTTGGACAGACGGATCAGGGTGACGCCCTGGGTGTTGCGGCCAACGCGCGAGATTTCCGAACCGCGAGTACGCACCAGCGTGCCGCCATCGGAGATCAACATCACCTCGTCGGCATTGCTCACCAGTACTGCGCTGACCAGCTTGCCGTTGCGCTCACTGGTTTGGATGCCGATAACACCCTGCGTGCCACGACCCTTGCGCGGGTAATCGGCCAGCGGGGTGCGCTTGCCATAGCCGTTCTCGGTCGCGGTGAGGATGTACTGAGCACCCGCATCATCGGCGCCGTTGTCGACGGTTTCGCCGCCATCGGTCACCACTTCTTCGACGACACTGCTTTCGTCTTCGTTCTCGTCCTCAACGCCGCCGGCGCTTTCGGCCACGATCAGGCTGACAACTTCTTCACCCTTGACCATCTTGATACCGCGCACACCGGTAGCGGTGCGGCCCATCGAACGGACCTTGTCCTCGCCGAAGCGCACGGTCTTGCCGTTGGACGCGAACAGCAGCACATCGCGCTCACCATCGGTAAGGCCGACACCAACCAGCGCATCGCCTTCGTCGAGGTTGATGGCGATCTTGCCGCGCGCCAGACGGAACGCAAATTCGCTCAGCGGCGTCTTCTTGACCGTACCGTTGCGGGTGGCGAAGAACACGTAGTGGCTGTCGTCGTACTCGCGTACCGGCAACACGGCCTGCACGCGCTCCCCATTTTCCAGCGCGATCCAGTTGATGATCGGGCGACCACGCGCATTGGAGCCGGCTTCCGGCAACTGATGCACCGGCAACCAGAACACCTTGCCCGAGCTGGTGAAAGTCAACAATGTGTCGTGCGTATTGACCAGCCACAGCTGCTCAATCGAATCCTCGTCCCGGGTCGCCGCTGCGCTGCGGCCACGGCCACCGCGACGCTGTGCGCGGTAGGCACTGGCCGGCTGACGCTTGACGTAACCCGCACGCGACAGCGTGACCACCACGTCTTCCGGCGCGATCAGGTCAAGGATGTCGAGATCTTCTTCGCTGTGACGGATTTCGGTACGGCGGGCATCCCCGAATTCCGAACGCACGTTCTCCAGTTCTTCGCGGATGACCTGCAGCAACACATCTGGGTTTTCCAGAATGCGGATCAGGCCTGCGATGACCTCCAGCAGTACCTTGTATTCCTCGGTCAGCCTGTCCTGCTCCAGCCCGGTAAGGCGGTGCAGGCGCATTTCGAGGATCTGCGTCGCCTGGACGTCACTGAGCTGGTAGTTGCCATTGACCAGGCCAATGCTCTTGGACAGATCTTCCGGACGCGATGCTTCCGCACCCGAGGCGGCCAACAACGAGCCCACCAGGCCCGGCGCCCACACCTTGGTGAGCATGCGCTCTTTGGCTTCGGCAGGGTTGGCCGACGTCTTGATCAACTCGATCATTTCATCGATGTTGGCCAACGCAACGGTCAGGCCTTCCAGCACGTGCGCACGTGCACGCGCCTTGCGCAGTTCAAAGATGGTGCGGCGGGTGACAACTTCACGACGATGACGGAGGAACGCCTCCAGCATCTCCTTGAGGTTCATCAACTTCGGGCGGCCATCAATCAGCGCCACCATGTTGATACCGAACACCGACTCCATCTGGGTCTGCTGGTAAAGGTTGTTGAGCACAACCTCGGCCGATTCACCGCGTTTGATTTCGATGTAAATGCGCATGCCGTCCTTATCGGACTCATCGCGCAGCTCGCTGATGCCTTCGAGCTTCTTTTCCTTGACCAGCTCGGCGATCTTCTCGATCAACCGCGCCTTGTTCACCTGGTACGGAATCTCGGTGACGATGATCGATTCGCGGCCGTTGTCGGCCACTTCGATATCCGCCCTGGCACGGATGCGCACGCGGCCACGGCCGGTGCGGTAACCGGCGATGATCCCGGCGGTGCCATTGATGATGCCGGCAGTCGGGAAATCCGGGCCCGGGATGAATTCCATCAGGGCATCCACGTCGATCGACGGATCGTCGATCAGCGCGATGCAGGCATTGATGGATTCAGTGAGGTTATGCGGCGGGATATTCGTCGCCATGCCCACTGCGATACCAGCCGAACCATTGACCAGCAGGTTCGGGAACCGGGTCGGCATGACCTTCGGCTCCATCTCCTTTTCGTCGTAGTTAGGCTGGAAATCGACGGTTTCCTTCTCCAGGTCGGCCATCAGCTCATGCGCGAGGCGCGACATGCGCGCCTCGGTGTATCGCATCGCCGCGGCGGAGTCGCCATCGACCGAACCGAAGTTACCCTGGCCATCCACCAGCATGTAGCGCAGCGAGAACGGCTGCGCCAAACGCACCAGCGTGTCGTACACCGACTGATCGCCATGCGGGTGGTACTTACCGATGACGTCACCGACGATACGCGCCGACTTGTAGTACGGCTTGTTGCTGTGCGCACCCAGCTCGCTCATCGCGAACAGGACGCGGCGATGGACTGGCTTGAGGCCATCGCGAGCATCGGGGAGTGCGCGCCCCACGATCACGCTCATGGCGTAATCGAGGTAGCTCTTTCGCATCTCGTCTTCCAGGTTGACCTGGATGATTTCCTTGGCGTTTTCTGCCATTCGGGTTCCGTTGTCTGGTAGCGATCCAAGCCGGCGGAAGCTCGCCCACGGGCAGCCACGCCGGAATCTCTGATCAACCGGCGGATACTATCACAAACAGCCGTTTTTTGCCGCCTTTTAGAGGGCTTTTACCGGAACAAATCAGGAACTTAGGGAATGGTGTGGAGCCAGCTTCAAACGCCCTCGGGTCGACCCGACCTCAGGCCGGCAGCAAACCCGGCATCACGATGGGCCACCGTCTCCGGGTGCCGCGATCACGCTGCACTACCTCCCGGCCCGCGCCCCAGCAAAACCACTCCGTAGCGGGGTCATCGCCGCTACGAGAACCCTGCCGAGCCAACGCCCTCAGGCGGTACCGAACGCTGCCTGCATCGCCGCTGCGTCCGGCTTCAGGATCACCCCGCGCTCGGTGACGATGGCATCGATCAGCTCACCCGGGGTGACGTCGAACACCGGGTTCCAAGCAGCAATGCCCTCGGCCACGGTCCGCACCCCACCCACGCCGTACAGTTCGCCTGGGTCGCGCTGCTCGATCTCGATCTCGTCGCCATGAGCGGTGCCCATGTCCACCGTGGAAGATGGCGCCACCACCATGAACTTGACGCCGTGATGACGGGCCGCGATGGCCAACTGGTAGGTGCCGATCTTGTTGGCGGTATCGCCATTGGCGCAGATGCGATCAGCGCCAACGATCACCCACTGCACCGCGCCCGTTTTCATCAGATGTGATGCGGCTGAATCGGCGATCAAAGTGGCGTCAATACCGTCCTGCTGCAGCTCCCACACCGTCAGGCGCGCGCCCTGTAGCCACGGCCGGGTTTCACCGGCGAACACGCGCGCGATGTGGCCCTGCGCCTTGCCTGCGCGGATCACGCCCAGCGCGGTGCCAAAACCGGCGGTTGCCAGCGAGCCGGTGTTGCAGTGGGTCAGCACACCGCTGCCGGCGGAGATCAGCCCGGCGCCCAGGGCGCCCATGTGGCGGTTGGCGGCGAGGTCTTCATCGGCAATGGCCTGTGCTTCGCATGCCAGCACCTGTTTCCAGTCAGCGCCTGCGGCGGACAGCACGCGACGCATCCGCGCCAGCGCCCACGCCAGATTCACTGCGGTCGGGCGCGAGGCATTCAACCGGGCCAGCGCGGGCTCCAGCCGTTCCAGTGCGGCGGCCCCGTCGTCGGCCTGCACTTCGGCAGCAGCCAACACCACACCCCATGCGGCGGCGATACCGATGGCCGGCGCGCCTCGCACGGTCAGCGCATGAATGGCTTCGGCGACGGCGTCGCTGTCCTGGCACAGCACATGCTCGACCACGAACGGGAGCTTGCGTTGATCCAGCAGTTCAAGCGCCTCGCCGGTCCAGCGGATCGGGCGGACGTGGTCGTAACGGGCGAAATCGATGGGGGCAGTGTCGTTCATCGGGCCATTGTAATCGGCCCCGCCGATGCACCGCTCAATCGGCGGAAAATTCGCCTCGGCAACCCTTGTCCACCCAGATGCCATTGCGGTCCCAGCCCCACGTCTCACCCTCGCGGCACGGCGCATTGGAGAGCTGCTCAACCAGCGTTACCCGCCGTTCGACACTCACCCCGCACTCGCGGCGGAGATTGCTCTTGGATTCGCAGACCACCTTGCGTGGGGTTTGCACGAATCCTGAGCCGTCCTCAGCCCCCACTTCAAACACGCCCTGGCAGCCACGGCTCACCCAGATTTCGTTGCGGTCATAACCCCAGCTGCGCCCTTCCCGGCAGGGCAGCACCGATTGCTGGCGCAGCAACCGCACCGGTGCACCTCTCAGCACCACCGGGCAGGATTCGACCCGGCTGCGCGACTCGCAGCGCACGACGCGCCGGCTCTTGCGCGAGCTCGACTGGCGCCTTGCGAACTCAGCACGGCAGTTGTGACTGACCCACACCGCGTCATCCTCCACACCCCAGCTGGTCTCGCGGATGCAGCTCTGTTCGGACAACTGACGCACTAGTTCCACACCCTTGTCCACGTCGTCCATCGCGCAGAACACACGCAGCATGTCCCTGGATTCACAGCGCACCACCTGCGCGGATGCGGCCACAGGCTCACCCGCCTTCGCTACGAAAAGCGCAGGAACCAACAGCAGCACTACCGCGCAAACTGCTTTCATCCGAAATTCCCCCATGGTTCCGATGGACTCCGGTACGCACACCCTGCACAAGTGCGTGTGATCAAAGCATCATCATCGCCGAACCGACAAGGCCCTTCCATGACATGAACGGGCTGATGGCCACAGATGTGTGCGACGAATTGCCGCAGGCCAGACGAAACAACGGCCCTCAGGCATTTCCGAAATCGAACGCCAACACATCGGCAATGCGCGGCGTGCCCGCAAGCGCCATCAGCAGTCGGTCCACGCCTACCGCGACCCCGGCACAGGCGGGCATGGCAGGCAACGCCGCCAGCAGGGGCTCATCCAATGGCGGCAACACGGTACCCCGCGCTGCACGCACGGCCAGGTCACGCTCAAAACGTTGCCGCTGTTCGATGGCATCGTTCAGCTCGTGATAGCCATTGGCCAGTTCCACAGCCCCCAGGTAAAGCTCGAAGCGCTCTGCGACGGGCGGTTCACCCGGGCGAATGCGCGCCAGCGCAGCCTGCGTGGCCGGCCAGTCGTGGATCACCGTGATGCAATCGGAAGCGAACTGCGGCTGGATGCGATGGGTCATCAGCAGATCCAGCCAGTCATCGCGGTTCAAGCCATCCGCTTGAATGCTGACCTCGCCCAGACCCGCACGCAGCTGCGCCATATCGGCAAGAAACGGATCCAGCCCCACTGTTTCGATGAACAGCTCGCGATAGGTGAGCACACGCAATGAACCTTGCCGCCCCACCATCGCCAACGCCTGTTGCACCAAGGCGACGGTTTCATCAATCAAACGGTGATGATCCCAACCCACGCGGTACCACTCAAGCATGGTGAACTCGGGATTGTGGCGGCCACCGGCCTCACCGTTGCGGAACACGCGACCCAGTTCGTAGCAATCACCGACGCCGGCAGCGAGCAGGCGCTTGAGCGGATATTCCGGTGAGGTACGCAACCAGCGCAGCGGCGCGCCGGCGTCAGCATGGCCGGTAAAAAATGTCTGGAAGCTTTCGATGTTCGGCTCTGTGTTGCCGGCCGCCGACATGATCGGCGTCTCCACCTCCAGCACCTGCCGCTGCGCGAAGAAATCACGGATCAGCGCGTTCAACCGCGCGCGCTGGCGTAGTGCTTCAATCACGAATGCAGCCCTCCAGCTTGGCCGTTCAACGACAGCGTCAGAATGTCGCGTTCGTCATCGCGATAGCCCGCCGAGAGATACAGGCGCTTGGCCTTGGCATTGTGATGATTGACCTCCAGCCGGATGACCGCCGCGCCCTGCCCTGCAGCCCAGTCGCGCGCGACTGCCAGCGCCTGCCGGCCCCAGCCACGGCCGCGTGCCGACGGCGCCAGATACAACTCATCCAGCAGCACAAAACGCCCGCCCTGCTCCACGCTGAAACACCAACCCAGGGTGACGTAACCCACTTCGGCCAGGTCATCACTGGACAGCATCAGCACCGCGCCCAATGACGGATTGCCCAGCACCGCCCGCAGGCCCGGCTCGACCAACTCCGGCTGGTAGGGGATGCAGTCTTCCACGTAGAAGTCCCGCACCATCGCGATCAACCGCGCGAAGTCTTCAGGCCCGGCAATGCGGGCGGCGATGTCGTTGCTCATGCGCTTTGTCCGTTGTCGGCGAGGAAGCTCAGCAAGCGCGCTTCGTCCCACACCTCCACGCCCAGTTCGTTGGCTTTGTCGAGTTTGGAGCCCGCTTCGGTGCCCGCAACCACAAAGCTGGTCTTTTTCGACACGCTGCCGGACACCTTTGCACCCAGCGCTTCCAAGCGCGCCTTGGCCTCGTCACGGCTCATCTGCGCCAGCGTGCCGGTCAATACGGCGGTCTGGCCCTCCAACGGACCGACAACCTGCTCCGAGGCCTCTGGGGTGAGCTGCTGCAGCGCGTGCATCTGCGCACCGGCGGCAGAAAACAGAGCGGCATTGGCATCCTTGTCCAGCCAGGCCACCAAGGCGTTGGCAGTCTCCGCCGGCAATCCGGCAGTGACAAAGTTGTGCGCACTTTCATCGCGGATGGCATCTGCCGATGGGAAGGCTTCGGCCAACTGTTTGGCGCGCACCGGCGTGATCTTCGGAATTTCCATGTCCTGCAGCAGATTGACCAACGTGAGCTCGCCGCGCAGCCTCGCACTCGGAGGATGGCGGTCGGTGATCTGTACGCCGCGCGCCAGTAATTCATCGATGGCCTGCTGGTTGCCTGGCTGTGCCATGAAGTGGCCAATGGAGCGCGCAACTTCGCCACCAATATCCGGCACGCGCTTGAACAACGGCCACGGCAAGTGGCGGATCAGCTCCAAATCACCGAACCACACCGACAAGGCTTTGGCCGTGCTCTCACCCACGTGTTCGATACCCAGCGCAAACAGCAGGCGCTCCAGCGTCGTAGTGCGGCTGTTGGCGATGGCAGCAATGAGATTATCGGCCCACTTGGTGGCGATTTTTTTTGTATTCCACTGGAACTGCGCCGGCACAGCCAGCACCTGCGCGCGCCAACCGGCATCGTCACTGCTCAGCTTCAGAACCTGCTTGAGCGTGTCGCCGCTGCCTTCCGGCACTAGATGCAGGCTGAGTTGCGAAGCCAACGCCTCGGGCGAATCCGCATCCAATGCCAGCTTCAACAGCAGTAACTGATCACGATTCAACGCGTAGAGATCTGCCACGCCGCGCACGATTCCGGCATCGACCAGGGTTTCGATGTACTTGTCACCGAGGCCGTCGATATCCATGGCCTTGCGCGAAGCGAAATGCGCGATGGCTTCCTTGCGTTGCGCCGGGCAGCTCAACTCACCCGAGCAGCGCCATGCCGCCTCGCCTTCCTCGCGCACGATTTCCGAACCGCACACTGGGCATACGCGCGGCATCTGCCACGGCGTGGTGCCGTCGGGGCGCTTGTCGGCGATGACACTGACCACTTCCGGGATCACATCACCGGCACGGCGCACGATCACGGTATCGCCCACGCGCACATCCAGGCGCGCGATCTGGTCGGCATTGTGCAGGGTAGCGTTGGTGACCACCACGCCAGCGACATGCACAGGCTTGAGACGTGCGACAGGTGTCGCCGCACCGGTACGGCCGATCTGGATCTCGATGGCCTCGACAGTAGTGGTCTGCTCCTGCGCCGGGAATTTGTGGGCGATGGCCCAGCGCGGCGCCCGCGCGACAAACCCCATTTCCTGCTGACCCTGGCGATCATCCAGCTTGTAGACCACGCCATCGATGTCGAACGCCAAACCATCGCGGCGCTCGCCGATATCGCGGTAGTACGCCAACAACCCGTCCGCGCCTTCAACGACCTTGCACAGGTCGCTCACCGGGAAACCCCATTGCGCCAACTGCGCCAACGTAGCCGAGTGCGTGGCCGGCAACTCGCCACCGGACACTTCACCCAAGCCATAAGCAAAGAAGCTCAACGGACGTTGTGCGCTGATTTGGGGATCAAGCTGCCGCAACGAACCTGCCGCGCCATTGCGTGGGTTGGCCAGCACCTTGCCACCGTGCAGACGCGCCTGCTCGTTGTAACGCTCGAAATCGGCACGTGGCATATAAACCTCACCGCGCACTTCAAGCACGTCCGGCCAGCCCTGTCCTTCCAGCTGTTTCGGAATCACCTTGATCTGCCGCAGATTGGCGGACACATCCTCGCCGGTAGCACCGTCACCGCGCGTAGCACCTTGCACGAACCGACCATGCTCGTAACGCAGATTGATCGCTAGACCATCGAGCTTGGGTTCAGCGGAAAACAGCACCTGCCTGCGCCGCAGACGCTCATCAATGCGACGCACGAAATCTCGCACTTCTTCGTCACTGAAGGCATTGCCCAGCGACAACATCGGCACCGCATGGGTCACTTCAGGGAAGCGCGACGAAGCCTTGCCACCCACTTGGTGGCTGGGCGAATCCACGCGATCCAACTCAGGATGCGCCGCCTCCAGCGCCTCCAACTCCCGCATCAGCCGGTCGTACTCGGCATCGGGAATGATCTGCTCGTCGAGCTCGTGATACGCACGCGAAGCATCGGCCAGTTGTGTCCGAAGCGCCGCGATGCGCAGAGAGGCTTGGGTATTGGAATTCATACGGCGATTTTACCCGCGTGCGTGTTCGCCGGGTGATCGCGTTGGATCTTGAGCATGAAGGATCAGAAGCGGGAGGCTTGCCGCCGACCCTCACCCTGGCCTCGCCAAAGGGAGACGGCAAAAGCGGCGCCCGGCACCTTGATCGAAGGCGCGAGCCCCACCCGGCGGCGGAGCCACAAGGAGGGCTGAAAGAGTGCTTCTGCGGCTGAAAGCTCAGCTGCCAGAAAACGCTCGCAAACTCACCAACGCGGCGACTTGGTCAGCGGCGGCGCCTGATGCTGGCGGTCATAAGCCCGCAGGTCATCTCGGATATGGGCAATGCGCTGACGACCCAGCGCGTTGCGGCTGTCGTCCAGCACCACGCCATCCAGCAGTTCACCCATGCGCTGTACGGTCGGCAGCATCTTTTCCCATGCGTCGAGCGCGGTCAGTGGCGCCGGCAAGGTCAGGAAAAAGGCAATGGCCGGGGTTTCCATGTCACGGATGCTGGCCATGTCGAAACTGCCCGGCTTCATGATGCTGGCCATCGAGAAGATCGGGCCGCGCTCAGGATGGCCTTCCACCAGGCGGTGGAACACATTCATGTAGCCGAACACCAAACCGGTTTTCTCGGCAGCGACGACAATGTCCTCACCTCGCAGCACTTCGCCGGAACGTGCAGCTACATACAGCGACACGATCTTGTCGAACTCTTGGCTGGGGCGTTTGCCAAGCTCACTGGTGCCGGCCGGGTCAGGGTCGGCCAAGCCAAGCTCGGCCTGACTGATGCCTTCGCCATCGGCCAGATCTGCTGTTGTCCCGCCGCCCTGCAGGTCGTCGGATGCACCCAGCACAGGTTCGCGACGTTCAGCACGCTCGCCTGATTCTGCTGCAGACGACTCCTTGCGCTTGCCTTGTGCAGGCCTGCGGGAACGCCCGAACAGGAAAATCGCCACGATCAGCAGCAGTCCGGCAAACAGAATGCCGATGCGCAACAGTGCCATGTCGGACATACGTTGGAGTCTCCGGAGGTTCGTTCAGGTGGATAAAGGATGGCACGTCACGCCGCGCCCGCCAATCGTGCGGCTTCTTCCAGGTCCACGCTAACCAAGCGGCTGACACCTGGCTCGCGCATCGTCACGCCGGACAATTGCTGCGCAGCCTCCATCGTGGCCTTGTTATGGCTGACAAACAGGAACTGCACTTTCTCGCTCATTTCCTTGACCATATTGGCCAGGCGGCCAACATTGGCTTCGTCCAGCGGCGCGTCCACCTCGTCCAGCAGGCAGAACGGCGCAGGATTGAGCTGGAAGATGGCAAACACCAGCGCCACTGCCGTCATCGCCTTCTCGCCACCGGACAGCAGCGAGATGCTGGATACGCGCTTGCCCGGCGGGCGCGCCATGATGGTCACGCCGGTGTCGAGCAGATCATCGCCGGTCAACTCCAGATAGGCGTGGCCACCGCCGAACAGACGCGGGTACAACGCCTGCACGCCGGCGTTGACGCGGTCGAAGGTGTCCTTGAAGCGGCCGCGGGTTTCGCGGTCGATCTTGCGGATGGCGTCTTCCAGCGTATCCAACGCCGTGGTCAGATCGTTGTTCTGTGCTTCCAGATACTCAGAGCGCTGTGATGCCTCGCCATACTCATGGATAGCCGCCAGGTTCACCGGCTCCAGGCGACGCATGCGTCCATCGATCTGATGTACGGCCTGCTCCCAGTCGGACAGACGTGCATCTTCGGCCAACGTGTTGATGACGTCCTGCAACACAAAACCCGCCTTCTCCACCGCACCGGACAGCTGCTCGGCACTGAGCACCAGTGCCTGCTGGTCCAACTTGCGCTGGGAAATGCGCTCGCGCTGAGCCAGTGCCTGCTCATCGCGCTGGTGGCGGGTCTGTTCGGCGCTGCGCAGTTCGGCATCAATGCCTTCCAGCAGTGCACGTGCTTCGCCGAGCACGCGCTCCACGCGCACACGTTCGCCCAGCGCATTCTGATGGTCTGATTCCAGCGTCAGTACCGGCGTGTCGCCGTCGTCCAGCTGCGAGTGCAGTTCGCCCAGCCGCGAATCCAGCTGACCACGCTGGTTACTCATGCGCTCCAACGCGTGGCTGAGCGAGGTGATCTGGGTGCGCTGTGACTCCAGCGTCAACGCCAGCGCGTGCATGCTGTCGCGGACATTGCGTGCGGCATCGCGCGATTGATCACGCGCTTCGGTCAGCTGCCTGCGCTCGCTTTCCAATGCATGGCGCGCTGATTCAAGGTCACCCATGCTGGACACCGCATCATCCAGCCGAACGCGCGCTTCACTGGCCTGCTCGCGACTGGCGTCCAACGTTTCCAGCAGCTGCGCCAACTCGCTTTCGATGCGCTCGATGCGGAGCCGGGAGGATTCCAGCCGGCCTTGCTGACTCTGCAGTTGCCCGGCCAGCTCCGAGGCACCGCGATGCGCCTGATACAACGCACGCTGCGCTTCTTCGCGATGCTGTTCGGCTGCCAACAACTGCTCACGCAGGCTGGACAGCCGCTGTTCCAGTTCGCTTTCGCGCTCCTGCAACGCTTCAATCTGTTCGCGCAAAGTGACGATTTCTCGTTCGCGTAGCAAGGCGCCCTGCTGTGCGGCGCCGGAGCGCGACAGGCGCACCCAGCCCTCGCCCAGACGCTCACCGTCGCGGGTGATGACCGAGTCACCGTCCGGCAGTCGCGCCTGCAAAGTACGCGCCTGCGTCAGATCATCGGCCGCATGCAAGCGTGCCAGCAGACGACGAATCGCAAGCGGGCCCTGCACCTTGGCGGCCAACGAGGTCGCCGCGAAATCAGCCTTGCCGTCAGCGCCCGAAACCAACGCGATGCGGCCTTCACCCAACTCGCCGAGTACATCAACCAGCGTTTCCGGAGAATCGACCAACACGCCTTCGATCAGTTGCCCGAGTGCGCTTTCAACCGCGTTCTCCCAACCGGCCTCAACGGTGATGCGCTCGCCGACGCGCACGGCCGAATCCAGCCCGCGCGCTTTCAGCCACGCCACCGCCGCGCCCTGTTCCTGACCCAACGCGGCCTGCTGCAGCGCTTCCAATGACGACAAGCGCCCGCGCGCCGACTGTGCCTGCTTGCGCACTTCGGCCAGTTCCGACTGACTGGTGCGCTGCTGTTCCTGCAGCGTCGCCGCCGATTCCTTGCGCACCTCGACCTGCTCGGTAAGCGAATCGACGCTGGTTTTCTGCGTTTCGTGCTGCAGCTGCAGTTGCTCGAATGCCTCGGCCAGCGCTTCCATGTCCAGCCCGGCGCGCTCAGCGGCCAACGTTTGTCGACGGCGATCCGCTTCGAGCACCTGTTTGTCCAGGTAATCCACGCGAGTGCGCTCCACCTCACCCGAGCGCGTGGCTTCGGAGGTATTGCGGTTATGCGCTTCCCAACGGTGCTGCCAATCGCTCAGTTTGGTCTCGGCTTCGCGCAGCGCGTCCTGACGCAGCTCGTTTTCTTCCTGCAACTGCTCCAGCTGCGGCTCGGCGCCTTCCACCGTTTCGCGCAGCACGATTAATTTGGCTTCGTCGCCGCTGATGTGCTGACCCAGTTCAGCCAATGCCTGACGAGTTTCGTCGCGCGCTTTGTTCAAACGCTGCGCCATTTCGCGCTGGTGTTGGATCTGCTGCTCCAGGCGCGCCAGCGTGCTACCCACCTGGTAGACATCTGCCTGCGCACGGTTCAAGGTCTCGGCGGCTTCTTCGCGGCGCACGCGGCCTGTTTCAATGCGGCTTTCCGCTTCGCGCTGCTCGGCGATGAGCTGCTGCAACTTGGTTTCTTCACGCGACAAGGCTTCACGTAGCCCGCTCAGGCGCCCATCCAGACCGCGATACTCCAACGCCTTCCACTCCGCATCCTTGATGCGGCGTTCTTCCTGCAAGGCCTGATATTGCTCGGCCTGCTTTGCCTGGCGCTTGAGGTGCTCCAACTGCTTGCCGATTTCTTCGCGCAAGTCGTTGAGACGGTCCAGGTTCTCGCGGGTGTGGCGGATACGGGTTTCGGTTTCCTTGCGACGCTCCTTGTACTTGGAGATGCCGGCGGCTTCTTCCAGGTACACGCGCAGGTCTTCCGGGCGCGCCTCGATGATCTGGCTGATCATGCCCTGCTCGATGATCGAGTAGCTGCGCGGGCCAAGCCCGGTGCCCAGGAACAGATCGGTGATATCGCGGCGCCGGCACTTGGTGCCGTTCAAGTAATAGTTGCTGCTGCCGTCACGGCTGACCGTGCGTTTGACCGAGATTTCATTGAACGCGGCGTACTCGCCGGAGATCGCATGGTCGGTGTTGTCGAAGATCAACTCAACAGTGGCCTGCGACACCGGCTTGCGCCCAGCCGAGCCGGAGAAGATCACATCGGTCAGCGAATCGCCCCTCAGGCGGCTGGCCGAGCTTTCGCCCATCACCCAGCGCACCGCATCGATGATGTTGGACTTGCCACAGCCGTTCGGGCCGACCACGCCGGTCATGTTGGTCGGCAGGTGCAGCGTCGTGGGATCGACGAAGGACTTGAAACCGGAAAGCTTGATCGTGGATAGACGCATGGACTCGGGCTATTGGCGGAGCCCGGCACAGGTCTGCCGGCACCCCGGGGGTAATTCCGGAAGTTCCTTTCCCGCCCCCAAGCTATTGATATCCGTAAATATTCAAAACTTGAAGCACGGCACTGGGCAACGAGTATAGCGACACCCGCAGCCCCGGGCTGCATGGCCGGCAGCCCAAAAGAAACGGGCGCCTTGCGGCGCCCGTTCCAGTACATCTACAACGGCAGGATCAGGCGTCGGCTTGGACGATGACCTTGACGGTGGCTTCCACGTCGGCGTGCAGCTTGACGATAACGTCGAACTCGCCCACGTTGCGGAAAGCACCTTCGCCGAGGATGACTTCGCTCTTGTTCAGCTCCAGGCCGGCAGCGGTGAAGGCTTCGGCGATATCGCGCGGGCCAACCGAACCGTACAGCTTGCCTTCGGTCGAAGCGTGCGCACCGATGGTGACGCTGGCGCCTTCAAACTTGGCAGCACGGGCTTCGGCACCGGCATGCTGGGCCGAGGCCTTGGCTTCGTAGTCAGCACGCTTGGCTTCGAACTCGGCAACATTGCTCTCGGTGGCCGGAACGGCCTTGCCCTGCGGCACGAGGAAGTTGCGGCCGTAGCCCGGCTTCACGTCAACCAGGTCGCCCAGGCCACCGAGGTTGGTCACTTTCTGCAGAAGAATCAGCTTCATTTGTATTGCTCCGTTATTCGTTAGCGGCACCCAAGGGCGTCGCAACGCTTGCTGTCCGAATAGGACGGGTTGATGACAGGTAATGAGTGAAGAGAGGTGAGGAGCGAAAGAGCAGATTGCCCTCTCACTCCTCACGTCCTGCAGCGCAAGCGCCGCCACTCAATCTGTGATCAGACGTCGTGGTTGTCCGTGTACGGGATCAGGGCCAGGAAACGGGCGCGCTTGACGGCCGTAGCCAGCTGGCGCTGGTACTTGGACTTGGTGCCGGTGACGCGGCTCGGAACGATCTTGCCGTTCTCGGTCAGGTACTGGCGCAGGGTGTTGAGATCCTTGTAATCGATCTCTTTCACGCCTTCAGCGGTGAATTTGCAGAACTTACGGCGACGGAAGAACTTGGACATGGGTGTGCTCCTTATTCAGCAGAAGCAACGGCGTCGTCGCCGGCTTCGTCATTGGTGGAGGAAGTGGCACCCTCTTCGTCGTCGCGACGACGGCGTTCGCCACGCTCGGGCTTCTCACCCTTTTCGTCCTTGCTCTTCATGATCAGCGACTGCTCGGTGTCAGCCTCGTCACGCTTCATGACCAGGTTGCGCAGCACGGCGTCGTTGAAACGGAAGCTCTCGGTCAGTTCGTTCAGAACTGCCTGGTCGACTTCGATGTTCAGCAGAACATAGTGAGCCTTGACCAGGTTCTGGATCGGGTAAGCCAGCTGGCGGCGGCCCCAATCTTCCAGACGGTGGATGGTGCCGTTGCCGTTCTCGACCAGCGCCTTGTAGCGCTCGATCATGGCCGGGACCTGTTCGCTCTGATCCGGGTGGACCAGGAACACGACTTCGTAATGACGACTCATGTTTTTATACCTTTCGGATGTAGCCCTTATGGGCCGGACAGCCCCCCGCTGTGAACGCGGTGGGGCAAGGATTCCAACGCCGGAAGCGAAGGAAGCCGCGCATTATCCAACGTGCCAGCCTCGCAGGCAAGCCATCCCCCGCCAAGCTGAACACAGCGTCCGATGGGCAACGCTATATCCGGCACTTTCTTGCTGCGGTGCAGCAGTACAATTTGCAGCCGTTTCCACGCCGCCCCAGGTTTCAACGTGACCCCCTCCGCCCCCCTCGCCGCGAGCCTGAGCTCGGGCCAGCGCACCCTCATTCTATTGGCGTTGTCACTTGGCGGCTTTGCCATCGGCACCAGTGAATTTGCCAGCATGGGCCTGATGCTGGAGATCAGTCGCGGGCTGGGCATCAGCGAAGCACAGGTCGGGCATCTGATCAGCACCTATGCCGTCGGCGTAGTGGTGGGCGCCCCGGTGCTGGCCTTTGCCGGCGCCAGCCTGAGCCGGCGCACCCTGCTGCTGTGCCTGATGGGCTTTTACGCCGCCGGCAACCTTGCCAGCGCACTGGCACCGAATTACCACACGATGCTGCTGGCCCGCTTTGTTGCCGGCCTGCCGCACGGCGCCTATTTCGGTGTGGCCATGCTGGTGGCGGCCTCGATCAGCCCGCCGGAGCAGCGCGGCGCTGCCGTTTCCAAAGTGCTACTGGGGCTTTCAATCGCCATTCTGGTCGGCAACCCGCTGACCACCTGGATGGGCCAGCAATTCACTTGGCGCACCGCGTTCGCTCTCGTCAGCCTGCTTGCCCTGGCCACCGTCGTGATGGTGGCCCGCCATCTTCGCCCGGACCCCAACGAAGTCCGCACCTCGCCGATGCGCGAGCTTCGGGCGTTCAACCAGACCCAGGTGTGGCTGGCGCTGGCGATCGGCTCGATTGGCTTTGCCGGCATGTTCTGCGTGTTCACTTACCTGGCTCCCACCTTGGTCAGCGTAACCGGCGTGAACGAGCGCTGGATGCCGGTGGCCGTAGGCCTGTTTGGCGTCGGCGCGATCATCGGCAATATCGCGGGCGGCAAGTTGGTTGACCGCCTGCAATTCCGTGCCGCCGGCGTGCTGCTGGCGTGGTCGGTGGTGGTTTTACTACTGTTTCCGCTGGCCGCACATTCGGCCTGGGCTATGGTGCCGGCCATCATCGCCGTGGGCACAATGGGCGCATTGGCGGTGGCCTTGCAAACCCGCCTGATGGACGCTGCCGGTGAGGCACAAACTCTGGCGGCAGCCTCCAACCATGCTGCTTTCAATACCGCCAACGCGTTGGGCCCTTGGCTGGGCGGCATGGCGATCAATGCCGGTTTTGGGCATGCGAGCACGGGCTATGTCGGCGCGGCCACAGCGGCGGCCGGATTGTTGCTGTGGTTCGCCGCGGTTGCTTTTGAGCGCCGCAATGCAGGGCGTGAGGCGGTTTGCAGCCAGTAATTCAATCCCTGCTCACGTTCCCGTGAGATGAGCCGGAGTGAAGGGAGCCTTTGTCTTTGGACTCACAAACTAAAGCCCAACGCCCTTCATCCGTCCCTTGGGAACACCATCCACGCAGCGCGACAAGGGAAAGGTGTGCGCC
This sequence comes from Stenotrophomonas sp. Iso1, assembly GCF_027497995.1. GTDB lineage: Bacteria > Pseudomonadota > Gammaproteobacteria > Xanthomonadales > Xanthomonadaceae > Stenotrophomonas. The sequence continues at coordinate 707,329 of NZ_JAODBT010000002.1, read as the reverse complement.
TTTGCGCTGCCCGGGAGTTCCGCCCAGGAATCTGCATCCACCCGTAAAAACAAAGGCCGGCGCCCCAAAGGTGCCGGCCTTCTTTATTCCACTGATACGTCACAAAGCCTCAGCGATGCATGTCTTCGGTGGTGAAGCTCTCGCCGCAACCACATTCAGCCGCTGCGTTCGGGTTCTTGAAAGTGAAGGTTTCGCTCAGGCCATGTTTGCCGAAGTCGATCTCGGTACCGTCCACCAACGGCAGGCTGTCAGCATCCACGTAGATCCGCACGCCGTCCTGCTCGAACACGGTGTCGTCGTCGCGCAGGTCCTTGGCCAGGTCGGTGATATGCCCCCAGCCGGAGCAACCCGTGCGGGTCACGCCAAAACGCAGCCCCAGCGCGCCAGGGGTGGATTCAACAAAGCGCTGCACCCGGGAATGGGCGACGGGGGTCAAATGAACAGCCATGATGGGCGACTCCAGCAAAATTACAGTCCAATTATAGATGGGGACGGCCACCGGGTACTGCAAGCGCCGATAAATGCTCGCTTGCCCGGGCCTACAGCCGCTAAAATCTCGCATTCACAGATCGAGTCGATCAACAGAGGATTCATGTCATGACGGTGGTCAGCGTTGCACACGCCCTTGCCGGGAAGTTCCCGGAAGGCGGAGAAGTCACGGTTCGCGGATGGGTGCGCACAGTGCGCGGCTCGGCAGGACTGGCCTTCGTCAACGTCAGCGATGGCTCGGGCTTTGCGCCGATCCAAGTCGTAGCCACCGAGGCGCTGGGCAATTTCGAGGACATCAAGCGCCTGACCCCTGGCTGCTCAGTGATCGCTACCGGCACGCTGGTCAAGTCGCAGGGCAAGGGCCAAAGCTTCGAGATCCAGGGCCAGAGCCTTGAGATCGTGGGTTGGGTCGAAGACCCGTTGACCTACCCGATTCAGCCCAAGCCGATGTCGCCAGAGTTCCTGCGCGAAGTGGCCCACCTGCGCCCGCGCACCAACCTGTTCGGCGCGGTCACGCGTATCCGCGACTGCCTGTCCAAGGCCGTGCACCGTTACTTCCACGAGAACGGCTTCTATTGGATCAGCACGCCCATCGTCACTACCTCCGATGCCGAAGGCGCCGGGCAGATGTTCCGCGTGTCTACGTTGGACATGAGCAACCTGCCGCGCACCGGCAACGGTGAGATCGACTTCAGCCGCGATTTCTTCGGCAAGGAAACCTTCCTGACCGTGTCCGGCCAGCTGAACGTCGAGGCTTACTGCCTGGCGCTGAGCAAGGTCTACACGTTCGGCCCGACCTTCCGCGCCGAGAACAGCCACACCACCCGCCACCTGGCCGAGTTCTGGATGGTGGAGCCGGAGATCGCCTTCGCTGATCTGGCTGAAGACGCACGCGTGGCCGAGGAATTCCTCAAGTACCTGTTCCGCGCTGTGCTCGATGAGCGCGGCGACGACATGGCTTTCATCGCCGAGCGCGTGCAGAAGGACGCCATCACCCGACTGGAATCGTTCGTCAACGCACCGTTCGAGCGCATCGAGTATTCCGATGCGATCACGTTGCTGCAGAAGTCCGGCAAGAAGTTCGACTACCCGGTCGAATGGGGCCTGGACCTGCAGACCGAGCACGAACGCTGGTTGACCGAAGAACACGTCGGCCGTCCGGTGGTGGTCACCAACTACCCCGAGCACATCAAAGCCTTCTACATGCGCTTGAACGACGACGGCAAGACCGTTGCCGCGATGGACGTACTGGCCCCGGGCATCGGCGAGATCATCGGCGGCAGCCAGCGCGAAGAGCGCCTGGATGTACTCGATGCGCGCATGGCACAGTTCGGCCTGGATCCGGAGCACTACCAGTGGTACCGCGATTTCCGTCGCTATGGTTCGGTGCCGCACGCCGGTTTCGGCCTGGGCTTCGAGCGCTTGGTGGTGTACGTCTGCGGCTTGTCCAACATCCGCGACGCCATCCCCTACCCGCGCGCACCGGGTTCGGCGGAGTTCTAAGCAACCAAGTGAGGAGCGAGACATGAGCAGTGAGAAAAAAGCGGAACCATCGGCAGCGAGCAGCCTCGGCTGTTTCTCACTTCCCACTCATTTTCACTCGCATCTGCACGCATGACGCTCTTCTTCGCGCTGTGCTTTGTGGGTATCGCCATCGCTGGCCTCAGCGCGTTCCTGATCTTCTGGCCGCTGACGCTGGTGCATATCCGCGACCAACATCCGGTGCTGGCTGACGCGTTCGGTGCTGGCGCCTTCCTCAAACCCGACTGCCTGCGCTGGCTGCTGACAGGCAGCTACGCCGGCATCAGCGACCGCTCGCTGTCCGGCCTTGCCACCCCGGCACGCATCGCCCTGCTGGTGATGCTGGGCGGGTTGGCCATGGCCGGGCTGCTCGGCCTTTATTCCCAGGTATTGAAATGAACGACCTCGACACCCCCCTCGACCAGTGGTGGCTTGCACAACTCGGCGGCACCCTGATCTGGGCGCGCCTGCGTGTGCGCCCGGCGGGCACCGCTGAAGTGCTGGACAGTGATGGCAATACGCTCAGCTATGACAGCGAAGACGTTGCCCGCGCGCAGTTGTTCGACGCCGAGTTCGTGGCCTTCGATGGGCTGGACGAAGAGGACGCACTCGCACGCGGCTTCTCGCTGCATGAAGTGCAACCGCCAGTTGCCGAAGATGATGAAGCCCTGCGGGACCGCATGGTGCAACTGCTCGGCACCCGGGTCTGACCCACTCCGATGTTCAGCCCCCGCGCCTTCAGCGAGAACGACCTGCATTGGCTGGATCGCCTGCTGGCCCGTGATCCCTTCGTAACGGTGCTGACCACCGGCGACGACGGCCTGCCCGAACTCACCCGCCTGCCGGTGTTGTACTACCGGCAGGGCCAGGACATCACACTGCTCGGGCATTGGGCGCGTGCCAACCCACAATCGCGACACAACGGCACTGCCAAAGTGCTGATTGATGGGCCGCACGGCTACGTGTCTGCCAGCTGGTATCCAGACAAGGAAACGGCTGCGCGCGTGCCGACCTGGAACTACGCCACTGCCGAACTGCGCGGCCAGCTGCAGCCATTTAACGACACCGATGCCCTGGCCGAACTGGTCGGTTCGGTGAGCGATCATTTTGAGGCCTCTGTTGGCCAGGCTTGGCGCTTCGAACCAGAGCGCGACGACCACCTGCGCCAGTTACGCGGCATTGTGGGCTTCCGCTTCACGGTCGAGCAGGTACAGATCACCCTGAAGCTCAGCCAGAACCACCCCGAGGCCAACCAATTGTCCGTCATCAACAATCTGGAACAACTGGCAACGCCCGTTTCCGATGAGCTGGCGCAATGGATGCGTTGGCGCCGTGATGAAGCCGCCACCGGCAACTGACACACACCCGTTTCCCGCGACAACGCAGCCATAACGGCCGCGTCTTGCCCCCACCCGACGTCAGGGACAACCACCATGCAAGACATCCACAAACTGCTGCAGAACAACCGTGATTGGGCCGACCGGATCGAAAAGGAAGACCCCAACTTTTTCCATCAACTGGCCACGCAGCAGCACCCCGAATACCTGTGGATCGGTTGCTCCGACTCGCGCGTCCCGGCAAATCAGATCATCGGCATGGCTCCCGGCGAAGTGTTCGTGCATCGCAACGTGGCCAACGTGGTGGTTCACACCGATCTCAACTGCCTGAGCGTGGTGCAGTACGCGGTAGATCAGTTGAAAGTGAAACACATCCTGATCGTCGGCCATTACGGCTGCGGCGGCGTGCACGCCAGCCTGAACAACACCCGCGTTGGCCTGGCCGACAACTGGCTGCGCCATGTGGGTGATGTCGCGCAGAAGCATGCAGCAATTCTGGATGCGATTGACGAACCCGAACTCAAGCACGCACGCCTGTGCGAGCTGAACGTGATCGAGCAGGTGGTCAACGCTTGCCGCTCGACCATCGTGCAGGACGCTTGGGCACGCGGGCAAAAACTGATGGTCCACGGCTGGGTCTACAGCCTGCGCGACGGCCGCGTGCGTGAAATGGGCATCGACGTCGACAGCCCGGATGCCCTGCAGCCTGCCTATGAAAAGGCTTTGTCGCATGTGCCTCGCAAGGGCAAGCGCGACTGAGGCAGAGCCGCCCCTGCCTTCAAGCCCCTCTCCCGTGTGCGGCAGAGGGGCTGGGGTGACGGCAAGCTGCTGGAAATTTTAAAAGCCCCCTCATCCGCCCCTTCGGGGCACCTTCTACCGCTGGCGGGAGAAGGGACAAAAGCTGACATCGAGACCTCCATGCTCGCACTTCCCCTCAATCTCCAAGGCTGGATCGACGAGCACCGACATCTTCTCAAGCCGCCAGTCGGCAACAAGATGATCGAGAACGGCGACTTCATCGTGATGGTGGTCGGCGGCCCGAACAACCGCAACGATTTCCACTGGGACGAAGGTCCGGAGTGGTTCTATCAGTTGGAAGGCGAGATGGTGTTGCGGGTACAGGAAGATGGCGCGGTCCGCGACATCCCGATCCGCGCCGGGGAGATTTTCCTGCTACCACCACGCGTGCCGCATTCACCACAGCGTATGCCCGGGTCGGTCGGGTTGGTGGTGGAGCGCAAGCGTCTGGAGCATGAGCTCGACGGGCTGATGTGGTTCTGCCCGCAATGCAATCACAAGCTCCATGAAGAATTCTTCCCACTGAAGAACATCGAGACCGATCTGCCCAAGATTTTTGATCGTTTCCATTCCTCGCTGGAACACCGCACCTGCGATCAATGTGGCACCGTCCATCCGCTGCCGCAGCCGGTTGCCAGCAGCGCCTGAGCGCAACCGCCTGCATCGCGCGGGCAGGTACACTGCGGCTACATTTGCCACGCGTCCTGTCCCGATGAACGACATCCTGTCCACCGCCCATGCCGCCGCACTCGATGCCGCCGATCCGTTGCGACATCTGCGTGACCAGTTCCTGATTCCGCAACACCACGGCGGCGACCAAATCTACTTTGTTGGCAACTCGCTCGGCCTGCAGCCCAAGGGTGCGCTGGCGATGGTGCAGGAAGTGCTGGACTTGTGGGCGAGCATCGCAGTCGAAGGCCATTTCACCGGTCCCACGCACTGGATGAACTACCACCGCTTGGTCACCGATTCACTGGCCCGCGTGGTCGGCGCAAAGCCCGAAGAAGTCGTGGCGATGAACACGCTGAGCGTGAACCTGCACCTGATGATGGTCAGCTTCTACCGGCCCACCTCGCAGCGCCCCGCCATCCTGATGGAAGCCGGCGCGTTCCCTACTGACCGGCACGCGGTGGAAGCGCAGGTGCGTTTTCATGGTTTCAATGCTGAAACCGATCTGATCGAAGTACAGCCCGACGAGCCCAACGGCACCATTTCCATGAGCGCCATCGAGCGCGCATTGAGCCAACACGGGCAGCGTGTCGCACTGGTGCTGTGGCCGGGCGTGCAGTACCGCACCGGGCAGGTGTTTGATCTGGACGCCATCACCCGTCTGGCGCGCGCGCAGGGCGCCAATGTGGGTTTCGATCTAGCCCATTCGGTCGGCAACGTACCATTGGCGTTGCATGACGTCGCACCCGATTTTGCGGTGTGGTGCCATTACAAATATCTCAATGCCGGCCCTGGCGCGGTTGCCGGTTGCTTCGTCCACGAGCGTCACGCACGCGACACCACCCTGCCCCGCTTTGCCGGCTGGTGGGGCCATGAGCAATCCACTCGCTTCAAGATGGCGCCAGAGTTCGTGCCGGAACTGGGCGCTGAAGGCTGGCAGCTGAGCAATCCACCCGTGCTCGGTCTGGCACCGCTGCGCGCCTCGCTGGCGCTGTTCGACGAAGCCGGCACCGATGCCTTGCGCAACAAGTCACTACAGCTCACCGGCTATCTGGAAACGATGGTGCGTGCACGTCTGTCGGAAGTGCTGCAGATCATCACCCCCAGCGAACCCGAACGCCGCGGCTGCCAGCTTTCATTGCGCGTCAACGGTGGCCGGCCGCAGGGGCGCTCGCTGTTTGAGTTCCTGCAAGCAGCTGGCGTGCTCGGTGATTGGCGCGAGCCCGATGTCATCCGTATCTCGCCGACCCCGATGTACAACCGTTACCAAGACATTCACCGCTTCGTTGAAGAAGTGGAGAACTGGGCCCGCCGCAGCTGATCCAACGGAACCCTTGAGTTGACCACTTCCTCCCCCCGTAGTCTCACCATCATCGGCGCCGGCCTGGCCGGCTCCCTTCTGGCCATTCTGTTATCCCGGCAGGGCTGGCAGATCACGCTCTACGAACGTCGCGGCGATCCGCGCATTGCCGACTACGAGTCTGGCCGCTCCATCAATCTCGCCTTGGCCGAGCGCGGGCGCAATGCCCTGCGTCAGGCTGGCGTGGAAGACGCCGTCATGGCCAAGGCCGTGATGATGCGTGGACGCATGGTGCACCCCCGTACGGGAGAGCCAGAGCTGCAACGTTATGGTCGCGATGACAGTGAGGTGATCTGGTCGGTACATCGCAAGGACCTCAATACCACCTTGTTGCAGCTGGCCGAAGAGGCCGGCGCCCGCTTCCATTTCCATCGGCGACTGCACACGGTGGATTTCGATGCCCGGTACGCACGCTTCATCGACGACCGCGACGATCAAGCGCACGACATTCATTTCGATACACCGCTCATTGGTGCCGATGGCGCTGGCTCGGCGCTGCGTGCGGCCATGAATCGCAAATCGCCCCTCGGTGAGCGCATCGAGTTCCTCGATCATTCGTACAAGGAACTCGAAATACCGCCCGGCCCTGACAGCAACTTCCTGATTGAAGGCAATGCGCTGCATATCTGGCCACGCGGCAACTACATGTGCATCGCGCTGCCCAATGACGAAGGCACGTTCACCGTGACGCTGTTTCTCCCCAATCAGGGTGAACCGAGCTTCGCCAATGTGCGCAATGGTACCGAGGCCGAAACGCTGTTCCAGCGCGAATTCCCAGACGCGCTGTCGTTGATTCCCAACCTTCGCAGCGACTGGGAACAGCATCCGCCGGGCTTGCTCGGCACGCTGTATTTGGACCGTTGGCACCAAGGCAGCAAAGCGGTGCTCGTAGGCGATGCCGCACATGCAATGGTGCCGTTCCACGGCCAGGGCATGAACTGCGCATTCGAAGATTGCGTGGTACTGGCACGCACGCTTGCCGAGCATGAAGACACCGCGCAGGCATTTGCCGCATTCGAGCGCGAGCGCCAACCCAATGCCGCTGCCATCCAACAGATGGCTCTGGACAACTACCTGGAGATGCGCGACCGCGTCGCCGATCCCACATTCCTGCTGCAGCGAGAGCTGGAGCACGCATTGCAGGCGCGCTGGCCGACCCGCTTCGTGCCGCACTACACAATGGTCACGTTCCTGCACACCTCATATGCGCTGGCATTGGAGCGCACCCGCATCCAGCAGCGCATCCTTGCTGATGCCACTGCCGGCCAGCAGACGCTGCAACACATCGACTGGGCGGCGCTGGAGAAAATTGTGCACGAGCAACTGCCCATTCTGGAAGGAGCGCACTGATGGCCGAGAGCTTCCTGTTTTACGACCTGGAAACCTTCGGTCAAGACCCGCGTCGCACGCGCATCGCGCAGTTCGCCGCCATCCGCACCGACGACCAGCTGCGGCAGATCGATGAGCCGGTGAGTTTCTACGTCAAGCCTGCCGACGACCTACTGCCCTCGCCCATCGCTACTCTGATCACCGGCATCACGCCGCAGCATGCGCTGGCCGAAGGCGTCAGCGAAGCCGAGGCGTTCTCGCGCATCCAGGAGCTGATGGCGCGCCCGCAAACCTGCACGCTGGGCTACAACACACTGCGCTTCGACGATGAATTCGTCCGCTATGGTCTGTTCCGAAATTTCCACGATCCCTACGAACGGGAATGGCGCGGCGGCAACTCGCGCTGGGATTTGCTGGACATGCTTCGTCTGGTGCATGCGCTCCGCCCGGACGGCATCAACTGGCCGCAGCGGGAAGACGGCGCCACGTCCTTCAAACTGGAGCACTTGGCCATCGCCAACAATGTTCGACAAGGTGATGCGCACGAAGCCTTGTCCGACGTGCACGCCACCATCGGCATGGCACGTCGTTTCCGCGACACCCAACCGCGCATGTGGGACTACGCCCTGCGCCTGCGCGACAAACGTTATGTCAGCACCCTGCTGGATGTGGTGGCAATGCAGCCGGTGCTGCACATCTCGATGCGCTATCCGGCCAGCCGCCTGTGCGCAGCGCCGGTGCTGCCGCTGGCCCGCCATCCGCACATCAACAACCGGGTCATCGTGTTCGACCTGGAAGGTGACGTCGATGCGCTGCTGGACCTCTCAGTGGAAGAGATCGCCAGCCGCCTTTACACCCGTGCCGCCGACCTGCCCGAAGGCCAACAGCGCGTGCCCCTGAAGGAAGTGCATTTGAACAAAGTGCCGGCGCTGGTGGCATGGAATCATCTGCGTGAAGCAGATTTTGAACGACTGGGCATCAACCCCGCCGACGTCGAAGCCAAGGCTGACAAGCTGCGCGCCATTGGCCCGCAACTTGCGGAGAAAGCGCGCCAGGTATTCTCCCGCGAGCGCGCCATCGACGGGCCGATTGACGCCGATGCTTCGCTGTACGACGGTTTCCTGGCCGAAGGTGACAAGGGCCTGTTGAGCAAGGTCCGCACCGCGCCACCGGACGCACTGGCCGAGCTGGAACAGCGTTTCCGCGACCCGCGTCTACCCGAGTTGCTGTTCCGCTACCGCGCCCGCAATCATCCCGATACGCTGGATGCCACGGCACGTGCGCGCTGGAACACCTACCGCCGCGCACGCCTGCTGGAAACACCGGGCCTGGGCGAACAGATGCTGCCGGACTACATCGCACAGATCACCTCACTGCGCGAAGAACACCACGACAACTCCACTTCATTGGCCCTGCTCGATGCTTTGGACCAATGGGGTCACGACCTGCAGAAATCACTATGAGCCAGTATTTCAGCGACGCCAGCTTCAAATTCCTGCGCGGCCTTGCCCGCCATAACGACAAGACCTGGTTTGCAGAGCACAAGCAGCAATATGAAGACCATGTACGGCAGCCATTTCTGCGCCTGATCACCGACTTGCAGCCGGATCTGAGCAAGGTCAGCGAGCACTTCCAGGCCGACCCTCGCACAGTGGGCGGCTCACTGTTTCGCATCTACCGCGACTCTCGCTTCTCCAGCGACAAGACGCCGTACAAAACCTGGCAGGGTGCGCGGTTGTTCCATGAGCGACGCAAGCAGGTGCCTGCGCCGTCGTACTACATCCATCTGGCACCGGGCGAGAGCTTTGTCGGCGCCGGTATCTGGCACCCGGAACCGGACGTACAACGCCGCCTGCGTCAGTTCATCTTCGACAACCCGGGCAGCTGGAAAGCCGCCGCACATGCGCCAGCCACCCGTCGTCGCTATGAGTTCGAGACCAGCGAAAAGCTGGTGCGTTCGCCGCGGGGCTTCCCGGCTGATTTTGAATTCATCGACGACCTCAAACACCGCAACTGGGTGCTGTGGCGCTCGCTGGACGACAGCACCATGACTGGCCCGCGCCTGCGCCACACGCTGGCCGGCGACCTTGCTGCGCTCGGCCCATTCGTCGACTATCTGTGCGCCGCACTGGATCTGGAGTTCTGAGCCAAAGCGCAGCGCACCCAGAACACTGACGGACGCTGTGAGGCCCATAAAGCAGCCAATTGCGACGGTCGCGCAATCGCAGCAACCCTTCAGCGGAAGCGGTAGGCAGCGCCGTACTTGAGCCCGTCATTTCCCATACCGGGCTCATCAGACCTTGCCGGGGCTTCACACGGTCACACACCGTTTGCGGCAACCTTGTGGCACCACCGACCCAGAAGCTGCCGCCATGTCCTCCATCCATCACCAGATCTGGATCGACGCCCCACTGACCACCCTTTACGACGCGCTGGCCAGTGCTGACGGACTGAGCCATTGGTGGGTGCCGCACCAGCAGACCCTCCATGACGGCGATACGCTGATCAGCCACAACCCTGGCGGAGCACATGGCACGGTGGTGATGAAGGTGCTGGAAACCGTACCTGGCCATCGTGTGCGCTGGGAGGTCATCAGCCACCACCCGACACAGAGCCCGGCGTCGGTCTGGGCAGGCACCGAGGTCCGCTTCGACCTGTCCCGGCGGGCAAGCCCGGGCGCATGGCGCGGCCTGCCGCATGAAGGCGAGCCGATGACCGTGTTGGAATTCCAGCATCTCGGCTGGGAACCGCAGAACGAGTACTACAGTTTCTGCAGTCAAGCCTGGGCCGAAACCTTGGTGTTGTTGCGCCGATGGGCAGAGTCCCAAGCCAATCACCACCACTGACAAGACGGACGGACGCAATGAAAAAATGGATCATCGCCGCAGTTGTGATCGTGGCGCTCACCATCGGCAGCTATGTGGTTGCGGGGCCCTACCTCACCATCCACGGCATCAGCCGCGCCATCGAACAACGTGACATCGGCAAATTGCAGCGTTACGTGGATTTCCCCGCGTTACGGGTCAACCTCAAAGCTCAGGTCAATGACTATCTGGTGCGCCAGGCCGGTAGCCAGATGCAGTCCAGCCTGTTCGGTGCGGTGGTGGTGGGCGTACTCGGCAACGTGACCGGCGCCGGCGTGGATACGCTGGTCACTCCCCTTGGCGTTGCCGCCCTGCTGCAGGGCGACAGCGCATGGAAGCGTGCGACAGGCGACACCATTGGCGGTGATACCTGGGCCGCACCGTCGCCAGCAAAGCCGCTAGCCGACACGCACGGGCGTTATGAATCGTTGTCGCGCTTCACCGCCACCACACGGCTGCAGGATGGTCGCGAACTGGTGTTCGTGCTCAGCCGCCAAGGCCTGCGCTGGCGGCTGACCAACATCGTGCTACCCACCGGACAGGCGCCGGACTAAGCCCGGCGCCAGCTACGCTCAGGCAATGCGTCGCACAGGTTCTTCTTCCAGCTCACTTTCCGCGAGAAACGCCTCCAACGAATCATCCATCGCCTGCATCCACGGCGTGTGATGCGGCGGTGCCAGCGTCCCGGTCAACACAGAGCGATAGCTGCAGTTGCGGTAGCCAAGAATGTCGTCCTTCTTGTCGTGCTTCCATTGTTTGAACAAATCAGCCACGGCTTCCACATCGAATGCCGGGTAGTCAGTGACATCGAGCAGATCACGCACATAGTCCGTCTGAAAATCGATGTCCTGTTCAGCCGATTGCGAGGCTTCCTCACGGGCAACCCATGCGTCACTGTCAGCACGCATGGCTTCGGGGTCCGGCAATGCGATGCGCCCCAGAATCACGTCACGCGCATACCAGGCCTGCGCATCGAACATGTTGAATGTGTAGTACTGGTCCTGCATGCCCAGATACATGAGCTTGGGATTGTCGATCCAGAACACGCCCTTGTAGATGTCTCCCGGATACAGGCGGTTGCGCGTGCGCAGCGTCAGTTCATCAGGCAAGAACGGGAAATGATGCTGATATCCGGTACATAGGACGATGGCATCCACATGCTTGGATGTACCGTCGGCAAAGTACCCAGTGTTGCCTTCCACACGCAGCAGCAGCGGCTTTTCATCAAACGTTGCCGGCCAGTCGTGCCCCATCGGCTTGCTCCGATAGCTGAAAGTCACCGATTTGGCGCCGTACTTGTAGCACTGGGTGCCGATGTCCTCGGCCGAATAGCTGCTGCCTACCAACAAGATGTCCTTGTCAGTGAATTCACAGGCATCGCGGAAGTCATGCGCATGCAACACGCGGCCGGGGAAACATTCCAACCCTTCAAAGAACGGTGCATTGGGCGTGGAAAAATGCCCGGTCGCCACGATCACCCGATCGAACTCTTCCGACACGAGTTCGTCTTTTTTCAGGTCTCGAACACTGACGGTGAAGCGCCCGGTCTGCTCCGAATAGTCGACCCACTGCACTGCCATGTTGAAGCGGATCTGATCACGCACGCCGCTCTTCTCGATGCGGCCCATGATGTAGTCACGCAACACCGCGCGCGGCGGATACGAAGCGATTGGGCGTCCAAAATGCTCTTCAAAACTGTAGTCGGCAAACTCCAGCGCTTCCTTCGGCCCATTGGACCAGAGATAGCGATACATGCTGCCGTGAACAGGTTCCCCGTAGGCATCCAGCCCCGTACGCCATGTGTAGTTCCACATCCCACCGAGATCGGACTGCTTTTCGTAGCAGACGATCTCCGGTACTTCAGCGCCTGCTCGGCGGGCGGATTCAAATGCACGAAGTTGTGCCAGGCCGCTGGGGCCAGCACCAAGAATGGCGATACGCATGGTCATTGGGATTGTTTCTCCTGTGTAACTGCTGACGCAGATGAACGCGGCAGCACGGCGCAAGGGCGCATGATGCGCAGCGCAGGAGAGACAATGCGTCCGGTCCCGCGCGGCGCGCGAAACACCCGGCAGCCGCCCGAGGGCAGCGTTGGCGAGCAGTGGCAGACTGAAGACGCTACCGGCCGAGGCGAGGCCTCGTCCCTACATCACCGGGTGGTTGCTGTGCGGGCGGGATGAATCTGCCGCATTCGTGCAGATCAAGGACGCGGCAGGATTGCCGCTGGGCGTGAATGAGCCCGCGAAAGCGTTTTCATCCTAGCATGCGATCAGCAACCGGCTATAACCGTCATGCTCTCCGATACTGAAAGAACGCAACAAATTGCAACGCTGACCAGGCGCGTAAAACGCTGAAAGCCTGTAATTGCAGGCATGCTGTCAGAAGACGTCGGCGTGCCCACACCGCTTGTGCCGACCGGCAGATATGCGCCTAGTCAGGATTGGCGACGCCGTGCGGCACGTGACCGGCGGCCACATGTTGCCGTGCACTGTCGATGTTGTGCTGCGAATCGTCGAAGAAGATATCGGCACCGAACGCCTCCAGAAACGGCCCCTTGTGACGACCGCCAAGGAACAAGGCTTCGTCCAATCGCACGCCCCATTCGCGCAACGTGCGAATCACGCGTTCATGTGCCGGCGCCGAACGCGCAGTGACCAATGCGGTGCGAATGGGCGCCGCCTCACCCGGCGGGAATGCCGCCTGCAGTGCATGCAATGCCGACAGGAAATTGCGAAACGGGCCGCCACTCAGCGGCTCATGCGCGCGTTCGCGCTCATGCCGACCGAACGCTTCCACACCCTGCTCGCGGGAGATGCGCTCGCTTTCATCACCGAAGATCACCGCATCACCATCGAAGGCGATACGCAATTGTGAGGTCGGGCGCCCGGTATCAGTGGCGGCAGCCGTCGCGGCGCTCACATCCGCCGCGCTATGCGGCAAGATCGTCGCCGCCGCGATGCCGTGTACCAAGGCACGGCGCACCGATTCCGGGTTGGCAGAGAGGAACAGGTCGGTACCGAACGGCTTTACATACGGCCAGGTCGGTTCGCCAGCGGTGAAGGTCGCGCGGATGATGCCCAAGTCGTAATGCTGGATGGAGTTGAAAATACGCAGACCGGTATCCGCCGAATTGCGCGACAACAGAATCACTTCCACTCGCGGCGTTTCGCCTGGTGCGCCATCGTTGAGCGCCAGCAGCTTGCGTACCACCGGGAAAGCGACACCCGGTTTGAGCACATCGTCTTCGTGTTCGCGCTGATAGGCGGCATAGGCTTCCAGACCGTCACGCTCGAACAATGCGTGCCCTTCTTCCAGGTCGAACAATGCGCGCGAGGTCACCGCGACGGTGAGAAGCCGGGGAGTGTTGTCACCCATGAGCGATGAACCCAATGACTATCAAGGAACGGAGCCCAGTCTACCCGGAACCCGCGCCAGCCTCTGCCATCCCGGAGCCGCCATTCCCGGCTCATGCAGCCGGAAATTGGGGGTTCATTGGATTCCGGCCCAGCCCTGCCGAGCGGATAGTTCACAGGCGTGCTCAGCAAAAAGTGCCGCGTGGAGCTGGCTCGCTCCCCCGATGCACCCACCGGCCTTGCTGCAGCGGCTCTACCATCGCCGCTGTCACACCATGAATTGTTCGCTGAGGATGCGTTCTTCGAGATTGTGCTCGGGGTCGAACAGCAAGGTTACCTGACGCTCGCGCGATTCACGGATGGTCACTTCCACCACGTCGCGGGTTTCGTGCGAATCGGCGGTGACGCTGACCGGACGCTTGTAGGGATCAAGCACACGAAAGCGCACTTCCGTCTGGGCCTTGAGTATGGCCCCGCGCCAACGACGGGGCCGGTAAGGCGCCAACGGCGTAAGGGCAATGGTGTTCGAGCCCAGCGGCAGAATCGGGCCATGCGCGGAGTAGTTGTAAGCGGTACTGCCCGCCGGCGTTGAAACCAGCACGCCATCGCAGATCAGTTCTTCGACCCGCGGCTGGCCATTGAGATCAATGCCGATATGCGCCGCTTGGCGCGTCTGCCGCAGCATTGAGACATCGTTATAGGCCAGTGAACCCGTGCTGGTACCCGATTCGGTCAGCGCGATCATCTCCAACGGCCGCAAATGTGCAGGCTCGGCATTTTCGAGACGCTCGATGAGATCCTCTTCGCGATGATGGTTCATCAGGAAGCCGACGGTACCCAGCTTCATGCCGAACACCGGTTTGCCCTTGCTGCCATGGCGGTGCAGGGTTTGCAGCATGAAGCCATCCCCACCCAGCGGGCAGAGAACATCGGCATCTTCCGGATCATGATTGCCATAGCGGGCAACCAACAGCGCGCGTGCCTGCTGGGCGGCCTCGACGGTGCTTGCGAGAAAAGCGATTCGGGGGGACACAGTCGCGTCTTTTGGTTCGGCTCAGGTGCGGAGGATAACCCGCAACTGCGAACGCGACAGCCTTCTACAGGAACCAGCCCTCAGCCCAACCCCTCTCCCGTAAACGGGAGAGGGGCTCGGTTCTGATTGGGCGGTTGCTTAAAGCCCCTCTCCCGTTTACGGGAGAGGGGTTGGGGTGAGGGAAGCACTCTGCCGCCGACACCCGATCCTCCGGGATTAAACCCCGTGCGCCGCCAATTGACCCAAGCGCTGCACCGCGACCGACACGGTCGGGTAATCCAGCGTCTTCTGCTCGGCCAGCTCGGCCAGCATCGCCAGGGTGAAGCGCAGGCTGCTGTCGTCGCGGTTCAGCCATGCGGCGACCTTGGCTTCGGCATTGGCGCCCTTCATGGTCAGCACCTGACCGGCCAGGTTGCGCTGGTGCGCTGCCAGCTCGTCACGCAGCACACCACGTGCAACTGCATGCCAACGGCCGTTGACCTCCAGCGCGTCGATCTGCTCGAACAACCACGGCATCTGCAGGGCTTCACCCAAGCGGAAGTGGACCTTGGACACGTCCACCGGCTTCAGCTTGCGGGTACGCGCCAGCTCGATGATGTCGAACGCCGGCTCCAGGAACTGCAGCTCGGACAGCTGCTGCGACAGCCCTGCCGGCAAGCCCTTCTCCTTCCAAGCCTTGACGCTGGCTTCATAGGACGGACGCTGCGAATCGGACAGCACACCCGAGGCGACACGGATGTCGTTGAACGGGCCCTGGTAACGCTCCACCGCAGCGGTGATGCCCGGCATGGCACCCGGACGGCTTAGCAGCCAGCGCACGAACGAACGCTGCAACTTCCAGATCACTTCCAGCGCGTCCACCTGCACGGCTTCGGGCAAGGTGCCGTCGAGGGCGTCGATCTGCGTCCACAGCGCGCGGGCATCCAGCGTTTCGCGGCTGATGGTGTAGGCCTTGGCGACCTCGGCCACGCTGCGGCCGGTGTCTTCCTGCATACGCATCAGGAAGGTGGCGCCCATGCGGTTGATGGTCTGGTTGGTCACGGCCGTGGCGATGATTTCGCGCTTCAGGCGGTGACGGTCCATCGCATCGGCGTACTTCTTCTGCAGCGGCTGCGGGAAGTAACGCAGCAGCTCCTTGGACAGGTACGGGTCTTCCGGGATGTCCGACTCCAGCAACTGCTGGAACGCGACGATCTTGGAATACGACAGCAGCACCGCCAGTTCCGGACGGGTCAGGCCCTGCCCGCGCAGCTTGCGTGCCGACAACTCGGCATCGGACGGCAGGAACTCGATCTGACGATCCAGCAGGCCCTGCTTCTCCAGCGTGCGGATGAAGTGCTGCTTGGAACCCAGACGGGTCGCACTCATGCGCTCCATCAGGCTCAGCGCCTGGTTCTGACGGTAGTTATCCATCAGCACCAGACCACCCACCTCATCGGTCATCGAGGCCAACAGCTTGTTGCGCTGCTCGACGGTGAGCTTCTTGGCACGCACCACGTCGTTGAGCAGGATCTTGATGTTGACTTCGTGGTCGGAGGTATCCACACCGGCCGAGTTGTCGATGAAGTCGGTGTTGAGCAGCACGCCTACCTGTGCGGCTTCGATACGGCCCAACTGGGTCATGCCCAGGTTGCCGCCCTCACCTACGATCTTGCAGCGCAGCTCGCCGCCGTTGACGCGCAATGCGTTGTTGGCGCG
This sequence comes from Stenotrophomonas sp. Iso1, assembly GCF_027497995.1. Classification (GTDB taxonomy): domain Bacteria; phylum Pseudomonadota; class Gammaproteobacteria; order Xanthomonadales; family Xanthomonadaceae; genus Stenotrophomonas. The sequence goes on along the minus strand of NZ_JAODBT010000002.1, from coordinate 690,878 downwards.
ATCGCCCACATCGGCGTGGGTCTCGGTGGAGGCCTTGACGTAGGTACCGATGCCGCCATTCCACAGCAGGTCCACCGGCGCCTTCAGCGCGGCGTTCATGAGATCGGTCGGGGTCATCGCCTTGATGCTGGCGTCGATGCCCAGGGCCTCACGCACCTGCGGGGTGATCTCGATCGACTTCAGCGAACGGGCATAGATGCCACCGCCCTTGCTGATCAGCTTGGCATCGTAATCGGCCCAGCTCGAACGCGGCACCTTGAACATGCGCGCGCGTTCCTTGAACGAGCTCGCTGCCACCGGATTCGGGTCGAGGAAGATGTGGCGGTGATCGAACGCGCACACCAGGCGGATGTGTTCGGACAGCAGCATGCCGTTGCCGAACACGTCGCCGGACATGTCGCCGACGCCGACCACAGTGAAGTCCTGCTTCTGGCAATCCTGGCCCAGCGCACGGAAGTGGCGCTTGACCGACTCCCACGCACCGCGTGCGGTGATGCCCATGCCCTTGTGGTCGTAACCAACCGAGCCACCCGAGGCGAATGCGTCGTCCAGCCAGAAACCGTGTGCGCGGGCGATGCCGTTGGCGGTATCGGAGAACGTCGCAGTGCCCTTGTCGGCAGCCACCACCAGGTACGGATCGTCCTGGTCATGACGCACCACACCCACCGGCGCCACGATCTTGTTGTTGACGATGTTGTCGGTGATGTCCAACAGGCCGTTGATGAAGCGCTTGTAGCAGGCCACGCCCTCGGCGAACCAGGCATCGCGATCCACCGCCGGGTCGGGCAGCTGCTTGGCGAAGAAGCCGCCCTTTGAGCCGACCGGCACGATCACGGTGTTCTTCACCATCTGTGCTTTGACCAGGCCCAGCACTTCGGTACGGAAGTCTTCGCGACGGTCCGACCAACGCAGGCCGCCACGGGCTACCGGGCCGAAACGCAGGTGGGTACCTTCCACGCGCGGGCCGCACACGAAGATTTCGCGATAGGGACGCGGCTTGGGCAGATCCGGCACCTTGGCGGCGTCGAACTTGAAGCTGATGTAGTCGGCCGGGCCGCCATCGGCACGCACGCCGTCCTTGCGCTGCATGTAATAGCTGGTGCGCAGGGTGGCTTCGATCACGCCGATGAAGCCACGCAGGATGCGGTCTTCGTCCAGGCTGGACACGCGGTCCAGCAGCTTGACCAGCGCCTCATGGACAACCGCCATACGGGTGTCACGTGCGTTCTTGCGGGCCTTGACCACACCGTCCAGCACCTTGAGCGTGGCAGCGTCGTCACCGACCAGCGCCCTGAACTGGGCCAGCTGCGCATCCATCGTCGCCTTGTCGGCGCTCGGGTTCGGATCGAAGCGGGCTTCGAACAGCTCCACGATCAAACGTGCCAGCAACGGGTAGCGGTTGAAGGTGCCTTCCACGTAGGCCTGCGAGAACGGCACGCCGATCTGCAGCAGGTACTTGCAGTAGCCACGCAGCATCGACACCTGGCGCCAATCCAGACCGGCGCCGAGCACCAGACGGTTGAAGCCGTCGTTCTCGGCGTCGCCGTGCCAGATGTGGGCAAAGGCTTCGCTGAAACCGGCGTTGGCACTGGACGGGTCGATCGCACCAATGGTGGATTCGACCTCGAAGTCCTGCACGTACACCGGCGCGTCATCGACCATCAGGCGATACGGACGCTCGGCGACCACGCGCAGGCCCATGTTTTCCATCATCGGCAGCACGTCGGACAGCGGAATGTCGTCCAGCTGGCGGTACAGCTTCAGGCGCAGGCCTTCGACACCATCACGATTGGTGGACTGCAGGCTCAGGCGCAGGTCGTCCGGGCCGGTGAGTGCATCGAGCTGGGCCACATCGGCCGCCGCGATTTCGGCACTGGAGTCTTCGATGTAACCGGCAGGCAATGCCTTGCCGATGCGCGAGGCAATACGCAGGCCTTCGCTTTCACCGTGGCTGTTGACCAGCGCTTCGCGCAGATCGTCCTGCCAATTGCGCAGCACGTTGGCCAGACGCTTTTCCAGACCTTCGATGTCCAGCTCCAGGCTCTGCCCGGCCTTCGGACGCACAATCAGGTGCACTTGGGCCAGCGGCGAGTCGCCCAGCACCACGCTGGAATCAACGTATTCGCCCTGCAGCGCATCCTTGAGCATGCTTTCAACGCGCAGGCGCACGTCGGTGTTGAAACGTTCGCGCGGCAGGATCACCAGCGCGGAGATGAAACGGCTGAACTTGTCGCGGCGCAGGAACAAACGGCTGCGCACGCGCTCCTGCAGGCCCAGCACGCCCATGGCGGTACGGAACAGCTCGTCCTCGCTGGACTGGAACAACTCCTCGCGCGGCAACGACTCCAGGATGTGGCGCAGCGCCTTGCCGCTGTGGCTGGACAGGCTCAGGCCCGAACGCTGCATCACATTCTCATAGCGCTGGCGCACCAGCGGGATTTCCCACGGGCGGCGGTTGTAGGCGCTGGAGGTGAACAGACCAAGGAAGCGCTGCTCACCGATGATCTTGCCCTTGGCGTCGAATTCCAGCACGCCGATGTAATCCATGTAGCCACTGCGGTGGATACGCGAGCGGGCATTGGTCTTGGTCAGGATCAGTGCGTCGTGCAGGCTACTGGTGGCATTCAAGCCCTCTGCTGCCAGGCCTTTGACCGGGCGCGAGACCATGGTGTCCTTGCCACGCATCAGGCCCAGGCCGGTGCCGTTCTGGGCGACCAGCACTTCTTCCTTACCCTTCTTCTCCACCTTGTATTCGCGGTAACCGAAGAAGGTGAAGTGGTTGTCTGCCGCCCAGCGCAGGAACTCCTGTGCTTCAACGCGCGATGCCTGGCTGACCGGCAGCACACGCTTGCCGAGGTCTTCGGCCAGCGCCAATGCCTTGTCGGTCATCGGCTGCCAGTCCTTGACGATGGCACGCACGTCGTCCAGCGCATCGCTGACACGCTTGGCAACAGCGTCCAGGTTGGCGGCAGGCTGGCGGTCAATCTCCAGCAGCATCACCGACTCCAACGTGCCAATGCCCACGCCCGACAGCTTGCCGGCCTTGTCACGCGCAATGCTGATCACCGGGTGGCCCAGCACATGCACGCCGATGCCCTGCTCGGCCAATGCCAGCGTCACCGTGTCCACCAGGAACGGCATGTCATCGTTGACGATCTGCAGCACCGTGTGGCCCGACTCCCAACCGTCGGCCTTCAAGGTCGGGTTGAAAACACGCACATTCGCCTTGCCCGTCTTACGGGTACGCGCGAACTCCAGCATGCCAGCGGCCAGCACAGCCCAATCGTCAGCAGAGTGCTGTTTGAACTCGTCCGCTTCCATGCGCTTATAGAACGCGGTGGCGAATGCGACCGCCTGCGTCTGCGCCGCAGCTGCGGAATAACGCTTCCGCAAGGCTGCAAAAACCGGTTCGAGCGAGAGGCCGGCCTCCACGGTGTTCTGCTTTACGACAGCCGGTTTGGATTTGGTTTTTGCAGACTTGGGAGCGTTGTTTTGCGATTTCATGACAGAGCTGGGGTGCTGCTCGTTGGAGAAAACGCGATTGTATCCCTCGCAACAAAAAGTGCCTTGCTGCAGGGCCGCAATATCGCGAGCGCATGATCACCAAAAACCACTGTATTGCGCGGAAAGCGGCACAGATCGTCGCAATAGCATGTCTGCCACCTGAATCTCGAACGCTCACCGTTTATTCGTTTTGATGCTAGCGGCCTGCATTAGCTGGCCTGTCTTCTGTCCCACTAGTGCACAGCCACTTGCTGGAGACGCTTGGCAGCAGCGAAATCAGAATTACATTGCAGAGATTCTGTACTGGACGGTATAGTCCACCCCCTGTGCAAACCTCCCCCTCCCCCAGCCCCGCTCCCCTGGACGCGCGTGACGAGCGCGTGTTTGAAGCTGTACGCGAATTGCTGGCAATCCAGGGAATGCGCCTGAGCATGGATGCCGTGGCCACACTGGCAGGCTGTTCAAAGCAGACGCTGTACAGCCGCTATGGCTGCAAGCGCGAGCTGCTGCGCCAGGCCATGCGCCTGCATGTGAGTAGCGCGACCTCCGGGCTCTCCAACTGCGACCGCAAACCCTTGCGGCAGACGTTGGCTGACTTCGCCATCGGTTACCTTGACCATCGCAACAAGCCCAAGGTGCAGCAGACCTCGCAGCTGCTCGGTGCCAGCGCCCATGAGTTCCGTGACGAAGCACGCTTCATGTACCACGGCAGTGCCGAGGCGCTGCGCGACCAAGTAGCTGAATGGATGCAGACCGAGATTGCGCGGGGACGCCTCACCCATGACGACCCGCATTTCATGGCCGAGTTGCTACTGAGCATGATTGCGGGCCAAGACTTTGAACGACAGCGCTTTCACGCCCCCCACCGCGATGATGCTCAACAGCGTCAGCGGTGGGCCGATTTCGCCATTGACGCCTTCCTGCGTGCTTTCGCCAACGCGCCGGAGGCCGGCATGGCCCCAGAAAATAAAAACAACCCCCGGAGTTTCTCCTGATGACCGCCCCGCTCCGTCTCCTCGCCCTTACCTGCGCAGCGACACTCACCCTGGCAGCCTGCAAGAAACCGCAGGAACAGGCCGCTCCGCCTCCGCCAGACGTGGGCGTCATCGACGCAAAACCGCAGACGCTACCGTTGCAGCGCGAGCTTGTCGGCCGCCTGTCGCCTTACCGCTCGGCCGACGTCCGCGCCCGTGTGGCCGGCGTACTGCAGAAGCGGGTCTATGAGGAAGGCAGCAACGTCAAGGAAGGCCAGGTGTTGTTCCTGATCGACCCGGCACAGCTGCAGGCCGCCTTGAACCAAGCCGAAGGTGCCTTGGCCGCCGCCCGTGCGACGTATGCCAACGCCCGCGCCACCGCCACCCGCGCTCGCTCATTGGCACCGCAGAAGTATGTGTCGCAGTCGGACCTGGACAACGCCGTCGCTGCCGAGCGCAGCGGTGCAGCCTCCGTCCAGCAGGCCGAGGCCGCCGTGGCAAATGCCCGCATCAACCTGGGTTATGCCCGCGTCACCGCGCCCATCGCCGGCCTCGCCGGCAAGCAGCAGGTAACCGAAGGCGCACTGGTTGGTCAGGGCGATGTCACCCTGCTCACCACCATCGACCAGATCGACCCGCTGTACGTGAACTTCTCGATGACCGCCGACGAAATGAGCGCGCTGCGTGCCGCACAGGACAAGGGCGCGCTGGCACTGGCTGGCGACGGCAAGACCACGGTGCAGGTCAACCTGCCTGACGGCACTCCGTACGCCCATGAAGGCACGCTGGATTTCTCTGCTCCCACGGTTGACCCGGCCACCGGCGCAGTGTCCCTGCGCGCGCAGTTGCCCAATCCGGACCACCTGTTGCTGCCGGGCACCTTCGTCAGCTTCAAGGCCAACCTGGGCCAGCGCCACAACGCTTTCCTGGTGCCACAGCAGGCTGTGCAGCGTGATACGCAGGGCGGTTATGTGCTGGTCGTCGGCGCGGACGGCAACGTGGTGCGCAAGGACGTGGTGCTGGGCAACCAGCAGGGGCCCAACTGGTTGATCTCCTCGGGTCTGGAAGGCGGCGACAAGGTCATCGTCTCAGGCATCCAGAAGGTCAAAGCCGGCGCCCCGGCCAAGCCCTCACCGTGGCAGCCGCAGGCCGCCACCAAGCCCGGTGCTGCTGCGCCGGCGCCGGAAAAGAAGGAATAACGGAACTCCGTCATGCCTAAATTCTTTATTGATCACCCGGTATTTGCCTGGGTGGTGGCCATCCTGATCTCGCTTGGCGGCGTGATCTCGATCCTCAACCTGGGCGTAGAGTCCTACCCCAGCGTGGCACCGCCACAGGTCACCGTCACCGCCAATTACCCGGGCGCCAGTGCCTCCACGGCTGAAAAATCGGTCACCCAGGTGATCGAGCAACAGCTGACCGGCATCGACAACCTGATGTATTTCAGCTCGTCGTCCTCGTCCAATGGACGCGTCACCATCACCTTGACCTTCGACAGCGGCACCGACGCGGATATCGCGCAGGTGCAGGTGCAGAACAAGGTGTCGTTGGCGACCCCGCGTCTTCCCTCAGAAGTAACCCAGCAGGGTGTGGTGGTGGCCAAGGCCAACGCCGGCTTCCTGATGGCCCTGGGCGTGCGCTCGGACGACGGCAGCGTCGACCGCGATGCGTTGAACGACATCGTCGGTGCCCGTGTGCTGGAGCAGATTTCCCGTGTACCGGGCGTCGGCAGCACCCAGCAGTTCGGTTCCGAATACGCCATGCGCATCTGGTTGAACCCGGAAAAGCTACAGGGCTATCACCTCTCTGCCCGGGATGTGTACAACGCCATTGGCACCCAGAACCTGCAGTTCGCTGCCGGCTCGGTGGGCGGCGATCCGACCCCGGACGGCCAGGCGTTCACCGCCACCGTCGCCGCCGAAGGCCGCTTCAGCTCGCCGGAAGATTTCGAGAACGTCATCCTGCGCGCCAATGCCGACGGCAGCGTGGTCAAGCTGAAGGATGTGGCCCGCGTCGCTTTCGGCGCCACCAACTACGGCTTTGACACCAAGTACAACGGCAAGCCGGTGGCCGTGTTTGCCATCCAGTTGCTCCCCGGCGCCAACGCCCTGGACGTGTCCAAGGCAGTACGCTCCAAGATGGACGAACTGGCACCCAGCTTCCCGCAGGGCGTGAGCTGGTTTACCCCGTACGACAGCACCACCTTCGTCACCATTTCGATCAAGGAAGTGATCCACACCCTGATCGAGGCGATCGTGCTGGTGTTCCTGGTGATGCTGATTTTCCTGCAGAACTTCCGCGCCACGATCATCCCCACCCTGGTCATCCCGGTGGCGCTGCTCGGCACCTTCATGGGCATGCTGGCCATCGGCTTCACCATCAACCAGCTGACGCTGTTTGCGATGGTGCTGGCAATCGGCATCGTGGTCGATGACGCCATCGTCGTCATCGAAAACGTCGAACGCATCATGACCGAGGAAAAGCTCGACCCCAAACCCGCCACACAGAAGGCCATGGGCCAGATCACCGGCGCCGTGGTGGCCATCACCGTGGTACTGGCGGCAGTGTTCATTCCCAGTGCCATGCAGCCCGGTGCCTCTGGTGAAATCTACAAGCAGTTCGCACTGACCATCGCCATGGCGATGGGCTTCTCGGCCCTGCTGGCGCTGACCTTCACCCCCGCACTGTGCGCGGCATTCCTCAAGCCGACCCACAACGACCACCCGAACTGGATCTACCGCACCTTCAACAAGTACTACGGCAAGCTGGAAAAGAGCTATGTCGGTACGGTGGGTGGCGTGATCAAGCACAGCCCGCGCTGGTTGGTGGTGTTCGCACTGTTGCTGGTGCTGTGTGGCTTCCTGTTCACCCGACTGCCGGGCAGCTTCCTGCCCGAAGAAGATCAGGGCTACGCACTGGCCATCGTGCAGTTGCCGCCCGGCGCGACCAAGAGCCGCACCAGTGCCGTGTTCGACCAACTGCTGGGCACCCTGCAGAAGGAAGAAGCGTTTGAAGGGCTGATGCAGATCACCGGCTTCAGCTTCATCGGTTCCGGCGAAAACGTGGGTATGGCCTTCGTCCGCCTGAAGGACTGGAGTGCGCGCAATGAAACGGCGCCTGAGTTCATCCAAAAAATGAACCAGAAGGCGTATGGCATCAAGGACGCGCAGATCTTCTTCGTCAACCTGCCCACGGTGCAGGGTCTGGGCCAGTTCGGCGGCTTTGACATGTGGCTGCAGGACCGATCAGGTGCTGGCCAGGATGCACTGATGGACGCCCGCAACACCCTGCTGGGCGCTGCCTCGCAGGACACGTCGCTGACGGCGGTGCGCCCCAATACGCTGGAAAACTCACCGCAGCTGCAGCTGCATGTGGACCGCGTGCAGGCCCAGACCATGGGCGTGTCGGTCAATGATGTGTACTCCTCAATCCAGATGATGCTGGCGCCGGTGTACATCAACGACTTCTTCTACGCGGGCCGCATCAAGCGAGTGAACATGCAGGCCGACGCGGCCTACCGTACCGGCCCTGAATCGTTGCGCAGCTATTACGTCCCCAGCTCGTTGAGCAAGGACGCCGATGGTCAGGCATCGATGATCCCGCTGAGCACGGTGGTCAAGTCCGAGTGGATTTACGCTCCTCCCGCACTGAGCCGCTACAACGGCTATTCGGCGGTCAACATTGTCGGCTCACCGGCACCGGGTGGCAGCTCGGGCCAGGCCATGACGACCATGGAACGACTGGTGCATGACGACCTGCCGGTGGGCTTCGGCTTCGACTGGAGCGGCATGTCCTACCAGGAAATCCTGGCCGGCAACGCAGCAACCTTGCTGATGGTGTTGTCCATCGTCGTGGTGTTCCTGTGCCTTGCCGCACTGTACGAAAGCTGGTCGATCCCGGTATCGGTGCTGCTGGTGGTGCCGATCGGTATCCTCGGCGCGGTGGTGTTCTCGCTGATGCGTGGCCTGCCGAACGATCTGTACTTCAAGATCGGCATGGTGACGGTGATTGGCCTGGCGGCGAAGAACGCGATTCTGATCGTGGAATTCGCGGTAGAGCAGCGGGCATTGGGCAAGACCCTGCGCGAGGCCACGATCGAAGCGGCGCATCTGCGTTTCCGCCCGATCCTGATGACCTCGTTCGCCTTCATCCTCGGCGTGCTGCCGATGGCGATCTCCACCGGTGCCGGCGCCAATGCCCGTCACTCGCTGGGTACAGGCGTGATCGGCGGCATGTTGTTCGCCACCGTCATCGGCGTGTTGCTGATCCCGCTGTTCTTCGTCTGTGTGCGCCGCGTGCTGGGCGACAAGTTGGACGAGCCGTCGAAGGAATACTTGGCACAACACCAGGTGCGCACGGTGCAGCAGGATCGTTGAGCCCACATTGGCGGGTAGCAATACCCGCCTTTGCGGCGATAAAAAGCCCCGGTAATGCCGGGGCTTTTTTTGCTCATCTCCCGCAAACGGGGCACGCAAAGGATCCGATCAACTTCCCGCGGCCCCTGCCGCTGCCCTACTTCGCCCAACAAAAAACCCCGGCAATGCCGGGGTTCTTTATCAACTTCAGCGCAACGAACTCAGCGCAGCCCCGTCTCATTGCGCGCAATCACCATGCGCTGAATCTCCGAGGTGCCTTCGTAGATTTCCGTGATCTTGGCATCGCGGAAGTAACGCTCCAGTGGCATTTCTTTGGAATACCCCATGCCGCCGTGAATCTGTACCGCTTGATGCGCGATCCACATCGCCGCCTCTGAAGCCGTCAGCTTGGCCACGGCCGCTTCGGTCGAGAACCGCTTGCCCTGTGACTTCAGCCACGCCGCGCGCAAGGTCAGCAGCATCGCTGCGTCCAACTTGCACTTCATATCGGCGACCTTGGCCTGGATCATCTGGAACGTACCGATCGGTGCGCCGAACGATTTGCGCTCCTTCACATAAGCTACCGATGCTTCATACGCGGCGCGGGCAATGCCCACAGCCTGCGAAGCGATACCGATGCGCCCGGAATCCAGCAGGCTCATCGCAATCTTGAAGCCTTCGCCTTCTTTGCCGATCACATCTTCGGCACTGGCCACATAGTCCTGGAATTCAATCTCGCAGGTGGCCGATGCGCGCACGCCGAGCTTGGGCTCGGTTTTGCCGCGACCATAGCCGGGCTTGTCGGCATCGATCATGAAAGCGGTGATACCGCGCGACCCCTTGGACGGGTCGGTCATCGCGAACAGCACTACGTAGCGTGCCACCGGGCCGGAGGTGATCCAGCTCTTCTGGCCATTGATCACATACGAACCATCGTCCTGCTTCACCGCGCGACAGCGCATCGCCGTGGCGTCGGAGCCTGACTGCGACTCGGTCAGCGCAAAGGCACCAATCTCGCTGCCTTCAGCAATCGCGCGCACGTACGTCTGCTTCTGTTCCTCGCTGCCATAGGCCAGCACCGCGTTGCAGAACAACGAATTGTTGACCGACATGATGGTCGCGTGCGCCGCATCAGCAGCGGAAACCTCAATGATCGCCAACACGCTGGAGATCGGGTCCATGCCAGAGCCGCCGTACTCCACCGGCACTTCAATGGCCATCAGGCCGTTCTCGCCCAGCAGTTGGATGTTCTCCAACGGGTACTCACCGGTCGCGTCGAAGTGCCCAGCGCTGGTGGCAATTTTTTCTTTGGCAATACGGCGGGCGACGTCCTGCAGCATCAGCTGCTCGTCGGAAAAACTGAAATCCACAGCACCCCTCCCAGGGTTAATCAAGTTGCGATTGTAACCATCGCAACCCGGTTCAGCCTATGTGTCGCCTTGACCCGGCGTGGCGGCAAGGGGAAAATATCTCTATATCGCGATAGGTAGATATTTATGGATCTGGAAGACTGGTCAACCCGTCTGAAAGTGTTCGCCGACGCTACACGGGTACGCCTGCTGACGCTGTTGGAACAGGAAGAACTCACCGTGGCCGAACTCTCGGCCATCACCACGCTGGCCCAGCCTCGCGTGTCCACCCATCTGGCCCGGCTGAAAGAAGCCGGTTTGGTGCGCGACCGCCGCGCAGGCGTGTCAGCCTATTACCGCTTTGACGATGCCGCACTGGACTCGGCACAGCGCGCATTGTGGCATGCACTGAGCTCGGGCAGCGACGACCCACTGCTGCGTCAAGACGCCGAGCGCGTACCCTCGGTATTGGCCATGCGTGCTGCCGACCAGAACTGGGCCGACAGCGTGGCCGGCGACATGGAACGCCATTATTCCCCGGGCCGCACCTGGGAAGCCCTGGCACGCAGCGCACTGCCGCTGCTGGAAACCGGTGACGTGCTCGACATTGCCTCCGGCGACGGTGTACTGGCCGAACTGTTGGCGCCGCATGCGCAGCGTTACGTCTGCATTGACACCAGCGCCCGGGTCGTAGCGGCCGCCAGCGAGCGCCTGCGCAAGCTGCCCAACGTAGAGGTGCGCGAGGGCGACATGCACAAGCTGCCCTTCGACGACGGCAGCTTCGACCTGGTCGTGCTGATGCACGCACTCACCTACGCCAGCCACCCGGCCAAGGCCGTGGCCGAGTGCGCCCGCGTGGTGCGCCCCGGCGGCCGGTTGATGTTGTGCAGCCTGGCCCGCCACGAGCACAAGGCGGCGGTAGAGGCCTACGGCCACGTCAACCTTGGCTTCACCGGCAAGGAACTGCGCAAGTTCGTGGAGAAGGCCGGGCTTGAAGTGTCCAGCCTGGAAACCGTGACCCGCGAAAAGCGCCCGCCCCATTTTGAAGTGATCTCGCTGATCGCCCACCGCCCCTGATTCACGAGAACCGGCCCGCCTTATGCAAGCCCTGCCCTGGCTCCATCCCGAACGCGTCGCCAAGCTGCTCAGCGCGCTTGATCACCGCATCCTGATCATCGATGGCGCCATGGGCACCATGATTCAGCGCCATCGTCTGGAAGAAGGCGACTACCGCGGTGAACGCTTCGCGGGCGGTTTCGACAGCCAGCATGTGCACGGCGCCGGCTGCGAGCACGACCTCAAGGGCAACAACGACCTGCTGTTGTTGAGCCGCCCTGACGTGATCGCTGACATCCATACCGCCTACCTCGAAGCCGGCGCGGACCTGCTGGAGACCAATACGTTCAATGCCACGTCGGTGAGCCAGGCCGACTACCACCTTGAACATCTGGTCTACGAACTCAACAAGGCCGGTGCGCAGGTGGCACGCCAGTGCTGTGATGCGGTCCAGGCCCAGACGCCAGACAAGCCGCGCTTTGTGATCGGCGTGCTTGGCCCAACCAGCCGCACCGCGTCGATCAGCCCAGACGTCAACGACCCCGGCTTCCGCAACACCAGCTTCGATGAACTGCGCGGCACTTACCGTGAAGCCATTGAAGGCTTGATCGACGGCGGCGCCGACACATTGATGGTCGAAACCATCTTCGACACGCTCAACGCCAAAGCCGCACTGTTTGCCATCGAGGAAGTCTTCGACGCGCGTGGCGGGCGCTTGCCGGTGATGATCTCCGGCACCATCACTGACGCTTCCGGCCGCACGCTGTCCGGGCAGACGGCCGAAGCCTTCTATGCCTCGGTCTCGCACAGCCAGCCGTTGTCGATTGGCTTCAACTGCGCGCTCGGCGCTACCGACATGCGCCCCCACGTGGAAACGCTGTCGCAGATATCCACCGGCTACGTCAGCGCGCATCCGAATGCCGGCCTTCCCAATGCCTTCGGCGAGTACGACGAAACGCCCGAGGAAATGGCGACCACGCTCAAGGAGTTTGCGCAGTCCGGCCTGCTCAATCTGGTCGGTGGCTGCTGCGGCACCTCGCCCGACCATATTCGCGCCATCGCCGAAGCGGTCGCTGGGCTGCCGCCGCGCGCCCTGCCGCTGCCCACCGCAAACGCCGCCTGAGGAATACGCCATGAAGAAGATTCTGCTGGTGGGTGCCGGTGGCACTCTGGGCTCGGCCGTTGCCACACACCTTCGACAGCAGCATGACGTCATCACCGCGTCACGCTCGGACCCGGCACACCCGGTTGACCTGGGCAGCGACGACAGCGTGGCCGCGCTGCTGCAGTCCGTCGGCAAGGTAGATGCCATTGTCGCCACCACCGGCGCTGTGCATTTTGGCCCGCTTACGGTAATGACGCCCGCGCAATTCAACGTCGGCCTGCAGGACAAACTGCTCGGCCAGGTGCGGCTGGCGCTGCTGGGCCAGCACCATCTCAACGAAGGCGGCTCCATTACCTTGACCACCGGCATCCTCACCGAGCAACCCATCGCGCAGGGCGCCAACGCCACGGCAGTGAATGCGGCCATCGAAGGCTTTGTCCGCGCCGCCGCGCTGGAACTGCCGCGCGGCCTGCGCATCAATGCAGTCAGCCCCAGCGTGCTGTTGGAAGCCTGGGACAGTTACGCCGATTTCTTCCCCGGCTTTGAAGCGGTGACTGCTGCCCGTGCCGCGCTGGCTTACCAGCGCAGCATCGACGGCATCGCCAATGGTCAGGTGTTCAAGGTCTGGTGATGAGCAACGAATCAATTACTGAAATCCGCCACACCCGTTTGTCGGGCTTGGAACCGCTGGTCATCACGCCGGACCTGTTGTTCATCAACATCGGCGAGCGGACCAACGTCACCGGCAGCGCGCAGTTCCGCAAGTTGGTCAAGGAAGAACGCTACGAGGAAGCCGTGGACGTGGCCCGCCAACAGGTGGCCAGTGGCGCACAGATCCTCGACGTCAACATGGACGAGGGCTTGATCGATTCCGAGAAAGCGATGACCCGCTTCCTCAACCTGATCATGTCCGAGCCGGACATCGCCCGCATCCCGGTGATGGTGGATTCGTCCAAGTGGACCGTGATCGAAGCCGGCCTGAAATGCCTGCAGGGCAAGAGCGTGGTCAACTCGATCTCGCTGAAGGAAGGCGAAGCCGCGTTCCTGGAGCACGCCCGCCTGGTGCGCCGCTATGGTGCGGCCGCCGTGGTGATGGCATTCGACGAAGACGGCCAGGCGGATACCTGCGCACGCAAGGTGGAAATCTGCACCCGCGCCTACCGCATCCTCACCGAGCAAGTCGGCTTCCCGCCGGAAGACATCATTTTCGACCCCAACATCTTTGCTGTTGCCACCGGCATCGAGGAGCACGACAACTACGCGGTGGACTTCATCGAGGCCACGCGCATCATCAAGCGCACGCTGCCGCACTGCCATGTGTCTGGCGGCGTGTCGAACGTGTCGTTCTCGTTCCGCGGCAACGAGACTGTGCGCCAGGCCATTCATTCGGTGTTCCTGTACCACGCCATCCAAGCCGGCATGGACATGGGCATCGTCAACGCCGGTGCCATGCCGATCTACGACCAGCTCGACCCAGAGCTGCGCGAAGCGGTGGAGGATGTGATCCTCAACCGCCGTCGCGACAGCACCGAACGTCTGCTGGAACTTGCCGAGCGCTATAAGGGCAAGAAGGGCGAAAAGAAGGTCGAAGACCTGGCTTGGCGCTTGCGCCCGGTGCGCGAGCGTCTGGCGCATGCACTGGTGCAAGGGCTGGATGCATGGGTGGAAGAAGACACCGAAGAAGCGCGTCAGCAGTCCTCACGTCCGCTGGATGTGATTGAAGGCGCGTTGATGGACGGCATGAACGTAGTCGGCGATCTATTCGGCGCCGGCAAGATGTTCCTGCCGCAGGTGGTTAAATCGGCCCGCGTAATGAAGAAGGCGGTGGCTTATCTGCTGCCCTTCATCGAAGAAGAAAAGTTACGCACGGGCGAGGTTGGAAAAACCAACGGCAAGATCATCATGGCCACGGTCAAGGGCGACGTGCATGACATCGGCAAGAACATCGTCGGTGTGGTCCTGGCTTGCAACAACTTCGAAGTGGTGGATCTGGGCGTGATGGTGTCGGCGCAGAAAATCCTGGACGCCGCACGTGCCGAGAATGCCGACATCATCGGCCTATCGGGGTTGATCACGCCGTCGCTGGAAGAAATGAGCCATGTCGCCAAGGAAATGCAGCGACAGGGCTTTGTCATGCCGCTGATGATTGGCGGTGCAACTACCTCCCGCGCGCACACCGCGCTGAAGATCGACCCGTTCTACAGCGCGCCGACGGTGTGGGTGAAGGATGCCTCGCGTGCAGTGGGTGTCGCCCAGTCGCTGATTTCCCGCGACCTGCGCGCCGCCTTCGTCGCCGCCAATGACGCCGACTACGCCGACATCCGCAAGCGCCACAAAAACCGTGGCGACGCCAAGCGACTGGTGTCGCTGGAACATGCGCGCGGCCAGCGCTTTACCTGCGATTGGAGCCAGTACACACCGCCGACGCCAGCGCAGCCGGGGCTTCATGTATTTGACGATTACCCACTGCAGGACCTGCTGCCAATCATCGACTGGACACCGTTTTTTCAGGCCTGGGAGTTGGCGGGCAAGTATCCGGCGATCCTGACCGACGAGATCGTTGGCCCGCAGGCCAGCGACCTGTTCAAGGATGCGCAGGCGATGTTGAAACAAATCGTCGATGAGAAGTGGCTGACGGCAAGGGCCGTGTTTGGGATCTGGCCGGCCAATGGCCGGGGCGATGATGTTGTGGTGTCCCTGGCAAAGGGAGAAGGCCCCGCTTCTTCCCCTCTCCCGCCTGCGGGCGAGGGGCTCAGTCCGCTTGGTTCGCAGCACACCCTCCACTTCCTGCGCCAACAGGTTGACAAGCCTGCCGAGCGCCCCGACTTCTGCCTGGCCGATTTCATCGCACCGGAAGACAGTGGCAAGCAGGATTGGATCGGCGCTTTCGCGGTCACTGCGGGCATTGGCATTGAGCCGCACGTCGCGCGCTTTGAAGCTGACCACGACGACTACAATGCCATTCTGCTCAAGGCGCTGGCCGATCGCCTGGCCGAGGCCATGGCCGAGCGCCTGCATCAGCGCGTGCGGACCGAATTCTGGGGTTATGCGCACGATGAGCAGCTCGACAACGAAGCGTTGATCGCGGAGAAATACAGCGGCATCCGCCCCGCCCCCGGCTATCCGGCTTGCCCGGAGCACAGCGAGAAGCAGGCACTGTTCGCGATGCTCGGCGCCGAAGGCATCGGCATGTCGCTGACCGAGAGCTTCGCGATGCTGCCAACCGCAGCGGTGTCCGGCTACTACTTCAGTCACCCCCAGAGCCAGTACTTCGTTGTCGGCCGCGTCTCGCGTGAGCAAGTGACCGACTACGCCAAGCGCAAAGGCGTGGACCGGGCGCAGGTGGAGCGCTGGTTGGCCTCCAATCTGGATTACGATCCGGAGTGAGCCCGGCTCACTCCGTCCCCTCTCTTCATATCGCGACCTGCCATGGAAAGCCGCAACGCCGAACTGATCCGCAAATACGCTGCGCCCGGCTGCATCGGCCTGTGCGGCACTTCGGATTGGATCGGCAAAGCCATCCGCAAGGCGCAGGCGCCATTGACCGACGACGGCCATCGCAGTCTGTGGTCACATGCGTTTTTGTTCAGCGAACAACGTCTGGACGGCCATTGGTGGGTATTGGAATCGGACCTGGACCTACGCAATCGCCAGCTGCGGCTGGGCGCGCAGGAGAACCGTGCCGACCGCTACTTCGACGATGAAGCCTTCCCCAATCTGGCCATTCTCAATTTCGGGCTGGACGCTGAGCAGACCCACAAGGTACAGATTGCCGCACTGGATCTGCTGGCCGGCTTGTCCAGCTACTCACTGAGCGAACTGGTCGGCACGCTGTTCGCCATGCACAGCACCCGCCTGCGCCGCCGCGGCAACCTCCTCTCAAAGGAAGGCGCGCTGTATTGCTCAGCGATGGTGCAGCACTGCTACGGCGCAGCCGGCATCGACCTGATGCCCGGCGTGCACGGCAAGAATGTCGCGCCCCAAGACCTGTACGATTCGGCCCTGCCTCACCGCAACCATTCCATCATCCGCGACCTCGGCATCTCCAGCCTGCGTCGGCTCAAGCACAGCACGGTCGAGCTGCTGACTACTCCGGTCGAAGATTTTTTCTGATCCCATGAACACGTCCAACCCGCTGCCAGCCGTCGTGCCTACCGCACGGCTGTCCAGCTTTTACTTTTTCTACTACGCGGCACTGGGTGCATTCACACCGTATTGGAGCCTGTACCTGCAGTCGCGCGGCATGACCGTGACTGCCATCAGCGTGATGATGAGCCTGTGGTACGCCACCCGCGTCGTCGCGCCCAGCACTTGGACATCGCTTGCGGCCGTATCGCCTAAGCCGATCCGCTGGTTGCGCATCGGTTGCGTGCTGACCATCATCAGCTTCGCGGGCTTTCTGGTGCCTGCACCGCAGTGGACGCTGTACGCGGTGATGATTGCGTTCTGCTTCTTCTACAACGCGGTGATGCCGCAGTTTGAATCCATCACCCTCACCCATCTGGGTAGCGACAGCCACCGCTACGGCATGATCCGCGTGTGGGGCTCACTGGGCTTCATCCTGGTGGTTACGCTGTTCGGCTGGTTGATCGAGCGCAATGGCGCCGGCACGTTGCCGTGGATGATGTTGCCGCTGTTCGTGCTGTTGGCCGGCTCGGCGTTCTTCAATCGTTATGCACGCACTATCGGCACACATAGTCATCACACGGGTGGTTTCTGGGTCATCGTGCGGCAGAAGCCGGTGATCGCGTTCTTCATTGCCGCTTTCCTCGAACAGCTGTCGTTCGGTCCGTATTACACGTTCTTCTCGCTGTACATGGACCACCACGGTTACAGCACCTCGCTGCTCGGCCTGATGTGGACGGTGGGCGTGATCTTCGAGGTGGCAGTGTTCTTCTTCATTGCCCGCTTTTTCCGGCGTTGGGATGCCAGCTGGCTGCTGATCATTTCCATGGCCAGCGCCGCGCTGCGCTGGTGGGCAACTGCCATGTGGCCGGAAAACATCCCGGTGATGCTGGTCGCACAGACCACCCATTGTCTGGGATTTGCGGCCTTCTTCGCCTCGGCCATGCAGCTACTGGCGCGTTACTTTCCCGGCAACCTCAACGGACACGGGCAAGGGTTGTTCTACGGCTTTTCGTCCGGTCTGGGCGGCGTGCTGGGCGCACTGATCGCCGGCCAGCTGTGGCAATTCGGCGACGGCAAGGTGGCTTTTATCGTCGGCGGTTTCTTTGCCTTGGCCGGGTCATTGATTGCCTGGTATTGGCTACCGCCATCGCGACAGGCCCGCACCCAATAAAAAACGACAGGCGTTTCGGCCTGTCGTTTCCTTGCATCCATCCGATTCAGTGACGCTTCGCGCTCACCAGACCAGATCGTCCGGCACCTGGAACTGCGGATCGGCATACGGGTCGTCAGCGGCCGGCGCATTCGGGTCCACCTTCAAGGCAACGCTCGGCGCGAACAACGCTTCGGCTTCGGCCAGCACTGCGGCAGCAACCAACAAGTAGCGGCCATTCTGCTGCAGCACACCCAACTCACCGGCGTTGAGGCCCTTGAGCTGTTCGGCATTGACGTAGATGCGCTTGATCTTGCCGCCGTACTCGAAATGCCGTGCGATGTCGGCGTTGGGGTCATTCAACCCCTTGTCCTTGATCAACTCGTCCACCTTGGCACGGGCTTCGCGACGCAGGCGTGCTTCTTCCTGCTTCACTCGCTCCGCTTCCAGCCGCTCGTCCTTCTCGCGTTGGGCGCGGATGGCGTAAGCCTTGGCCAGGTCGATATCTTCCTGCGAGCGTGGCTTGCGCTGGCCTTGGCTCTGCTGCGGCTTGCCCGGTTGCGGCTTGCCCTGCTGTTGAGGGCGGCCGGCGTGCGGCTTGCCCTGCGATGGCTTGCCGCCATGGCCATGTTTGGCCGCTGCGGGGCCTGGCTTGCCTTGTGGGCGGCTATCACGACGGGCGTCGGGCTTGCGCTCCGGCTTGGGCAATGTTTTGAAACCCAGCCCAAGGAGCTGGTCACGAAGAGTGTCACTCATGGCGTGCAGTGCTTCTGTATCAGTAGTGCGGGGGTGGCGGTTCGGTGGTTGGATCAGCGGCGTACAACGCCGTGCGCACCTTACCCAGATCATCCAACAGATGGCGCAGTACGTTGCTGTTGCGCGTACCTTCCATGCGAGCTTCAGCCAAGGCTTCGCTCAGTTCAGCCAGCGCCTGTTCCTGGAAGGAAACGCGCATTTCCAACTCAACCAGGCGTGCTTCCAGTGCCTGTTCGCGTTCGCTCGAAATTGATTCATGCATGCAGGGAACGCCCCCGGCCAATGCCGTAGTAAGCCAAACCAGCCGCCTCGATTTCCTGCGGCTCGTAGATATTGCGACCGTCAAAGACGACCGCGTCGCCCAGGGCTTTGCGCATCCGCTCAAAGTCCGGGCTGCGGAATTGTTTCCATTCGGTGACCACGGCCAGCGCGTCGGCGCCGTCCAGCGCTTCATAGGCCGAATCGCAGAACACCAGGTCCTCGCGCTCACCGAAAATACGCCGCGCCTCGCTCATGGCCTCCGGGTCGAACACGCGCGCGATGGCGCCGCCGTCCCATAGTTGCTCCAGTAGTCGACGGCTTGGTGCAGCGCGCATGTCGTCAGTGTTGGGCTTGAATGCCAAACCCCACACCGCGAAAGTCTTGCCGCGCACACCTTCATCCTCACCACGGTCGTAGTGGCGCTGGATCAATGCGAACAAATGCCCCTGCTGCGCCTTGTTGACCGCCTCCACCGCGTCCAGCAAATGCGGCGAATGGCCGTATTGCAGGGCGGTGCGGGCCAGCGCCTGTACGTCCTTGGGGAAGCAGGAGCCGCCATAACCGGCGCCTGGATAGATGAAGTGCCAACCAATACGCGGGTCCGAACCAATGCCCTGACGCACCTGTTCGATATCGGCTCCGACGCGTTCGGCAATATTGGCGATCTCATTCATGAAACTGATTTTGGTTGCCAGCATCGCATTGGCCGCGTACTTGGTCAGCTCGGCCGAGCGTACGTCCATCTCCACCACGCGGTCGCGGTTGCGATTGAACGGCGCATACAGACGACGCAACACTGTCACGGCTTCCGGATTTGACGCACCAATGACGATGCGATCCGGTCGCATGCAGTCAGCCACCGCATCGCCTTCTTTCAGAAATTCGGGATTGGAAACCACGTCGAAGGTGATTTCCTCGCCACGCGCCGCCAGCACATCGGCAATGGCGGCACGGACTTTGTCCGCGGTGCCAACCGGCACCGTCGACTTGTTGACCACCACCATCGGCTGCGTCAGATGACGGCCGATGGTGCGGGCAACGGCCAGCACGTACTGCAAATCAGCACTGCCATCTTCATCCGGCGGCGTACCAACGGCGATGAAAACCACCTGCCCATGCGCAATACCGGCGGCGGCATCGGTGGTGAAGGCCAAGCGTCCTGCGGCGTGGTTGGCCTTCACCATCGGCTCAAGCCCGGGCTCGTAGATCGGAATGATCCCGCGCCCAAGGCCATCGACCTTGGCTTGGTCGATATCCACACAGACCACGTCGTGACCGACTTCGGCCAAGCAGGTCCCGGTGACGAGCCCCACATAACCTGTACCGAAAATCGCTACACGCATGACTGCGATTACTCCGTTCTATTACGGCAGGACGCCCAACAGCTCAACATCAAAGGTGAGCGTGGCGTTCGGGCCGATCGGACCACCGGGGGTGCCAGCATCGCCATAGGCCAGTTCGCCCGGAATCCAGAAGCGGTACTTGGCGCCGACCGGCATCAGGCTCACGCCTTCGGTCCAGCCCTTGATCACCTGGTTCAGGCCGAAATCGATCGGCTCGCCACGCTGGTAGCTGCTGTCGAACACGGTGCCGTCCAGCAGCTTGCCTTCGTAGTTCACACGAACGCGGCTGGTGGCAGTCGGGCGCTCACCGGCGCCGGCACGCAGCACCTGGTACTGCAGGCCAGAAGCGGTGGTTACCACGCCCGGCACGGTCTTGTTCTTGGCCAGGAAGGCATTGCCCTGCTCGCGGTTTGCCTGCGCGGCCTGGCCCTGCTGAGCCTGCGACTCGGCCTGCTTGGTGGCACTGAATGCCTGCAGCACGGCCTGCGACTGCTCGCGATTCATCAACGGCGTGCCCTTGGCGAACACGGTGGTGATGGCCTGGAACACCGAGTTCAGGTCGATTTCCTTCTGGATCGGAGCCAGCGACGGGCCCACGGCGAAGCTGCCCAGCATCAGGCCGACCTTCTTGCGGTCAACCGCAGGCGGCTGGCTGCCCGGCGCCATGCCCGGCACCTGCTGGCCCGAACGGGCCATCATCACAGTGCGCAGCGCCTGGTCGGTCGCCTGCGCTTCTTCCTGCGACATCAGCGGCTGGCCGCCGGCAAATGCGTTCTCAACAGCGCGGCGCATTTCGGCCACATCCACTTCAGAAGCGATGGGCTCAAACGAACTGGCGACATCGACGCCGATGGCGTAACCAATCTTTTCACGATCCGAGGTCAAAACAGACTTCTCCTTGCTTGCTGCCGGCGCGGCAGGTTGTTGCGAAAACACGGCCCCGGGGGCCGCCATCGCCAGAATCAGAAGCGACGCTGCTGCGCCGCGCGTTCCCATCTTCATTCGCTGCATTCCTGGAAGTGAACAGACGCCGCCGTCGGCGCGAGGGGCGACATTGTCGCACGCGAGCCGCATATGTCGAGGCGATCAGCGCTGTGGAGCAGGTGTAGCCAGCTCGCGTTCGATGGCGGCACGCAGCGCCGGGTCATCCGGACGCACCTTGCTGGGGAACTGCGCAACCACCCGACCATCGCGCGCGATCAGGTATTTGTGGAAATTCCAGCCCGGCGCAACGCCGGTGGCACTGGTCAGATCGCGGTACAGCGGCGTGGTATCCGGGCCGATCACATGCACCTTCTGGAACATCGGGAATTTCACGCCGTACGTCAGGGTGCAGAACTCCTGAATCTGCGCCTCGCTGCCCGGCTCTTGTCCCTTGAAGTCGTTGGACGGAAAGCCCAGCACCGCGAAACCGCGCCCGGACAATTCCTGATTCAACGCTTCCAACCCTTCGTATTGCGGTGTGTAGCCACATTTGGAGGCGGTATTGACGACCAGCAGCACCTTCCCGCCGTAGGTTTGATTCAGGTTGACGTCACCCGCTCCGGCCAACGGGCGGAACTCACGATCCAGCAACGGACCTGCCATGGTACCCGTCGCCAGCGCCAGACCTGCCACAAACGTCATTCCAATCAATATCTTGCGAACATTCATTTTGATTCTCCGGACAGGCTTTCCGCGCAAACAGGGCATAGGCCATCAGTTGGGTAACTTGGGAGTTGCATGTGGGCGTGTCGGTGTTATAGTTGCATACAACACCAGCCACCCCACGCAGGGAGCCTACATGAGCACACAGCATGGCAAGCACGTTCTCCAGGCAATGGTCGCCTCCGGCGCCCTGCTTCTGCTCGGTTGCACGGCATCGCCGCAAGTCGGTGCTGCCAGCGAGCGGAATTATGCCGCCGAGGTGGCTGGTACTGAGCAGGATGCTACCGCCCAACCCAATGCGAAACGACCGGCACGGCGGATGCGGACAAGTCTGTCCATGCCGTACTTCTCGTTCGCACAGTCGCTGAACCCGCGGAGCTGACCCATGAGCGATATCCAGTGGAGCGATGGCGCTCCCATCTACCGCCAGCTGAAGGATCGCGTGATTGCGATGATGCTGGACGGCATTCTCAAGCCGGGCGACGCCCTGCCCTCGGTCCGGCAGGTTGCCGCCGAGTATCAACTCAACCCGATCACCGTCTCGCGTGCCTATCAAGAGCTGGCCGACGAGAATCTGGTCGAGAAGCGCCGTGGCCTTGGCATGTTCATGACCGAGGAGGCTGCGTTAAAACTACGCGGCAACGAGCGCGAACGTTTTCTCAATGATGAGTGGCCCGGTGTGCTGGAGCGCATCCAGCGTCTGGGCTTGACCATGAAAGATCTGCTGCCACCGGGGACCACGCTATGAATGCCGCAGTCGAAGCCGTTATTTCCGCCAAGGGCCTGCGCAAGGTCTACCGGCAGAAGCCGGCGCTGGACAACACCAATTTCACCATCGAACCGGGTCGCATTGTCGGCTTGATCGGCCCCAATGGCGCTGGCAAGACCACCGCGCTCAAAGCCCTGCTGGGCCTGACCGCGTTCGAGGGCGACCTGCAGGTGCTGGGCATGGACCCACGCAGCCAGCGCGACGCACTGATGAATGATGTGTGCTTCATCGCCGACGTGGCAGTGTTGCCGCGCTGGATCCGGGTGAAGGAAGCCATCGACTTCGTGGCCGGGGTGCACCCGCGCTTCGATCGCGCTCGTTGCGAGCGTTTCCTGGCCAATACCAAGCTGCATCCGAAGCAGCGCGTGCGGGAGATGTCCAAGGGCATGGTGGTGCAGCTGCATCTGGCGCTGGTGATGGCCATCGATGCCAAGGTACTGGTGCTGGACGAGCCGACGCTGGGCCTGGACATCCTCTACCGCAAGGAGTTCTACCAGCGCTTGCTGGAGGACTACTTCGACGAGCAGAAGACCATTATCGTCACCACCCACCAGGTGGAAGAGATCGAGCACATCCTTACCGACGTGCTGTTCATCCGCGACGGCAAGATCGTGCTTTCAGCCGACATGGAAACCATGTCCGAGCGCTACACCGAAGTGCTGGCCTCCGCCGAAACGCTGGAAGCAGCGCGCGCATTGGGCCCCATCGACGAGCGCAGCCTGCCGTTCGGCAAAACCGTGCTGCTGTATGACGGCGTCGACCGCAACCGCCTTGTCGCCTTGGGCGAAACCCGCAACCCCGGCCTGGCCGATATGTTCGTGGCCATCATGAAGGGAACCTACGCATGAACGCCGCCCACCCCATCTCCCCCCTCAACAAATTCAAGTGGCTGCTCAAGCGCGAGTACTGGGAAAACAAGGGCGGCTTTTTCTGGGCGCCGCTGATTGCCAGTGCAATTTCGTTGACACTGGCACTGTTGGCCATCGTGGCAGGCCTGTTTGCGATGCGCCGTGCCGCCGCCAACGGTGATCTCCACGTCAATGGCGTCAACGTCAATGGCCTGGACGTCAAGATGTTGACCGCACAGATGTCTCCCCACGACATGGTGCAGTGGGCCAACGGCATGGATTTCACCCTGGTGGTGAGCGCGGCATGGCCGTTCCTGGTACTGGGCTTTGTGGCGTTCTTCTACTGCCTCGGCGCGCTGTATGACGACCGTCGCGACCGCAGCGTGCTGTTCTGGAAGTCGATGCCGGTGTCCGACGCACAGACCGTGCTGTCCAAGGTGGTCAGCGCCTTGATCGTGGCTCCCCTGTTCGCAGTCGTGATCGGCATCCTGGCGATGTTCACCTTTGCCGTGATCATCAGCCTTGTGTTGCTGGCCCACGGCGGTAACCCGATGCAGTTGATCTGGGGCCCGGCCAGCCCACTGACCATCGTCGCAGGCCTGATCTGCTGGATTCCGGTCTATGCCTTGTGGGCGCTGCCCACTGCCGGTTGGTTGCTGATGTGCTCTGCCTGGGCCAAGACCAAACCGTTCCTGTGGGCAGTGATGCTGCCGCTGTTTGCCGGCATCATCGTCAGCTCTCTCCAGTTCACCAAAATTGCTGCCATCGATAGCAGCTGGTTCTGGGCCAATGTGGTGGGCCGCCTGCTGCTGGGCTTCGTACCGGGTATCGAGATGGCCTACAAGGCCGACAGTCCGCAGAATGAGTCACTGCAATCGGTACTGAGCGGCCTGACCCCGGCCGATCAGTTCGCCGCGCTGGCCGATCCCCAGTTGTGGATTGGCGCCGTGGTCGGCGTAGTGTTCATCGTTGCCGCCATCTGGCTGCGCAAGCGCCGCGACGAAATCTGACCTTCTCCCGTAATCGCAAGGAAACGAGATGAATATCAAACCCCTTCTGCTCGCCTTGACCCTGCTCCCCGTCAGCGCGTTCGCCGCCGAAGAGCATTGCAAGTTCAACCAGCCCCGGGCATTGGATCTGGATCTCGCCGGCGCCAAGGCGGTGGTGTTTGAGGTGAACAATCACGACCTGCGTCTGCAGGCCACGCCGGGCGCCAAAGCTGCGGTTTCGGGCAGGGCCTGTGCCTCCACGCAGGATCTGCTTGCCAACCTGACGGTCACCCAGCAGAAAGTCGGCGACAAGCTGATCGTGAAGCTGGAGCGCGAGAACCAAGGGCTGAATTTCAACTTCAGTGGCAGTACCTACTCCTACCTTGATCTGTCCGGCACCTTGCCGGACGACATCCTGGTACAGCTGAAAGTAGGCTCCGGCGATGCCTCCCTGACTGGTGCACGCACCATGAGCGCCGATGTCGGCTCCGGCGATGTAGTGGCCAGTGACATCAAGGGCCTGGCAACGGCTGCAGTGGGCTCGGGCGATGTGGAGTTCCGCAACATCGGCTCGCTCTACGTGGTGTCGGTGGGCTCTGGCGATGTCAAAGCACATGACGTCCGTGGCGATGCTCGCATCGGCACCGTCGGCTCCGGCGACGTGGAGCTGCGCGGCGTGCAGGGCCCCGTCAGCGTGGAGAGCATCGGTTCGGGCGACGTCGATATCAGCGATGCACGCGGTGCGGTAACGCTGGGCGAACTGGGCTCGGGCGACTTGAACGTACGCAACGCCGCGAGCCTCAACGTTGAGCGCCTGGGGAGCGGTTCGGTCAATCATTCCGGCATCACCGGCGCCGTCAGCCTGCCCAAGAAACATTGATTTCCCATTCTTGTTGATCTGCAACGGAAGCTACTCATGAACAAGATCAAGACTCCGCTCATCGCGCTGATGCTGTGCTTGC
Organism: Stenotrophomonas sp. Iso1; assembly: GCF_027497995.1. Lineage (GTDB taxonomy): Bacteria > Pseudomonadota > Gammaproteobacteria > Xanthomonadales > Xanthomonadaceae > Stenotrophomonas. The sequence goes on along the minus strand of NZ_JAODBT010000002.1, from coordinate 665,682 downwards.
CGCTGGCCGCACAGGCTACAAGTCAGCCGGAAAGTGTCAGCGCCGAAATCAAGCGCGAGATGGCCAGCAGTCGCGCTGAACTGCGCACTGAAATGGACACCGCCCGCGCCGAACTGGAAACGGAAAACCTATCGTTGGGCAACAGTTTCAACATCGGCAAGCGCTCGCACGCCAAGTCGTCGGACAGCAACTTGCCCGATGCACACATCACGCCGGCCGGTGAACTTGTCATCGACGGCAAGACCGTCGCAACCACGGCCCAGCAGCGTCGTTTGTTGCTGGACTATCGCGGCAAGGTCCTGAGCATGGCGAAGGCCGGCATCGACGTAGGTGAGAAAGCCGCTATGGCTGCACTGCAGGCTACCGACGTCTCACTGTTCAGCCTGATCGTCGGCGGGTTGACCGGCGGTCTGGAGCGCCGCGTCGAAACGCTGGTCAAGGAACACGTTGAGCCGATGGTGACGCAGATCTGCCAGCGTCTGCCTGAAGTTCTCGTCTCGCAACAGGCGCTGGCAACCAGCGTCCCGCAATTCCAGCCTTACGCCAATTTGGACCAGGAAGATATCGACCGCTGCGACAGCGAGCTCCGCCACGATATCGCGCAGCACTGAGCCCATCCCGATCTAGAGGAATCCTTGCAATGAACCTGCGTACACCTTTGTTGACCGCCCTGCTCTGCCTGCCGTTGCTGGCCTGTGGCGAACGCCCACAAACCAACGGTGCCAGCACGGACACCACGCTCGGCCAGAAGGTACGCGAGGCGACCGACGGAGCCCGCAAGCAATTGGCCGAAGGCAACCTCAGTGTTTCCAGCAGCGACGGCACCAAGGTAGAGATATCGCCCAAAGGGGATCTGCTGATCAACAGCACGCCAGTGCCGCTGAAAGACAGTCAGCGCGCGCTGGTGCTGCAGTACCGTCAACAGATGCTGACCGTGGCCCAGGCGGGTATCGAAGTCGGCGTACAGGGCGCCAACCTGGGCGTGCGCGCTGCCAGCGAAGCAGTGAAGGGCATCTTTTCCGGCAACACCGACCAAATCGAAGAACGCATCAACGCCGAGGCCGCCAAGATCGAAGCCAGCGCGTCGAAAATCTGTGACCAGCTGCCTGCACTGCTGGCCACGCAGCAACAGTTGGCCGCCGCGATTCCAGAATTCAAGCCATACGCGAAGATGGACCAGGGCGATATCAACGATTGTCGCGACGGGCAGGTCACTCAGCGTTGATACGCTGAAGGCGGCCCATCAGCGCGGCCAAAGCGAGAGCAGTCTCCAAGGCGGGAGCGGTAGAATGCCGCTTCCGTCGTTGATGTCTGTGCCGTCATGAAAAAACTGCTTCTGCTCGTTTTGGTCGTCTTTGCAGTACTGGCTACCGGATGTGACCGTGAGAAGTACGCTGCCCACCGCAGCGAACGCAGCAAGCCCAAGACCGAAGTTGGAACCGATCGCGTCGCCATCCGTCGCGCGCCCTATCCGAACCTCGACATCTTGCCCAGCGGTCAGCTGCGTGTGGACGACATCGAGATCCCACTGAACGACGAGCAGCGCGCGCTGCTGCAGACCAGCTTCGTCAAGCTGCAGATCCTGCGCCAGAACACGCTGACCGATGCCGCCACGGCGCCGCCCAGCGGTGCGAAAGAGCGCAGCTTGCCGATCACGATTCCTGCGGGGCATGAGCCGTTCCCGGCGGATCTGGCGCAGCGCATTCCGGAGTTCAAGGAATACAACGAAGCACTGGCCAATCCGCGCGCGCTGTATTGACGAGAAGCATGCGCTGCGAGCGTGCTTGCGTTGACGAGCACGCGCAGCAAGTCGCTACTCCCTTCTCCCGCCTGCGGGGTGAAGGCATGCGGCTTACGAGCCACCGGCTCGTGCATGACTGAACGCCACGCACGCGGTGCGTGGCCGGGGCTCAGAGCGGGGTACCCCGAAGGGGCGTATGAGGCGAGCTTTTTGCTCTACGTGCTAGAAGTTTCCCCTCACCCCCCCCCTCCGCGCCCTTGCGCTGGCGCAAGGACGCTCGAGGAGCAGCGAACCAGTGGTTCGCAGCCTGCTCCTGCACGGGAGAGGTGCTAAAAACAGCAGCCTCGCCGGCTTCCGCGCTTATTGTTCGTGAATTCCACCGAGCGTCAGCGCCGCAGGATCCAGCAGCCGCTTCAATTCGGCCTCGGACAGCCCGCTGTCCTCTAACGCTATTTCCAGCACCGGGCGCTGTTCCTTGTAGGCGCGTTTGGCGATAGCCGCGGCTTTCTCATACCCAATGATCGGGTTAAGCGCGGTCACCAGAATGGGGTTGCGGGCCAGCGCCTCACGAACGCGGTCCTGCCTGACCACCAACCCGACGAACACCTTGTCGGCCAGCAGGTTCATCACGTTGGACAACAACTGAATCGAATCCAGCAGGTTGGCGGCAATCAGCGGCAGCGTCACATTCAACTGGAAGTTGCCTGTCTGCCCGGCGACGGTGATCGCGGTGTGGTGGCCGATCACCTGCGCCGCCACCATCACCGTCGCCTCGGGAATCACCGGATTGACCTTGCCCGGCATGATCGAACTGCCCGGCTGCAGCGCTGGCAGCTCCACTTCGCCCAAGCCCGCCAGCGGCCCGGAGTTCATCCAGCGCAGGTCGTTGGCGATCTTGATCAGCGCCACCGCCAAGGCGTTGAGCTGACCTGACAACTCCACCGCATCATCCTGTGCCGCCAGACCTTCGAACTTATTCTCAGCACTGTCGAACTTCACCCCGGTGGTGGTGGACAGCACCTTGGCCACCTTGCCGCCGAAGCGCGGGTCGGCATTGATGCCGGTGCCAATCGCCGTGCCACCCAGCGGCAAGCGCCGCAAACGCTTGAGTGCGTCCTCGATACGGGCCTGGGCCGATTCCAGCTGGGCTGACCACGCACCGAATTCCTGGGCGAAGGTCAACGGCATCGCATCCATCAAATGGGTGCGGCCGGTCTTGACCACCTTGCCGAGTGTGCGAGCACGCTTGTCGATGGTCTTGCGCAGGTGTTTGAGCGCCGGCAGCAGGTTTTCCACCGTGGCCAGCTGTGCCGAAACACGGATGGCGGTGGGGATCACATCATTGGAACTCTGCCCCAGGTTGACGTGATCATTGGGATGCACAGCCGTTTTGCCGGCCTTGCCGCCCTGATTGGCCAGCGCGGCGATGACCTCGTTGGCATTCATGTTGGACGAGGTACCAGAACCGGTCTGGTAGATGTCGATCGGGAAATGCGCGTCATGAACGCCGTCGGCTACTTCCTGAGCGGCGGCCTGAATAGCCTTGCCCACGCCCTTGGGCAGCAGACCCAGCCCAGCATTCACTTCAGCGGCGGCACCTTTGATCAGGCCCAGCGCCCGGATGAAGGCCCGCGGCATGCGCTGCCCGGACACCGGGAAATTCTCGACTGCACGTTGGGTCTGGGCGCCCCATAGGGCATCGGCGGGCACCTGCAGTTCGCCCATGCTGTCGTGTTCCGTCCGGAACTCTTTGTTGGAACCTTTGCTCATCATCAACTCCGCACTACTTTCGTTGGGGAAAGGGAAGCTGCGGCTGGCTTTGGGCAGTCTTCCCCGGCTGGCGGCTCTCATCACGATACGCCCCGGGGCGAGCGAAGGCACCTGCGGCGGCCGGGATTCACCGGCCCACGGGCGGTGACCTCGCCGGGCAGCGTAGAATGTGCCCCCCCGCCACTGCCCCAATGCCCGCCGACATGACGGAATCCACCCTGCTCGCCCTGTCCCCGCTTGATGGCCGCTATGCCAGCAAGGTCGACGCCCTGCGCCCGATCTTCTCCGAGTACGGCCTGATCAAGGCCCGGGTGAAGGTGGAAGTCGAATGGCTGCTGGCCCTGGCCGCCGAGCCGGGCATCAGCGAACTGGCCGACTTCACTGCCGCAGGCAAAGCCAAGCTGCACGCGCTGGCCGAGGGTTTCTCGGTTGACAACGCCGCACGCGTCAAGGAAATCGAGCGCACCACCAACCACGACGTCAAGGCTGTGGAGTACTTCATCAAGGAGCAGCTCAAGGACGACGCCGAGCTGGCCCCGGCGCTGGAGTTCGTGCATTTCGCCTGCACCAGCGAGGACATCAACAACCTGTCCTACGGCCTGATGCTGGCCCAGGCACGCAGCCAGGTGCTGCTACCCACCTACACCGGCATCGCCGACTCGTTGCGCAAGCTGGCGCATGCGCAGGCCGAGCAGCCGATGCTGTCGCGCACCCACGGCCAGACCGCCTCGCCGACCACCCTGGGCAAGGAATTGGCCAATGTCGTCGCCCGGCTGGAACGCCAGATCCGCCAGATCGCTGCGGTCGAGCTGACCGGCAAAATCAACGGCGCCGTCGGCAACTACAACGCCCACGTTGTGTCCTATCCGGCAGTGGATTGGCCCGCTTTCGCTGAGCGTTTCGTCACCTCACTGGGCCTGGTGTTCAACCCCTACACCACCCAGATCGAGCCGCACGACAACATCGCTGAAATCGGCGATGCCGCGCGTCGCGCCAATACCATTCTGGTTGACCTGTCCCGTGACGTCTGGGGCTACATCTCGCTGGGCTACTTCAAGCAGAAGCTCAAGGAAGGTGAAGTCGGCTCCTCGACCATGCCGCACAAGGTCAACCCGATCGACTTCGAGAACGCCGAAGGCAACTTCGGCATTGCCAACGCCCTGTTCGAGCATTTCAGCGCCAAGCTGCCCATCAGCCGCTGGCAGCGTGACCTCACCGACTCCACCGTGCTGCGCGCGGTAGGCACCGCCTTCGGCCACGGCCAGGTCGGCCTGGAATCGCTGGCCAAGGGCCTGGGCAAATTGACCGTGAACCCAGAACGTCTCAACGCCGATCTGGACGCAGCCTGGGAAGTGCTGGCAGAAGCCGTGCAGACGGTGATGCGTCGTCATGGCCTGCCGAATCCGTATGAGCAGCTCAAGGCCCTGACCCGCGGTCACGGCATCACCGCCGATTCGATGCGCGAGTTCATTGAATCGCTGGACCTGCCGGCCGACGCCAAGCAGCGCTTGCGCGAGCTGACCCCGGGTGGCTACGTTGGCCTGGCGGCGGAACTGGCCAAGGCCATCTAAGTTCCGGGCAATGCGTCCCCCAGAAGAGCCGGCATTGCCGGCTCTTCTGCGTTTTGAGGCAGGGCCAACCAAAACTTGACCCCACACCACCATTTGATTCAGATCAGCCTTCCACCGTGCGGTTTGCGCTCAACAAGGGGACAATGGCGGTCTACTCGCGCGCAAGCGCTTGATTCCGTTTTCCGCTGCAAGGACTCCCCCATGGCTGCACGCAAGCAAAAGACCTATCCGATCGAAGTCCAGGCCCGCGCCGGTCTGCCACTGGGCATGGCCCCGGCAACCTTCCTGCGCGACTACTGGCAGAAGCGCCCGCTGCTGATCCGCGGCGCGTTCCCGGACTTTGAAACCCCGCTGATGCCCGAAGACCTGGCCGGCTTGGCCTGCGAGGAAGGCGCGCTGGCACGCATGGTCATCCACGACCGCGCCACCGATGGCTGGACCCTGCGCACCGGCCCGTTCCAGGAAGAAGACTTCCCGGGCATGCCCGACCACGACTGGACCCTGCTGGTGCAGGACGTCGACAAGTGGGACCCGGACGTGCGTGCGCTGGTGCCGAATTTCTCGTTCCTGCCGCGCTGGCGCATGGACGACGTGATGATCAGCTTTGCCGCCACCGGCGGCTCGGTTGGCGCCCATGTCGACCAATACGATGTGTTCCTGCTGCAGGGCCACGGCGAGCGCCGCTGGCAGATTGACGCCAGCGAATCGATCAATGGCAAGCGTCCGTCGCTGGATTTCCGCCCGGACGTTGAACTGAAGCTACTCAAGAAGTTCAAGAAGACCCACGAATGGGTGCTGGGCCCGGGCGACATGCTCTACCTGCCCCCGAACGTGCCGCACAACGGCGTGGCCGAAAACCCCTGCCTGACCTTCTCCTTCGGCATGCGCGCACCGGCCTCGGCCGAGCTGATCAGTGATTACCTGGACGACTTGGTCGCCGGCGCAGATGAGTCCATCCGCTACCAGGATCCGGACCTGAAGCTGCAGGACGACGTCAACGAGATCGACGATGCCGCCATGAAGCGCGTGATCACCGCGCTCAACGCCATCCGCATGAACGACCCCGATCGCCTCGGCAACTGGTTCGGCCGCTTCATCACCACCTACCGTTCCGCCGGTGACATCTTGCCGTCGCAGGCTCCGCGCTCACCGGAAGACGTGGAAGCTGAACTGGCCGATGGCGGCCTGCTTGAGCGTCACCCGTGGGCTCGCACCGCGTGGCGTCGTGCCACCCGGGGTGCTTCACTGTATTGCTCCGGCCACGCCTTCGCACTGTCGATCAAGGATGCCCAGCTGCTGGCTGGCACCGAGCGTTTGGATGCGGCGGCCTACGGCAAACTCTCGGCCAAAGGCCGCAACGCCGTGCTGGAACTGATGGCCGGTGGCTTCTACCAGCTGCTGGACCAGGAAATGCTGGCTGCCGAAGCCGCCTGGGCCGACGGGGAAGAGTTCGAAGAACTCGAAGAAGGTGCGCTCGTCGTGGCTGCAGAAGTCGACTTCGAGGATGAGGATGAGGACGACGACGGTTCCCCGGATGTGGAAATCGAAGTGTTCGAATACACCCAGGCCGGTGAAGGCGAGCCGTCCATCGCTCAGATCGACACCGTGCAGGTGAGCGAGGAAGGCGTAGAGGTCGTAGTCATCTACGAGGACGAAAACGCTCCTTCCGCATGATCCCAACCGTCGGCTTCCATGTTGAAATCGCCGACTACGCCGTGCAGCGCGACCAGCTGCACGGCGTGCGCCATGCCGTGTTCGTCGACGAACAACGGGTGCCGGCAGAACTGGAAATCGACGCATTGGACCCGCTCAGCGTCCACGCGCTTGCCGTGGATGCCGATGGCCATTCCATCGGCGCTGGCCGGCTGACTCCCGACCAGCGCATCGGGCGCATGGCCGTCCACGCACACTGGCGCGGCCGCGGTGTCGGCGATGCGTTGCTACAGGCATTGGTTGCCGAGGCAAAGCGACGCGGCTGGGGTGAAGTCACCCTGCACGCCCAGCTACATGCCCGAGACTTCTACGCTCGCAATGGATTTCTGGCTGAAGGCGCGCCCTTCGAGGAAGCCGGCATTGGTCACCAGACCATGCGCAGGCGTCTGGACGGCGCCATGCGCATCGAGGACGCGGATCAGGCCAGCGCGGCCACCTCGACAGTGATCCACCACGCCCGCCGCTGCCTGCGCCTGCAACTTCGCGGAAGCGATGGCCTGCTGGCCCAACCGCCGGTATTGGCCGCATTACGCCGCTTTGCCACGGCCCGGCACGACAAGTCCGTACAACTGCTCGTCCACGAAGCCGATCTTCCCGCCCTGCCTGAAGCCCTGGTTGCATTGGCCCAACGCCTGCCCAGCGTGTTTCAGTTGCGCGAGCCAATGGACCCGACAGACTGCCAAGTGGTTTCCGCAGCCATCAGCAACGACAACGGCGACTGCTACTTTCGTCCAATGGGTACACGCATTGAAGGTGAGCTCTGGCTCGACGCATCGGCACGCACTCGCGTGCAGGAAGAACTGTTCCAGCGCATATGGCAGCGTTCTCGCACCTGCAGCGCCCTGCGCGTGCTGGGTATTTGAGCCGTTGACCGTATAAGACACGGTATGGACAGGTATTAATACTGGGGACAGAGTCCACGCCCCTTCCTGTCCCGTGAGGGGTATAATTTAGTGGTTAGAACACGCCCGCGCAGGACGCTGCAGCAAGGTCCGCCGGTTCCCAGAACTACCCCACAAGTGAATCCGACTCTCCATCGTGGACAATCTACTGAAGCAGTTTGCGCAATCATCGCAGCTCGCCGGCGGCAACGCCTCCTATGTCGAGGATCTGTACGAACAGTACCTCGTCTCCCCGGACAGTGTGGACCCCAAGTGGAAGTCCTACTTTGACGGCTTCAAAGGCCGCGAAGCTGGCGATGTGCCGCACTCCGCCGCCATTGCCCACATCACCGAAGCCGCCAAAAATGCCGGAAAAGTGGGTGCCAGCAACGGTGCCGGCGATGAGCGCGAGCGCAATGTCGGCCGCCTGATCACCGCTTACCGTTCACGCGGCCATCTCGGTGCCAATCTCGACCCGTTGGGCCTGACCCCGCCGGTCAATCCGCCGGATTTGAGCCTGCCTTTCCATCACCTCAGCGATGCCGACCTCAACGACGAGTTCAGCACCGGCGGTGTTGGCGGCCAGCCGCGGATGAAGCTGCGTGATCTGCTTGCGCACCTGAAGGCGACGTATGCCGGCTCGATCGGCGCAGAATTCATGTATATCGCCGAAGTCGAGCAGCGCCAGTGGCTGTACCAGCGCCTCGAAACCGCCGGTGGCAACTACAACCTGGATGCCGACACCAAGCGTCGCACCCTGGAACGCCTGACCGCGGCTGAAGGCCTTGAGCGTTACCTGCACACCAAGTACGTCGGCCAGAAGCGCTTCTCGCTGGAAGGCGGCGATTCGCTGATCCCGATGATGGACACCATCATCCGCGGCGCTGGCAAAGAAGGCGTCAAGGACGTGGTGGTCGGCATGGCCCACCGTGGCCGCCTGAACGTACTGGTCAACACCCTGGGCAAGAACCCGCGCAAGCTGTTCGATGAGTTCGAAGGCAAGTTCGAGCACGACGATCGCGCCGTTGCCGGTGACGTGAAGTACCACATGGGCTTCTCGGCCGACGTCGCCAGCGATGGCGGCCCGGTGCATCTGGCACTGGCGTTCAACCCGTCGCACCTGGAAATCGCTGATCCGGTGGTTGCCGGTTCGGTGCGTTCGCGCCAGGAACGTCGCAACGACACCGAGCGCAAGCAGGTGATGCCGATCCTGATCCACGGCGACGCGGCATTTGCCGGTCAGGGCGTGGTGATGGAGCTGTTCCAGATGTCGCAGGCCCGCGGTTTCACCGTCGGCGGCACCGTGCACATCGTCATCAACAACCAGGTGGGTTTCACCACCTCCAATCGCGACGACTCGCGTTCGACCCTGTACTGCACCGACATCGCAAAGATGGTCGCTGCCCCGGTCCTGCACGTGAATGGCGACGATCCCGAAGCCGTGGTGTTCGCTGCGAAGCTGGCATATGACTTCCGCCAGCAGTTCCACAAAGACGTCGTGATCGACCTGGTCTGCTACCGCCGCTGGGGTCACAACGAGGCCGATGAGCCGGCCATCACCCAGCCGCTGATGTACCAGGTGATCCGCAAGCACAAGACCACCCGTGAGCTCTACGCAGAGCAACTGGAGGCCGCTGGTGTGATCGCCGCCGGTGCCGGCAAGGAAATGGTCGACAGCTACCGCAACAAGCTGGACTCCGGTGAAGTCACCACCGAGCTGGCCAAGGTCGAAAAGACCCCCGCCACCAGCAAGATGTACGTGGATTGGTCCAAGTACCTGTCCGGCAAGTTGTCCGACCCGGTCAGCACCAAGGTGGATATGGGCAAGCTGACCCAGCTGGCCACGATGATCAACACCATTCCGGAAGGCGTGGAAGTCCACTCGCGCGTTGCCAAGGTATATGACGACCGTCGCAAGATGGCCGCCGGTGAAATCCTGGGCGACTGGGGCTTTGCTGAAAACCTGGCCTACGCAACACTGCTGGACGAAGGCAATGCGCTGCGTCTGGTGGGCCAGGACGTGGGCCGCGGCACCTTCACCCATCGCCACGCGATCCTGCACGACCAGAAAACCGACAACTACTACCTGCCGCTGCGTCAGCTGGTCGAGTCGCCGGAACAGGCCACCATCATCGATTCGCTGCTCAGCGAAGAAGCGGTCATGGCCTTCGAGTACGGTTTCTCCACCACCGATCCCAACACCCTGTGCATCTGGGAAGGCCAGTTCGGCGACTTCGCCAATGGCGCCCAGGTGGTGATCGACCAGTTCATCGCCTCCGGCGAAGCAAAGTGGGGCCGCATTACCGGCCTGACCCTGCTGCTACCGCACGGCTATGAAGGCCAGGGCCCGGAACACAGCTCGGCGCGCCTTGAGCGCTTCCTGCAGTTGTGCGCGCTGGAGAACATGCTGGTCTGCGTGCCGTCGACCCCGGCGCAGGCATTCCACATGCTCCGTCGCCAGATGCGCATGGACACCCGCAAGCCGCTGGTGGTGATGTCGCCCAAGTCGCTGCTGCGCCACAAGCTGGCCGTGTCGAGCATGGACGAAATGGCCAATGGCGAGTTCCAGCATCTGATTGGCGATGCCAAGGCCGATGCGAAGAAGGTCAAGCGCGTGGTGGTGTGCTCCGGCAAGGTTTACTACGACCTGCTGGAAGACCAGACCAAGCGTGGTCAGGACGACGTCGCCATCGTGCGTGTGGAACAGCTGTATCCGTTCCCGCGCCCGGCGTTGGCTGCCGAACTGAAGAAGTACGGCAAGGCCACCGACGTTGTGTGGTGCCAGGAAGAGCCGATGAACCAGGGTGCGTGGTACCAGATCAAGCACCACCTGCAGGCATGCGTGGCCGATGGCCAGGCGCTGCACTATGCCGGTCGTCCGCGTTCCCCGTCGCCTGCTGTTGGCCACATGTCCGATCACCTGCGCGAACTGGCGCAGCTGCTCGCCGACGCGCTGGTCAACAAGATCGACGACAACTACGCCGAATAAGCCCCCTTTTCCACAAGAAAACGAAACCAGGAAATCAGCCAAATGGCCACCGAAGTCAAAGTACCGGTACTGCCCGAATCCGTCTCCGACGCCACCATCGCCACCTGGCATAAAAAGGTGGGCGAGGCCGTCAAGCGCGACGAGAACCTGCTCGACCTGGAAACCGACAAGGTCGTGTTGGAAGTGCCGGCACCCGTTGATGGCGTGCTGAAGGAAATCAAGTTCCAGGAAGGCGACACCGTCACCTCCAACCAGATTCTGGCTGTCATCGAGGAAGGCGCTGTCGCCGCTGCGGCTCCGGCTGCTGCTGCCGAGGCGCCGAAGGCTGCTGCCCCGGCCGCCGCCGCACCGGCTGCTGCCGCTGCGCCGGCCCCGGCTGCCAAGTCTGCTGCTGCCGACACCCTGCCCCCGGGCGCCCGCTTCTCGGCCATCACCGAAGGCGTGAATCCGGCAGACGTGGCTGGCACCGGCCGTCATGGCGCGGTGACAAAGGAAGACATCGTCAACTTCGCCCGCAACGGCGGCGTCGGCAAGGCCGGTGGCGCACGTCCGGAAGAACGCGTGCCGATGACCCGCATGCGCAAGCGCATTGCCGAGCGCCTGATGCAGTCGAAGAACTCGACCGCCATGCTGACCACCTTCAACGAGGTCAACCTGTCCAAGGTGTCGGCCGCGCGCAAGGAACTGCAAGAAGAATTCGTCAAGGCACACGGCATCAAGCTGGGCTTCATGAGCTTCTTCGTGAAGGCCGCTGCCAATGCGCTGCAGCGCTTCCCGCTGGTCAATGCCTCGATCGATGGTGACGACATCATCTATCACGGCTACTCGGACATCTCGATTGCCGTGTCCACCGAAAAGGGTCTGGTGACCCCGGTGCTGCGCAACGTCGAGCGCATGTCCTTCGACGAGATCGAGAAGGCCATCGCCGACTACGCCAAGAAGGCCCGTGACGGCAAGCTGTCGCTGGAAGAACTGCAGGGCGGCACCTTCACCGTGACCAACGGCGGTACCTTCGGCTCGCTGATGTCGACCCCGATTGTCAACCCGCCGCAGAGCGCCATCCTGGGCATGCATGCAATCAAGGATCGTCCGATCGCCGAGAACGGCCAGGTCGTAATCGCGCCGATGATGTATCTGGCCATGTCCTATGACCACCGCATCATCGACGGCAAGGATTCGGTGCAGTTCCTGGTGGACATCAAGAACCAGTTGGAAAACCCGGGCCGCATGCTGTTCGGTCTGTAATAGGCCTGTAGCCCCTCCCTCTCCGGGGGAGGGGTTGGGGTGAGGGCCACGGCCCTCCCGCACCCTCATCCGGCGCTTCGCGCCACCTTCTCCCGCAGGGAGGAGGGATTGGTACCAAGGAATCTCTAATGGCTGAACAATTCGACGTCGTCGTCATCGGTGCTGGCCCGGCCGGCTACCACGCGGCCATCCGCGCCGCACAGCTGGGCCTGAAGACCGCCTGCATCGACGCAGCGCTGGGCAAGGACGGCAAGCCGGCTCTGGGCGGCACCTGCCTGCGTGTGGGCTGCATCCCGTCCAAGGCGCTGCTGGACTCCTCGCGCCAGTACTGGAACATGGGCCACATCTTCGATCAGCACGGCATCAGCTTCAACGACGCCAAGATGGATGTGAGCAAGATGGTCGGCCGCAAGGACGCCATCGTGAAGCAGTTCACGGGCGGCATCGCCCAGTTGTTCAAGGCCAACAAGGTCACGGCTTACTACGGCTTCGGCCAGTTGCAGGCTGGCAACATCGTCACGGTCAAGCAGCATGACGGCAGCGAGGTCGAGCTGAAGGGCACCAACGTCATCATCGCGGCCGGTTCGGATTCCATCGAGCTGCCGTTCGCCAAGTTCGACGGCGACGCCATCGTCGACAACGTCGGCGGCCTGGACTTCACCGAAGTGCCGAAGCGCCTTGCCGTGATCGGCGCCGGCGTGATCGGCCTGGAACTGGGCAGCGTGTGGAAGCGCCTGGGTTCGGAAGTCACCATCCTGGAAGCACTGCCGGAATTCCTCGCTGCCGCCGACGCCGAAGTGGCCAAGGTCGCCGCCCGCGAGTTCAAGAAGCAGGGCCTGGAAATCAAGCTCGGCGCCAAGGTCTCCAAGACCGAAATCACCGGCAAGAAGACCAAGGAAGTGGTTGTCACCTACACCGACGGTGAAGGCGAAAAGACCCTGACCGTGGACAAGCTGCTGGTGGCCGTGGGCCGTCGCGCCGCAACCAAGGGCCTGCTGGCCGACGGTACCGGCGTCAAGGTCAACGAGCGTGGCCAGATCGAAGTGGACGACCACTGCCACACCGGCGTCGATGGTGTCTGGGCAGTCGGTGACTGCGTGCGTGGCCCGATGCTTGCGCACAAGGGCTTCGAAGAAGGCGTTGCCGTGGCCGAGCTGATTGCCGGCCTGCCGGGCCACGTCAACTTCGACACCATTCCGTGGGTCATCTACACCGAGCCGGAGCTGGCATGGGTCGGCAAGACCGAAGCTCAGCTCAAGGCCGAAGGCATTCCGTACAAAGCCGGCAGCTTCCCGTTTGCCGCCAACGGTCGTGCTGTCGCCATGATCGAGCCGGCAGGCTTTGTGAAGGTGCTGGCTCACGCCGAAACCGACCGCGTGCTGGGCATGCACCTGGTAGGCGCGAACGTGTCCGAGCTGGTGCACGAAGGCGTACTGACCATGGAGTTCAGCGGTTCTGCTGACGACCTGGCCCGTATCTGCCACGCCCACCCGTCGCTGTCGGAAGTGATTCACGACGCGGCAATGGCGGTTGGCAAGCGCGCCATCCACAAGGCCAACTAAGCACCACGGCCTGTGACCTGAAGGCTCCGCTCCGGCGGAGCCTTCTTGCTTTTGTATTCCACCGAAACCGGGCCTGTTCATGCGCGGGATCCGTACACCTTTCCCATCCATCAGGAAATCCAAATGAAGTCCATCTGCGTCTATTGCGGCTCCAACCCCGGTGCCAAGCCCATCTATGTCGAGCGCGCCACCGAACTGGGCAAGCGCATCGCCGACGAAGGCCTGCGTCTGGTGTATGGCGGCGGCCGTACCGGCCTGATGGGCGCGGTTGCCGACGGCGTATTGAGTGCCGGCGGCGAAGTAACCGGCGTGATCCCGCAGCATCTCGTCGATATGGAAGTCGCCCACAAAGGCGTGACCACGCTGGAGATCGTCGGCTCAATGCACGAGCGCAAGTCGCGCATGTTCGACCTGTCAGATGCCTTCGTCGCCCTGCCCGGTGGTTTCGGCACCGCCGAAGAAATCTTCGAAATGCTGACCTGGCGCCAGCTTGGCATCGGCAAGAAGCCGTGCGCGTTCCTCGATATCGACGGTTTCTATCAGCCGCTGATCGGCATGATCGACACCATGGTCAGCGAGCGCTTTCTGCACCCGGAACAGCGCGATGACCTGTGGTACGGCGAGGATTCGACGCAGATGCTGGAATGGATGCGGAGTTATTCGCCAGCGCAGGCCGATAAGTGGTTCGACGAAAAGAAGCGCAGCGCGTTGCGTTAAAGCACTGATGTACAGCGACATGCTTTCCACTCGCACAACCCAAGTAAGCGAAGTGCGCCCGGGAAGACATCGCAATGGTCGCTTCCCGGATGTACCTGCTTTCCTGCGTTGCGAATGCCATGCAGTGGCACCACGGGACGCGACGTATCCAGAGGATCCGTCGCCACTCCGTTCTGCCTATGCGCCACGTCTACCGCAGCAGGGTTTCTTCGCGCGGTGCCGGGTAGCCCAGCAGGTATCCCTGGCCGAAGCTGCACCCCAGGCCCTGCAATGTCCGCAACTGGCGCTCGGTTTCCACGCCTTCGCCGATGGTCTCGATGCCCAGCGTGCGTGCCAGCGACAGCACACCTTCCACCAGCGCCAGCGTGTTCTTCCCGTCCTCGGCATGCAGACCGGCGACGAAGCTGCGGTCTACCTTCAATGCGCTGATCGGGAAACGGTGCAGATACGACAGCGCCGAGTAGCCAGTACCGAAATCATCCAACTGCACGACGATGCCGCGCTCGCGCAGTTGGTGCAGCGTGCGCAACGTCCGTGGCGCGTCGTCCAGCAGAGCCATCTCCGTGATCTCCACGCGCAGCCGGTCGGGCTCAGCACCCACCGCATCCATCAACCCGAGCAGACGCGAAGAGAACTCGGCCGAGCGGAAATGTCGCGGCGATACGTTCACGGAAATGTAGCCGTGCGTGGATGTCGCCAGGTCCGTCATCACCTGCTCGTAGATCAGCCAATCGACTTCTTCAATCAGGCCGCTTTCTTCACCCAGCTCAAGAAAATCACCGGGCAACAACATGCCGCGCCGGTCATGTTTCCAGCGCAACAGCGCTTCGTGCCCGACCACCTGGTTGTCGTCCAATGAAACGATGGGCTGATAGAACGGCACGAAATCCTGCTTCTTGATCGCACGCCGAAGGTCCGCTTCCAGCTCCAGGCTACGCATCGCCTCCTCGTGCATCGCGCCGTCGAACATCACGCAGCGGTCCTGCCCCCTGAGCTTGGCGCGGTACATCGCTGCATCCGCATCGCGCAGCAGGTCTGCACCCGAGGTATAGCGCGGGTTCCACAACGCGATGCCGATGCTGCCGGACGGAAACAGTTCGCGCCCATCCACCCACATCGGGGCTTCCAGTGCCCTCAACAGCAGACGGCCCAGCTCCATCGCGGTGTCACCGCCACGCTCGCAATTGACCAACAGCGCGAATTCGTCGCCGCCCAGGCGCGCAACAACGTCTTCCGTTGCAGCAAGGCTCACCAGACGACGCGCAACCTCCACCAACATCCGGTCGCCCGCCGCATGGCCAATACTGTCGTTGACCCATTTGAAGCGATCCAGGTCGAGGAACATCAACGCAAAATGTGCGCCGATGCCCTGCTCCGCATTGGCAATGGCCCGCTCCAACCGGTCCTGCAGGTGCAGACGGTTGGGCAAGCCGGTCAACACGTCATGCATCGCAAGATGGGTCAACCGTTGTTCGGCGCGCATGCGCTCGCCAATCTGACCGCGCAATTTGCGATTCAACTCACCCAGCTCCTGGGTGCGCTCGCTCACCCGCTGCTCCAGGTCGGCATGGGCCTGCACCAACCGTTGCCGGTCGCGCTGGCGCGCAAGCGCGTTGCCGATGGTGCGCGCCACAAACACCAACAAGCGTTGATCGTCCGTGGTGAACACCACGTTCGGGCTGTAACTCTGCACTGCAATCACACCCGCCACTTCGTCATCATTGAACAGCGGCACACCCAACCAGCATTGCGACTTCGCCCCGAACTCATGCAGCTCGCCGGCAGCGATCAGCACGTCAATATCCGCACGCGTTGCAAGCACCGGCTCTCGCCGCTGCAACGTGTATTCGGTAAGCCCATTACTGAAGGGACGCGGCGCACGCTCACGATTGAAGCGATCCACCGAGTAGACAAACTCAATACCGTCAGCGTCCGGCGTCACCATCGCCACGTAAAAATTACTGGCATCCAATAAGCCACCGATGATCCCATGCACCTGCGCGTGGAACTCGCCCAGGCCGTGGCCGGACATCGCCAGCTCGGAAATATTGAACAACGCCGTCTGCAACTGTTCGGCGCGACGGCGTTCGATGATCTCGGCCTGCAGATGATCGTTGATGTGCTCCAGATCCCGCGTGCGCTGCAATACGCGCTCTTCCAGCTGCAGGTGCGCTTGCAGGCGGTCCATCGCAGTCAGGATGTGCTTGGCAACGAAGTTCAGCACTGCGCGCTCCTCGGCGCCATAACTGGCCTCTGCCACATAGCTCTGCACAACAATGGCGCCGCAGACCCGGTTGTCGCGCCACATCGGGACACCCAGCCAATCCGCGCTTTCCAGGCCCTCCATCCGCTCGGCCGGGTGCTCAAGAAACTGCACCAGATCGCGTGACGGCCCACTGATCACCCGCCCATGACGCAGTACCGCGAAGGTCAGGCTACCGGGCATTTCCTCGTAGCGATAACTCCGGTCGGGTTCGGGGATGAAGTTGTCCTGCGTATCGACGAAGTAGAGAAATTCCAAGCTGCTTTGCTGCTCGTCGCACATGACGATGTAGCAGTTCTCCGCGTACATCAGCGAGCGCAGGATGCGGTGGAAGTAGGACAGCATCTCCGGCATTGCCAGGTCGGCACCGGCCAGGTCAGCGATCTCAAACAGCGCCTTCTGCAACTGCTTGGAACGCTGTAGTTCCTCGATCTGCAGACGCTGACTCATCGACTCCAGCGCGCAGCCAATCTGCACCCGCGCGGCGCTTTGCCACGCCGCTGACGGAGCCGAAGCCTGCATGCTCTCGGCCTTCAACAACAGCACCATGCGCGCGCCGTTTTCGTGTTCCCACTCAAACGCACCGGCTGCCAACGCCGCATCAGTCAGCCCTTCATGCAACGCCTGGTCGGCTTGCGCGCGTAGCGCATCGGCAACCACCGGGAAGCAGCAACTGCCCTGCCCCAGCGTGATGTCTTGCCAGGCCAGTGCAACTGACATGCCTGCAGGAAGCAACCCTTGCAATGTCGCCACCACGTCCGTGACGGGCGTTCGTGCATCTACGCGCGGTATTTCGGAACGCGCCTCAAACTCGCTATGCGACATCTATATCCGCTCTCTCTGGACCCCAATCACTTGGAGTTCCCCCTGCCACGCAGCATACCGTCCCGGCTGCCTTACGGAGGGCCTGCCGCCCTAGAATTTTCGCTTCACCTACATGAATGAGTGAAGGCCCCCTCCTGACTGACCGCTAGGCAGAAACCGCCACAGCACTTAGGCTTGCGCCCCGTGGATACCGCCGTGCACACCCCAACCGACGAAACGCTGATGCTGGCCTACGCGGGCGGCGATACCGAGGCGTTTGCGCAGCTGTATTCGCGCCATCGCGCACGGCTTTTTCATTACCTTTTGGGCCAACTGCGCGACCGGCCGCTGGCCGAGGAATTGTTCCAGGACATCTGGCAGAAGATGATCAATGCCCGCGCGGGCTGGAAACCCGACGCCGCATTCGCTACCTGGTTGTTCCGCATTGCCCACAATCGCCTCAACGACCATTGGCGTGCGTCGCGTCATCGACCGGCGGCACCGGATGATGCGGATGAGCGCATGGCGCACTTGGCCGATACCTGTACCCCCGAATTAGTGGCCGACGAGCAAGCCCAGCGCTTACAGCTCCGCCAGGCATTGGCCGAGCTGCCCCCCGAACAGCAGGAAGTGGTTCTGTTGCGGCTGGAGCAGGAACTGAGCCTGGAAGAAATCGGGCAGATCACCGGCGTTGGTCGGGAAACTGTCAAATCGAGGCTGCGTTATGCGATGGACAAGCTGCGCGCGAGGTTAAGCGAATGAACATCTCCGACGACATGCTGACCCCGGAAGAACGCGATCTGGCCCGCCTGCTCGGCCGTCCAGACCCTGTTGCAGGTCCGAGCGCCCGTGTCGATGCGGACATCCTGGCGATGGCGCGTGCGCCGCAGGCAGCGGCTGACCCGCAATTGCCGGCAGCCCCACAACACCTCCGGACAACGCGCTGGGGACGTCGTCGCCGCGTGTTTTCATCGCTGGCGGCCGCCGCCTCGCTGGTACTGGTGGTCGGGTTGGCCTGGCAGCTGCGCTCCTTGACGCCTCCCCCGCCGTCCCTGCAGCAGGAATCGGCCGATGAAGCCTCATCTGCCGATTCCGTGTCCGCACCTTCAAATGAAGCGCAGGTCGTTGCCGAACCCGATCCGGTAGCGCCTGCCCCGATGCAGCCCATGGTGCCGCCAGCACCTATACCTGCTGCCAAGTCAGCGCCGAAGGCCGAAACCCAGCCCATCGCGCGCGATACGCCGCCCCCATCCGCGGCAGCAGACTCCATCGCAAGCCCGGCCGGACAAGAAGCAACGGTTGCACCCTACGCGGCAGACCCGCCTGCAGCTGCTCCGGTCTATGCACCGGCTCCTCCGGCTCCCGCAGCGCCGGTTGCTGCGGCGCCACTGGCAAAGACCATCAGCGTCGAGCAAGCCAAGCAGGCAGCAACGTCTTCGGCTGAATCGCGCGAACGCGCGATGCAGTTCCGCGCGTTGCCGGCGCCACCGGCAGATCTGGCAGCGGCCAGCGGCAATATCGTTACCGAGCGCGCACAGCTGCAACCAACGATCCCGATCGACGCTGACGCCTCGCTGCCGCGCCACAAATGGCTGGGCAAGATCCGCGAACGCCGCGACAGCGGCGATATCGAGGGCGCGCGCGCCAGCCTGCGTCGTTTCACGCAGGACTATCCCGAAGCACGCATTCCCCGTGATCTTCGGCCCCTGCTCAAGGATTGAAGCCCGCCGCAGCGACCGATGCCACACCCCTTCACGGCAAGATCGGAGATACCGCCACATAAGCACCGGTTCACTCGGGAAGCCAGCGATTGGGTCGTGCATGTCCGTGCCTCTGATTGAGCTGCCAAGCGTTCGCTCGTGCCTGCCTGGTCACAAAAGCCGGAGACTGAGCTCGAACGGCGACGATCCACCCCGTCACGTGCCCAGTCGCCGGACAGTCCCATCGCCAACCACTAGAATGGCGGCAATGCTCGACACCCTTGCCGCGCCCGCCAACCACGAGTTGGAAATCAAACACAGCCGCTTCATCGCGCACGCTGCTCCCATCAGCAATGCGGGTGACGCGCTGGCATTTGTCGATGCGGTATCCGTGGCCGATGCCACCCATAATTGCTGGGCGTATCGACACGGCAACGAGTACCGTTCCAGCGACGACGGCGAACCTTCGGGCACTGCCGGCAGGCCGATCCTGGCCGCCATCGATGGCCAGGGATACGACCGCGTCGTGGTGGTGGTGACACGTTGGTACGGGGGCATCAAACTCGGCGCCGGTGGCTTGGTCCGCGCCTATGGCGGCACCGCTGCCGAATGTCTGCGGCTAGCTCAGCGCAGCCCCTTGATACCAATGGTCGAACGCATTCTGCATTGCGGCTTTGAGGACATGGGCATTGCCCATACCCTGCTGGACAGTGCTGGTGCCGAAAAACTGGACGAACAATTTCTGCCCGAAGGTCTGCGTCTGCATGTACGCCTTCCTACTGACCGCCTCGACGCGCTGGCGATCCGCCTGCGTGATGCCACCCGTGACCGCCTGCGCCTGAGCGAGCCTGACTGCAATGACTGACACACCGCACGCTGAAACTCCCTCGCCGCCACGCCTGAAGAGGCTGGGCAGCCTGCGCACCCTGTGGCCCTTCGTCCGCCGCCATGGCGGTTTGTTCAGCGCCTGGTTGATCGCGTTGGCGGTGTCCTCGACCGCTACGTTGAGTCTGCCGATGGCAGTCAAGCAGATGATTGACCACGGATTCTCTGGCGGTGGCGAAATCAATCGCGCCTTCAGCCTGCTCTTCATCGTTGCCGTGGTGCTGGCGCTGGCCACCGCAGCGCGCTTTTTCTTCGTTTCGCTGTTGGGCGAGAAAGTCGTCGCCGACCTGCGCGGCCAGTTGTACGCGCACCTGATTGGTCTGGACGCAGGCTTCCACGACCGCAACCGCAGCGGCGAGTTGGTCTCGCGCCTATCCGCCGACAGCGAACTACTGCGCAGCGTGATTGGCTCCACCATGTCGGTTGCATTGCGCAGCATGGTCACCGTCATCGGCAGCATGGTGATGTTGTTCGTCACCAGCCCGCAGCTGGCGTTGTATTCGCTGATCGGCATCCCGCTGGCCGTGCTGCCCATCGTGTTGGGTTCGCGCCGTCTGCAGAAGATATCCCGCGCCAGCCAGGATCGCGTTGCCGACGCCAATGCCTTGGCCGCCGAAACCCTGGGCGCCGTACGCACCGTGCAGGCGCATGCCCGTGAACCTTACGAACGCGGCCGCTTCGAGGACGCGCTGAAAACCTCCGTGGCCACTGCACGACGTCGCATCGGCACTCAGGCCTTCGTTACCGCCATTGCCATCGTATTGGTGTTTGGCGCCATCGTCGCAGTGCTGTGGTCCGGCGCGCACGATGTGGTCGACGGCAACATGAGTGCCGGCACGCTCGGCCAGTTCGTGCTGTACGCCCTGATCGGTGGCGGCTCGGTCGGCGCCTTGGCCGAAGTGTGGAACGAACTGCAACGTGCCGCTGGCGGCATGGGCCGTATCGCTGAATTGCTGGAAGAAAGCTCTGGCATCACAACGCCGGCCAATCCCGCGCCATTGCCTAGCCCGCTGCGTGGCGAGATCCGTTTCGAGCAGGTGTCTTTCCACTACCCGCAGCGGCCGGACCGGCCGGCACTGGAAAGTTTTGATCTGGTCGTGGCGCCGGGTGAAACGGTGGCACTGGTAGGCCCTTCCGGCGCGGGCAAGAGCACGGTGCTGTCCTTGCTGCTGCGCTTCCATGACCCGGATGCCGGCAGCGTGCGCCTGGATGGCATGGACCTGCGCCAGCTCGATCCGTCACAACTCCGCCAAAAGATCGCGCTGGTGCCGCAGCAGCCCGCATTGTTCGGCGCCAGTGCGATGGACAACATTCGCTATGGCCGGCTGGAGGCCAGCGACGAAGACGTGCGCGCCGCCGCGCGTTCGGCCGAGGCCGATGAATTCCTCAGCCAGCTGCCGGAAGGCTACGCAAGCGACCTGGGTGAACGCGGCGCGCGCTTGTCTGGCGGCCAGCAGCAGCGCATCGCGATCGCCCGTGCATTGCTCAAGGACGCGCCGGTGCTGCTGCTGGACGAAGCCACCAGTGCATTGGATGCACAGAGCGAGCGCGCAGTGCAGCAGGCGCTGGAACGCTTGATGACCGGCCGCACCACATTGGTCATCGCACATCGCCTGGCCACCGTACTCAAGGCCGACCGCATCGTGGTGATGGACCACGGCCGTATCGTCGCCCAGGGCACGCACGCCGAACTGCTGGCACAGGACGGCCTGTATGCCGAACTGGCGCGGTTGCAATTCATTGATTGAGAACGCGCTGGTAACACCGGCATAACGCCACTGGCGGCAAGCTCGGCAAGCGGTGCGCAGCCATGCACCGCGTTCCCGTACAGGAGGCAGAACCATGGCGTTTCGACAGTTCCCCGCAACCACCGACGATGGCGAAAGCTGGATCGTCATTGAGTTCAAGGATGAAGACGGCGGCGCCGCACATTCAACGCGCTATGAGTTGGCCGATGGCCGTGCACTGGTGCGCGAAGGCGGCCGTCTTTCCACGGCGGACGGCGAAGTGACGTTGTCGCTGAGCCAGCCGTATCGCGCCTGAGATGAATAGGCTTTGCCGATATGGCCCTGTATTGGTCAATATTTAGGCAACTGTCTTGACAGCCTTGTGCCCCAAGGCCTGCCGACGATTATCCACATAGTTGTGAACATCTCATCCACACCCCCTGTGGATTAGTACACACCGACATCTCACGGATTGAGACGGTTGAGAGATGTGGTCGGGCCGCGCTCACATCGAAACTCGCCGCGCCCATTCCCGCACGCTGGCAAGCAACAGCGCACCCGGGAGCGGGAAGTGGGAGATGTGCTCAGCACTCGTCGCACTGGTTCACTGCGGCATTCCGGACGCGCATGAAGTTCGCAACACCCTGCACCTCCCGAATACGCTTCGCCTTCCTGTGCGACAAACGCTGGAACGCGTTTTTACTTCTGCGAGACGACGCAAGGATCACGCATTTGCGTGACCCCTGCCGTGGAATTTCAGCGGCCCAGCACGCGGCCAATACCGCTGCGGTCAATCTCTTCGGCAGCCGCCGCCAGCACATCCGCCGCATAGGCCTGCACGAAACCCATGCGAAAATGCACTTCACCCGTCGGCGTGCGCGAGGAATGAATCGAAGCCAGGCTGATGCCGTGGCGCTCGAACACGTGCAGCAACTCGCGCAATGAACCCGGGCGATCTTCCGGCAGATGCACGCTCATCGCGCGTTGGTCAGTCAAATCGGCCAGCAGATAACCCACACGTTCAAAGCTGTAGTTGCCATCACGCAATGTCTGTTCGCCCAGCGCCTCACGGTTGTCACTGAGGAACTGCTGGCGGAACGCTGCACGTGCGGTGTCATCACCTTCGGCCAGCAAGGCACGCAGCCGGCCCAACTGATCCAACAGGTGATCCAGCACCTCGCCCGCATGCGGGTTACCGAACTGGATGTCTTCGTAGATGGCCGGGTTCAAAGTCAGGATGCGCGAGATGATGGCCGCATCCAGTTCGAACGCCGCCGAGCGGTACGGCATCAACTCCTGCAACTGGCCCAGCAACGGCGCGTACTCACGCAGTACGCCGGCCTGCGCCAGATGCGTGGCGTGCACCATCGCCTGCACCAAAGCCATTACCCGGTCGTGGTGCTCGGCAGTGCCGCGCACGCACTCGGCCTGCAGGGCAATGCACAGTTCGTCCAGCCACACCTGCCAATGCGCATCCAGTCGCGCCTCGCAGACCACCATTACCCGGCCCTTGAGCGTTGGCGCCTTGGGTGGCGCAGTCATCGGGTGCAGCCCCGCTACCGATGCCTGCGATTCCAGCATCGCGGCCACCGGCTCAGCCTTCACTGAAGTGACATCCAGCCATAGCCGCCCACGCTCGCGCCCTGCCGACTGCCGCACGTAGTCACGTATCAGTGCCGGCGTGCAGCGGATGGGGGCCGAGAACAGCAGTACATCGGCCTGCTCAAGCAGTTGTTCCGGCGTCTGTGATTCAGGGTCGACCGGATCGTGGCCGATGACCTCCCACCCCATGCGTGTCTCAAAAAAAGCACGCAGCCAGCGCCCATAAGCACCACCACTGCCCACGATGCCGATCAGCGGGCGCGTTGCAGGATGCGGGCTCACGCCAACCGCTCAGCGCGGAAGCGATGCGGCGTCGCCAACGCCGCCGGCACTGCGGCCAGCACATCGAACTCTTCAACGCCGTCGCTGAGCGTGACCTCCAGCGCCGCGTGTACACCGGCAATGGCACGCCCCACTGAATCCTCGAACGTATGGCCTTTGATCAGGAAGGCCACCAACAGCGACATCAGCACATCACCGGTACCGGCGACATCCACCGGCAGATGCGGCGAGGTCCAGCGCCAGATTTCTTCACGGCCAATCGCCAACGTCACCAACTCGCCCGGATCACCGGACACCGAATGCGCAATCACCCATTCCGGGCCGCGCTCAAGCAGCTTGCGTGAAGCGGCGATGGCATCCTCCTGCTCCAGCGCCGGCATGCCGGTGAGGCGGCCCAGCTCGAATGCATTGGGCGTCACCAACCACGCATGCGGCAGCAGACGCTCGGCGAACACGCGCTCCAGACCCGGCTCGACATAGGGACCGGTGTGCGTGTCACCGATTACCGGATCCAGGCAGTAACGCAGGCCCGGCGATTGCGGCAGTACCTCGTCCAGCCAATCGGCGAACGCGGTGCCGTTTTCAACGCTACCGAAGTAGCCGGACACCAGCATTTTGGCGCGCTGCGGTAGACCGCGCTCTTGGGTGCCTAACAGCAGATCGGCAAACCAATCTGCCGGTAGCACGCGCCCGCGCAACGTCGCGTAGAAAGGCGCATTGCTCAACAAGGTGGTGGGAATTTCCGCCACGCGTAGGCCCAGCGCGCGCAATGGAGGCACCGCTGCACTGTTGCCGGCGTGACCGTAAACCAATTGCGATTGGACGGAAATCACGTCTACCGGCAGCGGCCCATCAGGGCGTTGCCGGCGACCGTGCACTAGATGGCTATGGTCGACTTCATTCATGGCTGCATTCTACGTCCGCGTACTGGCCTGCGGCTGTAGTCGATTGCGCGCGCAACCAATGCCGAACGCCACAACGCAAAAACCGCAGCGAGCTGCGGTTTTTACGACGGTGCAATGCCGAGCCATGCGCGGCAGGAACACTGCCGATAACGCCTCAACGGAGCGCGGCTCCGCTTACGGTTTCACTCAGGACTTCATGCGTTCCCAGAAGCCCTTCACGCCGTCAAGGAAGGTCGCTGATTTCGGCGAGTGCTTGCGCGCATCGTCACCACTGAAGCTTGCCTCGAACTGCTCCAGCAACTTGCGCTGGTCGGCAGTGAGGTTAACCGGCGTTTCCACCACGATGCGGCAATACAGATCACCCTCGGTACGGCTGCGCACCGACTTGACGCCCTTGCCTCGCAGACGGAACAGCTTGCCTGTCTGGGTTTCGGCCGGGATACGGATTTCCGCCTCGCCGCCCAGTGTGCCCACGCGTATCGCATCGCCCAATGCCGCCTGTGAAATGCGGATCGGCACTTCGCAGTGCAGGTCGTCGCCATCACGGGTGAAGATGGGATGGTCGCGCACGCGCACTTCCACATACAGATCACCTGCGGGCGTACCCGCTGGGCCTGCTTCGCCCTCGCCCTGCAGACGGATGCGATCACCGGTATCCACGCCTGCCGGCACTTTTACCGACAGCACCTTGTCTTCCTCGACACGGCCATTGCCGTGGCAGGTATGACAGGGCTTGGCGATAATCTGGCCGCGACCGTCACAGTTGTGGCAAGCCTGCTGCATGGCGAAGATGCCGCGCTGCACACGCACCTGGCCGCGACCACCGCAGACGTTGCAGGTGTCCACCTTGCCGTCTTCCGAGCCACTGCCATCGCAGTCGCCACACTCGGCCAAGGTCGGGATTTCGATGCGACGCTCGACGCCGGCCACCGCTTCTTCCAGATCCAGCTCCATCACGTAGCCGATGTCGGCACCGCGACGCGGCTGGCGCGGACCGCCGCCACCACCGCCAAAAATGTTGCCGAAGATATCGCCAAAGATATCGTTCATGTCCGGGCCGCCCGGGCCGCCACCGCCGCCGCCCATGCCGTGCTCGAACGCAGCGTGGCCGTGGGCGTCGTACATGCGCCGCTTGTTGCCGTCAGACAGCGTTTCGTAGGCTTCCTTGCACTCCTTGAAGGAGGCTTCGGCGCCAGCATCACCCGGGTTGCGATCCGGGTGGAACTTCATCGCGCAGCGACGGTAGGACTTCTTCAGCTCCTCGTCGGTGGCGGTGCGGGCTACGCCCAGTACTTCGTAATAGTCGCGCTTGCTCATTTCGGGAATCGGGTTCCGTGGCTCGGGATTCGTCAAAACAAAGGAGCGGAACCGCTTCCGCCCCTCTGCTGGGCGCCCCGACGTCGGCTTGCCCGTTTGTCAGGACCAGGTGTTACAGGACAGGAAAGGGGCGATGGCCGAAACCATCACCCCGTTTTCCTGTTTGATCAGGACTTCTTGTCGTCCTTGACCTCGGTGAACTCGGCATCCACCACGTCATCGGCTGCCTGGCTTGCAGCAGCGGCATCTGGTGCCGCGCCGCCCTGCTCGCCTGCCGAAGCAGCGGCGTACAGTGCCTGACCGGCTTCTTCCAACGCCTTGGCGCGGGCTTCGATCTGAGCCTTGTCGTCGCCCTTCATCGCCGTTTCCAGGTCTGCCAACGCGGCTTCAACCTTGCCGATCACATCGCCACCGACCTTGCTGCCGTGCTCAGTGATGGCACTGCGGGTGGCGTGGATCAAGCCATCGGCCTGGTTGCGGGTCTGCACCAGCTCCTGGAACTTCTTATCTTCTTCGCGGTTGGCTTCCGCGTCGGCGACCATGCGTGCGATCTCCTCCTCGGACAGACCCGAACCGGCCTTGATCTCGACCTTCTGTTCCTTGTTGGTCTTCTTGTCCTTGGCCGACACGTGCAGGATGCCGTTGGCGTCGATGTCGAAGGACACCTCAACCTGCGGCATGCCGCGCGGTGCCGGCTCGATGCCGGACAGGTCGAACTTGGCCAGCGACTTGTTGTAACGGGCCTGCTCGCGCTCACCCTGGAGCACGTGC
The DNA here is from genome assembly GCF_027497995.1 of Stenotrophomonas sp. Iso1. Taxonomy (GTDB): domain Bacteria; phylum Pseudomonadota; class Gammaproteobacteria; order Xanthomonadales; family Xanthomonadaceae; genus Stenotrophomonas. The sequence continues at coordinate 639,237 of NZ_JAODBT010000002.1, read as the reverse complement.
ACGGTCACCGCCGACTGGTTGTCTTCAGCGGTCGAGAACGTCTGCGACGCCTTGGTCGGGATGGTGGTGTTCTTCTCGATGATCTTGGTGAACACACCGCCCATGGTTTCGATACCCAGCGACAGCGGGGTCACGTCCAGCAGCAGCACATCCTTGACGTCACCGCCCAGCACGCCGCCCTGGATCGCAGCACCCAGTGCCACAGCTTCGTCCGGGTTGACGTCCTTGCGCGGTTCCTTGCCGAAGAACTCGGTCACGGCCTGCTGAACCTTCGGCATGCGGGTCTGGCCACCGACCAGGATCACTTCGCTGATGTCGCTGGTGCGCAGACCGGCGTCGTTCAACGCAATGCGGCACGGCTCGATCGAGCGCTTGATCAGCTCTTCCACCAGTGCTTCCAGCTTGGCGCGGGTCAGCTTGATGTTCAGGTGCTTCGGGCCCGACGCATCAGCGGTGACGTACGGCAGATTCACTTCGGTCTGCTGTGCGGTCGACAACTCGATCTTGGCGCGCTCAGCAGCATCCTTCAGGCGCTGCAGCGCCAACGGATCCTTGCGCAGGTCGATGCCCTGGTCCTTGTTGAACTCATCAACCAGGTATTCGATGACGCGGTTGTCGAAATCTTCGCCGCCCAGGAAGGTGTCGCCGTTGGTGGCCAGCACTTCAAACTGCTTCTCACCGTCAACGTTGGCGATCTCGATGATCGACACGTCGAAGGTACCGCCGCCCAGGTCGTACACAACGATCTTGCGATCCTTGTTGTCACCCTTATCCAGGCCATAAGCCAGCGCAGCCGCGGTCGGCTCGTTGATGATGCGCTTGACGTCCAGGCCCGCAATGCGGCCAGCGTCCTTGGTCGCCTGGCGCTGACTGTCGTTGAAGTAGGCCGGCACGGTGATGACCGCTTCGGTGACCTTCTCACCGAGGAAATCTTCGGCGGTCTTCTTCATCTTTTCCAGCACGCGCGCGGAAATTTCCTGCGGCGCCATCTTCTTGTCGTCGCTGGTCTGTACCCAGGCGTCGCCGTTGTCATGGGCCAGGATGCCGTACGGCACGTGCGCGATGTCTTTCTGCACTTCGGCGTCAGTGAACTTGCGGCCGATCAGGCGCTTCACTGCGTAGAAGGTGTTCTTCGGGTTGGTGACTGCCTGGCGCTTGGCCGAGGCACCCACCAACACTTCGCCGTCCTTGGTGTAGGCGACGATGGAAGGCGTGGTGCGGTCGCCCTCCGAGTTTTCGATGACGCGGGCTTTGCCGCCGTCCATGATCGCCACGCACGAGTTGGTGGTGCCGAGGTCGATACCAATGATCTTGCCCATGGGAGGACTCCTAAGAATTTTGGTGCCGGCAGTTGCCGGGGATGAATGGGATGTGGGGGGCGGCGCGGTGACATTCAAGCCATCCCCGGAACACTGATTGCTGTTGGCCGGCGCCGTTTAACCAGCGGCCAGCCAGATGGGTCAGTCGACCCGGGCCACCACTACCAGCGCCGGCCGTAGCAGGCGCTCGTTGAGCAGGTAGCCCTTCTGGAACACCTGGACCACGCTGCCGGGGGCCGCGCCATTGGCGTCAACCTGGCTGATGGCCTGGTGGTGTTCCGGGTTGAAGGCCTCGCCCACCGGGTTCAGCAGGACCAAACCGTTGTCGGCGGCCACTTTCAGCAGCTGTTTGTAGGTCAACTCCATGCCTTCGCGTAGCGGATTAGGCTCCGTGCCAGCGGCAGCGAGGCCAGCATCCAGGCTGTCGAACACCGGCAGCAGCTCGCCCAGCAGCTTCTCGTTGGCGAACTTGCGGGCCTGGTCGACATCACGGGCCACACGACGGCGCTGGTTTTCCAGGTCGGCGCGCTCGCGCAGTGCGTCCGCCTTGACCTGCTCCAGCTCGGCGCGCAGGGCTTGGATCTGCGCTTCGTGCTGATCGGGCAACGCGCCATCAGCACCGGTTTCAAGATTGGTTTCGAGGTGATCTTGGTTCATTTCCGGTTCCCTGGCGGAGGTTCTGCCCGCCTACCCCGCCCCGTATGTGGGCGTTGCCGCCGGTTTCAAGGTTTTGGCTCATCCTTTGAGACAGTGCGTCGCTATCCTGCGCCGGCTAGCACCTTCTGCATTGACCTGCCCGGCGCACATGCTAGCTTTGCCCGGCCCCACTAGCTGCCAGCCATGCTCAAACATCTTTCGATCAAGGATTTTGCCGTTGTCCGTGCCACCGAGCTGGAGTTTGGGCCGGGCATGACCGTTGTTTCGGGTGAAACCGGGGCGGGTAAATCGCTCATGGTTGACGCGCTTGGCTTTCTGTCCGGCTTGCGTGCCGATTCAGGTGTGGTCCGCCACGGCGCCAGCCGCGCCGAGCTATCTGCCGAATTCAGCCTCGAGGCCGACATGCCCGCCCGTCAATGGCTGCGCGACAACGAGCTCGACGATGAAGACCAATGCCAGCTGCGCCGGGTGATCCGAGCGGACGGTGGCTCACGCGCCTTCATCAATGGCCGCCCGGTGCCGGTATCGCAGCTGTCCGAGCTGGCAGCCTTCCTGGTCGAAATCCACGGCCAACACGACCAGCAGGCGTTGCTTTCACGCCCTAGCCAGCTGTCGCTACTGGATGCCTTTGCCCGCAACGACGCCGAACGTGCTGCCGTGCGCGCCGCGGCTGTCACGTGGCAGGCCCTGCTGGACGAGCGCGACGCGCTGTCCCAGCAAGGTGACGTCTCGGACCGCATCGGCTTCCTTGAACATCAACAAGGTGAACTGCAGCGCGAGGAACTGGAGCCGGCCGCCATCGCCAACCTCGCCAGCAGCCACCGCCGCCAGGCCCATTCCACTGCCTTGATCGAAGCCTGCCAGCGCGCGGGCGGCCTGCTCAATGGCGACGACTCCCCGTCCCTGCTCTCCCTGTTGCAGCAGGTACGCAACGAACTTGCGCGCGTCAGCCAGCACGACAGCCGTCTGGGCGAGGTCGACAACATGCTCGACGCTGCCAGCATTCAGTTGGATGAAGCACTGGCGCAGTTGGACCGCGTACAGGACGACCTGGACAGCGACCCGGACGCCTTCGAGGAAATCGAGCGCCGCCTTGGCCGCCTGCATGACCTGGCACGCAAACACCGCGTACCGATGGAGGAGCTCGCCAGCGCCCGCGACCGTATCGAAACCGAGCTGGAACAGCTGCGTGGCGCCGACGAGCGACTGGCCAAGCTGGCCGGCGAAATCGATAAGGCTGCCAGCCACTGGCAGGCCCAGGCCGCCCAACTGAGCCAAAGTCGCGAAACCGCCGCCAAAGCCCTTTCAGAAACCACCACCGCGCTGATCGGCGAGCTGGGCATGGGCGGCGGCCAGTTCCTGATCGCACTGGAGCCGCAAGCACAGCTGCGCCCGGACCCCAATGGCGCCGAGCGGGTCGAATTTCTGGTTGCCGCCAATGCCGGCCAGCCGCCGCGCGCCCTGCGCAAGGTTGCTTCGGGCGGTGAGCTGTCACGCATCTCGCTGGCCATCGAAGTAGCCGCCCTTGGGCTGGATGCGGTGCCAACCATGGTGTTCGACGAAGTGGATTCGGGCATCGGCGGCGCCATCGCCGACATCGTCGGCAAGAAGCTGCGCGCCCTCGGTGAACGCCGCCAGGTGCTCTGCGTCACCCACCTGCCGCAGGTCGCCTCCAAGGGCCACTCGCACTACCGGGTCAGCAAGGCCCCGGTGGAGGGCATGACCCAAAGCGCCGTGGAACTGCTTGACGCCAAGGGCCGCGAAGAAGAGCTGGCCCGCATGCTCGGCGGCGCCGAGGTCAGCAAAGAAGCCCGCGCAGCCGCTCGCAAGTTGCTGACCGAAGCCTGAAAAAGCCCCGCCCGCTCAAAGCCCCTCTCCCGTAAAACGGGAGAGGGATTGGGGTGAGGACAAGGCAGTTCGCAAGGAACCGCCAGAACCAAGCCCCCTAACCTCACCCCAAAACGAAAAACACCGGCACAAGGCCGGTGTTTTTGTTCGCATCGAAATCCGCGCCGAAGCACTACCTGAGCTCAACGCCGCTTCTTGCGCACGTACAGCACCAGCGAATGCTCTTCCAGTTCGTAGCCGTGATCGGCTGCGATCTTGCGCTGCAACTGCTCGATCTCGTGGCTCTCGAACTCGATGATCTTGCCAGTGTCCATATCCACCATGTGATCGTGGTGGGCGCCGCGGTCCAGCTCATAAACCGCCTGGCCGCCTTCGAAGTTGTGCTTGAGCACCAGTCCGGCTGCTTCAAACTGGGTGAGCACACGGTAAACCGTGGCCAGGCCAATCTCATCGCCGCAATCAAGCAGCTTCCGATAGATGTCTTCGGCGGTGAGGTGGTGTTGTGGGGTGTTTTGCTCAAGCAGGGCAAGGATACGCATCCGGGGATGCGTCACCTTCAAGCCGACTTTGCGCAGGTCATTGGATTCCATGGCCATCGTGTTCATTGGCGGTTTTCCCGCCAGTTATCTCCGGTCAGATCGCGCTGGGTGCCGGGGAGTGTATCATCGGCTCGATATCCTAAATCGCCCTACCCAATGCGCAACCTCCTGTTGATCGCCGTAGTCGCTCTGTCCACCACCGGCTGCGGCATCATCTACAAGCAGCCCATTTACCAAGGCAACCTCATTCGCGAGCAATCCGTGGCTCAGCTTCAGGCTGGCCAGAGCAAGCAGCAGGTCAATGCGCTGCTTGGCACGCCGTCCATTCCCGACCCCTTCCACGCGCAGCGCTGGGACTACACCGCCAGCCAGCGCGTTGATCGCCTCGGCCGCACTGAAGTGAAGAACTTCACGGTGTTCTTCGAGAACGATCAGGTGTCGCGCTGGGAAGGTGACTACTTCCCGACCCAGGACGCTGAGCTCGCCCGCAAGAGCGTGCGCCAGTTCGGCCGCAACCTGGCCAAGGACAAGAAGAAGCGCGGCGGCCGCTAAGCAATACCGCCGCTTGAAGACTCAATCGCCGCCGCGCGCACGCCGGCGGCGATTTTCTTTGGGGTCGGCCAACAAGGGCCGCAGCAACTCCACACGATCTCCGTCTTGCAGCAGCTGCTGTGGCCGTGCCAGCAGGCCGTGGACGGCATAGGCCACGGCCTCACCGTTCACATCCAGCGCGGCCAGCTCCACCGCATCGGACACCACGCAGCCATCAGGCAGCTCCAGCTCCTGCCGTTGATAGCGGCCCGGCCACGCCAGTACAACCTCAACGCGCACGCTCACTCCTCCTGGTCGGCCACACGCACGAAATCGTTGACCATCCGATCGGCAAGGCCTTGGAAACCCAGTGCCAGCGCCGGCCCTAACAGTCGCGAGGTCGGCTCGAACTCCAGCTCCAGGGTCACCTTGCAGGCGTTGTCCGCCAGCGGCTGGAAATCCCAGCGGCCGTGCAGGCGCTTGAACGGCCCATCGCGCAGCTGCATATCTATGCTGCGCGGGCGCTGCAACGTGTTTTCGGTCATGAACCAGGTGCGGAACGCGCCCAGCCCCAGATCCAGCCGCGCAACCAGCTTGCCATCCCCTTGTTCGAGGATGTCCGCTCTGTCACACCAGCGGAACCGGCGCGGATAGGCGGAGACGTCATTGACCAGGTCAAACATGCGTTCGGCAGAGTGTTCGACCAGAGCGCTTCGGCGGATGGTAGGCATGAGGAATACGATGGATATCCGGAATGCCTCCGAATCGGAGACAATACGTAAATGAGCAAGAACACCGGCAAGGATAAAGCAAAGAGCGCGACGGCCGACAAAACCATCGCGTTGAATAAGCGTGCACGTCACGAATACCACCTTGAAGAGCGTTTCGAGGCCGGTCTGGTGCTGCAGGGCTGGGAGATCAAGGCCATCCGCGCTGGGCGTGGCAACATGACCGACGCCTACGCCTACGTGAGGGATGGCGAGATATTCCTCATCGGCGCCCAGATCACACCGCTGATCCAGGCCTCCACCCACACCGTTCCCGAAGACCGTCGCCAGCGGAAGCTGCTGCTGCACCGGCGCGAGATCGACAAGCTGATCGGCCGCATCGAACGCGATGGCTACACGCTGGTGCCCACCGCGATGTACTGGAGCAAGAACAAAATCAAGCTCGAGATCGCGCTGGCCAAGGGCAAACAGGCCCACGACAAGCGTGACAGCGCCAAGGATCGCGACTGGGCCATTGAGAAACAGCGCGCCCTGCGTAATCACAACCGCAACGCCTGATGCGCTCCTGCGCGCCGCAGCAAGCCAGTGCGCAGGACATCACGACGCTGTGCGAACGTCTGCTGGCCTTCAATCGCAAGGCCAGCGGCCACGACTTCAATGAAACCCCCTTGCAACTGGCCTGCCATGACACGCACGGCCAGCTTTGTGCTGGCCTGCTGGCGGACATCTGCGCCGGCTGGCTGAGCATCCACGTTCTTTGGGTTGACCCGGAGCACCGTGGCAGCAGCCTAGGCACCGCATTACTGGCCGAGGCGGAACAACAGGCCCGGACCGCCGGCGCCCACAGCGTCCTGCTCGATACTTTCGACTGGCAAGCGGAAGGCTTTTATCTACGGCAGGGCTACAGCGTGTTCGGACGGCTCGATGACTACCCGCCCGGCCATCAGCGCATCTATCTGCGCAAATCGCTTCAGGCCAGCCCGGGTACAAATACCCCCTGATCAATCAGGCAGCAGTGTGCGCGTGTGCCATATCCACGCCACCTAACCGTAGAGCGCCCGCCGCTCCCCTTTTCGGGCCGGCACAGACGTCAAGGCTGCATGCAACACTGACAACATGATCACCTGCGCCAACTCCACCTGCTTGCGATCATCACCCGCCAGCCAAAGACGCGCATCTTCCGCCGCAGAAGTCGGCAGCAACGCAAGAACGTCAGCATCATTCATCGCGTCCACCACACACTGAATCTGCCGCGACAGTCGCATGATGCTCCAGGTAACAACCATCACCTGCCCGATTGCAGCCAGCACGCAGCCAACGGCAAGTCGCCCAAACGCAGCAGCATCCAGGCCAGACCACTCCGGCTGAAAGACCAGCAGCATCAACGCAGCCAGCCACTGCCAGCCACCGAAGCGGCGTCGCACCCGCGTCATTCGCTGAACCATGCTGCCGCAAAGCAGCAACAGGGTAATTGCCAACAGAGGCAGGTGGGACGCCCCGGTCACAAGCCCGGCACCCAGTAAGCCCATCAACAGCACATAAGCCGATGGCAGCGGCAACGCCCTGCGCCGATAGACGATCCCCGGGCGCCCCACCAGCGCCGTCAGGCTTCGGGAGAGTTGCGTCACTTGCATGGATGCCTTGCCTTTAATGGTCCGCCGGGCAAATGCTCACGCCCTTGATGTCGCAGAAAGGTCGCCCCAGCGTTAACCCGCGTGGCTGCCCACACATGATGCGTGACCATTCAGCTTGTTTGCCGTACCATCGGCCCTGCTCAGCGAGGCTTTGGTCACTAATCTGGCTTGCCAGATACCCAAAGTGCTTATGGCTCTACGTCTAACCGGGGGTGCACTGTCCTCCTTAGACCGCCCGCAAGCAGCAACGAATTCCGATAAAACTAAAGCCCGCCAAGCACTTATGTTCGGCGGGCTTTTTCGTTGTATTGCTCCAATCGGGCCTGATTGGGCATGTTTTGGCAGCGTTTGGTCAGCTTTTTGGTCAGCTTTTAAAACGGACCAAGCAAGACCCCACGAGAAGGCGCGGGCAAGCTACCCAGCAATGCTTGAATAGGCGACGCGCGCTGCCTATAACACCTGCACGTATGTGAAGGAGTGTTTTCGCCATGGCTAACGGCCCGTCGTTTATCCAAACTGTAACCCCCGCAATCATCGGCCTGATCGGCGTTGGCGTCGGTGGTGCTTTGACAACTTGGCGTGAGCGCAGCACAGAAAAGCGAATAGAAATAAAAGACGCCGCGCTTCTAGCCGCGGTCATCGGCGGAGAGCTTGATGGGTTTATTGCTGCATGCAATGAAGTAGTGCAGGACGATGGCGAGACCAATCCTGATACTGGCTTCTGGGAAGAGACGACAGCCACACCTACCTTCGACCCGTCAAAATATGATGTTGAGTGGCGCTCCATCCATGAAAAAATCATGTTCGACATCCACGACCTCCCCTACCAAATCAGCTTTTCCAACGGAGCGATAAGAGCTGTCGGAGAACACGATTCGCCTCCGGACTTCAGCGACTGGTTTCAGGAACGTCAGTATCAGTATGCAAGGCTGGGCCTGCATTGTTTGGACATCTTGGAACGACTTCGTGGTTCGGCGAAACTCGTGCCCCGTCCAAAAACCTACGAGTGGAATCCTCGACAGATCTTCCAAGACAAGATTGAAGCAATCGAACTGCGCAAAGCCGAGTCGCAGGGAAGCGGTTCTACCTAAATTTTGCGACTAAGTTGGTTAACATCCAGGACTGGAGAAAGCCGCGAGCCAGCAAACCTTTGTCAGCTCCAGCGATCTACCATGTCAAGGTGCAGGGACATTAAGAAAATCATGCACTAAGCGCGACAGCGCGCGACACGCAGCGACACGGAAAACCGCATCCTGCCGTGGTCGCGATACGGCAGCGATGCCACGCCGATGACAATAGCCCGCGGTAGGTGAGCCACAGGCTAGAGGCCCCTTGCAGCAAACCTGAATATCTCACACAGTGCATCCCCTCGAACTTTTCATTCTCTTGGGAGATGGCAATGGAAGCCGACAAGACCACCACAGTCAAAGTGTCGGGCCCACCTAGGGATCCGAAGGATTTAATGCGCATGAGCGCGGGCGATGCCGCCCTGGCCCTGACAAACGCCGGTCTGCAATTAATTCCTTTCGTTGGCTCAGCGGTCAGTGCACTGGTTCAGATGGCCATTCAGACGCCACTGCAAAACCGAGTCACGGCCTTCATCACCGAATTAGACTCCGAAGTGCGGGCACAGAGCGACAAACTTGGATGCCTTCCCGATCAGCTTTACGAATCAGCTATCTATTCGTCGGCTCTGATCAGCTGCACGCACATTGCACTCCTTACCCAAGAACCAGCGAAGATCGACGCCCTAAAAGCCGCCATGCTCAATGTCGCCCTCGATGCTACGCCAGATGAAGCGGTCAATCAGATGCGAATTGCGGCATTGCGGGATATGACTTCCGTGCACATAAAGCTCTTGCGGCTTTACATCCAACATACGGACGAGAAGGCCCCATATGGCCCGGCTCGCGAGGGCAAGACTCTCGCGGACTTGCTGCCATTCCATTTTCGCGAAGCTCGCCGAGCCACGTTTGAGGAGGGGCCGGGCGATGCATATTTGGACAGGGCATGCTGCGAGCTCGAATCCTCCGGCCTCATCGAACCCACCGATGAAGTAGCTCCGATCTATCGCCTGTCAGCTACTAGTGACATGGACCCGAAGCGGCGAACCACCAACTACAACGAGATGCGGCCCACGGAATTCGGCCGCGAATTGGCGGATTTCATTTCACGCAAATCCTGATTCATCTACCAGCGGCATCCTTGATCCTGCCGCGCTCAGCCTCCCGCCGGTAAGCAATGTCGGCCGTCTCGGCTCGCAGCCTGTCTAGTACCTGGTCGCCTGGATCTCGATCCGTCCCCCGCTGCTCGAAGCTGCTGCAGTCACGCTTATGGGCCACGACCTACGAAAAACAGGCGCGCGAGCAGCGGGTTTCAGCGATCGGCTCAAACTGCTTTTCGCAACCGCAGACCCTATCGACCACACCACTGCCTCTCGCGCGGCACGCCATCGCCGTCCCCATCCATCTTGGTGTTGAGACAGTGGTGGGTGAAGTAGGTCTGCGCCGAAGCTGGTACCAAGGCCAGCACCTCTGGACTCCGTCTTGCGCTGCTTGACCGCATCAAACTCAAGAAAGGCGTCATCAATAGGAAGCCATGAGCCTGCAGCCCGCCTGACCGCTGCGCGATTACATCCCTAATGCGCTGGTAGCATTACGCAACTTCAGCCGCCAACGCGAGTCGCCGCTGTCCAGCATGCTTCCACCGATTCCGCCGGCACCGGGTAGCGCAAGAGAAGTGTTCTTGGTCTTCCTGCGCCTGGGGTTGACGTCATTTGGCGGCCCCATTGCCCATCTGGCCTATTTCCGCGACGAGTTCGTCAGGCGGCGCGGCTGGTTGGATGATGCCCACTTTGCGCAGTTGCTGTCCGTGTGCCAGTTCCTGCCAGGACCGGCCAGCAGTCAGATGGGCTTCGCGATCGGCCTGTTTCGTGGTGGCTGGCTTGGGGCGCTGGCAGCCTTCATGGCATTCACGCTGCCGTCGGCCCTGCTGATGTTCGGCTTCGCTGCGGTAGCACCGCAGCTTGGGCAAGGCTTTGGTGCGGCTGCCGTACATGGCTTGAAACTGGTCGCGGTAGTCGTAGTCGCACACGGCTTGGTTGGCATGATGCGACAACTAACACCGGACGCACCTCGTGCGCTGATCGCAGCGGGCTCGGTCGGCCTGATCGTGTTGACTGATGGAGCTTGGGCGCAACTAAGTGCGATTTCACTTGGCGGGATGCTTGGAACGCACCTATGTCGGCACGTGGCCGCACCGGCAACAGCAGGCTTTCCCCTGCGCTATGGTCGTCGCGGGGGACTCGCTTTCCTGACCATATTCCTGATTGGCCTGGCTGGCTCGCTGATGTGGCCGTCCACGGATGCACCCACCACCGGAGCACTGTCCGCCGCGTTCTACAAGGCCGGAGCATTGGTGTTCGGCGGCGGTCACGTCGTGCTTTCACTGCTGCAGCAGGCGGTAGTCGACACCGGCTGGGTGCGCCCAGACAGGTTCCTTTCCGGCTACGGAGCGGCGCAGGCGATGCCAGGGCCGATGTTCTCCCTGGCAGCATTCCTTGGCGCTGAAGTACCTTTGGGCTTGCCTGATGCGGCGGGCGCGACAATCGCTTTGCTAGCCATGTTTCTACCAGGCTTCCTGCTTCTATTGGCGGTGTTGCCGATGTGGGAGCGCTTGGCACAGCGACCTTGGGCCGCCAGCACGATGGCCGGCATCAATGCTGCAGTTGTTGGATTGCTGCTTGCGGCGTTCTACGACCCAGTCTGGACTGAAGGTGTGCACGGCACGGTCGATTTCGCCATTGCTGCGATTGGGTTTGCGCTACTAGCATCCAAGCGGGTTTCTGCTTTATGGATTGTTCTCTGGTGCGTAACAGCATCCATCGTGGTGAGCCTGATCGAATAGTCGTAGCACCTGAGCTCTGCCACTTCCAGCACCGATTCAGTAGTGCCTAAAAGGGTGCTTCGGTCCGCATCAACTTGCATCATCGACTCTGCTGGATAAAGCAGCTCGCTGCCTGAAAACCCTCTCTTTTTCATCAAAGTGAAGGTCTATTCTTATGAATTGCTCGCGTCCGATAGCTATCGCTAACGCCACCTCCTCCCCTCCAGATTTAGGCTTGCGTGTGGGAGCAACACTATTCCCCTCCCCGATGCAGACGCGTGCCAAGTAGACGCAGCGGTAGTTGTGCACCCCTTGCTCCGACGTGATTTTTCGCACCCCCTCCTCATCGGTTGGAAAGTAGGTTGTCCAAGTTGGCCAACCCGGTCGCGGCTCGAACTCAGTGATCCCGTCGTCTTCGCTAAAGTGCGCCAGACATAGAACCTCTGAAGATCCATCTTCTGCGACAACAGGAAGTTGCTGCACCAGCATCTGAGCAAGTGCAGAAAGCTTGCACTTTGTCATCCGCGTAGAAAACATGCGGAACCTATTCATCCGAATTCCCGTTTTAAGCGCCTTAGCGCCCCCTTCAGCGATCCTATTTCAGTAGGTACGGACCAACAAGCCGGGAGTAAGACTTTCCCTACAGCCATTAAGGGAAAATCCCCATGGACTCAGAGAAGCCCTGACACGAGGATCCATATCTTCCCGTGCAGCCACATAGGTGGATGCCTATGAGCTACGAAAGCCTGCGTGCCAGTTTCGACAACCTGGCCTATGAAATCGTCGTCCAAGGATTTGCACTGAGCCCGACCGAGCGCAGCAGCAAAATGCAGGAGCTCTGCCTTCTTGCCGCTACGGTCATGCTTGAGGTTGAGGGTTCAGAGGACGAAGTGAAGATCCTCTGCAGCCTGGACGGAATCATGCATCGGGCACACAGCCTGATCAGCGCACTTGAGCAGTGCGAGGATCTCCGCGCGAAGACTGCCCGCAACTACATAGGCAGCCTCTACGCGTCCGTCAAATGACGGGGCTACTGATCCTACCGTGCTCAACCGCCGAAGGTGAGCAATGTCGGCCGTCTCGACTCGCAGTCAGTCGCTCAGAGCACTCCAATTCGAATTCAAACGAAACATTAACAAGCCCCCAGTAAGCTGCGTCCGCAATCACCAAACGATCAAGGAGGATTGTTCCGGATTCGATCTCTCAAATGCGGATAAATCAAACTGACTATATGGCGGCTTAGCTCAGCACCTCCAATCGTTTTCTATCGTTGAGAGGTCAAGCTCCTCGCCGTCAAACCCAAGGAACACGACAATGAAGTCGAAGTTCGCAATTGGTATAGCAATCACGGCACTCGGCTTGGCTTCGGTCGCATACCTCATGAGCGACAAGCCTGGTGCGGAGCATCAGGGAGAAATGGCTTCAGCGCCGCGGCCTACACCGGCCAGCCCCCAATCCTCAACGCAGCCCCCTACTCTGCAAGAGCCCGTCAAGCAGCCAAGCGCTCACGTGGACTATGCAAAATTAAGCAGTCAAATGACTCCGAAGGAGGCACACGTCATTGCGAACGCAATTCTTAATTGCAATGTGGTGCAATTCTCCGGACAAGCCATTGAAGGGCGATCGGTGACAACGGAACAAAAGGAGCTTGAAAAGAACTGCGATCAGATGAAGAGCGAGTTCTCCGTATACGATCTCGCGAAGTTTGCGGCTCAGTCTGGCGACCCTCAAGCACAACTTGATTTCCCCGCGCTAGCGGCGGGTGCATTCGACGACGAGCAAGCAGCACTGAATCCCGCATTGATTGATGACTACAAGAAGTCGTCACTTAGCTACCTTGAGCAAGCCTCAAAGAGCGGAAAGATCGAAGCACTCTCCAGGCTTTCTGAAAGCTACTCATCCGGACGCTTCTCCGAAGCAAACCCTGTCCTTGCATACGCTTATGCCTATGCGTATGCGAGACATTCCGGCAGCAACATCGCACAACGACTGGCTCAACAACTTTCTGCCCCACTGAAGGCAGATGAGGTCACACAAGCACATCGTCTGGCGCGTGACATGTAGATCCGGCTAGCCACTGCAGTCAAGCCGGCAAGGAAGTTAAAAATCAATCGATGGAGTCGACATGAACACAAAGAAGCGTAACGCACTGCTCTTTTCAATTCTTGTTGCTGGACTTTGCGCATCAGGCTTTGCAATCGCCAAATGGGTGGGACAGTACTACTGCGGACCATCCTGTACGTTCGACACGCCACTACTCAGCGGCGATGGTTACATGTTCATACGCTCAGACGTCAATCCGGATGTGAATTCGTGGATGGACTCGAACAACAACCCAAACACAGTCACGCTCTGCAACGGCTCCACCTGTGCCTTATACCGTTACGTCGCGCTCTCGGGCCAATGGCTGCTTATAAGCAAGTACTTCAGCACCTGGTCGGGAACACCCATCAGGCCTGACGAAAACGGAGGTGCCGGTGGCGGTGGGATGTGCGGAGGCGCCCCGTTTGGAAATACGCAAATGGGATGGGGCGTCACCGGCTACAAGCCTGTTTACAGGACAGCGTCAGTGTCCACGCCTAGTGGCACTAGTTCACAGCAAGTCCTCGTTGGCTACGAGCCAACATACGGGATGATGCCAGCGAATGATTCGATAGAGGTATGCTGATTCGGCGCTCATAGCCTGCACCAAGGCATCATGAGGCTGATCCTAACCCGGCTCTGGCGGGCAGCGCCCGCCAGAGCAATCGTCATCAGGTCAGGTCGGGGAGACCCAGTTGGGCGCGAATCAGCGTGGCCACCACGTGCGTTGAGCGGGCATTGGCCAGCATGTCCCTGGTGATCTGGTCGAACTGTTGGGTTACACCCGGCGATGCGGTGCATCCGTTTTTCCGAAACTCGGCGTAGAGCACGACATGTTCTTCGTTCAAGAACCTTTCCATTGGACCGTCTTCGGTAGCGCGGCATTGGTGCTCGCTTTGAGCAATGCCGCGATTCATCCGCTTACCCGGTTGCAGCCGCGAAACCACCGATGACGGCACGTCCTTGCCGTCCATCGAAAGAACGAGGGCACGCTTCCTTTGCTTTTCCTTGTCCAAAACTAACCCCTGTAACAACGCCGGCGGATTGCCGACGACCCGAACTTGCACTGATCCGCTCCCCTGACATTGGGGCGCGCAAAAGTCGCACTTTCTTGCACCCGCTCTGCCTCCCTACTCCGCTGTGCCCACCCTTGCGTTCAAGCGAGCCGACAACTTGGGGTTCAGCACGATTCCGCCCTCGGCATTCGCGCTGTAGCGGGCGCGGGACTTCATCGATGTCCGGATGCTGCTCGACGAAATCGCCACCTCAGGGTTGGTTTTGTTGAAGGAAAGGATCTTCTCCATCACCGCCGCGCGGTCCGCGGCGTCGCCATTGCGGATGGCCATGGCATAAGCGTTCATCAGGCTCTGGCGACGGCCGGTGATGTGCTCTTCGTAGTTCTTCAGCGCGCGGTTCCGCTCGTAGCGCTCGGCAATTTTCGCCGGGCTGAAGCCCGCGCCCTGCAGCAGCACCTGCCAGAGGTTGACGTCCTCAAGCACGGGATCCCCGTTGAAGTTGAAGCTTGTGTTGCAGCTCTGGTTCTGGCCTGTGGATGCAGACACACCCGCGCTGTAGTTCACAGCCGACCAGCTGCTTGCTGTCAGCTGGGCCGCGATCTTGGCCTTGGTGTCGCGAATCGACAGAAGCTGGTCGGTCAGGTGCTTGGCCTGCTGCAGCATGAGGTTTGCATTGATGCTCCCGGCTTCCATGCGAGCACGTGATCGCGAAAGGCCCAGTTCAAAGCTGCGATCGGACGCAGCCGACGCCGCCTGCTCTACCGATGCCGACGCGGAATAGAGACGCGCCTGGCTGTCGACATAGGTGGACACGACCGCGAGCCTCGAGCGCTCGATGTCCAGCTCACTTTCGCGCTTGGCCAGCAGCGCGCGCCACGAATCCAGAGACTGCCCATGCTGCTGGGTCCGCAACCGCTCCCGATCCAGCTTCAGGCTCTCCCCGGTTGCCCAGCCGTCCACCCGCTTGGAGTGGGCATCGACCAGGGTGCGGAAGAGATCCGCACGCTTCGACTCGCCCTCGACGCTCGCCGTGAAGCCATTCCACTCGGACACATGGGCCCGCCAAAGGGTGTCGAATCCATCCATCGCGGTCTTGTAGCGATCGAACACCATCCGCTGCGCGTCTGCCTTGACCTTCACCGCCTCGACCTGCGTCCGGTAAAAGTCGGCCATCAGGTTCACCGAGCGGATCTGCTCGGCATACAGCCGCACGCGCTGCTCGTTCACTTCGCCGCGTACCCGCTCACCCTCGAGCTGGGCCCGGAACAGCTCCACCTTGGCCAACTCTGCTTGGATGCGATCGCGCAGAACCTGCGCTTCGATCTGGTACCCCTGCATGCGGGTCTGAAACACCGACAACCGGTATGCGCCGCAACAGCTACCACACCAGATACCCGCCGGAGCTGGCCGAGCTCGTGATGCTCAAAGCCCGCCTTACGCGAAAGATCAATCGCCGCACGAAGGAGCAGCGCGATGAAGAACAAAGTCAGTGACGTCCGCGACCATCTAGTCCTGATGCTTGAAAACCTGGGCGACGACAGCGCGTCGCCGGAAAAGATGGCTCAAACCATCGAGCGCGCAAAGGCCACGTCGTTGGTGGCCACCACCTACATCGCTGCGGTCAAGGTCGAGCTAGATGCAATTGAGCTCCACCACGAAGTCGGCCGCACCACTGTCGCAGTGGATACACCGCCGCGCACCCCCGCACTTCCTGGAGGCCGCTCATGAGCAAGTCCCATTTAGGGCTGGCCATCAAGCACCGCGGTGGCGTCGTAGAACTGCCCCAACCCTCTATTAGAGGACTGCTAAGGCCTCCCCGCTTTGTGACTATCGAGAAGTTCCAAGAACTGACCGGTTACACCCCCGACGCGACCAGGTCGAAGATCAAGCGCGGCGACTGGCTGGAGGGGGCGGTTTACACGAAGGCCCCAGACGGCCGGATTTTGATGGACATAGAGGGTTACGAATGGTGGGTTCAAAGCGGGGCAGCGGTGTCCGCCCAATTACATCGGGCAGCATCGAAATAGACTTCTACTACCGCGGCGCGAGGTGCCGGGAGCGAATCAAGCTCCCCCCGACCCCCCGCAATATCCGCTTCTGCGAGAACCTTCTGGGCCAAATCAAGATCGAGATCGAGAAGGGCCTGTTCGACTATGCGGCGCACTTCCCGACCAGCAAGCGAGCCCGCCTGGTCATCGAAAAGCCTGCCACCCTGGACGACATGAAAACCGTCCTCGATCGGTGGCTGGTGCGAAAGGGTTTGGAGCTCGAGCACAGCACGATCATTGGCTATACCCGGATCGTGGAGAACATCCTGATCCCGCGAATCGGAGCCATCGCCCTGCGCGACTTCGACCGCACACAAGTCAGGGAGCTGGTGGCCAAGTTTGGTTCCGAGGTAACCGCCAAGCGGATCAACAACGTCCTCGGGCCGCTCCGTGGCGCCCTGGATGATGCCGTCGACGACGACCTGATCAAGGTCAGCCCATTGGACGGGTTCAAGATCCGCCGGCGAGCGCAGATAAACGCCACGGAGGAAGTCGACCCCTTCAGCCCAGCAGAGGTCGCAGCGATTCTGGCCGGGATCGACGAGGCCCAGGTGCGCAACTACTGCCACTTCAATTTTGCGAGCGGCCTACGCACGTCGGAAATGATCGGGTTGTGCTGGTCAGACATCGACTGGAAGCGCGGCTCCGTGAAGATCCGGCGTGCATGGGTCATGGGGAAAATGAAGGCACCCAAGACCGACTCAGGCCTGCGTGAGGTCACCCTGGTCGCCCCGGCTCTTGCCGCCCTGAAGGCTCAGCGCGCGCACACCCTCCTGGCGGGCGAGTTCGTCTTCCACGACCCGAAGACCAATGCCCGCTGGGGATCCGATCAAACAATCCGCGCAGGCAGCTGGCAGCGGGCCCTCAAGAAGGCCGGCGTCCGGTACCGCTACCCCTACCAGATGCGCCACACCTTTGCCTCGCAGGCCCTGAGTGCCGGTGAGAACGTCATGTGGGTGGCCAAGCAGATGGGACATCGCGACTGGACGATCACTGCCAAAAAATACGCCCGGTGGATCCCGTCCATGGTTCCAGATGCCGGTAGCAAGCTGGCATCAGCGTGGGAGAAATCCGGCTCTCCATAGACCGCCCCCCCTCACTAGGCGGAGACCTATTCGGTTTCAGCGTTATGCGTGATGCGTAAATCGCACTCGGTTATCGCCCATATTTAAAAGAAATGACTTTGGGACAAACAAACGACTCAGCGGCTCCAATTGGTTCATACGGTCTTTGTACAAAAGAGTGAGTAGAATCAAAAGCGCGCCCATAGCCTCCAGAACACTAATGAGCGTTGCTCTATCGAAGTGCTCCGAGCGATGATGTTTCACCTTATTTGTAGCTGTCCACCACACTGGTGGTGATGCGGGGGTGGCCCAGCTGGTCCATGGCCGCAGTTCAATACCAAATCTAGGAATTGTGGTGAGCGCCATCGGAAGCGTTGGGTATGCCGCCATCAACTCCGCTTGATAACTACCTATGCTTGACGCTTTTGAGCCGGCGTTTATGCTTTTGCACACGAGCTTAGCAACTACGTCCACCTCTGCCGCCGCGGCCATCAACAGGCGTGCAATTTCTACAGAGTAGCAACCGTAATTCGGCTCTGAGAACTCCACCCATCTTGAGAGCGTACTTATGTCGTCCTCCAGGCACAGGAAATACGTCCAATGCGGGTAGGTCTGAATAACACTGCTCAAGCGCAATCCTTCATGTTAGACGTGCGGCTCGCATCCTTAGTGATGTACTCGTGCCCAACCCACTAAACTGCCACTGAAAACCCTACCCTTTGCGCAGTGAAAGTCTAATTACTTTGCGACACGCAGAAATATTTGCAGCATCAATAGCAGCATCAACGAACAATTCGAAGAAGCGGCTTGGGCTTCTCTCTACCTATATCGCCGTACAGTTCATCAAGCCGGTCAGATGAATACATAAGAGCTGCTCCCAACTCCTCATCCGTGAATCCGAGCTGCTCGCGAAAGTGCTTTATCAAAGAAGGAAACAACGCTGTCGACTCTTTTGGAACTGGCAAAGGTTCAACTTTACGGATGCCAAGCTTATTCATCTGAATCACCAGCCACTTCCGCTGATTTTCATCGATCTTGCCAAGGCTTAGAGCCTTCCGTATCAACATGGCAATCGATACCTGCCAATACTCTTTCAGCGGCATGTAAGTAGCCAATTTGGAGGCATTTGCGCGTGAAAGTTCTGGCGAAATTTCGTCACTCGGCACCAGAAACTCGGATGCAAAGTCATCGGCCTCATCCTCCATAGAAGGATGCGGAAGATCATGCATCACCAGGTGTGCGAGTTCATGTGCAAGCGTAAAGCGCCAACGGTCACCTGGCACCGACTTATCAATGAAGATCATCGGTGGCAAGTCTGCGAACTGGATGCATGTCGCGTCCATTGGCACGCCACCAAAATCGCACTCGATCACGACTACGCCCGCGCCCTCTAGCAGCTTGGTCAAATTCCTTATCGGACCGTTTGGCAAATTCCACGCTACTCGAAGAGCTCGAGCACACGCGCGAGTGGAACCATAGTCTTCAATACCGAATCGAGGCAGCGGCCGTACCGCTTGAACGTCCACGTGATCAAGCATGCGCTTGACATGGATCCGCAGGACATTCACGAGGCCAGAGATCTTGCGCCTTTCCCCAGCTTTGAGTTGTCGGCTCCGTGTAAAGACAGAACTGCTTCCATAGGAAAATCTCTGCTCAACCAACCCAAAGAATCCGACAGGAAATCCCAGAGCATGCGCAAGCGCGCTCATTTCTTCAACGCTCAGATCAGCGCCTATTCCTGCTTCAATCCTTGCGACGCGAGGCTGGGTTATCCCAGCTTTCGCTGCAAGATCGGCCTGCGTCAGCTCACGAAATTCACGCGCCAGAATCACCATTTCCGGATTGGGTTTCATTGCGCTTGTCCTGCTTTGCCTTCGTCGCGATGATCGCGCCGGCAGGCTCTTCGATGATGGTGTTGCTAGCCTCGAATAGGCTTACAACCGTAGTTGTGGCGGGTGCCTCGTCGTTGAGCTCTGAGACCCACATATTAGATCGCGGTCCTGACGGGCAAATCAGGTACACGCTTTGCAGATTGCCCAGCATGTCTTCTTCATATCCGAGGTCCAGATGGACAGACTCTGGCAGGCCCTCAAGAGCCTGCTGGGTGCGGAACTTTACGACCTGATCCGTCAAATGACCAGAGGGCAGGAGATCCTTATCCATCTTCTTGAAGCGGATGATGAAGCCCTCAGAGAAGTGCAGCATGCACAACTTCCGAAGCTGCTCAAATCGCACCCCTGGGGTCTTCTCAGCATAGTTGCGTGCGTGATGGAAGAAGTGATCGTGGACAGCCGATGCCTTGGTTCTACTCGTATGAATACTTCTCAGCAATGGACTGTACAGCGCACCGTAGTCCGCTACGGCCTGCCCGACCATCACTCGCAGAGACTGCAGATAGCTCTCCAGAGCACGATGTACTTGCGACTGATGTATTTCCATGACGAGCTCATCAAGGCCAATGAGCACAGTAGATTCCAACGAACTACCTTTGTCAATGATTTTATGCAGATTCAATTCACTAACCACATCCTTCTACGGAAGCCCTCCTGCCCGGATCAATGCTCTCCCGCAGCGAGGCACTCCCGCCTGGCGCTACCTGCTCTGGCTGCTAGTGAAGCTGCTCTAGTGACTGTTCAGGCTCTTTGCCGTAGGATCCACCCTATCAAGAAGGTCTTTAGTCAGCTTTTGGTCATTCCGGGGCTAAAAACCGTTTCTGATCAACGTCTAACCGGGGGTGCACTGGTTTCGACGGAGGTTATGAAGTCGCTTGGTGCATGCCGAGGGGGTAGCTTTCCTCGTAAATCCAGCTGCAAAACTCTAGTTGCCAACGACGACAACTACGCTCTCGCCGCTTAAGGCGTAAGCCCCGAACCCACTTGTGCCCGTGCTCGTGGATGTAGGGTCATTATCACGGAACCGGCTGTGACGGCTGCCTGTCAGTCATGGCTTAACCAAAACAGGCTGGTCCTGGGGTGCGCTTGGCACACCGTGCTGCCACAGGACGAGACCCAACGGTGAGCTAAGCATGTAGTACCGGGGATGGAGTGCCTTCGGACGGCGGTTCAATTCCGCCCACCTCCACCAATGAAGTGGCCGTCAAGGCCCGAACAAGGCCGGAAACCCGCAAAGGTTTCCGGCCTTTTTTGTTGTCGTCGCCATGGCCCGTTGTTCATTTCAGTCGGTGCAGCAGAAGAGCTGACATCGAGCATCGGGGACTACCGCAGGGCAGATGCCTTCCAAACAAGCAGGTGATGCGTGATGCCGTCGCGGCTAACAATCAAAGCGATGGGCTTATCCGAAAAGCTGCGGACAACTGCGGCACACCACATATTGGCAGCCGGCCCCATGCGACAGGCCAATCCAACCGCCGATATGAGTTCATAGCAGAACTTGGCGAGTTCTCCGCAAAAAGCTGTGCACCTCTGCCTCTGTCGCGTCATCGACCATGTAAACAGGCCGCTTGCCGTTTGGGCACAGCAATGTCGGAGTAGTACCGAAAAGCCGGCATATCAATGGTCGCTCCGCATATACCTCGCAACCATGGGCGCCCAAGTACGGACAGCTGAGTTCTGCCAAGGCCCGCTCATGCTCTTCGTCGGTCTTGACCGGCAACCTGGCCACTTCTTCAGGCGATGCGGTCACCGGCCCACAGCAGTCATGGCACCCGACAATGCAGCGGAAAGTAGGAATACGCTCCCGTAGCGATTCAATAACGTCGATGTTCGTGTAAGGCATGGCTGCAATTGTAATGGCCCAGAAGAACATCCCGGCCACCTGCCAAGTACAACGAGAACAAACCGCTCCTTGTAGTGATCCGTTCGCTACAAGCACCGTGCGTCAAGACATGCGTTGCGAGCAAGCAAATGCTTGCCGGTCACATCCAGAATCCCTTTAGAAATTTCATACCTGCAGGCCACGAGACCCGCAATCTGCGCTCTCGCTGGCGACCGACCGACAAGAGAACGATTGATGCAGCCCGCCTTCCGACTTTGGGAAGTGGTGCAAAAACGGTGCAAGGCTGAAAACAAGAAGGGCCTGCATTTCTGCAGACCCTCTGAATCTTATGGTGGCCGAGGACGGAATCGAACCGCCGACACGGGGATTTTCAATCCCCTGCTCTACCAACTGAGCTACTCGGCCACTTTTTTTTCGTTGGCGTTGTCGCCAGCGAGGACGCGAATATTACGCATCCGTGGCAGTTTGGGCAAGCGAATTTCACAAAAATTTTCACATCCGATGAAATTTGCCCGAAACGTCAGATCGGACAAGGCTGATCGGCTCGGCGATGACCACCACAACGACAGCCGCCGCGCCCTCCACTCTTCATCGACAACGCACGAACGCAAAGAGCCGCACCTCTCGATGCGGCTCTTTCCTTGAAGATTTGGTGGAGCGGAGGAGGATCGAACTCCCGACCTTCGCATTGCGAACGCGACGCTCTCCCAGCTGAGCTACCGCCCCACGCGGTGTCCGGATTCTAGCGCGCGTCTTCGACGTTCGCCAACAGGCTCCCTGGGCATGGGACCAGCTGGCTGACAAGGCCGCTGATCCCACGCTTCGTCATGGGCCTGTACCCCACAATCACGGCTTCGCAGCGGCCGGTGGTGCCAGCTCGGCGAAGACCGGGCCCATGGCGCCCATCGTTGCCGGGCCTTTCAAGCATCAATCGCGGACGATCCGCATCCAATCACCGTCCATGCCGGCGTCCTATCTTGGCGGTAAGCCAACTTACGGAAGCCGGTTCAATGCGTGTCCAGCTGACCAAACGCCAGGTCGAGACCTATCAGCCCCAAGAGCGCCCCTATGAAGTGCGGGATGCTCAAGTGCGGGGACTGATCCTGCGCGTCCAGCCATCAGGTCACAAAGCATGGATCGTGTCGTGGGCACATGGGAAGCGCCGAACCATCGGGCCGACGACTGCGATCCCGTTGGATCTAGCTCGCGCTCAAGCCACCCACGCCATCGCGGAGTACCTGCAATCGGGTTTGCCACGCATCGGACAAAGCAAGTCCCACGCCCCTACCCTGCAAGACTTCATCGATCAGCGATATCGGGCATGGGCGACACTGGAACTCAAACGCGGGCATATGTATGCCAATCGGCTGGAGCAAGTCTTCGTCGATCATCTGGACGACCCACTGACCGGCTTCAACACAGCATGGGCCGATCAATGGCTGCAGCTACGCTTGTCTACACCGACTGGCAAGACCAAGTCCCCGCCTACCCGCTCGACTGCGGCACGCGATCTAGCGTGTCTGCGGGCTGCGCTGTCCAAAGCCGTCAGCTGGGGGCTGATACCCACCAATCCACTGTTGGGCATGCGCATCAAGGGCGGCCAGTCCCGCAAGGTCGTTCGATACTTGTCACTGGACGAAGAAGCCCGTCTGCGTACTGTCATGGCTGCAAGGGATCGCCACATGATTGCTGCCCGCGTATCAGGCAACCGTTGGCGCGCGCTGCGACAAGAAGATTTGTACCCCGATATCCCGGCTGACACATACGGCGATCATCTGACGCCGGTAGTGCTGCTTGCGATGAACACCGGCATGCGTCGGGGCGAACTGCTTTCGATGACATGGGGCGATGTCGATCTGGAAGCCAAGATGCTGACGATCCGGGCGGAGAACGCGAAATCAGGGCGTCAGCGCCATATCCCCTTGAACGTCGAAGCCATGGATGTACTGCAACGCTGGTCGATCCGCATTGGCGGGCAACGAATCGGACGGGTATTCAACGTCAATGACGTAAAAACCGGCTGGACGAAGCTGTTGGCTGATGCCCGCATCGAACAATTCCGGTTCCATGACCTGCGCCATCACTTCGCGTCGCGCTTGGTGCGGGCGGGCGTGGACTTGAACACAGTGCGGGAACTGCTGGGTCATGCCGACATTACGATGACACTGCGGTATGCACACCTAGCACCCGATACGCTGGCAGCAGCCGTTGCGAAGTTGGCGGCGTGATGCCTAGGAACCCTGCTGGCCCGCCATTCGCTCTAGCTCCGCCCGCATCCGAGCACGTTGCTCAGCAGGCAGCTTGGCAAAGGCCAAGATCGCAGCAGCCAAATCGTCGTCCTCGGCGAACAAGAACGCCAACGGGACATCGAGCGCTTGGGCCAGTTCTGCTGCTTTGGTCATGTCCGCTTGGTTGACCTGTTGCTCATACCGGTTGATGCGCACCGCGCCCCGGTTTTTGTCTTGGTCCTTATCCACGAGAGCCCCCAGCGCGCGCTGTGACAGCCCCCGCAGATCGCGGGCTTCTTTCAGGCGCTTGGCAAAGATGGCGGTTATGGCTTCGGGCAAGGACACAAGGAGGTAACGGTGACTGAACCTTGAAGAGCATGACCCATATACCTCAGCAGTAGAATACATTACTGTATCGGTATATAGCGTTACACGAGGTCGTATTGGTCGCAAGGGGGCGTCTAGACCGTCGAGCCTCGATCTTCATTACTCACGGATGCCCCAACCAAAGGACTGTCATGCGCTTGGTTCCTACCCTGTTGCTACTCGCCGCACTGCCCACCGTTGCGTGGTCGCAAAACATCACCCGCGAGTACGACCGCTTCAAAGATCGTTCCAGCAACACCATCAAGTTCGAGCTGTCGAGTATCGAAGAGCCAGGCCGAAGGGGCGTCACGTTTGATCTCGGCAACATCGTGGTCGGCAATCGCGCAGTGAACAAGAACGACTCCTTCACCATCGGCACGATCGTCAGCTACGACATGCGATACAACCGCTGTGCCGGAACGGGCGTCGATCTACTCATTGATGGCAAACCAACGTCGATGACAACTGATATGCCACCGTTCTTTCGCAACGAATTCGCGGTCATTTCGTTCAGCAAGAAATTGACCTATACCGAAGCCGTGGCGTTCAGCAAAGCCAAGCTTGTGGAAATTCGCACATGCAGCACTGTCTACACGCTTGGTGATGATCAAATGCTGCACTTATTGGATTTCATGGATTCGATACAGCAGTCACCGCCGACCACCGCCGATTGAGCATGTTGGCGGAATGCATTGAACGAAACATCTGAAAACAAGGGGGATTTCCAATGAAACATGCAAGCGGCGGCGGCAACAAGAGCAATCAGGGGAATCGAGCAGCTTGGCTTGCTCAGCTGGTGGCCATAGGATGTGCAGTCATTCTTGCCAGCAGCTGCTCCAAAAATGATGGCGCAGATCGATCGTCAGGATCATCCACGGGAAATACCGAAGCACCAGCACAGACTCATGCAGAAGCAATGGCGTTGGCGCAAGCAGCAGCAGCAGATGAGGCTGTCAAGGCTGGTGAAAAGGCAGCACAAGAAGCGATAGCGAGAGTAGATGCACAGATAGCACAGCAAAGCACGCAGGTAGTAGTAGAGCGTAAGGATGACGGCATCGGATCGCGAGACTATTGCTCAAAGCTCGCAGTTATTGCTCGCGAAGCATTCAAGCTTAAGGAGCAAGGGATACCGATGACCCTTGTCACCGAAAACGTATTGCAAGGATTAGCTCATGATCCGGTGAGGCAGCGAATGGGTATCGGAACTGTGGTCGCCATCTACGGTGATAGCTCGCTCAGTACTGAGGAGGAGGCTTATCAAGCTGCATTTGATGGCTGCTCAAGGTGAGTGCGCTTAGATCCGGGCGATCTGCTACTAGCGCTTACCGGGATCGCGACATCGCTAACATGCATGCACTTGCGCTGGGGCAAGCATTCACTGTTGCGGGCGCGGTACTGCTGGGCTTCGGCATTCGCCCGCGCTGATCTTCAAACCACTGCATACAAGGGCGCGTTGGCAGCGATGTCAGCGCGCCTTTTGCGTTGTTGGATGATGGGTTCTGATCGACTAATCACATCGGTTCGCATCCCAGCATCTGGATGCACACCAGAGCACTTGTGACGCTCATCGAGCGCCGCCCAGCACTACGCACGAACCACCATAGCCCTGCACTGCAATGCGCCCCGCATGCACGCTGCTGCGCCTCAATGCGATGTGTAATTTGCGTTGTTCGAATGCGGATGATCCGGCATTGCATGCGTGTTTTGATAGCGCCAATTGCAATCGCACACACCACCACTATTCAATGCGCACCTGACTGGCTGCGCAGCTCGTGGCGCGTCGCCTGCAGCCTCACTGCTACGCATGTAGCTGCGCGTTACGTCGCACCCTAGGTACGCACTGGTGCTGTTTAGTGCGATGCGTGTTTGCAGCGCGCGAACGCGAACGATCCGCATCCACGATGGAAGTCCTAGACGGTGCACCGAAAACGTTGCCCGGTGCAGGCGAAGTGGAACGCGGGGTCGGTGAACTCCATACAGCCAGCAACCCAGTGCTATGACTGGTTCCAGCCCTCGCCACTGGCAAAATCAGAACAATCGATAGAAAAAAGATTAACTATTGACATAATTAGAACAATTGCCGATAATCGCAAATACGAAGCGCAGCTGCGCCTCCACTCGTCATCTTTACCGGGACACCTACGTTCGGGATGGCGTTTCAGCTGATCAGATCAGCATGCTCCAGAAGATTTCCGACCTAGGAGTGAGCGGTGCGGTTCCCTGTCATGGGGTCGCGACAGCCGTGTCGGTGATGCCAGTACCGTTGCCTGACGATCAGACGGAACATGGCTACAGATTAGTGTCGCAAAGATCGAGTATCTGAAAGAGAAGTTGCTTCCCTTCCAGTAGGCTGCCCCAATCCCTGCTCTATGTGGGGATGGGGGTGGTATGCCTCCTGAAAGAGAAGTTTCAAGTACAGAGCAACAGCTTAAAGCAAAGAGCAAGAGCCAAGAAGCAAGAAGCAAGAACCTAGACGGTAACAGTACACATCGATACGTTAGTCCCAGAGCCCGAGGTCATCGCCTTGGGCTTTTTGCTTTCCAGCACCTAGCAATCGAATGAAGGGCTGCTCCTGGTCAAACAATCGGACGCGGCGTAGTAGCAACACCAGCTACCGAAATCCGGAATCCACGTTGACTGAGGTTCTCAAACGTCTTCGACAAGTTCACCTTGCTGAAGAATGGCAGGTTCTGCTTCAGCGTTGCACTGTCTTCACCGAGAATCAAAAACACAATTTCATAGTCTGCGCTCTTGATGTTACCCAAGGGTACAAGATCACCAGCAGCAGCATCCACTTTACGCAACACGGTCCGCGCCTTCTTCCGGAACTCCTTGTCGCCAAGCATGATCTCGGCAGCCACGCCTCCCTGAGCAAAAAGGTGGCTAAGTCCGGCTGATCCGCCCTTGCGATGCTTCACATGGACCAGCTGTTTGGTTGGGGTCAGAAGATCGCAAAGCTCAATAGCTGTCGTGGTGCGATTGGTTTTAACCAGCTGCTTGTCCAACAGGAAATAGCCATGTGCTTCGGCTGCACGACTGTTGTACTCACCCTCCGACTCAATTTTGTTCTTCCCATCATCTTCCCAAACCTCCACTGCTGGAAATGGAAGAGCTGACACCGGAATCAACTTCAAAATCTCGGTGATTCGCCCGATGAATGACGCATCGACCTCATACCATTTCCCATCAAAAACGATCTTTGTTTTATCGCCGTCGATGATCTCGAAGTAGATGCAGCGATACACCGAGTGCTCAGTGATTTCGCCATCGACGTCGTGAACAAAAAGCTTATCCCGCTTAATTCCATCCACAGTCAGAGCGGCGAGATCATGGATGTTGTCGATGTAGTCTGCGGCATCGATGACAGGCCGCAGGCCACCCTTGTTCCGCGTGAAGCTAAAACCCAAGATCTTGTCCCACGCACCGATCTCCGGCAACGTGATCATAAGACTAGGATCACGTTCAGCGACAGCTTTGATCAACTTCAAGTTCAGCTGATCAATCAAAGTTTCGTCCTTGATCTTGCGGACGTTGTCTACCCATGAAAATGACTTCTTGTAGTCTTCATTGGCATAGTAGCCCTTGATACGGCGCGCCAGCCCAGGAATATCTGCAACTTCCATTTCGATACCGAACGAGAAGGCAGCGTCGCCGCCAGAGATATGTTCGAGGTCAATTCCCTGCTTGGGGACGCCCGTTACGGCACGAAGCACGTCGCGCAGGATGTCAATCCCAAACACGCCCACCTCCGAGTCACGAGCGGCCTGTGATTTCTTCTGGACCGGCTGATCCTCAAGGGTATGCAAGTCAACGCTGCGTAATGACTTTTCGTCGAGCGTATTCAGTGCAGTGCGCAGCCCAAAGTCCTGCACGAATAGCGATTGCTCAAGGAGATACCGGCCGTACCCGAAGGTGAAGGCAAAGATGTCACCATCAACTCGAAGCAAGAGCACCGCCGAACTAGAACGGTTCGCAAGCCCCTCCACGTTCACGCCAGTTGCTTCGTCGAGCACTGCCCCCCAGCCCGGTCTCTTTTCCGCACTTTGCTTTACGAAGAGGACTCCATCGATATCCAAATCAGCTGCCAATGGATAGCTCACCGTCGGTGCATCGGCGAGCAGTTTCGCAAATGTCTGCCCATCGACCAAAGGTTTGGCCATAAAAAGATTTAACCGGCGGTATCCCTTCGCCATTCCACATCCCCCTGTGCAAGACCCTAACGACAGCTCAGCGATACAGGCTGCCACCTGTTCGGAGCATAACAAACAGGGAACGCACTGGCATCCGTAACAGAAATGCATTTGATGTTTGAAGGAAATTAGTCCAGCAGCAACAGCTCCTCTTACGATCACCGCGCAACCAGTGACCACAACAAAGCTACTGGCATCTCGGCATTTCGGCATTTCGGCATCTAACAGTCCTACTATGAAGCGATTCCGTCGCATCTTGTTACACATACACGGCCACTGCATGCTTCGATGCTTTCCTAAAGCCGAACAGCTCGATCAGCAATGAAATTCTGCCCACGCCATGCGCAATCAGCACGTTCTATTCAAACAGTCGCTGCATGATGCATACGGACTTGCTAGCTGGCGCTATGTTTAGGCTCCAAATGCCACATGCAAAGGACCGTAGTCACGACATCTATTGATTTGCCTGCATCAAATCAACGCATCAGTCCCTCGTCTGTGCGCCGCCCCCATGCAAAGCTCAATCCAATCGCATGCTCTGACACTGAAACACGCGATATGTTGGCGGCGGCAGTCTGGCCGATACCTGCTGTGGCGTGCTTTTGGGGCTAGGTATGAAGTGCTGGCGTGGGTTTGGCTTTGTACCTGCGACGAAGTTTGCCATGCGGTCACTCGGTCTCATCCAGTGCGACAACCACCACGGACGATCACAGCATCAACCACAGGAGAAAGACGATGGATCGTTGGACTTGGATGGCAATACGGATGTATGCACCGGCGTTTGGACTGCTCGCAGGATCAATGCTGGCAACTTTCGCCATCGAAGGCATTCGGCAGTCCGCATTGCTTGCAGGCGTGTACCAAGCGGCTCAATGGTTACCGCTAATTGGCTTCGGTGTTGGAGCGCTGTGGATGCTGATCACCAGCTTCCGGCTATGGCGCTGGAATCGCGGCGAAAGCACCGATGTATGCGAATGCGGCGGACTGTTGGGCCGAGAGCGTGATGGCCGATATGGCGCGTATCGAAAGTGCCTGGCATGCACTCGGAACATCAACGAGCGGCATTGGCGTTGATGATTAGCATCACGCTTGTGTCCATCCCATGGAGAGGATGATGGAAAGACCCCAAGTTCCCCACCCCGAACCTGCTTGCCGAGTTGACTGATAGAAAAGATTGGGTTCTATTCTGCTTGAAAGGAATTCCACTCAGGTCAAGGATTCGGACGGTGTATTTTGAATAAGACGCTTTTGCAACCGTCGCACTGGCTTCAAGTGCTGACGGTTTTGGGGCTTGTGATCGTATCGAATGCGAGCGCGCAAGCAGTCCTACCTCCTGCCAACTTTCCTCAGAGCTACGTTCCAAGCGCAGATTATTGCTGGGGCACTAGCTGTTTCCGGACGCTAGTGGAGGCAGAGGCCGCGATGCGGGCGGGGCATCCGTTGATTGCACCCTGGCTGCGATTAAGCTCTAACAGCGCATACAGCTCTGTCCGATCCTCCTTGAATTACAGCGTAAAACCTCAGCCGCCCGCATCTTATTCGGTTCCTATGTATGCGATTCGTTCAGTTGCTTCCGGTGGCGAAGGCTGGTGTCCAAATTCCGTTGCGCGTGATGGCCCTAATATTGGTGGCGGCAAGTACTGTTACTCCGAACAAGAGATGATCCAAAATTTCATTGATCGCTGGGTTAAGCCCGGCGTAATGAGTACAGTTGGGGTCAATGATTGCGTCAATACCAATCCCCGCGTCGTAGGTGACTATTTTCTGCCTTATGTATCAGCCGAGCACACCTTGTTGCGCCAATCAAAGCATGTAACGCCAGAAGAGAAAAAAATTGTCTGGACGACAACATGTACCTATCAGGGAAAGTCCACCTCAGCGGAGGATTTTGCTGGACTCATACGCGTGCAGACGTACACCTGCCCCAACGGCCTCACGCCTCTGAATTGGACGAATGATCCTGCGTTGGCGTCCAAGCTGTGTGCATCGAATCAATTTGATCAAATAAAACTTGAGCGGCGCATGCAGGTCTCATCGTGTCCGGTTGGACATCCTTGTCATCCAATGACCGGTGACAAATCCAGAGCTGAGCAAGACTTTATCTTCGCGGGCCGTCCGTTTGTCCGCCACTACCATTCGCTGCGAGAACTAGTGCCAAGCGCCATGCCAATGGGCTTGGGTTGGACGCACAGCTTTGCCGCATGGACCATGCATCCCTCAAACCTGGGCGGCGTTGTAACCGCGAACGGAACCTTTGAACGCTTCCTTACTGTCGGCAGTGGAAACTATCAATTGCCCACGCGGAAGGCACGGTTCCGCATCCTTGCTGATGGACGATACGAATTGCGTTCTATCGCTGGGGAGGTTGAGATCTATTCCAGCGGTGGCCAGTTGTTGGAGATGCGCGATCTGGATGATCCTCGCAAGGATGTCGTGCTGAGCTATCAAACGGTTGCCGGAAGGGTGCAGCTAAAAACGGCGACCGACGTTGCAGGACGGCGATTGTTGTTTGACTACGATGAAGATGGGCTGCTCGTGCGAATTGGCCTTCCTGATGGACTGTCAGTTCTATACGGCTATCAAGATTCAAATTTGGTGTCGGTTGACTATGGAAATGGGCAGATCAAGCAGTACGTCTACGGAGAGCAGGGACTCGCGCCGAATGGTGATCAAGGACTGCTGACCGGCATCGTCTCTGAAGATGGAAGGCGCTATGGATCATTCGGGTACGACGCGTATAGCCGAGTCATCTCGAGCGCGTTGCATGATGATGCCGGATTGACGGAGGCAACTCAGCTGAGCTATCCGAGCCAGAATAGCGCGGCTGTGCAATCCATGACCGGGGAAGTCACCACATATACGACCAACAACGACCGACATCGCAAGCCAACTTCCATTGTGAGTACCGAACGATCGAGCGCGGCCACGTATGACTATTACGGTCGAGTGCAGTCGTCGACGGATACCAACGGTGTAGTTACACAAGTCACGCATGAGGCTTCCGGCAGAAGGTCAATTCAGGTAATTGGCGCAAATTCTACCGATGGCAGCAAACGGACCATTGAGGAAGGCTGGGAGGATTCGCTCAACCGCATCAGTGAACTTCGCGTCAAGAATGCAACTGGATTATTAGCATCCAAAGACAACTGGTCGTACAACGCTCGAGGCCAGGTCATTTCGGTTTCCAAGACGGACCCTGTTACCTCTTCAGTGATCTCCACCACAACTACCTACTGCGAAGATGCTTCAGTTTGCGGCCTGGTGGGCTTGCCGCTGCAGATTGATGGCCCCCGGACCGACATCAGCGATGCACTGACGTATTCCTACTATCTTGTCGACGATCCGGCCTGCACGCCTGCAGCCAATGACTGTTTGTTCCGCAAAGGTGATTTGTGGAAAGTCACCAACGCCAAAGGCCAAGTCACTGAGACGCTGGCCTATGACGGTGCCGGCAGAGCCATCATGGCCAAGGATGCCAATGGCGTCTTGAACGAATACGAATACGGCCCGCGTGGGTGGCTGCTGTCACATCGCGTAAACGGCGGTGGCGCGACCGACCGGGTGACGGAATTCGAATACTGGCCAACCGGGTTGATCTCTGGCATCACCCTGCCGGACGGCGGCTATACGGGTTACGTCTACGACGCGGCACATCGCCTCACTGATGTCTTGGATGGCGATGGTAACCGCATCCATTACACCTTGGATGGCGCTGGCAAGCGGATCAAGGAAGAAACCTTCGGGGCAAGCAATACCCTTAAGCGCAGCCTATCGCGGGTCTACGATGTCTTGGGACGCATGACCAAAGAGCGGGGCGCCGATGGCAATGGCCCCAGTTATAGCTACGGCCCGAGCGGCAACGCTCTCAGTACCACCGATGCTCAAGGCGTCAGTAGCACTGCGACCTACGACTCCTTGAACCGCCTCACGCAATCACTACAGGACGTAGGCGGCATAGCGGCCAGCACGCAGTTCGAATACGACGCACTGGACAACCTGACTCAAGTCACCGACCCCAAGGGGCTCAAGACCACCTACACCTACGATGGCTTGGGTCAGCTGCGAACCACCACAAGCCCGGATACCGGCAGCACCCAGCGCACTTACGACGAAGCTGGCAACGTCAAGACCAGCACCGATGCTCGTGGCGTCACCACGTCCTATACCTATGACGCGCTCAATCGGATGACGTCGAAGAGCTACCCCAGCCAAGGTGAGGATGTTGCCTATACGTACGACACCGTGCCGACCGTGTGTGCATCAGGGGAAGGCTTTGCGGTTGGGCGGCTCAGTTCAATGGCGGATGGCAGTGGACGCACGGACTATTGTTACAACCGTTTTGGCGATGTTGTCCGCAAGGCACAGCTAACCAACGGCAAGACCTTCGTGGTGCGCTACACCTACACCACCGGGGGCAACTTGGCCTCGGTGATCTATCCCGACGGCGCGGTGGCGGACTACGTACGTGATGGTCAGGGCCGCATCACCGAAATTGGCGTCACAAGCGGCAGCAGTGGACACCAGGTGCTGCTGACCGGGGCGAGCTACTTGCCCTTTGGACCCAGTACCGGCTGGCAATATGGCAACGGCCGGGCACTGGTGCGCAGCTTCGACACGGACTACCGGCCCACCGCCGTGGTGGACAGTGCGAGCCAGCTCAAGATCGGGCTGGGCTATGACACGACGAGCAAAATTGTCGCACTTGAGTCAGACAACTACACCGCTGGTTTTGATTACGACGCCCTAGGCCGCCTGAAAGCCTTCCGGGACACGACGGCCAATGTGGCGATTGAGCAATACAGCTATGACGCCACTGGCAACCGGCTGAGCTTCGGTAATGCAGGGATCACGACACCGTACACCTATGAGACAACCAGTCATCGCTTGACCTCGGTGGATGGCGTTACCCGCAGCTATGACGCGGCGGGCAACACCATAGGCACGTTGAGTGGCGTCAAGACCTTCGACCACAACCAAGCCAATCGGTTATCAAAGGTGCTAATGGGGGGCGTTGCCGCGCAAAGCTATGCTTACAACGCTCGCGGTGAGCGCGTGCAACGCGGGTTGGATGCGGCAAGCATCGTTTACTCCGCCTATGACGAGGCTGGGCGCTGGCTGGGTGACTACAATTCGCTCGGCAATCCGAAGCAACAGGTCATCTGGATGGATGACATGCCAGTAGGACTGCTGGCAGATGGCGTGCTGCATTACGTCGAGCCGGATCACCTAGGCACACCCCGCTTGGTGTTCAACCCCTTGCGTAACGTGCCGGTGTGGACGTGGGACATCAAGGGAGAAGCTTTCGGCAACAGCGTGCCAAACCAAGATCCCGATATCGACGACCAAGATTTCGTCTTCGATATGCGCTTCCCCGGCCAACGCTACGATGCGGTCAGTGGCTTGAACTACAACTACTATCGCGACTACGACCCGAGCTCGGGACGATATGTGCAATCCGATCCGATTGGGTTGGGTGGTGGAATCAGCACGTATGGGTATGTGGGTGGGAATCCGATGGGCGCGATTGATCCGTCGGGGCTGATAGACCTGAAGATCCCTGGAATTTCTGTCTCCATTCATGCTAATCCAGGCCCGGAGGTGACAGCATTTCGCGCAGAGCATGATCCGCCACATGTTCACTTGGGAAGTAATGACGGGCCAAGGATCAGTACGGAGAACTTTAAGCCGCTGTCTGATAAAGATGCTCGGAGGATGACTCGAGAACAAATGCGGATATGTGATTCATTGAGCGATAGTCAGAAGGCATTGGTCCGAGGACGGCAGGCGGCTGTTTTTAAATATGGAAAATACATACTAAGGGCGATGTCTATGCCCTTGGTCGGTGCTGACTCCCTCACGAACGCCTGCCGCTCAGATCCAATTGCATGCGCGCAGCTCATCGAGGCAGTCGGCCTTCCGGAAGGGTGGGATTAGTGATGACAAGAGATGAGTACCTCGAGCTTATGGAATTTCCGGAAGAGTGGATTTCCTTGGGGATGCTTCCGGTTGATCTTATTGATCAGCTTATTGCGGGTTATGTGCCAGGAAACGAGATGGCGTCTGAGCACGATCGAAATGGGGTATTTCATTGGTGGCTCGAGCAGTCGCCTGACAGGGGCGTTCTAGCCAAGCTCATTAGATTGTCGCTTGTGGATCCAGATCAAATCATGGCGACTGATGTCAGGCGCCACATTCTTGCAAGTGCACATGCGGATGATGAGCTGAGGTCTTTGGCGAACAAGTAGCTGGGATCGCCCCCGAGACGCGCACTGTCTGCATTGCACCCAAGTTAGCTGGGACGAATATGCCGAACTCCAGGACGCTCCCCTGCGTAATCCTAGCGGGTCGCAGCACGTCGTAAGCCTTGCTGCCCTGAAATGGCACCACGAGCAATGCGCCTGGTGATCGTCGCTAACCGTGGAACATGTGCAGATTTTTGTGTAAACGGAATTCGGGTTGCAACTGAGGGAGCCCCCCCCCCCCTCTCAAGCTGGATCGCAAGTCGGTTCATGGTTGCCTTTCAGTTAAATCGCGAAGGGAAATGACGAAAGAGGAGACCGGCTTACCACCGGCTTCCTCTTCTCCTAGTATTTGCTAACCTACTGATCCGCAAGGATCCCCACTGATTCGCCAAACGCATGACTGATGCGACGCTCTGAGGTTCAGAGCGATAACAGGCCAGTACATGCCAATGCGGACGAGGTCCGATCTGGTTCGCACTCGCAGCGAGTCTTCGATGTAGGAAGCCAAATCGAGAACGGAAACTCAGGGCAAAAGCGTCTTTCCGTAGGGATAGTCCTTAGTGGTTTCGTAGAGCACCATCCCAAAGGCAAGAATTGCGCCCTTCCAACCTGCCCCAAGAGCACGCAACGCGGCCTGCAACAGATCCTCTGCCGTTCGCGGCACACCTGTCAGATCAACGACCAACGCGCTCACAGGGGATTTTCCATCCAACCCATAGCGAAAAACGAAAGGGAGTGCTGCCTTCAACTTTCCGAGAAGGCTCCCGATACTTTCATGGTCTTCTACGCCGGGAACAGGGTAGTCGGACCGAATTGGATACTTGGTATCAAAATAGTTCGGACGGGTCGTGTCCCGCTCCTTTCCCGGGTCCTTCGGACCGAACCCTTTGCCGTTCCACATTTGTGGATTTGTGGGCAGAAACAACCCAATCAGCACGTTCTCATTGGCTGCGGTGCTCATGCTTCGATCCAGCAATAGAGCCTTGTAGCCCACGCTGGGAAGATGCACACCATTACGGCCCGATAGCTTAGTCAAATGCTCATCGAGCCGATTTGCAACATCATCGGCCTTTCCGAGGTAAACCAGATCATTCCCAAGATAGAGTTGGTAGACGCCTTGACGAGCGTTCAACCGTACTTGATCAGCCAAAAGCACAGCTAAGCTTCCCGCATTCAACGGGGTTATCGTTAGCGCATCCAGCGAACTTTTCAGCTGCTGCGAGATCGTTTCGAGGAAGTTGAAGTTGTATGCGGCGTGCATGCTTTCGTGCGGCTCTGTCCAAGGGTCCGAGCAACACTATCGGCGACAACGCGCACAAGGTCCACTGGCACAGCATTCCCGAGCTGCCTCATTGCTTCGCCCCAAGCTCCTTTGAAATGCCAGCTATCGGGAAACGTTTGTACCCGCGCAGCTTCTCGCACAGTCAAATAGCGGTAACTGCCATCAGGAAACGCAATCATGTTCTCACCGCCTGGCACTCCATGACCACCGGCCTTCAAGGTCTTGGACGGCGCATCGAACGGACTGCCCGTATGCCCTACGTATGGCTTCGCACCCGGCTGGAATCGGTGGTTGAAGACATCACCGCGATGATTCCGATCAGCGAACGGAGAAGGCAAATCAGAAACAGCTTCGCGAATTGTCTTCCACGGAAGCTGGGCAGACGCATTCCCCTTTGAAAGCTGCTCTACTTTGCGCAGCATGTTAGAAGGAATTTTGGGGCGCTTGATACCTGCGCGCTCCCAATACGCCCCTGTGACCCACTGATCATGCAACAGCCTTTCCTGCGAATGCGTTGGCGCCGGAAATGCCCAATTCGCGTTCACATCAGATCGAAAGCCAACAATAAAAATGCGTTCGCGACATTGCGGCACCCCATAGTCCGCAGCGTTGCGCACTTCGGAGAACAAAACGTTATAGGCCAAACCATCCTGCCGAGGACTTGACGTGTGATGCTGTTGAAGCCTCCGCAAATGACACTCCCAGCTTTCAGCGCTTTTCCGGATGATCTCAGGATAAGTCAGCTGCAACTTCGAGTACTCAAGGTAAGTAGCGAATGACTTCCGAGCCAAGCCGCGAACGTTCTCCATGATGAATGCTCGAGGCTTTGTCTCCCGCACTGCACGTATGAACTGCGGGATCATGTCGCGACGATCCTCCATTCCTCCGTGCTTTCCCCCAAGGGAAAACGGTTGGCACGGTGGGCCTCCGGCGACCAAATCAACGCCTTCGAACTCTCTAAAAGCAACGTGACTCACGTCCCCCTGGGACACCCTCCCCTTCCAACCATGAAGACCGGGAACAGCCTTTGCCTCGGCGTTTGCACGCAACGTGTCGCAAGCGTCTGCATTCCACTCAAACAACCCGGCATGCTTGAAGCCCGCCATATGCGTAGCCAAAGCGAGCCCACCGGCGCCTGTAAAAAGCTCAATCGAAGTCAGCGGGGAGGTGTTCTTAGCCATGGATTTCATTCTTTAGGGGCGTTGTCAAGGTGTATTTAACCTATTGGCAGCGCTAGATTTCAGTCGAGCATCAAGCCGCTCAAGCATAAGGGCAAGAAGTCTCACCGAGTGAGATATTTCCCCGTTGGCTGCAGGACCCGCCTTACGCAAAACGCCCGCTGATGAGCGGGCGTTGGTTGAGTCATTGATAGGTGAGGCGATTCCGGCTTTTACCGGCCAGCTTGCGAACGCGACGCTCTCCCAGCTGAGCTACCGCCCCACGCGGTGTCTGGATTCTAGCGCGCGTCTTCGACGTTCGCCAACAGGCTCCTTGCGCATGGGACCAGCTGGCTGACAAGGCCGCTGATCCCACGCTTCGTCATGGGCCTGTACCCCACAATCACGGCTTCGCAGCGGCCGGTGGTGCCAGCTCTGCGAAGACCGGGCCCATGGCGCCCATCGTTGCCTTGTCTGCGCCCATGTCTTCCGCCGCATTGGCAATGGCGATCAGGCCGTTGCCGCTTTCGGGGAACAGTGCCACCCACGCCAGCCAATTGCCGTCCGAGCCACCGTGCGTGAGCACCGGACCCCTGCGCCCGGCAATGGATGGCTGCACGCCCCAGTCCATGGCAGACGGACTACCGCTCTGCGGGGTCTGCATCAAACGGTAGGACGCCGGGGTCAGCAGCTTGCCCTTACCGCGACTGCCGGCCATCTGATCAATGGCAAACTTGGCCATGTCCTGCAGCCGCATGTGCACGTTGCCGGCCGGCGTGTACATCGGCGGAACGCCATCGTCTGACTTCTGCGGCGCGGTGGTCACCGGCTTACCGGCGCGATGACCTTGCGGCTGATCCGCGGACGTCGGGCCGAATCCAGCGCTATCCATTCCCAGCGGCTCGAATACTTCGCGCCGCATCAATGTTTCGAAATCGGTGCCGGTGACGCGCTCGGCTATCACGGCGGCAATCAAAAAGCCGCTGTTGCTGTAGGCAAACTCATTACCCGGCACATTGACCGGCGCCTCCTGCAGTGCTGCACGAATGTACGCCTCACGCTGTACCGGCAACGCACGGGTATCGGTGAAGAAGGCATCCAGGGCAGCAGCATCCTGCAAATTCTCCGGCAATCCCGCGCGGTGCGACAGCAACTGGGTCAGGGTGATGTTGCTGTACACCGGGTTGATCGTGGTGAGGTCTGGCAGCATCTTCGACAACGGCGCCTCCCAATCCAGCAGCCCCTGCTCCGCCAAGCGCGCAATCAAAGCAACGGTCATGGGCTTCCCGGTAGAGCCGATCAGCCACACGTCATCGGTCTGGGCAGCCACCGTACTGTCGTTGCGACGCACGCCACGGACCGACTGCCGCTCCACCTTGTCGTCGCGGATAACCAGCATCGCAACCGCGGGCGTCTGCGTGCCCTCCATCGCGGCTGTAAGGATGGGGTCCAGGCTGTTATCTGCCGACGCATTCGCACTCAGCGTGGCGCCGAGCACCAACGACAGCCCGAAAAAAAGACGAGATGCGCCTGAAGCTTGGCGCGTCCAACGTGAACTGCAACGTGCGGTAGTCGCCATGGTGCCTCCTGAGCAGAAACGATGAGGGCGCAACGTCGCAACAGCGTCACTGCGGCCGTTGTGAGTAGACGGCAATTCATACTGCGGAGGCGCGCCATGAGGTCACTAGTGCCATCCGGCATACGTCACAACGGCAGGGGATATGACAGCAGCTGCATCACAACATTCGACACTGTGCGAATGCCGATCGCAGCAACACG
Organism: Stenotrophomonas sp. Iso1; assembly: GCF_027497995.1. Classification (GTDB taxonomy): domain Bacteria; phylum Pseudomonadota; class Gammaproteobacteria; order Xanthomonadales; family Xanthomonadaceae; genus Stenotrophomonas. The sequence continues at coordinate 600,907 of NZ_JAODBT010000002.1, read as the reverse complement.
CCTCCTGCATATTCCGCATGCTCGTCGCGTTATTTGTCGGAGCAAACGCATCCCCGAAGAATGGATAAGCAGCCTGACCGAGTCGACGCGGGGCGAGACCGAAAGATGAAGCCCCTACTGGTGTACGAACGGCATGCGCAGCAGGAAGAGAGGTCCAGCGAAACTGTACCTGCATGTAGAAAGCCTGCAATCGCGCATGCTGCGATTGCGGGCCTTCTTGGCTTCAGGGAGAGTTCCCGCTTCGCGGCTTACGCCGCTCCTTCATGTGCACTGCGCACGACTGACAATTGACTACACCTGTCTGCGCTCGATGAAGTCACTGGCCCGCTTTGCGGCGGTAATCCAGCGGCGGCGTATCCCGCTGCAACAGCGGCTGATAACGGAAGTCCTTGCCGCGTCGTTCGTCGAACTCCTGCCGGGCCTTGCGCACGGTATCCGGTGACTGCAGCAATTGCACTGCCGCCAATGCCATCACCTTGGCGGCGTTCAACGCGCCCTTGTCGCCGATGCTCATGCCCGATGCAGCCACCGCCTGCCAGCTGTGGGCCGGGGTACCAGGCACCCAAGTGGCGGTACTTAGGCCGACAGTGGGGACATTCCAGCTGACGTCGCCGACGTCGGTTGACGCACTACCGGCAGCGTCGGCGCGATACGGCTGCAGCAGCAGCGCGGTGTCCAGCTTGGGGCGTTTTTCCAGTGTCTGCTGCATGCGTTGGGCAAAGGCCTGCTCGGCGGCGTCGTAACGCACACCACCCACCTGCTGCAACGCGGCCTGCATCACCTGCCCCAATGTGTCATTCGGCAGCAGCGAGAACACGCCGCCGGTCTGTTCGAACTCGACCGAAGTGCCCGTTCCCATCGCTGCGCCTTCAGCAGCCTTGTGCAGACGCTCGAACACATCGCGCACTACGGCCGGATCGGTGTGGCGCACATAGTAGTAAGCCTCGGCGGCATCCGGCACCACGTTGGGTGCAGCGCCGCCGTTGCTGATGACGTAATGGATGCGAGTGCCATCGGGCACATGCTCACGCATCAGGTTGGCCATGTAGTTGAAGGCTTCTACGCCGTCCAGCGCGGAGCGGCCACGCTCTGGTGCGATGGCCGCATGTGCAGCGCGGCCGTGGAAACGAAACTTGCCGCTGGTGTTGGCCAGTGTGGTGCCCTGCGCGGCAGAGTTGTCGGCGGACGGATGCCAATGCAGCACAACGTCTACGTCATTGAACAAGCCCGCCTTGGTCATATAGACCTTGCCCGAGCCACCCTCCTCGGCCGGCGTGCCATACAGGCGTACCTCGCCCTCATTACCGGTGTCCTTCAGCCACTGCGCGACAGCGCGTGCCGCACCTACCGAGGCTGCACCGAACAGATTATGACCGCAGGCCTGTCCAGCTTCCTGCCCCGGGATTTCCATGCGCGCTGGCTCGGCCGCTTGTGCCATGCCCGGCAATGCGTCCATCTCCGCGAGCAGGCCGATAACCGGGCCGTTGCCGCGTGTGCCGAACGTCGCTACAAATGCGGTTGGCATGCCGGCGACACCGGCCTGGATGCGGAAACCGGCGTCGCGCAACTCCCGCTGCAGCAGCGCCGACGACTCCGTTTCCAGGTAGCCCAACTCTGGGTGCTGCCACAACGCCTTGCCGACTTCGGCCTGACGCGGCGCATATGCATCCAGAACCGCCGTCACATCCACCGGCGCGCCCCATGCGTTGCTGGCAGATAGCAGGCACCCCAGTAACGCCGCACGCAACAGAGTAGGTTTCATGGCCGGGTTCCCACAGCTCAATAGAAGGTGACGTTGTCGATCTCGAACCAGACCTTGCTGCCGGGCTCGCCGCCTGCGGAGAACACCAACTGCTGCAGGTCATCGCCTTTCCATTCGGCAACCGGTGCCTTGGCGCGAAACGGCGGCTGGCCCTGTAGGGCGGTGAACGGCACTTCCACGGTGCGCCATTGCGGTTGCGCCTGCAGCGGCGCGATGAAGCGACGATTGCCCAGCGCGCGCACTTCCAGCCGCAGTTCCGGCGAACTGCCACGCAGTTCGAAACGGATGCCGTGATGCGCCCGTGCGTCCACCGGTGCCACCGAACCTCGGCTCAGCGGCAGGATCGCCGCCGCAAAGGCGCTGTCCTTGCTCGACAGCTTGGCCTGCGTGGCCAGTGCATTACCGCCGGTCTCGCGGGCAACCACTTCGGTCACCTGCACGGTGCGGTCGTTGCCACCATCGGCCTCGTCGATGCGCAGGGTATCCAGCGCCGTCCGCCCGTCGCCGCGCTCGAAGTCATCCACCAATGCCGCCACCGGCTGCGCTGGCAAGGCAAGCGCGCGGTTGCCGGCTGGCAGCACGGTGCCCTTGCCATGTACCTGACGTCCCGCCACATACACCAGCTGCGTGTTGCGAATATCGCCGATGTGCGTCCACGGCTGCCCCTTCACCAGCAACAGGTCAGCGCGCTTGCCGATTTCGATGGTGCCGCGATCGTCCACGCCCAGCGCCTTGGCGCTGTGCGCGGTGCCGGCGAGCAGCGCTTCAGCCGGCGTGAGCCCGGCGTCCACCAGCAGCTCAAGCTCACGCAGCGTGGAGCTGCCATGCGGCGTACCGGTCATGCCGGCATCGGTACCCACCACTACCGGAATGCCGGCATCGTGCAGCGCCTTGACGTTGCCCAAGGCGTTGGCGAAGTTGTGCTCGCGCTGGCGCAGTACATCCGGCTTGGTGCCAGTACGGCCACTGCCATCCACCCGCTCCGGCAGGTACACCGCCAGCGACGGCGCATAGGCCGTGCCATGCGTGCGCATCAGTTCGATCAGCTCCGCGTCGACCGGGCCGTCCTGCACGCTGTGGGCGATGACATCCACACCGGCGCGTGCAGCAGCCTTGCCGCGCTTGACCATCACGGTGTGCGTGAACACCTTCAACCCGTGCTTGTGCGCCTCATCAACCAGCGCGGTGAGGGTTTCCTCGTCCATGCTGCTGTTATCGGCGGCGTTGGAGTAACGCCAGCCATCGGTGAAGGCCTTGATGAAATCTGGCTTGTACGCGGCCACGGCCTGCACGCCTGCACGCGCGGACTCAGATGTATTGACCCAGCGAGTGGTGTTTTCGTCGCCCCAGTCGGCACCGTGGCCCAACGGCGTGCTCATGCGGGCGGCGAACTTCACGTCCGGCGCGGCAATGGACGCCAACCACTGCCGGCGCGGCGCGTAGGCTTCCGGCGGTTCGTGGAAATCGCTGACCGTGGTCACACCGGCGGCCATGTACAGATTCGCTACCTGCGGCAGTGCCGACGGCACCGCGTTCGGCGTCCAATGCGTATGCAGGTCGAACAGGCCCGGCAACAACGCCTGACCGCGCGCATTCGCCACGCGAGCGCCCTTTGGTGCGACAAGGCCTTCGCCGATGGCTGCAATCTTGCCGCCCTCGACCAAAACGCTGGCCGGGTACGCGGCGCGGCCGGTTCCGTCGAACACCATCGCATCACGGATCAGAAGCGTCTGCGTGTCACTGGCTATCGCCACCACACTGACCTGCCCTGCTCCCAGCAGCAGTGCGGTGATCAGCGCCAGTCGACGGATGCGTCGGTTGTTGTTGTGCATGTTCAATCCCGAATTCATTGCAAGGACCCCGCCACGTGCGGCGCGGCTTCCGGTGAGCGCAGGCGGACTTCATTGCCGCGCTGCTCCACCACCAATCCCAGGCTCAACCCAACGCTGCGGGCAAAGCCGAGCGGATCGCTGGCCGAGTACAACCCAACGATGCGGCGGCTCCCCACCAATGGGTCGTCAATGATGATGCGCGTGTCGCTGTAGCGCAGGAACTGTGCGGCCGCCACTGACAAGGTGTCTCCATTGAAGGACAGCATCCCTTCGCGCCAAGCCAACTGCTGCTGCAGGTCTTCGCTGAGTACCGGCTCGATACGGATGCCGTGGCTGCGATTGGCCAGCGCACGGTAGTTGGCCACCAGCCGTGTCGGCGCCACCGCACCCTGCACGTCAGCCACATCCACCACGCCTTCGCGCACCAGCACTTCCACGCCACCACTGCGGCGCTCAGTGAGACTCACCGCGAAACTGGTACCCACGGCGGTGACATCGGTCTCCTCGGCGCGCACCACGAACGGCCGCCCCGGGTTCTTGGCGACATCAAACAACGCCTCACCTTGCAGCAGGCGGATATCGCGACGCTTGTCGCTATAGCTCACCCGTACCTGCGAATCCGAATCCAGCGTGATCGCTGACCCATCCTGCAGCGGCACGCGCAGGATCTCTCCCTTGCGTGTGGCGTAGTACTCGGCGCCGTCATCCTGGCGATGCACACCGATCGCCAGCAGGCTGACCATTGCCGCAATGCCCGCCGCCCATTTGAACAGCCGCCGTGCACGCCGCACGGGTACCCGCGCGGTAAACGCACGGTCCATATCGCCGGCCGACAGCGCGCGCGCACGATCGGTCCGTGCCAGCACCGCGTGGGCGCGGGCGTATGCACCGAAATGGCGACTGTCGGCCTGCAGCCAGACATCGCGCTCTGCGACGGCCGCTGGCGTCAGCGGTGCGCGGTCCTCGCGCGCCACCCAAGCCGCGGCAATGTCATCAATCCCGTTATCAGCGTTTGCGCGCATGCCATGTTTCTCCTGCATCAGGCTGATCCTTGCCCTGCTTCGTCCCGTTGTCATCGCGCTTCATCGCTTCCATCAATACCCGAATGCCTTTGCAGATGTGTTTCTCCACGGTGTTCTCGCTTATCTGCATGCGCTGCGCGATCTCGCGCTGCGAGTAACCCTCCACTCGCCGCAGCACGAAGGCTTCACGGCATTTGTCGGGCAGGCCGTCAATCAATGCACCGATACGCGCCAGTTCCTGCCGAGAGGATGCGGTGCGCTCCGGGCATACCTCATCGCCGCTGATGGCGACGTGGTCGATCTCGGCCACAGCCTCGATCGACACCACCTGCGCGCGTCTCAACTGTTGCAGAACCACCGATTGCGCTACCGAGTAGACGTAGGCACGCGGCTGGCGAACGTGCGACACATCCGGCATCCCCGCCAGGATCGCGTAGGTCTCTTGGACCACGTCATCGGCGTCCTGACGCACCGACAACCGGCGCTGCAACCAATTGCGCAGCGCCGGCTCGCAGGGCAGCACGTGCTCGGCCAGCCACAACGCCCGCTCTTTCGCCTGCGCTGCCGTCATGACAGCGCCTGGCCGATGCCCGGCAACTGCCGGGCCATGTTGCTTGCGGCACGCAACGTCATCAGAACGCCTTGCTGACGTTGACGTACCAATAGCGCGGATACGCCTGGTACACGCCGGACGGATATCCAAACACGTCATCCGACACCGGCGGGCGCTTGTTGGCGAGGTTATTGGCACCCACCTTCAGCGACACACCCTGGAGCCAGCCTTCGCGTTCGAAGTCGTACTTCACGAACGCATTGGCCAGCGTCTGCGACTTGACCGTCCACGGCGTGCCGTCGGCCAATGTCAGACCATTCTCAACATAGGAGCTGGCGTAACGCGCGGTGGCGCCCACCGACAGTTGCTGGTAACGCCACGTCAACGTACTGGCCCACTTCCATTCCGGGTTGCCGCCGTTGCCAATCAGATCACCACCGCCGGTGATGCGGATGGACGGATCCACCAAGCCGCTGGCCTTGGCATCCTCCAACGCCTGCAGCGCCGGTGAACGCTGGCGATAGAACTCGATCAGGTGCGTACCGGTAACCGACACATCAAAACGGCCGATGCGGGTTTCCGGCGAATTCCAGCTGAAGTTGTAATCCACGCCACGCAGCGTCTGCGGCTCCAGATTGACGTACTGGTCAGTGACGTAAAGCACCTTGCCAGCCGGGCTGAGTCCAGTCCCGGCGAAGCGTGCAATCTCGTCGGCAGTGGCATCGGCACGCACGACGGCGGCGTTGCTGCCGCCCTGCTGGCGCAGGATGTAATCCAGGATCAGCGCGTTGCCTTCGCCGAACAGGCCGATGATGCCTTCCTGCTCATACTTGTAGTAATCCACCGCGAAGGTGAAACGGCCGTAGTTCTCCGGGATGAAGCGCGGCTGGAACACCAGACCGGCGCTGGTATTGGTGGAGGTTTCTGGCTTCAGGTCCGGGTTGCCAGAGCGACGCGCGGTGGTCGAATACGTGTAGCCGCCGCAACCGGCAACCGACGCCTGCGCACCGCTACGCGCATCGGCCTCGCACTGGATGTAATCGGTGCGGTTGTTGGAACGGCTCACCACCGTGGCGTTGATCTGCTCCAGGTTCGGTGCACGGAAACCCTTTGCCCATGACGAGCGCAGCGTCAGGCCGTCGAAGATCTGCCAACCCAGCGCCACCTTCGGCTTGGCGACATTGCCGAAGTCGTTGTAGCGCTCGGCACGGCCGGCCAACTGCAGGTCCAGCGAACGCACCAGCGGCACATTCATTTCCGGCGACACCAACGGCACCGAGAACTCGGCGAACAAACCGGCAACCGTACGCGAACCGTAGGTGTCCGGGGTCGGGCTCACGCCGTACATGTCGCTGGGGTATGCCACACCGGTGATGGCGTCGGTGAAGGTCACCGAGCCGTCGACGCGTGAGTCGCGATCATCGCTCTGGGTTTCGTGACGGATCTCGAAACCGGCTGCCATGCCCACCTCACCGGCCCAGGTCTTGAACAGGTCCGGACGCGAGACCTTGAAGTCCCACAGGAACAGCTCGGTTTGGGCCGTACGCTTGGCCTTGTAGAAAAACTGGTCCAGCTTGTCCCAGTCGTTGCAGCCACCGCAGAACGGGTTGTAAGCACTCGCAGTCGGGTTAGCCAATGCCTGCTGGAACAACGACATGCTCACCGCATCCTGCGTGTCCTTGACCTTGGCCTTGGAGTACAGCGCGGCGCTTTCCCAGTCAAAGCCGTAGTGGAAACCACGCAGGCCAGCCAAGGCACGGACCTGGGTGTTGTTGACCTCGATACGGGTCGGGCGCTCGAAGCGATAGCTGGTGATGGTGACTGGCACGCCATCCTGGCCGACGTTCAAGCCCTGCAGGCGGTTCGGGTTGAGCGAGCCGTCCGGCAGGTACATCGCACCAAACGGGTTCCAGTAATTGCTCGCAGCCACTGTCATCGGCAGCGCGGTGATGGTGTTGACGCCGTTCTGCAGGCTGTAGGCACGCGAGTTGTACAGGCCGGCTTCGCTGAAGAACGAAATGCCGTTGTCAAAGTCGTGCTTGCCGGTGACAAACAGGTTGAGGCGGCGCACATCCGGGGTGATCGACAGCGGGTGCTGCGACTGCTGGTTGTCACGCAGGTTGGCGTCGACGCCCGAGGTGGCCTTGCTGCCGGACTGCACGCATACGCCATCGGCGATGGTCGCGCCGCAGCCGCTATTGGTGGTCGGCTGCACATGGAAGGCACCGGCGGCGGTGGTCAGCCAGGTGCCGTTGCGCGAAACCCGTGGGCCATTGGCAGTGAAATTGCCCCAGGGACTGTTGGTGTTGCGGTTGTCCACGCCGGGCAAGCCTTCAAACGGCGTACCCATGAAATCGGCGGCACGGTTGCCATCGCGCGTCCAATCCTGGTCCAGCGAGTTCAAGCCAGTGGTGTTGTAGTAATTGAACGCAATGGTGATGTTGGAGCGCAGGTCTTCGGAGTTCTTGCCCCACATGCCATTGACGCCGACATCGCTCAGGTCGGTCCCTTCACCGAAGCCCTTCTGCACACTGATGGTGCCGCCGTCCATGTCGTCGCGCAGCACGTTGTTGACCACGCCGGCCACCGCATCGGTGCCGTAGATCGCCGCAGCGCCATCGAGCAGCACTTCCACTCGGCGCAAGTTGGACACTGGCACCGCGTTGGCGTTGTAGGTCAGCACCGGCACCAGATTGCCGTCGGCCTGGCTCATCGGATGCACGACGGTACGGCGGCCGTTGATCAGCAGCAGGGTATTGCCCACGCCCAGGCCACGCAGGTTGACCGAGGCAATGTCGCCACGCGCGTAATTGGAGCTGTTGCCGCCATTGGTGCCGCTGAAGGACACGTCGCCCATCTGCGGGATCGAGCGGTACAGGTCATCACCGGACACCGCGCCGGTGGCTTCGATCTGCTCGGCCTGCAATGTGGTCACCGGCAGGATCGCGGCCGACTTGCTGCCCTTGATCTGGCTGCCGACCACGGTGATCTGGTCCAGCGTGCTTACGTTCGGATTGGCCGGCGCTGCCGGTTCGGCGGCCACCGGCTCGGTCTGAGCCGCCTGGGTCAGGCCCAGCCCGCCCAGCCCACCCAGCGACGCAAGCATCGGCGAGGCCGCGCGCAGGGTGATGGTGCGGCCATCGTCCGAGGCCACGGTCAAGCCGGTGCCGTCCAGCAGCCGGCTCAGCGCCTGGCGTGCGTCCATCTGGCCTTTAAGCTGGGCCACCGCCATGCGCCCCTGTGCGCCCGAATGTGCCGGTGCAATGATCTGAATGCCCGCCTGGCGGGCGAATTCAGGAAGTACATCCTCGATGTTGCCCGCATCGATATCGAACTGCGGTGGCGCTGCCAGCGCCGGAACGGCGGTACACAGGGCCACGACTGCCAAACCGCCGCGGATAGCGCTTGCAAGCGGCAACAACTTGAATGAACGCATTGATGTATCCCCAGAAAATGTCGCGAAAAGCGGCAACTACTGCCCCTTGCATGCTTTGATGCACGGGCGCGCAGGTTCCGCCATGCGACGCGCACATTGTTTCCCAGGTTTGCATACCTGCGCTCGCGCAGCCCGCCATACGCCGTAGTATCCTTCGGCGACAACTTACCCGGATCGGAGGTCCGCGCCACATGCGCTTTCGCCCCAAGTACGTCCTGATCACCGCGCTCACGCTTGCCCTTGCTGCCTGTGGCGGTGGAGCGGTCAAGCGCGTGTCGGAACCAGCCGCCAGCATCCAGCAGCTCACCGTCGGCAATGACGGCAGCTGGGATGTCGAGCTGCGCCTGCGCAATTACAGCTCCATGCCGATGCGCTTTGACACGGTCTCGCTGACAGTCAAGGTCGGCGATGAAAGCGCCGGCACGCTCAGCGCCACGCCGGCCCTGTCGATCGGCCCAGAATCGGCCGATGTCATCAAGGTCCACCTGCAGCCGGCGTCCTCGGCCCGCATCGTGATGGCCGATTCCCTGGCCGGCGGCCGCTCGCTGTTCTACGAACTGGAAGGCACCATCAGTGCCACACCGGAAGAGAAGAAGCAGCGCAGCTTCGAGGTCAAATCCCGCAACAGTCTCAACCAGGCACCGGGTCTACCCGGCGTGCTGCGCTGAGCTGCCAACCCCGTTTCCCGCATCGTTCGAGATCGTTCTGATGAGCAACTACAAAGCCCCCGTTACCGACCTCCGCTTCGCCCTGCACGACGTGCTCAAGGCTGAATCCCTGTTTGCCGCGATGGGTCTTGAAGACGCCAGCGCCGATGTCATCGACGCCGTACTGGAAGAAGCCGCCCGTTTCAGCACCGCCGTGCTGGCGCCGCTGAACGCCATTGGCGATGAAACTGGCTGCAAGCTCGACAAGGCCACCGGCGACGTCACCACCGCACCGGGCTTCAAGGAAGCCTATGCACAGTTCGTTGACGGCGGCTGGACCGGCCTGACCGCATCGCCGGAGTTCGGCGGCCAGGGCATGCCGGGCACACTGGGCATGGCACTGAGCGAAATGGTGTCGTCGGCCAACCTGGCCTGGAGCCTGTTCCCAATGCTGTCGCACGGCGCGGTGGAAGCACTCAAGCATTACGGCGAGGACTGGCAGAAGGAAGCTTTCCTCAAGCCGCTGGTAGCCGGCAACTGGACCGGCACCATGTGCCTGACCGAACCGCACGCCGGCACCGACCTTGGCCTGCTCAAGACCCGCGCTGAGCCGAATGCAGACGGTAGTTATTCGATCACCGGCACCAAGATTTTCATCACTGCCGGCGAGCACGACCTCAGCGACAACATCGTGCATCTGGTGCTGGCCAAGCTGCCTGATGCCCCAGCCGGTCCGAAGGGCATCTCGCTGTTCGTCACTCCCAAGTTCAAGGTGGCCCGCGATGGCTCACAGGGCGAACGCAACGCGCTGCGCTGCGGCGCGCTTGAGCACAAGATGGGCATCCACGGCTCGTCCACCTGCGTGATGAATTTCGACGGCGCCGAAGGTTACCTCGTCGGCCAGCCGCACAAGGGCCTGATGGCGATGTTCGTGATGATGAACTCCGCCCGCCTCGGCGTTGGCGTGCAAGGCCTGGCGCAATCCGAGCGCGCTTATCAGGGTGCACTGGCGTATGCGCGTGACCGCCTGCAGTCGCGCTCACCCAAGGGCCCGGCACTGCCGGACAAGCCGGCCGACCCGATCATCGTCCAGCCGGACGTGCGTCGCATGCTGCTGACCACCAAGGCACTGACCGAAGGCGGCCGCCTGCTCGCCGCCCACGCTTACACCCAGCTTGATGCCGCGCAGCATGCCAGCGACGAAAAGGCCCGCGCCGACGCCGACACGCTGGTCAGCTTCCTGACCCCGATCGTCAAGGCCTGCCTCACCGAGTGGAGCATTGAAGCCACCTACAACGGCCAGCAGGTTTTTGGCGGCCATGGCTACATCGCCGAGCACGGCATGGAGCAGTTCGCCCGCGATGCACGCATCACCACTTTGTACGAAGGCACCACCGGCATCCAGGCACTGGACCTGATCGGGCGCAAGACCGCAGCCTCGCAAGGTGCGGGGCTGAAGTTGTTCCTGGCCGAGGTTGAGCAGTTCATCGCCGACAACGCCAACAACCCGGCCGTGGCGGAGTTCCTGCCAGTGCTGGGCGCCAAGTCCAAGGAATGGGGCAAGCTGACGGTGAACGTACTGCAGCGCGCTGCCGCCAATCCGGAAGAATTGGGCGCAGCCAGCTGGGACTACCTGTTCTACAGCGGCTACGTGGCCCTGGCTTACTGGTGGGCTCGCGCCGTGGTCGCCACGCAGACCTCCGGTCATACCGACAGCTTTAAACAGGCCAAGCTGGAAACCGCGCGTTTCTACTTCGCCCGCGTGCTGCCGCGCACCCTCACCCACGCCGCCAGCATGGAAAGCGGCGCCGAGTCGCTGATGGCAATGGATTCGGTCCGCTTCGGCGACTAAACCCACGCAGCAGCAATCCCAAGCCCCTCTCCCGCAAACCGGGCAGCAGGGGCAGATTGCGAACGGCACGTTCGCTGCCCGTCAAATGCCCTTGCGCCAGCGCAAGGGCCCGGGCTCGACACGGGGATTCAGGCGAGGACTGCTTCTTCACTTCAGTCGGCAACTTTTGCGGCGCCGCCCACGTCGCCCACTCCCCCAACTGCTTCGCATTTACACAAATTGTCACGCTTCGTGTATAAGCTGTTTTCCCGATGGAGACAGACACTACACCGCGTAGTCTGATCGATACCGGAGCCGACACCACTGCTCCGCTGGCCGGGTTTTCGCTTCCGCCGCCACTTCACCGCCTGGGTTCCGTGCGACTGCTGTCACTGGACGCGCATGGCCGGGTGCTGGACTGGATCAACTGGCAGGATGCCGCCTGCCTTTACGTGCGTGACGCAGTGGCCTGGACGCTGGGCGACCCCTGTCTGCACATCCACGGCGCCACCAATCGCGACAGCGGCCTACGCAGCGGCCTCGACCTGCATCCGATCATCGCCTCGCGTGGCTTTGCCCGTTCGCGCGCCATTGCGCCCACGCCCAACCTGACCAATACCGCGCTGTTTGCCCGCGACGCGCAGCTCTGCCTGTACTGCGGGCACCAGTTCAGCCGCCCGCACCTCACCCGCGACCACGTCATGCCTATCTCCAAAGGTGGGCTGGACACTTGGGAGAACGTGGTCAGCGCCTGCTTCCACTGCAATTCACGCAAAAGCAACCGCACCCCGCAGCAGGCCAACATGCCACTGCTCGCCGTGCCCTACCGGCCCAGCTGGATCGAACATCTGATCCTGTCCAATCGCAATATCCTGGCCGACCAGATGGCGTTCCTGAAGGCGCAGCTGCCCAAGAACGCGTTGCGCCGCAGCGCCTGAGAAGCGCCCGTCACTGCCTGTTTCATTCGCGTGCAAACGCCAAAAACACGTCACCGCAGATGCCAACCTGAACTGACACTTCAGATTGGCTCCAATCTCCGTCATCTACTCCTCACAAAGGCCGCGCTTTGCTTGCCCCACCCCCGGTTGGCGGCCAAAATACCGATTCGCTTGAAACACGAAGAAAATGATCGACTCTGCCTGCTATCCGCGCCTCTCGCGCGTCCAGAATCCCGACGACCTGCGCACGTTCGATGAAACCGAACTGGGCGCGGTAGCGGGCGAGCTGCGTGCCTACCTGATCGAATCAGTCGGCAAGAGCGGCGGTCACTTCGCAGCCGGTCTGGGGGTGATCGAACTTACTGTCGCCTTGCATTACCTGTTCAACACACCAATTGATCAGCTGGTGTGGGACGTAGGCCACCAGACCTACCCACACAAGATCCTCACCGGCCGTCGCGACAGCATCCACACGGTCAAGCAGAAGGATGGCGTTGCGCCCTTCCCCAAGCGCGAGGAAAGCGAGTACGACACGTTTGGGGTCGGCCATTCCTCGACCTCCATTTCCGCCGCACTGGGCATGGCCATTGCCCGTCAACGCCAGGGCGATGACCGCAAGGTGGTCGCGGTGATCGGCGACGGCGCGATGACCGCCGGCATGGCGTTCGAAGCGCTGGCACACGCCGGCGGCATGGACGACGAGCCGAACGTGCTGGTCGTGCTCAACGACAACAACATGTCCATCTCCGAAGCGGTAGGTGGGCTGACCAAGATGCTCGGCCGCGCCACCGCCAGTCGTACGCTCAATGCGTTGCGCGAAGGTGGCAAGAAGATTCTCGGCGACAAGCACAGCCCGCCAGCACGCTTCGTCAAGCGTTGGGAAGAACAGTGGAAAGGCATGTTCGTGCCCTCCACCGCCTTCGAGCAGATGGGCTTCCATTACACCGGCCCCATCGACGGCCATGACCTGCCGCTGTTGCTGTCCACCCTCAAGCGTCTGAAGGACACCAAGGGCCCGCAGCTGCTGCACATCATGACCACCAAGGGCAAAGGCTACGAGCCGGCCGAAGACGACCAGATCGGCTACCACGCCGTCGGTCCATTCGACCCAAGCAAAGGCCTGCCAACCAAAAGCGCACCGAAGAAGCCGACCTACACCGACATCTTCGGTGACTGGCTGTGCGACGCCGCCGCTGCCGAACCGCAACTGCTGGCCATCACACCGGCCATGCGCGAAGGCTCCGGCCTGGTGCGCTTCAGCAAGGAATACCCGGAACGCTACTTCGACGTGGCTATCGCCGAGCAGCACGCAGTGACGCTGGCCGCCGGCATGGCAACCCAGGGCTCCAAGCCGGTCGTCGCCATCTACTCCACGTTCCTGCAGCGCGCCTACGACCAGCTGGTGCATGACGTCGCCGTGCAGAAGCTGGATGTGCTGTTTGCCATTGACCGCGCGGGCGTGGTCGGCCCGGACGGCGCGACCCACGCCGGCAACCTCGACCTGAGCTTCCTTCGCTGCGTGCCGCACATGGTGGTGATGGCACCGGGCGACGAAGCCGAATGCCGCCAGATGCTCAGCACCGGCCTGCAGTACGACGGCCCCGCCGCAGTGCGCTACCCGCGCGGTACCGGCCCGGGTGCAGCCGTCGGCACGGATCTGTCCACACTGGAAATCGGCAAGGCGCAGTTGCGGCATCAAGGCAGCCGTATCGCCATCCTCGCCTTCGGCTCGACCCTCACCGCTGCCGAACAGGTGGGTCGCGAACTCGGCCTGAGCGTGGTCAACATGCGTTTCATCAAGCCGCTGGACAAGACGATGCTGCTGGAACTGGCCCGCACCCACGAAGGTTTCGTCACTGTCGAGGACAACGTGGTCGCAGGCGGCGCAGGTTCCGGCGTGTCCGAACTACTCAATGCCGAAGCAGTGTTGATGCAGGTGCTGCACCTCGGCCTGCCGGACAGCTTCCAGCACCATGCCAGCCGCGAAGATCTGCTGGCCGAAGCCGGCATCGACGCCGCCGGAATTCGCGACGCCATCCTCAAGCGCTGGCCGAAGCTCAAGGACAGCGCCGCGCCCTTGAGCGCAGCCAGTTGATCGATAGGCCCCGCAATGTGGGGCCTTCTTTATTGCGTTGCCACCACTACATAGCGCTGCCACCGCTCTTCATTGTCCTTGCACTGTAGAAGCGGCCTCGCTCGCGAAACCATCCTGCCTCGAACGCATAGGTTTTCGGCAATGGTGGGCAGCACTTCCAGGGCACCAACCGCAGTTTCGCTATCGAGCCCGGCCCGACGGTGCTTTAGATGTACACAAGACCACATACACAAAGGCGCCTTACGGCGCCTTTGTCGTTCAACTCACTCGCACTCACTCTCGTCGCCGGCGGCTTGCCGAAGATATCGTGGGCGAGCTGCAGCAGACCTGCTCGCCCTCAATCCCAGCCCTTCCGGCCAGCCCGTAAGTACGGCAGCACCGACAGCAGCGCCAGTACGGCGAGCACCAAACCGATCCACAGCGCCGAGCGCAGACCGTAACCAGCGGAAATCGCCATGCCACCCAGATAGGAACCGCCCCCCAGGCCGATATTGATCACCGAGGTGTGCACGGCATTCACCATCGGGCCGGGATGGGCGACGCTGACGATGCGCGCCATCATTGCCGGGTTCATCGGGACGCCGGACAGGCCGATCAGGACCACAGCCAGGATCGCCACCCATTTGTACTCAGCGAACATCGCCATGCCGAACAACGACACAGTGAGCACGCTCAGCCCGATAACCATGATGGCCAGGCTGTGGCGGTAGGCAAGGCGACCGGTGATCACGTTGCCCACAATGTTGGAGAGGCCGTAGACCATCAGGATGAACGGCACCACCGTCATGCTGAAACCTGTCACATCCACCAGCACCGGCACGAAGTAGCTGAAAGCGGCAAAGCTGGCACCGAGGATCAGGCAACTGGTGGCACAGGCTTTCCAATAGGCCTTGTTCCGGAAAGCCTTGAGCTCTTCTTCCATCTTGAGCGTGCCGCCGCCGGCCAGGTGCGGGAGCAGACGGACCAGAGCGAACAAGCAGACCAGAACCAGCACCGCCACCAGGCCAAAGGCGACACGCCAACCCCAGTACTGGTCGACGATGGTGGCAAGGGGAACGCCAAACACGTTGGAGACCATGAAGCCGCCAATCACCACCGAGGCGGCGAGCGGGCGGTTTTCCGTGGAAACCAGCGCCATGCTGGTCGCCAGTGAAAGGCTCAGACAACCTGCGCACAGCACGCCGGTAATGAGACGAATGGCCACCAGCACGTGGTAGTCCGAGTTGAACGCGCTCAGGCCCTGCGCAACCACATACAGGGCCAACAGCCACAGCAACGTAGACCGGTACGGGACTTTCAGCTTCAAGAAGGCATAGGTCAGGATCGGGCCGCCCAACATCACGCCGAAGGCGTAATACGAGATCAGGTGGCCGACCTCACCCACCGTGACGCCGAACGCATCGGACAAGGTGGACATCATGCCGGCGACCATCAGCTCGGCAGTGCCCAGGGAAAATATGGCCAAACCCAGCACGTAGACTGAAATCGGCAAACTCTTTGACGACGACATACTTATGGATCTTCTTCTAATAATGGAATTAACGTTACAAAAATAGGCAAAACGCGGCGAACAGAATGCCGGCCGTCGTGGCCTAGAGATTGATCAACAGGCCAGCGACGACATCTTCGAGAACCGCCCTGTCCGGGACGTTCCGGCTCAGTACGCGCAGGCCGTAGTAACCCGCCAGAAAACCACGGGCCATCTGCAGCGCCGAAGCCCGGTCGCCAACCTCGCCGTTTCGCTGGCCTTCGGCAAACACTGAAACCAGCGTCTGCTCCAGTCGCTGTCGGTACTCGTGATTCAGCGTGGCGACGGCTTCATCCTTGCTGCCACGCTCCAGCGCGGAGAAAAGCACCATTGCATCGTGCTGTCCCGGCTGGGAGAAGTCTTCGTCCATGCCCCACAGCAGCAGAGTGTGCAACCTGGCTTTTACCGGGCCCGGCTGCATGAGAATGGCCAGCTGCGCAGCCATCGTCTGCTCATGGCTGCGCAGCAAAGCCTGTTCGTACAGGCCCTGCTTGCTGCCAAAGGCGTTGTACAGGCTGCCACGCCCCAGCCCGGTGCCGTCACAGAGATCCTGCGCCGACGTACCGGCAAAACCATTGGCACTGAATACCGCCACGGCGGCATCAATGACGTCCTCGTCTTCAAACTGCCGCGGGCGACCCGGATAGGACGGTTTTTCAGTGCTCATGGCGGCGCTCGAGAGGAACGGGAATGGCTCCTGCTCGCTCTATTGTGGAATGGTCATTCCAATATCCTAGCATGACGACCAAGGCAGAGCAAAACCAAACAGGAAACGCCCAGCTTCCGCAGCCACGCCGCCGCGTTTTGTCGCCCAGTCCTGCGGAACCATGCCCGCCTCGATCTCGCGATTCACCCCGCGCCGTGCCTCAAAAACAAAGGCGCCTTTCGGCGCCTTTGTTATTCAACTCATTCCCACTCAATCGTCGCTGGCGGCTTGCCAGAGATGTCGTAGACCACGCGCGAAACGCCACGCAGTTCGTTGATGATGCGGTTGGACACGCGGCCGAGGAAGTCGTACGGCAGGTGCGCCCAGTGCGCGGTCATGAAGTCGATGGTTTCCACCGCACGCAGTGCGATCACCCACTCATATGCACGCGCATCGCCGACCACACCGACCGACTTCACCGGCAGGAACACCGCGAATGCCTGGCTGGTCTTGTCGTACAGATCAGCGGCGCGCAACTCTTCAATGAAGATGGCATCAGCCTTGGCCAGCAATTCAGCGTACTCACGCTTCACTTCGCCAAGAATGCGCACGCCCAGACCCGGGCCTGGGAACGGATGGCGGTAGACCATCGCACGCGGCAGGCCGAGCTCGACGCCAAGGCGACGCACTTCGTCCTTGAACAACTCGCGCAGCGGCTCTACCAACTTGAGCTTCATGTTCTCCGGCAGGCCACCCACATTGTGGTGACTCTTGATGACGTGCGCCTTGCCGGTCTTGCTACCGGCCGACTCAATCACGTCCGGATAGATCGTGCCCTGCGCCAGCCACTTGGCGTTGCTGAGCTTGTTCGACTCTTCATCGAAGATGTCAATGAACAGGTTGCCGATGGTCTTACGCTTGGCTTCCGGATCGCTGACGCCTTCCAGTGCCTTGAAATAGCGGTCGGCTGCATTCACACGCACAACCTTCACGCCCATGTTGTCGGCCATCATCTTCATGACCTGGTCGCCTTCCTGGAAGCGCAACAGGCCGGTGTCGACGAACACGCAGGTCAACTGCGTGCCGATGGCCTTGTGCAGCAGTGCCGCGACCACCGACGAATCAACACCGCCGGACAGACCCAGGATCACATCATCACTGCCAACCTGCTCGCGCACGCGGGCGATCTGGTCGTCGATGATGTTGGCTGCGGTCCACAACGTGGCGCAACCGCAGATGTCGGTAACGAAACGCTTGAGCAGCGCCGATCCCTGCTTGGTGTGGGTCACTTCCGGGTGGAACTGCACGCCATACCAACGCTTCTCTTCGTTGGCCATGGCAGCCACCGGAATGCGATCGGTCACGGCGGTGATGGCGAAGCCCGGTGGCACGTGCGTGACGTGGTCGCCATGGCTCATCCACACATCCAGACGCGGCTCGCCGCCGTGGTCGGACAGCCCACCCAGCAGCGCATCATTGCCCTGCAGCTTCACCTCGGCATGACCGAACTCGCGCTGGTCAGCAGCTTCAGTGCCACCCCCCAACTGCTTGGCCATGGTCTGCAGGCCGTAGCAAATGCCCAGCAACGGCAAGCCGCTGTCGAACACTTCCTGCGGTGCGGCCGGCGCGCCCGGCAACGTAGTGGTTTCCGGGCCGCCAGACAGAATGATGCCCTTGGCACCAAAAGCGGCGATCTCGGCCGGATCGTGGTCCCACGCCCAGATTTCGCAGTACACGCCAAATTCACGGATGCGACGCGCGATCAGCTGCGTGTACTGAGCGCCGAAATCGAGGATGAGGATCTTGTCGTTATGGATGTTGGTCATGCGGCCGCTCGGGAGTGGGATGAATGTAGAAAGATCGCGTCACGCTGGCGGCCAACTCATTGCGCTGAGCCACCGCCACCTCGTCCAGCGCGGACCAGCGTTCACCGATGTACCCATCTGCACGCTGCTGGCGACGCGGGTAAGGGTCAGTCCACCAACAGGTTTCGAACCGCTCATCGTCCAGCGCGTACTGCTTGCAGTAGATGTTGAACGAGCCCATGCCTGCGATGGGTCCATCAGTGAATGCAACATGCTTGATCGCGGCGCCAGCTTCGGGAAGGACGGTCGCCGACCAGCCCAGGTGCTGCGCGTTCTCACTTACGATCGCGTCAGTGGTCAGATCCGGCCCGTCGCGCTTCGTGCAGACAAGCCATCCTTCGTAGCTGGACGCCTGCGGCGGTAGCAGCCGCCAACGGGCTTGTCCTACCGACTCCAGCGTCCATCCCTTCGGAATGTCGAGCTGGAGGTTGCTGCACAGGGCGCGCCCTTCCGGAACAGCTGCAGTAGCCGCTACCGGGGCTTCCACCCCGGCAGCACAGCCAACAGACACCATCCCCAGGCCCGCCACCAGAAGCACCCGCAGATACACCGGCGTCGTCATCGGCGCCACCGTATCAAGCGCGGTAGTTCGGCGGCTCTTTGGTGATCTGCACGTCGTGGACGTGGCTCTCACGTTGCCCAGCGCCACTGATCTTCACGAATTTGGGCTGGGTGCGCATGTCTTCGATGGTGGCGCAACCGACGTAGCCCATGGTCGCGCGCAGGCCACCGATGAGCTGATGGATGATGCCACCCACCTGTCCACGGTACGGCACGCGGCCTTCGATACCTTCCGGCACCAGCTTGTCGGCGGTCGTAGCGTCCTGGAAGTAGCGGTCCTTGGACCCCTTCTCCATCGCAGCCAACGAGCCCATGCCACGGTAGCTCTTGTACGACCGGCCCTGGAACAGCTCGCTCTCGCCCGGCGACTCCTCGGTACCGGCCAGCAGGCCGCCGATCATTACCGTCGATGCGCCAGCAGCCAATGCCTTGCCGATGTCGCCGGAATAACGGATGCCACCGTCAGCGATCAGCGGGATGCGCTCCTGCAGGGCTTCGGCAACCAGGTCGATGGCGGTGATCTGCGGCACGCCGACACCGGCGACCACGCGCGTGGTGCAGATCGAGCCCGGGCCGATACCCACCTTGACCGCATCCGCGCCGCAATCAAGCAGCGCCAGTGCCGCTTCGCCGGTGCAGATATTGCCGCCGACCACCTGCACATGCGGGAAGTTCTTCTTCACCCAGCGCACGCGGTCCAGCACGCCCTGCGAATGGCCGTGCGCGGTGTCGACCACCAGCACGTCAACACCGGCAGCGACCAGCGCTTCGACGCGACGATCGGTATCGCCACCGACACCCACCGCAGCGCCCACCAACAGACGCGTTGCAGCATCCTTGGCAGCATTGGGGTTGTCGGTCTTCTTCTGGATGTCCTTGACGGTGATCAGGCCGCGCAGTTCAAACGCGTCGTTGACCACCAGCACCTTTTCGATGCGGTTACGGTGCAGCAGCGACAAGACTTCGTCCGATGCAGCGCCTTCCTTCACCGTGATCAGGCGATCCTTCTTGGTCATGATGTGACGGACCGGATCATCCAACTCGGTTTCAAAGCGCATGTCACGGTGCGTGACGATGCCGGCCAACATGCCGTCGCTGCCCACCACCGGCACGCCGGAGATGTTGTGCGCCTGGGTGAGTGCCAGTACGTCGCGGATGGTGGTTTCCGGACCGACCGTGATCGGGTCGCGGATGACACCGGACTCGAACTTCTTGACCTTGGCCACTTCGGCAGCTTGCTGCTCGACGGTCAGGTTCTTGTGGACGATGCCGATGCCACCGAGCTGTGCCATGGCAATAGCCAATCGGGCTTCGGTGACGGTATCCATGGCGGCCGAGATAATCGGCAACTTCAACCGCAGGTCGCGCGTCAGGCGCGTTCCGAGGTCGACATCCTTGGGCAGGATCGTGGAATGTGCGGGGACGAGGGAAACGTCGTCGTACGTGAGTGCTTCAGCCTGGATGCGCAGCATCGGCATACCCGAGATGTGGGGAAGCGCGACATTTTACCCTTAATTTCCCGCCGATGGCAGGGGGCAGGTGCGATGCAGTGTCGCGCGGGGAAATGTAATTCAGCTACTGGGGGAAGAAGCCCCTCATCCCTCCCCGCCCTCCCCTTGGCCGACCAAAAAGGGAGGGAGTGGATTACGCGAGCGTTCGGCGCACAGGCAACCGATTTCCGCCCTCCGCCTATCTTGGGCATAAATGCCAGCAAGAAGACGGCGAAGCAGCAGGTTTTCAGCCAGCAGCCTCAGCCGCTTCAATCGTGTTCTGCATCAGCGTCGCCACCGTCATCGGGCCAACACCGCCCGGCACAGGAGTAATCCAGCTGGCGCGCTGGGCAGCAGCCTCAAAGCCCACGTCACCCACCAGACGGCCGTCCTCCAAGCGGTTGATGCCCACATCGATCACCACCGCACCCGGCTTCACCCACTCACCCGGAATCAACTGCGGAATGCCCACCGCCACCACGAGGATGTCGGCGTTGCGCACCGCACGCTCCAACTCCGCGCGCGGGGTGAATTTGTGGCAGCTGGTGACCGTGCAACCCGCAATCAGCAGCTCCAGGCCCATGGGGCGACCCACGTGATTGCTGACGCCAACGATGGTCGCGTTGCGTCCGCGCACCGGCTGGTCGGTGTGGCCCAGCAGCGTGGTGATGCCACGCGGCGTACACGGACGCAGCCCGAATTCACGCAGCACCAGGTGGCCGACGTTCTGCGGATGGAAGCCGTCCACATCTTTACGCGGGTCAATCCGCTGGATCAGCCGGTTCGCGTCCGGAATGCCCGGCAGCGGCAGCTGGATCAGGATGCCGTGGATTTTCGGGTCAGCATTGAGTGCATCAATCAGCTCCAGCAGCTGAGCTTCGCTGGTACCGGCTGGCAGGTCGTAATCGAACGCCTCGATACCCACTTTTTCAGCAGCACGGCGCTTGTTGCGCACGTACACAGCCGACGCCGGGTCGCCACCGACCAGTACCACGGCCAAGCCCGGACGCGACCGGCCTGCCGCCAAGCGGGCATCCACGCGCACCTTCAGGTCGTCGAGGAGTTCCTCGGCGATACGGCGGCCATCAAGAATGCGGGAGGTCTGCACGGCGGTGTCGGCTGGGACAGTCATGAGGTGTGGGGCGAATGCGGGGGCGGCTATTGTCCCTGATTACGCCTGCTGCCACATCCCGCAGCCGCCCGGCCGGCCTGCGACACTTAGCGCGCCTCCGTATCCGGCGCCACGCCAGTCACCGCGTCAGGGTTCAACGTGCGCGATTCACGACGCGGCGGAGTGAATGGGGTCGGCGTGGGTTTCGGCGCCACAGTCGCATTGCCGTACAACAAGCCGACGCCCGCTTTGAGCCCGCCGCCGGCAATTTCCAGCTCAAATCGTTCGGCATCACGGCGCCGGATCTCACGCGCCACCAGGTCGGCCTCATCTTCCTCTGCGCCTAGCTGCAACAAGGCGGCTCGCCCGAATTCCACCGCCGACTCGAAGGTCTCGCGGATCTGGAAATCCACGCCAGCGTGTATCAGTGACAACGAATGCTCACGGTCATACGAGCGCACCAGCAGTTTGGCCTGCGGAAACTCATGCGCGGCGAGCTCGACGATGCGGTCTGCGGCGGCACGGTCGTTCACGCATACCGCGATGGCGCGCGCCGTTTCCGCGCCCGATGCACGCAGCACGTCCAACCGTGTGCCGTCGCCGTAATAAATCTTGAAACCGAAATCGGCGGCACTACGGATCATCGCGATGTCGTTGTCGATGATGGTCACGTCCACATCGCGCGCCAGCAATGACTGACTGGACACCTGGCCGAAACGACCAAAGCCAATCACCAACACACTCCCACTGAGGCCATCCGCTGCCTCTACGCCCTCGGTTGAAACCAGCCCCTCCTTGACCAACAGGCGGTAGACCAGCATGCACAGCGGCGTCAATGCCATCGACAACACCACCACGGCCGTGAGGTTGGCATTGACCGCGGTATCGATTACCCCGGCGCTGGCTGCCGCAGCGAACAACACAAAGGCAAACTCGCCGCCCTGCGCCATCAACACGCCACGGTCCAACGCCTGCCGGTGGTCACTGCCCATCACCCGCGCCACACCGTAAATGCATAACCCCTTGGCAAGCATCATCGCCGGCACCAACAGAGCAATCAGCTTCCAGTTCGAAGCGACCACAGACAGATCCAGCGCCATGCCCACGCTGAGAAAAAACAGACCCAGCAGGATTCCCCGGAACGGTTCGATGTCAGCTTCAATCTGGTGGCGGAAAGTGGATTCGGACAGCAGCACACCCGCCAGGAACGCCCCCATCGCCATCGACAACCCGCCCAACTGCATCAATAACGCGGCACCCAATACCACCAGAAGCGCAGCGGCGGTCATCACCTCGCGCGCCTTTGATTCGGCCAGAATGCGGAACAATGGATTGAGCAAGTAACGACCGACCACCACCAAGCCCACAATCGCGCCGACACCGATGGCAACGCTCGCCCAACGCGAGCCCACCTGCGCGCCTGCATCCACCGGCGCCATCCATGCCACCAGTGCCAGCAAAGGCACAATCAGCAGGTCCTCGAACAACAGGATGGAGACAATCTTCTGCCCCGATGGCAGCGCGACATCGCCGCGCTCGGCCAGCAACTGCATCACCACGGCCGTGGACGTCAGCACAAAACCCGCAGCGGCAATGAACGCCACCTGCGGGCGATAGCCGAACAGCATCGCTATGCCGGTCAGCACCACACCACAGGTAACGATCTGTGCCGTGCCAAGGCCGAAAATTTCGTTGCGCAGGCTCCACAGGTGTGACGGGCGCATCTCCAGCCCAATCACAAACAGGAACATCACCACGCCCAACTCGGCCACATGCAGGATGGCCTGCGGCTCAGCGAACCAGCCAAACCCAAATGGCCCAATCGCCAGGCCGGCAACGAAATAGCCCAGCACCGAGCCCAGGCCCAGGCGCCGGAACAACGGCACCGCCACCACTGCGGCGCCGAGCAGCGCCACCACTTTCACCAGTTCCGTTGAGGATTCCGCTGACATGTCCGCACCCTACTCATCCAATGTGCGCACGATAAAGCACAACGTGTGCAATTCGAGTGCGAGGGCACACTCAACCAGCGCGAGCGCCGGAACGGATCAACTCATGTCCGCTGCGAGCAGAACGCAGCGTAGTCGATATAGCCTGGAAATACTGCGCCCGGCGCGCAGACAGGGCACGCCGGATCGGCAGTGACCCGGGTTTCACGGAAGCGCATCTGCAGCGCGTCAAAGCGCAGCAGTCGCCCGGTCAACGGCTCCCCGATATCCAACAGCAGCTTCAGCACCTCGGTCGCCTGCATCACCCCGGCCAGACCCGGCAGCACGCCCAGTACGCCCGCTTCCGAGCAGTTCGGCGCAAACTCTGGCGGCGGCGGCTCGGGGAACAGACAGCGGTAACACGGCGCCAGGCCACGCTGACGACCCGCATCGAACACACTCACCTGCCCGTCGAAGCGCTCGATGGCGGCGTACACGAGAGGCTTGGCGTGCTTGATGCAAGCATCGTTGAGCAGGTAACGCAGCGGGAAGTTGTCCGAGCCATCCAGCACCACATCAACGCCCAGCATCAGCTTGTCGATGTTGTCGGAGGTCACCCGCTCGCGGATGGCCTCCACCCCGATCTGCGGATTCAGCGCTTGCAATCGGTCACGCGCCGAATCGACCTTGGGCATCCCGACACCCGCCTCGGTGTGGATGATCTGCCGATGCAGGTTGCTGCGTTCGACCACATCGTCATCGACGATACGCAGATGCCCTACCCCGGCGGCTGCCAGATAGAAGCTTGCTGGTGCGCCGAGGCCGCCCGCCCCCAGCACCAGTACGCGCGATTGCTGCAGCCGACGCTGCCCTGCCTCGCCAACTTGCGGCAACAACAGGTGTCGTGAATAGCGGTCGTAGAAATCGCGATCCTGCGCATCAAGCAATGGTTGCACCAATGGCAGGCCCTCGACCCGCCAGGCCACCGTACCGCCCGTCACCGATTCCAACCGCGTATAGCCGGCTTCGGCTAACACCCCAGCGGCATCGCCCGAGCGCTTGCCGCTCTGGCAGATCAACATGACCTCGCGATCAGCGCTTGGCAGATAACGCGCCGGATCGGCAAGCAGATCGCCCTTGGCGATGCCCAGCGCACCCTCGGCCATGCCGCCAGCGCGCTCATGCGCCTCACGGACATCGATCAACAACACGCCTTCCACCTGCTTGGCGCGGGCTTGCTCCGGGGTCAGCTCACGAATGCTCATGGACGCGATTATCGACCAAGCATGCCGTTCCTGCTGAAAAGCGGTGCGGCTAACCAGCCGTCGCCCATCCATGACTGGACGCCGCACGCGCTGCACGTGGAAGGGCGCGAGGTGAGTGAAGCAGCGCTTTCGCCGTTTTCAGAAGTTTGACGTCCACTTCGGAGTTGCGTGCGACGCATTCATTTGGCCTGAGCCCGGCGCCCTCCTCCCAATTTGCCGGCCGCATGTAGGGGAACCCCGCTGAAACTCGACACTTATGAGGTAAAGCAAAAGGGCGACCTTTCGGCCGCCCCTGCTTGATTACCTCTTGCCCTTCACGTGCTTCATCAAGCGCCGTTTGGCCTTGACCTGCCGATCAGTCAGCGGGTTCTTCTTACCCTCGTAAGGGTTGGCACCCTCGCGGAACAGGAAGCTCACCGGCGTACCGACCAGCTTGAAGCGCTTGCGGAAGAAGTTCTCCAGATACCGCTTGTACGAATCGGGCAGTTCCTTCAGGCGCGTACCGTGGACGATGAATGTCGGCGGATTGGTGCCGCCCGGATGCACATAACGCAACTTGGAAACGTGGCCACGAATGCTCGGCGGCGGATTCGTTTCGTACGCGACTTCCAGCGCCTTGTTCACCTCGCTGGTACTGAACTCATGCGTCGCCGAGTCATGCGCCCGGTGCACCGCACGGAACAACTCTTTGAGGCCCGAACCGTGCTTGGCCGAGATACGCACCACTTCAGCCCACGGCACGAAGCCGAGCTTCCGCGACACCAAAGCCTCAGCCTGCTCACGCTGATAGTCGGTCAGGCCATCCCACTTATTGATGGCAATCACCAACGCACGCCCAGCATCAAGCACCGCCCCCAGCACGCTTGCGTCTTGGTCGGTCACGCCCTCATTGGCATCCAACATCAACACCGCAACCTGGGCCTGCTCAATGGCGCGCAGCGTCTTGACCACGCTGAACTTCTCGATGACTTCTTCCACGCGCGCCTTGCGACGCAAGCCAGCGGTGTCGATCAGCCGGTACAGCTGGCCATCACGCTCCATGTCCACGGAAATGGAATCGCGCGTGGTGCCCGGCACCTCGGATGCAATCATTCGCTCCTCACCGAGCACACGATTCACCAAGGTCGACTTGCCCACATTCGGGCGGCCAACAAAGGCAATGCGTACACGGGCGGGATCGTTGTCCAGCGTCTCGGTCGTGCCTTCTTCAGGTAGGCGCTCGACGATCTCGTCCAGCAGATCATCCAGCCCCTGCCGGTGCGCGGCAGAAACCATCAGCATTTCACTGAAACCGTAACGCGCGAACTCCGCACGCACGGCATTCTCGTCCGTACCGTCGATCTTATTGATCAACAGCAACGTCGGCCGCGCAAGTTTGCGCAGCCACGACAGGATCTCGTCATCCAGCGCCGACGTGCCATCACGCGCGTCGACCACAAATACGATCAGATCCGCCTCACCGGCGGCGGCTCGGGCCTGGCGCGCAGTGGCGCCAGCCAGCCCTTCCTCTTCACCGGCAATACCGCCGGTATCAACGAGCAGGAAGGGATTGTCCTCGTTCAGACGGCAAACACCGTAGTTGCGATCACGGGTAACCCCGGGCTGATCATGGACCAGCGCATCGCGCGTACGGGTAAGCGCATTGAAAATCGTGGACTTGCCGACGTTCGGCCGTCCAACCAGGGCGACCAAAGGCAGCATCGCTTGTACTCCTTATTGGGCCAACCGGAATGCGGTCAGTTTCCCATCTACGTTCTGCACCACCGCGATGCCGTCGGCGACTACCGGCGCGGCCAGGAGAGCGTCACCGCCACTCTTCGCACGCGCGGCCAGCTCGCCATCGCTCAACCGCAGCCAATGCAGATAACCCTTGTAATCCCCCACCACGGCGTAGTCGCCCTGGACGGCGGCACCTGTAACCGAACGACGGGCCAGCGCTTGCTGGGACCACATCGCCGAACCGGACGTTTTGTCCAGCCCGTAAACCGTACCCTTACCATCGGTCACGACGACGTTGCCGGAAGTCACCGCAACGCCACCGCCACCACCATGATCGCGCGACCACAACGGACGACCAGTAGGCCCTTCAATGGCCATCGTCTCGTTCTTGAAGCTGCTCACGTACAGCGTATTACCTTCCAGCACCGGCGCGCCGTCAATATCGGCCATGCGCTCCAGCTCGGTACGGCCTTCCGGCGTACCTACTGATTGTTCCCACAGCGGACGGCCGTCCTGCATGGCCAGCGCGCTCAAGGTGCCGTCGTCGTTGCCGATGAACAGCGCACCCGGGCCAGCCACCACCGGCGCGTTGCCACGCACGGTAAGCGACGGAAGCTCCTGGGTGTTGAACCAGCGCTGCTCGCCGGTAGCGGCATCCAGCGCGGTGGTGCGACCGTCATTGCTGCGCACGAACACAAGGCCTTGGGCAATTGCCGGGGCAGCGATCACTTCCCCTGGCACCCTGGACTTCCACTTCTCGGTACCGTTGCTGGCATCCAGAGCGATCACCTGCCCGTCCAGCGTACCGATCACGACCAGGCCTTCACCAACACCCGGGCCACCGGAAAGACGCAGCTTGGGCTTCTTCTTTTCCTTGGCCGGCTTGTATTCCCATACTTCCCTACCGGTCTGCAGGTCCAGCGCATGCACGCCGCCTTCCACCGCTGCCGCATAAACGCGGCCATCAGCCACCATCGGCACTTGACGCAGGCCAATGCGGCCCTCGCCCTTACCGACACTGGTGGACCAGATCTTGCTGACCTTGAGGGTCGGCTCAAACTTCACCAGCTCCGCCGGTTCCAATGCCTTCTTGGCTTCAGCGTCCTTACCGGCGAACCAGCCCTTGACCGTGGAGCAACCGGTCAGCGTCATCGCTACCAGCGCCAGACCTGCAACATGCTTGAGCTTCATCAAATCTTCTCCGCTGCAGGATCGGCCACGGTACCGCCAGCATCCATCAATTTGGTTTCGAGCAGACGGCGCTGCGGCGCAGCCACATCGAGCTTGGCCAACGCTTGCGTATACAGCTCGCGGGCCTCGTCGCGCTTGTTCTGCGCGATCAGGGCATCGCCGCGAATTTCCAGGCTGGCGCTGTCATCGGCTGCGCCAATCAACTTGACCGCTTCATCCGCCTTGCCGGTTTCAATCAGCAGGCGCGCCACGCGCTGGTCGATCAGCGCCTTGAATTCGCCCTCGGTCTTCAGCGCGCGCAAGGTCTTGATGGCGTCTTCGTTCTTGCCCGCCTCGACCTGCGCCTTGGCCAACTCCAACGAAGCCAGGTCGGCATAGATGCCAGCCTTGCCACTTCCCAGGGCAGCAACTTCCTTGGCGGCGTCATCCAGCTTCTTGGATTGCAGGCTGCGTGACACCGCTTCGTAGCGGACATTGGCCTCGGCCAACTTGCCTACCTGTTCCTTCTGCCACCACTGCCAGCCGGCAATGGCGCCAACGCCAAGAATTACTCCGCTGAGGATTCCGGCGCCATTTTTGCGCAGCCAAGTGCGGACGCGTTCACTTTGTTCGTGCTCGTCGAGCAGGTCGTCAATCGCCATGCGTACTCTCGCTCGCCCTGACGGGGAGCCTTGTTGTATTGATCAACGCCTTGTTTCAGTGCGAAACCGGCGCCACGAAGCCGTCAGAGGATACCGTAAAGCGGGCCACATTGCCGCGCTTGTACGGCGCCAGATCGACGTTACCGGAGGCCTGCTGAACCTCCACATCCGCCGCGTTACCCAGCACCATGCGGCCTACCTGACCGGCACCAAAGCTACGCGTCTCGCCCGCACGGATCAGAGCCTTTTCGACTGATGAACCGTCCGGCGCGGAAATTTCCACCCAACTGTCACCCTTGAAGCGCAGCACCAGGGCAGCTGCCGGGGCAGCGACCGCTGGCCGGGAAATCGGCGCCATGGAGGCAATGTAAGGGTCATTCTGTTTGACCGCAGCCGGTTGCACAGAAGCATTCGGCGACAGAACCGATGCCTGCCCACGAGCCGACGCCTCAGCAGGCGGCACGACATCCAACGAGGCCGTGCTTGGCGGCGCCTTGCTGGTGCTGCCACTGATCACGTACCACACCGGCACCGCCAGCACGGCGGTAATCACCACATACACCGCGCGGCGCCCGATGTTTTCAGCCATCCGCCGGATGGGCGGTGTATGCGTGTGACTAATCAGCGTGGGCGGCACTATCGGCGCGATCTGCGCCTGCTGCAACAGACCCTGTAGATCGACTTTGAGCAAGCGCGCATAGCTGCGCAACTGACCCCGCACGAACACCGGCGCACCAAGGCGATCCCAGCGTTCGGCTTCCAGCGAGCCCACAACCTGGACCGGCATATGCAACTGACTGGCAACTTCTTCCAGCGACAATCCCGCGGCCTCACGGGCCTTGCGGAGCTGCTCGCCACATCCCATCACACCTTCTAGAGCGTTCACACCCGGATCATTGATCACAATGCATCAGCCTTGGGGATTCGAGGCCGCGTCTGAAGGAAACTCTTCGCGCAACCGCTGTTGAAACCGACCGGCAGCAGTCCTGTCGCCCAGCCGCTCTTCTACCTGAATGGCAAGTTGTAACACGGAAACCGTTGCCGGCGCAGCCGCGAGACGCCGCTGGTAGAAGGCTCTCGCCTCAAAATATCGACCGTGTAACACTTCGTTGCGCGCCATCGACTCCAACGCATAGGGGTTGTTCGGGGCCAGTGCCAATGCTTGGCGCAGATCTGCCTGCGCGCGCTCGGACTGCCCCGCATCCAGTGCACAACCGCCAGCATTGGCGAGTGCCTCGGCCCGTGAATCGTATTCAGGGTCCGCCATTGCGCGATCGAACCAGACCAAGGCTTCGGCCGGATGCCCGTTGCCGCACAGCCAAGTGCCGTAATTATTGAGCACGTCCCCGCGCCTGGGCGCCAGCTCCGCAGCCTTGCGATAAGCCTCGCCCGCCGCGACGACCTGGCCGCGACGGCTTTCGATGACCGCCTGCGCGGTATGAGGATCGGGTGCCTTGGGATCGAGTTTCTGCGCGGCGCGGGCGAATTTCATCGCATCATCCAGCTCACCGCGCTTGAAGCGATCACCAACTACGGTCATCAGCTCCTCGTACTTCACGCGATTGCGCGCCTTACGATCATCACCAACGTCGTAGCCCGGCTCGGCCCATTGTTCGCCCTTGATCTTGCCGATCTTCATGCCGTGATTGCTTCCGCAGCCGGCAAGCAGCATCGCGGCGATCAACAGCAGGAGCAGACGATCAGGCAATGGCATCCCCGTTCTCCTGCGCTTGCAGCAGACGGTTGAATTCGGCCTGACGGCGGGTGCGATCCATGACCTGCCCTTTCAGCTGGCCACAAGCCGCATCGATGTCATCGCCGCGGGTACGTCGCACCATCGTGAGTACCT
The DNA here is from genome assembly GCF_027497995.1 of Stenotrophomonas sp. Iso1. GTDB lineage: Bacteria > Pseudomonadota > Gammaproteobacteria > Xanthomonadales > Xanthomonadaceae > Stenotrophomonas. The sequence goes on along the minus strand of NZ_JAODBT010000002.1, from coordinate 570,997 downwards.
GCGAATCGAGCAGGATCTTCTGGAAGGCGCGAATCTGCTCCTCGTCCGAACGCTCATAGCGCGTACCGGGGAACGGATTGAATGGAATCAAATTGACCTTACCCGAATCCTTCGCCTGCACGGCGTTGTCGAACTGACGCATCAGCCGCGCCAGCTGACGCGCATGCTCGGGCTGGTCGTTGATGCCCTTCATCAGCGTGTACTCGAACGTCACCGAATCGCGCTTCTTGTTGCCGCGCAGATAACGCGCGCAAGAAGCCATCAACTCGGCAATCGGGTACTTCTTGTTGAGCGGCACCAGCGATTCACGCAACTCATCGTTGGCGGCGTGCAGCGACACTGCCAGCGACACGTCGCTCTCGACCGACAAACGGTCGATCATCGGCACCAAGCCCGAGGTGGACAACGTCACGCGCTTGTTGGCCAGGCCGTAACCCAGGTCGTCGCGCATGATGCTCATGGCGCGCACGACGTTGTCGAAATTCATCAACGGCTCGCCCATGCCCATCATCACCACGTTGGTGAGGCGGCGCATCTGATGCGGCACGTTACCCAGATGGCGCGCCGCAACCCACACCTGGCCGATGATTTCAGCAGTGCTCAGGTTGCGGTTGAAGCCCTGGGTGGCGGTTGAACAGAACGTGCAGTTCAACGCGCAACCGACCTGCGAGGACACGCACAGCGTGCCGCGGGTTTTATCGGGGATGTACACCGTTTCGATGGCGTTCTTGCCATCCACGCCCATCGCCAGCAGCCACTTGTGAGTGCCATCGACGGAGGGCTTGTCGAACACGATGTTCGGGACGATGACCTCGGCATGCGCATGCAGCTTGGCGCGCAGCGCCTTGCCGAGGTCAGTCATCTGGTCGAAATCGGTGACGTAGCGATGGTGAATCCACTTCATCACTTGATGGGCACGGAACTTCTGCTCGCCGAGCATATCGACGAAAAAGTGTTCCAGCCCCGCGCGATCGAGGTCGAGCAGGTTCTGCTTGCCAGCAGTCGGGGCCGTTTTCGGCAGCGGCTGGATGGCGGGTGTCTGTACGACCTCGTTCACGGCTTCAACCTTCATTACTTGCTACTTAGCGCGAAACCACTTCGGTGGCGGCGAAGAAGTAAGCCACTTCATTGGCTGCATTCTCGACCGAATCCGAACCGTGTGCGGCGTTGGCGTCGATGGAATCGGCGAAATCAGCGCGGATGGTGCCCGGCGCTGCGTCCTTCGGATTGGTGGCGCCCAGCAGGTCGCGGTGTGCCAGCACAGCGTTCTCGCCTTCCAGCGCCTGGATCATCACCGGGCCGGAGATCATGAACTCAACCAGCGCGTTGAAGAACGGACGCTCGCGGTGCACGGCGTAGAAGCCTTCTGCCTCACGACGCGACAGCTGCTTGTACTTGGCGGCCACAACCTTCAGGCCGGCCTTTTCGAAGCGGGCGTAGATTTCGCCGATCACGTTCTTGGCAACGGCGTCGGGCTTGATGATGGAAAGAGTGCGCTCGAGCGCCATGGGAATCTCCGGTGTCTGGGCCGGCTGGCCCGAGGGTACATGAAAAAAACCCGCGTGCGGACGCGGGCTTAGCCTGAATTGCGGTGGCTGATTCTACCGGTTGCTCCCGGCCTTTGCACAGCGGTACATGAATGATGCTGCATCGCAGCATGACCCAAGGCCGGCGCCGGGCGTAGGATCCAAACAATCGTTTGATTGATTTCGTGACCATGGGCAAACCCGCCAGCTTTTCCACCAAAGACCGGATCCTCGGCGCAGCCGAAGAACTGTTCGCCCAGTACGGCTTCGCCGGCACCTCGCTGCGGCAGGTAACCAGTCACGCGGATGTAAACATCGCCGCGGTCAACTACCACTTCGGGTCCAAGGAAAACCTGGTCAATGAAGTGTTCCGCCGACGCATGGACGAGATGACCAGCGCCCGCCTGAGCCAGCTGGAACAGGCCCGCAGCGCCCGTCCCGGCGACCTGCGCGCCGTGTTGGCAGCTTTTGTCGAGCCGGCGCTTGCCATGGCCCAGGACCGCCAGAGCGGCGGCGCCTTCGTCCGCGTCATTGCCCGCGCCTACGCCGAGAAGAACGACAGCCTGCGCAAGTTCCTGTCCGACCACTACGGCCACGTGCTGCGTGAATTCGGCAAGGCCATCGGCGCCTGCGTGCCAGGCCTGACCAAGGAAGACCTGTACTGGCGCCTGGACTTCCTGGCCGGCGCCCTGACCTACGCCATGGCCGACTTTGGGCTGATCAAGCGCCCGCACAACATCAGCGAGGCCGCGCATCGCAGCAAGGCCGCGCAGGAACTGATTCATTTCGCCGAAGCCGGGTTCCGTGCCAGCGCACGTACTCCGGACTCTTCCTCTCTCACCTGATCCACCCGTCATCGCAGACCAAAGGTTTATCGATATGTCCAATTCCCTGCTTGTCCGCCGCGCCGCCGTCCTTGGCGCAGGCGTCATGGGTGCGCAGATCGCCGCCCACCTGACCAATGCCGGCATCGACACCGTCCTGTTCGACCTGGCCGCCAAAGAAGGCCCGGCCGACGGCATCGTGCTCAAGGCCATCGCAAACCTAGGCAAACTGAGCCCCGCGCCGTTGGCCAGCAAGTCGCTGGCCGAAGCCATTACCCCGGCCAACTACGACTCCGGCCTTGAGCAACTGCGCGACTGCGACCTGATCATCGAAGCCATCGCTGAACGGATGGACTGGAAGCAGGACCTGTACAAGAAGATCGCGCCGTTCGTGAACGAACACGCGGTGCTGGCCTCCAACACCTCGGGCCTGGGCATCAACAAGCTCGCCGATGTGCTGCCCGAAGAGCTGCGCCACCGTTTCAGTGGCGTGCATTTCTTCAATCCGCCGCGCTACATGCACCTTGCTGAGCTGATCCCGGCCAAGACCACCGATAAGTCGGTGCTGGAAGGTCTGGAAACCTTCCTGACCACCAACCTCGGCAAGGGCGTGGTGTACGCCAAGGACACCCCGAATTTCATCGGCAACCGCATCGGCGTGTTCTCGATCCTGTCCACCATCCATCACACCCAGCAGTTTGGCCTGGGCTTTGACGAAGTGGACGGCCTGACCGGCCCTCTGGTTGGCCGCCCGAAGTCGGCGACCTACCGCACCTCGGACGTGGTCGGCTTGGACACCATGGCGCACGTCATCAAGACCATGGGCGACACCCTGCCTGACGACCCGTGGCACCAATACTTCAAGTCGCCCGTGTGGCTGGAGGCGCTGATCGCCAAGGGTGCCCTGGGCCAGAAGACCGGCGCCGGCATCTTCCGCAAGGTCGGCAAGGACATCGTGGTGATCGACCTGCAGAAGCAGGACTACCGCCCGGCTGATCGTACCGCCGCGCCGGAAGTGGTCGAGATCCTGAAGATCAAGAACCCCGCCGAGAAGTTCGCCAAGCTGCGCGAAAGCCAGCACCCGCACGCGCAGTTCTTGTGGGCGAGCTTCCGCGACCTGTTCCATTACAGCGCTTACCACTTGGCCGACATCGCCGAAACCGCGCGTGACGTGGACCTGGCCATCCGCTGGGGCTACGGCTGGTCACTGGGCCCGTTCGAAACCTGGCAGGCAGCGGGCTGGAAGCAAGTGGCACAGTGGATCGCCGACGACATCGCCGCCGGCAAGAGCATGAGCAGCGCCCCGCTGCCAGCTTGGGTATTGGACGGCCGTGACGGCGTGCACGCCGCCGAAGGCAGCTACAGTCCGTCGCAGAACGCACTGGTGCCGCGCTCGTCGCTGCCGGTGTACCAGCGCCAGCGCTTCCCCGACGCATTGCTGGGCGAGAAGTTCGCACAGGGCGAAACCGTGTTCGAAAACGATGGCATCCGCCTGTGGACCGACGGCGACGGCATCGGTGTCATCAGCTTCAAGACCAAGATGAACACTGTCTCCGACCAAGTGCTGGATGGCATCCAGCACGCCATCGGCCTGTCGGAGAAGCAGTTCAAGGGCGTGGTGATCTGGCAGAACAAAGAGCCGTTCTCGGCCGGTGCCGACCTGTCCGGTGCACTTGCTGCATTGCAGGCCGGCAAGATTGCTGAGTTCGAGGCGATGGTCGCCAACTTCCAGCGCACCAGCCAGCGCATCAAGTACGCCACCGTGCCGGTGGTGACCGCCGTGCGCGGCCTGGCATTGGGTGGCGGCTGCGAATTCCAGATGCACGCGGCCAAGTCGGTTGCCGCACTGGAAAGCTACATCGGCCTGGTCGAAGCCGGCGTCGGCCTTCTGCCGGCCGGCGGTGGGTTGAAGGAACTGGCAGTACGTGCCTCGCAGGCCGCAGGTGCCGACGGCGATGTATTCGCCGAGCTGAAAAAGACCTTTGAAACCGTCGCCATGGCCAAGGTGTCCAACTCGGCGGTCAACGCCAAGGAACTGGGCCTGATGCGCGCCACCGACAAGGTCGTGTTCAACAGCTTCGAGCTGCTGCACATCGCCAAGGCTGAAGTCACCGTATTGGCCGAAGGTGGTTACCGTCCGCCGATGCCGGCACGCCGTGTCCGCGTGGCCGGTGACGTTGGCATTGCTACCTTCAAGATGATGCTGGTCAACATGCTGGAAGGCCGCTTCATCAGCCCATACGACTACGAAATCGCCGAGCGCATCGCCACCGTGCTGTGCGGCGGCAACGTCGACCGCAACACACTGGTTGACGAAGAGTGGCTGCTTACTCTGGAGCGCAAGCACTTCGTCGAACTGGCCCAGCAGGAAAAAACCCAGGCTCGCATCGCGCACATGCTCAAGACCGGCAAGCCGCTGCGGAACTAATGCAGGGGGAAGCGCAGGAACAGGGAGTCGGATGACGACTCCCTGCCCCGCTTCCCATCGAAATTCCAACTGGAACGTTGCCGAAGAATCCGCACCAGACAACGTGTGTCGCGCTTCATTCACGGCTCCCTGTTCCCCGTTTCCGCTTTTCGAGATCACCACAATGACCAAGCAAATCCAGGACGCCTACATCGTCGCCGCCACCCGTACTCCGGTCGGCAAGGCGCCCAAGGGCATGTTCCGCAACACTCGCCCGGACGACATGCTCGCCCACGTGCTCCGCTCCGTGGTCGCCCAGGCCCCGGGCGTGGACGTCAACCGCATCGACGACGCCATCATCGGCTGCGCCATGCCTGAAGCCGAGCAAGGCATGAACGTGGCGCGCATCGGCGTGCTGCTGGCCGGCCTGCCGAACACCATCGCCGCGCAGACGGTGAACCGCTTCTGCTCCTCCGGCCTGCAGGCTGTGGCAATGGCCGCTGACCAGATCCGTCTGGGCAACAGCGATCTGATGCTGGCCGGCGGCACTGAATCAATGTCGATGGTGCCGATGATGGGCAATAAGATCGCCATGGCACCGAGCGTGTTCGACAACGACCACGTCGCCATCGCCTACGGCATGGGCATCACTGCCGAGAAGGTCGCCGAGGAATGGAAGGTCTCCCGCGATGAGCAGGATGCATTCGCGCTGGCGTCGCATCAGAAGGCCATCACTGCGATCCAGAACGGCGAGTTCAAAGACGAAATCAGCCCGTACGACATCGTCTCGCACCTGCCTGACCTCGCTGACGGCAAGCGCATCATCACCCGCAACAAACTCGCAGACACCGACGAAGGTCCGCGCGTAGATTCGTCTGCCGAAGGCTTGGCCAAGCTGCGCCCGGTATTCCGCAACGGCCAGTTCGGCGGCACCGTCACCGCAGGCAATTCCTCGCAGATGAGCGATGGTGCTGGCGCAGTGCTGCTGGCGTCGGAACAGGCCATCAAGGATTACGGCCTGACTCCGCTGGCGCGTTTTGTCAGCTTCTCGGTCGCCGGCGTGCGCCCGGAAGTAATGGGCATCGGCCCGATCGCCGCAATCCCCAAGGCGCTCAAGCAGGCCGGCCTGAGCCAGGATCAGCTGGATTGGATCGAACTGAACGAAGCCTTTGCCGCACAGTCATTGGCCGTCATCCGCGATTGCGGCCTGGACCCGTCCAAGATCAATCCACTGGGCGGCGCCATTGCCCTGGGTCACCCACTGGGCGCGACCGGCGCGATCCGCACCGCAACACTGCTGCACGGCATGCGCCGTCGCCAGCAGAAGTACGGCATGGTCACCATGTGCATCGGCACCGGCATGGGCGCAGCGGGCATCTTCGAGTCGCTGTAATCCAACACGGCACGTAACAGTGAAGAAGGGCAGCTGCAAGGCTGCCCTTTTCTATGCGTCACAGCAGCAGATCAACGCGGCCCACGGCCCCCAGGAGCAGGGCGGGTGACGATGCTACAACCACATCCGCCGCTACCGATCTTTCGCAATCATGCGATGAGCCACATATCGGCCAGCGAAACATCCACAGACTGGGATGAATTTCCAGAAAGCCAAGAAACCGGAAGGCCAGTCCTGCCCACCAGATCGGCTGCCACAGCATTGAGGGAGACCCGCAGCCTGAAGGCAAACTACGACGACAACCGTCCCGGCAAACAACACGCAAGAAAAAAGCCCCGGTTTCCCGGAGCTTTTTATGAAATGGCGTCCCCACGGGGATTCGAACCCCGGTCGCCACCGTGAAAGGGTGATGTCCTAGGCCTCTAGACGATGGGGACGCGTATTCTTCAAATCTCAAGTTGTGATTCGGATGGCCTAATATCCGAATTTGGTGGAGCCAAGCGGGATCGAACCGCTGACCTCCTGCATGCCATGCAGGCGCTCTCCCAGCTGAGCTATGGCCCCACGTCTTGTTGCTAGCCCGCCATTATGACGGGGTTTTGTTGGAAATGGAAGCTTTTTCTTCCATCGCGCCTGGCACTTGGCGCCCCTCCAACAAAGCTCCAAAATTTGGAACCCGGTACAACGTGATGAATGGCGTCCCCACGGGGATTCGAACCCCGGTCGCCACCGTGAAAGGGTGATGTCCTAGGCCTCTAGACGATGGGGACGCGTAAACTTCATCAAATTTTATTCGACAATCCGGACGGCCTAATGTCCGGATGTGGTGGAGCCAAGCGGGATCGAACCGCTGACCTCCTGCATGCCATGCAGGCGCTCTCCCAGCTGAGCTATGGCCCCGACGTTGCCGAGAACGAAATAATAGCGGGCCTTTTTTAGGCCCGCAAGACATTTGTGAAATTTTTTCTTCACATGACGCGGCGCACCGAACGTTATTGCAGCAAGACAAGCACTCAACACACCACAGCGGAAGCCTTACATCACCGCCACCCCAATTCCCGATGCCTGCCTGCATGGGACGCGACAAGGTAGTACACACCTGATCGCACAAGGATGGCGCGATGCGCTACGTCACCCGCTTGACCGTCATCACCCTGCTCACCTGCTTTTTCGCCATGACTGCTCACAGCCAACCGGTCTTCAAGTGCAGCGAGGCAGGTACTGTGTCCTATCAATCCTTGCCGTGCGAAGGCGCGACGCTGCGAAGCTGGGACGCAACGCCCGACGCCGTCGCCCCCTCCATGCAGACGCGGATAGCGTCGTTGCGCCGTGAAGCGCGTCCTGAGAGGCGGGCCAGCGGACGCTACCGCTCCGGTCGCTCACGGAAAGCACCCGCAGCCACAGCCTGCGAGCGGGCCAGAAAGGGCCGCGCCGAAGCTTATGCAAAGGCAGGGTTGAAACGTGACTTCGCGCTTTCCAGCCACTGGGACAACCGTGTCCACGATGCCTGTTGGTAACAGGCGACTCACCTGGCCGGTGATCCGCCCATTGCTTCTCATACCAACGCCTTGATCATCACGCCGAATGGATAGAATCGCGCAACCATTCATGCGCCTTCCTGCCCATGCACAATCGCCCTACCCGTCAGCTGCTCGTCCGCCTGCGCACCGCATGCCTTGCCAGTGCACTGGTTGCCTGTGTGTGGCCGGTCATGGCGACCCCGCCGGCAGTTGATGTACGACAAGCCACGACGCCGAAGTTGGAAGGTACCCAGCAGGCATTGCTCGACTCCGCGCTGGCTAGACTGGCACCGCAGCGCCCAGGCGTGACCGACATGTATGTCCTGGGCGTCGCCGGTGACAGCGATGAAGATGTCTTCCGCAATGAGGTCGTCTACCTGCAGCAACTTTCATCACAACGCTGGGATGCTGCGGGACGGATGGTCAGCCTGATCAACCATCCACAAACGCGCACCGGCGAAAACGCTATGCCATTGGCTACTTATGAGAGCCTCGGCTACGCGCTGGATACGCTCGGCAAGACTCTCGATCCCGAGGAAGATGTGTTGTTCCTGTACCTCAGCAGCCATGGCCTGAGCGACAACAGCTTCTACCTGCATACGGGCAGAAACGAAGAAGACTATCTGGCACCGGGTGATCTGGCGCAGCTGCTGGACCACGCGAAGATCGGCAATGCGGTAATTGTGGTTTCTGCCTGTTTTGCAGGCGGCTTCATCCCAGCGCTGCAGGCACCCAACCGCATGATCATCACCGCAGCACGCAAGGACCGCCCCTCGTTCGGCTGCGGCAATACCGACAGCGCAACGTGGTTCGGACGCGCATTTCTGGTCGAAGCGATGAATACCACGAACGACTTCAACACCGCTTATTCGCTGACGAAGATGACGGTGCGGCGACGCGAGAAGGAGGAAGGTGAGCGCCCTTCCGAGCCGCAGTTCCTGGCCGGTCAAGCGATCACGGACGTCCTGGCGAAATGGCGCGGCAGCCTGCCCGTGAGCGCTGCCGTGCCCTACCCATTCGTGTATCAGCCCAAGCGCGCCGTGCCGATCCGCGCAGATAAGGCAGCGCGGCAGTCCGGCACCAGGAAGGGGCCCTGAATTCGTCGTTGATCAGCGCGTATCCGTTGACCGACGAATACCCGTAGAGACTGAGTCATCCGCCCGACTCAGCCTTCCTAGCCAACACCATAGCCGCCGCACGACGATCAGGGCGTTGCCGATTGCAACTGGTAGCGCGTGTGACTGCTGTACTGCTTTCCGTTCAAGGTGGTGCGTACTTCGACGGTGTGCTCGCCTTCGGCCAGCTGGGTGGGTAGCGCTGCACGCCACAGATGCGTGGATGGCACGGCTTCGGGCGAGCGGTCGTAACCACGCAGGCTGTCGGCCATGTCGTCGGCGATGTTCTCCACCAGCAGTCGCGGATCAGCCTGCTTAACCTGTTTCATCGGCTGCCACTGACCACTATCAACCCGGAATTCAACCGGCAGGCCTTCGTAGCCCATGAACACGTTGGCGTAAACGCCCCATGCCGGGTAAGCGCCCTGCCGCAGCACCTTGGGCGCGTGTAATGCGATCTGCTGGTCCTGTGCGGCACGCGCGACGCGGTACTCGACGCTGTAACGCCCTTGCGGCTGCACGTTGAGCAGTCCGTAGCCATTGGGCGTGCCATCGGCCATGGTGGTATCAGGAATGCCCTGTACATCCTTCACGCCGGACCAGAAGGCACCGCAGGCCGCGCCAACGTTGTACTCATGCAACGGTCGCGCGCCCTTCCAGCCCTGTTCAGCCGCCCAGAACACTTGGCTCTGATTGTGAGTATGACCGCTGAAGATCAGCGGATGCTCCACCTTCTCCAGCAATGCAAACAGGCGGGCGCGGTCTTCAGCGCGATAGGCGTGATCAAACAGCGGAATGTGGAAGCCTAGTACCACCAGTTTGTCTTTGGCGACGGTGGGGAGATAACGCTCAAGGAAGGCAAACTGGTCGTCGCGCAGGCCACCGACGTACGCCGGCTTCTGGCCAGGCTGGGCAATGATGTCGTCCATACCAATGAACACCATAGACGGCTCCTCCCATGCGTAGGTGTCCGGACCGAGGTAGCGGTGGTAGCTGGCCAGTGACGCGGCATCGCTCTGCGCGCCAATATCCATGTCGTGATTGCCAGGCACATGCAGCCATGGCACGCCGAGTGAGGTCACCGCTGCGGTCAGAGCCGGGTACAGCGATGGGTCGTCGTTGGTGATGTCACCCAGGGTCATGCCCAGGCGGGCCTGATGCTTTCCGCGCAGCGGCGCGATGATGTCCCGCTCGAAGTAACTCACATCCTGCGCGTTGCCGGTTTGGCTGTCGGCCAGCACCAATGCCTGGAAGCTGTTCGGAGCGTCCGGCTGCGGCACCAGCGCGAAAGGCCGGCACTGCGCTGTACCGTCTTCACCCGTGCTCGCACGCCAGATGTCTGGCAAACCATCGCTACGTGCGGCGGCGCTATAGCCGGCGGGTTTGATGACAAAGGTATTGGGCTGGGTTGACGCCGGCAGTTGATAGCGACCGTCGCTGCCCGTAATGACGATGTGCTCGCCGTCGGACACTTTGATACCGGCCAGTGGCTTTTCGCCCGCGTCCTGCACGCCGTTGCCGTTGACGTCATTGAACACCGCGCCTTCGACACAGGACGCCGTGGCCACGAACGGGGCGCAGGCCAGCAACAGGCCAGTCAGCAGAGTTTGACGCATGGGGTCCTCGGCAGGTGAATGAGCAAGTGCGCATTATCGCCCTGCTCTGCGACAGCTGCGTGGCGGCTAACTTTGCCGGGAGTGGTGGAAGAGGTCCGTTGGTGGGAATGAGAAGCGGATTGATGCCTACCTAGCGCGCACGATGCAAGACCAAAGGCTTGACCTCTCCCCCACCCCACTTTCGCAACCGGGACTGGGGCTTCGAGTGCCCCAGCTGCGGCCAGATGGACGTCTATCCCCGCCCCCCGCTTGCGGCAGCAGGCTTAGCTCGCCACCTTCGCGGCTGCCTTCGCATGCCGGCTTTCGAGCACCGCCACGGCATCGTCGAGCGACAGGCCGCGCATGCGCAGCAGCACGATCAAATGGAATAACAGGTCGGCTGATTCGCCGAGCAGCTCTTCGTCGCGTTGCACGACACCGGCCAACGCGGTTTCTACGCCTTCCTCGCCCACCTTCTGAGCAATGTGGCGCGCACCCTTCTCGAACAGTTTGGTGGTGTAGCTGTTGAGCGGGCGATCATGTTCGCGCTGCTTGATCAACGCATCCAGCGCGCCGAGGAAGTTACCTGGTGCGGCGGTGAAGCAACTCGCACTGCCAGTGTGGCAAGTGGGGCCGTGCGGGATGGCAGTGACCAGCAGGGTGTCGGCGTCGCAATCAACACCGATATCCACCAATTCCAGATGATTGCCAGAAGTCTCGCCCTTGGTCCAAAGGCGTTTTTTTGTGCGGCTGAAGAACGTGACCTTGCCACTGTCGCGTGTCTTCTCAAACGCTTCGCGGTCCATGTAGCCGAGCATCAGCACCCGCAACGTTGCGACGTCCTGCACGATGACCGGCATCAGCCCATCGACCTTGGCCCAGTCCAGTGCTGCCGGATCAAGCGCCTTGAATTCAGTAGACATCCCTTACCTCGATCTGTTGTTTGCGCAGGAACTGTTTGAGTTCCGGAATAGCAATGGCACCTGAGTGGAACACGCTGGCGGCCAGCGCGCCGTCAACGTCGGCCTGTTCGAATACATCGGCAAAATGCTGGGGCATGCCCGCGCCGCCGGAGGCAACCAACGGAACCGTGCACAACGCCCGGGCCTGCCGCAGCTGGGCGATGTCATACCCTTTGCGGACGCCATCACTGTCCATGCAGTTCAGCACTATTTCCCCCGCGCCGCGCTGTTGTATTTCACGCAGCCAGTCCAGGGTGAGCCGTGCTTCACTGCGGGTCTTGGCGGGGTCGCCCGTGTAAGAACGCACCCGCCACTGCCCGTCGGGCTCGCGGATGGAGTCGATGCCGACCACCACACATTGCTGGCCAAATGCCTCGGCCAGTTCTTCGATCAGCACGGGATTTTCCAGCGCCGGTGTATTGATCGAAATCTTGTCAGCACCGGCATTGAGCACTGCGCGGGCGGTCTCGACATCGCGGATGCCACCAGCCACGCAGAACGGAATGTCGATCAGGCGCGCAACCCGTTCTATCCATTCGCGATCCACAGAACGCCCCTCCGGGCTTGCCGAGATGTCGTAAAAAACCAGTTCGTCCGCGCCTTCATCGCGATACCGCAATGCCAACTCACTGATGTCGCCCATGTCGACGTGATCGCGGAACTTGACACCTTTAACCACGCGACCTTCGCGCACGTCCAGGCACGGAATGATGCGGCGACTCAACATGTCAGGGCCTCGTCGAGTTTCAGGTGACCTTCCAGCAAGGCCTTGCCAAGTACCGCGCCGCCGCAGCCTGCGGCCTTCGACGCACGGATGTCGGCCACGTCCCGCACGCCACCGGATGCCTGCACCGCGACGCCAGGAAGCATTCGCGACAGATGGGCGTAGAGGTCGATATTGGGCCCGGAGAGCATGCCATCGCGCGAAATATCGGTGCACAGCAGGTGCTTCATGCCAGCCTGTGCGTAACGTTGTGAAAGCTCGTCCAGCGTAATGTCGGCGGTCTCGGTCCAGCCATGCACCGGCAGGCGCCACACGCCGTCGTCGCCCTGCCGAGTGTCCAGCGCGATGGTCAGATGCTCGGCGCCGAACTCCTGCAGCCAAACCTGCACGTTGTCGGGCTCACGCACCGCCAACGAGCCAATCACCACGCGACTGGCGCCAGCGTCGAGGATACGAGCGACATCATCGCGGCCACGCACGCCGCCACCGGTCTGCACTTTCAGCGCCGTGTTCGACGCAATCTGGGCCAGCAACGGCGCCAGCGTGTAGCCGCCTGCCTTGGCGGCGTCCAGGTCGACCAGATGCATCCAATTCGCACCGATGGCCGCAAACGCCTGCGCACGTGGCAGCGGGTCGTCGCCATAAGTGGTCTGCTTGGCGTAATCGCCCTGCAACAGGCGAACGACGCGGCCTTCGCGGATGTCCAGCGCGGGATAGACGATGAAACTCATTGCGTTGTGATCTCAAGAAAATTGCGAAGGATGCGCGCGCCTGGGCCCGCAGAACGCTCAGGGTGGAACTGCGCACCACACAGGCGCCCTCGCTGCACCACTGCTGTGAACAAGCCGCCGTGGTGGCAGGCTGCCACGGTGTCGGAGGTCACCGGTGCGGCGTAGCTGTGCACGAAGTAGGCGCTGGAACCCACCGGAACGCCATCCAGCAGCGACGATTCACGCAGCGCCAACAACTTGTTCCAGCCCATGTGCGGCACCCGCACGCCCACGCCTGGATGCAGGCGGCGGACGATACCGGGCAGCAGCCCCAGACATTCGACATTGCCCTCTTCCGAACCCTCAAACAGCAGCTGCATGCCCAGGCAAATGCCGATCAATGGCACCTGCAGCTGTCGCAGCGGCTCAACCAAGCCCTGTGCGTGCAGCCGCCGCATACCTTCAGCTGCTGCACCAACACCAGGCAAGATCACCCGGTCAACGCCGTCAAATTCCTGGGCTTCACGCACCATGCGCACGTCAACGTCCAGGCGCTCCAATGCATAACGCACCGAGCCAAGGTTGGCGCCGCCGGCATCAACCAGGCCGACGATGCTCACAACGCACCCTTGGTCGAAGGCAACTCAGTACCTTCTCGGCGAATGGCTTGGCGCAACGCGCGCGCCAGTGCTTTGAAGCAGGCTTCGACTTTGTGGTGGTCGTTGTCGCCTTCCACCTTCAGGTTGAGATTCAAACCTGCCGAATCACACAGCGAACGGAAAAAGTGCGGCACCAGTTCGGTCGGCATGTCGCCTACCCGCTCACGCTTGAACTCCCCTTCAAACACGAAGTACGGCCGGCCGCTGAAATCCAACGCGGCGCTGGCCAGCGTTTCGTCCATCGGCAGGGTGAAGCCGTAGCGACCGATGCCACGTTTGTCACCCAGCGCTTCACGCAGCGCCTGGCCAAGTGCCAGCCCGGTGTCCTCGATGGTGTGGTGCTCATCGATATGCAGATCGCCCTTGGCTTCAACTTCCAACGCGAAACCGCCATGGCGACCAATCTGGTCAAGCATGTGGTCGAAGAACGGCAGACCGGTGGCGATCTTCGCGCCTGCTACTTTGTCCAGATCAACGAACACACGAATCTGGGTTTCTTTCGTGTCGCGCTGCACAGTGGCCCGGCGCGGTGCATCTGCCAGTTCGTGCGCAATGGCGTCCCAATCCCACTCGCCACCGAATTGTTCGGTACGCAGCTGGAAGCCACGGATCTTCATGTTGTCGGCAAACTGGATATCGGTGGGCCGGTCCCCCACCATGCCTGAGCGCGCCCAGTCGATGGTGCGATCCTGCAGATACGACAGCATCATGCCAATGCCCGGTTTGCGATTGGGGCTGTTGTCCTGTGGCCAACTCGGGTCCACCAGCACATCGCGGAAGACGATGCCCTGGCTGGCGAATATCTGCAGCATCAGATCGTTGGGGCCGTCGAAGCTTTCCTGCGGGTAGTCTTCGCTGCCCAGACCATCCTGGTTGGTGACGATGACGAACTGGTAGCCGGCATCGCGTAGCTTGAGCATGGCCGGGATGACGTTCTTCACCAGACGCAGTTTTTCGTAAGCGTCGATCTGGAAGTCCGCCGGCTCCTCGATCAGAGTGCCGTCACGATCGACGAACAGAATGGGGGTCATGCAGCAGGCTCCAGCGTGGTGAGCGCGTCAAGGACGCGGTCGTTCTGTTCAGGGGTTCCGAGGGTGATACGCAGGGCGTCCTGCAGTTGTGGCGCAGCACGCTGATCGCGCACCACCACACCGGCTGCCAACAACGTTTGGAATGCAGCCTCGGCATTGACGAAGCGCACCAGCAGGAAGTTCGCATCCGAGGCGTAGACATGGCGCACACATGCACGGCTGGCCAATGCAAAGCGCAGGCGGTCACGTTCAGCGCGCACCGTGGCAATCCGGCCATGGGTCAGTTCCAGCGCACTACTGCTCAAGCCTTCCAGTGCCAGCGTCGAGCACGGTGTCGGGATGGGATACGGTGCCTGACAACGACGCAGTACCGTGATCAGATCCGCATCGGCTATGACAGTGCCGATGCGTGCTGCCGCCAACGCGTGCGCTTTGGACAAGGTCCGCAACACCGCGACATTGTCGTAACGCGCCAGCAAGCTCACCGCGGACGGCTCGTCAGCAAACTCGGCATAAGCCTCATCCACCACCACCAACGCCTGCCCACGCAGCGCAGAGGCGACTGCTTCAACCTCCTGCAGCGGGATACTCAAACCACCAGGATTCGATGGCGAACACAGGAAGACCAGCTTGGCGTTGCCCTGTCTTGCGGTGGCGATGATGGTGTCGATATCCGGCACGAAACCGGCATTCGTGTCGCGCAGTGGCACTTCCAGCGCAGTTGCGTTCTGCAAGCGTGCGCTAACCGCATACATGCCAAACACCGGCGGCGTGTACAACACGGCGTCCCGCCCCGGCACGCATAGCGCGCGGACCAGCAGGTCGATGGCTTCATCGCTGCCGCGACCGATCAGCAGTTGTTCCGCCGAACAGCCGTACAAGCCGGCCAACCGCTCACGCAGGGCCTGTGGTTGTGGGTCCGGATAGCGACGGCAGCTGGCCTGCACATCACCCGGGTTCGCCCAAGCTGATTCGTTGGCGTTGAGCCAGATATCGCCTTCCAGCTTGGCGCTGCGGGCAGATGAGTAACCCGCAAACCCACGCAGATCGTCACGCACGAGATCCAGCACGCCGCTCACGGCGCAGCTCCAAGGCGCACAGCGACCGCGTTGGCATGTGCACCCAGGCCTTCGGCTCGCGCAAGTGTCAATGCGCAAGGACCGATATTGGCGATGCCCTCGCGGGTGGCGGCCTGCACGCTGATCTGATTCTGGAAACTGGCCACACTGACACCGCTGTACGCACGCGCAGCACCCGCGGTCGGCAGCACATGGTTGGTGCCGGAGCAGTAGTCACCCAGCGCTTCTGGCGTGTAGTCACCCAGAAATACCGAGCCTGCAGCCTCAACCTGTAGCAACCAATTACGCGGTTCGCGCAGCGCCAGAATCAAGTGCTCAGGTGCGTAGCGATTGGAAATGACGAAGGCTTGTTCAATCGACTCAACCTTGATCAGTAGCGAAGCACCGAGCGCCTTGCGTGCAATGTCCTCGCGCGCCAGCAACGCTACCTGCTTCTCAACTTCATCCTGCACTGCGACGATCAGCGCCGCATCGTCGCAGAGCAGCAGCACCTGCGAATCCGGGCCGTGCTCGGCCTGCGACAGCAAGTCGGCAGCGACGAACGCTGGATTGGCGCCGGCGTCCGCAATTACCAACACTTCGGATGGACCTGCCGGCATGTCGATGGCCGCCGCACCGGCCTGCGCCAGCTGCTGCTTGGCCTCGGTCACGAAGCTGTTGCCCGGCCCAAACAATTTGTCGCAGGACGGCACCGTCGCCGTGCCGTAGGCCATGGCCGCGATAGCCTGAGCACCGCCAATCTTGTACACGCGGTGCACGCCGGTCAGCCGTGCCGCAACCAGCACCGCAGGATCGGCCGTGCCGTCCTTGCGCGGCGGTGTACACAACACCACTTCACGGCACCCGGCCAGACGCGCCGGCACCCCCAGCATCAACGCGGTGGACGGCAGCGGCGCGCTGCCCGCCGGTACGTACAGGCCAACACGTCCGATCGGGCGAATCATTTTCTCGCAAACCACGCCTGGCGCGGTTTCCACCGAGTACGGCTGCGCCATGCCTGCGTGGTGGTAAACATTGATGCGATCCAGCGCCTGCTGCATGGCAATGCGCAGTTCCGCCGGAACGGCCAGTTCGGCAGCCGCGAATTCGGCTTCGCTGACTTCAAAGTGCTCCGGCGCGACGCCATCAAAGCGGGCACTGATCTCACGCAGCGCCTCATCCCCGTCTGCACGCACCTGTGCGATGAGGGCGGCAACCGACTCGCGCGTCTGTGTCGCAACCGCCTGCACGGGGCGGGTAAGCGCACGCGCCTGCCCGTTCGTATCCAATGCGCTCCAATCCAGGATGTTCATACCAGCGACTTCTCCACCGCCAGCACCATCAATCCCTGCGCGCCAGCGCGCTCCAGTTCTTCCAGGCGCTGCCAACTCAATGCGCCATTGCACATGGTCTGCAGGCGTACCGCTCCACCTTCGCCGGGTAGCCGCAGCAGCGGCTCGGCATCGGGAAGCAACCGCGACAGCGCGTCCACGCTTTCCTCGGCGGCGCTGAACATCAACAGCTTCTGGTCCTGCGTCTTGCTTAGACCATCCAGACGACGCAGCAGCATGGCCATCAGACCGGCGCGTGCATCGTCCAGCTCGTTCACCGGCCCGGCCAGCACCGCCTCGCTTTCCAGCAGCACTTCCACTGGCTTGAGCTGATTGGCCGCCAGCGTGGCGCCGCTGGAAACCAGGTCGCAGATCAATTCCGCCGTGCCCAGTTTCGGTGCAATTTCCACTGAGCCGGACAACTCCACCACCTGCGCGTCCACACCCTTTTCCTTCAGCCACGCCGCAAGAATGGCCGGATAGCTTGTGGCGATGCGCTTGCCCTGCAGCATCTGCACACCCTGCCAGTCCCATTCTTCAGGAACAGCAATCATCAAACGGCACGACCCGAAGCCCAACCCACGCAGCGGCTGATAGGCATCGGGCAGGCCGATCTGACGGCGCGCCTTCGCCTGTTCGTCCAATTCATTCAGGCCGACTACGCCCAGGTCACACACGCCATCGGCGATCAGACCGGGGATGTCGTCATCGCGCACCAGCAGCAGGTCCACCGGCAACGACTCACCAAAACAGAACAGCTTGTCGCGGCTTTGGCGCCAGCTCAGGCCGCATGCAGCCAACAGGCTACGCGCGGGGTCAGCCAGGCGGCCGCTCTTCTGGATGGCAATACGCAACCGGTCACGCGCCGGGGCCGTGGTTGAAGCACTCATGTTCGTTTCTCAGTTGGATTCGGTTTTACGCGCGGCGAGCCGCTCGATGGCGGCGGTATAGCCCCCGGCGCCGTGTTCGAGCGAGCGCGCGACCCGGCCAATGGTGGTGACGCTCACCCCGGTCAGGTCGTAGATCTCGCGGTAAGGCACGCCCTTGCGCAACAGCGGCACCACGCGCCAGCGGTCGGCCATGGCCTCCAGCTCGGCGGGGGTGCAGAGATCACGCAGGAATGCCTGCACGTCCTGCGGCTTGTCCAGCGCAGCCAGCGCCCGAGACAGCGCCTTCAAAGGGGCGTCAGAAGCCTTTTCACGTTCGGAATCGATGCGCGGTTTCATTTGTATCAACGTATTAGCGTGCTAGTACGTTAGTACAAAACTTTGGATGGGTCAAACCCGCTTGATGCAGCACATTGCGGTTGAGCGGGGTTCCTGAGCACCGCCCAGCGGTCGCGACTTCGCTCTGCAGGGAAATCGGCCACAAAAAAGGCCCCGCACTGCGGGGCCCTTTGTTCAGCGTGTGATGACTGCTCAGCGCGCCATGGCGCGCGCCTGCTCCAGCTCCACCTGCAGTGTGGATGCCAGCTCGTCGCGGGCAACCTCAAACTGTTGCTCGCGCAGCAGATCCTTGACCGCCACCACGCCACGCGCCAGCTCGTCTTCACCGGCCAGTACCACGAAGCGGATACCCGCCTTGGCTGCGTACTGGAACTGCTTGCCGATCTTCTTCGGCTCCATCTGCACCTCGGTATTGATGCCACCAGCGCGCAGGCGACGGGCGATATCCAACGATTGCGGCATGGACGCCTCGTCCATCAGCGCCACCATGGCATGTACGCTGCTTTCAGCAATGCCGTCAATCAGATTGGCCTCACGCAACTGCCAGAACAGGCGGGTCAGGCCAATGGAAATACCCACGCCCGGCAGCCGGGACTTGGTGTAGTGGCTGGCCAGGTCTTCGTACCGACCGCCGGAGCAGATCGAGCCGATCTGCGGATGGTCGCTGAGCGTGGTCTCGTAGACGGTGCCGGTGTAGTAGTCCAGACCACGGGCAATGGAGAAATTCAGGCAGTACGCCGTCTCCGGCACCCCCAACCCCTTCACCAGCTCCAGCACCTCGCGCAGCTCTGCGGCACCGGTACGCAGCGACTCACCAGCCGAATCGCCGGCCTCGGCCAGCACCGCATCCAGTTTGCCCAACGCATCGGCATGCGAGGCCGAACGCACTTCGACGAAAGCCAGAATGCGCTCGACCGCTTCAGCCGGCAGGTTGAAATCCGGGCCGACCAGGGTTTCACGCACGTAGTCGGCGCCGCGCTTGTCCAGTTTGTCGACCTCGCGCAACACCAGCGCCTGCTGCTGCGGGTCGGCAACGCCCTGGGCCTCGAAGAAGCCACGCATCAGCTTGCGGTTGTTCAGCTGCACGGCAAATTTGCCGATGCGCAGCTCGGAGAACACCGCGTGGATGACCGCCAGCACCTCAGCGTCATAACGGATGCTCAGCGCGTCTTTGCCGATCACGTCCACATCGCACTGGTAGAACTCGCGGAAGCGGCCGCGCTGGGCACGCTCGCCACGGTAGACGCGCTGCATCTGGTAGCGGCGGAACGGGAAGGTCAGGTCGTGCTCGTGCTCGGCCACATAGCGGGCCAGCGGCACGGTTAGATCGAAGCGCAGCGCCATTTCCGGCAGGCCGGTAGCGCCGGACTCGGCAGCATTGGCCAGCGCCCCCGTGGACTGCACGAAATACACCTGGCGTTCGGTTTCGCCGCCAGATTTAGTCAGCAGCACGTCGGACAGTTCAAATACCGGGGTCTCTACCGGCAGGAACCCGAAACGCTCGTAGTTGCGCCGGATGACGTCCAGCATGCGCTGGAACGCGATCTGCTCGCGCGGCAGCAATTCCATGATGCCGGGCGGGGTACGGGGCTTGATCACGGGCGAAACTCCTGCAACTCAGTGGGGTGGTTGACCTGCAATTCTAGCGCCAGGCCGCCTCACTGGCGGCATGAAGTATCATTTACCCCTGCCCCCGTCCGTATTGAAGCCATGTCCCGGCCCGCCCCTGGCCTCGAGCAATCATTTGCATCGTCTGCTACTGCAGACGGCAATAGTGCGCGTGAATGCCTGCATTGCTCGGTCCGACACCTCTCGGTGTGCTCGGCGTTGTCCTGTGACGAAGTGCAGGCACTGGAGCAGATCACCACCTCGATACCCGTCCCGCTGGGCGCCACGCTGGCCCGTACCGGCGAGCCACGCACTTATGTCTATACCGTAACCGAGGGCGCGCTGCGCCTGGTGCGGACATTGACCGACGGCCGGCGCCAGGTGAACGGTTTCGTGCTGCCCGGTGACTATATGGGCCTCAGCGGCGCTGACCAGCACCGCTACGACATTGAGGCCATCGCCGAGAGCCGCGTCTGCCGGGTGCCGATGCCGCAGATGCGCGACCTCCGCCAGCGCTACCCGCACTTGGAGCGCAAGTTGCTGCAGCGCGCTTGCCAGGAACTGGATGCTGCGCAGGACAATGCCCTTGCCTTGGCGCGTCTGCAGCCGCCGGAACGGCTGGCCGACTTCCTGCTGCGCCTCGCCGCCCGCGAGACCGCCCTACTGGGCCGTAGCAGCAACCGCGTGTCGCTACCGATGGGCCGCGGCGACATCGCCGACCACCTCGGCCTGACCATGGAAACGGTGAGTCGCACGTTCACCAAGCTGCGCCAGCAAGGGCTGATCGCCCTTCCCCACCTGAACGTGGTGGAGATTCTGGATTCCGCCGCACTACAGAAACTCGCCAACGACGAGCTCTGACGCTGCGAGAGTGGCGTCCGCCGCTAGGCTGAAAAGGTCACCGCTCGACAGAAGCAGAAACCAGGCAGTAACGCCGGCAAGACTGCCGTCGTTCGCCAACGTCGTTGGCCTTTTGGCTTGGCGGCTCACGCCATGGTTGTAGAACGCCACGTGCAACGGGGCAAGCGTTGCCCGTCCGCGGCATACAACGCGAGTTGCATGCCCTTCAATTGCGACCACAGGCAAGCGTGCGTGACGCTAACCCTTGACTATTCCCCGACTGCGCAGCCGCCCAGCCGGGCCACGGCGAATCTCGACATTGCACGCCCGCATTGATCAGCGGCGCCTGAAGGCTTCGCGACATGCGTCGCCCCCGCAAAAGTCCTTCAGCCTTCCAGCAAAGTTTTACGCAGTGCCGCGTACTCCGGTGCGCAGGGTTCGGCATGAGCTGGACGCTTGAGCAACTCGGCCAATGCAGCCGGCACCGGCACTTCCCGGCCGATCAGCGGCTCGACCACCGACTCGAACTTGGCCGGATGCGCGGTCGCCGCGACCGCCCAGTGCTGGTCCGGCGGCGCGTCGCCACTGGCCCGCAGTTGCTCCAGTACCTGCACGGCGGTAGCCGTATGCGGGCAGAACACCTCGCCATGCTGGTGATAGCGACGGGCGATGGTCTCGCGAATGCTCGCATCGCCGACCGCGCGGGAAACAAAGGCGTCGCGCAAGGCCGCATCATCACCGTTGTACAGCCAACGCAGACGCTCGAAATTGCTGGGAGCGCCGACATCCATGGCATTGGCCAAGGTGGCGACACTGGCCTTGGGCGTGTAGTCGCCCCCCGTGAAGTAATCCGGCAACACGCGATTGGCATTGGTCGCCAACACAATGCGCCCCAGCGGTACACCCAACGCGCGCGCCATGACGGCGGCCATCGCGTTGCCGAGGTTGCCGGTGGGGATGACGAAGTTCAGCGGCGAGTCGTGCACGGCCTGATGACTGAGCGCCGCGTGCGCGTAGTAGCTCATCTGCGGCAACAAACGCCCGAGGCTGATGCTGTTGGCCGAACTGAGCGGCACCCGCGCCTGCAATTCACCGTCATTGAGCGCCTGCTTGGCCATGGCCTGGCAATCGTCAAATGAGCCAGCCACGCGCAACGCGCGGATGTTGCCTCCCAAACACCCCAACTGATGTGCCTGGCGCGGCGATACGCGTCCATCGGGGTAAAGCACCACAACCTTGAGATTGGGCTGATTGTGAAATGCGGCGGCAACCGCGGCGCCGGTATCACCAGAGGTTGCCACCACGATGGTCAGCGGCTGGTCCTGCCATGCGCGTAAACGCGAGAGGCTGGCAGCAAGAAAACGCGCACCGAAATCTTTGAACGCCGCAGTAGGTCCATGGAACAGCTCCAGGACATGGTCGTTGCGTGTCGCCAACGGCAGCAGCGGCGCGGGAAAGTCAAAGGCCTGCTGGCAGATACCGGGCAGCTCGGTCTCGAGCCCGTCGTTGGCAAAGAACGGCGACAGCAGGTCCGTAGCGGTCGCTGCCAGCGAATCGCCGGCCTGCAAGCCGCGCGCTTCAGGCATCTGCTGCGGAACATACAAACCGCCATCAGGCGCCAGACCGGCGGCGACGGCTTGGCTGAGGCTTGCAACGGGAGAAGCGTTACGGGTGGAAATGAAGTTCATTGCGGCTTCCGGAATAGGTGGTGGCGTTGCGAGGACGCTTGCCCTCGCTTGCGCACGGGAGAGGGCCTCAGGACGAGAGCAACGTTGCGCCGGGACTGTTCAGCGGCGTCACCCAAGCCTGGCTACCGAAGCCAGCGGTGGCGAATGCGACCTGTACGTCCTGTACGGCGGCTTCGGCGGCTTCGCGCGTCTCAAACCAGGCAAAGATGCTGGGGCCAGCGCCTGAAATGCTGGCACCCATCGCGCCTGCATTCAGAGCTGCCTGCTTGGCGGCATCAAAACCGATAATCAACGACGCACGGCGCGGCTCGATCAAGACATCCGCCAGCCCTGCCCGCACCAGCCCTGCGTCGCCGGCATGGCAACCCGCCAGAACCAGCGCCAGATTGGTGCTCTGGGCGACGAATTCCTTGAGTTCGTATGTCCCTTGCAAAGCAGCGCGCGCGCGGCGCGTCTCCAGCAGCGCATCCGGATGCACCAGCAGACTGTGCCAGGCAGCCGGCACCGGCACCGGCACCAAGCGCTCCAGCGTGGACAGCACCAATCCGCCGAGGAACATCGGCCCGAGATTGTCACCGTGACGACTGCCACTGGCGACGGCTTCACCCTCCAGTGAATACACATATAACTGCTCACGAGTCAGTGGCGCATCGAGCAGTGCATTGGCCGCCACCAGTGCCGCCACGCACGAAGCGGCCGAACCACCCATCCCTGAACTGAGCGGGATGCCTTTGTCGATTTCAATCTCGAACCCGAACGACAGCCCCAAGGCTTCACGCAATGCGATCAACGCCGCGCCAGCAGTGTTATCCGGTGCCTCACGCGGCAGCGCTATGGCGGCACCACGAATGGCGGCGATGCGGACTTCGGGCGCATCGATTCGCCGCACCGTCACCGTGTCGCCAACACCCGCCACGGCGTAGCCCAACAGATCAAAACCCACCGCCACGTTCGCTACCGATGCAGGCGCGAATGCACGTGCTTCACGCAGACCAGAATTTCTCAATGCATCGCTCACAAGCGCGCCCCTTCGCCCGCCGCCACACGCAGCACATCCGCAAACACGCCGGCTGCGGTGACCTCCGGCCCAGCACCTGGGCCCTGCACTACCAACGGGTTATCGCAATAACGACCGGTGGTGAACTGCACCACGTTATCGGTCAGGCGCAGATTGGCGAATGCATGGTCTGCCGGCAGTTCAACCAGCCCGACACTCGGCTGTTGGCCCGGTTTGAACTGGGCGACATAGCGCAGCACATTGCCGCGCGCCCGCGCCTCACTCAGACGCTGCGTGAACACCACATCGACCTCTGACAGACGCGCCATGAAATCCTCGACGCTTGCGCCCTGGAGGGATTCAGGCACCAGGCTTTCCACCGCCACATCTTCCAGACTGATGTCGTTGCCAGCTTCACGCGCCAGAATCACCAGCTTGCGCGCCACGTCTACGCCGGACAGATCGTCGCGTGGATCCGGCTCGGTGTAGCCCATCCCGCGTGCCTGCGTGACCAACTCGGAGAACGGCACACTGCCGTCGTACTTGTTGAACAACCAGGCCAGCGTGCCCGAGAAGATGCCCGCAATGGCGGTGACTTCATCGCCGGTATCGACCAGATCACGCAGCGTGGTGATCACCGGCAAGCCTGCGCCCACCGTGGCCTCGTAGCGGAAGCGCGCGCCGCTGGTTTCAGCCGCAACGCGGATGGCGTGGTAACGCACCAGTGGACCGGCACCCGCTTGCTTGTTCGGCGTGACCACATGGATGCCGGCTGCCAACCAGCCGGCGTAACGCTCAGCCACGTCCGAGCTGCCACTGCAATCGACAATCAAGGTGTGCGGCAGACGCGCGGACAGCAGGTGGTCGGTGAACTGATCCAGGTCGGCGGGCACCTTGGCCGCTTCAAATGCTTGTTTCCACTCGCCGTGCAGGCCGCGCTGGTCCAGCAGCATGGTGCTGCGCGAGGTGATCGCACGCAGGCGCAAATCAAGCTTGGCCTTGGCCAACAGTTGCGGCTGAGCGGCATTGAGTTGATCCAGCAACGCCGCACCAACGTTGCCCGGGCCGATCACACCCACGGAGAAGGTCTGCGGCGACAGCCAAAATCCGGCATGCGCCGCGCGCAGTGCCTTGGTCGCATCACAGCTTTCGATGGCGACG
Organism: Stenotrophomonas sp. Iso1; assembly: GCF_027497995.1. Lineage (GTDB taxonomy): Bacteria > Pseudomonadota > Gammaproteobacteria > Xanthomonadales > Xanthomonadaceae > Stenotrophomonas. The sequence goes on along the minus strand of NZ_JAODBT010000002.1, from coordinate 546,622 downwards.
GAGATATTGCGCTCGGACGAACCCTGCGCAATGGCCAGAATATTGACCTGTGCCCGCCCCAACGACTCAAACAAGCGCGCGGCAACACCAGGCTGCCCTGCCATACCATCGCCCACCGCAGCCAGCACGCTCACACCGGTGGTCAACTGCACACGCTGCACTTGGCCGGCGGCCAATTCGTGCGAAAAGCCCTGCAGCAAGGCATCACGCGCCCGCTCGGATTCGGCCTGTTTCACCACGCAGCAGATCGAGTGTTCCGATGAACCCTGCGAGATCATCACCACCGAAACGTGCGCATTGCGAAGTGCAGCGAACACGCGCTCAGCCGTACCCGGCACACCGATCAAACCGGTACCTTCCAGATTCAGCACGGCCAGATCCGGACTGAGCGTCAAACCCTTGATCGGACCACGGCTGGAGCTTTCTGCGGTGATGCGGGTGCCGGGGTGATCAGGCTGGAACGTATTGCGGATGATGATCGGCAAGCCACGTTCGATGGCCGGGGACATCGTTTGCGGATGTACCACTTTTGCGCCGAAATACGCTAATTCGCAGGCTTCGTCGTAGCTGAGTGCATCCAGCTGTACGGCTTCGGGCACCACGCGCGGGTCGGCGGAGAGCACGCCGTCCACATCGGTCCAGATGTGCAGCTCGTCAGCCTCAAACAGGGCGGCAAAGATGGCACCGGAAAAATCACTGCCATTGCGGCCAAGCGTGGTGATATTGCCCTTTCGATCCCGGGCAACGAAGCCTGTGACCACCACCCGGTGCGCCAGGTGCGACTCCCGCCACAATGCCAGTTTGGCCGCGCTCGATTTCCAATCCACGTCCACGCCAAGTTCGCCATGGTTGACCACCAGTACGTCGCGCGCATCTAGCACATCACAGTCTTCACCCAGCGCCTGTAAGTGATGGCCCAGCAGGTGTGCGGAGAACACTTCACCCAGGCCTTGCACCCGATCCAGCACTTCCTGCGGCAACTCACCGATCACCGCCAAGGCAGCCAGGACTTCACGCAGCCGTTCGAAGCGGGCATCAAACCATTCGATGGTCGGGCCGGAATGCTCACCCAGCAGCGACACCGCTGCCGCACGGTGACGCGCCCGCAGTTCGTGCCAGCGGTCGTCCCAAGCACCCTCACCTGCGGCAGAAAGGCGCGCCAAGTCGATCAACGCATCGGTTACCCCTTTCATCGCCGAGACCACGGTGACCTGGGTCTGCTCCTCGCGCGCCAGCAGCAACTGCGCCACATGGCGGTAGCGATCCGCATCGGCCACCGATGTGCCGCCAAATTTATGGACGACGGTACGGACGGCGGTGGGATCGGCGAGTGGAACGGCAACTGACGACATCGGATGAACCTCTGCTGGAGGCCCCGACACGCATCTGGATGGAGTTCCCCCGCATCCTGATCCGGGTGCGGGGCCGTGGTTTTCGGAAATTACGCGAAGACGACGGGCCGCACCAAGCGAGTGGTGGCGGTAATAGTGGTGGTAATGGAGGCTGCCGAGCCAGGCACACTGCCCTGCTCACCCGGAAGGGGCTGCAGGTACGTGGCGTTGGGCTGGTTGGCGCTCATGCGGTCAAGAGGACTACAGCAAGGATCAGGCTGTCAAGTGCTGCGATGCAAAATGCCAATAAAGCCGAACTTCGCCGAAGCTGCTTTTAAAAGTTGCAATTGTCATCAAACGCAAACGTCGCGCATTTAACTCGCAAGCAACCCTCAATAGCGCGGACGAACGATCAATACACTGCTGGCCGAGCGTCACCTCCATGGCCAACCAAGACACTTCGAAAGAAACCAGTGCAGGCAACTTTCGCAGCGGTCTGCGCAGAATGACTCACGCAGAACCGACAGCTGGCGCCGTCGAACGGTGCGCAGCGGCACTCCAAACCACTCCGGCCACCAGACATGCGGCGGCGAGCATCTCCGCCGGCACCGGCCAACGTTGCTGCCACAGGAAACCGTAGACCAGGCCAAACAAGGTCTCAAACACGATCATCTGCCCACCAAGGGTCAATGGCAGGGCCCGACTGGCGCGATTCCAGCAAGCATTGCCAAGGATCGAAGCGAACACGGCAACCGCTGCGGCCATCGCCCAGAAGCCCCCCCATTCGCTACTCGAATGCACCTTGGTATCGCCCATGAATGCTACCGGCGCCAACAGCAATGCCAATCCGCCGGTCGCCACGCCGGTCAGCAACGACCAGTCGTGACCGGACACTGTCGGCACCCGTGCCAACCAGCGCGTGTTGCCAACCGAATACGCCGTCCAAGACACGAGCGCACCCACGCCACACAGCAAACCAATCAGACGTTGCGCTGCATTGGTCTGTACATGCGTCGAGTTCATTGCTTCGTATCCCATCAGCGTAACCCCGGCCACGCACAAGGCCAACGCTGGTGCCAAGCGTGACAACGGCAACGCACCGGGCTCGCGGGAGCCGACCACCGCGACCAATACCGGCACCATGCCCACGATCAAGGCCGCTGACGCACCGCCGCTCCATTGCACGGAAATCGATAGCAGCACGAAGTAAACCAGGTTGCCCAACAAGCTCAGCCAGGTCAGCGCCGTCCATTCGACCTTGCCGATGGTTGCACGCAGCGCGGGCCATCGCGGCACCAGCAACACCACCGCGACAAAGCCATAAACAAGGTAGCGCGCAGCAGCAAGCTGCAACGGTGAGAAGCCGGACAACACCGCTGGCGCAAGAAACACCAACCCCCACAGCGCGCCAGAAGCCACGCCATTGGCGATACCGACGCCCATTGAACGATTCATCTCACGCCACGCATCTGATTGGGCCGCGCAGTCTAGGCCGTACCCTGCGAAGTGTCTTGACCGAGACTACTGCCCGCTTCGCGCCATTGACCCGGGGTCAGCCCACTTTCCCGACGCAACGCACGGGTCAACGCACTCTGCTCGGAATAGCCAGCCCGTTGCGCGATATCGCTGATGCCGGCGTGGCTGCCCAACAATTGCTGCTTGGCCCAACGCAGCCGCGCGGCACTCACCCAGGCTTGCGGGGACAACGCAAATTCCCGGGCAAATAGCGCATGCAGGCGACTGCCACCGACACCGACTTCCAAAGCCATCCGCGCCACCGACCAATCGTCTCCGGGTGATTTCGCAATGGACATGCATAAGGATTGCAATCGTGCGCCACTGCCGTCGCGGCCGAAATAGCGCAGCAATTGCGGCAGCAGATCGTTCTCCATGCCGTCGGCCTGGATGCTCTGCAACTGGTAGCGAATGCCCTTTGGCAAGGCCAGCCAGCGTTGCCGGCACAGATGCTCAAGCGTGTCGTCGTCCAGCACACCGGCGGGACAATCGATGATCAGACAGTAATTGTCGCCCTGCCCCTCCATATCATGCGCCTCGCGTGGAGCAACGAATGCTCCTTGTAGCCGATCCACACGACCGCCGGACCCACCTACTTCCAATTGCAGGTCTCCGCATATCGGCAGCACCCATTGCGCATAGTCGTGACACTCCAGGCCGGTCGGCTGGAGATAACGGCGCAGATGGCGGGCGGTGGTTGGCATGGGCGCAGTCTGCCTGCGCGACGGCTCACCTAGCAACGTGGCGCCGGAGCAGAATCAGGGAGAGGCCGGACGGTTCGCGGCTATCAAAACGCGGCGCTATTGCTGGCACCGGCGCTTCGTATAGGCCATCTCGCAGCAAACATGGTGACCCCGGCCCGATTTGAACGGGCGACCTGTCCCTTAGGAGGGGACCGCTCTATCCAGCTGAGCTACGGGGCCTAAACGCGGTGGCAAGAGTACAGGCAACGGCTTGTTCGAGCCAGCGCCGGGCGCCTTGTTCCTTACAAACATTACGTTGTCGGCGTGAGCAAACCGCTGGCGGTTGAACGGCCCAAGACGCTGCAACTCAGTCCTCATCGTGTCCGCCAATCCGCCGGCCAATGCTGTTTCTGCAAGGCAGCAATACCGCCCTCCTCTTCTCACGCGGTGGACGGCATTGGCTGACTCCAGCGCCCGCCCCGCCCTCCTATCCGACTTTTCAATGCCGCTTTCCCCCAGCGCGACTTCTCTTCGTCCGATTGACATTAATGGTGATTAATAGAAACAATCGGTGAGTTTTTTAAAGCTAATGGAATAGGAGCCCCATCAAATGAAGAAGATGTCCGCTGTCCTGGTTCTCATGGGGCTTTCCCTGCCCGTTGCCGCTCAGGACACATCGCCCGTCCCCCGCCAAGAAATCGCTCCGTCCCAGATTTTTGTGTCGGCCACTGAGCCCACCGACGCCATGGATATCGCAACTGCATCTGAAGCGGCCGCACTGGATGCAGATGCTCAGAATCAGTGGGCCGAAGCCTCGGAAGTACCGGGAGACGTGTCCCAGGAACCCTTCGCACACGACAGCCTTTCTCACGATGTCGCCACGGCTGAATCGGCCGCTGCAGAAAACACGGCTGCCGAGATCTCTGGCGAATGGGCAAGCGACGGCATCGCGGCAGGCGCCCAAGGTGCCCAGGTTGCCGCCACCGGCACCCTGACTACGGCCGCCACCGTAGGGTTTGGCATCGCTGCCGCCGCCGCGATCTACAGCGTGGCCGCAGACAGCAGCGATAACAGCACCTCCCCCAACTCGGGCGGCACCACCGGCACCCGCTAAACAATCAAGCCGTAATCGCAGCAATGCCCATGCCGGACACCACGTCGGCGTGGGCATCGTTTTGCCCTGATGGCCAGGAAGAATCCGATGCATTGCAAGCACCTCGCCACCCTTCTGGCGTCCGCGTTCCTCCTGACTGGCTGTCTTTGGGCGCCGGGACAACATATGCGCCATGGCGCCTTGGTGAGCGACGGCCGAGCGCAGGGGCATGACCAGATCGCGCTGATCCCGATCACGCCGAAACTGATCGCAATGGAGAGAGCTGAGCGTGATGCCTTCTCTTTTCCCCCAGCGCTTTCCCGCTATCAACCCGAGCCCTACCGCATCGGCGCCGGCGACATTCTGTACATCACCGTTTGGGATCACCCCGAATTGACCGTGCCGGCAGGTCCGCAGCAGCAGCTCAATGCTGCTGGGCGTCTGGTCCAATCCGACGGCACGTTGTTCTACCCGTATATCGGCAAGATTCCCGCCGCAGGCAAAACGCCAGGGCAGTTGCGTGAGGACATCACGACCAAGCTGGCACGCTACATCGAAGCGCCGCAGGTCGATGTCTCCATGCTCACCTACGCCAGCCAGCGTGTCTGGGTTACCGGCGCGTCGCGCCAACCGGCAGCCGTGCCGCTCACCGTTACCCCGCTGACGCTGGCCGATGCCATCAGTCAATCCGGTTTGGATTCCACGCAGGCTGACCTTTCCGGCATCCGCCTGACCCGCGATGGCATCACCCACATCATCGATCTGGATCGCATAAGCCAGGACCTGGGCGGCGCAAACATTTACCTGAAGGCCGCCGATCAGATTTACGTCCCTTACCTTGATCGCAAGGAAGTGATCGTCGTGGGTGAAGTAGGTCAACCCGGTGCATTGAGCTTCCGTACCGGTGACATTTCGCTCAGCCAAGCGCTGGGCCGCGCACGCGGCCTGTTGCAGACAACCTCCAATGGCAACGCCATCTATGTCATCCGTGGCACCAGCGCTCTGCAGCAAGCGCCCGCGCAAGTCTTTCATCTGGAAGCCCGCTCACCGGCGGCTTTCGCGGTAGCCAGCCAATTTGAGCTGCTGCCAGGCGATGTGGTGTTTGTCGGCGCTGCAGGCGTTACCCGCTGGAGCCGCTTCGTGAATCAGCTGTTGCCGTTCTCGGCGATCATCAGCAACGCGGCCAGCACGCGCAGCGATCTCGATAGCAACTGACGTCGCCGAATGATGAGCAGGAACGCTCCGATCAGTCGGCCGACAATGCGCGCCATGTCCATGCTGCTTGTGGCCATCACGATGAGCGGTTGTGGCGCCATTGGGCAATCAAGCATCAAGGCGGTTCGTTTGGCAATCCAGGGCACGCCAGATGTGCAGGCCACGGCGAGAGAGGTCGCGGCCAATCGCTTTCCGCAGATCAAAGTGACCGGTCCGAACGGCGGCGCCATCCTGGTGCTCGGAAACCTCGATGACGGCCGCCAAGCCTGGTACAGCAGCGAACGCAGCATCGTGTTCCTACGCGATGGCGTGATTGTCGCCACCCACGGCGGCATCCCGGAGCTGCGGCAGATGGCGATCATCGGCGCCAATCCATTTCATGACCTGCGCCAACTGAAGCCGGGCACACGCGTGGAACGTCGCTATGACGTGATGCCCGGCCATCGTTATGGCATGCGCGTCACCGGGCACTTGCAGAAGCAAGGCCGTGAGCCAGTACAGATTCTGGGACGCACGCGCGAGTTGGAGCATGTGCGCGAACGGTTGAACGGTCACGGCTGGAAGCGTGACAACCACTACTGGGTCGACCCTGCCAACGGCTTCATCTGGAAAAGCGTGCAAGCCATTGGCCCTGACACCAGTCTGGAACTCATCCAATTCAAACCCTACGCCCCAGATCTAAGAACGCGATGAAGCCGCTTGCGTCCGTCGTGATGCTCGGAATGATGCTGACAACGTCGGCACAAGCGGCCTCAGCGATCAGTGTTGAAGCCCGTGGCAGCGTTCGCCATCCCGGTATGCACGCCTTGCCTTTGGACGCACGTCTAAGTGCCGCCGCACTTGCGGCCCGTCCCGACAATGACGCGTACATGCTGGGTGCCGCGTTGCTACGGGCACAGGCCATTCCTGCGCAATCCAGACTGAAAGCCGGGCTGCTGTTCGACCTTGAGTTGCTCGCGGCCCAGCCGCAATTTACCGACACCGCGACGCGCATGCGCGCAGAATTCCAGCGCATGCCGGTGACGGGCCGCGTTCCGCAGGTATTGGACCCACGCCCTCTTGAGGCGACCCGCGCGCAGGACCTGCCCGCGCAGAGCGGTGACCGCCTCATCTATCCAAAGCGACCCGACACCATCACCGTCGTAGGCGCGGTAATAAAGCCTTGCAGGTTGCGCCATGACGCGCTGACAGCCGCTGCGAACTACCGCACGCAATGCCCGGTTCTTCCTGTTGCGAGCAGTGACGATCTCTACGTCATCCAGCCGGATGGAAGCCATCGCAAGATCGGCTTTGCATTGTGGAACCGTGACCCAGCGGTATCACTTGCGCCCGGCGCGGTCCTGTACGTGCCATTGGCGGAACACCTCGTGCGCGATATCGCGCCCACCCTCAATGAGGAAGCAGCCGCCTTCCTCGCTACCCAGGTATTGGATGCACGCTGAGCATGAAAGCAAAAGTTCCCCCGTCTCCATCATTGGCAAGCGCCGGCCTTGCACTACTTACGCTCGGCATCTGCAACGTACTGCAAGCGCAGGAGAGGCCGGCGCCAACTGCCAGCGACTGGGGCGGCATCGGCCTGTTGCAGACACCTACTGCACGCATGGCGGAAGAAGGCGAACTGAGCTTCACCGCCAGCCACACATCGCCCTACAGCCGTTACACCATGAGCTTGCAGCCGCTACCATGGCTAGAGGGCTCGTTTCGCTACATTTCCGTGGCCAACCGGCGTTACGGCCTGGAATCGTTGAGCGGCGCGCAGAACTACAAAGACAAATCCATCGATTTCAAAGTGCGTTTGCTGCGCGAACGCCGCTGGTTGCCGGAAATTGCAGCAGGCGTACGCGACGTTGGTGGCACCGGCCTGTTTTCCAGTGAGTACCTGGTCGCCAACAAACGCTGGGGGCAAGTAGATGCAAGCCTGGGATTGGCTACCGGCTACATTGGCAACCGCGGTGATTTCGGCAATCCATTGCGCCACATCGATGATCGATTCGCGACACGCCCTGGCAACGACAACGGCACCTCCACCGCGGGGAGCTTGAACACCAGCAGCATGCTCCGCGGCCCTGTCGGCCTGTTTGGTGGTCTCACCTACCAAACGCCTTGGAAGTCGCTGCAGTTGAAGCTCGAGTACGAGGGCAACGACTACACGCACGAACCGCAGCAGAACCACCAGCGTCAGCGTTCACCGCTCAACCTCGCCGCCACCTACATGCCGCATCGTAACGTGCAACTGCTGCTCGGCTGGGAGCGTGGCGATGAAGCCGTGGTCGGGATCAGTATCCACGGCAACCTCGGTCGGGCCCGCCAGTCCCCCAAACCGCTGGATCCCCTCCCCATCGCCGTCGACTCCCATTCGCAAGCACAGCAGACAGCCGGAAATTGGTCTGCAGTTGTAGAACAACTCGAAGAAAACGCAGGCCTTCGTGTTTCGCGAATTTCCAGGAAGGGCCCGGAGCTGGTCGTCACCGGCGAGCAGCAGCGATTCATCGAACCGGCGAAAGCGCTAGGCCGCACTGCACGCATAGTAGATGCCTCGGCACCTGTCGACATTGAGTGGCTCACGGTCCGCAATACCCGCTTCGGTTTGCCTGTAATTGAAACAAGCATCGAGCGCCGTGCTTTCAACGCCTATACGGATAGCCGCGTAACGCTTTCACAGTTGGCCCACAACATCGAGGTTGCAGCCCCCAGCAATCACTACCGGCATACGATCTACGAAGCGCCACAACCCCGCTTCAATGGTGAATTCAACGTCGGCTACCGCCAATCACTGGGCGGCCCAGATGGCTTTATCCTGTTCCAGTTGACCGGCCTGTACACGGCGGATATGCAGTTCTCTCAGGGCATCTGGCTGCATGGGATGCTGAGCTACAACGCTTACAACAACTACGACAAGTTCCGCTATGACGCGCCGAGCAAACTGCCGCGCGTGCGCACACATATTCGTCAATACCTAACTACCGAAAATCTGACACTCCCCAATTTTCAGCTGACAACCACCGCTCAGCTGGGTCGTGACTGGTACGGCATGGCGTACGCAGGCTTGCTGGAGACCATGTATGCAGGTGTTGGCGCCGAGCTGCTCTATCGGCCATTCAATCAACCGTGGGCGCTGGGCTGGGATCTGAATCTGGTCCGACAACGCGGGTTCGATCAACGCTTCTCCCTGCGTGACTACCGTGTCACCACCGGCCATGCCAGCCTCTATTACACGTGGGGAACGCAGCGAACGATGGTCGGCGTACTCAGCGCCGGACGTTACTTGGCCAAGGACTGGGGCGCCACGTTGTCGGTTACGCGCATGTTCGAGAATGGCGTCGGCATGGGTGCGTACGCGACCAAGACCAATGTGTCTTCCGAGGATTTTGGCGAAGGCAGCTTCGACAAAGGCATCTTCGTCTCGGTGCCGTTCGACCTGATGCTTCCCCGCTCCACCCGATCGCGCGCCAGCTTCAACTGGAACCCGCTGTATCGCGATGGCGGCGCGCGACTTTCGCGCACGTACAATCTCTACCAGATCACAGCGGAGCGTGAGCCCGGCGCGCTAATGAACAACCTCCCCGCGATTCTGGAATAGCGACCAACAAACGCATCTGCGTAAAGAATAAGGGGCCGACTGCTTTCGCTGCCGGCCCCTTTCATTTTCTCAATCAAGAAGCGCTCCGCCTCACGCCTTGTCGGCGGCGTAGTCGTAGTAACCGTAGCTGTAGTAGCCCGTGGCACGCTTTTCCACCGCATTGAAGATGGCACCCTTCACTTGCACGCCGTTGCGCTCAAAGCATTTCATCGAGAGCAGAATCTCCTTGGGCTGGTTGACCCCGAAGCGAGTGACCATCAAGGTCGAACCCGCATGCTTGGCGACGACTACGGCGTCGGTGACCGCGAGTATCGGCGGCGTATCCACGATCACAAGATCGTAAGCTGCCGCCAGTTGCCCCAGCATCTGTTCAAAGCGCGGATGCATCAACAACTCGGCTGGATTGGGGGGAGTATCACCACGCGTCATGTAATGCATGTTCGCAAGCCCCCGCACCACCGCGATAACGTCTTCGGCCAGAGTGCTCCCTGCCAGGACGTCGGACAGTCCCTTCGCCAACCCCACCCCCAGCACCTTGTGGACGGTGCCTTTACGCATATCCACGTCGATAATCAGCACGCGCTGGCCACCCTGTGCGATCACAGCCGCAAGGTTGGCAGCGACAAACGTTTTACCCACGCCAGGACGTGGACCAGAAATGGCCAGGACGTTGTTCTTTGCCTCCATCATCGCGAAATGCAGGCTGGTACGCAGGCTCCGTAGAGCTTCCACCGCGAGGTCAGCGGGCTCCACCTTCGCCAACAGATGCGATTGGCCTGCTGCATCGTCGTGCTTATGCCGCCCTTTGCGCTTCTGAGCCTGTAACAGGCTGCGGGAGTTACTCAAAGGAATGGCGGCATACACCGGCAACCCCAGCTCTTCAATCTGGGCAGGGTCTTCAATGCCGGGGTTCAACATACGCAATACGAACACAGCACCAATGGACAGAAAGCCCCCCAGCAACGTTGCCGCCAGCACCACCAGCAACTTGCGCGGCTTGACCGGACTGCTCATATCTACGACTGCGGGATCGACAATGCGTACATTACCGACAGTACCCGCGCGCGCCACATCCAGCTGCTGTGCCTGGTTCAACAATGCCGTGTACAACTCGTTGCTCACCTGCAGATCGCGCGTCAGCCGCAGCAACTCCTGCTGCGTATCGGGCAAGGCACTCACGTCCCGTCGGAAACTGTCCTTGCGCGCCTGCAACCCCGCAATCTGATTCATGAGTGCGCGGTAGGCCGGGTGCTCCCGCGTGAAGCTTCGATCCATTTCGGCCTGTTTCATATGCAGCTGTTGGATGCTGGCTTCAACCGATACCTCCTGCTCCAGCAACCCCTTCGTCTGCAACGTGATGTCCACCGAGTTCGCGCGAGATTGATAGCTGGCCATTGCTGCCTGCGCGCTTTCCACCTGTTTGCGCACAGCTGGCAACTGATCCTTCACGAACTGCAGCTGTGAAGCAGCCTCAGCTGAACTACGGTCCACATTCTGCCGAACGTAGGTTTCGGCCACCTTCTGCACCAGCGTCTCCGCACGCAGCGCATCGGTGTCCTCATAAGTGATACGCAGTATCCCCGACTCCTTGCCTTGCTCGGACGCCTTGATTTCTTCCTGCAAGCCGGCGATCACATCCAGTCGACGCCGCTTGGATACCTCGAAATGCGCACCCGGATTGGCCCGGAGCACCGCCACCTCAACTACGGCGCCATTTCCTTCTGAAGGCGCACCCACCGTGCCTCTTAACAACGTCTCGTTGCCTTCACCCAACAGCACATAGCTACCGGGAGCCTCGCCGGCAACCAGGGTAAGCGGTTCATCCAGCAGCGACGTTGGAACTTCAAGCCGATGAATCAGCAGCGATTCGCCGCCCCATCCATAGCGTGCAAAGCCCGGAATCGGGCTGGCAATAGCATCGACCGTGCTGGCCTCAAAGCGTCGTGCAAAGAAGCCACCCAACAACGGAAAGCGTTTCGGCTCGGCCTTGATATCCAACTGCATCTGATCCACCGCCGTACCAACCACCGTACGCGAGGTGAGCAAAGCCACCTCCGTGGTCGAGGCACTGCTGCCACCGCCCGTCAGCGATGTCAGATCCGCCAACCCTGGAATCGAAGGCATTCGGGATTCAACCTGCACCATTGCCTGCGCCTGATAGACGGGCGTGACCAATAATGCATAGGCCGCACCGACAACACAGAAAAGCAGCGTGGTGCCAATGATCCACCACTTGCGATCAAGCACAACGCCGAGCAGCTCGCGCAGGTCAATCTCTTCTTCGTCGCGGGCTACCCGCGTACCGGCTTCCTTTGTCATGACTTCCATTCGTTGAGTACGCCGCATTGAGCGGACGTTATTTGATGTAGGTGGACCAACGGCTGACGCCCTGCTCAATCAGCGCATACACATGCTCGAAAGCAATCCGTTGCTGGCGATAGGGATCTGGCACTTCCACACCGTCCCAATGACCCAGCAAAAAGGTTTTGCCGCTGACCTGCGGGACATCCCGGGTGATGCGAGCGACGTGCACACGTTCCATCACCAGGATCAAATCCGCTGCAGCCAGTACGGACGGCGACGCCTGGCACCCGCGATGACTCGCGGACTCATGGCCACGTTCGCGCAGCAGCGCGGCGGCCATTGAGTCAATCGGCTTTCCAACCAGCGCCTGCAGCCCTGCGGAAGACACTTCTACTCCCACGCGACCACGCATTTGTTGCCGCATCAGGATCTCTGCAGTGGGACTGCGGCAGATGTTGCCGACACAGACGAACAACAACTTTTTGAACACGTAGGTCTTTCTCCTTCTCCACTCGTCTTTTTTTGCGTCGTCGTTGAGAGGTGCAACACGCTGGCATTGGGGCCTGAGAACGGACAAACCCTGCATCAGCCAACCCATCAACTTAGGACCAAACGCCTTGTTTTCTGCCGCTTTTTAAGGCCAAAGCGCACCGCAACCAACTGGACCACTCGAGATTGAATGATATTATATGTGAGTAAGTGCAAGTTTTGTTGCGCGCAGAAATCGGCACCACTGGGCGTCGATGTCATCAGGGAAGAACGTCATGTGGATCGCACCGCAACAGCCCGGCAGCGGGCTTTGGAAACTTTCCAGCAACCGAATCTCGGCCTGCCTCGGCCTGATACTGAGAGTCGGAGATCCACTGTTGTTGGCTGGCACCGCGATTGCCGCGTACCGGTGGCGATTTGAAGATTTTCTGCTACCCGTCAACTGCTGGCGCCTGATCGCCATCACCCTTCTGCTCGCCCTGCTGGTGCTCGGCGCCTCGCCAATTTATCGCAGCTGGCGCGGGCGCAGCCTGAGCGCCGAAGCCGGCAGCTTGATACTGCGGTGGCTAATCATCTTTGGTTCGCTGCTCGCCTATATGGTTGCCATCGAGGCGGCAGACGAACGCTCTCGTCTATGGCTGGCCTCATGGTTCGGCCTGAGCCTTACAGGCGCCCTGGCTCTTCGCTTCGTGGTGCGCAATAGCGCAGCGTGGGTGCGTTCCCAAGGCTTTGATCTACGCAGCGCGGTCATCGTTGGCGCGAGTCCTGATGCGCAGCTCATCGTTGACACGCTTCAGGACAACACCTGGGCGGGCATCACCATCAACGGCTGGTTCTCCACCGACGCGGACCGTTGCCGGATTGATGGCCCACAGATGCTGGGTAACCTTGAATCACTTCGCGCCTATGTCGAAAGCAACGCCATCGAACAGGTATGGATTGCGCTGCCGATGCGCGAGGAAGCGCAGATCGCATTGGTGCTTACCCAGCTGCAACATTCGACGGCCGACATCAAATTCGTGCCTGATATGTTCGGTATGCATCTGCTTAATCAATCCGTTGAGCAGGTCGCGGGCCTGCCCGTAATCAATCTCCAGCAAACCCCGTTCAGCGGGAACGCACGGCTGCTCAAAGCGCTGGAAGACCGGATCCTGGCCGGGCTGATTCTGCTCTTCATCTCACCCGCCATGCTCGGCATTTCCATCGCCGTGAAACTGAGCTCACCGGGACCGGTCTTCTACCGTCAGGAGCGCATGAGCTGGAACAACAAAACCTTCCAGATGCTCAAATTCCGTTCGATGCCGGTAGACGCTGAAAGCGGCACCGGCGCGGTTTGGGCCAAGGCCGGTGAATGCCGTGCCACCCGGGTAGGCGCGTTCCTGCGCAGGACCAGTCTCGACGAACTGCCACAGTTCTTGAATGTCCTGCTTGGTGACATGTCCATTGTCGGCCCTCGCCCCGAGCGACCGGTGTTCGTGCACCAGTTCAAGCACGACGTCCCGGCCTACATGAAAAAACACATGGCTAAAGCTGGCATTACCGGCTGGGCGCAGATCAACGGCTGGCGTGGTTCGACCGACCTGCAGAAGCGCATTGAGTGCGACCTCTTCTATATCGAAAATTGGTCATTGTGGTTTGACCTTCGGATCATTTTCGCGACGCTCTTCAAGGGCTTTGTTCATAAGAACGCGTACTAGGCCGAGCAGATGCAGTACTTAGCAAACATCCCGATCGAAGCGCTCGCGCCGATGAAAATTGCAGTGGTGGGAACCGGCTATGTCGGCCTGTCCAATGCTGTCCTACTTTCCCAGCATCACCACGTGACCGCACTGGACATTGACCTCAACCGGGTCGATGCCATCAACCGCGGCCAAAGCCCCATCGAAGATGCTGAGATTGAGCAGTATCTTGCACAAGAAAATCTCAATCTAAAGGCAACACTGGACAAAGCGCACGCCTACACCGACGCGACGTTTGTCATCATCGCAACGCCGACTGACTACGACCCATCCAGCAACTACTTCGACACAACCACCGTCGAAGCCGTGATTGCCGACGTGATGGCAATCAATCCAACCGCAACGATGGTGATCAAGTCGACTGTGCCTGTCGGTTACACCGCACGCGTTCGGAAAAAGATCGGCAGCGAGAACATTCTGTTCTCCCCTGAATTCCTTCGGGAAGGACGTGCCCTGCACGACAACCTGCATCCCAACCGAATCGTCATCGGTGAGCGCTCTGATCGCGCCCGACTATTTGCGGCCCTGCTCCTGCAGGGAGCGATTCGAAAACATGCACCGGTGATCTTTACCGATTCAACCGAAGCCGAAGCGATCAAGCTCTTTGCCAATACATACTTGGCAATGCGTGTTGCATTCTTCAACGAGCTGGATACCTATGCGGCAAGCCATGAGCTGGACACCCGCCAGATCATCGAAGGCGTGAGTCTGGATCCGCGAATTGGCAACCACTATAACAATCCGTCTTTCGGCTACGGCGGATACTGCCTACCGAAAGACACTAAACAGCTCCTCGCAAATTATAGAGACGTCCCGCAGAACCTGATTCGGGCGATCGTGGATTCCAATACAACCCGCAAGGATTTCATTGCGGATGAAATCACACGCTCTAATCCGAGAATCGTCGGCATCTATCGACTGATCATGAAATCAGGATCGGACAATTTCCGTGCGTCCAGCATCCAGGGAATCATGAAGCGTTTGAAAGCCAAAGGCTTGAAAGTAATCATCTACGAGCCTGTGCTGAAGGAATCCGTTTTTTTCAACTCTCGGGTTGTCAATGACCTCGCTGAGTTCAAGACACAAGCTGACGTCATCCTGGCCAATCGCGCGACGAGCGACCTGTCTGATGTGCTTGGAAAAGTTTATACACGCGACCTGTTCGGTAGTGACTGATGCCAACCAAGTCAATCTGAGGGGTCTAAAAAAGTGTTCCTGATACTACTGTGCGCCATCACTGTGCTCTGCGCTCTAGCCGTGGTCTATCCCTATGTGGGCTACCCCGCAATATTGAGCTGCCTCCCTCGAAAGCCGCTTGCATGTCACCCGGTGAAAGCCGTTGATGGCGCGAACTTCAGCTTGCTCTTCTGTGCATACAACGAGGCGGCATCCATGCCGACCAAGCTGGGCAATCTCAGGGCGCTGAAGTCCCGCTATCCCGCGCTTGAAATACTTGCCTTCGATGACGGCTCGGTCGATGGCACAGCTGCACTGATCGCGCAAGACGCCACCCTTGTAACGCTGGTCAAAGGTGATGGGCGCAACGGCAAAGCCCACGGCATGAAACTCTTGGCCAAGAGAGCCCGAGGCAGGTTTCTGATCTTCACCGATGCCAACGTACTGCTGGACACCGATGCTCTGACGTCGCTGGATGCATGCTATGCGGATCCTTCCGTCGGCGGAGTATGTGGTTCTCTGCATTACCTGGCCGCAGAAGGAACCGTAACTGCGAAAATCGGAGGACTGTATTGGCGGCTGGAAGAGCGCATCAAGGATCTTGAATCCGTTAGCGGGAGCGTAATGGGAGCCGACGGCTCCATTTTCTCGATAAGAGCGGAGCTCTACCCTGATTTTCCCGACACTGTACTCGATGACTTCACGACATCAATGGAGGTCGTTTTCCGCGACAAGCGGCTGATCAAGTCGAATAATGTTCGCGCATTCGAACAGCTGGTCTCGTCGCGCTCGGACGAGTACGCACGCAAAATCAGAATTGCGGCAAGAGCGTTCCACACACACATGACCTGCTCACACAAGCGAAAGAACCTCACCTTGGCGAATAAGTTTCGATACTTCTCACACAAGACGTTGCGATGGTTCGGGGGCGGGTTCTTGGTGATAGGCGCCGTGACGGGCATTGGAGCTATTACATTGCTTAATCCCGCACTGGGAATCGGCACGCTAACCGTGCTCGCTGCTGCCTTCTACATTGGGCTGCGCTTCCAGGCAGGCACTCTTTCTTCAATCGTCGAGATTGTAATCGCCATGATCGCGACATTGACTGGTGTATTCAGGGCTATCAGAGGCCAGACTTTTGCCACTTGGAATCCAGCCAAGTCCCGAATCTGATGAAATTCCTGATCCCAATAATTTCCCGATACAGCTCTATTCTTGTCCAATTCATACTGATCACACTGATCGCTCGAACGTTGCCTTCACACGATGCCGGGGCTTATTTCGCAATCTCCGGCGTGGTTCTATCCATCTACTTTATCGCAGGCCTCGGCATTCCAGACGGACTCGTCGCAGCCTGCCCCAGCGCCGCAGCGGTCGGGAGGAGCGATACCATCCGAGGCATGGTCATAAAGGGATTGGCATACTCCTGCGCATTATCGATCATTGTTCCAATCTGCACCTTCATCATAGTTCTAACCTTTCTCAAAGAGGCCGATAGCGCATTCCATGCAGCCATCTGGTCTGCAGGCTACAGCCTGACTTTCATCGCATCACAAACACTTGTTGCCATGAAGAAGGTGCAATGGGGGTCGTTCATATTCTATTCCGCGATCAACGCCTGCATTTGCTTCAGCACGATCCCCTACTTATTATTCGCGGCGTCGCCAAACCTGCAGAGCGCATTGGCAATCAATGCATTTGCCGCACTTTTTGCTGGTACCGCCGCACTCGTACTCACGGTATCCCAGGCAAGCAAACTGGAAAGAAGTCCGAGCCCCGCGAGCCTCACTGCTCTTTGGAAGAATGGAGTTCTGATATCGGCGGGAAGAGTAGTGCAGGCCGCGATTCTCTGGACCCCCGTTTGGATCGCAAGCGTGCTCCTGACCCATAGTGACGCAGCTGAACTGGGTTTGGCAGGGCGCTTGCTGTCTATCGTCGGTGCGCTGCTAGCCGCAATCCGTTTTTCCGTTAGACCTACCCTGGCATTTCTCGCAGTCAAAAAAGATTGGCAGGCAGTGGAAAAAATATCCGGCGAAGTCGCTTTCGTTGCCAGCACATTTACGCTCACCGCAATGGGCGCGACCTGGCTTTTTGGCGAAGACGCGATCGCATTAGTATACGGGCAAGACTACAGCGCAGTTACGGCATTACTACTTATCATGCTTGGTGCCATCTTGGCCGAAAGCCTCAGCGGGACAGTCGACGAAGCTCTGAAAATGAGCATGCACTCTGCCGTCGCTCTGGCATCGCAAGTTACTGCCCTTGCGCTAGTAGTCGTACTCGGCGTCGTACTCGCCAGCCGTTATGGCGCTCCTGGCGCGGCGTTCGCTTCGGTGGTGGCCTTTATCGTCATGTATGGAATTCAGATTTTGGGGCTTTTTAGACTCTACGGGATCATTGTGCTTCCAAAGATCCCGCATAGAAAGCCATGAATTTCCACTCCGCGAACTGATCTGCATGCCGCGTGGAATTGCGATACCGATGCGCCTCGTGACCATTCAAGACACCGCAAGAACGCACAACCAAGCACAAGGCCAATAAAATTACACCGCTCACCCGATCCCACGCCGTAGAGTCAGTCATCGGCCTGCTTCCATTGTATATCTGCCCGCTGTCTGCCTTCTTCTCTGATACAGGTCCAATAGGCAGTGCGTTGATCTCGATTTCCGCCGCCCTCTGCGGCTTGATTTTCTTGATCAAGAAAGAGCGCATCGGCGAGATACTTCAGTTGGGCTGGCCATTGATTGCACTTTGCCTTTGCTACACAGCGTCACTCGCGGTGCATCCCTCGTTTACAGCTCTCAAGCATTCGCTGGCTGTCCTATCAATTACGTTGTTTTTCTTCTTCTATGTTCAGAACGGATCTACCATAAGAAGAAATCCGATTTTCCTGATCGGCGCCACTATGGCAAGCATTGCTTTCCTGATGCCATCCCTTCTCGGGTTGAACATGAAGAATTTTGACGGCGGCATGGCCTTCTACGGCATGTGCGTCATCGTATTTTTGTTCATGGGAAACCGCCCCCCGAACAGTTCAATCGCCATAACCATCGCCATAGCGTTCGGCGCAGCAACGTCCATCTATGGGTATCTGATAGATTTCCGCATGCTGATAACCTACGGCATGCTGCTCGCGCTCTGTTACCTGCTGCTTTCCTGGCGCCCCGGACTTACACGACTGTATCGCAGTTCATTTTTACTACTAATTACCACGATCGGCGCGACGATGTTCTTTTATATGAACATCGAAAATTCACTTTACCTCACCGAAATAAACGACTTCTTTATCAGGACCACGGATCGCCCTGCCCTATCCGGGCGCCAGATCCTTTGGCCGGCCATTGCCAGCGCAATATCAGAAAACCCATGGATTGGGCTTGGCGCCGGCACGTTGCCGTCGGACATCATCGACACCGATTTCAGCGCGCATAACTACTATCTTCAAGTCACTTTGCAGGTGGGATTGATCGGCCTGACTCTAGCGCTCACATGCGTTTATAGGATTTGGCGCGAACTTTTCAAAGCGAAACGGAAAGCATCCTCACTGATATTCGCGATCGCCACATTGATCATCTTCGTTCTGCACAACGCGTCAGAGGTGATCATGTTCCAGAATGCTCTACGCGTCGCAATTCCTGCTTGGATAATCTTCTTCATTGCAACATCTTCCAGTATCCGTGAGGCAACGCAATCCGATGAATCAATCTAAACCACAGATCCTTGTCGTTGCGAAGGCCTACCCGCCCATCGTAGGTGGCGTCGAAACCTACTCCGAGGCTCTCGTCCGCGCGTATATGCGCCGAGGCCTGGAACCCACTGTACTCACTCAGACCACAGGACGCGCCGGCTGGCACAAAGTGGAGTATCCAGAAGGCAGCATCGACGTTTTCAACACCGGTGCAGGCAATCAGGCTTGGGTTTTCTGCCGTTTCATGGCAGCGATGGCTCGCCTGCACACTAAAAGACGATTCGCGTTCATGCATGCGACGACCTGGCGCCCTGCATTGGCGATTTTGCCGTTCACCCGTAACACCCTGATGCTCATTACCGTCCATGGTCGCGAAGTGATGAACTATCCGTGGATACTCAAGCGTCCGATGATTGAGTTACTGAGACGTGCCGACATGGTCATCACCGTCTCTCACGCGACCATGGAAATCGCACGCACCGCACTCCATGGTCGAAGCGTCCTCGGTCGCTGGATCGTCGCGTTCAACGGGATCAGCTATCCCGACGAGGCAAAGCACCACATCCGTGAACCCACGGCGACGGATCGCCCTGTTCGATTGCTATCACTCGCACGCCTCGTCCCGCGAAAGAATATTCAGGGCTGTATCTCGGCGCTCGGGGAGCTCCACGCAGAGGGCATCAACGGTTTCGAATACTGGGTCGCTGGAACCGGCCCGATGGAGCAGGAATTACGCGCCGCAGTCCTTGACCTCGGCCTCCAAGAACACGTCCGCTTCCTGGGTTATGTGCCAACGAACGAACTGACCAGCCTCTACCAGAACGCTGATGTATTTCTGCATCCGCAAACCAACGTTGGCGAGGGTAATGATTTCGAGGGCTTTGGACTGGTGATCGCAGATGCCATGTCGTTTGGCTGTGCGGTGGTGGCAGGAGAAGCGGGAGGCCCTAGAGACTTCATCCAGAATAATTCAAATGGAATTCTTGTCGACGGATTGAACGGGAGTGATTTGAAGTCGGCCATCATTGATCTGATAAACAAACCAGATCTCCGCGAGCGCCTTTCGGAATGCGGACAGGCCTATGCGATAACCAAGCTCTCTTGGGATGCCCATGTAGACCAGATCATGAGCTCGATACCCCCTAGTCGTCACGCTTGCTCTGCACATGCAACAGATGACCACTAAGGGAAGCCGAAGCCTGTCTGTCGACCTTCTGAAATTCGCGCTTGCCTTCTTCGTTGTCGCAATCCATGCGCACTTCCTGCAGGATCTTGACCACAGCATCGGGTACATCCTTGTAAACGGCATCTTCCGGATTGCCGTCCCAGTCTTCCTCATTATTAATGGCTACTACCTATTCGACATACTGGAACGCGGGCTATTCACTCCATGGCTGAAGCGCATTCTTTTGCTATATGCATTCTGGATGACCGCATACTTACCACTCTGGGCTTTCGATCAAAACGCAAGAGCCGCTGTACTCGTCCACCGCCTGATCTTTGGCTTTCATCATCTATGGTATATCGCCGGAATGATCGGTGGCGGCCTGTGCCTATATATGATATCCGGCGTGAATTCAGCAGTTGGAACAGGAATCGCCATAGCAGCATTTAGTGTCGGCGTGATGATTCAATATATTGGCGCATATGACATTTTCAGCCCTCCGGCCGACACGTTCCTTAGCTATAACTGGTCGCATCGAAATTTCCTGCTGCTCGCATTTCCATTCATGTATGCAGGCATGTGCATAAGAAAGTTCAATCTAGCCAACGCGATTTCAAAGCGCACCACCTTGCTCGCCTGCGCGTTCGGCCTCATTGGCCTATCAATAGAGTGCACGATCAACCTTCATTTCAACGTCGGAACGGACGGGTTTGACAACCTTCTGTTACTCGCATTGATCTGCCCCGCCATTGTGTTGCTCGCACTCCGCTCAACTAGAAAATATTCTGGAAAGTCATTTTCCGCATTATCCTCTGGCATTTATTTCACGCACCCGGCTGTAATTTATTTACTAGCCCCCACCCTTTTCAGCAGTGTCTCACTGTTCCTGGTGACGTCAGCTATCTCCGTGCTCGCGGCACTTCTGCTCACCCGAATCAATCGGCAATTCCCGTATCTACTGTAGTTCCGTCATGGTCACGGCGGATCTCTTTGATGATTTCGCCCCATAATGAATAGCGTAAATCTTCAGGAAATAGACAATGAGCGGACTCCTCATCTGCGGCGGCGCCGGCTACATCGGCAGCCACATGGCCCAGTGGCTGAGCGAACACGGCCACAACGTCACCGTGCTGGACAACCTCTCCACCGGGCATCGCGACGCTGTGCGTTGGGGCGAGTTTGTCGAGGCCGATCTGCTGAATCCTGCTTCGTTGGACAAGGCCTTCCAAGGCCGATGCTTCGATGCGGTCATGCATTTCTGCGCCCGCTCGCTGGTCGGCGAATCAGTCAGCCATCCCAACGCGTACTACACCAATAACGTCACCGGCACGTTGAATCTGCTCGATGCCATGCGTCGGCACGACGTTGATCGCATCGTTTTCTCTTCGACCGCAGCGGTGTTCGGCAATCCCATCAACGAACGGATTGATGAAGACCACCCCAAGAACCCCATCAACCCTTACGGCGCCAGTAAATTGATGGCCGAACGCATTCTGGCCGACGCAGCAACAGCCTATGGCCTGCGCTCAGTCGCACTCCGCTACTTCAATGCCGCAGGCGCCCTGCCCGATCACGGCATTGGCGAAGCACATGCCTGCGAGACGCATTTGATTCCGAACGTGCTGCGCGCCGCACTCGGCAACGGACCCGCACTGAAGGTGTTCGGCGATGACTATTCAACCGCCGATGGCACCTGCGTGCGTGACTACGTGCATGTGCAGGATCTGGCGCAGGCGCATTCGCTGGCGCTCGCTTACATGGACAACAACGAAGGTGCCCATGCCTTCAATCTCGGCAATGGCCGCGGCTTCTCAGTGCGCGAGGTGATCGACTGCGCGCGTGTCATCTCCGGCCATGCGATTCCTTATGAGGTCGCATCGCGTCGCGAGGGTGATCCGGCAACGTTGGTTGCCTCCAGCCAGAAGGCACGAGAGCAATTGGGCTGGCAGCCGCGCTGGACGGAGTTGGCGCCCATCGTTGAAAGCGCCTGGCGTTGGCATCGTGACCCGCCGAGTTGGTTCCCCCGCCACGCCTGATCGGCCATCGCCGATTTTCGACTTGATAAACAAACACGGCGCTTCCGCCTCACGGGAGCGCTGCTTCTGTCTGATCGGCATTTGACGCATTGATTGACTGGTTCGTACTCCGCAAAACCAGTCCGCAGATCAACAGCCGTTGATCGAATTTTTGGCGTCCGGCGCGTTGCGCATAAGGACGACGATTCCCACTCGGAAATCACGCGGGCCGGCTGTCACGTCGACATACCGGCCGCGCGCTCTGATGCCCGCGGGTCAGGCGATATCCAGCACCGGGAATGACTTCACCAACTCATCCAACGCCTTGATCTGTGTCAGGAACGGCTCCAGCACATCGAGTGGCAACGCACTGGGGCCGTCGCAGCGCGCATTGTCCGGATCCGGATGTGCCTCAAGAAACAGGCCTGCGATACCTACGGCCATGCCCGCGCGAGCCAGCTCGACCACCTGACGACGGCGTCCGCCCGACGCTTCACTGCCCGCATCGCGACGCTGCAAGCTGTGGGTGACGTCGAAGATCGCTGGCAGCCCGCCGGTAGCTTCGATCATTTCGCGGAAGCCGAGCATATCCACCACCAGATTGTCGTAACCGAACTGCGCGCCACGCTCACACAGAATGATGCGCTCGTTGCCAGCCTCACGGATCTTGCTGGTGATGTGCTTGATCTGCGTAGGGCTGAGAAACTGCGGCTTCTTGACGTTGACCGCGCGACCGGTGCGGGCGATGGCCGTGACAAGATCAGTCTGCCGGGCCAGGAATGCAGGAATCTGCAACACGTCCACCACTTCCGCAACCGGTGCAGCTTGTGCCACTTCGTGTACGTCGGTGATCACCGGGACACCAAAGCGCTGCTTCACCTGCTCGAAAATACGCAGCCCTTCCTCCAGGCCTACGCCACGGAAGGAGGTGATGGAGGAACGATTGGCCTTGTCGAAAGAGGCCTTGAATACGTAAGGAATCTCCAGCCGGCGAGTGACCTCCACGTAACGCTCGGCGGCGTACAGGGTGGAGTCCAGATCCTCCAGCACGTTGAGGCCACCGAAAAGCACGAACGGCAGGCTGTTGCCGACCACTACTCCATCCGAAATCGTTACGTTCATTTGTCCTTCCTGTTCAACATCGGGGGAAGCCCCTACCAAGGTCGGCGAATATCGCCGAAAACGGCGCCGAGCGACAGCGCCATGCGTCGCAACGCAGCATTGTCGCAACGCCTCCATGCACGGCCACGCGCCGACATCGCCTCGGCCGTATCCACCCGCGCGGGGCTATCGGTTCACTCTGATACTATGTGGCGCTCACCCCGTCGCCCCCACTGCACCCACGACGGCGCCAAAATAACGTTAAGAAACAGGAGTTTGCATGTCTTCTGAGCTACTCAAGGCTTTGGCCTTGGATGCCACCAACGCTGGCACGTATCTGGGTAACGGAGAGTGGTCGTCCGCCTCCGGCGCGGGCGTCCTCAAGCCGCAGAACCCGACCACCGGCGAGGTGATCGCAGAAGTCCAGGCGACGACCGAGGCCGATTACGAAACCGTGATCGCCCGTGCGCAGGAAGCCTACAAGGTGTGGCGCACCACACCGGCCCCACGCCGCGGTGAAGCCGTACGCCTATGCGGCGAAGCACTGCGCAAGCACAAGGACGCACTGGGGTCGCTGGTCGCACTGGAAATGGGCAAGTCCAAGCCGGAAGGTGACGGCGAAGTACAGGAGATGATCGACATCGCCGACTTCGCGCTGGGCCAGAGCCGCATGCTGTACGGCTACACCATGCACTCCGAGCGCCCCGGCCATCGCATGTACGAGCAGTACCATCCGCTGGGTCTGGTCGGCATCATCTCGGCCTTCAATTTCCCGGTCGCAGTGTGGAGCTGGAATGCATTCCTGGCCGCCATCTGCGGTGACATCTGCATCTGGAAGCCATCCAACAAGACGCCTCTGACCGCCATTGCCACGATGAAGATCTGCAATGACGCGCTGAAGGACGGCGGCTTCCCGAATCTGTTCTTCCTGATCAACGATGCTGGCACCGCGCTGTCGGAAAAGATGGTCGAAGACCGCCGCGTGCCGCTGATCTCCTTCACCGGTTCCACCCAGGTGGGCCGCACCGTCAACCAGAAGGTTGCCCAGCGTCTGGGCCGTTGCCTGCTGGAACTGGGTGGCAACAACGCCATCATCATGGATGAGTCCGCCGACCAGAAACTGGCCGTGCCGGGCATTGTGTTCGGTGCCGTCGGCACTGCCGGCCAGCGCTGCACCACCACGCGCCGCCTGATCGTGCATGAATCCATCTACGACAACGTGCTGGCCACGCTGGTCAAGGCGTACAAGCAGGTGGAAGGCAAGATCGGCGACCCGACCGATGCCGCCAATCTGATGGGCCCGCTGAACAGCCCGGAAGCCGTGCAGCAGTTTCTGGCTTCCATCGAGAAGGCCAAGGCCGCAGGTGGCACCGTCGAGATTGGCGGTACCGCCATCGATCGTCCGGGCAACTTTGTCTTGCCGGCTATCGTCACCGGGCTGAAGAACAGCGATGAAATCGTCCAGCACGAGACCTTCGCCCCGATCCTGTACGTGATGAAGTACAGCACCCTGGACGAAGCCATCGACATGCAGAATGGCGTGCCGCAGGGCCTGTCCTCGTCCATCTTCACCACCAATCTGAAGACTGCCGAGAAGTTCCTGTCGGCAGCCGGCAGCGATTGCGGTATCGCCAATATCAACATCGGCACCTCCGGCGCCGAGATCGGTGGCGCCTTCGGTGGCGAGAAAGACACCGGCGGTGGCCGTGAGTCCGGGTCCGATGCCTGGAAGGTGTATATGCGCCGTCAGACCAACACCATCAACTACTCCGACTCGCTGCCGCTGGCCCAGGGCATCAAGTTCGACCTGTGATGGGAACGGCTCCCGCCCCGGCGGGAGCCTTTGCATAATGCGGACGGGTTTTCCGTCCGCTTTTCCGCATCTACAAGGAGGTCCAACGATGAGCATCCCCGCCCCCCGCCAGACCAGCAGCTATGCCGTGATCAGCTTGGTTGCCGGCATCCTCGGTTGGACCTTGCTACCGTTTCTGGGCAGCATTGGCGCCATCATCTTCGGCCACCTTGGCCGCGGTGAAATCCGCCGTAGCAACGGTCAGATGGAAGGCGACGGGCTGGCAATTGCTGGCCTGATCCTCGGCTGGCTGTCCGTGGCGCTGTGGGTCATCGGCATTTCGCTCTTCATCGTCTTCTTCGGCGGCTTGGCCTGGATCGCGGCCCTGAATTCGTGAGGTCCGCATGAGTCACTCCGATTCAACCGAACGCTTCAGCAGCCGTGTGGCCGACTACGTCCGCTATCGGCCCGGCTACCCGCCTGCACTGCTGGAATGGTTGCATCGTGACATCGGCGTGCCTGCCGAAACCCAGGTCGCCGACATCGGCGCCGGCACTGGTATTTCTACCCAGCTTTTTCTATCTGCCGGCCACCCAGTGATCGCCGTAGAGCCCAACGGCCCCATGCGCGATGCCGCAGCGCAGTGGCTCACTGCAGATTACCCGCGGCTTACTGTGGTCGACGGCACTGCCGAAGCCACCACGTTGGCAGATGCCAGTGTCGGTCTGGTCGCCGCAGCGCAGGCCTTCCATTGGTTTGATACCGCTGCAGTGCGCCGCGAATGGGCGCGCATTCTGCAGCCCGGAGGCATGGCGCTGGTGTTCTGGAACTCACGCCTGCTGGATGCCTCACCGTTTCTGGTCAGCTACGAACGCTTGTTGATCGACTACGGCACCGACTACACCGAGGTCGCCGAGCGGTACCAGAGTGATGACGAAATGCGCGCCTGGTTCGGCGACGGCCTGCGCGGCATCGCGCGCTTCCCGAACGTGCAGCACCTGGACCTGCAAAGTCTGCGTGGCCGCCTCCTGTCCTCCTCGTATGCACCGCAAGCCGGGCATCCGCGCCACCTTCCCATGCTGGCTGCCCTGCAGCAGTTGTTCGACGCCTGTGCCATCAACGGCCAGGTCGCCTTCGAGTACCAAACCCGTGCCTTCATCGGCACGTTGAACTGAGCTTATGTATTCCATTGCCCGCCCCTTTTTGTTTGCTTTCGACGCCGAACGTGCACACGGTCTGGCCCTGTCCGCGCTGGACCTGGCTTGGCGCACCGGCACCACACCACTGGTCGCAAGCCGCGCCAAACCGATGCCGACCAGCGTCTATGGTTTGAATTTTCCCAATCCCGTTGGCCTGGCCGCTGGCCTGGACAAAAACGGCGAGCACATCGATGCGCTGTTCGCGCTGGGTTTTGGCTTTGTCGAAATTGGCACCATCACCCCGCGCCCGCAGGACGGCAATCCCAAACCGCGCTTGTTCCGGCTGCCAAAACATGGCGCCATCATCAACCGCATGGGCTTCAACAACCAGGGCGTGGATGTGCTGGTGAAGAATGTCGAGCGCGCGCGTCATCGTCCCGGGCCGCTTGGCATCAACATCGGCAAGAACAAGGACACCGCCAATGAAGATGCGCTGTCCGATTACCTGATCTGCATGGAAAAGGTTTACCCGCTGGCCGACTACATCACGGTCAACATTTCCTCACCCAACACGGCCGGTCTGCGCGAGTTGCAGGAAGAACAAGCGCTGCGTCGACTCGTCGGTGGACTGCGTGAGGCACAGGAACGGCTGGCCAGCCAGCATGGACGTCGCGTGCCGATGCTGGTCAAAGTCGCACCGGATTTGAACGACCGCGATATCGACGCCGCCGCACGCGTGCTGGGCGAGCTCGGGGTGGATGGCGTCATCGCCACCAACACCACCATCAGCCGTGAGGCGGTTGAAGCCGATCCGCTGGCCAAGGAAGCCGGTGGTTTGTCGGGTGTTCCGCTACTGGGTCAGTCCACGCTGGTGCTGCGTCGTTTGCGCGCACGCCTACCGGAATCGGTGCCGTTGATCGGCGTCGGCGGTATCAGTTCCGGTGCCGACGCAGTGGCCAAGATGGCCGCTGGCGCCTCACTGGTGCAGTGCTATAGCGGGTTGATTTTCCAGGGCGCCGGCTTGATCGGTGACTGCGTCGAGGCGATTCGTCGCCGTCGCGAATCCCCCTCCGGAGGCGCCGTCGCACCGCTATGACGACCACTCCCCCCGCTTGGTCGCTCATCGAAAACGCTTCGCTGCAGCACCTCAATACCTTCCATGTCACCGCGCATGCGCCATGCCTGTTGCAGGTGAACGACCCCGCCTCGCTTCCGGAAGTGTTGGCCACCATCGTCGGCAACAGTCCGCTGCTGGTACTGGGCAGCGGCAGCAACGTGCTGCTGGCGGCCGACCCCGAAGGCACCGTACTGACCTTCACCAATCGCGATATCACCATCCTTGAGCACCGTGCCGACCACACCATCGTGCGCGCCGGTGCCGGCGTCAATTGGCACGAACTGGTGGTGTGGTCACTGGGCGAAGGCCTGTCCGGCCTGGAAAACCTGGCCTTGATTCCCGGCTCGGTCGGCGCCGCCCCCATCCAGAACATCGGTGCCTATGGCGCGCAAGTTGGCGACTTCATCCAGACCGTCGAGGCCTGGGACACGCAGGAACAAACCTGGGCTCGGCTGGACCAGGAAGCCTGCCGCTTCAGTTACCGCGACAGCCTGTTCAAACACGAAGCCGATCGTTACCTGATTACGGCCGTCGAGTTCCGCCTGCCGCTGCTGCATGAACTGCGACTGGATTACGCCGGCATCCGCGACGAACTCAAAGCCATGGGCATTGATCTGCCCGCCGCTGCCGATGTCGCCAACGCCGTCATTGCCATTCGTCGCCGCAAGTTGCCCGATCCCGACGTGCTCGGCAACGCCGGTAGCTTCTTCAAAAACCCGGTACTGCCACTGGACCAGGTAGACGTGCTTCTGCAGCACTATCCAGAGTTGCCAGTGTTCCCGGGCAATGACGAAAGCAGCCGCAAGATCTCCGCCGCCTGGATGATCGAGGCCAGTGGCTGGAAGGGGCAACGCGTCGGCGATGCCGGTATCTCGCCCAACCACGCACTGGTACTGGTCAACCACGGCACGGCAACGGGCGCGGAATTGCTGGCACTCGCCCGCCGTGTCTCAGCAACCGTGCTTGAGAAATTTGGCGTTCCCATCGAACCGGAACCACGGTTGGTCGGCGCACAGTGGTGAGCAATGCAGCGGCCCCTTCGGCCATGTCCATTCCGGTACGCGCAGCGCTGTTGATGTTTGGCAGCGCGATGGCATTTGGCCTGATGGCCATCGCGATCCGTTACGCCACCCGCTACGTGCCGACCCAGGAAGTCGCGTTCTTCCGCAATGCTTTCGGCCTGCTGGCGCTGTTGCCGATGCTGCTGCGACCTGGCCACGGGTCACTTCGCACCCAGCAGTTGCCGCGCTATTTTCTGCGCAGCGCGATCGGCTTGGCCTCAATGCTGTGCGGCTTCTGGGCAATTGGCCATCTGCCGCTATCGCAGGCCATTTCGCTGTCGTATTCGACGCCCTTGTTCGTGACCATCGCCGCTGTGTTCTGGCTGGGCGAGAAGGTGCGCATCCGTCGATGGGCGGCAGTGATCGCTGGCTTCATCGGCGTGCTGGTGATCGTGCGCCCGGGCTCTCACGGCTTCGAGGTAGGAAGCCTGATCGCGGTGCTCGCCGCCTTGCTCAGCGCACTGGTGGCGATACAGATCAAGCAACTCACCCGCGTCGACGGACCAGACACCGTGGTCTTCTACACGTATGTGTTCTGGGTGCCGCTGTCGTTGATCCCGGCCCTGTTTGTCTGGGTCTGGCCCGCCGGCATCGCTTGGTTGTGGCTGCTGCTCACTGGCGTGATGGGCACCGCCGGTCAGTTGCTGTGGACGCGTGCGTTGAAGCTGGGTGAGGTCTCCGCGCTGACGCCGATCAGTTTCACCCAGCTGCCCTTGGTGGTCGTCATGGGCTGGCTCCTGTTCGACGAGACACTCGATCGCTGGACGGTACTCGGTGCACTGATCATCCTCGGCTCCAACGCTTACATCGCCCATCGCGAAGCCGTGCTGGCACGCAAGTCTGCCACCCAACAGCCTACGGCCGCCGCCAAGCCCGGCGAGTAACGCCGGCTGACACAACGGGTCACTGAGCGCGTAGATGCCCCTCGCAGGTAGTGTCGCGCCATGCTTGGAAGAGGCCATTGCCGGACAATTTTCTAGCGCAGCACGCGAACGCCGCGTCACCACCACGCTGTGTCCGTGCCCCACCCTGTCTCTCTCACAGAAGTGGCGCAAGCCGCACAGCAAAATACCTGCGCTGAAAACCCCGTCGATCAGCTCGCGGGCTTCGGAGTATCGCGATGAAACAACTCCCACTCCTCAACCTGTGACCCATCAGGTAAGTGGCACACCCCGAACTCACCCCCGTCCTTGTTCTTCCTGATCTCCAACTTGCCGCCCTTGCTGATGCAATGCTCTGAAGCAGGATTAGCCATACCAATCCGCTGCGGCCTCGCTTCAATCTTTGCCTCCCTGGGCGCGCAACCCGCCAAAACTCCAGCGGCAGCAATCATCACAAAACAGCGTGCGAAAGACTTCATGTTCCAGCTCCCCGAACGTATCGGATGACAGACAACGGCAGCAAAGCTAGCAAAGAGCAGGCTGAAAGCCGGTGAAAGAACGAAGGCTTGCGCAATAAAGGTGCTTGCCCGTGTTGGGCTTGCAGCAGTTGGTCGGGACAGCGGGATTTGAACCGACGCCCCTCTGCCCCAGGCATCGGCACTGACCAGACCAACCTGCTGGAATCGTTGGGGAAATGAGGCGGATATCGCGCGCGAAAAAGGCCGGAATGGGCTTATGAGTATCAATGACTTACGCAGCGACAGGGTGCAGTTCATGCGCTTCATCTGCCTCCCATCTAGCGGTCATGGCCTCAAACCTCGCTGCCTGCAAAAACAAAACCCCGCACTTGGCGGGGTTCCTTTTCCTACACAGGCATTAACCGTTGGGACACAATCCCGCCAAGCAGGTTTCCAACTTGATCTCGCAGACGGCCTGAGAGCTGCCGTTCGCGATACAGGCGTTATACGAAGTAATGCAAGGCGTTCCACACCACGAGGCCGAAGCCGCACCACCAAAGACAGCCACCGATAGGAAGCTACAGGCGACAACGCGCTTGATCCACTTCTTCATGCCACTCTCCTTGTTGGCCTGATCATTCAGGCAGCCCGAGCATATGGCAGGAGTAATTTCCATTCCAGAGTTAGTCCACGCTCTGGGCCATATCCGCAGATACCCATTGTCAGAACGAGGTCGCCACTGCCGCCTCAGGCTATAAACCTTTCCAGTCATAGCCTGCACGCATGACCGCTCTCACCTCCCCCGATCAGTTCGCTTGGCACCCGCATGCCGACGGCGAAGGCCTCGCATTTCGCGGGAAAATCGCCTCCCCAGTCAGCCCCCTGGCCGGCGGCCGACGGCCGGGCAACGCGACTTCTCGCTGTGTTGACACGTCAAGACTAACGCCCACTTCCCACGTCAGCCTGGAGGTCCGCAATCGCTTCCTTAATGCCTGAGCAGCGAAGTGGTGCCAGGAGATCGCGGAGCTGCATGACGGACTTGCCCTAGGTGAGACGCCGACTCAGCGCGAGACAGCGTCGGCTGGAACGAATTGTTAGACCGCACTATTCAACCCATTTTGTTGATGGTCGGGACCAAGCAGCGGCCAAGAAGAACATGGCAAACTGAACAGCCGCATCAACCCTCCCTACTGGAGCCGCAACGGAATGCCCGCACCCTTCCCAGGACACCGCAGCCTGCTGAGCTGCCTTATCACTTGCCTATTGTTGGCCGGCTGCGCCGAGAAAACCGAACAAGAACAGCTCGCCGAACTGCGCGATGGATTTACCTACAAACGGTACCGACAGGTTTCAGAGAAAGGCCTGCCTGCTGCCTATGCGGCCTGGTCGGTCAGCAGCGAATGGGCCGAAACGGGCTTGGTGCCGCCCTTTACCCCCGAGACCGAATGTCTGGCGCATGCATTGCTCGGCTACAGCGCGCTTACCGCCAACCGCGGCACCCTGGCGATCGCCGAGGCCGATATCGTCACCGCTCTGCCTGCCTGCCACGACTTGGCCCAGGCCAGCGCCGCACTGCGTTCGGTGGCGTTCCAGCGCCTCGAATGGCCACAGCTGGCTCGCGAAGAAAGCGAGCTAGCAACCTATGGCGGTGCAAAGAGCGATTCCACCAATGTCCAGCAAGCACTGACCCAGGCATTGGTTATCCATGTCGTGCTGGGCTACGCAGCGCTTGCCGACAAGAATCCCGCCCGCGCGCAGATACATATCGACGCGATCGCGCTGGTGCTGGAACAGCCATGGATGGGCGAGCTGGGAAGAGCCGGCCTAGCGATCCAGCAGGGTGACGTGCGCCAGGGACTGGTTGCCCTCAAGGGCCTGTCCAACAATCCCAAGGTTCCCGCCGACGTGCGTGGCTACCTGCAGGAAATCATCGGCCAGATCGAATCCCAAACCGGCGACGTTGATTCTTCGCTGTGGACCACTCGCGTATTCGCCATGATCATCTGGCGGGAACTGCGCGCGCATGGGCCGGAAAGTCTGCAGCGGCTGGTAGGTTTCGTTGACCAGCAGAACGGCAAGCTCGGGCAGATAACCGAAGAAGGAAAAGGCATGCTGAAGCAATGGTGGGACGCAACCCGCGCGCGCCTGCCCGCCGGCGGTGGCAGCGCCGACGACTGATCCAGCCACTGATCAGCAAATCGTGCTGACGTACGAGCTGGCCAGATGGGTTTCTGGTATCCCTACTGGCTTGGCCCCGCCTTCGGGCGGGTGCCTGGTGACTCGATGGCCAACCCAAAGGCGCCTACGCTGCGTTTACAAACTGCATCGGGTACCCGCTCGCTCTGTCGCAAACGAAAGAAATGGAAGCACGCTTGGCTTGATCCAGTCGTTGCGAATTTGCAGCCGAAGACGAAGGCGATCCAACGCCGCGTCATGCCCGTTTGCAAGAACCTCAACCGTAGGTCTCTGCTAACCCTGCTAGGCCTTGAGAACGTGGTCAGCGCCAGATTCTCAGACGCGCGATGGTTCGCTATGCGTAACCCCCTCCAAGACGGAGGGCTCCACGAACGTGCGATTGAAAATCACACTAGCCGGACCGCGTGCCGAGCCGCTCGCGCCATGCCGAGACTCGGTAGTTTCTCCGTTTCTGATTCATCGTCTGCCGGAGAAGGCTCGCTCCAGCAATATGCGTGCGAAGGATTGAGAGCAACACACGCAGGTGCTACCGGAGCAGCTGTCGCGCGCATTCGCCACAGCCCGCGATGCCGCCGGCATCGACACAGACAACCCGCCGACATTCCACGAGATCCGCAGTTGGGGGAGCTCGCTGTTGAAGGACGCCGTCTGGACGAACGAACAGATTCGGGCGCTCATGGGTCACAGCCATGTGGCGATGACGGAGCAATATTTGGACGGCCATGAAGCACCATGGCAGTCCGTCAACACGGGTATCGCCTTACCGCGATAGGGTGCGAATAGGGTGCATAACGAAAAAAGGCTCACGACGTGAGCCGCAAGCCCTTGATCTTAATCAGTAATTGGTCGGGACGGCCGGATTTGAACCGACGACCCTCTGCCCCCCAGGCAGATGCGCTACCAGGCTGCGCTACGCCCCGATCGTTACTGCTTCGCCTTGCGGCGAGCCAGCGATTATACCGGCTTTGAATCAAAAATGGTTCAGCGACGCAGCAATTGAAGCACTTCTTCCAGCTCCATCCGTACTTGCTTGATGATCTGGTTGCTCAGTGCCGATTCCTGCTTGGCACCATCGCCTTCCAGGCGCAGGCGCGCGCCACCAATGGTGTAGCCCTGCTCGTACAGCAGCCCCCGGATCTGCCGCACCATCAGCACGTCATGGCGCTGGTAGTAACGGCGATTGCCACGGCGCTTGCCCGGCTCCAGGCTGGGAAACTCGGTTTCCCAATAACGCAGCACATGCGGCTTGACGTCGCACAATTCGCTGACCTCACCAATGGTGAAATAGCGCTTGGCCGGAATCGGCGGAAGTTCGCGGTTACTGCCCGGATCCAGCATATGCCTCTACCCTTTCCTTGAGCTTCTGGCCCGGACGGAAGGTCACTACCGTACGAGCGGAAATCGGAATTTCCTCGCCGGTTTTGGGGTTGCGGCCGGGGCGCTGATTCTTGCGCCGCAGGTCGAAATTACCAAAACCGGACAGCTTCACCTGCCGTCCTTGTTCCAATGCGTCACGCAGCACATCGAAGAATGCGTCGACAAACTCCTTGGCCTCACGTTTGTTCAAACCGACTTCGTCGAACAGACGATCCGCCATCTCCGCCTTTGTCAATGCCATACAAGCTCCCTGTGTGCCGCCTCAACCACGGATCTTTGCGCCGTGCCCGCGATCAATGGCAGCCACCACCTCGGTGACCACGGCCTCGATGTCGCGATCCGTGAGAGTGCGCGATTTGTCCTGCAGAATCAAGCCCATAGCCAAACTCTTGAAACCCGGTTCCACGCCCTGTCCGACGTAGCGATCAAACAGCACCACCTCGCGCAACAGCTCGCCAGCCGCCTGGCGAATGGTCGCGGCTAGGTCGGCCCAGCTGACCGATTCAGCCACCGCAACCGCTAGATCACGGCGCACCGCCGGGAACCGTGAAAGCTCAGCCGAACGCGGTAACGCACGAGTCGTCAGCGGTTCCATATCCAGCTCGAAGCCCAGCACGTCCACGTCGATTTCCATCGCCTTGGCCACGCGCGGATGCACCTGACCGATCCAGCCAATGCACTGGCCGTCGCGCCAGATATCGGCCGAACGGGCCGGGTGCGCATATGGGCGCTGCGAGGCGCGGAATTCCAGCGCGGCGCCGCTAGCGGCAGCCAACGATTCCAGGTCGCCCTTCAAATCGTGGAAATCCACCTTGCGGACCTTCTCGCCCCACTGCAGCGCAGCAGCATCACCGCATACGGCAGCAGCGATGCGCACCGTCTCCCGGGGTGCCGGCTTGTCGTCGCCAGCGGTCCGTGCGAACACGCGGCCAACCTCGAACAAACGCACACGCCCGGCCTGACGGGCCACATTGCGACCCAAGGTGGCAACCAAACCCGGCAGCAACAACGGACGCATCACTGCCAATTCCGCTGACAGTGGATTGGCCAGCGGCACCAGACCTTCGTCCTGACTCCACTGCGAGAGCAGTTGCGCGTCAACGAAAGCGAAGTTGATGGTTTCCAGCATTTCACGCGCCACCAATTGGCGGCGCACGGACAAATCATCCAGGCGCGTTTCGCTCGGCATGGCGATACGCGCAGCGCCGCCTGGAAGTGTGGTCGGGATCGTGTCGTAGCCGTGAATGCGAGCCAGCTCCTCGATCAGATCCTCTTCGATGGCGATGTCGAAGCGGCTGCTCGGGCCGGTCACCGTCCAGCCATCGGCAACTGCGTCCACCTTCATACCAAGCGCGCGCAGAATGCGCTCGACTTCGCCATCTTCAATCTGGATGCCCAGTACGCGCTGGATGCGTGCACGACGCAGCGTGATGGCAGCAGCCACTGGCAGATCGGCTTCGCGCACGGCCTCAGTAACCGGCGCAGGCGTACCGCCTGCCAACTCCAGCACCAAACGGGTCGCGTATTCAATGGCGGTACGTGGCAACTGCGGATCAACACCGCGTTCAAAACGATGGCCCGCGTCGGTATGCAGGCCCAGCTTGCGACCACGGCCCATGATGGCGGCTGGCGCGAAATGCGCAGCCTCCAGAAATACGTTCTTGGTTTCGTCGGTCACGCGGGTGTCAAAACCACCCATCAGGCCTGCAAGGCCAACCGGTCGATCCGCGTCAGTCACCACAAGGAAACTGTCATCCAACGCGGCCTCACGACCATCCAGCAGCTTGAGCGTTTCACCTGCGCGCGAATGGCGTACCGCGACGCTGCCCTTGAGCGTGTCCAGGTCGTAGGCGTGCATCGGCTGGCCAAGTTCCAACATCACGTACTGAGTGATATCCACCAGCAGCGACACAGGACGCACACCACTGCGACGGAGCCGCTCAGCCATCCATAACGGCGTGCGGGCGGCTGTGTTCACACCTTCAATCACACGGCCGAGGTAGCGAGGCGCTTCGGCACCGGCATCCAGCTGGATCGTCAGTTCGCGAGAACCCTGAGCCGCCACGGCCTCCGCAGCAAATGGCAGCACTTCGCTGTGAGTGGCTGCGGCCACATCGAACGCAATGCCGCGCACGCTGAAGCAATCCGCACGATTGGGGGTCAATTTGATTTCGATGCTCGCATCGGGCAGGTCGAGATAGTCGACCAATGACATGCCAACGGTTGCGTCGTCCGGCAGTTCCAACAGGCCGGACGCATCGTTGTCCAAGCCAAGCTCCTTGGCCGAGCACAACATGCCATTGGACTCCACGCCACGCAGCTTGGCCGGTTTGATCTTCAACTCACCGATCTGCGCACCGACCATCGCCAGCGGCGCGACCAATCCAACACGTGCATTCGGTGCGCCGCAGACAATCTGCAGCAACTCGCCCTCCCCTGCATCGACCTTGCATACCTGCAAACGGTCCGCCTCCGGATGGCGCTCAGCTTCGACAATGCGCGCAACCACAACGTGGTCCAAGCCAGCACCCAGTGCCGTGACTTCCTCGACCTCCAGGCCAATGGCGGTCAACACCGCGCTCAATTCATCGCGCGAGACGTTGGTGGGAACATGGCTACGCAGCCAGCTTTCGGAGAATTTCATCGTTTTCGATCCTGGTGGGCCGGCGCATGCGCCTGGCCTGTGTGGAGATACCGCAGCCGAGCACTACTCGGCGTTACCTTCGGTGCTCAGGCGAACTGACGCAGGAACCGCACATCGTTCTCAAAGAACGCACGCAGATCATTCACGCCATAGCGCAGCATCGCGAAGCGCTCTACGCCCAAGCCAAAGGCAAAGCCCGTGTAGCGCTCTGGATCGATGCCTACGTTGCGCAGCACGTTCGGGTGAACCATGCCGCAGCCGAGCACTTCCAGCCAACGGGTGCTGCCGTCCGGCTGCTGCCAGGCGATATCCACTTCCGCACCCGGCTCCACGAACGGGAAGTAACTCGGGCGGAAACGCATTTCAAAATCGCGCTCAAAGAACGCACGCACGAACTCGGACAACGTGCCCTTGAGGTCGGCAAAGGTGGAATGCTCGTCGACCAGCAGGCCTTCAACCTGATGGAACATCGGCGAGTGGGTCTGGTCACTGTCACTGCGATAGACCTTACCTGCTGCAATCATCCGCAGCGGCGGTGCGTGGTCACCCATGTAACGCACCTGCACACCGGAAGTATGCGTGCGCAGCAGGCGGCCATCACCGAAATAGAAAGTGTCATGCATGGCGCGCGCCGGATGATGCGGCGGGAAGTTCAGTGCCTCGAAGTTGTGCCAGTCATCCTCGATTTCCGGGCCTTCCGACAACTCGTAACCCAAGCGACCGAAAATCTCGGTGATGCGCTCCAAGGTACGCGTGACCGGGTGCAGGCCACCACGCTCGCCATTGCGACCAGGCAGCGTGACATCAATGCTTTCCGAAGCCAGCCGTGCATCCAGTGCCGCGTCTTCCAGCAGCACCTTGCGCTCGCTCAGCGCGGTGGAAACCGCATCGCGCGCGCGATTGATCGCCTCACCTGCCACCTTGCGCTCGTCGGCCGGCAGTGCGCCGAGTTGCTTGAGCTGGACAGTGATGCTGCCGCTCTTGCCCAACAACGAAACACGCAGGTTTTCCAGCGTTTCCGGGCTCTGCGCCGCAGCCACATCGGCCAGCGCCTGCGCGGTCAAGGATTGGATGTCACTCATGGGATCGACGAAACCTCTGGCCGGCGTGCCTACGCGGTAAGCGCCGGGCCGACCCCCGTCGCCACCATTGCCTGGTCGCCGCGCAGCCATCGGCAGCAGCAACCAACACAAAAAAGAATGGGGAAGGACTCGCGCCCTTCCCCATGCATTGTCTCACTTAGGCCGTTGCGCGTGAACGCCACAACCGCCATGGAAAGAACTTATGCCGCCAGCGCGCCCTTGGCCTTTTCAGCCAGTGCGGCGAAACCAGCCGCGTCGTGCACGGCGATGTCTGCCAGAACCTTACGGTCCAGGGTGATGCCAGCCTTGAGCATGCCATTCATGAAACGGCTGTAGCTCAAGCCGTTGATGCGAGCAGCCGCATTGATGCGGGTGATCCACAGCGAACGGAAATTGCGCTTCTTCTGCTTACGGCCGATGTAGGCGTACTGCTGTGCCTTGATGACGGCCTGCTTGGCAACGCGGAAAACCTTGCGACGGGCGTTGTAATAGCCCTTGGCGAGATCCAATACTTTCTTGTGGCGGCGGCGCGCCTGCACACCACGTTTTACTCGTGCCATGGTTCAGTCCTCAGAGATAGGGAAGCATACGGTCAAGACGGCCTGCGTCTTCTGCACGGACGTGATTCGTCTGACGCAGGTTCCGCTTACGCTTGGTCGCTTTCTTCGTGAGGATGTGGCTACGGTTTGCGTGGCCGCACTTGTACTTGCCGGAGGCGGTCTTGCGGAAACGCTTGGCCGCCGCCCGGTTGGTCTTGATCTTGGGCATTGCTATGTCCTTGATGGTCTCTTTTCACTGACTGGGCGGTGGCTACGCCACACTTTCCGTCCGTGCCCTTGTCTGTTTAAAGCCCACACTCCCATTGGAGGCAGGCAGGTCCTGGGTAACACAAACAACAATCCCGGCGAACCGGGCCGCCCATTATGCCCATGGAGCCAGCCACTTGCAATCGCAAGCAGCACTGGCTGCAACAGGCAGGCTGGGCATACAAACAGGGAGGCTGGCCTTCGCCCCTCCCTGTTCAGCTGGCAGGCGACTTCACGCCACCTTGCCGGTTACTTCTTCTTCGGCGCGATCATCATGACCATCTGCCGGCCTTCCAGGCGCGGACGGGACTCGATCACGATGTCCTCACCCAGATCGGTCTCGATCCGGTTGGCCATTTCGCGACCCAGTTCCTGATGGCTCATTTCACGGCCACGGAAGCGGATGTTGACCTTGATCTTGTCGCCTTCTTCCAGAAAACCGCGCATCTTGCGCAGCTTGATCTGGTAGTCGCCCTCATCCGTGACCGGACGGAACTTCACTTCCTTGATCTCGACCTGCTTGGTCTTCTTCTTGGCCTCGTTGGCCT
Organism: Stenotrophomonas sp. Iso1; assembly: GCF_027497995.1. Taxonomy (GTDB): domain Bacteria; phylum Pseudomonadota; class Gammaproteobacteria; order Xanthomonadales; family Xanthomonadaceae; genus Stenotrophomonas. The sequence goes on along the minus strand of NZ_JAODBT010000002.1, from coordinate 508,427 downwards.
TCTTCTGCGCCTCGAACTTAAACTTGCCGAAGTCCATGATCTTGCACACAGGCGGATCGGCCTGCGGCTGGATTTCGACCAGGTCGAGACCTTCATCTTCAGCCATCGACAGCGCTTCATCACGCGTCAACACGCCAATCATTTCTCCGTCACTGCCGATCACGCGGACGCGCGGCACCCGGATTTCCTGATTCTTGCGGTTCTGTTTGTTGTCAGGGGTACTGATATTGCAATCTCCCAGTGGAATCGAACCGGCCCCGACGGATATCCGTTGGGGCCGGGGCTCTAGCTTACTGCTTCAATTCGGCCTGCAGTCGCTCGACAAAGGCCTGGACAGACATTGAGCCCAGATCCTCGCCCGACAGCGTACGCACTGCCACGGCGCCATTGTCTCTCTCGCGGTCGCCCACGACCAGCAAATACGGCACCCGCTGCAGGGTGTGCTCGCGAATCTTATAGCCGATCTTTTCGTTGCGCAAATCGGCCTCCACCCGGAAGCCTTGATTCGCAAGGGTTTTGCGAACCTGTTCAACGTACTCGGCCTGCGCGTCGGTAATGTTTGCCACCACCACCTGAACAGGCGCCAGCCAAGCCGGGAACGAGCCGGCGTGGTTCTCGATCAGGATACCGATGAAACGCTCCATCGAGCCGACGATAGCGCGATGCAGCATGACCGGGTGCTTTTTCTGGCTGTTTTCATCCACATACTCGGCACCCAGACGGCCCGGCATCATGAAGTCGACCTGCATGGTGCCCAACTGCCAAGTACGACCGATGGCATCTTTCAGGTGGTACTCGATCTTCGGGCCGTAGAAGGCACCTTCGCCCGGCAGCTCCTGCCACTCGACACCGCAACTCGACAACGCCGTGCGCAATGCACCTTCGGCCTTGTCCCAGGTGGCATCGTCGCCCAGGCGCGATTCGGGGCGCAGCGCGATCTTGATCTGGATGTCATCGAAGCCGAACGCTTCATACACCGCCAGCGCCTGCTGATGGAAGGCAGTCACTTCCGCTTCAACCTGGCTTTCCGTACAGAAGATGTGGCCATCGTCCTGAGTGAAACCACGCACGCGCAGAATGCCGTGCAACGCACCGGACGGCTCGTTGCGGTGGCATGAACCAAACTCGCCGTAACGGATCGGCAGGTCGCGATAGCTGTGCAGGCCCTGGTTGAACACCTGCACATGGCCCGGGCAGTTCATCGGCTTCAGCGCATAGGTACGCTTCTCCGATTCGGTGAAGAACATGTTGTCCTGGTAGTTATCCCAGTGACCGGATTTCTTCCACAGGCTCACGTCCAGGATCTGCGGGCAACGCACTTCGCCGTAACCGCTGTCGCGATAGACCTTGCGCATGTACTGCTCGACAACCTGCCAGATCGACCAGCCCTTCGGATGCCAGAACACCAAGCCCGGCGCTTCTTCCTGCAGGTGGAAAAGATCCTGCTGCTTGCCGATGCGGCGGTGATCGCGCATTTCGGCTTCTTCAATGCGCTTGATGTAGGCCTCAAGCTGCTTTTTGTCGGCCCAAGCAGTGCCATAAACGCGCTGCAGCTGCTCATTCTTGGCATCGCCACGCCAGTACGCGCCAGAGATGCGCGTCAGCTTGAAAGACTTCAGGAAACGCGTGTTCGGCACGTGCGGGCCGCGGCACATGTCCACGTATTCCTGGTGGTAATACATACCCATCGCCGTGATGTCTTCGGGCATGTCCTCGATCAAACGCAGCTTGTAATCTTCGCCACGCGCCTTGAAGATTTCGACCACTTCCGCACGAGGCGTCATCTTCTTGATGACGTCATAATCCGTCGCAATCAGCTCAGCCATGCGCTTCTCGATCGCCACCATGTCTTCCGGCGTGAACGGGCGCTCGCTGTAGATGTCGTAGTAAAAACCTTCGGCGATGACCGGGCCGATCACCATCTTGGCGTCCGGGTACAACTGCTTCACCGCATGACCCACCAAGTGCGCGCAAGAGTGGCGGATGATCTCCACGCCCTCTTCGTCCTTGGCGGTGATGATGCGCAGCGACGCATCACGATCAATCAGGTCGCTGGCATCGACCTGCACGCCATCCACGACACCGGCGATGGTGGCCTTGGCCAGACCGGCACCGATGGATTGGGCCACGTCCATGACGCTGACCGGATTTTCGAACTGACGGACGCTGCCGTCTGGGAGAGTGATGTTGATCATGGGGATTCACCAGAAGTCATGGCCGGCTTTCGGCACGGCTTGACAGGAAGTTCGGGGCAATAAAAAAGCGCCACAACGGCGCCTGCAACAGGGCTGTGGCGGGACATCAGCAGTGGGTAGCAGTAGTGCTCATGTCGCACACTCGACCGGCGTTTTGCGCGGGCCACCTATCAGCAGGGGATTGGCTGGATTCTAGCGCAATCAGCGCGCAGTGGCGGCCTTCGCAGCCAGCCAAGCTTGGCGGGCACAAGGTCATCAGGGTCAAAATCCGGGCAAAAGAAAGCCCTGATTTCTCAGGGCTTCAAATGGAGGCCTGGGTCGGAATCGAACCGGCGTACGCGGATTTGCAATCCGCTGCATAACCACTCTGCTACCAGGCCAAACTTTGAATCTTGAATCACCGGGAAAATTCTTCCCGATATGAAAAAACCCCGTTTTACGGGGCCTTTTCAGAATCTGGAGCGGGAAACGAGACTCGAACTCGCGACCTCAACCTTGGCAAGGTTGCGCTCTACCAACTGAGCTATTCCCGCTTGTGCTGCGGCGCATTCTACAGACTTCAGAATCAACGCGCCAGCATTTTTAACAATTTTCTTCACATCACCTGGAAGCTGCTTCCAACTTCCTTCAGGGAGAATTCGCAGCCAGCCATGACAACGAACTACCCAGCCCGTCCAGGCGCCTATACGACGGCAGCCTTTGAACTTGAATTGGAGCGGGAAACGAGACTCGAACTCGCGACCTCAACCTTGGCAAGGTTGCGCTCTACCAACTGAGCTATTCCCGCATGACGGGTACCAATTCAATCCCAAACTGGAGCGGGAAACGAGACTCGAACTCGCGACCTCAACCTTGGCAAGGTTGCGCTCTACCAACTGAGCTATTCCCGCTTGGGAGGCGAAATTCTACAGGCAATCGCCTACCTGTCAACAGCCCTTTTAACTTTTTCTAGCGCGTTCCCGGGCGGTTTTTTCTTCTTCGCGCAAACTCGGCCATGCAGCCACCATGTACTGCACGCCAGAGATCAGCGTCAGCATTGCGGCAATCGCCAACATCCAGTCACCGATATGGAAAACCGGCGCACCCATCCAGATATCCGTGTACGGCACTTTGGGCGACACCGAATACAGCAGGCACAACAGCGCAACCATCTGCGCCGTGGTTTTGACCTTGCCGATCATTGCCACGCGCACCTTCGCGCGTTGCCCGATCTCAGCCATCCATTCGCGCAATGCCGATACCGCGATCTCACGGCCCACGATCACCGCAGCCCAGAATGCCATCCAGGGCGTGGGGTGCCCCTGCACGATCAGGAACAGCGCCACTGCAACCATCAATTTGTCCGCCACTGGATCAAGAAACGCGCCGAACGCCGAATGCTGTTCATAGCGCCGCGCCACCCAACCATCCAGCCAATCGGTGATCGCTGCCAGGCCGAAGATTGCCGCTGAAGCGAAGTTGGTCCAGGCATAGGGCAGGTAAAACACCAGCACCAGCACCGGGATCATCACGATCCGCAACAACGTCAGCCAGGTGGGGACAGTCAATTTCATTGAAACGCTACTCCGCTGCCGGATCGGGCACCGACAGACCATGAAGGTTAGCGTAGATGCGCGCAGCCAGGGCGTCATTGATCCCTTCCACCCGGGCGATTTCCGCTTCGCCGGCCGCCTTGAGCCCGGCGATGCCGCCGAAATGCTTGAGCAGGCTCGCACGCCGGCGCGGGCCAATACCTGGAATGTCCTCCAGCTTGCTGGTCATACGCGTTTTCTGGCGGCGGCCACGATGGCCGGTGATAGCGAACCGGTGTGCTTCGTCGCGAACCTGCTGGATGAACTGCAGGGCCGGCGAGGCAGCACCCGGCCGAATCTCGCGCCCATCCGGCAGTACCAGTGCCTCGTGCCCCGCCCGACGCTCCACACCCTTGGCAACCCCCACCAGCACTACGCCTTCCACACCCAAGTCGGCCAACGCCGCTTGTGCCTGTGACAACTGCCCCGCACCGCCGTCAATCAACAGCACGTCGGGCAGCACACCGCCCTCTTCCACTGCACGCCGGAAGCGGCGATCAATGGCCTGATGCATGGCCGCGTAGTCGTCCCCTGGTTCAATGCCGCTGATGTTGTAACGCCGGTACTGCGCGCGCACCGGCCCGGCCGCGTCGAACACCACGCAGGAAGCAACCGTGGCTTCGCCCATGGTGTGGCTGATATCGAAACATTCCACGCGCTTCACCGGCTCGGCCAAGCCGAGCATCTCACGCAATGCTTCGCTACGTGCACGCTGCGCGCCCTGGCTGTCCATCTCTGTGACCAGCGTGATCTGCGCGTTGCGGCTGGCCAGGTCGATGTAGCCGGCACGCTCGCCGCGCACGTTCCACTTCAGCACCACTTTTCGCTCAGCCGAGGCACTCAATGCCGCTTCGATCATCTCCGCATCGGGAATCTGGCGGTCCAACAACACTTCTGCCGGCGGCGCATGCTCAACGTAGTACTGCGACACGAATGCGGCCAGCACTTCCTCGGCGCTGTCTTCGCCGTTGGTACGCGGGAAAAACGCACGAGTACCCAGATTGCGACCATCACGGAATGCCAACAGCATCACGCAGGCACTGGCGCCCTGCATCGCGCAGGCAAGCACATCCAGGTCGGCAGCACGCCCATCCACATACTGGCGGTTCTGCATGCTACGCAGCGAGGCCACCAAGTCACGCAATCGCGCGGCACGTTCGAATTCCAGCGCGTCGCTGGCTGCCTGCATCGACTGCATCAATTCGTCGGCAAGCTGGTCACTCTTGCCTTCCAGGAACATTGCCGCCAAGCGCACCGATTCGTCGTAGTCGGCCTGCGCCACTAGCTCCACGCACGGCGCACTGCAGCGGCCGATCTGATATTGCAGACAGGGCCGCGAGCGATTGCGGAACACACTGTCTTCGCAACTACGCAGCTTGAACAGCTTGTGCATCAGGTTCAGCGTTTCGCGCACCGCACCGACACCCGGATACGGCCCGTAGTAACGCCCGGGAATAGCGCGTGGGCCGCGATGCAGTGCGATACGCGGCCATTGTTCGCGAGTCAGCAGCACCTGCGGATAGGTTTTATCGTCACGCAGCGAGACGTTGTAGCGGGGCGTCAGCGATTTGATCAGCTGGTTTTCCAGCAGTAGCGCTTCGGCCTCGGTACGGGTGACGGTGGCATCCATCCGCGCCACCTGCGACAGCATCATCATGATGCGCGTGCTTTTGGGCGAGCCATTGAAGTAGCTGCCCACGCGCTTGCGCAGTGCACCGGCCTTGCCGACGTAGAGCAACGTGTCGTCGGCTGCATACATCCGGTAAACACCGGGCGCGGTGCTCAATGCTGCAGCAAATGCCTTGCCGTCAAATGTGCGGGGTGTTTTCTCGTTCATCCTTCAATTGGCACATCACTCAGCTCGCCACTGAGCGGATCAAACCGCAGCACGGCGTGCGCGTCGGTTTCGGCGATCCAGATCGCCCCAGCGGCAACCGACAGCGCACTCGGGCCATGCAGGCGGCGCGGCAGGTTGACGGTGGAAAGGTCGCCACCGCCCAGACGCAGCGTACGCAACGAGCCATTGCCGGCATCGGCGATCCACAGCATCGGTGAATCCGGGCCCATTGCAATGGCCAGCGGGTACTGCAGGCGCGCATGCAGGCGCGGGCCATCGACATTGCCCGACTCCCATGGTCCCTGCCCCACCAAGGTCTGCACGAGGTCGCCGCGAAGCTGTACCGAGCGAATCGCTGAACCTAGCGAATCGCAGACGTACAGGGTCTGCTGCACCGCGACCAGACTGGTCGGCTGAGCGAATGCCGCCAGGTGCCCGCTGCCGTCGCGCACTTCCACCGCGCCAGCACCCGAGCGCCAGCGCAGTTCGCGGCTGCCCAGGTCATAGCTCCAGATGTGGTTGTCGCCAGCCATGGCGATCAGAATTTGATTGTCGGCCACCGCCACGTCGGCGGGGTAATTGAGCGCGCTGTCCCAAGGCTGATTCAGCACGCCGGCCTGCGGATCCCCGGCGCGGCCGTTGCCGCACAAGGTGTCCACCTGGCCACTCTGCAAATGGATGCGGCGCAGCGCGTGGTTGCCGGTATCGGCGACGTACAGCACATCACGCACCAGCGTCAGCCCTTGCGGGCGATTGAAGGCTGCCTCACCCAAACCACCGTTAATGAGGTCCGCGCTGCCCAGCCCAAACTGCCGCAGCACGCGGCCAGAATGGTTGCACTCAAGAATGCGGTGATGGCCGGTGTCGGCCACATACAGACGCTCAGCGGTAACTACCAAGCCACCCGGAAACAGCAGTGGCAGGCGTGGCTCGGCGTTGATTTCACGGCTGCCGAAGCCCTCCTCGTCCAATGGGCGCTGCTGGCTCTCGCAAAGCCCATTGAGCGCGCGCTCCAACTCGCCAGTTGCGCCCACCAGCCGCTCCTGCTCAACGCCCTGGGCGTCCAGCAAGACCAGTGTCGGCCACGATTGCACGTCGAACTGCCGCCACGCATCCCAGTGCGCATCCAACACGATAGGCGCGCTCACGCCCTGCCGGCGCAACAACTTCAGCGCCTGCTGCGGTTCACGCTCAAACTCGAAGCGCGGCGTCTGTACCACAATCAGATGCAGGCGCCCGGGATTACGGGCCTGCCAGCGCATCACCTCGGCGACACGCTGCATGCTCCAGACCGACGTACCGTTGACGAAAGCCAGCACCACCGGTCGACCGCGCAGTTCCTGCAAGGTGGCAGGAGCCGCGTTGAGCCAGATGCCGGACTTAGGCAATTCCATCGCGCGTTTTTCGTTCATGTCGGGATTATGCCGGAGTCATCTCGTTGGAACAGGCGCCGCACGGTAGCGCGGGCGGCGGCATCCACCAGCGCCCAGCTGTGCTCGAAGTCCGCCTCGCCACCGTAATAGGGATCGGGCACCACCACACTCTCCCCAATACCGGCCCAGGGCAGCCAAAGCGTGGCCCGGTCGCGGGCCGAAGCCGGGGCAAGCTTCAGGGCCTCGGCAAGATTGTCGCGGTCGGCGCAGAAAACATGGTCGAAATGTAGGAAGTCCTCGACTATCAACGGGCGCGCGCGAAGCCCGGAGATATCCACCCCGTGCCGCTTGGCGCAGGCCACGGCACGGCGATCTGGTGGGTCACCGGCATGCCAGCCGGAAGTACCCGCCGAATCCACCTGAACCCGGTCGGCCAGCCCGGCTTCGGCAAGCCTCGCCCGCAATGCGCCCTCGCCCATCGGCGAGCGACAGATGTTGCCCAGACAGATGACCAACAGCTTCAATGCGCATCCTTCATCAGTACTTCGGCCCGCTCCAGATCCTCCGGCGTGTCGATGCCCGGCGGAAACGGCGCCGGTGACAAGGCCACTGCGATGCGATGCCCGGCCTCCAGCACCCGCAGCTGCTCCAGCGACTCAATCTGCTCCAACGTGCCCGGCGGCATCGCTGCAAACTGCTGCAGGAAACCCGCGCGATAGCCGTAGATGCCGATATGGCGCAGCCAATGCGCTGCGGGCAATGCATCACGCGAACGGGCGAAGGCGTCGCGGTGCCACGGAATCGGCGCGCGGCTGAAATAAAGTGCATCGCCCCGTGCATTGCGTACGAGCTTGACCACATTGGGATCGAACAAGGTGGCCGCGTCTTCCACGGAAATCGCCAGCGTGGACATCGGTGCACCACTGTCCGCCAATGCGCTGGCAACGGCGCGAATACCCGCTGCAGGCGCAAACGGCTCATCACCCTGCAGGTTTACCACGATCACATCGTCGGCCCAGCCCGCATGACGGGCACACTCGGCCAAGCGGTCGGTGCCAGAAGCATGTGCAGGATCGGTTATCGCAACCTGAATACCGTCAAGGCCGGCCACCGCATCGGCGATGCGTGCGTCATCGGTCGCCACCCAGACCTCGGTTGCCCCGGCGGCCAACGCACGACGCGCCACGTGCAACACCATCGGCTCTCCGGCCAGCAATGCCAGCGGTTTGCCCGGCAGACGCGTGGAGGCATAACGGGCAGGAATGGCCACGACGAATTCTGGAATCACGCTCATCTCAACTCCCTTCACCAACGGCCGAACCGCCGATCAATCAACAACCCGTTGCTGGCGGCGTCAAGCACGCGCCAGCTTACCCAGCCGGTCAAGCAACGCAATCCAGAAGGCTGCCGGCAGTTCGGCCTGCAACGGCACGGCGTAATGCCAGCGGTTGGCAAAGCTGCGGCATTTCACTGCATCTTTCTCGGTCATCAGCACTGGCAATTCGCTACCGAATAACAAGTCCGACGCCACATAACGGTGGTGGTCAGCGAAAGCATGCGGTACCACACCAATACCACGTGTACGCAGCATCTGAAAAAAACGTTGTGGATTGGCAATCCCCGCCACCGCATGCACGCGCTGCCCAGCAAATGACTGCAGCGATTGTTCGCGGCCACCATTCAATGGGCGCGCCGTGGCGATGCTTAGGCGCATGGACCACTCTCCAAAACCTGCACCGGCCGCCTCCCCCGCTGCGTCGCTGGTCTGCCCCAGATTGACCACCCGGAAGTCGCACTCGCGCGCCCGCTCCACCGGCTCTCGCAAGGGACCGGCCGGGATCATCCGGCCATTGCCGTAACGGCGCACCGCGTCAACTACTTCAATTTCGATGTCCCGCGCCAACCGGTAATGCTGCAGACCGTCGTCGCAGACCACCACGTCGCAACCAGCCTCGATCAAAGCCTTGGCGGCGGCGACGCGATCGGCGTCTACGCGCACCGGCGCACCTGTCTTCCAGGCAATCAAGGCCGGCTCGTCGCCTCCCAGCTCGACCGCAAGATCGGGGGTGACCCAGCGCGCCGTACGCGCTTCGTCGCGACCATAACCACGGCTGGCGACACCCGGCTTCCAGCCCGCTTCGTGCAGGCGGTTGACCAGTTCGATCGTCAATGGCGTTTTGCCGGTGCCACCTGCTGTGATGTTGCCGACTACGATCACCGGCACCGCCACTTGCCGCTTACGCAGCCAGCCACGCCGGTACAGCTGCCGCCGCAGGCCGGAAATACCGGCATACACCGGCGCCAACACCCGGGCGAACAACGGCACGGGCGCGTCGTCGTACCAATAGGCCGGCGTCTGCGGACCACGCTTGTCCATCAGTCCTGGCTCTCCCGGAACTGCATGCGGTACAGGTGCTCGTACAAGCCCCCCAGCGCCAGCAATTGCTGGTGGTTGCCGCGTTCGACGATGCGACCCTGGTCCATCACCAACACTTGATCAGCATGTTCAATGGTGGACAAGCGGTGCGCGATGACCAGCGTGGTGCGGTCGGGCATGAGCTTCTGCAGCGCGTCCTGCACCAGGCGTTCGGATTCGTTGTCCAGTGCGGCAGTGGCTTCGTCCAGAATCAAGATCGGCGCATCTTTCAGCATCGCGCGGGCAATCGCCAAACGCTGGCGCTGACCACCGGAAAGGCGGCTACCCTTCGCCCCAACCTGCGCGTGCATGCCATCCGGCATCTGTTCGACAAACTCCAGCGCGTTGGCGCCGGCGATGGCTCGATCCAACTGCTCCGGACTGCGCTCGCGCAGCTCGCCATACGCAACGTTCTCGGCGACGCTGCCATTGAACAGCGTGATCTGCTGGCCCACCAGCGCGATCTGCCGCCGCAAATCGGCCAGCTTGTAGTCCTGCAGCGGGTGACCGTCGAGCAGAATCTGCCCGCTTTCCACGTCGTAGAAGCGGGGGATCAGTTTGATCAGCGTCGACTTGCCGCTGCCGGAGCGCCCGACGATGGCTGTAACCGTGCCGGGTTGCGCGACGAAGCTGATGTCCTGCAATGCAGGTTTGGGCTGCCCAGGGTAGCGCGCGGTGACATTCCGGAATTCCAACTCACCCTTGGCCCGTGCCAGCGGCACGGTGCCGGTATCGGGTTCATCAGGCGAATCCAGCACCACAAACAAGCGCTGCGCCGAGGCGATGCCGCGTTGCGTCATGTTCTGCACATTCGTCAGCTGCTTGAGTGCCGGAATGATGGTCAACATCGCCATCAGCATGGCAACGAAATCACCCACCGTCAGGCGCCCGGCAGCCGCCTCGTGACCGGCGATGAACAACAGCGTGGCTAGGCCTACCGAACCAATCAGCTGCACCATTCCCGAGGAAATACTGCGGGTAGCCTCCACTTTCATCGCCAACCGAAGGTTGTTGTTTGCGAGGCTTGAATAGCGCTCCAGCTCTCGGGGCTGGGCACCGTAGATTTTCACTTCCTGCTGACTGGACAGCGTCTGGTCTGCGGCCTGCAATAGTTCCGCACCACTCTCCTGGATGCGATGGCTGATGCGGCGATAGCGCTTGGCCACCTTGTTCATCACCCACGCCAGCGGCGGAGCCAACACGAAGATGGCCAACGTCACCTGCCAGCTGTAATAGAACATCATTGCCAGCGACCCCAGCGCCTGCAGCGATTGCTGCAGCACCACTTTCATCGCATCGACGGCCGCCTGCGCCACCTGATCACTGTCCGAGCCCAGTCGCACCAGCATCGACGGAACCGGCTCATTGTCAAAACGCTGCCCCGGCAGGCGCAGGTATTTGCCAAGCACGCGCACGCGCAGGTCGCGGGCAATGCTGCGTGCAGCCTTGCCCATGCCGATATCGGTCAGGTAACCGGCAACACCCCGCACCAGGAACAGACCAACGACCGCCAGCGGCATCCACGGATTGATGTCTTCCGGATTCACCAGGTTGTTGGTGATTGGGCTCATCAACGCCAGGAAACCCATGCCGGCAGCCGCCTCGATCAGCATGCCCAACAGCGCCACCAACAGCAGAGCCCGATACGGCTTTGCAAAAGCCAGAAGCCGCTTGTAGGTCTGCCAGGCTGTCTCCGTTGTACTGCTCATGACTTTGCCTCGGGCGCGGTAGCGATGGCGATGCGACGGAAGCCCAGCTGACCCAACGCATCCTGTGCGGTCACCACGGCCTGGTACGGCGTGCGTGCGTCGGCGCGCAACAGCACCGTCTGCTCACGGTCGTCACCGGCTACCTGCGCAATGGTCTGCTTGAGTGCCTCCACGTCGGTGCGCAGCACTTCCTGGTCATTGATGAAGTAGCGGCCGTCAGCATTGACCAACACACTCAACGAGCGTGGTGGCGAGGTGTTCTTCTGGTCGCTGGCAGTTGGCAACTGAATCTGCAGGGTTGAGCGTGCATCAAATGTGGTGGTGACGACGAAGAAGATGATCAGCACCAGAATCACATCGATCAATGGCACAAGATCGATATGTGGCTCGTCCTGACTGCGGCTATCGCGGATGCGCATCGTGACTCAGACCTTCGCGGTAGCTGCCGGGCGCGATGCGACCGGTGCGGCGTTTGTTGCCAGCACTGCAGCGCGGCCATCCAGTGAATCCAGCAGCGCTGAGGCTTCCTGCTCCATCTCGATCACATAGCCGTCAATGCGGCTGCGAAAGTGGCGGTGGAACATCAACGCCGGGATCGCCACGATCATGCCGGTAGCGGTACAAACCAGCGCCTTGCCGATACCACCGGCCAGCTGGTTCACATCGCCCACGCCGTGGTCGAGGATGCCCATGAACATCTGAATCATGCCGACCACCGTACCCAGCAGGCCAAGCAACGGACCAGCAGAGGCAATGGTGCCCAGCGCATTGAGGAAGCGGCCCATCCGGTGCACCAGATGACGCCCGGTGTCCTCGATGCGCTCGCGGATCTGGTCACGCGGGCGATTGCGGGCTTCCAGTGCGGCAGCCAGCAGCGCGCCTAGCGGCGAGTTGGCGCGCAAGGATTCAATATGCGAGGCATCCAACTTGCCGCGTGCGGCCCAGTTGCGGACTTCCTGCCCCAGCCCGGGCGGCAGCACCTCGTTACGGCGCAGGCTCCAGAAACGCTCCAGGACGATCGCCAAAGCCAGCACCCCCAACAGCAACAACGGCAGCATCGGCCAACCGCCGGCCTTGACCAGTTCCCACACGTTCCAACCCCTCCGGCACCATGGCCGTCTGTTCGATCCCCGATAGGATAGCAGCCGCCCGCGCCCGCTCCGCGGCATCCCACCAGCGTGAACGCGCTATCCGTCGTTCACGCAGCTGCAGCCCGCTGCGGCCCAGCCAGACCCGCACCGCGCCACTACCTGCGGTACCCAGCACTTCCGCACCAGCGTTCTGCCAACGCGCGACCACCTCACGCCGCGGATGCGCAAACCGGTTGCCATGCCCCGCCGATACCAGCGCCAAGCGGGCACCAGTCGCTTCCACAAAACCGGGACTGGAAGAATTGCCACTGCCGTGGTGCGCCAGCAAGACCACGTCCGCCTTCAACTTGGATCGCACACGCTTTACCAGCCCGCGTTCAATCACCTCGCCGATGTCGCCGGTCAACAGTGCCGAACCGTGCGTGCTTCCCACTTTCAGCACGCAACTGGATTCGTTGCCCAGATAAGGAAAGCTGCTGGCTGGATGCAGGAACTCAAAGCGCACGCCATCCCACTCCCAGGCATGACCGGCCACACAATCGGCCGCTCCCTTCCAGGTCAATCCTGGCGGCGCGCGCAACCCAGTCACTGGCATTGTTGCCTGCACCGCGGGCACACCACCGGCGTGATCGCTATCACCATGACTGATCACCAATCTATCCAGTCGATTCACACCCAATGCGCGCATCGCCGGCACTACCACACGCTCACCCGCATCAAACCCATCCCGTACCGCTGGCCCCGCGTCGTACAGCAAGGTGTGGTGCTGCGTACGTACCAGCACCGCCAAGCCCTGGCCAACATCCATCATCACCAGCTCGAACTCCCCTTTCGCCGGCAGTTCACGCCAGGGCATCAACAGCGGCAGCCATAACAGCGACGCGAGCGACTTGCCCGGCACGCCAGCTGGCAGCAACATCCATAGTGCCCCCAGCAATGCCAACGGCAGCGCAAACCATGCAGGCTCTGGCAGCCACCACAACGAAAATCGGCTGCCCGCAAGAAATTCGAACAGCGGCCAACTGAGATCAAAACACCAGGCTGATGCTCGCCACACAAACGCTCCGCCCCCTGACCAGACCACCTCCAGCGCGGTACCCAGGACCGCCAACGGCACCACCACCAAACTCCACCACGGTATGGCCACCAGGTTGGCCAATGGCCCGATAGCCGATGCCTGCCCAAACAACATCGCACTCAAGGGCAACAAGCCCAATGTCGCCACCCGCTGAGCGGACAGAAAACCTCGCAGCCAATGCGTGCGCTCCGGCAAGCACCATGCCAGCCATGCAACGCCGGCAAAACTCAACCAAAAGCCCGCACTCAGCACCGAGAGCGGATCGACCAGCAGCACCGCCAACGCAGCCAAGCCCAGCGATCCCAGCACATCGACCGGCCGTCGCCACAACCGTGCCAGCACGATGACCGCCACCATCAGCACCGTGCGCACCGTCGGCAACGCGAAGCCTGCGACCGCCGCATACACCAAGGCTGCAATGAACGCCCCGACTGCAGCGGCCTGCGGTCGCGGGAAGCGTCGCCCCAGCCATGGCAGCAATCGCCAGATACCGCCGATCAACCAGGCACCACAGACCGCGACCATGCCTACATGAAAGCCGGAGATCGCAATCAGATGCGTCAGCCCGGTGGCCCGCAGCAGTTGCCAGTCCTCATCGGTGAGGCCCCGCGTGTCGCCTAATGCCAACGCCTGCACATAACGCGACGACGTGGACGACACGTGCACTGCGATACGCGCGGCCATGTTCTGCCGCCAGGCTGCCAACCCCGAAGGCGGCGCAAGCAAACGCGCCGTGCGTGGCGCCCGCACGGAACCTGTGGCGCTGATTCGCTGCGCAAGTGCGTGGCGCTCGGCATCGAAGCCGCCCGGATTGGACAGCCCTCGCGGCACCCGCAACCGCACCGTCATCTGCCAACGCTGTCCTGCGTGCACCTGCATCCGCGGACCGGCCAGTGCCGCACCAAATTCGTCGTACCACGACAGTTGCAAGCGCCGCCCTCGCAAATGCTGATTGGCGTCATCGCCATTCACCTGCAACTGGAAGCGCGTGCGTCGCGCCTCATGCTCCGGCAGATTGCTCACCGTGCCATTGACCGTGAAATCACGCCCCTCCCAGGCGAATGGCAGCTGCGCAGCCAATGCCCAACCAGCATGCAAGCCAACCCAGCCAAATCCCGCCAATGCGGCACCCACAAAGCGCAGTGACCGGCCTCGCCACCACAGAAACATGCCGGACATCGCGAGCAATCCGCATACCGGCAACGGCAGCAGGACGGGCGCCCAAAGCCCCGCGCAGATCCCCAACAGAAAGCACGCCACCACTGCCTTACCGAAGATCGGCACATCCGCTACGAAACGGGCGGGCCACTCGCGCGCTCCTACCGTTTGATTACTGTCCATGTCATGCATCTCCTGTACCCGGAAGATGCTTGATCAACATGGTGCTCCTGCACCATCGCCGACAAAGGCCCGTGCGAGTGGGGCAATGCCGTTCTCAATCGCCAATTTGAACCATGCTCAGCAGCAAGCCCGACTGAAAAACTTCAGCGCAGCATTTCCGCACTCCAAGAAAGCACCTTCCGACGTGATGCGGAACCATGCTCAGCAACGATTTCTCCAGCGCTGAAAAGAAACAAAAAAAAGCGGGCCCAAAGGCCCGCTTTCTTTTCAGCGAAACACCGCAGCCTTATTCGGCCGAGGCGCCCTCGCCTTCTTCCACTGCCTTCATCGACAGGCGAATACGGCCCTGCTTGTCAACTTCCAGCACCTTAACCTTGACCACATCGCCTTCCTTCAGCACGTCGCCAACCTTCTCGACGCGGTCGCTGGAGATCTGCGACACGTGCACCAGACCATCCTTGCCCGGCAGGATCGTGACGAACGCACCGAAGTCCATGATCTTGGCGACCTTGCCTTCGTAGATGCGGCCCGGCTCAACGTCCGAGGTGATCTGCTCGATGCGGGCCTTGGCGGCCTGCGCAGCGGCATTGTTCACCGAGGCGATGGTGATGGTGCCGTCGTCCTGGATATCGATCTGGGTGCCGGTTTCCTTGGTGATGGCCTGGATGGTCGAACCACCCTTACCGATCACTTCGCGGATCTTGTCCGGGTGGATCTTGATGGTCAGCAGACGCGGCGCGTAATCGGACAGCTCCGAACGCGGTGCGGTCAGGCCGTGAGCCATTTCGCCCAGGATGTGCAGACGGCCAGCCTTGGCCTGCTGCAGTGCCTGCTTCATGATCTCTTCGGTGATGCCTTCGATCTTGATGTCCATCTGCAGGGCGGAGATGCCCTCAGAAGTACCGGCAACCTTGAAGTCCATGTCGCCCAGGTGATCTTCATCACCCAGGATGTCGGACAGGACGACGAAACGCTCGCCTTCCTTGACCAGACCCATGGCGATACCGGCAACCGGCGACTTGACCGGCACGCCGGCGTCCATCAGAGCCAGCGACGAACCGCAGACCGAGGCCATCGACGAAGAACCGTTCGACTCGGTGATTTCCGACACAACACGGATGGTGTACGGGAAGGCTTCCAGCGACGGCATCACTGCCAGCACGCCGCGCTTGGCGAGACGGCCGTGGCCGATTTCGCGACGCTTCGGGCCCATCATGCGGCCGCACTCACCCACCGAATAGGGGGGGAAGTTGTAATGGAACAGGAAGTTTTCCTTGTACTCACCAGCGACCGCATCGATCACCTGACCATCACGGGCAGTGCCCAGGGTGATGGTCACGATGGCCTGCGTTTCACCGCGGGTGAACAGCGAGGAACCGTGGGTACGCGGCAGCACGCCGGTCTTCACGGCGATCGGGCGAACGGTGTCCAGCGCACGACCGTCGATGCGGACCTTGGTGTCCAACACCGAGTTACGCATGGTGCTGTATTCCAGCTCGCCGAATTCCTTCGACACTTCAGCCGGGTTCCAGCCTTCAGCGGCAACGCGGCCAGCCAGGGCTTCAACCGTGTCCTTCTTGATCGCCGAGATGGCGTCACGACGCTGCAGCTTGTCACGCACCTGGAAGGCTTCGCCGAGCTTGCCGCCGACGGCTTCCTGCAGTGCGCCGATCAGCGCGGTGTTCTTGGCCGGAGCAACCCAGTCGCTCGGCTTGGTGCCAGCTTCAACGGTCATCTCATTGATGATGTTGATGACCTTCTGCATTTCGCGGTGACCAAAGGTCACTGCACCCAGCATCACTTCTTCGGACAGCAGCGCGGCTTCGGATTCCACCATCAGCACGGCATTGGCGGTACCAGCAACCACCAGCTCCAGCTGCGATTCCTTCAGCTCCGACACGGTCGGGTTGAGGATGTACTCACCGTCCTTGTAACCCACCTTGGCAGCAGCGATCGGGCCCTTGAACGGGGTGCCGGCCAGCGACAGGGCGGCCGACGCACCGATCAGCGCGGCGATATCGCCGTCCACGTCCGGGTTCATCGACATCACCGTGGCGATGATCTGCACTTCGTTCTTGTAGTCTTCCGGGAACAGCGGGCGGATCGGACGATCGATCAGACGCGAGATCAGCGTTTCCTTCTCGGTCGCACGGCCTTCGCGCTTGAAGAAGCCACCCGGGATACGGCCACCGGCGTAGAACCTCTCCTGATAATCAACGGTCAGCGGGAAGAAGTCCTGGCCTTCGCGCGCGCTCTTGGCGGCGACGGCAGTGACCAGCAACACGGTGTCGTCCATCTTGACGATGACAGCGCCGCCGGCCTGACGGGCGACTTCGCCGGTTTCAAGCGTGACGGTGTGTTTGCCGTACTGGAAGGTTTTGGTGATTTTTGCCACGGGAGTTCCTTGGAATGCTTTCTTCAGATGGACCGGCAACGACCCATGCCGCTACCGGGTGGCCGGGCGGTTCCGGCCGCTCTTACTACGATTTGAAACTGTAAAAACAAAGCCGCGGCGCATCGCTGCGCCGCGGCGGTATCTCGATTAGCGGCGCAGGCCGAGCTTTTCGATCAGTGCCTTGTAGCGCACGACATCCTTTTTCTTCAGGTAGTCGAGCAGGCTACGACGACGGTTGACCATCTGGAGCAGGCCGCGGCGGCTGTGGTGATCCTTCTTGTGTTCCTTGAAGTGGCCGCTCAGCAGTTCAATGCGGGCGGTCAGCAGGGCCACCTGGACTTCCGGGGAACCGGTGTCGTTGGTGCCGCGTGCGTTGTCTTCAATAACTTTCTGGGTGTCGATCGACATTGTTTTTTCTCATGGATGCGTGGCCGGCAGGAACGTGCAATGACGCACCGCGCAGCTCGCCGTTTTAAAAGTAACCGCCTGCCGACGGCAGGACGGTGCCCGTTCAAGGGCCGCAAAATTGTAACGACCTCAACCATTTGCCACAAGGCGCGGATGGTATTAGACGCTTGCCCGTTCAGAGATTGAAGCGACGCTGCGGGCTCAGCCGCCCGTCCGCCTCAACCTGCCCCAGGCCCAGCGGCAGGCCGTCCAGGCCGTAGACACCAACCAATCCTTCCGGCCACTCGGGATTCCGCAAGCGCTGGCCCAGACAGAAACGGATCGCCTGGCCCGGATCCAGCTCCACCCGGCCAAAATTCCTCAGCCCTTCACTGATCGGCAACAGCCATTCCAGCAGGGCCGCTTCATCACCACGCTCGGCCACTTCGCGCAGGGCATCCAGGCCGATCATGTGCGGCGTCATGAAAGGCTCCACCCACAGGCGACGCAGCGCGGTGATGTGCGCTCCGCAGCCCAGCACCTCGCCAAGGTCGCGGGCGATGCTGCGGATGTAGGTACCCGACCCGCACGTCACACGCAGCGACAAGCGCTCGTCCTCGTGGGCCAGGATTTCGATGTCCTGAACATGCACCTCACGCTCCGGCGCCTCGATGGCCTCGCCGCGGCGCGCCTTCACATATAGCGGCTCGCCCCCTTGCTTGAGTGCCGAATAGATCGGCGCCCGCTGCAGGATGCGGCCTGTCAAACCCGCCAAGGCCGCTTGCAACTGCTCACGACTGATCGCCGGCACATCACGTTCACGTAGCACGATGCCATCGGCGTCATCGGTGTCTGTGGTTCTGCCCAGCGCAATTTCCGCGTCATATGCCTTGCCCGAACCAAGCAGCAAGCCGGCGATTTTGGTCGCCTCGCCGAAACACAGCGGCAACAAACCAGTTGCCAGAGGATCCAGGCTGCCGGTATGGCCGCCCTTTTCCGCACGGAACAAACGACGGGCCACCTGCAATGCGGTGTTGGAGCTCATACCCGCAGGCTTGTCGAGCAGAACAATGCCGTCCAAACGGCGAAATTGAATACGGGGGCGCATGAAACACCATTCTCGGGCCGGCTCGGGACAACTTCACGCCCGGCGGAAACTGGAAAACAACCTGAAGCATTGAGCACAGGCCAGATATGACAACAGCCCTTGCGGGCTGCTGCTTTTATTCTTCGTCGGAGTCAGGCTTCGTTTCCGGCGGCGGGATCAGATCGCGCAGCAGGTTGTCGATGCGCTCACCGCGGTCCACCGAATCGTCGTAATGGAAATGCAGCTCCGGCACATGACGAAGCTTCATCGCCTTCGCCAGCGACATGCGCAGCTCATACGCAATCTCGCGCAGGCCCTTCATCGCCTCAGCCGAACGCTCCGGCATCAATGCGGTAACGAATATCTTGGCGTGGGCCATGTCACGGGTGACTTCCACGTCCGACACGCTGACCGAGGGCAGCCCATGCTCACGCACGGCGGCATGCACCAGCGTGCCCAGATCACGGCGGATCTGCGCGGAAACACGGTCAGTACGGTGGAAAGTCTTCGGCACGTTGTCTAGCTCACTTGATTGTTGCGTTGATAAAGCAAGGCCGGCCCGCGCTATGCGGACCGGCCGATACTGCAATTACAGGGTGCGCGGCACTTCGATACGCTCGAAGCACTCGATCTGGTCGCCCGGCTTCACGTCGTTGTAGGCCTTCACGCCGATACCGCACTCGGTACCGTTGCGAACCTCTTCCACGTTTTCCTTGAAGCGGCGCAGCGATTCCAGCTCGCCCTCGAACACCACCACGCTGTCGCGCAGCACGCGGATCGGCTTGTTCCGCTTAACCACGCCTTCCACGATCATGCAGCCCGCCACAGCGCCGAACTTCGAGCTGCGGAAGACGTCGCGGACCTCGGCGATACCGATGATCTCTTCGCGGATCTCCACACCCAGCAGACCGGAAGCCACCTGCTTCACCTGGTCGATCACGTCATAGATGATCGAGAAGTAACGCAGGTCCACACCGTTGGATTCAATGATGCGGCGTGCCGAAGCGTCCGCACGCACGTTGAAGCCGATCACGGTCGCCTTGGAAGCAACTGCCGAATTGGCGTCCGACTCGGTGATACCGCCCACGCCGGAGTGGATCACGTTGATGCGGATGTCGTCGTTGGACAAGCCAACCAGCGACTGGCTCAGTGCCTGCACCGAACCCTGGACGTCGGCCTTGATCAACAGGTTCAACACCTGCTGGCCTTCGCCCTTGCCCAGCTGCGCCATGATGTCTTCCATGCGGCTGCCCGCAGTGGCCACCAGGCGCGATTCGCGACGCTTGGTTTCGCGTACCTGTGCAACGTCCTTGGCCAGACGCTCGTCTTCAACGACAACAAAGTCATCGCCAGCTTCCGGCACGCCGGACAGACCCAGCACCTGCACCGGAATCGACGGGCCAGCTTCAGCCACCTGACGACCGGCTTCGTCGAACAGGGCACGCACGCGGCCGTACTGAATGCCGCACACCAGGTAATCGCCCTTCTTGAGCATGCCCTGCTGCACCAGCACCGTTGCGACCGGGCCACGGCCCTTGTCCAGCGAGGATTCGATGACCACACCGGAGGCGCGGCCTTCAGACACGGCCTTCAGTTCAAGCAACTCCGCCTGGATCGAAATCGCATCCAGCAGGTTGTCGATGCCCGCACCGGTCTTGGCGGAGATTTCCACCATCTGCGTGTCACCACCAAAGTCTTCGGCAACGACCTGCTCGGCGAGCAGCTCGTTCTTGACCCGCATCGGGTCGGCCGAGGACTTATCCATCTTGTTGATCGCAACCACGATCGGCGCGTTGGCGGCGCGAGCGTGCTTGATGGCTTCCTTGGTCTGCGGCATCACGCCATCGTCAGCGGCAACTACCACCACCACGACGTCGGTCAGCTGCGCGCCACGGGCACGCATCGAGGTGAACGCGGCATGGCCCGGGGTATCCAGGAAGCTGATCACGCCCTTCGGCGTTTCAACGTGATACGCACCGATGTGCTGGGTAATGCCGCCGGCTTCGCCAGTGGCGACCTTGGTGCGGCGGATGTAATCCAGCAGCGAGGTCTTGCCGTGATCGACGTGGCCCATGATGGTGACCACCGGCGGACGCGCAATGGCATCGCTCTGGTCCACATCATTGATGGCCAACAGCGCATCTTCAGCGTCGTTGTTACCGGCACGCACCGCCTTGTGGCCGAGTTCTTCGGTCACCAGCACGGCGGTGTCATGGTCGATGGACTGGGTGATGGTTGCCATCACGCCCATCTTGAACAGCGCCTTGACCACTTCGCCGCCCTTCAGGGCCAGCTTCTGGGCCAGATCGGCGACGGTGACGGTCTCGCCAATGGCGATCTCGCGCACCACCGGTGCCGTCGGACGTTCAAAGCCATGGCTGCCACTGCTGCCACGCGACTGATCATTGCCGCGGCGGCCCTGCGGTGCACGCGCACCTGGACGACCACGGGAATTATTGTTGTTGCTGTTGCCACGGCGCGCACGGTCGGATGCCGACAGGTGCAGCTGACCACCGAAACGGTTGCCACCATCACCATCGGAACGCGACTTGTTGCCGGGCTTGGCATTCGCGCCGCCACGGTCATCACGCGCCGGAGCGGGTGCCGACGTGGGAGCACGTGCCGCGCCAGGCGCAGGACGTGCGCTCTTGGCCGGCGCTGCTGCCGCTTCCTGCTTGACAGGAGGGGCCTTGGCAGCCTCGGCAGCCTTGACGGCATCTTCAGCAGCCTTGCGCTCGGCTTCTTCGCGCTGACGTTCGGCATCTTCGACCGCCTTCTGGCGAGCGACGATTTCCTCATCGCGCGCACGGTCCTTCTCGGCCAGCATGCGCTGCTCGTCCAGATTGCGCTGACGGGATTCTTCGAGCTTGCGCAGGATGTCTGCGCGCTCTTCGTCCGGCGTCATCGCAGCCTTGCCACCCTCCGGCTTGACGTAGGTACGCTTCTGGCGCACTTCGACATTGACCGTGGTCTTGCTGCGACCAGCATTGACCGTCACTTCCTGGTGCTTGCGACGCGCCAAGGTGATTTTTTTCGGCGCGGCCTCAGCCTCGTCGGCGGGCTGCTCTTCCTTGCCGTGGGAACGGCGAAGGAAACCCAGCAGCTTCACTTTCTCGGTACTGGTCACGATCTGATCGGGACCGCTGAATTTCATGCCGGCCTGAGCCAGCTGTTCCAGCAGTTTCTCGACCGGCGTGTTTACCAGTTCGGCGAGCTTGCGGATGGTGGTTTGCTGCGACATTCGGATCCTATGATCTTGTTGGCGCCCCCTCGAGACAGACGAAGGCAGCGCGGAGTCTACGCCCTGAACGGCTCAGGGCAATGTTCATCGCTGGCTCATTCGCCACGCTCCAGGCGGGCGATCTCCTCGGCGCGGGCTGCCAGGACCAGCGCCGCGGCGCGTTCAAGATCCATACCCTCGATGCCGAACTCCAGAACCTCGTCGGCAGCCAGATCCGACAGATCCTCGCTCGTACGCACGCCGTGACCGGCCAGTACATACGCAGTTGCTTCATCCATGCCCTTCAATGCCAGCAGGTCGTCGGACGGCAAGCCATTCTCAGCCACCTCCTCCACCGCCAGCGCTTCATTCAGCAGCGCATCGCGAGCACGAGCGCGCAGTTCTTCAACGATATCTTCGTCAAAGCCCTCCACCGCCAGCAACTCACCGACCGGCACGTAGGCAATTTCTTCCACAGTGCCGAAACCTTCGGTCACCAGGATGCCTGCGATTTCCTCGTCCACTTCCAGCTTGTCCATGAACAACTGGCGGGCAATGGTCTGTTCAGCCTCGGACTTTGCCGTGACCTGATCCTGCGTCATCACATTCAGCTGCCAACCGGTCAGGCGGCTGGCCAGACGCACGTTCTGGCCGCCCTTGCCGATGGCCTGCGCCAGACGGTCTTCCGCCACGGCCAGATCCATCGAGTGACGGTCTTCATCAACAATGATCGACTGCACTTCGGCCGGCGCCATCGCATTGATGACGAAATTGGCCGGGCTCTCGTTCCACAGCACGATATCCACGCGCTCACCATTGAGCTCATTGGACACGGCCTGGACACGCGAACCACGCATACCAATGCAGGCGCCAATGGGATCAGTGCGGGTGTCGTGAGCCAGCACGGCGATCTTGGCGCGGTCGCCCGGGTCACGTGCACAGGCCTTGATCTCGACCAGGCCCTGGCCGACTTCCGGCACCTCAAGCTTGAACAGTTCGATCATGAATTCCGGCGCGGCACGGCTGATGAACAGCTGCGGCCCACGCGGTTCCGACCGAACTTCGGCCAGGTAACCGCGCACGCGGTCACCGGCGCGCAGTACGTCGCGCGGAATGCCTTTGTCTTTCGGAATGAATGCTTCGGCGTTGCCACCGAGGTCTACATAAATGTTGCCGCGCTCAGCGCGCTTGACGACACCGGTCACCAGCTCGCCCACGCGATCCTTCCACGCGTCGACAACCTGCTGACGCTCGGCTTCACGCACACGCTGCACGATCACCTGCTTGGCGGCCTGTGCGGCGATGCGGCCGAAATCCGGATTTTCGATCTGCTCTTCGATGTAATCGCCCAGCTCGACACCGTCGGCTTCGTCGATCGCATCCATCATGCGGATCTGACGATCCGGCGATTCCATCACCACGTCATCGGCGACCACTTCCCAGCGACGGAAAGTTTCGTAATGACCGTCTTTCTGGTTGATCGACACGCGCGCAAGCACGTCCTGATCGGGATAGCGCTTCTTCGCCGCAGAGGCGAGTGCCGCTTCGATCGCATCAAAGATCACTTCACGCGGCACGCCTTTTTCGTTGGCGACTGCGTCAACTACCAGCAACAGTTCCTTGCTCATCGGCTCACTCCGCGCGCGGCTTTTTGGCCGCCGTTTCGTTGTTGGATTTATTCTTGGCCTTGTCACCCTGTTTGGGTGCCGGGCCAGTCGGTTTGGTCGGAGCAAGGCCCAAAGCAGCCCAGTCCGGAATAATGCGAGCCTTGTCGATATTGTCGAATGAAGCCACGAATGGCTTCCCATCAACAACAAACGTCACACTGCCCTTGGCGAGGTCCACTTCGGCGATCTCACCCTGCAGACGGCGGCGATTCTCCTGCGGCAGCTTCAAGGCCACCTTGGCCGACTGGCCCAGGTGCTGCTCGAAATGCTCCAGCGTGAACAGCGGGCGATCCACACCCGGGGAAGAAACTTCCAGCGTGTAATTACCGCTGATCGGATCTTCCACATCCAGCTGCGCCGACACTTCGCGGCTCACCCGCTCGCAGTCGTCAACATTGACCATGCGCTCAGGCTGTTCGGCCAGCGGCACATCAATATAAAGGCGCAGCGTGGCGCCGCCGGGCGCCGGCAAATATTCGGCACCCAACAAATCGAGCCCCAGCGCTTCCACGGTGGGGCCCAGCAGATTCGCGATTTCAGTAGCTTTGTCGCTCACAGCCTGCCTTGTTTCGATAAATGAGGACCGGCGTTACCCAGTCGGGACTTTCCGTATTGCGGAAACAACAAAGGGCCCATCAGGGCCCTTTGTCCGGCATGAATCCGGTGATCTGGATTCCGGTTACAAGAACGGAAGCAAACGTTCTTGCGAGCCCAGACTCTGGCCTTTATCAGCATGACTGATGATAAAGGCCGAAGCTGGTAGCGGGGGCAGGATTTGAACCTGCGACCTTCGGGTTATGAGCCCGACGAGCTGCCAGACTGCTCCACCCCGCAGCAGAAGCGGAATTGTGAAGTAAGTAAGCGAAAACTGCAAGCTTTATTTACTTCACCGATTTCCCCATTTCGGGAGAAATCACCGGAAAACCTCTTCCGGGTGAACCACCTTTCAGTGGTTCCGACCTCGCCGGTGAACCGGCGCCGTCGTCAACTCAGGAGATGAATATTACACGATTCACGAGAGTTTGTATCGTTTTTTATGACAAATGTGCAAAAGCATTGCGCATCCACTCGAGAATCGGCCCCAAACCCAGCGGCAGCACCAGCAGCACAATGGAATTCACGCCCAGCACGATACCGAGGATGCGGTCATTGTTGCGTGGCAGTGGCTCTCCCACCGGCTCATCGAAGTACATGACCTTGATGACGCGCAGGTAATAGAAGCAACCGATCACCGCACAAAGCACACCCAACAGGGCCAGCCACAGCAGTCCGCCGTTGATCGCTGCGCCCAGCACCGACAACTTGGTCCAGAAGCCCAGGAACGGCGGGATACCCGCTAGGGACGCCATGATGCACAGCACCAGGCCTGCCATCCAAGGGCTGCGGGCATTGAGACCCTTGAAGTCTTCAATGTTCTCCGCTTCAAAGCCGGCACGCGACAAGGCGATGATCGCCCCGAATGCTGCGGTCGACATGATGGCGTAAGCCACCGCGTAAAACATCGCGGCCGAATAGCCCTGCTCGCCACCACCGGCAATGCCCATCAGCAGGAAGCCGATGTGCGAAACGGTCGAATACGCCAGCATGCGCTTGAGGTTGGTCTGCGCAATGGCCATCAGGTTACCGATGATCAACGACAGTGCCGCCAGACCGGCCAACACATACTGCAGTTCGGTCGACAGCGGGCCAACGCCAACTTCCAACAGACGGTAAGCCATGCCGAAAGCAGCCAGCTTCGGTGCCGAGCTGATGAACAATGCGATCGGTGCCGGAGCACCTTGATACACGTCCGGCAGCCACATATGGAACGGCGCAGCGCCCAGCTTGAAGGCCACACCGGCAATCATGAACACGGCACCGGTCAACAGCAGCAGTCGTTCATCGGAATGGGCGATGGCCGCGTGAATCACATCCAGATGCAGAGAACCCGTAGCACCGTAGATCAGCGACATGCCATACAGCAGCAGGCCCGAAGCCAACGAACCCAGCACGATGTACTTCATACCGGCTTCTGCGGCCAGCTTGTTCTCACGATTGCTGGCAACCAGCGCATAGGAGCATAGCGCCAGCAGTTCCAAACCGAGGTAGACCATCAACAGGCTGCCTGCCGACACCAGAATCATCATGCCGGCGGTGGCAAACAGGATCAGTACCGGGATCTCTCCCTGGAACAGATTGCGCTCGCGCAGGTAGCTCCAGCCATAGACAAGGCTCAAACCGCTAACCAGCACGACCACCGTCTTCATGATGTCGGCGGCGTTGTCACGGATGAACATGCCGTGGAACACCTCGCCCTGCCCGCCCACGCCGCCAAGCAGCATCACAAAGGCGACAGCGAGGATGGCTACCGAGATGAAATGGGTCCAGACCTTGTGTCGATCGCTGATGAACAGATCAAGGATCAGCAGGGCGAAGGCACCACCGATCACCACCATTTCTGGCAGCAACGGCGGGAGGTCAGCAGTGGTCAACGGCAGAAGCGTCGGCGTGGTCATCATCAAATCCTGGAATCAATACTCTCGACGGGCCGCTTACAGCAGCTTGCTCGATGCGATCTGCATCGCCAGCTTGGCGATGGACGGCTCCATCAGGTCAGTCAGCGGCTTGGGATACAGGCCCAGCGCCAGCGTACCGACGGCGAACACACCCAACACCAACCACTCACGACCATTCATGTCCTTCAGCTCGGCAACATGGGCATTGCCCACCTCACCAAAGAACACGCGCTTGTACAGCCACAGCGAATACGCCGCGCTGATGATCAGCGTGGTGGCCGCGCCCAGTGCAACCAGCGGATTCCACTGGAATGCAGCCAGCACGATCATGAACTCGCCGACGAAACCACTGGTACCCGGCAGACCCGAGTTGGCCATGAAGAACAGCAGTGCGAAGGCAGCAAACCACGGCATCACGTTGGCCACGCCGCCGTAATCGGCGATACGGCGACTGTGCATGCGGTCGTACAGCACACCGACGCAGGAGAACATGGCGCCAGACACGAAACCGTGCGAAATCATCTGCACCATCGCGCCCTGCAGGCCCAGACGCGCAGCGTCGGCGTTGCCGGCTTCGCGGACCAGCCACAGTGCGGTGAAGGTACCGAGAGTGACAAAGCCCATGTGTGCGACCGACGAATAAGCAATCAGCTTTTTCATGTCGTCCTGGACCATAGCAACCAGGCCAACGTAGATCACCGCCACCAGCGACAACGCAATCACCAGCCAAGCCCACTCGTGGCTAGCATCGGGAACGATCGGCAGGTTGAAGCGCAGGAAGCCGTAACCACCAATCTTCAGCGCGATGGCCGCCAGAATCACCGAACCGGCGGTCGGCGCCTCAACGTGTGCGTCCGGCAGCCAGGTGTGCACCGGGAACATCGGCACCTTGACTGCGAAGGCGATCAGGAATGCGAAAAATATCCAAGTCTGTTCCTTAGCCGACAGCTGGAGCTGATACAGGTCGGCCAGCTGAAAGCTGCCGCCCTTCATGTACAGGTAGACCAGCGCCACCAGCATCAACACCGAGCCGAGGAAGGTGTACAGGAAGAACTTCATCGCCGCATAGATACGACGCGGACCGCCCCAGACACCGATGATCAGGAACATCGGGATCAGCATGGCTTCAAAGAACACGTAAAACAGCATCGCGTCGGTCGCAGCAAAAATGCCGACCGTGACGCCTTCCAGAACCAGGAAGGCGGCAACGTACTGATTGACGCGCTTATCGACCACGCCCCAGGCACCGATCAATGCGAGCACGCCGATCAGCGTGGTCAGCAGGATCAGGGCGATGGCGATGCCATCAACGGCCAGGTTGTAGCCGATACCGAAGGCCGGGATCCACGGATGCTGCTCGACAAACTGCATGATGTCGGCCGCACTGCGGTCGTAGCCGCTGAGTAGACCGAGACTCAACAGGAAGGTGAGCAATGCCACCGCCAGGGACGCCCAACGGGCGGCCTGGGCGTTGCGCAAGGCGAGGATCAATGCACCGCCGAGGATCGGCAGCCAAATGAGAATACTAAGTAGTGGCCAGTTCGACACGTCTTCTATTCCGTACAAGTCAACGCCAGAAATGCATCAGCAGGCCCAACAGGGCAATCAGGCCGATGATCATCACGAAAGCGTAGTGGTAGAGGAAACCGGATTGGGTGCGGCGCAGCAGGTTGGCAGCCAGCTCGACCACGCGGGCCGTGCCATTGACCACCACACCGTCAACGACCGTGCTGTCCACGGCACGGGCGGCCTTGCCGAGCTGCACACCGCCGCCGGCAAAGCCGTCGATCCAGAGCTTGTCGAAGCCGTACTTGTTTTCCAGCACCGAAACCACCGGCGCCAGAGTTTTGCGGGCCTTGCCTGCCAGCTCCGGCTTCCAGACGTAGAACGCCCAGGCCAGCACGAAACCTGCAACTGTCAGCCAGAACGCCGGCATGGTCATGCCATGCACTGCGTACTTCACCGAACCGTGCCAGAACTCGGCACCCACGGCAGCAATGGTGTTACGCGCCGGATCGTAGAAATCCACGATGCCGGTAAAGAACGACAGGGTCTGCCCCGGCACGCCCGCTGCAACAGCGTGACCATCCCAACCGGTACCGAACAGCATCGGACCGATGGTGAAGAAGCCGATCAACACCGACGGAATGGCCAGCAGGATCAACGGCACCGTCACAACCCACGGCGACTCGTGTGGCTCATGCGCACCATGACCGTGGTGGTCATCGTGGCCGTGATGACCGTGGTCATCATGCGCATCACGGAAGCGCTCCTTGCCGAAGAAGGTCAGGAACAGCAGGCGGAAGCTGTAGAAGCTGGTGACGATAACGCCCCCCAACACAGCCCAGTAACCGTAAGTGGCGACCCAGCTGGCGTCAGGTGCGTGCGCGTGATGCGCGGCAGCTTCGATGATGGTGTCCTTCGAGTAGAAACCCGAGAAGAACGGCGTGCCTACCAGGGCCAGCGTACCGATCCACATGGTGATGTGGGTAATCGGCATGTACTTGCGCAGTCCGCCCATCTTCAACATGTTCTGTTCGTGGTGCATGCCGATGATCACCGAGCCGGCACCGAGGAACAGCAGCGCCTTGAAGAAGGCGTGGGTCATCAGGTGAAACACGGCACCCGAGTAAGCTGACACACCCAGTGCAACGGTCATGTAGCCCAGCTGGGACAGCGTCGAGTAAGCCACCACGCGCTTGATATCGCTCTGCACGATGCCGATCAGGCCGGTGAAGAAGGCTGTGGTGGCACCAATGAACAGGATGAAATTCAGCGACGCCTGCGACAGCTCGAACAGCGGCGACATGCGGGTGACCATGAAGATACCGGCGGTCACCATCGTCGCGGCGTGGATCAGTGCCGAGATCGGGGTCGGGCCTTCCATCGAGTCCGGCAGCCACACATGCAATGGCACCTGTGCCGACTTGCCCATCGCACCGATGAACAGGCAGATGCAGATGACGGTGGCGATGCTCCACTGGTGATCGCCGATCAGCTGCACCATGGCATGGCCGGTCGCGTCCGAACCCAACACGCTGTGGGCGTTGGCGAACACGGTGGCGTAATCCAGCGAGCCGAAAGCCCACAGGATGCCGCCGATACCCAGCAGGAAGCCCAGGTCGCCGACGCGATTGACTAGAAAGGCCTTCATGTTGGCGAAGATGGCGCTGGGCTTCTTGAAGTAGAAACCGATCAACAGGTAAGACACCAAGCCCACCGCTTCCCAGCCGAAGAACAACTGCAGGAAGTTGTTGCTCATCACCAGCGTGAGCATGGAGAAGGTGAACAACGAGATGTAGCTGAAGAAGCGCTGGTAACCGTCATCCTCGGACATGTAGCCGATGGAGTAGATGTGTACCAGCAGCGACACGAAGGTCACCACCACCATCATCATCGCCGTCATGCGGTCGATCATGAAGCCGACGTGGGCCGAATACTGACCGACCTCGAAGAAGGTGTAGAGATTTTCGTTAAACGGTTGTGCCCCACCCCACAGCAGTTGGTACAGCGTGTACGCAGAAAGCGCAAAGCTGACAACCACACCAAGGATGGTGACGTACTGGGCGCCCTTGCGCCCGACCTGGCGTCCGAAGAGGCCGGCGATGATGCTGCCGAGCAACGGTGCAAGCACCGCTACGATCAACAGACTCTGGGAGAGAGTGATTTCCATCTCGGATCAGCCCTTCAACGAATCGACTTCGCCCACGTTGATGGTGTGGCGGGTGCGGAACAAGGTCACCAGGATCGCAAGGCCAATAGCAGCTTCCGCTGCGGCCACGGTCAGGATGAAGAACACGAACAGCTGTCCGGCGGTATCGCCGAGCTGACGCGAGAAGGCTATGAAGTTGATGTTCACCGATAGCAGCATCAGTTCGATCGACATCAACAGCACGATGATGTTCTTCCGATTAAGGAAGATGCCGGCAACGGAGATGCAGAACATCACCGCGCCCAACGCGAGCATATGGCCCAAAGAAATCATGGCTTGGCCTCCTCGCCACCATCGTTATGCGTTTCCGACTGCACCACCGGTTTCTCGGCGGCCATCTTGACGATGCGCAGGCGGTCTTTTGCCTTGACCATGGTCTGTTCGGTCGGGTTCTGCGTCTTCAGACCCTGTCGACGACGCAGGGTCAGCATCACAGCTGCCACCACGGCGACGGTCAGGATCACGGCCGCGAACTCGAACGGCAGCAGGTATTCAGTGAACAGGCTACGCGCCAGCCAGGTGACGTTAGAGGTGTCAGCCGCGATCGCGGCAGCGTTGTCTACCGGGAACGGCGCGGTGCGGGCCTTGATACCGATCAGGGTCAGCATCTGCACCAGCATCACCACCGCGACCACCAGGCCGACCGGCAGGTAACGCACCCAGCCCTCACGCAGGTCGCTGGTGTCGATGTCCAGCATCATCACCACGAACAGGAACAACACCATCACGGCACCGACGTACACCAGCACCAGCGTGACGCCCAGGAACTCGGCCCCCACCAGCAGCCACACGCAGGCCACCGAAAAGAAGGTCAGGATCAGACACAACACGGCGTACACCGGGTTGCGCACACTGATCACGGACGCGGCAGAAATGCCCGCGATGACCGAGAAGAACCAGAAAGCAATATTTACCCAATCCATCTCAAGACCTCAGCGGAAGGCAGCGTCGGCGGCGCGGCGCTCGGCGATTTCGGCTTCAAGCCGGTCGCCAATGGCCAGCAGCTGCGGCTTGGTGATGATGTTCTCGCCACGCTTCTCGAAGTGATACTCAAGAATGTGGGTCTCGACGATCGAGTCCACCGGGCAGCTTTCTTCACAGAAGCCGCAGAAGATGCACTTGAACAGATCAATCTCGTAACGCGTGGTACGGCGAGTACCGTCTTCGCGCTTGGCCGAGTCGATGGTGATGGCCAGTGCCGGGCACACCGCTTCGCATAGCTTGCAGGCAATGCAGCGTTCTTCACCGTTGGGATAACGGCGCAGGGCGTGCAGGCCACGGAAACGCGGCGACTGCGGGAACTTCTCCATCGGATACAGCACGGTGTACTTCGGCTTGAACGCGTACTTCAGCGTCAGCCACAAGCCACCTAGCAACTCCAGGAGCAGCAGGCTTTTGAAATAGTGGGTGATCTTATTCATGAATCAAACGCCCTTCTGGATCACGCCGTAAAACACCATCAGTGCCGTCACCGCGATCCAGAAAATGGTCAACGGGATGAATACCTTCCAGCCCAGACGCATGATCTGGTCGTAACGGAAGCGCGGGAAGCTGGCACGGAACCAGATGTATGCACTGGCAAAGAACAGCACCTTGAGCAGCAACCACGGCCAGCCACCGGTCCAGATCCAGTTGATCCACGGCGACACATCGCCATTGACCCAACCCTGGAGCGGGCTCAGCCAGCCGCCCATGAAGAAGATCGCAATCAAGAAGCTGACCAGGATCATGTTGGCGTACTCAGCCAGGAAGAACAGTGCGAACGCACCGCCGGAGTACTCCACCATGTGGCCGGCCACGATTTCCGACTCACCTTCCACCACGTCGAACGGTGCACGATTGGTTTCGGCGACACCGGAGACCCAGTACACGATGAACAATGGGAACAGCGGCAGGAAGAACCAATCAAACAGCCCCGAACTACCCTGCTGCGCCAGCACGATGTCGGTCAGGTTCAAGCTGCCGGCGGCGATCATCACACCGACCAGAGCAAAACCCATCGCGATTTCGTAGCTGACCACCTGCGCGGCAGAACGCATCGCACCAAGGAAAGCGTACTTGGAGTTGGACGCCCAACCGGCCAGGATCACGCCATACACACCCAGCGACGTCATCGCCAGCAGGTACAGCAGGCCGACGTTGGCGTTGGACAGCACCAGCTTGTAGTCAAACGGAACCACCGCCCACGCCGCGAACGACGGTGCCAGCACGATCAGCGGCGCGATGATGTACATCGCCTTGTGCGCGCTGGCCGGAGCAATGATTTCCTTGAACAGCAGCTTGGTGACGTCGGCAAATGCCTGCAGCAGACCACCCAGACCGACATACATCGGCCCGTGACGGACGTGCATCCAGCCAATCAACTTGCGCTCCCACAACACGTAGAACGCAACGGAAATGATCACCGGCATGGCGATGGTCAGAATTTTCAGCACCGTCCACAGCACGATGCCGATATCGCCCAGCGAGAGGAACCACTGGTGCAGCGGGTCGACCGCGTTCAACAGCAACTCGTTCATGCAGCCACCACCGTTACCCGAGCGGCACCCAGCGGCGCGGTTGCGCCGTGGCCCGATTCAATCCAAACCGTACCGGCCGCGACGCGCGCATCGACCACTACCGACAAAGTAGCGCGACCGGCATCGGTACCGACCTTGGCCATCTGGCCTTCACTCAGCTGCAGACGCACGGCGTCTTCATTGTTGAGCACGATGCGCGGATCGTTGTTCAGCGGGTGCGACTGCAGCGCCTGCGCACGACGCACCACAGCGTCGGTACGGTAGATCGCCGGGGTCGAAGCCACTTCCAGGCCCTCGCCTGCCAGCTGCGGCTGGGCCGAAGCGGCAACTTTCACCGTGATGGGCTGCAAACCAGCGCGCAGGCCTGCCAGATCGGTAAAACCGAAGCCAGCCAGCTGCATATCGCCGCCCAAAGCACGCAGCACACGCCAACCCTCGCGGGCCTCGCCTTGCAACTTGCCGCCGGCGCGGGTGGTCTGCTCACGACCATCGAGATTGGTCAGCGTCGCGTCGACTTCCGGCAGCGCGCCAATCGGCAGGATCACGTCAGCCACATCGCGGGTCGAAGTGCAGGCGAACTGGCTGAACGCGACAACCTTGGAACCGGACAGCGTCTTGCGGGCGGTTGCGGTATCGGCGAAGTCCAGACCCGGTTCGATGCCATACAGCACGTAAGCCTTGCGTGGCTGCGCCAGCATTGCGTTGACGTCCTTGCCGGCCGGCAGCACGCCTGCGCGTGACAGACCCACTGCATTGGCACCCTGAGGAATGCGACACAGCTTTGCGCCGGTCGCAGCTGCAAACGCGCTGGCAGCCGAACGGATCGCCGCAGCCTGCGGATGATTCTCAGCAATGGCGCCGACGATGATGACGGTCTTGCTGCCACCCTTCACCGCGTCCACTAGTTGTGCATTGCTCAGCGCTTCGACGAAGCGCGACGGCGCAACGATCTGCTTGCCAGTCAACTTAAATGCGAAGTCGAAATCAACCGGGTTGACCGCGAAGATCTGCGCGCCATTCGCCGTTTGCGCCTTGCGCAGACGGGCGTGCAGCAGCGGCAGCTCGTGGCGGATATTGCTACCCAGCACCACAATGCGGTCAGCGGTTTCGATCTCGGCCAGCGAGGTACCAAACACTTCAGCAACCGGCGCATCAGAGAAGTCGCGGTTGTTGATGCGGTGGTCGATATTGTTGGAACCCAGAGCAGCCGCCAGACGCGACAGCAGTGCGCCCTCCTCGTTCGAGGTGGACGGGTGCACCAGCACGCCGAGGTCATCGCCACGGTTGGCTTCAAGAATCTCGCGGGCAGCGGCCAAGCCTTCAGCCCAACTTACTTCCTTCCACTCACCATTGACCTTCTGCATCGGCTTGGTCGCGCGGTCTGCCGCGTACAGACCCTGATGCGAGTAACGGTCGCGGTCGGACAGCCAGCATTCGTTGACCAGCTCGTTGTCACGCGGCACCGCGCGCAGCACTTCGCCGCGACGCACGTGCAGGAACAGGTTCGAACCCATCGCGTCGTGGTAACCCAGCGATTCGCGAGCGGTCAGCTCCCACGGGCGTGCCTTGAACTGGAACACCTTGTTGGTCAGCGCGCCAACCGGGCACACGTCGATGACGTTGCCGGACAGCTCAGTGGTCAGCGGCTTGCCGTCGTAAGTGCCAATCTGCAGGTTCTCACCGCGGTACATACCACCCAGTTCATAGGTGCCCGCCACTTCAGCGGTGAAGCGAACGCAACGCGTGCACTGGATGCAGCGGGTCATTTCGGTGGCGACCAGTGGCCCCATGTCCTCGTCGACCACAACGCGCTTACGCTCGTTGAAGCGGCTGACCGAACGGCCATAGCCCAGCGAAACGTCCTGCAATTCGCACTCGCCACCCTGATCGCAAATCGGGCAATCCAGCGGGTGGTTGATGAGCAGGAACTCCATCACCGAACGCTGGTACTTGAGCGCCTTTTCATTGCGGGTCTGGATCTTCATGCCATCCATGACCGGCGTGGCGCAGGCCGGCGACGGCTTGGGCGACTTTTCAACGTCGACCAGGCACATGCGGCAGTTGGCCGCGATCGGCAGCTTCTCGTGGTAGCAGAAGCGCGGGATCGGAATGCCTGCCTTGTCAGCGGCCTGGATGATCATCGAGCCCTTGGGCACGACCAACGCCTGACCATCGATCTCGATGGCGACGTGCCCTTCCGGCACGACTGGCGTCACATTGGGATTTACCGGTTGCGCGCTCATGCGGCAGCAGCCTCCACCTT
Organism: Stenotrophomonas sp. Iso1; assembly: GCF_027497995.1. GTDB lineage: Bacteria > Pseudomonadota > Gammaproteobacteria > Xanthomonadales > Xanthomonadaceae > Stenotrophomonas. The sequence continues at coordinate 474,071 of NZ_JAODBT010000002.1, read as the reverse complement.
CTTGCCGTCAACCATCGAATGACCGTTGACGATGTAGTACTCGAATTCATCCCAGAACTGGCGCAGGAAACCCTGGATCGGCCATGCGGCCGCTTCACCGAATGCGCAGATGGTGTGGCCTTCAATCTGGCCGGCCACCGTCTTGAGCTGGTGCAGGTCTTCCATCGTGGCCTGACCGGCAACGATGCGCTCCAGCACGCGGTGCATCCAGCCGGTACCTTCACGGCACGGGGTGCACTGACCGCAGGATTCCTTGTGGAAGAACTGGCTGATGCGGCAAGCGAACTTCACGCAGCACACGCTGTCATCCAACACCACGATGGCACCCGACCCCAGGCCCGAGCCCAGTGCACGGATGGTGTCGTAATCCATCGGCAAACCCGCGAGCTGCTCGGCCGTCAATACCGGCATCGATACGCCACCCGGGATGGCCGCTTTCAACGTACGACCCGGACGCAGGCCACCGGCCATTTCCAGCAGTGCGTCGAAGGTGGTGCCCAATGGCACTTCGAAGTTGCCGCCGGCCTGCACGCAGCCGGAGACCGAGAAGCACTTCGGACCACCGTTATTGGTCAGGCTCAGGTTCTTGAACCATTCCGGGCCGTTGCGGATGATCGCCGGCACCGAGCCGTAGGTTTCGGTGTTGTTGATCGTCGACGGCTTGCCGTACAGGCCGAAATTCGCCGGGAACGGCGGCTTGTAACGCGGCTGACCCTTCTTGCCTTCCAGCGACTCCATCAACGCGGTTTCTTCGCCGCAGATGTAGGCGCCAGCGCCCAACGCACCATAGATATCGATATCCGCACCGCTGCCCAGCACGTTCTTGCCCAGCCAGCCGTGCTTGTAGGCATCAGCCAAGGCCTGCTCGAAATGCTCGAACGGCTCGTGATGGAACTCGCCGCGCAGGTAGTTGTAACCCACGGTGGAACCGGTCGCGTAGCAGGCAATAGCCATGCCCTCCACGACCGAGTGCGGGTTGTAACGTAGGATATCCCGGTCCTTGCAGGTGCCGGGCTCGGATTCATCCGAGTTGCAGAGGATGTACTTCTGCATGTCACCCTTCGGCATGAAGGACCACTTCAGGCCGGTCGGGAAACCCGCACCGCCGCGACCGCGCAGGCCGGATTGCTTGACCATCTCGATGACGTCGGCCGGCGAAATCTTCTCTTCGAGAATCTTGCGCAGCGCGGCGTAGCCACCGGTCTTCAGATAGTTTTCGTACGACCACGGAGTGTCGTAATGCAACGTGGTGTAAACCACGTTATGCGGAAGCGGCGCCGGTCCGACCGGGCCCTTTGATTCGTGGTGTGCCATGTCTTACTCCAGCCCGTCCAGCAGCGCGTCGACCTGGTCCAGCGTCAGGCGCTCATGGTAGTGACCGTTGATGACCATCATCGGTGCGCCAGCACAACCTGCCAGGCACTCTTCCTCACGCTTGAGGTAGACGCGGCCATCAGCAGTGGATTCACCGTGCTTGATACCCAGCTTCTTTTCGCAATGGCGGACGATATCGTCGGCGCCGTTGAGCCAGCAGCTGATATTGGTGCAGATGGCGACGTTGTTGCGGCCGACCTTCTCGGTCTCGAACATCGAGTAGAAGGTAGCGACCTCGTAGGCCCACACAAACGGCAGGTCCAGGTACTTGGCCACGGCAGCAATCAGCTCATCGCTAAGCCAGCCTTGGTTCTGCTCCTGTGCCGCGTGCAGACCCTGCAGCACCGCCGAACGCTTGCGCTCCGGTGGGAACTTGGCCAGCCAGTGATCAATATGAGCACGAGTCTTGTCGCTCAACACCACCACCGGGTCGACGTCACGCGCCGCCTCGAAATTACCTGTCGCCTTCATCGGCCGACCTCAACGAATACCAGATCATGAAGAACCGATGCCCGCAGCAGACAAGCCGCGCAGGCAACGGACGTTGTGTTGTTAGCCGGCATTACCGGTCGACCTCACCAAACACGAGATCGTAGGTACCGATCATCGCCACCACGTCAGCCAGCATATGGCCGCGCACGATCGAATCGATCGAGGACAGGTGAGCAAAGCCCGGTGCACGCAGATGCGCACGGAACGGCTTGTTGGCACCGTCGGAAACCAGGTAGCAGCCGAACTCGCCCTTGGGCGCTTCCACTGCGGCATAGGTTTCACCAGCCGGGACGCAATAGCCTTCGCTGAACAGCTTGAAGTGGTGAATCAACGCTTCCATGTCGTCCTTCATCTCCGCACGCGCGGGAGGAGCGACCTTGAAGTTCTTGACCATCACCGGGCCGGGGTTGGCCTTCAGCCACTGCACGCACTGCTTGATGATGCGATTGGATTCACGCATTTCGGCAACGCGGACCAGGTAACGGTCGTAGCAGTCACCATTGGTGCCCAGCGGGATATCGAAGTCGACCGCATCGTATTTGGCGTACGGCTGCTTCTTGCGCAGATCCCAGGCAATGCCCGAACCGCGCAGCATCACACCGGTCATGCCCCAAGCCAGCGCATGCTCCGGCGTGATCACACCGATACCGACCGTACGCTGCTTCCAGATACGGTTATCGGTCAGCAGGGTCTCGTATTCGTCAACGCGCGAGGGGAACTCATTGGTGAAGTTCTCCAGGAAGTCGAGCAGCGAGCCTTCACGCGAAGCGTTCAGACGCTTCAGCGCATTGCCCTTGTGCCAACGCGATTCCTTGTACTTCGGCATCGTGTCCGGCAGGTCGCGATAGACGCCGCCCGGACGGTAGTACGCGGCATGCATACGTGCGCCGGAAACGGCTTCGTAGCAGTCCATCAGCTCTTCGCGTTCGCGGAAGGCGTAAAGCATCACCGCCATCGCACCCAGATCGAGCCCGTTGGAGCCCAGCCACATCAAGTGATTCAGGACGCGCGTGACTTCGTCGAACATCGTGCGAATGTACTGCGCACGCTCCGGCGCTTCGACTCCCACCAGGGTTTCGATAGCGCGTACGTAAGCATGCTCGTTGCACATCATCGAGCAGTAATCCAGGCGATCCATGTAACCGATCGACTGGTTGTACGGCTTGGATTCGGCCAACTTCTCGGTCGCGCGATGCAGCAAGCCAATATGCGGATCGGCACGAACGATGGTTTCGCCATCCATTTCCAGAATCAGGCGCAACACACCATGCGCGGCCGGATGCTGCGGGCCGAAGTTCATCGTGTAGTTGCGGATCTCCTGCCGGGATTCGGCGGGATTACTGGCAAAGGCCTGCGAGGCCTGATGGAATTCTTTGTTTGCTGCCGCGCTCACTTGCTTGCCTCCGTCTGCGCGCGCTCGCCTTCCGCTGTCTGGAAGCGAGCGTCATCGCGGATCACGCGCGGTACGCCGACACGCGGCTCGACCGAAGTCACCGGCTCGTACACCACACGCTTCTTTTCTTCGTCGTAACGCACTTCGACGTTGCCGATCAGCGGGAAATCCTTGCGGAACGGATGGCCCACGAAACCGTAGTCGGTCAGGATGCGACGCAGATCCGGGTGACCTTCAAAGATCACGCCATACAGGTCGAACGCTTCGCGCTCGAACCAGTTCAGACCCGGCCAGACATCAACCAGCGAAGCAACCACCGGCAGCGCCTCAGCCGGAGCGAAGCAACGGATGCGCAGCGCCTGGTTGTGCTGATAGGAGCGCAGCTGGACAACGACCGCGAAGCGCTGCTTGGGCATTGCGTCGAACTGGGCGCCATCGGCGGTTTCGTGACTGGGGAATTCACCCCAGGCGAAACGGCCTGCACCGGTGCCTTCCACGCCACGACTGAAGCCGTGCGCAGAGACATCGGAGGTATCCCACTCGTCGCTGCCGTAGCCGAGGTAATCGACACCACACAGGTCGGTAGCGTGCTCGAAGCCGAATTCGTCACGCAGCGCCAAAGCGACTCCATGCCAATCAGCCGACGGAACCTCCAGCGTCACTTCGCCGCGCGGTTCAACCACAGAGACCTGCGCACCGGCGAAACGCGCGCGAAGTCGGTCAATGAGTGAAGATGCTTGCTGGGCCATGGGGGCTGGCGTGCTCTTGATTTGAAAAGGGGATCAGCGGGCGATGGTCTGGGTGCGCCAGATCTTCTTCTGTAGCTGAAGAATGCCGTACACCAGCGCCTCGGCAGTCGGCGGGCAGCCTGGGACATAAATGTCCACCGGCACCACACGATCACAGCCACGCACCACTGCATAGGAGTAGTGGTAATAGCCGCCACCATTGGCACAACTGCCCATCGAGATGACCCATTTCGGGTCAGGCATCTGGTCGTAAACCTTGCGCAACGCCGGGGCCATTTTATTGACCAGCGTGCCAGCAACGATCATCACGTCGGACTGACGCGGCGACGGGCGGAACACCACACCGTAGCGGTCAAGATCCAGGCGCGCCGCACCGGCGTGCATCATTTCCACCGCGCAGCAGGCCAGACCGAAGGTCATGGGCCACATCGAGCCGGTACGTGCCCAGTTCAACAGTGCGTCAACGCTGGTGGTCACATAGCCCTTCTCGAGCAGAGGGTTGTCGCCTTCGGGACGGAGAATGTCATCAACCCGCCCTTCCGGGGTCGGATTGTTCATCAGGCCGTCGAGAGTCTGAATCACTCCCATTCCAGCGCTCCCTTCTTCCACACGTAGATAAAGCCGAGGAACAACATGCCCACGAACAGACCCATGGTGACCAACGAACGGGCACCCAGCTCCATGAAGACCTGAGTCCAAGGCACGATGAAGATGATTTCCAGGTCAAAGACAATGAACTGGATGGCGATCAGGTAGTAACGCACGTCGAACTTCATGCGCGCGTTTTCGAACGCCTCGAAGCCACACTCGTATGCGGAGAGTTTCTCGTTGTCCGGCGAACGGGGAGCGAGGAACCGACCGATGAGCATCAGCGTCACGCCGATGCCGGTGGCGACGATCAGAAACAGCAGGGACGGCAAATATTCGGCCAGCACAGCGATTCTCTCTTGCCTCTGCCCTGAACACCTGACGGTGACCGGGCATGGGGGATTGACGGGACTTGCCACCACGGGTGCTACTGCACCCGCGAACCCGCTTACAAACTATGGTGCCCAAGAGGGGACTCGAACCCCTACGACTCTCGTCGCTACCACCTCAAGGTAGTGCGTCTACCAATTCCGCCACCTGGGCCTACGTCAGCACTACTGGTCTGCAGTGCGCCGCGTATTGTAACCGTCTTCAGTCTTTATGTGAGCTTTCGACGGGCTTTTCTTCATTTCCCGAGGGAATATTTTCCGCCGGGGCAGTTGCCTGCGGCACTTCGCCCACAGCAGCTGCCGACGGCGCAGCCTGCAGCTCACCTGCCGGCACCGCCGGAGCGACCACCGGAGTGGCAACCTGCGACATCACACCCAGGTTTTCGCCCGTCGGGCGAGCACCGTGAGTGGCGTACCACGCCATGAACAGACTGATGCCGAAGAACACCACGGCCAGCCACTTGGTGGACTTGGACAGGAAGTTGGATGCGCCACGCGCACCGAACACTGTACCCGAGGCACCGGCACCAAAGCCGGAGCCCGCAGCGGCACCAGAGCCACGCTGCATCAGGATCAGCGCGATCATCGAGATCGCCACCAGCACATAGACCACATTGAGGATCAACATCAGCATTTTGAAATCCGTCCCGGACAATTCCAGTTAGCGACCGGCGGCTGCCCTTGCGATGGCCAGAAAATCAGCCGCCACCAGTGAAGCGCCACCTACCAGCCCGCCATCCACGTCAGGCTGTGAGAACAGCTCTGCTGCATTGTCGGGCTTGACGCTGCCGCCATAGAGGAGCGACAACGAATCAGCGATTCTAACATCGCGCTCAGCGACTACGCCACGAATGAACGCATGCACCGCCTGCACCTGCTCCGGACTGGCAGTCCGGCCCGTACCAATCGCCCAGACCGGCTCATAGGCCACCACAGCCTTGGCGAAGGCCTCGACCCCTGCCAGCTCCAGCACCGGCGTCAGCTGTGAAGCGATCACCTGCTCGGTCTGGCCTGCCTCGCGCTGCTCCAGCGTCTCACCAACACACAAGACTGGCACCAGGCCGGCGTGAATGGCCGCAACAAACTTCCGCGCCACCAACTCACTGCTTTCGTGGTGATACTGGCGCCGCTCGGAATGGCCTACCAAACCGTAAGCCGCACCGACCTCCACCAGCATCGCCGCCGACACCTCACCGGTGTACGCACCCTTCTCATTGCAGCTGACATCCTGCGCGCCAAAAGCCAGCGAGGTCTCCTCGAAGTCCTCCGCCAGATCACCCAGATACGGCAGCGGCGGCAGGATCACCAACTCCACTCCCTCCAACGGCAGCCCGGCTGCCACCTGCCCCACCAGTTCGGCGGCGAATTGACGGCTGCCATGCAGCTTCCAGTTACCAGCAACGATCTTGCGGCGCATTCAGGAGCCACTCCCTATAGAAAATGTGGGCGAAGGATAGCTGAAATAGCGACACCAGCAGGACAATCGACGGACATCACAGGACAAAACGCAAAAACGCCGCCGGACCAAAGGCCGCGGCGGCGTCATTTACATCCCGGCCGACTACTACCGGCAGGCGGGCGGCGCTTACTTCAGCTTGATTTCGCGCAGGCGCTCTTCAAGGAAGCCGTGGGCGGTGATCGCCTCCGGATAGCGACTCGGGTTTTCCGGCGTGATGCACGAAGGCAGCACGTCGATCAGGAAGTCCGGGTTCGGGTGCAGGAAAAACGGCACCGAATAACGCGGCTTGCGCGCCAGATCACCCGGGGGATTGACCACGCGATGGATGGTGGACGGGTACACGTGATTGGTCAGGCGCTGCAGCATGTCGCCGATATTGACCACGATGGTGTCCGCATCCGAGGTGAACGGCACCCACTCACCTTCATGCGACTGCACTTCCAGGCCAGCGGCGCTAGCGCCAACCAGCAGGGTGATGAAGTTGATGTCGCCATGGGCACCAGCGCGGACATTGGGGATGTCGTCAGTGGTGATCGGCGGGTAGTGGATCGGCCGCAGGATCGAGTTGCCGTTGTTCGTCTTGTCGGCGAAATACTGCTCCGGCAAGCCGATATGCAACGCCAGCGCCGACAGCACGCGCGAACCCAGCGCGTCGAGCTTCTGGTACAGCGTGTAACCGTGCTCATGGAAACCCGGCACTTCGTTCGGCCACAGGTTCGGCGGCATCACCTCGCGGTACTTGGAGTCGTCAGGAATCTCCCGGCCGATGTGCCAGAACTCTTTCAGATCGAAGTGCTTGGAGCCCTTGGCGGTTTCCACACCGAACGGCGTGTAGCCGCGCGCGCCACCACCGCCAGCGACGTGGTACTGCTTCTTCACCTCTTCCGGCAGTGCAAAGAACGCCTTGAACACGCCATAGGCGGCGTCAATGTCGGACTGGGAGATGCCGTGGTTGCGAATGCCGGCAAAGCCCCACTGCCGGTAGGCAGCACCAAGCTCGGCGACGAAGGCCTCCCGATCACTCTCAAAGCGGGTGATGTCGAGGGTGGGAATGCGGGAACTCATTGAACTACTCCAAAAGGTAACGAGGCGCCGACATTGGAACCGGCACCCCGAGGAAACACCATGACCCTACTCAAACCTGTGCGGCAGCCGAACGCACCGCATCAGCCAGAGCCTCAAGCGTGGACGTCATCAGCCCGGCCTCGTCAGCCTCAACCGTGACCCGCACCACCGGTTCGGTACCCGAAGGACGCAGGAATGCCCTGCCCCGCCCGGCCACCGCTGCCTGCGCCGCTACCAAAGCGGCCTGCACCGGACCACTCTTGACCACTTCACGCGCGCCCGATTCCAGTCGCACATTGATGGTCTTCTGCGGCACCGCGGACAGCCCGGCCATGGCCTGATGCAGGCTGATATCTGCCCGGCCCAGCACTTCGAGCACCTGCAGCGCACTGACGATGGCGTCGCCAGTGGTGGCGCGGTCCAGGCACAGAATGTGACCCGAGGCTTCGCCGCCCAGCGTCCCATTGCCCTCGACCAGCGCCTGGTGCACGTAACGGTCACCGACATTGGAGCGAATAAACGGAATACCCAGGCGCTCCAGCGCTTGCTCCAGCCCGTAGTTGGTCATCAACGTGCCGACCACCGGGCCACGCAGGCGGCCATTGGCTTGCCATGCCTTTGCCAGGATGTAGAGCAGGCCATCGCCGTCCACGGCTGCGCCGGTGTTGTCGACCATCAGCACGCGGTCGCCGTCGCCATCGAAAGCGATACCCATGTGGGCGCCGGTTTCGACGACTTTGCGCGACAGGTTGTCGATATGCATCGAGCCCACGCCATCATTGATGTTGATGCCATTCGGCTCGGCACCAATGGCAATCACCTCAGCGCCCATCTCGCGAAACAGCAGCGGAGCAACGTGATACGTGGCGCCATGTGCGCAATCGAGCACGACCTTGAGGCCGCGCAGATAGAAATCGCGCGGCACGCTCGCCTTGCAGAATTCGATGTAACGGCCAACAGCGTCACGGGCGCGCACTGCCTTGCCGAGGTGCTCGGATTCCACCGTGGCGAACGGCTGGTCCAACGCGGCTTCCAACGCCAACTCGGTGGCATCGTCGAGCTTCTCGCCCTCACTGGAGAAGAACTTGATGCCGTTGTCGTGATGCGGATTGTGCGAGGCACTGATGACGATGCCCGCATCGGCGCCCAATGTATGCGCCAGGAATGCCACGGCCGGCGTCGGTATCGGCCCGATCAACTGCACGTTGGCGCCGGCGGCGACCAAGCCCGCTTCCAGTGCCGATTCGAACATATAGCCGGAGATGCGCGTGTCCTTGCCAATCACCACGGTTGGCTGATGGCCATTGCGCTCGGCCAGCACGCGGCCGAGCGCATTGCCCAGACGCATCACGAAATCGGCGGAAATAACCCCCTGCCCGACCCGGCCGCGAATGCCGTCGGTACCAAAATACTTGCGCACACCCATCAGACAACGACCTCTTCGTGCTGCGGCTGGCGCATCATCATCGCCAACAGATCAGCCAGGCGATCGCGCATTTCGCGACGATCACAGATCTGGTCGATGGCGCCGTGCTCCAGCAGGAACTCCGAGCGCTGGAAGCCTTCCGGCAGCTTTTCGCGAACGGTCTGCTCGATCACGCGCGGGCCAGCGAAGCCGATCAGCGCCTGCGGCTCAGCGATGTTGATATCGCCCAGCATCGCAAACGAGGCCGAAACGCCACCGGTGGTCGGATGGGTCAGCACCGAGATGTACGGCAGGCCAGCTTCGCGCAGCTTGGCTAGCGCGGCCGAGGTCTTGGCCATCTGCATCAGCGAGAACAGACCTTCCTGCATGCGCGCGCCGCCACTCGCGGAGAAGCACACATAGGGCGCCCCCATTTCCAGCGCTGCTTCAGCAGCAAGCGCGAAGCGCTCGCCCACCACCGAACCCATCGAGCCGCCCATGAAGGCGAAGTCGAACGAAGACGCCACCAGCGGACGCCCCTTCATCAGGCCGCGCATGGCGATCAGCGCGTCGTACTCGCCAGTGTTCTTCTGGCTGGCCTTGATGCGCTCGCCGTACTTTTTCTGATCCTTGAACTTGAGCACGTCGGTCGGCCCGAGACGGGCGGCGATTTCGGTGGTGCTGTCAGCGTCAAAGAGCGCAGCCAGACGCGCGCGTGCGCGAATGGCCATGTGATGCCCGCACTTGGGGCAGACCTCGAGGTTTTCTTCCAATTCGGGGCGGTACAGGGCCGCGCCGCAGCTGCTGCATTTTTCCCAAAGGCCTTCTGGGACGCTGCGCTTCTTGGACGGCGTGTTGTCGGTGCGGATGCCAGACGGCATCAACTTGCTGAGCCAACTCATGCGGAATGATGGTTCCATTCAGGGCGGCCCAAAGGCCGCGACAGGGGCGACAGTCTAGCTCACCCCTGCGACCACGGCGCATCCACGAGATGCCTGAATCCCTACTGCTGCGTACGTTTGGGCGGGAGCGATGGCCGCCGGAAGTCCCGCCCGGCCCCTCCGCCTGCCACCAGGATGAGAAGCCTTCAGGCCCAGCCGCAAACGTACTGCCGGCGGCGTGCCCGGGATTCTCCCCAAGCCGGGCAGGCGCACGCACCCGGAAAGCGCGTGTCTCGACAGGTACGAGAGCTGCCTGAACCCTGTTCGCAAGTACCCAGAACTACGTGTTTGCTGGACGTTGTAGGCCGACGTAGTGCACGGGACTATCGCCTTATCCGGCGCTTAGCGCGCCCTCCCCCACCCACTGGGAGAAGGAGATCCAGGCGGGCCAGCTTCGCCACTGGCCGCCTTTCACGCGGGTGCTTCAGCTACCCAATGCCTCGCGCAGCGGTTTGAGGAAGCGGCTGGCAGCCTCGGCGGCGGCGGCCGGATCCGCTGCTTCGGCGATAGCCGAGACCAAGGCACTGCCGACCACTACACCATCAGCATCCACCGCCATGGCAGCAGCGCTGGCCGCATCCTTGATGCCAAAACCGGCAACCACCGGTGCATTGGAGCGGCTACGCAACAGACGCAAGCGGTCACCCGCCGCAACACTGTCCAGCCGCTCGGAGGCGCCGGTGACGCCCGCAAAGCTGACGTAATAGAGATAGCCTTGTGCAGCATCGCAAAGCAGGTCGAGACGCGCATCGCTACTGGTCGGGGAAGCCAGCAAAATCAACGCCAAGCCAGCAGCAGTGAACGCAGCCCGGGTCTCTTCGGCTTCTTCCGGAGGCAAATCCACCAGCAGCACGCCATCCACACCGGCGGCGATGGCCTCTTTGGCGAAATTGGCAGCGCCACGGATTTCGACGGGATTGAGGTAACCCATCAGCACCACCGGGGTGCTCGCATCGCGCTGACGGAACGCCGCCACGCTGTCGAATATGTAGCGCAGGCTCGCGCCTCGGGCCAACGCGTGCTCGGAGCTGCGCTGGATGGTGGGGCCGTCAGCCATCGGGTCAGAAAACGGCACCCCCAGCTCGATCACATCGGCGCCGGCCTCAACGAGGGCATGCATGACCGGCACGGTGGCTTCCAACGACGGATCGCCCGCCGTAATGAAGGGAATCAGTGCCTTGCGGCCTGAGGCCCGCAGACGGGCGAAACACTCATCGATTCGGGTCATAGGCATCTCAGGCACATCCTTCAATCAGTTCAACTGCTTCGGGCTGACCCCAGTAGATCGAGGTCACCAACCCATTGAGTGTTTCCAGACGCAGGGCCAACGACTTGGTCTTGTCGGTCCAGGTCAGGTAGTCGCCATCGGGCGAGGCGTAGGCATGCGGGCTGGTCACCACGCCGGCCGGAAGGCGCCGCTTGGCCTCAATGGCAGTCATGCCCACCCACAACCCATAGGGCAATGCAGGAGCATCGACGGGGGCCATATCCACCTGAATGCTGGGATCGTCGGCCACGTCCACTTCAAAGCGGGCGATCTTGTCGGCAATCACCATCATCGACACCCCCTTGGGCAAGGTGCCGCCGTCGTAGTACTCGCAATCACCTTCCATCAACTCGCGCATTCCCGCAGAGACAAATGCCTTGTCTGCGGGCGCCTTGCCGAACGGCGCGTTGATGCGTAGTTCGCCCAGTTGCCCAAGGTCGGATGGTGCGGCCGCAGTCGGTGCGGCGGTCGGCGCTACCGGTGCCACTTCCGAGGCAGACGCATCGGCCGGCACGACCTCCTGCTCGGCAGGCTTACAGGCAGCCAACGTGGCCACCACGCACAGCAACGCTCCCCGCATGATCGAGCCGCTCATAGCACCAGCCCTTCGCGTGCAGCGATGGTGTGCACGTCTTTGTCACCACGGCCGGACAGGTTGCACAGCACCAGCGCATCCTTGGGCAACTCGCGCGCCAACTTGATGGCATGCGCCACCGCGTGGCTGGATTCCAGCGCCGGCAGGATGCCTTCGATGCGGGTCAGGCGATGGAACGCGGCCAGCGCCTCTTCGTCGGTGATGCCGACGTACTCGGCTCGACCGGTATCGGACAGGAATGCATGCTCCGGGCCAACCCCGGGGTAATCCAGGCCAGCGGAAATCGAGTGGGTTTCGGTGATCTGCCCATCATCATCGCAAAGCACATAGGTGCGGTTGCCGTGCAGCACGCCCGGGCGACCGGCCGAAATGGAAGCGGCATGGCGACCCGTGTGGATGCCATCACCTGCCGCTTCGGCGCCGTATATCTTCACATCACGGTCGTTGAGGAAGGCATGGAACAGGCCAATGGCATTGGACCCGCCGCCAACGCAGGCGGTGATGGCATCGGGCAAACGGCCGTAGTCTTCCAGCATCTGCGCGCGCGCTTCGCGCCCAACAATTGCGTTGAAATCACGCACCATCCGCGGATACGGATCCGGGCCAGCCACGGTACCGATGATGTAGAAGGTGTCGCGCACATTGGTCACCCAGTCGCGCATCGCTTCATTGAGCGCATCCTTGAGCGTGGCCGAGCCGCTGGTTACCGGCACTACCGTCGCACCGAGCAGCTTCATGCGGTAAACGTTGATTTTCTGCCGCTCGATATCGGTGGCGCCCATGTACACCACGCATTCGATGCCCAGCCGTGCGGCTACCGTGGCGGTGGCCACGCCATGCTGACCGGCACCGGTCTCGGCAATGATGCGGGTCTTGCCCATCCGACTAGCCAGCAACGCCTGGCCGATGGTGTTGTTCACCTTGTGCGCGCCGGTGTGGTTCAGGTCCTCGCGCTTGAGCAGGATCTGCGCACCGCCCACGTCCTTGCTCAGGCGTTCGGCGTGGTAGATCGGGCTGGGCCGGCCGACGTAGTGCTTCAGGTCCTTGTCGTAGGCCGCAATGAAGGACGGATCTACCCGCGCTACGTCGTAGGCGGCAGCCAGCTCCTGCAACGGTCCGACCAGCGTCTCCGCTACGAAACTGCCGCCATAGCGGCCGAAATGTCCACGGGCATCGGGGAAAGCATGAAAATCGGAGATTGACGGATCAGTCATGGCATCAGCGTTACGAGGAACAGGCATGCACTCTAACGCAGTCTTAATGACATAAAAATCTATAATTTGGCGGTCATATGTTAGAAAAACTCACATGAAAACCAGCCACCCTCTACCCTCACTCAATGCCCTGCGCGCTTTTGAAGCCGCGGCACGCCTGCGCAGCGTGAGCCGGGCAGCGGCCGAGCTGCATGTCACCCACGGCGCGGTAAGCCGCCAGCTGCGCGCATTGGAGGAAGAACTGGGGCTCGCCTTGTTCGAGCGCGACGGTCGCGGTATCCGCCCGACAGCCGCCGGCAATCGTCTGTTGGAGGCAACATCGGGGGCGTTCTCGCAGCTGCGCGATTGCATCACCGCATTGCGTCGCCCGCAGCGCGGTGATGCCTTTGTCCTGGGATGCCCCGGTAGCCTGCTCGCGCGATGGATGATCCCGCGCCTGCAGAATCTGCAGCGCGACCTACCCGGATTGACCCTGCATCTGGCCGCACAGGATGGCGACTTCGCTCCCCACCTGGACGGCCTGGACGCCGCCCTGCTGCTGGGCCAAGCGCCGTGGCCGGCAGGCTGGAATGTACATACGCTCGCACCAGAGCGCATCGGCCCGGTATTCAGCCCGTCGATCCCTGGCGCAAATCTACTTGTGCATCAGCCGATCGAAGCGCTGTTGTCACACGAATTACTGCATACCCACTCGCGCCCACAGGCGTGGCCGACGTGGGCGACGCTGAACGGTATCGACAGCGAGCGCCTGCGTTACGGCACCGGTTTCGAACATCTGTACTACCAGTTGGAAGCTGCTGTGGCGGGGCTCGGTATTGCCATCGCACCGGAGCCACTGGTGGCCGATGACTTGGTCAATGGGCGTTTGATCGCGCCATGGGGGTTTGTCGATACAGAGGGTTGCTGGGCACTGTGCACTGCCAGCAATCGGGATGATCCTCGTGCACAGGAACTGGCGGACTGGCTGCAACGCCAACTGGCCTGAATTCGCGCCGTAGGTGCGACCTTGGCCGCAAAGTCGGCTACCCATCCGTCCCACCCGAAAACCGTCTCCAGGCATCGTTGGATCGCAGGGCCATGCCGCGCCCGGGCCTTGGCACGCTTCGGAGCCCAAGACCACTCCAACCGATTCGCGGCGGTGGTGCTCCGTGCTTAGCCCTGCGTCGGTGCAGCCAGCCGCTGCTGTACATCTTCACGCAGGCGCGCCAGTTCAACTTCGGCCTGCTGCCGTTGCTGCATGCCCTCGCGATGAATGGTGCGCACTTCCTCGACGGTAGCTATCAGCTGCTCATGCACATGCCGCAACGTAGCCACATCGATTACTGCACGCTGATTGGCCTTGGCAGTTTCCACCGAGGTCTGGCGCATCAAGTCAGCATTGCGCCGCATCAACTCATTGGTCGCATCGTCGATGGCATTGGACAGCTCCACCGCATTCTTCTGCTCGCCCAACGAGAGTTGGATGGCGAACTGGCGCTTCCATGAGGGAATGGTGATGTCGCGCACCGCATTGAACTTCTCGATCAGCTGGATCGCATTGGCCTGGATCAGCCGGATCATCGGCAATGACTGATCAGCCGCATGCTGCATCACGGTCAGATCGCCCACGCGCTTATCGAGCAGACGGATGGCATTGTCGATCTCGCCACGACGGATACGTGACTCCGGATCTTCAAGGCCAATCAATGCCCGCAACTCAGCATTGAGCTCAGCCAACCGCTGTTTTCCGGCTGCCACATGGAGCCCAAGGCTCTGCCGTTCGTCGCGGACGATGGCATGCATGCGGTCGAATTCACCCACGCGCTGCCCCATCGTGGCCTGCTGCGTCCCCACATCGCGCATCAACTGTTCGATCTGCTGATTGGTGTCGCTGAACTTCTGCACCAGCTCACCCTTGGAGGCGCGCATGCGGTCGATCAGGCCGCCGATCACCGGCACCTTGGAGCGCTCATTGAGGCCATCCAGCTTCAGCGAACGGGCAATGCGCACGACCTCGCCCAGCTTGTCGCCCGATGCGTCCAGGTCGCGGTTGCGCACATGCTCCAGCAACTGCGTGGAGAACGCCGCACTTTTGCCTGCAGCCTCACGGCCAAATACATGCAGGTTGCCCGGGCTGATGTCGTCCAGCGTGCGTGTGATCTGCGCGATGCGCGGACGGTCGGCTTCGGTCAGGCCCAATGCGACCAGCGCGGTGCCATCCAACGTGGCTGAGGATTCGACTGGCACCGGGATATTGTCCTGCGTCATCTGCAACTCTCCTTGAGGAAGATGCGCGGCGCGGCGCGCGAGTCATGGAACATGCTTGAAGCGTGTCAGCGAAGTCTAGCCTGCATCGCCTCGACCTCTGCCAGTATCCGTGTCTGGGTGTCTGCCGCCGTGACCAACCGCGCCGACATTCCCGCCGCCTTGGTAGCCAGCACCTGTTGGCGCCATAACGGCAGCAATACATCACGGATGCGCTGATAGCGCTCCAGCAGCTCGACACTCTGCGCATGCAGCAACTGTAGCTGCGATGCTTCCAGTGCCCGCAACCGGGCGACCCCGCGCAAATGGTGAAGTCGCCGCTGCAAGGCCGCCACCGTCAACGTGCTGTCCGCCGCGCCGGCCTGTGCCACGGCATCCTGCAGCACTCGCTCGCCCGCTTCGGCCCAGGCATCAATCGCGCTGACCGCTTCAGCGGCGAGCACTGCTTGCTGCTGGTGCACGGGCAACGCGCCCTGCACCTCCGTGACGATGCCGTCGGCCCGCAGCAGACAGATATCCAATTGCCCGGCAAGGCGCTCAGCCTGTGCTTGCACCTCCACATCGCGGCCCAGCAGCCGTCCCAACAACCCAACGCTGCGGCGAATGGCTCCAGTATCGTGCGCGCGCATGGCCTGATGGATATTGTCCATTTCGGCAACCAGCCGTGCAGCGGCATGACCGTCGCCAGCAGCTGATGCACGCTGTTCGACCATGGCCAGCAAGCCCGCGCCGTAGCTGGCAACCGCCAACGGATCGTCCAATACCACCGCCGGAGTAGGCGGTGGCGGCAACGCGATCACGCGGGAATCGTCATGACTCATCAGACGCTTCGTTCTTTTGACTGCCTTGTTGCCCCGGCACTACCACCTGCCCGCCATAGAAGTGGCGCATCAAGGCTTCGTCCAGCGCTTTTTCCTCAGGGCTGCGCGCACGGCGAACGCGAGGCGCCGGCTTATCGGTTGTCGGCTCCTTGGCCAGCCAGTCACGCAGTTGCACCGCAAGCTGCGTCAACGCGTCGCCGACCTGACCCTGGCGCTGCTGGGAATCGGCCAATGCGCGTAGCAGCGGCTCAAAATCCTGCGCCGGCGGCGGCGCGAGCGGCGCTTCGGTCGGAGCGACCACGGGTGCCGGCCGCTCGGCCACCGACTGCAGCAACGCCACAATCTGCTCCCACGGCGCTTCCACCGTCGCGGCAACCGGTGCAGCCACGGGTGCCTCATCCGCACGCAGGCCCTGCAAGCCGCTGGCGATATCAGCCAGCTGCGCCACGACCCGCGCGCCGGTGTCGGCATCGTCGCCGCCCATTGCCTTGTCGCGCATGAAATCGCGTTTGATCTGCTCCCAGCGTGCCAACTGTGCCGAGTCCATGACCCCGCGCAGCTCGGCGAGCTTGAGCAGGTTTTCTTCCGAGCCACTGGTGAGCAGCTGCGACTCGCCCAGGTAGTGATCGGACACCAGCTGCTGCAGCTCGGCAGCATTCATCACGGGTGAGATCTTCTCCGACAGCTTGTTCATGTTGCGATAGCTGCCCTGCAACCGGAACGAAGGCTCAACCCGGTACTTGTCCGACTGAGCGGCACTGGCGATGTATTGCTGGTTGACCCGGTAGACCACCTCCCGCACCTGCATCACCCGCTCCAGTGTGGCGACGATCTCGTTGATCTCTGCGCCGCTGTAGGCATGGCTCAGTGCGTTGGTCGAAACCTCCTTGCCGTTGGCCTTGTCCACCAGCACGTAAAGATCGGCTAGATCACGCGTGGCCATCGGCGCCAAAACCTGACTGGAGGTGAGACTGTTCTCGATGTAGCTGAGCTTGAATGCCTCTTCCATGCCACCAAGCACGTCGCCCAGGTTGTAGATGTCAGCACGGTTGGCCAGCATGTCCGGCACCTTGAACACTTCGCCGGACTCGGTATACGGGTTGCCTGCCATCACCACACAGAACTTTTTACCGCGCAGGTCGTAGGTGCGAGTGCGGCCCTTCCACACGCCTTCAATGCGACGGGTGCCGTCGCACAACGAGATGAACTTCTGCAGAAATTCGGGATGCGTGTGCTGAATGTCGTCGACATACAGCATCGTGTTGTTGCCCATTTCCAACGCGAGATTAAGCTTGAGCAACTCCTGGCGCGAGGTGGCATCCGGGGCCTGCTCGGGATCCAGCGAGCGCACTTCGTGCCCCAGCGCCGGCCCATTGATCTTCATGAAAACCAATCCCAGCCGGTTGGCCACGTACTCCATCAACGTGGTTTTGCCGTAGCCGGGCGGGCTGATCATCATCAGCAGGCCCATCAGGTCGCTGCGCTTGTTCTCGCCCACCGTGCCCATCTGTTTGGCGAGGTTGTCGCCAATGATCGGAAGGTAGACGTCATTGATCAGCTTATTACGGACGAAGGAGCTGAGCGGGCGCGCCTGGAATTCGGTCAGCCGCAAGGCTTCGCGCTCGCGTGCACTGATGCGGTGACGCAGCGCCTGGTAGCGCTCGAAACCGGGTTGGAACTGATGACGATGCGCCTGCCAGCGTCCCAGAAAATCATCGACCGCCAGCGGCAGATGACCTTCGCGAATGCGCGGGTGCTCGCCCAGCAATCCCGCTGCATCGGCAATCAAGGTCACCTCGCGCACTTGGCTGCGCAGGCTGCGCTCAGCCAGCAACATCGCAACCGCTTCGGGCACGTAGCCAGCCAACGCGGCGAACTGCGGCTGCCCGCACATCGCCTGTAACCAATGCTCGGCTTGTGCCCATTGCAGCGACGGGCGCGAGGCCAGCTTCTGCAGAGAACGATCAAACGCTTCACTCTGCCCCGCCGCCTGCAATTGCTCACGCAGGCCATTAACCAACTGCCGCGCGTAGCCACTGAAACCAAACGTGGGTTCGCCCGCAGCCAACTCAGCGAGCAGGTACTCCGCGCCAGTCGCGGCAGCCGCGGTATCGAACGACAGCGCGTTCTCTGTCCGGAAGGCCACCAAAGCCTCGGCAATCTCATCACGCAATGCGTCAAGACCATCGCGTGAAGCAAACATGCGGGCGATGGCGAATGCACCGGCCGCACGCTCAACCCATTGCGCGACATCCTCACGCTTGCCCTCGCGTGACCAGAACATCAACGCCAACGCGCGTGCGGAAGGCGAATGCACCAAGGCACCTGCGGACTGATACAGCGGCAGAAGCGCTTGCAGAATCAACGTGGCGTCGTGGTCGTGAATGCCTTTTTCATAACCTTCGCGGTAGCGTGGCGCCGCGAAGTCGCGCACACGCTTACCCAGTCCGTCGGCCTGCGCGGTGTCACGCAACAGCAGCTCAACGCTCAATCCGTCACGGCCGAAGATGGCCGCATCCAGGATCAGGCCAGCCAGGTACTCACCGCGGTAAAGCGTGGGCGATTCCGAATCCAGCGTCACCGGCCAATAATCGCGCAGCGCTTCCAGTTCCGGATCAACAATGGATTCGTAGTAATCCGTACCGGTCAGATGCACCGATAACCCATCGCCACGCGGCAGGATGGTCAAGTCCAGTGGCTGCGTATTGACGCTGAAACGGTGGCGTCCCAGGCGGATCACATTGCCGCCGCCTTCGAACAAGTCCGTGCGGTCGCGCAACGCACGCACCGCCTGGTCACGCACGCCCTTCAGGCGCGCCTCGACATCGTCGGCCTTCACGCTGTCCCGGTACTCACGCAGGCGACCGGCCAGCTCGCGCAACTTCAGGATCAGCGGGTCGCCGGCAAAGAACGCATTGAGCTCGTCCACCGTGGTGAAGCGTTCGGTGCGCTTTGCCAAGCCATCAAGAATCCGGTTGGCCGCATCCAACACCGACTGCGCTTTGCGCTGGCGGGCATCCAACAGGGTCTGCTTGTGCGACTCGAAGGTATCCAGCAACTCTTCGCGCTTATTGAGGATGTCGCCGAGAAACTGCTCATGCTCGCCGAACTGGCTCTCCAGTTCTTCCAGCTGCACCATCAATCGCGATAACTGCTCGTCGGCACGCTCGGGGTCCGTCGCCAAGCCTAGAGCGCTGGTGATGGCCTGGCTGAACAACGAGAACTGAGCACCAAACTGTGCCACGGCTTCGGCCGAACCCAGCGAACGACGGCGCTGATCCGCACGTGCACGTGCCTGGTTGAGTTTGGCGTAGATGCCGGAAATAGCCTCCACTACGCGCGTGCGTTGCGCGGCGTCGTCCACCTTCAGGCTGGCCATCAATTCCGAAAGCATGTCCAGTTCCCCGGACATCGCCTGCATCTGCTCGATCTGCGTGACGAGCTGCTTGGCCGTTTGCGCCTGTTGGGCGACATTGTCCAGCTCTTGCAGGCGCTCGCCGAATGGCAACAAGGCCTTGTCACTGCCCAGAAACTCGCCTGTCACCACGCCAACGCGGTCGTGCGCATCCTGCAGTGAAGCGTTCATTGCATCAATCGCAGCGACATCCACATAGCGGAAATCACGTACGGTCAGCAGCCGCCCGCGCAGCTTTCCGACTTCGCCCAGGGCCTCCACGAACTCACTGATCTTCGTCCAGTTCTGCGGCTGTACGCGGCCCAGCAACGATTTGTGCTGGCTTGTGACTTCAGCCATCGCCTGCGCCGACTGCTTGCGGATGCTTTCGACTTTTTCGTACTCGTCGAGCATCGACTCGCCCGTCGCACTGATCTCGCGCAACAGCGTGGCCGCGCCTTCGCAATTGGCGTCATCCAGCCAATGGTGCGTATCGAACAAGCGCCGTGCGTTGTGGGTCAGCAGCTCGTAGCGTTGCAACGACACCTCGCGGCTGTCGATTTCACGCCCCATATCCAGCAAATTGGAAATACCGCGAACCAATTCAGCATTGCCAATGCGCGCCATGAAACTGGTGCCGGCCGGCCGATGCGCGGCAAATTCATCGCTACTGAAAGGTGTCTGCCAAACCTGCATCGGGTGGATGCGGGTCGGCTCCTCGTTCTCGGCATTGAACAGCACCATTCGGCCGTCGCGCAGGAATGCGTACCCCAACCCGAACACCGGGTTCTGCAACGCCCGCTGGATGCTGTTGTAGACGAACAGCGCCGATTTTCCGGCCTCGCGCTCGTAGAAGATGTACAGCATGTCCTCGCCGTTGGGCGAGCGGATCGATCGCTTGTAACGCATGCCCTGCATCGAGGCATCAAAGGCCTTGTGCTCACCGCTTTGCAGGTAATAACCGCCAGGAAAAATGATGCCGTGGTCATCAGGCAGCTGTACGCAGGCCTGGACGATGGCGTCATTGCGCACCACCTTGCCGGTCAGCGTGTTGTAGATCAGCCCGCGGCACACGTCCTCGCGATACGGCTGCACCTTGAGCAGGATCAACGAACCTACTCGGGTGAACTCGATGTCCGCATCGTCCACCGACTGGGTGCTGTCTTCAACCGGCTCACTGTAAACACCCTGCCCGGTTTCGGTGTTGTTCTCCACCTTGATGGTCAGGTCGCCACCGGTGGTCTCTACAAAGATCGTGTCGAGGATGTTCAGGTGCGGGAAACGCCCGGTCACCAGCATGTCGCGACTGGCACGGGTCCACTCAAAATCAAATGGCGGCGGCAGCGCGATGTCGCGCTCACCGCGTGCGTCGATATAGCTCAGCTCGCCGCTTGATGACAGCGACCAACGGAAAACCCGCACATCACTGCTGCGCTCGCCAATCTGGAAAGCCGCCAGTAATTTGCCGTCACGGACGATCAACTGCAGCAACCGCGCGTGCTTGTAGTAGGCGTAAAGCTCGGTGAAGTCGTGTACGAAGCCCAGCTGGGCAAGGAAGCTGCTTTTCAGATCCACCGGAGTGACGTCGTAACCTTCAGCGCCCTCCACCATGCGGTACAGGCCAAACACATCCTCGACGAGCGTCTGCGTCTTCAGGCCAATGAACACGTTGTAGCCGAACAGCAGCAGGTCATCACCGACCTGCACGATGTCCCGACCCACGCAGTTGTTTTCGGTGCGGATACGGAAGCGCCCCGCCACTTCCATGCGGCTGTCGCCGAACTCCTGCAGACGCCGCTGGTTCATCGCCTCGACGACCTGCCGCAGGCGCGTGCCTTGGTCGCTCAAGCGCTTGCGCAGCACCTCGTAAGCACCGCCCTGCGCCACCGCCTGATCAGCAATGGAGCCGACGTCGGTCGAAACTGCGGAGTCCTGGTTTGTATCGGCCATCGGTTATTCCCTGCCATGGCGCCGCGCGGCCAATCAGCCTGCAGAGCGAGCGCCATCATCCACGCCAGCACCGGGACCATACCCGGCGCTCTCGATTGCGCGCCCAGGCGATGCACTGCCCAGGCGCGTGCTCACTCAGCCTGCATCCGGCTCGGTGGCCGAAACGTCACTAGCGATCTGCTTGACCGGCTTACCGCGCGCAGCCATGTCCACCCCGAGGTAGCGCTGCATCAGGTCCTGCACGATCGGGCTCTTGTCTGTAAGGCCTTCAATGGACCGCCCCAGCGACACCGCCTTGACCAGATTCTCGAACATACCGCCGTCGCCGCCGACCAAATCGATATCGGCACTGCGCAACGCACTGGCGACGATCTCGGCATTCTCCTTGGATACTTCCTTGCCGGCATCCAGTGTCGCCATGGCCTGCTTCAGGCTCGTTTCGAGCGTCATGCGGAACTCTTCATGACCGCGTGCGGTGTCGCCCAGCGAATCAATCGCCAGGAACTTGCGGGTCAGGCCTTCGGCCTCAGCGGACAGCTTCTTCTCGATCACCGAGGCTTCGGCCAGGCCCTGCGTCTCGGTCGCCGTTGCCTTGGCACGGCCCATCTGCTCTTCGCCCAGCGCTTGCGCGGCCAGTTGCTCAGCCAGCACCCTGACTTCCGCACTGCCCTGCTTGAAGTTGGCATCGGCCATGGCATCAACCACGCGCGCCTCGGCAATGCCGACCTTCTCGATGGCCAGCGCACCTGCTTCCTTGACCTGCGCATCAGCCAGACCCGGCGCAGCGCGTTCGGCGCGGACGCCGTCAGCCAGTGCCTTCTTGGCCTCTGCCTGCTTACCGGCTGCATCAAATTCCGCCTGCGCCAGCGTGGTGATTTCCACTGCCTTGTGCTTGGCAGCAGCTTCACTGGCCTCGGCTTCCTTGACCTGCTTGAGCAGCGATTCCTGTGCCTTTGCCTCGGCTTCAAGGATGGTGACCTGCTTCAAGCGATCAGCCTCGGACACCTGGCGCACTTCCTTGATGCGCTCTTCTTCCTGCGCCACGGTCTTGTCGATGGAGATGCGTTCGCGGGTGATGTTGGCCACATCCATCTTGCCCTGCTCAACCACCTTGTCGCGCTCCACGCCCTGCAACTGCACTTCACGGTCGGTAGTGACCTGCTCCAGCTGACGGGCACGGGTCACGCGCTCAACCTCGATGGCAACGGCACGCTGGCGGTTCTGCTCGGCCACTTCCACTTCGCGCATGCGGTTCTGCTCACGGATATCGATCAGCTGCTGCGCTTCGATGCGGGCGTTTTCCGAGAGCTGACGCTGTTCTTCCTGCACTTTCAACGTTTCAGCTTGTTCGCGTGCGCGAATGGTGTCGACCTCGCGCTTCTGCCGTGCCTCGGCCTCTGCCTGCTGGCGCTCCAGCGCAAGCGTGGCTTCCTTGGCTTCCACGTTCTTCTTGGTGATGGCCAGACGCTCGTTCTGCGCCAGGTCATTGGTAATTACGTTCTGCGCGGCGGTCAGCTCGGTGATCTTGCGGATGCCTTCAGCGTCGAGAATATTGCTCGGGTCCAGCAGCGACTTCGGCGTCTGCTCCAGGTAATCAATGGCCACGTCTTCCAACGCATAGCCGTTCAAGTCGTTGCCGATCACCGCGATGATTTCGTCGCGGAATTCCTGGCGTTTCTCGAACAGCTGAGTGAAGTCGAACTTCTTGCCGACCGTCTTCAGCGCTTCGGAGAATTTGGCATTGAACAGTTCGTCCACTGCGTTCTTGTCCGATGCACGATCAGCACCAATGGCTTTGGCCACGCGCAGCACGTCGGCCTGCGTTTCGTTCACGCGCAGGTAGAACGCCACGGTGATGTCGGCACGCATGTTGTCGCGACAGATCAAACCTTCCTTGCCACGACGATCCACCTGCAGGGTGATCAGGCTGATGCGCATGTGCTCGGCGCGGTACAGCACCGGGATGATCAACGCGCCGGTGAAATGCACCTTGGGCATCGAGCTCATGTCGTTAACGATCAGGGCGGTGCCCTGGTCAACCTTTTTGTAGAACGCCTTGAACAGGCCTGCCAGCCCCAGGAAAAACACCAGCAGGATGCCTACGCCGATAACGAACGGGGCCAGAGCAGCTAGACTCATCAGTGGATCTCCTTGTCGCCTGAAACTTGAGGAATGGAAACGTCCAACGCTGGCAGTTCGGCATCGCCGACTACCAGGTAGTGATTGTGTTCGCGCAGATAGTCGACCAGGCGTACCTGGTCGCCGCGCATGTAGCGACGGCCATCACGGCTGCGCACCTGCAGGATCAAACCTGCACCGCCATCATCGAACTGCGCATAGCCGCGTTCGGCGGTGACATCCGGTGAAGTCACCAACCCGGCCTTGCCGAGTATGGATTCCTGCTCCACCGGGCGGAGCTTCATCAGCAGCCGGCGGATCGGTCGCAGCACCCACGAGGAAACCACCGCGCCGGGAATCAACGCAGCGATGGCCACAGCGGTGCCGATGCCCCATCGCAACGGCGTGGGCAATGACTGAAGAAAGAAAAGCTGGACCAGATACGTGATCGTCCAACCGAAGAAAGCAAGCAACAGCACCACCAGCATGGTGGGTGCGCCGCCGAGGCCCAGGCGCGCGAACATCGCCGCCAGGCCAGTAGCACCGCCATCAGCGGAATGAAAATCGGCACCATCGCCGCTGCCAATGCCGCCTTCATCAACGATGCCGGTCGCCGCCAGCGTCCAGTAAATCACCGCAAAGCAAAGCACGACGCTGTACGGCAGCGTCGGATATGACAGTACTACGTCCAGAAATTCCGCCATGTACCCTTTCCCTGTGGCACTCGGCTACCGTGCGGCCCGCTCCCTTCCTTCAAGGAAAGACGCGGGCAGTTCCCGCAGGCATCCGTGCATTCGCCCTTGCCACATCATAAGGGATTGCCTCTACGCAGGCGTGTTCCCGTGGCAGAGTTGCCAAGCGGCATGGCGAGTTTGTGATGTCAGCCTGCGGATTCAGTTTCGTCAGCGGCGGCATCGGCACGACGCACTTCCTCGACGAACTGGCGCATCTTGTAACCGTCCTTGAGACCCGGCGCCGACTCGATGCCACTGGAGACATCCACGCCCCAAGGCTGGGTGGCAAGGATGGCGTCATGCACATTTTCCGGACGAATGCCCCCGGCCAGCAGGTACGGGCGATGCACACCGGCCGGGATCCGTGACCAGTCAAAGGCCACCCCGGTTCCACCACTGCCACCCTGCGCATGACTGTCGAATAGAAAACCGGCCGCATGCGGGTACATCTGCTGAAGACCGCGCACGGTGACTTCAGCGCCGCCCCCCATGGCAATGGCCTTCAGGTACGGCATGTTGAAGCTGCGGCAGAACGCATCATCCTCGTCGCCGTGAAACTGCAGCAATGTCGGCCGTACTGCACGCAATACTTCGCGAATTTCCTCGCGGTTGTTGTGCTGGAACAGCGCCACTACATCGACCATCGGCGCAATGGCCTGGCGCATCGCCCGTGCTTCGGACGGTGCCACTCGGCGCACGCTGCCCTTGGCAAAGATGAAGCCAATGGCGTCCACACCCAGCTCAGTGGCCAGGCGGATATCGCCGGCGCGGGTCATGCCACAGAACTTGATGCGGGTACGGAACAAGGTACGGCTCATAGCGTTACCTCCGCCGGCAATTGCCAAACATCAGGATACAGCGGCCCGACAAACACCAAGCCCTGCGGTGGCGCAGTGGGCCCGGCCAGATTACGGTCGCGCCCGGCCAGTAGTTCACCAACCCACGCCTCCGGCTTCTCGCCAGACCCCACCATCAGCAGCGAGCCGACGATGTTGCGCACCATGTGGTGCAGGAACGCATTGGCTTGCACCTGCACTTCGACCACTTCGCCCTGGCGGCTTACTGAGATCGCCTGCAGCTCACGGCGTGCATGCAGTGCCTGGCATTGCGAACTGCGGAAGGCACCAAAATCGTTCTCACCCAGCAGGGCCTGCGCCGCACGATGCATGGCATCGGCATCCAACGGGCGACGCTCCCAGCTCAGCGTCTGCCGGTACAGCGCCGGGCGCACCTGCCGGTTCAACAGACGGTAGCGATAACGCCGCGCCTTTGCCGAGAACCGCGCATGGAACTCATCGGCGGCCGGCACACACCAGCGCACGCAGATCGAAGGCGGCAAGCGCGTAGTGGTGCCCAGCACCCAGCTGCGCGGCGAGCGCTCCACGTCACTGTCGAAGTGCACTACCTGGCATTCGCCATGCACGCCGGCATCGGTGCGGCCTGCACAGACCACACTGATCGGCGCATTGGCTACCGACGACAACGCCTCCTGCAGGGTTGCCTGCACACTCACGCAGCCGCTTTCACCGAGCTGCTGCCAGCCCTTGAACTCGCTGCCGTCATATTCCACGCCCAGCGCGTAACGCATCTTCAAACCTCTTGTTTTCGGGCGCCGTAGAACACGGCAGGTCACTCAGTCGCTGTCGCGCTCGGACCACACAGCCAGCTCATTGCCACCGGGCTCGATGAACTGGAAGCGACGGCCTCCGGGGAAGGTGAAAATCGCTTTTGCGAGGGTGCCGCCATGGGCTTCCACCGCTGCCTGCACCGGCGCCAGCTGCGCGGCATAGAGCACCAACAAAGCCGCACCCGTTTCGGATGTCACCGGCGTTGCGCGGAAGAAGCCACCCTGTAGCAGGCCATCGTCAAAGGCGGTGTAATCCGGGCCGTAGTCCTCGAACGTCCATCCAAACACCTGCTCGAAAAAACGGCGGCTGGCAGCCGGGTCGCGCGACGCAAATTCCACATAATCAATACCACGTTCGCGCTTCATCACAGGCCCCTCAACCCAGTCGATTCAACAGTTCAAGCGCTTCGGTTCGCGCCAGCGGATCGCTACCGAGCGCAACCTCATTGAGCAGCGTGCGCGCGGTTTCCGCATCACCCAGATCCAAATAGGCAATGGCCAGCTCCAGCCGTTCACGGCCCGCCGGGGCCGGATTCAACGGCGCGACTGCAGCCATATCACCGGCCAACCAGCGTGCTTCATCTGCGGCAGCCGGTTCGGAAACCGAGGGCAGCTCCTGCGGGCGGGCGTATCCACGCGAGGCTTCAAACATCAAAGCCGGCTTGCTTTCGACAGGCGGCAATGGTTCACCGGCAACCGCTGCTTCGGGCTTTGCCCAGAGCGGCATGTCTGCATCGTGCGGCGGCAGTGTCACGACATCCTCACCCTCGTCCTTCCGTGCATCTGTAGCGAAGGCAGCCGATGCTTCGAGATCGGCGTCGCGCGCGCCGTCATTGCCATGGTCGAACGCAACGGCGCCTGCCGGCAAGGCAGCGGCAAGCGTGTCGGCATTGAAGCCCTCACGCGAGGCGGTCTTCAACGGCGATGGCTTGCGACGACGCGACAGCGCCCAGGCCACGACAGCCAGTACCAGCAGCGCCAGGCCCAGCCACAACCAGCCCAGTGAAGCCGCAGCGTCCTGCTTGTTACTCTCGGCCAGACGCTGCTGGGCAGCAGCCAGATCCGAATCCTTCATCGCGATCAACGACTGCTGCTGCTTCTGCAGCTTCTCCAACTCGGCGACGCGGTCACGCAGCTCCTGCATTTCCACATCGCGCGTGGCGAGGTCTTCCCGCGCCTGTTGCAGTTGTTCGTTCGCCAGCATGTCACCCTCGCCGCCGGCATCGAGTCCGGTCGTCATTCCTGCAGTCTGTTGACCACCGGCGACAGCCGGGGCGATCTCCAACCGCGCACCACTCGGCGCTGCGGCGGCATGATTGTTGGTAGCCGGCCGTGCCACCACCGCCGCATCGGCAATGGCCGGCTGCGGGATCGGGGCACGCGCCTGCCGCCATTGCGCGGTCTGCTCGCGCACGATGGTGCGGGCTTCTGCGGCATTCACCCGTGCCAGCTCTTCCTCGGCCGGCGTACGCAGCACCGCGCCCTGCTTGAGCAGATTGACGTTCCCGCGAATGAACGCCTCCGGGTTGGCGCGCATCAGCGCGACCATGTTCTGGTTCAACGAGTAGCCGTTCTCGCGGGTAAGCGCGCCGGCAATCTGCGACAGGCTCTGCCCGCGCTGCACCGGCGCCAACTCACCCGCTGGGCGCGACACAGGTGCCATTGGCGGCCTTGCTGCCTGGACGGGAGCAGACGGTGTTAGAGGTGCTGGCGTCGGCACGGCAACCGGTTGCGGCAATGCTGCCGGTGCCTGCGGAAGCGGCTCCGGCTCGCGGACGATCAGGTCGGACGGCGCGGCAGCGGGGGCTTCGATCACCGGCTCGGCAACCGCTGTGGCGGTTTCCGGCGCGGCAACCAGTGCCGAGTACTCACGGACCAGACGGCCCTGCCCCCAGTCCACTTCGATCAGGAAACCCACCGACGGCACCTGCACCGGGGTGGCGCTGGTCACGCGGATGACCGCACGGCCTTCACGGTCCTGCGCAAACTGGAACTGCAGTTCGCTCACCAGCCCATCCGGCGGCGGCAGACCGACACGCTCGAACGTGGCCGGTGCGGCCAGCGTTGCGCGGGCGTTGTCCAACTCGCTCGAGTCGCTGGTAATGACGGGGATCTCGGCCACCAAAGGCTGACCGGGCTTGGACAACACACGGATGTTGCCTAGCCCCAAGGCCATCGCAGCGCTACTGAACAGCGCCAGGATGAGAACCATCACGCCTTGTATGGAGCGCATCGCGCCTTTGCCCGGAAGTTTCATGCCGGCAAATATAACGGCTGTACCGCCTTTCTAGTACCGCGCTGTTCGTACTCTCGTAACAACGCCGGCATTGCGCCGGCGTTGTCTGCCACCTCAGCCGCCGTTGGCGACCAGTTCGGCCACCTGCACCGCGTTGAGTGCGGCGCCCTTGCGGATGTTGTCAGCCACCACCCACATGTTGAGACCACGCGGGTGCGAGATGTCCTCACGGATGCGGCCCACGTAGACCGGGTCGGTGCCCGAGGCATGAGTAACCGGGGTCGGGTAACCGCCGGCCTTGCGCTCGTCCACCACCTTCACCCCCGGCGCTGCAGCCAACAGCTCGCGCGCCTGCTCGGTGGTGATCTTCTTTTTGGTCTCGATGTTGACCGCCTCGGAGTGACCGTAGAACACCGGCACACGCACGGCGGTCGGGTTCACCAGGATGGTGTCGTCACCAAGGATCTTGCGGGTTTCCCACACCAGCTTCATTTCTTCCTTGGTGAAGCCGTTGTCGAGGAACTCATCAATGTGTGGAATCAGGTTGAAGGCAATCTGCACCGGGAACTTGGTCGGCTCGATCTCCTGGAAGCCCAGCAGCTGCGCGGTCTGCTTGCCCAGCTCTTCCATGCCGCTCTGGCCGGCGCCGGACACCGACTGATACGTGGCGATGTTGATGCGCTCGATGCCGTACTCGCGGTGGATCGGTGCCAGCACCGGCATCAGCTGCATGGTCGAGCAGTTCGGGTTCGCGATGATGCCGCGCGGGCGGTTCTTCGCCGCTTCCGGGTTGACCTCGGACACCACCAGCGGCACGTCGTCGTCGTAGCGAAAGGTGGAGGAGTTGTCGATCACCACGGCGCCGGCAGCGGCGAACTTGGGCGCGAACTCCTTGGAAATGCCACCACCTGCCGAGAACAGCGCGATCTCGACGCCTGATGGGTCAAACGTGGCCAGGTCCTGGATGGTGATCTTCTCGCCTTCGAAATCGACCTTCTGACCGGCCGAACGCTCCGAAGCGAGCAGGGTCAACTTGCTGATCGGGAAATTGCGCTCAGCCAGGATCGACAACATGGTCTGGCCGACAGCGCCAGTGGCGCCAACAACGGCTACGTGGAAACGACGGGCTTCATTGCTCATGGGGTGCACTCGTAAAGGATTGGGGGGACACACGTCGAGCCAGGTTCGGGGAACCTCCGGCGGACAGCCACGGAGGCTCCCTACCGTTTTTTGCTGTCGATTTTGCCGCCGGCAGTAGCGCTGCGGGCGTTGCCGCTGGTCAGCAGGTCGGTATTGATTGCATTGCCAGGACGGCCGGCGTCCGGCCCCAGGCCCAACCCGGCCAGCAGGTTGTCCACCGCCACCTGCACCATCGCCCGGCGCGTGGCCAGCGATGCACTGCCGATATGCGGGGTCAGCACGATATTGCGCAGAGCCAGCAGCTCCGGGCGCACGACCGGTTCGTTCTCGTAAACATCCAGCCCGGCTGACGCCAACCGGCCATTGGCCAGTGCATCAACCAGTGCCAGCTCATCGACGATGCCACCACGGGCGATGTTCACCAGCGTGGCCGTGGGCTTCATCTTCGCCAGCGCGGCGGCATTGATGATGTGGTGGTTCTGCGCGGTGTACGGCAGCACCAGTACCAGATGATCGACGCGCGACAGCAGTTCATCGAAGCCGACATAATCTGCGCCGACTTCCTGCTCCAAGCCCTGCGGCAACCGCGAACGGTTGTGATACAGCACCTTCATGCCGAAGCCGTGGTGACCGCGGCGCGCAATGGCCTGACCGATCCGGCCCATGCCGAGAATGCCCAGCGTGCTGCCATGCAGATCGGCACCGAGCATGGTGGTGAACGACCACTGGCCCCAGTTGCCTTCTCGCAGCCAGCGGTCGGATTCAACAATGCGCCGTGCCGCTGCCATCAGCAGCGAGAAGCCAAGGTCGGCGGTGGTTTCAGTGAGGACATCGGGTGTGTTGGTAGCGATGATGCCTGCTGCACTCAACGCCGGAACGTCGAGATTGTTGTAACCAACGCCGACATTGGCGATAACCTTCAACTGTGAGGCGGCAGCAATTTCAGCCGCGCCAATACGGTCGTTGAGCGTAACCAGCGCACCATCCACCTCCGCCAGATGCGCAGCAATCGCGGCACCGTCGTGCGCGCTGACATCATCCGTGGCAACCACGTCGCAGTACGCTGCCAGCTGCGCGACGGTGTCGTCGAACAATGGCTGCGAAACCCAGACACGCGGCCGCTGATCAGCCATCGAGATTACCGGGGATGCGTGGTGCCATTTCGCCAACATCGCCACATTGCGCACGGTGACGCAGCGCCTGATCCACCAGCACCATCGCCAACATTGCTTCGGCGATAGGCGTGGCGCGGATGCCCACGCACGGGTCGTGGCGGCCGGTGGTGATGACATCGACGGCGTTGCCAGACGTATCTACCGTTGCACCCGGCAGACGCAGGCTGGAGGTGGGCTTGAGCACCATCGACGCAACAACCTGCTGCCCGGTGGAAATACCCCCCAAGATGCCGCCGGCATGGTTGGACTGGAAACCCTGCGGAGAAATCAGATCACGGTGCTCGGTGCCCTTCTGCGAGGCACTGGCGAAACCGTCGCCGATTTCCACACCCTTGACCGCATTGATGCTCATCAGCGCAGCGGCGATATCACCATCAAGCTTACCGTAGATAGGCTCACCCCATCCCGGCGGCACGCCATCGGCGACCACACTCACGCGCGCACCAACCGAGTCTCCGGATTTGCGCAGCGCATCCATGTACGCCTCCAGCGCCGGCACCTGTGCGGCATCGGGCCAGAAGAAAGGGTTTTCCTCGACCGCGCTCCAGTCGAAGCCGAGCGGAGTGATTTCGCCCAGCTGAGATAGGTAACCGCGCACGGTCACGCCGTAGCGCTGCTGCAGCCACTTCTTGGCGATGACGCCGGCGGCCACGCGCATGGTGGTTTCGCGCGCCGAAGAACGGCCACCACCACGCGGATCGCGGATGCCGTACTTCTGCCAATAGCTGTAATCAGCATGGCCCGGACGGAACTGTTGCGCGATGTTGCTGTAATCCTTGCTGCGCTGGTCGGTATTGCGAATCAGCAGCGCAATCGGCGTACCGGTGGTCTTGCCCTCATACACGCCGGACAGGATCTCAACTTCGTCCGCCTCACGCCGTGCCGAGGTATGGCGACTCTTGCCGGTGGCGCGACGCTGCAGGTCATGCGCGAATTCTTCTGGCGTGATTTCCAGCCCCGGGGGACAACCATCTATCACACAGCCGATGGCCGGCCCGTGGGATTCGCCAAAGGTAGTGACACGAAAAAGTTGTCCGAATGTATTCACGTTGCTGTTTTGCTCTCGCTGTTTTGCGTTTGCTTTGCCGCGTTCACCGCATCTGCTGCAATGGCTTTGTCACCGTTGCTCTATTGCTGACTACCCGCGCAGGCGGGAATCGGTCTTTTTCATGTCATTGCCCTCGCCTCACCTCATGCCAGGCAGATGGAGCCGAGGCCAGAGCCCCCCGCCTTCGCGGGGATGCTGGCAGAAGCGGACAATGCTCCTGCCAGCAAGACTCTTACGCCCGCGCCGCTGCCAACTCGGCAATCCGCGCATGGTGAGCACGCAGTTCGCTGGCTTCCACCGCGAAGATGCCCATCTGCCCAACCTTGAACTCGATCCAGGCAAAGTCGACTTCCGGCAGCAGCTTGATCAGGTGCTGTTCGGATTCGCCCACTTCGCAGATCAGGAGGCCTTCTTCGGTCAGATGGTTCGGCGCATCGCGCAAAATCTTCAGCACCAGGTCCAGGCCATCGTCGCCGGCACGCAGCGCCAGGTCCGGCTCGTGCGAGTACTCCTGCGGCAGCGCGTCGGTCTCGTCATTGGTGACGTACGGCGGATTGGTGACGATCAGCTCATACACACGGCCCTGCAAGCCATTGAACAGATCGCTCTTGACCAGTTCAACGTTGTGGGCAAGCAGCCGCTCCTTGTTCTCGACCGCCAACGACAGCGCGGCGTCATTGACGTCGCTGCCGTCTACCTGCCAGTTGGGGTAGTAATGGCCCATGGCGATGGCGATGCAGCCCGAACCGGTGCACAGGTCCAGCGCGCGGGCGACATCGCGGCCCGCCAGCCACGGCTCAAATCCGTTGAGGATCAGCTCGGCAATCGGCGAACGCGGCACCAGTGCGCGGGCATCGCTCTTGAAGCTGAGCCCTGCAAACCACGCCTCACCGGTCAGATAAGCGGCCGGCAGGCGCTCGCTGATGCGGCGCTCGAACAAGGCCAGCACGCGCTCGCGTTCTTCCAGCAGCACGCGCGCACTGCCATAGGCCGGGCCGAGGTCCGGTGGCAAATGCAGGCTGTACAACACCAGCTGGGTGGATTCGTCCAGGGCGTTGTCGTAGCTGTGGCCGAAGGTCAGGCCCGCGGCATTGAAACGGCTGGCGCCGTAACGGATCAGATCGATGATCGTGTGAAGTTCAGCGGCCGCTTGAGCAGTCATGGCATACGGAAATACTTGAATGGTCTGCGATTATAGGCGCCTGCCCGGTATATTGAGCGCCCAGTTGCAGCGGAAACTTCGGCGATAGCCGCCAACCGGCACCGAATCGACTGCCAAAACCGCGTCCCCGCGCGGCGGCGGAAGCCGTCAATCCCCTACACTCGCGTGCTCCGCCAGCGGCCCAGCGCCTGCGGCGGCACCCTCTTGAACGGAAGCAACGGCCCATGTTCAACCGCAATACCGGCATCATCCTCGCCATCGCCCTGGCCGCCGGCCTCGGCCTGGTCTTGGCCCAAAAGGTGTTTGGCCCCACCAGCCAAGGCACCCGCGACAGCAGCTCGATCATCTTCTACGGAACGCCACGTACGTTGCCGGAGTTCGATCTGGCCCAGTCCGACGGCACCCGCCTGATCCCCGGCGAGTTGCGCGGCCATTGGACCCTCGTGTTTCTGGGCTTCACCTCCTGCCCGGACGTCTGCCCGACCACGTTGACCGAGCTGGCGCAGGCCCAGAAACAGTGGCAGTCCATCCCCGACAGCCTGCGGCCACGGGTGGTGTTCGTGTCAGTGGACCCGGAGCGCGATACCCCGGCACGGCTGGGCGAATACGCCCACGCCTTCCACAAGGACACGATTGCCGCGACCGCCGACGTGCCGTCACTGGAGCGCTTTGCCACCTCGCTGGGCATGCTGTTCCAGAAGGTGCCGGGCAAACATTTTGAAGAGAATCCGGGCGACTACAGCATGGATCACTCAGCCAGCATTGCCGTGCTCGATCCGCAGGGCCGCCTGGCCGGGCTGATGCGCCCCCCATTCAACCCGCAGGCCATCGCCAGCGACCTGATCAAGCTCACCGAGAACACCGCACCATGAGTCTGGTAACAACGCTCAGCTACGTCCTGCCCCACCGCCTGCTGTCCTCCATGGCGCGCTCACTGGCCTATTCGCAAAACCCGCGGATCTCGCGCTGGCTGATCGACACGGTAAGCGCGAAGTTCAACGTCAATCTGGCCGAAGCGGCCAACCCGGACCCGCGCAGCTACCCCAGCTTCAATGCGTTCTTCACTCGCGCCCTGAAGACGGGTGCACGCGTGGCCGCAGCCGATCCGCGCACGCTGACCATGCCCGCCGACGGCCGCATCAGCCAGCTCGGGCCGATTGCCGATGGCCGCATCTTCCAGGCCAAGGGCCAGTCGTTCACCGCCGCCGAGCTGCTGGGCGATGTCGCCGACGCCGAGCCGTTCAACAACGGCCTGTTCGCAACGGTCTATCTGTCTCCGCGTGATTACCACCGCGTGCACATGGCCTGGACCGGTACCCTGCGCGAAACCGTGCATGTACCCGGCCGCCTTTTCAGCGTTGGCACCGATGCGGTGGCCAACGTGCCGGGCCTGTTCGCCCGCAACGAACGCCTGGTCTGCCATTTCGATACCGACTTCGGGCCGATGGTGCAGGTGATGGTCGGCGCGCTGCTGGTCAGCGGCGTGGAGACGGTGTGGAGTGGCGAGGAAATCCCCGCCTATGGCGACCGCATCACCCGCAAGGATTGGCGCGGCAAGGGCATCACGCTGGAGCGCTTCGCCGAGATGGCGCGCTTCAACTATGGCTCCACGGTGATCGTGCTGCTGCCGCCGGGCGTAGCGGAGTTTGATCCTTCTTTGAAGGCCGAAAGCCCCGTGCAGTTGGGCCAGCCGCTGGCAAAGCTCCTGTAGGCGTTCAACGACCTGCCTCGTCAATGAGAAAGGGCGCCTTACGGCGCCCTTTCTCATTCCAGCGTCAACCGCACTCAGCGGCGGCAGCCTTCCAGCTTCAGGCTCTGCCCGGGCTTGAGCGCATAGGCAGGTGCACGCAGGCCATTGGCTCGCGCCAGTGCGGGAACACCGCACTGGAAACGATTGGCGATGCTGCCCAAGGTGTCGCCCCGTACCACGGTGTAGCTGCGCGCGGCACGACGAGCCGGTGCGGGCGCGGGACGCGGTGCCGGCGTTGCCACTGGCGGCGCGGCCTGCGCCGCTTGCAGGGCCTGCACGTCACCCACTGCCACACTGCCGGTAAACGCCGCCGCCGACGGGCGTTTGATCGCCGTATTGATATCGGCGGTGATCAGCGCGCGCGCAAGGTCTGCACGTGGACCACTCACGCAATAGCGGTTGTACAGACCGGCAATGCGGGTGGTGGCATTGATCGTGGTGCCAGCCGGAATCCAGCCGTCGGCCTCGTAACGCGGGTTGAGGTTGCGCAGCGCACGCATGTAGCCATCGCGGGTGCCGTTACTGCCCAGGCAGATGGTCAGCTCATAAATGGTGGTGGATTTGGCCAGACGGATCGTCGCCGGCTGCGCACTGATCTTGGGGAACTCCACGCCGTACTGCTGCGGGTGCAGGAATATCCACGCGGCAGCGATCACCATCGGCACGTAGTCCTTGGTTTCGCCGGGGAACTGGTTGTAGGCCGAATCCGTCCAGAAGCTCTGCCCACCGGCCTCGCGATAGATGCGAGCAGCACGGCCTTCGCCGCCGTTGTAGGCCGCCAAGGCGTATTCGATGTTCTTATTGAGCCCACGCATGCGCTCATTCATATAGGCCGCACTGGCCTCAGCGGCGCTGCGCGGGTCGAAGCGTGTATCGAAACCGGTGCCGTCCGGGCCCAGACCGAAACGGCGGCCGGTGGCCGGCATGAACTGCATCAGGCCCGCTGCGCCCACGCGCGAAGACGCATGCACGCGACCATTGGATTCCTTGGCCATGATGCCGAACAACAGCGCTTCGGGCAGCGCGTTCTTTTCCCACTCGGGCCACATCACCGCGCGCAGGTTCATGTAGTTCTCGTAGCTGGTCAGCAGCGACGGGCGCATGTCGGTGAGCCAGCGACGGATGCCGGCCTGGATGGCCGGGTTGTATTCGACCATCTCATCGAACGCATGCCGATGATCGTTCAGCAATGCTGCCGCACGCGCGGCTTCGGGCACATTGGCGACCAGCGGCGCGATATGGTCCGGGTCGGCTTCCAGCGGCCCGACATCCTCGTCGGCTTCCTCAGCGGTGCCATCGGACTGCTTTTTGAGCAGACGCTTGTAGGTGGTGAGCAGGCCACTGACCTGGCAGCCCTTCTGCGCGATGCAGGCAGTGAGCACGTCCTCCATGTCCTCCAGCGCCGCGTCGGCCTCCGGGGTTCCCTTGGGATCGGCGTTGGTTACCAGCACCAGCGCATCGTTGTAGCGCTTCTCTGCGGCGGTCATGCGCGCCTC
Source organism: Stenotrophomonas sp. Iso1 (assembly GCF_027497995.1). Taxonomy (GTDB): domain Bacteria; phylum Pseudomonadota; class Gammaproteobacteria; order Xanthomonadales; family Xanthomonadaceae; genus Stenotrophomonas. The sequence continues at coordinate 438,245 of NZ_JAODBT010000002.1, read as the reverse complement.
GATGGCATCTACCTTGGCCTTGTCGCGGGCAGAAAGAGCGTGCGCGGCCGGCATCACGGTCAACAACGTGGCAGCCACCAGCAGCGGCAAGGGACGAACCGAGAACAGGGAAACAGGCATCAGCGACACTGCAGGCGAAAGGTCCAGCAGGGTAGCCGCCGGACTTGTCCGGGGGCAACAATGCCACCGCACCGATACAGTCGGCCGTTAGAATCCCCCTTCATTCATCAATGAGTGCCTCCATGGACCCGATCCTGCTCGGCAAAGGCGTCACCGACGACATCGCCGTCACCCTGCTCCCGCGTTTCGGCAACCGCCATGGCCTGGTGGCTGGCGCAACCGGCACCGGCAAGACGGTGACCCTGATGACGCTGGCCGAAGGGTTCTCGCGCCTGGGTGTGCCGGTGTTCCTGGCCGACGTGAAGGGCGATGTCGCCGGCCTTGCGGTCGCCGGCGACGGTGGCGAGAAGCTGGCCCAGCGCGCGGCCGACATCGGCGTGACGGACTATGCCGCTGCCGCCAGTCCGGTGGTGTTCTGGGATCTCTACGGCAAGCTCGGGCACCCGGTACGCACGACCGTCAGCGAGATGGGCCCCACCCTGCTCTCGCGCATTCTTGAATTGAACGACACCCAGTCCGGCGTGCTCGACATCGTGTTCAAGCTGGCCGATGACCGTGGCCTGCTGTTGCTCGACCTGGACGACCTGCGCGCCCTGCTCAATCTGGTGGCCGAGGAACGCAAGGACATCTCCACCGAATACGGGCTGGTCAGCGCGCAGTCGGTGGCCGCCATCCAACGCTCGCTGCTGCGCCTGTCGCAGGACGGCGGCGAAGCCTTCTTCGGTGAGCCGGCGCTGGAACTGGCCGACATCATGCGCGTCAACCATGACGGCCGCGGCGTGATCGGCATCCTTGCCGCCGCGCAGCTGATCCTCAAGCCGCGCCTGTATTCCACCTTCCTGCTGTGGCTGCTGTCGGAACTGTTCGAGCAGCTGCCGGAAGTGGGCGACCTGGAAAAGCCCAAACTGGTCTTCATCTTCGACGAAGCCCACCTGCTGTTCGACGACGCTCCCCCAGCACTGGTGCAGCGCATCGAGCAGGTGGTGCGCCTGATCCGCTCCAAGGGCGTGGGCGTGTACTTCTGCTCGCAGTTCCCGGACGACGTGCCCGCCAACATCCTTGGCCAACTCGGCAACCGCGTGCAACACGCGCTGCGCGCCTTCACCCCGCGTGACCAGAAGGCAGTGAAGACCGCCGGCGAGACCTTCGTCCCCAATCCAAAACTCGACGTGGTTGCCACGCTCTCGCAACTGGGCACCGGCGAAGCGCTGGTCTCCACGCTGCAGGACAAGGGCATTCCCTCGCCAGTACAGAAAACACTGATCGCACCGCCGCGTTGCCGCATGGGCTCGATCACCGATACCGAGCGTGCTCAGGTGCGTGCCGGCAGCTCGGTTGGCACCCGCTATGACACCGCCGTGAACCGTGAATCAGCCGCCGAGCTGCTGGCCCAACGCGCTGAAAAAACCGTTGAGAAAGCCGACACACCAAAGGCGCGCACCCGCGAGCAGGACGACACTCAGGAAGGTGGCTTTGGGCAGAGCATCAAGGACGCGATCTTCGGCACCAAGCGTCGCCAGGGCATGATCGAAACCATGGCCAAACAGACCACGCGTACCGTGGGCACCAAGCTGGGCAATCAGATCGTGCGCGGCATCCTCGGCGGCATTTTTGGCGGCAAGCGCTGAGCCCATGGGTCGTTGGCGCCCCCCGGCAGAAAAGAGCACTGCGCTGATCACGCCGCAAGGCCATGCCCGTTTGAAGACGGAGCTGGACGAACTATGGCGCCAGCGGCGGCCGGAAGTGGTCAAGGCATTGGCGGCGGCGGCGGCCGAAGGCGACCGCTCCGAGAACGCCGAATACACCTATCGCAAGAAGCAATTGGGCGAAATCGACCGCCGCGTGCGTTACCTGAGCAAGCGGCTGGAAGCCCTGCGCGTGATCGACACCACGCCCAGCGATCCAGAGGCCGTGTTCTTCGGCGCGACGGTGGAACTGGAAAACGTAGCCTCCGGCGAAAGCCACACCTACCGCATCGTTGGCCCGGACGAGACCGACGCGCCCACCGGCTACATCAGCATCGACTCGCCGTTGGCGCGTGCCCTGCTTAAGAAGCGTATCGACGATGAGTTTGCGGTCGAACTGCCAAGCGGCGTCACCCGCTTCGTGCTGATCGACGTCAGTTACGAAGGCTGATCAACGCAAGGGCCGCGGGTACACGCGGCCTTCGCGCAACGGGCGGAAGTAGTCCGCCTGCGCGTAGAAATGCGTGTCCTGCTGCGAATGCCAACCGGGTATGCCGGCTAACGGCAACGGGCGCAGTTCCGCAGGTGCCGCAAGCACTTCACCTTCAAGGATCGCTTCGGCAACACGCGTAATGCAGGCGGCCTCATCTTCGCCCTGCACCACCAGGCATTTGCCGACCAGCAACCGCCCTGGCACCAGCATCTGTTCCATCAGCGCGTGGCCGATGACACCCGCGATGGCGATATCGCCGCTGCGCCACCGCGCTGCATTCGCATGCATCAACGCTGACCAGTCATGCGCATCCCAGGCATCCAAAAGAGTCGCATCGCGCACCCGCACAATCAGGCCGGTTTCGTCGAATTGGGTCAACGCCTGCTGCCCGGCATTACGTGCGCTCTGCCCCATGCGTGCGATGTGCGTGCATTGCTGTGCATTGAGTGCGTGTTTGATAGCCGAATGCCGTGCCCACACCATGGCATTGAACAGGTCATGCCAGTTCTGCAGGCGTGTGGCGATGCGCCCCTGCAAGATGCGGCTTTCGTAGTGCAGGCCGTCTTCCAGCAACGCCGCGTCCTGCGTGACGAAACAGCGCCCCGGCAACGGCATACGCGCATTGAGCACGTCGATATCGGGCCAAGCATCGCTGGCCATCAACGTGTACCACGCAGAAAATTCCGCAAACAACGGATGCTGGAAGCAGGCGGCGTCCACCTGCTCGCGCGGTGGCGCAATGAAGCGGCGCCGGGCAGTGCCGGCACCGGATTCAGATGCTGATTCGGTCACAGCACCTTGAGGTCGAACGGATTGCCGGCCGCCTCGATGATGGCGTCGCCAAAAAGATCGTGTTCGTCGCTTTCCGTGATCTCGACATTGACGAAATCACCGATACGCAGCTTGGCTTCCGTAGCGTTCTGGATATGCACCAGCCCGTCGATTTCCGGCGCATCGGCCTTGGAACGGGCCACGGCGATGCCGTCTTCGATCACATCGACCAAGCACTGCTGCACGGTGCCGATCTTGGATTCAAGCTTGGCCGCAGAAATGGCCGCCTGCTTTTCCATGAAACGTGCCAGACGCTCCTGCTTCACTTCTTCCGGCACCGGGTCTGGCAGGTCATTGGCGGTGGCGCCATCGACCGGCGAGTACGCGAATGCGCCCACGCGGTCGAGCTGGGCCACGTCCAGGAAGTCGAGCAACTGTTCGAACTCGGCGTCGGTCTCGCCAGGGAAGCCGACGATGAAGGTCGAGCGCACAGTGATGTCCGGGCTGATCTCACGCCAGCGCAGCACGCGCTCCAGCGTCTTGTCGACCGCGCCCGGGCGCTTCATCAGCTTGAGGATGCGCGGGCTGGCGTGCTGGAACGGGATGTCCAGGTACGGCAGGATTTTGCCTTCGGCCATCAGCGGCACCACGTCGTCGACGTGCGGATACGGGTAGACGTAATGCAGACGCGTCCACGCGTCCAGCTCGGACAGGCCTTCGCACAGCGCCTTCATGCGCGTGGCGTATTCCTTGCCGCGCCAGGTGCCCGGCGCATACTTGCGGTCCACGCCGTAGGCCGAGGTGTCCTGCGACACCACCAGCAATTCGCGCACGCCGCCCTTCACCAGACGCTCGGCCTCACGCAACACCTCATCGACCGGGCGCGAAACAAGATCGCCACGCATCGACGGAATGATGCAGAAGCTGCAACGGTGATTGCAGCCTTCAGAAATCTTCAGATAGGCGTAATGGCGCGGGGTCAGCTTGATGCCGTAGTCCGGCACCAGATCCACGAACGGATTGTGCTTGGGCGGCAGCGCGGCATGCACCGCGTCCATCACGCTGGTGTAGTCCTGCGGGCCGGATACCGACAGCACATCCGGGTAGTGCTCACGGATCATGTCCCCCTTCTTGCCCAGGCAACCGGTGACGATGACCTTGCCGTTCTCGCTCATCGCCTCACCAATGGCATCCAGCGACTCGGCCACCGCCGAATCAATGAAGCCACAGGTGTTGACCACCACCACATCGGCCGAATCGTAGGACGGCACGATGTCATAGCCCTCCACCCGCAACTGGGTGAGGATGCGCTCGGAATCGACAAGAGCCTTCGGGCAGCCAAGGCTGACGAAGCCGACTTTGGGGTTCAGCTGGGACATGTTCACAAAATTCTGAAGGCCGGGGCCGGAATGACCACAGGGCCGGAGAGCCCGCGATTATACCGGCCCCCGGCCGTCACGCCCTGCAACTGGCTTAACGGGGCTAAGCAAGATATTGATCTCCAAGCCCCCATCGCCGGACAGACTCATAAGCCCCTCCTCCGCCTGCGGGGTGAGAGGGCCAGTGCTTGCGAACCACCGGTTCGCTGCCCATCGAGCGCCCTTGCGCTGGCGCAAGGACCCGGGCGCGGAGCGGGGGTTGGGGTGAGGGGAAGCTTCTAGCTCACAGAGTCAGAAGCCCCCAACCGCCCTTCGGGCACCTTCCCCCGCAGGCGGGAGAAGAGATTGATACCTTGCACCCTTCCCCACGACGGAGCCTTCCCATGCCCCAATGGATCACCCTGCCCACCGCCCTCGGCCCGGTCCGCGCCTGGCAGGCCCTGCCCGAAGGCACGCCGCGTGCCGGCCTGGTTGTCATCCAGGAGATTTTCGGTGCCAACGCCCATATCCGCCATGTCGCCGAGCAGTACGCCGCCGAAGGCTACGCCGTGCTGGCGCCGAATTTCTTCGACCCGCTAGCGCCCGGGCTCGAACTGGACTACGACGCCGACGGCGTCAGCCGCGGCAAGGCGCTGGTGACCGAACTGGGCGTGGACCGCGCCGTCAGCATCGTCGAAGCCGCCGCCGAGCAGCTGGCGCGCTACGGCAAGGTCGGCACCGTCGGCTATTGCTGGGGTGGCACCATCGCCCTGCTGGCTGCGCAACGGCTGGGCCTGCCATCGGCCAGCTACTACGGCGCGCGCAATGTGCCGTTCCTGGACATCCACTTCAAAGCCCCGGCAATCTTCCACTTTGGCGACCTGGACGCCTCCATCCCGGCCGCCGCCGTTGCAGCGCACCGTGAAAAGCAACCCACATTGCCGGTATACGTGTATCCGGCCGACCACGCCTTCAACCGCGAGGTCGGCATGCACTACCACGCTCCCAGCGCCCAGCTGGCGCGCGAACGCACCTTGGCCTTCTTCAGCGAGAACCTGCGATGACCGAAGCTGTGACGTCTGATTTCGAACTTGATACTCGCCTTGCCGCCGACAGCGTACTGATCGCTGACGGGCCCTTGTCCCAGATCCGCCTGATGAACGACGACCGCTTTCCATGGGTGGTACTGGTTCCGCGCGTCGCGGGTGTCAGTGAATGGATCGACCTGGACGGCGGCCAGCAGCGCCTGCTGCTGGCTGAGATCAACCAGATCTCACAGCACCTCAAGCAGAAGCCCAATGTCACCAAGATCAACATCGGCGCGCTAGGCAACATTGTGCGCCAGCTGCATATCCACCTGATCGGCCGCCACGAGGGCGATGCTGCCTGGCCCGGCCCGGTCTGGGGCAACGGCAAGGCGCAGCGTTTCGATGCGGACGTGCTGGCCCAGCGTGTCGAAATCTGGCGCCAGCGGCTACGATAAGCGCCTTCTCACCAACGGACTTCCCGCCGATGCGTTCCAACCTGATCGCCGCCCTGATCCTGATCATCGTCGGCCTGTTTTTCCTGGCCAAAAACCTGGGCTGGATCAACGGCAACATCGGCACGATGCTGGCCACCTGGTGGCCGGCCATCCTGGTCGCCGTAGGCATCGGCATGCTGTTCGGGCGCGGCAAGTAAGCCCCGCCAACTGGAAACGAAAAGGGCGCGGAATTCCGCGCCCTTTTTTATTCTGCCCGCACTGGTCAGGTCCGCGGCAAGGTCACGCCGGTCTGGCCCTGGTACTTGCCACCGCGGTCCTTGTACGAGGTCTCGCAGACATCATCCGCGTCAGCCTGGAAGAACAGCATCTGTGCCACGCCTTCATTGGCGTAGATGCGCGCCGGCAGCGGCGTGGTGTTGGAGAACTCCAGCGTCACGTGGCCTTCCCATTCCGGCTCCAGCGGGGTGACGTTGACGATGATGCCGCAGCGCGCGTAGGTGCTCTTGCCCAGGCACACCACCAGCGTATCGCGCGGGATGCGGAAGTACTCCACGGTGCGGGCCAGCGCGAACGAGTTCGGCGGGATGATGCACTCGTCGGCCTCGATGTCCACGAAGCTCTTCGGGTCGAAGTGCTTGGGGTCGACGATGGTGGAGTTGATGTTGGTGAACACCTTGAACTCACGCGAGCAACGCACGTCGTAGCCGTAGCTGGAGGTGCCGTAGCTCACGATGCGCTGGCCGTCCACCTGCTTGATCTGCCCGGGCTCATACGGCTCGATCATGCCGTGCTGTTCGGACATGCGGCGGATCCAACGGTCGCTCTTGATGCTCATTCAATGATCCTGATTACGTGGTGCTGCAGCGCGCTGCAGCGGTCGGGGTGGCCGATTCTAGCCCAGACCCACCACTCACCCGTACCCCGCAGCGGACCGGACACTCATATATATAAGGCCCCGGGAATGCCGGGGCCCGCATGTCAGCTACCGCGATGCGGTGTTAGAGCAGCGACGACAGAATGGGAATGCTGGCGCGTGGCCGCTTGGCCAGCTCCTCGACCATCCGCCGCGCCGCCGCCAGATAAGCCTGTGCCGCGGCCGAATCCGGTGCCGACGCCACAATCGGCGTACCCGCATCGCCCTGCTCCCGAATGCCGATATCCAGCGGCAGCGAGCCCAGCAACGGCACCCCGTACTGCTCAGCCATGCGCTGGCCGCCACCTTCGCCAAACAGATGCTCGATGTGGCCGCAGTTGGAGCAGGTGTGCACGGCCATGTTCTCGACGATGCCAAGCACTGGAACCTCGACTTTTTCAAACATTTTCAAGGCCTTGCGCGCATCCAGCGTGGCGATGTCCTGCGGCGTGGTGACGATGACCGCACCAGCCACCGGAATTTTTTGCGACAGCGTCAACTGGATATCACCCGTGCCGGGCGGCAGGTCGATCAGCAGGAAATCCAGGTCGCCCCACAACGTGTCGTTGAACAGCTGGGTCATTGCCGTGGTAGCCATCGGCCCACGCCAGATCATCGGCGAGTCCTGTTCGATCAGGAAACCGATGGACATGGCCTCCACCCCGAACGCCCGCAACGGCTCGATGCTCTTGTTGTCCGGGCTTTCGGGACGGCCACTCAAGCCCAGCATGACCGGCACGCTCGGGCCATAGATGTCGGCATCCAACACCCCGACCCGCGCGCCCAGCTTATGTAGCGCCAATGCCAGATTCACGGCGGTAGTGGACTTACCCACCCCGCCCTTGCCTGACCCGACCGCAATGACATTGCGGATACGCGGATGGGGGGAAAGCCCTTTTTGCACACGATGAGCGGCCAAACGCGGCGATGACGTATCTACCTGCATATCTCTGAATTGGAAAACAAAACGTTGCTGATAGTGCCACAGCACCATCTCAGCGACCTTGCGCCCACCGAGCGCGACTGATGCTGTTGACGCGAGTACAGCAGTCGTTCATCTTCACTCAAAAGATGCACAAATTCGGCACAGGCAATTCACTCGTCAAGGACGCACCACGCATGAAATCCCGCATTCCGGCCAAACTCGCTTTGGCAGCAGGCCTCCTCCTCGCAGCAACCTCGTCACTGGCCGCGCCCACGCCACTGCCGGTCGAGAGTTTCGCCAAGATTCCCGCCATTCAGTCTGTAACGATGAGCTCGGACGGCAAACGCCTGGTCGCAATCGTCAGCGCCCCCGGCAGCAATTACAGCGATACCGCGCTGGCCAACTGGGATCTGGACAACCTTGCCGCCGGGCCGTCCTCCATCACGCCCTCCGGCGACCGCATGAAGTTCATCGCGGCCAGCGCCCTGAAGGCCGGCAAGACACTCGTACTCGGCCGTCAGGAGTTCACCGGGCAACTAGCAGGCTGCGGCGAGGGCAACTCGACCGGCGCCACCAAAACCTTCCTCACCAAGGCCTACCTGACTGATTCCAGCCAGGGCAAGTTCAACGAAGCTTTTGCAGACAACACCCGGAAGCTCGGAGTAAGCGAACAAACCCAACGTTGCCTGGAGCTCGCCGGCACTGCATCCCTGGTTCACTCGCTGCCGCTGGAGCCAGACAAAGTCATTATTTCCCAGGTCAACCAGTCCACGCTGTCGGCCAACTACTACCTTTACAACCTGCAGACCGGCCAGACCGAACTGCTCTTTCGAGGTGGCACACGCTCCTCGCCCGGTCTGTTCCACCCGCGCAATGGCGAACTACTTACGCGCACCCAGATCGAACCAGCAGGTTCGACGGAGTACGAGCAGCAGATCCTGATCAAGAACAAGAGCAGTGGGCAGTTTGAAAAACATGACCTACTGACCACAAAACTCAGCGATCGCTACAGCATGGAAATCGCGGGCATTGACGATGCCACCGGCAAGCTTTACGTACTCACCGACAAGTTCTCGGACCAGACTCAAGCCTGGCAGTACGACCCTGCCAAGAAGGAGTTCGACAAAGAGCCGTTGGCAGCGCATCCAGAGTTCCCCATCAGCGCACTCATCCTGGGCACCCGTCCGAGCAACTTCAATCAAGTCCTGGGTTTCTATGTGGACGGGCCACACCGCGAGGCCGTGTACGTGGACCCACAGATGAAGGCGCTCAGCGACAGCCTGAAACAGGCCTACCCGGGGCAGTACGTTGCGATCACCGGCTACAACGACGACCTGTCCAGGGTTCTGTTCACCACCAGTAGCGCGAGCCAACCTGCCTCGTACTACGTTCTGATGGACAAGAAGAGCGTCACACCGCTGGGTAGCGAACGTCCGTGGGTGGACAGCAATCAAATCGGCGAACAGCGCTGGGTCAGCTACACCGCGCGCGATGGCAGAAAGATTCCAGCCATCCTCGACCTCCCGGCCGGCTGGAAAGAGGGTGACGGCGCATTGCCGGCGCTCGTCCACCCCCATGGTGGCCCGTGGGCAAGGGATTACACCGGCTGGGATGCCTCCGGCTGGGTCCCCTTCTTCACCTCGCGTGGTTATGCGGTGATTCGTCCGCAGTACCGAGGAACCACCGGCTTCGGCCGCGCGCACTGGATCGCTGGCGATAAGCAGTGGGGCCTGACGATGCAGGATGACAATGATGATGCCGCCGCCTGGCTGGCCTCACAGGGCATCGCAGCGAAAGATCGCATCGCAATCTTCGGCTACTCCTACGGCGGTTTCGCAGCCGCAGCGGCCACGGTGCGCAGCCCATCACCATTCCAGTGCGCAATTGCTGGCGCACCCGTAACCGACCTTGCGCGCATTGGCGCCTCGTGGAGCGAGAACCGCCTTCAGCGGATCTTGCAGGGCCAGACCGTCAAGGGCATGGACCCCATGCAGAACACAGACAAAGTGAACATCCCGGTACTGCTGTACGTGGGCGACCGCGACGTACGTACCCCGGCCTTCCATGCCCGCAGTTTCTACAACGCAGTGCAAGCCAAGGTTCCCGCCAAGTTCGAGCTGATCCCCGACATGCCGCACAGCATGCCCTGGTACCCGCGCCACTACGAAGCAACCCTCCCACTGATGGAGAGCTTCCTGCGCAGTGACTGCGGCCCCGGAGGCCTCTAAGCCATAGATCACCCGCCTGAATGCGACCCAAAAATATGAACAAAATATAAATTAAAGTTATTTCATTTGAAATAAATTCATATTGCATTTAGGTTTCTTGCTACCTACACTCGCTTAACTTAAGCGTAACAAAAGGGGATTCAACACAATGCGCAAAACCAATGAGCAACTGAAGCCAATTCGCCTGCCACTAACCCTGGCTGTTCTTGCCTGTCTGCAAGCAGCGCCAGTCTTCGCGCAGGAAGCAGTATCAGAAACGACCGGAAGCACAACCTCCTCGGAAAGCAAGAAGGCTGCCACGGACCTTGACAAGGTAACCGTCACAGGATCACTAATTCGCCGCGCCGACTACGAGACCGCGTCGCCGGTGTTTACCATTGAAACAGAGACCAACACCGCCCAGGGCCAGGTCAACGTCGGTGAATTCCTGCAGAAGTCGGCCATTGGTGCCGCTGAAACCCAGATCACGCACCAGTTCGGCGGTTTCGTCGTCGACGGTGGTACCGGCGTACAGACATTCTCCCTGCGCGGCCTTGGCGCCAACCGCACCCTGGTTCTGCTGGATGGCCAGCGTCCCGGCCCGGCAGGCACCCGCGGTGCTGTTGGCGCATTCGACCTGAACGTCATTCCGACCGCCGTGCTGCAGCGCGCCGAGATCGTGAAGGACGGCTCATCGTCGATTTATGGCTCTGATGCCGTTGCAGGCGTTGTGAACCTGATCACCAAGAAGAATTTCGATCGCCCGGAGCTGACCGTTACTTCGCGCATCCCGCAACATGGTGGCGGTGAAGTTTTCGCCGCTTCGCTGGCCAATGGTTGGAACTTCGAGCGTGGCAGCGTCGTCGCTGCCGTCGAGTGGTACCGCCACAACGAAATGACTCGCGGCGACCGCGACTTCCTCAACTGCTCGGAAGACCTGATCAAGGATGCAGATGGCAACCGCATTGACCGCGAAGACCATTCGATCTACGGCAACACCCCGTACGGCGGTTGCAACAACATGTTGCACAACGTCATCGACGATTACGACCTCGGCACGCGCTATGTGCCGTCGCCGGATGGCAGCACGATTGGCCCGTTCCCGGGCTATCGCCCGCGTAACAACAAAACTTACGCCAACAATGATGTCGCCTATTACGAAGAGCCGCTGAACTTCCCCGGCTGGGGTCAAGCGCACATCATGAATCGTCAGGAACGTAAGTCCGCCTACCTGGCTACGGACTTTGGCTTCGATTCATTCAACTGGAAAACTCAGTTCCTTTATAACCAGCGCGAAACCAATAACTTCCAGTGGCGTCAATTCTTCCCGGTCGTCGAAGGCCCCGCAGGTGGCGATGTGGCTTACGCCATGCCGGTGATGCCATTCAAGTCGATCAATCAAACAAAGGTTGACTACTTCTACTTCGCCAACAAGCTCGATGGTCTCTTTAAGGGCACCGATACTTGGGGTTGGGAGGTTAACGCCAACTACAGCCGCTCCAGTGGCACATACAACGACCTGGGCATCAATACCTCGCTTACAGGCGATCTGACTGAGCCGAACGGTGGTGACACTCCAGCTGCCAACTATTTCGACCCGGGCTACCTCAGCGGCGCCAAGGTTGATGAATTAGTCAGCATTTTAGGGCTCTGGGACAAGGGCAAGACCACCTACGATCAAACTGCGATCAACGCCGTGTTCAGTGGTGAAGCTTTCGAGCTACCCGCCGGTGCGGTTGGCGTAGCGGCTGGCCTGGAGTATCGCTACTACAAAATCGATGATCAGCCGGGCGAACAAACCCGTAACCAAAACATGTGGGGAGCATCTAGCGCCAACGTCACCAAGGGTGACGACAAGGTCAAAGAAGCATTCTTGGAAGTTGATGTCCCGCTCATCAAGGGTGTCACTGGCATCGAATCGCTGAGTCTCAACGCTTCCGGCCGCATGTTCCAGTATGACTCGATCGATGGCACTGACAATGTCTGGAAGCTCGGCCTGAATTGGCAGATCAACTCGGCCCTGCGCCTTCGCGGCACTCTCGGCACGTCGTATCGTGCTCCCGGTCTGTACGAGCTTTATCTGGGCAACCAGAGCGGCTTCCTCGGCCAGACCGGAATCGATCCGTGCATCCGCTGGAACGAGAGCACCAACGACAACATCCGAGCCAACTGCGGTGCTGCTGGTATTCCCGGCGACTACACCGCAGCAGGCAACAGCAGCGCTATTGTATATACCAGTGGTGGTGCGGGTCAGCTCAAGCCCGAAACCTCGCGCGCCAAGAGCGCAGGTTTGGTGTTCACACCGGCGTTCGCCAACCTCAGCATCGCGATCGATTACTTCGACTATGAAGTCAGTGACCAGATCTCGGCGCTGGATGCCGGCGACATCGTTGGTGGCTGCTACGGTGCTTCCAACTTTCCGAACAAGTTCTGCGACTTGATGGTTCGCAATCCAGCTACTGGCGGTGAGGCGTACAAGATCAAGGAGGTATATGCACAGTACGTCAACATCAACAAGCAGCGTACCCGTGGTTGGGACATGACCTTGAATTGGGAACAGGAGTTCGGCTTTGGAAAGCTGGCACTGGACACCCAGGTAACCTACACACTGGAAGACGTCATGCAGCTATTTGATAGCGCAGAAGCCAGTGGCTTGTCGGATTCTGATCAACTCGGCTTCATTGGCCGTCCTGATCTGGTAGCCAATTTGGGACTCAGCTTGAAGCGTGGTGACTGGACCTACAACTGGTTGACGCAGTACATCGGAAAAACTGAAAACAAGGATCTGAAGGAACAAGTCACCTATCAAGGCCGCCCGAACTCGTTCCGTGATATCACGGCGAATACTGGGATTTACCACACGGCATCGTTGAGCTACGACCAGGCTGACTGGCAGATTCTCGTTGGTGTTTCCAACGTGTTCGATGCCGAACCACCAAAGGTTTCCACCGGGTCGGCTACCCGCTACGGCAACATTCCGGCCTTCGCAACGCAGTACGACTACTATGGCCGCACCCCGTTCGTGCGTCTGAAGTACAAGTTCTGATAGAAACTGGCTGTTTTAGTTAGGAAAGGGAGGCGACGAAAGTCGCCTCCCTTTTTTTTGTATTTACCAGCAGCTACAACAAAAACTGCCCACACAAGAAATTCAACGCGTCATCAGAATTTCCCGCGCCGCATTAAACCCCGGCGCCCCGGTCACCCCTCCACCCGGATGCGTGCCCGATCCGCACAAATAGAGGCCGGGAATCGCACCCCGATAGTTGGCCTGGCCCACCATCGGGCGCGCACTGAAGATCTGATTCAAGCTCAACGCGCCGTGGAAGATGTCGCCACCGATCAGGCCGAAGGTTCGCTCCAGGTCGAGCGGACTCATGATCTGCCGGCCGAGGACGGAATCCGCAAAGCCCGGCGCATGTTTGTCGACGGTGGCGATCATCAGATCGGCGACTTCTTCGCGGTGGTCATCCCAACTGCGTCCATCGGACAACTGCGGGGCAACGTGCTGGCAGAAAAGGCTGGCGACATGCTGCCCAGGCGGTGCGAGTGAATCGTCCAACGTGCTGGGGATCAGCATTTCGACCACCGGTTCGCGCGACCATCCGTGTTGGCGTGCATCCACGTACGCGCGATCCATGTAATCCAGGCTCGGCGCGATGATGATGCCGGCGGTGAGGTGATCGCCCTGCCCCGGCAACACGGTGAACTCAGGCAGTCGCGATAGCGCGACATTCATGCGAAACGTGCCCGAGCCACAACGCCAGTTCCCCATGCGCTCAAGTGTTGCCGGTGGCACATCGGCGGCATCCAACAATCGCTCGTACAACAGTTTGGGATTGACGTTGGCGACGATGACCTTGCCACGCAGCACGTCGCCGGTTGCAGTGACGACACCGGTCGCCTTGCCCTGCTCGACCAGCACCTTGTTGACGGCAACGTCGGTGCGTATTTCCACACCCGCTTCCATCGCCGCACGCGCCATCGCCTGGGTGATCGCGCCCATGCCGCCGATGGCGTGCCCCCACGCACCTTTGACGCCGTTGCTTTCGCCGAACACATGATGCAACAGCACGTACGCCGTGCCTGCCGCATACGGACTGGCGTAATTGCCGACGATGCCGTCGAAACCGAACAGCGCCTTGATCGCTGCGCTCTCGAACCAGCGATCCAGATACTCGGCGGCAGAGATGGTGAACAGATCCAACAATTCCTGCTTCAGCCCCGCGTCCAGCGTTTGCAATTGCAGGCCCAGCTTGCCGGCCTTCCACAGTTCCGGCAGCGCGCGCAGCCAATTACCGTCCGTCACATTGGGCGGTGCCTGCAACGCCAGGGCGCGGAGCACGTCGGCGAAGATTTCCAGCCGTCGCTCATATTCGGGCAGGCGCTCTGCATCGCGTTGCGAAAACTTCGCCACCTCGGCCTGCGTGCGACCGCCCCCGGCCAGCAGATATTGACCATTCGGCAGCGGCAGGAAGTTGTTTATCCGGCGCGACACAACCCGCAGGCCATGACGCTCAAGTTCCAGGTCAGCGATCACCCGGGGTTGCAGCAACGACACCGTATAAGACGCCACGGAGTTGCGGAAACCCGGATGAAACTCCTCGGTCACCGCTGCGCCGCCCACTACCGTGCGACGCTCGAGTACCAGTACCCGCTTGCCCGCCTTGGCGAGATACGCCGCGCAGACCAGGCCGTTATGGCCTCCACCGATGAGGATCGCGTCCCACTGCTTGGCTGATGTCTGGGTCATGGGCGTTGTATAGCACTGGTGGGGAAACGCCGGCCATGGGAATGCATTTACCTCGGGCTAACGCAGAAGAGAAGTACGGACTTTGCGGGTTGGAACCCCCTCATCCGCCCTCCCCGTTTGCCGTGTGAAAGGGAGGGAACAGGTTTGCTGCGGGCCGCAGGATCACCCGGCCGGGCATTACCTTCGACACCCCTTGCCGATCAGTTTCAGGCGTATCTTCTGCGATCGGCCCTGGTTGCGGGGCCACACCTGTGCACTGCAAACGGCCTGGAGGCCAATCCCGTGATCGTTAGTAACCCAAAAATTCTCCTGCTGACCCTGGCCGTCTCGGCTGCGCTGGTCGGCTGTAAGAAGGAAGAAACCCCGGCTGCCCCGGCTACCGCTCCGGCAGCTGCCGCCACCGAACTGAAGCTGGACGAATCCAAGCTGCCAGCCTACAACGCCTTCACCGCGGCCGACCTCGACACCAGCAAAGACGCCTGTACCGATTTCGGCGGCTATGTAAACGACAAGTGGCTCAACGCCAACGAAATCCCGGCCGACCGTACCAGCTGGGGCGCCTTCACCATCCTGGACGAGCGCTCGGTCGCCGTGCAGCACCAGCTGGCCGAGCAGGCCGCTGCGATGAAGAACGCCACTGGCATCGAGAAGATCGTCGGCGATTTCTGGGCCGCCGGTATGGATGAGGCCAAGATCAACTCGCTGGGTATCACCCCGCTGCAGGGCGACCTGACTGCGATCGATGCACTGCAGGACAAGGCCGCCATCGCCGACTACCTGCGCAGCACGGCCGCCAAGGGCGAGAACGTGCTGTTCGGCTTCGGCCCGGAAGCGGACTTCAAGAATTCGTCCATGAACATGGCCTACGCCAGTCAGGGCGGTCTGGGCTTGCCGGACACCACCTATTACACCGATGCCAGCAAGGCCGACAAGCTCAACGCCTACAAGGCGCACGTCGCCAAGGTACTGGAACTGTCGGGCGTGGCCGCTGCTGATGCCGCCAAGCAGGCTGATGACGTGGTGAAGTTTGAAACCCGTCTGGCCAAGGCATCCAAGTCCAGCGTCGAGCTTTCGCGCGATGTTTCGCTGTACTACAACCCCGTCACCGTGGCCGATGCCGACAAGCTGACCCCGAACTTCAGCTGGACCGAGTTCTTCAAGGCCCAGGGCATCGCGGCACCGGCGTCGTTCTCACTGGCCATCCCGAGCTTCCATGAGGAAGTGAGCAAGATGCTGGGCGACACCGACCCGGCTGCATGGCGCGCCTACCTGCGCTTCCACACCGTGGACGGCGCCTCGCCGTTCCTGAGCGACGCTTTCGTGCAGGAGAACTACGCGTTCTACGGCAAGGAACTGAACGGCCAGAAGGAAATCAAGCCGCGCTGGAAGCAGGTGCTCGGCACGGTTGAAAACAATGCCGGCGAAGCGTTCGGCCAGATGTACGTCAAGGTCGCCTTCTCGCCGGAAGCCAAGGCCAAGATGGAAGTGCTGGTCAAGAACCTGGCCGACGCGCTGAAGGAGCGCATCCAGGGCCTGGCGTGGATGAGTGATGAAACCAAGGCCAAGGCCATCGCCAAGTGGGAAACCTTCACCCCGAAGATCGGTTACCCGGACAAGTGGCGCGACTGGAGCGGCCTGAGCACCACCCACGATGACTACCTGGGCAACGTGCGCGCCGCCAACGCTTTCAACTACAAGTGGGCGCTGGGCAAGATCGGCCAGCCGGTGGACAAGACCGAGTGGGGCATGACCCCGCAGATGGTCAACGCCTATTACAACCCGCTGCAGAACGAGATCGTGTTCCCGGCTGCCATCCTGCAACCGCCGTTCTTCGACATCAACGCCGACGACGCGCTCAACTACGGCGGTATCGGTGCGGTGATCGGCCATGAGATGACCCATGGTTACGACGATCAGGGCAGCCGTTTCGGACCGACCGGCAACTTCGAAAACTGGTGGACCGAAGCTGACTCGAAGGGCTTCGCTGGCCTGACCGGCAAGCTGGTCAACCAGTTCAACGAGTACAAGGTGGGCGACCAGCAGGTCAATGGCTCGCTGACCCTGGGCGAGAACATCGCCGACCTGGGTGGCCTGGCGACCGCTTACGACGCCCTGCAGAAGGCCAGCGCCGGCAAGGAAGACCCGAAGGTCGAAGGCCTGAGCCGCGACCAGCGCTTCTTCGCCAACTGGGCGACCGTGTGGCGTACCAAGTACACCCCGGAAAACGCCAAGGTCCGCCTTGCAACCGATCCGCACGCCCCGGCACAGTTCCGTGCCATGGGTGCGCCGTCAAACCTGCCGACCTTCGCTGCTGCATTCCAGTGCAAGGCCGGCACGCCGATGGTCCGCGCTGGCGACAAGCAGGTGGTCATCTGGTAATTGCCGCCCTGCGGTAAAGCTGCGTGCGTAAGCAAGAAGGCCCGGCATTGCCGGGCCTTCCTCTTTCCGGCTTTCTGTAGGAGCGGCCCAGGCCGCGAAGCTGCCTGTATTCGCAGCCGCACGACAAAGGTCGCTCCGAGGGGCCTGATCCGCAAAACCGCGACCGTGCCCCGGCGCCAAGCGCCCATCGGCTTGGTAAACTCCGCCCACTTTGTCCTTCTGCGGATATGCACTACATGCCTACCCTTCGCCCGCTGTCCCTCGCCCTGGCTTTCAGCCTGGTGGCCGTCCTGTCCACGAACGATGCCCAGGCGGCGCGCAAGAAGTCCTCGGCACGGGCGCCAGCGGTAAGCGCGGCCTGCACCGATTTCTACGAGCTGACCAACGGCAACTGGCTCAAGGCCAACCCGGTTCCGCAGACCGGTGCGGTCACTGCACTGAGCCAGTTGGCCGACAACGCCCGCAATCAGCAGCGCCAGCTGCTGGACCGTTCGATGAACAGCCCGCAGGGCAACGTGCAGAAGCTGCTCGGCGACTTCTGGGCCAGCGGCCTGGATGAAGCGGCGGTGGAAGCCGATGGCTCCAAGCCGATCGCCCCGCTGCTGACCCGCATCGATGCAATCAAGAAGGCCAAGGACATCCCGGCCTCGATCGCAGCGCTGCACCAGGTTGGCATTCCGGTGGCTTTCAATTTCGCCCCGGACGTGGACCTGAGGGCACTGGATCGCCACATCGGCTATTTCATGCAGGGCGGCACCGGCCTGCCCGACCCGGCGTTCTACACCCGCACCGATGCCGATACCGTCGCATTGATGGGCCGTTACCGTGCGTATGTGAAGCAGATTCTCGCCCTGACCGGCACCCCGGCCGACAAACTCGACGCCGAGTCGGCATTGGTCATCCAGTTGGAAACCGAACTGGCGCGCAGCGCGCATTCGGTAGCCGACATCAACAATCCGTTCAACAACTACGCGCCGGTCCCGACCAAGGACCTCAGCCGCTACCGCAGCCTGCAACTGGACGCCTTCCTCAAAGCGCAGGGCGTCAATGACGACCTGGTCTCGTTGGCTGACCCGGCGCTGTTCCAGCAGCTCAACGCCATGGTCACGCGCCTGCCGGCAGCCCAGTGGAAGGCCTACCTGCGCTGGCGCGTGGGCGACTCGATGGCGCCGTACCTGTCCAAGGCCTACCGCGATGCCGAGTTCGAATTCCGTGGCCGCGTGCTGCGTGGTCAGACCATCGCCCCGGCACGCACCGACGTGGTGCTCGACGCCATCAACATTGCCGCCGGCCCGATGGTGGGACACGAGTACGCCAACACCTACCTCCCGCGTGACCTGCGCCGTCAGGCCGGCGTGATGGTCGACCAGATCCGCGAGGCACAGATTGCCGCGATCAAGCGCAGCACCTGGCTGAGCCCCGAAGCCCAGGCCGAAGCCGAAGCCAAGCTGGCCGCGATGAAGATCGAAATCGGCACCCCGCTGCGTGACCTGGATTACACCGTGCAGCCGATGGGCCGTGGCAGCTTCGGCGGCAACATGCTGATCGCTTCCACGTGGCGCCACGCGCAGGAAATGAAGCGCATCGGCAAGGGCAACGCCGACCGCCGCTGGGACGTGCTGCCGCAGCAGCCAGCTATCAGCTACGACATCGCGCAGAACCGTTTGATCGTCACTGCCGCTGCGCTGCAGGGCCCGATCTTCGCCGAGTCGGCCAGCAGCGCCGAGAAGTTCGGCGCGTTCGGTGGCTTGGTCGCGCACGAAGTCAGCCGCGCCGTTGACGCCAAGGGCGCCATGATCGACGCCAAGGGTGAGCTGCGCAGCTGGTGGACGCCAGCCGACAAGAGCGCATGGACGCTGCTGGGCAACCGTGTTGCCGCGCAGTACAGCGGCTATGCCTTCCCGGGCGTGAAGGATGCCAAGGTCAACGGCGAACTGACCCGCGACGAGAACATGGCCGACATCTCCGGCGTGGAAATCGCATGGGAAGCTTTCAGCGCCACCCAGGCCAATGCCTCCGCGGCCGACAAGCAGTCGTTCTTCAAGGGCTGGACCGCACTGTGGGCCCAGCAGCTGTCGCCGAACGATGCCGTGCAGCGCCTGGCCTCGGACGTCCGTGCACCGGGCCGCTGGCGTGCAAACGCCCCGCTGTCCAATCTGCCGGCCTTCGGCGCAACCTTCACCTGCAAGCCGGGCCAGCCGATGCAGCGCACCGATGCCGATCAGATCAAGATCTGGCGTTGAGGCAGGCGTGAGTGAAGAGGGCTACGAAGTGAGTAAGCGCTGCGACATGAGCGGCGCTTGAGCACTGTAGAAACAAGCTCTTTCTTCAAACAGCAAAAAGGCGCCGCAAGGCGCCTTTTTGCTGTCTGTTGTTTTCGGTCATCTGCAACTAAGACGTCAAAACCTGCGCTTACTTCACCCGACGCAGATGCGGGCCGCGCTTGTTGAACGGCGGTTGCCCGCGCCAATAACGGATCAGCAACCAGCCGAACAGCATGCCGCCCAAGTGCGCGAAGTGCGCCACGCCGGGCTGCCAGCCGGTGAACCCCAGCAGCAGCTCAATGGCACCGAACACGATGACGAAGGTGCGTGCCTTCATCGGGATGGGGGGAAACAGCAGCATTACGCGCTGGTTCGGGAACAGCATGCCGAACGCCAGCAACAGGCCGAACACGCCGCCGGACGCACCCAGCACCGGGTTGAACTCGCCAAACAGCGAAGCCACCACCAATTGGCATACGCCAGCGCCAACCACACAGACCATGTAATAGGTAAGGAAGCGCTTCTCGCCCCAAGTCATCTCCAGCGGCGCGCCAAACATGAAAAGCGCCAGCATGTTGAAGAACAAGTGACCAAAGCCGCCATGCAGGAAGCCGTACGTCAGCAACTGCCACGGCTCGAAGCCGGGCGAGTCCAGGAAGGCTTCCTGCGAGCCCAACGGCCACAACACCAGTAGATTGAAAATGCCTGTGGTCTGCGGCAACTGCTGCAGCAGGAACAGGGCGACGTTGGCAATCAACAACGTCTGGGTGATCTTGGGCAAACGCGGGAACATGGCGGCATCCGGGAGAACTCCTGCCCATGATAGCCGCAGCGGCTAGCCCGGCCCCCAGATCGCTTCATCCAGCGTGCGTGGCGGTTTGGCCCGCTTCACCCGGCCGTTCTCCACGGCCACCCCCTCGGCGCGCAGACGCTGACTCTGCTCGCGCCAACCGCGCGAGCCTTCAGGCATGGCGATGCGCCCATCCGAGCGCAGCACCCGGTGCCACGGCAACTCCGGGTCATCATTGCTGCCCAGCAGCCGCGCCACCAGCCGCGCGCGGCCCGGTAAACCGGCCTTGGCCGCTACTTCGCCATAGCCCAACACTTGACCGCGCGGAATGGCGCGGATCGTTTCAAGAATGCGGACATGGCCCGCGGTCGGATCGCCAGCAGCGGCAGCCGGTATCTCGCTCACCGCTTCTTCGCTATGCCGCTGCCGACCAGCAGCACGCCCGCCAGCACCAGCACGGTGCCTGCGCTCTGCCACGGGCCCATCGGTTCGTCGAGCAGCCATACGCTCAGCACAATGGTGGAAACCGGCCCCAGCATACTCACCTGCGCTGCCAGCGACGAGCCAATGCGCTTGACCCCGACCATGATCGCAAGCACCGGCAACACGGTGCAGACCGTCCCGTTGAGCAGCGACAGCCAATACACCTGCGGCGCATAGGTCCACAACGCACTCACCGGTTGCAACAACAGGTACTGGCCGATGCACAACACACAGGCCACCATGCTGGCGTAGGCCGTCAGCCGTACCGCACCGATACGCGCCACCACCTGCCCGCTGCCGAACAGATAGACCGCGTAGCTGAGCGCACTGGCAAACACCAAGGCTGAGCCGGTCAGCGTGCGCTGGCCATCGAGCTGGATGTCGTGCCCGAACGCCAGCAGCACGCCGAGATAGCTCACCAGCAAGGCTGCCACCTGCATGCGTGTGGGCCGTTGTTTGAGCATCACCAGCGCGATCAGCACCACAAGGGTTGGGCTGAGATAAAGAATCAATCGCTCCAACGTCGCGCTGATGTACTGCAGCCCGAGGAAGTCGAGATAGCTGGAGAGGTAATAACCGCTGAAACCCAGCAGCACTACTCGCCCCATATCCCCGCGTGACAACGGCTGCGCGCGTCGCGCCGCCCACATGCCCATGACGATGAAGAACGGGAACGCGACCATCATCCGCAGCGCCAGCAATGCAGTGGCATCGGCGCCGT
Organism: Stenotrophomonas sp. Iso1; assembly: GCF_027497995.1. Classification (GTDB taxonomy): domain Bacteria; phylum Pseudomonadota; class Gammaproteobacteria; order Xanthomonadales; family Xanthomonadaceae; genus Stenotrophomonas. The sequence goes on along the minus strand of NZ_JAODBT010000002.1, from coordinate 416,903 downwards.
GACGATAGGCCAGCTTGACGATCACCGCCTTGCCGGAAGCAGCAATGGCGCCCGTGCCGGCCAACAGCAGGCCATTGATCAGCAAGCGACGGGAGCTGGTGGGTAGCGTTGTACCGGTGGGCCGGAGTGGAACGTTCATCGGCGAAGGGGATCGCGGGGGGTGCGTATTATCGGCGATGCGCTGCAGGGAGCGGGAATACCTGCGGCAGCAATGGGTAAGGGGAGAAGAAGGCCAGTCGCTGAAAACCTCCCACCCCAGTCCGTCGCTTGGCGTTGCGGGAGGAAGGAATCTGGAGAAATGACACCGCAGCATTGCCCGCGATTGCATGAGCCAACTCCATCCTTGCGCGACGCGCAGGAATGGAAAGAGGGGCGATGCCGTAGCGCCATAGTTGCTTGGCTCGGCTTCAGCCCTCTCACCGTCTCGCTCAAGTCTCCTTAACGCATCAACACCACTTCTTCGGCCGAAGTGGGATGAATCGCCACGGTGTCTTCCATCTGCCTGCGGGTGACCCCCGCCTTCATGGCCACCGCAAAACCCTGCAGGATCTCGTCGGCGCCTTCACCCAACAGATGGATGCCCACCACTTTTTCGTCATCGCCCGCGCAGACCATTTTGAATACCGTGCGCACGTCACCATCTCCCAGCGCCTGCAGCATGGGCCGGAAACGGCTGTGATACGTGGTCACTTTGTCGAAACGCTTACGCGCTTCTTCTTCGCTCAATCCCACAGTGCCGAATGGCGGGTGCGCAAATACCACGCTGGGCACGTTGTCGTAGTCGAGCCGGGCATCGGCCTGGCCGCCGTACAGCCTATCCATCAAGCGACGTGCCGCAGCGATGGCCACCGGCGTCAACGTCACCCGGCCAGTGACATCACCCACCGCAAAGACGCTCGGCACGGAGGTGTTCTGGTAAGCATCCACCTCAATGGCGCCCTTCTCGCTCAGCACCACGCCCACCTGCTCCAGGCCAAGCGCATGCGTGTTCGGCGCGCGCCCGGTAGCGAACAATACGTTGTCGAATACAACATGCTCCGGCCCGTTCTGCAGCACCGCGCGCACGCGGCCATACTGGCGCTCCAGCGCTTTTACTTCACAGCCGAAATGCAGCTCCACGCCCTGCAGGCGCAGGTTCTCGGCCAATTGCTCGGACACCTCCGCATCAAAATGGCCCAGCAGGCGCTGGCCGCGCACCAGCAACGCCACCGTGCTGCCCAGTGCGCGCAATACGCCCGCCAGCTCCACGGCAATGTAGCCACCGCCAATGATCGCCACGCGCGCCGGGCGCGACTGCAAGGCAAAGAAGTCGTCAGACACGCCGCCCAGTTCCGCGCCTGGAATACCTGGCTTCAACGGATGCGCACCGGTGGCGATGATGATGTGCTGGGCACGCAGTTGGGTACCGTCATCGCACTCCACCGTATGCGCATCCAGCAGACGGCCACGACGACTGATGCGGGCCACGCCGGTTTCGTCCAGACGCTTCTGGTAGCTGGCATGAATATTGGCGATATAGCCCTGCCGCCGTTGTACCAGCTGCGCCCAATCCAGCGCCGGCTCAGCGGGCACGTCAAAGCCCATGCGTGACGCCAGACCAATCCGCTCGGCAAGATCTGCTGCAAGCCACATGGCTTTCTTCGGCACGCAGCCCACGTTGACGCAGGTGCCGCCCAGTGGCGAAGGCTCCAGCATCGCGACTTTGGCACCGTGCCCTGCGGCGCGAAATGCCGCCGCCAACCCACCGGAGCCACCGCCGATCACCACGACATCGTAAGCATCGGCACTCATTGGAAACGCTCCGCGCGATAGGGCGCAGGATCAATGGCAGGTGCCCGCCCGGTAATCAAATCAGCCATCAGTTGTCCACTCCCACTGCTCATGCTGATGCCGAGCATGCCATGCCCGGCCGCTAGCCAGACGTGAGCATGCCGGGGCGAACGCCCCAATATGGGCATGTCATCCCATGTCATCGGCCGCCAGCCGTACCAGCGTTGATGCCTGGTCTCGCCCAGCGGCTGGCGCAGATACAGATGCGCCGCCTGCTCCAACGCCTGCAGGCGGGTTTCATTCATGCGGCTGTCGTGCCCGGAGAATTCCATCGTCCCGCCAAGACGCATCTGCCCCTTCCAGGCGATCGCGAATACCGAGCGGTCCTTCAACACCACGGGGCGGCTCGGCACCTGCATCGGCTGACTGCTGGTGATCGAATATCCCTTGCCGGCCTGGATCGGCATGCGCAGGCCCACACTGCGCACCAACTGCGGCGACCATGCGCCAGCAGCGAGGACAAGCTCAGCCGCACGGCGCTCCCCCTTCGCGGTCTGCACGCGCACGCCGCGCACCTGCGGTTCAAACGACAGCAGCGCACAGTGTTCTTCGATCACCACGCCGCGCGCACGCAATACCCGGCCAAGTTCGGCGGTGTAACGATCCGGCCGCAGGCTGGCATCCCCGGGGAAGCGGATCGCGCCGACGATGCCTTCATTGAATGCAGGCTCCTGCCGCAGATAGTCGATACCGTCGATCACCTGCGTGGCGATGCCCAATGATTGCAATGCCTCGCATTCAAGCGCGTGTCGTTCGAAGTTGGCCTGTTCGCGGAACACGTAATCCAGGCCCTTTTCGGCGAATTCACAGTCGAGCCGGTAGTGACGCACCCAACCACTCAAACGCTGCCGCGAGTCGTTCAACAAGGCCGCGCGGCCTTGCGTGCTCTGCAACCAATCATGCTGATTGCAGCGGGCGACAAAGCGCGCCAGCCAACGCCACAGCGCCGGATCAAAACGTGGCGGGATATACAGCGGCGCCTGCGGTGACAGCATCCAACGCAGCGCGCGCATTGGCACGCCGGGCGCGGCCAAGGGTGGCGCATGACTGGGCGTAATGGTGCCGCAGTTACCGTGCGACGTTGCGCCGCCGAGACGACCGGCATCCAGCACGCGCACTTGTCGCCCAGCTTCGGAAAGGGCCAATGCAGTGGCCAAGCCGGTGGCACCGGCGCCAATGATCAGGACGTCGTCTTGGGGGCAATTCACCCGCTAATTCTATTCCGCAGCCCACGGACTAACGACGCAATGGTGGCAACTGCAAGTAAGTGATCGCACGCCACAACCACTCCATCGGGCCGAAGCGGAAGTACTTCAGCCAGCACTGACTGAGCAGCACCTGCAGGGCAAACAAGGCAACCGCAAACAGCAGCTGCCACGCACGTCCCATCTGCTCAAACCAGCCCAGCCCGTAGCCATAGAACACCAACGTGCACACCAGTGATTGAGCCAGGTAATTGCTCAACGCCATCCGCCCTGCGGGCGCCAGCCATCGCAGATGCGCGCTCCAGTGCACGCCCCACGCCAGATAACCCAGGCACATCAAAAGGCCAGCTACCGCATTCAAGGCGTAAGTACCGGTCGAACGCAGGTCAAAACGCCCAGGGGCGATATAAGGCAACCACCAAACGCTGAGTAGCATCAGCGCCAGACCCAACGGCAATGCCCCCCAACGCAGTGTTTTGAACAGCCGGGGATGCTCGCTCGGATGGGCAATGGCGCCGCTACGTGCAAACCACGCGCCAATCAAAAACATGCCCAGCACCTGCGGCCCTACCACCAGCAATGCGCCCAGCGTCGTACCGAAGTCGCGCAACCGCTGCAGCACCGCCACGCCGTAACTGCCGTGTCCATAGGCTTGGCGTTGCGCTTCAATCGAAGCCAATGCGGTGCTGGTCTGCTTGGCAACTTCTTCGTCAGGCAGCAGCGACATCACCGCACCTAGCAACAGAATCAAAACGGCAGCGGCCAGATAAGCCGCCGTGCCCAATGCCGGCAACCAGCTGCGCGGTGCCTCGCGAAAAGCCAGTAACACGAAAGACAACAGCGCGTAGGCCACCAGGATGTCACCGGCCCACAGCAGCACCATATGCAGCACGCCGATCAACAATAGGCCCAGGCTGCGGCGTAGATAGAAGCGGGTGAAGTCGCGCCCGGCAGCTTCGGCACGCTGGGCCATCACCGCGAAGCCCACCCCGAACAGCAACGAGAAAAGCGTGAAAAATTTGCCCTGTACAAAGATGTAGACGAAACCATCGGCCCAGCGGTCCAACCCTTGCCAATGCGCGTCGATGCCGGTGAAAGACATATCCAGCGGCCCAGCAAAGGCCTCGATGTTCATCAGCAAGATGCCGAGCAGCGCCAGGCCACGCAGGATGTCCAGCGTGGCGATGCGCTCATTCGATGTGACGGGCTGGAAAACGGGAGTGGACAAGGTAGACACGCTCTGGCGGCAAGTGCGCGATTAAAACACGCCCTCCGCCGCATCGCGGCAGCGCCAAGCCATGCCCGGCAGAAACACTACCGAACCAGCCTCGACGCGGCATCGCTGCGCGCTACCGTCGTTCCCTTCAAACGCAAACGGCCCGCACAAGGCGGGCCGTTTGCTGCATCGCTGCCGGTGCGGCAATCAGTGCTGGTGACCGCCGTCACCGTGCACGTGGCCGTGCTGCACTTCTTCTTCGCTGGCTTCGCGCACTTCGATGATTTCCACGTCGAAATGCAGATCCTTGCCGGCCATCGGGTGGTTCAGGTCAACGTCGACCACGGTCATGCCAACCTTTTGGACCGTAACGGCGCGCGGGCCGAAGTTGGTCTGCAGGATTACCTGGTTGCCCGGCACCAGGCGGGTGGTACCGAAATGCTTCTTCGGCACGCGCTGGGTCAAGCCCTCGCGGCGCTCGCCGTAGGCTTCGGTCGACTTCACGTCAACGCCGAAGCTCTCACCGGCTTCCTTGTCCATCATGGCCGCTTCCAGGCCCGGGATGATGTTGCCGTGGCCGATCAGGATCGCCAGCGGATCACGGTCCTTGGAGCTTTCGATCGGCTCCTGGCCGATTTCGGAAACGGTGTAGTGGAAACGGACGACGCGGTCTTTTTCGATCTTCATGCCTAACTCTGTCTGGTGGCTGCCCGGGGCAGACGTTGAGGCGGCCTTGCCGGCCGCCGAGGACGCCGCCATGATGACGGCCTTCTGAGGTGGCGCATTATCCGGGCTCCATGCACATCACGCCAGTTTTCCACTCCCGCACGTGGCAGTTGTCCGCCGCGCTCCTGATTACCACTGCCCTGGCTGGCTGCGGGCACAGCCCCAGCAAGTCGGCACCGCCGTCCGGCCACACCTACTCTCCTGTAGCGCCGGCCGACCCGGCCGCTGCCGCGTCGGTGCTGATGCGGGCACTAGGCTTGGTGGGCACGCCCTACCGGTATGGCGGCAACACGCCAGAATCCGGCTTCGACTGCAGCGGTCTGGTCACTTATGTGTACCGGGACATGCTGGCGCTGAACCTGCCACGCACCTCGCGGGAGCTGGCCGCCATCCAGGGGCCGAAGATCGCCACCGACCGCCTGACCGCTGGCGATCTGGTGTTTTTTGGCGACAAGGGCAACGTTTGGCATGTCGGGATTTACGTCGGCGAAGGCCGCTTTGTGCATGCCCCGAGCACCGGCGGAACCGTAAGGCTGGATTACCTAGATGGGCCTTACTGGCGCAACCATTACACAGGCGCCAAGCGTGTTTTGCGGTAAACCGTGAATTCGGTCACCGAAAATAACGAATAATTAACGAAATTTGTACCTATCCCCACGCTTCGCAGGGCATGATCGCCCATCGAATTTTATTGTGACTGCCGCGTGACGACTGAAAACACGTCCTACCCGGGTCAGCCGAAGACCGTTTCACCCTCCCTCCGCCGCCTGTTGTGCGCCGTGACACTGGCCGTCGCCAGCCTTCCGGCCTTCGCGCAAAGTGCTGCGGAAGCAGAGCCCGCTAGTAAGTCCGCACCTGTCCGCGTCGAGGCGCAGCGCAGCAAGGCTGACGCCGCCGCAACCGCGACGCTGGCTGCCCTGCTGCCGCACCTGGCCGCCAGCGACACCATTCCGCTGATGGACCGCTCGGCGATGTTTGCCGGCGACCTCAGCCGCCTGATTTCCGCTTATGACGCCTCCAAGGGCGTTTCCGCCGCCACCGAAGCCGCGCTCGCCAACGACGCTGACGGCAAGGTGCAATCGGTTCTGCGTCGCGCCATGACTCTGCTGGGCACGCCGTACCGTTGGGGCGGCACCTCGCCGGATGCCGGTTTCGACTGCAGCGGCCTGGTGGGTTATGTATTCCGCACTGCACTGGGCATCGAGCTTCCGCGCGTGTCCCGTGAGATGGCCAGCCAGGCCAGCTCCGAACTGATCCGCGACCGCTCGGCCCTGGCCGCTGGCGATCTGGTGTTCTTCGGCCGACGTGGCCGTGTCGACCATGTCGGCATCTACGTCGGTGAGGGCCGTTTCCTGCACGCCCCGAGCACCGGCAAAGACGTGCGTACCGATACCCTGCTCACCGGCTATTGGAGCGACAAGTTCATGCAGGCACGCCGCGTTCCGCTGTAAACCGGACGCAGGCAGTGCCGCCAAAGCCGTCGCCCTTCGGGTGGCGGCTTTTTTCGTGGGCGGAACAATGTCACCCGGCCGAATCAACCTTAATACGCGCCATGTCAAAATGTGCGCCAATTCACAATCGGATGTGATTGCACCCTTCTGAATCAGGGGTATATGGTTGCCACCGAACGCAAAGGTGACCACGCATGGCCGCAGCACCTGATTCGAGCAAACGTTGTGTTATCTGGTTCGGAAAACCGGGGGCGCGAGAAAAAGTGATGCTGGCTGCGGATGGCTGGCAAGTACGTGCGGTTCTACCCCAACAGCCCGCCGACATCGGCATGCGCGGCGGCGATATGGTGGTCGGCCTGATTGATTTCCGTTCCAGCTCAGACAACGAGCTTGAACGCATCAGCCAGCTCACCGCCGAGCACCGGCACATGCCGCTGTTTGCCCTCACTCCCTCCCCGGGTGAAGACGACACCCGTTTGTCGCACCCGTTGCTTGCTGCGTGTCGGCAGCAGTTTCCACATCCGCCGGATATCAAAGAACTGCTGCGGCTGTTGCAAGCGCTCGGCGATGCCCCGTTGGCACTGGCCCACGATGATGTGCTCGACACGCTGCTGGGCGAGAGCGATGTGATGTTGGTGATGCGCGCCACCTTGCGCAAGTTCGCGCCGGTCGATCTGCCGGTCTTGATCACCGGCGAAACCGGCACCGGCAAGGAAGTCGCCGCGCATGCATTGCACCGCCTGTCCTCGCGTCACGACAAACCCTTTCAGGCAGTGAATTGCGGCGCCATCCCGTCCACCCTGGTGCAGTCGGAACTGTTCGGCCATGAGCGCGGCGCCTTCACCGGTGCAACCACGCGCCGTCATGGCCTGTTTGAAACCGCGCACAACGGCACGGTGTTCCTGGATGAAATCGGCGACCTGCCGCTGGATGCACAGACCAGTCTGTTGCGAGTACTGCAGGAAGGGACCATCGAACGCGTCGGCAGCAATCAACCCATCCATGTCGACGTGCGCATCCTCGCCGCGACCCACGTGGATCTGGAACGCGCGGTGGACAAGGGCAGCTTCCGCCGCGACCTGTACTACCGCTTGAACGTACTGCGCCTTTCGATGCCGCCGCTGCGCAGCCGCGATGGTGATATTGAATTGTTGTCGCGGCATTTTCTGGCGGATTTTCGTAGCCGTCACCGTATTCGTGCGCGCGGTTACAGCAGTGAGGCCCGCCATGCGATGGAACGTTTTCAGTGGCCCGGCAACGTGCGCGAACTATTGAACCGGGTGCAGCGCGCGGCCATCACCGCCGAGGGCGAACTGATCACCTGCCTGGACCTGGAATTGAGCCAGGACGGCAATGGTGCCAGTCATGGGGAACTGAGCCATGCCCGTACCCATGCCGAACGTGAGACCTTGCTGTCGTGCCTGCAGCAGAGCCGCTACAACGTCAGTGCCTGCGCGCGAATGATGAAAGTGTCGCGCGTGACCATTTATCGAATGTGTCGCAAGCATCAATTGACACTGGAAGCGCTGCGCTGAAAAGCCACGCTGCGCTGGAGTGTCGAGGCTAAGCTAAGGTTTGGAAACGAAAGCAAAAGCAACTGCCCCTGCCGAACATGGCTCGGCATTAGCGGGGCAGTTGTTGCCTTCCGCTATCCCTCACACTTCATCCTCTGCGCGCACGCTTACTACTGCGCTCAAAGCATGTACGGCACCTTGAACGCCAGGCTGAAGTCAGGAGCATCCGGTGTCAGGCCGATGCCGAGCATGCTGACGAACGTCGCCTTCGAGGTGAGTGCGTAAGTCACGCCAAGATTCAGCGTGCCGGCATTTGCGTCGCTGCCGATCACTTTCATCCACCTGCCGTCCTTATAGCGGGTAGACGCACGTGCGCTGAGCTTGTCGCTGAAAGAGATGCTCAGGCTGGTGCGTTCGTTGAAGGCGAAGGCGATACCAGCGCCGAAGTAGTACGAGCCGCCCAGCTTCACCTCACCCGGATTGGTCGTGTCCGGGTTGGCATCAATGTCGTCAAAGCTGCGCTTGAACGAATGGATGTAACCCAGGTTTGCGAACAGGATCGCCGGGTCCGCCGTCTTCACCGCCGACAAGCCCAGGTTGGCCTGCCACATGCCGTTGCCCGTGGGCTGCTTGGCGGGCACCGCAAAACGGATGAAGTCGTCGTCGTCGCGTTCGATCACCTTCCAGTCCAGGCCATAGGGTTCGCGGCCCGTCGGTGCGGTGACGCCGCCGGTCAGTACGGTTTCCGGACGCCAGCCACGTTCGCTGAACAGTTTGTAGTTGGCACTGGCAGTCACATCACCAATGCCGGTGCCGTGGGTTTCCTCCTGTGCGATGGCGGCGGCCGAGCCGCCGGCGCCCCCCTTCTGATAAATGGTTTTGCGTGCGAGGTAGGGCACGTCCAGGTTCAAGGTCAGCCGTGGATTCAGGCCCCAGCGCGCAGCGAAGTTGTAGGTGACCGAATCGGACTCCACGTTCTCGATGGCGATGTTGCCCAGGAAGATCGCATCCAGCGCCAGGAAGCCGTTGAGCGTGAGCTGCTTGCGGTCATAGCGCGCGTAACTGACGCTGTTCTCCAGCGTAAGGCGACGGTTGAACAGTGCCGACTGCTGTTGTTTGACGTCATCCACGCTGCGTCGTGCAGCCTCTTTGGCTTCCTGCGCCTCGACGGCGCTGCTGGCATAGCCTTCGCCGGATCCCGCCGGCTTCTGCGCCGCCTGTGCCGCCTCGGCGGTGATCGCCGCTGCCTGCGGTGGCACCGGTGCCGGGGCCATGGCCTGCGCCGTCTTGCCACCTACTCGCGCCTGGATCGCCTGCACCTGCATATCCAGTTCGCGCAGCCGCCGCACTTCCTGCGCGTAGCTGGCCTTGAGCGCTTCCAACTGCGTCACCAACGCCCGCACATCTTCTTCATCACTGCTGTTGCTGGCCTTCGCCTCCTGCGCCGCCACTGAAGGCGAAACCACAGCCAGACTCACCAGCGCCGCCATCGCCAGTCGGTTCATTGTCGTGTTCCTCTGCGTTGTCCATGTCGATGCCCGTGCCGTGCACGGGCCGTTCACTGGCCACCCACCCCGCCAATCCCCCGATTGAGCGTGATGGCTTGCGCCACGTTCTGTGCCAGCGGCAAGTTGCCGCCCAACGATTGCCTGACCAGATCGATCTGCAGGCGGTTGCCCACCTGCTGACCGTCGGCCATCAACTGGATGCTCTGGCCCACGCTGCCACTGCGCATCCACTGCTGCACCGCCCCTTGGCCTTCCATGCGCAGCTGCAACTGCGCGGTGTTGCCGTCAAAGCTGGCCGTGGCACTGGCATCGCCCGCCAGTGCCGTGGCGGTGCTTGCTCCGCCTCCACTCCCCTGCCCCGGGATCACGCCGTCATTGCGTACGTTCAAATGCAGGACGTTGCTGGCCCGGTTGCCGTCGCCAGCAATCTGCACGCTCTGGCTCAGGCCGGAGACGTTCTGCAACCCACTGCCGTCAATGGCACGGCCACTGGCATCGGGCAGCGGTGCATTGGCCGCAGTGATGTTGACGCTCGGCGTAAAGGTGATTTTGGGTGTATTGCCCTTACTGAAATCCATGCCCAGCGTGAGTGCGCCCTGCAGGCTCTGGCCGTTGGCGGCCTGCCAGGTGGAAATCATGGTCACACCGAACCAGGCCACCGCGTTGCCACCGACGGTGTAGCGCCCGCGCATCAAGTTGAGTTCGGCATCGGGGATTTCATGCAGTCCCTTGCCCGGACGTGCTGTGCTTTCGTTTTCTCCGGCCTGGACGGGCAGCGCGAGTATCAGCGCAAGCACCAGCAGGCAGGGTTTGAAGTGGTTCATGACATTGCTCCTTCAGAACAGGTCGGCATGGGTAAACCCGAAGTCGACCAGTTCGGCATCGGTTATCGGCCCACGCCCCTGGCGTGCGGCCAGCGCTCGCGCGCTTGGTTTTTCACTGGGTTGCAGTAGTGCCGTGTTGCGGTCGAAGTCGCTGCCTATCACCACAAACACCGCGCGTGACGGCCATGCTTCGAGAAACTCTTTCAGTGGCACCAGCCGGTTGCCGAGGATCGGGTCGCCGATCTCGGCCATGTCGTCGCGCACCTGCTTGAGCACGACGAAGTGGCGGAAGCCGCGCACATCCATCAGCACCAGCCCTGGCACACGCAGGCTCGCCAAGCGATCTTCGTTGACGCGATAGCCACGTCCGCGCATGCCCAACGACTCGACGTAACGCTTGATATCCAGCAGCGAAAAGCCACGCTGGTGGACCAGTTCCGGATCAGCCACGCCCATCATCCCTTCGATCACCGTCGCCTCGTCGGTGTTCAAGTGGTAGGCATGTTTGAGAATGGTGGCCAATGCAGCAGCACCGCAGCTGTAATCGGTGTGCTGTCGCACCAGGTTGCGGAAACGACGCTCCTGCATGCTCTCTACCTGGCCGTTGTACAGCCCGCCATTGGGCAACACGCCACTGAAGGCGACGTCGCCGGCGTGCACCATCTGCGGTGCCATCAGCAATGCACAAGCCATGATCACGGTCTTGCGAAACATGAGAATCGCATCTCCCAAAACATCAGCAGGTGGGAGCCCCAGCTCCACGGGGGAGAGGAACAAGGGGCTCCCGGAATCACCCGGTCATTGGCGGATGACCGGGCTTGTTGCTCAGGACTGGAGCATCATCCAAGCGGATGACGTTTCCGGTTACGGAGTGGTTTCACCACCGCCACCACCGCCGCCGCCCGTGGAGGGCTGTGCAACCGCCAATGCCAGGCTGTTGGCCTGCAGGTTGCCAGTGCCCGAGGACACGTTGACGCCGATATTGCCGGAGGCGCTGGAGAACGCGCTGCCCGACAGGCTGGCGGTATTGGTCGCATCAACCGCGATCCAATCCACGTCGATCACATGGCCGCTCAAACTTGCGGTCAGATCGGCGGTACCCATTTCCGAGAAGCTCAGGTTGCCCTTCTCGTCGGTATCCCACGCCATGCCACCCACGCCCGGCTTGTTCGGGTTGGCTACAGCACCCTGGGTCTGGTTGTCCCAATCCGAGTGGCCTGTCTGGTCACCTGCCGGATGCGTGTCGCCTGCCCAGTTATCCGGGTAGAAGTTGGTCTTCTGGTAGGAGTTGCCGGTGCCGTTATAGGTGCCGGTACCGGTGCCCTTGGTGGTGCCGGCTACCTTGCCGCTCATGTTGATGGCATAGCTGTTCACGACATAGTCGTAGTAGCCATCGTTGTTCACCTCGTTACCCGAGGACACCTGGTTGGAGCTGATGCTCGAGGTTGCATAGGCGCTGGTGGCCACCGAAGCGGCCAGGGCGTTCTTCTGCTCGTTGTTGTTGCCCGAGGTGACGTTCACGCCGATGTTGCCGGCTGCCCCGGAGAAAGCGTTGCCGCCGATCCCTGCGGTGTTGGTCACACCGTAGTTCATGGTCGTGTTGTTCATGCCGCTCTGGTGTACGAACACTTCCGCATCGGCCATGCCGAAGCTGAAAGAAGCATCCGCAGCCGACAATGCAGCCGCATTGTCCTGGGCGTTGTTGTCGCCGGCGGCGACGTTGAAGCCCAGATTGCCCGAGGCATCAGAACCCACGTCATCGGCAATCGACGCGTCGTTCTGCAACAGGCCGTTTTCGGCATGGTTGTCGGAGATCGACTGACGGTTGTCGATGATGGCAATCGCGGCCGAGTCCAGGTTGATGTCACCGGTGATGGTCGGGTCACCGGAGAAGCTGACATCCGAACTCAGGCGCATGTCCTTTTCAAGATTCACATCGACGCCGTGGTTGTTCTTTTCCTTACGCTCGTCGGCACTGATGTTGGAGGTCTTGTTGACGTTCTCGGTGACGTCGCTGGACCAGGTGCTGGTGGTCTCGGTGTTGGTACGCGTATCGGTATTGCTACGCGTGTCGGAGTAACGCAGCCTGGCTGCAGCATCCAGCTTCAGGTCAATGTCGGTATCGACATTGGTGTTTACGTTGGTATTGACGTTGGTGTTGGCGTTCCAGTTATTGGTGGCGTTGTTGCGCGTTTCGGTCACGTTGTGCTGGTGATCGATGTTCGCGCTCACGTTCTGGTCGTCCGCCGCATTGGCCGCTGCACTGGTTGTCAGTGCGGTGACCGCCATAGCGAGTACTGTCCATTTATTCGCTTTCATGGTGCCCTCTTCAGATTTTCTGATGGATCGGGTGGATGGAACGTTGCTCACGGGGTGCCCTGCACGGAGATGCTGAATCTGTTCTCCGCTGCATTGCCTGATCCCGCGATCTGATTGAGTTGCAGCACACCGTCAAACCCGCGCATTGCGGATGCTTCCACGCCCACTTTTCGTGTGGCGCGTGGATCATTGGCAGCAGACTGCTCCCCCGCCGACGCGAGCGCAGCGGACGAAGCCATTGCTTCGTCACTTGCCTCGCGTATGCCCTGTGCGGCCAATGTCGCGGTCACGGAGTTCAATTCCGAGTTGCCGCCGCCACTGGCCTGATTGATCGATGCAATGCCACTGGCACCGGCCAATGCATTGCCTGCGATGCGGGCGCTGGCCTGCATCGGGTTGTTGAAGACATCTGAATTGCGCCGCTGCACTGAGGCCACGCTTGCGCTGGCATGCTGGCCACTGGCAAAGCTGTGCAGGTTGGCCTGCAGGTTCAGATCACCAGCGGCCTGGTTGACCAGAATCGCGCCATTGGCGCCGGCCAGCGCATTGCCGTCGATACGCGCGTCAGTGGACAGATACGACAACATGCCCGCATAGGGATCGGCCCTGGATTGCGCCAGCGCCGGCGTAGCCATTGCTACGCCCATGACCAGCCCGATGATCTGTGTCAGAAGGTGCCGGCTCATTTGCCACCCGGCCCTGCAGGTTGCCCCAGCGGGAACTGCGCCAATGCGCCACGCACCTGATCACCAATGCCGCGGGTCGCACCGCCCACCGCGCCCATTGGGCCGCCGATGCTGCGTGCGAGCTGGCCACCGGACAGCATTCCGCCGTCTCCGGTAACGCGTCCCAACGTGCCACCGACCATGCCGGAGGTGACACGTTCGACCGTGGTCTGGCCGTGCTGGCCGGCCACCGAATTACCTGCCAAACCGGACTCCATGGAAGCGTAGTCCGCATCGCTGAGCTCATCCATGCCACCGGCGCCCAATGCTGAGGCCAGTTCCTTGCGAGGCGACGGATCGGCAATCAACGCCATACCCGGCGGCTGCATGCGATACGCCGGCCGCGCCGAGACATCACGCAGCAACACGATCTCGCCCGGTTGCGCCTTTACACCCTGACGCGCCCCCGATGCCTGTACTGCCGAGCTGCTGGCCGCCACCAGCACCAAAGCGCCGATGAAGCCGGTGATGCGATTACTGATCCTGCTGTCCATTGCCTCGTCCAGGTGATCCGACGAGGGGACTAAGAGCAGCAACCGTGCCAACTCACTTTCTTCAATTAAAACAATGCAGTTAGCCTGACGAGCAGCCCGCTCAACTGTATCCCTGTCACAGCTGGCCGGCTGCGCGTGGGTACACACCGGCCGCCATTCACGGAACCACAGCACGCTGCAGTGCGGTTCTCCAGCCGGTGTATCAACCGTGTTACAGGCCCTTGTTACACCCTGCTACATCGGTGCAGAAAACAGCTCCCGCGTCATCGTTGAGTGCTGCTCTGCGTGGCACCACGCCCCGCTCAGCGAGGCACATCCTCAATTGGATGAGCAGAAAAAGACGAAGGCCGGCAAGCCGACCTTCGTTGGTATGTACTGCAATTTCGCCAGACTCACGTGCGGCTATCGCCACTCCCGACGCCGACAGTGCCTGCGGCGTCATAGACCTGCTGATCGAGCAGGCCGGTTTCCTTGGCCACGATCACCGGCACCACCATCTGCCCGGTCACGTTGGTCATGGTGCGCATCATGTCGAGGATGCGATCGATGGCGTACAGGTAACCAATCGCCTCCAAGGGAAGGTTCGCCGCGCTCAACACCACGGTGGCCATCACCACCGCCGTACCCGGCACGCCCGCCGTACCGAAGCTGCCCAGCACCGAGGCGATCAACACCACCACGTATTGCTCCGGGGTCAGCGGCACACCGGTGTATTGCGCGATGAACACCGCGCACAGCGCCGGGTAAATTGCACCACAGCCGTCCATTTTGATGCTGGCACCCAGCGGCACCGCAAACGAGGCGTAATCCTTGTTGACGCCGAGATTTTCGGTAATCGAACGCATCGCCACCGGCATCGCCGCAAAGCTTGACGAGGCCACAAACGCCACTTGCATACCCGGCGCCGCGCCACGGAAGAACTTGATCGGGTTAAGCCCGTGCGCCAGCAACAAGCCGCTGTAGACGATGACGATGTGCAATGCGCACGCCACGTACAGGGCCAACACGAAGTTGCCCAGCGGCAGCAGCTTCTCGAAACCGTAAGTACCCACCAGCCCCGCAATCAGGCCGAAGGTACCCAGCGGTGTCATCTCCAGCACGAAGCGGGTGACTTGGATCATGATTTCGCTGAGCTGGCCCACCAGCTTGCGCGCCTCGGTGACCTTCTCACCCAGCTTGACCATGGCAAAGCCAAGCAGGCCAGCGAAGAAGATCACCGGCAGGATCGAGCCGCGTCCAGCCGCCAGCACGGTTTCACCCGCGGCGTTGACCCGCGTGCCGATGCCCGCCAGCGCGTAGAACACATTCGACGGCACCACATCCATCAACACCCGCGCCACCGAGGGCACGTCGCGCGGGGTGTAGGCGCTGTCCATGCTCAGCTTCAGCCCACCAGTACCCGGCTGCATCACCGTGCCAACCGCCAGCCCGATGCCCACCGCCAGGGTGGCAGTGATGATGAACCACAGGAAGGTACGCCCGCCCAGCGCAGCCACCGACTTCTGGCCGTGCAACGAGCTGATGGCGTTGATGACCGCAAAGAACACCAGTGGCACCGCGATCATCTTGATCAAGGTGACGTAGATCTCGCCCAACGGGCCAAACCAGGTTTCAGCGGCCGGACCCAAGACCCAACCGGCCAGCGCGCCCAGCACAAAACCGCCCACCACACGCTGCCAGAAGGGAATCCGCAGCCAGGCAGATACCACGTTCATAAAGGGAATCCGGGAAACAAAATCGAGGGTGCCACGATAGCGCAAGGCTTGCCGCAGCACGATCCCGGCAGGGAAAAGCTGCGTGTCATATGCATGCCTTCCGGGCTTGCCCATAATGGCCGTCTGTCTTCACGCCGGTGTCACCAAAGATGCAAAAAACCACGTTCCTGTCAGCCGCCCTGTCCACTCTGCTACTCGGCGCCTGCGCCAGCACCGCGCCCCAGTCCTCCGGGAGCGCCTCGGCGATCATCGTGGACGTCCCCAAAGTGGCCCACCCGGAAGGTGAAACGCCGCAATGGTGGTATCGCGATGGTGCGGCTCGTGCAGCGGCCAATGGCGCCATGGCCGGCAAGGCCAAGAACGTGATTCTGTTCCTGGGCGACGGCATGAGCCTGACGACCGTGGCCGCCGCACGCATTCTGGAAGGCCAGCGCCAGGGCAATCCGGGCGAAGAGAACCTGCTGTCCTGGGAGCGTTTCCCGGCCACGGCATTCAGCAAGACCTATAACACCGATTCGCAGACCCCCGATTCAGCCGGCACCATGACGGCCATCACGACCGGCGTGAAGTCGCACATGGGCGCCATCGGCGTCAGCGCCGGCAGCCGCAGCAACTGCGCCGACAGCCTCAACAAGGAGTTGTTGACCTGGCTGCAACTGGCTGACAGCGCCGACATGGCCACCGGTATCGTTTCCACCGCGCGCCTGACCCACGCCACCCCGGCAGCGACCTACGCGCACTCGCCCGAGCGCAACTGGGAAAACGACACCGACCTGCCCGAGGCGGCCAAGGCTGCTGGCTGCGTGGATATCGCCCAGCAGTTGCTCTCCACTTCGCGCTACGGTCGCGGCCCGCTGGTCGCACTGGGCGGCGGTCGCGGCCAGTTCACCACCATCAACGAGCAGGACCCGGAGTACGCCGACAAGGTTGGGCTGCGCCTGGACGGCCGCAATCTGGTCGCCGAATGGCAGGCCGCCCATCCGCAGGGCGCCTATGCCTGGAACGCAGACCAGCTCAAAGCCGCCGCCAATGCACCGGCCCTGCTCGGCCTGTTCGAGCCGGACCACATGCAGTACGAGCAGGACCGCGCCAAGGACCGTGCCGGTGAGCCGTCGCTGGCCGAACTGACCCGCGCAGCCATCGCCAACCTGTCCCGGCACAAGGAAGGCTACGTACTGATGGTGGAAGGCGCGCGTATCGACCATGCCAACCACAGCGGCAATGCCGCCCGTGCACTGGGCGACACCATTGCCATGTCCGATGCAGTGAAGGCCGCTATGGACGCCACCTCGGCCGGCGACACGCTGATCATCGTCACCGCCGACCACTCGCATACGCTCAACTTCGTCGGCTACCCGGCACGTGGCAATGCCATCCTGGGCAAGGTCAAGGACAAGGGCGGCGAAGACGGCATGGGCGCGCTGGACTTGGCCCGCGACGGCATGGGCATGCCCTACACCACGCTCAGCTACGCCAATGGCCCCGGCTACACCGGCGCCACCAATCAGCAGCCGGCTGGCCCCAAGAAGTTCCCGCATGGCCCAAGCAGCTTTGAGGCGGCCAATGGCCGACCGGACCTGACCCACGTCGACACCGAGCACCCGGACTACATGCAGGAAGCCTTGGTGCCGTCCAAGAGCGAATCGCACGGCGGTGAGGATGTCGGCATCTGGGCACGCGGCCCCGGCAGCACGGCGGTACGCGGCACGATGGAACAGAACACCATCTACCACCTGATCGTGCAGGCCACCCCGCGTCTGCGTGACCGCCTGTGTGCGCTTGGCACCTGCGATGTCGCCGGAGTGCCGGTTGAACTGCCGCAACCCAAGCAGTTCGAACGCAAGGCGCAGTGACCTTCGCACGCCGGCCTATCGGTAGCTGGCCAGTGGCAGCCCTGCTGTCACTGGCATTGCTGCCGGGCATCGCCAGCGCAGGCGATGCCTGCCACCGCCGTGATACCTCGGATTTCGTGGTGCTGGAGGGCTGCCTACAGACCGCACCGGGTACGCTGACCATCTCGGCCGACGCACTGGCCCAGCTCAATTTCAATGAAGACGGGCTGGCTTCCCTCCAGGCGGGCGATCAGTACTACTACGTGCGCCGCGATGGCCGCTATCTGCCGGTCATCCTTTACGACAATGGCCCGGACTATTTTCAGGAAGGCCTGACCCGCTCCGTGATCAATGGCCGCCTTGGCTACTACGACACGCAGTTGCAACCTGCCTTCAGCGCCCGCTTCAGCTGGGGCTGGCCATTCGAGAAGGGAATCGCGCAGGTCTGCGAGAACTGTCACCCCGGCACACCCGATGCGAGCGGCCATACCTCGATGATCGGCGGCCAACATTTCCGCATTGACCGCCAAGGCAAGCGCCTGCCAGACCCACGATGACCCCCTGCCTGCGGTGACCGCCGCCCTGCTGCCCAAGGTAGGCGCGACGCAGCCGGTGAATTCGAAATATCCCGGTTGCGCATCGCATCACTGGCACCACTGAAAGCCCCGGATGCACGGCCGCTTCCCCGGCCTGCGCTCTTGGGTTCCTTCTGCTGTCACCGCTTGCTACGCGTGAACAACGATCCCTGCTCACGCACCCGCCGCACACCAATTGCGGTTACCGCACCCCGCGCCGATACTCGGCACCGCCATGAACCTGCTTCCACATTCCCTGCTCGACGCTGCGACCGACCTCCCGGTGATGGTCGGCTTCAGTGGTGGACTGGATTCGACTGCACTGCTGCACCTGCTTGCCACCGCCCCCGCACGTGCGCCGGGCAGCCTGCGCGCAGTGCACGTCCACCACGGCCTGCAGCCACAAGCCGATGCATGGGAACAGCACTGCCGCGACATCTGCCAGCAATGGAAGATTCCGTTGAAGGTGATGCATGTCGAAGTTGCGCGCGACACTGGCGACGGACTGGAAGCGGCGGCTCGCAATGCCCGCCACGCCGCCTTCAAGGCACAGCTGCAGGCAGGCGAATGGCTCGCTTTGGCACACCACCAGGACGACCAGGCTGAAACTTTCCTGCTGCGTGCACTGCGCGGATCGGGCATCGATGGCCTGGCCGCCATGCGTGAACTACGCGCGTTCGGCGATGGGCAGTTGTGGCGCCCTTTATTGCCCGTGTCCCGCATTACGCTGGAAACCTATGCGCAGCATCATCGGCTGCAATGGATCGACGACCCCAGCAACGACAGCGACAGTTTTGATCGCAATTTCCTGCGGCTGCAGCTTCTGCCGCTGCTGCGTGAACGCTGGCCGCATGCCGCCGCTGCGATGGCCCGCAGTGCGGGATTGGCCGCCGATGCCGCGCACCTGCTTGAGCAGCAGGACACCGATGATCTGCAAACCTGCCTCGGCGCAGACAAGACACTGTCCATCACCGCATTGAAGCAACTGGTCGACGCCCGCCAATCGCGCGTATTGCGCTGTTGGGCCCGCCACTGCGGACTGCTGCCGCTGCCAGCCAACGGCGTACGCAGCATCCAGCAACACCTCCTGCATGCCGCTGATGACCAGCAAGCCGAATTCCGCTGGGGCGACGCACGGATCATTCGCTGGCGCGGGCATCTGCATGCAGCAACCTCATTTCCGAAGTGGCCGCCCGGCTGGCAGGCGCAGTGGGATGGCAGCAGCCCGGCGCAATTACCCGATGGCGCCACGCTGTCATTGCACGGTGCCAGCGCGTTCGACACGCCGCTCACGTTGCGCCAACGTCAGGGCGGTGAGCGCATTCAACTACCCGGGCGCACGCACTCCCACCAGCTCAAACATCGCCTACAAGCCTCCAGCACGCCGCCGTGGCTACGCGCGCACCTGCCTTTGTTATGTGATGGCGACGATGTACTGGCGGCCGGTGACGGCATTATTTCCGCGCTGCTGCAGCAATGGTTGCAGGCACATGACGCGCACCTGCGGTGGCAACCGCCGGCCCGGTGAATTGACCCTTTCCCGCTGGCCGCTCACACTTCCCCCTATGCCCAAGAAGTCCCCCAACGAAGCCTCGCCGGTCGCCCACTTCGAGCAGTCGCTCGATGAGCTGGAGCTGCTGGTAGAGAAGATGGAAGCCGGTGATCTGAGCCTGGAGCAATCGCTGGCTGCCTATGAACGCGGTGTCGGCCTGTATCGCCAGTGCCAGCAGGCGCTGGAACAGGCCGAGCTGCGCGTGCGCCTACTCACCGATCCCGCCCAGCCGGAAAAATCCGAGCCGTTCGACAGTGTTGGCAATGACGACTGACGCCCTGTTTGCCGCCTGGCTGCAACGCACCGAACAGCAACTGCAACGCGCTCTGCCCGATCCCGACGTGGCCCCGAAGGGCCTGCACCAAGCCATGCGTTACGCGGCCCTCGGCGGCGGCAAGCGCATGCGTCCGTTGCTCGTCTACGCTGCCGGCCACCTGTTCGGTGCCGATGATTCCCGCCTGGATGCAGCGGCTATTGCGGTCGAACTGATCCACGCCTATTCGCTGGTGCACGACGACCTGCCGGCAATGGACGACGACGACCTGCGTCGCGGCCGCCCGACTACCCATATCGCGTTCGACGAAGCCACCGCCATTCTTGCCGGTGACGCTTTGCAGACCCGTGCTTTTGAAGTACTGGCCGAGGCTGAGTTGCCCGCCGCATTAGCACTGGCCTGCCTGCGCACCCTGGCCAGCGCCTCGGGTGCGGCCGGCATGTGCGGTGGCCAGGCCCTGGACATCGACGCCACCGGCCAGCAACAGCCATTGGCCGACCTCAAGCGCATGCATGCACTCAAAACCGGCGCACTGATCCGTGCGGCGGTACGCATGGGCGCCCTATGCGGCAACGCCAACGACGACGAACTTGCGCGGCTGGACGCATTTGCCGACACGCTTGGTCTGGCCTTCCAGGTACGCGACGACATCCTCGACGTGGAAGCCAGTTCCGAGCAGCTCGGCAAGACCGCAGGCAAAGACCAGGCGCAGGACAAGTCCACCTTCCCTTCGCTGTTGGGCATGGACGGTGCCAAGACCACACTCGACGAACTGGCCGCCACCATGCAGTTGGCGCTGGCCCCGTTCGGCGAATCGGCCACTGCATTGGCCGCGCTGGGTGAATTGACGGTGCGCCGCTCGCACTGAGCTGCGCATCGTCCTGGTTGATGCTGCGCGCCTAGAGTCTGCGCGCACAAAAAAGCCCGGGAAATCCCGGGCTTTTCTTATTGCCTACGCGCTGATTACTTGATCAGGCGAAGGGCAACCGGATAGCGATAGGTTTCGCCCTTGTTGGCTGCCAGGCCAGCAATGATGGCGAACACCACGCAGGCAATCCAGGCAACGGCATAGGTCAGGAAACCAATCAGCACGACCATCAGCACGCCGCTCACGAAGTAAGCAATCAGCAGGGTGATCTGGAAGTTCAGCGCTTCCTTGGAGTTCTCGTTGAGGAACGCCTTTTCCGGCTTGTCCTTGTTGATCAGCCACACGATCAACGGAACGATGAAGCTGAAGAAGATGCCCGACAGGTGCACCAGCATTGCCAGCGAATTGTCGTCCGAAGTGTTGGCACCAGCCGGCGGCGGCGGTGGGTTGTTCTGATAGTCGCTCATTGCGTCCCCTAGATCCTTGTTATGGGTTGAGATTTGTTGCGGTTTAGCCGCCATAAGGATGACGCCTAAATCGGGATAAGAATAGCCCGCGCCTATTAATATGCGCGTCAATCGTTACCGGCAACCGTCATTTTCCCCACCAGGATCGAACCAACCGAAACATGCGACCGCCGATCGACGTCGGTACCTACCGCTTCGATGCCGGCAAACATCTGCTTGAGGTTGCCCGCGATGGTGATGCCATCCACCGGGTAGGCGATCTGCCCGTTCTCCACCCAGAACCCTGCAGCGCCGCGTGAGTAGTCGCCAGTGATGCCATTCACGCCCTGCCCCATCAGTTCGGTCACCAGCAAGCCGCTGCCCATACCCGACAGCATGGACGCACGGTCGCCCGCATTGGCCGCCACTTTCAGGTTGTGCACGCCACCGGCATTGGCCGTGGTCTTCAAGCCCAGGCGGCGCGCCGAGTAACTGCCCAGGATGTAACGCTGCAGCACGCCGTTGGTGATCAATGCCGAGTTGCGCGTGGCCACGCCTTCGCCATCGAAGGTGCTGGAACGCAGGCCACGCGGCAGCAGCGGCATTTCATCAATGGCAAACCACTCCGGGAACAACTGCGTATCGACACTGTCGAGCAGGAAGCTGGCCCTGCGATACAACGCGCCGCCCGATACCGCGCCCAGCAGGTGGCCGATCAGCGAGCGCGCGGTTTCAGCGGCAAACAGCACCTGTACTTCACCGGTCGGCAATGAGCGCGGCTGCAGACGCGACACCGTCCGCTCGGCGGCGATGCGACCGACCTGTGCTGCGTCGTCGAGATCTTCACGTGCCAATGCGCTGGTGTACCAACCATCACGCTGCATGCCATCGCCTTGGCCGGCGATCAGCGCGCACCCGATGGAGTGATGGCTGCTGCGCTCGCGACCGATGAAACCGTGCGAATTGGCATACACCGACAGGCTCTGCGCGGTTGCCGCCGAGGCGCCATCGGAGTTGCTGATACGGCTATCGGCCGAGCGCCCTGCTGCTTCGCAGGCCAACGCCAGGTCCAGCGCCTCATCGGCACTGAGTGCCCACGGGTGCCAACCGTCCATATCCGGGAACTGGGTGGCCATCAGATCGGCGTCGGCCAGGCCGGCGGCGGGGTCATCCTCGGTGTGCCGCGCGATGGCGCATGCCTGGGCCACGGTCGCCTCCAGGCTGGATTCCTGCAGGTCCGCGGTGCTGGCACTGCCCTTGCGCTGGCCGAAGTACACGGTCACGGCAATCCCGCGGTCGTGGGTGGATTCCACGGTTTCCACCTCACCCAGGCGTACGTTCACATCCAGCCCGCGCTCCTCGCTGCAGCTGACCTCGGCCTGGCTGGCACCCATGGCGCGGGCCTTCTCCAACAGCCGCTGGGAGATGCCGGCCAGTTGTTCCAGGCGCGGCAGGCTGTCGTCGGTGGCGGGGTTGTGGGTGGTAATGGCGTTCAATGCTTTATCCTTGTTGGCCGAATCCCCTTCACACAGCCCGGCGTAGCCTGCCCGGGCGGGGTGCGGATCCTTTGCGAAGAGCCGGCCACCTCGGCCGGACTCAAGAATGTGATGCGAGGCCCGCGCAGGGTTCCAGTCAGATATGACCGGAACCGGATGATGCGAATCCTCGCGTAACCCCGGCCATTCGTGACCGGATTTTCAATAACTGAAGTTTAGTGGGTAGCAGTACGATGCGCGGACGCGACCAAGATACCGGTGAATTTTTAGGCGAAAGCCGCAGCCAGAACCGGCGCGAAGCGCTGGAAATTCTGGCGCTGGGCGAACAACTGGTGGACCTGACCCCAGCCCAGCTGGCCCGGCTGCCGATCCCGGAAGGCCTGCTGGAACATATTGAGTACAGCAAGCGCATCACCTCGCACGGCGCACGCAAGCGCCAGCTGGCCTTCCTGGCCAAGCAGATGCGTCGTGAAGACGATGAAACCCTGGAGGCCATCCGCAACGCGCTGGATGCCAACAGCGAAACCTCACGCCGCGAAGTAGCCATCATGCACCGCATGGAACGCTGGCGTGAGCGCCTGCTGGCCGAGGGGGACGCTGCATTGGCCGAGCTGCTGGACGAACATCCCGAAGCCGATCGCCAGGAGCTGCGCACGCTGGTACGCAACGCGCTGGCCGAGAAGGCCAAGAACAAGCCGCCGCGTGCTTACCGTGAGATCTACCAGGTGCTGCGCAACTTGATGCTGGTACCGATACTCGCCGGGCTTGACGCCGGCGTGGACGATGACGAAGCGGACGACGAAGAACAGGAGTGATCCTGTCCGGCTGCCGTCATCTGAGATGACGGCACAACGCATTGTTTGCTGTTTCATTGTGGGAAGCGCCCTCTCATCTGCCCCTTTTGGGCAGATGGGGACGCCATGATGAGAGCTGTAGTCCAGCACCTCAGGCCTGCGTACCGCCCACGGTAATCCCTTCAATCAGCAACGACGGCTGGCCTACGCCGACCGGCACGCTCTGCCCGTCCTTGCCGCAGACGCCGACACCTTCGTCCAGTGCCAGATCATTACCGATCATGCGTACCTTCTGCATCGTCTCCGGGCCATTTCCAATCAACGTGGCGCCCTTTACCGGGGCAGTGATCTTGCCGTCTTCGATCAGGTAAGCCTCAGTCGCCGAGAACACATATTTGCCACTGGTGATATCCACCTGCCCGCCGCCGAAATTCACCGCGTACAACCCCTTCTTCACCGAACGGATCATCTCCTGCGGGTCGTGGTTGCCAGCGCGCATGTAGGTGTTGGTCATGCGCGGCATGGTCATGTGCGCGAAAGATTCACGGCGGCCGTTGCCGGTGGGTTTTACACCCATCAGGCGGGCGTTGAGTGTGTCCTGCATGTAGCCGACCAGGATGCCGTCCTCGATCAGCGTGGTGCACTGGGTTGGCGTGCCTTCGTCGTCGATGTTGAGCGAACCACGGCGGCCGTCCAGGGTGCCGTCATCAACGATGGTGACGCCCGGTGACGCCACGCGCTCGCCGATGCGACCGGCGTAGACGCTGGTGCCCTTGCGGTTGAAGTCGCCTTCCAGGCCGTGGCCCACCGCTTCGTGCAGCAGCACGCCGGGCCAACCTGGGCCCAGTACCACCGGCATCATTCCCGCTGGGGCCGGGATCGCCTCCAGATTGACCAACGCCTGGCGCAACGCCTCGCGGGCGAAGCCCTCCGGGCGGTCGCCGGCAAACAATTCTTCGTAGCTGTAACGGCCACCGCCGCCGGAGTAACCGGACTCGCGCCGGCCGTTCTGCTCCACGATCACCTGCACGTTCAAACGCACCAGCGGCCGCACGTCGGCAGCCAGTACGCCGTCGCTGCGCGCGATCAGCACCGTATCCACACCACCAGACAGGCTCACCATCACCTGCTGCACGCGCGGGTCTGCCGCGCGCAGGTAACGGTCCAGGCGCTTGAGCACCTCAACCTTGGTTTCATTACCAATGCTGTCCACCGGGTCCAGCGCGGGATACAGCGAGCGACCGCTGCCGCGCACCAGCGAGCGCACATCCTGCGCGCCACCGTCGCGGGAAATGGCGCGCGCTGACTGCGCAGCAGCCAGCAGTGCGGCAGGCTGGATATCGTCGGAATAGGCAAAACCGGTCTTATCACCGGAGATGGCGCGTACGCCCACTCCCTGCTCGATGGAATGGGCGCCGTCCTTGACGATGCCGTCTTCCAAACTCCAGCTCTCGCGACGCGAATGCTGGAAATACAGGTCGCCGAAGTCGATGCCCGGCCCCAACAAGGTGCCAAACGTGCGTTCAAGGCGGTTTGCGTCCAGCCCGGCGGGCAGCAGCAGGCGGGTTTCGGCGAGCGTGAGGGCGTTGTCGGTCATGGCATTCCAGATGGGGGCCGGGCCTGCGCTTCGCAAGCCAGCGGGAATCAAAGGTGGTTCACGCACCGGTACATAGCGCGCGCAGTAAAGCTTTGGCTGGCAACGCCACTCATGCAGAGGACTTGCGCACAGCTTCTCAGGGGCTCGCGGCCGCCGGTGTGATTACCGGTGGTGGCGTGCGCGGGCTATCGCGGTCGATCACTTCCACCTTGGGGTCTTTCCAGGGCCCGGTGACCTTATAGGTCTTGGAGCCGATTTCGCCCAGCGGCTTGCCGAGCACGGCATTGGCCGCCGCGCCCACTGCCGCGCCCACCGGGCCACCGGCCACGGCGCCGACCACGGTCAGCAGGTTGCCCGAGCGCGGGTTGACGTCAATGGTCTGGTCGAACTGCTGGCTGCGCAGGTCGGTCTGGCCGCGAATGGTGATGTTGGCCGCGGGTGCTTCGATGGCGATCTTGTCGGTGCTGGCCATGCCACCGTCAAAGCGCACTGCGCCTTCGACGTGATTGAAGGCCAAGCCCTTGGAGAACAGGTCGCGGAAATCCAGCATCAACCGGCGCGGCAGCTGCGCCACGCTCAGCAAGCCGAGCACACGGCCGGCACCGGGCTCCACTTCGAGCAGCTGGCCATTGCGCAGGTTCATGCTCAAGCCGCCCTCAAGGCTGGCCAAACTGAATGCCATCGGCGCGGCGTCCCAATTGACCTGCAACTGCATTTGTCCCTGTCCGCTGCGCACTTGGCCGGCATAGCCCAGCCGCTGCATCAGATCACCCAGATCCTCGGTCTGCACGTTGGCGGTGGCTTCGGTGCGCGCCTGTGCGGCCATGCCACGCCACTGGCCCTGCACGTCGATGGTCTGCTTGGGCGCGCGGATCTGCAGCTCCTGCACACGCAGGCCATCGGCCAATGGCTGGGTCCGCAGGCGGGTCTGGCCCAGCTTCACTGTGCCGAACTCCAAGTCTTCAATATCCAGTGCCAGTGGCGGGATATTGGCCGGATTGACCGGTGCCATCGGGGTGTCGGTGGATTCGATGGCTGCTGCTTTGGCAGCCTGCCAATGCACACGCTCAAGTTGACCACTGACGGTGGCGCCCTCGGCCTGCGGTATATGCAGGTTGCCCGCCAGCGCAGGGCCGTCAAGCTGCACGGCCACCGCATCGGCACCGGGCCGCAACTGCAGGCGTGTCTGCGGGAAGCGTCCGCCGACCAGCAGCAGTTGGTCAGCCAGCACGTCCACCTGTTTCAGCGCCAACCCGTCCTTGTCCTGAGCGGCATCGTCACCGCCGCGCGCCAGGCTGATCCACTCCAGCGCATCCAGCGACGGCGTGCGGCCGTTTACCACCAGCCCATCGGCGGGCGGTTCGTGATCGACCCGATCGCTACCCATCGTGACCTGCACGCCGGTCTTGCCGTTCTGGCTGCGCGCAGCCAGGGCCATCAACTTGCCAAAGGCGACATCTATGCGACCACTGCCCATCGGCAACGCTGCCTGCACGGTGGTGGGCAGCGCGTCGCCAGCCGGCTTGTTCAACGGTGCCGGCAGCTGCAGGCGCGTGCCTTGCAGGTCCGAACGCAGGGTGAGCACGGTCGGCGGCGCAACGCGGCTGCCCGCGGCGACCTTGGGCAAGGTGACGCCCACCGTCCAGTGCGACGTGCCGTGAACATACGGCTTCAGCCAACCCAACTCCGGCGTGCGATTCAATAGATTGCCCGCGTCCAGCGCGGCCGTGAGTTCGGCCTCAAAGGCATGCGCGGGATCCTTGACTGGATCACCCGCGCGCAGCGCCAGTACGCCGTCGCGCTCTTGGTGACGCACCTGCAAAGCCGGCGCATCGAAGCCATTGCTGCCGTATTGCACGCTGCCCCGCACGTTGTCGAACTGCAGATCCCAGCGTTTGTCGGCCAGGCGAGCGCCCCGCAAGTCCACCGTGCCCTGCAGGCGGCCCGCACCCTCTTCACGGTGCAACGGCAGCAGCAGGTCGAAGGTCACACCGGCCGGCCCGGCCACACTCAGATTGTCCAGCGTCTCGCCGTAGGTGGCCTGCAACGGGCTCTGCTTCAGCATCGCCAGCAAGTGACTGCCATCGTCCACGGTGGTCGCGCGTACCCGCAGCTGCGATTCGTGGAAGTCGGCGATGCCGGCCTGCATTCGGTCCACCTTCACCCCAGCCAGCTCGCCCCTGCCCTGCAGCTCGAAACCGTTGGCAATGAAGTTGATGCCCGCATCCACCTGCCGCATCACCGGCCAGTCTTTGTGGAAGCGGATGCTGCCGCCAGTGATATGCCCGCCGGCCTCAAAACGGCCGTCGTGGTCGTTGAAGGGCCAGTCGTCCAGGTCACCCACGGCCAGACCGGTGGCGCCGCGCAGGGTGCCATCCACCAGCGCGGCGTCCAGCCAGTCCACGGCGGCCTGGCTCATGCTCGATCGCACCCAGAAGCGCTTGGCCGCAGTCAGCGGGACGTCGTCAATCTTGGCGGCCAGGTTCATCCACGGCCGCGTGCCATCGCCTTGGAACCACATGCTGCCGCGCACATCGGCGGCATAGTCACTGCCCTGCACGCGCAACGCCGGCGTGCCCACCTGCCAGCCAGCACCTTCACGCCAGCCGATCAGGTCACCGGACAGACGTAGATCGTGCGGCACACCAAAGCCGGTGGGCCAGTCGAAACGCACTTCGTGATCGGGATGCAGTTGCAGCGACACCGCCTGTGCATCGCCTTCAAAACGACCGCGCAGGCCACTCAGGCCCGGGCTCTTGCCGACGGCATTGAAGCTGGCATCCAGTAATTCGCCATCGGCACGCAGCGGGCCATCGGCATCACCGACGATGCTGACATCGGCAAAGCGCAGCTTGGGCTGCGACTGGTACAACCAACGGCGCAGGTCAGGTGCCAGCCGTTCGCTCAGAGCCGCTACCCGCAGCAGCGGGCCAGCATCGAGCTGCTTGCCCTGCAGAGCGAAATGCTTGCCACCTGCCAGCAACAGGCCATCAAGCACCTGCGCATTGCCGCTCTCGGTGATACGCAGCAGCGGTGCATCTACGCGCCAGCCACCGTCGATGGATTTCCAGCGCGCGCGCAACTGCAGGTTTTTGAAACGGGTGGACGGTGCGTCGGTCGCCGTCTGCAGGGGCGCGCCAGAAAGCTGCACGTCCTCAAGCTCGCCTTCGGCGGTGACTGCCACCACGCGGTGATCGTGCAGTTGCACCCAGCCACTCAGCTCACCGCTGCCCTGCCGCAGTTGCACGCCAGCAAAGCGAAGCAAGGGGGACCACGCGGCAAGGTCAGCCGGCTCGGCAGACAGCCATGCCTGGCCATCGCCGCGGTCACGCTGGAAATCCAACACGGCGGTCAACGGCGGTGCGGCAGTGTCGATCCAGCCCTTGGCACCCACCCGCAGACGCTGGCCGTCCACCCGCAGACGCAGATCGACGCGCGGGATACGCGCCTGCACGCCGATAGACGGTGCGGCCACCTGCAGCTGGCCGCCAATAACTTGCAGCTCACCCAGGCGACGCAGCGTGTCGAGCGGATCACCACCGTTGTCGGCATTGGGCAGGCCGCGTACCGACCAGCGCCCGTCATCGGCGCGCTGCAGAGTCAGAGCCAACCCGCGCAGGCGCAGTTCGGTCAACGGCGCGCCCGGCAACAGACCGGAGTACAGCGCGACCAGCACTTCGGCCTGCCCCACACGCACGCCACCGCCGCTGCCAATGCGCAGGCCGTCCAGTTGCAGCAGCGGCCCGCGACGGGTCCAGCGCGTGTCCAACCGATCGAAAGCGACCGGCTGACCGGCGCGCTCACTCAGCCAGGCGGCGACCTTGTCCGGGTGCGATTCCACCATCGGCAACAGCTGGCTGAGCGTGCCCACCAGCAGAGCCACGCCCACCAATACGAGCGCCAGTGCGAACAGCACATGACGTCGGAGATGACGCAAACGGTGGTGCCACAGCGTGGTCATTCGCCAACGCCGCCCTCCACAACGGAAGCGGAACGGCGATCAGAGCAGCACAACATCAAACTGCTCCTGCAGGTACTGGTCATCGGCCTGGAAGCGGATGCTCTTGCCAAGAAATTCTTCGAGCTCCGCCACTGCCGCTGATTCCTCATCGGTGATGCGCGCCACTACCTTGGACGAGGCAATCACCAGCAGACGCGCGGCCTCGAACTGACGCACGGCACGGGTGATCTCACGGAAGATTTCGTAGGTCACCGTCTCGGTGGTCTTGATGCTGCCGCGCCCACTGCATTGCGGGCAGGTCTCCGACAACTGCCGCTCCAGGCTTTCGACCGTGCGCTTGCGGGTCATCTCCACCAGACCAAGCGGCGAGAAGTCGTAGACCGTGGTTTTGGCATGGTCGCGCGCCAGCGCCTTTTCCAGCGTGCGTAGCACCTGGCGGCGGTGCTCGGGGTCATCCATATCGATGAAGTCGATGATGATGATGCCGCCCAGATTGCGCAGCCGCAGCTGCCGCGCCACCGTCTGCGCCGCTTCCAGATTGGTGCGGAATACGGTTTCTTCCAGGTTTCGCTGGCCAACGAAGGAACCGGTGTTCACATCGATGGTGGTCATCGCCTCAGTCTGGTCGATCACCAGATAGCCGCCGGATTTGAGCGGCACCTGCTTGTTCAACGCACGGACGATTTCATCCTCTACGCCAAACATGTCGAAGATCGGGCGGTCGCCGGTGTACAGCTCCAGCTTCTCATCCAGCACCGGCATGTACTTGGCGACAAAGGCCTTTAGCTGGATGAAGGTCTCCTTGGAGTCCACCTTCACCTTGTCAACGTCCTTGCGGATCAAGTCACGCACCGAACGCAGCGGCAGGCTCAGGTCTTCATAGATGATGCTGCATGACGCGGCCTCACGGCCCCGGCGCTCGACCACGTTCCACACGCGCGACAGATACGAAATGTCTTCTGCCAGCGCCTCGGCCGGCTGGCCTTCGGCATTGGTACGCACGATGTAGCCGTAGCCGCCATGCTGGGCCGATATCTCAGTGACCAGCGACTTGAGCCGGGCACGTTCGGCCTCGTCCTCGATGCGTGCCGACACTCCAACCATCTTCGACTGCGGCAGCAGCACCAGATATCGCGAGGGAATGCTGATCTGCGTGGTCAGACGCGCGCCCTTGGTGCTGATCGGGTCCTTGACCACCTGCACCACTACGTCCTGCCCATCGCGCAACAACTCGACAATCGGCACCGACGACGGCAATGGCAGCGCGGGCGCGGTTTCATC
The DNA here is from genome assembly GCF_027497995.1 of Stenotrophomonas sp. Iso1. Classification (GTDB taxonomy): domain Bacteria; phylum Pseudomonadota; class Gammaproteobacteria; order Xanthomonadales; family Xanthomonadaceae; genus Stenotrophomonas. The sequence goes on along the minus strand of NZ_JAODBT010000002.1, from coordinate 386,700 downwards.
AATATCGGCGGCCACCGGGGCTGGCCGCACCACATCGTTGGCGTGCAGGAACGCCGCGCGCTCCAGCCCCACTTCAACGAACGCGGCCTGCATGCCCGGCATCACCCGCTGCACCTTGCCCTTGTAGATGTTGCCGACCACGCCACGGCGCCAACCGCGCTCGATGTGCAGCTCCTGCAACATGCCATTTTCGATCACCGCCACGCGCGTTTCGCGCGGGGTGACATTCACCAGAATTTCTTCGGACACGTCCTTCACTCCCCCTTGTCCATGGAACTGCTTGCCGCCCCCGCAGTGAACGCCGACAACAACGCCGCGGTCTGCTGCAATGGCAGGCCCATTACCCCTGAATAACTTCCGGCCAGATGGCTGATGAAACGCTCCGCGCCCCCCTGGATCGCGTAGCCGCCCGCCTTGCCCATCGGCTCACCGGTAGCGACGTAGGTGGCGATCTGTTCCGCGCTCATCGGCGCGAAGGTCACCTCAGACGTCACCGTCTCCAGCCTGTGGCGGTCTGCTGCTGCCAGCGCCACCACCGTGATCACTTGGTGCGTACGGCCCGCCAACGAGGCCAGCATTGCCGCCGCATCGGCCGCGTCAGCCGGCTTGCCGTAGACCCGGTCGCCCAGCACCACTTCGGTATCCGAGCCCAGCACGACGGCCTGCGGATCATCAGCAACCAAGGCCAAACCGGCGCGCGCCTTGTCCAATGCCACCCGGCACACGTAGGCTTCGGCTGGCTCACCTACGCCACGCACCTCCGGCACGTCCGTGTCCAGGACACGGAAGGGCACGCCAAGGCGGGACAAGAGTTCATTTCGACGGGGGGAGCGGGAGGCAAGATAAAGCATCGCGGAAGCATAACCTGCGCCAGCTACCTGAATGATCCACCGCGTCGCGAATGTGACAGCAACCCCACGCTGGCTCACCACACGTTCATCGCTCCGAACTTCAACTTCACGATCCAATCCAAGGAGGATCCTCATGCGCCGCCATCACGCCTTTGCCCCGCTGCTGCTGTCCCTGTCACTCGCCCTGGGAGCCACGATGACCGCCCACGCTCAAACCGTCCCGACCGTTGTCGCCAGCGACGCCACGCTGCTGAACATCTCCGCCCAGGCCGAAGCCCACCGCGTGCCGGACATCGCCACCCTGTCGGCCGGCGTGGTCACCCAAGCCGTGGATGGCAACACCGCCATGCGCGAGAACGCCGTGCAGATGGACAAGGTGATGGCGGCGATCAAGGCCGCAGGTATCGCCGAGCGTGATATCCAGACCAGCGGCATCAATCTCAACCCGCAATATCGCTACGCCGAGAACGAAGCACCGAAGATCACCGGTTACCAGGCCACCAACACCGTCAGCCTGAAAGTGCGCGACATCACCAAGCTGGGCAAGGTGCTGGACAGCCTGGCCGCACAGGGCGCCAACCAGATCAACGGCCCCAGCTTTGAAATCGACCAGCCCGAGCCGGTCTACGACGAAGCCCGTCTGGCTGCCCTGAAGAAGGCCCAGGTCCGTGCCGAGACCTACGCCAAATCGCTGGGCCTGCGCGTGCGCCGCATCGTCAGCATCTCCGAAGGCAGCCAGGGCGGCTTCCGTCCGGCACCGATGATGATGATGAAGTCGGCCGGGGCTGCTGCCATGGACACGGCGGTGTCGCCCGGTGAAACCACGCTGTCGGTCAATCTGGACGTGGTGTTCGAGCTGGGCCGCTGATTCAAGCGTTCTTTGCGAAACGACAACGGCGCCGGAGGGCGCCGTTGTCGTTTAAAGAAGCTGTACCTACAAAACGCAGCATCCGCCACGAAGCCTGACGTTGGCCTTGACCTGTCAATCAGCACCGCTCCTGCCGCAGCACGGGGATACCTGCGCGGGGAGAACCAACACACCGCAACGCCCCTATCCCCTCGCCCAGGGCATAGAAATGGGCAGAAGCGCGGCAACCATAGTGCCGATCTTGCGTGGGGTTGCGGCACGATCCGCCCCTCCCCTTCTACTTCTACGCAGCGAAGGCGAGATGGAGTTGCCATTGCCAGCCGACCAAAGCTGTCCGGCAGATAACCCAAAATCCGCCCCCCGCTTGCCGCCAATGGGATTTACAGGCGCACTGGCTTCACGCGGGCCGGAACCTGCAACCCCGTCCTGCGTCATCGCGCGTTGTCTTCTGTCACACGCCCACGCATGGAGGTGGAACATGGTCCGCACGCAACCCCGCAATACGTCGCTGCATTTCGAACCGTCCCGCATCTTCGCCTACAGCACCGCCATCGCCCTGCACGCCCTGGCGCTTGGCATGTTGCTGATACCGCTGGCCCAAGCCCCCCTGCGCAAAGACGCTGCACCCGAAGCCCGTTGGCAGGTGCCGGAAGTAAAGCCGGTTGTTCCCACACCTCCGCGCCCTGATCCCATCCCCGTCACTCGCGCGCCCTCACCGCCTCGCCAACCCGCCCTGCCCGCGCCGGTCGACAACGCACCGATGCCGATCTTCGCCACCGAGGCTATCGTCACTGCACCGGTGGACGTCGCGCCCACAGACGCCACCGCTCCGGCCATTGATTCAATCGCGCCATCATCACCGCTGGAAGGCGTGACACTGCGTTATCAGCGTGCCCCTGCACCGGCTTATCCACGTGATGCCCTGATTGCCGGCGCACAAGGCACCGTCACCCTGCGCGTGTTGGTCGGCGAAGACGGTTCTCCCCTGGAAGTCACCATCGAACGCAGCAGCGGCAACCGAAGCCTGGACACTGCCGCCCGCAATCAAGTGCTGCGCCGCTGGAAATTCCACCCCGCCATCGACGCAGGCCGTCCGGTACAGGCCTACGGATTGATCCCGGTTGATTTCAAACTGGGCTGAGTTGCTGAATGCCCGCAAGGGAGCATTATCTGAACGCTCCCTTGCGGGTGACCTGAATATCCCCCCTATTAATTGATTTTTCACTCTTGCCTCACCTGGTGAATACCTAGATTCGCGGCCGTCGATGCTCCAAAACCGCCTCCGGGCGGTTCATCTGCCGCAGTCCCCAGGAGAGAAGACCGTGAAACGCTCACTTCCATGGCGGGTTACCCGCCGCTGCCTTACCGGCCGCGCCCTTGCGCCCCGTTCACTGCTACTGGCTCCCAGCGCACTCGCCTTGGCCATTGCCGCACCGTTGGCAATGGCGCAGGAAAAAGCGACTACGCTGGACAAGATCACCGTTACTGGTTCCAACATCCCCCGCGCCTCCATGGAAACCGCATCGCCGGTCCAGGTCATCACGCGCGAAGATATCGATCGCACCGGCAAGGCCACCATCGGCGAGTACCTGCAGACGCTGACCAGTGACGGCGCCGGTTCCATTCCCAAGAGTTTTGGCACCGGCTTTGCGGGCGGTGGCTCGGGTGTGTCGCTGCGTGGACTCGGCGCCGCTTCCACGTTGGTGCTGCTCAATGGCCGACGCATGGCGCCATATGGTTTGGCGGATGACGGCCAGAAAGTCTTCACCGACCTAAGCGTCATTCCGATGGATGCGGTGGAGCGTGTTGAGGTGCTCAAGGACGGCGCGTCGGCCATCTATGGTTCCGATGCAATCGCTGGCGTGGTCAACATCATTCTGCGCCGGGACTTCACCGGTGCCACGCTCAAGGCGTCCTATGGCATGTCCGAGGATGGCGACGGCGATGCACGCAAAGCATCGTTCACCGCCGGCACCGGTGACTTGGACGTAGACGGCTTCAACGCGTTCATCAGCCTGGATGTGAGCAAGACCGACGGCATCCGCATTTCCGACCGGCGCAATCGCAAGTGGATCGGCAACGGCGACCTCTCGCCCTATGGCTATGAGCGTGTTGCCGGCGGCCAGTTCTTCCCGCTCAACGGCGCCATCACGGCCAACGGCACCGTCGGCGGCAACTCACCCGTCGGCAATATCCGTGACCCCGCAACCGGCCTATACCAATCGTTGCCCGGCTGCGAACAGTTTTCCCGCATCAGCCCACCCGATGCCGGCGGAGGCTGTTTGTGGGAAACACAGGATTTCCGAAGCCTGAGCCCCAGCGAGGAATTCGGAAATCTATTCGCACGCGGCACTTTTGTGTTGTCGGACAACTTCGAGCTATACGGCGAGTTCGGCTATTCCAAGAAGAAGAACACGTTCTACAACACGCCCAATGGCGTATCCGGCTCCTGGGGCTATCCCGGCGGGCCAGTCAATGCCAGCAGCGGCCCCGGCGCCACCGTACTGGGCGCAGACCACCCCGACAATCCGCTCGGCGTGGATGCACGCCTACGCTACGCGGCGTTCGATGTAGGCCCGCGCATCACCAACAACACCAACGAGTTCACCCGCTTCCTGCTAGGCGTCAAAGGACGCTGGGGCGAATGGGATGTGGACACCGCCTACCTGCACTCGGCCACGCAACTGGTGAACGAACGCAAGGGCTTCCTGCGCTACAGCCACGTACGCACCGCGTTGACCGACCCCAACAGCCCCGTGGGCTGGTGGCGCCTCGGCGCGCAGGCCGGCGCCAATTCGCAGGCGCTGTACGACTACATCTCGCCCACCATCCATGCCAACGCATCGACCAGCCTGGACATGCTCGACTTCAAGGTCTCCCGTAGCCTGGTTGATCTAGCCGGTGGCCCGCTCGGATTGGCATTGGGTGCCGAGTTCCGCCGACAGAAAGCGCGATTGGATCCGCAGTCGTATACCGACATCGGCGACATCATTGGCCTGGGTTATTCGGCCTACAACGGCACGCAGGAAGTCGGTGTGGCCTACGCGGAAATGGTGGCGCCGTTGCTGCCCTCGTTTGAACTTTCCGGCGCGCTGCGCGTGGACAAATACAAAGACGGCGACACCGCCACCACGCCTAAAATCGGCCTGAAATGGACGCCGGCCGAATGGATCGCACTGCGTGCTACCTATGCAGAAGGTTTCCGCGCACCCAACCCGGCTGAAGCCGGCGATGGCGGGCTGGCCGCTTTCAGTACCGCACGCGATCCGGTGCGCTGCCCGGATGGGACGCCCGCACCGGGCGCGACCGCAGGTGACTGTGCCGTCAGCCTGGCCATCATCACCTCGCCCAATCCCAACCTGAAACCCGAGGAGTCCAAGAGCTACACGGTAGGCCTGGTGCTTGACCCAACCCCGACCACCACGCTTACCTTTGATGCTTGGCAGATCAAGCGCACCAACGAGATCAACCAGGGCGACACCGACCTGGCGTTGGCTGCCGGGCGCGGCGTGCGTTCCGACAATGATCTGCCGGGCATTCCCAATAGCGGCACATTGATGGCGGTGAGTGTGGATTACATCAACTCCGCCTCCACCACCGTGCGCGGCTTTGACTTCGACATCCGCCAACGCGTGGACATGGGCAACTACGGCAAGCTGCAGATGGATCTGCAATGGACGCGCATCAACTCGTTCGAGCGCGATGACGGCACCGGTTCTGTATTCCAGTACGCAGGCACGCACGGCAACTGTGACGTCACCAACTGCATCGGCACACCGAAGGACCGCTTCAATCTCGGTGTTACCTGGGACATGGACCGCTTCAGCATCAGCGGCATTGCCAACTACATCGGCAGCATGGACAACGTAGCGTTCGAAGGCGACAGCTGCGCCAACCACTTTGTCGACGGCAGCGATGCCCCGCGCGGATGCGAATTGCGTGCGTTCTACACCATCGACCTTTCCGGCCGCTGGCGCGCCACCGATGATCTGGAGATCTTCGGTTCAATCCAGAACGTGACCGATCGCATCGCCCCACTGGACCCGCTCACCTACGGCGCAGTCAATTACAACCCGCTGCATTACAGCGGCGCGATCGGCCGCTACTTCACGGTGGGAGCGAAGTACACGTTCAACTGATCACTGAGTGGTATACGGCGGCCACACAGGCCAGTTGCACTTCAAGCCCCTCTTCCCTTTGCTGGAGAGGGGCTTTTTGCAAATCACTTGATTGCCGAAAGCCGAGCGTAACCTGCGCGCAACAAATTGAAAACGCGGAATGAGCCCTGCTGTGAGAGAAACAGCAATGCACCTCTCTCATGATTGTTTGCTCACCCCAGAAAAAATGGGCCGCAACGGAATTACCGGCGGCCCATCTTCATTTCATGTCATCGCAGATCAACGCATGAAAACAACAACCTGCGTCAGAAACACTTCGCCGCAATCGTTCCCGTCGCTCCGTTCGCTGTACGCGTACCGGCGTGGTCGATTCCCAACGTGCCACACGTGGTGTCCTTGGTGGCCTGCGACCCCTTCGGCGTGGCGGTCAGGCTGAAACTAGTTGCACTGATCGCGCCATCCACCCCGATATCGTAGTGCTCGGCAATCTCGGCGTCACATGCCGTATTGTCCGGCAACTCGGCGTCCTCATACCCCGTGGTGGGATGACTGGTGTAGTAGCGCTCCATGAACTGCACTTTTTCCAGCAGGCAACCCGCAGCGGCCACACGCCGCGTCTTGACCACATGCTCGACGTAGCTGGGGTACGCAATACCGGCAAGGATGCCGATGATCGCCACCACGATCATCAGCTCAATCAGCGTGAAACCTTTTTGATTGGACATCTTCATTCCCCTATTCATTCCGGCAGGATCTCACGCCAGCTGATGCGGCTGGGTTTGCCACCAGTGGGCGTGTTGATGCCCTCACTGTCGGTACCACTGCTCAGGTCGGTGGGCCCCGTACCGGTACCCACCGTCACCAGCGTGTCGGTCACGTTTACTTCGGTCGGCATACCACCCTTGACGCCGACGGAGCCGATGACGCCACTATTTCCGTCTTTGTCGGTCAAGCCCGTTCCGTCGGTGAAATAACCGCCACTCTTGGGGCTGGTACCTGTGAACAGATTGATGGCATTGACGAAACCCGTGCCGCTGGCGCCGCTGCAATCCACGCCGGTAGCCGGAATCACCGAGGTCAGATACATCGCCGAGCCATAGATCGTTGGCCCTGTGGTCACCCGCTCAGGAACCGGCAGGTCGATATACCAACCTTGCTTGCTGCCACCCAATACCGAGTAGGCCTCAAAGCCACGGGCATCCTGTCCATCTTTGGTCTTGCCGGAAAACGGTATGGTCCGTGCTTCCAGCGCCGTGCGGCCAGCGATCGTCGAATTCGTGTCAATGATCCCGTAGATGCTCTGCACCTGCGAGGTGATGCCGTCACCGGGAACATCCGAGTTGGAGATGAAGCGGCCCGTACCAAAGCCAACAAACACCTTGCCGGATGTGTCACGGCCTACGCCCAAGCCGCCGGTAATTGCCTGCGGCGCACCCTTTGAATCAACCGCCTGGAACAGCTTCACAGCAGCGCCGGGATTGGTGCCCTCGAAGTTCCAGCGCCAGACATTGCCCTTCAGGTCACCGCCGTAGACCACATCGATCTTGCCATCACCATTGAGGTCCGCCATGCCGGTGGACATCAAACCATTACCAGGACCACCGCCGGCCACCAACTTGTGCGTCTTCACCACCGAACCAGTTGACGACAGCTCGTAGGCATACAGCGTCGCCGACCCATTGGGGCTGTCGATACCGTTAGGCACCAGTGCATACGTCTTGTCCGCGTTACCGTTGCGGATGCGAACCGGGCCGAACACATAGCCCATGTCGCCATCCGGATCAGCGCCCGTCGCCGGCGTTTGGAAGGTCTGGTCCCACAACACGTTGGAGGTACCCATCGATGTTGGGTTGGTCACGTCCAGCGCGAACACGCCGCGACCACCGCGCCCCAATGCCGCTACCAGGATGTTCTTGCCATTGCCTTGATTGGCACGACTGATCACATCCATCTGACCGTCAACGAAGTAATGGTGCTCATAGTCCGGCGAACTGAGCTTGGCCATTTCCGCGAAATCCAGACCCTTCGGCACGTACGAGAACAGAATCTTGCCATCCTTCACGCTGATAGCGTGCAGCATCCCGTCGTTCGCCCCCACGAATACGGTGCCCGAATCCTCCACGAAAGCCGGTGAGGAATCGACAATATCGCCGAGCGGGTAAGCACGCTTACGCAGCACGCCATCCTTCTGACCCTCTTCCTTACTCTGGACGCCGCGCAGGTAGTCGATGTTGTCCGCCGCACTGACCGCAGCAGCCGTGCCTGTTGCGCTACGCGCAAACACGCTGGCCGAGCTCAGTCCGTTGTTGAATACCTGTGCCGTTCCGCCAAAGCTGGTCAGCACGGTGCGCTGTGCAAAATTGGCGTTGGCGCCGCCTGCAGCAAAGGTCTTGGATAGCGCCCAAAGCGGCGTGTTCGAAACGCCGGTCAACGCCGCATTAAAGGGGCTGGCAATCATGTCGCCAATCCAGCTATTGGAGGTAAACCCTGCCACGAAAGTCAGTGTGGTTGATTCCGTTTTTGTTGAGCTGGACGCAATATTGGAGCCAGATGCGCTGCGTGAGGCGATATTCTTCAATGCTTCGTCCAATGCATTGGCGAACCGATCCGTGTCTGTAGCCACCACGAAGCTACCCTGCCCGTTGAGGCTGGCATGCCACAGATCGTCAATGCGTTGACCGCCGGAGTTCCTGATGGGGTCCGGCCACGTGCTCGGCGGCGGTTTGGTGGGATCCAGCGTGCCTTGCAGACCGATCGAGATGCCAAACGTCACCATGTTCTGCCAAGTCTTCAGCGTATCGTCGTTGGCCAGACCCGGCTTCAGATCGGTCTTCCAGTAGTGATATGCCACGTCAGCCAGCGTGTCTTCATAATTGTCTCCGTAGGTACTACCCTTATCGGCGTTCCCCACTTTGGGGTTGTAACCCCCATTGCTATCAGCTTGGTTCCAGTAACCGTCGGTGGTAAGCAATGCATAGTTCTGGCGACAAGCCAGCATGTTGCCCGTGCTGTCCTTCCACGGGTCATCAGTGCTGAAGTAGCGACCTGAGCGCTGCAACGCGCCATGCAGCGGGGTGTTGCCGCTGGCACTGGCACCCTGCAGGCGACTGTAGAAGTCTTGGCGATTTCCCGCCTCAAACAGACCGTCGTTGGATTGGTAAGGAATCGGATATGCCGGGGCTGAACCCAACACATTTCCTAGGTTCCCACCGCGATTCCAGATGGTGTCAAAACCTACGCGAAAGTTCTTACCCAAACGTCCGAACGCTTCAGATGCGCCCGCCTTGGCCATCTTGTTGCGCGTCCGGTGGTACTGGTACCAATTGGCGAAATTCTGCAGTTCGTCGGCCTGCGCACGCGGCCCCTGCACATTGCCATCTTTGTCCTTGGACGTACGCAGCGGCGTGGCATCCACCCAGTTGCGCGAGACTGTTGCGGTGTAGTTGATATTAGAAATCGAGCTATTTCTACTACCATTCTGGACCTGGAAATAGACCACCGACAGCGATGTAACATCCACCGCCAAATTTTTGGGATCACCATTGCCGGTACTACTATCGATTTGCCCGGAACAGTTGCTAGACGAATAGACATACAAACGAGCGTTCTGACTGCCCGAAATTCTGAACGCAACGGCCTCCCAGCCGGATACAGGCACGGCAAAGCACGCGGAACGGCCACTGCCGGCTATAGAAGAAATCCGATCACTAAGTATTTGACTGGAATCAGACGCCTGGCGCTGTACTACGCCGCCATCATGGCTCTCCGAAGAAGTCGAGCTCGCGATGCGGTACTTGTCGTAATTGCCCGAGCTCGTCCCTGGATTTGCCACCCCGGTCTTGGGAATATAGAAAAACGACTCGGTGCTATCACGCAAATCCCGCGAACCACTAATGGCCGTTCCCGATGTGGAAACAGCCTTGAAATTGGCCGCCGCCAAGCGATCGTCAAGCGAGGTGCTGGCGGTACGCCATGCATAGTAATTTCTGTCAGGGTTGTAGTAGAGCGTATTGTTGATATACGACCGATCAGAAACGCTATCGTTCAAGTTGCTGCTGCTGTCGTTGGGCATGCGCAGATAGCCCATCGATCCAGAGTCATCAAGAATCAACATGATGTTCGGCGGGATCGAGTCACCGCCGGTCAGCAGCGGATAGTTGGGGAACGAGGTCGTATCAGCCGCCTGTGCGGAAGCTGCTGCCATCATCGATAGCAGCGCAGTGCATACGCCAGTACGGATGCGCTCGGCCAAGGCACGGTTGGAATGAGAATTGGTTTTCATGGCATGCCCCGTCAACGGCGGTACAACGATTGGACAATGACCTCGGCGCCAGCGACTGTGGCGGCACGTGAGGTGATGCGATAAACGCTCTGTTCGGTGGTCTTGATGCAGGCCTTGGACACATCAATGCAATCCGACGCGCCGCCCCCACTGACTGAAGTGCCAAAGTCCTCGATCACAAACCGCGGCTCAATGCTTACCTCACCGTCGTAGCTCATCATCGCTTTGCCGGCCTGGTACTGACCACCGCCATCTTTCCAGAAATCACTGGCGGCCCATGCGGGCTCTTCATCGGGCTTTGGGGTCGCGCAGCGACCGGCATCACATCCCGACGCAGGAAAGGTCACCGTAGCGGCGTCGCGCACCACGATTTCCGCTTGGCGCAGGCCCGCTTCTGCCGCTTGGAAGGCAAGCCCACGGGAAATCGTATTGGCCGCCATGCGCTCCTGCATGATCGCCCCACGCATTGATGCCAACCCCAGCAAGGTGATGACAATCAGCAACATCAACACCACGATCAGAGCAGCGCCGGATTGTTCCTGCCGCATCGAAAGAGAATTCATCGTTTTCATAGGATGTCCTCCTGATGGTTCCGCAGCACGATGAAATCCTGCATCGTCCGTTGCAGCACAGTGCCGTCTTCACCCTTCACATCACCGGCTGCCATCGCTCCACGCGGCGCCTGGAACGTCATCACCAGGTGAATCGCGGTCACCAGCGACCAATTGTTGCCACCGGCCACAGCTGCTGCATCCACATAATCGCCCGTATCACCCACCTTGTAGCGCACTGCCATGTCAGTGATGCCTTCGGCGATCTCACTCCGACCGTTCTGCGCTACCCGATACAACGAGGTGCCACCTCGGCCGTTGTCTTCTACCGTCCAGCGCGCCTCATAAGGTGCCACCACAAAGCCGGGGGAGCGGCCAATACCGCGCGGACAGGCGAGCGAATCTGCCGCACTCGGCACGCCTTCAATATGGAAGCAATAACCGGGGCCCGAAATCGTTTCACTGCACTTGCCGGCATCCGGTGCCGGCGTAAGCCCTGCCCCGCAATTCGTGCCAGCTGCGTGTTCCACCGTTGAACCGGAAACAGCCGTCGCTTGAAAGGCAATGGCGTGGTCACTGTTACAAGCCATCAACTGCTGACCTGCTGCCAGATTGTCAACGGAGTTCAGGGTCAGCGCGTTATCCGGCCGCGCATGCTCAGTGACCCGGTACTGCTGACCATTGGCCAGATACAAGGCAACGAAATCGCGCCCACCTGCGGTGCCACCAAAAACGCCATTGGCGAAACGACCCCAGAATTGCGCATTGGGTGCCGTGATCTGCACCGTGATCGGATTGGCTGCATTGAAGCGCGAGCACGGATTCATACCGGCCTCACGGATGTCGCGTGCAATCATCTCAAACGCAGCGCGCTGGTTTTCCTGGATGCGGTTCACCGCTTCGCTGGCGCCATATACGCGCCGATTCGACATGAAAATGCTGCCTGCGGCAGCCACAACAAGCAGGCCCAGCAACAGCGCCACCATCAATTCGATCAGCGTAAAGCCCCGCTGATGGGCACCCATATTGGATTTCATAACTGACTGGCCACCTCAACCTGTTCCGTAGCAATACCACCAGTGGCACGCGTGTCGTTCCATTGCACGCCCACTGTGCAGGTCATACTGTCTGCAACGCAGACCACCCGACCCATGGCATCAGGCGCGACAGTCCGCTTCAACTCGCCTAGCCATCCCTCCATGCTGCCCGGATCGCCTTTGTCCAACTCACCTGCGACATAGATGTTGGTGTTGTAAGCAGCCAGATTGCCGCGATCAGCCCGGATGATGTCCATCATCGAATACACCTGCACGGCTGCTTGGGTGCGGCTGGCCGAGCTGCCAGTATTCTTCAAAGTTATGGCCTGCAAGGCAGCGATACCCAGCACACCAATAGCTAGAATCAGCACGGCCACCATCACCTCAATCATGCCGATGCCGCGCTGCCTGGCTGGCGCCGAATTCATGCGCGTGTTGTTCTTCATATCAGATGTCTCCCGGAGCGGAGCAGTTCGCGCCCGCCTCACGCTTGGCGCTGGTGATGCGCACCACCGCAGCCGAAATGTCCACCGCGTTCTGACCGGAAAGGTCCGCTGCGCACAACGAGATGGTGCCGCTACTTTTTGCACCCACCTGGACAAAGCCCGAAGGCGTGAATGTAATGCGCGTGTTACCGCTCGCGACATTGGCGCTGGTCTTCAGGGAGACCTTCGGGTTAGCTGCAACCGAGCGCAACACCCCCGTGGTCGAGAGCACAATCCATTGATTGCCGACTGCACCTGAGCAGCTTGCGCCGTCATTGCTGGGGCAGAAGGTTGTCGTCACTCGTCGCGTAATCGCTTCGGTGCGAGCAACCTGCAGGCCGGCGATCATTTCATTCCCGCTGGACACCAAACGGTTGTGGCTGATCATTTTGCTAAAGCTGGGCGCAGCAATGGCCGCGATGATGCCCGCCACCGCCACCGTGACCATCAGTTCGACCAGCGTAAAGCCCTTGCCGTAGCGCTTCCCAAGCGCCCTTACGCTCCCCGCCGGAATGTTCCCGACCATGCGCAAGCTCCCCAGATTGACTAAGCTGACACGCTAAGCCAGCCCCGCCCGTCCGTCATCCGCAGGCCGATGGACGGCACATCGCCCATGACCAATGGCAACCCGTCTTCCGCCCATGCCCAAACAGCCCACCATCACGCCGCTGGACACCCTATGGAAGGCACCGGCGATCACCTGGACGATCCTGGCCGGTGAAGGCCTTGCCATCATTCTTGCACTGGCACCGGAGCACAACGACAACCGGTGGGTGCTGTTCGGCGCCCTGTCACTGATGGTGCAGTGGATATCCCTGTCGACGCTGGGCGCGCTGTATCTGCTGCGCAACCCGCTGTCTCGACTGCCACCGACGTGGATCGCAAACATCACGTTGCTGGTGCTGGTGGCCTGCAACCTGCTTGTCTGCACCGCCAGCTGGTGGGCACTCAAAAGCGTGCTACCCATCTCTTCAGAAAACTGGCTCCCAACCCTGCTGCGCTTCACGGGAATCACCGTCACTTTCGGCTTGCTAGGCCTGGCGGCGTTTCAGAACCACTGGCGCGCCCGCCAACTTGCGGTCCGCGCCAAACAAGCCGAGCTGGAGGCCCTGCAGGCCCGCATCCGCCCGCACTTCCTGTTCAACACACTCAATACCGGCGCAGCGCTCGTCCACCAGCGACCGGAGGATGCCGAGCGCCTGCTATTGGACTTGGCCGACCTCTTTCGCGCCGCACTGGCGGGCCCGCAGGAGATACCGCTAGCCGAGGAGATCGCCCTCTCCAAACGCTACCTGGAAATCGAAGCGCTGCGTTTCGGTGAGCGCATGCACGTCCACTGGGAACTGCCATCGCCACTTCCACAGCTGCAGGTGCCAACGCTTTCCATCCAGCCGTTGGTCGAGAACGCCATCCATCACGGCATTGAGCCATCGCCCGAAGGTGGTGAAATCCGCATCTCGGTGGCGCAGGACAAGCAGCGAATCAGCATCACGATCGAAAACAACTTGCCGTCAGGTGGCGCACGACCGTTGCGCACCAGCCACAAGGTCGGATTGGAGTCCACCAAGGCCCGCATCCAGGCGATGACCAACGGCGAAGGCGACGTCATCACCCGCATTGAAAACGGACGGCATATCGCCACCGTCACGCTTCCGATCTGAAGAACATTCGGCAGCTTTTGCAGGCATGCCTTGGACTGGATAGCAGTAGTTCCAACTAGCCACCACGGCGCGTCTGATTTCAGACCGAAGCTTCCGTACTCCCTCGTCGCGGCGATATCCAGCAGCAAGCATCTCGCGCCAGATACCACGTTTACAATTCCGCGGCCCCGCCTCCTTCGCGTTGCACGAAGGAGGCTTTCAGACGTACTCAGACGCCGAGGATCAAGCCACCACCTGGTAGCACGGGTGGTACTCACCCGAGATCTTCATGCGGCGCTGCTCGACAAACGCACGTAGCAATTCGTCCAGTGCCTGCATCATTTCGGTGTCGCCGTGGATCTTGAACGGCCCGAACTCTTCGATGCGGCGCATGCTCTCTTCCTTGACGTTGCCGGCAACGATGCCGGAGAACGCACGTCGCAGGTCAGCCGCCAGATCCGGCGCCGGACGCCCCTTGTGCAGATTCAGGCCAGCCATTGCTTCATGGGTAGGCACGAACGGCTGCTGGTACTCCAGCGGAATCTCCACCTGCCAGTTGTAGAAGAACGAATCGCGCTGGGCCAGACGGAACTCACGTACGCGCTTGATACCCTGCGCCATCTTGCGCGCAACGCCCACCGGATCACCAACAACAATCTCGTAACGCTCAGCGGCCTTGTCGCCCAGCGTCAGGCGAATGAAACGATCGATCTGCTCGAAGTAAGGCGCAGCGATGGCCGGGCCACTAAGGATCAGCGGGAACGGCAGCTCCTTGTTTTCCTCGCGCAGCAGAATGCCGAGCAGATACAGGATCTCCTCGGCGGTACCCACACCACCCGGGAACACGATGATCCCATGGCCAAGACGGATAAACGCCTCCAGGCGTTTCTCGATGTCCGGCATGATCACCAGGTGATTCACGATCGGATTCGGGGATTCGGCGGCGATGATGCCCGGCTCAGTGATGCCGATATAGCGCGTATTGGTTTTGCGCTGTTTGGCGTGCGCAATGGTGGCGCCCTTCATCGGGCCCTTCATCGCGCCCGGGCCACAGCCTGTGCAGATGTCCAACCCGCGCAGGCCCAGCTCGTAGCCCACCTGCTTGGTGTACAGATACTCGTCACGCGAGATCGAGTGGCCACCCCAGCACACCACCAGGTTCGGGTCGCTTGGCTGCAGAATGCGCGCGTTGCGCAACACACCGAACACCGCATTGGTGATGCCGTCAGAGGTCTCCAGGTCCGATGCGTATTCCGGGCCCAATTCGATGGCCATGTAGGCCAGGTCGCGCACCACCGAGAACAACAACTCGGCGATACCGCGGATGATTTCACCATCGACGAAGGCCGCCGCGGGCGCATTGCTCAGGTCAATGCGAACACCACGATCCTGCTGCGTTACCTGCACGTCGAAATCTGGATACAGATCGCGTGCAGCGCGCGGATCATCCGAGGCGCTACCGCTGGTCAGCACGGCCAGCGCGCAACGGCGCAGCAACTCATGCATACCGCCACCGGATGCATCACGCAGCCGTGCCACTTCGGTACGCGAAAGCACATCCAGCCCGCCACGCGGGTAGATACGCGCATCCTGCACCGGCAGCGCCCTCGCTGCCCCTTCACTCTTGATAATTTCCACTTCAACTCCTTCTCTTTGGCGATCGACTTTAGCGCTGCCCCCATGAAAAGGAAAACGGCCGGGTTGCCCCGGCCGTTTTCGGTTTACATCCGATCAATCAAGCGATCAGAACTTGTAGCGGAAGCCCACCTGCATCGACCAACGCGATTCCCAATCGGTCAGGTTGACCTTGGTGACAGCGTTCGGATCGAAGTTGTAGATGTACTTGCCGGTAGCCTGATCGATGCCTGCGAAGGACGCAGCGCCGCGATCGCTGAACGGCGAGGCATAGCTGACCTGCCCCCAATCCTTATTCAGCAGGTTGCCAACATTCATGATGTCCAACCAGATCTCAGCCTTGTGACCCTTGAAGAAGGTCGGCAGCTCCTGGCTGATGCGCACGTCGAAGGTATTGACCCAGGCATTGCGCTGGCTGTTGCGCGGAGCAACGCCACCACGGTATGCCGCCAGACCTTCCTGGCCATCCAACCATGCGAAGAAGGCATCTTCCATCGCCGCACCGCCGGTGAACATCACGTCACCACGGCCACCCGGCACGTAGAACAGGTCGTTACTGTAGCCATCACCGTTGGCATCGTTCCGGAAGCGCCAGCTGTACGGCAGGCCCGAACGGCCTTCGTAGAACATCGAGAAGGTGGTGTAGTTGTCACCGAAGAACGCCTTGCGGAACTGCAGGCTACCGGTGAAACGGTTCTTGATCTCGTAGTTGGAAGTACCGGCGACGACGTCATTCGGGTTGAGACCGGCGACGTTGTTCCAGTTGGAGATAGCACGCGAGGAGGTCAGCGGGCTGACTTCGGTAGCGTCGGTGTAGGTGTAACCCAGCGACCAACCCCACACATCAGTCAGCGGCTTGCTGAGACTGGCGGTGAACTGGGTGCTGCGGCCCTTGTCGGTGTTCTTCAACAGAATCACACCGTCGTTGTGCCAGCCGGTCACGTTCTCGTAGCCCGGGATCGTGTCGGCGATGGCGCCTACATTGGTGTTGCTTCCAGCGCGAACACCGGTACCGGTGTACGCGTTGGACCAATACATCTCACGACCGTCCTGGCCGCGCACGGCATTGACGTTGCCCAGATCCAAACGCTGGAACGCGATGGCGTCCTTCACCTTGGTGTGCAGCAACTCAACCGAGCCCACGATGCCGTACCACGGCAGTTCGTGATCAAACGCCAGGTTGGCCTTCCACACGGACGGCTGGCGGATGCCCTTGTCCATCAGGTTGACCATCATGCTGTAGCCCGAAGCCGGCGACGGTACGGTCGGGCTGTTCGGATCCAGCGAGACCGGCAGGTTGGCCCAGATCGCTTCGCGCTGCGCCTGCGTCATATCGGAGGTGATGCGCTGGTTGTAACCAATCAGACCGAAACCACTGTTCTGGTAGGAGTTACCCACCCACACATTGGCCGCAGCACCCTGGAACAGGCCCAGGCCGCCACGCAGCTGCGTCGGACGATCGCTGTCGAAGGTGTAGTTGAAGCCGAAGCGCGGCTGCACCAGCGCCTTGTCCAGGGTCTGACGGTTGTCGTAACCGTAGATTTCCTGCACCAGCTCGTTGTGCACCGGCACGTCATCCAGATCCGGAATATCGACGCGCAGGCCGAACATCAGGTTCAAGTTGTAGTTCACCGCCCAGGTGTCCTGCACGAACAGGCCGGTGTTGCGGTGCTTGTACTGCATCGCCACCGAATCCATGCCCTTGCCCGGGACCGGTGCATTCAGGTCGTACACCCAGTAGTGCCCGTTACGGAAATCATCCAGGTTGGCAAAGCCGTAGGTGCCCCAGATGTTCTGCGCGTACAGGTTGTAGATTTCGTTCGATTCCCAATCAAAACCGAACTTCAGCGTGTGATCACCGACGTACCAGTTGGCAGCGCCATAGGCGTTGGTGGTCTTGGTGCTGATGTCATTGCCGTGACGGAACTCGTCAGCACCGGCATTGAGGTACGGCGGAGCAACTGCCGAGTTGCCCGGGCCACCACCAATGATGATCTGCGGCAGCTTCGAGTAAACGCTGCTCAGCGAGTCATAGGTACGGCGGCCGACCTTGAACTCGGTGGAGAAGTTTTCGTTCCAGTCGCTGAACAACTGGATGACGCTGGTCTTCACTTCCTTGTTGATGTCGTACCAACGGCTGCTCAGGCCCAGCGCCGGACCGGCGGCGGAAATGCCGTGACCGCCGTAGGAGGTGGAGCGGCTGCTGCCGACCAGGTTCGGATCAACCTGTTCCAGCTTGGAGAAGCGAGCCGAGACGCGGTGGTCTTCGTTGATGTTCCAGTCCAGCTTGACGGCGTACTCTTCGACTTCCTGCTTGGTTTCAGCAGGTGCGTCCAGCGTGCCGATGTCAACGCCGTAGACGTCCTTGGCGATCTTCTGGGCTTCAGCGATGAAGCTCGGATCGATATCGATCACGTTGGTGGCATTGGAGCCACGCGGACCGTAGGACTGTGCTGCGCGGCTGCGCTCGTACTTCTCGTAATTTGCGAAGAAGAACAGCTTGTCCTTGATGATCGGGCCACCGAAGGTCGCGCCCCAGGTCTTCTCATCTTCAAAGCCGTTGAACTTGGCATCGGTGACCGGGTGATCGCCAACCATGTCCTTGTCACGGTAGGTACCGTAGACCGAACCATGGAATTCATTGGTGCCCGACTTGGTCACGGCATCAACCACTGCGCCGGTAGCGCCGGTGATGGTGGTGTCGTAGTTGGACACGTCAATGTTGATTGCTTCGATGGCATCCATCGACACAGGCTGACGCATGGTCGGGAAACCGTTGGATTCCAGGCCGAAGGTGTCGCTGGTGTTGATACCGTCGATGCGGATGGCATTGAAGCGCGGGTTCTGGCCACCAACGGTCAGCTCGCCACGCGACTTGTCGCTCTGGCTGATGCGCGGATCCAGACGCACGTAGTCCTGGATGTTACGGTTGATCGATGGCAGCGCTTCGATCTGCTGCTGCGACACCGAGGTACCAGCGCCCATTTTGTTGGCGCTGAACACGTCCGAACCACCGCCCACTGCCATGACCTGCACTGCTTCCAGCGTGGTCGCGGCAAGGTCACCGGCCAGGGTGCCGTTGACAGTGTTGGTCTGGCTCAGGCTCAGGTAGACGCCTTCTTCGGTCTTGGTGCCTTCACCGGACTTGTTGATGGTGATGGTGTACGGGCCACCAACACGCAGGCCGCGTGCGTTGTAACGACCAGCCGCATCGGTGGTTGCACGGCTGACCGTGCCCGACTCGACGTGGGTGATGGTGATTTCAGCACCAGAAACCGGCTGACCACCATTGTTGGTGACCTGGCCGCCGATGCCGGCGGAGGTGTTCTGAGCAAAAGCCGGGGCTGCCGCAAGGGCGACAACCAGGCCAAGTGCAAGCTTGGACATCCTGATATGAGGGTGATTCATTGGTAGGTAGCCTCGAAACGAGTTGGCGATTGAGAAAAAACGCGATCCTTCAGCCCCGGGGTCAACCGGGCGCCTGATCGGCTTGAATCTGGGGGTCCCTTACCGAGGCGGTTGCAGCCGCAACGGTTAAGATAAGGTTAACACGGTAATGACAATTTATGACTGGAACAAGACAGTCGTGCGGCACTGCAACAAGACAAGAATCGCCGAATCAATCGCTTAATGGATTGACGTGAGGTAGGCCGCCAGCCCGTCCAGCAGCATCTGCACGGAAATAGCGACAAGCAGCATGCCCATCAGCCGCTCCAGGGCTATCAACGCGCGGGACCCCAGCAGTTTGTAAAGCAGGGGCGCCGACATCAGGATCGCGGCCGTGGCACCCCATGCCAACAGCAGCGCCAAGCTCCAGTCCCCCAGCCGATGGGGCTCGTTGCTGCCCATCAGCATGACCGCTGCCATGCCGGAGGGGCCGGCCACCAACGGGATGGCCATCGGCACGATGAAAGGCTCGCCGTCAGGCACCGCCCCCATCAGACCTTCCGGCCGGGGAAAGATCATGCGGATACCGATCAGGAACAGCACGATGCCACCGGCAATGGCCACCGACTCCTGCCGCAGGTGCATGAGCTCAAGCGCATAACGCCCGCCCCACAGGAAACCCATCAATACGACCAGGGCAATCAGCAACTCGCGGATCAGCACTACCCGCTGCCGGCGAGGTGTCAGCGGCTTGAGCAAGCTCAGGAAAACGGGAATATTGCCCAGCGGATCCAGGATCAGGAACAGCATCAAGGCTGCCGACAGGACAGTCATGCAGGCAGTTCCAGCACCCTTCCCCGCCACGGCGCGCCGTCGGCGGCCAGCAACTGCACACAGGCCTGCGCGTAGTTGACCGGATCGACCGCCACCGCGTCTTCTTCATGGGTAAATGCGCGCGCGCGCAGCCCAGTGCGCATTGGCCCGGGCTGAAGCCCACTGACCCGGACCGGGCCGTTGCCGAGTTCGTGATGCAGGGAATCCAACAAGCCCCGCAATCCGTACTGAGCGACGCCATAGCCTCCCCAGTAGGCCTGACCGACCCTTTGCGGGTCATCCAGCGCAAATACCACTGCCGCATCCTCGCGCTGCCGCAACAGCGGCAGGCAGGCCTGGGTCAGCCAGGCACGGGCGGTCAGGTTCACGTGGATGGCGCGTGCGAACGCAGCCGGGTCACCGAGCGCAAATGGCGTCAGCCCCGGGAAATTGGCGGCGCAGTGCAACAATCCGTCCAACCGCCCCAGCTCGGACTCCAATCGCTCGGCCAGGGCCGCATAGTCGTCCGGACTAGCCCCCTCCAGATCCAGCGGATACAGCAGCGGCTCCGGCCCGAGCCGGGCGACGCTGTCATAGACCCGATTGAGCTTGGCGACCTTGCGCCCCAGCAATACCACCGTGGCGCCGGCCGCCGCGCAGGCATTGGCGGCCGCAGCCCCCAAACCACCCGCCGCACCTGCTACCAACACCACCCTGCCACCCAGTTCCGGCATCCCGGCACTCCGTGGCTGCGCACTCACGCTTGCCCGGCCTCGGCGACGATGCGCTTGAGCTCACCGGACTCCAGGAGTTCCAGAATGATGTCGCAACCGCCGATCAACTCACCATGCATATAAAACTGCGGGAAGGAAGGCAGGTTCGAGTAGCGCGGCAGATTGGCACGCACTTCGGGGAACTCCAGCACGTTGACCGTACGCAAATTAACCGCACCAGCAGCCAACAGGGCCTGCACCGCGCGACTGGAATAACCGCACATAGGGTACTGCGGCGTACCTTTCATGAACAGGACGAGGGGATGCTGTTCCACCTCAGCCTGGATTTGCTCCATCACCGGCATTCGAATTCTCCCTGCTGCGAAAGAACGGCCTGTCCTGGTCGGATAGACTTTCCGTGGCCGCCAATTGTAAGCCGAGCCGGCCCACTCCCGGCGCCCTCTCCTCGAAAAGAAATGCACCATGCCCGTACAACTGCCTGAACTTCCTTACTCCCGCATTGCGCTGCAACCGCACATTTCGGCAGAGACACTCGACCTGCACCATGGCCGCCATCACCGCGCCTATGTGGATGCGGTCAATGCCCGTATCGCGGGCACCGAGATGGACGAACTGTCGCTGGAGGACATTGTCCGCAGCAGTCAGGGCAGCCTCTTCGAGGCCGCGGCACAGGCGTGGAACCATGCGTTTTTCTGGCAGTGCCTGCATCCACGCGCCGGCGACGAGCCGCATGGTGCCTTGGCCGAACGCATCAACCTGCAGTTCGGCGACGTGCAGAAGCTGCGCGAGGAATTCAATCGCGCCGCGATGGCGTTGTTTGGCTCCGGCTGGGCATGGCTGGTGCAGCACCCGGACGGCAAGCTGGCCATCACCACCACCCGCAATGCCAATACCCCACTGACCGGCGACAGCACGCCGTTACTGGTCTGCGATGTGTGGGAGCACGCGTACTACACCGACTACCAGAATGACCGGGCACGTTATCTGCAGGCCTTCTGGAAACTGGTCAACTGGGATTTTGCCAGCGCGCAGTTGCGCTGAAGGCCGCTGAGTGCCGAGCTATGCTCGGCATAGGGAATACCGAAAAACCCCCAGCGGAGCGTGACTCCGCTCTATGAACACGGCTCAGTCATGGGCGGCCACCGCATCCAGTACGCGCGCCGAATACACCATCGCTGCACCGGCGTTGAGCGCCACTGCAACACCCAGTGCCTCAGCGATCTCTTCACGACTGGCACCCTGCTTCAGCGCTGCATCCACGTGCGTGGTGATGCAGCCGTCACAACGCGTGGTCACCGCCACGGCCAGCGCGATCAGCTCACGCGTTTTGCCGTCCAGATGCGCGGTCTGCGCGCCAGCTCCACTGAGAGTGAGATAGCCCTTGAGCGTATCGGGCGACAGCTTGCCCAGCTCGCCGATGCGACCTTTCAGCTCACGACGATATTCATTCCAATCCAACATGAGGCGTCTCCGTCTGTGGTGCCGGAGACGCTACGCCATAGGATATTACGGCGACGTAACGACCACGCCTCAGCGGCGCAGCGTTTCCAGAAGCGGCACCACCTGCGCCTCAACAGCCAGCGCTGTGCCTACCCGTTCCAACGCATCAGCCAAAGCAGTGGCGGAATCATCACGCAGGTTGGCATGGCCCACCTTGCGACCTTCCCGCGACTGTTTGCCGTAGTCATGCCAATGGCCGCCTGACTCACTCAGCACCGGGCCGGCGTCGGGCATCTGCCCGATCCAGTTCAGCATGCAGGCATGACCCAGCATGCGGGTGTCGCCCAACGGCAGGCCAAGCACCGCGCGCAGGTGATTTTCAAACTGCGAGGTTTCGGCGCCATCGCTGGTCCAGTGACCGGAGTTATGCACGCGCGGCGCCATCTCGTTGGCGAGCAGCGCATCGCCACGGCAGAACAACTCCAGCGCGAATACACCGACGTAGCCCAGCTTCTCAGCAACGCGGCGCGCGTAGTTGATAGCGGTTTCATGCTGCGCCGACGAAACCGTAGCCGGCGCAAGGCTGGCCGACAACACGCCGTCCACATGCCAGTTGCCCGTCAGCGGCCAAGCGCGGAATTCACCATCGCGAGCACGCACGGCGACAACACTGATTTCGCGGTCGAACGCGACGAATCCTTCAAGGATCAGACCTGTCTTTTCGACCTGCGCACCCAAGGTCTGCCACGCCGTGTCGATATCAGCCTCGCTGCGAATACGGAACTGGCCCTTGCCGTCGTAGCCGAGGCGGCGCGTCTTGAGGATGCACGGCATGCCGAACTCGCCCACCTTGGCGGCCAGTTCGTCGCGACTGCGAATATCGGCGAACGGCGGCAGTGCGATCCCCAATTCCTGAAACAAAGTCTTTTCGCTCAGGCGGTCCTGCGCCACAGCCAATGCGGCCGGGTTCGGAAACACCGGCTTGTGCTCAGCCAACCAGCGCGCGCTTGCTGCGGGCACGTTCTCGAAATCGAAGGTGACCACATCCACCTTGGCGGCAAATTCGGCCAACGCAGCGGTGTCATCAAAGCCGTCCACCTGCAGCGGTGCGACCTGCCCGGCACAGGCGTCAGCCGCAGGGTCAAACACGACGAAATGCAGGCCCAGCGGGGCCCCGGCCAACACCATCATGCGGGCCAGCTGGCCGCCGCCCAGAATGCCTACGGTGGTCATTGGCGCGGGTCGTCCGCAGCCATCACGTCGTCGGTCTGGCGCGTGCGGAATGTTTCAAGCGCCTGGCCGATGGCCGGCTGCTCCGGTGCCAGCATCGCCGCAGCAAACAGCGCTGCATTGGATGCCCCTGCGTTGCCGATGGCGAACGTCGCAACCGGAATACCGGCCGGCATCTGCACGATCGACAGCAACGAATCCATGCCATTCAACGCCTTGGACTGCACCGGCACACCGAGTACCGGCACGGCAGTCTTGGCAGCCAACATCCCTGGCAAGTGGGCGGCACCACCGGCACCGGCGATGATCGCGCGCAACCCGCGCGGGCCAGCCTGCTCGGCGTAGGTGAACAGCACGTCCGGCGTGCGATGCGCCGAAACCACCTTCACTTCATACGGAACGCCCAGCGCATCAAGCTTCTGGGCAGCGTGCTGCATGGTTTCCCAATCGGAACGGGAACCCATGACGATGCCGACAAGCGGCACGGAGGGGTTGAGGGTCATTGGCCGTCACCTGCTGCAAAGACGTATTCTAGCCGCCTTCCCCGCAAGACCACGACCTGATGGATCGCAAACTACTCGACCTGCTCGTCTCCCCGGACACCCGCCAGCCGTTGGCCCAGCTGGAAACCGCTGGCCTGGAAGCGTTGAACCGCGCCATCGCCGGCGGCCTCGTCACCCGCACCGACGGCGGCGCCCAGACCGAAGCACTGCGCGAGGCCCTGGTGACCCGCGACCGTAAACAAGTATTCCGCGTTGAAGACGGCATCCCCGTGCTGCTGGCCGATGAGGCCATCGACACCGCGCAGATCACCGACTTCCCGGGCAAGTAATGCTGCCGCACCCGCCGCTTGCACCGCCGCAGGAACAGATCGACGCCGACGTCACCCGTGCATTGGCCGAGGACATCGGCAGCGGCGACGTCACTGCCGCCCTGCTGCCCGACAGCGCCGATATCGCCTACCTGCTGTGCAAGCAGGATGCGGTGATCGCCGGCCGGCCCTGGTTTGATGCCACGCACCGTGCGCTCGACCCAGCGGTGCAGATCCATTGGCGGGTGTTGGAAGGCGACCACGTCAAGGCCGGCACGGTGCTGGCCACGCTGCAAGGCCGCAACCGCAGCCTGGTCAGTGCAGAGCGCACGTCGCTCAATTTCCTGCAGACCCTGTCTGGCACCGCCACCATTACTGCCCGCCATGTGGCCGCAGTGGCCGGCACCAAGGCACGCATCCTCGATACCCGTAAAACCCTGCCCGGCCTGCGCCTCGCGCAGAAGTACGCGGTGCGTTGCGGCGGTGGCGACAACCACCGCATTGGCCTGTTCGACACGGTGATGCTCAAGGAAAACCACATCCGCGCCGCCGGCTCACTCACTGCCGCAGTGCAGGCCGCGCGCGCGCAACAGCCGCACTTGCCGCTGGTGGTGGAAGTGGAAGACCTGCAGCAGCTTGAAGAGGCCCTCGCCGCCGGTTGCGAGCGCATTCTCATCGACGACTTCAGCCCCACCATGCGCCGCGATGCCGTACGCATCACCGCCGGCCGCATTCCACTGGAAGTGTCGGGCAGCGTTGATCTGGCCGGCCTGCGCGCCATCGCCGAGGATGGCGTGGACTGCATTTCCATCGGTGGGCTGACCAAACATGTGCAGGCCATTGATCTGTCGCTGAAGCTCGGCCCACCACCGGGCTGAGCCATTGTTGTTGGCCTGGTTGCCTGCCCTCTAGAGCTGGCTCCCTAAGCTGGCGCTCACAGCTTCCACACGGCTTGAACTGCAACACTTCCCCTGCACCCCCGCGGAGTCAGATGTGGCGTACCGATACCTGTTGTGCGGCCTTGCGCTGCTCGCCCCTGCTTTTTCCGCTGCCGCGGTCGAGGCTTGCGACATCCCCGTGCGTTACGGCGTCAGTGAGACCGCCAAGGCCATCGTTCGCGCGGCCTGCGATGAACATCGGTTGTGGTACCGCCCCTTCATTGACCGCGATGGCCGCATCGCCAGCCTCGGCGTCACCGAAGCCGAAGCCGAGCACCTGGCCGACAACGGCCTGATCGCCTGGCAGCGCGTTGCCGGTTATTGGCGCGAAAGCGGCACATTGTCAGCAATGGGTGCCATCCCCGGCGCAACCAGTTGCATGCAGCCGGCAGGCAACCGCTACACCGACACCGACTGCCGCGCCTTTCTGATCGACAATCCCTGGTCAGCCGCTTTTATTTCATGGCTGATGACCCGCGCCAGCGTGCCCGGCTTCAATCGCTCGCCGCGCCATATCGACTACATCCGCGCCGCTTATCAGGGCGGCGCCAACGGCTCACCTTACCGGCTGGCCGATCCCGGCGCAGAGAAACCCGCCCCCGGTGACATGCTCTGCTTCTTGCGCAATCGCAGCAGCACGTTGAACTACGCAGGGCTGCTTGAGGCACTGGGCAGCGGCCGCGCAGGCAATTGGAAATCGCATTGCGAAGTGGTGATCGGCGCCAATGTCGGCGGCGACCGCACGCTGTACTTGGTTGGCGGCAACGTGGCCAATGCGGTGGTGATGCGCAAACTCATGCTCGATCGGACGGGCCTGCTTGAACTGCCCAAGACCAACAACGCGCAAGCCACGGCCTCGACCCCTGAGCAAGGGTGCTCACCTGGCCATGAGGAGGAGTGCAACCTCAACCGACAGGACTGGGCGGCACTGCTGAAGCTGACCGCCACCGCGCCGATTCCTGCCCCACCCCCTGAGCAGGCACCCATCCCGCAACCCACCTCATCGCTGCCGTCACAAGCGAACGAGCCGGCCCCGCCCACGCGCTGAGGGGACACCTCCGTCACCAGTACCGACGGCTCTCGGCGCGCTCGAAGCGGCGAGCTCGTCGGCTTGCGAGGGATCACGATGCTGCGCCAGGCGCGGCGGGATGCCCTAAAGTATCGGCATGCCTACTCTGCTTATTCTGATGATCGTCGGTGCGATTGGTTTTGCCGCGTGGGATCGGTCCCGCGCCGCCGCTGACCGCGCTACCGAACTTGGCCGCAACGCCTGCCGCGCTGCCGACGTGCAATGGCTGGATCAGAGCGTGCACGCCACCGGCCTGCGCTTGCGTCGCCTACCCAGTGGCTGGCTGGGCTTCGAGCGCAGCTTCCGCTTCGACTACTCCTACGACGGCGTCGACCGCCACACCGGCCGTCTGGTCCTGCGTGGCGGCCAGTTGATCTCCTTCACGGGCCCCTCGGCTGCCCAGATAGGCCGCCTCCGTCAAAGCACGGAAGAAGCCGAAGACGTTTGATCCAAAAGCTACGAAGCAAGCGACCCCATGAGTGCCGCAGGCACCTTGAAGAACCAGAAGGCCACAAACCTGGCCGGCGCGGAGTAGCCCCGCGATCAACGAACTCTGCGCGTCCGAACGTTCCCACTGACAGATGAACTCCGCTCCTCGCGGTTTGCGCCATACCTTCAGCAAGCCCAGCGCGCCAGCTACCTCGCCACCGTTTCGACGCGGCGGTATAGGCCGCGAAGCTACTGCAGCTATCGGCGTAGCAACGTACTGCCATCAAGTGTTCTACACACTGCGAATACTCCGCGAGCAAATAGCCCCCAAAGCCGACGGCTTATGCCATTCCGCTGCGACGCCAGCTCAACGAGAACCGCCACCTTTCGGTGGCGGCAGTGAGCGGATTACTTGACCACGCGCAGGTGCGGGCGCTTACCTGCCGGCGGCGGCGGGGGTGCATCCGGCGGCGTGGTGTCAGGTGGCAGATCGTCATCGGCAGCCAATTCGGTGCCGGGGATATCATCCGGCAATGCCATGCCCTGCCCTGTTTCACGCGCATACACGGCCAGCACAGCCGCAATCGGCACATGCACCTGAAAGCTGGTTCCAGAAAAGCGCGCAGTGAAACTCACCGCGTCATTGTCGATATGCAAGCGCATGACCGCCCGCTCGGCAATGTTGAGCACAACGCGCTCTTCCTTGACCGCAGTGGGTGGCACCTGCACGCCCGGCACGCCGGCATCGACCATCAGGTGCGGGGTCATACCGTTGTCGTTGATCCACTCCACCAATGCCCGCAGCAAGTACGGGCGATGGCTGCTCATACGGAATATTTCTTCAGTCATGTGACAAGTGTACTTGGCATTGATGCACGAACGCCGCCCTCAGGCGGCGCCCAATGCTCCGACATACAGCGGGCATCCATGCTTTTCCATGCCACTGACCGCCATGTTAACCGCGACAAAATTCCGTCAGCCCGGCAGCTCGCGCAGCTTCCTTTCCTGGTCGGTCAGGCTACGGATGAAGCCAGGGTGGCGGAACAAGCGGTTACCGTAATCATCAATGGCCTTGCCATCTTTTGGCAGCGGAATGCCCAGCGATTCCAGGCGCCAGATGATCGGCGCGATCGCACAGTCAGCCAGGCTCATTTCTGGATTGAGAAAGAACTTACTGGCCTTGAACAGCGGTACCGACTGAGCCACCAATTCTTTCAACCGCTTGCGACCGGCCTCCGCCTGGGTCTTGTTACCCAGCTGGATGGCCTGCACCTGCGGCACCCAGTCGTGCTCGATGCGCAGCATCGCCAGGCGCAGACGCGCACGTGAGAGCGGATCCACCGGCATCAGCGGCGGGTGCGGATAACGCTCATCCAGGTATTCGCTGACCACCGAGGCCGCGTACAGCACCAGCTCGCGCTCAACCAGCGTCGGCACCGAGTGGTACGGATTGAGATCAATCAGATCTTCAGGCGGATTCTGCGCGTCAACCGGCACCAGGTCGTAATTCACGCCCTTGGCTGCCAGCACCAGCCGTACCCGGTGACAAAGAACATCGTCAGTAGCAGAGAACAGGGTCAGGGTATTACGCATACGCACACTCGCCGCCATTAAAGGCTCTCCAACGGCCGGAATCCGCCAGCCTTGCGGCCCCACCGGCCCATTGCCTGTGGTTGCCTCGGTCCTGCGAGTGTGCCAATCGACAGGCACGGTTGCCAAGGCCCCCGTTCACCCGGCTTCCAGCCCCGCTCAATGAACGTCTTTCCAATACTCAACCTTGACTAAATAAGCCAGGAAGGTCAGCAGCGCAAGGAACAGCACCACCCATACACCCAGACTCTGCCGCTTCAAGGCGGCCGGTTCACCGACATACTCCAGGAAATTTGTGATGTCGCGCACCGTCCTGTCGTACTCACGCGCATCAACATTGCCCGGCTGGCCCATCGTGAAGCCCACCACCGGTGGCTCAAGACCTTCCTGCTCCGGCTTGCCGTGAATGGCGTGCTGGATGCCCTGCAGCTCCCACAGTGGGTTGGGCATTGAAGCATTGGGGAACACGGAGTTGTTCCAGCCCAGCGGCCGCGACTCGTCCAGATAGAACGATTTGAGATAACTGTAGATCCAATCGGTTCCGCGCACCCGGGCGATCAAGCTCAGGTCGGGGGGCATCTTGCCAAACCACTTGGTAGCTTCGTCATGTGGCATCGCCACCTGGATCTGCTCGCCAAAGGCCGCACCGGTGAAGTTGAGGTTTTCCATCACCTGCGCCTCACTCAGGCCCAGGTCCTCGGCCATGCGCGAGTAGCGCAGGTACTTCAGCGAATGGCAGCTCGAGCAATAGCTCATGTAAGCCTGGGCACCGCGCTGCAGCGAGGCCTGGTCACCCAGGTCGTTGCCCGCCTGCTGCAGCTTGCTACCACCTTCGGCGGCCGAAGCCGACGCACAGAACAACACCGCCACGGCCATTACCAGCCGCACAATCCACTTGTCAGTCATGCGTCGTCACCCGTTCCGGTACCGGCTTGGTGCTGTCGAGTTTGGTCCATACAGGCATGGTGATGAAGAAGGCGAAGTACAGGAAGGTCAGTACGCGACCAACCCAGGTTTCCCAGATCGCCGTGCCCGGGCCCGAGCCAATCACCATCAGCCACAGGAAGCACACCACCAGCATGCCCAGCATCACCTTGGAGATCGGCCCGCGATAGCGGATCGACTTGACCTTGGCCTTGTCCAGCCATGGCACCAGGAACAGGATGGCGATGGCCGAGAACATCACAATCACGCCACCGAGTTTGTTCGGTACCACACGCAACATCGCGTAGTACGGCGTGTAGTACCAGACCGGTTTGATGTGCTCCGGCGTTACCAAACGGTTGGCCTCGGTGAAGTTGTCATGCTCCAGGAACAGGCCACCAAAGGCCGGTGCGAAGAAGATGATGAAAGCGGCGAGCGTAAGCAGGAAGCCAACGCCGACCAAGTCCTTGACCGTGTAATACGGGTGGAACGGGATGCCATCGGCCGGGGCGTTCGACGACCAGCGGTTGCCCTTGGGCCCCTTCTTGATCTCCACGCCGTCCGGGTTGTTGGACCCCACTTCGTGCAATGCGCCCAGGTGCAGCACTACCAGCAGCAGCAACACCAGCGGCAGTGCGATCACGTGCAGTGCAAAGAAGCGGTTGAGCGTGGCATCGCCGGGCAGGTAATCGCCCATGATCCATTCGGTCAGTCCGTTGCCGATCACCGGAATGGCACCGAACAGCGAAATGATGACCTTGGCACCCCAGAACGACATCTGGCCCCAGGGCAGCACGTAGCCCATGAAGGCTTCGGCCATGAGCACCAGGTAGATCAGCATGCCCAGAATCCACACCAGCTCACGTGGCTTCTTGTAGCTGCCGTACATGAGCCCGCGGAACATGTGCAGGTACACCACGATGAAGAACAGCGAGGCGCCGGTGCTGTGCATGTAACGGATCAGCCAGCCCCATTCCACGTCGCGCATGATGTATTCAACCGATGCGAACGCCTCGGCTGCGCTGGGCTTGAAATGCATCGTCAGGAAGATGCCGGTGAGAATCTGGTTGACCAGAATCACCATTGCCAGTGAGCCGAAGTAGTACCAGAAGTTGAAATTCTTCGGCGCGTAGTACTCGCTGACATGCTTGCGATACACCGGCATCAGGCCCGGGGCACGCTCGTTGACCCAATTGGCCACGCCGGTAGCGGTGCGGATAAGAATATTGGCCATGCTCAGGCAGCCCCCTGCGGATCGACGCCGATGACGATGGTGTTGTCATCCGTGTAATGGTGCGGCGGCACCAGCAGGTTGATCGGCGCTGGCACGTCCTGGAACACACGACCGGACATGTCGAAGCGCGACTTGTGGCAGGGGCAGAAGTAGCCACCCTTCCATTGCGCGTCGTAAGGCTCGGGACGAATTTCGGCGACCATTTCCGGCGAGCAACCCAAGTGGGTACACAGGCCGACCAGTACTGAGACATCCGGCTTGATCGAGCGATATTCCGGATTGGCTTTGAGCACGTATGCCGGCTGCTGGTCCGTGTTGCCCGATTCGGGATCCTTCAGACGCCCATCCAACGTTGGCAACGCGTCGAGGATGGCCTTGGACCGTTTGACGATCCAGATTGGCTGGCCACGCCATTCCAGGATCAGCCGTTGGCCTTCCTGCAGAGCGCTGATGTCTGCGGTCACCGGCGCGCCCGCGAGCTTGGCGCGGGCACTGGGATTCCACGATTTGATGAAAGGTACTGCTGCGAAGCCGACGCCAACTGCTCCGACCACCGCGGTGGTCGCTGTCAAGAACCGACGACGGCCGGTATTGACTGGATCGTTTACCCCATCGTTTGCCATCCGGCACTCCGATATTGATTAGGTAGCTTAAGGCTGCCAGCAGTCTGGTGGGGGCCAGCCCGCTATGAAACAAATCGTTCGCGAGTTTAGCGGAACGCTTAACGCCCGCACAACGCGATCAAACACCAGTCCGCGTGATTTGTCACGGCCTGTTGCAACAGGAACACCCTGCTTACTGCCGCGAAGCCTGCTCACCCCGGTAGCGATCGGCCAGTTGCGCCACCCGCCTGACGTAGTACTGGGTCTCCCGATAGGGAGGCACACCGCCATGCCGATCCACCGCGCCTTCGCCCGCGTTGTACCCGGCTGCAGCAAGGGTCAGATCACCGTTGAAACGGCGCAGCAACCAGGACAGGTACTTCACACCACCGCGAATGTTCTGGCCGCTGTCATAAGCGTCAGTGACGCCGAAACGGCGCGCGGTGGCGGGCATCAACTGCATCAGGCCCTGCGCACCTGCACGGCTGAGCGCAGTGGGGTTGAAGGCTGACTCGGCATGGATGATGGCGCGGACCACGGCCTCTTCCACACCAAACTCACGAGCGGCAGCGGCGATCTCGGTGTTGTAGGCCTGGGTGTTGAGCCGCACCGAACCGAAGTTCACGCCCGACTGCACGCCGCAGGCAAAGCAGCGCTCGATGTAGCTGTAGTTGATGGTACGCACGTTGCCGATGCTGGCCACCTGCGCAGGACGGGCGCTGGTGTAGTGGCGCACGCCGTCCTTCATATAAGAGTAGACCTGCCCGCTGACGACCCGCTGGGCGCGGCTGGCCGGCGCGGTGGGAACGGGTGTCGGGGCAATTGCGGGTGAGGCAATCTGGGCCGCTACCGCGGTGGGGCGGGCCTCGGAACTGGCGGGTGTACTGACAGCTGGCGAAGGTGTCGCACCCACGGGCGCACGATGCGACGCCCCGGGTGACGGGCGATAGCTGCTGACCACGCTGCAGCTGGCGCCGCCGACGCGTTTATTGACGTAATTCGGAATTCCATCGCTGCCAATGCACTTGTACAGCGTGCCGGCACTGGCCGGCAGGGCGACCAATGCAGCAATCAGAATGCCGGTGATCCCCAAAATCCCCTTCATGGGCGGGAGTCTCCCAGCTTCACCGGGGCTTGCCAAGTATTTGACGCCGCCGTTTCGCCGCTCATCGCCCCCGACCGATACAATAGCCAGCTTCGTTAGCGGCCTCTGGTCGCCAGCCCGCCCACCCGTCTGGAATAAGCACCATGCCCGGGACGCCAGCCTCTCCCCTGCCGACCAAGGCCGGCTCTGCCGCGCCGCCTGTTGAAATGACCACTCCTGAATTGATTCCCCTGCCCGGCGTCAAGCCGAAGGTTGCCGGCGGTGTGCGCGGCAAGCTGTACATCAAAACCCACGGTTGCCAGATGAACGAGTACGACTCGACCAAGATGGCCGACGTGCTGGCCGAGGCCGAGGGGCTGGAGCTGACCGACAACCCCGAAGAAGCCGACGTGGTGCTGGTCAACACCTGCTCCATCCGCGAGAAGGCGCAGGAGAAGGTGTTCAGCCAGCTCGGCCGCTGGAAGGCGCTGAAGGCCGGTGGCCGTGACGTCATCATCGGTGTCGGCGGCTGCGTGGCCTCGCAGGAAGGCGAAGCCATCATCAAACGCGCGCCTTATGTGGACCTGGTGTTCGGCCCGCAGACGCTGCACCGTTTACCGGAGCTGATCCGCGCCCGTCGCGAGCAGAACAAGCCGCAGGTGGACATCAGCTTCCCGGAGATCGAGAAGTTCGACCGCATGCCCGAGCCACGCGCCGACGGCGCATCGGCATTTGTGTCGATCATGGAAGGCTGCTCCAAATACTGCTCGTTCTGCGTGGTGCCTTATACCCGTGGCACCGAAGTCAGCCGCCCGTTCGAGGACGTGGTGGTCGAATGCGCCCAGCTCGCCTCGCAAGGCGTGCGTGAGATCAACCTGCTCGGCCAGAACGTCAATGCCTACCGTGGCCCGTATGGCGACGGCGAGATCGCCGACCTCGGCCTGCTGATTCGCACGTTGGCCGAAATCGACGGCATCGGCCGCATCCGTTTCACCACCTCGCACCCGCTGGAGTTCAGCGATTCGCTGATAGATGCCTACCGCGACGTGCCGAAACTGGCCAACTACCTGCACCTGCCGGTACAGGCCGGCAGCGACCGCATCCTCAGCGCGATGAAGCGCGGCTACACCGCGCTGGAATTCAAGGCCAAAATCCGCAAGCTGCGCGCGGTGCGCCCGGACATCTCGATCAGCTCGGACTTCATCGTCGGCTTCCCCGGTGAGACCGATGCCGACTTCGACAAGACCATGAAGCTGATCGAGGACGTGGGCTTCGACCAGAGCTTCTCTTTCATTTACTCGCGCCGCCCGGGCACCCCGGCCGCCGATCTGGAAGACACGCTCAGCGATGCCGACAAGCACGCCCGGTTGTCGCGCCTTCAGGCCCGTATCAGTGAACATGCCGCGGGCATCTCCGAGCGCATGGTCGGCACGGTGCAGACGGTGCTGGTCGAAGGCCCGTCCCGCAAGGATCCGAACCAGTTGACCGGCAAGACCGAGAACATGCGTTCGGTGAACTTCGATGGCAACCCGCGCCTGATCGGCCAGTTCGTGGAGGTGGTCATCACCGAGGCACTGAGCAACTCGCTGCGCGCGCGCATCGTCGCCCAGGATTGATCGCCGGACGACAATGAGAGAGGGCCGGCCGCAAGGCCGGCTGGCTCGCGGGAACCGCATCCCAGCCTGAGACCGAGCCCGGCCATCGATACGACGGCCCTCCCCTTGGTCATTTTTTCATCACATAGACGAAAGCCCCGCCACCATTGGGCTACGCAGGGTTATCCACACCTTCATGCAGGTTCGATCCACATCCGATGTGGACAACGCACCTGTCCATGGCACTTTTTTGACCAATGCGCCTGAAGCCTTGCGGCACAAGGGCTACGGCACGATATCCACAGCTTCGCCGTGTTCGCATCCACACTGATTGTGGAGAACCTGCCTGTCCCGGCCTCACGCTGGTGGATACCTGCCCACGGCGCTACCCTTCCCTGCTCAGAACGCGGCCGCGCCGCGCCAGCAACAGCGATTGAACGATGACCACGACTACCCACCGCGACTTCACCCTTGACCCCATCGACAACGAGCGACTGGCCAACCTGGCCGGCCCGTTCGACGAGCATCTGCGCCAGATCGAACTCAAGCTGGGCGTGGAAATCGCCAACCGTGGCCATGTGTTCCGGATCAGCGGCCCGGGCAAGACTGCTGCCGAGGCCGAAAAACTGATCAAGGTGTTGTATGCCGAGGCCACGGACACCGTGTTCGACAACCACGGCATTCACTTGCGGCTGAACCAGGCCAACGTGGCGCAGGTAGTCGACCACGCCTATGAAGCGCAGGACATCGCGATCAAGGTCAAGCGCGGCACTGTGCGGGGGCGTGGCGCCAACCAATCCAAGTATCTGCACCAGATTGCCACCCACGACATCAACCTCGGTATCGGCCCCGCCGGCACCGGCAAGACGTTCCTCGCTGTGGCAATGGCGATTGAGGCGTTGAATGAATCTCGCGTGCAGCGCCTGATCCTGGTGCGCCCGGCGGTTGAAGCCGGCGAGAAGCTGGGCTTTCTGCCCGGCGACCTGACCCAGAAGGTCGACCCGTACCTGCGCCCGCTCTACGACGCCTTGTACGAAATGATGGGCGTGGAAAAAGTGGCCAAGCTGCTGGAGCGCAACGTCATCGAAATCGCGCCACTGGCATACATGCGCGGGCGCACGCTAAACGATGCGTTCGTGATTCTGGACGAAGCGCAGAACACCACCATCGAGCAGATGAAGATGTTCCTCACCCGCCTGGGCTTCGGCTCCACTGCAGTGGTTACCGGCGACCTCACCCAGACTGACCTGCCCAAGCACATCAAATCCGGCCTGCGCGATGCCATCGAAGTGTTGCGCGATGTGGAAGGCGTGAGCTTCACCTTCTTCGAGGCCCGCGACGTGGTCCGCCATCCGCTGGTGGCGCGCATCGTCAATGCGTATGACCGCCGTGACCTGCAGCAGGTCAAACCTGGAGCAATCGAATGACCAAGGGCCCCGTTCGTCTTGATGTAGCCGTGAGCTACGCACTCCCCCGCTCCGGCCTGCCGGCAGCGGTGAGCTTCCGCAAATGGGTGGCCGCCGCACTGAAGGGCCGCATCCGCGAGGCCGATCTGGCCATCCGCGTGGTGGATGCCAAGGAGGGCCAGTCACTCAACCGCCATTACCGCGGCAAGGACTACGCCACCAACGTACTCAGCTTCCCAGCAGAGTTGCCAGAAGGCCTGCCCAAGGGCGTGAAGTTCCCGCTACTGGGCGACCTGGTGATCTGCGCACCGGTGGTCGAACGCGAGGCCGAAGAACAGGCCAAGACGCTCAACGCCCACTACGCCCACCTCACCGTGCACGGCGTGCTGCACCTGCTGGGCTGGGACCACGAGGACGACAAGGAAGCCGACGCGATGGAACAGCTGGAACGCGAAATTCTGGCCGACCTGGGCATTGCGGATCCTTATGCGGGTGAGCGCTGAGTCGAGTTCAGATATTGGTAAAGTTGGCCGCAACCAAGGGACGGGAAAAATCATGCGATTGAGCACTCTTCCCAAGCGAACGTTACTGCTTCTGGCACTGACCCTGATCGCCCTGATCAGCACCGCCTCCCTTTCCCCAGCCCCCGCCGTGTCCATCGTCAGCATGCTCATCGGTTTGGGTGCCATCGTAGTGTTGGGCGTCGGGCTGATGCCAGACGTCCGACATGCGCTGAAGACGCGCCTCGATACGCCGCGCGGTGAAGTCGTCTGCATTCTGGCTACCGTGATCTTTTTCATCGCCACCGCAACCTGCGTCACGGTGTGGTGGGTATTGGCTTCGCGCGATGCAGAACTGCAGCGCGCGGTGATGACAGGCAACCTCATGGCCCTGCTCATTGGCGCCGCAGCTGCAATGGCACTCAGCGGTCCCATCGCGTGGCGCTGGATCGCTTTCCGCCTGCTGTCCCGGCCAGTTTCGTCCCTGCCCTTCTTCCGCACCACGTCCGGCGCGATGCGCCTGTTGATCGTGCTGAGCCTGGTGCTCTTGCTGCTTGCCCCAAAACTGCACGAAGCTCTGCAACCTTGGATTGATCAACCGTCCCTGCACTGGCTGGAAGGATTGTTGACGGTGGTGCATTGGAGTCTGGGATCGGTCCTGATCCTGGCGTTCCTGTCCGGCGTGAGCCAACTGCTGCAACGTGCCTTCGGCCCCCGACAGCATCCGCGCTCCCTGCACTGAGCCAGCGGCCGACCGCTATCATTGGCGGCCACGTTCAACTCACGCGGATCGCTTGTGCGCCCTACTTCTCTCCTGCCCCTGCTGCTCGCTTTCGGCGGCACCGCCCAGGCCCAGTCCAGCATCGACCTGCCCGCGTTGATTGAATGCCGGCAGAGTGTCAGTGAGTTCGCGGCGCTGGCGCCGGTTGCGGCCGATCCACTCAAGGCGGTCGCCCTTGGCTGGCGCCCGTTGCCGCAGGGCAACCTGTTCATGAACGAGTACATGCTGAACACGCCGATTACCGTGTTCGGCCGCAGCGCCGAGCACATCGCCATGGCGGGCGGCACCATCGTTGCCCTGTTCGACCTACCCGACCCACGACCGCTGGCCAAGGAACTGGAACTGGAAGTCGGTTATGACGCCCCGGAAAAATTCATGGCCGGGCGCGAGCTGGTCAGCCGCGATGTCATCGACGCCAAGTCCGGCGAGGCGCTGATCGAGTCGGTGATCCTGAGCGTGTCCAACGTCAAATCGCACCCCGGCAAGACCCTGGCTGGCTGCACCTACAGCCTTGACCAGCCAGCCGAAGGCGAAGCACCGACCAGCCCGGCGGCACCCTCCCCCGAAGCCCCGGCCGAGGCGGCCAAACCTGCCCCGGCGAAGCCCGCCCGTTGAGCTGCCAGCGGCAAACATCCTGCTAGACTTCTCGGCACCGCCCGGCCTGCCGGGTGCCGTCAAACCAAGAGATGTCTGAAGACGACAGTAGTACCAGCCCCGAAACGGGCGAGAAGAAACGTAGTTGGCTGGAGCGCCTGAGTTCGGCGTTCTCCAACGAACCCCACACCCGCGACGAGCTGGTGACGATCCTGCAGACTGCACAGCAGGACGGCCTGATCGCCGCTGACACCCTGCGCATGATGGAAGGTGCCATTTCGGTGGCCGAGCTGACCGTTGGCGACGTGATGATCCCGCGCTCGCACATGGTGTCACTGCAGGTGGAGTCGCCCTTCCTTGAACTGATGAAGCAGGTGGTCGAATCCGGCCATTCGCGCTTCCCGGTGCACGGTGAAAACAAGGACGACATCCTCGGCATTCTGCTGGCCAAGGATCTGCTGCGCGGCGTGGTGGCCGACAACACTCACGCCACCATCCGCGAGCTGCTGCGCCCGGCGGTGCTGATTCCCGAGTCGAAGAAGCTCAACGTGCTGCTCAAGGAGTTTCGGCTCTCGCGCAACCACATGGCCATCGTGGTGGACGAGTACGGCGGCGTTGCCGGCGTGGTCACCATTGAGGACGTGCTGGAGCAGATCGTCGGCGACATCGACGACGAGCACGATGAGACCGAAGACCACACCGCGCAGATCGCCATCCTTGCCGATGGTCGCTATGTGGTGGACGCACTGACCACGATCGGAGACTTCAACGAGCGTTTCGGTGCCGATTTCTCCGATGACGACTACGACACCATCGGCGGCCTGATCACTGAAGCCATCGGCCATCTGCCGGAGAACGGCGACGAGCTGGCGCTGGACCGCTTCGTGTTCCGTGTTGCCCGAGCTGACGCACGCCGCGTGCAGGCGTTCCACGTCACCATATTGCCCTCTGAAGACCAGGACGACGCTTGATCACTCTCCGGTTGCTGCGGCAGTTGCTGTCCGCGTTCGCATTGCTATTGCTGCTGACCGCCGGCAGTGCCGCCGCGCAACCCGTCCCCGCCGATGCCGGAGCGCCTGCTCCGCGCATCGGTGTGGTGACGATGCAGCCGGGTGAGATTTTCTTCGAGCGCTTCGGCCACGACGCGCTGGTGGTGGCCGACCCGGTGACGGGCCAGGCCACCTCGTACAACTTCGGCTTCTTTGATCCGTCCGAGCCGGATTTCGTCGGCAACTTCGTGCGCGGGCGAATGATGTATTACCTGGTGGCGCTGCCACTGGAGCAGGATCTGGCGCAATACAGCGACGCCGGCCGTGGCGCCAGCATTCAATGGCTGGACCTGCCGCACGCGCAGGCGCGCGCGCTGGCCGAGGGCTTGGCCGAGCGTTCCAAGCCTGAGAATGCGCGCTACCGCTACGACTATTTCACCGCCAACTGCGCAACGATGGTGCGCGATGCACTGAACCAGGCAATGGATGGCAGCCTGCAATCGCAGTTGGCCGGCCGTTCGCGCGGCAACACCTACCGCAGTGAGTCGGTGCGGCTGGCCTCGCCGTCGTTGTGGATGTGGCTGGGCTTCGACCTTGCCATGGGGCCGAGCACCGACCAGCCGCTGTCCCGCTGGGAAGAAGCCTTTGTACCGATGCGTCTTGCCGACAGCCTGCGCGAGGCACGCAACAGCGAAGGCCGACCACTGGTGCAAGCCGAGCAGGAGCTGCTGCCGCAGCGCCTCGCGCCGGAACCCAAAGAACACCTGCGCCGTTGGTGGCCGTGGCTGCTGCTCGG
Organism: Stenotrophomonas sp. Iso1; assembly: GCF_027497995.1. Lineage (GTDB taxonomy): Bacteria > Pseudomonadota > Gammaproteobacteria > Xanthomonadales > Xanthomonadaceae > Stenotrophomonas. The sequence goes on along the minus strand of NZ_JAODBT010000002.1, from coordinate 348,287 downwards.
GCTGGCAGTCGCCGCTGCCATCGTCGCCGCGCGTCAGCGTCCGCGTCTGGTAGCGGGCTTCGCGTTGCCGTTCTGGCTGTTCTGCGGTGTCGCTGGCGCGTTGCTCACGTATATGTGGGGGTTCAGCGAGCACTACGCGGCATGGGCGAACCGTAATCTGCTGCTGCTTAGCCCACTGGCGTTGCTGCTCGTCCCCGGTGCGTGGACGCTGCTACGTGGGCGCCAGCCACGCCGTTGGTTCAACGTGATGTTGTGGCTGGTGACGGCGCTGGCCGCGCTGTCCCTACCGCTGCAATGGCTGTCGCTGCAGGCACAGTTCAACACCCAATGGATCGTGTTGTTGTTGCCCATCCATCTGGCGCTGACGCTGGTGTTCGCAAAACGCAGCTTGGCGGCCCGTCCACGCTGAGGCACGATGCCCGGCATGGAATCCATCACTACACCCCAGCCAACCAACCCCGCCTGTGTCATCAGCTGTACCTGGTACGGCGAAGACGGCAAGCCCCGTGCGCTGGATCTGGACAGCATCAGCGACATGCTGCAAAGCGATGCCAAAGGCTTTGTCTGGGTGGGGCTGTACGAGCCCAGCGATGACGTACTGGACAAGGTCGAAGAAGAATTTGGCCTGCATCCGCTGGCCATCGAGGACACCCGCAAGGCCCACCAGCGGCCCAAGATCGAAACCTACGGGCACTCGCTGTTTGTGGTGGTGCACACCGCACAGGTGGTGGACGAACGCATCCGTTACGGAGAAACCCACGCCTTCCTTGGCGCGCGCTTTCTGGTAACGGTGCGTCACGGCGCGTCGCTGTCCTACGCGCCGGTCCGTGCCCGGCTTGAGCAGGAACCGGAGCTGTTGGCGATGGGCCCGTCGTTCTGTCTGTACTCGGTGTTGGACGCAGTGGTCGACAATTACTCGCCCATCACCGACAGCTTCCGCGACACGCTGGATACGTTGGAGAAGGACATCTTCGCCGACACCTATAAACGCCGCACCGTCATCCGCCTGTACGACCTCAAGCGCGAACTCAACAAGATGCGCCTGGCCGTGGCACCGCTGCAGGATTCGTTGGCGCAGCTGCAACGCACCCAGGCACAGTTGATCAGCGAGGAAGTTCGTTTGTATCTGCGCGATGTGCAGGATCATGCAGCGCGCGTCAACGACGCCATCGACACCTTGCGCGAAATGCTGGGCACCGCCTTGAGCGTGAACCTGTCACTGGTGACGCTGGCACAGGGCGAAACCGTCAAGCAGCTCGGTGCGTGGGCGGCGCTGTTGGCCGCACCCACATTGATCACCAGCTGGTACGGCATGAACTTCGCGCATATGCCCGAACTGGCCGGCCGCTTCGCCTACCCGCTGTTGATGCTCGGCGTCGGCGCGATATGCGTGGTGCTGTACCGGCTCTTCAAGCGCTCCGGCTGGCTGTAGCGCCACCGAGTTCGTTTCATCCGACCATGACGTTGAGGGAATTCCATGGGAAGCAACACCATTGTCAGCAGCACGCGTCGCCACTTCCTGCGCAATTCGATGGTGCTGGGTGCCGCCGCACTGCCGTTGTCGCAACTGACACAGGCGGCCTCGCCTCCCGTTTCGCTTCCCGTTGATGCCGCGCTGCCGGAATCGATCCGTGCGCTGAAGCCTGTGGCATCGCAGGTGGTAGCGATCACCAACAGCGAGCGCGTTGCCCGTGTGGCCAAAGCGCAGCAGTTGATGGGCAAGCACGACATCGACGTCGTGTTCATCGGCGCGGGCAGCTCACTCACCTATTTCACCGGCATGCATTGGTGGAACAGCGAGCGCCTCACCGGCGTGTTGTTGCCGCGCAATGGCGACCCGGTGTACGTGACACCCGAGTTCGAACGTGGCCGCACGCTGGAGCAGATCAAGCTCGGCAACGATGTCCGTGGCTGGCAGGAAGATGAAGACCCTTATGCATTGGTCGCGAAGGTCATCCGCGACATGGGCCATGCCACCGGCACGATCGGCATGGAGGAAACGGTTCCGTTCTTCCGTGCCAAAGGCATCATGGATGCGCTGCCACAAGCACGCGCGGTTGACGCCTGGCCGGTGACCGCCGGATGCCGCCGCGTTAAAAGCGCCGCCGAACTGGCGCTGATGAAACTCGCCAACGAAAACACGTTGGCCGTGTACGAGGCCGTCTGGAAGGCGCTCAAGCCGGGCATGACCGAGCAGGACATAAGCGGTCTGATTGCCATGGCCTACGCGCGCACCGGCCTGCAGGGCGATGCCAGCGTCAACATCGGCAAGTACACTGCATCACCGCATGGTTCGGACCAACCGCAGCATCTGGTCGAGGGAACGCCGATCATCTTTGACGGCGGCTGCCGCGCCGGCGGTTACACCAGCGACATCACCCGCACCGTGGTGCTGGGCCAGCCCAGCGATGACATCCGCCGCATCTTCGACATCGTGCTACAGGCGCAGACCGCCGCACTGAAGACCGCCCGCCCCGGCGTGACCATGGAATCGGTGGACGCGGCCGCTCGCAAGGTCATCAGCGATGCCGGCTACGGCCCGGACTACCGCTATTTCAGCCATCGCCTGGGCCACGGCATCGGCCTCGACATGCATGAGTGGGACTACCTGGTGCGCGGCAACACGCACCTGCTGGAGCCGGGCATGACCTTCAGCGACGAACCGGGCATCTACATCCCGGACAAGTTCGGCGTACGGCTGGAGGACATCCTGTACGTCACCGAGGACGGCGCAGCATTGATGACGCCGCAAAGCCCGTCGATTGATCAGCCGTTTGGTTGATGGCTCGGCACAGCGCAGCGGAAACGCTGCGCTTCTGAGGGACCATTCATCGCGATGCTGGGCTTCGGTCGGAAGCACTTAAGAGCAGCGAAGATTGCAGGCGGTGAGCGTGAGCCCTATCCCTCTGGGGCAAGGGACGGGGCAACCCATCAAGCCACGTAAATCGTCTTGATGTTCATGAACTCATGGATGCCGTGCTCGGCCAGTTCGCGACCAAAGCCCGAGCGCTTGGTACCGCCAAACGGTAGCCGCGCATCGCTTTTGACCACCGCATTGACGAACGCCGCGCCGCATTCCAGCTGAGCAGCGACACGTTCACCGCGCGCGCTGTCTTTGCTCCATACGCTGCCACCAAGGCCAAAACTGGTGTCGTTGGCCACTCGTACCGCTTCGGCTTCATCCTTCACCCGCAGGATCGCCGCCACCGGTCCGAACAGTTCCTGTTCGTACGCCGGCATGCCTGGCACAACGTTGTCGAGAATGGAGGCCGGATAGCCAGCATTGCTGCCTGCCAACGGCTCGCAACCCAGCAACACTTTCGCACCCTTGGCGACGCTTTCCTGCACCTGCCGATGCAGTTCATCACGCAGGTCAGCGCGCGCCATCGGCGCCAGCGTGCTGGTTTCGTCCTGCGGATCGCCATACCTGCGCGCCTTGGTGGCTTCAACGAAACGCTGCACAAAGGCATCGGCGATTGCGTCGACCAGCACAAACCGCTTGGCGGCGATGCAGGTCTGCCCGGCATTGTCGAAACGCGACTTCACCGCTGCGGCAACGGTCAGATCCAGGTCGGCATCATCGAGCACTACAAAAGCGTCGCTGCCACCCAGTTCCATCACGCACTTTTTCAACTGATCGCCGGCGTTGGCAGCGATGGAACGCCCTGCCCGTTCGCTGCCGGTCAGCGTCACGGCCTTGACCCGGCGATCACGCAACACCTCGGCGGCCTGTTCGTTGTCGATGTGCAGCACATCGAACACGCCCTTCGGCACGCCCGCCCCATTCACCACATCGCGTAGCAAGTCCGCGCAACCGGGCACGTTGCTGGCGTGCTTGAGCAAGGCCACATTGCCGGCCATCAGGCCCGGTGCGAGAAAACGGATCACCTGCCAGAACGGAAAATTCCATGGCATCACCGCCAGCACGCAACCGATGGGTTGGTAGGTGACATAGCTGCGCTGCGCCTGGGTGGGAACCATTTGCGGTGCGAGGTAGTCGGCCGCGTGATCAGCGTAGTACTCGCAAGCCGCGGCACTCTTTTCAATCTCGACCAAAGCCTCGTGGCGCAGCTTGCCCATCTCGGTGGTCATGGTGCGCTGAATGTCATCGCGTCGATCACGCAGACCCGTGGCGATCTTTCGCAGGTAATCGCCGCGTGCTTCCAGGCTCAACGCTGCCCACGCCGGAAAGGCAGACTCTGCCGCCGCCAGGCGCTGCTCGACGGCTGCCGCAGCCATCAACTCGACCGTACGCACGGCCTCGCCATTGAAGGGATTGATTGTCTGGTACGACGCCATGGGATCACCTGCATTCAACGAATGCAGGAATGGTAGCGCCGGGAATGTTGCGCGCAGGTAAACCCCGCGCGCTGACCGTGTAGAACCGAGCATGACTCAGCACCACAGAGGCTGCTCTCAGCCGTTTTCCTGCAACGCCAATTGCATATCCCGTTGGCGACGCTTCTCCGAGCGTGCGGATATCCACCAGCCGGTTACCGCCACCAGCGACACCGCCAGCACCATCAAGGTAGCCAGTGCGTTGATCTTGGGGCTCACGCCCATGCGCACCGAGGCGAATATCTTCATCGGCAACGTGGTTGAACTCGGGCCGGCAACGAAACTGGCGATCACCACGTCATCCAGCGAGAGGGTGAAGGCCAGTAGCCAGCCCGATACCAATGCGGGAGCAATGATCGGCAAGGTGATCAGGAAGAACACCTTGAGCCGGTTCGCGCCCAGGTCCATCGCGGCTTCTTCCAGCGAGCGGTCCAGCTCCTGCAGCCGCGAAGACACCACCACCGTCACGAAGGAAATGGTGAAGGTGACGTGCGCGATCCAGATCGCCACGACGCCCTTGGACGGCAACCCGAACAGGCCACCCATCGACACCAGCATCAGCAGAATCGACAAACCAATGATCACTTCCGGCATCACCAGCGGCGCCGTCACCAACGCGCCAAACAGGGTTTTACTGGGGAAGCGTTTGAAACGTGTCATCGCCATCGCCGCCATGGTGCCGATCACCATTGCCGCGGTGGCGGTCCAGAACGCGATCTTGATGCTGATCCACGCCGCTTGCAGCAACTGACGGTCACGGAACAGTTCGCCATACCACTGCGTGGAGAAGCCCGCCCACACCGTTGCCAGACGAGATGCGTTGAACGAGTACACCATCAACAACAGGATCGGCAGGTACAGGAAAGCGAACCCCAGCAGCAGGATGCTCCAGCCCAACCAGGAGGTACGCCGGCTCATGCTCATGCCAGCGTCCCTTCCAGCGCACGCTGCTGGGCCCGGTTGAAAATGATGATCGGCACCAGCAACAACAACAGCATCACGATCGCCACCGCCGAGGCCAGTGGCCAGTCACGGTTGTTGAAGAACTCACCCCACAGCACGCGGCCGATCATCAAGGTGTCAGGGCCACCGAGCATTTCCGGGATCACGAACTCGCCCACCGCCGGGATCATCACCAACATGCAGCCGGCAATGATGCCGCTGCGCGAGAGCGGAAGAGTGATTCTGAGGAAAGCCTGCCACGGGCGCGCGCCCAGGTCGTAGGCCGCTTCCAGCAAACGGTTATCGAGCTTGACCAGGTTGGCGTACAGCGGCAGCACCATGAATGGCAAATAGCAGTAGACGATGCCGATGTAGGCCGCGGCCGGTGTGTAGAGAATGCGCAGCGGCTCGTCGATCAGGCCGATGTTCATCAATGCGCGATTGATCAGGCCATTGCTGTCGAGGATGCCGATCCAGGCATAGACGCGAATCAAAAATGACGTCCACGACGGCAGCACCACCAGCATCATCGCGATGTTGCGCGCCGACGGGGACATGCGTGAAATCACATACGCCATCGGGTAGCCGATCAGCAACGTCAGCAACGTCGAGACGACCGCGATCTTGATCGAGCTCAGGTAAGCGACCACGTACTGGCTGTCGGTGAACAACGCCGCGTAGTTGCCCAGGTTGAGGTTCACCGTAAACGCGTTGTCCACGTACGCGACGATGGACGTATACGGCGGAATCGCCACGGCCATCTTCGAGAACGAGATCTTGAGAACTATCAGGAACGGAATGGCGAAGAACAACAGCAACCACAGGTAGGGCACGCCGATCACGCCAGCGCGGGTACCCGGCAGCCAGCGCCGCCAACCGCTTGGGAGTGCGCCGGATGCGCTCATGAGGTCAGCACCACGCCATCGTTGTCGTCCCAGGACACCCAGACTTCATCGTTCCAGGTAATGCCGTCGCTGTCCCAGCGCTTCATGTTGGCGAAGTTGGAGAGGATCTTGGCGCCACTGGGGAGGCGCACGTGGTAAACCGAGTGGCTACCGAAATAGGCGATGTCCTCGACCACGCCGAATGCCTTGTTGGTCTCACCCTCCGGCTCATCCTTGCCGATGTGAATCTTCTCCGGCCGCAGCGCGAAGGCCACCGGTTGTCCTTCATAGCCGGTGATGCCATGGCCGACGTAGATCGGCGCCGGGAAATCGGCGGTACGCACGGTGACGTACTCCGGCAGGTCTTCGTCGATCACGCCTTCAATCAGATTCACTGAGCCAATGAAGCCAGCGACAAAGCGATTGGCCGGCTGTTCGTAGATATCGTCTGGCTTGCCGATCTGCTGGATCCACCCCTGGTCCATCACCGCGATGCGGGTGGCCATGGTCATGGCCTCTTCCTGATCGTGGGTGACCATCACACAGGTCACACCGAGCTGCTCGATGATGTTGACCAGCTCCAGCTGCATTTTCGAGCGCAGCTTCTTGTCGAGCGCGCCCATCGGCTCGTCCAGCAATAGCAGCTTGGGGCTCTTGGCCAACGAACGGGCCAGCGCCACGCGCTGCTGCTGCCCACCGGACAGCTGATGCGGTTTGCGCTTGCCCAGCTTGTCCAACTGCACCAGTTCCAGCATCTCGCCGACACGCCGGGTGACCGCCTCTTTGGCCATGCCGTCCTGCTTCAGCCCGAAAGCGATGTTCTGCTCCACGGTCATGTGCGGGAACAGCGCGTAGGACTGGAACATCATGTTGATCGGCCGCTCGTAGGGCGGCAGCGCGGTGATCGGTTGACCATCGAGCAGGATCTTGCCCTTGGTAGGCGTCTCGAAGCCGGCCAGGCAACGCAGCAGCGTGGATTTGCCGCTACCCGATCCGCCCAGTAACGCGAAGATTTCGCCCTTGCGCACATCCAGGTTGACGTCATCGACAGCGACAAAGCCATCGAATTCCTTGCGCAGATCGCGGATGGACAAATAACCGGGCTCGCTGTTCAACGCGATGGCATCCGGCTTGGCTTCAACGGGCATGCAGGGCTCCGGGAGCAGGCAGTAGGGGAAAGCGAGCGTAGTGTAGCCCCCGCGTTTTACCGGCGACACCGCCGGGTATGGCGGTTGGCCTTGCAGGGACAGTACGTGGCGCGCGGGTGAGGCTGGGTGAAAGCGGGGAGTTTTGGGGGATTGAGACTGAAATGACAAAGCCTCCTTGTGGGTAAGGAGGCTTTGTTGATGTGGGACGTTGAGCAGGAGCGCCGCTCGTCCTAGCGCTTGAAGACTGATAGCCCCTCTCCCGCCTGCGGGAGAGGGGTTGGGGTGAGGGCGCCGTTAAAGCAAGCGAAGCCAAAGCCCCCTCATCCGCCCTTCGGGCACCTTCTCTCGCGCGCGGGAGAAGGGAGTCCTTCAGTTATCGCGAGTGCTCTCAACGCCCCGTCTTAATCTCGGTCCACAAACGGGTGTACAGCTTGTCCGTCTCCGGGGTGTTGATCGCGTAGGTAAACATCTTGGCCGCCACATCTTCCGGCGGGTAGATGGTCACATCATCGCGAATCGCCGCGTCCACCAACGGGGTGGCCGTCTTCACCGGATTGGCGTAGTGGGTCACGTTGGTGTTGTTGGCAGCCACCTGCGGCTCAAGCAGGTAATTGATGAACGCATAAGCGTTCTGCGGGTGCTTGGCATCCTTCGGGATGGCCAGCATGTCGAACCACTGCGGGGCGCCTTCCTTCGGGATCGAATACGCCACTTCAACGCCGTTCTTGGCTTCCTCGGCACGGTCGCGGGCCTGGATGATGTCACCGGACCAACCCACTACCAGGCAGGTGCTGCCATTGGCCAACGAACCCACGTATTGCGAGGAGTGGAAGTTCTGCACGTACGGACGGATCGACTTGAGCAGCTCGGCGGCCTTCTGCAGCACAGCCGGGTCGCCGCTGTGCGGATCTTCGCCCAGGTAATGCAGTGCAATCGGAATCATGTCGGCCGGGGTGTCCAGAATGGTCACGCCACAGTCCTTCATCTTGGCAATGTTCTCCGGCTTGAACACCAGGTCCCAGCTGTTGGCGATGTCGGCGCTGCCGCCAAAACGCTCCTTCAGCTTGGCCACGTTGTAGCCGATGCCGGTCGTGCCGATCATGTACGGCACGCCGTACTTGTTCTCCGGATCCTGCCCGGAAATACGCGCCATCACCGCCGGGTCCAGATTGGCCAGATTCGGGATCTTGCTCTTGTCCAACGGCAGGAACACGCCAGCCTGGATCTGACGGCCGAAGAAATTCAGCGTCGGCACCACGATGTCGTAACCGCTGTTGCCGGTCAGCAGCTTGGTTTCAACCATCTCATCGCTGTCGAACACGTCATAGGTGACCTTGACGCTGGTTGCCTTCTCGAAGTTCGGGATGGTGTCATCGGCGATGTAATCGGAGTAGTTGTAGACGTTGAGGACCTTGGCCTCGCCGCCTTCGGGCGTTTTACCGCCGTCTTCCTTGCCACCACAGGCAGCGAGAAGGGAGATGGCGATGCCAGCGGTCAGGATGCGTAGATTCATGGGTTCTCCAGTGTTGATCCGGGAGCGATGTGGGGAAACCGGCCAGGCCGGTGCGGGGCGTATTGTCCCATCTGCGGACGGCATCGCGCCAATCCGCGCCCCACAGGGGGCTTTCAGGCGTAAAAGCAGTCGCTATTGGCCTGCCAGTGCTGCCCACGCGGCAGCACCATTGGCTTCACTCTTGGAGCAGCGACTAACGGCGTTCTCAGACATTGAGCAGCAGGAATTCACGCTCCCACGAGCTGATCACGCGGAAGAATGTCTCGTACTCCTTTCGCTTGACCGAGATGTAGGCGCGGCAGAAACGCTTGCCCAGCAGCTCCTGCAGTGGTTCGCATTCTTCCAGCCCGTCCAGGGCTTCGCCCAGTGAGCGTGGCAGTTCATAACCCAGCTCCTTGGCATTGCCGGTGATCGGCTGCGTGGGCTGCAGCTTCTCGCGCAACCCCAGCAGGCCACAGGCCAAGGTCGCGGCCATGGCGAGATAGGGATTGGCGTCGGAGCCGGCAAAGCGGCTTTCCACACGACTGTTTTCCAGTGTGTCGATGGGAACGCGCAGGCCGCAGGTGCGGTTGTCGAAGCCCCACTCCACGTTGCTCGGTGACACTTCGCCGAAAACCAGACGGCGATAGGAATTCACGTTGGGCGCGAAGAAAGCCATCGCCAGCGGCACGTACTTCTGCAGGCCTGCAAGGTAATGGTCAAACGTTTCGCTGTACTCGCCTTCGCTGGCACCGGCAAACACATTGATGCCATCGGACTTGCGTACCAGGCTCTGGTGAATGTGCATGGCACTGCCCGGTTCGGTTTCCATGGGCTTGGCCAGGAACGTGGCAAATACGCCATGCCGCATTGCCGCTTCACGCATGGTGCGCTTGAACAGGAAGACCTGGTCGGCCAGCGACATCGCGTCGTTGTGGGTGAAGTTCACTTCCAGCTGCGCCGCACCGGATTCATGGATCAGCGTGTCCACGTCCAGCTTCAGCGCCTCGCAGTAGTCGTACATCAGGTCGAGGATGGGATCGAATTCATTGACCGCGTCAATCGAATACGACTGACGCGCGGTCTCTGGCCGCCCGGAGCGGCCGGCCGGCGGCAGCAGCGGGAAATCCGGATCGGTGTTTTTCTGCACCAGGAAGAACTCGACTTCCGGCGCGACTACCGGCTTGAGGCCCAGCTCTTCATAACCGGCCAGCACCCGCCGAAGCACGTTGCGCGGTGCCAGCTCATGCGGCTGCCCACCCTTGGTGTAACAGTCATGGATGATCTGCGCGGTGGGGTCGGTGGCCCACGGCACCATCCGCACGGTGTCCGGATCCGGGCGCAGGATCATGTCCGCGTCTGCCGGCGAAGTCAGCTCGTAGTAGTCGTCCGGAAACTCACCGGTAACGGTGGTGGCGAAGATACCCTCGGGCAGACGCGTGCCGTAATCGTGGCGAAACTTGTCAGCCGGGATGATCTTGCCGCGGGCATTGCCGGTGATGTCCGGCACCAGGCATTCCACCTCGGTGATGTGCCGCTCCTTGAGCCAACGCAGCAGCGAGCTTTCTTCCTGCACATTGGCAACAGTCTTGACGGTCTTGCGGGTACGGGGGCGCGAAGTCATGGCGGATCAGCTTTTTGGTTTTTGCATCTGGTAACGACGACAGGCCTCGCCGAAGGCTTGGAAAATGCCCAGGTAGAACGGGTTTTCACGCACCCGCCACTCCGGATGGAACTGCACGCCGAGCAGGAAACCCGGGCCCGGGCCACGGAAAGCTTCAACCAGCCCGTCAGGTGCGCGGGCTTCAACCTGCAGGCCCTCGCCCAGTCGCGCCACGCCCTGCCCATGCACGGTGTTGACGCTTACCTGGGTATGACCGGCAATACCGGCCAGCACCCCACCCGGCACCAGTTCCAGTGCGTGGGCCGGGCCATATTGCACGTCCAGCGGTGAATCCGGGTCTTCACGGTGGTCGGCCAGCCCCGGTATGTCATGCACGTTGGGATGCAGGCTGCCGCCGAAAGCAACGTTGACCTCCTGAAAACCCCGGCAGATCGCCAGCACCGGCAGGCCCATCGCCAACGCCTGCGGCAGCAGCCCAAACACATTGGCATCGCGCGTCGGGTCATGGGGATTGCCCGGCCAACTGGGCCCACCGTCGTAATGATGCGGCTCGATGTTGCTGGTGGCGCCGGTCAATAGCAGCCCATCCAACTGCCGAAGCCACGCCTGCGCCGGCAACGGTGGCTGCAGCAGCGGCAGTATCAGGGGCATGGCACCTGCGCCCTCCGCCACCGCCCGCACGTACTTTTCACCAACCACGAGGAAAGGGTGGGATCCGATCGGTTTGCTGTCGGTTGGCAGGCCGACCAGCGGCAAGGTGGTCATGCATCTGGCTCAGAAGACGTGCACGCACGCTACCCCCGGCCCTGCATTTAGGCAACCGCGCCGCATCCGTCATTCAAACGTTGGGCGGCACAATAGGCGCTGTTCGGCCGACGTCTGCGCTTGGCGCACACAGGCCGGCCGTTACACTCCCTGCCCCCTGCCGAGCCATTCCGCCTGATGTCCGTGGACCAGCCACAGCCCGCATATCCGCCCAGTTGGTACGCCAGCAGCCAACCGCAATTACCCGCGCGCGCGCCACTACGCGGCCAGACGCGTGCTGATGTTGCGGTGTTGGGAGCCGGTTACACCGGCCTGACCGCTGCGCTGGCCTTGGCCGAGAAGGGCTACAAGGTCACCGTATTGGAAGCCGAGCGCGTTGGCTGGGGCGCCTCCGGCCGCAATGGCGGCCAGGCCATCGTCGGTTATGGCTGCGAGCAGGACACGTTGGAAAAACTGGTCGGCGATGCCGATGCGCGCCTGCTATTCGATTTCTCACGCGATGGCATGCATCAACTCAAACAGCGCATCGCCCGCCACGGCATCGACTGCGACTGGCGCGACGGCCACGCCAGCGTACCGATCCACCCGCGTCAGGAACGCGCCCTGCGTGCGGACATCGAGCGCATGGCGCAACGCTACGACTACCCGCTGGAATGGTGGGACCGTCCACGTCTGCAGCAGGAACTCGCCAGCGACCGCTACCTCGGCGCGATGTACGACGCCGCCAGCGGCCACCTGCATCCACTCGCCTACGCCCAAGGGCTGGCGCGTGCTGCGCAAGCAGCTGGCGTGACCCTGCATGAGCATTCGCCGGTCATCCGGATGCAGCGCGGTCCACAACCCGCATTGATCACGGCACAGGGCCGCGTCGATGCAGACTTCGTGGTGTTGGCTGGTAATGCCTGGTTGCAGGACATCGCCCCGGAACTGGAAACCCGGATGATGCCGGTCGGCACCTACATCGGTGCCACCCAGCCGCTGGGTGCCGAGCGCGCCAAGGCGCTGATCCGCAACGACATGGCCGTGGCCGACGTGAACTGGGCTTTGGACTACTTCCGTCTCAGCCGCGACCACCGCCTATTGTTCGGCGGCCAGGCCAACTATTCCGCACTGCCGCCACCCGGCCTGCGCGCCAGCATGACCCGCCGCATGCGCCGCGTATTCCCACAGCTGGCCGATGTGGAGTTGGAGTACGTGTGGGGCGGCTATATCGACATCACCCGCAACCGTGCGCCGCACTGGGGAAGGCTCACGCCAAGTGTTTATTTCGCGCAGGGTTTCTCCGGCCATGGCGTGGCCAGCGCCGGCCTTGCAGGCGAAGTGATTGCCGAAGCCATTGTCGGCCAGTCGGCGCGGCTGGATGTATTCGAGAAGATTCCGCACGGGGTGTTCCCCGGCGGCAAGGCGCTGCGCATGCCGCTGCTGGTGGCGGCCATGTCCTGGTACAAGCTGCGCGATCTGCTGGGCTGATATCGGGCCGGGGCTTGTCGGGCAGCGGAAACACCGCGTACATCTGCCTGTTCCTGAACCGCCGCGGCTAAAGTTCCTACACATCTGCCCGATATTCCTTGCAGATGACCATTAGTCTTTCCCCTATGGCCGCACTATCTCAGGCCTGCTTCGACAGCCCGCCAATCGCGCCGCTCCCGCAGCGGATCCTGTTGGTGGAGAACTCGCGTACGTTCACCAGCATGCTGCGCGAAGCCATCGAGCAACGCTTGGAGCTGCCGGTGAGCGTGGCTTCCAGCCTGGCCGAAGCCGGTGCGCTGCTCGACAGCGAGGACGGCTGGTTTCTGGTGTTGACCGGCCTGGTGTTGGCCGACGGGGACCGTGACCAGGTGGTTTCCTATTTTGTCGAACGCGGGTTGCCCACCATCGTGGTCAGCGGCGTCTATGACGAAGACCTCCGCAAGCGCGTGCTGCAGCAGCAGATCATCGACTACGTGTTGAAGAACACACCCGGCAGCATCGACTACCTGGTGTGGTTGGTGCAGCGGATGGAACGCAACCGCCGCATCTCTGCATTGGTGGTGGACGACTCGCCCTCCGCGCGTTCTTATGCCGCCGCATTGCTGGACATGTATGGCTATCACGTCAGCCAGGCCGCCGATGGCGCCGCCGCCCTGCTCGCATTGGAGGCAGACCCGACCATCCGGCTGGTCATCGTGGACCAGGAAATGCCCGGCATGGAAGGTGTCGAACTCACGCGCAGGCTGCGTGCCCAGCGGGCGCGCGACAAAGTAGCGGTGATCGGCATTTCTGGAAACTCCGATCCGTCGTTGATCCCACGCTTCCTCAAGAACGGCGCCAACGACTTCCTGCGCAAGCCGTTTTCGCGCGAAGAATTCTTCTGCCGCGTATCGCAGAACGTGGATCAGCTGGAGCTGATCGGCACGCTGCAGGACTTGGCGACGCGTGATTTTCTCACCGGCCTGCCTAACCGTCGCAGCTTTCTTGAAAACAGCCAACGTCAGTTGGCCCTGCCCAGCGAAGACAATGATGTCGCCGTGGCGATGGTAGATATCGACCACTTCAAGCACATCAACGACAGCTTCGGTCATGAAGCCGGCGACCAGGCCATTCGCGCCGTGGCCGGCATCCTGCAGTCGCATACGCGTCCGCAGGACATCAGCTCACGCTTCGGCGGCGAGGAGTTCTGCCTGCTGGTGAGCGGGCTGGACGACGACGCCAGCACGCTGCATTTCGAGCATCTGCGTCAAGCCGTGCAAGCCTTGCGCCTGCAGTTCGGCGGCAAGACGTTGACCATGACGGTGAGTATCGGCGTCTGCCGCATGCCGTCGCGGCTGGGCAACCTGCACCAGCTCATCACCGAGGCCGACCGCCAGCTCTATCTGGCCAAGGCCGGCGGGCGCAACCGTGTGTGCAGCGCCGAAAAAGTGTGAACGCGACAGCGTATTGATCCAGATCAACGCGCGCTAAAAAGCCCGCGCCTAAAGTGCCTCGCAACGCACTTCACAGGGGATCGAAGCGATGGCACTACTGATTTGGCAGGATGACCTCAACACCGGCATTGAGGTCATTGACCATCAGCACATGCGCATCGTGGAGATGCTCAACCACCTGCATGTCGCCCAAAAAAGTCTGGAGCGCATGGCGGTGGCCGAGGTAATCGACGAACTGGTCGACTACACCATGTCGCACTTCGCCTTTGAAGAGGAGCTGATGGAAGAAGCCGGTTACCCGTTCTGCGCTGCTCACAAGCGCGTGCATGAAGTGTTCGGCAAGCGCGTGAGCGAGTACCGCCTGCGCTTCCAGGCCGGCGAGGACGTCACCGACGAACTGCGCAACATGCTCTCGCGCTGGCTGTTCAACCATATCCGTGGCGACGACAAAGCCTATGCCGATCAGGTCAAACATCACCTCAACCAGTTTGCCCGTGAACACGAAGAAGGCAGCTGGCTGGGCCGCACGTTGAAACGCATGTTCCGCTGACCCACTTGTGCGGGAACGGCGTGGCTGCGATCCCTCCTCCAGAAAGATTCGCAACCTCGCCGTTCCTGCCACCCCTCGCTGTAGGAACGCCGTACATCCGCACCGCCCTCATCTTTGTGTGGGATGCAGGGCAACGCGTTACGGCGCTCCTACGGCCCCTCGTTTCTGACGCTGGCCGATGGCCCACAGCGCCCACGCGGTGACCAGCGCGGTGACGCACAAGTAGCCGCCTACTGCGGCGATGCCGAACTTGCCGGCCAACCACGTCGCCGCATACGGCGCGGGCGCCGCACCCAGAATGCCGGCAAGGTTGAAGGACAATGATGAGCCGGTATAGCGCACCTGCACCGGATACAGACTGGCCAACATCGTGCCGCATGGGCCGTAGGTCAGGCCCATCAGGAACAGGCCCAGCGACAGGAACAGCAGCACCAGCAACGGATTTCCGGCCTGGAACAACGGCTGGAACAGCAGCCCGAACACGAAGATGCCGATCGTCGCCCACAGCATCGCCTTCACCGTGCCGCGGCGGTCGCCATACAGCGCCGCCAACGGAATGCCTGCCGCAAAGAACAGGATGCCGATCATCTGCAGCAGCAAGAAATCCTCACGCGCATAACCCAGCACCGATGTGCCATGGCCCAACGTGAATACCGTCATCAGGTAGAACAGCACGAACGTGGCAAATGCAGCCAGCGTGCCCACCACTACCGAAAAACCGTGGTTCGCCAGCACCTCACGCATTGGCAACCGCACCCGCTTGCCGCTGTCCACGGCTTTCTGGAAATCCGGTGTCTCGTGGATGTTCAACCGCACCCACAGCCCCACGATCACCAGCAACGCGCTGGCAACGAACGGCACGCGCCAGCCCCATGCGAGGAACGTCGCGTCGTCCATCAACTTGCCCAGCAACAGGAACGTACCGGCCGACAACAGGAAGCCCAGCGGCGCACCCAACTGCGGGAACATGCCGTACCAGGCACGCTTGCCCGGCGGCGCGTTCTCGGTGGCCAACAACACCGCCCCACCCCATTCACCGCCCAGCCCCAAGCCTTGGCCAAACCGGCACAGGGCCAGCAGGATCGGCGCCAGCAACCCGATATCGGCATGCGTCGGCAACAGGCCGATGGCAACGGTGGACAGCCCCATGGTCAGCAACGCCGCCACCAGGGTGGCCTTGCGGCCGATGCGGTCACCGTAGTGCCCGAACACCGCCGAGCCCACGGGGCGGGCGATAAAGGCCACCGCAAAGGTCGCCAGCGATTGCAGCAGCGCCGCTTCGTTGCTGCTCTCGGGGAAGAACAACTGCGGGAACACCAATACCGCCGCGGTGGCGTAGATGTAGAAATCAAAGAACTCAATGGTGGTACCGACCAGGCTGGCGGCCAGCACACGGCGGGGGGAGTTCAAAGGGGCGGTGATGGCGGGGGTCGACATGATTCGGATTCAAGGAAGCGCTGGCGCCAAGTCTGCCACGCAGCCCCCACCCAACAACGCCTGGTTGCAGCCGAGACCGTTCCCGCAACGCCATCTACCCGCCCTGAAACCTCTGCTCGCCCACGCTTCACGCCTAGGTAACGGCGCACAAACTACTGGGCGACACCTACTTCGCCCACATCCTGCCGCCCTTACCCAAGAACGAGGGCGAATCCACGCACCAGCGCGCGTTTGGAATCTGAACTGGCAAGCCTGCGCGACAAGGGTGGGCTGGCATTGCAGGGCTTCGCGCAATGGCTTGATCGCTTCGCCAGCCAGCTACGCAAAAACGACAAGGCGTGAATACAACGCACGCGGGTTGAACGTTTTTTCAACGCTACGTTCAGTACGCGTGCACGTCGATTAACCCTGTCAGGACACTACGCTGCGATGTCGACGATTTTCACGACGGGGATGCGGTGGCGACGGTTAGGGTGTGCACCGGAGGCAGCGGTTACCTGCCCGCAAAGGAGAAAAATCTAATGACGCATCGACATGTACGCAACGGCCTGCTGGCCATGGCCATTACCTTCGCTGCCGCTGGCATCGCGCAGGCTCAGGACACGTTGACCGCACCGCAGGTTCGCGCACAGTTGGAAGCCCAGGGCTTCACCAACGTGCATGACGTCAAGTTCGACGGCGGCATGTGGGAGGCCGACGCCACCAGCGCCGACGGCAAACGCACCGAGCTGCGTCTGGATCCGCGTACCGGTACGGTCTACCCGGATACCGCCGTGTCGCAATTAAGCGAGGCCGACATCCGCGCAAAGCTGTCCACCGCCGGCTACAGCAACGTGCACGATGTGAAGTTCGACGATGGCATGTGGAAGGCGGATGCCAAGGCATCCAACGGTCGCAACGTAGAAGTGCGGCTGGACCCGATGAGCGGCGAAGTGATCGCCGAGAAGCGGGATTGATCGAAGCGCCGCGATGTAGCGGTAAACGACGCAAGTGATGCAACGCCCCTCTCCTGCACTTCGGGAGAGGGGCTGACCTTGCACTTCTGATTCTTTCGCCGCCCCCGCAGAGATCCAGCACCCACCTGAGCAGGCTTGCCTGGAGGGACCGGTGCGAGCGAAGCGCCTCGGTTGCACTCGATTCCCAGGCTCGCATGCTAGTTAGCGTTTACGTGCTCAGCACTCACCGCTTCAATCCGCCAGATTGATCCAGGTGGCTTTCATCTCGGTGTACTTGTCGAATGCATGCAGCGATTTATCGCGGCCGTTGCCGGACTGCTTGTAACCGCCGAACGGCGCGCTCATGTCGCCGCCATCCCAATAGTTCACCCAGACGCTGCCGGCGCGCAGGCCGCGCGCCACGCGATGAGCGCGTGAGATATCCCGTGTCCACACACCTGCAGCCAATCCGTACTCCGTGTCGTTGGCCAGCTGCAGGGCCTGCTGTTCGCCATCGAAGGCAATGACCGACAATACCGGCCCGAAAATTTCTTCGCGTGCGATGCGGTACTGCGGCGACACTTCATCGAACACGGTCGGCTCGATGTAACAACCACCGGGTACTACCTCGACGCGCTTGCCACCCAGCAGCAGTCGCGCGCCCTCGGCAGTGCCTTGTTCGATATAACCCAGCACCCGATCGGCCTGTGCTTCGTCAACCAGTGCGCCCATCGGCGCATCCGGCTCAAACGGATGCTTGGGCTGCATATTCCGACCGTGCTCAATGACCTTCGCGACGAACTCATCCTTGATCGAACGCTCCACCAACAGCCGCGATGCAGCCGTGCAGACTTCACCCTGGTTGTAGAAAATGCCGCTGGCGGCGGCCTCTGCCGCTTTGTCCAGATTGGGCGCGTCGGCGAACACTATATTCGGACTCTTGCCACCGCATTCCATGTAGGCGCGTTTCATGTTGGACAGGCCGGCACATTGCAGCAGCCGCTTGCCCACGGCGGTGGAGCCGGTAAACACCAGTCCGTCCACATCCATATGCAGCGCCAGGGGCTCGCCCGCGCCCTTGCCGTTGCCCGGCACCACGTTGAACACGCCTTCGGGCAGGCCAGCCTCGGCCACCAGCTCGGCAAAGCGCAGCGCGCTCAAGGGCGATTTTTCCGAAGGCTTGAGCACCACCGAGTTGCCCGCTGCCAGCGCCGGTGCGATCTTCCATGCCGCCATCAGCAACGGGAAGTTCCACGGCACGATGGCGCCGACCACACCCAGCGGCTCGCGCGTGATCAGGCCCAATTCGTTGCTGCCGGTGGGTGCCACCTCGCCATAAAGCTTGTCCACCGCCTCGGCGGTCCATTGGATGCAGCGGATCACCCCGGCGATATCGACATTGCGCGCCTCGCCCACGGGCTTGCCCATGTCCAGTGTTTCCAGCAGTGCCAGTTCATCGGCATGGCGTTCCACCAGCCCTGCCAGCCGCAGCAGCACCTGCTTGCGACGGGACGGCTTCAAATTCGACCAATGACCGGCCTGGAAGCTGCGCCGCGCGGCCGCCACGGCGTGATCGATGTCCAACTGACCGCAGTCGGCGACCTGCGCCAGCACACGGCCGTCAATCGGGCTGATGCAGTCAAAAGTCGCGCCGGAGGCGGCATCCACCTGGCGCCCATCAATGAATGCGCGGGTACGCAGCGTCAGGCCAGCGGCCAACGTCTGCCATTGTTCGCGGAGGTGGGGAGTGGTCATTGCCGAATCCTGTTGCGTAGCAAGGCGGCCGGGCCGCAGGCCTGCATGTTACGCCGCCGCGTGTACACAACCGGTATGAATCCGGGCCGCTTCCTGACCCGATGGCATTGGCCGCGCATGGCCCCGGATCACTACAATGCCGACCCACGTTTCAACCGGCAGCCGCATGGACATCATCGTCAACCAAGAACTCAAAGCCTACATCGACCCGCTCACGCAGGACGAACATGACGCGCTGGAGCGCAGCTTGCTGGCCGAGGGCTGCCGCGATGCGCTGGTGCTCTGGGGCGACGTGCTGATTGACGGCCACAACCGTTACGGCATCTGCACCAAGCACAACATTCCGTTCAACACCGTGCAGAACACCCGTTTCCAGTCGATGGACGACGTGCACCTGTGGATGATCGAGCAACACCTGGGCCGCCGTAGCGTGTCCGACTTCCAGCGCGGCGTGCTGGCACTGCGCAAGCGGGCAATCGTCGAGGCGCGCCACCGTGCCGAGCAGGAGCAGCTGCGCCGCGAGAGCGAAGGTGAGACTGCGCTGGCCAATGGCGAAGCCGAGGGCGATTCACCGCCGTGGGAACCGGCACCCAAGCTGTCCAGGGCGGATTTGGCACGCGAAGCCAAGCTCAGCGCCAGCCAGGTGAATCTGATCGAGAAGATCAGCGCGCATGCGGCGCAGGAAGTGATCGAGGCGGTGAAGGCCGGTGCAATCTCGCTCAGCGCCGCAGCCGAGGTCTCCAGCCTTCCCGAGGCAGAGCAGCGCGCCGCTGCGCAGGGTGGCAAGAGCGAGCTGAAGGATGCCGCCAAGCGCGTGCGGGAGTCGCGCCGCAAGCCCAAGCCGGCGAAGGAGTTCGAGTTCGAGGACGAAGATTCCGCAGCTGCTGCAGGCGGTACCTCCGCCCCGCATCCGGAAGTGGAAGCCCTGCGTCAGCGCGTGGCCTCCCTCACCGCAGAGAACCAGGCCCTGCGCATGGAGCTGGACGCCCTGCGCGCACGATTGGTACCTGCGCAATCGGTCGAGTTCGACGAAACCGCCGACGCTTGATCACCTCACGCCCACGCCCTACCCTGCGGCCACGCCCTGCAAGGAATGAGCGATGGCCTCAGCATCCCCGGAATTGGAACTCTTCGTCCGCGAAGCATTGATGCGCGGCCACAACCGCCAACAGGTCAACCAGGCCTTGTTGGCGGCAGGCTGGAGTGAGCAGCAGATACGCGGTGTGCTTGATGGCTGGGCGCAGGTGGATTTCGACCTGCCGGTGCCGCGTCCGCGCGCCTCGCTTTCTGCACGCGAAGCGTTTCTCTATCTGGTGCTGTTCAGCACGCTGTACTTCTTCACCTGGAACCTGGGCAGCCTGTTGTTCCAGCTGATCCAATACGCCCTGCCTGATCCGGCGGATGCGGATTGGCAACTGCTGCGTTTAGGGGGCGGCATCCGCTGGGCAATCTCCGCGCTGGTGATCGCCTTCCCCGTATTTGTC
Organism: Stenotrophomonas sp. Iso1; assembly: GCF_027497995.1. Lineage (GTDB taxonomy): Bacteria > Pseudomonadota > Gammaproteobacteria > Xanthomonadales > Xanthomonadaceae > Stenotrophomonas. The sequence goes on along the minus strand of NZ_JAODBT010000002.1, from coordinate 328,030 downwards.
TTTGTTGCCCGCAGTGTCAGCCGCGACGTGGAGCGCAATCCGATCAAGCGACTGTCACCGGTACGCCGCTGGCTCACCTACCTGACCCTGTTCGTGGCCGCCGCCGTGCTGATTGGCGACCTCACCGCACTGGTGTTCAACCTGCTCGGCGGTGACCTCAGCCTGCGCTTCGTCCTCAAGGTGCTGGTGGTCGGCGCGATTGCCGGCACCGTGTTCGGTTATTACCTATGGGATCTGCGCCAAGAAGAGGTGGAAGCATGAGCCGCACCGCTTGGGGTACCCGCGTGCTGTGGGCCACCGGCATCGTCACCGCATTGGCGGTGGCCGCTGGCGTCTGGGTGATTGATTCACCCTCACAGCAACGGCTCAAACGCCTGGATGAAGCGCGCGTGTCGGACCTGCGCACGCTGGAAATCGCCGCCCGCAACTATTGGCGTGAGAACGACGCGCTGCCACCGAATATCGGCACGCTGATATCACAGCCAGGGATGGAACTGGTGTGGAAAGACCCGGCCGGCGGCCCGGATTATCGCTACCGGCCGTTGGATGCCACGCACTATGAACTCTGTGCGCAGTTTGACACTGACAGCGCAGACGGGCGGACGCGCGGTCATGTCAATGAATGGTCTCACCCCGCCGGCAATCACTGCTTCCGCCGCGTTGTGAACGACAAGGACAACGAGTAGCACGTGAACATGCAGGACGATCCCCGCCGCGCACAGCTGCGCCGCCTGAAGATGTACGCACTGGCGATGCTGCTGGCCATGCTGGCGGGCTTCATCGTCAGCCACATCAACGGCGAGCGTGGCATCTGGGCATGGGTGGGCGCGTTTTGCGAAGCCGCCACCGTGGGCGCTTTGGCCGATTGGTTTGCGGTGGTGGCATTGTTTCGGCGTCCGCTGAACCTGCCCATCCCCCACACCGCCATCATCCCGCGCAACAAGGAGCGTATCGCCGACAGCCTGGCCGTATTCGTGCGCGACCATTTCCTTGAGCCGGAAGCACTGCTGGCAAAGCTCAAAGTGTTTGATCCGGCCGCGCGTCTGGGGCAATGGCTGGCCCAACCCGAGCAGGCGCATATGCTCGCTGGACTGGCGCGCGGCTGGGCGGTGCAGGCATTGGATCTATTGGACGAAGCCGCCGTGCGCCGCGCTATCCAGGGCTTTGTGGTCGAGCAGTTGCGGCAGTGGAATGCCGCAGCAACCGCCGGCGAATTGCTGGGCCTGCTGACCGCCGACAACCGCCATCAACGGGTACTCGATGAAGGCCTCAAGCGCGTTGCCGGTTGGCTGGACAAAGACAGCGTGCGTCAACATGCCTCGGCGCTGATCGTGCGCTACATCCGCAAGGAATGGCCCAAGCTGGCCAGCACCGTGGATTGGGTCAAGCCGATTGATGAAATCGGCGACACGCTGGCGGATCGTTTGGCACGCGCCGGGCTGGAAGAGCTGCAGGCAGTGCTATCCGAGCCCGAACACCCCTTGCGCCAGGATTACGCACGCTGGCTGGGCGACTACATGCAGCGCCTGCGCCACGATCCCGCGCTGGCGGCGAAAGTCGACACGCTCAAACAGCAGGTCATCGACCACCCCGCCGTACAGGACTATGTGCAGGGCCTGTGGCAGCGCGTGCACGATTATCTGCGCGACGATCTTTCCAACGAAGAATCGGCACTCGCAGGCCACCTTGAACGCAGCCTCGGCAAGCTGGGTGCGGCCATCGGTAATGACCCGGCACTGCGCGATGCACTCAACCAGCACATGCTGGCCGGCGCGGAGAAACTCACCAACCGCCTGCGCAGTGGCGTTACCGCGCATATCGCGCAGACAGTGAAGGCATGGGATGAGCAAAAGCTGGTCGAACAGTTGGAACTGAGCGTCGGCCGCGATCTGCAATACATTCGCTTCAATGGCACCCTGGTGGGCGGCCTGATTGGCCTCTTGCTACATGCAATCACCGGCTGGCTGCACTTCTGAAAGCAGCGACACTACGTGCGGTTGTGGGAGTGGCATGAACATGAAGCTCCCTTCTATCGCCCCGCCTTCTGTTCGACGCCGAATCTCCACCGGGTTGCTGGAGAACCCACAATGCCTGATCCGTCCCGTCACTCGTTTGTGGGAGCGGGTATTGCACTGGCGAGGACAAGTGGAATTTCTGCTGCTTGCGGAAGTCTGGCGCCTCCTTCGGATTCGCCTGCGCGGCGGTTAATCCGGTTTGATTTCAACATCCCTGGCCCCGAGCCCTTAGGCCGCACGCTGAGCCTTGCACCGGGAAAACGGCACCCATCAGATCGCGGCCCCATGGTTCGCAAACGATTGCCTTCACCGCCGCAGGCGAGAGAGGGACTTGGTAGCTGCGATGACCGCTATCGCTTCAGAACGGCAAAAGTTCAACACGGATGCAGGCCAATTTAGCTTGCCCTCACAAATAAGAATGGTTATCGTTACGAACTAGGCCGTACGCCCAGCCTCTCGCGACAGCGATGCACCGCATCTCTCCGCACAGCCCCGTGTACCCCCGATAAAAAAGATCGTGCCGCGCGCCGCCTTTGGGCGATCGCGTTGTGCATGCGGGCAGCACGCGGGAATTCCACTTCCGGCAACGCACACGCTTGGCGTGTGGCGAAGCCGTGGGCACTCCTCCGCTGGCCCGCTCCACTTTCGCCACTCAGGAAATGCCGATGCATCGCCCCACTGCCGTCTCCCCGCTCACACTTTCGCTGCTGTCCACCGCATTGGCTGTCGCCCTTGCCAGCCATGCCACCACCGCCCAGGCGGAAGCCGCACCTGCCGGCGCCACGACGCTGGATACGGTGAAAGTGGTTGCCGACGGCGACGTTCCCACCTCGTACACCGTCAAACAGGCACGCACCGCGACCAAGCTGGATCTATCGCTGCGGCACACACCGCAGTCGGTCACCGTGCTCACCCGCCAGCGCCTGGATGACATGGGCCTGTATGCGATGTCCGACGTGATGGGCCAGGTGACCGGCGTGCATGTCGCCGTCACCGACAGTGAGCGCATCAATTTTGTGTCGCGCGGCTACAGCATCACCAACTTCCAGGTCGATGGCATGCTCAATACCTTCGGCGGCTACATCAAGACCAACAACGACAGCGTCATCTACGACCGCATCGAAGTCGTGCGCGGAGCCACCGGCCTGACCACCGGTGCCGGTGATCCATCAGGCACCATCAACTACGTACGCAAGCGCCCGACCGATGAGTTCGCCATGAGTGCAAACCTGGTGCTCGGCCGCTGGGGCAACCAGCGCCTGGAAGCCGATATCGGCGGCCCTGTCGCACTGGACGGCCGCGTGCGTGCGCGCTTCGTCGCCGCCAAGCAGCAGAGCGATTCCTTCCGTGATGTGTACCGCCTCGACAAGAACGTGTTCTACGGCATCGTCCAGGCCGACCTGAGCGACAGCACCCTGCTTGAAGTGGGTTACGAATACCAATCGCCGGAAACCTCCGGCGTCACCTGGGGCGTGGTGCCGTACTGGGGTGCCGATGGCAAGCCGGCCAATCTGCCGCGCTCGACCAATCTATCGGCGCGCTGGAGCCAGTGGCCCATCGTCGAAAAATCCACCTTCGCTCGAATCGAGCAGACCCTGGGCCACGACTGGGCAATCAAAGGCAGCTTCACCCGCTCCAAGCGCGAGACCGAAGGTGAGGTCTGGTACGGCGCATCAGGCTATCCGCGCCCAGATGGCACCGGCGTGAATGCCTTCATCGGCGCATTCGGTGAGCGCAGCGACATGCAAGTGTTCGATCTCAATGCCAGTGGCCCGTTCAAACTGTTCGGTCGCGAGCATGAGTTGGTCGTCGGTGTTGGCCAATCCGTGCGCAAGGGCGAAGTACCCGGTTCGGACTTCGACTATGCCGATGGCTACGAAAAGGTGCCGGACTGGCGCAACTGGACCGGCGATGTGCCGCCGCTGCAGGTCAACCGCTACAACTGGCTGTCCTCGCAGGACGAACTCAAGCAGCGCGCCGCCTATGTCGCCGCGCGCCTGCAGTTGGCCGATCCGTTGATGGCGGTACTTGGCGCACGCTACGGCAGCTGGGAAACCCGCAGCTGGAGCTATGACCGTGATGCCTCCGGCAAGCTGCTGGGCACCACGCGTGGTGGCTACAAGCCGGATGATTCGCTGACGCCGTACGCCGGTTTGATCTATGACTTCAACAAACTCTTCAGCGCTTACGTCAGCTACACCGACATCTTCCAGCCGCAGAATTATCGCGACAAGAACAACAGTTACCTGGAGCCGGTGGTCGGCGACATGTGGGAAGCCGGCGTCAAAGCCGAGTTGTTCGATGGCCGTATGAATGCATCGGCTGCCGTGTTCAAGGGCGAGAAGGACAATGTTGCCGAAATCGACGACTCCGTGCCGGAAGGCTCGCTGCCGGACGGCACCAGCGCCTACCGCTCCACCGGCAAGGGCAATGAGGTCAAGGGTTGGGAACTGGAAGCCCAGGGCAGCATCACCGAGAACTGGAATCTGTCCGCCGGTTACGCGCACACCGTCATCCGCAACCAGCAAGGCGTGCGCCAGAACACCACCACGCCGGTCAACACGTTCCGCCTCAACACGGGCTGGCACCCGAGTGGTGCCTGGAGCCGCCTGTCATTGGGCGGCGGGGTGACCTGGCAGAGCGAAATCTGGCGCTTGAGCAACCGCCCCGCCGACGACTTCCTGACCAGCGGCAAGACTTACAAATCGCGCATCACCCAGGACGCCGTGGTGCTGGTCAACGCCTTCGCAGGCTACCGCTTCAACGACAACTTCTCCGCGCAGTTGAACATCAACAACCTGCTCGACAAGAAGTACTACAGCAACGTTGGTTTCTATGACGGCGTGAACTGGGGCGAGCCGCGCAACGTGCGGCTGAGCCTGCGCTGGAAGCTGTAACCGTCTCCAGGAAAGGCACTGCCCCGTGCAGTGCCGGCCATGGATGGCCGCTTTTTTTTTGATCACCGGCATGCAGCCGGTGATGCCACTTCGATTCGACATTGCAGGTTCCCGTGGACAGCACGCCTTTCGCCAGCCCCTGGCACACCCGTCTTGGCAGTTTCTTCGCACGCCCCTGGTTGGGCGTGTTGTCGCGCTCGCTCGCCGCCATCTTCGGCGGCTACGCATTGGCCGCGACGTGCTCGATGTTTTTCGCGGTCGCCCTGCCTATTGCGCGTAGCCAAGCCGTGCTGACCGGCATGCTGGTCGCCATTGTGCTGGGCGCCTGCGCGGCGCTGTGGGCATTCGCGACTCGCACCGCGTTGCGTGCCTGGGTTGGCATCCTGATTCCCACCGCACTGTTCTGGTTGGGCACACAGTGGCTTGGAGCGTTGGCATGAAGAATGGATTCCGACAATCCATGGCATGGCTGCATACCTGGACGGGCCTGTTGGTTGGCTGGTTGCTGTTGCTGATCTTCATGGCCGGCACCGCCAGCTACTACCGCGAGGAAATCAGCCGCTGGATGCGGCCGGAGCTACCGCGCAGCACGGTGAGCGCCGACGATGCCGCCGCCCGCGCCATCGCCTTCCTGCAGCACAAGGCGCCGCAGGCCGAGAGCTGGAACGTCACCCTGCCCGATGCACGCAATCCGGCGATGCGCATGTTCTGGCGCAATCCCGAATCGATGGTCAAACCGCCGGCCGAAGGCGAGAAACGCCGGCGCCGTGGCGGTGGCCGTTTCGGCGACGCCACTGTCGATCCAACCACCGGCAAAGAGGTAACTGCTCGCGAAACCCGCGGCGGTGACTTCTTCTATCGCCTGCATTTCGACCTGCACTACATCCCCGTGGTATGGGCGCGTTATCTGGTGGGTTTCTGCGCGATGTTCATGCTGGTGGCGATCATCACCGGCGTCATCACCCACAAGAAAATTTTCAAGGACTTCTTCACCTTCCGCCCGCAGAAAGGGCTGCGTTCGTGGCTGGATTTCCACAATGTCAGTGCGGTGATGGCACTGCCATATCACGCCATGATCACCTACACCGGCATCGTCACCTTGATGTTCATGTACCTGCCGTGGGGCGTGAGCAGTGCGTACCCGAAAGACGAAGACGCTTTCTTCAGTGAAGCCTTCGCGCGCATGGCGGATATCGAATCACCAGGTCAAGGATCGGCAGTGGCCCTGCCGATCCAGCAGTTGATGGACAGCGCGCGCAAGCACTGGAACGGTGCTGACGTCGCCGGTTTCACGCTGTACCGCCCCGGCGCAGCCAACGCGGTCATCGACCTCCACCAGCGCGACGGCAAACGCCTGTCAGTGGACACACCATCGCTACGTTTCAACGCCGTCAACGGTGAGTTGATTGAAGCCAGCCCGACCGCTGGCGGTGCCACCGTCACCCGTGGCGTGATGTACGGCCTGCACCTTGCACGCTTCGCTGATTGGGGGCTGCGCGCCTTGTTCTTCCTGTCGGGTTTGATCGGCTGCCTGATGGTGGCCAGCGGCGTGGTGCTATGGGCGGTGAAGGAGCGTCCCAAACACGCAAAATCCGGCAAAACCGGCTTCGGCCTGCGTCTGGTGGATGCGCTGAACATCGGCGCTGTCGCTGGCCTGCCGATTGCGTTTGCCGCCTACTTCTGGGGCAACCGTCTGCTACCGGTGCAGCTGGCTGATCGCAGCGACGCCGAGATCAACGTGTTCTTCTACGCCTGGGCAGCATCACTGTTGGCCGCCTTTATCTGGCCCAAGCGGCTGATGTGGGCATGGCAGTTGTATGTAGGTGCGGCCATGTTCGCGTTGATACCGGCAATCAATGCCTTGACCACCCACGCGCATCTCGGCGTGACCTTGCTGCAGGGCGACTGGGTGCTTGCTGGCTTCGATCTCGTGATGCTCGCCTTCGGCGCGGTGCTGGCTTATTGCGGTCTACGCATGCAGCGCTGGCAGCCTGCACTCAGTGCGGCCGAGAAGAAACGTCGCCAACAGGCGGCAGTAGCCGCGGAGGCATCAGCATGATGCTGCTTTCAATCGCGTTGTCGTACTCGGGCTTTACCGCGTTGTCGCTGGCCATGGCCAAGCATCAGCAGGAATTGCACGGCAAAGCCCAGGCGGGCCCAGCGCGCATGCGCGTGTGGGGTTGGCTGGGCTGGATCGCGCTGTCCGCCGCGTTCGGACTGTGTGTGTGGAATCACGGCTGGGCACTCGGCCCGGTGCTGTGGCTGGGGGCATTGACCGCCGCCGGGTTGATGATTGCCTTCGGCCTTTATCCGTATCGGCCGCGCTGGATCGTACCGTTGGCGTGGGTATTGCCGATCTTTGGTGTGGCTGCAGCTCTGCTGCCATAGCATTGGCCTAAGCCGCAGGCTGGGTGTTTCCTCATTACGGGCCGGCCCCTCTACCGCAAAGGGAAAGGGGCCAACCGCGCTATTCGGGAACCAGCGAGAACATGTAGGCAGGCACCGGCTGGTCATTGATCACCAATCGATTACGCGCAATCCCCTCGCGTAGCGCGCCTGATTTCAGTGCCGCTTTCTCGCTGGCGGCATTGCCGGTCGCCACCACGATTTCGATGCGTTGCAACCCTTCGTTGGCAAAGCCATGTGCGGCGAGCGCGCGCACGCAGCGGGATGCAATGCCCTGCCCTTGCCGCGATTGACGCACCCAGTAGCCAAGATTGCAGAAACGAGGTTCACGACGAATTTCGTTCAGCCCCGCACCGCCCAAAAACACACCGGTGTTCTGGCAGAAGATTCCGAACTCCAGTGCGGTGGCCGCGACGCGCTGGGCACCGCAGGCAGCGAACCATTCCAGTGCCTGCGCCGCGCTGTAGTCATGCGACGCCCAAGGCATCCATCGGCTCACGCTTTCAACTGACTCACGCACCGCTTCAGCAAAGACGGGAGCATCACTATCCTCGAACGGCCGCAACAGCAGGCCCTCGAACACGATGGCGGACGACTCCATGTCACCTCCCGTTGCGATCACCGCTTTCATCCCAAACGTCGCAGCTCCCACGCACGGTGGATGCGTGCATTGCGCTCGAAATCCGGGCCGATGGTCTGCGCGGAAATCTCCCGGCAGTCAGCGAACGCCGCAATTGCGGCTTCATCCAACTTGAAACGACGGAAGTTATTGGAGAAGTACAGCACGCCGTCAGAGGTCAGACGATCCACTGCGGCATTCAACAGGCGCACATGCTCGCGCTGGATGTCGAAATCTTCCGCACGTGCCGAGTTGGAGAACGTCGGCGGGTCGCAGAAGATCACGTCGTAACGGTTCTTCTCCGATTCCAGCCATGTCACCGCATCGGCCTGCACCAGCGTGTGCTGGCTGCCGCCCTTGCCGTTGAGCGCGAGGTTGTCGGCGCACCACTGCAGATAAGTACCGGACAGGTCGACGCTGGTGGTCGAACTGGCACCGGCCACCGCCGCCTGCACGCTGGCCACGCCGGTGTAGCAGAACAGATTGAGGAAGCGCTTGCCGCGTGCTTCATCGGCCATGTGTCGGCGCAACGGGCGGTGGTCGAGGAACAGACCGGTGTCCAGGTAATCAAACAGATTCACCCGCAACAACGCGTCGTTCTCGCGTACCAGGATGAAATCGCCACGCTGTTCGAAGCGGCCGTACTTGCTTCCACCCTTGCCACGCTCACGCGACTTCAGCGCGACCTGCTCGGCCGGCACCTGGAACACCTCACGCGCTGCCGACAGCAGCTCGTTGCGGCGGCGGCGTACATCGACATCAGGAATGGTGGCCGGCGCAGCGTATTCCTGCACATGCAGGAAGGTGCGGCCCTTGCCACCATCTTCGCGGTAGACGTCGATGGCTGCCGAATACTCGGGCAGGTCGGCGTCATACGCACGGAAGCAGCTGATACCTTCGCGCGACAGCCAGTTCTTGAACTTTTTCAGATTCTTGCGCAGGCGGTTGGCCACCATCTGCGCGCCTTCGCTGAGTTCGCGCGGCTGGCCGTCGTTTTCGCGTGCCGGCACGGCGATGGGGTCACAGATGATCAACGCGCACTCGATGGCGCCGTTGAACAACTGGTAGGTCTTGCGTGCGCGCAGGCCGGTGGCGAACGCCAGATCGGCATTGCCGCACAGCAGGCTGGCGCGCCACTGCGGCACCGCGCGCTTGAGCGCGTCGCCGATGCGGCGGTAGAGCATGGCGTCGGCCGCCAAGCGTTCGTCGTAGGGCGGATTGCAGACCACGCAACCAATCTCCTGCGGCGGCACCTGCATATCCGCCACGTCGCGCACGCCGAACCAGATGGCCTCGCTGACGCCGGCAACCTCGGCATTTTCCTTGGCCGCACGAATCGCCTGCGGGTCGATATCGCTGCCGTGGATGACCTGCTTCAATGCAGCACGACCGACGGTTTCGCGCTCACGCGCCTCGGCCATCAGTTCCTTCCACTGCGCCTGGTCGAAACCGCGCCAGCGGCTCGGCGGCAGGCTGCCGTGACGCTGCAGGCCCGGTGCCACGTCGGCGGCCATCAAGGCGCCTTCGATCAGCAACGTACCGCTGCCGCACATCGGGTCCAGCAGACCGCCCCCCTGCGCGTGGATCTTCGGCCAATCGGCACGCAGCAGCACGGCGGCAGCGAGGTTCTCCTTCAGCGGTGCATCGTTCTGCGCCATACGCCACCCGCGCCGGTGCATCGGGCCACCGCCCAGGTCGATGGAGATCGTGGCGCGGCCTTTGCGCAGCGACAGGTTGATGCGCACGTCCGGGAACTCGACATTCACCGACGGCCGCTCCATACCCTGCGAACGCAGGCTGTCGACCACACCGTCCTTGACCCGTTGCGCGGCAAAGCGGGCGTGGGTGATGGCGGTACCGGACACATGCGCGTCCACCGACAAGGTCAGCTCGGAGGTGATGTGCTGGTCCCACGGCATCGCGACCACACCCTGATACAGCGAGCCCTCATCCGGACATTCAAACTCGGCCAGGGGCCACAGCACGCGGCTGGCCAGGCGTGACCACAGCACCACCCGCTGCGCGTCGCGCAGTTCACCTTCGGCGTTGACGCCGGCAATGGTAGCGGTGGCCTTGGTCAGGCCCATCGCCAGCAGTTCGTCGGCGAGCAGGTACTCAAGGCCCTTGGCGCAGGAAACAAAGAATTTCACGGGATCGGATCAGCTGTCAGAAAGGAAGGGATGCGGGCGGGCACGGTAACCGGCCCCAGAGGGCATCCAAGGTCGCCATTGTAGGCAGTTGCAGGCCCCGGCGCCGGATCGGCTGGCCAGAGCGGCCTTCACAAACACCCTAGAGCGAGCGCAGCAGGGCCTCAAAGGCCTGCGCTGAGGCCTCCACGTGCTGGCTCAAGCGGTGGCCATCATCGACCAGCAGCAGACGGGCTGAGCGCTCGCCGGCCCAACGGATCACCTCGGCTGCCGGGATCAGTTCATCGCCCCAGGCGTGTACCACGCTGGTGGGCACCGGCGCGGCGTCCAGCGCCGGCATCGGGCCCATAGTGGTGGGCGGTACCATCAGAAACAGCCCCTTGACCGGCACCTGCAGCGAGGTGATCGCCGAGATATAGGCACCCAGGCTGGAACCGGCCAGTACCAGCGGGCCACGCGCGGCCATCTCGGTGGCACGCTCGATCAGCCGCTGCAGGCGTGCTGGCACATCACCGACGGAACTGATTTCATGGCGGGCATCCAGATCGGTGTAATCCGGACGCTCATGGCTCCAGCCAAGGCGTTGCGCCACATCGGCCAACGCGGTGACCTTGGTGGCCTCCGGGCCGCTCTCAAAACCATGGGAAAGAATGCAATGTCCGCGGCTCATGGCGACCGCACGCAGTGATCAGGACTCATGCGCGAATGCTAGCATCCCCCTCATGCCGCTACCGCCCCCCATCACCTCCAGTCCCTTGCCCTACGAGCCGTTTCTGGTCAGCCGAGCGCTGTCGGATGTGGACTTGGTAGTGATCCACTGCACCGAGCTGCCGGACCTTGCCACTGCCCGCGAATACGGCGAGCGCGTGCTCTATGAGGCCGGTACCGGCAACAGCGGCCACTACTACATCGACCGCGACGGCAGCATCCTGCAGTACGTCGCGCTGGATCGGGTGGCTCACCATGTGCGTGGCATCAACCCGCGCTCGGTCGGTATCGAACTGGTCAACCGTGGCCGCTGGCCAGACTGGTTCGATTCACGCAACCAGCACATGCCCGAGCCTTACACCGACGCACAGATCGCCGCGCTGGTACGGCTGCTGCAATGGCTACCGGAGAAGCTGCCGTCGCTGCAGTGGATCGCTGGTCACGAGCAGCTCGACACCGCGCGCATGCCGGCCAGCGACGACGCTTCGGTCGAAGTGCCACGCAAACTCGACCCGGGCCCGTTGTTCCCCTGGCAGGACGTACTCAAAGCCATTCCGCAGCAACCGCTGCCGCTCTGATGGCAGCTTGCACCGGGCCTACTGCACCAGCGCCTGATATTTCTCGCCAGCGGTCACCGCCAGTTCCAAACGATTGATGGCCGGTGCAATCGGGCAGACCACGTGGGGCGTCAATGCGCACGGCGGATTCTGAGCCCGATTGAAATCCAGCACCAACTTGCCGTCCTGTGGCGCTGCCGCGTACAAGTAACGCGCGCCGCCATAGGTTTCGCGGCCACTGGTGCGGTCGGAGAACACAAAGAAGAACCGCCGCGACGCCGGAGCGTCTTCATCCAGAACGGGTTGTAGCCGATAGCTACGCCCCTCAATCTCGAATACTGCCTCACCAGGCATTGTTGCCGGCAGTGGTGTCCCGATCGATGTCAACAACACCGCCTGCCGCGCTTGGGGAAATGGGTGCCACTGCGCTTCCACTCGCCAGTGGGTTTCCACCGGGAAGTAGTCAATGCCCCGAAAATCACGACGGCGTGCCGAGCTGGCATCGCGGTAGCGCCAACCCAGCATCGTGCCGTTACGCACCAGGTAGAACTCACCACTGCCCAGTTGAAGACGGCTGGCTTCGCGGACGCCCTCCGTCACCGGCTGCAACGTTGCCTGGCGCAACGGCGTGCCGTTCAACGTCGCACCGGTACCGGCCCGGCCGTTGATCACAGCCACACCATCGGCACCAATATCCAACGTCCCCAGCTGCTCCGGCCCCGCCGGCAGCACGACGTCATTGGTGGGCGCACTGCCCACGTGGTAACTGCCTTCTTTAAGCCTTCCCGAGCCGATGTAGCTCAACCAGCCATCGGGCGCGCGCAACCGCGCAATCCGCTGCGAGCGCCACTGCTCCACGTCACGGTGATACTGGCGCGAGTCCAGCAGGAACGGGCTCCCCTGTTGCTTGCACGCTGCCAGCGCAAGCAACAGCAACAGCAACACGCCGCACCCCCATTTCCTGAAATTCATGTTTCCCCCAGATAAACCACTACGCAGCGCCCCATTGCATCGCGCTTGCGTCAGCCGGTAGCCACCGGCCGCTGCGTGTCACTCGACCAGCCGCTCCACGAGTCAGCGAACACTTTCACCCCGTGCAGACCGGCATGTTCAAAACCCAACAGCAGATGACACGCGGTCACGCCTGAGCCGCACATCACGACCCCCTGATCCGGCCTATAGGTGCCCAGCAACGGCTGCAGCTCCGCACGCAGTTCTTGCGCAGAACGAAAGTGACCATCGCGCAGGTTCATGCCAAACGGCCGATTGACTGCGCCCGGCACATGCCCAGCGATACGATCAAGCGGCTCCACGTCTCCGCGATACCGCTCGGCGGCACGCGCATCCACCAGCCAACCCGGTGCCTGCGCCAAGCGCGATTGCACCTCATCGGCACTGACTACCTGGGTGAGATCGAACTGCCCTGGATACGGCGCCGCTTCCGGTGCGTTCACCGCACCGGCCTGCAGCGCATGACCGGCTGCCTGCCAAGCGGCCAATCCACCATCAAGCACCGCGACATTGCGGTGCCCGATCAACCGCAACAGCCACCACAGGCGCGAGGCCGCCATGCTGCCATCGGCCGCATCGTAGGCCACCACCTGCGTGTCTGGCGTAATGCCCCAACGGCCCAGCGTCGCGGCAAAGGCCTCGCTGTCTGGCAACGGGTGACGACCATGGCCCTGCCGATCGAGATTGGACAGATCATGATTCAGATCCGCATATACCGCGCCGGGAATATGCCCGACGGCATACTGCGCTGCGCCCGACTGCACATCGGCCAATGAAAACCGCGTATCCACCACGCGCAACGCCGTGCTCGCAGTGGCGCGCGCATCAACCAGACGCACGCTTTCTTCATTCAATGCTCTGGCAAGACTCGCCACATCGACGAGCGTATTCCAGCCTCGATCCATTGTTTTCATCCGAGCAACTCCAGGCGACGGCGCAGGTTGTAGAGAATGGCGGCGGTGGCACCCCAGATTCTGTGACCCGGCCACGCATATTCCATGACGTGACGGATGCGGCCACGGTGTTCCATTTCCACCAGGCGCAGATTGTCAGGGTTCATCAGGTAGTCCAGTGGCACCTCGAACACTTCAGCCACTTCGCCCGGCTCCGGGCGCGCAACGAACGCCGGGTCCACCACTGCCACTATCGGCGTCACCCGGAAGCCGGTAATGGTGATGAACGGGTCCAGATATCCCAGCGCCAACACCTGACTGGAGGGCAGCGCGATCTCTTCATCACTCTCACGCAAGGCCGCTGCCAGTGGATTGCGGTCGCTGCGCTCCACCCGCCCCCCCGGGAAACCAACTTGTCCACCGTGGTTGCGCAGCGCCTCGGTACGCCGGGTCAACAGCACATGCGTGCCACTCGCTCGCGGCACCAGGCCAGCCAGCACAGCGGCCTCGACCGGGGGTCCCGGCGGCAACAGGTCCTCCAGCTCTTCACGGTTCCAGCCAGTTCCAGCCGGTGCATTGGCCAGCGGTAGCAAGGCCTGCTGCAACCGCTCACGGCCAGCCAATTGCGCAGCAAAGGGCGTCGCATCACTGGCACGCACGGGAAGCACCTGTTCCATCAAACGGCGGCGCTCGCTGTCGCTCATGCGCATCCAGCTTCCGATCTCGTCGCCCGTGCGCCAACACCCCCGGCAATAACCCGCGCTGTCCAGGGCACACAAGCCAATGCAGGGACTGGAGACAACATTTTCGGGCGGACCAATCAATTCAGACATCGCAATAGCGTAGCGCGCCGCGATGACAGCGCACAGCACAACCGCATTAAACCTTGCTCCTATCTGCTTGCAATCGTTTCCTCCGACACCCCTCGACGTTGCGGACGAGCACCCCGTCTTACACTGCGCCCTGCTACCCGCATTTTGTTTTGTGAGGCGCTAGAAGCCGCATCCGTCCACAGACACTCGCTAGGCCTTCGTGGACGAGTGGTAGGGATAATCGCCTCACACTGCCAATGCCTGAGGGCTTGCGTGGACTTCCCAGTCAGGACGTCAGCAGACCGTCCACGACCAGAACACATCGCTCGAACTGTCGCTAACGGTAACCGCGGAAACATCGTCCCAGCGGGGGAAGCGACGGCCGACTTCCGCAGACGCGTGCCATCACCTTTTACGTGACATGGATTATCCTCCGGAGCGCGTACCTACCCGACTAAACCCGTTCGCGGTCGGCAAAAACTCGAGCAAAGCCAGCCTGCTCATACCTCGCTACTTACTGAATATTTCCACAGAAGTAGACAAAATCGCTGATCACTCGCAAGCCCACGAAAGTTCATTCAACCGTTACCACCTTTTTATCCCCATGCAGCAAGAACGCACGGCGTGCGTTTACTTGAGCCGCACAGTCCACTCCACTTCCAGAAGATGAGCGCGATCAAACAACCGGCTAACCTGCACCCAGGTAGCTGCCGGGTACTTTGCATCTGCGAAGAAAGTCTTGCGCACTGGAATGACCTTGATCAACGCATCCATGTCAGTGGTGTAGACGGTCTCCTTCACCACGTGGCTGCTGTCCACATCGAAACGTTGCAGGATGTCGTTCAACTGGCGATAACATGCCAGCACTGCCACCTGCATATCCGCGCCTGCGCAGGCGATGCCGGAAACATGCAGCGTATCTCCGTCACGCACCACGCCACTGAAGCCAATATCGGCCTCCCAGCTACCCAGCGAATGCCGCTCCAACGGCACATCAGCAGCATGGACAAGTGGCGTGCACAGCAGGCCCAACAAAGCCATCGACAACGTACGCATCTCTACTCCTGTATGAAATTTTTTAGTAATGAAGGACGAACCGACACAATCGCCACAGCGTCGAGCGCTGCGAGTTATGCGATTCACGCTCGACGGCATTCAATCAGGGTGAGCAACGACCCCCGGTCATGGAGGTGGTTGCCAAATGCCACGATGACCAAGGCCGCGAACAAGCGCCCCAATCAGCCTGACGTTGCCACCTCGCACGGCAGACACGCCCCCAACTCCCTGGCGACGAGCCGCCTTCGATTTCCGTATCCATTGAACGCCTCTTACATAGGCACGTGATCACAAGGTGCCAGGAGTTTGGCAACACGCCGAGGGCATGGACCGCTTTGCTGCGGGCCATGCCCCAACACTCAGCCAGCCAGTGCTTGATCGTGCACACCGGCCACAGCACGGCCTGACGGATCGGCCATGCTGGCGAAGCTGGCATCCCAGGCAATCGCTGCTGGTGAAGAACACGCAATGGACTTGCCGCCGGGCACCGTCTCCGATGCGGCACGGCTCGGGAAGTACTGCTCGAACAGGTGCCGGTAGTAGTACGCCTCCTTGGTCTGCGGCGGGTTGTACGGGAAGCGCTTGTCGGCGGCTGCCAATACTCGGTCGCTCACTTGTTCTTCGGCATGCGCCTTCAGGCCATCGATCCAGCCGTAGCCGACACCGTCGCTGAACTGCTCCTTCTGCCGCCACAGGATTTCCTTCGGCAGGTAGCCTTCAAAGGCTTCACGCAGAATTGCCTTCTCGATACGACCGCTGGCCTTGTCGACCATCTTGTGGCGCGCGTCCATCTTCATGGCCACCTCCAGGAACTCGCGGTCCAGGAATGGCACGCGCGGCTCAACGCCCCAAGCCATCATCGATTTGTTGGCACGCAGGCAGTCGTAATAATTCAGCGCATCCAGCTTGCGCACCAGTTCATCGTGAAATTCAAGTGCGTTCGGTGCTTTATGGAAGTACAGATAGCCGCCAAAGATTTCATCGCTGCCTTCGCCCGAAAGCACCATTTTTACGCCCATCGCCTTGATACGGCGCGCCAGCAGGAACATCGGCGTGGAGGCACGGATGCTGGTGACGTCATAGCTTTCGATGTGACGGATGACTTCTGGCAGCGCGTCCAGCCCCTCCTCGAACGTGTACTCGAAGCCGTGGTGCACCGTGCCCAATGCTTCAGCAGCGATCTCGGCCGCAGCCAGATCCGGCGAGCCCTTCAAGCCAATGGCAAAGCTGTGCAGGCGCGGCCACCACGCTTCACTCTGGCCGCCGTCTTCGATGCGGTGACGTGCATAGCGTGCAGCCACGGCAGCCACCAGCGACGAATCCAGACCACCCGACAGCAGTACGCCGTAAGGAACATCGGTCATCAACTGGCGATGCACCGCGCGCTCGAATGCTTCGCGCAACTCGGCAAGCGAGACATCCACACCTTCCACGGCTGCGTACTCACGCCAAGGACGCTCGTAGTATTTGGTCAACGTATCGGTACTGCTGTCGTACCAATGGCCCGGCGGGAACTGCGCCACGTCGGCACAGGTGTCAGACAGCGATTTCATCTCCGAAGCCACGCACAGACGGCCCTGCTTGTCGTGCCCCCAATACAGCGGCACCACACCGATGGGATCACGCGCGATGATCACGCGGCGCTTGGCCTTGTCCCACAGCGCAAAGGCAAAGATGCCGTTGAGCCGGTTGAGGTACGAGGCGGGCGCATCTTCCCGGTACAGCGCATTGATCACTTCGCAATCCGAAGCGGTCTGGAATGCATAAGGCTGCTTGAGCTCTTTCTTCAATTCCTGGTGGTTGTAGATCTCACCGTTGACGGCCAATGCCAGTCCGCCGTCTTCCGACAACAAGGGCTGCGAACCGCCGGCCGGATCGACGATGGCCAGGCGCTCGTGCACCAGGATGGCGCCATCGTCTACGTACACACCACTCCAATCCGGTCCGCGATGGCGCTGGCGCTGGGATTGATCAAGCGCCTGGCGGCGCAGTGCTTGCAGGTCGTCGCCGGGTTGCAGGCCGAAAATGCCGAAGATGGAACACATGGGAAAGCTCCTGGGGTTTTGTGGGGGCAAACAGTCGAAGCAACGGCGTACCGAAAACGCAGCCGCTTGGTGTTCCCGCCCGGCCACAAAAAAACCCGCATCGGTCGATGCGGGTTTTCTGGAGTCCGGAGCGTGTTGCTGTTTCTAGCTCTGGTTACAGTTCCGCATCGGCCGCGCGCGATTATTCGCAATCGCGTTATTGCGATTGTTCGAATTATTCACGTTGGTGCGGGCGGTGCGGTTCATGGGGCCGACGATAGCTCGGGTTTCAGGAGCCGCGCAACTGTTTCAATGGAAATGACTCATCGTCATGCCCGGGCCGCCGCCCAGTCATCCAGCTCAGCAACCTCCACCCGGTTGCGCCCATTGCGCTTGACCCGGTACAGCGCCTGATCGGCACAGCGCACCAGTGCCATCGGGTCATCCTCCAGAAGAGGGGCCACTACCGCCACTCCGACACTGATAGTTACCGGCAGGCCAGCTTCAGCACTGGCCTGCTCCACCCTGCTGCGCAGCCGTTCGGCGCGCGTCGCGGCCACCTCGCGCTCACTGCCCGGAAGGATGACCACAAACTCCTCGCCGCCATAGCGCGCCACCAGTTCATCTGCGTCGTCTGTCTCAGCAGCAAGAATCCCGGCTACTCGACGCAGCTGCTGGTCACCCATGTGATGACCGTTGGTGTCGTTGAACCGTTTGAAGTGATCCACATCGATCATCATTACCGCCAGCGGCTCGCCCCGTTTGGCACAACGCTGCCATGCGCGTTGCAATGCCTTTTCCATGGCGTGTCGATTGGCGATACCGGTGAGGCCATCTGTGACAACCAACGCGGAAAGGCGGGAATTTGCGGCCTGCAACGCAGTCGTGCGCTCGGCGATCTTGCGCTCCAGCTCGCGCAGTCGAGCGTTGGCGCTACGGTTACGCAGGTGCACCACGCCTGTAATGAACAACACGCCGACAATGCCAAACAGGCCCCATGCCCATCCACGCTGGTACCAGAACGGGGCTACCTGCAGCGGATAACGCGCAGATGCGGTTGGAACACCGCCCTGAATACGCGCCTGTAGCTGAAAGGTGAAATCACCGGCCGGTAAGCGCTGATAGGTCAGCTCGCGCCCCGCACTCCATGCCGACCATTCGTCGTGGTAACCGGGCATGCGATAACGAAACGCCACATCCGGCTCCATGCTCTGGATGCCGAATCGCAGCGCCAAGCCCGCGCCTGCCGGTAACGCCAGCCGCGTCTCCGGTGACAGCGGGAGCAGCACTCCCGGCTGACCCGGTTGCTGCAGCTCGATCCGGTCCAGCCGTGCCAGGGGCGGCGCTGTAGCAGGCTCGGGAAACTCGGCATCCAGCTGCAATACGCTGTCGCGGGTTACCACGCGGACCTGCCCATCACCGTGCAAGGCCACTGCCGAAAACCCCGGCACGCGGCTATCACTGACCTGCTGCAGCTGGAACGTGGCAGTGCCCGGTTTGCGCCACCAGAGCTGGCGCGACGTCCAGACGAAACTGCCCTTCTCGTTGGACTGGCCTTCCAGATCACCGGGCGACGCCAGGCCGGGAAGCGCGGGTAGTTCGGCGCTGACAAAACGTTCGCCGTCCAGCTTGCGTACCTGCGCGCCAGAAATTGCATACATCACGCCCTCGCTACGGAACAGCCGTGTGCCGCGTGCCGGTTCAACCTCCAAGCCCTGCGCAGCCCCGAAACGACGATGTTCGTGCAACTGTCCGCTGTCGGGGTCAAAGCGCCACCGATGCACATCTCCCTTCGCGTCGCCGGCCCAGACCTCACCCGGGGCCACTTCGTACATGCCAAGTACGGTGCTGATTCCGGTTGGCCATTGCGTCATCACCTGCCAGCGCCCGTTGCGTTGCCCCAGCAGGATCACCCGCCCTGCACCTGACGCCAGCATCCGTTCTGCATCGAAGGCCGACGGCAACAGCTTGTCGACGCTGGTATTCAACTGTGTATCGAGCAGCCGCCGTGGCTGCCTCGCCCCCGGTTCAAGCACCATCAGCCCATGGCGATCACCAATCACCAAGCCGGCGGCGGTGCCCTGCAGCGCAAACACTTCCAAATCCCGGTACGGCCACGGTTGTCGCGAAAATCTCAGGGCGCTGCTGGCCAAGGGATCCGCACGCCACACACCCAGACTCGCCACCCACAACCGGCCGTCATACCAGGCACTGTCGTAGAGCCGGCCCGCCAGCCCTTGCGACTGGTCATAGCGCGTCCAGGGCGAGGACAAACGTATGCGGGTAAGCCCGTTTTCACCGACAACCCAGAGCCCACCCTCGCGATCCTCCACCAGCCCGTGCATGCCGTTGGGGTTTGCCATGAAGCTGTCGAGCAGGCGCAAGTCCGGCGAAAACCGCATCACGGTGCCGTCGTAGCTGCCAATCACGAAACCGCCGTCAGCCAGAGCCACGCCGGTATAAGGCCCGTGCTGCCGGAAGGCGGCATCGGCATCGGTTTTCAACTTGCGCAGCTGCTTGCCGTCGCTGAAATGGAAGCCATCGGCAGCGACGACCAACAGCCCCCCCTGATACTTCCAGATATCCGTAACAGCTACATTCGCCAGTGCCTGCGTCCCGGCCACCCGTTCCGGTGCCGCGTCGCCCATGCGATACAGCCCTTCCCCGGCAATGCGGAAGTAGATCTCGTCGCCCACGACCAGCAGGCGCTGGCTGCCGGCCATCGTCAACGCCCGCCGTGAGGTACTGCCATCTTTGTTCAGCACGAACAACGCGCCAGAACTCACCGCATGGACACCGCGTGAGGTTTCACCCAACGAATAGATCTGGGCCGGCACCTGCAGCGAACCCGCACTGGCCAACCGTGGCAACAGATCCACGAAGCCATGGGTGCCGTCCTGACGTTGTCGCAACTGGCCGAATATGCCCTCACCGGCGACATAAATGCTGCCATCGCGCGCTAGCAACAACGAATAAACGGGAGCCCTGCCAGGGGCGTCCAACAGCTCCCACACGCCACTGCGGAAAATCATCACCCCTTCGCCGCTGGCCGCATAAAGGTTGCCGCCGCGATCAATCACGACATCCGGGTACGTCGGTGCCGCTGGCAGTTGGTTGGCCCCGAAGTGGCGCAGCAGCGGCACCCCATGCATTGCCGTGGCGGCGTACGCCACTGGCAGCAGACACGCCAGTGCGCAAACCCAAACCACCCGCAGGCAACGCGCTCTAAATCTGTCCATCTCGCCCCCCCGGCAAGATTTCGCTGCCTGCACCTCTACGGTTCAGTCCAGCAGTTTTGCTATCAACTTCCGATAAAGATCCGGCAAGCGCTCAAGATCAGCCACCCGTACGTTCTCGTCTACTTGATGGATGCTGGCGTTCACCGGCCCCACTTCGATGCACTGTGCGCCGAGCGGAGCAATAAAACGAGCATCCGATGTGCCGCCGCCGGTGCTTTCTTCCGGCGCGCCTCCCGCGAATTCAGCCAGCACGTCACGCGCCACACTGCGCAGCCGCCCTTCCGGTGTGTAGAACGGTTCACCGCTGCGGTGCCAGTTCAGCTCGTAGTCCAGGCCGTGGCGGTCCAGCAGCGTGGTGATTTCCGCCTCCAGCCGCTCCGCGCTCCAGTGCGGGTTGTAGCGCAGATTGAACATCACCTGCAGCTCGCCCGGGATCACATTGTTGGCGCCGGTACCGGCGTTGATGTTGGATATCTGCAGGCTGGTGGACGGGAAACTTTCGTAGCCATCATCCCAATGGCGCGCAGTCAATTCCGCCAGCGCAGGCGCGGCCAGATGGATTGGGTTGCGTGCCTTGTCCGGATACGCCACGTGGCCCTGCACGCCCTTGACGCGCAGCTTTGCCGACAGACTGCCGCGACGGCCCACACGCAGCAGATCACCCAGCGTCGCCGTGGAAGACGGCTCACCGGTGATGCACCAGTCGATGCTTTGCCCCCTCTCGCGGAACACGTTGGCAACGTGGCGAACACCGTCGATGGCATCGCCTTCCTCGTCACTGGTCAACAGCACCGCCAGCGTGCCCGGGTGTTCCGGATGCGCAGCGACGAACTGTTCTGCAGCCACCACGAATGCGGCCACGCTACCTTTCATGTCAGCGGCGCCACGCCCATACAGCACACCATCACGCACCTGCGGCTGGAAGGGATCGCTGGTCCAGGTTTCGACCGGGCCGGTTGGCACCACATCGGTATGCCCCAGCAACACCAGCACGGGCGAACCGCTGCCATGCGTGGCCCATAGATTGTCGACTTCGCCAAAGCGCAGATGTTCGCAGTTGAAGCCGGCGGCCGCCAGGCGATTGCCGATCAACTGCTGGCAACCGGCATCTTCCGGGGTGACTGATGGACGTGCGATCAGATCGCAGGTCAACTCGAATACGTCGCTCATGGGGGCCTCGTTTGCAAGGCGGCTTACGCCGCCCGGGTGCTTCCATCGGGAGTGATCAGGCGGCCTTTGCCGCTACTGCAAACAGCCTGCGTCAGTCGATGCTGAAGCGCTTCTTGAAACCGTTGTCGCTGAAGCCCTGGCTGAACTGTCCATCGTCTGTGATGACGACGGGGCGCTTGATCAGCTGCGGATATTCACGCAACAACAACTTCCACTCGGCATCGGACGCAGCTGCCTTGCGGTTGTCCGCCAGCTGGCGCCAGGTGGTGGATGATTTATTGATCATCGCCTCGAAGCCACCCGCCTTGCCGGCCCATTCGGTCAAGGTTTCCGGGCTGGGCTTGTTATCGCGGTAATCGATAAAGGTGTAGGCAACATCGAAGCGATCCAACCACTTGGTGGCCTTCTTGCAGGTGTCGCAGTTTTTTAGTCCGTAGATCGTGGTCATGGCTTAAAGCTCGTAATGATGTGCTCCCTTCTCCCGCTAACGGGAGAGGGGCTGGCGTGAGGGCGCTTTAAAGCCCGCAGAGCAAAAAGCCCCCTCATCCGCTCCTTCGGAGCACCTTCTCCCGCAGGCAGGAGAAGAGAAACTCCAGCAGTCTGCCTTTGATCAGTCAGCCAACCCACGCAGCAGATCATTCACGCTGGTCTTGCTGCGGGTCCGTGCATCCACCTGCTTGACGATAACGGCGCAATACAGTGAGTGCGTGCCGTCCTTGGACGGCAGCGAGCCACTGACCACCACGCTGTATGGCGGAATGTAGCCGTAGGTCACTTCACCGGTAGCGCGGTTATAGATACGTGTGCTCTGGCTCAGGAACACGCCCATGCCAATGACGCTGTGATGGCCGACGACCACGCCCTCCACCACTTCCGAACGCGCACCAATGAAGCAATGGTCTTCGATGATGGTCGGGCTGGCCTGCAGCGGCTCGAGCACGCCACCGATGCCGGCACCGCCGGACAGGTGGCAGTGTTTGCCGATCTGCGCGCACGAACCCACGGTAGCCCAGGTATCAACCATGGTGCCTTCGCCCACATGCGCACCAATATTGGTGAAGCTCGGCATGAGCACTACATCCTTGCCGAAGTGCGTGCCGCGACGCGCGATGGCGCCGGGTACCACGCGCACGCCAGCCTGGCGGAAGCGGGTTTCATCGTAGCCTTCAAAGCGCGACTCAACCTTGTCCCAGAATGGCGCCGGGCTACCGTCCATCACGGCCATGTCGTTGACGCGGAAGTACAGCAACACCGCTTTCTTCAACCATTCGTTGACCTTCCAGCCACCGTTGCCGTCGGGCTCGGCAACGCGGAATTCGCCGGACTCCAAACCATCGATCACGCGGTTCACCAGCGGACGGGTGGAACCTTCAATCTCGTCGCCCGTCAGCATCGCGCGGCGCTCAAACGCGCTCTCGATGCTGAACTTCATTTCCGCCACGCCCGGCGCTGGCGGCTTGCGCAGGCTGCGCGCACCCAACGCCTCGCTGCTGGCCGGTTTGATGGCCTTCGGCTTGGCTACAGCCACCTTCTTCAGCGGTGCCTTGACCGGCTTGGCCGCAGGCTTGGCGGCGGATTTCACCGGTGCCGGCGCCTTCTTGGCGACCACTTTTTTCGCAGCAGGTTGGGTAGCAACAGGCTTTGCGGTCGCGGTCTTCTTCGGGGCAGCCTTCTTGGCAACGGGCTTCTTGGTGGCCATCAGTGGGGGTCTCCTGGCGTTCTATCGGGTTCCAGGCAAGTCATCAGCGCATCACGCAGTGCCTGCCGGGAGGTTTCAGTAAGGGGGTGGTCGTGACGGTCCGTCAGCTGGAACTGATCTTCAGCACGCTCGCCAAACGTAGCGATGCGCGCGTCCTGCACGCGCAGCTGTTGGTCGCGCAGCACATGCGCCACATCGGCCAACAGGCCAGGGCGGTCTGGCGCGACCAGGTTCAGCACGGTGCGATCGCGCTGACTGGATTCCAGGAACTCGATGCGCGGCGCGAAACGGAAGTGTTTCAACTGCCGCGGCATCACCCGCCGCGCTGGCCGCAGGATCTGGATATTACCGGCCAGCGCCTTGCGCAAGGCCGCTTCCAGCCGCACAGCGTCGCCGTCAGCGAAACTGCCAACCGGGGTGACTTCAAACGTATCGAAAATGGTGTCGTCCGGGCCATCCAGCACACGGGCGCGGTGGATGCCGTATCCGGCACGGTCCAGTGTCATCACGATGGCAGCGAACAGGCCATCACGGTCCGGTGAATGCACAAACACTTCCAGCGCATCGCTCTCGGGGGTGATACGGCGCACCTTCACCAGCGTGCCGCCCTTGCGTACTTCCACCAATGAGGCCGCCTGCCATACCAACTGTTCGGGGCGGAAACGCACGAAGCTTTCATCGGGCATCGCTGTGAACTGGCGGTCGATGACCGGATCGGTATAGCCGAGTAGATTCATCTGCTCACGCACGTTGTCGCGCGCTTCAAGTACACGCTCGGCCTCGGGCAACGCGAATTCGACACCTTCGCGCAGCGCGCGGCGGGTGGCGAAATACAGGTCGGCCAGTAGCCGGTCCTTCCATGCATTCCAAAGTTTTGGGCTGGTGCCAGCGATGTCGGCACAGGTCAACAGATACAGGTAGTCCAGGCGATCACGGTCGCCCACCAGCGCGGCAAAACGATGGATAACGTCCGGATCGGTGATGTCCTGCTTCTGGGCCGTTACCGACATGCGCAGGTGCTGCTCCACCAACCAGGCCACCAGTTCGGTATCCGAGCTGCTCAGGCCATTGGCGCCACAGAACTCGCGCGCATCCACCGCACCCAGCTCCGAATGATCGCCACCGCGCCCCTTTGCGATGTCGTGAAACAGGCCCGCCAGCAACAACAGCTCCGGCTTGCGCAGCCGTGGCCACACTTCATGGGCGATGGAGAAACGCTCGTCCGCGCGCCCGGAAGCGAACAGGCCGATATTCCGCAGCACCATCAACGTGTGCTGGTCGACGGTGTAAACATGGAACAGATCGAACTGCATGCGCCCAGACACCTGCGCGAACGCCGGAATCCACTGCCCAAGCACACCGAGACGGGCCATGCGCGCCAAGGTATCTACCGCGCGCGGACCACGCAGCAGCGCCATGAACTGGTCGCGCACTGCCTCGTCCACCTGCGTGTAGGCTGGAATCTCATCCAGCATTTCGGCCAGACCACGCGCAGTCATCGAGTGCAGTCCGCGCACGTCCGAAGTGCGTGCCCAGCAGGCAAACAAGGCAAAGATGCTGCGCACATCACCATGCGGCCACAACGGATCATTGGCAGACAGATAACCACGCCGCAGCGAGAAACCATCCCCTACCGGTTCGGGTGTTGCTTCACCATCGAACTGTTCTTCAAAACGCTGCAACAGGCGGTCACTGATACGGCGGATCACCGCCGCGCTGCGATAGAAGCCCTGCATCATTTTTTCCACGCCCAGGCTTTCGACGTCGTCGCCGAAACCCATGCGCGCGGCCAGCGTCTTCTGGTAGTCGAAGCGCAGCCGTTCTTCGGCCCGCTGTGCCACCAGGTGCAGGCCAAAGCGCAGCCGCGCCAACACCAACCGCTCGCGTTTGAGCGCAGCGGCTTCGTCCAACCCGAGGTGCCCCAGGCCCACCAGCGCGTCGATATTGCTCACGCCAAAGGCGCGCAGCGCCATCCAGCCCAGGGTGTTGAGATCACGCAACCCGCCCGGGCCATCCTTGATGTCCGGCTCCAGGTTGTCGGCGGTGTCGCCAAAGCGTTGGTGCCGCTGCAACAGCTCATCACGCTTGGCCAGAAAGAATTCGCGTGGCGGCCAGATCAGGCTGGGCGAAACAGCGCGCGCCAACCCATGTTGTGCGGTAGCGTCGGCGCACAGCGGGCGCGCTTCAATCAGCGCAGTCAATACGGTCTGATCAGCGGCAGCCTGCGCGCATTGCGCCGCAGAGCGCACGGCATGGCTCGCCGGCAGGCCGGCATCCCACAGCGACGCAAACAATCGTGCCAACGCCGCTTCATGTGCATGTTGGATTTCAGTTTCACCAAGCACCAGCAGGTCGATGTCCGAACGCGGGAACAACTCACCGCGCCCATAACCACCCACCGCAAACAGCGCCAAGCCAACATCAGCGGGAACGCAGCGCTGCCATGCTTCGCGGATCAGCTGGTCAGCGGCACGTGCGCGCACGCCGAGCAGGCGCTCGACGTTGTCACCCTGCTCGAAGCGTTTGCACAAACGTGCATCGGTGTGCGCCAGCGATTGCCGCGCCTGCGCGGCCCACTGTGCATCACCGGCAGAACCTGCCGGCGTGTCCGGTACGTTATCGACCAGGCCCGCCGGCAGTTGACTCATGCCTGCGCGGATTCGGCAGGCGACAGCGTCAGCACTTCCACGCCGTCTTCGGTCACCGCGATCATGTGTTCCCACTGCGCCGAGAGCTTGCGGTCCTTGGTCACCACGGTCCAACCATCGGGTAGCACCTTGGTGTATCGGGTGCCTTCATTGATCATCGGCTCGATGGTGAAGGTCATGCCAGCCTTGAGCACCAGGCCCTGGCCCGGACGGCCGTAATGCAGCACCTGTGGTTCGTCGTGGTAGACCTTGCCGATGCCATGGCCGCAGTACTCGCGCACCACGCTGAAGCGCTCGGACTCGGCGTATTCCTGGATTGCGTGGCCCACGTCACCCAGCGTTGCACCCGGCTTGACCGCACGGATGCCGCGCCACATGGCTTCCTTGGTGGTTTCCACCAAGCGCTTTGCCATCACCGAGGGCGTGCCGACGTAATACATGCGACTGGTATCACCATGCCAACCGTCCTTGATGACGGTTACATCGATATTGACGATGTCCCCATCCTTCAACACCTTGGCTTCGCTGGGAATGCCGTGGCAGATGACGTTGTTGACCGAGGCACATACGGTCTTGGGGAACCCGCGGTAGCCCACGTTGGCCGGAATCGCACCTTGCACATTGATAATGTGGTCATGGCAGATGCGATCCAGCTCTTCGGTGGTGACACCGGGCTTGACGTGAGGGGCGACGATGTCGAGCACCTCAGCCGCCAGGCGGCCAGCGATGCGCATCTTTTCGATTTCTTCGGGGGTTTTCAGTTGGATTGCCATCTGCCGATTATCGCCCATTTGGGTGAATCGCTGAACCTTTCACTTTATTGAACCCATTGAAGCGCCCCTGCATCCCAACAGCCAGCCGGGCGCCAGGAGAAGGCTTACGGGGTCCGCGCCAAACCGGCCGTCGTCAGATCGCCCCAGAACGGCCAATAAATCCGCCGGACCACCCCGCCTCGCTGCTCCGTCGCCCGCAGTTTGCAGCCAACGCCCTCTCCCCGCTATACTTCGCCGGCTTTGCTGGGCCAATGGCCTGCCAATTCCGCCCACACCGGGCGCCACCGGTGAATTCACACCCTTCGCCCCCATCCGTGCCGGGGTGCCCTGTTCACCAGGGTTCGGCCACGGAGGCGCAGGGGAAGCCCAACCCCGGAACCTACCGCTTCAGTGCGGGTTCGCCCCTATTTCATGGCGACCGGTTCCCTGTCAGGAGTTTTGCAATGCCCCAGATCACCATGCGTCAGATGTTGGAAGCCGGCGTCCATTTCGGTCACCAGACCCGTTATTGGAACCCCAAGATGGCTCCGTACATCTTCGGCGCCCGCGGCAAGATCCACATCATCAACCTGGAAAAGACCGTCCCGCTGTTCAACGATGCGATGAACTTCATCTCGTCCGTTGCCCAGAAGCGCGGCACCATCCTGTTCCTGGGCACCAAGCGCAGCGCACGCGAATCCATCAAAGAAGAAGCCGAGCGTTGCAACATGCCGTTCATGAACCAGCGTTGGCTGGGCGGCACGCTGACCAACTTCGCCACGGTGAAGAAGTCGGTGGCCCGCCTGAAGGAACTGGAAGCCGGTGAAACCGACGGCTCCTTCGAGAAGCTGGTCAAGCACGAAGTGCTGGGCCTGCGTCGCGAGCGCGACAAGCTGGAAGCCTCGCTGGGCGGCATCAAGGAAATGAACCGCCTGCCCGACGCCATCTTCGTCGTCGACATCGGCCACGAAGACATCGCCATCAAGGAAGCCAAGAAGCTTGGCATCCCGGTGATTGCCGTGGTTGACACCAACTACAACCCGGAACTGGTCGATTACGCCATCCCGGGCAACGACGACGCCATCCGCGCTGTGCAGCTGTACGCCCGCGCTGCTGCTGACGCCGTGCTGGAAGGTAAGGCTGCCGCTCCGAACGCTGCCACCGTGCGCGAAGACGAGTTCGCTGGCGCTGTTGCTGCCGACGAAGCCAAGCCGGCTCGCCGCGCACCGATCAAGAAGACCGCCGCCGCCAAGACCGGTGACGAGGCTGCCGCCAAGACCGGCGACGAAGCTGCTGCTGCCAAGACTGGCGACGAGGCTTCGGCCTGATGCACCGGGCGGGCGCAGCCTCTGCGCCCGCCACCCCTGCCCCGGCCCCATCTGGCGCCGGCTACTGACAGGGCCACGTAACAAGGGCCGGCAATCATTGCCGGCCTACCCCTTTCTATTCGTGAGGAAATTCCATGGAAATCACTGCTTCCCTGGTCAAAGAACTGCGTGAGCGCACCGGCGCCGGCATGATGGAGTGCAAGAAGGCTCTGTCGGAAACCAACGGCGACATCGACGCAGCGGCAGAAGCCCTGCGCAAGTCTGGCGCTGCCAAGGCCGACAAGAAGTCCGACCGCGTCACCGCTGAAGGCCGTATCGGCGTCGCCGTAAACGGCGGCAAGGCCGTGCTGGTCGAAGTGAACTCGGAAACCGACTTCGTTGCCAACGACGTCAACTTCAAGGCATTCGTGGACAGCGTCGCCGCTGCCGCCCTGGCCTCGGGCGCTGCCGATGCCGAAGCTCTGAAGTCGGCCAAGCTGGAAAACGGCGCGACCATCGAAGAAACCCGTGCCACCGCGATCCAGAAACTGGGTGAAAACATCCAGATTCGTCGCCTGGTGCAGATCGACGGCAACAACACCGTCGGCGCCTACGTGCATTCCAACGGCAAGATCGGCGTACTGGTTGACCTGGTCGGCGGCAACGCTGAACTGGCCAACGGCCTGGCCATGCACGTGGCTGCAATGAACCCGCCGCACAACAAGGCTGCCGATGTGCCGGCCGAGTTTGTTGCAAAGGAAAAGGAAATCGAGCTGGCCAAGATGAGCGAAAAGGACAAGGCCAAGCCGGCTGAAATCCTGGAAAAGATCATCAGCGGCAAGATCAACAAGATCGTCAGCGAAGTGACCCTGTACGGCCAGAACTACGTGCTGGACAGCGACAAGACCGTTGAGCAGGCCCTCAAGGCCGCCGGCGGCGACGTCGCCAGCTTCCAGCGCCTGGCTGTTGGCGAAGGCATCGAAAAGGTGGTGGAAGACTACGCCGCCGAAGTTGCCAAGGCGATGCAGGTCTAATCCTGCCAGCGTCCAGCAACACCCAAAAGAAGCCGCGGATATCCGCGGCTTCTTTTTTGCAGCTCACGCCCGGAGCAGCACCGTACACCGCATCAATTGAAAGCAAACTGTGACGCCCCTTTTATATTCGGGTCGTGCATGTATTCTTGGGCCACTGCCGCCCGCATTACAGACATGTCCCCCGAGCTCACCGCAGCACTGTCCCTCTGTCGAAACCTGCCCTCACCGCCCGCCGTTGCGGTGCGCCTGATTGAGCTGGCACAGGATCCGGAAACAGACATCGCCAGTGCCGCCGACGTCATCGCCCTGGACATGAGCCTGAGCGCACGCATGATGCGCATCGCCAACTCGCCGCTTTATGCCAGCCGCCGCCGCATCGAAAACCTCGGCCAGGCACTGACGATGCTGGGCCTCAACGCAACGCTGCAACTGTCGCTGGGCTTCAGCCTGGCCCGTGCCCTGCACGACGACGAGCGCCATGCACAGCTGCACAATGCGGTTTGGCGCCGCAGCATCCTCAGCGCGCTGGCGGCACGCTACCTGGGCTTGTCCTGCGGTGTGCGCCGCGTTGAGGAGCTGATGTTGGCCGGCCTACTGCAGGACATCGGCATCCTTACCCTGCTGCAGATCCACCCCAACGACTATCCGGAACTGCTTGCCGGCAGCGCCAGCAATGACGAACTTCTGGCGCGCGAACGCAGCACACTGGGCTGCAGCCACGCCGACGTGGGTGCAAATCTGTGCGAGCAATGGGGCCTGCCCCGCTTCCTTGTCGATGCCATCAGCCACAGCGAGGCACCGGCCGAAGCGGCCGATCTTTTTGAACGCTGTGTCGTCCTTTCCGGCTATGTGGCCAACATCTGGCTGGCCGAAGACGCCGATGCTGCGCGTGAAGATGCGCTGCGCATGGTGTACGAAGACCTGGGCATGGACAGCGCGCGCTTTGACCAGGTCCTGCAGCAAATGAGCCAGATGCTGCCTGAAATCAGTGCATTGTTTGATGTCCCGGTGCCCTCGCCCGCGCGCGTCACTTATCTACTGGATCACGCCAGCGAACTGATCGCGCTGCGCAACCTGCGCCAGTTGCAGGACGCCTCGGCGTGGGAGCGCCGCGCCGACCACTATGAACAGCAAGCCCGCCGGCTGGCCGAACAAGCGCATTTGGACGCACTGACCGGCGTACTCAACCGTCGGCAGCTAGAAGTCGTGCTGGAGCAGGAATTCACCCACGCCAGCCACCCTGACCGCCCTTTATCGGTCGCGTTCATCGACCTGGACGACTTCAAAAAGATCAACGACCAGCACGGCCATCTGGTGGGCGATCAGGTACTGCAGGCCTTCGCCAGCCGCCTACAGTCCCACCTGCGCGGCTCGGACACTGTTGCCCGCTTTGGGGGCGAAGAGTTTGTGGTGCTGTTCCCCAGCACCAATCAGCAGACGGCCGTGGACGTCATCCGCCGGGTACTGGGCGCCATCGCCCACACCCCGATGGTCACCGTCGCCAATGCACCACTGCACATTACGTTCTCCGCAGGCGTTGCCACCCATGGCATCTACGAACGGTTCGCCGACATGCGCGATCTGCTCAAGGCCGCCGATGACGTGCTCTACCGCTCCAAAAGCCTGGGCCGCAACCGCGTTATTGCCCGCGCGCCCGAGTCGCAACCCACCAATTGCTGAACCAAGTGCCGGAAACATGGTCTTTTGTTGCGGCATTGCAACAAAAGCTCTGACCGGGAACCGCTGCTTCCGTTAGACTTCCCGCGTTTTCCAGCCATAGAGATCGTCATGTCCAAACTCGCCTACCAACGCATCCTTCTGAAAGTTTCCGGGGAGGCGCTGATGGGAGATGAGGACTACGGCATCGACCCCAAGATCATCAACCGCCTGGCCCGTGAAGTCATCGAGGCCCAGCAGGCAGGCGCCGAAGTGGCGCTGGTGATCGGCGGCGGCAATATCTTCCGCGGCGCTGGCTTGGCCGCAGGCGGCATGGACCGCGTCACCGGCGACCAGATGGGCATGTTGGCCACCGTGATCAATGCACTGGCCATGCAGGATGCACTGGAAAAACTCGGTGCCAAGGCCCGCGTGATGAGCGCCATCAAGATCAACGACGTGTGCGAGGACTACATCCGCCGCCGCGCCATCCGCCATCTGGAAAAAGGCCGCCTGGTGATTTTCGCTGCCGGCGTCGGCAGCCCCTTCTTCACCACCGATTCCGGCGCAGCACTGCGCGCCATTGAAATCGGCGCCGACCTGCTGTTGAAGGCCACCAAGGTTGACGGCGTCTACGACAAGGACCCGAACAAGTACGACGACGCAGTCCGCTATGACAGCCTCACTTACGACCAGGTCATCAAGCAGGGCCTGGAAGTGATGGACACAGCTGCCTTTGCGCTGGCCCGTGACAGCGACCTGCCGATGCGCGTGTTCGACATGGGCCAGCCGGGCGAATTGCTGAAAATCCTGCACGGCGAAAACATCGGCACCCTGGTCCACGGCCGCGACAACCACTGACCTTCTCAGGTTCCGGCCCGGTGGAGAGGGCTCTTCGCCTATAATCGGCCGGTTCCAGCACCATCAAGGATTCCGGCGATGATCAACGACATCAAAACCAATGCGCAAACGCGCATGACAAAAAGCCTCGACGCTCTGCGTCACACCCTCACCACCATCCGTACCGGCCGCGCCTCTCCGGCGCTGCTGGACGGCATCAAGGTCAAGGCCTACGGCACTGACACGCCCCTGAACCAGGTTGCCAGCATCAGCGTCTCTGAGGGCCGCTCGCTGGTCATCACGCTGTTCGACAAGGGCATGATCAAGGAAGTTGAGAAGGCCATCTATGCTTCCGACATCGGCATCACCCCTACCACTGTGGGCACCGTGATCCGCCTGAACCTGCCGCCGCTCACTGAAGAGCGTCGTAAAGAGCTGGCCAAGTCAGTGGGCAAGGAAGGCGAAGAGACCAAGGTCAGCATTCGCAACATCCGTCGTGATGCCAATCAGGAAGTAGCCAAGCTGCTCAAGGACAAGGCCATCACCGAGGACGACGACCGCCGCACGCAGGACGACATCCAGAAGCTGACCGATAAGGCGATCAAGGACGTCGACGATGTGGTCAAGCTGAAAGAACAGGAACTGATGGCGGTCTGACGGGTGCTGCCTGTCATGTCCACCGACACACCCGCACCGCGCCTGCCGGAGCACATTGCCATCATCATGGATGGCAATGGCCGTTGGGCGCAGCAACGCCGGAGGCCGCGCATGATCGGCCACCGGGCCGGTGCGCGCGCGGTCAACCGCACGATCGACTTCTGCCTTGACCACGGCATCGGCGCACTGACCCTGTTCGCGTTCTCCAGTGAAAACTGGGGAAGGCCACAGGAAGAAGTGGATTCGCTGATGAAGCTGTTCCTCGGCGCACTGGACCGCGAGGTGGAGGAACTCCACCGCCGCGGTGTGCGTGTGCGCTTCATCGGAGACCGCTCGCGTTTTGCTGCCGGCATCGTTCAGCGCATGCACAAGGCCGAGCAACGCACCCAGAACAACAGCGCCATGACCTTGGCCATTGCCGCCAGTTATGGTGGTCGTCAGGACATTGCCCTGGCGGCACGGACGCTGGCCGAGAGGGTCGCCGCCGGCACTCTCAAGCCAGAGCAGATCGACGAAGAACTGCTTGGCAGTCATGTCGCACTGGCGGATATACCGCCGCCGGATCTGTTCATCCGCACTGGCGGCGACACCCGCATCAGCAACTTCCTGCTGTGGCAACTGGCGTACACCGAACTGTGGTTCACCGAGGTGCTGTGGCCGGACCTCGATGCGGCCATCCTTCAACAGGCATTGGATGACTACGCCGGGCGCGAACGCCGCTTCGGCCTGACCAGTGCCCAGATCGCTGCCAACGCGACCCAGAGCGCACATCCATGACCAAAACTCGCGTGATTGCAGCACTCATCATGGCCCCGGTGGCCATCTGCGCGATCCTGTTCCTGCCCACCCAATGGCTGGCCGCCGCCGCCGCGCTGGTGTTCCTGACCGGCCTGTGGGAGTGGCTCAAGCTCACCGGGGTGGACGGCCTGCCGCGCACCGTATTGCTCGCGCTGAACCTGCTGCTGATGGTGCTGATGGTGTGGACGTCGATGGGCAGCCTGGTGTTGTTCCAGTTGGCCGCCCTGGTCGGCGTCGCGTTCTGGTTGCTGGCATTGCTGTGGCTACGCTATTTCAACTTCGGCGCCCACGATGAAAGCAGCGCGCGCATGCTTAAACTTGCCGCCGGCACCTTGGCGATCGTTCCCGCTTGGGCGGCATTGGTGCTATTGCATGCCGCCGAGCCCAATGGCCACCTGTGGCTGCTGACCGCTTTGATGCTGGTCTGGGCCGCCGATTCCGGCGCGTACTTTGCTGGCCGCGCCTTTGGCAAACACAAACTGGCGCCGCGCATCAGCCCCAACAAGACCATTGAAGGCGTGCTTGGCGGGCTGGTTGCCGGCTTGATCGTTGCTGGTGGACTCGGCTGGTTGGCCGGCGTGCAAGCCTCCGATTTCGGCTCGCTGATGCTGGTCGCAGCGGTCGCGGTGCTGGCTTCGGTACTGGGCGATCTCTTTGAAAGCCTGCTCAAGCGCCACGCCGGCGCCAAGGATTCGGGCAATGTGATCCCGGGCCATGGCGGCGTGCTGGACCGCATCGACGGCGTGCTGGCTGCGCTCCCGGTGTTCGCATTGGGCAAGGAAATCTTCGGTTTCTGACATGGCCACCTTTTCTCGCTTACGCCAGGTCGCCATCCTGGGGGCCACCGGCTCCATCGGCACCTCCACGCTGGATGTCATTGCCCGTCACCCCGGGTTGATGCGCGCCAGCGTGCTGGCAGCCGGCAGCAATGTGGATGCGCTGATCGCGCTATGCCATACGCACCGCCCCGATCACGCCGTCATTGCCGACCCCAGCCTGTTCGCGCGCCTGCGCGATGGCTTGGCCGACGCCGGACTAAGTACCCAGCCTCACGCCGGCCACGCTGCCATCGACGCGCTGGCGGCCAGCGAACACTGCGACACCGTGGTGGCTGCCATCGTCGGCGCCGCCGGGCTGTCTTCCACGCTTGCCGCCGCCCGCGCCGGCAAGCGCTTGCTGCTGGCCAACAAAGAGGCGCTGGTACTGGCCGGTGAGCTGCTCACCCGCGAAGCCGCTGCAGCCGGGGCCGAGATCATCCCGATCGACAGCGAACACAACGCCATCTTCCAGTGCCTGCGTTCGCGCGATGCCAGCCTGGAAGCCGGTGTCCGCCGGATCATCCTCACAGCCTCCGGCGGTCCGTTCCGAGGGCGCTGCCGCAGCGACCTGGAAGCCGTAACACCGGCACAGGCCGTTGCCCACCCGAAGTGGTCGATGGGGCCGAAGATCTCGGTGGATTCGGCGACGTTGATGAACAAAGGCCTGGAGGTCATCGAGGCCCATCATCTGTTCAACGTGCAGGGTTCGCGCATTGACGTGTTGGTTCACCCGCAAAGTCTGGTGCATTCGCTGGTCGAGTTCATCGACGGCTCAACGCTTGCACAGATGGGTTTGCCGGACATGCGCACCACCCTGGCCGTTGGCCTGGGCTGGCCGCAGCGCATCGAATCGGGGGTTTCCGGGCTGGATCTACTCAATCACGGCCGGCTCGATTTTGAAGCCCCAGACCTTGAAGCCTTCCCCTGCCTGCGCCTGGCCTGGCAGGCAATGGAGGCCGGCGGCAGCGCCCCGGCCATCCTAAACGCCGCCAATGAAGTGGCCGTTTCAGCGTTTCTTCAGGGCCGCATAGGCTTCCTGTCGATCCCGGCACTGGTGGAGCACACCCTGTCCACCCTACCCAACGTAGCGGCCGATACACTGGACGCCTTGCTGGCGGCCGATGACCAGGCCCGCCACATCACCCAGACTGCCATCGCCCGCCTGCCACATGCCTGAAGCTGCCTTTCAATCGAATCCTGCCCATGGGTGATTTCCTGGGCTCCGTGTGGTGGATGATCGTCAGCCTTGGCGTGCTGGTGACGTTCCATGAGTTCGGCCATTACTGGGTCGCTCGCCGTTGTGGGGTGAAGGTACTGCGCTTCTCCGTAGGCTTCGGCAAGCCACTGTGGAGCCGTCGCGACCGCCACGGCACCGAATTCGCCATCGCCGCCATCCCGCTTGGCGGCTACGTGAAGATGCTCGACGAACGCGAGGCCGAAGTGCCGGTCGGCGAGCGCGGGCGTGCTTTCAATAACAAGACCGTATGGCAGCGCATTGCCATCGTCGCGGCAGGGCCTATCGCCAATCTGGTGCTGTGCATTGCGCTGCTGTGGGCAATGTTTGTCATCGGCCGGCAGGACTATTCCCCCAGCGTCGGCCGGGCCAGCGGTATGGCCGCCAGCGCCGGCTTTGCTGCAGGAGACCGGCTGCTGGCCGTTGACGGCCGCACCGTAGGCACCTGGGCCGAAGCCAGCATGGCCCTGACCACCGCCGCCATGGACCGTCAGGATGCCCGTGTTCTGGTCCGCGACGCACTGGACAACGAGCGCACCCGGGTGCTGCCGCTGTCGCAGCTGCCAGCGGGCTTCGATGAACGCCAGGTACCCGTGCAGGCCGGCTTCATGTGGCAGTTCTGGCTCCAGCCTGCCGTGATCGAGAAGGTGTCCAAGGATTCCCCGGCCGGTCACCTGCTACAGCAGGGCGATCTGATCCTTGCCATCGACGGCCAGCGCGTAGACAGCGCAGACCGGGTTTACCCACTGATTCAGACGCTGGGCCAGCGCGGCGGCCCGGGCATGATCGAGGTTGAGCGCGCAGGTGAACGCCTTGCACTGGAAATCACCCCGCAGCCGGCCAAGGGCGCCGATGGCAAGCCGCGCTGGTTGATCGGCGTGGAATTCCCCACCGGCCAGGCCGCTGCCTATGACGCCCGCCAGCAGTACGGCTTCTTCGCTGCGCTGCCCGCTGCGGTGCGCGAAACCGGCAAATTGGCCTCCGATTCGCTGGGCATGATGCGCCGGATGCTGACCGGCCACGCCTCGCTGAAGAACGTTTCCGGGCCGATCACCATCGCCCGCGTGGCCAATGCCTCAGCTGAACGCGGGGTGGATTGGTTCCTGTATTTCCTGGCTTTGCTGTCGCTGAGCCTGTGCATCATCAACCTGCTGCCCATTCCTGTCTTGGACGGCGGGCACCTGCTGTATTACCTTATTGAGTTGGTCAAGGGCAGCCCGCTCAGCGAGCGCGCCATGGCGACGGGTCAATTTATCGGCCTGGCGCTGTTGGCCGGGCTGATGGGATTGGCGTTCTACAACGACATCCTTGGCTTGGTCCTGTGATGAACTTTTTTCTGCTGTCGTCGTCTTACGCCGGCACCCACGCAACAATGAAATCGACTCCAACCGGACGTGACATGACGCGACTTCCCAATCGCCGCCTGCTAGCCCTCGCCCTTGCTGCCGGTCTGGCCCTGCCTGCGTTCGCGCAGGCGGCCGAGCCCTTCACCGCCAGCGATATCCGCGTGGACGGCCTGCAGCGCATCTCCTCCGGCACCGTGTTCACCTACCTGCCGGTGGAACGCGGCGATACGGTCGACGATGCCAAGGTCGGCGACACCATTCGTGCGCTGTACAAGACTGGCTTCTTTGAAGACGTGCAGCTGGACCGCCAGGGCGACATCCTCGTGGTCACGGTCAAGGAACGCCCGGCGATCAACAAACTGACCGTCACCGGCAACAAGGACATCAAGAGCGAGCAACTGCTCAAGGGCCTGAGCGACATCGGCCTGAGTGAAGGTGGCACGTTCGATCGCCTGAGCCTGGACCGCGTGACCCAGGAACTGCGTCGCCAGTACAACGATCGCGGCAAGTACAACGTGGAAATCACCCCGACGGTGAGCCCGCTGGACCGCAACCGCGTGGATGTGGCCATTGCCGTGAAGGAAGGCAAGGCCGCCAAGATCCGCCACGTCAATCTGGTGGGTACCGAGAAGTTCCCGGCCGAAGACATCCTGGAGCTGTGGGAATCCAAGGAGCACAACTGGGCCTCGTGGTACCGCCGCGATGACCAGTACTCCAAGGAAAAGCTGTCGGGCGACCTGGAAAAACTCAACTCCTGGTACCTGGATCGCGGCTACGTCGATTTCAGCATCGATTCCACCCAGGTTTCGATCAGCCCCGACAAGCGCGACATGTTCATCACCGCCGGTGTGACCGAGGGTGAACAGTTCAAGATTTCCGAAATCAAGGTCACTGGCGACACGATCCTGCCGCAGGAAGATGTCGAGAAGATGGTCATCCAGAAATCGGGTGATACGTTCTCGCGCGCCCTGCTGGAGTTCAGCGCCGACGGCATCACCAACAGCCTGTCCAACATCGGCTACGCGTTCGCCAAGGTGAACCCGATCCCGACCAGCAACCGTGCCGAACGTACGGTCGCGGTGAACATGCAGGTCGTGCCGGGCCCGCGCGTATCGGTGCGCCGCATCGTGTTCCAGGGCAACTCGCGTACCGCCGATGAGGTGTTGCGTCGTGAAATGCGCCAGTTCGAGAACAGCTGGTACTCACAGGCTGCCATCGACCGCTCCAAGATCCGTCTGCAGCGCCTGGGCTATTTCGAGTCGGTTGATGTGGAGACCACTCCGGTCACCGGCAGCAACGACCAGGTGGACGTGGTTTACAACGTCAAGGAAACCACCTCCGGCAGCTTCGTGTTCGGCCTGGGCTACTCGCAGTCCTACGGCATGACCACCTCGGTGCAGTTGTCGCAGAACAACTTCCTGGGCGGCGGCAACCGCGTGTCGGTGGAAGCATCGCGCAGCAGCTACCTGCAGCGTTATGCCTTCTCGTACACCAACCCCTACTTCACCGATGACGGCGTCTCGCTGGGTTACAACCTGTCCCTGCGTGAGCTGGATTACTCCGACTTCAACACTGCGCAGTACAACAGCACCAACGCTGCGGCGCAGATGGTATTCGGCATCCCGATCACCGAGAACGATGCGTTCTCGTTCATGGTCGGCATCGACAGCAACCAGATCAAGGCCTACCCCGGTTACACGCCGAAGGCGATCATCGATTACATCGATGCGGTCGGCCAGAACACCTTCCACTCCTGGCGCACCGAGCTGGGCTGGGCGCGCGATACCCGTAACGACTACTTCATGCCAACGCGCGGTACTTACCAGCGTCTGGGCCTGGAAGCCACGTTGCCGGGTTCAACTGTCGAGTACTACAAGCTCAGCTACCAGTTCTCCAAGTACTGGCCAATCATCCCGTCGCTGGTCATCAACACCCGACTGGAACTGGGCTATGGCGATTCGTACGGCAGCGACAAGATCCGCGATATCTGCTGGAACGAGATCGCCGGTAAACCTGGCACACCGGCCAATGGAACCACACCTGCTGTCCCGGGTACGCCTGGCTACACCGAGGTCGTGGATTGCGCCACAAACCCCACCGCCAACCACCGTCAGTTGAAGGCGACCGGGCTGCCGTTCTTCGAGAACTTCTACGCCGGCGGCACCAACTCGGTGCGTGGCTTCGAGGACAACACCCTGGGCCCGCGCTCGGAAATCATGGGTGGCTATTACAACGGCCAACCGCTGGGTGGTTCGCTGAAGACGGTCGGCTCGATCGAAGCCTACTTCCCGAGGCTGTTCGACAGCCCGTCGGCACGCGTCTCGGCGTTCATCGACTTCGGCAACGTTTACAGCGGCATTGACGACTTCAAGGCCAACGAGCTGCGCGCTTCCGCCGGTGTTGCCCTGCTGTGGCGCGCCCCGGTGGGCCCGATCTCGATCAGCTACGCGATTCCGCTGAAAAAGGAAGACGGCGACGAAATCGAGCGCCTGCAGTTCACCTTCGGCGGCCAGTTCTGACCCGTTGATCCATTTAGCCGGGGCCCAGGCCCCGGCGGCCCGATGTTCCGGCGTGAGGGAACATCGGGTCGTGGCCTGGCTTTCTGCTTTCCCGCGCTTGCCGATGCGCCCTTTGTCCGTCGGAGGGAGCGCCCCACGGAGCGCTCCGGACGTCACTCCGAAGCAAGCATTCACAGCCCTGCCACTCATGGAAGCGGGGGCTGAAGTGAGAGCAGGTGGCCGCGACCTGCAACGAAGCTCGTCATAATTCCGCCATTACGGCCTTTGGTCGCAGCCCTTGGCTGCTGCCCCAGATGAAACCTGATGAGGCCCATCCGCATGACCGTGACCTGCTCACACGCTAAACTCGCCGCGTGAATACTCCTACCCATACCGCACAGGAACTTGCCGACCGCTTCGGTCTGCAGGTACACGGCGACCCGGCTGCTGTCATCCATGGCGTGGCCACGCTCGCCCATGCCGGCCCCGGCCAGCTGACGTTTCTGGCCAATCCGCGTTATCGCGCGCAGCTGGCCGACAGCCAGGCATCCATCGTGGTGCTGCGTGCCGATGATGCCGAATCCGCACCGGGCACGGCACTGGTTGCCAAGGATCCGTACACCGCCTTCGCCCGGATCGGCGCACTGTTCGAAACCATTCCGGTACGCGAGCCCGGCATCCATCCCAGCGCGGTCATCGACCCCAGCGCGGAGGTGGCACCGACGGCACATATCGGCGCCTTCGTCAGCATCGGCGCACGCAGCGTGATCGGCGAAAGCTGCATCGTCGGCCCTGGTAGCGTCATCGGTGATGACTGCACGTTGGATTCGGCCTGCGAACTCCTCGCGCGCGTCACCCTGGTTGCCCGCGTGAAGCTGGGCAAGCGTGTGCGCATCCACCCCGGCGCCGTACTCGGCGGCGAAGGCTTCGGCCTGGCAATGGATGGCGGACGCTGGGTCAAGGTGCCGCAGCTCGGCGGCGTACGCGTCGGCGACGATTGCGAGATCGGCTGCAACAGCTGCGTGGATCGCGGCGCACTGGAAGACACCGTGCTCGACGAAGACGTGCGGGTGGACAACCTGGTGCAGATCGCCCACAACGTGCAGATTGGCGCGCACAGCGCCATCGCTGGCTCCACCGGCATTGCCGGCAGCGCCAAGATTGGCCGTTACTGCCTTCTGGGCGGTGCGGTTGGCGTGGTTGGCCACCTGGAAATCTGCGACCACGTCGTCATCACCGGCAAATCGGTGGTGCGCAATTCGATTACCGAGCCTGGCGAATATTCGTCGGGCACCCCACTGACAGACAACCGCACGTGGCGCAAAAACGCCGCGCGTTTCAAGCAGCTCGATTCGCTGGCAAGGCGCATCCTGGCTGTGAGCAAGGAGAAGGAATGAACGCACCACTGCAGATGCCCATCGACGTCAACACCATCCAGACGTTGATCCCGCACCGCTATCCATTCCTGCTGGTCGACAAGGTCGTCGAGCTTGATGTGGAAGGCAAGCGCATCATTGCGCACAAGAACGTCACCATCAACGAGCCGTTCTTCCAGGGCCACTTCCCGGGCCAGCCGATCATGCCGGGCGTGCTGATCATCGAAGCGCTGGCACAGGCAGGCGGCGTGCTGACCCAACTGAGCCTGGGCCGCGATGCGCAGTCCAAGCTGTTCTACCTGGTCAAAGTGGACAACGTGCGCTTCATGAAGCAGGTCGTGCCGGGTGATGTGCTGGAACTGCATGTGCAGGTCAAGCGTGTGATCCGCAACATGGCCGTCTACTACGGCGAAGCTAAGGTGGATGGTGAAGTAGTCGCACACGCCGAAGTGCTGTGCGCCGGCACCCGCGAATAATCTGGCCGGAGCAGCACTGATGAGCGATAGCGCCCCTCTGATCCACCCGACCGCAGCCATTGATCCTTCGGCCAAGCTGGGCGAAGGCGTGCGCGTGGGCGCGTTCACCCTGATCGGCGCCGATGTCGAGATTGGTGATGGCACCGAAGTAGGTCCTCATTGCAGTATCCACGGCCCGACCCGCATCGGCCGCGACAACCGCTTCATCGGCCACGTCGCCGTAGGTGGGGAGCCGCAGGACAAAAAGTTCGCCGGTGAACGTACCGAGTTGGTGATTGGCGACCGCAATGTGTTCCGGGAATTCGTCACGCTCAGTCGTGGCACCGCGGGTGGTGGCGGCGTGACCACCATTGGCAACGACAACTGGATGCTGGCTTACACCCACGTGGCGCACGACTGCCATGTTGCCGACCACTGTGTGTTCTCCAACAACACCACACTGGCCGGCCATGTGAGCGTCGGCAACTGGGTGATCATCAGCGGCTTCTCAGGTGCCCACCAGTTCTGCCGCATTGGCGACCACGCCTTCCTCGGCATGGGCTCGCTGGTGACGGGCGACATCCCGCCGTTCACCATGGTCGGCATCGATGGCCACGGCCGCCCGCGCGGCATCAACAGTGAAGGGCTGAAGCGTCGCGGTTTTGATAGCGAACGCATCACCGCGATCAAACGCGCGTACCGCACGATCTATGTGGCAGGCCTGCCGCTGGCCGAAGCCAAGCAGCAACTGGCCGAGCAGGCGCAGGACAGCGATGACGTCAAGCAGTTGCTGGACTTCATCGAAAGCGCCGAGCGTCCGCTGCAGCGATGAGCATAGGGAACACCACAGGGAACAAGGAACAAGGAACAGGGAACGAGCTGCCATCGGTGCACTCATCTTCCGTTCCCCATTCCCCAATCCCCGTTTCCCACCGAAAACCCCGTATCGCGCTGGTCGCTGGCGAAGCCTCGGGTGATGGACTGGGCGCAGGTTTGATCCGCGCCCTGCGCCAGCGCTATCCCGATGCCGAGTTCGCGGGTATCGGTGGCGATGCGATGCGCAATGCTGGCTGCGAAACCTGGTTTGATGCCAGCGAACTGGCATTGATGGGGTTGACCGAAATCCTGCGTCACCTGCCGCGTCTGTTGAAATTACGCAAGGCATTCCGCCAGCGCGTGCTCGAGTGGCAGCCGGATGTGTTCATCGGCATCGACGCGCCGGATTTCAATCTGGGCGTGGAAAAGTGGCTCAAGCAACGCGGCCTGCGCACCGTGCATTACGTCAGCCCGTCGGTATGGGCATGGCGTGAAAAGCGCGCGGAAAAAATTGGTGCCAGCGCGGACATGGTGCTGTGCCTGTTCCCGATGGAACCGCCGATCTATGCCCGCCACGGCATCGACGCACGCTTTGTCGGGCACCCGATGGCCGATGAGATTCCGCTGAAAAGCGATCGCCAGCAAGCACGCGCGGCGCTGGATATTCCCGCGCTGGCGCCGGTGCTGGCGGTGCTTCCCGGCAGCCGCCTGGGCGAAGTCAGTCGCCTCGGCCCACCGTTCTTCGCTGCCGCGTGGCAGCTGTGCGAAGACAAGCACGACCTGCATATCGTGGTGCCGGCAGCCAACGCCAAATGCAAGGCAATGATCGTCGAACAGATGCGCACCGCGGCGCTGCCCAGCGCGCGCGTGCACCTGCTGGATGGCCAGGCCCGCGACGCGATGATCGCCTCCGACGTGGTGATGTTGGCCTCTGGAACGGCCACGCTGGAAACCATGCTGGTCAAGCGGCCGATGGTAGTCGGCTACCGTGTGGCTGAACTTACGTATCGCATCGTCAGCACGCTGGGCCTGATCAAGGTCAACCGCTATGCACTGCCCAACGTGCTGGCCGGCAAAGACCTCGCGCCGGAACTGATGCAGCACGACTGCACCCCGGAAAACCTGGCAGCTGCCGTGCGACATTGGTTTGCGCACCCCGAAAGTGTCAGTGCCCTGCAGGACGACTACGTGCGACTGCATCAGCAACTACGCCAAGACGCTTCGGCGCGTGCCGCCGAGGCCGTGGCGGGCCTGCTGGAAGCACCGGCCCGTACAGGCCAGCCGTGACCACCCGTCGTGTACCTGCCAAGGCAGCGGACGCCTCGCTGTCCCTGTTTGACGATGCCGTATTGAGCGAACGCCAGGGCCCGCGCCTGATCGCCGGTGTCGACGAAGCCGGACGCGGCCCGCTAGCCGGCCCGGTGGCCGTTGCTGCGGTGGTGTTCTGCCCGGACCGGCCACGCCTCAATGGCCTGGATGATTCCAAGGCATTGACCGCCGCCAAGCGCGAAGTACTTTACGACCGCATCATCGAGCGAGCGCTG
Source organism: Stenotrophomonas sp. Iso1 (assembly GCF_027497995.1). Taxonomy (GTDB): domain Bacteria; phylum Pseudomonadota; class Gammaproteobacteria; order Xanthomonadales; family Xanthomonadaceae; genus Stenotrophomonas. The sequence continues at coordinate 284,998 of NZ_JAODBT010000002.1, read as the reverse complement.
GCCTACAGCATCGTCATGGTCGATGTGACGCAGATCGACAGCCTCAACATTTTTCAGGCCACCATGCAGGGCATGCGGCAGGCTGTGGAAGGCGTGGCGCATGTCGCCCAGTTCGCGCGCATCGACGGCAACAAAGTCCCCAAAGGCCTGCCCTGCCCGGCCGAAGCCTTGATCGGTGGCGATGCCATCGACCGCGCGATCATGGCAGCCTCAATCCTGGCCAAGGTCAGCCGCGACCGATACATGCAGGACCTGCACCAGCAGCACCCCGAATACGGCTTCGACCAGCACAAGGGTTATGGCACGCCGGCGCATCTGGCAGCGTTGAAAGCGCACGGCCCTTGCCTGGAACATCGCCGCTCGTTTGCGCCGGTCAGGGCTGCGCTTGACGGCAGGAGTTAGTAAACAGGTGTGATGCATAAAGTGAAGACGGTAGCGAACGCAAACGCACGACTGCGCCAGTCTTCTCCTGCTTTCGGTCTCCTTTGAAGAGAGCAGCAACAAAGCACCCGCAGCGACAGCATCAAAACAACAGCGAGAATCATCGCGCGGTGTCGTGATACCTAACGCACGCAGCCAAGACGGTTACTCCGCCTCCCCTTCACGGCTAGTAGCCCACGCCTGATTCCTCACCCCTCCTCACTCACTTCAGCTTCAAGCTCTTGTCCCTCGCTCCCCCCGTCGCTACCCTGCTTCGGCACACTTCTGGCCCGGCATGTCTACTTCTTCCCGCTTCGTACACCTCCACGTCCACACCGAATTCTCGATGGTGGATTCCACCATCCGTGTGCCGGCCAAGCCGGACCAGGCTGATCCGAAGAAGGCCAAGCAGGCCAACCTTCTCAGCCGCTCGGTGGAGATGAAGGCACCCGCCCTGGCCGTCACCGACCTGAACAACATGTTCGCGTTGGTGAAGTTCTACAAGGCCGCCGAAGGCGTGGGCATCAAGCCCATCGCTGGTGCCGACCTGCTGATTGCCGAGGAAGGCCAGGATCCGTGGCGGATGACGCTGCTCTGCCGCGACCGCGAGGGCTATCTGAGTCTGTCGCGGCTGCTCACCCGCGCCTGGATGGAAGGCCACCGCAATGAGGGCGGCGTGGCCGTGCACCCGCAGTGGCTGAAGGATGGCTGCAGGAATCTGTTTGCATTGGCCGGCCGCGAGAGCCTGGCCGGACGCCTGGCCAGCGAAGGCCGCCATGACCTGGCCGAGCAACAGCTCGCCGATTGGCAGCGCGTGTTCGGTGATGGCCTGCACCTGGAGCTCACCCGCACCAAGCGCGACGGTGAAGAAGCCTTCAATCAGTTCGCACTGATGGCTGCCGGCCAGCGCGGCTTGCCGGTGATCGCCAGCAACGATGTGCGCTTCCTGTCGCCGAACGATTTCGACGCGCACGAAGCGCGCGTGTGCATCTCTACCGGCCGCGTGCTGGACGACCCCAAGCGTCCGCGCGATTACAGCCGCGAGCAGTACCTGAAGACGCCGGAGGAAATGTGCGAACTGTTCGCCGATATCCCCGACGCCATCGACAATACGCGAGCGCTGGCAGAGCGCTGCAACGTCGAGATGCGGCTGGGCACCTACTTCCTGCCCAACTACCCGGTGCCCGACGACGAAACGCTGGACACCTGGATCCAGAAAATCTCGCGCGACGGTCTGGACGAACGCCTGCAGAAAAACCCGCTGGCGCCGGGCATGAGCCGCGAAGACTATGTCGAGCGGCTGGAGTTCGAACTCAATACCATCATCAAGATGGGCTTCCCCGGCTACTTCCTGATCGTGGCCGACTTCATCCAATGGGGTAAGAATCAAGGTATTCCGATCGGTCCCGGCCGTGGTTCGGGTGCCGGTTCGCTGGTGGCGTGGGCGCTGAAGATCACCGATCTTGATCCCCTGCCCTACAACCTGCTGTTCGAGCGATTCCTCAACCCGGAACGCGTGTCGATGCCCGACTTCGACATCGACTTCTGCATGGACCGTCGCGATGAAGTAATCGACTACGTCGCGCGCAAGTACGGCCGCGAACGCGTCAGCCAGATCATCACCTACGGCACCATGGCGGCGAAGGCTGTGGTGCGCGATACCGGGCGCGTGCTGGGCTTCCCTTACGGCTTGGTGGACGGCGTTTCCAAGTTGATCCCCAACATCCTCGGCATCCATTTGAAGGATGCGCTGGGCATGGGCAAGGAGGGCGCGAATTCGGAAATGGCATCCGCCGAGTTGATCTCGCGCTATGAAAGCGAGGATGACGTCCGCGACCTGATCGACCTTGCGCTGCAACTGGAAGACCTCACCCGCAACGCCGGCAAGCATGCCGGTGGCGTGGTCATCGGTCCCGAGCCGCTGAGTGAATTCTGCCCGCTGTACGCCGAACATGACGAAGGCGGGCTCGGCAAGAACCCGGTCACTCAATTCGACAAGAACGACGTTGAAGAAGTGGGCCTGGTGAAGTTCGACTTCCTCGGCCTGCGTACGTTGACGATCATTGATTGGGCGGTGAAGGCGATCAACAAGCGCCATGAGCGCGCGGGCATTCCCCCGGTCGATATTTCCGCGATACCGCTGGACGACGCACCGACCTACAAGGACATTTTCGCCAACGGCAATACCGGTGCGGTGTTCCAGTTCGAATCCTCGGGCATGCGCCGGCTGTTGAAAGATGCGCGCCCTGACCGCTTCGAAGACCTGATCGCGCTGGTGTCGCTGTACCGCCCCGGCCCGATGGACCTGATTCCCTCCTTCAACGCGCGTAAGCACGGGCAGGAAGAAATCATCTATCCCGATCCGCGTACCGAAGCCATCCTGAAAGACACCTACGGCATCATGGTGTACCAGGAGCAGGTGATGCAGATGGCGCAGATCGTCGGCGGCTACTCGCTGGGCGGCGCCGATCTATTGCGCCGCGCGATGGGTAAGAAGGTGCCGGCGGAAATGGCCAAGCACCGCGAAATTTTCCGCGAAGGCGCAGCCAAAGACGGCGTGAACGAGGCCAAGGCCGACGCCATCTTCGACTTGATGGAAAAATTCGCCGGCTACGGTTTCAACAAATCGCACGCCGCCGCGTATGCGCTGGTCAGCTATCAGACCGCATGGCTCAAGCGTCATTACCCGGCCGAGTTCATGGCCGCGACGCTGTCCTCGGACATGGACAACACCGACAAAGTGGTGGGCTTCCTGGCCGAGGTGCGCAACCTCGGGCTGACCGTACTGCCGCCGCGCGTGAACGATTCCTGCTACATGTTTGAAGCGGCCAACGCCGACACCATCCGCTACGGTCTGGGTGCCATCAAGGGCGTCGGCCAGGGCGCGTGCGAAGCGGTGGTCGAAGAACGTCAGCGCAGCGGCGAGTACGCCACGCTGCTGGATTTCTGCACGCGCATCGAGTCAGGCAAGCTCAACCGCCGCACGCTGGAAGCCATGATCAACTGCGGCGCGCTTGATGGCTTGGGCAAGAATCGCGCAACGTTGATGCTGCAGCTGCCGGAAGTGCTCAAGGCCACCGACCAGATGGCCCGCGAAAAGGCGTCCGGCCAGAACTCGCTGTTTGGCGCGCCCGATGCAGCCAGCACCGCCCGCCAGCTCGATCTACCCGAGAGCAAGGAATGGGCGTTGGGCCAACTGCTCAACGGTGAACGCGAAACGCTGGGCTTCTATCTCAGCGGCCACCCGTTCGACCCGTACGCGGACGACGTCAAGGAACTGGTCGGCACCGACCTGGGCGGGCTGGACAAGCTCATCGCCCCGGCCTTCCCATCCAAGGACGGCGAAAAGCGGGCCTGGCGCCAGGAGTCGCCGGTCATCCTCGCCGGCATGGTGGTCGGCGTGCGCCGCAAGGGCGACAGCCAGGTGTTCATGCAGCTGGAAGACGGCAAGGGCCGTGTGGAATGCAGCGCATTTACCGATGGCCTGGCTGAATTCGGCCACCTGATGACCAAGGACCGCATCCTGGTGGTCAAGGGCGGCCTGCGCGAAGACGAATTCAACGGCGGCTACGCGCTGCGCATCCGCCAGTGCTGGGATTACGAGCAACTGTGCGCCGACCATGCACTGCGGCTGTCGCTGCGGGTGGATGGCCGTGGCGGCCCCACCTGGCAACGCATTGATGCCCTGCTCGCCACCGCCCGCCCCGGCCGCACCCCGCTGCGTCTGGACCTGCTGCTCAACGGCAAGCCCAGCGGCAGCATCGCCGGCATGCTCGACCTGGGTGGCCCTGGCGCGGTGCGGGTCAGCAAGCAGCTGCTCGACGCCCTGCGCGAAGACCCGGCCGTGCGCCGGGTCAAGGTCAAGTACAGCCCGCCCTGGGCCAACTGACCGAACGGACGCGTACGGGTTGCCCGGGCGCGTTCGGCTACACTTCCCTCCTTTAAAATTCATGACGGTTTTCGATGAATCCGAACTACCTCGACTTCGAGCAACCCATCGCTGATCTGGAATCCAAGATCAAGGACCTGCGCAGTGCCAGCGCGGGGCCGGCGGTCAATGTCGATGCCGAGGTGAAGGCGCTGGAAGGCAAGCTGCGGCTGCGTACCGCGCAGATCTTCCGCAACCTTTCCTCGTGGCAGGTACTGCAGGTGGCCCGCCACCCGTCGCGTCCGTACCCGCTGGACTACATCCGTATCTTCTGTGATGAGTTCCAGGAGCTGGCTGGCGACCGCGCCTTCTCCGATGACAAAGCCATCGTCGGCGGCCTGGCCCGCATCGGCGGCCGTTCAGTGATGCTGATCGGCCACCAGAAAGGCCGCGATACCAAGGAAAAGGTGCGCCGCAACTTCGGCATGCCCAAGCCCGAGGGCTACCGCAAGGCACTGCGTCTGATGAAGATGGCCGAGCGCTTCAAGCTGCCGGTGCTGACTTTGATCGACACCGCTGGCGCATGGCCGGGCATTGATGCCGAAGAGCGCGGCCAGTCCGAAGCCATCGCCCGCAACCTGATGGAAATGGCCGAACTGAAAGTACCGGTGATCTGCACGGTGATCGGTGAAGGCGGTTCCGGCGGCGCACTGGCGCTGGGCGTCGGCGACCGCACTTTGATGCTGGAATACAGCGTGTACTCCACCATCAGCCCGGAAGGCTGTGCCTCCATCCTTTGGAAGGACGCTGGCAAGGCCAAGGACGCTGCCGAGCAACTGGGCATGACTGCCCCGCGCCTGAAGAGTCTGGGCCTGATCGACAAGATGATCCGCGAGCCAATCGGCGGCGCGCATCGTAATCCCACACAAATGGGCAAGCGCCTGAAGGCCGTCCTGCTCAACGAGCTGGATGCGCTGGAAAAGCTGAGCGTGGAAGAGCTGCTGGAGCAGCGCTACAAGCGCCTGCGCAGCTATGGTGCCTACGAGGCGGCGTAAGCCAGCCCTTGCACTGTTGATAAAGAAGGCTGGCATTGCCGGCCTTCTTTTTGCCCGCAAGTAGCTGCCATCGCGAAATGAAACGGGTCGCTTACGAACCCAGGATTCGAAACCCGGCGAGCACACCGGTGGCAACGCATGCTCGGCTGCGCGACACCGAGCAGTAAGCAATGCGAAATAGAAAAAGGCCGGCATTGCCGGCCTTTTGCATTTCAGATTCCCGCGTCGGTTGGGGCGCGAAGCCAATGCGGCATCCGGCGTCAGCACAAACTGCCCTCTCGCATTCTGCCATTGCAGCAACGCTTGCAGCCGCTCAGCTCATCGGCTGCGCAAGCAAAGTCGCTGCTAAAGGCCTACAGGTTCAGAACGGCTTGGCCAGCACCAAGTAAACAATGGCAATGAACAACACCAGCGGCAACTCATTGAACCAACGCAGCGCACGCGAGGACGGCAGTGTCTTGCCCTTCAGCGTGCCCTTCAACCAGCGGCCGGTGAAGATGAAATACACCAGCAGCAGCATCACCAGACCCAGCTTGGCATGCAGCCAACCGGCAGCCCCCGGCGCGACCATGGTCGGGAAATCCGGCAGCACCTTGTAACCCAGCCACAGCACCAGGCCCAGCAGGAAGGCAATGCCGAACATGCTGTGACCAAAACCGTACAAGCGCTTGCCCATCAGCTGCAGCCGTTCAACCACGGCTTGCTGGCCCGATGCCTCGGCAATGTTGACCAGGATCCGCGGCAGGTAGAACACCGCCGCCATCCACGCGACCACGAACACCAGATGGAAGGTCTTGACCCAGAAATAAGACTGCATGCATGTGCTCCAGCGGCGGCGTAGGATGAGCGCCATTTTCACCCATCCACACAAGACACGCACATGCAGGACAAGCAGTACGACGCCGCCTATTTCCAACGCTGGTACCGACGCGGTGATATCGGCGGCGCAGCACGCCTGGCCCGCAAGGTGCAGCTGGCCGTTGCCAGCGCGGAGTATTACCTCGAACGCCCCATCCGCAGCGTGCTGGATATCGGCTGCGGTGAAGCCGCTTGGCGTGCGCCGCTCCTCAAACTGCGCCCCAAGGTGCAGTACATGGGCTTTGACAGCAGCGAATACGCGGTACGCCGCTACGGCCGCACCCGCGACATGCACCTGGCCCGCTTCGGCGATTTCCAATGGTTGCGCCCATGCGCACCGGTGGATCTGCTGATCTGCTCGGACGTAATGCATTACGTACCCAGCCGTGAACTGCGCCAGGGGATTGAAGGCCTCGCCGAGCTCTGTGGCGGTGTCGCCTTCCTGGAAACCTTCACCGCTGAGGACGATTTCCACGGTGACCACGATGGCTTCCAGAAGCGCCCAGCGAGCTGGTACCGACGCCAGTTGCAGCAGGTTGGCTTCCGTTCGGTGGGCTCGCACTGCTGGCTGGGGCCAGCCATCAGCGACGACATCGCCGCGCTTGAGCAAACCCGCTGAATAGGCGGCGTTAACGCTTAACGCCGCTGCCGCTCGATTGCGCTATGCTGCGAAGCACCATATGACCATACATATTGCATCTCTATGCTTTATAACCTGCATGAGTTGACCCGCAACCTGCTCGCGCCCTGGGTTCACCAGGCGCAAGCCAACGCGGCGTTTTTCAACCAACCGGGGCATTGGTGGTCAGCCATGCCGGGTGCCGATCGCTTCGCCGCGATGAACGAGTTGTTCCACCGCCTCGGCAAGGATTACGAGAAGCCCGAGTGGGGCATCCATGAGCTGGAGCTGGATGGCGAAATCGTCCCCATTGCCCAGCTCACGGAAATGGAAAAACCGTTCTGCAAGCTGCTGCGCTTCAAGCGCCACAGCAACGACACCTCCAAGGTTGAAGCCCTGCTCGCACAGCCTGCCGTGCTGGTGGTAGCGCCGTTGTCCGGCCACCACGCTACGCTGCTGCGCGACACCGTGCGCACGCTGCTGCGTGACCACCGCGTCTATGTCACCGATTGGGTGGATGCGCGCATGGTGCCGGTGGAAAAAGGTGAGTTCGGCCTGGACGATTACATCGAGTACGTGCAGGAATTCATCCGTCACCTCGGTGCCGACAACGTGCACGTGGTGAGCGTCTGCCAGCCGACCGTGCCGGTACTTGCCGCCGTGTCGCTGATGGCCAGCCGTGGCGAGCCCACACCGCGCTCGCTGGTGATGATGGGCGGCCCGATCGATGCCCGTTGCAGTCCGACTGCGGTCAACAACCTGGCCACGCGCAATCCGCTGTCATGGTTCGAGAACAACGTCATCCACACCATCCCGGCGCCCTACCCGGGCCAGGGTCGTCGTGTGTATCCGGGCTTCCTGCAGCACGCCGGTTTCATGGCGATGAATCCCAGCCGCCACCTGATGTCGCATTGGGATTTCTACACCGACCTGGTCAAGGGCGACATGAGCGATGCCAACGCGCATCGCCATTTCTACGACGAATACAACGCGGTGCTGGACATGCCGGCGAAGTTCTATCTGGACACCATTCGCGTGGTGTTCCAGGAGTTCCTGCTGCCGCGCGGCGAGTGGTATGTCCGTGGTGAGCGCGTGGATCCTTCAGCAATCCGCGACACCGCCCTGCTGAGCATCGAAGGCGAGCTGGACGACATCGCCGGCCTCGGCCAGACCGAAGCCGCACAAGCACTGTGTACCGGTATTCCGGCTTCGCGCCGCAACCACTTCATCGTTGAAGGCGCCGGTCACTACGGCATTTTCAGCGGCCGTCGCTGGCGCGAGGTGGTGTATCCGAAGATGCGTGATTTCTTCATCGCACAGTCGCAACCAACGGCAGCGAAGAAGAGCAAGAAAGCCGCAAGCACCCCTAGCAACGTCACCCCGCTGCGTCGTCGCACGCAGCGCTGAGGGTTTAGGCACTGCTCTCTGAAAGCCCCTCTCCCGCCTGCGGGGCGAAACGGGCTGTTTGCGAACCCTTGGTTGGCAGCCCGGTGAGCGCCCTTGCGGAAACGCAAGGGCCGAGGAGCGGGGGTTGGAGTGAGGGGAAGATCGAAGCAGTGCTCGTGGGCTTGGCGAGATATCGACCGAAGCCTTCTGTTAAGACGAAAAGCTCAAGTGCTCAAAATCCCCTCATCCGCCGTTACGGGGCACTTTCTCCGGTAAACGGGAGAAGGGATGCGCGATCAAGCATCGCCTCGCAAAAAAAGCCTCGGCAATCACCGGGGCTTTTACATTCACGACACCGCTTTCAATCCCACCACGCCGATGACGATGACGCCAAGGCTGAGCAGCCGCGCGGTGCTGCGTGACTCGCCGAAGAACAGCATGTTCACCAGTACCGCTGCGGCAGTGCCCAGGCCAATCCATACGGCGTAGGCCACGCTGAGCTGGATGTAGCGGAACGACTGGTACAACAACACGAACGATGCGCCAAAACCGCCGAAGAACAACAACGCATTGAGCGCATTCTTGCGCAAGCTGTAGCGCTTAAGGCCAATCACGCCCAGCGTTTCCATCAGTGCGGCGGCCACTACCAAAAACCAACCCATGTCAGCCTCCCTGACCGGCAGCACCGGCGCTGTCTGTCTTGCCGTCGGCGAGCTTCAGCGCGATCACACCCACCACCAATAGCGCCATGAAAGCACCCTTGGCAACGCTAAAGCTGCCATCGAACAGAAAGATATCCATCAAAGCAGCACCCACCGTGCCCACGGCAGCGAACACCGCATACACCGTACCGGTCGGCAGCGTTTCGCAGGCGCGCGCCAACCATTGGAAGTCCACCAAGATCACCGCGATGATCGGTATCCAATGCCACCATGCGGTTGCCACGTTGAAGCCGTACACCCAGACCAGCTCGAACAGGCAGGTCAGGGCCACGTAAAACCAGCCTTTTCCGGCCATGTGATTCTCCTCGTTGTTGTCTGCATCGCGCAGTCACGCGATGAATTAAAGGGCCTGATCGCGGCCCAGGCCAGCACGGATGAAGCGTTCCAGCTCCGCGCGATGCGCACGCGCTTCATCCGGCGCAGTCGCTGCGTACAGGTGCACCTGCTCGGCCGCTGCTTCGATGGCACCGACCAGTACCCTGGCCGCATAACGCGGCTGCACATTGCCAACCACTGCGCCTTCGGCACGGGCCTGTTCCAGTACCTGCTGCAGCCAGTCGTACAGCGGGGCGTAGATGGCTTCCCAGCGCCGCATTTCATCGGTCTGGGTCATACCGCTGTACAGCAGCGCCACCACTTGATGCTGCTCTTCCACCACCGCGAAGATCGCGCCGGCCAATGCGTCCAGTTGCGCAGCCGGCGACAGCCCGTCCAGTTGCGCATGCAGACGCTGCAGCATCCGTGCGACCACGTGCTCGGCAATGCCGCCCATCACCGCCAGCCGTGACGGGAAGTACAGGTAGTAGGTGCCCTGTGCGATGCCCGCACGTTTGACGATGTCCGAGACCGTGGTTTTCTCCACACCCTTTTCGCCGAACACGGCAATGGCGGCCTCGATGATGGTGGTGCGTTTGTCCATGAACTCGGAACTTACTGACTGACTGTCAGTCATTCTAGAAATTGAAACCGCCGAGTCAAGCCGACGCGGTGTTGCGGGTAAGTGGGCATTCAAACTCTGCAGCCATTCACAGGCGCGGTGTGGGCTGCGAAATAGCCCAACCAGTAACTCAAGAGAACGCCGCAACTACAGAATATCTGCCACGCCCTTCTTGCCAGGCGCAGCCGCGACTCCTAACATTCCCGCCGTCATCGCGGGTCTCGCGACGGCCGTAAGCGTTCACGTCAACCAACGCGCCCACCATCTCCGGCACTGCCGGGGCTGTTCGCCCGCTCGCGGGTGAAAGGCGCCTTTGCTTGACCGGATCAAGGAGATCACTCGTGAACGCTTCAAACACATCCACCCATTTTCTTGGCATCCCCAAACTTCCCGTGCGCTACGGCTCGCTGGTCATGCCGCTACTGCTATCGGTATTGATGACCTGCATCGTGTCGCTGATCAGCACGCTCAAGAGCATCGGCATGTCGCCCCAGCTCACGTCGCAGTGGCTGGGCGCCTGGGGGATTTCGTGGCTCATCGCATTCCCGGTGTTGCTGTTGCTCCTGCCAGTGGTTCGCAAGGCAACGTCGGCACTCGTGCGAGCGGCCTGATCCTGCAGCTTCGCGGCTGTTGCCGCACCTGAAAAACAGAACAGGGCGCCATTGGCGCCCTGTTCTGTTTGTTCATTCCAGACCGATTACAGACGTACCAGCAACTGCTTGGCCATCGCGCCGTGCAGTCGGCCAATACCGCGTGCCAGATGCAACGTGGCGAACAGCAACAGCGCACCCAGCGCCGCCGATACCGGCCACAACCAGAAACCTGCGGCAACATTCACACCGTCGATCCAGATGCCCACCGGTTGATCCAGAAACAACCGTGCCAGCGGCGCGAACAGCAGGGCCAACGACAGCGACAGCAGCGTTGTGGCAATGGTGAAGTACAAGGTGCCCAGTGGCAGCATCAGCAGGAAATACAGCATCGTCAGCCAGGTACGCCCGTCGGAGAACATGGCACCGATGCGTGCCAGCCAGCCCTGGCTTTTGTCCGTGTAGGCGGGACGACGTGGCATACGCACGCCGAGCATGGTTTCGATGATGCGGCCTTCCACCAGCGACAACACGCGCACCGAGCCCAGGAACAGCAGCAGGATCGGGATGCCGATGATCAGGATCAGCAACGACACCGACAACGACAAACCGGTCACCACCCAGGTGAAGAAGAAGGTGCCCGTGGCCACCGACAGCAGCATGTAGAACAGCGCGCCGTAGGTGTGTGGATCCAATGCCACGCCGAAGAAACGCGCCGCCAACGAACGCGGTTGTGGCGATGCCGGCGGTGGCGGAATGGCCGTGCCCGCCGAGGTTGCCGCAGCAGCGGCGGCCACCGCTGCCGGCGTCATCCGCATCCCGGGTGCGCGCAATGCACGGTTCACGGTGACTTCGGTCTCGCGGTAGATCTCGGCTACTTCTTCCGGCGCGCCATAACTGCCAGCGACGCCCGCGATCACTTCGGCTTCGCTCTTGCCGGCCTGCTCGGCCAACTCCGAACGCAGGTATTCCTCGGCGTCGTACAGCGCGTCCTGGATCATCGCCGGGTCGGCACCGGCCAGCGCGGCACGTAGCTGCTCGAGATACTCGGGAATCGTGGTCGGCAGCGCTCTTGGGGTGTTTTCGGTGTTCATCAGGTGATTCCCTCCAGTACGGATTCCAGCGAATTCCGGGTGGCTGTCCAGGCGGCGATCCACTGCCGCAGCGCGGCGCGACCGTCGTCATTGATGCGGTAGTAGCGCCGCGGCGGTCCCGCTACCGACGGTTCAACGTGACTTTCCAGCAGACCCGCCCCTTCCAGGTTGCGCAGCACCGGGTACAACGCGCTCTGCTTGCCGCTGAGTACGCCATCGCCAACCCGCTCCAGCTCTTTGGCAATCAGGTAGCCGTACAGCGGCTCCGGCGCCTTGGCCAGCACCGCCAGCAATGCCAGCGACACCGTGCCGGTGCTCAGCTCCTTCTGGAACTTGCGTAGATGGGCTTCCAAGTCGCTCATGACCCTCACTCCTGTGGACTAGCCTGAAGCAAACACTAGTACTCAGTTCGCTATAGCGGATGTGCCAGTAGTCACTCCTACCTAAAGGACGCCTCCAGAACAGCCTGCTCGACCCGAGCCCCCAGGTCGCCGGCCATGACATGAGGGCGCTCCGCCAGCTGTCTCAGCAGCCGCTCCCTTGAAGTCGCATCCAACGGCGAGAATCCCCCGCTGCCATGCAGCCAATCCTCAATCAGCTGCCCATGCCAATCCTGCTGAGCGGAATCCGGAGGCAGGTAGTCCAGCAGCAACTGCAATCGACGCCACAAAGGCACTGTCGCCAGCACTTGCCGCATGCGATTCGCGGGGATATCGCCCAATGGCCCCGACACCCAGAGTGCTTCCAGCTGCGCCGCGGTGATATCCGCCTGCCACTGCTGGCCGGCTCCGTCAAAGAGCCTTCCAATCACGCGGTCGTCCATCACCAGCGTCGCCAACAGCAGCGACCAGGATGCGCCTCCTTCAGCCCGGATCCATCCGCGCACACATTGCCTGGCGAGCTTGGGAGATGAGCCCGCCAGCACCTGTTCAAATCGGAACGCGTCCGTCGCCTCGGCACAATCCGCAAGTGCGGAAACGGCAACGACCAAGTGTCTCGGCGATCTTTCGTCAATCACCTTCCGCCACAACAGCTCCGGCTGTTCGCCGTTCTGCCGCATCAACCAGGCAGCGAGTCCACGCACGCCTGCAGAGCGATCGAACACCGCTGACAGCAGCAACTGCATCAAATCAGGCACCTGCAACTCGCTCAAAGTCCGCAATGCCAAAGAGCGCACCGGTCCGGAATGCGCCCGTTGTGCATGCCGTGCGAGTGCCTGCTTCTCCCCCGCAGTAGCATCCTGCAGCCCGCACTGAAAAGCATGCAACGCAATCGTTGGATGGGCATCCAGGACAGCGTTCCAACGAAGCTCCCGGCTCCAGGACTCATCCAACGCAAATGCGATTGCATGCGCCCAAACACGCGTGCGCGGACAGTTGCTACGAAGCAACGCCTCCAGAAGATTCCGTCGACCGGGTTGCAGCAGCCACTCCAGCGGCCCTTGCTGGATCCACTGCGCATCCACCCGCTCGCCATCCACTAAACGCAATACAAGAGGCCACGCGTCCAACACCGCCTGCTCGTCACAATGCTCAAGCAGATGCATAACCACGTCCTGTGCCGCCAGCCTTACGGGTGCTGCCCAATCATTGGCTCGAATCAACGCCAGTGAAAGCATCAGCCGTCCCGGCCACAACTCCCCTTCCGTCAAAATTGCCTGTCGAAAACGCCCATCTGAGTGGCAGCCCCCGACAAACAGCAGAGCCTGACGCGTGGCATCGTCCAACTCCTCCAACGAAGGCAAGCCATTCGCTTGCTTCGGCCATTGTGCAAATGCCCCTATCGACCAGCTGCGCAAGCGCATATCCAGATCGGGGAGCCGTGCTGCGGGCTGGTCTGAAATCCACCGCGAAGCCGCGATTTCCGGGCCCCTGATATGGAGCAACGCGGCGCCCAACAAATCCTTTGCAACGGTCTCTGCCGAACCGTGTGAAGCCGTAGCCTCAAGACCCCGAGCGTGAGGCGATGCCCCCTCAGACGCCCCCGTGGCCGATGTACCGGCGGAACTGGATACATTGAAAAGTCGGCGGAAGATACGAGAGAACATGGACACTCCTTGACCAAAAGCCGTCTATCCTCGCGTATACCAGATACCCCCGCCAGTGCACTGGCAACGCTGTTCCGAGCCCCTCAGAATCTCCATATCCAACTAACGGAATCTTCCCGATGACGCTTCGCCCTTCGCTGTTGGCCCTGGCCCTGATGCTCTCCCCGCTGCCGTTGCTGGCCGCCGATGCACCCGCCAAGTACCGCAGCGCGCAGGAAATCATCGAGGCCTCGCCGGCCAGCGACTGGCACACCCCGGCGCCGGAGAACACGCTGTACATGAATCTGGAAGGCGGCCGCGTCATCATCGAGCTGGCGCCGGAATTCGCCCCCGAACATGCAGGCAACATCCGCACGATGGCGCGCGAGCACTTCTGGGATGGGCTAAGCATCTATCGCTCACAGGACAACTTCGTCGTGCAGTTCGGCGACGTGGATGCCGACGACAGCGCCAAGGCCAAGTCGATGGGCAGCGCCAAGAAGCATCTGCCGGCCGAGTTCCAGCGCCCGGCCAAGGGCCTGGCGTTTACCGCCCTGCCCGACCGCGATGGCTGGGCCAGCAAGACCGGTTTTGTGGGTGACTTCGCGGTGGGCAGTGATGGCGAACAAACGTGGCTGGCGCACTGTTACGGCGCGCTGGGTGCAGGCCGCAACAACGACGAAGACAGCAGCGTGGGCGCCGAGTTGTATGTCGTCACCGGTCAGTCGCCACGCCAGCTCGACCGCAACATCACCTTGGTCGGCCGCGTGCTCAAGGGCATGGAACTGCTCAGCACGATCAAGCGCGGCCCCGACCCGATGGGCTTCTACGAAAACGCGGCCGAACGCACACCGATCGTCTCCGTCCAATTGGCCAGTGAACTGCCGGCCGACCAACGCGTGCCGCTGCAGGTACTGCGCACGGATTCCAAGACCTTCGCTGACGCAGTGGAAGCCCGTCGCAACCGCGTGGATGGCTTCTACAAGCGCGCCGCCGGGCATATCGACCTGTGCAACATTCCGCTGCCGGTACGTATCGGCAAGTAAGCCCGCAAGCCATATGCGCTGCCCCGTAGCCCGGGTAAGCACAACCGCACCCGGGGCTCTCCGCGAGCATCCACAGAATTCCAGCAAACCATTCACCGGGTGCGCTGCGCTCACACGGGCTACCCGAATCACGGCACTCTGGCCGCATCGTTCACTTCACAGAACGGTGCGACCACCGAATGCAGACTACCGGCGGTCACAGGCAAGCACTAACGTGACTGCACCTGCACAACCGGAGACGCCACATGGCTCACGTCAGCATTCAATCGTCGGGCACCAACTACGCCCATCAGATCAGCAACGGCAAGCACAGCCTGGTGGCCGATGAACCCGCCAGTCTTGGCGGGCAGGATGCGGGGCTGGCGCCGTTCGATCTGTACCTCGCATCATTGGCCGCATGCACCGCGATTACCTTGCGTATGTATGCAGAGAAAAAAGGCTGGGACCTGGGTGAGTTCAGTGCGCAGTTGAGTTCCAGCCGTGATGAAGCCGGTAAGCTGCAGGTGCACCGCATACTCGCCGCGACCGGCCCGTTGTCCGAAGAACAATGGGATCGTCTGCTCGACGTGGTGTCGCGCACACCCGTCACCCTGGTGATGCGCGAAGGCGCCACCATCACCAGCGAACGCGCAACTGAAGGCAGGTAACCGCATGTATACGATCGTCATCATCTGGGACAGCAAGAACGTCGAAGTGACGCAGTGGGAAGAAGCGCCCATGGTCATCACCTGGAAGGACCGCGAGGTGTCCCTACGTGCCGGCCCACGCGAACGCGTGGACCAGAACGGTGTTGCCGGCAAGGTGGCGGTGTATCTGCCCGACGAGTTGACCGAAGAAGAATTTCAGGAGCTATTCGCGCTGCACGAGAAGAACATTCCCGAGCTGCGTCTGCATTCGTAACCGGCTGTTCCTGCAGTGCATGAAGAACAACGGCGCCTTTCGGCGCCGTCATTGTTTGCCTTACGGCTTGGCCGCGCGCTTGGTGCGGCGGCGACGCCACCACGCACGTGCCAGCCACAACACGAAGCCGCCGATGATCGCCACCGGCAGCAAGCCGGCAACGACGCGGATGACATAGGCCAGGCTGGTGCTGAAGATCTCGCCGAAGTCACCCAATGCGCGGCCAATCTCGCTGCGGTTGCGCTGGCTGCTGGTCGATTCCAGGCTGATCGTGACCAACTGCGTGTCTATGCGGCGGTGCTGTTGCGCCGACGCACGATTGGCCTGTTCCAATCCTGCTTCAATTTCCGACAGGCGCTGCGAGATGGTGAGCAGATCCGCAACGACCAGATCACGCCGCTGCTGATACTCGACCAAGCGCTCGTGTTCGTTCTTCAAGCGCGCCTGGGTCAGTTGGGTTTCGGCAACCTGTTGCGCAAGATCTTCCGCCTGCGTGTTGCGCGTGGTCAGCTCGCCCTTGTCGCTGGCCAGCGCGATCAGTGGCTCCACACCCTTGGGCGCGATGCGCACCTGCACCGAGCCACTGGGCGCGTCGCCGGCCTGCTGCGACACATTGAGCACCGCGCAATCGCCGAACTTCGCGCTTTGGCAGGCTTCGGTCACAGCCTTCACCCGGGGCGCGATGTCCTTGCCCGGCAGCCGCAACTGCACGGTGTGCTCGTAGGCCAAGAACGCACCATCGGGTGACTGCAGCGCTTCGGCCGGCGCCGCGCTCGCTTCGGCTGCCATGTCATGTTGGGCGCAACCGGCCAACGCCATTAGCACGCCCAGTCCCGCACTCAATACCCAGCCATTTCCCTGCAAACGCTTCATGCTTCCGTGTTCCCTGAAAAGTTGGTGCCGGCCACCCGGCAGCGCGGGAAGCATAGCGGCAAGCCTGAATACGAACGCTAAGAAAGTGTGGATGCCGTCATCGCCGGGCACTCAACCGTCGCCAAGGACAGGGACGCAAACCGCCCGCTTCGGCAAGGTCCGCCCAACCAAAGGCATGTGCGGCACCGGCCCAGTCCGCCTATGCTCGGGGATTCCCCAAAGTTCCAGGATTACCGATGCGCAAGCACCTGCTCGCCGCCGCCCTGCTTGCCGCTCTGGCCGGCTGCCAGAGTGGCGAAGCCCCCAACGCTCCCACCGCCGCTGCCGAACAAGCCGGCCAAAGCCAGGCCGATGCACAGTTCGCCGAACTGTCGAAGAAGGCACTGGATACGTGGATGCAGTTGTCCCCGGTCGGCGCCACCCAGATCGGTGACCACCGTTACGACAGCGAGCTCGACGACCTGAGCGCCGCCGGCCAGCAGAAGAGCCTGGAGGCCAGCAAGGCCCTGCTCGCCGATCTGGAAAAGATCGACGTCAGCAAGCTCGGCCGCGAAAACCAGGTGGATGCCGCGATCCTGCGCAACCAGCTGCAGTCGGACATCTGGAACAACGAAACCCTGCAGTCGTGGAAGTGGGACCCGCAGACCTACAACGGCCTGGCCGGCAGCGCCATTTACGGCTTGATGGCCCGCGAGTTCGCGCCGCTGCCCGAGCGCCTGAAGTCGGCCACCGCACGCATCGAGAAGATTCCGCAGATCTTCGCCGCCGCCCGTACCAACCTTGATCCGGCCCGCGTGCCGAAGATCCATGCTGAAACCGTGTCCAAGCAGAACCGCGGCATCCTCAGCCTGGTGGAAACCTTCATCGTGCCCAACATCGGCCAGCTCGAAGCCGCCGACCAGGAGCGCCTGAAGACCGCCATCGCCAACCTCACCACCGCCGTCGAAGAGCAGCAGACGTGGCTGGACAAGACCCTGGTGCCGAACGCCAAGGGTGAGTTCCGCATCGGTGCGGAAAAGTACGACCAGAAGCTGAAGTTCTCGCTCAACTCCTCGCTGTCGCGCGCCGAGATCGGCGAGCGTGCCCGTGCCGAGCTGGCACGTGTACGTACCGACATGTACGGCATCGCCCAAGTGGTACTGAAGGACAAGCCGGGCGCACCGGAAATGCCGGCCAACCCGACGGATGACCAACAGCAGACGGCCATCGAGGCGGCGCTGGAACTGGCCTATGCCGAAAAGCCCGCACGCGACAAGGTCGTAGACGATGCCAAGGCGTCGTTGGCGCAATCCACCGAATTCGTGCGCAAGCATGACCTGATGACCCTGCCCGATGCGCCGGTGGACATCATCCTGATGCCGGAATTCCAGCGTGGCGTGGCCGTGGCGTATTGCGATTCGCCCGGCCCGCTCGACAAGAACCTGAAGACCTTCTACGCCGTCTCGCCGATTCCGGACGACTGGAACGACAAGCAGGTGGATTCGTTCCTGCGCGAATACAACAGCCGCATGATCCACCTGCTCTCCATCCACGAGGGCACGCCGGGCCATTACCTGGAAGGCTGGCATTCGGGCAAGTTCCCATCGACGCTGCGCGCCGTGCTGCGTTCGGGCCTGTTTGCCGAAGGCTGGGCGGTGTACACCGAGCGCATGATGCAGGAACAGGGTTATCTGGATAACGACCCGCTGTTCCACCTGGTGCAGCTGAAGTTCTACCTGCGCACCATCGCCAACGCGATCCTCGACCAAGGCGTGCACGTGGACAACTGGAGCCGCGATCAGGCCATGCACCTGATGACCCACGACGCCTTCCAGCAGGAAAGCGAAGCTTCGGGCAAGTGGATCCGCGCCCAGCTCACCTCGGCCCAGCTGCCGACGTACTTCGTTGGCGCTCAGGAACACTTCGATACGCGCAAGGCCGTGGAAGAAAAGCAGGGCGCCAACTTCAACCTGAAGGCGTACCACGACCAAATCCTGTCGTACGGCGCACCGCCAGTGCGTTTCGCACGCCAGCTGATGCTGGACCAGCCGATCGAGTGATGGGCTGGTTGTTGAAATCGGATTGATGCAAAAGCCCGGGATTTCCCGGGCTTTTGTTATCCAGCGGCTTCGTTTGACGCCCCGGTCCCGGCCGCGATTGCGGGCAACGCGGTTCACCCCCAACCCCCTCCCACCGCTCATCGTGTTCTTGTACGCTGGGCGCCGCGCGGCGGGGACAAGCTGGGTTGCCATGCGGGGGGATAGTCATGCCAACGTCTGCAGCGTGACAGGTCGGTCACGACGCTATCGGCACTTGCGAGTGGCAGCGCAGCCGAAGCGCGGTCAAGCAAACCGATGCCCGGATGAAGTATTGAGAAGCCGCGCTTCAAACTGATTCGAACTACCGCACACAAGGAGATGAAGATGCGTTTGTGGATGATTCTTCTGCTGGCTCTGGGCCTGGCAGGCGGCGTCAACTGGTGGAGCAAGCGTGTGCCGTCCGACCACGCAGCAGTTACTGCAGGCAGCGTGGTCAGCAGCGATGGTTTTATCTCGGTGGAAATGCCGGGCAACACGCCGCCCAACACCGTACTTGTCCTGGCGCCGGCCAACTGCCCTTCCGAGCAGGCGCAACGGGCGGAAGCCCTTATCCAGGCATTGCAGGACCAAGGCATCCGGGTGGCACGCGGCAACTCCATTGACTTCAACATAGCCAACCCCAGTGCCGAGCAGCGGGCTGCGGTGGATCGCACCGTCGAGGTATTCAAACAAGGTGCGCCGGCGGTGTTCATCAACGGCATGGGAATGTCCAACCCAAGCCTCGCTCAGGTCGCAGCGGTTTACGAAAAGACGCGGCAGTAGACCATCAAGCAAAGCAATTCGCCCCACCAGGGAAGGAACAATGGAACAGCAGGCAGCGTTGCGCTCGCGCTTCGGCGCGATGGACACCTCCCATCTGATGCAGATGTGGAGTGAACAGGCGCTCGAACCGTGGGCCGAAGCGGTGCTGCGCGAAGAGCTCCAAACGCGCGGTACCGATGAGGCTTCACTCCAACAGGCCAGCAAGCTGAGGGAGGCCTCGCCGCTTCCGCAACCGCTCTCGATCATGGAAACCTTCATGATGTATGGCGCGTTGGGCAGCTTTGGTTGGTTTGTCCTCGCCATGGCGTTGCAGAAGATCCTCACTGCAACGGTCGGCTCTGCGACTGCCTACACGGCGGTACTGGTCACGCTGGTCGCCTATCTCGTGATCCTGATACGTCGGCTGCTGGCGCATGGCAGGCAATCAAACGGCACTGGCACCAGCTTTTTGCTGGCAATCCTCTGGATCAAGGTCAGCGCCCTTAGCCTGCTCGGGCTGACGGGACTTGCGACGATGGTATTCAGGTAAGTCGCACGCGGCCTGTGCAACAAGCATCACCTATCCGGCCGGGCAACATCCGGCCAATGCTGTGGCATCATCAGCCGGCATTGCGCAGTACGCACCGAGCGGCTTCGGCACAGGATCGGGTTACCGCCAGACGTCGCCCGCACTTTCCTCCAAGCCGATGGCGTTCGCGCGACCGGCTTAGTCCGGACGTCTGGTACGCATGGAATGGATCGATGATCTGGAGAAAGAAGCCTGGAACGATGTGATCGAGGAGCTCGTCTGGCACCTCAGAAACGGGCGCATGCCGACCCTGATCACCCTCAAATCGGCGTCTGACCACAGCGTGGAATTCCGCTTCAAGGAGCTGCCCGTCGTGATCCTGCCGATCATCCATCACGGCCACTGGGATCAGGCGGTGACCATCATCGACCGCTTCCCCCAGCTCAACGCTACCCGCATCCACAGCGGCGTCTAGCAGCGGGGCCATTCAACGTTCCGCTTTCCCTGTCGCCGCGTGCCGCAGGCTTCCGGAACATCCCGTCTATTTCAAAGATCTGCTTGAGGGGCGCGCAATCGTCTCCTGGAAAGCTTGGTTCAAACTCAACGAACCGGCGCTGCGGCAGCAACGTGCACGCGCTGATTTCCTGCGCCTCACATTCAACACACTGGATGAGGCCGAAAAGCTCCTGCAACAGGCAGGAATCGCATTCCAGGTATCACCGCTGGCATGGCGGGAAAGGCATTACGCCCTTCTGGACGAAAGCGTGCTCGACGACAATGGCCGGCCCACGGACGCATTCCGAAAACAGCGAGGATTCCATCGCAACGCCAGTACCCATTCACTGGCCGTGGCATCATCAGGCCGCCCCGTGGAATGCGCCGCTCAGCGCCTCTCAAAGAGGCGACATGAACCCTCTTCAGCCAGCGAATTATTCGAATGACGACGGATCACAATCACTCTCTCCAACTCGCACATGCCGTACTCGACTGGAACAGGAAACACCTCAACAGGGATGCCTCGCTGACTGAAGCGTTGATCGGCCAGTGCTTCGCCGAGCATTTCATTGTCGAACCCAACGGCCGCCGGTACGAAGCCACACACGCGAACTATCTGGAATTCCTCAATGACATGAAGGCCGACATGGTGGGCATCGACTACGAGATCGATCACACACTGGTTGATGGCGCGTCCGTGGTGTTCTCGATGCGCGCGCGGATTGCCTACGGCGATGGGCGCACCGAACGGTTTCGCGCGATGTTGCTCATGCAGTTTAACGACGCGGGCAAAGTAACGCTGTGGCATGAAGTGTATGTGCCACTAACGATGCCAGCCTGAACCACCACGCTGCTGACCAGACACCCATCGCGTAACTCGGCCCGCTCCTACGAATTTCAATGACTGAATCCATCTACCGCTTTACCCACGACATTCCCTCCATCGAAACCTACCGGCACCTGCGCCAATCCGCCGGGCTCAGCGCGAAGACACTGGAAGCCGCAGCTCGTGGGTTGCCCAACTCACTGTTTGCAGTGCAGGTACTGTGCGCGGGCGAAACAGTGGCGATGGGCCGGGTAATCGGTGACGGCGGCACCTTTTATCAAGTAGTGGATATCGCCGTGTTGCCCGCGCATCAAGGGCGAGGTCTGGGCAAGAGGGTCATGCACGAGATCAGCGCTTACATCGAACGGGAAGTGCCGCCATCGGCATATGTCAGTCTGCTGGCCGATGGCGAAGCGTACCGGCTCTATCAGCAGTTTGGTTTCTCACTCACCGCACCGGCCAGCGTCGGCATGGCCTTCAAGAAGCCCGCGGCATAGGGCATCCTGATTTACTGAAACCCACCGCACCATACGAGCACATGCATGCATATCCGGCCTCTCACCCACGACGACCTCGACACCGCCAGCAGCCTTTGCATGGCCGCGTTCATGGCGTCGGTGGCGCCTACGTTGGGTGATGAAGGCATTGCGACTTTCCAGAAGATTGCTGCGGCGGATGCATTCGCCATGCGCAAAGACCAGGACAACGTAATGCTGCTCGCCGAGGTCGCAAACCAGGTGATCGGGCTGATTGAACTCAAACAGGGTCGGCACATTGCCATGTTGTTCATTGCCCCGGGCCAGCAGCGCAGCGGCGTCGGCCGTCGGCTGGTGGCCGAGGCACTGAACCATGCGCGTGGCGATCAGGTGACCGTGAGCGCCTCTCTCCCCTCGGTCCCCGCCTACCTGAGCTATGGCTTCCATTGCAGCGGGGATGTGGCCGAATCGGCAGGCCTGGTTTACCAGCCAATGGAGCGGCGGCTACTCCCCCAGCCTGAGCGCGGCTGACCCATCGCGGATGACGCGGTATCGTTGCTCCGGCCGGCGCCACCGCCAGCTCTCACCTGCCAGCAAACCGCCAACGCTGGCCCCGTCTGCATCACTGGAGAATCTCCGTGCAAACGCGTAACGGTTCATGCCACTGCGGCAACATCACCTTCCAGTTCGATACGCCGGTCACCGGCATCCTGGAATGCAACTGCTCCATCTGTCACCGCAAAGGCGCGCTCTGGCACGCGGTGGGGAATGAACAGTTCCGCGTCATTTCCGGTGATGAAAGCCTGGCCACCTACAAGTTCGGCACTCGCACGGCCAAGCATTTCTTCTGCAGCCAATGCGGTACCAGCACCTTCAGTAATCCGCGCATCGCACCGCACATGTGGGTGGTCAATCTGCGCTGCGTGGATGACATTGATCTGGCCGCACTACCGCGTCAGCAGTTCGATGGCCGCAACTGGGAAGATGCTGCAAGCCAACTAATGGCACACCGACAAACGCAACGCGCGACCTGATACCCATCGCGTCACGCCGGCATGGCATTCAAACAAAACAACCGCGACCGACTACCAATGCGATATTGCCTGGCATTGCTCCTGTTGCTCCTGTGTGTGCCATTCATGGCGCGCGCGACGGATATTCCATTGCACGCGCCGCTGCAGGCCAACAATGTCGACCGTGTCGTGCCAACACTGGCGCGCCAGGTCATGGCCGACTTCCATGACGAAGACAAGCAACGCCACTTCGGCACGCTGTTCCGGCTACAGATGGCCACTGGTGACTATGCGCAGGCGGTCCAGAGCATCCACGCCCTCCGCGCCCTGCGTGCAGACGATGCCACGCAGCCGCCAGTGTTCTTCCAATATGAAACCTACGCATTGGCAAAAATCCGCGAGGCGTCAACCCATACGACGTTCGCACACACATGGCGTACCACCTTCGCCGAGCGCTTTGCAGCACTGGACGACCGCACAGCGCAGCAGGCCGAGTTCGCATTTGGTGGTTACCTGCCCCGTATGCGCGACGACCTCGACAAAGCCTTGGCAAATATTGCGGGCAAACAACGGTTGACGCAGGCCGAGGCTATCGACGTCATCCGTGCGTGGCAGGTGCATGCTGCCTACCGCGCGTTCCAGCCGTTGTTCGCCGATGCGTTGGCGCAGGACGATGCGCGCCGCTATGCCATCGACCGCTCAGCGCTGGTGCGCACGCCAGACAACGCCAACCTCGCCGTCCTCACCGTGCGCCCACGTGTCGCGACGCCGTTGCCCACCTTGCTTACTTTCACCATTTACGCCAACGACGACTGGGCGTGGGCCGATGCAAAGAAGATGGCCGCCTATGGCTACGTTGGCGTAGTGGCCTACAGCCGCGGCAAGGGCCGCAGCACGGATGCCATTGCCCCCTACACACATGATGGCGCCGATGCGGCCGCCGTTATCGACTGGGTCGCCCAGCAGTCATGGAGCGACGGCCGGGTGGGCATGTACGGCGGAAGCTACAGCGGTTTCACCCAATGGGCAGCGCTGAAGCAGCGGCCCAAGGCACTGAAAGCCATTGCCACCTCGGCAACCGTCGCACCCGGCATCGACGTACCAATGGAAGGCGGCGTCTTCCTCAATTTCATATATGCGTGGCCGGCCTACACCGCCAGCAACCGCACGTTGAACGACGCAACCTATGGCGACACTGCGCGCTGGGCGGGGCTTGACCGCAACCTCTACAGTAGCGGCCGCGCCTATCGCGAGTTACCGGCCATCGATGGCAGCCCCAACCCATTGTTCTCCGAATGGCTGCGTCATCCGGCCTATGACGACTACTGGCAACGGCTAATTCCACAGAACGAAGCGTTCGCGGATATCGACATCCCGGTGCTGGCGACCACCGGTTACTTCGACGGCGCGCAGATTGGCGTGCTGCACTACTTCCGCGAGCATCTGAAGCACCACCCGGATGCCGACCACACGTTGCTCATCGGCCCTTACCAGCACCTCTCGATGCAGACCGGCGTACCACCAACGGTGCAGGGTTACACGCCCGATGCTGTGGCCCGCATTGATCTGCAAGCACTGCGGCTGGCATGGTTTGACCATGTATTCAAAGGCGCGCCGAAACCCGCCCTGCTCGCCGACCGTGTCAACTGGCAGGTGATGGGTGCCAACACCTGGCGCCATGCACATACGCTGGATGCCATGCCTACACAGGCGCTGAAGCTGCACCTCGTAGCGGGAACTGACGATGGTCCGCCCCAGTTGGCAGCGCAGTCCCAACCACACGCGGTGGTGACGCAACGCATCGACTTCACCGACCGCAGCGATGCCGCAAAACCCCTGCCGGAAGATTCGGTGCACATGCAATTGGACCCGCGCGCAGGCTTGGTGTTTACCAGTGCACCCATGACGCAGGACACGGAGCTGGCGGGCGCATTTCAGGGCGTGTTGGATTTCAGCATCAACAAGCATGATGCGGATATCGCCATCGGCATCTATGAGCTCAACGCCCAAGGCGAATATCTCGATCTCGGCTGGTGGCTACAGCGGGCCAGCTACAATGCCGACCGTCGCCACCGGCAGTTGCTGAATCCCAACGTTCCGCAACAATTGGAAGTGAAAGACACCCGGCTGCTTGGCCGGAAGCTCGTTGCGGGAAGCCGCTTGGTAGTGTCGCTGGGCGTGGTCAAACAAGCAGACCTGCAACTCAATCTTGGCAGTGGCAAAGAGCCGGCCGATGAAAGCATTGCCGACGCCGGCGAGCCAATGCAGATCCACTGGTACGGCACCAGCTATCTCGAATTTGGCGTGCACTGATGCGCGCAGCAAACAATTTCATACTCCCCCGCTTGCACGGCAAAACAATGCGAAAGCAATATCACTTCAGACAATCCGCAGACGGGCTGCTCGCTTGGGATGTTCATCGCCTGATCGACTTGGCAACCAACCTCCCCATCGAGCAGATTCCCGTGAGTGCCATCGCCGAACTGGACGAACCGTATTGGTACGACAACGAAGGCGACACACCCAGCGGGCGCTCCATTGCGATGCATATACAGTTGGTGAATGCTGCCGATCTGGCCTACCCGATCATTCTGTGTCCACAAGGTCGGCTGATGGACGGCATGCATCGCGCCGTCAAAGCCTTGGTGCTGGGCCTTGACCGCATTCAGGTCTATCGACTGCCGGAGCTTCCCGCGCCTGACTTCGTTGGCGTCGATCCAGACGACCTTCCCTACGACGATTAACACCGCACTCCAGCGGCCAAACCATCAAACCCGGCCCGCACGATGCGGCAGCCGTACTCAACGACACCTTCAAGCGACCGATCCTTCATGCAAACCATCGATTGGAATGACTTCACCAAAGTAGAACTACGCGTCGGCCGTATTACCGCTGCCGAGCCCTTTACCGAAGCCCGGAAGCCGGCCTATATCCTGCAGGTGGATTTTGGCCCGGAGATCGGCACGCGCAAATCCAGCGCACAGATCACCGCGCTTTATACGCCGGAACAATTACTGGGCCGGCTGGTGGTAGCGGTGGTGAATTTCCCGCCCAAGCAGATCGGCCCAATCATGTCCGAATGCTTGGTCACCGGCTTCCACAACACTGAAGGCCACGTCACCTTGTGCGTGCCTGAACACGACGTGCCGCTGGGTACGCGGTTGCTGTAATCGCATTCTCTTGGCGTGACGCATTCAACATTACCCAACGCAGCCTAGCGGTATAAAAGCCGCACCCCGTCCTTCACAACACGCACCGGAGCCGCCATGTCCAAGTCTGATGGGTTCACCGCCGAAGAACGCGCTGCCATGAAAGAGCGTGCCAAAGAACTGAAAGCCGAAGCCAAGGCCGGCAAGCTGAAGGTGGAAGGCGAAGCCGATATCATGGACAAGATCGGGCAGATGCCGGCCGCTGAAGGCAAGATGGCCCGCCGCCTGCACGAGATCATCACCGCCACGGCTCCCGCACTTTCGCCCAAGACCTGGTACGGCATGCCTGCGTACGCAAATGCGGACGGCAAGGTGGTGGTGTTTTTCCAGGGCGCGAGCAAGTTCGGCTCGCGTTACTCCACGCTGGGCTTCAACGACACCGCCATGCTGGATGATGGGCAGATGTGGCCAACCGTATTCGCACTGATCACGCTGACGGCGGACGTTGAGAAGAAGGTCACGGCGCTGGTCAAGAAAGCCGTGCGCTGAAACCGCTCTCCGCTGCGCCAGGCGGAAACGCACTGTGCGCAGCCTTGACCGTTGCCAGCATGGGTACCGCGTGCACTGTCGCCGTGGCGGAATGCCGCATATGAACCCTACCCGCGACGCATCGCCGGTAGACGGCCTATGCTATCGGGGTTTCAGCATATGCGTGGCAGCTGCCACGCCGGTCACCCCTTCTACGGAATTCCATCATGTCCCTTTCCATGTACAGCGCCTCGGTTCCCGTTCTCAAGCAGATGCTCTCGGCCTTGTCCGACGTGCTGAACAAAGCCGAAGCACATGCCACCGACAAGAAGATCGACCCGACAGTGCTGCTCGGGTTGCGCCTGTTCCCGGATATGTTCCCGCTGGTGCGTCAGGTGCAGATCGCAGCTGATTTCGCCAAGGGCATCAGCTCACGCCTGACCAATACCGACGTGCCGTCGTGGCCGGACAATGCCGACGCCAGCTTCGCCGAACTGCAGGAACTCATCGCCAAGGCGCTGGCACATGTGAGTGCCTTCGCACCGGAGCAGTTCGACGGCAGCGAATCACGCGAGATCGTGCTGCGCGCGGGCACACCGAAAGAAAAGAAGCTGCAGGGCAACGTTTACCTGCTGCAGTACGGCTTGCCGCAGTTCTTTTTCCACGTGACCACCGTCTACGCCATCCTGCGCAACAACGGTGTTGATATCGGCAAGCGCGATTACATGGGCAGCTACTGAGTCTTTCGGTAGAACAGGACGCCGTTGAACGGCGTCCGCCAGCGTTGCCATTGGGTGATGGTTGTCCGGGCCCAAAACGTACTGGCACCAGAGCAGGCCGATGCGGTACTTCCGCATCGGCCCCGTCTCAATCCGACTGCCTCAGCTCTCGACCGCCACAAACCCGCCGGTCTGCCGCGCCCAAAGACGTGCATACAGTCCACCGGCGGCGATCAACTCGGCGTGCGTGCCGGTTTCAACGATCCTGCCCTGGTCCATCACCACCAGCCGGTCCATGCGCGCGATGGTGGACAGGCGATGCGCAATCGCGATCACCGTCTTGTTGCCCATCAGCTCATCCAGGCTGTCCTGGATGGCGGCCTCCACTTCTGAATCCAGCGCGGAAGTCGCCTCGTCCAAAATCAGGATGGGCGCGTCTTTGAGCAACACGCGGGCGATGGCGATGCGCTGACGCTGGCCGCCGGAGAGTTTTACGCCACGTTCGCCGACATGCGCGTCGTAGCCTTGCCTGCCCTGCCCGTCCACCAGCGCGTCAATGAAGCCATCCGCACGGGCTTTGGCCACCGCAGCCCGTAGCTGCTCCTCCGTCGCCTCCGGGCGCCCGTACAGCAGGTTGTCGCGGATGGAGCGGTGCAGCAGCGAGGTGTCCTGCGTCACCACGCCAATCTGTGCCCGCAGGCTTTCCTGGGTGACGCGGGCAATGTCCTGACCATCGATCAGAATCTGCCCGCTTTCCAGGTCGTACAGCCGCAGTAGCACATTCACCAAGGTGGATTTACCGGCACCCGACGGCCCGACCAAACCAATCTTCTCGCCCGGCTTCACCGCCAGGTTCAGACCCGCCATCACGCCGCCGCGCTTGCCGTAGTGGAAGTGCACGTTCTGGAAATCCACGGCGCCGGCCGTCACTTTCAACGGTGCGGCGTCGGTGCTGTCCTGCACGGTCAGCGGCTGGGCAATGGTCTCCATGCCGTCCTGCACGGTGCCGATGTCCTCGAAGATGCCGTTCACCGTCCACATGATCCAGCCAGACATGTTGTGGATGCGGATCACCAGGCCGGTGGCCAGCGTGATGGCACCCACGCTGATCAAACTGTCATTCCACAGCCACACGGCCAGCCCACATGTCCCCACGATCAGGAAGCCGTTGAGCACGGCAATCACCATTTCCAGCCCGGTGGTGATGCGGGTTTGGCCGCGATGCTTCTCGGCCAGCTCCTGGATGGAATCGGCAACATAGCGCTGCTCATGGCCGCTGTGTGCGAAGAGTTTGAGCGTGGCGATGTTGGTATAGCCGTCCACGATGCGCCCCATCGCCTTGGAACGTGCTTCCGAGGCAATCCATGCACGTTCTTTCATACGCGGCACGAAGTACACACCAATTCCCACGTAGGCCACCATCCACACCGCCAGCGGCAGCATCAGGCGCCAGTCCACCTGCGCGAACAGGTAGAGCGCGGTGCCGGTGTAGACCACGATGTACCAGAGTGAATCCACCATCTGCACAGCCGATTCACGCAGCGACGTGCCGGTCTGCATCACCCGGTTGGCGATGCTGCCGGCAAAATCGTTGTGGAAAAAGGTCAGGCTCTGCCGCACCACATAGTTGTGCATCTGCCAGCGCGAGCGGTTGCTCAGGCCGGGCACGATGGCCTGGTTGACCAGCAGGTTGTGCAACGCCACCAACACCGGCCGCGCCAACAACGTGATACCGGCCATCCACAGCAATTCACGGGCATTGCGCTGGAAGAAATCGCGGCCGGGATTGGCAGACAGCATATCGACGATGCGGCCCAGGAAGTCGAACATTGCCACTTCCACCAACGCCAGCAACAGGCCAGCGACCAGTGTGGCCAGCAGCACCGGCCATACCGGCGTGAGGTAATGCAGGTAAAACCGCACCACACCGCGCGGTGGCTGGCGTGGATCGAGCGGCGGGAACACGGGAATCAACGATTCAAACCAACGCAACATCGTCACGGCCTGAAAAAAACAGAACAGGCCGCGATTGTCCCATCGCGGCCTGTGTTGTGTCTGTCTACGCCGGGTTGTGCTGTTCTGCTGGCGATCATTCCTGGTGCGCTGTGCTTACCCGGGCGACGTCACCAAGGACAAATCACTCTGCCCTGGGCTTCAACAGCAGGTCTTGGAAGTCGAAGCTGAAATCGGTCAGCGACGACACCGCCTGCATCCGCACGTCGCGCACCTTGCCATCCGGGTCCAGGCTGAAGTTGACGAAGGCGTCGGCATTGAGCGAGCGGTTATCCCAGCGCACGATGAAGGTGTCGTGCTGCCAGTGCTCCAGAGTGCCGACCAGATCTGCCGTGGCGCCGAAACGCAGACGCAGCGCGTTGCCCTTCTGCTCCACGAACACATCGCCGTACCACGCATCACGGTACGCGCCGGCATAGCCGGACAGCGGCAGCGACGGTTTGGACTTGGCATTACGCGCGGCCTCATGCTTGGCCCAGCCTTCGTCAGCATTACCCTGCGCCTTGGCAACGCTGGCCGCATAGGCGGCTACCCAATCATTGCCCTGCGCACCGAGCATGGCGTCGAGCACGCTCATGGTGATGGCGTTGAACGCAGCGCCGGATTCCTGATTGGTCAGCACCACCACACCCAGGTTCTGCCCCGGCACCAGCGTCAGGCGCGACACCTGGCCCGGCCAGCCGCCGGTGTGCCAAACCAGCTTCTGCCCACGGTAATCGCTCAGGCTCCAACCTTCGGCATAACCGGCGAAGTTCGGGCGCGCCGCTTCCAGTTCCGGCACCGACGGCTTGGGCACCACCTGCGGAATCTGCATCTGCCACATCTGCTGCTGGGTTTTTTCGGTGAACAGCGGCGTGCCATCGGCGAGCTTGCCCTCGGCCAGCTGCACGTTCATCCATTTGGCCAGGTCATGCACGCTGGAATAAATGCCACCGGCACCGGCATTGTTGGACCAGGTCAGTGGCGGCACCGGGCGCAGATCGGTGAAGTCGAACTTGGCGTGGCCAATGGCAGCCTTGTCACCGGGCTTCAAATGATCGGCGTTGTAGCGCGTATCGGCCATGCCGACCTTGTCGAAAATGCGTTGCTGCAGGAAGTCGGCAAACGACTGCCCGGACACCTTCTCGATCACCTGCTGGGCCACTGCATAGAGAATGTTGTCGTAGGCGTAGCGGTCGCGGAACCCATTCTTCAGCGGCACCTGCGCCAAACGCGCCACGACATCGGCATTGCTGTAGGTGGTGGTCGGCCAGAACAGCAGGTCGCCAGCACCCAGGCTGAGGCCGCTACGGTGTGATAGTAGGTCGCGTATACGCATATCACCGGTGACATACGGGTCGGACATGCGGAACGACGGCAGGTGGTCGATCACCCGGTCATCCATCTTCAGCTTGCCGTCTTCGGCCAGCAGATTCAGCGATGTGGCAGTGAACGCCTTGGTGTTGGAAGCGATGGCAAACAGCGTATCGGCTTGCACCGGTTCGGGCTTGCCCAATTCACGAATGCCCCAGCCGCGCTCCAGCACCACTTTGCCGTCCTTGACCACAGCAATTGCCACGCCCGGTACATCGAACTGCTGACGTACCCGTTCAACCGTGGCATCCAACTGCTGCAATTCCGTAGGCACTGCAGCCTCCTGCGCATTGGCCATTGGTGCCACTACGCCCATCGCGAGCACCAGCCCGCCCCCAAACCATTTGTTCAATGCACTCTCCCATTGGATCGATGCCCGCCCATGCCCGGGCCAGCCTTCTCGCGATGGTAACGCGGCCACGTACACCCTCGCCTCCTGCGCACTTGCCGGAGCACCACCATGGACCTCGCCGCACGCACGACCGCCACCATCATTCCCTGCCTGCGCTATCGCGACGCCCCGGCCGCCATTGACTGGCTGTGCAAGGCGTTCGGCTTTCAGCGGCACGCGGTGTACCAGCAAGGCGATGTCGTCCAGCATGCACAGCTGGTGTTCGGCAGCGGCATGGTGATGCTCAGCTCAGTGACGCCCGGCGAATGGGGCAACAACATGATCCAACCTGACGAAGTGGGTGGGCAGGAAACACAGAGCGCCTGCGTGATCGTCAGCGATGCCGATGCCCATTACGCACAGGCCAAGGCTGCCGGCGCGGAGATCATCATGGACATCGCCGACCAGCACTATGGCGGCCGTGGCTATGCCTGCCGAGATGTCGAAGGGCACCTGTGGTGGTTTGGCACCTACGACCCGTGGAAAGAGCCGGCTTCAGCAGAAACGGCGTAAGCGGCGCGGCCGTCAATGCGACGGGCCGCGTCATGGCCGAAATTTCAGTCTGGGCAACCTGAGCCCCGATGCGCGCCACATGCGCGGGCGCTATTCAATCCGCTGCGCCAGCAAAGTGCGTGCGGTACGACCGCGATTTTCGCAACGACCGCTGCTCCCAGCGAAGCTCGACACAGGTACATTGCCGACATCGCGGCCAAGGCCGCTCCTACACCTGCAGGCCCTGCCTTGAACGATCTGTTCGCCCCCGTCCCCACCATGCCCGGCATCCACGTCGGCATCGGCGGCTGGGTCTACGCGCCGTGGCGCGGCGGCATGTTTTATCCCACCGGCTTGGTGCAACGCCGCGAGCTTGAATTCGCCAGCCGCCAGTTGACCAGCATCGAGATCAACGGCACCTACTACGGCGCACAGAAGCCAGCGGTGTACGCCGGCTGGCGCGATGCAACGCCGGAGGGCTTTGTGTTCTCGGCCAAGGCGCCCAAGCGCATCGTCACTGCGCGCAGGCTCGCCGGCACTGGCGCGCAGATCGACGACTTCATCGACGGCATCAGCCATCTGGGCGACCGACTCGGGCCACTGGTGTGGCAGTTCGAGGCCGGACGTACCCTGGACCGCGACGATGTCGCCGCGTTCCTGGCGCTGCTGCCTGCGCGGGTAAACGGCCGTCGCCAACGGCATGCGCTGGAAATCCGTGACCCGGCCTTCCTCGACGCCCAGACCGTCGCACTCGCACGCCAGCACAACGTGGCCCTGGTCTACACCGATTCGCCGGACCATCCCAATGCTGCCGACCTGTGCAGCGACTTCGTCTACGCACGGCTGATGCGCAGCCGCGACGAATACCACACCGGCTATCCGCTGCCCGAACTGGCGCAATGGAATCAACGCGCACACGCGTGGCGTAACGGGCAGGATCCGCAGGATCTGCCGCATGTCGCCCCAATTGCGGCCGCTGAAACACCACGCGAAGTATTCATTTACTTCATCAGCGCCGCCAAGCACCGCAACCCCGCTGCAGCGGGGGAACTGCGGCGTCTTTGGGAGCAAACCTGAAGCGATTTGCGCGGCGATAAACAGGCACTTCGGCGACAATTCCCGCATGTCGAACCCTGATACGCGCAAAGCGCTCCTGCAAATTCATTTCTGTGTCCTGCTGTGGGGCATAACCGCCATCCTCGGCAAACTCATCACCCTGCCCGCCTTGCCGCTGGTGTGGTGGCGCATGCTGCTGGTGGTGGTGATGCTGGCGTTGTTGCCGCGCGTCTGGCGCGGGCTTTCAGCGCTCACGCCACGGCTGGCGCTGGGCTATGCCGGCGTCGGCGCGCTGGTGGCGCTGCACTGGCTCACGTTCTACGGCTCGGTGAAGCTGGCAAACGCTTCGGTCGCTGCCACGTGCATTGCGTTGGCACCGGTATTCACCTCGGTCATCGAGCCGTGGATCGCGCGCCGTCCATTCCAGATGAAGGAGCTGGCTTTGGCCATCGTGGTGCTGCCGGGCGTGGCCTTGGTGGTCGGCGGCGTACCCGATGGCATGCGCCTGGGCGTGGCGGTGGGCGCAGCGTCCGCCTTGCTGGTTGCGCTGTTCGGCTCGCTCAACAAACGTCTGGTCAGCCATGCCGATCCATTGACCGTCACCGCGCTGGAATTGGGTGCCGGCACGCTCACCCTGACGCTGCTGGCACCGGCATTGCCGTTTTTGCTGCCTGCCCTGGCAAGCGACCTGTGGGTGCTGCCCAACCTGCATGATGGTGCCTTGCTGCTGGTGCTGTCCGGCCTGTGCACGTTGCTGCCGTTCGCCCTGGCGCTGGTCGCCCTGCGTCACCTCAGCGCCTACACCGTGCAGTTGGTGACCAACCTGGAGCCGGTCTACGCCATCGTGCTGGCCGCGCTGTTCCTGAGCGAGCAACATGAGCTGACGCCGCAGTTCTATCTGGGCGTGGCCATCATTCTTGGTGGCGTGTTCCTGCACCCATTGCTCAACCGCCGTCGACCGGCAGCCGTGGTCGCCCACCGCGGCAACACCCCGGTCGACTGATCAGCGTTGCGGCCAATACCAGGCAGGCGCTTCAAGATTGCCCACGCCCCACACGCGGGTCTGGCTGAACTCTTTGTGCAGGCGGATCGCGTTGCAGGCGGGGTCCTCCTGCAACGCGGCGATCAGCCGCGACGCATGCGACACCACCCACAACTGGCTGCGTTCGGAAGCCTTGATGATCAGGCGCGCCAATGCCGGCAACAGGTCCGGATGCAGGCTGGTTTCCGGCTCGTTGAGCACCATCAGCGGCGGCGGGCGTGGCGTGTACAGGGCTGCGATCAACAGCAGGTAGCGCAGCGTGCCATCGGAGAGCTCGCTGGCCGCCAGCGGGCGCAACAAACCCGGCTGCTGGAACTTCAACGACAACCGCCCGTCCCAGCCTTCGATCATTACCTGCGCGCCGGGAAACGCATCGTCCAGTGAACTCCGCAGCCCGACGTCATCGCCGATCTCGAGGATGGTCTGCCAAGCGGCGGCGAGGTCGTGGCCGTCGTCGCTAAGTACCGGAGTGCGAATGGCCATGCAGGGTTGCCGGGCGGGCGCGGCACCGTCCGAACGGAAGTGATCATGAAACCGCCAGCGCCGGATGTACTCGCGTAGCGCCAGCACTTCGGGCATGCGCTGCGAGTCGGACAACTGGCCGAACACACTGTCGAACGATGACAAGTGTTCTTCAACCACTTCCCAACCCCGCCCAACGCGCCGCCGCACCACGCTGCCACGGCGTTCGACCAGCACATTGCTGGCCCGCAGAAATGGTCCCGCCCAGAGGCTTTCGCATTTGATCTGCGGATCACGGTCGAACATCGACCTACTGGGCACCGGCAAACCCAAATCAATCGCGTAACCGAAATCCTCGGCGGCAAAGCCCAGCCGCAGCGATACCGGCGTGGTGCGTGCAGTGCCCTGCACCGGCACCTCGCCGGTGACCATACGTCGGCTGATCTGCTCCGGACCGGCCCACAATGCCGACTCCAACCCGCCCTCGCCGGCCAAGGCATTGGCCACGCCATTGCCTGCGGTCTGTGCCAACAGGCGCAACGCGCGATAAAGATTGGATTTGCCGCTGCCGTTGTCTCCGGTGACCAGATTCAAGCGGGTCATCGGCACGACCAACGCATGCAACGAGCGATAGTTGGCAACCGCCAGGGTCTGCAGCATCGGAGTCTCTCAACACGCGGGGAATCTCCGCAGCGTGGCAGAGCCTGATCGCAGCGACCGAGACACCCTCACGCCGAGGGTCAGTCGGCCACGATCACCCGGTCGCGGCCCTGGTGTTTGGCTTGATAGAGCGCCGCATCGGCGCGACGCAGGGTGTCCTGCGGTGTCTCACCCGGACGGTGCGTGGCCAGACCAATGCTCACGGTGATCGGCAGACCGACCGGCAGCATGCTCACCGATTCGCGCAGGTACTGGCATTGCAGCTCGGCCTGCTGCATCGGGGTTTCCGGCATCAGGATCACGAACTCCTCGCCGCCATAGCGTGCGGCCATGCCACGCCCAGCGAACTGGGAGCGCAAGGCACTGGCCAACTCGGTGAGCACACGGTCACCCTCGTCATGCCCGTGGATGTCGTTGACCATCTTGAAGTGGTCGATATCGACGATGGCAACTGCTGGGGTGACCGCCGTGCCGCGCTCGATCGCTTCAGACAATGCCGCTGCCAGCGCGCGCCGGTTCGGCAACCCGGTCAGTGGGTCGGTGCGGGTCTGTTCGGACAGTTCCGTGTTCAGCTGCTCAAGCTGCTGGTAGTACTGGGCCAAGTGCGCCTCGTACCAATCGTGCTCAGCCCGGTGGTGCTCGATCTGCTGCCGCAGCACACGCATTTCCAGCAGTTTGCCGACCTGTCGCGACAAGGCCTGCAGTGCTTCAGCCTGTTGCCCGCCCAGCACGCCGGGGGTTGAGTCGAACACGCACAGCGAGCCCAATGCATAGCCATCGCTGCTCAGCAGCGGCGCACCTGCATAGAAACGAATGTGGGGTTCCCCCAACACCGAAGGATTACCGGCAAAGCGCGTGTCCTGGAGCGTGTCCTCCACCACCGTCAGCTGCAACGGCTGCAGGATGGTGTGGGCGCAGAATGCTTCATCACGTGGCGTCTGCACGCCCTCCAGGCCCTGCAACGCCTTGAACCATTGGCGGTCACGATCAATCAGCGTTACCGCACCCATCCGCGTGCCACACAGGGCGCGGGCAATGGTCACCAGGTCGTCAAACCCCTGCTCGCGGTCGGTATCGAGGATGCGATAGCGCTGCAGAGCAGCCAACCGCTCGGCTTCATTGGCCGGCATCGAGGGTTTGATCATGCGCAGCTCCCGGCTCTGGCAAAGGGCACCTTCTGAACGCGGGAGAGTCTAGCCGCACCGCGCGCAAGGCGCGGTGAGGCGGTCACACTTCACCACTCGCGCTGTTGCGGCAGCAGGCCGCGCAGCTCTTGCTCGGAGAGGTTGCGCCACTGGCCGGGCTTGAGGGCGCCGATCTTGACGTTGTCGATGCGCACACGGCGCAGCTGGGTGACGCGGAAACCGAACTCGCTCGCCATCATGCGGATCTGCCGGTTCAAGCCCTGCTCCAGAATGATGCGGAAACCGAACTTGGCGATGCGCGAGGTGCGGCACGGCAAGGTCATCTGGTTGTGGATGCGCACGCCACGGGCCATGCCACGCAGGAATTCATCGGTCACCGGCTTGTTCACGGCTACCAGGTATTCCTTCTGGTGGCCATTTTCGGCGCGCAGGATCTGATTGACGATGTCACCATTGCTGGTCATCAGGATCAGCCCTTCGGATTCCTTGTCCAGGCGGCCGATCGGGAAGATGCGCTGCTCATGGCCGACGAAATCGACGATGTTGCCTTTAACCGCGCTTTCGGTGGTGCAGGTGACGCCCACCGGCTTGTTCAGAACGATGTAGACGTGCTTGCGGCCGGTGCTCTTCTGGACCGCGCGCGCGCGCAGCGGCTGGCCGTCCACACGAACTTCATCCCCCTCACCCACCACCGCGCCGGTGCCGGCGGCAATGCCGTTGACGGTGACGCGGCGTTCGCCGATCAGCCGATCGGCCTCGCGGCGGGAACAGAAGCCGGTTTCGGCAATGTGCTTGTTGAGTCGAATTGTCATCGGCGGATTATCCGCCATCGCCACCGGCCCGAACAGCGCGCGGCGTGTTCAGTCGGCCAGTGGCGTGTCGCGCGCATCCACCACGCGGTTGCGCCCACTGCGCTTTGCCCGGTACATGGCATTGTCGGCACGGCGCAGCAGCGCGGCCACGTCGTTGTCATCCGGGCCCAGTTCGGCCAGACCAATACTGGAAGTGACGGTGAGGCCATCGTGGTCCAGCCCGCCGACCTGCTGGCTCACCCGCTCACGCAGCTGCTCCAGCCTTGGCAGGGCGACATCGGCACTGTTGCCGGGCAGCAGGATCAGGAATTCCTCACCGCCCATGCGGATCACATCGCTGCGATTGCGCACGCCCGATTCCAGCGTGCGTGCCACCGACACCAACACCTGGTCGCCCACATCGTGGCCGTAGCGGTCGTTGATCTGCTTGAACAGATCGATATCCAGGAAACCAATCGACAATGGCTGCCCGTTCAACCGCGTTTCCAGCAGGTACTGCTCCAGTTGGCGCAGGCCGGCGCGACGATTGGGCAGGCCAGTCAACATGTCGGTATCGGCCAGTTGGCGCATTTCATCGCGCTGCTGGCGCATGTGGCCAAGACTGCGATTGAGCGAATAGGCCGACATCATCAAGAACCAGGTCACTGACAGCTGCGCGGCCTCAACCCGGTATTCGACCAGCAACTGGTTCCCCGATACGTCGGCCAGCATCAACAGCAGCAGCGGTACCACGGCGACCATGCCATCCACGACGTGATAGTGCCCACGTCGCAACGACACGAAGCCCACCCCCAACGCGATCATGCAGGCCAGTGCGAATACGCCGTCCAATGCAACGGCCGTCATCGCCAGCATGTGCCAGGACATGAACGGTGTCAGCAGCGCAACCACGCCCAGCACGACCGCCATCCAGAGCATCCAGCGTCGCGAGTTGCGCACCACTCTGCGGCCGCCGCACAGGCGCCACAGCATCCAGATCATCACCCCGTAACTCAGCGCGGAAATGGCCACCATCCACATCGGCGCAGCCCGGCCCACCGGCAACCACGGCTCGGGATACCCACTCAGCCCGCTGAGAATCGACTGCCAGACCACCAGCAATGCGCACACCAGCGTGTAGGTCAGGAAATCCCGGCCACGAGTGGTGAAGTAGCCCATCAATGCTGACAGCGCCAGCGCAAGCGCAATGGCGATGCAGGCCGTGCGAACCAGCAGGCGAGCGGTATCACTCTGCTGTACCGGGCTGGGCGCGCCCAGGCGCACCGTGGGAATCCAGCGCGCCTTGAGCGGCGGCTCCCAAGCCACCAGGATCGGATCGGTATTGCCGGCGCTGGGCACCATCACCATGCCGATGCCGGCACGGAACCGCGAATCGCGGGTGCGTGCATCCTGCATGTGGCCGCACACCTGCCGTTCGCCGTGGGAAATCATCACCTCACCGGCAAACACATTGAACACATCCAAGGCCTGCGGTGCACCGGACCAGCCAGCCACCGGCGGCGGCACTTCGATGACGTGGGTCAGGCGCGCCAGGATTTCGGGGGTACAGGCACGCACCGGCGCCTGTTGGTCGGTCGCCTCGCCCAACAGCAGAAAATCACGATCAACCTGCAACGCCTGCGCCATACCGGCTATCGGCCACAGCAGCACCCAAAGCAGTGTCAGCAGCTTCAGCGCCCAAGCGCGATCAGCACACCGTCCTTTTGCCCCCCCGCCTTCCGCCATGACTTCCCTTCTGCGTCCCCCGACGCAATCGTGCGGATTATCGCAACAACAAGGTGATGGCGATATGTGGAAATACCCTGACGTTCATGATGTCTGCAGATGCCTTTCCTGCCGTTCATCCGCCACCCACCAACAACAGCACCGGGGCCAAGCTCCGCAGTGGCGTCCCCGACAAAGCCTAACGAGCAGGCTCCCTCCTCTTCATCCGGGTGGTCGTCCGGCGTGTTGCGAGGGACAAAAAAAGACAACCCTGCACATGCAGGGTTGTCTTGGGCAGCCAGGTTGTCGTAACCCTTAGAAGTTGCGCGGGCCGCGCGGCTTGAAGCCGTCACGACGCGGATGCGCTGCCGGCGCACCCGGACGGCCACCCGGCTTCTTGTCGAAGCGCGGCTTGGACGGCGGTGCGGAACCCGCGTCTTCGCCCTCTTCAAGCCGGCGCATCTGCAACTGCTGGCCGGACACCCACACCTTCTTCAGGTGCTGCAGGACGTCGCTGGGCATATCCGCCGGCAGGTCCAGCACGGAGTGACCGTCGTGGATATCGATGCGGCCGATGAAGCGGCTTTCCAGGCCCGCCTCGTTGGCGATGGCGCCGACGATGTTGGCCGGCTTCACGCCATGGGTATGGCCCACTTCAATGCGGTAGGTCTCCATGCCCGACTCCGGCGCGCTGCGCGGTGCCATTTCGCGACGCGGACGCTCGTTGAACTCACCCTCGGCACGCGGCGGGCGCGGTGCGCGCTCGCCACCGGCATCGGGACGCGGGCCACGCTCAAAACGCGGCTCGAAGCGTGCAGGACGTTCGCCGCGATCGCCGCGGTCATCGCGACCACGCGAGAAACCACCGTCACGGTCACCACGCTGCTGACGCTCCGGGCGGTCATGGTGCGACGGTGCGCTCGAACGCACCTGGGTGCTCAGCAGGAACGGGGCATCGCCCTGCAACAGCTTGGCCAGCGCAGCGGCGACTTCGACCGCCGGCACGTTGTTTTCGTTCTCGAAACGCTGCACCAGGTCGCGATAGAAGTCAGTGTCGCCACTGGCCAACGTCTGGCTGATGCGCTCCATGAACTTGGTCACGCGGGTGTCGTTGACCGCATCCACGCTCGGCAGCTGCATTTCTTCGATCGGCTGACGCGTAGCGCGCTCGATCTGACGCAGCATGCCCTTTTCGCGCGGGGTGGCGAACAGGATTGCATCACCGCTGCGGCCGGCACGGCCGGTACGGCCAATGCGGTGCACGTAGCTTTCGGTGTCATACGGAATGTCGTAGTTCAGCACATGGCTGATGCGCTCCACGTCCAGACCGCGTGCAGCCACGTCGGTTGCGACGAGGATGTCGAGCTTGCCTTCCTTCAGCTGGGCGATGGTGCGCTCGCGCTGGGCCTGCTGCATGTCGCCGTTGATGGCGGCAGCGGCCAGGCCACGGGCCTGCAGCTTGCCAGCCAACTCTTCGGTAGCAGCCTTGGTACGCGCGAAGACGATCATCGCGTCGAAGGGCTCCACTTCCAGGATGCGGGTCAGTGCATCGAGCTTGTGCATGCCGCTCACCCACCAGTAACGCTGGCGGATGTTGGCCGAGGTGGTGGTCTTGGACTGGATGGTCACTTCCACCGGATCGCGCAGATAGGTCTGGGCGATGCGACGGATCTGCTGCGGCATGGTGGCCGAGAACAGGGCCACCTGGCGGCTTTCCGGCAGCTTCTTGAGCACGGCTTCGACGTCGTCGATGAAGCCCATGCGCAGCATTTCGTCGGCTTCGTCCAGGACCAGCGTCTTCAGCTCGGACAGATCCAGGGTGCCGCGATTGAGGTGATCAATCACGCGGCCCGGGGTGCCCACCACGACGTGTACGCCACGGCGCAGGGCTGACAGCTGCTGGCCATAGGGCTGGCCGCCGTAAACCGGCAGCACACGGAAGCTGGGCATGCCGGAGGAATAGGTTTGGAACGCTTCGGCCACCTGAATGGCCAGCTCACGGGTCGGGGCCAGCACCAGCACCTGCGGCTTGGTCGCCGACAGGTTGATGTTGGACAGCACCGGCAGCGCGAAGGCACCGGTCTTGCCGGTACCGGTCTGCGCCTGGCCGAGCACGTCGCGACCTTGCAGCATGGCGGGAATGGTGGCGGCCTGGATGGGCGACGGCGACTCGTAGCCAACAGCGGCTACAGCTTTCATCACAGGCTCTGAGAGGCCGAGATCTGCAAACAGCAGCGGCGCGGGGGCTTCTTGGGTCATGGGAACTCCGGGGGCACCGCCGCGAACGGGCGGGCGAAAAGACGCATATTGTGCGCCCTGAAACCCCTTGCTGTCGCGTGGGGGCCGAATACTCGTTCAGCTGGCGCCCACGCCCCAGCTGCTGGGCCGCCCCGATGAGCGAACCATTAGCGCACAATAGCGCCCGCATTCCCCCCTGTGAAGACCCATGCAGCGCATTGATTTCGAGCTTGATCGTGAATACGTGGAACTGAAGCAGCTGCTCAAGCTGACCGACCTGGTCTCGAGCGGTGGCGAAGCCAAGATAATCATTGGCGAAGGCCAGGTAACCGTCGATGGTGAGGTTGAACTGCGCAAAGCCTGCAAAATCCGCGCCGGCCAACTGGTTGCATTGGGCGAAGTGCAGATCCACGTGGTTTGACAGCCGGGAAGCGGGAGGGGGTATGAACTACCCCCTATCGTCCGCGCAGCGCCTGTCCACGCCTTAACCCTGCAAACGGCTCCGTACCCAGCCCTCAACCACTCCGGGCTCCCGGTTGCCCCCTCCCTGCCGCTGGGTCAAATGGCCGGCAATCAACTTCCTGAACGGCACAACCCCGTGTGCGGCCCGCAGCGCGGCCCCGCGCAGCAGCCGGGCCGGCAGGCGGTCGTCGTTGTAGAGCGTGGCGATGGCATTGGTGGCCTCGTACAACGGGCGCGTCGCCAACCGGTGGCTGCGCTCGTAGCGCGCCAGTAGTGCCGCTGCACCAATATCGCCGCCCTGCCCTGCGGCCTCGTTGATCAACTGCGCCAACCGCTGCTGGCTCTGCAGACCAAAGTTGAAACCATGCGCGGTGACCGGATGCATGCCCACGGCGGCATCACCCACCAACGCATAGCGGTGGCCGACGAAACGCCGCGCATACACACCCACCAGCGGATAGACATGGCGCGTCCCAACCGGCTGCATCTCGCCCAGGCGGCGCTCGAAGAAGCCCGTGATGGTCCGGCCGAACTGAGCCTCATCCATCGCCACCAGCCCCTGGATCTGCTGCGGCGGCAGGGTGATCACCGCCGACGCCTGATTCCCCGGCAACGGCAGCATGGCCAGGGTGCGGCCATAGCCGAACCACTCCCAGGCCTCATTGCGATGCGGACGTTCGCACTGCAGGCGGCACACCATCATCGACTTGCCGAAATCACGCATCTGCGCGCCGATACCCATCATCCGCCGGGTAAAGGAGAAACGACTGTCGGCCGCCACCACCAGTCGCGCCATCAGGCGGCGACCGTCGGACAAGGTAACGGTGTTGTCCGCGCTGCCGGTCTCGATGGCGGTGACCGACGCGCCGTCCAACACGTCCAGATCAGCCTGGCCCTGCACCGACTCCCATGCGGCACGGCGAATAAGGTGGTTGGGTACCAGCCAGCCGAGCTGATCCACGTTCTCGCGCTCGGCAGCAAAGCCCAGCGCAAACGGCGAGGTGCCGTTCATCACACAGGCGCTACGCAAGGGGGAAATTTCGGCTGGATCGATGTGTTGCCATAGCCCCATGGTCTGCATGAGCTGATGCGAGGCGTGGGTGAGCGCGATCTCGCGGCCATCGAACGCCGGTTCGGCCAATGCGGCGGCCGATTGCGGCTCGACCACGGCCACCGACAGGCCACTGCCTGCCAGGCTGCGGACCAGGCTCAATCCGGCCGGGCCGGCTCCCACTACCAGTACATCCACCTTGCGCATTTCAGACTCCGCCATGGCACTGGGCTGCAAGCCTAAACAGGCGGGTGTAAGGAAACATTGATCTGGATCAGGTGAGACGCAGAACGAAGTCCATGAGCCGTGAAAGCCGCCAACCGCCGGTTGCTGCGCTTCGGTCGCCCGGATAAGCACAACGTAGACGTGGGGTTGCGCTGGGAACTCCCGCGATTACCCAGGGGGCGGCACTGCTGAGGTGCGATGTGTGCAGCCAGCGCGATGACAGGCAACCCACAACAACGAAACGGGCACCTTCCGGTGCCCGCTTCAGAACCCGTGTTGCTTGCGGTCAGTTGTTTGCGGCGCGGACGCTGTAGCCGGACGCCCGCCAGACCTTGTCTTCGTCCAGGCGGAATGACACAAGCTCGCGTACCGGCTGCGCATTGTTGGCAAACCGCGTTGGGAAGCTGACGTTGACGTAGATGCCTTCGGGTACCGCCGCGCCGGCCGGGTACTGCACCCGGGTAATCGAGGGTTTGCCACGCGATACCAGCGCACCCAGCCGGTTGCGATCGGCACTGACGGTATTGGCGAACTGATCGCGCGTCACCGCCTTGCGGGCCACGGCTGAGGCGCCATCCCAGACTTGCCCCGCCTGGCTGGCATCAACCAATTGCGCCACGCGCTGGGCAGCAAGCCGCATTTCTTCATCCTGCCGGACCAACTGCGCCTGTTGCGCGGCACTCAGAACCGGAGCCGAACGGGCGGAAGCCGCCGCCGGGGCTGGCGCAACCGGTGCCGATGCCTGCGCCATCAGCGCTCCGGCAGGCAAGCAAAGGGACAACACCATCAGCACACAACTGGAACGCATAGCTCTCTCCACGACGCGGTCGGTTGAACGGAAACGC
The DNA here is from genome assembly GCF_027497995.1 of Stenotrophomonas sp. Iso1. Classification (GTDB taxonomy): domain Bacteria; phylum Pseudomonadota; class Gammaproteobacteria; order Xanthomonadales; family Xanthomonadaceae; genus Stenotrophomonas. Next base: position 242,099 of record NZ_JAODBT010000002.1, on the reverse strand, counting down.
CATCCAATCACGAAATCCCTTCCTTCACACAAAGACCGGGATTCAGTTCCGCTGCGGGGGTACAGCCAGCTGTGCGGCAGCTGCTGCCGAGCCGGTCTCTTCCGCTGACGGCGTAGCCACCGGCTCGGGCACCAGCAAAGCCGTATCGATCTCCGACAACGGGCTTTCGTCCGGACACCCCTCGTCCGGGAAACCGAAGCGCTCTTTCAAGGTCTGGCCACAGCTGTTGACCACTTCCAGGTCGACACCTTCCACCTTGCATTCGCGGTCGAAGGCGACCAGGAACGCATCCTTGCGACGTACGAAATCATCACCGCATTTGCGCATCTGCTTGATCCGCTCCAAATCATCCTGCACGGCATTCGTGCCATCCAATCCGAACTGCTTGAGCTCATCATTGGTCAGCAAGCGCAGGCTGCGGTTGGGTACGGTCATCATCAAATCGGCCACACCCACCGCCACGCCGTTGCGCTGCAGGTAGTCCTTCACGTTGTCGTAGACCTCGTGCAGCTCTTTGTTCAACTCCGCACGCGAGGTGGCGGTAGAACTGATGCGCATCATGCGGTGGATGCCCACTTTGCCGGAGATCAGCCGGTTGTCGCCGGCGGCCAGCACGAACACGCAGGCGCTGTGACAGATGGAGCCTTCGCGCACCCAGATGGTCCAACCCGAGGCACCGATGTTGTCACCGGCAACGATGGCCGCTTCCACCTGCCCGCCACTGGAATCCAGGTCCAGAATGCGTCGGCTGATCTTCATTGCATCGGCCACTACCGCCAACCGCGATACCAGCGCCGTGAATGACGGATTGATCTTGCCGGCATAACGCACGCGTACCAGCCCGCGCTCCTGGCATGGCGCCAGCGCCGCATCCACCGATGCGCGATCCAATGCCTCCAGCGCGATGCCATCGCCGGCCTCGCCCGCGTAATCGGTATCGCAACTGACCCAGGCCTTGCCGTTTTCCAGAGGAACATCCGGCCATGTACGGCCCTTGGCCGGCAGCACCGGTGCGACCGGCGGCGGCGCATCGGCCGCGTTGATGGAGACCATATGGTCGCCATCGGCGGCCAATGCCACGGACGGATCAGCCGCCGGCTTGGCAGTTGGCGCCTGACCATTGCAGGCCACCAGCCCGACACACAACAACGACGACCACCAGAATCTGGGCAACATGGCGAGCAAGAGCGTCCCTACAGCGGCGCAACGGGCGCCGGAAAGCACACAGTCTAGTGCCCGAGGCCGCTATCGCTGCAATCCCTGCTTAACAACAGATCGTCATGAGCATTGATGTCCGGAATTGACCAGTGTCGCGTTGGCAACGGGCCTAGACTGCCCACATGCACACACCGTCCATGCCCACCCACGATCAATGCGAACAGGCCCGACTGGCCCGCGATGCGCGTTTTGACGGGCTGTTTTTCACCGCCGTGCGCTCTACCGGCATCTATTGCCGGCCGGTATGCCCGGCACCGCCGCCGCGCCCGCGCAATGTCAGCTACTACCCGAGTGCCGCTGCGGCCACGGCCGCAGGCTATCGCCCCTGCCTGCGCTGCCGGCCCGAACTATCGCCCGACGATGCGAGCCTGCTGCAGGATCACACCCTGCACCGCGCCCTGACCCTGCTCAACGAAGGCATCCTGCAGGACCAATCGGCCGCGGCACTGGCAACGGCAATGGGCCTGAGCGCACGCCAGCTGCAGCGCCTGTTCGTCGCCCGTCTTGGCGCCACCCCGGCGCAACTGCATTCCACCCGGCGCCTGCTGTTGGCCAAGCAGTTGTTGACCGAAACCGCCTTGCCGGTCACCCAGGTCGCCCTGGCGGCCGGGTTCAATAGCCTGCGTCGCTTCAATAGTGCCTTTCTGGAGGGCTGCGGCATGCCACCCAGTGCGCTGCGCCGGCAGCGTGGCGCGGTAAACGGTGGCGAGCCGGTGCTGCGTTTGGCCTACCGACCGCCACTGGATTTCAGCGCGATGCTGGCGTTTCTACGCAGGCGCTCGCTGCCGGGCATCGAATGCATCAATGAAAACAGCTACCAGCGCGTGATCGTGGCCAATGGAAGCGCCAGCCTGATCCGCGTCACTGCCGATCCCAAGCGCCCGGAACTGCGCCTGCAGCTGGGCACCACCGATCCGCGCGCCATTCCCGCCATCGTCGCGCGCGTGCGCCGGGTGTTCGACCTCGATGCCGACCTGACTACCGTGCACGCCAGCCTCGAACACGAACCACTGCTGGCGCGCGGCATCGCCCAGCGCCCTGGCCTGCGCATTCCCGGCGGTTGGGACGGCTTTGAAGTGGCCGCACGCGCCGTGCTCGGTCAACAGGTCAGCGTGGCGGCGGCCACCACCTTGGCACGGCGGCTGGTGGACCGTTTCGGCGAACATCTGCCCGGTATGCCGGAAGGCCTGGACCGGCAATTCCCGGGACCGGCCACGCTGGTGGAGGCACCGCTGGAATCGATCGGTCTGCCCCGTACCCGCGCCGCCACATTGCGTGCAGTAGCGCGTGCCTGCGCCGAAGGCCGTCTGGATTTCAGCCGGGCGCAGACGCTGGAGCATTTCGTCCAACAGGCCACCGCCCTGCCCGGCATCGGCCCCTGGACCGCGCACTACATGGCACTGCGGGCGATGGGCATGCCCGACGCCTTCCCCGCCGGTGACCTGGTACTGCAACAGGTGCTGGGCGAAGGCCAGCGTCTGAGCGAACGCGCCACCGAAGCCCGCTCACAGGCCTGGCGCCCGTGGCGTGCCTACGCGGTATTGCACCTATGGCATTTGTCTGCCGAACCGACCAAGGAGTCCTGACATGACCCTCTACTACGACCGTTTCGATACCCCTATCGGTCCGCTCACCGTTGCCATCGATGAAAACGGCGTGCGTCATATTCTGTTCGCCGAGAACCGCCACGACACCAAAGGGCGCGAGCAGTGGCAGCGCGACGCAGATGCTGTGGCCGAACCGCGTCGACAATTGCTGGAGTACCTGCAAGGCAAGCGCCGCAAGTTCGACCTGATCCTCGCGCCGGCCGGCACTGATTTTCAATTGGATGTCTGGCAGATGCTGGCGCAGATTCCGTTTGGTGCCACCTGGAGCTACCGGCAACTGGCCGAACGCATTGGCAAACCCACCGCCACCCGCGCTGTCGGCGCCGCCAATGGCCGCAATCCGCTCCCCATCGTGCTGCCCTGCCACCGGGTAATCGGCAACAACGGCGCACTCACCGGCTTCGGCGGTGGTCTACCAACCAAGGCCGCGCTGCTGCGGCTGGAAGGCATTGGCATCGAAGAGCCGGTGGCGGATTTGTTTTCCTGATCCGCTCGCGCGGGTATGCGTGAAGACGAACCAATGGCGCGCAAAAAGAGGGGCCCCTCCCCTTCGCCAGACGACAGAGCGGCAGCCAAACGCCACCTGCGAAATCCGGTGAGCGGGTGATCTCCCCTGTGCCTTTCCTGGGCGAACGGAAAGTTTGAGGAGGGGTTCAGCGGCCCTTGTTTGCTCGCATATCTCTCCCCCAATCACTGCCACCTGTCGCCACATTCCTGTCTATTGGCCCCAAAGCGTCACACGTCCGATTTATCATGGCGCGATGATTTCCTTTCGTTTTCCTGTTGCGGCACTAACCTGTGCCCTGCTCGCTGCGTGCGCATCCTCGCCCACGCCGCACGCGCCGCCACCCACGCCGCCAACCGTGCTGCTGTTGTCCATCGACGGCCTGCGCGCGGACATGCTCGACAGCGGCAACAGCCCCACCCTGTCGCGATTGGCGCGCGAAGGTGTGCGCTCCGTGGGCATGCGCCCGTCCTATCCATCGTTGACCTTTCCCAACCACTACACGCTGGTAACCGGGCTGCGTCCGGACCACCACGGCATGGTTCACAACAGCATGAATGCCGGTGAGCTGGGCGATTTCCGCGTCGAAAACCGCGATGCCGTGCGCAACCCCGCGTGGTGGGAAGGCGGCGAGCCGCTCTGGGTCAGCGTCGAGAAAGCCGGCTACAAAAGCGCCACCTGGTCTTGGCCCGGTAGCGAAGCGCCAATCCACGGCCTGCAGGCGCAGCAGCGCCACCCCTATGACGACAGCGTGCCGCTGGCCGACCGCATGCAACAAGTGCTCTCGTGGCTTGAAGGCGCGCCGGACTCGGTCAAGCCGCGCTTCGTCGCCGCGTACATGGAGCACGTCGACAAGGCCGGTCACAAATACGGCCCGAATTCGCCCGAGTACGCCGCCGCGCTACGCCAGGTGGACGCTGCCATCGGCCTGCTGATCGACGGCATGGCCGCCGATGGCACGCTGGATAGCACCAACATCGTCGTCGTCTCTGATCACGGCATGGCCACGGTCAAGGAGGATCAGGTAATCACCCCCGCCGACATGATCGCCCCGGAAATCGCGCGTGTGGTTTCCATTGGCCAGTCCATTGGTTTCGTCCCCCAACCGGGCAAACAGACGGAGGCCGAACAAGCCCTGCTCGGCCGTCATGCGCATTACGAGTGCTGGAACAAAGCGCAGCTTCCCACGCGCTGGCATTACGGCCACAACCCGCGCGTGCCGGCGATCATCTGCCAGATGGATGAAGGTTGGGATGTGATAACCCCCGCCATGCGCGCCAAGCGTGCACCCGGCAACAGTGGTTCGCATGGGTACGATCCAGCACTGCCGTCAATGCAGGCGGTGTTCGTCGCACGTGGCCCGGCGTTCGCACAGGGCAAGCAACTGACCGCGTTCGACAACGTGGATGTGTATCCGTTGTTGACGCGCCTGATCGGGATCCCTGCGCAGCCCAACGACGGCGACCCGAAGGCCCTGGAGCAGGCGTTGCGCGCAACGGGCAAGTGAGCCTGAAGGCTGCGGGCCGTGAAGCCCCTCCCCCGCAAGCGGGACAAGAGGGGCCGTTTGCGAACCACCGGCTCGCTGCCATGGAACGCCATTGCGCTGGCGCAAGGCCGAGGCGCGGGCAGCGTTGAGGGGATGGCGAAGCCGATGCGGCGTTGCTGGAACAGACGCTGATCGCTTCAAAACCATCAGGAAACCAAAAACCCCTCGTCTGCCCTTTCGGGCCCCTTCTCCCGCAAACGGGAGAAGGGAGAGTTCCGCTGCAACGGGAAGTGCTACGCCCGTTGCTTCCGAACATTCACGTCGCGCGCTTTCGCCCACACCGCGAAAAACTCACACTCAAACGCTGTCGCCAAACGCTTTTGCCAGCTCACGGTAGGCCGCGTGCTGGGCCTCGTTCTCCGGCACCGGCGCGACGACTTCCAGCTCGACAATCTGGTCACCGTCGGCCGGCTTGCCCGGCAAGCCACGGCCACGCAGGCGCAGCTTGCGGCCACTGTCCGAATCGGCCGGCACCTTCAGTTCAACCGGGCCGCCGAGCGTAGGCACGCTGATGCTGGTACCCAACGCGGCCTGCCACGGCGTGACCTGCAGCGTGTACAGAATGTTGCGACCATCCACCTCGAACTGCGGGTGCGCGGCGTATTCCACTTCCAGCATCAGGTTGCCACCGCCGCCGCCCTGCCCGGTCAGACGGATCACCTGCCCCGGACGAATGCCCTTGGGCACGCGTACATCCAACTGACGGCCATCGACGGTAATGCGCAGCGTCTCGCCGTTGTAAGCAGCCTCCAGCGGCACCGAGAGCTTGGCGCGTGTGTCGCGCATCGGTTGCGGGCCTGCGCTTCCGCCGAAACCGCTGCGACCACGCGCACCACCACCGCCGCCGCCACGCTGACGGGCGAACAGGCTTTCAAAGAAATCACTGAAGCCGCCGCCGGCTCCCCCGCCGCCGAACACTTCCTCGAAATCAAAGCCCTGGCCTCCCCCGAAATCCGGCGGTGCCTGGAACTCTTCGCCTGGCCGATAACCCTGCGCGCGCAGCTGGTCATACGCCTTGCGTTTGGCCGGGTCGCGCAGCGCTTCATACGCCTCGTTGACGGCTTTGAACTTGTCTTCGGCGCCGGCTTCCTTACTGACATCCGGGTGGTACTTGCGTGCCAACCGCCGGTAAGCGGTCTTGATCTCCGCATCGCCGGCGGTGGGCTCCACGCCCAGCGTTGCGTAGTAATCCTTGAATTCCATCCTTACACCTCTGCAAAAAAGTCAGGCCCGCCGCCTTTCGGCAACGGGCCGTCATGCAACCGGCAACCGCCGTGGCGCCATTCTAACGGGCCACGGCAGTCATGCTGGTGGAAAGATGCTCACACCGCTCAGGCAGCGGTCGCCGGTTCCACCTGGATACGCCGGGGCTCGGCCTCGCTGCGCTTGGGAATGCGGATTTCCAGCACGCCGTTGTGGCTGCGCGCGACAATGCCCTCCGCATCGGCGGTATCGGGCAGCGTGAAGCGGCGATTGAAAGCACCATGGCCCCGTTCACTGCGCGAAAACAGCGCACCTTCGGTGACCGCAGCTGCTGCGCGCTCAGCCTTGATGGACAGCACGCCCTTGTCCATCTGAACCTCGATGCTGGACGGCTCCACACCGGGAAGGTCGGCCAACAGCACGAACTGCGAGGGTTCTTCACGGATATCCACGGCTGGCACCCAACCCTCACGCGCAGCGGCGGGCGTCTCCAGCAACGGCGCAAGCAAGTGGCGGATTTCGGACTGCGTCGGCCACTGCCGGTAACGTACGATGCTCATCATGTCCTCCTGCTAAGTAGCGGCCGGCACACCACAACGGTGCTGCCGTTCCATGCCCACCACGTATTGTGTGAAGGCGGCCTTTTCAAGCCGTTGACGCTGCGCTTCCACCCCATCACTAAACTTCAATTCAGATTAGGAGTTCGCAATGTCCATTCAAGTTGGCGATCGTGTTCCGGAAGTGCCTCTCAAGCGTCTGCGCGAGGGGCTGGAAACGATTGACACCTACACCTTGTTTGACGGGCGCAAGGCCGTGTTGTTCGCCGTACCCGGCGCGTTCACCCCGACCTGCTCTGCGCGTCACCTGCCCGGTTATGTCGAGCACTTCAACGATTTCCGCAGCAAGGGCATCGAGGTGTTCTGCATGGCGGTCAACGATCCGTTTGTGATGCAGGCATGGGCAAAGTCCCAATCCGTGCCGGATGGCCTGCAGATGCTGTCCGACGGCAATGGTGAATTCACCCGTGCATTGGGGCTTGAAATGGACGCCAGCAGTTCCGGCATGGGCACGCGTTCGCGCCGCTTTGCGTTGTATGTGGAAGACGGCATCGTGCGCGCCTGCTACATCGAAGAGCCCGGCCAATTTGAAGTTTCCTCCGCCGAGTACGTGCTGGAGCACCTGCCCGGATAATTTCCCCAACAAAAGGAATGGCCAGCCATGAGCAAGCAGCCCGCCACCAGGAAAACGCCTTCAACCGCGCAACCTGCAGGTATCAGTGATCGCAAAACCCTGCGTGCCAATGCACGCAAAGGCATTGAAGATGGCGCGGTGACGCCCACCTACAGTGCTGATCGCAAAGCGGTGATCAAGCTGCTCAATGATGCGCTGGCCACCGAATGGGTGTGCGTGCTGCGCTACTACCGGCACTACTACATGGCCAAGGGCATGCTCGCCGATTCGGTGAAGGCCGAGTTCCTGGAGCACGCGCAACAGGAGCAGGCACATGCCGGCCTGCTGGCAGAACGCATCGTGCAACTGGGCGGCGAGCCCGACCTTGATCCAGACACCCTCACCGCCCGCTCGCATGCTGAGTACAAAGAAGGCGGAAATCTGCGCGACATGGTGCGTGAAAACCTCATCGCCGAACGCATTGCCATCGACAGCTACCGCGAGATGATCAATTTCATCGGCGACAAAGACACCACCACCAAACGTATTCTTGAGCTGATCCTGGCGCAGGAAGAAGAACACGCCGACGACTTCGCCGACCTGCTGGAAGGCTGGATCGGCGAATGATTTAGACGAGTGCGTGGCTGCGCGGGCCTTGGGTTATGGCAGCGGAAGGTGGCGCGTCACGATGAACAGTGCACTGTGACGGAAGCGGGCAATTACTACATGCACCCCTTACCTTGATCCGCTCGCACGCTCGTCGTGGTCCCCGACGTTGAGGTAGTGATCTCACTGCCTCCCGTTGCCGGGTTACCGCAGGGCACTACCGCGCGGGCACACCCGTCGCGGTGCCAACGTCACGCGTCAGATTGCGCCAGGCCGCAAACGCAGACTACCGAGCACGCGGTCCCATACGTCCAAGGCCTGGGCATCATCACGAAACGCAGTTGCACCGGCCTCCGTTTCCTCCGTCAACAACTGCAGCGACAGGAACGGAAACTGCAGCGATTCGGCACGCCCTTGCGACTCCCAAAGAAACGCATACATCCGGCTGCCGTCGCTCTCTGCATGCGCGAGGATTTCCTGGCCAGCGATAGGCCCGACATTGCGCTCACCACGTCGCAGGTTGCGCATCCTGGCCTGGGCTGCCGCATATTCCGGTGGCAGGTCGGCGCTGCGTTGCAACAGCGGTCGATCCGGCTTACCGGTCACATAAGACATTAACGTCATACGTACGCCCGGATACTCTCGTGGGCGCAAGCCAATTGTCATTTCCTCGCTGTTGATGCGATTACCCGCGATGAAACCCGAATCAATGCAGAACCCTGCGGTGGCAGGAATGGATTCAGGGCGCCGATAACTGATGCGCGGGCGCAGCGCCCGGTAGTTCTCGATCGCCGCTGGCAGCTTTGCGGCGTCGGTGTCGCCGCTCACCAGGTACTGCACGCCATGCGCGCGATCCAATACATACAGCTCCTGTCGATGGCCCGCCCGGCTGCTGTCGGCAACCCATGAGGTGAGCAGAACGGCATCGTCATCGATGCGTGTCTCGCTCACCGACATCGCGCCCCCCATTCGATGCCGCTTCGCACTCAACGCGGCGCCACGCGCGTTGATCCGCTGACGGAAATCCTCGACGGATACGCCGGCCGTGGTCTGGATGTTCTTCTTGGCATACACATAGCCAGGGCTGATTCTGGTGCCGGAAGGAACATCAATCAAAAATCGACCTACACACACTGTCTTCATCTGAGTATCCCGTTGTATCGGGGCTGCGCCTGCCACGCCGCCCGAAGCAAGCACCACCACCGCAACCACTGCCAAGGCCCGCAATGCAGCCCAGCTCACGGACAAAGCCCGTCGCAGCTCATGCCCAGTCCGCGGCTTGCGCCATCCGAACCGCGGAATACAGCGTTGCCCAGCGCGGACGTTCATCGTTGTAGCTACCTTGATGTTCATAGCCCTTCTTGCCTTTGATCGCATAGTGGCCCGTGGCGAAGCTGCCCTGCCGGAAGCATCCCGCTACGTCAGCTTTGGGCGCAGCGCCTGAACATGCCGGTACGGTTCCGTCCCCGGGGTCGGCCGGATCGGCAATCTCCAGCTTCACGACGCCAGTGGCGCCTCGCAGCTTGATCTTCCCGTTGCGGTTATCAGATATGGGCTGCATGGAGTCGACGCCGGTCATGCTGCCACCACTCCAGGCCAGCGCCCCCCAACTCAGCTGTTTGGCGTCATCGCCGTAATGCACGAAGGTCGGCTTGTAGTACTTGCGCTCGATATCCGAATGAAACGCGGCGACGCCTTCGATGTTGATCTGGAAAAGCGTGCGCGCCGAAAGCGTCGGACCATCTTCCTCCTCGCGTGCAGATGCTGCTGCTGGCTCCGGTGCGGTGGGGTCAAGTAATTCCGTATTGCCTTCGGGAACCAGCCCATACCACTGTGTGCTGAGGTAGATCTCGCCATAGGGATCACCGCCGGTAGGGATACGTGGCCCACCATCACCCAGCTGCAACCACGGCTGTCCATCGTTGTAATCGGCCGCTGGCAACAGTTCCAGACCACCCGGTGCCCTTGCGAGGATCGCCACCACCTCACCCGCATTGCGGCCAAGAATGATGCTGGAAACACCGCTATATCCGGCGCGGCAATGATGGTAAGTCGCCGCCGCACCCGTAGCCGGCATCACCCCGTTGGATACGCCCAGCAACTTGCCGTACTTTTCCAGGTGGGCAACCGCTCGTGATACCAGGCCGCCCATCGAGTGGGTCACCAATATCACTTTCCCTGCACGAACCCCACGCTTGGCGTAGTACGGCAGAATCACTTCATCAATACGCTTGACGATGTCCTGGCCCGAGTTGCGATTGCTCTGCAACCAGTTGTAACCACCGGACCACACCTCAAACCGGTAATGCGCCGCATGCCTGCATTGCTCCATCGTCAACGCTGCATTGCCGCCCACCACCTCCCCGTATTCCGCAGGAGCACGTGCGCCCTCCTCGGCCCACCATGGCTGCAGCTGCCCTGCAGACATGAGGTCATTGAGTTTGCGGTGCATCTCGGCCATCACCGGGTTGTACGCTGAGCGCATCAAGGCGCCCCATCCACGCTCACGGGCCAGCGCCTCCGGAAGAAGGTTTTCCGCATCGATCGAGCCCCCTTCGTCCACCTCTGCGGTCAGTGGATTCAGCAACCGCTGACGTGTCGCGGCACCACGAAAAAGGAAGACGAACATCTGGCCCACTGCGCCCAGTATCGCCCCCACGCCGTCGAGATTCGGCGGCCGCCACACGGGATCGCCGGTGATCTTCGACTTCAGATTGGTGCCCATGATGCCGGGCAGGAACACGACCGGAATCACTGCATCGGTATCCGCCTCGACGACCTTGTCGCGTTGGTCTTTCAGCTGGGTCAGACGTGCGCGCGCAACCGGCCGGCCATCCGCATCCCAATCTCCGCTGGGGAGTATGACTTCCTGTTTTTCATCCATGCACTAGGCCTTCCCCAGAATCTTGATGATCACTTCATCGATACCCTGCCCGCGCTGTCGCGGTAGGCGTCCCTGCGCATCGGTAACCGCTTCCGTGCGCCCTCCATCGCCGCGGGTGATCTCCACTCGCGTGTTGGCCATCGGCTCTCCTGTGGCCCGGTGCCGTACCACGTAGAGGTCGTCAAACCGTGCATTCGGCCAGGTGTTCATTTCGGTGGACAGGTACGTCGGCCCAACAAAGCTCTTCTTGCTCGCATGCACGGTGATCGTGCCAGGGCAGTTGAAGATGATGTTGCCGCCTTCAATCGTCACGCTGGCACCGCCGGTGGTGGCGATATGCACGGTCTTGCCAGCGGCCAGCTCCAGCACTCCCTGCGCACTGGCCGCACGCAGCGACTGCCGGGCCTGTAACTGCACCTTGTCACTTTGCGCCTGCATATCCAGTTCGCCGGTGCCGGTCACCACGCTCAGCGCGTTGCCGTCCTTGCTGCCGCCTTCGGCGGCTGCCGCAAGCATGCCGACGGCCTGTGCCGCATGCAGCCGTGCATCGCCCATCACCGTGGTGTCGCTGTCCGTGCCGCTGGCCAGCAACAGGCCTTCACCGACCGCCCAGTGCAGCGCCTGCCCGGCCACCAGCACGACCCCTGCCGGTGCGGCCAGCCCCAGCAGCGGATCGCCACTGTGCGGTACGCGGCCGTCACCGGGCTGCGCCTGCCGCTGGCTGGCTTGATCACAGGCGACTGCAAACTCGGCGCCGGTCACGGTGGTGTTCATGCTGTCCAGCACTGCGGCCAGTGGCGGCTTGTCAGCCACGATGCGGGAACGGCCGTTGCCGCGTGCACCTTCCTGCAATGCCAATGGGCTGGTCAGATGGGTGCGAGCCATCGTGCTGAAGCGTTCGCCGAGCAGGTTCACCTGCTTGATCAGCGCCGCCGGCTGCACGGCTTCGCCTGCCGGATTCTCTGCGTCATGCGCATAGGCACTGAACCAGCTGCCTGCGGTCGCACGCACCGCTCCCCAGCCGTCGCTGCGAAGTTCGAAGCCAGTGCCGCGCAAACTGCCCAGGAAGTTGTCGGCCTGATGCCGCAGGTGCCCCATCGTCAGCTGCGAGGCTTGTTGGCTGCTGGCCAGCTGCACGCGCAACTGCTGGTCGGAGTCATCAAACAACAAATGATTGCTGCCCTGGCCGCCTTTCCACTCGCGCGAACGGATGCCCCACAACGCCCCTGCATGGCGATGGGCGTCATCACCTGCGCCGGCCGCATGCCAGGCCGGGGCGTGACCGCCACTCAGGTTGCCCTGCGCGCTGCTTCGCTGGTCCTTGGCCTGTGCGAATACGGCGCGGTCTGTACTGCCCTCGGTACCGGCCGGCGTGGGTGGCACGCCCGCTTCACCACGACCGTTGTACAACGCACCCAGCACGATGGGACGGTCGATGTCGCCTTCCAGGAAACCCACCATTACTTCCTGGCCCACGCGCGGCAGGAACTGGCTGCCCACGCCCGGCCCGGCGTAGCGCTGCGCCACGCGCAACCATGTGGTATCGCCCTGCGACTCCTGAAAATGAAAACGCACGCGGATCCGGCCCAGGCTGTCGGCATGCACATCCTGGCCGCCGCTCTGGTGACCCGCCACGACCAAGGCGGTCTGGTAGCCCGGTGCGAGCGGTCGCGGGTTCAATCGCGCACCGGTGGCATCGTGCAATTGCGGTCGCCACGGCAGGCTCCGCTCAGCCGCCCTGAATGCGCCGCCATAGCCCACTTTCTCGGCCTGCAGCCAGCTGACGGCGTTGCCGACTTGCATGGGCGCCATCCCCAGCAGTTCATCCACAGCCTTGCGCAGATCCGTTGGCAGGTTGTTGATGCCTGCGTGTTCCACCTCCACCAGCAGTAGTTCCGGTGGCGCAGCAAACGGAGCCTGCTGCACGCTCAACCAAGTGCCGGACTGGAGCCCGCGCACGCTGCCTTGCCCGCTCCAACTGCGGCTGTGCGCTTCAAGTACCTGCGCCTGCAACCGGGCGTAATGGTCAGCGGCGGTACCATCGGCAAATGCGTATGCGCCGACCGCGTCGTACTGCTCTCGCTGCGATTGCGATCCACCGCCATCCACTGGCAGTTGCCGCGCGATGCTGCTCACGTGCCGGTAGTCATTGCTCAGCAGGCTGATACGGGTGCTGCTCAATTGGCGTTGACGGCCCAACTGCTGAAGGCTGTCACTGGATTCGGTGGCATCACTGCGATGGAAACGCACGCCGCCGTCCGCACTGACCGCTGCTTCGGGAAGACCGAGGCTGTCAGCGAATATCTCCATGCCATTGCCACAGCGTGCCTGTGCATCCTCGTGCAGCCGCCAGCCCAGGCCTTCCTCGGCCAGCAGGCGTTGCACAAAAGCCAGATCGCTTTCGCGGTACTGCACGCAGTAGCTGCGCACGCGCCCGCCCAGCAAGGCATCACAGCCATCTGCCCATTGCCAGCTGGCCAGGTCGCCATGTGCCTGCAATACCTCATCGACGATCTGTCGAACGTTTTTTTCCTGGAACACTCGGCTGTTGCGCGCATGTTGCAACCACCAGGTCCAGGAGGCCAACGACAGGCGATAGCGCACCAGGCCACCATCGCTGCCCAGGCGGCGGGCTTCGGAAACCAGACCACTACGCTGCCATTGGCCGCCATTGGCCATGTGGGCCAGCAATGTCGCAGGCATTCCCAACGCGCCTTCCAGGTCCACCGCCTGATCCGTGCAGAGCACATCGACCCCTGTCAGGACATGCGCATTCAACGCATCGTGCCCCCACCAGCGTTCCACGACACCGTGACCGAGGAACTCGCTCTCCAGACGGTACAAACGCTGCGCGCTGTTCAAACCCGCAATCTGCGACATCAGGTGATTCAGCTGTTCCATGCTGTCCCCAGAAGTTGTGACAACCCTCTCAATACGCGGGTATGTGTCGGTTTCCGCCACCGGAATCTATCAGAAAGCAAAAACCTCCAATTTCATGTCGAATTCAAATAAATGAATTGGCCATCCCAAAAACCTGCGATGACACACACAAACAAGCTCGTATAGCACGCAGACATGGCCCGCCCCTTTCTGCTCAGTCCATCTCGTAGGCGCATGGCTGGGACATACGGTCGTATCGGGCACCATCCTTTTCAGTGCCCTTGCAGGGGCTATAACCGGTGATGCCGCTGTCCATCGCCATCACGCCGCACTGCGAATATGTCGTCCAGGACGGCCCAAAAAAGAAGGCCCGGCATTGCCGGGCCTTCTCCATATTTCAGCAAACAACAACCGCCGCAATCACCAGATCACGACACGCTTGTCGTCAGCGCGCACCATTGCATCGCCAGCCTTGCACTGGAATGCAGCGGCATATGCCGGCATGTTCGACGGCGTGCCGTTGGCGCGGAAGTTTGCCGGTGCGTGCGGGTCGGTGTTCAAGCGCACGCGCAGCTCACCTTCGGTGAAGTTGCGGCGCCACACGGTGGCCCAATTCATGAAGAAGCGCTGGTCCTGCGTATAACCGTCCACCGGCACGTTGACCTTCTCGTCTTCCTTCAACGCCATCTGCAGCGCGTCGTAAGCCACGGTCAAACCGCCCAGGTCACCGATGTTCTCGCCCAGGGTCAGCTTGCCCTTCACGTTCACACCCGGCAGCGATTCATAACCATCGAACTGCGCGACCAACTGGTCGGTGCGGCTGTTGAACGCGGTGCGATCGGCATCCGTCCACCAGTTGTCGAAGTTGCCGTTGGCAGCGAACTGGCTGCCCGAATCGTCGTAGCCGTGCATCATCTCGTGACCGATCACCGCACCGATACCACCGTAATTGAGCGCCGGATCGGCCTTGGCGTCGAAGAACGGCGGCTGCAGGATGGCGGCCGGGAACACGATCTCATTTTTGGTGGCGTTGTAGTACGCATTCACCGTCTGCGGCGTCATGCCCCACTCGCTCTTGTCCACCGGCTTGCCGATCTTGTCCAGCATGTAGCGGTAGTTGAACGCACGCGTCGCCTGCATGTTGCTCAGGTAGCTGTCGCCATTGGTGGTCAAGCCCGACCAGTCACGCCACTTGTCCGGGTAGCCAATCTTCGGCGTGAAACTGGCCCACTTTTCCAGCGCTTTCTTCTTGGTATCGGCGCCCATCCACGGCAACGATTCCAGGCGTGCCTTCAGTGCCACCGACAGGTTCTGCACCAGGTGCTCCATCGCCACCTTGGATTCGGCCGGGAACACCGCATCCACGTACAGCTGGCCCAGTGCTTCGCCCATTGAGCCGTTGACCGAATCCAGCACGCGCTTCCAGCGCGGCTGCATTTCCTGCTGGCCGCGCAGTGTCTTGTTGAAGAAATCGAAGTTGGCCTGCTCGATGTTCTTGCTCAGGTACGGCGCGGCGTTGTCCAGGGTGTGGAAACGCAGATAAGCCTGCCACGTTGCGGCAGGCACGTCGGCCAGCATCTTGTCCAGTTCATCGAAGAAGCCCGGCTGTGCCAGCGAGAACTTGTCCTTGGCCGGCACCTTCAGGGTGTCGAACAACGCGGTCCAATTGAAGTTCGGCGTCTGCTTGTCGGCATCGGCGGCGCTGACCGGGTTGTAACGCTTGGCCGGATCACGCAGTTCGATGCGCGACAGCGATGCCTTGGCCAGGCGGGTTTCGAAATCCATCACCGCCTTGGCCTGCTCCTTTGCCTGCGCGGCATCCACGCCGGACAGGGTCAGCAGCTGTTCGATATACGCCACGTAGGCATCGCGGATCTTGGCCTGCGATTCGTCGAAGTAGTAACCCTTTTCCGGCAAACCCAGACCGCCTTGACCGACGTAGGCGATGACGTTGGACGAATCCTTGAAATCCGGGCTGGCGTAGAGCGAGAACAGGAAGCCGTTGCCCTGCGCGTAGCTATCGCGCAGGTAGTTGCCGATGGCTGCGGTGTCATTCAGTGCGGCAATCTTGTCCAGCTCCGGCTGCAGCGGCGTGATGCCGGCGGCCTCGATGGTGGCCTCGTCCGAACCGGTCTTCCAGATATCGCCGATCTTCGCTTCCACCGAGCCGGCGTCAGCCTTGGCAGCAGCGGCCTGCTGTACCAGTGCGTGCTGCACTTCCAAAGAACGTTCACGCAGGATCTCGAAGCTGCCCCAGGTGGTCTGGTCGCCCGGCACCGGGTTGGCCTTGAGCCACTTGCTGTTGACGAAGCCATTGAGGTCCGCACAAGCCTGGATGGACGGGTCCAGATCAGCGGTATTGAGCGAGATCAGCTGCGTCTTGATCTGCGACTGATCGAATGCCGCCTTGGCGGGTTCAGCCGGCGCGGCGGGCGCTTCGGTCTTGCCGCAGGCGGCCAGCGAGGCAGCGATAGCGACCGTCAGGGTCAACGGAACGAGTTTGGAAAACGACATGTACATCTCCGACCAGGCAGGGAAAGGCTGCGCATGGATGACGCAGCGCAACCTGCGAGCCTAGTGGATTCACGGGGCTGGGAGAAACAGCCGAAGGTCACGTTGCCCGGCGATACGAGGTGCGGCCGGCGGGCGCGAGCAGCCAGGAGTTCGGTGCAGCGGTGGTCCCCGGCCACCGGCCCCGGGCTAAATCCCGACGCCGACCCTTGTTTTGCACCCCCAAATTTCGCGGAAACAACGTGCCCTCACAGTGTCCTTCAGGCACGTTGTTTCACACAAAACCCAGGCCTCATCTGGCGTATTACGGCGCTGACGGCTTGCGTTGACCGCTCCACGACTTGCTCACGATCATCCATTTCCCGTCGATCTTCGACAACGCCAGGTAGTCCACCCCATCCCACATGGGATAGTCCAGCAGTACTTTGACGACCGCCGCGTTCGGGGTCACATCCACGATTTCGTAGCTGCGTTTACGCAACGCTTCGTCGTCTGCGGGTTTACCCGGGAATCCACTCCCCCACTCTTCCCCGGTCTGCGTGACCATGCTGCCTCTGGGGGCCGAGTAGCCCACCACCACGCCGTCCCGTCTGAGCACCTCAAAGATCAGATTGGGGTCGCCCGCTTCAAACGCCCGCATCATCTTCTGCATGACCTGATCCACCGCTTCACGCTCGCTGTTCTGGGCGATAGCCGGCGTGGAAAGAAGCAGAAGTACGCCCGCAAGAATCGTTGATCGAATCGAAATTTTCATGGCTTTTCCTGAAATGGTTGAAGTACGAATGTGGCCCTGCATCGCCCGGCATGGGCGGTTTTCTACAACTCAACCTTCAGCGCTGCTGCCCGGCTGCTGGCTGGATAACGTGCGAAGAACATCGACGACGGCCTCAGCGACCGGCTTTGCGGACGCATAGTTCTGGCCGGTGACCACACGACCATCGATTTCGATATAGGGCGCTTCACTGTCCAGCGCATGGAACACGCCCCCACGGGCTTCGACCGTTTTCCGGATCAGGAAGGGAAATTCCTTGAAATAGGCCGCGTCCTGCCTTTCGTGTTCTTCGGGAAAGCCAGTGATGCGCTTGCCCGCCACCAGGTTTGGTCCACCGGAGAGCTTGAGGTTCACGATTCCAGCCGTGCCATGACAAACGGCCGAGATCACGCCGCCATTGCGCTCGTAAACCTGCATGGCGATGTTCTGGAGGACGGGATGCTCCGGCACGCCATAAATGGCATTGCTCCCCCCGACGTAGTACACGGCGCGGTATCGGCCAGGGTCGACTTGCTCGGGTTTGGCCGTGTTCCTCAGTCCGCTCATGAGGTTCTCGTCTTCCACACGGGACGCCACATCCTCGCTGACATATTCGTCGAGGATCGGTACGCCCCCGCCGTCGGGCGAAACAAAGTCCACCGCATAGCCCGCTGCCTGGAACGTATCCCACGCATGCACGACTTCGCCGAAGCTGATGCTGGCCGGCAAAAGCGATGTCCCATGGACACGGCTACTGGCAAGGATGAACAGGATGCGCCCTTGGCTGCCGTGGTCGGCGGGCTGGATGACGGCCTTGGCGACAGACTGGACAGCACCGGCCGGCGCTGCAGGAACACGGGTGAGTGTGCGGCTGGCAGCGACATCCCCAGCGGCGGCGTTACCCGCATGGACGTCGGAAATACCGCCCAACCAGGCAGACAGCAGGAGCAGAAGAGGGAGTCTGATGAAGCGGAATGTATGCATCGGGGCCAGCTCGTTGGTCGGAGCAGCAACCCTATGGCATCCCTTTCAGATCAATGTGTTGCGTTATATTTCAGGAGTGCTGAAATCGATTTCCGGAGTCGATTCCACCCGCTCGGAACGCTGCAGGCGTGACCCCTTCCCACTTTTTGAAGGCGCTGTGGAAGGTCGACATCGATTGGAAGCCCGCCTCTTCGGCCACTGCTTCGAGAGGCTTGGTGGGCGACTGTCGCAGCAGCACTTTTGCCTCGACCACGCGCAGTTGCGCCAGGTACTGCTTGAACGAGGTCTGGTTATTGTCGTTGAGCAACTGCGACAGCCGGGTCTGGGGCATACCCAGCCGGCGAGCAAGCCGAGGCAGGGTCAGTCCGGGGTCCAGATGCAACCGTTCCTGCGCCATCAACGCGGCCAATGCCTGCAGCTGCACAGCCGCCTCTGATTCGGGAATCCGACGATCCTGGTAGGGCTCAATCGGCGCCTGACCAGAACGCAGGCGCAGATAAATCACGACGCTCGAAGCCAGAATGAAAGTGAAGGACAGCGCACCCACGATGTAAGAGGTGTAGCCAGCGGTGTAATACGCGACCCAGATGATCCAGATGCTCACCAATGCCGCCAGCACCAACCGGCTGGATGCAGCACCCGGAAGCCGGGTGCGATGGAGATACACCTGGACGGTGGCAAGCAATAGGTAAGCCAGCCACGCGTAATTGATACCCGGCGTTATGACATCGCGCCACAGCTCGATGTTGTCGGCATAAGGCAGGAATACGTTCACGGCGACTACCAGAAGCAGCACGCCGGCGATATGCCAGCGGTCTGCTCGCCCCAGCCCTGCGGTATCGCTCTGGCTTGAGCGCACCAGGAAGAACAGGCACGGCCCGATCATGAAGCAAGCGGTCAGGCCGATCTGCAGAACGACTCTTGGGATATCCGACCAGAAATAGAAGGCCACGGATTTTCCGGTCCGCACCCCCACGGCCAAGATCAGCAACGACAGCCAACGCTGTGTGGGTTTGCCCTTGGCTTGCCACCACAGAAACGTTGCCGCACTGACACCACTGAAGGCGCCGAGCATGGCGAAGAAGAACAGGAAGTGTTGGCTCAGCATGATCGATACATCGAAAAGAGGCTTCTCATCAGGTTGTGACCGCACGGCGAGGCTGCGATACACCCTTGTGGTGAACGAACCGGGGAACATTCTTACATGAGGTCAATCAGATGCATGAGCGGGCGCCCCCTCAAAGGGAGCCTCTGGCACGCGACGCATATCCTCTTTCCCCAAACGCTGCTCTGGCAAGGCATCGCTGGCGAACCTGCGCGGAGCGGCCCGCGTTCCGTACCCGCTGTCGTAAAACCATCGTGTTTGCCACATAAAAGCCCGGCAGAGCCGGGCTTTTCACATCACCGGCCAGGCCGATCCGTCACCTCTCGACCGTTTCGATCACCCCCGCAGCACGCGCCAAGGCAGCCGCTTCGGCCGCCCCTTTGCGTTCGCTGTAGCGATCAACCAGGTAGTCGCTGCGCCCGCGCACCATCAGCGTGAACTTCACCAGCTCTTCCATCACGTCCACCACGCGGTCGTAGTAAGGCGATGGGCGCATGCGACCGTTGCCATCAAACTCCTGCCACGCCTTCGGCACCGACGATTGATTGGGGATGGTGACCATGCGCATCCAACGGCCCAACACGCGCAGTGCGTTGACCACATTGAACGACTGCGAGCCACCGCTGACCTGCATCACCGCCAATGTGCGGCCCTGCGTGGGGCGAACGCTGCCTTCTTCCAGTGGCAACCAGTCAATCTGATTCTTGAGGACGCCGGTCACCGTGCCATGCCGCTCGGGTGACACCCACACCTGCCCTTCGGACCACTGTGACCATTCTCGCAACTGCTGCACCTTGGGATGCTCCTTGCCACAGCTGTCCAGCATTGGCAGCTCATGCGGATCAAACACGCGCGTATCAGCGCCCAGCTGGCGCAGGATGCGCTCGGCCTCCAGTGCCAGCTTGCGGCTGTAGGACTCTGGCCGCAGTGAACCGTACAGCAACAGGATGCGTGGTGGATGGGTGGCCGTGCCGGAGCTCAGCCGCTCGACGCAGGGTGCTGGCAGCAGGTTGGGATCAACCGCAGGGAGATCGATGAGGGTGGGTTGTTCTGTCATATTCATTCGACTATTCTAGAAGAATGGAAACAAACCACGCAATCTCCGCCCTGAACGCACTCGGCCATGCCACCCGGCTGGCGGCTTTCCGCCTCTTGGTAGAGGCCGGCCCGGACGGGCGCATGGCCGGCGATATCGCCGAGGCGTTGTCAGTGCCCAATGCCACGCTGTCCTTCCATCTGAAAGAGCTGGTGCATGCCGGTCTGGTGCAGAGCGAGAGCATCGGGCGCAACGTCTGCTACCGCGCCAACTACCCGGCCATGAATGCGTTGTTGGCTTACCTCACGCACAACTGTTGCGGTGGCGCGCCCTGCGATGCCGCTGCGCCCAAAGACCGCTGCTGAGTAATCGACGATGGAACTCCGCATTCGCCCCGCCAGCCAAGCCGACCTCTCCGCTATCCACGCTTTGCTGGCCTTGGCCGCACTGCCCTGCGACGACCTCGCAACCAGCCACATCGAGTTCCTGGTTGCAGCTACGGGCCAGCAGATCGTCGGCGTCGTCGGTGTACAGGTGATGCCGCCAGCGGGGCTGCTGCGTTCATTGGCGGTGGCACCCAACGTGCGCGGAACCGGCCTCGGCAAGCGCCTGATATACGCACTGGAGCAACACGCCGCGCTGCGGGGCGTTACCCAGCTGACGTTACTGACTGAAACCGCAGCGCCGTTCTTCAGCCACCTTGGCTATGCCGTGATTGAGCGCGGGCACGTCGCCGATGCGATTGCTGCCACCAGCGAGTTCCGCAGCCTCTGCCCTGCCTCGGCAACCTGCATGCACAAACACTTCGTCCTGGATTGAACCATGACCACAAATATTCTTTTCCTGTGCACCGGCAACAGCGCGCGCAGCGTGTTGGCCGAAGCAACGCTGCGTGCTTGGGGCGGCAACCGCTTCGCTGCCTTCAGCGCCGGCAGCCAGCCCACCGGCACGATCAACCCCTTCGCACTGGCCCAGCTTTCTGCCGATGGCATCAGCAGCATCGGCCTACGTAGCAAATCCTGGGATGAATTCACCACGCCCGATGCACCAAGAATGGATCTGATCATCACCGTGTGCGATTCGGCTGCTGCCGAAACCTGCCCGGTCGTGTTCGGCGATTTTTTGCGTACGCATTGGGGGCTGCCCGATCCGGCGGCAGTGGAAGGTAGCGATGCAGACAAGCAGCAGGCATTCGCGTGGGCGCATGGCATCGTCAAGGCCCGCCTGCAAGCCTTGCTGGCGCTGCCTCCCGATACCTGGACGGACCGCGCTCGATTGAAGACGGCGCTGGACCGTATTGGCCTGTTGCAGACGAAGGACGAGATCCGTAGCGATGACTGACCCAACCCAACGCATGGGTGGCTTCGAGCGCTACCTGACGTTATGGGTCGCGTTGTGCATCGTCGTCGGTACCACGCTGGGCCACGCCTTCCCTGCTCTTTTCGCCCGATTGGGTGGCATGGAAGTTGCCCGGGTGAACCTGCCAGTGGCGGTACTGATCTGGTTGATGATCATCCCCATGCTACTGAAGGTGGACTTCGGCGCGATGCGTCAGATTGGCCAGCACTGGCGCGGTATCGGCGTCACCCTTTTCATCAACTGGGCGGTCAAACCGTTCTCGATGGCGCTGCTGGGCTGGGTGTTCCTGCGTCATGTCTTCGCACCATGGTTGCCGGTCGCGCAGATCGACTCCTACATGGCAGGCCTGATTCTGCTGGCCGCCGCGCCCTGCACCGCGATGGTGTTCGTATGGAGCAACCTGTGTCGGGGCGATGCCAACTTCACCCTGAGCCAGGTAGCACTCAACGACGCGATCATGGTGCTTGCATTCGCACCGCTGGTCGCACTGCTGCTGGGCATCTCCGCCATCAGCGTGCCTTGGGCGACGTTGATGCTGTCGGTGACGCTGTACATCCTGATCCCGATTGGAGTGGCGGCATTGTTGCGGCACTGGCTGCTGGCACATGGCGGGCCGGTGCGACTGCAGTCTGTACTGCATCGGCTTGGGCCACTCTCGCTGGCTGCATTGCTGCTGATGCTGGTATTGCTGTTCGGCTTCCAGGGCCGGCAGATCATCCAGCAACCGATGATCATCGCCATCCTCGCCGTGCCGATCCTGCTGCAGGTGTACTTCAACGCTGGACTGGCCTATTGGCTCAACCGACGACTGGGCGTGGCCCATTGCGTGGCCGGGCCGTCGGCGTTGATCGGTGCGAGCAACTTTTTCGAGCTGGCAGTCGCTGCTGCGGTCAGCCTGTTCGGCGTGCATTCCGGGGCCGCGCTGGCAACGGTGGTCGGCGTGTTGATTGAAGTGCCGGTGATGCTGTCCGTGGTAGCCATCGTCAACCGCTCGCGCGGCTGGTACGAAGCAGGTGGCGCGGCCAAACCCTGAACGACGAAGCCCGGCACAGGCCGGGCTTCGTCATACGTGCAAAGGATAACCTCAACGCGAACGGCGATTGGGCAGGAATGCCGCCACCATGCCCAGCAGCGGCAGGAACGAGATCACCTTGTAGACCCACAGAATGCTGGTGTGATCGGCCAGCACACCGAGCACCGCTGCCCCCAGCCCGCCCATACCAAACGCGAAGCCGAAGAACATGCCCGATACCGCGCCGATACGATGCGGCATCAGCTCCTGCGCGTAGACCAGGATGGCCGAGAATGCGGACGACAGTACAAAGCCAATGATCAACGTCAGCACGGTCGTCCATTGCAGGTTGGCGTACGGCAGCATCAAGGCGAACGGCGCTACGCCCAGAATCGACGCCCAGATCACCGGCTTGCGGCCAATGCGGTCGCCCAGCGGGCCACCCAGCAAGGTGCCTGCCGCCGATGCCGCCAGGAAACCGAACAAGTGCAGCTGCGCACTCTGCACGGTGACGTTGAACTTCTGCATCAGGTAGAACGTGTAAAAGCTGCTCAAGCCAGCGATATAGAAGTACTTGCTGAAAATCAGCACCAGCAGGATAGCGATCACCCAGGCCACGGTACGCGGCGGCAGCAAGGATTCATTGTTCGCCACCGCGATCTTGGGCTTGGCCGCGCTGACGACCAGATGCTGCTGATACCAGCGGCTCACATACATCAGCAAGCCAATGCCCAGCAGTGCCGCACCACTGAACCAAGCCACGCTACGCTGCCCGTTCGGTGCGATGACCGCAGCAGCCAACAGTGGGCCAATGGCCGTGCCAGCATTGCCGCCCAGTTGGAACACCGATTGCGACAAGCCATGGCGGCCGCCCGATGCCAAACGCGCGATGCGCGAAGATTCCGGATGGAAAATGGCCGAGCCAATGCCTACCAGCATTGCTGCGACCAGCACCATGCTGAAGTTCGGCGCATAGGCCAACAGCAGTAGCCCACACAACGTCGAGGTCATGCCCATCGGCAGCGAGTACGGCGCCGGTTGTTTGTCGGTGCGCAGGCCGATCAGTGGCTGGAACAACGACGCGGTGAGCTGGTAGGTCAAGGTGATCATGCCCACTTGAGTGAAGCTCAAATGGAACTGCAACTTGAAGATGGGATACAGCGCCAGGATCAAAGACTGCATCATGTCGTTGACCAGATGCGAGCTGCTGATGGCAGCAAGCACGCCCACTGCAACCGGGCGGCGCGGAGCGGTGGTCGATGCAGCAACGGGTGGAACGGTAGAGGACATGGCAAGACCGCAGGGGGGAAGGACCGGCTGCATGGTAGAGTCGCCGCGAACGCCCTTCTTGCGCGATATGGTCATGCACCCTCTCGAAAAGGACACCCCACTCCGCGCCGGCAAGCGCCGCCCACTGCCGGCCGGGCCGGAGACGACGGTGTTCTGCAAGGCGCGCGACTACAGCGCGGACACCGTCATCCCGCTGCATCACCATCCTGATCGCCACCAGTTGGTTTACGCCGAATCGGGCGTGCTGGTGGTGCGTGCGGGCATCGGCCGCTGGGTAGTACCCAGCACCCGCGCCATCTGGATACCGGCGGGAACCGGCCACCAGGTGCACTGCATTGGTCTGGTGCAGATGCGCAGCCTGTACATTTCCCCCGCCGCGATGACGCAGCCAGCGGCGGGGCCTTCTGCCGTGTCGATCACGCCCTTGTTGGCCGCATTGATACGCGCCGCGGTGACAGTCAAACAACCCTATCGCGAAGACTCTCGCGATGGCCGTTTGATGCGCTTGATCCTGGATGAAATGCAGACCCTGCCGGTGCTGCCGCTGCACCTGCCCGAGCCCAGCGACAAACGCCTGCGCGTGATCGCCCGGCAACTGGAGCGACGTCCGGAAGATGCCTCCACCCTGCAGGACTGGGCCGCTCGCTTGAAAGTGGACGTAAAGACCATCCAGCGCCTGTGCGCACGCGAGCTGGGCATGACCTTCGGGCAGTGGCGACAGCAGGCGCGGTTGTTGCGCGCACTAGAACGGTTGGCGGTAGGCGAGAAAGTCATCGACGTGGCGCTGGCGCTGGGCTACGAAAGCCCAAGCGCGTTCACCACCATGTTCAAGCGCCGCTTTGGGCTGACACCCAGTCAGTTTTTCCGTTGATGCAGCGGCCGTTGTAAAAACTCATTTCGGCATCGCGTCGTTCCGTCGAAAAGGTACGTTGCTACGCCCATGAAAATGAGTGGGTCGTTACAAGCAGGGATCGACTTTTCCTCATCCGGCGGCACTGCAGAAAGCCGCTACTGCACACGTCCAGTTTTGACCGCAACGATCTCTGCCCCCGGCGAGGTCGTGCAATGGCGACTGCCTGAGAAAGGTCGATCTGACCAAGGCAGTTGGACAACTCACCCCTCATCCGCAACCCGGCAAAAGGCTGGCGCTGTCCGTGTGACAACTCCCATTTAAATTTGTGAAAAATGGGTAGAATCCGCCCGAGGCCGAGACCTTGGCGCCATCTCCCGGGAGGAAGAAGTGGCGACAAGAGCGCCCTTCCCCGCTTGTGCATTATGCCAACCCTACCCTCGCATTCCAGCCGGATACCAAGGGCGGGACACGTCAACACATGACATTAAAGGACCTGATTCACATGCAGACCATTAACTACAAAATGGAATACTCCATTCTTGAGCTCGCTTTTGGGCTCATTGGCCCCGCAATAATTATCGCTTCAATCATCATCCCAATCCCCGACCTGAAAATAGGCACCCTTTGGTTGCATCTTCCCAAAGGTGTGGCCAACGGCGTTCTCACCTTGCTGGGGCTCTATGTCACGTACCTGACAGTTGGAACACTTTTCAAGAAGCGCGCAGCCAACAGCCAGGGGGCCAACATCGTCCTTGATGACAAGGGCTTGACCTTCACCACAGTTCAGCGATTCCGCGGCATACCGACCACGGTGAGCTATGACGCAATCGACAAAGTCACCATCACCAACATCCCGGAAACCAATACATCGGTCGAAGAGAAAACCGTAGAAATCAGCATGCCGTCATTGACGCCCAGGAAACATGAGTTCGACGCCATCCACATGGCAAAAGACTCTGATTTTGATGCGCTTGTAGGCGAGCTCAAGCGCCGTGCCACCAGTGCCACTTTCAAGGCAATCTGATTCATGAGCCTACTCAAAAAACTGTTCCAGGCCATCTCCGGAAAAAAATACCGGAAATGCCCGAATGGAGCGGTGACAAGCCGAGAAGAGCGGCGAGCGCTCGAAGCTGGCCTGATCAACTCCGAGCAGATCATGACGTATTGCGACAGTCACACAACGGGATTGGCCCACGACAGCATCACCGACACGCTTGATTCAAACTGGGATATAAATTCGCGCGAAGAGGCAACTGAAGCACTCGAATCACTCAGCCGGTATGGGCACAGATTTCTGTACGACATTGTCTTTCCCATTTACATGAAGGGAAGCCCAGAAGACGAAGTTCACGAAGTACTTGAAGCATTGGTGGCAAGCGGCCGATACGGCCCGCCGGAAACGGTGCGTGGGTTGATTGCTGCGGAGGAGTCGTCCGAGGAAAAGCATCAGGTTCTTGCAGCACTCGGCAAGGCCATGGATATGCTGGAGAATATTCGGTCTGTTTTCCGCCTGCTTAAAGACAAGGTCAACGGGCAGTATCCTCCGAAGGATTACAGCAATGGGATATTGGCCTGGGATCTGGGCCGCCTCGTCACTGTTTCCCGGATGTCATTTGACTGTGGGTACATAGAAAAAGAAGAGCTGAGCCGCATCCTTGCGCATGTTGACAGCGAGCTGCACTCCAATTTTTCGTCCTGGCCACAGTTTGCAAAGAGCTACATTATCGGCCGGGCCAGCTGGTCGGGCCAGAACATGATGCTGGATGGAATTATCGGCACTGCGGAAGATCTTATGACCGATAAGGACAGCCCGTGGGTGCTGTCACCGCTGTGAGTCGCTGATCAATAATCAACAGGCGGCTGCGGAAGCCAGAACCGGCCAACAATCAATCCCTTGATACGGATTGATTGTTGGTATTCCTACTGGACAAACCACCACCAGAAATAACCGGCATCCGCACCTGTGACACCCTCGCGTTTCGCAGCTTGGCGCCATCTGCCTGTGCACTTGCTCAAGCAAACAGCGACACGACGACGACCCGTATTCGACTTACGGCGGGGCATTTCTTCCCGGCCCCATCACGCTGCATTGCGCCGATCCATTGCCAGCAGTTTTCTCTGCCTGATCAACGCGCTGCAGGTGCGTCCGCCCGCCAATAGCGCTCTCCATCGAATTGAAACCCCAGCTCCAATCCGCGATGCAGGAACTGCAGTGGTTCCACTGCATCCAATGAGCCATTCTGGGCGCCGAACAGATCCACAACCGCTGGCTCCAGACTGCGCGCCAGCGCGCCGATCTGCAGGCGTAGCCCACCGTCGGTTGCAAGGACCTGCGCCTCTACCGGCAGACGCTCACCGCGATAGCTACCTACATAGGTTTGCAGCTCGTCCCCCTGCGGCTTCCACGTCCAACCGTGCCAACGCACGTTGTCACGCGCCTTCGCCTGGCGGGCGCGCATGCCTGCCAGTTGCTCGGCGACGCGTTGCGGGTAAATGTCCTGGCGGGTCCTGGCCCAGGTGGC
The DNA here is from genome assembly GCF_027497995.1 of Stenotrophomonas sp. Iso1. Classification (GTDB taxonomy): domain Bacteria; phylum Pseudomonadota; class Gammaproteobacteria; order Xanthomonadales; family Xanthomonadaceae; genus Stenotrophomonas. The sequence goes on along the minus strand of NZ_JAODBT010000002.1, from coordinate 215,057 downwards.
GGCATCCGGATGATCCACGAGGTACTGGAAGAACTGCACCACGGTACGCGAGGTCAGCCAACCGGTGGCGTTGTCCGAGTTGGAGAACACGCCGATGCCCACGCCCAGGTCCGGCGAGAACGCCATCATGCTGCGCGCGCCGGTGTAACTGCCGCCATGGATGTAGAGCGTATGGCCTTCGAAATCACAGACATTCCAGCCAAACGCATAGCCGCGACACGGCAATTCATAGGCGTTGCGCGCCTTGATATCCACGTCTGCCCCGATGCGGTGCGCCGCTTCCAGCGCGCGCGCATCCAAACCCGCAGGTGCCGCACCACCCAGCTGCAACCGCAGCCAACGGCCCAGGTCGCGTGGTGAGGTCATCATCCCGCCCGCCGAATGCATGATGGCGTCCGGCTTCGGCGCGACCACCTGCCAGCCCAAGTCCTGCCCCAGCCATTGATGATTGAAGGCCAACTGCGTCGGTTCGAATGCGGAGGTTTGTGCGGCGGTTTCGCGCAGCTGCAACGGCGTGAACAATTCATCCTGCAACCATGCCTGCCAAGACTTGCCGGTGTGCTGGTACAGGATTGCCGCATAGATGTTGTAGCCGAGATTGTCGTAGTCGAACCCGGCGGCACGCGCCGTGGCCAAACTGCCAAGCAACTGCGGATACAAGGCTGGATCCGGTGCGCCGATATAGGCCTCTAGTGTGGTGAGGGCATCGCCACTCAAGGGCACCCGGTGATTGAGCAGGTCGGCCAGCGTCCACGCTGCTGGATCCACACCATCAGGCAGCCGCAGCTGCGGCCAGTGCTCGACCAAGGTGCTGTCCAGACGCAGCACACCGCGCTGATCCAGCAACTCTGCCAGCAGGCCCATGTAGGACTTGGTCTGCGAAGCGATGTACATCGGCGTGGCCATCGTCAGCGGCGCGCCACTGGCGGCATTGCGCGTGCCACGGACATAGCCCAGCAACTGCCGCTCGCGATCAACCACCACCACCGCATAGCCCGGCCCCAGCTCGGGGATGCCATCCAGAAACACACGCAGCTGCTGCGTTGCCCGCTCCGGCGCTGCCGCGTGTGCAGACCACAGCGTCGAGAGACAGGCCGGCACGATCATCAGCCAGAGACACACAGCGCGCAGCGACATACGTCGATTCCAATGAGAGGTGTGACGAGGATGAAGCTGCATATGGCACCGCGTATTGAACGGATTGAACCTGCTCAATCGCCCAGCAACCCTCGCAATCGCGCAGGCGTCAGCCCACTGTGCTGGCGCGCGACACGGCTGAAATGCGCCTGGTCGGCAAAGCCCGCATGCAATGCCACCATCGCCAGCGGCTGCCCAGCAGCAAGCAGGGGCAAGGCGCGTTGCAACTGCGCACGTGTACGGAAGGTGGAAGGCGTGCAGCCCATCCAGCGTGCGAACGCACGAGCGAAGTACACCGGATGCAGGCCCTGCTCCTGTGCCAGCACCGTCAGCGAAGCGGCTTCCTGCTGCAGCCGCTCACATACCCGCGCGATCCATAGGGGCGGCGTGCCTGATGGGCGCGGTGGGACGCTGCCCACGGTAGCGAGCAGTTCCCACAACATCGCCTCGGTGTCGCAGGCCGCCGTGGCGCCAGCCAATAGCTGGGCTAATGTCGAGCGCCCCTGCGCCAGCAACGCAGGTGGCGGATCAAGCCGCCACTGCGCGGCGTCGCTGCTACCCAGTGCATCCGGCAGGTTGAACGCTGGCGGTAAATTGAAGCCAAGGATCAAAGCACCCACCGGCCCGTAGTCGTTGGCATGCACTGCGCCCGCTGGCTTGATACCGACAGCGGGCGTGGCCAGGCGCACGTCGTCACGCGGCCCCTGCTCGCCCAGCGTTCCCATCAACAGCAATGACACCTGGTGGCAATCGTGCGCATGTCGGTGCATGCGTAGGCCAGGCGCATACCAGCTCACCCGCACCGATAGCCGCTCTGCCTCGAACAACGTACGGCGACGCGACTGTGGCAGTACGGCCCGAGGGGATGTGCGAGGAGACAGCATGGTGGTGGCGGCAACCTGCAGAGATGTCTGCCTGCAGACTAGTCAACGCTGCCACCGCCGCACCTGCCGTAGGTCACGATACGACGGACATTGGTTGCTATCAGGCCGCCTCGGCGCTGGCACCGGCGCAGCCTGAGCCACCAAACCTGCCCTGTGCCAGTCAAACAAAGTCGCGCACGCATCAACCCACTGCACGACCACGCGTTGCTCCTGCAATTGATTGGGTGATGCGCTACTGCGCGACACGACGAGCCGGGTGCATTTCGCCTGCCCGGCCACGCAGCCATCAACCCACGGTGGCCTTCGCAGCGTCGTCGATCAATGCCGCAACGTCCGTGGCATGCGATGCCAATGAAGCGTGGCTTGCGTCCAACGTCAGCACCTTGCGCGCGTTCATGCGGTCGGACATCGCTTTCTGGTTTGCCGGGTGGATCATCCGATCCTGGCGGGAGAGCTGGTACCAGCTGGGTTTGTGCTTCCATGCCGGGTCGGTGACGTTGTCGCCGAAGGTGCTGGCCAGCGGTGCTTTCTGCGTCACCGCCATCACGAAGGCCTGGTCGGACGACAGATCCTGACAGAAGCTTTCGTGGAACTTTGCTGGGTTCAACCACAGGTAACCGTCACTGTCGGGCACCACGTTGGGCGCCGCTTCCGGCAAGTGTTGCTGGGTGATACCGCCCGGACTTTCACCGGCATCGGGCGCAAACGCGGCGATGAACACCAGCGCTTTCACGTTGCTCTGGTTGCCCATCTCGCTGATTACCGCACCGCCGTAGGAATGCCCGACCAGCACCACCGGGCCCTGCACCTGCGCCACCATCTTGCGGGTGCGCTCGGCGTCGTCGGCCAATGACGTGAGCGGGTTCTCCACCGCATGGATATCGGTGTACCCCAGTTTCTTCAGCTCCAGGATGACCTTGGCCCAATGGGCCGCACCGCCCCAGAAACCATGTACCAGTACTACTGCCGGCTTGCTCATGATCTTTTTTCCTGCACTTGGGAAGAAGCCTCGCTGCCGCTACGCGCCCCGCCGTAGGGCCGTACACAACAGGATGGAGTGCACAATTTTTCAGCTGTGCCGTAAATGGCCCGTGAGGTTTGCGCCGGGCAAACAAAAACCCGGCTTGCACCGGGTTCTGGAGAGGGATTCCAAGGGCGTGGCTTACTCCGCCTTGCCCGCAGATGCTGACTGCGCCAGCAGGTACTGCAGCCCCTGCATGAATCCACGCGGCGCGACGGTCAGGTGGTCCTCGTCGTTGAGCACATCCAGGTGCAACTGCAGCGATGCATACCTGCGCGATGCCAACACCTTCTGCATCCGCCGGGCATCTTCCACCATGTCAGCGTCGCCACCGTGTGCCAGTGCCTCACGCTCACCGACGTACATGTATATCCGTGCCGGCAGGTCACGATGCGCTGCAGCGAAGCGGCTCTCCTGACGCTCCATCACGTGCTGGTCGTACCAGTACGACGGGCTTCCGAGGATGTAGCCGGAGAACAGCTGCGGACGCTCGAACAGAATCTGCGTGCCCAGCAAGGCGCCGTAGGAGTGGCCGAGGAACAACCTGCGCTGTTCGTCGGTGCGGTAATGCTGTGCGATGAACGGTAATACCTGGCTGTCCAGATACCCCAGGTAGGACGCACCGCCACCGTGCACGCTATCGGCGGGCGTGCCACTCGGACCGTTGGGGGTGGGCGTGTAGTCGCGGCGGCGGCTGGGCATGCCACCGTCACCCTTCGCATAGGACAAGCCCACCAGAATGAAGTCCTCGATACGCGGCCCTTCGACGTTCAAGCGCCGCGCCATCTGCCGAATCAAAGGAAAGGCATAATCCGCGTCGGTGACGTAAAGCACCGGATAGCGCCGTTCCGGGTTCTCGGCATAACCGGTCGGCAAGGCGACGAACACCTGGTAGACACGGGCCGATACCGGATCCGGCACATCCCACACTTCACTGCCGATGACTTCGTAGGGTTGGCCGCCACCACGCTGCGCATCTTGCAAGGTTGGCGAAGCGGATGGGGCCGCCGGTGCGGTCGCCGCCATGGCGCTGCCTGCCAACAGCAGGGCAAGACATCCAGAAATCACCTTTCGCCTCACGCTTCACTCCTTTGTTTTTTCCGTGCCGGATCATGGCACAGGGCCAACCACGGCCACAAAAACAGAACACCCGGCACAAGGCCGGGTGTCCAGGTGAAACGTGGGCGCTGGCTTACTTCGCCTTGCCTTGGTTGGCGACGGCCTCGGCGGCCTTCTTCGCCGCCTCCGGATCGCCCAGGTAACGGAACGACTGCACGGTGAGGTCGTCATTCAATTCAAACAACAACGGGATGCCAGTCGGAATGTTGAGCTCCAGAATGGCTTCCTTGCTTACGTTGTTGAGGTACTTGTACAGCGCGCGCAGCGAGTTGCCGTGGGCGGTGACCAGCACAGTCTTGCCGTCCTTCAACTGCGGTGCGATGGCGTCGTGCCAGTACGGCAGCACGCGGTCCAGCGTGGTCGCCAGCGACTCGGTGCCCGGCAGCGCGTTGCGGTCCAGCCCGGCGTAACGACGGTCGTGGATCGGGTGGCCCGGGTCTTCCAGGTCCATCGACGGCGGCGGGATGTCGTAGGAACGGCGCCAGACCTTGACCTGCTCCTCGCCATGCTTGGCAGCGGTTTCAGCCTTGTCCAAACCCTGCAGGCCACCATAGTGACGCTCATTCAGTCGCCAGGATTTACTGACCGGCAGCCAGTCCTGGTTGAGTTCGGCCAACGCGCCCTGCAAGGTGTGGATGGCACGCTTGAGCACCGAGGTATGGGCGACATCGAACTGCAGCCCTTCTTCCTTCATCAGCCGACCGGCGGCGGCAGCTTCCCGGCGGCCTTGCTCGGTGAGCTCTACGTCCACCCAACCGGTGAAGCGATTGTCGAGGTTCCATTGGCTCTGGCCATGGCGCAACAGCACGAGTTTGCGGGTCACTGCGGATGTCTCCGGGTTGGGGGGAAGAAAGAGGCCGATTGTAGCCGGTCGCCACACCCCCCGCCCCACACGCCCCGATGACCTGTGAGCTGGCAGGCTGGGTGCCATGAATTCAATTTCCCCCGACTACGCGAAGCTGCGCCAACAACAGGTGGCGTTGGCAGCACAGGTTGAACTGACCGATGCGCTGGTTGGCCTGCCCGCCCGGGTTGCCGGTATCGACAGCGGATTCGAGGACAGTGGCCGCACCACGCTTGCGGCGGCGGTATTGCTGGATGGCGTCAGCCTTGCGGCCATGGCGTCTGCGCTGGCGCGCCTACCCACGGCCCTGCCCTACATCCCCGGCCTGCTCAGCTTCCGCGAGTTGCCTGCGGCCCTTCAGGCGCTTGCGCAGTTGCCGCATGTACCGCAACTGGTGATGGTCGATGGTCACGGCATCGCGCATCCACGCGGGCTTGGCATTGCCGCGCATCTTGGTGTACTCACCGGGCTGCCCAGCATCGGCATTGGCAAGAGCCGGCTGGTGGGCGACTACGACGAGCCCGGCCCGCTGCAGGGTGATCATTCGCCATTGATGTTCAAAGGCCGGCAGGTGGGTTGGGTGCTGCGCAGCAAGCCACGATGCAACCCGTTGTTCGTATCACCCGGGCATCGTGTCTCGGTGGCAGCGTGCCTGCCGTTGGTGCTGGATTGCCTGCGCGGTTATCGACTGCCCGAACCGACACGATTGGCGGACAGGTTGGCATCGCGCCGGTAGCACGCAGCCCTTTCCCGCCCTTCACACTTGATGAAGTCGCTCCACCTTCAACGGCGAAGAGACGTGCGGGAGCATTGCCGTTGCACCTGCTTTCAAGACAAAAGAACCAAGCCAACAAGACAATCCGTTGCCGCGCTGGTCACGACGTACTCGCATCGCCCATGCCATCCTGCGGCCCTGGTTCCCACCATGGAGACATCATGACCACCATCATCAGCCCACGCGTTCATGACCTCGGCGGCTTTCAGGTACGCCGTGCGGTGCCCTCGTTGCAGGCACGCAGTGTCGGGCCGTTTGTATTCGTGGACCACCTGGGGCCGGCCATCTTCAGCCCAGGCCAAGGCATCGATGTGCGTCCACATCCGCACATCGGCCTGGCGACGGTGACCTTCCTCTGGGCCGGGCAGATCGGCCACCGCGACACGCTCGGCTCGGAACAGGTGATCCGCCCCGGCGACGTGAACTGGATGACTGCCGGCCGCGGCATCGCCCATTCCGAACGCACCCCGGCCGACGTCCGCGCGCAGGAGCAGGCGGTGCACGGCATGCAGACCTGGGTGGCGCTTCCCAAAGCGCACGAGGAAACCGACCCGGCATTCTTTCATTTCCCGGCCGAGCAGCTACCGCAACAGCGCCGTGATGGTGCCTGGCTCCGGGTGATCGCGGGCCGCGCCTACGGCGAAGAATCGCCGGTCAAGGTCTTCGCTGACACCTTGAATGTCGCCATCGACCTGAACCCGGATGCCGAAATTGATCTGGACACCTCGCATGTACAACGCGCGCTCTACATCCTGGAAGGTGACGCACAGTTGGATGGCGTCGATGTGCCCACCCAGCACCTGATCATTCCCGAGCCGGGTGCGCGGGGCCGCCTGCGTGCCAAGACACCGGTCAAAGCGATGTTGATGGGCGGCGAACCGTTGGATGGCCCTCGGCATTTGTGGTGGAACTTTGTGTCCAGCTCTAAAGAGCGCATCGAGCAGGCCAAGGACGATTGGCAGAGCGGACGCTTCGGCACCATCCCCGGCGATGACAAGGAGTTCATCCCGCTGCCGCGGTGAGCTGGGCCCTCGGATACGGTGAACAGTCTCGTCGACATGCCGCTGCCGTTGGATCGCATTCAACCACCTTCGACCTCGCCGCTGACGCTCGCACGAAGACCCCTCGCTCGCAGCTCCTCCCCGGTCTGGTTAGCGCCGAATCTCGCTTGGGTCGGCAAAAAAGCGCCGGCAATGTGTGCTTCCGTCCCTTCTCCCGGTAAGCGGAGAAGGTGCACCGCAGGGGCAGATGAGGGGCGTTGTTGCCGTTTTCGGGGGTGAGACTTCTACATCGGGCCCGCCCGCAATTTGTCCATCTGATCCGCCTTCGACGTCCCTCAGTCCAGCCCTCCCCGGCTTGGCCCGGCGGGGACGGGAAGCACGGATGATCAGTGCGGCGTGCTTCGCTTGGCCTGTCCAGGGAGCTATTTGCCGGCACATGACGACAGATGCAAACGATTTAGATTCACCTACACAGGTTATTCGGCTATTTTTCGTACGCCCGTTCGGGGTCAATAAGGAAACAACACTAATGAGCATGGGAAAGCGACTGACCGCCGAGTTTCTCGGCACCTTCTGGCTGGTGTTGGGAGGCTGCGGCAGTGCGGTGTTGGCAGCGAATTTCGGTGGTGATGGCAACCCGCTCGGGATTGGCTTCGTCGGTGTGGCACTGGCCTTCGGCTTGACCGTGTTGACCGGTGCCTACGCGTTTGGCCACATCTCCGGCGCGCACTTCAATCCGGCGGTGAGCATCGGCCTGTGGGCCGGCGGCCGTTTCGCGGGCAAGGACCTGGTGCCCTATATCGTGGCGCAGGTGCTCGGCGGCATTTTTGCCGGCTTCATCCTGCTGCAGATCGCCCAGGGCAATCCCAACTTCCTGATTGACGGCAGCCAGGCCGGCGCCTTCGCCAGCAATGGCTACGGCGCGCTGTCGCCCGGCGGCTATGCCGTTGCAGCGGCCTTCCTGTGTGAAGTGGTGCTGACGGCGGTGTTCCTGGTGGTGATCATGGGTGCCACCCATGGCCGCGCCCCGGCCGGCTTTGCACCTATCGCCATTGGTCTGGCACTGACCCTGATCCACCTGATCAGCATCCCGGTGACCAACACCTCGGTGAATCCGGCCCGCTCCACCGCAGTGGCGGTGTTTGCCGGCTCCGGCGCACTGAGCCAGCTGTGGCTGTTCTGGGTGGCGCCGATTCTGGGCGCAATGATTGGCGGCATCGCCTACAAGTGGATCGGTAACGACAAGTAAGCCCTCCGCTTCCGGCAACCTGCAAACGGCCCCTCAACGGGGCCGTTTGCATATCCGGCAACATCATTTTTGCCAGCGAGGTAGATTCTGTAATAACGTCGGGTTTGGCCGGATGCGCATGGGGATGCGCTGACGGGGCGAGGGGAACATTGCCTACCGGCCAACGCTGCTGCCTTCAGAACCATCCACGACTGCCGTCGTGCCGCCCACGGCCGATGTTTTATGGGGAATGTGAAGTGAAGACTGTCCGTATTGTTTCTGCCGCACTGTTGCTTGCCGCCTGTAGTACCGCCTGGGGCCAGCAAGCCGACCAGTGCCCGACCCTCCCGTCCGACAGCGGCCTGCATTGGGAGCAACAGACGCAGAGCGCGTTCATCGTGTGCAAGGCCACCACCGACGATGGCCGTGCCGTGTTGAACCTGATGCTGACCACGCGCGACCCGGACCTGCAGTTGAACCGCGCCTTGCGTGCGGAAAAAGGCACGTTCGCCGGCGAGTCCCTGCATTGGTACAAGCTCGACATGGGTGGCCGCGACCTGCCGGGGCTGGAGTCGCGCCGCATCACGACGGTCAAGTTGGACAAGACCCGCTACGCACAGATCTGGATTGATGCCGCCGACACCGGCGAGCTGGGCAACCTGCAGAACCTGACGCAGACGCTCAACCTCAGCCCGTCCACCTTGGCCGGTGCAAACCAGGAGTGAGTGAAGCGCAGTGAGCAGGGGCAATCGCCGCAACTGCCCTGCCCGCTTCATCCACGCATCGACGCATGCACAACCAGCCGGGCACACACCCGGCTCTGGGCGTTGCCTCGGGGTGGGCGGCGCCTGAGCCGTTGCTCGCTTCTGGCTTCCGCCAGCGCGCTCCTGCGCTTCAGAACTTGCCTTCCTGGTAGTCCACAAAGGCCTGCATCAGCTCCTCGCGGGTGTTCATCACGAAGGGGCCATGCCGTGCGACCGGCTCCCGCAGCGGACGGCCTCCGACCAGGATCAGCCGCGCGCCACCGGCGCCAGCCAACATTTCCAGCTGGCCGTCACCCAGCACGGCCAGCTCGTGCTGCACCACCGAGCGGGCGTTAGCGGCATCACCCAGCATTACGCCGCCTTCAAAGACATAGGCAAAGACACTGAGCCCTTCAGGCAATGGGTACACATAACGGCTGCCAGCTGTCATGGCGATATCCAGGTACAGCGGGTCGGTCGCAGGCTGCACGATGGGCCCGTGAACATCGCCCAACTGCCCGGCAATCACTTTCACCGTGACCCCTTCAACCGGCGTGACCTGCGGAATCTGGTCGGGCGCAAACTCCTGATAACGCGGCTCGCTCATCTTGTCGCGCGCCGGCAGGTTCACCCACAGCTGGAAACCGCGCATGCGCCCTGACTCCTGTTCAGGCATCTCCGAATGCACCAGCCCGCGCCCGGCTGTCATCCATTGGACGCTCCCGGGGGTCAGTAAACCCTCGTTGCCGTGGTTGTCCTTGTGCCGCATACGGCCATCAAGCATGTAGGTGACCGTCTCAAAGCCCCGGTGTGGATGATTGGGGAAACCGGCGATGTAGTCCTCGGCACGGTCGGTTCCGAATTCATCCAGCATCAGGAAGGGGTCCAGATCCGGCAGCATCGGGGTGCCGATGACACGCGTCAGGCGCACACCGGCGCCGTCGGAGGTAGGCATGCCGCGGAAAGTGCGCAGCACGCGCGCGGTCGGTTCACTGCTCATATCGGGTTCCTTTCAAGTTCCACCGACAATGGCCTCCGTCGATGGCCGAGCCAACCGTTGCCGATGCAACCATTCGTTCCAAATGGGTCATCACCCTGCAAGAACGGGACACGTTGTCAGACAGCTGGCACGGGGTCCTACTACCAAAGTCTCATCCGCTTCACCTGCCATACACGTTGACCCCTGCCCTTCATGGGTAGAACCTTGCTTGCATCCCCCTGCGAGGCGACTCGATGAAAGGTTTTTCCAAAGCCGGCTGGGCGCTTCTGTCCCTGATCGGCGCATTCTGTCTAGGTGTTGTGGCCCTGCGCCGCGGCGAACACATCAATGCCCTATGGATCGTGGTGGCAGCTGTTTCGCTGTACCTGGTCGCCTTCCGTTATTACGGCCTGTTCATTGCCAACAAGGTGTTGGGGGTTGATCCCACCCGTGCCACGCCCGCAATCATCAACAACGATGGTCTGGACTATGTGCCGACCAACAAGCACGTCCTGTTCGGTCACCACTTCGCCGCCATCGCTGGCGCTGGTCCATTGGTCGGCCCGGTGCTTGCCGCACAGATGGGCTACCTGCCCGGCACGCTTTGGCTGATTGCCGGCGTGGTGCTGGCCGGCGCGGTGCAGGATTTCATGATCCTGTTCATCTCCACGCGCCGTAATGGCCGCTCGCTGGGCGATCTGGTGCGCGAAGAAATGGGCCCGGTGCCCGGCACCATCGCGTTGTTCGGCGTCTTCATGATCATGATCATCATCCTGGCGGTGCTGGCGATGATTGTGGTGAAGGCATTGGAGGGCAGCCCGTGGGGCATGTTCACCGTCATCGCGACAATGCCCATCGCCATCTTGATGGGCGTGTACATGCGCTACATCCGCCCGGGCAAGATCGGTGAGATCTCCGTGGTCGGCCTGGTGCTGCTGCTTGGCGCCATCTGGTACGGCGGTAAGGTCGCCGCAGACCCGGTGATGGGCCCGATGTTCACCTTCACCGGCGTGCAGATCACCTGGATGTTGATCGGCTACGGCTTTGTCGCAGCGGTGTTGCCGGTGTGGCTGCTACTTGCCCCGCGTGACTACCTGTCCACCTTCCTCAAGATCGGCACCATCGTTGGCCTGGCCATCGGCATCCTGATCGTGATGCCGGAGCTGAAAATGCCGGCGCTGACCCAGTTCACCGACGGCACTGGCCCGGTGTGGAAGGGCAGCATGTTCCCGTTCCTGTTCATCACCATCGCCTGTGGCGCGGTGTCCGGCTTCCATGCGCTGATCAGCTCGGGCACCACGCCCAAGCTGTTGGCCAATGAAGGCCACATTGCCTACATCGGCTATGGCGGCATGTTGATGGAATCGTTCGTTGCGATCATGGCCATGGTGGCTGCCTCGATCATCGAGCCGGGCATCTACTTCGCCATGAACAGCCCTGCCGCGATCATCGGCACGGACGTGGTCCACGCTGCGCAGATCGTGACCAACTGGGGCTTTGCGATCACCCCGGACCAGCTGACCGCCACCGCCGCGGAAATCGGCGAACACTCCATCCTGTCCCGTGCCGGCGGTGCACCGACACTGGCCGTGGGCATCGCGCAGATCCTGCATGCCGTGATTCCGGGCGACGGCATGATGGCGTTCTGGTACCACTTCGCCATCCTGTTTGAAGCACTGTTCATCCTCACCGCCGTGGATGCCGGCACCCGTTCGGGCCGCTTCATGCTGCAGGACCTGCTGGGCAACTTCGTGCCGGCCCTGCGCCGCACCGACTCGTGGGTGGCCAGCTTCATCGCCACCGGTGGCTGCGTCGCGCTGTGGGGTTACTTCCTGTATCAGGGCGTGACCGATCCGCTGGGCGGCATCAACATGTTGTGGCCGCTGTTCGGCATCGCCAACCAGATGTTGGCCGGTGTGGCATTGCTGCTGTGCACCGTGGTGCTGTTCAAGATGAAGAAGGACAAGTACGCCTGGGTGCCGTTGATCCCGGCCATCTGGCTGCTGATCTGCACCACCGCAGCCGGCTTCATCAAGATCTTCTCCAGCGAACCGGGTGTGGGCTTCCTGGCGCAGGCGCACAAGTACCGTGACGCCATCGCCAACGGCAACCTGCTGGCGCCGTCGAAGAACTTCGACCAGATGCAGCAGGTGATGGTGAACAACTACATCAATGCCGGCCTCACCGTGCTGTTCCTGTTCGTAGTGTTCGCTGTGCTGGTGTATTCGATCAAGACCATCGCTGCCGCTCGTCGCTCGTCGGTGCGTACCGACCACGAGACGCCGTACATCGCCCTCAAGCCGCACGAGATCGATCTGTAATGGGCACCGAGCTGGTCCCTGTTGGTCAATACCAGACGTTCCGCCGCACGTGGCGGCGTCTGGTGCAGACCGCACGCCTGTGCTGCGGGGTACCGGACTACGACAACTACGTCCGGCACATGCGGGAGAAACATCCTGACCGCGAGGTCATGGACTACAAAACCTTCTTCCGCGAACGTCAGGAAGCCCGCTTCGGCGGCAGGAGCGGCTTTCGCTGCTGCTGATTTGTTGTGATTGGAAAACAAAAAAGGCGGGGCCATTGGCCCCGCCTTTTTCATTGCTAGCGGCGGTTGCGTTCCGTAGGAGCGGCTTACGCCGTGAAGCCGGCAGACCATCCGGCCGCAGGGTCATCCGCAGCAAGGGAGCCCGTCGTTTCGCGGTATCAGCCGCCGTTACGACATCCCCGCTGCCTCAGGCGCCGGCCATCCACTTCAACATCAGGCCAGTCATATAGGCGATGACGGTGCCGGTGGCGTAGCCCACGGTGCCAAGCAACACGCCCACCGGCGCCAATGTCGGGTGGAACGCTGCTGCGACCACCGGTGCCGATGCGGCTGCGCCGATGTTGCCTTGCGAGCCAATCGCAAAGAAGAACAGCGGCGTGCGCAGCAGTCGGCCGACCACGTACAACATGCCGATATGCACGCCCATCCAGATCATGCCCAGCAGGAACAACCACGGGCGGTCGATCAGCGATAGCAGATCCATCTGCATGCCGATGCAGGCGATCAGAAAGTACAGGAACAGCGTGCCGATCTTCGATGCACCGGCCGCTTCCAGATTGCGTGCGCGGGTGAAACTCAAAAACAGACCAATCAGGGTGGACAGCATCACCACCCACACGAAGGACGAATTCAACGAGGCCTTGCTGGCCCAGCTGACATTGTCACCAAACCAGGACGCCAAAGGCGTGGCCAACGCATGGGCCAGACCCACCACCCCCAGGCCGACACCCACAATGACCATCAAGTCGGTCAGGCTCGGGTTGCGAGAACTCTTGGCTTCGTACTCGGCAATGCGACGCTTCATGTCGTCGATGGCCGAGGTGTCTGCGCCGCTTTTGGCATCAATGGCCTGCGAGCGCCCGGCCAGCCACAACAGCACCGCCATCCACAGACTGGCGCAGGCCACATCGACCACCGCGAACTGGCCGAAGGTGGTGGCATCGACATTGAAGGTCTCGCGCATGGCAGCCATGTTGGCGCCGCCACCGATCCAGCTGCCGGCCAATGCCGCCATGCCGGCCCAGGTATCACCGGCCACGGTTTCGGGGTGGATCAGCTTCATCACCTGGAACGACACCGCTGCACCCAGCACGATGCTGACGGTACCGGTGACAAACATGATCAGCAGCTTCGGCCCAAGGCGGATGATGCCCTTGAGGTCGATGGACAAGGTAAGCAGCACCAGTGCCGCCGGCAGCAGCACGTCACGTGCAATGGGGTTGTAGAGCTTGGTGCTGTGGCCATCGATCAGACCGACGGTGTTGTAGATCGCGGGGATGAAGTAGCACAGCAGTAACGCCGGCACCCAGGTGAATACTTTTTTCCACAGCGGTGTTGGTCCGCTGGCCAACCAGAAGATCAATGCCAGCGTGGCGGCGATGAGGCCAAGTCCGACGATGTCATTGGTGATGAGTGCGGGGGTATTTTCGGTCGGCATAAGGCCTGTTCCTGTCGATCGAAGGGAAATAAAAACGCCACGTGGGTGACGTGGCGTGGGAGGCGCAGAGCCTAGCATGCCAATGTGGGATGCGGGCTTTTAAACGCCGAGGGACGTGCGCGCGGAAATGGTCGGTGGCGCGCTTGGCGCTCAATACTCTCGCCAAACCCCCGCCCGCCGTGGGGAAAGGGCTTGGCACGCTGCGGACTGGCGCAACTGCAGCATTCGCCCCTTTCCCGTTGCGGGGCGAAGCTTTCCCCTGGTTCACAGCTCAGTGAACACCCTTGCAGCAACGCAAGCGCCAGGGTGCGGAGTGAGGGTTGAGGAACGGAAAGGCGACGCCGCTCTCAACCCGCCCCGGCCATCGCCCGCAATGCGATGCCCACCATATATGCCGCGCCGGTACCCACTGCATACCCCAACGTGCCCAGCAGTACACCGACCGGCGCCAGCGCCGGGTGGAATGCAGTAGCCAGCACCGGTGCCGATGCCGGCCCACCGATGTTGCTCTGCGAGGCAATGGCGAAATAGAAGAACGGCACCCGCAACAGTTTGCCGACCAGCCACAGCAGCACGATGTGCACGCCAATCCAGATCACGCCCAGCGCAAACAGCCACGGCTTCTCCAGCAGCGCCAACAAGTCCATCTGCATGCCGATGCAGGCGATCAGGAAGTACAAGAACATCGAACCCCACTTCGACGCGCCCACGCCTTCCAGCTGACGTGCGCGGGTGAAACTCAGGCCCAGACCGATGAAGGTCGCCAGCAACACCACCCACACAAACGGCTTGTCCAGGCTGACCGACGCGGACCAGCTCACGTTGGCGGCAAACCATTGCGACAGCGGGCCGGCCACGCCATGTGCCAATGCAACGGTGCCGAACGCCACGCCGCCCATCACCATCAGATCGCCCAGCACGGGAATGCGTGCGTGCTGCGCCTGGTAGCTGGCGACGCGGTCACGCAACTCATCCAGCGCGGTGGTGTCGGCACCGCTGTGTTTGTCGAGAGCGGGTGCACGCGAAGCGAAGAAAATCAGTACTGCCATCCACACATAACCCACACCGACATCCACCACGGCGAACTGCCCGAACGTAGTGGCATCGACTTCAAATATTTCCTTCATCGCCAGCATGTTGGCGCCGCCGCCAATCCAGCTGCCGGCCAGTGCCGCCATGCCGCCCCAGGTAGCCCCGGCCATTGTTTCCGGATGGACCCAGGTCATCACCTGAAAGGCCACCACCGCGCCGAGCATGATGCTCAGCACCGCGGCCACGTACATGGCCAGCATCTTCCAACCCAGACCGATGATGCCTTTCAGATCGATGGACAACGTCAGCAGCACCAACGCAGCGGGCAGGAACACATCCCGCGCGATCGGGTTATAGAGCTTGGTGGTTTCACCGTCGATCAGGCCGAAGGTGTTGTAGACCCCGGGAATGAAGTAGCACAGCAGCAGTGCCGGTACGAAGCTGTAGAACTTCTTCAGCAACGCGTTGTTGCTGCCTGACGTCCAGAAAATAACGCCCAGCGTGGCCGCGATCAGGCCGAACACGATGATGTCATTGGTGATGAATGCGCCTGTCGCGGCTGCCGTCATCGTCGATCCCCTTTGTTGCTTGAATTCGGGCAAGCCCCTTGCCGCAACGACATCGCTTCCAATGTCGGCAGCGTGCGCGCAGTACGAATTGATATCGGCAAGTCCCTTGCCCTCGCCCCTCTCCGCGCCCCGGCCCTTGCGCCAGCGCAAGGCCGTTCGTGGGACAGCGAACCAGTGGTTTGCAAACGTTGCCCCTCTCACACCGCAGCCGGGAGAGGGGTTATGACTGTGCAGCCTTGTTTTGGATTGTTCCCTTCTCTCTCTAACGGGAGAAGGTGCCCGAAGGGCGGATGAGCGGCTTTCGCTTCCCCTCCAAACCACCCACCCAAAAAAGAAGGCATGCCAAAAAGCATGCCTTCTCTACTCACTTACTGACCAATGTGCTGCTTCAGCCAGTCATTGACCGTGTCATGCCACTGCACGCTGTTGTGCGGCTTGAGCACCCAGTGGTTCTCGTCCGGGAAGTACAGGAACTTGGACTCGATACCCTGCCGCTGCAACGCGGTGAAGGTAGCCAGGCCCTGCTCCACCGGGATGCGGTAGTCCAGCTGTCCCTGCACTACCAACATCGGCTTTTTCCAGTTGGCGACGTGGTTGACCGGGTTGAATTTCTCGTAGTTCTGCGGGACGTCGTACGGCGTGCCGCCCTGCTCCCACTCGGTGAACCACAGTTCTTCGGTGGCGTACCCCATGGCGCGCTGGTCGAACACACCATCGTGGTTCACCAGGCACTTCCACGGCTCGTTCCAGTTGCCTGCGATCCAGTTGACCATGAAGCCGCCGTAGCTGGCGCCCAGCGCACAAGCCTTGTCGCCATTGAGGAAGCTGTACTTCTGCTGCGCAGCCGCCCAGCCCTTCTGCAGATCTTCCAGCGGGCGGTCGCCCCAATGCTGGCTGATGGCATCGGTAAAGGCTTGGCCGTAACCAGTGGAACCGTGGAAATCGATCATCACCACGGCATAGCCCTGGCCTGCGTAAGTCTGCGGGTTCCAGCGGTAGCTCCAGCCATTACCGAAGCTGCCCTGCGGGCCGCCGTGGATCAGGAATGCCACCGGGTACTGCTTGCCTTCCTGGTAGTTGTGCGGCTTGACCACATAACCGTGCACGGTCTCGTCGTTCCACCCCTTGAACGAGAACTGCTCGAAATCACCGAAGTCCACGCCCGGCAGCATCTCACTGGCGCTCTGGGTGATGGCACGCAGCGGCGCACCGGCGGTGGTGGTACTGGTGAACACCTGGTCGCCACTCTTGAGCGAATTGCGGCTGAAAGCCAGCGCATCACCAGCGATGTCGAAGGACGAAATGCTGCCCTCGCCTACTACCTTGCTCACCGCACCATCGGCCACGGCCACGGCGAACAGCGGGTGCTCGCCCATGTCCTGCGCGGTGGTGTAAATGGTGGTGCCGTCAGCCGACAAAGTGATGCCATCTGCGGAGCGATCCCATTGCGGGGCAATCTCACGTGTTTTGCCGCTGGCCAGGTCCAGTGCAATCAGGCCGAAGCGGTCGGCCTCGAAGCCTGGGCGCTTCATCGCACGATAAAACAGGGTTTTGCCGTCGGCACTGAACACCGGGCCGGCGTCCCACGCCGGGTTGCCGGCGGTCAAATTGACCGGTGCCTTCTTGCCGGCAGCATCGAGCTTGTACAGGTCAAAGTTGGTCGACCACGGCTCCTGGTTGCCCTGCACGCGAATGCTGGCCACCACCGACTTACCGTCCGGCGACCAGGCGAAATCCTCATTGCCACCGAACGGCTTGGACGGCGCATCGCCGGCCAGGGTCGCGCTGATGGCCGAAGCACCCTTCACTGCGGCGGCCGTGCCGGCTGGCAGCGGTGCCACGAACAACGTGTTGCGGCGGCCATCGGCCCAGGTGTCCCAATGGCGCACAAACATGCTGTCGAACACCTGGCCGCTGGTCTTGGTCGCCTTCTCGGCTTCCAGACGCTTGCTGGTGCATGCCAAATCCGAGCCGCAGTCTTGGAACACGCCTGCGCTGAACACCACACGGTCACCCTGCGGCGAGACGTGGTAGCTGTCCACATCGGTGGCGAAATCGGTCAACTGCTGCGGTGCGCCGCCGGCCAGCGGCATGACATACAACTGCTGGCTGCCGTTCTTGGCACTGAGGAAATAGACGTTTTGGCCATCGGCTGAGATCGAGGCCGAGTTGACGTTCCAGCCTTCCGGCGTGAACTGGCGCGGCGGTGCCATGTCGCGGGTACGCAGGTCGCGGATCCACAGGCTGCTGCTGGCTTTCAGATCGGCATCGACCGTGCGCTTGGCAAACACTACCTGGGCGCCATTGGCGCTGAGCAGTGGTGCGGAGGCGCGGTCCAGCTTGACCATGTCGCGGACTTCAAAACCGCGCGCACTGGCCAATGATGGCAATGCGGCCAACAGGCACAGCGGCAACAGGACGTGACGAAGCTTCATGGGCATCTCCCGGGATAAAGGCAAACCCCGATGGTAGGCGGCGAGCTTGCCCTGTTGCAAAGGCTTGAAGTCATGCCCGTGCAACGGCCGGAAACAGCAAAGCCGCCCGAAGGCGGCTTTGCTGATGATTGACGTTGCGGTTGCCAGAGCCCCTCTCCCGCTCCAGCGGCAGAGGGGTTGGAGTGAGGCCGCTCCTGTTTTGGCCTTGGCTTTGGGTCCAAAGCACCAGCCGAAACGAAAGCAAAAACTCCCCTATCCGCCCTTCAGACCCCTTCCTCCCGCAAGCGGGGGAAGGGACAACTCTCAAAAACCCGCTCTTCAGCCCTTGCTCGGCGCTGCCGGTTCGCCCTTCTTGCCAATCCGGTACAGCAACAGGCCGACCAGGAACAGTACGAACAAACCCACCCAGGACGACAACACCGCCCAGGTATCGGCAAAACCGCCCAGCGGCAGGGCCAGGATGTCGCCTTGGCCGCTGACCACGATCGGCACAGCAATGGCGATACCCATCAACGCTTCACCGGTGATCAGGCCGGCGGCGAACAACACACCCGGGCGATGCACGCGGTCACGGCCCTCTTCATCGTCCGCACGCAGCTTGTGGAAACGCTCGACCAGGTGGGCCAGCAGGCCGCCCAGGAAGATCGGCACCATCAGTTCCAGCGGCAGGTAGATGCCGATAGCCGCAGCCAGCACCGGTACGCGGAAGCGCTTGCCGGTCTTCTTCAGCCATTCGTCGATGGCGATGATCGCCGCGCCGACGCCTGCGCCCAGCGCGATCATCGTCCAGGGCAGCTCGCCACCGAACAGGCCGCGCGCCACCGATGCCATCAGGTTGGCCTGCGGAGCAGCCAGCGAGTTCGGGTGCTCTGCCGTCGGCGCACCGATGCCGTAGGCGTGAGCCAACAGGTTCAGCACCGGGGCCATGATCAGCGCACATGAGAACGCACCGATGCCCAGCATCAACTGCTGCTTCCACGGCGTGGCACCGACCAGATAACCGGCCTTGAGGTCCTGCAGGTTGTCACCACCCACCGCGGCGGCACAGCACACCACCGCGCCAATCATGATCGCGGCCACCGCACCGAGCGGTGCACCACCGACACCCACCGGTTGTAGGCCGTCCTTGCCCAGCAGCAACACCAACACCACCGAGGCAAACAGGATGGTGGAAATGGTGATGCCCGACACCGGGTTGTTGGACGAACCAATCAGGCCCGCCAGGTAGGCCGACACCGACACGAACAGGAAGCCGGCGACGATCATGATGATGGTCATCGGGATGGACACATGCCACTGGCCGACGATGGCCTGGTACAGGCCCAGCAGCGGCAGGGTGAAGGCGATCAGTGCGATCAGCATCCACTTCATCGGCAGGTCGCGCTCGGTCTCGGCCACGGCCGGACCAGTGCTCTTGCGGGCAGCGGCGAAGCCACTCTTGACGCCGTTGAACAGCGACTTGCGCAGCGAGAACAGCGTCCATACGCCGCCGATCAGCATCGCACCCACGCCGAGGTAACGGATCTGCGAGCCCCAGATGGCGAACGCGGCATCCGATGAGGACGCCGAAGCCAGCGACGCAGCCAAATCCGGGTTACCCGACAGGAAGAACGCCTGATACAGCGGAATGGCGATGTGCCAGGACAGGATCGCACCCGACAGCACCACGATGCCCACGTTCAAACCAACGATGTAACCCACGCCCAGCAATGCCGGCGACAGATTGGTGCCGATGAACGCGGTGATCTTGGAGCTGCCGATATAAGCCGACTGCGCCCAGGCATCCGGGAAGATACGCAGGCCCGAAGCCGCGGCCAGCTTGACCAAGCCACCAATGGCCGCCGACAAGCCGAGGATCTTCATGCCCGGGCCCGGATTCTCACCGGCCTTGAGCACTTCCGCCGCTGCCTTGCCTTCCGGGAAGGGGAGCGGATCTTCGACGATCATTGAGCGCCGCAGCGGCACCGAGAACAGCACGCCCAGCAGGCCACCCAGGCCGGCGATGCCCAGCACCCACCAGTACTTGAAGTCCGGCCAGTAACCCATGATCACCAGCGCGGGGATGGTGAAGATGACACCAGCGGCAATCGACGAACCGGCCGAGGCGCCGGTCTGGACGATGTTGTTTTCAAGAATGGTGCCGCCACCGAGCAGACGCAGCACACCCATCGAGACGACGGCGGCTGGAATAGCGGTGGCGATGGTCAGGCCGGCGAACAGGCCCAGGTAAGCATTGGCAGCAGACAGCACCACAGCCAGCACGATGGCAAGAACCACCGCACGGAATGTGAGCTGCGCAGGCGCAGCGTTGTTCATGTAAAGCCCTTGATGGCAAAAAACCGCTGTCACGCTAACGCCCGCTTAACGGCAAGTCCAGTCGGGGCAGACCATTGCGCGGGGCAAAGTACACCCCCTGACCGGATTTGGCACAGCCAGCCCCCCTGTTGCGGCAGGTTGCCGCAGTGCCGCAGAACCCGCCGCCCCTCGCCTCTATACTCGCCGGCTTCATTCGTACTGGCCGTCGCGCATGTCTTCCGCTTCCCTCCCCATGACCGGCACGGACGACTTCCTGGGCCACCCCAAGGGCGTATACGTCTGCTTCTTCACCGAAATGTGGGAACGCTTCTCCTTCTATGGAATGAAGGCGCTGCTGCTGCTGTACCTGACCAAGTACCACCTGTTCGGTGACAAGGCCGGTCTGGATCTGCTCGGCGCCTATGGCGGGCTGGTGTACTGCATTCCCGTATTTGGCGGGCTATTGGCCGACCGCTGGCTGGGCATGCGCAAGGCCGTGGTGTTCGGCGGCATCCTGCTGGTGCTGGGCCATGCCGGCATGGCGTTCGAGGGCCATGAGGCGCATCGCGTAGCCGGGCAAGTGGTGCGCGACGAGGCCGCGCTGAGCATCACCTACCTGTCGCTGGCGCTGATCATCATGGGCGTAGGTTTCCTCAAGCCCAACATCTCCACCATCGTCGGCAAGCTGTACCCGGAGAATGACCCGCGCCGCGATTCGGGCTTCTCGCTGTTCTATGCCGGCATCAACCTCGGCGCGCTGTTCGCCTCGCTGGTATGCGGCTTCCTCGGTGAAGCCTACGGCTGGAAGTACGGCTTCGGCGCCGCCGGCATCGGCATGCTGGTGGGCCTTGGCATGTTCCTGTGGGGCCAGAAATATCTACACGGCCATGCCGAACCTGCGCAACCGGCAACGCTGCGAGAGCGCGTGCTCGGGATGCCGCGTGAGTGGTTGATCTATGGCGTGGCCATCGTCGCGGTGCTGCCAGTGGCGGCATTGATGTGGGCCGCTGCCAATGGTGCGTTCGCGCTGGGCGGCGAAATCAGCCTTGCCTTGATGCTGATGATCGTGGTGCTGGGCGGAGTGCTGCTGTGGTTCGCTTGGTTCACCGGCACCCAATGCACACCGGAACAACGCCAGCAGATGATCGCGCTGATGGTGCTGATCTTCATGGCGCTGGTGTTCTTCACTTTGTATGAGCAGACCTATGGTTCATGGGTCACTTTCACCGACCGTTTGTTGACCAAGGATCTGGTGCCCTCGCTGGTCGTGCGCGAAGGCACACCGCTGCCGTGGTCGATTGTTTCGTTGTTGCTGGCGCCATTGGGTTTCGTGGTGGCGGCGCGCCTGTCCGACCGCAACCCCGCATCGAAAGCACCGCGCACGCTGTTCGCCGTCATCGTCGTCGCCATGCTGGTGATGCTGGTGCGCGACTGCCTGGTGTTGCCGCAGACGGCAGGTTCGCTCACCTATCTGGGTGCGTTGTTCCTGGTGCTGCTGGCACCGCTGTTTGCCGCGCTGTGGGCGTGGCTGGACAAGCGTCGGCTGGATCCGTCCAAGCCGATCAAATCCTCGTTCGGTTTGGTATTCGCCGCCTTGTCATTCGTGCCGTTGGCATTCGCTGCGCAGCAGGTCGGCCTCACCGGGCAGATGGCGAGTGTGTGGTGGTTGGTGCTGGCGTATCTGATTCTGGAAATCGGCGAGATGTGTCTGTCGCCGGTGGGCTTGTCGGCGGTCACCCAGCTGGCGGCACCGCGCGTCGTAAGCCTGATGATGGGCACCTGGTTCCTGGCGACGGCGTTCTCCGAAACGCTGGCGGCGCTATTCGGCAAGCTTGCTGCGATTGATGTACCCGAAGGCGAAGTCATGAACATTGCCGAAGCCGCCGCACGCTACGAGCATCTGTTCTGGCTGCTGATGTGGATCGGCCTGGGTTGCGCGGTCGTCGCGCTGGTGGTGTCACCGCTGCTCAAGCGGATGATGCATGGGGTGCGTTGAGTCTCGCTGCCGGGCAACGGTTTTTTGCGGGGGAGCAGTTGTAGAGCGGAATCACTGAGCCATCGCGCCAATCAGGTCCACTCAAAGGCACCGGGCCAGGCTTGCGACTCCCCCCCACTCTCCAGGCAGCGCCCCTTCGGGGCACTGCCTACCCTTGACGGCCATTTACTTGGCCGTCTCGCCATTCAAATGTTCCGCAAGGAACGCCAGCAAGCGGCTGTAGTACTCACGCTGGTGCGGCTCGGTATAAAAACCGTGGCCCTCGGTGTCGTAGTACAACGATTGCACCGGCACGCCAGCTTTCCGCAACGCGGCTTCCATCATCCGGGTGTGTTCGACCGGTGCGATTTCATCTTCGCCACCTGCCGCCAGAAATACCGGCACCTTGATCTGACCGGCCAGACGATTGGGCGACGCGGCGGCCAGGGCAGCCTGATCCTCACCCACCCAATCCTTGCTCCAGTTGCCCAGGCTGCGCCGCTTGCGGCCGTCCTCGCGCTGCATCATCGGCAAGTCGTACACGCCTACATAGCCGGCCGCACAGCGATACAGAGACGGCTCCTTGGCCACGCCCATCAACGCGGCATAGGCGCCATAACTGGCACCGTAGATGCAGATCTTCGATGCATCCGCATGGCCTTGCGCCACCGCCCAGCGGGTGGCGTCGGTAAGGTCGTCCTGCATGGTGCCGCCCCATTGGCGCGCACCGGCGCGCTGGAATGCCAGGCCTTGATTACCTGAGCCGCGATAGTTCACCTGCATGACGCTGTAGCCGGCGGCTGCCAACATTTGCGCGTCCTTGTCGTAACGCCACTGGTCGAAGATGCCGAACGGCCCGCCATGCGGCATCACCACCAGCGGCCGTGCGCCGCTCGCACCACGCGGCACGGTGAGATAACCGCTGATGCGCAGACCATCACGCGCCGGGAAGCTGAAAGGTTCCACCAAAGCGGCCTTATCCGGGTCAATCCAGCTACCCGCGCTCACCACATGGCCGACCTTCTTGCTCGCAGGTTCGTACAGATAGAAGTCGCCAGGATTGTTGCCCGACCACACCTGCAACAACTGCAACGTTCCATCGCGGGTACTGGACGTAATGCGGATCGACTGCCCCGGAAACGCAGCTTCCAGACTGCGATGCTGACGGGCCTCGGGCGATGCCTCGTCGAAGAACATATTTCGGTAACGCCCATCCATCACCTGCGTGCCCACCGGTATGGATGTCCCATTCTGCTGAATGATTGTCAGCGGGTCGGCGCCCATGTCCTGCAGCAGCGTCTTTCGCTCGTTGCTGGCCGGGTCCCAACTGACAATCTTGTCCGTTCCTGCTCCATCGCCATGTATCTGCAGATAGGCAAGCCGGTTATCGGCGGAGAAGCCCAGCGGAAACTCAACGCGCCCGGTACCGATTTGATCATTGATCAGTTGCCACTCCGTTCCCTTCGCCTGGCGGTGGTACAACTTGCTCGCATTGTCCGCGCCTGCCCCCAATGCAAAACGCACCTCACCACTATTGTCCGTGGCGAAACGCGCGCGACGTACCGGCGCAAATGCCAAGGTAGTACGGCGACCACTGAAGACATCCAGTTTATCGGCGCGGGTAAACGGATCATCGCCCTCTGGCCACACCGAGACCACGGCATAGCGATCATCCGCGGGGAGTGAGTCGGTCAGGAACGCCGCAACCCGCTCTGCCCGCTTGGATTGAATGCGCGTTCCCAAACCATTGTCCTGCACGCGATAACCGACCAGCAGCTCGGCGCCGCCGCCATCAGCGTTGATGGCGTAGATCTCACCGGTGAGCTGCGGCACATCCAACATGCCGTACTTCTCGGCAATACTGATCAATACGCGCTCGTTGTTGACCCACTCAAATTCACTCACATGGGCGTTACGTGCTGGCATGAACGTGCCGGCGCTTTTGTTTCCATCCCGCGTAAAAATTACCAACGCGGTTTTGTCCTCCAACGGCACAGTGGCCGCGTAGTACTTGCCCGTCGGCGAAATTTTGATGTCGTTGAAATCATCCTTGCGGATGAACTGCGCCAGATCGACCGCCGCCCAGGCACTGCCCATTGGCAATACCAGCGCAAGCAGCATCCCTAATCCCAATCCCTTCATGCTCGTCCCCTGATCAAACGTCCATTTGTCCCAGACACCGTGTCATTGCCGTGGCCCCTTACTTCACCGCAAAAACCACGCATGCTTTGCGCAGCAGGTGCCGCCCCAGCGTCCCAGCGTCCCAGCGTCCCAGCGTCCCAGTAAATAGTCGGGCATTGGATGCAAGAAAGAAATGGGGTCGATCAGCAACGACGTACCTCTGGCTATTGGGAATAAGTTGCGAGCAAAGTGGACGCGATGCCTGGTTGGCGCGATCAAAAAAAGCAAAAACACAAACTCCACCCCACGTTCCGCATCGTTCGTGATGTATCGCTGAAGCGATGGGATACCGTTCCCATCGCACAGATGCTCAAACTACTGCACTCGCTCTCGGAGCAGATCCTCAGCGAGATGATGTTGGGCCGAAAAACGTGGGGAGACCCTCGGACTTTGCCCCTGCATTTCTACGTATCAACTCCTATTGTTACTTACCTTCGGCAATCACTTATTTCGAATCCGCCTATTTTTTCCGAAAAATCCTATGACAAATCCCACTGGGACTTCATACAACTCAACCCCTCCATAATGCCGCCAAAATCATATACCTCCTTAAATATTCGCTCGGCAACTGATATGTCGGAGCATATCGTACGTGCATCCCACTCATCACCGCCAAATCTAACTTGCTTCATCAATGCGAAATCACTTTCTTGCCGCCATTCCAACACCGCCATCTTTGGATCGCCAGACCTCGTAAGAGCTACCACTCTGTAACGACCATCAACCGCCTTCATGGAAATCTCTTTAACAAATGATTCCCTTGGAGCCAAAACCTTCAGATAAACAAAACCGTCTTTTTCAAAGACATCCCGAATTGCCATGAGAACGCACGACCAATCCGGCTGCGATAGGAACCGCGCAGGCGGATCCATAGTTTTATCGAGACTGCGCATCTCCAAAACGATGGCGTCACGCTTAGATCCTGACATCATTCCTTCCACCCTATCCCTCGAACCCACAAAAGCACCTCGCCCTTTGGCCAGTACAGCCGACCGATGTCCCGCCCTCGGCCTGACGGAGGGCAAACGCAATCTGCTCTTCGGTGAACTTCGACTTCTTCATGGCAAAACCACCTTTCTGCTTGGGGTTAGTTTCGCCGAATTTCTCTACTTTTGAATGGCTCAAAAAGCTGGGAGGTGGTCAAGTCAGCTCATGGCGATAACTTGTTAGCCATCAAGCTTTCGTTGGTCTACGGAATCAGGCAAAAAAAAGGCCATGCAATGCATGGCCTTTGGCAAAACGGAGTTATCGGTCGTTGATCAGAACGGAATATCGTCGTCAGCGAAATCGTCCATCGGCGGCGGAGCCGACTGCTGCTGGGCCGGTGCCGGACGCTGCTGGCGCTGGCCGCCGCCGTAACCGCCGCCCTGATCCTGATTGCCGTAGCCGCCTTGACCACCCTGGCCGCCGCCCTGCTGACGCGGGGCCGACTGGCGCTGCGGGCGATCACCGCCGACGTTGCCACCGCCACCGCCGCCGCCTTCACCACGGCCGCCAAGCATCTGCATCTCGTTGGCGACGATGTCGGTGGTGTACTTCTCCACACCGTCCTGGCCGGTGTACTTGTCGTAGCGCAGCTCGCCTTCGACGTAGACCGAGCTGCCCTTGCGCAGGTACTCGCCAGCGATTTCACCGAGTTTGCCGAAGAACACCACACGGTGCCATTCAGTACGCTCCTGCTGGTTGCCGTCCTTGTCCTTGCGGACGCTGGTGGTGGCCAGGCTGATACGGGTGATCGCCATGCCGGCCTGGGTGTATTTGGTGTCCGGGTCGTTACCGAGGTTGCCGACGAGGATGACTTTATTGATGCCGCGGGCCATAGGGTTCCTACTCTTCCGTTGGGGTCCACCCGCCGGATGCGGGCAATAGCCATGGGATTATATCGCCCCGGCGGCCGATATCGGCCAACTGCCGCAGCCCTTATGGGCCAAGGCCTTTGCTGCCTTTGGCGGCACCCGGGGCGGCCCGCCCGGCCCCACGCGGTGGCCGCCAAGCCCCGCCACGGGCAGCGGCGGGATCGGGGCAGACCTGGCCCATCCCTGCACACGACAGCGCATGGCATGATGCCGGCGTCATTCACGTTGCCGGTCATGATGTCGATCAAAGGTAAAGCCACCTCACTGGATATCGCGCACATGGCCGGGGTCTCCCAGCCCACGGTCTCGCGTGCTCTGCGGGGCAGCCCGATGGTCAATGCTGAAACCCGCCAGCGCATCCTGGAGATCGCCCGGCAACTGAACTACAAGGTGGACAAGAACGCCTCCAGCCTGCGCTGCCAACAGTCCGGCACGCTGGCGCTGCTGTTCTTCGAGGACCCCACCCCGGACGATTCGCTGATCAACCCGTTCTTTCACTCGATGCTCGGCTCGATCACCCGCGCCTGTGCATTGCATGGGCATGACCTGCTGGTGTCATTCCAGCAGCTGTCCAGCGATTGGCATGCCGATTTCGAGGACAGCAACAAGGCCGACGGCATCATCCTGCTGGGCTATGGCGACTACCACGAGTCGGTGGAGCGCCTGCAACGGCTGGTGGAGCAAGGCACCCACTTCGTGCGCTGGGGTGCGGCGCTGCCGGGCCAGCCGGGGGTGTCAGTGGGCAGTGACAACTTCCAGGGCGGTTTCGACATCACCGAGCATCTGCTTGAACAGGGCTGCCAACGCATCGCCTTCCTCGGCCATGCCTCCAGTCACTACCCGGAATTCAATGAACGCTATCGCGGCCATGCCGAAGCACTGCGTACGCGCGGGCTGAAACCCGTCGCGACGCTGCAGCACGATGCCATCACCACTGAAGAATCCGGTCACGCTGCCTGCGTGGCCCTGCTCGACCGTGGCGAACGCTTTGATGCGGTGTGTGCGGCCAGCGACTTGATCGCCATCGGCGCGCTGCGGGCGCTGCGCGAGCGCGGGCTGCGGGTGCCCGACGACGTGCTGGTCACGGGCTTTGACGATATTCCCCTGGCAGCATCGGTATCGCCGGCGCTTACTACGGTGCAGCAGGACACCAAGCAGGCCGGTCAGCTGCTGGTCGAAAAGCTGCTGGCACTGGTCGCACGGGAATCAGTGGAAGGGATCAACATTCCGGTGAAGCTGGTGGTGCGTGATTCTTCGCGGCGTAGTGCTCCTTAGGAACGGCTTCAGCCGCTAAGTCCACGCTTCCTGCGCCGCCGCAAACCGCAGCAATTGCAGATACCGCGGCAGCCCCCGTTTCGTGGCCATAGCCGCCTCTGCACCAGAATCCGGTCAGCTGAAATCTTTGAGGATTTCCTGCACGCCCGATGGCGATATTTCAAAGCCCAACGTGGTGCCGGGGTTGACCACCACGCCGTAGCCAGCGGGCACACGACGCAACACGTCGAACATCAGCATGCGGATGTCGTGCGGCGCCTGCTGGGAGTTGAAACCCACGCGTGCCATGTCGGTGAACACGGCCACATGCAGCACGCCCTGTTTGTCGAACAGCAGTGGGTCGAAGCCGCTGCCGTCCGGGGTGACCAGGCTGCCGGTGAGCAACACCACCTCGGACGCCACGAAGGCCTGCATGAACGCTTTGATCGGCAGTTTGCCTTCCATCGCCGTCTGCAACAGCGTTTCGATGGGCGTCTGCGGGGGGAGATCGTTCATGTGGAGATTGGGCGACGGCTGTGGGGTGCTGATTGTAGCGGTTCGGCTCGCAGTGGCTGGGCGCCGACGAGGCGACTGCGGCAGCCGCCGCTCTCCGGTTTCCCGGAGAGGGATTTCAGCGCTACTCAGCGCTTCAAACGCTGCGTGCGCGCCAGCTGGTCGGCCATCGCCATCTCCAACTGCTGCTGCAATTCAACCTGCATCACCACGCTATCCAGCACGAACACCTTGACCCCGTGCGCCGGCACGTCGGTCCTGAGCGACTGCGTCACCGTCAGCGTGCCGCCGTCCAACGCATCGCGCCATTGGCCAGGCTGCAGGTATCGGCTCACTTCAAAGCGCTGCGTGGCGTCCCCCTTGTTCAGCAGCACCAACGCGGTCTGCGCCGTGTCGCCATGCTGTAGCACGCGGAAGAACACCGCTTGGTCACCGTGCAGACGTTCGTTGACCTGTAACCCACGCTGCAACGCCGGTGTCATTTGGCGAAGTTTCGAGATGCGTTGCAGCGGCGCGAAGATTGGGCTCTGCGGTGCCGCATTCACCCGCTCCTGACCGAAGTAGGCGCGATTGCCTGCGTGCTCGGCACGGCTACGCATGAAGCCGGTTTCCGAGCCGTAGTAAACCACCGGGATGCCGCGTGCGGTGAACAACCAGTTGTGCGCGTTGATGAAACCCGCGTCGGTGGCATCCAGTCGCGCCATGTCGTGGTTGTCGTAGAAGCTCATCAGGTCATACGGATTCGCATAGGGCCCGTTGAGCAGATGCAGCGGCTCGGACAACGCCTCAAAACCTTTCTGTTCCTTTCCGAAGGTGGCCGACAGCGCGCCACGCAGCGGGAAATCCAGCACGCTGACGTTGGCATTGGACGGCCAGGTGTGTTCGGCAATCTTGCTGGCGTCGTAATCGAACGCTTCGCCGAACATGAACATGCCTGGGTGCTGCGCACGGATGCGTTTGACAAACGCATGCCACCACGGATGCGGCAGCCAACCGATGGTGTCGATGCGCAACGCGTCCACGCCCTGCGCGGTCCACTGCAGATAGGCGCCGGTGAGGTAATCCATCACCGCTGGATTGTGTTCGTTGAAGTCGGACAACTCGGCCAAGTTGCCGTCGAAGATCGAACCCTTGCTGCCATCGACGGGACCGATGTTGTTGTAGAAGGTGTGCAATGGGTTGTGCTGGGGGTCGAGCTTGTCCGGCGCCAGGTTCTGATGGTCGGCGATGTGCTTGCCGTCCTTGTCGAAGATCTGCCCGAACTGGGGTTGCTTGACCGGCATGGTCCATGCCGGTGAACCATGGTTGCCTACGATATCCAGCACCACTTTCAACCCGGCATCGTGCAGGCCCTTGGCCAGCCCGCCGAAATCCAGGTCCACGCTGGGCAGGTGCTCGTCCAGTTTGTAGAAGTTGATGCCCCAATAACCGTGATAGCCGGTCTTGCCACGATCCGTCAGTGTGCTGGTGCAGTTGATCGGCTTGCTGCCGGTAAAGGCTTCATCCGGGTTGTCGATGATCGGCGTGATCCATACCGCACCGAAACCGAGGTCGCGGATATACCCGGCGTTGTCCAGTACACCCCTGAAATCGCCACCGAGGTAGCCGATATTGCCGTCGATCTTGTCCGGACACGGCACTGGGATATCGAAGGTGCGGTGCGCGCCGCCCTGATCACGATGATCGTTGCGGGTATCGCCATTGACGAAGCGGTCAGTGACCACGAAGTACACCGCATCACTGGCGAATGGCTCGGTGGTACCGATGTAATCCGGCCGGTTGCCGGCCCATGCCGCACTTGCGAACAGCACCAGTGAAACCGCGACAGACAAACGCATACGCATCACACCACCTCCGATTGCGACGGAACCCGCAGCACGCACACGCCCGCCACGAACAAACTGCAGCCACCCAACACCAGTACGTGCATCGGCACGCCGCCCAGCCAGGTGCGCAGCGCAAAGCCCAGCGCGCTTGCTGCAACCAGCTGCGGAATCACGATGAAGAAATTGAAGATGCCCATGTACACGCCCATCTTCGACGACGGCACGCTGTCGGACAGCAGGGCATACGGCAGTGACAGAATCGATGCCCACGCAAAGCCCACGCCGACCATCGACAACAACAGCCATTTGGGATCATTGATGAACATCAGTGAGATCAACCCCCCCCCCCCCAGCCACAGATTGATCAAGTGGCTCCAGCGCAGGCCGAGCCTGCGCACCATCAGCGGAATCACCAGCGCGGCCAGCGCGGCAAACCCGTTGTACGCACCGAACAGCACACCTACCCAATTCGCACCTTCGTTGTAGGCCGCCGATTTGGTATCGGTGGAGCCGAAGTGCGTGCCAGCCACCGCTGCGGTGGTGTAAATCCACATCGCGAAAAGAGCGAACCAGGAGAAGAACTGCACCCACGCCAGACGCCGCATGGTTTGTGGCATCGCACGCAAGTCATCGACGATGACGGCGAGCATGTGCGTACCCGGCAGCAACCGTGCCACACCCAGCAACATGCCGTAAGCCGCACACAGGCCGGCAAGCACATAGAGCATGCGGTCGCCCTGGCGCCAAGCGATCAGCGCAGCCAACAAAACACCCAGCACCAGCCATAACGCGATGCGGCCCCATTCCGGTGGACCTGCGACGCGCACGGTTGCGTGTGCCGCAGACGGTTCGGCATCGTCGAACGAGGCCAGCTCGGTCGGCGAATACTCACGCGTGCTGAGCACGGTCCAGGTGATCGCGGCCAACAGTACCGCCGCGCCGAAATAGAAGGCGTAACGCACCGTGTCCGGTACCTGCCCCGCTGCTGCGGTGTTGGCCACACCGAAGTGGGCCAGGAGGTAGGGCAGGAAACTGGCGACGATGGCGCCCACGCCAATGAAAAAACTCTGCATCGCATAGCCGCTGGGCCGTTGCCGGGGCGAGAGCTGATCACCGACAAAAGCGCGGAAGGGTTCCATCGATACGTTGATCGATGCATCCAACACCCACAACGTACCGGCGGCGATCCACAGCGTCGGCGAATTGGGCATCACCAACAACGCAAGCGTCGTCAGCACCGCGCCGATCATGAAGAACGGGCGACGCCGGCCCCAGCGGGTCCAGGTGCGGTCGGACAGATAGCCGATCACCGGCTGCACCAGCAGACCGGTCAACGGTGCGGCGATCCATAGCCCCGGCACCTCGTCCATCGAGGCACCAAGCGTCTCGAAGATGCGGCTTGCATTGGCGTTCTGCAGTGCAAAGCCGAACTGGATGCCCAGAAAGCCAAAGCACATGTTCCAGATCTGCCAGAACGACAACTGCGGTTTACTTTTCATCAAGCGCTTCCCCCCTCCGGGAATCACGGATGCGATGTGGCTGCGCGGTTGCGCTGGCTCATGGTAGAGGCGTGCTACGGGATGCGCATCGCCGGTGCATACGTATTCAGTGCGTGAATCACGGACCGCGCCCGCTGGCAGCTGGAATAGTGGGTGCAGCTACGCCCCCCGCCGCAGCGCCTGCCTTCTGTCCCGCCTCAAAGAGTTGACACCTGACATGGCCCAACCACGCCCTGCTTCGCCGATGTTCCGTCTGAAGATGGCCTTTGCATTGCTGCTGGTCGCTCTGCCCGCCGCCCATGCCGCCGACCTGGCCCACATCAGCTCGCCCGGCGACGTGCTGACCGTCACCATCCAATCCCAGCACGAAGGCCGCTTGGCCTACCGTGTTGAGCGCAAGGGCGAAGCAGTCATTGCACCCTCGCGGCTGGGCTTCCTGCTCAGCGACGGGCGCCTGGAACGCAACATCGTGCTGACCGGCCAGTCCCGCAGCAGCTTTGACGAAACCTGGGAGCAGCCTTGGGGCGAACGCCGCCTCACCCGCAATCACTACAACGAATTGCGCGCCAGCTTCGCCGAAAAAGCCGGTGGCGGTCGCAAAGACGGGCGCCGCTTCGACGTGGTGTTCCGCGTCTACGACGATGGCGTGGGCTTCCGTTATGAATTCCCACAGCAGCCGGCGATGCAGCAGGCACAGATCAACGCCGAGTTGACTGAATTCACCATCGCCCGCCCGGCCACGGCATGGTGGATTCCCGCCTTTGAATGGAACCGCGAGGAATACCTGTACCACCACACCCCGCTCAACCAGATTGGCACCGCGCAGACCCCGTTGACCCTGCGCAGTGACAACGGCCTGCATATCTCCATCCACGAAGCTGCCCTGGTGGACTACGCCGGCATGAACCTGGCCCGGGGTGACGGCGATGTGCTGCATGCCGCGCTGACGCCGTCCAGCAATGGCGCGCCGGTGGTGCGCACGCTGCCATTCAACACGCCGTGGCGCACCGTGCAGGTGGGTGAGAAAGCAGGCGATCTGGTCGAATCCAGTCTTATCCTCAACCTCAACGAGCCCAATGCAATCGGCGACGTGAGCTGGTTCACACCGGCCAAGTACGTGGGCGTGTGGTGGTCGCTGCATCTGGAAACCGAAACCTGGGCCACCGGCCCGAGGCATGGCGCCACCACTGCCAACACCCGTAGCTATATCGATTTTGCGGCCGCCAATGGCTTTCGCGGCGTACTGGTGGAAGGCTGGAATCCGGGTTGGGACGGCGACTGGTTCGCCAACGGTTGGGGCTTTGACTTCACCCGTCCCACAGCGGATTTCGACCTGCCCGCGCTGGCCCGCTATGGCGCCGAGAAGGGCGTGCACCTGATCGGCCATCACGAAACCGCCTGCGCGGTCAGCCACTACGAGCGGCAACTGCCGGCGGCGCTGGATCTGTATGCGCGCAATGGCGTGGACGTGATCAAGACCGGCTATGTCTGCGACGCCGGCGACATCCAGCGGCAGGACAAGATGCACGGCACGATCGTGCGGGAGTGGCACGAAGGCCAGTGGATGAGCAACCACAACGTACGCGTGCTGCAGCAGGCCGCCGCCAAGCACATCGCAATCAACTCGCATGAGCCGATCAAGGACACCGGCCTGCGTCGCACCTGGCCGAACTGGGTATCGCGCGAAGGCGCACGGGGCATGGAATTCAATGCCTGGGGCAACCCGCCCAACCCGCCGGGCCACGAAGCCACGCTGGTGTTCACCCGCATGCTGGGCGGGCCGATGGATTACACGCCCGGCATCGTCAGCCTGAAGGGCCGCAATGGCCTGCCGTTGCGCAGCACCTTGGCCAAACAGCTGGCGCTGTACGTGGTGCTGTACAGCCCGATCCAGATGGTGGCCGACCTGCCCGAGCATTACGCGCAGCACCCAGACGCGTTCCAGTTCATCAAGGATGTGGCGGTGGATTGGGACGAAAGCCACGTACTGAATGGCGAAGTCGGCCAATACGTCACCCTCGCCCGCAAAGCCCGTGGCGGGGATGCGTGGTTCATCGGCAGCGTGGGGGATGATCAGCCGCATACGCTGAAAACAGCGTTGTCTTTCCTCGATCCCAAGCGTCGCTACCGCGCCGAGATCTACCGCGATGGTGAGGGCGCCCACTGGGAAACCCAGCCATTTGCCTTCGTCCGCGAGACCCGAGACGTCCGGAGTACGGATGAACTGACGCTGCAGCTGGGCGCCGGCGGGGGTGCCGCGATCCGACTGGTGCCATTGGAGTGATGCGATAGGCGTCGCGAGCCGCTGCGTAGGCAGGAACGCAACGCAGCACTACCCGCAGTCCCGCAAATCGTCATTCCCCGTTTCGTGGGAATGACGATCTGAAATGACGGTTTGGCCGTTCCCCGAAGAACGCCCCGCGCTTCCAACCAGACCGGAAGCGGTTCCAGCATGCAATGCGCTACCGCAAAACGCATTGAATACGTATGCAGACCGGCGCCGCAGCGTTGCGCGCTGATTACCATGCGAGACATGTCGCAATCAGCCATATCACACCGGCGACAGTGCCCCGACACCACCTGGCACGCACAAAAAAATAATCCGACGACATTACCTGGGAGGGGAGAATGTTGGACATCAAACGCAATTTGTTGAGCGTGGCACTTGCTTCTGCGATCACGCTGACTGCCACCGGCGTGCAGGCTCAGACGGCAGACGAAGAAGCCAAAAACAAGGCCCAGGCCCAAGCAACCGACCTGGACACCGTCACTGTTACCGGCATCCGTCGCGGTATCGAAAGCGCCATCTCGGTCAAACGTGATTCCAGCTCGATCGTCGAGGCCATCTCGGCCGAGGACATCGGCAAGCTGCCGGACGTCAGCATCGCCGAATCCATCGCCCGTCTGCCCGGCCTTGCTGCGCAGCGCGTGGCTGGCCGTGCCCAGGTCATCAGCGTGCGCGGCCTGTCGCCCGACTTCGCCACCACCCTGCTCAACGGCCGGGAAATGGTCAGCACCGGCGACAACCGCAGCGTTGAGTTCGACCAATACCCGTCGGAGTTGATCAGCGGCGTCACGGTGTACAAGACCCCGGATGCAGGCTTGGTCGGCCAGGGCCTGTCCGGCACGCTGGACATGCAGACCGTGCGCCCGCTGAGCTACGGCGACCGCGTCATCGCGCTGAGCGGCCGCTATCAGAAGAACTCGTTGGGCGAAGCTGCTGGTGAAGACCCGTACGGCAACCGCATCAATGCCAGCTTCGTCGACAAGTTCGCCGACGACACCATCGGCTTGGCCATCGGCTACTCCCATTCGGAGATGTCCAAGCAGGAAAACCAGGTTGGCTTGTACGAGCCGTGGCAGGCCGTCGGTGATGGCTGGCGCCCGGGCGTGGATGCCGGCACCTACTATTCCGACGGCATCAAGGCGCTGCGCCGCACCGGCAAGGCCAAGCGCGACGGCGTGATGGCCACCCTGCAGTTCCGCCCCAACAACGCATGGACCAGCACGCTCGATGCCTTCTACACCAAGGCTAAGGAGTACGACACCGCCAACCAGATGGAAATCCATCTGGGCGATTTCAACGGTGGCTATGACCGTTTGAACGTGACCGACGCGGTCATCAATGACAACGGCAGCTTCGTCAGCGGCGTGGCACACAACGTCTACCCGCTGGTGCGCGGCATGTACAACCACCGCGAAGACAGCATCAAGGCCCTCGGCTGGAACAACGAATTCACCTTCGGCGACGTGCGCTTGGTGGCTGACGTCAGCTGGTCCAAGGCTGAGCGTGACGAGATCAACCTGGAAAACAACCTGCAGATGCTGCCGGCACCGCAGCTGGATTCGGTGACGCTCAACTACGGTGGCAAGTTCCCGCAGTTCACGCCGGGACGGGATTACTCCGACTACAACAATCTGTATCTCACCAACACCATCTACGGCTCGGGCTACGGCAAGACCCCGCATGTGGATGATGAGTTGAAAGGCTTCAAGCTGGCAGCGACGTTCCCGGCACCGGACGGCTTCACCCTGTTCTCCGATATCGACATGGGTATCAACTATGCCGACCGCAGCAAGAACAAGACCCAGGCCGAAGGCAACATCAACCTCGGCGCACAGGGTGACACCAGCATCGCCGCCGACCTGCAGTACAAGCCGGTGAACCTGGGCTTTGCCGGCGCAGGCTACATTCCCGCGTGGAATGTACCGGCCGCCGTCGCCCGCTACATGGTGTTCAACCCGACCACCACCGAGAGCTACCTGATTCCCAAGCAGTGGACGGTGGATGAGGAAATCACCACCACCTTCCTGCGCGCCAACATCGACACGCAGATCGGTTCCATTCCAGTACGCGGCAACATCGGCATTCAAGCCCAGCACGTGGACCAGTCGTCGAGCTCGAACTACTGGGATGGCTCGCAGCCGGTGGGCAGCCAGGTGATTCCGATCAACCAAGGCAAGAGCTACATCGACTTCCTGCCCAGCCTGAATCTCGCCTTCCAACTGCCGGCCGAAAACACCGTGCGTTTCGCCATGGCCCGCCAGGTGGCACGCCCGCGTGTGGATGAACTGCGTGCGTCGATGGAGTTTGGTGTCGACACCAGCACCGGCAAGCCCGGCGCCAGCGGCGGCAACCCCAATCTGGATCCGTGGGTGGCCAACGCGGTCGACCTGTCCTGGGAAAAGTACTTTGGCAACAAGGCATACGTAGCGGTCGCCGTATTCTACAAGGACCTGAAGACCTACATCTACACCGAGAAGCGCGACGGCTATGACTTCACCCAGCAGGTGGATGCATGGCTGGACGCCAACGGCATCACCCTGCCGCCGGGCCTGGTGGTGGACAAGACCGGCTTTTACACCGCGCCGTTCAATGGCAACGGTGGCAGCCTGCGTGGTGCTGAACTGACCGCATCCCTGCCGCTGGATCTGTTCTTCGAAAGCCTGAAGGGCTTCGGTGTGGTGGCCAGTGCCAGCTTCAACGACAGCAACATCAACATCATGCCGGACCCGGCGACCACCTCGAGCGTGGGCTCGGAGCCGATCATGCTGCCGGGCCTGTCCAAGCGCGTGTACAACTTCACCGCCTATTACGAAAACAGCGGCTTTGAAGTGCGTTTGAACCAGCGCAAGCGTTCGGATTTCATCGGCGAAATCGGCAACTTCAACGGCGCGCGCACCCTGCGCTACGTCAAAGGCGAGGACGTGCTGGACGCGCAGGTCGGCTACAGTTTCGCCGATGGCACGATGTTCAAGGGCCTGAGCCTGTTCCTGCAGGCCAGCAACCTTACCAACTCCAAGTACGAAACCTACGCAGGCAGCGAAGACCGTCCACTGGAAACCGTGGAATGGGGCCGTACTTACCAGGTGGGCGTGAACTACAAGTTCTGATCCGGAACCTGTTTTATGCGACACAAAACCCGCTGCCCAAGCAGCGGGTTTTTCGTTTCTGGCGACTGCACGATCACAGCTGTAACGGGCAAACAACGCGATTGAAGCAGCCAGACACCAGCGGTAGCGCGCAACCATGCTCCCCGCAACATCACCGAGCAGGCCCGATGCCGAACACAACTAGGCACTGCAGATCGGTGAACAGGGAGGCAGCGATGTGGAATCCAAACATGCCGCGGGAATACCACCTCCGGAATGCTGGAGTTTGAACCCACCCACAGCGGAAACGAGGGCAGAAGATGCAGCCTCCGGCCCGGGAGTAAAACGCTTTTCGAATGATCACGTGCACTGGGTACAGCTGGGTAGCCCAGGTGGAAACCGCACACGCGGGGTCTTACAAACCAGCGGAAACATCGCGAATGGCCCGGAAAGGAGTCGGATGCACGCAGCCTACGCGACCAACAAAAATGGCCTTTCGGACTTTAAGGCTTGGACTTTAAGGCTTGGGCTTTTGGGCTTTGGGCTTTGGCTTTGGCTTTGGGTTTGGGTTTGGGTTTGGGCTTGAGCTTGGGCTCTAGCTTTGGCTTTGGCTTTGATTTTGACGTTGGCTTTGGCTTCGTCCCTTCTCCCGCCTGCGGGGGAAGGTGCCCGAAGGGCGGATGGGGGGATCTCTCACTCTCGCCCTGGCTCTGGCTCTCGTTCCGGCTTTGACTTCAGCTCTGACTTATCGACAAAAAGCACCCTTATCAGCCCCTCTCATCTCACCCCGCCTTGCCGGAGAGTGGCTCACACAACAAGCAACGAAAAAGGGACGGAGATACGATCTCCGTCCCTCAATAAGGATCGCTTGCTTGGAATCAGCCCTGCCGCGCGCAATACACCGCATGCCCCGGCAGCACCAGCTCATCGCCATCCACATGGCCGGCAACCGGCCCCGGCAATTCCACCATTTGCCACTGTCCTGCGGGCAACGCATGCCTTACTGGCTCACCCGACAAATTGAACGCCAGCAGCAACACGTCATCGCCCAGGCTGCGCTCAAACATCAACACCGGCTCGGCGCTGTCGACGAAGCGAATCGCGCCTTCCACCAAGGTTGACTGCGTCTTTCGCCACGCCAGAAACGCGCGAAACGCCTGCAGCACCGAATCACTCATCGCTTCCTGCGCCTGCACGGACATTGCGCGGTGCTCGGCAGGAATCGGCAGCCACGGCTTGCCGCTGGTGAAGCCGGCCAACGCGGCATCGGTCCACGGCATCGGCGTGCGGCAACCGTCGCGGCCCTTGAAATTCGGCCAGAAAGTGATGCCGTATGGGTCCTGCAGCGCCTCGAAAGGCACATCGGCCTCGCCCAGCCCCAGCTCCTCACCCTGATAAATGCACACCGAACCGCGCAACGAACACACCAGCGCTGCCAACATGCGCGCCAGCTGCGGGTTAGCCGGATGGCTACCCCAACGCGTCACCGCACGCTGCACGTCATGGTTGGAGACCGCCCAGCACGGCCAGCCGTCCAACATGGTGGCTTCCAGCTTCTCCACCGTGCTGCGGATGTACGCCGCGCTGTAGTCATCCACCAGCAGCTCGAAGCTGTAGCCCATGTGCAGGCGGCCCGGCGCAGTGTATTCGGCCGTGGTGGCCAGCGAATCTTCCGAAGAGATTTCGCCCAGCGTCACCGCTCCCGGGTACTGGTCCAGCAAGGCGCGCAAGCGCTCCAGGAAGCCGATGTTCTCCGGCCGCGTGTTGTTGTAGTAGTGATACTGGAACGCATACGGGTTGTCCGGGCTGAAGCCACGGCCCAGCCGCTGGTCTTCCGGCTTGGGTGGGTTGTCACGCAGCTGCGCGTCGTGGAAACAGAAGTTGATCGAATCCAGACGAAAACCATCCACACCGCGATCCAGCCAGAACTGCACGTAATCCAGCGTGGCCTGCTGCACCGCCGGGTTGTGGAAATCCAGGTCCGGCTGCGACGACAGGAAGTTGTGCAGGTAGTACTGACGGCGGCGCGGCTCCCAGCGCCAGGCCACGCCACCAAAGATCGACAGCCAGTTGTTGGGCGGCGTGCCGTCTTCGCGTGCATCGGCCCACACATACCAATCGGCCTTGGGGTTGTCGCGGCTTTCGCGGCTTTCCTTGAACCAGGCATGGTCCACCGAGGTGTGGCTGAACACCTGGTCGATCATCACCTTCAGGCCCAGCGCATGCGCCTTGGCCAACAACCGGTCGAAGTCGGCCAGATTGCCGAACAGCGGGTCGACATCGCGCTGGTCGGCGATGTCGTAGCCGAAATCGGCCATCGGCGACTTGAAGAACGGCGATACCCAGATCGCGTCTACGCCCAGCGAAGCAATGTAATCCAGGCGCTCGATGATGCCCGGCAGGTCGCCTACCCCGTCACCATTGGTGTCCAGGAAGCTGCGCGGATAAATCTGGTAAATGACGGCACCACGCCACCATGAAGTCTTCGACATTGACCGCCCCCTCCGGGCTTCATTGCCCCCAAAGGGGCCACAAAACGTATGCCGGCCAGCTTAGCGGTGGCGCTTTGCCGGTGGTGCTGCTTGCATACGTATTCACTGCCCCGGGCCCAATTGCCAGCCCTCTACGCCAGTCTTTCACCCGCACCGCCTATAATCGCCCGGTACCCCAAGAAGCAACCGTATGAGCCTCGTCGAAGACCTCCGCCCCGCGCTGGGCCTGCCCGCCATCCAGACCCTTGCTGCACCGGACATGGCTGCCGTCGATGCCCTGATCCGCCGACGCCTGTCCTCCGACGTGGTACTGATCAACCAGATCGCCGACCACATCATCTCCGCCGGTGGCAAACGCCTGCGGCCGATGCTGGTGATGCTGGCCGGCCATGCGGTCGGTGGCGCCGGCCCGGAGCACCACCAGCTGGCGGCGATCATCGAGTTCATCCACACCTCCACCCTGCTGCACGATGACGTGGTCGACGAGTCGGACCTGCGCCGCGGCCGCAGCACCGCCAATGCTTTGTGGGGCAACGCCCCGAGCGTGCTGGTCGGCGACTTTCTGTACTCGCGCAGCTTCCAGCTGATGGTCGAGCTGGACCGTATGCCGGTGATGCAGATCCTGGCCGACACCACCAACCGCATCGCAGAAGGTGAAGTGCTGCAGCTGCTGCACGTCCACAACCCGGACACCGACGAAGCGGCCTACCTGCGTGTGATCGAGCGCAAGACCGCGGTGCTGTTCGCTGCAGGCACCCGTCTCGGCGCACTGGCTACCGGTGCCGACGAAGCCGTGCAGCAGAAGCTGTACGACTACGGCATGAACCTCGGCTACGCCTTCCAGATCGCCGATGACGTGCTGGATTACTCGGCCAATGCCGACGAACTGGGCAAGAACCTGGGCGACGATCTGGCCGAGGGTAAGGCAACACTGCCCTTGATCCATGCGATGGCGCATTCCGATGCGGCCATCCGCGAGCGCCTGCGTGCGATTGTGCAGGACGGCGACGCCAGTGCCATGCCGGAAGTACTGTCTGCCATTCACGCCACTGGCGGCTTGGAATACAGCCGCAAGCGCGCGGTGGAGTATGCCGACGCCGCCGAACAGGCCTTGGCTGGCCTGCCAGAGTGCGATGCAATTGCCGCTTTGCGCGGTTTGGCCCGCTACGCCGTCGAGCGCAGCCACTAAGGCATGGTGATGCCCAACGGCTTCAGCGATGAAGAGCGCGCCGTATTGCTGGCGGTGAAAGGCGTCGGCAACACCGTGGTGGCCCGGCTGGAGCAGCTGGGCTTCCACTCACTGGCTCAGCTGGCCCAAGCCCAGACCGTGGACATCGTCACCCAGGCCTCGGCCATGCTCGGCAGCAGCTGCTGGCGCAACAGTCCGCAGGCACGCGCAGCGATCAGCGGCGCTATCGAAGCGGCACGTACGAACATCCAGCGATAGGCGCCCTGTAGAGCGGCGCCACGCGCCGCTGACGTTTTACCGGGAAAGACCATTACTGAGCATCGGTGTCGAGCGCGGCGGTGTCCGCACTTGCCACGCCTCAATCAGCGGCGCCGTTGAGTACCCGCATCGGTATCAACCCAGGCGCCCGGCGTTGCCGAGGTCAGCGGCATGGACGCGCCCAACATGACGTGCCATGGCCGCGGAGGCGGCACTGGATCACTCAGCGCACCCTCGACAGGGAGGATGCCTGCACATCCTCAAAGTCCGCAGCACTCTCCATCGTTGGATCAAGAACCCTAAAAAGCCCGCGGCCTTCAGGCCGCGGGCTTGGTTTCAGCGGAGGCTGTCACCCCTGCGTATCACCCTGGCAATCTCACACGGCTTACCAACTCATACCGGCACCCGCCGAGACGCTCTGGTCGCTGCCGCTGAAGGCGCCACCCAACGAGACAGATACGTTCTTCTTCTCGCCCAGAATGCGCTGATAGCCCACCGCCAGTGCGGTACGCCCGTTCTGTGAGCCAACACCAGCACCGATGCGATTGTCACCGGCCAGACCGGCCGTGTTGATCGCCATGCCCGCGTAGGCCGCACTGATCGCACCCATCCGATCCAGACGCTTGTCCACCGCGTTGAAGCGACCATCGGTGTACGCACGCTCGGCCTTGAAACGGTCATCCATCTGCTGCAGGTTGACCGCGTCAGTGGGGCGGGTACCGGCAGCCACATTGCTGATGACGCGCTCATTGTCCAACGAGCCCATCGAGACTTCATTGTCACGGTCGGTCGTGGAGCCAGCACCGAGTGCGACCGAATTGCTCCCCGAGGCCTGCGCATCCTTGCCGATGGCGACCGAGCCGCTACCGGAGCTATCGCTATCCTCGCCGATCGCAATCGAACCTTCGCCGCTTCCAGACCACGTGGTCGAGCCCTCGCCGCTGCCCCCGATCGAACCTTCAGCGATACCGCCCTCAATGGTGCTGACCCGACCATCCAGGTTGTCCAAGCGGCCTTCCAGCTGCTGCTTCATGTCGTACAGCTGGCCGCCATTGATCGCCTCACGGCTACCCAACCCAATCAGGCCACTGGCCACGTTGCCCAGCACGGTTCCATTGGTGCCACCCAGAGTGGCCTTGGCCAGACTGCTGTCGTCATAGGTCAGCACACTCAGCACATCGCCACTGACCGGATCAATTGCACCGGCTGCGCGCAGCTGCGCCATCGTCACCACATCACCGTCATCCTTGCCATTGGCCACCCCGCCCACACGGCGTTTGCCTTCTGTGCCCCGCATATCCACGGCTTCACCGCCCTTGCCAGCGGCGACCTGCACGTTGCCGGTGAGCGCATCAAGGGTCACCAGACCGGCAGCACCACTGGACAGGTTGGTCACCTGCTGGTTGAGGCTGACGAGATCACCCTCGGTGACGGTTACCCGCGCATCCAGGTTGGAAATATGGGTCTCTGCGTCGGCCACTCGCACGTTGGTTTCATTCAGCTGCGAGCCGTTCACCGCCTCATCGCTGCCGTCCTCTACCGTGCCACCAATCACACCAGCCAGAACGCGGTTACCGTCGGCGCCCGCAATACTGACCTGCTGCCCGCCCTGCAACGCCGCCACATTGACCGTGCTATTGGCCGCGTCATACACGACGATGCCGGCTGCACCCGAGGACAGATTGTTGACCACCGTGTTGAGGCTGGTGATATCACCCTCGGTGAGCGTCACCCGGCCATCCAGATTCACCACATCACCCTGCACCGTGGCGATGTTCCCTTCGGCGAGGGTCACGCGCTGGTTGGTGTCGTTCAACTGCGAACCCGTCGTTGCCTCGGTGCTGCCGGCAGCAATCGCACCATCCTGAAGACCCGTCAGGGTGCGCGTGCCATCAACACCCGCGATGCTCACCCGTGAACCACCCAACGCCGAAGCCACATTCACGGCACCCGCCGTGGCGTCGTAGGTGACGATTCCGCCGCCACCTGAAGCCAGATCACCCATCTGCTGGGTCAAGTGGGTGATGTTGCCTTCGTTGACTGTCACGCGACCATCGAGGTTGGTGGTGCTGGTTTCATTGATGGTCACGCGCTGGTTGGTGTCATTCAATTGCGAACCCGTCATTGCATCGGTACTGCCGGCGGCAATGGCGCCGTCCTGCAAACCCGACAGTATGCGCAGGCCGTCGGCGCCCTCAATGTTCACCCGTGAACCGCCCTGTGCCGCTGCCACATTCACCGCGCCGGCCGTGGCGTCGTAAGTAACGATGCCATCGGTACCCGAGGACAGGTCACCGATCTGCTGGGTCAGGTGGGAGATGTTGCCTTCGTTGACGGTTACGCGGCCATCGAGATTGGCGATGTCGCCCTCGTTGGTGGTCACACGACCGCCGAGGTTGGAGATAGTGGTCTCATTGGTGCTGACACGGCCATCAAGGCTCACCACATCGTGACGCATGTTGATGATGTCCCCTTCGGCAGTAGTCACGTGCTGGTTGGTGGCGTTCAACTGCGAGCCCGTCGTTGCCTCGGTGCTACCGGCTACAAGGGCACCATCCTGCAGACCCGACAGAGTGCGCGCCCCGTCGGCACCCTCAATATTCACCCGTGAACCGCCCTGCGCCGATGCCACATTCACCGCGCCAGCCGTGGCGTCATAGATAACGATGCCATCGGTACCCGAGGACAGATCACCGATCTGCTGGGTCAGATGGGAGATGTTGCCTTCGTTGACCGTCACGCGGCCATCGAGGTTGGAAATCCGCGTTTCGTTGGTGCTGACACGGCCGTGAAGGTTGGCGATGTCCGCCGTATTAACGTTGGTGCGGCTATCCAGATCGGTCAGCGCGGCACCCACGTTGTTCACGGTGGTGCCGCCCACACTGAAACTCGGCGCCGTGATGCTGCCATCGGCAGCCACACCGGCACCGCCGCCCAGCCCGGAGGCGATACCTCGGAGCTGACCGATGTTGGCCGCGTCCGTATTGGCAGCGCCCGCCGCAAGATGGGTAATGCGGTTGTTGCCGAAGCTTGCGGCCGCATTGAAGGTGGCCGCTCCGAGGATGAAAACACCAGCATCCCCTTTCAGTTCCAGCATGCCCATCCTGGTTCCAGTAACGCGCGCGGTGCTGCTGAGGAAGCCAGCAGCACCAAATTCGTTTCCGCTGTTGTTGAGGGAAAAGGAGTTTTCACCCGTATTGCAACTCAGGTTTGTGCCTGTCGTGGCACCCGAACCAAACGCGTACCCCGCACCGTCGCTGCCCGGACACAACTCCAAACCACCGTTACCGGTGGCTTGCGCATATGCGGACTCCGCCATGACACCTGCTGGCACGATGAGCGCTACTGCCAAGGCCGAAGCAAGTCGGCTACGACCCGTTCTCTTGCCGCGCGCAGAGGCCAACTCATGCGCCACGGCCCACGTGCCCGTTGAGAGATTCCAGATCAGTTTGTAGATAGCGTTCATGCGTTGTAATTTCCGTTCAAGTTTTTTTGCAGTAATGCATTGCGTAAGAAACGTTCGGTTTTAGGCACAGGATTTGCTGCACGCCGCCAGGTTCCGAGGACCCGGCCCGAATGAATGTGTGGAAACGTCGCCGCTGGCCAAATACATGGGCCAGGCCAGTTCACAGCCCTCTTTGCGGCGGGGGTTAAGGTGCGGTGGAACCGCAACCCGGAGATCAGGCAGGTAGCGCTGATCCGTCCCTGATCGATGCAGGGACGGCCACCGGCATAACCAACGCCGGCATGCAACATGGCCGGCAAAATGGAAGAACGCTGCATGACATTTCCCCGCGTCGTAGTGACTTCAGCGAAGCCTTCTCCGCGGGTCGCGCAGAATCACTCACCCTCCCCCGACCAGCTATAGGACGAGTCCTAAACGGGGTGATGTACGCACCGGTTTGGGGTTGCGCGCAGCGCGGCATCGCCGACGCGATCCCATTCACTTCGCTCTTGAGAGCTGCGAGCTCGCCGTCATTCACTCACCGACCGCATCAACGCAATGTTCATTCTTTGAACACAACCATCCAGTCGCGCGCCTACCGATACATCGCAGTACGAACGGATTGCGGTCGCAGCGTTGTCGACCTCGGCATGACGCTTACCGGATGTGCGGACCTCGTCCATTGATGTGCGCAAGCCGAGAGGGCGTTACGTGTTCAACGCGAATTACTGAAAGCGCAAGCGAAAGTGCGC
Source organism: Stenotrophomonas sp. Iso1 (assembly GCF_027497995.1). Classification (GTDB taxonomy): domain Bacteria; phylum Pseudomonadota; class Gammaproteobacteria; order Xanthomonadales; family Xanthomonadaceae; genus Stenotrophomonas. Next base: position 170,399 of record NZ_JAODBT010000002.1, on the reverse strand, counting down.
CACTTGTTTTTGCTGATGCGTTGCTGATGCCCACGGCGTTGCAGCCAAATGGTGCGGCATTGAATGAGCGGACTTTGCGTTGGGAACACCCGACGTCATCGGTGCGGAAGACGCATTCCGTCCGGACCGTGGCTCAGTATCCGGGGGAACTACCGGGTCTTCTCGACGCGCTCCAGCGCAATGCCCGTTGCTGCCACAGCTCGCGCTTTAAGCCAATGGCATGACCGTCATATCGAGAGCACTGATCACCCCAGCGCTCCCACTCCTTCTTGAGCATTGCTTACCGCATCGGCGTTTCGTCCACGCGTGCGATGCATACATTGCCGCTAGCGAAGGCAGCGGCCTGTCAAGGCTCTTAAGTGGACATACCGCGACCGTTGGCCTCAGTAATGAAGGACGGCGCGTTGTGTGTCGCCAAGGGGGCTTGCCACTATGGTTTCCCGGCTGAAACAGCCGGGCTTCGCCATCCACAACGGCGCATGTTGATGGCCCGGCAGGTTCTCCGATAGAGCGGAGCCATGCTCCGCCAAAGCATCATTCGTCGGTTCCTGCCGAGCACCGCTGGACACTCCCGTCATATCAATCGCCGAGGCGCTCTTCCAGAAAGTTGTCCATCATCTTCCAGGCGCGTTTGGCTGCGCGCGGGTCGTACAGGCAACCCGGCGGACTGTTGGCATCGGATTCGGCGAAACAATGCACCGCGCCACTGAAATTGACGAATTGCCAGTCCGCACCAGCAGCATCCATCTCCTTGCCGAATGCTGCGATGTCCTCGCCAGTCACGCCCTGATCGGCTGCACCGTTGAGCACCAGCATCGGCACTTTGCCGGTACCCGCTGCGGCCGGCGTCGGCGTGGAAAGACCACCGTGCAGACTCACTACGCCTGCCAGCGGCATGCCCGCGCGTGCCATTTCCAACACCGTGGTACCGCCAAAGCAAAAACCAACCGCCGCGATATGGCTGGCATCCAACGGCGTCCTTCCCGCCTGCGCCTTCAATGCCTCCAACGCTGCGCCAGCGCGAGCGCGTAGCAATGCGCGGTCATCGCGCAGGGGTTTGGAAGCCGCAGCGGCCTCGGCGTTGTCCTTGGGCCGCACGTTCTTGCCATAGACATCGGCAACCAGCACCACGTAATCGTCGCCGGCAATCTGTTCGGCCTTGGCAACCGCCGATGCGTTGACACCACGCCAGTTGGGAACCATCACCACGCCCGGGCGGCGTGCATCGCCTTCATCGTCATAGACCAGCACGCCGCTGTAGGTCGCGCCATCGTGCTGCCATTCCAGCGGGCGCTGCTGCATCTTGGCCCACGCCGGCAGTGCTGCCGACACGCACAACGCCATCACTGCCAACTGCCACTGTCGAGCTGCTCGCATGGGATTGCTCCGGTTTGTTGGGTTTGGCTGGAGTCTACGGCTAAAAGCCTCCCCTCACCCCAACCCCTCTCCCGCATGCGGGAGAGGGGCTAGAGCACCCTGAGTCGACGCATTGTTAAGCCCCTCTCCCGTTCACGGGAGAGGGGTTGGGGTGAGGGGAAGCTTCTCGCTAAAGAAACCCAAGCCTCACGCCACACCCAATCCCGGAATCGCACTGATGTTGTCCGGATCAAACCCTGCCAGCTCGGCGAAGTGGCGACCGCGCGCCACATAGTCTTTGTACGCACCAAAGCTCGGCGCCCCCGGCGACAGCAACACCACGCCACCTTCCGCGCCCAGTGCTGCGCGCGCCAGTTCCACCGCATGCGGCAGATCACCTGCGGCATGCAGCCCGAACCGGCCCTCATCGGCCAAGGGCTGCAGCAGCGCATGAATGCGCGGCCCATTGCTGCCCATGGTCACAATTTCCATCGGCGCGTTGTCGCGCATGTGTTCGCTGAAGTCATGCCAATCCAGCCCGCGGTCGTGCCCGCCGACCAGCAACGCAATCCGCTGCCCGGCAAAACAATCCAACGCGGCAAGCGAGGCATGCGGCGTGGTGCTGATTGAATCGTTGACCCAACGCAGACCATCTCGTTCGCCCAGCATCTGCAGACGATTCGGTAGCGGGCGGAAACTCTGCACCGCCGGTGCCAACGCCACGGCATCCAGGCCGAGCGCCTCCAGTGCAGCCAACACCGCACATAGATTGCCGCGATTGTGGCGGCCTGGCAGCGGCGTATTCGAGGTATCAAACACTGCCTGAGCGCCGCGATGCACGACCTCGCCCACCATGTGCCAACCGTCAAGCTGGTTGAACCATACGACTTCACTGTGTGGCAGCTGCAGTGCGCGCAGATGTTCGTCAGCGGCATTGAGCACCGCCACGCGCGGATGGCTGCCGGTCACCAGCGACAGTTTGTCGTCGATGTAACGTTGCTCGCTGCCGTGCCAATCCAGGTGCTCTGGGAAAATATTCAGCACGATGGCCACATCCGGGCGCGCACCGCTGCGCGCCACTTCGCCGGTCTGGTAGCTGGACAGCTCCACCGCCCAGTATTCCGGTGCCGGCTGCGGTGCCAACACTTCCAGCAACGGCAGGCCGATATTGCCAACCAAACCGGTGCGATGCCCTGCTGCGCGCAACAAGTGCGCCAGCAGCGATGTGGTGGTGCTCTTGCCCTTGGTGCCGGTCACACACACGGTGTTGGGCAGGTTGCCGTTGGCATCGGCGTGTTCGCTGAACCACAGCGAGGTGCCACCAATGAACTGCGTGCCCTGCGCCATCGCTTGCTGCGCTTCAGGCTTATACGGACTGATGCCGGGCGACTTGATGACCACATCGAACGCGGCCAGTCGCTCCCCTGTCAGCTCGGTCTCAACCTGCAAGCCGGCATCGCCCAAGGCTGCAACTTCAACGGCCTCGGCAACCGAACAGAACAGGGTCAGCCGTGCAGGAAAGCATTCCGGCACTCCCGCATTCTTGCTGCCACGTTCCCGATCACGCAGTGCGTGATAGGCCGCACGGCCCTCACGGCCCCAACCCCACAGTGCGACGCGCTTGCCTTCAAGCTGCGAAATTCGCACGCAGACGCTCCCACAGTGCGGACGGAATGCGGTGCTCGCCATCGACGACCATCAATGGTTCGATCTGCAGTTCGTCGGCCGAAAGCGTTGGCTGGATCAAGCTGGCGAAACGCTTCACCAACACGTCTTCCTTCCACTCCGGCCGCGCCGCAAGCGTCGCCATCGCGGCGCGCGATTCTTTCCCTTCGCCCACGCATTCGAACGGTTTGTGGTCCTGGAACTCCAGCAGTGCGTCGTAGCCGCCGGCCTGTTCGCTGTCATCCAGCAGGTTGCGACCAAAGATGCGCACCAACCGGGTTTTGGGCATGAACGGGGCCAGCGCCAGAAACACGAAATGGCATTTCGGGCAGACGCCGCACCAGCGGTTCACCGGGCGCTCGCCGAGGATATGGAAGTTGCGGTTGCAGCTGGAGAAATGCGCGTCGTAGAAATCGGTCTTGGCGAACTGGCGGGCAACGGCCAGCTCCGACAAGGGCCGCAACAGGGAGTAGTAGTTCAGGTCAGCCGCGACGTGCCGCTGCACGTACTCGCCAAATGCCTTCTCGAATGCCCAACCCTTGGACCACTGGTGATTGACCTCGCCGGTACCGGCGATCTGGCTGCCGTAGCTGGCCGAACGCTCGTTGGAGAACACCACCTGGTCCATGCCCTGCACCAGCGCAGCCAGCACCATGATGGCCGAATTCACAGCGGTCACCGGGATATGGCCGTTCCACGCGCCTTGACGGTTGAGCTCGAACAACTCCGGCGCCAGCGTGCGGCCGATGTTGAGTGTCGGCAGGCCAGTGCGCTCGGCGCAGGCACGGATCAACTGCGAGCCGCCGATCCAGGTGACGGTTTCCGCCACATCGGCATTGCGCAGCGCTTCGATGCTGACCAATGAATCCTTGCCGCCACCGATGGCGACGAGGGCGTGATGGGTGAGACCAAGCGCAGGCGTCTTGCTCCCCTCTCCCGCTTGCGGGAGAGGGGTTGGGGGTGAGGATGCATCAGTGACCGGCAGCTTGAACCTGCCACGCAGATTCAAGCCGTTGCGATATGCAAATTCGCCCAGACCGTTGAGATACACCTCTTCCACCAGCGCGGCCGTCTCAGCGTCAATCGCATAGCTGTCGATGCTCACCTGCTCCGGCACCGCCGCCTTGTAATAGCTCACGCCCGCGATCAGGTGCAGCACTTGCAGCGCACGTTGTACCGCTGCAGCGCGCTCGCCTTCCAACCGGAATGGCGCACCCGGCACGGTGACGGTCTCGGTCAGTTCCGGGCCGTCGTCGAAGGCGTAGACCAGCCGTGCCACGCCGGTATCGGCAGCGAAATCGCAGCGGACGAAGCGGAAACGGGAAACCTGGTTTTTATCAAAAGCTGTCATGGCACATCCGGGAAGCAGGCAAGCCGTTACGCGCGAACGCGCAACGACAGAGGTTTTCGCAGGGAACGGACATCATCACGCATCAATGATGTCCTCGCGCGGCAAAGCGCGCTGGTTATAGGTACTGGCCATGCTGAAGCCATAGGCGCCGGCATCGGCGATCAGCATCACATCGTCCGGCGCGGTCGTGGACGGCAGCTTCACCCGCTGCGCGAACACGTCGCTGGATTCGCAGATCGGGCCAACCACGCTGAAATCAACGTCGCGCGCATCGTCCAACCGCGACAGGTTGGCGATGTCGTGCCAGGCGTCGTACAGCGCTGGGCGCAGCAAGGCGTTCATACCGGCATCCAGGCCCACGCGGCGCACGCCATCCTTCTCCACCACCTGGGTGGCGTGGGTCAGCAGCACGCCAGATTCGGCCACCATGAAACGGCCTGGCTCAATGGCCAGCTGGAACGCGGGATGCACGGCCTTGATCTCGGCCAGACCCGCAGCCCAGGTGTCCAGATCAAACGGCTCGTCATCGTCGCTGTAGGGCACCGGCAGACCGCCGCCGATATCGAGGATTTCCACACTGCCGATGCGGCGCGCGAAGCCTGCCATTTCATCGACCATCTGCTTCCAGTGGCCGCTGTTTTCGATACCGCTGCCCAGGTGCGCATGCACACCGGTAATGCGGATATCCAGCGCGCGGGCAGCCGCGATGAACTCATCCACGCGCAGCGCGGACAAACCGAACTTGGAATCCTTGCCGCCGGTGTTGACCTTCTTGTGGTGGCCATCGCCATGGCCAAGGTCGATACGCAGCCACAGCGCGCGGCCACGGAACACCTCCGGCCACCGCTGCAACAGCTCGACGTTGTCCACTGTGACGGTAACGCCACGCGCCAGCACGGCCTCGTATTCACTGATCGGCGCGAAGCTCGGCGTGAACAGTACGCGCTCGGCCGGCATGCCCGGCACCGAGGCAAACACCAGCTCGACTTCACCCTGCGACACGCACTCCAGGCCAAAGCCTTCGGCGGCCAGCGTGCGCAAAATCTCTGGATGCGAGTTGGCCTTGATCGCGTAGTAACGGCGGTCGATGGCGCTGATCGCCTTCAGCTGGCGTGCGCGTTCGCGCACCTTGTCCAAGTCGTAGATATAGGCCGGCGTGCCCTGTGCAGCCAGCGCCAGCAGCTTCTGCCGCTTGGCCGGTGCCTGCCACCACGGCGTCTGCCGCGGGCGGATGCTGCCGATGATTTCGCGCCAGCGCGGGCCGAATACCTGCTCTTCGTAAACCGGCATGGCGCCGCTGTCGATCAGCTCGCTGTGCAGGATCGGCAGCAGGCCATCGGCATCGGCTTCGTCGATCACGAAGGTCAAATTGAGGTCATTGGACGACTGCGAAATCATGTGCACGCGCTCTTTGCCGAACGTGGCCCACACGTCCGAGAGCTTGTACAGCAGCGAGCGCATGCCGCGGCCGACCAGGGTGATGGCCGCGCACGGCACAATCACCTTCACCTTGCAGATTTCTGACAGGTCCGCCGACAGCGCGGCCAGCACGTCGGTGTTGACCAGGTTTTCGGACGGATCGAGCGACACGGTGACGTTGGTCTCGGCCGAACCGATCAGATCCACCGACAACCCGTGCTTCTTGAACAGGTTGAACACATCCGACAAAAAGCCGACCTGCTGCCACATGCCGATGCCTTCCATCGACACCAGCACGATGCCGTTGCGGCGGCTGATGGCCTTTACGCCCGGCACCGGCTCGGCGCTGCCGTCGATGCTGGTGCCCGGCATGTGCGGGCGCTCGGTATCGAGGATGGCCATCGGTACGCCGGCATCGCGGCACGGCTTGATCGAGCGCGGGTGCAACACTTTTGCACCTGTGGTGGCGATTTCCTGCGCTTCGTAATAGTCCAAACGGGTGAGCAGGCGGGCGTCCGGTACATCCTTCGGATTGGCGCTGAACATGCCCGGCACGTCGGTCCAGATTTCCACACGGCTGGCACCCAACAGCGCACCAAAATACGCGGCCGAGGTATCCGAGCCTCCACGACCGAGGATGGCGGTACCACCGTCGTCATGGCGGGCGATGAAGCCCTGGCTGATCAGCATGCGTGTGGGCTGTGCCGAGAAGCGCTGCTTGAAGCCCGCCTCGCCCTGCCATTTGCAGTTCACCGACAGGCGCTGCGACCACGCGGTCTGGTTGGGTGCGGGCGGCAGCGCATGCAGCCATTGCCGCGCATCCATCCAGCCGAAATCCAGACCGGTGCTACGCAGGTAGGCCGCACCAACACTGGACGAGAGCAGTTCGCCCTGGCCCAGCACTTCGGCCTGCCAGTCGAGCGGCCGGCTTTCCGCACGCGGGTCATCCAGCAGCGCCTGCAGCGCGGCCAGACGATGTGCCAGCACCTCTTCGCCCAGCTCCAGCTCGGCAAGAAATTCGTTGTGACGGGCCACCAGCGCGGCGACGCGCGCACGGCTGTCGGCGGCGCCGTCGGCAATGGCAGTCAACTCGTTGGTGACACCCGAAAGGGCCGACACCACCACCAGCACGCGACCACCGGTTTCATCCGCCCGTTTTTTCGCCAGTTCCCCGATCGTGTTCCAACGATGACGACGGGACACCGAGGTGCCACCGAACTTGAGGACGATCCAGCGATCAACAATTGGGGAAGCGGACATTGGCTTTGGGGGTTCACTAGTGGAAGAAAGACCCGGCAATGCGGGCGGAACTCCCGATTCTATGCCAAGGCCGCGCAGGCCGGACCGCTGATTTCGGGCGATACCATCGTCGCCCGGCCCCTTCCGGGGCGGAGAAAGTAGCACTTGCAACGAATCGGGTCATCTTTGACGGTAGATGAACCGACAGCCGTCGGTTGAAAGCCTCACCCACGCAGGAATGACGGCTCATTTATCTGGGAGACGGCCCCCCAAATCCGGCCCTCCCTCTCCCCCCACTGACGACATTTCCGCCCCGCTTCCCTAAGCTGGCCTGCCCTTATCCCGCTCCGAATCCATGACCACTCGTCGTTACCTGCAACTGGATGTATTTTCCGCCCGCGCGGGTGCTGGCAACCCGCTAGGCGTGGTCGTCGATACCGATGGCCTGGACGCTCCCGCCATGCAGGCCATCGCCGCTTGGTTGAACCTGTCCGAGACCATCTTTTTTCTGCCGCCGGACGACGGTGCCAGCTACCACATCCGCATCTTCACCCCGAAGATGGAAATGCCCTTCGCCGGCCACCCCAGCGTGGGCGCGGCCTGGGCGGCGGTGGAGCTGGGGCTTGCCACGGCCGACGACGAGGGCCGCTTGATCCAGCAATGTGCCGCCGGGTTGCTGCCGGTGCAGGTCCAGGGCGGGCGCTGGTTCCGCCAGATCAAGGTGCGTAGCCCGCAGGCCGAACGCCGCGACACGCAGCTGGGCGAACTTCCCGAAGGCCTGGCCGCGCTTGCGCATCCGGGCCAATCACCGGCGCTGTGGAACAACGGCCCTGACTGGGGTGTGCTGGAAGCCAGCAGCGAAGCAGCGCTGCGCCGCTACAAGCCCGAACTGGGCGCCATTTCGGCCATGCCTGGACGCGGCAAGCTGGCCATTTTTGCTGCGGCTGATCGCCCGGATGTCGGCTATCAATATGTGGTGCGCGCCTTTGCCCCGGGTGTTGGGGTCAACGAAGATCCGGTCACCGGCAGCGCCAACGCCTTGGTCGCTGCCTACCTGCTGGCCCAGGGCCGGCTCAAGCCGCATCAGCAGTATCTGGCCAGCCAGGGCCGCGAATTGGGCCGCAACGGCGAAGTACGCGTGGAGGTGGATGCCGACGCGAACATCTGGATTGGTGGCGAAGTGCAGCAGGTCATCAGCGGCCAGATCGAGTGGTGATGCGGCATTTGCACGCACACCAACACACCGCGTAGCGCTCCCTTCTCCCGTGTACGGGACGACAACGCGACAAGCGCCCGAGGGGCAAGACCGGTATGTGCTGAACCCACGTCCCGGCTCTTGTGCAAGCGCAAGGGCGCTCATCAAATCGCGAACCGATGGTTCGCAAACACCCCTCTTTGCCCCGCATGCAAAAGAGGGGCTACGAAAATCAGCTTTCCACGGACGCTCCCATGACCACCCGCCGCTTTCTGCAACTCGATGTCTTCGCTCCCCGCCCCGGCACCGGCAACCCGCTGGCGGTCGTTCTCGACGCCGAAGGCCTGGACGATGCCGCCATGCAGGCCATCGCCCGCTGGACCCGCCTGCCGGAAACCACCTTCATCAGCGCGCCCGTTGCACCGGGCAGCAGCTATCGCATCCGCATGTTCGCGCCGCAGAAGGAAGTGCCGTTCGCCGGCCATCCCAGCGTCGGCAGTGCACACGCCGTGCTCGAAGCCGGCGTGGCTGCGGCCATTGACGGTCTACTGGTACAGGACGGCATCGCCGGCCAGCTGCCGCTGCGAATTAGCGAAAACGACGGCGTGCGCACCATCGCCATCCGCACCCCGCGTGCTTCCGTGGCCGAAGTTGTCATTGCCGACGACGCGCGCCTGCAGCCGGCCATTGCCGGCTGGCCGCTGGGCACACTGCCGCCGGCCTTGATGGACGGCGGCCGTCGCTGGTGGGTGGTGGAAGTAGCGGACGAAGCCACACTGCGCGCACTCACCCCGGACTGGGATGCCGTCGCAATGCTGGCCGAAGCTACCGGCGCAATGGGCGTATTCGCTTATGCGCGCAGTGACGGCGAAGGCTATCAGCTGGTCGTGCGCGCCTTCGTCGGCAATGGCCGTCGTTTTGAGGATGCTGCTTCTGGTGCCGCCAATGCCGTGCTGGCTGCATGGCTGGACGAACGCGGCGCACTGCCGGGCACCGACAAGCGCTACACCGCCAGCCAGGGCCGCGAAGTCGGCCACGATGCACTGCTGGAACTGAGCGTCGATGAACACGGTGATGTCTGGTCGGGCGGCCAGGTACAGACTGTCATCCAGGGAACCATCAACTGGTAACCCTTCCACGCAAGGAACGTCATGCCGAAGAGCAACACCTTCAAACTTGAGTGCAACTGCGGCGAAGTATCGATTCAGGTAAGTGGCGCGCCGGCTGCGCGCGCCTATTGTCACTGCCATGCCTGCCAGCAGTTTTATGGACTGCCGGTATTGGCTGCCAATGCATGGGCAAGCGACGCGCTGGCCGTTACTCACGGCAATGGACAGTTATCTACCTACCAACACCCGCAGCTACGGATGCAGCGACACTACTGCGCTGCTTGTGGCGAAGTGCTGTTCGGCAGCAATCGACTGGGCATGGCCGTCATTCGCACCTCACTGATTGCGCGTGCCTTTGGCGGCCAATTACCCGAGGCCTACGCCCCCACATTCCATCTGTTCTATGCCTACCGCCTGCTGGACATCCAGGATGCGCTGCCCAAATACAGTGAAGGCTGGGACGGGCCACTGCATGACGACTGATATGAGAATGGCGTTGTCTGCCTGAGACCGGAGCCGTTGCCACCTGGGCGGCCCCGCTTGAAAGCAACACCGGCCGCCAACACGTCAACCCATGCAGCACGACGTCTGCAGACAGGGAGTAAACCTTGGGAAAATGGAGTGTTGTTGGGCTGTGCCTGATTCTCGCCACCCTTGCCAACGCCCTGGCCGCCCAGGCAGCCCAGCCGGAGAAGGCGTTGTTCGTGGGCAACAGCCTGATCTACGTTGGCAATCTGCCAGCAACCTTCGCCGCGATGAGCGAGGCCAACGGTCAACCGGTTCACAGCCAAATGATCGTCAGAGGCGGCGCCACACTGAGCCAGCGCGTCGCCGACGGCTCGGTGCAGCAAGCATTTAGTACGCAGCGTCCGGCAATTCTGGTGCTGCAGGAACAAGGCGGCACGCTGTTATGCATGCCCGACAAGAATGCCTGCAACCAGTCGCAGGCCGCAGTGACCGCTCTGTCCGAAATGGGCCGTAAAAACGGCGCCCGGGTGTTTCTGCTCGGCAGTTATCAGGGCCATCCGCGCGCATCGGTCGCATTGGTCGAACGCGAATCTGCTGCAGCGAAACAAGCAGACATTCCTTACGTGGAAATATCCGAAGCCCTGCGCAGCGCATCCACAACGGCGCCGGACCTGCAGTGGTTTGACGCCGACGGCGGACACCCCGGCCCGGCGCTTACGCTGCTGGACGCAATCCAACTCTATCGGGCCATCCACGGGCGTTATCCAGAACGTGGCTTCACGGTTGATGCCCCCATCTACGGAACAACCAGTGGCCTCGACGACGCTACCCTGCGTGACGCCAATGCGCCTGCGCCACTGAGCGACACACCAACCCGCATCACGTATTCCGATGCCGTGGTTCAGCGCATCAACGCAATGCTGCAAGCCACTCCGCGATAACCCGGAACCCTCTCGCCATGCCCCACCTCACCATCGAATACAGCAGCAACCTCGGTACCGCCCCCGCAGCTGCTTTGTTACGTGCCGCCAATGAAGCGTTGATGCACACCGGTCAGTTCCAGGAGGCCGACATCAAGAGTCGCGCGATTGGCCATGACAATTTCGCCATCGGCACTGCCGATACAGCGCGTGCGTTTGTCGCGGCAACGCTGTCCCTCCTCAGCGGTCGCACAGCCGAAACCAAACGCGAGATCGCCCAGGCGCTGTTGGCCGCCCTGGAAGCCGCTATTCCTACCAATGGTATGGACCTGCAGACCAGCGTCGAGATCCTCGACATCGACCGTGACAGTTACGCAAAATCCCATCGCCACGGCTGATATGCCGACCGCCCCCTTGCCACGTGAGAACCGGACAACAGATGGACCTGCAACAGGCAATCGCAAACCACTGCGGCACCTTCCACTGTGAAGCACTGTCCGACGCCACCATCACCCGCAACATCGGCTTCTCCCACCGCATCACGCCTGCACACGACACTGCCGACATCCCCGACCTCCCGGGGCTGCGTCCTTTCTATAGCCAATTCGGCAGCGCGCTGTTCTACGCCGATAACGACAGTGGCGAGGCAGCCATACTGCTGGCATCACCTTCGGACTGGGCGCATCTACGCCGACATTTTGATGGTTGGACGGAAGCCATGGATCCAGCCGAGCGCGAGGAATATCTGCCCGAATGGGTCGATGCGGCGCTGGTCATCGGCGAGGAACCTGGGACCGGCAACTACCTGCTGATACCCACCTCCGGTGAGCCGGCCGGGCATGTATTCCTGTTCGACCACGATGGCTTCGACTTCATCGAACAGGCCCCGGACATCATCAGCTACGCATGGAAACAACTGGATCTGGATGACAGTGCGCTACTGGTGATCGCCACCCACCTACGCTTCATCAGTGACGCCACCCCACATCAATGGTGGATACGCGAACTGCGCGACAACCGCGGCAATGTTGCCCGGACATACGAATAGGCGCTCCCTGCCCACGGGCAGGCTCAGCTGTCCTTGAACGTGAACTTCAGCTTCGCCCCGTCGATCAACGGCATGTACGCATCCGTTGATCGAAGTTTCAGGTCGCTCCAGAACGTCATCTCTTGAATACCTGGGGCAAATTTTGAAAATGAGATGTCGACACTGAAATTGAACTTGACCGGGCCTGCTGCCTTGAGCATCTGCGCCTGGAGTTCACGCAGCTGCCGTACCCCGTCCGGTGTCAGCACCCGTTCGTAGGTGGTGACCGGAACATCGGCACTGAACAGCCCGGTGCTGCGCTTCCCTTCTGCTGTCCCCAACAGCCTCAACTGCATGTCGGCCACAAGCGCGGGCTCTCCCTGAGGGTGCAGCTCCAGCTTCAGGCGGGTACCCGACACGTCCACTACGTTGCCGCGCGGGACCGATACCCGGACGCCTACGCCGGCGGGGTCCAGCTGATGCAGGGTCTTTTCGTCCAATGTGGACAGCCGCAGCGCAGTGGACAGGGGAATGGAGGCGCAGGCAGATAGCGCAAGCAGACACACACCGGCAATGAACCGGGAATACGCGGCAGGAAATCGCACCAGAGTACCTCCATGGTCGTCGCGTGATGCCCGCAGCGAGGCAAGTGCCCAGGCCAGTGTCCTTGCGATGGGCATCGTGCCACTATCCGGCCGTCATCGCATTCCGGAGAAGACCGTGACCTCGTCCCGCTTTCATTCAATTTCCCCCTTCCTCGGCACCGACGATCTGCCGGCGGCGCTGGCGTTCTACCAGGAGAAACTGGGCTTCGACCTTGCCTGGGAATGGGGCAGTCCGTTGGAAGTGGCGGCGGTGTGTCGTGACCAGGTGGAGATCACCCTCACCTGTCGCAGCGATGCCAAGCCTGGCGGAACGAGCCGGCTCTATATCAGCATCGATGCGATTGATGGCTACTACGCACAGCTGCAACACACCGGCATAGCCATTGACGTCCCCATTGGGGATCGCCCGTACGGCATGCGTGACTTCAGCGTTGTCGATCCCGCAGGCAACGTACTGACATTCGGCCAGCCGCTACCGCAGGCACAGCCCGCCTGCTGAAGCACGAAAAACACAGTTGCCTGCAGGTTGGTGTTTCGCCCCAACCTGCAGGCTGCAGCGCTATCGCCGTATCATGTCGCGCCTGCGCGCCAACACATAGCCCAGCCATGCAAATGGCAAGTAAGCCAGCAGCACGTCTAACACCTCGAACCAGCGTGGCGCCGGCAGCATGAAACAACTGGCCACGCCGCCCGCCAGGAACAACGCGCCGATCACCAGCGCCGGCACCCCGCTCACCCGCCCAGCCACCAGTGTCGCGATGAAAGCGCCGGCCAAGGTTCCCAACGCATGTGCCAGGAACGGAAACACAAAATGTGCCGGGCCGAACAACGGCATGGCCGCCTTCAATCCTTCCGTGGTGCTTGTATCGACTCCTGCGGGCAGCGGCACCACTCGCCCACCCAGCAGGATCAGCCCCATGTTCACTGCGCTGCCCACAATGAAACCCAGCACCACAGCCAACAGACCTTTCAAAAACGTGCGCATCGCCCCTCTCCCATGACGCCCGATGAGGCGCCAGTATGATCCGCTCGAAGACGCCGGGCACGTGTGGGCGCATCACGTCCTTCACGGCTTCCGGTCTGAGCCGGTGGGGATTCCGGTGCGGGGTGGGATGGGATGGCGTGAGCTGGGGGGGAAGTGGCACATTTGCGCCAGAAGCGTGCCCTCACCCCAACCCCTCTCCCCTACTGCGGGAGAGGGGGCTTCAAGCGCTTACCGCCAGTTGTAATTAAACGAAACACCCACGACGCGCGGCTCGTTATAGACCGCCGCCATGTAGTTTTCGATCACACCCTTGAGGTTCTTCTCGTTGGTGATGTTGCGGGCAAACGCCGCCACCTCCCATGCGCCGTAGCCACCGGTGTAGCCCACGCGCAGGCCGCCTTCAAAGTTACCCTTTGAGTAGAACTCGTTGCTGTCGTACAGCACGAACTGAGTCTCGCCCTGCTTGTTCCAGTCAGTGGCAAAGAACAGTGCGCCGTCGTTGCCCATCGGGATGTCGTAGCGGGCAGCCAGGTTGAGGTTGTACTTGGGCGCATTCGGCAACGGGTTGCCGTCGATCTGCGCGTAAACGTTGCTGCCGATCTTGATGGTCGGGTCATTGACCGTACACACCACCACACCGTTAAGCGCGCAGACCTGCGCATACACGCGCTTGTCCTCGATCTTGCTGTGCAGCAGGCTCAAGCCGGCGCTGAGCGACAGGTTCGGGATCGGGCGCCAGTCGAGGTCAGCTTCCAGTCCATAGGCCCGCGCCTTGTCGGCATTGAACAGCACGCCATTGCCGTTGGAGTCATTACCGTTGAGCTGGATGTCGTTGACTGCATAGGTGAAGCCGCTGACGTTCAAACGCAGGCGGTTCTCGAACAGGCTGCTCTTGATGCCGGCTTCCCACGACAGAATGGTTTCCGAATCGGCAGTGGTGAAATCGGCATTGAACGCTGCCGAGCGGCCCTGGATGGTCGGGCCACGGAAGCCACGTGCCACGCGTGCGTAGACACTCAACTCCGGGCTGATCTCATACATCGCGCTCAGGTCCCAACTGGGCTGGGTATCGGACATCTCGACGTTGGTGCGGCCCTTGTAGATCACTACGCCGGCAGCGGTGTCGGCGGTCTTGAGCAGGCGGGTCTTCTTTTCGTCCTTGGTGCCGCGCACGCCTGCAGTCAGGGTCAGTGCGTCGGTGGCCTTCCAGCTCACCTGGCCGAAGCCCGCCCACGAGGTGTTGATGTTGCGCAGGCGCACCCAGTTGTTCGGGTTGTGAGCCGCTGTGTCGAGAAACCAGGCGCGCTGGTAGAAATCGGTGGTGTCACGGCCATCGAAGTAGAACGCACCCACCTGCCACGACCACGGATCGGTGCTATTGGAAGCCAGCCGCACTTCCTGCGTGAATTGGTCCAGGTCACGCACCTGACCCATCGACTGGCCGTAGCCGTTGGCCACGCCATTGACCGGGAAATCGGCCGCAGCACCGCCATCGGTGTCACCACGGCTGTAGCCGGAGGTGGTCTCGTAGGCACTGATCGAGGTCAGCGTGGTCGCGCCGAAATCGTAAGTCGCCTTGACCGAGCCGCCGTGGGTCTTATACGCCTGCGGGTTGTTGTCGGCTTCGTCGTAGGCAACATTGTCGCGCGCCACGTCCACACGGTTGGAACCCTTGCTCAGCGCATTGCGCAGGAACAGAGTCGAAGTACCGTCGTAATCGCGGGTGTGGGCCGAGGCCAGCAGCGAGAACTGGTCATTGGGCTGCAATAGCAGCTGCAGACGCAGGTTGCGGTCGTCGTAACCGCCCATCGTGTCCTTCTTCGGCGTCACCGTGCCGTCGGCGCTGGGGCCACTGTAGGTGTTGTCCACCCAGTCATCGCGATGCTGGTACAGCGTGGAGATACGATACGACAGCACATCATTGATCGCCCCGCCCATGCCGCCGTCCACCGACACCGTATTGAAGCTGCCGTAGCTCACGTTGACCCGGCCGCTGCCTTCCTGGCTGGGCTTGACCGTATCGAACTTGACGATGCCGGCAGTGGTATTGCGGCCGAACAACGAACCCTGCGGGCCGCGCAGCACTTCCACCTGGTCTACGTCGTAAACCGGGTTGGACTTGAGCACCACGTGTTCCAGCACCACGTCGTCCTGGATGATCGACACTGGCTGCGAGGCACCCAGGTAGAAGTCGATGTTGCCCAAACCACGAATGTAGAAGCGCGGAAAAATGCGGCCCGTGGTGGTTTCGGCATAGAAGCTCGGTACACGGCCAGACAGTGCCAGCAGCGTGTCGTCAGCGCCTTCGGTGTAGCTGCGCAGTGCTTCGCCCTGCACCACGCCTACCGATACCGGCACGTCCTGCAGGTTCTGCTCGCGGCGCTCAGCGGTGACGGTGATGGCATCCAGTGCAGTGGCAGAACTACGCGCGACAGTCTGGGTGACTTCCTGCGCCAGCGCCGACTGTGCAGCCAACGGCAGGATCAGCAATGCACAGGCCTGCGCCAGCAGGGAGCGGCGCGGCAACGTACGGTGGGTGCAACGGGAAGCAGGTGCGGCGGGGTGAAGCTGCATGGGATGCCCTTGGTTGGCAGGTGATGAAACCGCTCGGCCCGGACAGGGCCGATCGCGCGGCATGAGGCGCGCATAGCATCACCGCACAACGTTGCAGTTGGATGGCATTGCCCACGTTTGCCGCCCTGAAGACAAACGCCAGCGCCGGAGCGACCTGCCCCGGCGCTGGCGTTGCCGACACTTCAACCCATGCCGTCATTCCCCCGTTGACGGCATAGGTGATTCATCCACTCAACGCAGATGCTCTTTCAGGAACAGCCAGGTGATCAAGGTCGCATCCGGCCCTTTGGGGTCCGTAAATGGCAGGCCAGAATCGCTGCCGCTCCAGGCGTGCCCCATGCCGTGCACGACATAGTGCTGGACCAGCGTTTTGCCGCCATAGGTGTAGTTGTCGATGGTATAGGCGCGGCCGCCCGGCACCTGCGCATTGAGGGTGCTGGTGGGCACGTACTTCACCGAATCATTGTCAAAACCGTCATCGGCCAGGTCGTTGGTCTGCAGGAACTGGCGCACCGCTTGCTGGCCGTTCACCGGGTTGACCGTGCTGTCGGCGCTGCCATGGAACACCAGCACCGGCAGCGGACGCGGCGATGGGGAGCCCGAGCACTGCCAGGCCAGACGCCCGTTGCTGTCCGGCGAGTAGATGCTGCCCGCCAACAGCGCGTAGGCACTGCCGGAGACCGTGGTGGCGCCCCTGTACATGCCACCGGAATGCACCGCGCCTGCGGCAAAGACATCCGAATAGCAGGCCAGCATGATCGACGTCATGGCACCGCCAGCGGAAATTCCGGTGACGTAGACCCGACGCGGATCGACGTTGTAGCCCGCCTTCACCGCGTCCACGATGCCGGCCAGGATGGCCGCCTCGCCACTGCCTCGCGCCTGGTTGATCGGCAGCTGCCAGTTCCAACAACGCGCCGGGTTGGACGTCACGTTCTGCCGTGGGTACACAACGATGAAGCCTTCTGCATCGGCAACCTCATTGAAGCCGGAAGCCTCCCCCATCAGGTTCGGCCCGTTGACGCACCCGTGAAGCACCAACAACAACGGCTGCGCCTGTGTCTCCGAATAGTCGGCAGGTACCCACACCTGATACTCGCGACTACCGAAAATATTGCCGTACAAGCCGATATCCCAGTGCCCGGTTGCCGTTTGCGCATTGGCGCTCCCGGCCAACGCAAGCCATGTAAACAGAAACACCATGCCCGTCTTGATCGTATCGATGCCGTATTTCATAACCAGATCCTCAAGCGTGAGTCGTGGATGAAGTCGTACCGAAAAACCTCTGGACGAAGCATCCAGAGCGTGTTGCAACGCTGCTGTTAAACCCAGCCAGTGGCGTAATAGATGCCGATCACGACGAACACCGCGAGCGTCTTGATGATCGTCACCGCAAAAATGTCTTTGTAGGCCTGGCGATGGGTGAGCCCGGTCACCATCAGCAGAGTGATGACGGCGCCGTTGTGCGGCAGGCTGTCCATGCCACCCGAGGCCATTGAGGCCACGCGGTGCAGGACTTCCATCGGTATGCCGGCCGCCTGCGCATTGGCAATGAAGGTGTCGGCCATCGCCGCCAGCGCGATGCTCATGCCGCCAGACGCTGAGCCCGTTACGCCGGCCAAGCCGGTCACGGTGACGGCTTCGTGCAGCAAGGGGTCCTTGATCGAACCCAGCGTGTTGGCCACCACCATGAAACCAGGCAGCGCCGCGATCACCGCACCGAAGCCGTATTCGGAGGCCGTGTTCATTGCCGCCAACAGCGCGCCACTGATGGCGGTCTTCGTACCGTCGGCGAACTGGGTGACGACCGGGCGCCAGGCCAACACCATCACCGACAGGATGCCGACCAGCAGCGCGCCCTCGACCGCCCAGATCGCGGCGATCTTGGGCACTTCCTGCACCACCGGCGCGGACTTGCCCATGATCGAGGGCACGAAGCTGTGTTCGGCGCCATACCAGTGCGGTATGCCCAGAGTGAAAAGCTTGTTCGAGACAAACACCAGCAACAGCGGCAACACCGCGATGCCTGCATTCGCCAGCGCAGTGCCCGTAAATGGCAGCGGCTCGTTGACCAGGGTTGCGGGGTCGCCATAACCCTCGCCATTGCGCACGGCAACGCGTCGGCGCCACTCCAGGTAACTCATGCCGACGGCAAGTACGAACACGCTGCCGAGAACACCCAGCACCGGTGCGGCCCAGGTATCGGTGCCAAAGAACGTGGTCGGGATGATGTTCTGGATCTGCGGCGTACCGGGCAACGCATCCATGGTGAAGCTGAAACCACCAACGGCCAGTGTTGCCGGAATCAAGCGTTTGGGGATGTTGCTCTGCCGGAACATTTCGGCAGCGAAGGGATACACCGCAAACACGACGACAAACAGCGACACGCCGCCGTAGGTCAGCAGGCCAGACACCAACACGATGGACAGCATCGCCCGCTGCGGGCCAAACAGGCGAATCGCCGCCCCCACAATCGACTTGGAAAAACCAGAGAGTTCGATCAGCTTTCCGAACACTGCACCCAGCAGGAACACCGGGAAATACAGCTTCAGGAACCCAACCATCTTGTCCATGAACAAGCCGGTGAACATGGGTGCCACCAGCGAAGGATCCGTCAGCAACACCGCGCCGAGTGCGGCGATGGGTGCGAACAGAATCACGCTGTAGCCACGGTAGGCCACCAGCATGAGGAAGCCGAGCGCTGCAAGTACGATCAGTAACGACATACGGCGCTTCCAGATGAGGAGGCGCCCAGTATCCGTATCTGACGGCCGCTGCCGACTGGACCTAGGTCCACTCGCTGGTGCACACGTTCGTCGCTAGCCTAGGCTCCACGGGTGGCAATGGGCCATCTGCAACGCACATGCCTGGGGAGGACCGAATGAAGCGGAACTGTTTGAGCCTGATGATTGGCGCGCTGCTGGCCTCCGGGCCCGCACTGGCGCAAGAGGCGCAAAGCGCAGCACCAGTAGCGGGCAAGGCCGCTTCGGCCACCAACCTGGACAGCATCACGGTGACCGCGCGCAAGCGCGAAGAAACCCTGCAGGAAGTACCTGTGGCGGTGACTGCCTTCACGTCCGAAGCATTGGACAAGTTGAACGTGCAGGACATCGGCGACCTTGATGCACAGGTGCCCAACCTGACCATCTATGCGGCACGCGGTGCCAGCAGCACGGTCACTGCGTACATCCGCGGTATCGGCCAGTCCGATCCCACCTGGGGTGCGGACCCTGGCGTGGGCATCTATCTCGATGACGTCTATATCGCGCGTCCGCAGGGTGCCTTGCTGGACGTGTTCGACGTCTCGCGTATCGAAGTGCTGCGCGGCCCCCAAGGCACGCTGTACGGCAAGAACACCATTGGCGGCGCCATCAAGTACATCTCGCGCGGTCTGCCAACGCAGGTTGAGGGCTTCGCCCAGATCACCGCAGGCAACTACAACCAGCTCGACGCCAAGGCGGCCATCGGTGGCCCGCTGGGTGGGGCGGACAGTGGCCTGCGCGCACGCGTCGCGGTGGCCAGCATGAACCGCGACGGCTTCGGCGAGAACACGCTTACCGGCCAACCGATCAGCGACAAACAGATCAACGCGGCACGATTGAACCTGGGTGCCTACGCGGGCGACGATTTCGACGTGCAGTTCGCATTGGATTGGATCGATGACCAGTCCGGGATGCGTGGCTCGAAGATGCTGGCGCCCAACCCGTTCACTCCTGCGTATCCGCCGATGGACGACCGTTACGACATCCGCTCGGGCATGCCCAATCTCAACAGTGTCGAAACCAAGGGCGCCTCGGCGACGGTGAACTGGCGGCCCAACGACGACGTGGCATTGAAATATGTGATTGCCAAGCGCGAATCCGACAGCCACTCCAACATCGACTTCGATACCACGCCGATCAAGCTGGCCGACGTCGGCGGCTCGTATGCCGACAACCAGGTCAGCAACGAAGTGCAGTTCAACTACGACGCAGGCGGACGTGTGCGCGGCGTGGTCGGCCTGTACCAATTCAGCGGTGAAGCGGGCGGGCAGATCCGCAACAACTTCTTCAACCTGCAGTTCGGCGACACGCGCGGCAAGGTATTGACCGACAGCATCGCGCTCTATGCCGACTGGACCTTCGACCTGACCAGCAAGCTCAAGCTTGATGTCGGTGCGCGTTACACCGACGAGGACAAGCGCGCGATCGTGCTGAACCGCTTCTACGCCGATGCGACCTTCAGCCGTCCGATTGCCGTCGCTGCCGATTTCGACAAGACCACCAACTTCAAGAACGTGTCACCGAAGGTGTCGCTGGATTACGAGATCACCCCGGACATCATGGTTTACGGGTTGGCAACACGCGGTTTCAAGTCCGGTGGTTACAACATCCGCGCCAATGCCGTGGCGGTACCGCGCTCGGCCGAGCCTTTCGACGACGAGACCGTGGACAGCTTCGAGATCGGCAGCAAGATGGCCTTTCTCGACCAGCGCCTGTTCCTGAACCTGTCGGCCTTCCACAACAAGTACAAGGACATCCAGCTGTCGGTGTTCACCGGTATTGATACCAATGGCGACGGCGTTGACGATGCGTTCTTCGGCGACTTCACCAATGCCGGTGCCGGTACGGTCAACGGCCTGGAAATCGAGTACCAGTACCTGCCGACGCAGCACTGGCTCATCACCGGCAACCTGGCGTGGCTGGACACCAAGTACGACGAGTACATGGACCGTGGCGTCAACGTCGCCGACCAGATGAAGTTCACCAATGCGCCAGAGTTCTCGGGTGCATTGAACGTGGAATACCGCACCGAACTGTCCAATGGCAGCAATCTCTCCGCTCGGGTGGGCTACAGCTACCAGAGCGAGGTCTGGCCGACCACGGACCTGAGTCCAGCGATCAGGCAGGATGGCTATGGCCTGGTCAATGCCGGCGTGATCTGGAAGGCCAATGACGCCTGGACCTTCTCCCTGCAAGGCACCAACCTTGCCGACAAGGAGTACCGCACCACGGGCTACAACATCCCGGCGGTCGGCACGTTGATAGGCTTCTACGGCCCGCCGCGCCAGTACAGTCTCAGCGTTCGCTACGATTTCTAGGAACTACCCGGCATGACGCAGTCTTACGACGATCTGTACTGGAACAGCAACGATGGCCTGCGCCTGCATGCACGCGACTATCCACCTTGCCCGGGGGAATCCCCCCGCGGCACGGTGGTGTGCATCCCGGGGTTGACCCGCAATGCAGCCGACTTCGATGCCGTCGCCCTGTATCTGACGGCGGCCGGCTGGCGCGTGCTCGCCGTCGACCTGCGCGGGCGGGCCGGTTCAGCGCGCGCGCCAGACCCGTCCAGCTACAACGCACGGACGTACGCCGACGACATGGCAGCGCTGCTGGATTCCCAAGGTGTCGACAAGGCCGTGTTCATTGGCACCTCGCTGGGGGTGCTGGTCACCATTACCCTTGCCACCCGCGCGCCTGGCCGCATCGCCGCAGCGGTGCTCAACGATGCCGGCCCCAAGGTGCCGCGCGAGGCTTTGGCGCGGATCGGCAAATATGCCGGCAAGACCTTGCCACCGATGGATCTGGAGCAGGCAGCCGCCTACGCCGAGTCAATCGGCAAAGCGTCCTTCCCACGCTTCAGCGCCGACGACTGGCGTGCCATGGCAACGCGCATGTTCCGCCAACGCGATGATGGCCTGCTGGAGCTGGACTACGATCCCGCCGTCATCCGCACCACCCGGCCCTGGGTGCTGTGGCTGCTACGACCGGTGCTATGGCGTGCGGTGCGGTCGCTGACCCGCCGTGCTCCGGTACTGGTGGTGCGCGGCGCGTTGTCGGACATACTTCCGGCGGACGTGGCACGGCAGATGGTGGCAACGTCGGCGACGGCAACCCTGGTCGAAGTACCGGATGTCGGTCATGCACCGACCTTGTCTGAGCCGGTGGCTCGCGACGCGATCCTGGCCCTGCTGGGAGGTGTGCGATGAACGCCGCCGACACAAACCAAGAGATGCCCACTGCGTTGCTGGCCCTGCACCACTGGGCCGCAAGCGAGCGATTGGGCGCCTGCATGCGCGTGGCGCAATCGCGCATCGATGCATTCGCCGATGCCACCGGTGACCACAACTGGATCCACGTCGACCCGGTCCGTGCACAGGACGCGTTGCCGGGCGGGCGAACCATTGCGCACGGCTTCTTGCTGCTCTCACTCACCATCGAGGAAGACGTCGCCGCGCTGGTCAGCTTCCCCGGCATCGCCCGCGTGCTCAACTACGGTTTGAACAAAGTCCGCTTCCTTGCACCGGTGCCCAGCGGCTCGGAAATCCGCGTGCGCTCACAACTCCGTTCGCTGGAGTGCCGCCAGCCGGGACAATGGCTGCTGACCCAGCACAAGACGGTGGAACGGGTGCCATCCGGCGAAGTGGCGCTGGTCGCCGAGCACCTGTCGCTGATCGTGATTGAGCCCTAGCGCCGGCCCATATCACCGCCACTTCGGCGCCCCGCCAGCATCCCGCACGCCGGCCGCCCATCTCTCTACACTGGAGCGATGTTGACACCCTCCATCGTCCTGTTCGCCTGCATCGCCTGGACCGTGCTCTTGTTCGGTGTCGCTCTATGGGGCGAGCGTCAGGGCCACCGCCTCACAAAAGTCTGGCCGGCTATCTATGCACTGTCACTGGCCGTGCACTGCACCGCGTGGACGTACTACGGGGCTGCCTCGCAAGGCGTGCAATGGGGTTTCCCGATCCCCCCGACGTTGATCGGCATGGCCTTGATCTTTGCCTTCGGCCTGCCCTTTCTGGCACGGCTCGGGCGGCTGGCCAAACAACACAACAGCGCCACCATCGCCGACCTGGTGGTAGCGCGGCTGCGTACGGATCAGGGGCTTGGCATCACCATCACCCTGGTCGCACTGCTTGGCATCATTCCGTACATCGCGCTGCAGCTGAAAGCGGTCAGCCAGGGCCTCACCGCGCTGCTGGGCGAGCAATTCGCAGCCAGCGGACACCAACTGGACATGTCGTTCTGGTTCGCGCTGACGATGGCGGCGTTCACCATGCTGTTCGGTGCGCGCAAGGCCTCGGCAACCGAGCACAACCGCGGCATCGTGGTGGCGCTGGGACTGGAATCGCTGCTCAAGTTGGCGGCGCTGTTGGCCATCGGCCTGTATGCAGCACTGTCGGTACATCAATCGGGCAGCCCCTTGCTCGAAAAGATGCTGCACCTGCCGCCGCCCTCGGTGATCCCGGACTTCATCACCATGGTTGCGCTGGGCGCGATGGCGGCGTTCACCCTGCCCCATCAGTTCCATGTCGGCGTGGTCGAGCTGCGCCAGTCCTCCGACTTGAAAACTGCACGCTGGTTGTTTCCGCTCTACCTGCTGTTGATCGGGCTACCTTCGGTGCCCATGGCGCTTTCCGGTGCGGCCCAACTGGGACAGTCGGTGTCACCTGACTTGTATGTGCTGGCACTGCCACAGGCACGCGGCCACCACGTCCTTGCGCTGCTGGCCTACCTGGGCAGCCTGAGTGCTGCGACGGGCATGATGATTCTGTCGGGGCTGACCTTGTCGATCATGCTCGGCAACCACGGTTTCGGCGCACGCCTGCTCGGCGGCGTGGACGGCGATGCCGGCGCCGATCTGCGTCCGCGCGTGCTGGCGTTCCGCCGTGCCGGCATCCTTGCCGTATTTCTGATGTCGTGGCTGTACAGCCGCGCCATGAGCGGCACCGAGGCACTCAGCGATTTCGGCCTGATGTCATTCACCGCGCTGGCACAGCTGGCACCGGCGGTGCTGCTGGCGGTGTACCGTCCGCGCACGCCGTCACCGGCCATCATGGCCGGCATCGTACTGGGATCGCTGGTATGGCTATGGCTGGTGCTGTTGCCCATGGTGATCCCCGCGGCTGAGCCTTCGGCCAGCTCCGATGGGCTGCACTGGCTCGCGCTGTTCTCGCTGCGCATGCAGCCTGGGCATATCGCCATCAGCATGAGCGCCAGCCTGGTGGTCAACCTGATCACCATTGCGTTGGTGGCGCGTGCGGTGCGCCCGTCGCTGCCGTTGCAGCGGGAGGCGGTGGCCGCAGCCTCGTTGCGCAAGACGGCGGGGCGTTTTCTCGGCCAGGAACGGGCACGGCAGCTGATGGCCGGGCATGCCGGGCAGATGCTTGATGACGAACGTGTCACCGCCATTGAACGCGAACTCACCGCAGTGGTGGGTGCGGGTATGGCACGCCTGTTGATCGAGGCCGCGCGCGATGGCGGCACAGCACCCTTGGAGGCGGTCACCCGTGCCGTCGGTGAGGCCACCCAGGTGCTGCGCTTCAACCAGCGCCTGTTGGAAGCGGCGCTGGAAAACATGAGCCAGGGCATCAGCGTGGTCGATGCCCAGCTGCAGCTGGTGGCCTGGAACAGCCGCTATGCCGCGCTGTTCAAATTTCCACCCGACCTTCTGCAGGTGGGACAGCCAGTGGCCAACCTCACTGCATGGGCATTGGGGCAACTGAAGATCGGCGATGCACCCGGCGACAACCCCGGCAAGGCACTGACCCGACGCGTTGCGCACATGCGGCGCGGCACGCCGCATCTATCGGAGCGGATCTTTCCGGACGACACCATCGTCGAGATCCGAGGCAACCCGATGCCGGGCGGTGGTTATGTCGCCACGTTCACCGATGTCACCGCGTTCCGTCTGGCTGAGGATGCGCTCAAGCGCAGCAACGACACACTGGAACGCCGCGTGCAGGATCGCACTGCGCGCCTGGAGCATGCCGTGCACGAGGCCCAGCGCGCCAACATGGCAAAAACGCGATTCCTGACAGCGGTCGGCCACGACCTGATCCAACCGTTGCATGCCGCGCAATTGCTCACCGATGCCATGTCACAGCACATCGAGTCCGAATTCCTGGACAGCTTCCTGCGACAGATCCGTGGCGCACTGGACTCCACCGATGACCTGCTCTCCGGCCTGCTCGATATTTCGCGACTGGAGGCCGGTGGGCTGGTCGCCGATCCGCGTCCATTCGCGCTATCCACCGTGCTCGATCCGCTCGCGCAGGAATTCGCTGTGCTAGCAGCCGCACGCGGCCTGCAGTTCCGCTACGTTCCCACCCGCGCGTGGGTGCATAGCGACCCGCTGCTGCTGCGTCGTGTGCTGCAGAACTTCCTGGCCAACGCTATCCGCTATACCCGTCGTGGCGGCGTACTGCTGGGCATCCGCCGTCGGGGCGACACGCTATCCATTGCGGTGCACGACAGCGGGCCAGGCATAGCGCGCGAGCAGCAGACGCTGGTGTTCGAAGAGTTCCAGCGCGGAGATCGCAGCAATGGACAAGGCTTGGGACTTGGCCTGGCAATTGCCCATCGCATCGCCGGGCTGCTGCACGTGCCACTTGCCCTGCACAGCGTGATCGACCACGGCTCGGCCTTCTCCATCGCCGTGGCCCGTGCACAGCCGGCCCCGTCCTCCCTGAATGAAAAACACCCCAGCGGCAACAGCGCCATCAAAGGCACGCGCGTGTTGGTGGTCGACAACGATCCCGATGCGCTGGAAGCAATGCGGCAGATGCTGCTGGCCTGGGGTTGCGAAGTGACCGCACTGCGCGACGGCGACAGCTGTGATGCGCCCGCGCGCGACGCAGACCTGTGGTTGTTCGACTACCACCTTGATGATGGCGATACCGGGGCCCGGTTGTGGAAGCGGCTCGCCGCCGCACATGGTCAGCGCCCGACCGTGATCCTCAGCGCCGATACCGGCATCGACACGCGGGAGGCGGTGCGTGAGGTTGGTTTGTCATTGCTGTCCAAGCCGTTCAAACCACTGGCGTTGCGCTGGGCAATCAACCACCTGCTGGCGACACGCGTGGTCGATCAGGCCTCCGGCGCTCGCTGATCAACGACCAGGTGCCGCGCGGAGCTCAGGCCTCTGAGTGTTCGGCCAGCTTCTGCCCGGTAGTGTCGTCAATCTGCCGCGACGGATCGGTCAGGCCGAGTTCGTGCAGCACGCGGATTGCCTGTGCCCGGTTGCGCACGCCAAGCCGGCTCATGATGCGCGTCATATGCGCCTTGACCGTCCGCAACTGCACGCCAAGCCGGTCCGCGATCTGCTTGTTGAGCAGCCCTTCCGCCACCAGGCTCAGTACCTTGTATTGATGTGAGGACAGGCTGGAAAGGCGCGCAGCCAGGTCGGCGTCCTTGTTGAAAGGAGCAACCCGGGCGACGGTCTCACGCAGCATCGCAGGGATCCAGCGCTCGCCGTCGAGCACGGTCTGCAATGCCTGCTGCAGGTCCACGAGTCCCGAACTCTTGGGCAGGTAGCCGGCGGCACCCAGGTCGATGGCGCGGCGGATCACATGCGGTTCTTCGTTGGCCGAAACGATGATGATCGCCAGGCCGGGCTGCAATGCACGGATCGTCGCCAAGCCTGCAAGACCGTGGTTGCCCGGCATGTGCAGATCCAACAGCATCAGATCAATCTGCTGGCTCTCGATGGTCTCAAGCACGCCTTCCAGTGAATCGGCCTCGCTGATCTGCAGATCCACAACCGCCTCCTCGGCCGCGCGATGCAGCGCGGCCCGGAACAGGGGGTGGTCATCGGCAATGAGCAGGGTTGGCATGGCGATTCGAGGTTAGCAAATTCATCCGCAGGTGAGGACGGGTACCTAGGTACGCTGGCACATCTACACGGGATTGATAGTGTGGAGCGATGAACATTCCCCGTCGTGTCTCCCTGTTTTGTGCCGCGCTGCCGCTGTTGTCTGGCTGCGTCTCCGTCGCCGAAGCCGCTGACCTGCGCGCAGCCGCTGCAACACCCGTGTTCGAGCAGTGGCGTGAAACCCAGCACCGCGCCAACGATGACCTGCTGACCGCGGGGCTGGGGCTCGAAGGCCTGCGCTCCACCAAGGGGCCGGCATTCACCAACCCTGCCCTGCCTACCGCCGCAGAAGCAAGACAGCGCGCTATCTGGAGCAGTTGGCGCGGCATCGCCGATCTGACGCCTGGCGGTGGCTTCGGCGACAACTACGGCACGGTCCAGTCTTCGCCGGGACGCGAGTTCTCTGCCTACGCCCGCATTGCCGGGGCGCGCCACCCACATCGCGTGCTGGTGCAGGTACCCGACAACTTCGATCCCTCACGGCGCTGTCTGGTAGCAACGGCGTCATCCGGCTCCCGTGGCATTTATGGTGCGATCTCCGTCGCTGGCAGTTGGGGTTTGGCCCACGGATGTGCCGTGGCCTACACCGACAAGGGCGCCGGCAGCGACTACTACGACCTGGAGGCCAAGCTCGGCTTCCAAGCCGATGGCACGCCAGCCGCCCAAGGCGCGCTGGCGTTTACGCCGGAAGCTGTGGAAACCTCGCATGGCATTGCGTTCAAGCATGCGCATTCGGGCGACAACCCCGAAGCGGACTGGGGCCAGCATCTGTTGCAGGCAGTGCAATTCGGGTTGCAGGCGTTGGATCGCGCCTACCCGCAATCGGCACCATTTACGCCGGCCAACACGCGCACGCTTGGCGTGGGCGTCTCCAACGGTGGCGGCGCCGTGTTGCGTGCCGCTGAGATCCAAGGCGACTGGTTTGATGCAATGGTGGCTGGTGAACCCAATGTATCGGTCGCGGGCGCAGCGCCGCTGTACGACTTCGTGACCCAGGCCGCGCTGCTGATGCCCTGCGCACTGCTTGCGCTGGATGATCTGCCACAGCCGCCCCTGCATGCACAAACGCAGCCCGCAGGGGCTCGTCAATGCGCTTTACTGAAAACCGCTGGGCTGGTGCAGGGCGAGGACGTCGTTGCACAGGCGCAGTCGGCACGAGAGCAGCTTGCGAAGGCAGGCCTGAGCGATGGCGCGCTGCGTGCAGGTGCGTTTTCGACCGGCTTCGATCTGTGGCGTGCGATTGCGGCGACGTATGCCTCGGCCTATGGCCGCTATGCCGCAGGCGAACATCCTTGCGCTTACACATTCCCGGCCACCGGCCCCGATGGCAAGCCCGGCCCTGCGGCAGCCGAGCTACGCGCGAGCTGGTGGAGCGAAGCCAGTGGCATTCCGCCCGGCAGCGGCGTGACACTGGTGGACGGTAACGCGGTGTTGGCGCCGGATGAGCCATTGCGCGGCCTGAGCTGCCTGCGTGCGCTGTGGACCGGCGACAGTGCCGACGCCAAACGTGTGCGTGCCGGCATCGCCAACGCAACAGCCAACGCTCCCCGCCCCGGCCTGCCAATCGTGGTCATTCATGGCATCGACGATGGGCTGGTGCCGATCAGCATGACCAGCGACCGCTATGTACCTCAGGCACGCGCTGCCGGTGCACAGATCGCCTACTGGCGGATAAGCAATGCACAGCACTTCGATTCGCTGCTGGCGTTCCCGGACTACCGCAAGCGCTATGTGCCGCTGCTGCCTTACATGTTCGCGGCGATGGACCAGGTGTGGGCCCACCTTGAAGATCCCACGCGCGGCCTGCCACAGGACGCGCTGATCGAAACAACGCCGCGTGCGGACGCACCGCTGCAGCCTGCGCAGTTGTCCATTCCCGCTGTTTCCAGCCGCTGACGGCCGCCCCACGCCGCCCTTCAGGAATCCACATGTCTTCTTCCGCATCATCAAACCCGCCCGATCCCGGCGCCTACGCCTATCCGCTGCTGATCAAGCAGCTGCTGCATACCTCGCTGGCGGTGCGGCCCGAACAAGAGATCGTCTACGGCGACAACGTGCGCTACGACTACCGCACGCTGCATGCACGCATCAGCCAATTGGCGGGCCTATTGCAATCGTTGGGGGTGAAACCCGGTGATGCGGTGGCGGTGATGGACTGGGACAGCCACCGCTATCTGGAAAGCTATTTCGCGGTACCGATGATCGGCGCGGTGTTGATGATGGTGAACATCCGGCTGGCACCGGAACAGATCGCCTACACGTTGAACCACAGCGGCGCACGGGTAATCCTGGCCAATCGCGAATTCCTGCAGGTGCTCGAAGGCATCGACGAGCAACTGCCGGATCTGCGCACGCGGATTCTGCTGGACGACGAAGGTGGCCAGCTGCCGGAGGGTTTCGCCACAGAGTACGAAGCGGGCCTGAAGCAAGCCGAGCCGGTCAGCAGCTTCCCGGATTTCGACGAAAACACCCGCGCCACGATGTTCTATACAACCGGCACCACCGGCCTGCCAAAGGGCGTTTACTTCAGCCATCGGCAGCTGGTGCTGCATTCGCTGGCCGCAATGGCAGCACTGGGCAGCGCGGCAACGCAAGGCCGCCTGCACCGTGATGATGTCTACATGCCAATCACACCCATGTTCCATGTCCATGCATGGGGAGTGCCGTATGTGGCCACGCTGATGGGCATCAAGCAGGTCTATCCGGGCCGCTACCTGCCGGGGCGATTGCTGGAACTCATCGCGCGGGAAAAAGTGACGTTCTCGCACTGCGTGCCGACCATCCTGCATATGCTGCTGGCGCACCCTGCGGCAGCAGATACCAATCTGCGCGGATGGAAAGTCATCATCGGCGGCGCGGCGCTGCCGCGTGCGTTGGCGCAACAGGCCCTGGCACGTGGCATCGACATCTTCGGTGGCTACGGCATGTCCGAGACCTGCCCGGTCCTTACCCTTGCCCAGATCGATACCGAGGCGCTGGCCGGTTCTGACGAAGCACTGTCCCTGCGGACCAAGGCCGGCATCCCGATACCGCTGGTAGACCTGCGTATCGTCGACGAAGACATGAACGACGTCGCCCACGATGGCACTGCAACCGGTGAAGTCGTGGTGCGTGCCCCCTGGCTTACCCAAGGCTATCTGCACAACCCAGACGCTTCCGCTGCGTTGTGGGAAGGCGGCTACCTGCATACCGGCGACATCGGCAATATCGACACCGGTGGCTACCTGCGCGTGACCGACCGCATCAAGGACGTCATCAAAACCGGGGGCGAATGGATCTCCTCGCTTGCGCTGGAAGACATCATTTCAATGCACCCCTCGGTCAGTGAGGTTGCGGTCATCGGTATCGCTGACGCGAAATGGGGCGAGCGACCACTGCCACTGGTGGTCAAGCATGCCGGCAGCGAGTTGACCGAAAGCGAGATCATCGAGCTGGTGACAGCGCGCAGTCGATCCGGTGACATTTCCCGCTATGCGATTCCAGAGCGGGTGCGGTTTGTCGATTCGATCGAACGCACCAGCGTGGGCAAAATCAACAAGCGGAAGCTGCGCGATCTGCACGACCAGCCAACAGGTGAAACCGGCACTTGATGCACCGGCCTACGGGCGAGACATCTACAGGAACACAGCACCCCGCGTCCAAACTTCTCGCTGCAGGACGGTACTTCCGTCCTGCAGCATTCGTTTCGGGGGCTTGAGCCGCCATCCCGGCTGGCTTCAACCCTCAGGTGCGACAGCAGCCTTGTAAACCGGCTCACCATCCACCCAGGTCGACAGCACCTTCAAGTCGTCCAACTGCTCGGCCGGCACCTTCAGCGGATCCTGGTCGAACACCACGAAATCCGCGCGCAGGCCGCGTTGCAGCTTGCCGACCTGGGCTTCGTCATGGCCGGCCCACGCAGCGTCGCTGGTGAAACCACGCAATGCTTCTTCGGCACTCAAACGCTGTTCCGGCTGCCAGCCACCCGGCGGCCGACCATCACGGTCCTGCCGGGTCACCGCCGAATAGAGCCCTAGCCGTGGATCAACCTGCTCCACCGGGAAATCCGAACCCAATGCCAGCCGCGCGCCGCTGTGCAGGTAGCGCTGCCAGGCATAAGCACCCTTCACTCGTTCCGGCCCTACCCGCTGCTCGGCCCAGCCCATGTCCGAGGTGGCGTGCGTCGGCTGCATCGAGGCGATGACGCCCAGCTTGGCGAAACGCGGAATGTCCTCCAGCGACACCACCTGCGCGTGCTCTACGCGCCAGCGGTGGTCATCGCTCTTGTGCGCGCCCAGCACTTTTTCGTAGGTATCCAGCACGATGCGGTTGCCGCGATCGCCAATGGCGTGCGTGGCCACCTGCACCTTGCAGCCGTCAGCCTTGCGCACTGCCACTTCAAAATCCGCCGGCGACGTCACCAGCAGGCCACGGTTATGCGGGTCATCGCTGTAGTCGGCCAACATCGCCGCGCCACGGCTACCCAGTGCGCCATCCATGAACAGCTTCACGCCATGCATCTGCAGCCGGCCACCGGCATGGGTATAGAGACCGTTCGAGCACAAATCGTCGAGCGCGCCCTGGTTGCCGTTGGCATAGGCATCAATGCGCAGCGGCAACTTGCCCTGGTCGGCCAGCCGCTTCATCAGCGCCAGATCCCCGCGCGACACGCCCATGTCATGCACACCGGTCAAACCGTTGCTTACGGCTGCCTGCAGCGCGGCCGTCAGGCGCTTCTCGCGGGCAGCATCCTCCAGCGGCGGGATATGCGCGCGGACCAACGTTGAAGCGCCATCAACCAGCACACCGGTCGGCTTGCCGGCAGCGTCACGCATGATGCGCCCGCCTTCCGGTTGCCAGTCGCCGCTCAATGATTTGCCGCCCTTCTCGGCGACGCGGAGCGCCGCGCTGTTGACCCAGCCGGCATGGCCGTCAATGCGGTCCAGGTACAACGGACGGTCCGGGAAGGCTGCGTCAAGGTCGGCCACAGTCGGGAACGCGGTGTCGTCCCAGCGGTTCTGGTCCCAGCCTGCTCCCAGCAACCACTCACCCGGCGCCAGGTTCTTTTCGAACGCCTGCAACCGCGCTACCACTTCGGCACGGCTGCGCGCCCCGGAAAGGTCCGTCTGTGCCAGCGCGTCACCGAGGTAAACCAGGTGCGCGTGCGCGTCGATCAACCCCGGCACTACCGTGGCTTCACCGGCATTGATGCGCGGCGCATCGGGATAGAGCTTCAGCATGGCCTCGGCACTGCCTACATCCAGCAGCCGGCCACTGTCGGTATCCCAGGCCAGAGCCCCGGCCACGGGTTGGGCGGGATCACCGGTGCGGATGGTATCGGCCACCAGTACCCGCACTTCGGCATGGGCCGGGCTCAACGGCAGACAGGGGAGCAACAGGGCAAGACAGGCGACACGACGCATTGCAGGCACTCCTGAACAGGATGTGCGGCGACTATGCCGTCATCGCGCAGGCGTGACAAACCATCAAGGTGCGAAGCTGACCGCCGAATCAGTCGGCGCTGACGTCCACGCGCACACGGATGCGCTCGCCAGGGTGGTAATCGCGGCGGGTGCGGTACTCGCGGCCGGCATATTCGTAAGTGACGTCATAGCCGTCAACGCGCTCGCTCTCGCTGCCGTAGCCGCTTGGCTCACACACGCGCACATCACCACGACGGTAATCCTGGGTGCGATTGTTGGCATCGTAGATGGCCCGCCCGGCGGCACCACCGGCAAGGGTGCCCACCGCAGTGCCGATATAGCGGCCATCGCCGCCACCGATGCGGCTGCCCAGTACCGCGCCGGCCAGGCCACCGATCACCGTGGCGATCTGCCGACCGGATTCGTTGCCAGTGCGCTGATAGCCGCCATTGTCATAGCCACGGTCCACATAGCCGTCGTTGCGATAGCCGTTGCCGTCATTGCCCTGGACATAATCACCGTCACTACGTTCGTAACAGCGCTCACCACGCCCCTGATCGCCACCTACGATGATCGGATCCACCCGCACCACACGGGCGTAGTCGTAGGCCGGGCCGTTGTTGTTCTGCGTGTTGCCCGGGCGGTACTGGCCGTCGTCATAGCGTGGGTCCGGGCGGTATTGCCCGTCATCGAAACGTTGGGCCGAGGCGTTGAAAGCGGTCAATCCGCCCAAGATCAGAACACCGGCAAAAGGCAGCGAACGAAGCATGGCGGAAGGATCACTCGGGTTGGAATGTGGCGATGCTCAGGTGCATCGGGTGAAACACGCCTGAACCGGACGGACCCAACCAACAGGGCCCGCCCGTCCGTCTCATGAATCAGGCGGAAAACTCGGTTTCCAGACTGACCGGCACCGCGCTGAGCGCCTTGGACACCGGACAGTTCTGCTTGGCGTCATCGGCAATTGCGCGGAACTTTGTCTCGTCCAGGCCCGGCACCACTGCCTTCACCTTCAGACGGATCTGCGACAGCTGCGGCCCGCCGTCCATGGACAAGTCGACATCGGCACGGGTGTCCAGCGAGGTCGGCGGGAAACCGGCCTCGCTCAGTTTGGCCGACAGCGCCATGGTGAAGCAGCCCGCATGCGCGGCGGCGATCAGCTCCTCCGGATTGGTGCCCTTCTCATCGCCGAAGCGGCTGTTGAAGGCGTAGCGCGTGTTCTCCATCAAGCCACTTTGTGGCGTACTCAAACGGCCCTGGCCGGACTTCAGGTCCCCTTCCCAATGTGCGGTGGCGTGGCGCGAAATACCCATGGAACGACTCCTGTTGGTAGACACCGGGCCACCTTAGAACATCACGTGTTAGCGCATTGTGCGGCGCGGCGGGTACACAGCCATGCAAACGGACACACCGGGACAAGCGCCTGCATACCCGCGCGGAAGCGCTGATTTCATGCCACTTTCGCCATCCATGCGGGACGACAAGGTACTCAGAAGCAATTTTTATGGGGTTTTTTATCGATTGCCTATTGGCGGCATGCAATTCATGCCCTACATTTCGCTTGCCGACGGGGTCGGCACGACCAAACAACCAACCGTTCAATGGAACAGGAAATCATGGCAAAGACCGCTAAAAAGGCTGCCCCGAAGAAGGCAGTGAAGAAAGTCGCCACCAAGGCCGCCGCAAAGCCGGCCGCACCGAAGCCGATCAAGGAAGCCCTGACCAAGTCGGGTCTGGTTGCACACATCGCCGAAGCCACCACCGTTGCTGCCAAGGACGTGCGCGCCGTGTTCGCCGCCCTGGAAGGCGCCGTTGCTGCTTCGATCAACAAGAAGGGCGCTGGCAGCTTCACTCTGCCGGGCCTGCTGAAGATCACCACCGTCAGCGTTGCTGCCAAGCCGAAGCGCAAGGGCATCAACCCGTTCACCAAGGAAGAGCAGTGGTTCGCCGCCAAGCCGGCTACCACCAAGCTGAAGGTTCGCCCGCTCAAGAAGCTCAAGGACGCCGCGCTCTAATCAGCGCGCCCCTTGTGGCGGACGAAACGGGACGGCATTGCCGTCCCGTTTTTTTTGCCCGCATTCCCGTAGAGCGGAACCAAACTCCGCTGTCGATTTATCGGGAAAGCCACCGCCGAACATGGCTCGGCAGCAAGGTGCCAACGCTCCCGTGGGCCGCTGCGTTCCACCGGCAATGCCCCCTGAAACACTGGAACACAGCGTGTTGGTTCAACGCCTCGTGCCGGCGCATGGGCGGGCCTATGGTAAGCACTCCCCCATAGGTCACGTTGCCGCCATGACCCGCAGCAAGCATCGCTATCGCATCAGCGTCACCCCCATCGAAACCGACGGCCAGCAGTGCATCGGCCGCTGCAGCATCGAGTTCGAGCAGCACAGCCAGCACAGCTGGATGCACGAATTTGAATCCGCCCAGCGCCTGCGCCGCCTGTCCTGCAACGACGACGCCAGCCTGGTCGTGGTCACTGGCCTACTCACTGCCCTGGCGGAAACGTCGGTGCGCGCCGACAGCCCGTTGGCCACACTCCAACCAGAGCTGGGTCAGCTGCTGCACAAGCTCGACGGGCTGCGCAGTAAAGAATGAACCGCTGTTGGTGACGTTGCGCTTCCACTAACTGAGCATTCACCGGTTCCGGTTATCGTGCGCATCCCTACCTGCCATTGCCGCGAGTCGCTCCGATGAACCTGCGCCACCTGCTTCTGCCCGCCATCGCCTGCGTGGCCCTGGCCACCACCGCTCACGCCGCACCACAGGTGCAGGGCAAGCAATTGACGGTGGGCGCCGCCGATGTGCAGCAATACCTGGATGGCAGCTTCCCGCGCACCCAGAAGGCGCTGGGCGGCCTGCTCGCACTCACCGTCAGCCAACCGCACCTGACCCTGCCGCAGGGCAGCCGTCTGGATCTGGGCTTCGACCTGGCCATGGCAGCCGGTGGTTCATCGATGCCGGTTGGCAATGTGCAGATCAGCAGCGGCTTGCGCTACAACCCGCAGACACAGGGCTTCCACCTGGACCAGCCCACGGTCGACAACTTCCGCCCGGCCATGGCCGGCGGCGAGATCGACTCCAGCACCCGTAGCCTGCTCAACAGCTGGCTGGCCGACTACGCACGCCGCGAACCGATCTACAAGATCGACCCGGCCATCGCCAAGGTGATGGGCGTGCTGCAGGTGCAGTCGGTGGGCATCGAGAACGGCCGCATCGCGGTGACCTTCAACCAGAACCTGGGCAGCTATGTGCCGCAGGGTTTGTTGGGCAACTGACGAAGGCCGGGAAACGGGGAATGACGGTGCAATAACGGCGTGATGCCTGCTGCACGGTCATTCCCTGCCCCTGCTCACTGTTTTACGAATCAGCGCTTGGGCTGCAACATGGTGCCGGTGCACTTGGGCGAGCCGCAGCGGCATTCCCAGATCTTCTTCAGGCGCGCGGTGTGGCGCTCGGCCAGGGTGATGCCGTAGTTGTAGGTCAGCTCTTCGCCGGGCTTGATGTCACGCACCGCTTCGATGAACACCTTGTCGGCGGTGCGGTCGTCACCTTCGACTTCTTCGATCATCGCTTCGCAGTTCGGGTCGCAGCTGTGGTTGATCCAGCGCGCATCATTGCCTTTGTGGTTGGCGTCGATGACGTACTCATCGTTGAGCGTGAACAGAAAGGTATGTCCGCTTTCCACGTCGCCCGTATCGTCGGCGTCCACTTCTTCGTGGCTCCGGCGCTTGCCCTTGTACTCGATGACGCGCTCGCCCTTCTTGATGGCTGCCAGCGAAAACACGCCGTTGCCGTGGATGGCGGATTTGCGCGCCTGGATTTTCTTGGGCATGTATCTGACCGAAATCTAATGAGAAGCGGGGATTCTCGCCCATACAGCGCAAGCGGGAAACAGGCAGCAAGGGTTCGGGAACAACGGCGCAACTCGCGGTTGGCGCCCATTGCACGCCCATTTCCCACCTCTCATTGCCCGGCCCCAGCCCCACCTGAACAGGAAAACTTGGACCGGGCGCCCGCAAAGCGTACAATTTTGGTCCGCATTGATTACCCCCTGCCAAATAATGCTCCGCGTCACCAAGCTCACCGATTACGCAACCGTTGTCATGACCGTGCTCGCCGCGCGGCCGGACGAGGTGTTGAGCGCGACCGAGCTGGCCGAAGCGGCCGGGCTGGAACCGCCGACCGTCAGCAAGCTGCTCAAGCCCCTGGCCCAGGCCGGACTGGTGGAAGGCCTGCGTGGCGTGCGCGGCGGCTACCGCCTGACCCGCGCCGCCAGCGAAATCACCCTGATCGAGATCGTTGAGGCAATGGAAGGCCCGCTTGCGATTACCGAATGCAGCCAAGGTGAGAGTCATTGCGGCATCGCCAGCCAATGCGGCGTGCGCTCGAACTGGCGGCTCATCAACGACGTTGTCAGCGACGCCCTGCGCGCGGTCACCCTCGCCCAGATGCTGCACCCCTTACCGCTTGCCGACCGTCGCCGCATCAGCGTCGACGTCGTCTCCTGAACCATAGTAGGCAGCCCCATGGCCACCGAAATTATTGAAAACCCCGGCATCGTCGACACCCCCAACCGTGAGATCCACGAACAGCTGGGCCGCAAGTACGAGGCGGGCTTTGTCACTGACATTGAGTCCGACTCGTTCGCGCCCGGCCTGAACGAGGATGTCATCCGCGCCCTGTCGGCCAAGAAAGAAGAACCGGAGTGGATGACGCAGTGGCGCCTGGACGCCTACCGCCACTTCCTGACCATGCAGCAGCCGAACTGGGCCAAGCTGGAAATCGAGCCGATCGACCTGCAGGCGTTGAGCTACTTCTCCGCGCCCAA
Organism: Stenotrophomonas sp. Iso1; assembly: GCF_027497995.1. Lineage (GTDB taxonomy): Bacteria > Pseudomonadota > Gammaproteobacteria > Xanthomonadales > Xanthomonadaceae > Stenotrophomonas. The sequence continues at coordinate 133,615 of NZ_JAODBT010000002.1, read as the reverse complement.
GGGCCCGAAGTACCAGTCGCTGGACGAAGTGCCCCAGGAACTGCTGGACACCTACGACAAGCTCGGCGTGCCGCTGCATGAGCGGGCCAAGCTGGCCGGCGTGGCGGTGGATGCCGTGTTCGACTCGGTCTCCGTCGGCACCACGTTCCGCAAGGAACTGGCCGAAAAGGGCGTGATCTTCTGCTCGATCTCCGAAGCCATCCGTGAATACCCGGAGCTGGTGCGCAAGTACCTGGGCACCGTGGTGCCGGTGGGCGACAACTATTTCGCCGCGCTCAACTCGGCGGTGTTCTCCGACGGCAGCTTTGTGTTCGTGCCGGCCGGCGTGCGCAGCCCGATGGAGCTGAGCACCTATTTCCGCATCAACGCCAGCAACACCGGGCAGTTCGAGCGCACGCTGATCATCTGCGAAGACAAGGCGTACGTGTCCTACCTGGAAGGCTGCACCGCGCCGATGCGCGATGAAAACCAGCTGCACGCCGCGGTGGTCGAGCTGGTGGCGCTGGAAGATGCCGAGATCAAGTATTCGACGGTGCAGAACTGGTACCCGGGCGATGAGAACGGCGTCGGTGGCATCTACAACTTCGTCACCAAGCGTGCCGAATGCCGCGGTGACCGCTCCAAGGTGACCTGGACCCAGGTGGAAACCGGCTCAGCCATCACCTGGAAGTACCCGTCCTGCGTATTGCTTGGCGATGACTCGGTGGGTGAATTCCATTCGGTGGCGCTTACCCATCATCGTCAGCAGGCCGACACCGGCACCAAGATGATCCACATCGGCAAGCGCACCAAGAGCAAGATCATCTCCAAGGGCATCAGCGCCGGCCGGGGCCAGAACACCTATCGCGGCCTGGTCAAAGTGGCTGCCGGTGCCGATGGCGCGCGCAACTATACCCAGTGCGATTCGTTGCTGATCGGCAAGAAGTGCGGCGCCCACACCTTCCCCTATATCGAGGTGAAGAACCCCAGCGCCACTGTCGAGCACGAGGCGACCACGTCCAAGATTTCCGACGACCAGATGTTCTATTGCCGCACGCGCGGCATCGATCAGGAAAACGCGGTGTCGATGATCGTGGACGGCTTCTGCAAGCAGGTGTTCAGGGAATTGCCGATGGAGTTCGCCGTGGAAGCCAAGAAGCTGTTGGAAGTGTCGCTTGAAGGATCGGTCGGATGAGCCGCCTGCCACTTCTCCTGCTGGCCTTGCTGCCGTTCGCCGCCTCTGCCGCATCGCAGGACAAGGCCTGTGCCGACGCGGTCACGCAGTTGGACATCAACGAATGTGTTGCCCGCGAGGCCCAGGCTGCCGATGCCGAGCTCAATGCCGTGTACCGGCAGGTGATGCAGCAGTTGCAGGGTCAGCCGGTAGCCATCGAAAAACTGCGCGCGGCCCAGCGCCTGTGGGTTCCGCTGCGCGACGCTGACGTCGAAGCGCGTTATCCGGTCGGCAAGGATGAGAACCCGCGCGTGCTGTACGGGTCGATGTACCCGATGCTGCATTCCGCCGCCCTGGCCGAACTCACCCGGCAGCGCACCCAGTGGTTGCGCGCCACCTTCATCGACCGCGCCGAAGGCGATCTCTGATCGCCCTGCCCCCTACTTACTGAAGACCGCACCCTCATGCTGAAGATCGAAAACCTCCACGCAAGCATCGGCGACAAGGAAATCCTCAAGGGCCTGTCGCTGGACGTGAAGCCCGGTGAAGTCCACGCCATCATGGGCCCCAACGGCGCCGGCAAATCCACGCTGGGCAACGTACTGGCCGGCCGCGAAGGCTACGACGTGAACGAAGGCCTGGTGCAGTTTGAAGGCAACGACCTGCTGCAGCTGGCGCCGGAAGAACGCGCTGCTGCCGGCCTGTTCCTGGCGTTCCAGTACCCGGTGGAAATCCCCGGCGTGAACAACACCTACTTCCTGCGTGCCGCGCTCAACGCGCAGCGCAAGGCGCGGGGCGAGGAAGAACTGGATTCGATGCAGTTCCTCAAGCTGGTGCGCCAGAAGCTGGCCGTGCTGCACCTGAAGGACGAGCTGCTCCACCGTGGCGTCAACGAAGGCTTCTCCGGCGGCGAGAAAAAGCGCAATGAGATCTTCCAGCTGGCCGTGCTGGAGCCGAAGCTGGCAATCCTGGACGAAACCGATTCAGGCCTGGACATCGATGCGCTCAAGAGCGTGGCCGACGGCGTCAACGCACTGCGTTCGCCCGACCGCTCGTTCCTGGTCATCACCCACTACCAGCGCCTGCTCGACTACATCAAGCCGGACGTGGTGCATGTGCTGGCCGATGGCCGCATCGTCAAGACCGGCGGCCCGGAACTGGCGCTGGAGCTGGAAGCACACGGCTACGATTTCCTGAAGGACCGCGTGGTTCGCGAGGCAGCCAAGTAATGACTGCCCTGCTCGACTCACTGGCCGCTGGTTTCTGCGGCAGCAACGAGCGCGCCGAAGTGCTCGAAGCCGCGCTGAAGACTGGCCTGCCTGCCGCGCGCAACGAAGCGTGGAAGTACACCTCACTGCGCCAGCTCGAACGCCGCAGCTTCAGCGCCGCACCGCTGCAGGCGTTGGATATCGACGCCGCGCTGCTGGCCGACATCCCGACGCCGCGTCTGGTGTTCGTCAATGGTCGCCCGAGCGATGTACATAGCGACTTGTCCGGCGTGGATGCAGGCGTGCAGGTACGCCTGCTGTCTGCGGTCAAACAGCAGGAGCCGGACGCTGCCCGTTTCCTCGGCCGCCGCTTCAACCGCGCAGAAGAGGTCTTCGCCCAGCTCAACGCAGCACTCGCCGATGAAGGCGTGCTGGTGCAGGTTGCCGAAGGCATTCACAGCGATACGCCGCTGCACCTGGTGTTTGTCAGCGCACCGGATGAAGTCGACCGTGCCTGGCATCACCGTCATTTCATCGAGCTGCGCCGTGGCGCCTCGCTGGGCCTGGTGGAACACCACCTGCAGGCCGGCGACAGTGCGCACTTGGACAACACCCTGGTGCACGTTCACCTGGCGCAGGATGCCGTGCTCTCGCACGCCCGCGTGCAGGCCGACAGCCCGCGTGCCACCCACCTGCTGCGTACCGATGCCGTGCTGGCACGCGACGCGCAGTACCGCCGCATTGATCTGGAACTGGGCGCCGCGCTGAGCCGCCACGAGTTGAACGTGCGGCTGGAAGGCGACAACGCCAAGCTCGTCGCCAACGGCGTGTTGCTGGGCACGGGCCGTCGTCACATCGACACGCGCCTGGGCATTGAGCACATTGCCCGCGATACCAGCGCCGAGCTGGTGTGGCGGGGCGTGGCCGCCAACCGCAGCCGCGTGGTGTTCCATGGCGGCATCAACATCCGCGAAGGCGCCGACGGCACCGATGCGTATCTGTCCAACAAGAACCTGCTGCTGTCCGCCGATGCCGAGATCGATACCCAGCCGACGCTGGTGATCGATGCCGACGAGGTCAAGGCCGCGCACGGCGCCACCGTGGGCCAACTCGATGCCAATGCGCTGTTCTACCTGCGCTCGCGCGGCGTGCCGTCCGAACAGGCGCGCGCCATGCTGAGTGCCGCGTTCTGCCACGAGCCGCTGGCAGCTGTGGAAGGCATCCTCACCGAGAAGCTGGCCCGCCACCTGGACCAGGCATTGCAGCAGGCAGGCATGGTATGAACCTCTCTTCCCCGCGCCCGATCCAGGCGCCAGCCACCGCCCCCGATTGGGAGCGCGTGCGCGCCGACTTCCCGCTGCTGATGCGTGAAGTCAACGGCAAGCCGCTGGTGTACTTCGACAACGCCAACACCTCGCAGAAGCCGCTGCCGGTGATCGGCGCGGTGGATGAGTTTTATCGCCGCTACAACGCCAACGTGAGCCGCGCGGTGCATGCACTGGGCACCGAGGCCACCGAAGCCTACGAGGGCGCACGCGCCAAGCTGGCGCGCTTCCTCAACGTGCGCGGCGATGAGCTGGTGCTGTGCAGCGGCACTACCTTCGCAATCAATCTGGTGGCCTATTCGTGGGCACTGCCGCGCCTGAAGGCCGGTGACGTCATCCTGGTCTCGCGCATGGAGCACCACGCCAACATCGTGCCGTGGCAGTTGGTCGCCCAGCGCACCGGCGCCACCATTCGCGTGGCTGAAATCAGCCCGGACGGCAGCCTGGACATGGATGCGCTGCATGCCGCCATGACCGCCGACGTGAAGCTGCTGGCGCTGACCCACGTTTCCAACGTGCTGGGCACCATCAACCCGGTCCGCGAGATCTGCCGCGAAGCACGCAAGCGCGGCATCGTCACCCTGATCGATGGCTCGCAGGCGGCACCGCACCTGAGTGTGGACGTTGCCGCCATCGGTTGCGACTTCTACGCGATCACCGGCCACAAGATGTGTGGCCCGACCGGCACCGGCGCGCTGTGGGCACGCCGCGAACTGCTGCAGGAAATGCCGCCGTTCATCGGTGGCGGAGAGATGATCAAGGAAGTCAGCTTCGACGGCACCGTGTTCAACGATGCCCCGCACAAGTTTGAAGCGGGCACGCCGAACATCTCCGGCTTCGTCGGCTTGGGCGTGGCAGTGGATTACCTGGAAGCGCTGGGCCGCGAGCATATCGAAGCGCGCGAGCAGGAATTGCTGGCGCATTTCACCGAAGAGCTGCAGCGCGTGGAAGGCGTGCGCATCTTCGGTACCACACCGCACAAGGCGGCCGTGGTGTCGTTTCTGGTGGAAGGTGCGCATTCACACGATCTGGCCACCCTGCTCGACCTGCAGGGCGTCGCGGTACGTTCCGGCCAACACTGCGCGCACCCGCTGCTGCAGTACTACGGCGTCGCCGCCACCTGCCGCGCCTCGCTCGCGTTCTACAACACGCACGAAGAGATCGAGTCGTTCATGGCCGCGCTGAAGAAAGTGCGCACGCTGCTGGGCTGAAACCCAGCAGTGCGTGATGGTACGTGTGCGGTGACGCCGCAACCGTCACGCTCCTACAGTCCTTACCATCCGGGCAACTACGGCACCCCAGGCAAACACGTTCTGGCGGGTTTGAACTGTTGTTCCGTTTCGCCCCGCGTCTTCCTGAGACGCGTCGAAACATTTCGACGTGAACAGACTTCCAGCACGTCCCGCATAAGCCGACTCCCCGCTCGCTGGCCGCCGTTCTAGAATGTGCGCATGAACGAGCTGACCTTCCGCACCGCTACCGCCGCCGACATCCCGGCCCTGATCGAACTGGTGACCTCTGCCTATCGCGGCGATGCGTCCCGCGTGGGCTGGACCACTGAAGCCGACATCCTCGATGGCCAACGCGTTGATGCCGACGGCATCCTTGCCGACATCAACCGCCCGCGCAGCGTCATCCTGATCGCCGAACAAAACGGTCAATTGCAGGCCTGCTGCCATGTCGCCGATGAAGACGGCCATGGCTATTTCGGCATGTTCGCGGTCAGCCCTACCGCCCAGGGTGGCGGCGTCGGCAAGCAGGTGATGCAACAGGCAGAGCGCCATGTGTTCGAGCAATGGCAACTGCCGACGATGCAGATGACGGTGATCGATTGCCGCGATGAACTGATTGCGTTCTATGAGCGCCGTGGCTACGTCCGCACCGGCATCAAGAAGCCATTCCCGTACGGCGATGCCCGCTATGGCATCCCCAAGCGTGACGACCTGCAATTTGAAGTGCTGGAAAAGCGGTTGGGAGCCACGGCATGAGCGAGACCTGGACTTTCATCTGCGCCAGCGAAGAACTGCTCCCCGGCGAAATGAAGACGGCCTTCGACGAAGTCACCGGCACACCGTTGGTGGTGTTCAACCTGGATGGCGAGCTGTACGCACTGGAAGACCAATGCAGCCATGAGGAATTCGAGTTGTCTTCGGGCGTGATCGACCCGGTCGAAGGCAGCATCGAGTGCATTCTGCACAGTGCCCGCTTCGACATCCGCGATGGCCGTGCCCTGTGCGCGCCTGCCTACTCGCCGGTGCCCAAATTCCCGGTCAAGCGGGATCACGGCGGCATCTGGTCCCGCGACGACCGCGACTGATCCACAGGCCCGCAATCAATGCTCCATCCGGCGCCCCGAAAGGGGCGTCCGCGCTTCCGCCCCTGGCCCAGGCCCAGGCACGGCAGATGGATGAGCGGGTAGCCATCTCGTACCTGATCGGTTGCGCCGCTGAACCCGGCTAGCCCCACTGCCAATGCTTCCGGCCAATTCCAGCCAGCCGTTCTTCGTATGGGTACAGCCACTTCTCAATATTGATAACGCAAACAATTCTCAATAAGATGCGCATCCATTGCACTTCCGCAATGATTCCGCCCCTTCCCGCAGTCCATGCCCAACCCGCCGTCCTCAGCCATTCAGCAACTGACCGCCCTTGTGCGGCAGCGCTTGCCGTGGCTGATGCTGGTAGTCGGCATGCTGCTGGCCTGGACGATGTTGGGCCACAGCCTGCCTGCCACGACCAGCGCCTCATCGGCGGAAGCGCAGGTGCTGATCAGCCCTGACCGGGGCCATCCAGACGATCTGCCCGACCTTGTCGCCATTGCGGAATCCGGCGCCGAGTCCTCCCGCAGCGCGCGCCAGCGTCCTGTCGACAGCCACGTCCCGCCGACTGCCCCCGTGGCGGCGCCGGCCGGCATGTTTGTCGCAGCCGCCACCGACACCTTGCTCCAGCACGCCGTGGAGCGGTCACACCGTTATCCCCCGGCGCTGTATCTGCTGCTGAATCCCGGCCACGCCCCTCCGCTGGCCTGATTGCGTTCGTTGCTGGCGGCGAGCCAGTGCACTGCCGTAATCCATCCCTCATCACCGCGCCTGCAAGCCAATGATCCCGGGCTCTCCCGCTCGGCCATGGCCAGCCAGCTGCTGACCGCTCCCTCCCGTTCTGCGCACTTGAACCCCGGCCTTCGGCCTGCGTCGGTGCGTGGCCGTCACTCCCCTTTCCTGGCACACCTTTTCCCCATGACGCATATCAAAAGCCGCAAGCATGTTTCCCCGACGCGCAGCGTCGGCACTCTGGCCTCCACCGCAGGCCTGATCACTCTGGTCGCGTTCCCGGCCTTGGCGCTGGCGCAGTCCGCCAGCCGTGAGGCGCAGACGCTGGACCAGGTCGAGGTGCATGCCACGACCGGCTACAAGAGCGAGAAGTCGGCCAACACCAAGTACACCCAGTCGTTGCAGAACACCCCGCAGACCATCCAGGTGATCACCAGCGACCTGTTCAACCAGCAGGGCGCGACCACCCTGACCGAAGCGCTGCGCAACAGCGCTGGCGTGGGCACCTTCTATGCTGGTGAGAACGGCAATACCAGCACCGGCGACACCGTGTACATGCGCGGCTTCGACAGCTCGAACAGCATCCTGGTGGACGGTATCCGCGACCTGGGTTCGATCTCGCGCGATGTGTTCAATACCGAGCAGGTCGAAGTGGTGAAGGGCCCGGCCGGTACCGACATCGGCCGTACCGCACCCACTGGCGCGATCAACATGATCAGCAAGCAAGCCAACCTGCGTGACGCAGTGTCCGGCTCCCTGTCAGCCGGTGTTGACGGCCAGCAGCGTGCTACCGGCGACTGGAACCAGACCCTTGGCGCCACCGCCGCGCTGCGCGTGAACGCCATGTGGCAGGACAGCGATGTCGCCGGCCGCGACCACGTCAACGACAAGCGCTGGGGTATCGCGCCGTCGTTCGGCTTCGGCCTGGGCACCGACACCCGCTACTTCCTCAACCTGCTCTACTTGAAGCAGGACAACATTCCCGACGGCTTCGTGCCGACCATCGGCCTGCCGGGTTGGACCCCGCAGCCGGGTTTGGAGCAGTTGGCCGGCCATCCGGTGAACCCGGAGAACTTCTACGGCACCCGCTACGACCACGACGACGTGACCGCGCAGCAGGCGACGTTCCGCTTCGAACATGACTTCTCCGATACCTTCAAGCTCACCAACACCGCCCGCTGGGGCAAGACCGAGCAGGACTATCTGCTCACCGCCTTCATGTCGACCGGCGGCGCCACTGGCAACATCAAGTGGACGGACATCAATGATCTGTCCAGCTACACGATGAATCGCAGCAACCTGACCTACAAGGATCAGGAAAACACCATCCTTACCGACCAGCTGAACCTGCGTATCGACTTCGTCACCGGCCGCGTGCAACACAACCTCAGCACCGGCCTGGAGTTCACCCAGGAGCAGCAGAAATCCTGGGGCAAGGCCGGCACCGTCGGCGCGGACTGGGGCCCGGCCAACCTGTACAACCCGGACTGGAATGCCACTGGCCTGAGCACCCGCCGTACCGGTGCCCGCACCGACGGCAAGACCACCACGTCCTCGCTGTATGTGTTCGACACCCTGAAGTTCACCGATAGCTTCATGCTCACCGCTGGCGTGCGTGCCGACCACTACAAAACCGAATACAGCAGCTCCGTGCTGTGCACCGCCGCGAACTGCGCCGGCAATCCGATCGGCACGTTGATCGCCCTGCCGTCGCTGGAAGATTCCGACACCCTGATCAACTGGAAGGTCGGCGCGGTCTACAAGCCGAGCGAAGCGGTCAGCCTGTACGCCAACTACGCCCTTTCGCAGCAGCCCCCGGGCGGCAGCAACTTCCAGCTCAACGAAACAGCCGGCAACGTCAACAACATCAACATGGACCCGCAGGAAGCCCGCACCATCGAAGTGGGCACCAAATGGGCGTTCATGGATGACGCACTGGCACTGAACGTAGCGCTGTTCCGTACCGAAGTGACCAATGAAATCACCGGCAGCGTGGCCGACGGCTATTTCCAGAACGGCCAGAAAACCGTGGAAGGCATTGAGGTCTCCACCGTCGGCAAGATCACCGACAACTGGTCGGTCTCGGCCGGCTATACCCACATGAACAGCAAGGTGGATACCGGCAATCTGCTGACCGCCGACGGCAGCAACAACCTGACCTATACGCCGGACGATGCCTTCACCGGCTGGACCAGCTATGTCTTCCCGTTCGGCCTGACCATCGGTGGCGGCGTGCGTTACTCCGGCGAGATGCACCGCGGCACCGACGGCGCCAAGGGCACCCCGGCGTTCACCAAGTCCTACAGCGTCTATGACGCCGTGGCGTCCTATGCGGTCAACGACAACCTGGTGCTGCGCGTGAACGCCTATAACCTGTTCGACAAGCAGTACGTCGCGGCAATCAACAAGAGCGGCTACCGTTACACCCCGGGCACCCCGCGTACCTTCATGTTCAGTGCGGACTTCCGCTTCTGAGCCAGACGGCGCGGGGATATCCTCCCCGCGCCTCTACCGGAAAACCCCATGCTGCTGCACATTCCCAATGTGTTGACCGCGCAGGAACTGGCGGATATTCGCCACTCCCTGGATGCCGCCGACTGGACTGACGGTCGACAGACCGTCGGCCATCGCGGTGCGCAGGTAAAGCGCAATGAACAACTCCCCGACAGCTCGCCATTGAAAGCATCGTTGGGGCTTACGGTGCTGTCCGCGCTGGAGCGCAACCCGCAATTTTTCGCGGCGGCGCTGCCGCTGCGGATCCTGCCGCCGCGCTTCAACCGCTACCAGGGCGGCGGCGAGTATGGCTTCCATGTTGACGGCTCGGTGATGGCGGTCGGCCACGGCGAACACCGCAGCCATATCCGCTCGGACATCTCCTGCACGTTGTTCCTGTGCGAGCCGGAGGAATACGAAGGCGGCGAGCTGGTGATCAGCGACACCTACGGTGAGCACGAGGTAAAGCTGCCTGCCGGCGACCTGGTGGTTTATCCCTCCAGCAGCCTGCACAAGGTGCAACCGGTCACACGTGGTGCACGGCTGGCCTCGTTCTTCTGGGTCCAAAGCATGGTGCGTGACGACGCGCATCGCCGCTTGTTGTGGGAGCTGGACCTGTCGATCCAGCAGCTGACCGGCGATGTCCCCCAGCACTCCTCATTGGTCAGCTTGACCGGCATTTATCACAACCTGCTGCGGCAATGGGCTGAAACCTGAGGCCCTGCCAGCCCGTCAGCGATGGCTCGGTATGCCTTCACCACGCGCCTCACCGGAGGATCGTGAGTGACATTCGTCAATCACGATCAATTCTCATTTGCACAAGCTAACGACTCCCACTTACAATTCCCGCCCGAAGACGCCCGGCTGACTTGGCCGCGCGCTCCACCTGGGAATTTCAGTGCAGCAACCGCAGCGCCATCAGTACCGGGCCATCACCGCACAGCGCTCCAATGCGCTGCGTCCGGTGGTCCTGTGCGCGTTGCTCGTGTTGTCGCTGTTGGCCTCGCTGTGGCAGATCGGGCAGCACGCACCGCGCGTTGGCCTGGTCGAAACCACCACCGCCGCTGCCGGTGAAGAACGCTCGGGCGGTGAGAAATCGCTTGAAGAAGAAAGCCCCGCCAAGCTTCGCCGGGTAACCCGTTTGCGCGCACCGCGCGCCATCCAGCTGTACCCCTCATTGCAAGGGAACAGCTTCAAGATCGCCGCCGTTGCTCATGCTCCGCGGATCCCCGCGGCGTCAGGCCAGCTGCACTACACGTTGCCAAGCCAGCGCCAGCAACGCGGCCAAGCACCCCCGCTGGCCTGATCGCTTCACTCCCGGGCCACTTCCGGCCTGAGTGTTACCTGCTTTTCTCTCTTTTGTCGCAACGTTCGCCGCAGTGAAGTCAACGCGGCAACCGTCTGCGCACCTGCTCTCACCTACTTCCTTCCGAGGTTCCCCATGGCCCAGTGCCATCGCCGTCGTGCGTCCGTCTCCCGCCACCTGCTCACCGCCGCCGTGCTCGGTGCACTCAGCGTCACCGCCCACGCCAATGGCAACGGCGCCCCGACCACACTGGACAAGGTGGTCGTCACCGCCAGTGGTTTCGAGCAGAAGATCACCGATGCGCCGGCAAGTATCTCGGTCATCACCCAGGAAGAGCTGGCCAAGCGTCCGTACATGACCTTGCTGGATGCCGTGCGTGACCTGGAAGGCGTGGATGTGGGCGAAACCCGCGACAAGACCGGCCAGGGCACCATCTCGATGCGCGGCATGGGTTCGGACTACACGCTGATCCTGATCAACGGCCGCCGCCAGAACAATCACGGCGACATCTACCCGAACAACTTCGGTGGCAACCAGTTCAACCATATTCCGCCGCTGGATGCGATCGAGCGCATCGAAGTGATCCGCGGCCCGGCCTCCACCCTGTATGGCGCCGATGCCATGGGTGGCGTGATCAACGTCATCACCAAGCGCACGCTGGACAGCTGGCATGGTTCGGCCACCGTTGCCCGTACCTTCGAGACCAACGACGAGTTTGGCGATGACAGCACCGCCGATCTCTTCGTCACCGGCCCACTGGTGCCAGGCGTGCTGAACCTCAGCGCGCGCGCCAGCTGGTACGACCGCAAGGCCTCCAACCCGGTCTACTCCTCGGTCACCGATCCGGCGGGCGTCGAGCACAACCGCGCACTGGGCTTTGGCAGCGGCGGCAAGACCGTGGACAACACCAACAAGGCCGGCGGCATCAGCCTGGCGTGGACGCCGACCGAAGACCAGACCATCACCCTGGACTACGACACCTCGCGTCAGGAATACGACAACTCGATCAAGATCAATGATCAGGGTGTTGAGGAATATCCGGTCGGTACGGTCGATGGCATCGCCTCGATCTGGCGTGGCAATTCCACCAGTTGCATCGCCCGTCGCAACTGCACCCGCGCCGATCCCCGCGTCGGCTACGGCCCGACCCAGGAGTTCACCCGTGACGCCTGGGCACTGACCCATGACGGCAAGTGGGACTTCGGCAACAGCTTTGTCTCGCTCTCGCACGTCGCTACCAATAACGACGGCCGCACCATGCCGTTCACCGTGGCTGAGCGCCGCCAACTGCTGCAGATGCTCAATGCCACCGGTGCGTACGCCGGCCTGACTGAAGCACAGCGCCGCGCCGCCGCCGAGCAGGCCTTCCTTCCGCGCCCCCAGCGCACGCTGGAAAGCTCGCAGTACACGCTTGATGCCAAGGTCGACGTCCCGTTCCAGGCCGCCGGTGACCACACTGCAGTGTTTGGCACGCAGGTGATTCGCGGTGAACTGACCGACGGGGTGTTCGGCATGGAAGTCGGCACTCCGGGCCGCAAGCAGGAGCACAACATGTACTCCCTGTTTGCCGAGGACACCTGGACCGTAATCGCGCCGCTGGCCATCACCTATGGCCTGCGCTTCGACGACCACGAAGTGTTTGGCGACCACCTGAGCCCGCGCCTGTACGGTGTGTACACCGTCAATGAGCAGTGGACGGTCAAGGGCGGTGTCAGCACTGGCTTCAAGACCCCCAAGACCACGCAGCTGTATGACGGCGTCACCGGTTTCGGGGGCCAGGGCACCTCGCCGATGTTCGGCAACCCGGATCTGAAGCCGGAAACCAGCACCAGCACCGAGCTGGCGGTGTACTGGCAGCATCCGGACGGCCACAACTTCAACGCCACGCTGTTCCACAACAAGTTCGACGACAAGATTTCCTCGCAGCCCTGCGGTGCGGGCCTGAGCCTTGCCTGCACCAGCACCGGCGAGTACGCCGAGCTGGGCTACGCCACCAGCAGCAAGACGGTGAACATCGATGAAGTTGTGATCCAGGGTGCGGAAGTGGCCGGCCGTTGGGAAATCAACGACGCCTTCAGCCTGCGCGCCAACTACACCTACACCGACAGCGAGCAGAAGAGTGGCGCGAACAAGGGGCTGCCGCTGGGCAACAGCGCCAAGCACATGGCCAACGCCACGTTCAATTGGCAGGCCAATGATCGCTTCAGCCTGTTCCTGACCGGCGAAGCGCGTTCCAAACGCTTCAACGCTGTCAGCGCCGTCACCGGCAAGCCCCTGTATTACAAGAACTACACCGTGTTCCATCTGGGCGCATCGTTCGAGGCCACGGAGTGGTTGACCGTCAACGCCCGCATCAACAACCTGTTCGATCGTGACTTCACCACCTACCAGACCACCTTTACCGACCTGGACGGCGATGGCAGTTATGCCGATAACACCAACGAGGTGTTGTTCATGGACGACTACAACAACAAGGACAAGGCACGCAGCTTCTGGCTGAGCCTCAACGCCCGGTTCTGACAATTCTTGCCCGCCCGGCGCGGGCAAGGCGGTCCCCGCATACCGACGGCAGCATACGGACGCTGCCATCGGTGTAGTCACTACCTCAAAGCCCGCCGATGGCGGGCTTTGTCGTTTCTGTCAGCGGCACCGGATCGCGCACCCGGTGATACAGTCCGCACACTCAAAAACGCCCTTGCTTCATGACCAGCCGACCCTTCCATTCCGTACAGGCGCTGCGCGCCATCGCTGCATTGCTGGTCGTGTTGTTTCATCTGGAGATCGTGGAGCAGAAATACTCCGCCGCCAGCCCCGTCATTCCGGCGCTGCTGCGCTTTGCCGACAGCGGGGTGGATCTGTTTTTCGTCCTTTCCGGCTTTGTGATGACAACCATCGCCGCCGGCCGCTACGGCAGCCCACGCAACGCGGCTCAATTCCTGGTACGGCGCGGCTGGCGTGTTCTGCCGCTGTACTGGTTCTATACAAGCATCGTCGTGTTGCTGATGCTGGTAGCGCCGGGCATGGCCAACAGCTCCTACCAAGACCAGAACATCGTCGCGTCCTATCTGCTCTGGCCGCAACCACAACTGCCGTTGCTCACGGTGGGCTGGACGCTCATCCATGAGATGTTTTTCTACCTGGTGATGGCGGCGCTGATTGCCTTCGCCCGCCAGTCGCAGCTGCCGTGGCTGCTGCTCGGCTGGGCGGTGATCACCTTGGCCGCACATCATCTACTAGGGCCCACCGCCGCTCCCTGGCAGCGCATTGCCAGCAGCCCGCTCACCCTGGAATTCATCGCCGGCGCCTTGGTTGGCCTGTACTGGAATCGGCTGCCCGCGCGCCTCGCCCTTCCCACCGCCGGCATCGGCGCCGCTGGATTCGTGGGCGTCATGCTTGCGCTTGCCCACGTCGATGCGCAGGCAACGTCGGCCTCGTTGCGCATGCTGGGTTTCGGCCTGCCCGCCGCCCTGATCACGCTCGGACTGGTCCGTTGGGAACGTGCGACCGAGCCTTCCCTGCCCCGACCACTGCTGCTGATCGGCGACAGTTCCTACTCGCTCTACCTGAGCCATGTCTTCGTGATTTCCGCCATGGGCCGGCTTTGGCAGAAAAGTGGGCTGAACACCGCCGTATGGCACTCCTGGCTGTTCGTGCTGCTGGCCGTGTTGGCCTGCGTCGCGGCCGGGTTGATTTCCTGGCGGATGCTTGAACGCCCGCTGCAGCAGCTGCGGTTCCTGCGCAGGGGGAAGCGGCCGGAACCGCGTCCCATGCCAGGCTGAAGTCGGCGGGATTACGATACAAATGGATACAAATTGCGAATCATTCTCATTAGTGATTTAATCTTTGGCTTCCCATTTGTCTTAATCCCGTGTCAGCCGACCGCGCATCCGCCAACATCGTGCAACAACAGGCCAGCCGTGGCTTCTGGTTGCGCACATTGCATCAATGGCATTGGATCAGTTCGGCGGTCTGTCTGATCGGCATGTTGCTGTTCTCCATTACCGGCATCACCTTGAACCACGCGTCCAAGATCGAAGCCAAGCCCGACGTGCACAACCAGAAGATCGAGTTGTCTGCACCGCTGCTCAAGGCATTGGGCACGCGCGAGGACGGCAATGCTCCGCTGCCGGGCAAGGTGGCTGACTGGCTGTCGCGCGAGTTGGATGTGTCCATCGGCCAGCGCCCTGCCGAGTGGTCGCCGGAAGAAATCTATCTGTCCATGCCCGGCCCCGGCAGCGATGCATGGTTGAGCATCGATCGCGAAACCGGCGCGGTGGAATTCGAAAAAACCCGCCGCGGCTGGGTGTCCTACTTCAACGATCTGCACAAGGGCCGCAATGCCGGCCCGGGCTGGGGTTGGTTCCTGGACCTGTTCGCCGTGGCCTGCCTGGTGTTCTGCATCACCGGTCTGTTCCTGCTGCATCTGCATGCGCGACAGCGACGCATGACTTGGCCGCTGGTCGGTCTGGGCCTGCTCATCCCGCTGTTGATTGCCCTGCTCCTCATCCATTGACCTGCTCCTCACCGAACGTTCCCCTCCCCGGAGTCGCACCATGCGCGTCACCCTGACCATCGCCCTGAGCGGATTGATCGCCACCGCTCCTGCGGCCTACGCCGCCAGCCTCGACGTCAATGTCGAAGTGCCTTCGCTCAACGTGGCCGAGTACCACCGCCCGTATGTCGCGGTGTGGATTGAAGGCGCCGACCAGAAGGTCGCGGCCAACCTGTCGGTCTGGTACCAGCTCAAGGACACCGCCGAAGGCCATGGCACCAAGTGGCTGCCGGACCTGCGCCAGTGGTGGCGCAAGAGCGGGCGCACGCTGCAGGTGCCGGTGGATGGCGTGACCGGCCCGACCCGCCCGGTCGGCAAGCACCAGCTCAGTTTCAATGACCGCCAGCCGCAGCTGCGCGGCCTGGCCGCCGGCCAGTACACGCTGGTGGTGGAAGCCGCACGCGAAGTGGGCGGCCGCGAACTGGTCAAGATTCCCTTCACCTGGCCGGCCCGCGCCGCACAGAACGGCAGCGCCCAAGGCACCGCCGAACTGGGTGCCGTCACTCTCGCCGTCAAACCCTGATTCGCCCACGTCACTGGAGCTATCCGATGAAGCGTTCCCTGATTCTTGTTGCCGCCCTTGCCGCAGCACTGCCGTTCACCGCCTCCGCCCACAAGGCCTGGCTGCAGCCGTCGCAGACCGTCATTGCCGGTACCAATCCGTGGATCACGGTGGACGCGGCCGTGTCCAACGACCTGTTCTATTTCAACCATGTGCCGCTGCGTATCGACAACCTGGTCATCACCGCACCTGATGGCAGCTCCGTGCAGCCGCAGAACGTGGCTACCGGCAAGTACCGTAGCGTGTTCGACGTGGAGCTCACCCAGCAGGGCACCTACCGTCTGGCCAACGTCAATGCCGGTCTGTCGGCCACCTGGCAGGAAGACGGCAAGCCCAAGCGCTGGCGTGGCAATGCGGAGAAATTCGCTGCCGAAGTGCCGAAGGACGCGCCGGAGCTGAAGGTGTCCGAGACCGCAGGCCGCGTTGAAACGTTCGTCACCAACGGCAACCCGAACGACACCGCGCTCAAGCCGACCGGCAAGGGCCTGGAGATGGTCGCACTGGGCCACCCGAACGATCTGGTCAATGGCGAGCAGGCCAAGTTCCGCCTGTTGGTGGATGGCAAGCCGCAGGCCGGTCTGGAAGTTGAGATCACCCGTGGCGGTACGCGTTACCGCAATGCGCAGGAAGAGATCAAGGTGACCACCGACGCCAAGGGCGAGTTCTCGGTCACCTGGCCGGAAGCCGGCATGTACTGGCTGGAAACCGGCACCGAAGACAACAAGACCTCGGTACCGCAGGCAAACGTACGTCGCCTGAGCTATGTCGCCACGCTGGAAGTACTGCCGCAGTAATGCGCTCAAAGCCCCTCTCCCGTATACGGGAGAGGGGTTGGGGTGAGGGCAAAATCGAAGTCCTGTCGTTGAACTACCCGTTTCGTGACAAGACGGGTTCACCAACTGGGCGCGTGGCGACGCGTTCGTCAGCACGACGTTTCATGGCCCATTGAGGCGCCCCCTCATCTGCCCCTTCGGGGCACCTTCTCCCGCAAACGGGAGAAGGGACGTGACATGCGATTCTCGCGCTGGGAATCCACGCAAACAGCCCTCCGCCAAACAGATACCGATGTCCCCCAACTCCGACATCGCCGCCCTTGGCGGCCACACCATGGGCACCACGTGGAGCGCCAAACTGGTCGCGCCACGCAGTCGTGACCTGCATGCGCTGCATGCCGGCATCCAGGCCGAGCTGGACCGCGTAGTCGCGCAGATGAGCACCTGGGAAGCGGACTCGGACATCAGCCGCTATAACCGCGCCGGTGCCGGCAGTTGGCATCCCATTCCAAACGATTTCTGGAACGTGCTGGTCGCCGCGCATGACATCGCTGCGCGCAGTGATGGTGCATTCGACCCCAGCATCGGCCCCTTGGTCGCGTTGTGGGGTTTCGGTGCCAACGCTGCTACACAGCGCGCGCCCGACCCCGCACAGTTGGCAGATGTCGCCAGGCGGTGTGGCTGGAACAAGCTGCAGTTGAATCCGCAAACGCAGTCGGCCCTGCAACCCGGTGGATTGCAACTGGATTTATCCGCCATCGCCAAGGGTTACGGGGTGGATCTGGTCAGCCGCTGGTTGCGCCGCAACGGCATCGACGCGGCGCTGGTGGAAGTAGGCGGCGAGTTGCACGGTTACGGCCTCAAGCCCGATGGCCAGCCGTGGCGGGTGCTGGTGGAATCGGCACCGGAAGAAGACGCAGGCGCCGAATATCCACCGCGCGTGTTGGCTTTGAACGATCTCGCCGTGGCCACCTCCGGTGACCGCTGGCATCACTACGAACACGATGGCGTGTCCTACAGCCACACGCTCGACCCGCGCACGCAGGCACCGGTGACACGCGCCACGGCCGCCGTCACCGTGATTGACCACGAAGCGATGCGCGCCGATGCCTGGGCCACCGCGCTCACGGTGATGGGCGCCGAGCAGGGCTTGGCATTCGCCAACGAACATGACCTTGCCGCGCGCTTTGTATCGCGTAGCAACGCCGGGCTGGAAGAGGCCATGACGCCCGCCTTCCAGCGCTACCTGGATGCAGAGACGCAATGAGTTCCCACCGCTCCCCGCGTGCCGTGCTCGGCAATCTCGGCATGATTGCCGCGCTGCTGCTAGTGGCATTCCTGCTGCTGCGTCTACATCTGCGCGAAAGCTGGTGGCTGGCGTCGCCGCTGCCAGTGCAATGGACGAGCGCTCTGGTCGCAGCCGCGATCTATGCAGCGGCCTGCTTCGCGCTGTGGTGGCGGGTGCGCCCACGCAAAGAAGACATCCGCGATGACGGCGTGCCGCCGGTGCTGGTGGTCTGGGCCAGTCAAACCGGTTTCGCCCAGCAGCTGGCCGAACGCACCGCAGAGAGCCTGCGCGCTGCCGGCCACAAAACCCGCCTGCGCGCGCTCGACCAGGTGGACGCCGCGTTGCTGGGCAGCACCCACAACGCGTTGTTCATCGCCAGCACCACCGGCGAAGGCGATCCACCCGATCACGCACTCGCCTTCCTCAGCCGGGTGATGACGCAGTCCACCTCGTTGCCGCAACTGCAGTACGCCGTGCTCGCACTCGGCGACCGCACCTACGACCATTTCTGTGCGTTCGGCCATCAACTGGATGACTGGCTCCGCGAACACGGCGCACACCCGTTGTTCGACACGGTGGAAGTGGACAATGCCGACCCGGATGCACTGCGCCATTGGCAGCAGTTGCTCGGCCAACTCGGTGGCAATGCCGCCGACGTGCCGGACTGGAGCGCACCGGCCTACCAGCCATGGCAGCTGCAGCAGCGGCAAGCACTCAACCCTGGCAGTGTCGGTGGCACGGTATTCCACCTCACGCTGCTTCCGGCGGAAGGCGCGTTGCCGATGTGGCAGGCCGGCGACATCGCCGAGGTCGGCCCGCATCAATCCCCCGATGCGGTTGCCCAGTGGATGATCGGGCACGGTTTCGCCACGACCACGTCGCTGCCGGATGGACGCCTGCTACGTGATGTTCTGGCGGTCTCCTACTTTCCTGAGCAGATTCCAAGCGGTGACCTCACTGCACTTGCCGCCGCACTCAAGCCGTTGCCGCATCGCGAGTACTCCATTGCGTCGATGCCGTCGGACGGCACACTGCAGCTGATGCTGCGCCGCCAACTGCGACCGGACGGCACGCCCGGGCTGGCCAGTGGCTGGCTGTGCGATTACACCGTACCTGGCGACACCATCGATCTACGACTGCGCAGCAACCGCAATTTTCACCCGCCGCTCGGAGACGCACCGCTGATCCTGATTGGCAACGGCACCGGCATCGCGGGATTGCGTGCGCACCTGCGTGCGCGTATCGACGCCGGCGCGCAGCGCAATTGGTTGCTGTTCGGCGAGCGCAACGTCAGCCACGACTTCCACTTCGGCAACGAGTTGCTGCAGTGGCAGCGTGACGGTGGTATCGAACACCTGGATGCCGTGTTCAGCCGTGACGGTGACCAGTTCCACTATGTGCAGGACGCGTTCGCCGCGCATGCACAGCGACTGCGCGAGTGGGTTGAACAAGGTGCAACGATCCTGGTCTGTGGCAGCCTGCAGGGCATGGCACCCGCAGTGGATGCCGTCATCGCGCAGGCACTCGGCGCAGAGGCGCATGAGGCGTTGCGCATCGCCGGCCGTTATCGCCGCGACGTGTACTGACAAACCCGCGTTATTGCCGAGCCATGCTCGGCACGAAGCTCAATCGGCAAGGCCTCAGCGGAGCATGGCTCCGCTCTACAGCGTGGCTGCCGGGGTCACGCGAATGGCCAGCAGCTCGCCACCACCATTCAACGCGAAACGTCTGCGCTCGCCGGCGCCCAACCAAGCGGTATCACCTGCGGACATCGCAGCCAGCGCGCCGTCTTCAAACTCCGCCTGTCCAGCCAATAGATGAATTGCCCATGCCGCCTGCGGCTCAGTGAAGAACAACATGCTGCCGACCAGCGGCCGGTGCAGCAGCTCGGCCTGCAGTACATCGCGGCGCCACATCAGGTTGAAATCCTGTGTCACCCCATCGACCAACGCTCCGGCAATATCTTCTTCACCGGCAAAACGCAGCCGTTGATACGGCGGCAGCAAGGTCTCACAGCGGCCATCGGCAAAGCGCAGCCGCAGCCCTTCGCCCTGCAGCAGTACCAGTTCGCGCTCCACGCCGGGGAAGGTGGAAAACGCTGCGTCCTGCTCGATCTCGGCAATCGACAAACGTAGCTGCCAATCGCCCTGCTCGGGCAGACGCAGGATTTCGCGGGTCCAGCCCTGGCCATTGCGCCAGCGTTCGCGGTGATAGTCAGCTGAAGGGAGGATGCGGGAAGGGGCGTTGAGAATATCCATCGCCGCATGATGCCATCGTCGCGTAACTCAACGCATGTGCAAGAGCCGCCTCCGCCGCAAAGCCACGGGGACTTCAGGCAGGGCGCAACCCGTCAACCAGCGACGGATTGCCGAGGCCACATGCCGGCAAGCATTGCGTGCTTCACGGCTGAAACTGCTCCCAAGGCGAATGGGTCAACGCGGCATTGCCAAATGCTCCGCCGTCAGCGGCTTGCCTGCACGCGGCGTGGTGGCAATCACCGCGCTGGCCGGCAACGCGGCACCATTATCCAAGCGCGCCTGCACACGATCCAGCGCCGCATACACATACGGCAGCAGCGGCAGATAGCGCGCGCCGTAATCCGGCAGGCCGAGGAATCCGTCGAAGTGCTGCACATGGCGCACCTGCCAGTAGCTCACTTCGCGCCCAGCAGCGTTTGCTGCAGCGGCATACGGCGCACTGCTGAAGGCCGGAGGAATCAAGCCATCGTCGGTGCCGTGAATCACCATCACCGGCAGCCCCTTGCGCGGGAGCCCGGCGCGGGTGGCCTGGATCCCGGCCTGCACGCGTTTGGCATCCTCACTCTGCCCGTCCCACAAACCCCGCAGGCACTTCAGGCCAGCGTAGGTCAGATCCGGCAGCTGCACCTTGCTGTCCAACAAGCCCACACCCGCGCCCGGCGGAATGCCGCTGCCATCGGATATCCATGCCGCGCGTTCGGCGGCAGTAGAGGCGCGCGGCGAGAAGTCGGGGTTCTGCGCGGCAAAGCTGAAGCCGCACGGATGCTCGCCCACGCCATAACGGCCGTAGGCCGATGCATAGGTTGCGGCGATGGCACGCCACAGGTCGAAGCCGGTGGACAAGGCACCGGCACGCAACGCTTCGTCGGTCCAGCCCTTGCTCATCATCAGTTCGTAAGCCGACTTGGCCTGCGCTGCTGGGGTAGCGCCGCTGATGACACCCTCGGCCGCCAACGCGGCGCAACGCATTGCGGCACCCGCCTGCAAGGCAGCAGTCATCGGTGGCTGGGGCAGATTGCTCATATGCAGCTGCGCGCACGGCATCAACAGCGCCGCCTCGGTGGTGTAGTCGTACAGGGCGCGGGCGCCCGGACCATCGGAATAGATACTGGGCTCACCGGCAACCACTGCATCCAGCCAGTCGCCTTCCAACTCGGCGGCACGCAGCACCGCGCCGCCACCGTTGGAAATGCCCACGGCGATGATGCGGGTGTTGTCGAAGGTGAAGGGCGCTGCCTGCGGATAGGCCTGCTCCAGCGCCAACAGTGCGAACTCGGCCGCCTGCTTCACATGGCGGCCCCAGTCGGCTTCCGGGTTGTCCTTGGAGTGCGCATGCTTGAACGCCACGCCCGACGCGTTGACGGGTGCATCCGGCACGAAGGCCAGGTCGGCGACCTCGCCCAATGCACCCACGGTGCCGTTGGCACGCACCCCCATCTGCGCATTGAGATCGTAATAATCGCTGCCCGCGCCCTTGTCGGTGTAGACCACCGCACACCCCTTGGGCAGGCCCCAGGCCGCTGCCACCGATACCGCACCGTAGATGCCGCGCGAGCCGGAGGCCGGTGCGACCAGCACGCAGCGCTTTTCAAGATCGAAGTTGTCGGGCACCTGCGTCAGCACGCGGTGGGGCTGTTTGGCGCCGGGCAACCGTGCATAGGCCGAATATTCGCGCCCCGGCGCCGCTGCCAGGCTACCGAACACCTCGCCATAACCACCGCCCGGAGCCAGATCGGCAATGCCGCGCCAGCTGCCCCACAGCGCGCGTCGGCGCAGCTCTTCCACCGTCGGTGCGTTGGGATCGGCGAAGGCCGGTGGCGCCATGCTGCGCAGACCCGTCAAGCCCAGCCCGGCGGTGAGCAGATCGTCGCTGCCGCGATGATCGCTGCGGAGTTCGTTGCTGAACATGGAAGGCTCCACGGACTTGGAGGCTGGGCCGCTGGCACAGGAGGCCAGGCTCAGTCCGACGAATAGGCCGCAGGCGGCGCGCAATAGGGATTGGCTCATGGGCGCACCCTAGCAGAGGCACCCGGGCCGGCTCATCGTACTTTGGTACCACACGCCTTTAGCACGCTGGCTGCTACGTTCCCTGCACTTCCCCACGTTTTTATGGAGTCCCCCATGGACCGCTTTCTGCAAGGCCGCACCGCATTGGTAACCGGTAGTACCTCCGGTATCGGCCTGGCCATTGCCCAAGCCCTCTCCGCAGCGGGCGCACGCGTTGCGATCAATGGACTGGGCAGCGACGAACAGATCGACGCCGCGCTCAAGAGCGTCACCGACGCCGGCAGCCAGGCGCGTCACTTCGACGCCGACCTGCGTCAACCCGACCAGATCAACGGCATGCTCGAAGCGGTACAAAGTTGGGGCCAGATTGATGTACTGGTGAACTGCGCCGGCATCCAGCACGCCGCACCGCTGGCCGAACAGCCCGCGCAGAAGTGGGATGACATCATCGCCATCAACCTCAGCGCGGCCTTCCATACCATGCAGCACGCGCTGCCGGGCATGGCCGAACGCGGTTACGGCCGCGTGCTCAACATCGCCTCGGTGCATGGCTTGGTGGCGTCCAAGAACAAGGCACCGTATGTGGCCAGCAAGTTCGGCATCGTCGGCTTGAGCAAGGTTGCCGCGCTGGAATACGCCGCCGCCGGTAGCCGCGACAGCGGTGGCGTCACCGTCAATTGCATCTGCCCCGGCTGGGTGGAAACCCCGCTGATCGAGCCGCAGATCCAGGCCCATCGCAATGGCGGCAGCCGCGAAGACGGCGTGCGAGCCCTGCTCGAAGAGAAGCAACCGAGCCTGCGCATGTCGCTGCCCGAGGACATCGCTGCGATGGCGGTGTGGCTGTGTCGTCGCGAATCCCACAACGTCACCGGCGCCGCCCTGCCGATGGATGGAGCGTGGACAGCGCAGTGATGCTGCAGTGAGCGGAGCGGCGTGAGGGAAGACCAGAGCAGAAGCGGGAGCCAAAGCTGAGTTTCGCTTTTCTCTCACGCATCTCGCTTCTTCACTCACTCCCAACCCGCCCGCTCATTTCTGGCCTGTTGCCTTTACGCCTGCTTCGGCCTCTACTCACCCCTGTTCACCCATTGTTGCCCTACATGCCAAGCCTGCTGATCGCCGACGACCATCCCCTGTTCCGCGCTGCCTTGCGTCAAGCGGCAAGCGATGCGGTCAGCGGCATGCAGGTGCGGGAGGCCGAATCACTGGAGGGCGTGCTGGCCGCGCTGGATGCCGCGCCGGACACCGACTTGATCCTGCTGGACCTGCACATGCCCGGCAACCACGGTTTGGCGGGGTTGGCCGCCATCCGCGCCCAACACCCGGGCGTGGCGGTGATCGTGGTCTCGGCCAATGACGACCCGCGCGTGGTCCGCCGCGCGCTCGATCACGGTGCTGCCGGTTACCTGCCCAAGAGTTCCGGGTTGAACGAACTGCACGACGCCATTCGCTGCGTGATGGCCTGCGAGCAATGGCTGCCGGCGTCGCTGCGCGCCTCGGTGACCCGGGCACAATCCTCGCGCCACGACAGCGAGCTGGCCGCGCGTCTGGCCAGTTTGTCGCCACAACAGTTCCGCGTGCTGGTGCTGGTAGCCGAAGGTCTGCTCAACAAGCAGATTGCCGACCGGCTGGACGTTCAGGAACGCACCGTCAAGGCGCATCTGTCGGCAATTTTCGAGCGCCTCGCCGTGCGCAACCGTACCCAGGCCAGCGTGGTGCTGCGCGAGCTGGAACTAAGCGATCCGGCCCGTCAGGTGGTCTGAGCCCGACGCAGACGCAGAGCGCCCGTCAGTACCCGCCACCCAACCACGTGCTCAGCTGTGCCACATCAAACGGCCAATCCAGCTCGCGGCCTGTGCCATCGCGCAACACCGGCACGCGCACGCCGTAGCGGTCTTCCAGCACGGCGTCCTCGTCGATGAACACGCTGTCGAACTCCGGGGCCCGGGCCTGCGCCAACACCGCCAGCGCCAGATCGCACAGATGGCAGTCGTCGCGCTGATACAGAACCAATCCGCTCATTCTTTGCTCCACCGGGGGAATGCTGCGCTGCAGGCAAGGCCAGCGGCGGCGAGCCCGTAGAATAGCGGCCTCTCTACGCAGTCCGCAGAAATACGCATGTCCGTCAGTACGTTCGACCTGTTCAAGATCGGCATCGGCCCGAGTTCGTCACACACCGTGGGCCCCATGCGCGCGGCCGAGCGCTTTGTGCACCGCTGGCTGCTGGATCCGGGCCGCCTGCAGGACGTGGTGCGCATCCGCGCCGAGGTGTTCGGTTCGCTGGCCCTCACCGGCCGTGGCCACGGCACCGACAAAGCGGTACTGCTGGGCCTGGAAGGCCACCGCCCGAACGAGATCGACCCGGACGTCATTCCTGCCGCGCTGGAGCGCATCCGTTCCAGCAAGCGCATCAACCTGATGGGCCAGCGCGAGATTGCCTTCGACGAGAAGCGCGACCTGGCCATGAACAAGCGCCAGAAACTGCCGTACCACACCAACGGCATGCGCTTCACCGCCTATGACGCCGATGACCAGATCATCGCCACGCGCGATTACTACTCGGTGGGTGGCGGTTTCGTGGTCAACGAGGACGACGCCGCCGACGACCGCATCGTGCCCGACCAGACGCCGGTGCCCTACCCGTTCAAAAGCGGCGACGAGCTGCTGGCGCAGGCCGCGCGCAGTGGTCTGAGCATCGCCCAGATGATCTTCGAAAACGAGAAGTGCTGGCGCAGCGAGGATGAGATCCGTGCCGGCCTGCGCGAACTCTGGGACGCCATGCAGTCCTGCGTGACCCGCGGCATCCGCTCCGAAGGCACCCTGCCCGGCGGGCTCAACGTCAGCCGTCGCGCACCCGCGCTGTATCGCGAGCTGTCCGAGCGCCCAGAAGCGGCCATGCGCGATCCGCTGACCACGCTGGACTGGGTGAACCTGTACGCCCTGGCCGTGAATGAAGAAAACGCCGCCGGCGGCCGTGTCGTCACCGCGCCCACCAATGGCGCGGCCGGCATCATTCCCTCGGTGCTGCATTACTACGACCGTTTCTGCCCCGGCAGCAACGAGCAGGGCATCTTCAATTTCATGCTCACCGCTGCGGCCATCGGCATTCTGTACAAGGAAAACGCGTCGATCAGCGGCGCCGAAGTGGGTTGCCAAGGCGAAGTGGGCGTGGCCTGTTCGATGGCTGCCGGTGGCCTGATGGCCGCACTGGGCGGCAATCCGGGACAGATTGAAAACGCCGCCGAAATCGGCATGGAGCACAACCTCGGCCTGACCTGCGACCCGATCGGCGGGCTGGTACAGATTCCCTGCATCGAGCGCAACGCGATGGGCGCGGTGAAGGCGATCAACGCCAGCCGTATGGCGATGCGTGGCGACGGCAAGCACAAGGTGTCGTTGGACAAGGTCATCAAGACCATGCGCGACACTGGCCGCGACATGCAGGACAAGTACAAGGAAACCAGCCGTGGCGGCCTTGCCGTCAACGTCATCGAGTGCTGATGCGCCAACGGGCAGACGCTGGCCCCGATGGGGCTGGCATCTGCTCGCACTCCTGCTGCTGTGGCTTACCGCCAGCACGCTTTGGAATCATTACTGGACAGCGGCGCCCGCCGAAGGCGCCATCGATGCTGGCGCTGACCGCACACGCGCTATGGCGCCATTGGCAACACCCAAAAGCGGCCCTATAGAGCGCTGGAGTCTTCTCCCGGCGGCGCCCTGCTACGTACCCGCGGCACTACAGCACAACGAACCACCAGCCCTCCCTGCAACCTCACCGCGCGCCGGCCACCACGTATTGCAATCGCCCAACCAGGCGTAACAGAATCCCGCCACACGAAGGAACGTCAGGGGGACGGATGCAAACCGAACAGGAACCCAGCGAGCAACCACCCGCGCCACCTATGCGGCCTGCGCGGCCTGCACCACGCCCCGCACCGCGTTCTGGCGGCCTCAGTCTGGGCAAGCTCGCGTTTGCAGCAATTGCGCTGGTAATTGGCGCCTGGTTTCTTGGCAATAAAAAGCCAGCACCGGCAGATTCCGAAGCCACCGCAACGGCGGTCGAATCCGAAACCCCGCCCGCCACACCTCCTGCCGCCAAGCGCGGAGCCATGGTGATACAGGGCGAGAAGGCCACCACGCTGACCGCCCCGGATGAAGCCCGCATGGTGGTGCAGGAGCAAGGCAGCGTGTTGCGCATTGAAGGCAGTGTCGGCGCGAATTTCGCCACTGATCTGCGCGCCGCATTGGAAGCCAACCCGTCATTGCAACGTATCGACATCACCAGCGGCGGCGGTTACGCCGGTCCGGGACTGGAAGCGGCGCGGATGATCCGCCGCCGCAACCTCGTCGTTCGTGTGCAATCGCAATGCGCAAGCATGTGCGTGGCACTCTGGGCAGCCGGCGCACAGCGACAGATGGAGCCTGACGCGTGGATCGGCCTGCACGATTGGGATGCCCGCTGTGATCTCCGCCCCTCGCCCGATCGCGAGGAGTGCAACTATCAGGTCCAGTTCGCCACCGACCACGACTCCAGTTACGACGCATGGCTGCGTGAGGCCGGCTTCAACCACTACCTGCTTGATCTTCAGACCAAAACCGCATCGAAGGACATCGCCGTACTTACAGCTCCCCAGCTCTGGGAAAACGGCGTGGACTTCAGCGTGGTCAACCACGAAGGAGCTCGCATGACCCGCGCCGAGGTCCAAGGCTATCTTGCGGAAAAATTTGACCGGCGCTGAGGCAGCTGGACTATTGCGATTGAAGCAACACGCATCGCGGCGCCGACTGTTGTAACGGCCACCAAAAGCCGCATCACCCCGTCACCCCGGCAGGCAAAATACTCCCGGGGTTGGGTGTTGGTTGACCAACAAAAATGCAGAACGCAGGCATTTCCCAGATGCGTTTCGCTTACCCAGGCTACATGCCTGTGCGCCACGCCGCGCTTCAGCGATTGACGATGCCCAGCACGTCATCCAACAGCGCTGCGGCCGTCACTTCCGCGCCCGCACCCGGGCCCTGGATCAACAATGGCTGCGTGCAATAACGGTCGCTGTGGATCGCCACACGGTTGTCGGTACCGCGGCCACCCGCCAGCGGGTGATCCGCCGGCAAGGCCCGCAGCCCAACGCTTGCACCCTCCGCATCCAAGCGACCGACAAAGCACAACTTCAAACCCTGCTCCCGTGCCTGCAACACACGCGCCTGCAACGGCGCGTCCAGCAGTTCCAGCGCAGCGTTCACGTCACTGGCAGGCAATGCAGCCAGTGCCGTTGGCACCAGCGAGTCCACCTTGACCTGCTCTGCCTCCAATGCCACACCAGCTGCACGGGCCAGGATCAATAACTTGCGGCGCACATCTTCACCGGACAGATCGATGCGTGGATCCGGCTCGGTGTAACCGGCCGCTGCGGCCTCACGCACGCAGGCAGAAAACGGCGTACTGCCGTCGAAGCGATCAAACAACCACGCCAGCGAGCCCGACAGCACACCCTCGATGGCATGTACATGGTCGCCACCGGCCACCAGCGCGCGGATGCTGCGCAACAGCGGCAAACCCGCACCAACCGTCGCCGCATCGCCGTAACGCGACTTTCCAGCGCTGGCTGCCGCGTCAATGCCGCGCGCGCGGGACAACGCCGTGCCATTGCCCAGTTTGTTGGCGGTGACGACATGGATGCCCTGCCCCAGCCAATGCGCATGATCGGCCGCCACGTCTTCACTGGCGGTGGCATCGACCACGATATCGCCCGCGCTCAGGCGCCCGACTTCCTGCCGATGTACCGGTTCGCCTGCGTGCGGCTGCGCACTACGCGCCGCCGACAGCGCGGCAGCCGGCGCATCGTCACAAGCCAAAGCGATGCGTGAATTGGCCACCACATGCAATTGCGGCAACGACAGCTGCCGTAATTGCAGCGCCTGATAACGCGCGACAAACGCCGAGCCCACGGTGCCGGTGCCGAGTAGCACCAGCCGGGTTTGCGGGACTTCCAACGGACGCAGCTGGGCGCTCATGCATCCACCGTTTTTTTACACTCGGCTTTGCCAGCCTGGATGTCAGCAACCACCTGCGCGGCGCGGGCGAGGCCGGCCTGCAGATCACCCAGCAGATCGGCGCTGGATTCGATGCCCACCGAAAGGCGCAGCAGACCATCGCTGATGCCGGCGTTGGCACGTGCTTCGGCAGTCATTGCGGCGTGGGTCATGGTGGCCGGGTGCGCAACCAGGCTTTCCACACCACCCAGCGACTCGGCCAGGGTGAAGTAATGCAGGCCATCAAGGAAGGCGCGCACTACCGCGTGCGGATCTTCGCCTTCGCTCGGCACCAGCTCGAACGACAGCATCGCGCCAAAACCCTTTTGCTGACGCGCGGCCACCGCGTGCCCCGGGTGCGATTCCAGCCCTGGGTAATAGACACTGGCCACCACGTCGCTGGCGGCCAACAGGTCAACCAGCACCTGCGTGTTTTCCTGATGCACGCGCAGGCGTGCATCCAGTGTACGTAGACCGCGCAGGGTCAGGAACGCATCGAACGGCGAGCCGGTCAGGCCCAGCGCGTTGGCCCACCACGTCAACTGTTGGTGCACCTCGGCATCGCGTGCAATTACCGCGCCGCCGACCACATCGCTATGGCCGTTGACGTACTTGGTGGTCGAATGCAGCACCACGTCGGCACCGAAGGCGATGGGAGTCTGCAGTGCCGGGGACAGGAACGTATTGTCCACCACGACTTTGGCGCCAGCCTTGTGCGCAGCGTCGATCACGAAGCGCAGGTCGGTGATGCGCAGCAACGGGTTGGATGGGGTTTCGATCAATACCAGCTTCGGTTGTTGTGCGAGCGCATCGGCCAGCGAACGCGGATCGGTCAGATCAGCGGTGATCAGCTCGAAATGGCCCTTGGTCGCCAGCGCGTTGAACAGGCGCCAGCTGCCGCCGTACGCATCGTGCGGCACCACCAGACGGTCGCCCGGCTCCAACAACGCGTTGAGCACCAGGTTGATCGCGCCCATACCGGTCGCAGTGATCACGCCACCGGCGCCGCCTTCCAGTTCCGCCAGGGCTTCACCCAGCAGATCGCGAGTGGGGTTGCCGCTGCGGGTGTAGTCGTATTGGCGCTTGTTGCCAAAGCCGTCAAAGCTGAAATTTGACGACAGCACGATGGGCGGCGTCACCGCGCCATAGGCGGTATCGCGATCAATGCCGGCACGCACGGCCGCCGTGGCGCGGCTGCAGGAGATATCGGAAGTGGGGGACAGGCTCATGCAGTTTCTCCAGGCAGACGAAGGGCGTTGGCAAGAATTGCGTCGATGCGATCGGTTTCTTTCAGGAAGGCGTCGTGACCGTAAGGCGAGCGCAGCACGCGCAGGCTGCCGCGCGGGCCCAGGCCTTCCACCAACGAGACGAGGTCGGACAGCGGCACCAGGCGATCGCCTTCCACCGCGACCACCAGCGTCGGCACGCTGACAGCGGCCGGGTCAATGCGGTGCAGGTCGATGGATTCGGACAGACGCAGGTAAGCGTTGACGCGGGTCCGGGCGACGTACTGCGCACCCGCCGCGTCGAGATAATCTTCAGCAGCCACGCGCACGCGGCCATTGACCACTTCCGGTGCGGCGTCGAAGCGTTCGCCGAATTCTTCCGGTGTGCGGTAGCTGAGCATGGCGAACTGTCGCGCCAATGCCAGCCCATGCGATTCGGCACACTGCAACTGGCCCAGCGCCACCGCACGGCGCTGCAGCGCGCGCCATGCCGAGGCATACGGATGCGGACGATGCGCACCGCTGACGGCAATCAGTTTTGCCAGGCGCTGCGGGTGGCGCACGGCCAGTTGCTGGCCCACCAACGCGCCGTAGGAATAGCCGACGAAGCCGTGCAGCTGCTCGATGTTCAAGGCATCCAGCAACGCGGCGACGGCGTCGGCCTGATCGGCGGTGTCGATCGGCACATCGAGATCGCCATCGGCACCGATGAAATCGAAACCAAGCAGGCGACGGCGTTGTGGGTCCAGCGCGCGGCCGAAGCCGGCCAGGCCCTCGGCCCAGCCCTTCTCGGCAAAGCCCGTGTTGGACGCGATATGACGGTGTGCGGAAATACCGCCGGCCACCAGCACCACCGGCAAGCCGGCAGCGCCGACCAATTCATAGCGCAGGCGCAGCAAACGCTGTCCTGCGTGACGCATCGCCACCCGCACTTCCACTTCACCGCGCACGGCGGTGACCGCCCGCTCGGCGTTATCGAAGGAAGCAGCAGGAAACTCTTGGGCGGCAATTGCAGTGGCGAAACTCATGGCGGTATCCCGATAAGGAGCAGCCATCGAGCTTCGCGGAGCCCGTGTTCGCCGTGCGATGCACGTAACGAACCATCTTTTCGGCGGACACGTGGTCCCCGCAGGATTTGGCACCAAACACAGGCGCTTGCGCGTCTGCTGGTTGCCCCGGCTTCAAAGGGCCTGTCCCTCTGCCGGTCTCGATGGTGGCGCTACGATGCCAGCGCGCCGCATCAGTGTCAATCTCTTTATTCGGATAAAGCGATGGAACAATTTCAGGCGCAACCAAACAGGCACAATCGCAGCCCTGTCATGTCACCGTAAGCACCGTGCGCGCTCTCTCCTTACTAACTCTTGCAGCCGTGCTGGTCACCCCGGCCATTGCCGACGCCGCCCCCAGCGCCCGTTGGCGGCAAAGCTGGGGGTTGAACAGCGCCGCGACAGCACGCGTGCCCACCAGCCCCGCCTTCGCCAAGCTGAATCTGGAGCCGCGCGCCGGTGGCCATGCCGCCATCGCCACCAACCTGCTGGCCGGGCCGGTACAGGTACGCCTGCACGGCCAAAGTGCCGCGTTGCAGGAAACACTGCCGTCCCCGGCTCTGCTGATGCCCGGTGAACAACGCACCCTGCTCTGGCTGCCTGCCGATGGCGGCCCGACGCGGTTACTGCTCGACGCCTTCCCCGGCGACCCCGCCGCCCGGCCCGACGACTTTGTGTATCAGCTGCCCTTCCGCGGCCAACCGGTACGGGTCAGCCAAGCCTTTGGCGGACGCTATAGCCACACCGACACGCAAAATCTGAACGCCGTCGATTTCCCCCTGGCCGAAGGCACACCGGTACTGACCGCGCGCGCCGGCAAGGTCATGCAAGTAGTGGAGAACGCGCCGGACCTGGGCTGCCTGGTGCGGGTACTGCATCGCGACGGCAGCATGGCGCTGTACGCACATCTGCAGGCAGGCAGCCTGCAGGTGCGCCCGGGCCAATCCGTGGAAGCTGGCCAAGCACTCGCCGCCTCGGGCAATACCGGCAACAGCACCGGCCCACACCTGCACTTCGCGATACAGGCCAACACCGGCCTGACGCTGACTTCGCTCCGTTTCCGCATGCGCAGTGAACGCGGTGAGCTGCAGTTTCCAAGGGAAACCCCTGAACAGCCTGCCAGTCGGTAGCGGGCAACCAGGATGCGCAGGGCGTTATCGATGAAGCCCAGCCGGGCATCGCCGAGCACTGCGGGGTTTCGACCGGGCTGGCAGCTGTCTCTCAAGCATCTTCCAAGGTATGTGTTGGGGAGTTGCTGGCATTTCAGCAACGAATACAGCCCAAACCACGGAAATTGCCCACCCGTTCCCGCCGGGTGCGGCGCAGCGCTACCCGGCGCCCACCCTCGCCGCTGGCCTGCCCACAGGTATAATCGCCGGTTCATTCGTTTCTGATGCGCCCAAGCGGGCGCGACTGCCATGTCCGAAGTCGCCTCCGAAGCTGCGCGTCGCCGCACCTTCGCCATCATTTCCCACCCTGACGCCGGCAAGACCACGCTGACCGAAAAGCTGTTGCTGTTCGGCGGCGCAATCCAGATGGCCGGCTCGGTGAAGTCGCGCAAGACCAGCCGGCACGCCACTTCCGACTGGATGGCACTGGAAAAGGAGCGCGGCATCTCGGTCACGTCGTCGGTGATGCAGTTCCCGTACGACGACAAAATCATCAACCTGCTCGATACCCCCGGCCATGCCGACTTCGGCGAGGACACCTATCGCGTGTTGACCGCCGTGGACTCGGCGCTGATGGTCATCGACGTGGCCAAGGGCGTGGAAGAACGCACCATCAAGCTGATGGAGGTTTGCCGCCTGCGCGATACCCCCATCATGACCTTCATCAACAAGCTCGACCGCGAGGGCAAAGACCCGATCGATCTGCTGGATGAAGTGGAGACCGTGCTCGGCATCCAATGCGCCCCGGTCACCTGGCCGATCGGCATGGGCCAGCGCCTCAAGGGCGTGGTGCACCTGCTTACCGGCGAA
This sequence comes from Stenotrophomonas sp. Iso1, assembly GCF_027497995.1. GTDB lineage: Bacteria > Pseudomonadota > Gammaproteobacteria > Xanthomonadales > Xanthomonadaceae > Stenotrophomonas. The sequence goes on along the minus strand of NZ_JAODBT010000002.1, from coordinate 101,363 downwards.
GTGCATCTGTACGAAGTGGGCCGCAACTTCACCCGCCAGGATTCCACCATCTTCCCGTCCATCGACTCGCCCGGCCTGGCCGAAAAGATCGGCGAAAAGATGCTCGCCGACCTGCGCGATGAACTGGAGCTGGTGCAGGGCGCCAGCCATGCGTTCGACAAGGATGCCTACCTGCGCGGTGTGCAAACCCCGGTGTTCTTTGGCTCGGGTGTGAACAACTTCGGCGTACAGCCGCTGCTGGACTTCTTCGTCGAGCACGCGCCATCGCCGCAGACGCGCGCCACCACCGGCCGCGACATCGCCCCCCAGGAAAACAAGCTCACCGGCTTCGTCTTCAAGATCCAGGCCAACATGGACCCGCTACATCGCGACCGCGTGGCGTTCATGCGCGTGTGTTCGGGCAAATTCACTGCCGGCATGAAGACCTTCCATGTCCGCACCGGCAAGGAGATGAAGCTGGCCAATGCGCTGACCTTCATGGCCAGTGACCGTGAAATTGCCGCCGAAGCATGGCCGGGTGATGTCATCGGCATCCACAACCACGGCACCATCTCCATCGGCGACACCTTCACCGAAGGTGAAGCCGTCACCTTCACCGGCATCCCCAATTTCGCCCCGGAACTGTTCCGCCGCGCACGCCTGAAGGATCCGCTCAAGCTCAAGCAGCTGCAGAAGGGCCTGGCCCAGCTGTCGGAGGAAGGCGCTACCCAGTTCTTCCGCCCTCTGATGAGCAACGACCTGATCCTGGGCGCGGTGGGTGTGCTGCAGTTCGATGTGGCCGCGTACCGCCTGAAGGATGAGTACGGTGTGGAAGCGGTGTTCGAGCCCGTGTCGGTGACCACCGCCCGTTGGATTTCCTGCGACAACGCCAAGAAGCTGGAGGAATTCCGCGAGAAAAACGCCAGCAATCTCAGCATCGATGCCGCAGGCCACCTGGTGTATCTGGCCCCGACCCGCGTCAACCTGCAGCTGGCCCAGGAACGCGCACCGGACGTGCGCTTCTCCGCAACCCGCGAAGCGGCGCATACGGTTTCGGTCTCTTAAGCCCGTCACCTGCAAAGCAGCAATCAGTGAACGCAGGGACCCATCAAGTCCCTGCGTTGGCCGCATCTTCGTGCAGGCTCCTGTTTTCTGCTCACCGGTTCCTGCTTTAATAGGCGGCACCGGGCACCCCCCAGCCCGCGGCATTTCCTACATGACCGCTACTGCTTCCATCCGGGAAGAAATCGCCAGCGCCCTGACCCACGGTCTGGGCGCTGTCACTGCACTGGCCGCTGGCGCCGTGCTCATTACGCTGGCTGCGATCTACGGCGATGGCTGGCAACTGGCCAGCGCCATCGTTTTCGGCGTTGCACTGCTGCTGCTCTACACCGCTTCCACCCTGTACCACGCCATCCAGCATCCGGTGGTCAAAGGCCGGCTGAAGATTTTCGACCACTGCGCGATCTACATCCTGATTGCCGGCACCTATACGCCGTTCACCCTGATCGGCCTGCGCGGACCCTGGGGTTGGGGCATGTTCGCGGGCATTTGGGCACTGGCGCTGTTCGGCGTGGTGTTCAAGCTGTTCTACACCGGCCGCTTCAAGAAACTCTCCACCGCCATCTATATCGCGATGGGCTGGTTGGTTATGGTGGCGATCAAGCCGATGTGGAACTCGCTGGATGCCTGGACCATCGGCTGGCTGTTTGCTGGCGGCCTCTTCTACACCTTGGGCACCGTGTTCTATCACCGCGAACAACTGCCGTATTCGCATGCAATCTGGCACCTGTTCGTGATTGCCGGCAGCGTCTGCCACTTCGTCTCGGTGACCGCGCAGATCCTCTGAGTCGTCACGGCACCGGCGGCCCAAGCCGCCGCTTGCACTGCTGCAGCAACACGCTCCGGCAACGGAACCTGCACATCACGCCAATGAACGCTTCGCACTCCCTGCACTGCCGTCAGGCAACCATGGGCGCGTGAATACTTCTTCTGCTCACGCCACGTCGCGCGCGTCGCGCTGGCGCTTCAAACGCCCTGGCAAACGCGGCCAACGCTGGCTCGCCGTCTTGGCATTGCTGGCCGCCGCGATCATCGCGCTGATCCTGCTTTGGGACTGGAACTGGTTCAAAGGCCCCGTCGAACGTGCCGTGCAGGCCCGCACCGGCCGTGCCTTGCACATCGGCAATCTGGATGTCGATCTCGGCCGCACCACCACCGTACGTGCCGATGCCATCACCTTCGCCAACGCCAGTTGGGCCAAAGCGCCTCATATGGCCAGTGCCGAACGGGTAGAGATCGACATCCGCCTGTGGCCATTGCTGCGCGCCAGCGTGCAGTTGCCTGAAATACGCCTGACCCGCCCTGATGTGCTGCTACAGACCTCTCCGGACAAGAACATATCTGGCAACTGGAACTTTCTCGGCAATGGCGGCGGCGAGCCTCCGCAGCTCAAGCGCCTGCGCATCGACAACGGCACACTGCAGTTTCTTGATGAAGCCGGCCGCACCGATGTGCAACTGCACCTACAGAGTGGGAAAGCGAAACAGGCCGACACCGCACCGCCGATCCTGGTGGAGGGCAAAGGCCGATGGCGTGGCGCCACCTTCACCCTGCATGGCGATACCGAATCGCCACTGGAGCTGGTCAACAGCGCCGCCCCTTTCCGCATCCATCTTGATGCCCGCGCCGGCGCCACCCGCGCCATCGCCAGTGGCACGCTGACAAACCCTTTCCAGCTGCAGGTTTTCGACCTGCGCTTTCGCCTCAGTGGCCAGGACATGGAAGACCTGTACCCATTGATCGGCATCGCCATCCCGTCCTCGCCGCCGTATCAATTGGACGGCCAACTCAAGCGCGACCACCAGATATGGCACTACGAAAAATTCAGTGGTCGCTTCGGTGACAGCGACCTGTCTGGCGATGTGCAGATTGATGTGGCTGGCGAGCGTCCAAGGCTCACTGCCAACCTGCTGTCACGCCGACTGGATTTCGATGATCTTGCTGGCTTCGTCGGCGCGCCCCCCAAGACCGGCGGCGCCGAATCAGCCAACGCCCAACAGAAGGCCCAGGCAGCACAACTGGCCGCCAAACCCACGGTATTGCCGGACAAGGCCTACGACCTGAGCAAGCTGCGCGCGATGGATGCCGACGTGCGTTGGAAGGCCCAACGCATCAATTCGCCATCACTGCCATTGGGCGACATGGACGCGCATCTCATGCTCGATGACGGCCTGCTGCGGCTGGAACCACTGGATTTCGGCGTGGCCGGCGGCAACATCCGCAGCAACATCCGCATGGATGCACGCCGCCCTCAGATTGCCACCACGTTGAACGCCAGTCTGCGCAACGTGCAGCTCGGCCAACTGTTTCCCGATGCAAAACTGGCCGAACAGGCATCCGGCGGTATCAGCGGCGAAGTGCGGCTGAGCGGCAATGGAAATTCCGTGGCTGCCATGCTCGGCAGCAGCGATGGCAACGTGGCCATCGGCATGGGTCGCGGCCACATCGGCAACCTGCTGATGGAACTGGCCGGTCTGGATGTAGCCGAGTCGGTGAAGTTCCTGTTCACCGGTGACCGCCAGATTCCGCTGCGCTGCGCCTTCGCCGATTTCGACGTAAGCGACGGCCTGATGCGCACACGCGCAATGGCCTTCGATACCACCGACACACTGGTACTGGGCGAAGGCACGGTCAACCTCAAACAGGAACAACTGGATCTGCTGTTGCGCCCGCGGCCCAAGGACATCAGCATCCTTGCGCTACGCTCACCGCTGCGCATCGGCGGCAGCTTCAAAGACCCATCCTTCCGGCCCGACTTCAAGGCCTTGGGCATACGCGGCGCCATCGCGCTGACGCTGGCCAGCATCACGCCACCGGCGGCATTGCTTGCCACCATCGAGACGGGCCCGGGCAAGGATATTGATTGCGGCGGCCGCTACGCCAGGTAGTGCCGCCGAACGCCGCGGCTCAGGTACCGGTGATGTACTGCTGCAGCTGGCCCAGCTCAAGCCGCTGCTGCTCGATCACGGCCTTGACCAGGTCACCGATGGAAATCACGCCGACCACGTCGTCACCGTCCACGACCGGCAGGTGACGGATGCGGCGGTTGGTCACCAGCTCCAGACATTGCTCCACCGTGACCGTGGGCGCCACGGTCACCAGCTCGGAGGTCATGATCTCGTGCACCGCCGTGGTGGCCGAAGACCGGTCCTTGAGCACAATTTTGCGTGCGTAATCGCGTTCGGAAAGAATGCCAACCAGACGCCGGCCGTCCATCACCAGCACCGCACCAATACCTTTCTCAGCCATCAGCCGAATGGCTTGAACGACGGCCGCATCTGGCGTTACCGCATGAATTTCAGGGGACTTGGCCCCAAGCAACTGTCGAACGGTCTGCATTGCGTTCTCCTGCGCTGGCGGATGGGGCAGATACTGCCACGTTCGCTGGCAACCAGGTGTCGACCAGGTAGAGCGGCCGCTGCTTGGCTTCCATATACAGACGCCCCAGGTACTCGCCAATCAGGCCCAGCGCGATCAATTGCACGCCGCCCAGGAACAGGATCGCCGCCATCATCGTCGGCCAGCCCGCTACGCGGTCGCCATAAAATGCTGCCTTGCACACCACCCATGCGCCAAACGCGAATGCACCGGCGGCGGTGAACAGCCCCAGATAGGTTGCCGCCCGCAGCGGCGCGGTGGAAAAACTGGTGATGCCCTCCAGCGCGAAGTTCCACAATTTCCAGAAACCGAACTTGCTGCGCCCTGCCACACGTCGCTCACGCCGATAAGGCAACGCCACGCGGCGATGCCCAACCCAGCCAAACAAGCCCTTCATGAAACGCTGACGTTCACGCAGCTGCCGCAGGCCCGCCAACGCGCGCGGCGACAGCAGACGGAAATCACCGGCATCCGCGGGAATCGGCGTTTTCGACAGGCGTCCGATCACACGATAAAACACCGACGCGGTGGCTCGCTTGAGCCAGCCATCGCCATTGCGCTCCATGCGCATGCCATACACATCGTCATAACCCTGCTGCCACAGCGCAACAAACTGCGGCAGCATTTCCGGCGGGTCCTGACCATCGGCGTCGAGCATGATGGCCGCGCCTTCCTCAATGAAATCCAGGCCCGCCGTCAGCGCGGCCTCCTTGCCGAAATTGCGCGACAGACGCAGCGCGGCAACACGCGGATCGCTCGCCGCCAGCTGTTGCATCACCGCCCAACTGGCATCGCTGCTGCCGTCGTCCACATACAGGATGCGGCCATCAATCTCCGCCAGCGCATCCAACTGCGCGCACAGCCGTGGATGCAGCAACGGCAGTGCGTCCTGCTCATTGAAAGCGGTGATGACAAGGGTCAGGCGGTCGCGCGTGTTCATAGGGCGATTCTACGCAGGCCGTCCGGATCAATCGGCATTGTCGATGTATCCCGCGCCGCCCAACTGGCGGGCCTGACGCTGGATCCAGGTCGCACGACGCTGCACATACGGCCCAGGCTTGGCGGCGTTGTAACGACGCGGTGATGGCAGCACTGCCGCGAGCCGTGCGCTCTCGGCCGGACTCAGCCTGGCGGCGTCCTTGTGCCAGTACTGCTGCGCAGCGGCCTGCACGCCATACACACCATCACCGAATTCGGCGACGTTGGCGTACACCTCCAGAATCCGCTGCTTGGACCAGAACAGTTCAATCAACACCGTGTACCAGGCCTCCAGCCCTTTGCGCAGCCAACTGCGCCCCTGCCACAGGAACACGTTCTTTGCGGTCTGTTGACTGATGGTGCTGGCACCGCGCAGGCGCCCGCCATCGGCATTGTGCTTGCGCGCTTTTTCGATGGCCTTCAGGTCGAAACCGTTGTGCTCCGGGAACCGCTGGTCCTCCGCGGCCACCAATGAGATAGGCACGCTTGGCGCCATCTCATCCAGATCGCGCCATTGGTAATGAATCCGGAACTTCCAATCGCCCTCGCCCCATGCTTCCAGCTGGCGAAACACCATCACCGTGGAGACCACCGGGTCCACGAAGCGCAGCACCACCACCTGCAGCACACTGCCGGCCACCAGCAATACCGGCACCCACAGCAACCATCGCCATCTGTTCCGCTTGCGACCTGAATTGACCGCTGGCTCCGCCTTGAGCTTGGCCTGCTCCGCCCCCATTGATCTTCACCTTGCACCTTCCACTGTCCGGCGCATTATCCGGCACCGGCCCCACCTCGCGCAGATGCCGCTCATGACTGATACGTCCGACCTCCTTGTCCGCTTCCTCCTTCCCGACGCCGGCGTGCGCGGTGTTCACGTACGACTGAGCGAAAGCTGGCGCGAAATCCTGTCCCACGGCAATTACCCCGCCGCCGCCACACGCCTGCTGGGCGAAGCCACTGTGGCCTCGGCGCTGTTCACCGGCCACACCAAGGTCGATGGCCGCCTATCGATCCAGCTGCGCAGCGCTTCGGCGCTGCGGGCACTTTTCGCCGAATGCACCTCAGCCGGCACCCTGCGCGGCATCGTGCAGCTGGCTGATGGCGAAGATGCCCCACCCACGCTGCAGGCACTGGGTGAAGGCGCCCTGTTGGCCATCACCATCGAAAACCCCGGCCTGGACCCCCGTGAGCCGCAGCGCTACCAGAGCTTGGTAAACCTGAGCGGCGACAGCCTGGACGAGGCCTTTGAGGACTATTTCCGTCATTCGGAGCAGCTCCCAACCCGCTTGCTACTGACCTGCGACGGCGAACATGCCGCCGGCCTGCTGCTGCAGAAGCTGCCCGGCGACAGCGGCGACGAAGACGGCTGGGTCCGCATCGGCGCCCTGTTCGACACTCTGGGTCAGGAGGAGCTGCTGGCGCTGCCCGGCAGCGAACTGCTGCACCGCCTGTTCCATGAAGAGCACCCGGAGCTGATGGGTGACAAACCGCTGCGCTTTGGTTGTTCCTGCTCCTATGAACGGGTGAGCTCGATGCTGCAGTCGCTGGGCGAAGAAGAAGCCCGGGCGGCGGCCGAAGCCACCGGCCAGGTAGACGTGCGCTGCGAATTCTGCGGTCAGGAATATCACTTCCCTTTGACTGATTTCGGCGTATTGTTTGCGTTCACACCGGCCAATCAGCCCGCTCCAGAGCGGCTGCAGTGACGGCCTTACGAGTTGCGTTCTGGGGAGGGCGAAGACTTGTTAAGAAACCATAAACGACATACGATCAAATCCTCATGCGCCGGGAACTTCCTGGCGCGTACTGAGTCTGATTGAGTCCATGAACGCCTTCCTGCGCCTACCGCTTGCCCTGATGATCGCCTTGAGCGCGGTCACGGGTGTGCATGCGCAAAGCAAGCCGATGGCAGTGGACAGCACCGTCATTCCGGTCTGGAACCGTGGCAGCGGCAAGGTCGAAGCACTCCTTTATCTGGAACCGACCGGCGAACAACGTGCCGGCGCCCGCTGGAACTTCGGCCGCAGCTCGCTGGACGCCGCTTTTGGCCTGTCTTCCGGCGACTCGCTGGGCCTGCTCTGCAACAGCAGCCGTGGCACCAGCATCGGCGGGTTGGCCAGCCATTGCATGCTTGCCAGTCTGGGCGATGACGACGATACCGACGGCCGCCATATCTCGGCCACCACCGCGTTCAATCGTCCCGGCGGGCGCGTCGGCATCACTGCCGGCACCGGCCGCGACACCCTTCCTGCATGGCTGGCCGGCGGCAACAAGACTGGCACCGCACGTATGGAGCAGAACGATCTGACCGTATTCGGCCAGAAGAACATCGGCCGCGAAGGCTTCGTCTCCATCGGCGGCACCTACGCCAAGGCGCGCCTGGTCCCGCTCAGCGATGCCTCACCGGCAATCGTCGACCAGTGGGACAGCAAGAGTCTGAGCGTGGGCGGCGGCTACGGGCCCTTCAGCGCCAACGTCATCGGCCGCGTCGTGGACGCTCCCGGCAGCAGCGGCAAATGGGAAGGCCTCGGCTTGGGCATCACCTGGCGTACCCCGTGGAGCGGCCAGCTGACCGTCGGCGCCGAAAACGTCATCACCCGCGGCAAAAACCCCTTCTCTCCCCGTAACGAAAGCAATGACGACGGCGCAATCCCGTACGTCCGTTACGAGCAGGACCTGTAATTTAAATTACAAAATGTTTGTGCCAAGGCGCCCCTGACGGGGCGTTTTGCATTTCTGCCAGTCAAATCAAGCCTTTGCCGATTTTGATGCAATTTTTCTCAATCATTAACCAATCTTTAATTTATTTGCAGTCGCAAGTACTATCGGTCCTAGCCTTGGGCTTTGAGTTCGCCTTTCGAACCCACCCGAGGCCCTACCCGGATTTACCAAGTCCACTTGGCAGAGAGAGAGAACCCAATGAATTGCAGGACCAACAAGCTGCGCGATGCAGTCGTCATCGCGCTTGCCGCCAGCGTGCTCCCGGCTGGCGCCGCTTTCGCTCAGGACACCACCCAGACGCTGGACAAGATCGAAGTCACCGGTTCGCGCATCAAGCGCGCCGACGTTGAGACTTCCCAGCCTGTCTTCACCATGAGCCGCGAACAGATCCAGGCCCAGGGCCAGACCTCGATCGGCGACATCATCCAGAACATCAGCACCAACGGTTCCAGCCTCAACAGCACCTACAACAACGGTGGCAACGGCGAAACCCGCGTCAACCTGCGTAATCTGGGTTCGAGCCGCACGCTGGTCCTGGTCAATGGTCGTCGCTGGGTTGGTGGCACCGGTTTGGGTGGTGCAGTCGACCTCAACACCATTCCGACCGCTGCAGTCGAACGCATTGAAGTCCTGAAGGACGGCGCCTCGACCATTTACGGCTCGGACGCCATTGCCGGTGTGGTCAACATCATCCTGCGCCAGAACTTCGACGGTGCGGAAGCCAACGCCTACTTCGGTCAGTTCGACAAGGGCGACGGCTCGCGCGAGTCGTATGACTTCACCATCGGCTCCAGCGGCGATCGCTGGCATGCCACCGTCGGCGTCGGCTACGTCAAGGAAGAGGCCGTTTGGGCAGGCGATCGCGCGATCTCCGCAGTACCAGCCTTCAACTCGCTGCCCAATACCGGCAACAGCAGCACCACCCCGGACGGCCGCTTCGGCTACTTCGGCCAGACCGGCACCAATTCCGACGGCTCGCCGAAGTTCGAATCCACCCGCCCGGACGGCGCTGCAGGCTACTTCGTCACCGGCAACGGTGGCGCCACCTGGCGTCCGTACACTTCGGCCGACAGTTTCAACCACGCTCCGGGCAACCTGCTGGTCACCCCGCAAGAGCGCACCTCGCTGTTTGCCGATGCCGGCCTGTCGATCACCGACAACGTCCGCTTCAAGACCACGGTGACCTACAACGAGCGCCAGTCCGAGCAGATCCTGGCAGCCATGCCGATCGTGCTGGGCCGCGCCGCGCCGGGCACCAACGGTGCCAACATCGTCATCAGCAAAGACAACGTCTACAACGAAACCGGCCGCGACATCGACTACATCCAGTACCGCGCGATGGAGACTGGTGGTCGTATCTACAAGCAGAACGTCAAGACCTACGGTTTCAACGGCGCGTTCGAAGGTGACTTCGAAGTCGGCAGCCGCTTCTGGAACTGGGAAGCCGGTATGTTCTACGGCAAGAACGACCAGACCGACATCACCACCGGCTTCTTCAACATCTCCGCGCTGCGCAATGCACTGGGCCCGTCCTTCATTGATGGCGGCGGCGTTGCACGCTGCGGAACCGCCGCCAACGTGGTCGATGGCTGCGTACCGATGAATATGCTCAGCGGTGCCGGCTCCATCACCCCGGACATGATCAAGTACGCGGGTTTCACCGCGCACGACGTCTATGGTTATGAGCAGAAGACCTATTACGCCAACATCGGTGGTGAGCTGTTCGATCTGCCGGGCGGCGCGTTCGCCTTCTCGGCGGGCGTTGAGCGCCGTGACGAGTCGGGCTTCGACGATCCGGACGGCCTGATCAACTCCGGCGACACCACCGGCAACTCGCGTACCGCTACTGCAGGTGGCTACAAGCTCGACGAAGCCTACCTGGAACTGGCAATCCCGCTGCTGTCCGGCGTGACCGGTGCTCAGCTGCTGGACTTCAGCGTGGCTAGCCGTATCTCCGATTACAGCAACTTCGGCAACACCGTTAACAGCAAGTTCGGGTTCCGCTGGAAGCCGATCAACGACCTGATGGTGCGTGGTAACTGGTCGCAGGGCTTCCGCGCTCCGTCGATCAGCGAACTGTTCTCCGGCGTGAGCGACACCTTTGAAGACGTCGCCGATCCGTGCGCCGGCGTCATCGGCTCCGATCCGAACACGCCTCCGGCCAGCTGCGCTGGCGTGCCGGCGTACACGCAGTCCAACTCGCAGATCCGTACCACCGTTGGCGGCAATACCACGCTGGGCCCGGAAACCTCGGTCTCCAAGACGTTGGGCTTCGTCTACAGCCCGAGCTTCGTGCAGGGCCTGGACATCTCGCTCGACTGGTGGAACATCAAGGTCGAAGACTCCATCTACGCCCAGAACGCCCAGCAGATGCTGGACGCTTGCTACACGCAGGGCGTGGGCGCGATCTGCGACATGATCACCCGTGACTCCACTGGCCAGATCTCCAACATGCTGGCCGTGCCGAACAACGTCGGCACCATGGAAGTGGAAGGCTGGGACTTCACGGTCGGTTATCGCCTGCCGGACACCCGTTTCGGCGCCTTCACCTTCGTTTGGGACAGCACCTACAACTCCAACTACACCATCGAAGATCCGGTGACCGAAGGCTACAACCGCGTCGGCAACTACCTGAGCCGCGACAACTACTGGCGTATCCGCTCCAACCTGCTGGTCGCTTGGCAGATGGGTGACTTCGGCGCAACCGCCTCGGCCCGTTACTACTCCAGCCAGGTCGAGGACTGCACCGGTGCGAACTACACCGGCGGCGTGAACGGCAACTTCGGCCGCCTGTGCTCGGATCCGGACCATATCGGCCGTGGCAACAAGGCTGATCCGCAGCGCCACATCCCGAGCGTGACCTACACCGATCTGAGCGGCTATTGGAAGACGCCGTGGAACGCCCAGATCACTGTCGGCGTGAACAATGCGTTCGATCGTGACCCGCCGAAGGCATACACCACCTTCGCCAACTCGTTCGACCCGCAGTACGAAATCCCGGGCCGCTTCTTCTACATGCGCTACAACCAGAAGTTCTGATCGTAGCCAGCTAGAACCCGGAAACAGACCACGGCCCTTCGGGGCCGTGGTTTTTTTTGCCACAAAGAGGCAAGCAAAACATGCAGACATAAAAAAGGCCGCAGCAGACTGCGGCCTTTCTTTTCGTCGCTATGCCGTCAATTACCCGGAATCAACGTCTCAATCACATGCTCGACATACGCCTCGAAATCTTCGCGGGCCTGCTTGGGTTGCTGCAACTGTAGCGACAACTGCAGGAAGCCGACGTAAGCCGCGTATGCCAGTCGTGCGCGGTGGCGGGAGTCGGTGGAACTCAAGCCAGCCTGACGAAAAGAGGCAATCAGGTATTCCATGCGCCGCTGCGAAACACGGTCAATGACCGGGCGCACCATCGGGTTATCCAATGCCTTCAGCAACTCGCTGTAGATCACGTGCGGGGTGACTTCGTGCGCGACCAACTGGAACAACGCGCGTAAGCGCGTGCGCGGATCCGGCACTTCTTCGAGGCTGCCGAATACTTGTTGCTGCTCGACGACTTCCCAGCGCTCCAATGCCGCCTGCAACAACGCATCGCGCGACGGGAAATGCCAATAAAAACTTCCTTTGGTGACACCAAGACGACGGGCCAACGGCTCTACAGCCACCGCGCCAACGCCCTGCTCGGCCACCATGTCGAGGGCGGCCTGCGCCCAGTCATCCGCGCTCAGGCGGCTGTGTCGTCCGCTGCGGTTCTCCGCAGGTGAAGCTGCTGTGTCGTTCATTCGCAGATTTAACCATACGGCGGGGACTGGTTGCAGTATGCAGGTGGCGAAAAGCCATGCCGGGCGCTCCAGCGGGAACCTCTGGCACGTTCCGCAGGCCATGCGCCCCGCTTCCATACCGGTGAGTATTGACAGCATCCAACCACATTCCATACCATCGCGTATGGCATCCACCTCCTTTTTTTCCATGCGTAGCGAAGATATCCGTCTTGAAGGTGCGAATGGCGCGAGGCTGGCGGCTACCCGGTCTACCGGCAAACGGCCACCCATCTTGTTCGCTCACGGCTTTGGCCAGACACGCGGCGCGTGGACCACGACCGCTGACGTCATGGCCGCCGCCGGCCATGCCACGCTCAGCTATGACGCCCGCGGTCACGGCGGCTCTGACTGGAACGCGGCCGGACTGGTCTATCACGGTGACCAGTTCACCGATGACTTGATCGTCGTTGCTGGTGAATTGCGCAGCCCGCCAGTGCTGGTTGCTGCCTCGATGGGCGGGCTGTTCGGGCTGATGGCCGAATCACGCTGGCCCGGCCTGTTCTCCGCAATGGTGCTGGTAGACATCACCCCGCGCTGGGAAACCCGTGGCGTCGAGCGCATCCTCGCGTTCATGAGTGCTCATCCAGATGGCTTCGCCTCGCTGGAAGCCGCTGCTGACAGCATTGCCACGTACATGCCGCACCGCCCACGTAAAAGTGAGGAATCACTGCGCGCCCTGCTGCGCCTGACCGACGATGGCCGCTGGAACTGGCATTGGGATCCACGTCTGGTGGACGAACTGGCGCGTGACAGCGAGCAGCACCAAGACGCCATCGCTGAGGCTGCGCGCCGGGTGGAATGCCCGTTGCTGCTGATCAGCGGCGGCCGCAGTGACTTGGTCTCACCAAAGACCGTTGAAGAATTCATGACGCTGGTACCGCACGCACAGCATGTGCATCTGCCCGACGCCACTCACATGGTGGCCGGCGATGACAACAACGCGTTTACCACCGCCGTGTTGAACTACTTGGACGCCCTGCCTTCGGCTGCAGCGTCCGCCCGAACCGAGCACGTTACCGGAGCAAGTCAATGAGCATTGTCGTTCCCTTCCTGGCCCTGCTGTTGGTAGGTGCTTTTGTCGCCTACCACCGCATGCGGCTCGTCGTCTGGACCCTGGTCAGCGCAGCGTTGTTGGCTGCCTGCTGGTTTGCAGGCATCAACCAAACCGCAATCATCGTGGCCGCCGCCATCCTCGCGTTGGTCAGTGTGCCGGTGCTGCTACCGTTCCTGCGCAAGCCGCTGATCACCGCACCGTTCATGGGCGTGTTCCGCAAAGTGCTGCCGCCGCTGTCCAAGACCGAACGCATCGCACTGGAAACCGGCTCGGTCGGTTTCGAGGGTGAGCTGTTCACCGGCGACCCGGACTGGAACATCCTGCTCAACTATCCCAAGCCGCAGCTCACCGCCGAAGAACAGGCCTTCCTGGATGGCCCGGTGGAAGCACTGTGCGCGATGACCAACGATTTCGAGATCACCCACGTGCACGCGGACCTGCCGCCGGAGATGTGGGAGTTCATCAAGAAGAACAAGTTCTTCGGCATGATCATTCCGAAGGAATACGGCGGCCTGGGTTTCAGTGCGCTGGCGCACCACAAGGTGATCCAGAAGCTGGCCTCGGTTTCCAGCGTGGTCAGTTCCACCGTTGGCGTACCCAACTCGCTGGGCCCGGGTGAACTGCTCAACCACTACGGCACGCAGGCACAGAAGGACTACTACCTGCCGCGTCTGGCCATCGGCCAGGAAGTACCCTGCTTCGGCCTGACCGGTCCGTTCGCCGGTTCGGATGCGACATCGATTCCCGACTTCGGCATCGTCTGCAAGGGCATGTGGAAGGGGGAGGAAGTACTGGGCCTGAAGCTCACCTTCGACAAGCGATACATCACGCTGGCGCCCGTCGCCACGCTGATCGGCATGGCGTTCCGCATGTACGACCCGGACGGCCTGCTGGGCGATACCAAGGACATCGGCATCACCCTGGCCCTGTTGCCGCGTGACACCGACGGCGTTGAAATCGGCCGTCGCCATTTCCCGCTGAACTCCACCTTCCAGAACGGCCCGATCCGCGGCAAGGACGTGTTCATCCCGATGGAACAGCTGATCGGCGGTGCCGAGAAGCGTGGCCTTGGCTGGAACATGCTCAACGAGTGCCTGGCCGTGGGCCGCTCCATCACCCTGCCTTCGACCGCGTCTGGCGGTGCCAAGGCCGGTGCAGTCGTGACCGGTGCCTATGCGCGCATCCGCAAGCAGTTCGGCCTGTCGGTCGGCCGCTTTGAAGGTGTGGAAGAAGCGCTGGCCCGCATCGGCGGCAAGGCTTACAAGATCAGCGCACTGTCGCAGGCAACCGCTGCAGCCGTTGACCGTGGCGACGTGCCATCGGTGCCGTCGGCCATTGCCAAGTATCACTGCACCAACATGAGCCGCGAGGTCATCGCGGATGTGATGGACGTGATCGGCGGCAAGGGCATCATCCTGGGGCCGCGCAACTTCGCCGGCCGCAACTGGCAGGCTGCACCGATCGCCATCACGGTGGAAGGCGCCAACATCATGACCCGCTCGTTGCTGATCTTCGGCCAGGGCGCAATCCTCTGCCACCCGTGGGTGCTGAAGGAAATGAAGGCCGCGCAGGACGAAGACCGCAAGACCGGCCTGCGTGAGTTCGACAAGGCGCTGTTCGGACACGTGCGCTTCGGTATTTCCAACGCCGCGCGCTCGTTCTGGTTCGGCCTGACCGGCGCGCGCGTTGGTTCTGCACCGGGTGATGCATACACCCGCCGCTACTTCCGCAAGCTGGACCGCTATTCGGCCAACCTGGCGCTGATGGCCGACATCTCGATGATGACGCTGGGCGGCAAGTTGAAGTTCAAGGAGTCGCTGTCGGGTCGTCTGGGTGATGTGCTCAGCCACATCTACATGACCAGCGCCATGCTCAAGCGCTACCACGACGAAGGCGCACCGCAGGCCGACCAGCCGCTGCTGGCCTGGGCCTTCCACGACAGTGCACACAAGATCGAAGAGGCGCTGTCGGCGGCGCTGCGCAACTTCCCGATCCGTCCGATCGGCTGGCTGATGTGGGCGCTGATTTTCCCGTTTGGCCGTCGCGCTGAGGCCCCGGGCGATCGCCTGAGCCGCCGCGTTGCTGCCACGCTGATGGCTCCGAACGAAGCGCGTGACCGCCTGGCGCACGGCGTGTTCATGACCCCGTGCGAGAACAACCCGGGTGGCCGCATCAACAGCTATCTGTCCAAGGCGATCATGGCCGAGCCGGTGGAGCGCAAGTTCATCAAGGCGCTGAAGACCAAGGGCATTGAGGCACTGACCTTCGCCACCCAGCTGGACGAGGCCGTGGCCGAAGGCGTGATCACCCAGGACGAGCGCAAGCTGCTGGAAGAGCTGCGCGAACTCACCATGGACACGATCACCGTGGACGACTTCGAACCGCACGAACTGCGTTCGGCCGGCTACTACGACCTGCCGGGCAAGCAGCGCCCGCAGCAGGCGGCGTAAGCTCCCGCAACGCGACACCAACGGCGGGCCTTGTGCCCGCCGTTTTCATATCAGGAATCCTGCTCATGGCCGCTCCGCTGCTTTCGCTGTACCGACGTTTCATCCGCTGGCCGGCCGGGAACTGGTTGTTCTCGCGTGCGGTGTGCTTCAAGGCGCCCTACTTCGCCAGCATCTCGCCGACGATCACGCTGTTGGAGCCGAGCCGCTGCGAGGGCGTGATCCGGCACCGCCGGCGCATCAACAACCACCTCGGCACAGTGCATGCGATCGCCATGTGCAACCTCGCCGAACTGGTCGCCGGCGTGATGGTCGATGCCACGCTGCCCGCCGACATGCGCTGGATTCCCAAAGGCATGGAAGTGAAATACCAGGCCAAGGCGCTGGGCACCTTGAAGGCGGTAGCGACGCCGGCGCTGCCCATCGTCAGCGCGACCGCCGGTTACGACCTGCCGGTTAAGGTCAGCGTGACCGACGCGGCGGGGGTTGAGGTGTTCCATGCGACCATCGCGATGTGGGTGTCACCGCGCCCCTCTCGCACAGGCTGATGGAACATGACGACCGCTGAATTGCTGGTGCGCCTTGCAGGCGTTCACAGCCTGGGCTTTGCCGTGTTCCATCTGGCGTTCTGGCGGCTGTTCGGCTGGAAGCGCGCGCTTGCCCAAATCAGCGTCGCCAACCGCGCGATCATGCAGATCCTCAATCTGCGCGTGATCTACGTGTTCCTGGGAATGGGGGTGATCGCACTGACGTTCACCTCGGACCTGGTCGACACGCGTCTGGGGTTGGTCCTGCTGTGCTTCATGGCGCTGTTCTGGGTGGGCCGCACGATTGAGCAGTTCGTTTTCCTGCGTATCAACGACTGGCGCGTGCATCTGCTGACGGGCCTGTTCGTGCTGGGCGCGGCGCTGCACACGGTGCCGATGTGGCTGGGCTTCATGCGCGCCATCAGCCGCTGAGCTGCGGCGCTCATCGAACAACGCCGCCTTCAGAGCACCCGCAACACCAGCGCGAGAATCGCCGGCACAGCCTGGATGTAGAAGATGCGCGGGCTCACCGTCCACGCACCATAGGCACCAGCCACCACCACGCAGATCAGCGAAAACGTCACCAGCACCGGTTGGCCAAGCGTCAGGCCGGCGATGATCCCGGCCGCGAGGAAGCCGTTGTACAACCCTTGGTTGGCTGCCAGCACGCGGGTTGTCTCGGCCTTCTCCGGCGAATTGCGGAACGTCTTCAGCCCCAGCGGGCGCGTCCACAGGAACATCTCCAGCACCAGGAAGTACACGTGTAGAACGGCGACCAGTACGGTCAGCAGCAGCGCGAGCAAGGTCATGGACGTGGCTTCCTTCAGGTCATCAACGACAAGGTGACGCGCCGCTGCATTCAGCGATCGCGGGGCAGCTTCTTTTCCTCACGCAACACACCCAGCGCCGACAGTGTCATCAATATCGCCACCAGCGTGCCTCCGGCAAACACCACATGCGAGCCGAACAGCGACAAGCCCTTGTGTACCCAGGCGAAGGTGATGTCCGCGCCACGGTAAAACACGGTATCGATGGCCGCGCCGGCCTTGTAGCGCCATTGCCGGTCCACGCGGGTGTAGATGGTCTCGCGCGCCGGCTTGCCCAGCGAGAACTCGCTGGCACGGGTCATCACCTGCACCATCGCCACCATCAACGGCAGCGGCGAAGCGGCCAATACCGAGAAGCCGACGATGATCGCGAAACCCGGAATCAACAACGCCGGCGCGATGCCGAAGCGCGACAGCAGCCAGCGGGTGAGCCCGAGCTGCACGACCAAGGTCAGTGCGTTCACTGCCAGATCAATGCGCGAATAAAACGCGGTGCTGGCCGCGGGGTCGGTGATCATGCGGCGCACGATGGACGCTTGCTCGTTGTACAACATGGTGCCCACACCCACGCCGAACACCACCAACAAGGTCAGCCAGCGCAGCAGGGGTTCGCGTGCGATCAGCTTCAGGCCGTCGATCACGCTTCCGCCCATCGGCTGCTCGCCGTCAACCAGCTTCTGTTCGCGCTCACGCAGCACCGCCCATGGCCGCAGCCGCCAGATGCACAGCATGCAGGCCAGCAGGAAGCCGGCTGAAACCAGCATCAGGTTGGCGATACCTACCCGCTGCACCAGGGTGCTGGTGATGAGCGGGCCAAGGAATGCCCCCAACGTACCGGCCGCACCGATATAGCCGTAATAGGCGCGGGCCTGTGCGTTGGAGAACACATCGGCCATGAAGCTCCAGAACACTGCCACCGCGAACAGGTTGTAGACGGCAATCCAGAAGAAGAACGCCATGCCACGGCCCGGCACGCCAGCGTTGAACATGGCGTAGAACACGAGCAGGGTGACGATGAAGAAGCCATATACCAGCGGCAGGAACACCCGCCGCGGGTATCGGCTGACCAGCCAGCCATACAGTGGCTGCAGCACCAGCATGATCACGAACACGCAGGAGAACAGGAACTGCAGTGTGAAGTCCTGCAGCGCGATGCCGTGGCCGGCAAACCAGTCAATCAGCGGCTGGGGAAACAAGGTCTGCATGTCCGACGAGGCAGCCATGGCCTCGCGCACCGGGCGCAGCACGTAGTAGCCGCTGAGCAGGCAGAAGAAGTACAGGAACGACCACAACAGCGCCGGGGACTCGCGCAGCGCCTGCCTCAGCCGCAGGGTTCGACCAGCGGCGCTCATGCAGCACCCCGGGCAAGCGGGTGACGACAGGACGGCGACATCGGGAACTCCGGGGGGCTGCGAAGCGCGTAAGTTATCTAATGCACCGCAACATCGCCAGTGCGGGCGGTGATGTCAGGCAACAACACGCCGTTCTATCCTGCAAGGTATTGAAAGGGAGACGTCGTGAAGGAATTCGACTACATCATCGTCGGCGCCGGCTCGGCCGGTTGTGTACTGGCCAACCGGCTCAGCGCCGACCCGCAGCTGCGGGTACTGCTGATTGAAGCCGGGCCGCGCGACTGGCACCCCTTCATCCATATGCCTGCGGGTCTGGCCCATCTGGTCAACAACCGCCGGGTCAACTGGAGCTACGACACGGAGCCGGAACCGGCCCTGGACAACCGCCGCCTGTGGTGGCCACGCGGCAAGGTGCTGGGGGGCTCCAGCTCGATCAACGCCATGTGCTACGTGCGTGGCGTACCTGGGGACTACAACCGTTGGGCGGAGGCAGGCGCCGTCGACTGGGCCTGGGACAACGTGCTGCCTTGGTTCCGTCATAGCGAGGGCAACACACGCGGTGCCGATGCATTGCATGGCCACGATGGACCGCTGCACGTTGCCGACCTGCGCCACGTCAATGCACTCAGCCATGCCTTCATCGAAGCCGGCCAGCAAGCCGGTCATGCGCTCAACATCGACTTCAACGGCCCACGACACGAAGGTGTGGGGCTGTACCAAGTCACCCAGAAAGATGGCGCGCGTTGCTCGTCGGCGGCCGCCTATCTGGCCCCGGTGCGCCAGCGCCGCAACCTGCGGGTGCTCACCGGTGTGCAGGTCGAGCGGGTGCAAGTCGACAACGGCCGCGCCACCGGCGTGGTGCTGCACATGGGTGGCCAGCGCCAGCATTTCCAGGCAACACGCGAGGTGTTGCTCAGTGCCGGCGCGATCAATTCACCACAACTGTTGATGTTGTCGGGCATCGGCCCTGCCGATCACCTGCGCGAGCAGGGTATCGACGTGCAGCTCGATCAACCTGGCGTTGGCGCCAACCTGCAGGATCACCTCGATATCTGCACGCTCTACCGCACCGTGCCCGGCGTCAGCTATGACCGCATCAGCGAGTTGAAGATCGGCTTTGACTACTTCCTGCGTGGTCATCGCGGCGCCGGCACCAGCAACGTGGCCGAGGCCGGTGGCTTCGTGCGCTCGCGCTACGCCCCGGACGAACGGGCCGACATCCAGTTCCATTTCGTCCCGGCCATGCTCGACAACCACGGCCGCCATCGACTGCCCGGTGACGGCTACACACTGCACGCCTGTTACCTGCACCCGCGCAGTCGTGGCCATATCGCGCTGGCCAACAGCGACCCACGGATGCCGGCACGCATCCACGCCAACTACCTGAGCGATGCCGAGGGTTTCGACCTGAAGATGATGATCGAGGCAGCGCGTCTAAGCCGCGACATTCTGCAGCAGCCTGCATTTACTCCCTGGCGCAAGGCGCCGCTGTTTCCCGAGCGCGACGACCTGGATGACGCCGGTCTGGAAGCCTTCATTCGCGCCAAGGCGGAAACCATCTATCACCCGATCGGCACCTGCCGCATGGGCAGCGATGACACCGCCGTCGTCGATCCGCAACTGCGGGTACGCGGCATTGACGGCCTACGCGTGGTCGACGCCTCGGTGATGCCGTCCCTGATCAGCGGCAACACCAACGCACCAACCATCATGATCGCCGAGCGCGCGGCCAGCCTGATTCTTGATGACAACGGCCCGTAACGCGAAGCCAGGCTCCGCTGTCACCCTCTTGGGAAACACATGCTGGGGATGATGCATCGGCACTGCACCGCCGCCGTCGCTCACGCCACCTGGAGCAAGGCCGGCAACGGACAATGCAACGTCGCACAGATGGTGCGCAGCAGTTCGGCCTCGGCCACATTCACGCGCTGGTTGTGGCTGACGGTGGCTGTCACCGATTCGACCAGCAGTTGCTTTGCCAGCGGATCCAGTGCGTCCAATGGCTCCCACACCGCGTCCAATGCCAACACACCGTTGGGCGGCGGTGCGTAAGGCAGGTGGTCCTGCGGCAGGATGCGCTGCAGCCCGGCCAGGTAAGCGCGACGCGCGCCGGCTTCGTCGCCCGGATTCCCCGCGCGCGCCACCACGGCCAGCAACGTCGCGAACTCCCGACGTACCCCAACCACCTTGCGGCGACCGAAGTGCAGATGCTTGGACGGCTCCAACGCTGCCTGCACCTGCACCTGCAACAAGCGCGACAGGCAGTACTCGAACAGCGAGATGCGTCCATCAGCATGCGTGAGTGCGTCGATGCACTTCACGAAGGCCTGCAGTTGCGGGCGCGGCAAGCTGCGTAACGTCGGGAACACCAATGTCGCCATCGGCAACCGCAACGCCGCGTGCAGGTCACGCAGTGGGCCAGCGGCCAGTTCCTGCGTGCGTTGCGCCTGTAACGCCCCCAGTTGCACCCGGACGGCCTCGCACTGACGCGCTGCCACCTGTGCATCACTGTCGAGCAACAGCGCCAGCAACAACGCAGGCGCGGCCTCACGGTCACGTGCCAACTCGCGCAATCCCGCCGGTAGATTGCCGGCAAGGCGCACTGCCTGTTGGAAATCATCGTCGGCCGGCGCGGCTACCTGCGCGGCAACCTTCGCAGGATCCACCCGCACCCGATTCGGCGTACCTGACAACGCAGCAGGCAGTACCGCATCCACGCTCGGTGCGTAATGCATGGCCAGCCCCAGCGCGCGGTCTTCGGCAAGACCATCGGGCGGTGCCGCCAACCAGTTGCCGCGCAGCACCTGCAGCTGAGCGGGGCGAAATGAAGGTTGCAGCCGCTGGATGCGTTCAACCAAAGGGGGATGCGTGGCAAACCAACGCGAGAACCCCAGGCCCTCGCCGAACAGCATGTGGCTGACCTCCTCGGCATCGGCACGATTGCCCAAGTGCGAGCCTTCCGGCAGACCGCCAATCTTCTTCAAGGCGCCGGCCAACCCCTGAGTCTGCCGGGTGAACTGCACCGCCGACGCATCGGCCAGGATTTCACGCTGACGCGACACCGCCGCCTTGATCAAACGGCCGAAGAACACGCCGATGCTGCCGATGGCGATCGCAACCACGCCCACCACCAACAGGGCCACCACCGGCCCCAACGTGCGTCCACCGCGCCCGCGCGAACCGACGCTCATGTGCAGCAGCACGCGCTTGCCGATCACGCTGATCATCAAAATGCCGAACAACACGCCCATCAGGCGGATGTTCAAGCGCATGTCGCCATTGAGAATGTGGCTGAACTCATGGGCTATCACGCCCTGCAGCTCATCACGATTGAGCCGGTCCAGCGTGCCACGCGTCACCGCGATGGCCGCATCAGCCGGCGAATAACCCGCCGCGAATGCATTGATGCCCGGCTCCTGCTCCAGCACATACAAGCGTGGCATCGGCACGCCGGAGGCGATGGCGATTTCCTCTACCACATTGCGCAGCCGCCGCAGCGCAGGATCGGCACTGCTCGCCGGCACTTCGGTGCCACCCATCTGCACCGCCACAGCTTCGCCACCTCCGCGCAGGCTGGAGATGCGGTACAGCGAGGAGAACCCAATCACCGCCAGCGTGAGCACGCTCCACCCGAATATCGCCTGGTGACTGGCGCCAGTCACCAACAGCAGCGCATCAACCATGGCGACGATCGCCACAACCGCCATGGCAAACAACAGCAACAGGCGCGTTGACATCCGCCGCGCCTGTGCCTGGTGTTCAAAAAAATTCATTCCTTCCCCCTGCAGCTCCCCGACCGCAACAGTGCGCCGCAGCGCGCTCGGCTGCCGTAGCTCAGAACTGGACCTGGGGGGCTTCGCGCACCTGCTCACGCTTCTCCAGCGGAATATCCAGCAACGCGGCAGTGCTGAAATTGAACATCTCGGCAAACACATTGGCCGGGAATGTTTCGCGGCGATTGTTGTAACCCATCACCGCATCGTTATAAGCCTGCCGCGCGAATGCCACGCGATTCTCGGTGCTGGCCAGCTCTTCGCTCAGCTGCATCATGTTCTGGTTGGCCTTGAGGTCCGGGTAGGCCTCGGCTACCGCCATCAGCCGCCCCAGCACGCTGTTCAACTGCCCTTGCGACGCAGCCAACTGCGCCATCGCTGCCGCATCACCGGGATCAGCCTTGGCCGCCGCCAAACCTGACTGCGCAGCGCTGCGTGCCGCAATCACGGCTTCCAGCGTCTGCCGCTCGTGGCCCATATAGGCCTTGGCGGTCTCCACCAGGTTGGGGATCAGGTCAAAGCGGCGCTGCAATTGCACGTCAATCTGGGCAAACGCGTTCTTATAAGTGTTGCGGGAGCGCACCAGCCCGTTATAGATGCCGATCCCCACGGCGATAACTGCGATAACCACCACAAGAAAAACAAGAAATATCAAAGTGATGCCCATTCATCCTCTCCCCGTTTGTGCAATCGTAAAAAGCAGCGCTAGAATCCATGCCAGCAGTAGCTTACAGGCACCGATCACGATGAAAGACAACAGCAGGCGCCGGCATATTCGCCCGGTTGCATCGGGGTTGCTGGGGGTATTGATGCCCTTTGCATTGTCATCGACCGCGCAGACGCCTACCCAGGTAAGCCTGCCCGCCACCGCACCGGCCACCGCATTGCCGGTAAACCTGGAAAACGCACCGGCACAGTCGCCCACGCAACCGATGCCCTATCGCACCGCGTTGCGGCCCGACCAGGTGCAGCCACTACCTACCGAATTCAATGTCGCTGCCATCGAGGCGTTGGCCGAGCAGCTGACCTATGGCAACCGCGTCCCCGGCATGGCGATGGCCATCGTGCAGAACGGTCGCATCCTGTCCGCGCGCGGCTATGGCGTTACCGACATCAGCAATCCGCAGCAGGTAGATGCCCATACCGTGTTCCGCCTGGCGTCGCTGTCCAAGGCTTTCGCCGGCACCATGGCGGGCTTGTTGGTCAACGACGGCACCCTGCGCTGGGACAGCAAGGTCACCGACTATGTCCCCGGCTTCCATCTGGCCACGCCCGAAGCCACCAGCCGACTGACCGTCGCTGACGTACTCAGCCACCGCGTCGGCCTGTCGTACAACGCCTATGACCGCGATGTCGAAGCCAACACGGACTACTACACGCTCACCCAGAAGCTCGCCAATGCCCCGCTCAAGTGCGAACCCGGCGATTGCTATGCCTACCAGAACGTCGCCTTCAGCCTGATTGGCGATGTGGTGTTTGCTGCCTCTGGCAACTTCTATGAGCAGGCCGTGGAAAAGCGCCTGCTCAAGCCATTGGGCATGAACGATGCCAGCCTCGGCCTGGCTGGCATCCAGGCCAGCTCGCGCTGGGCACGCCCGCATGTGCGCAGCCGCAACGGCTGGGTCTCGCTGACGCCCAAGCCCACCTACTACCGCGTAGCGCCGGCCGCTGGCGTCAATGCCAGCGCCAGCGACATGGCGCAGTGGTTGCTGGCCCACACCGGTCACCGCCCCGACGTATTGCCGGCGCCGCTGCTGGCCACACTGCATGCACCGCTGGTCAACACGCCGGGGGAGATGCGCTCGGGCTGGCGTCACCAGCGCCTGGATTCGGCCGGCTACGCATTGGGCTGGCGCGTGTTTGATTACTCCGGTCATCCGGTGGTGTTCCATGCCGGTGCGGTCCAGGGTTATCGCGGACTGGTGGCACTGCTACCGGAGCGCGACCTCGGCATCGCGGTAATGTGGAACGGCGAAAGCAGCCTGCCGTCTGGGCTGATGCCAACCATTCTTGATCGTGCCATCGGTCTGCCCACCCAGCGTTGGTTGGATGTGGACACCGACTTCGGCAGCGACAACCTGATGGCCGAAGATGCCGCACCAACACGCGGCGGCAAGAAGGGCGCTTCATCCGACCGTGCAGTGGCCTCACCACGCTGAGTGACGGCGGCTCAACTGCACAGACAAAGGGCGACCAATTGGCCGCCCTTTTTTGTACCTGTCATTGGATGCTCTCAACAGCGAGATAGCCGGAGTAGGCAACAGCGGCACACGCTGCAATGCCAGTTCCGCTTCCCCTCTTTGGAGCGCACTCCTGCTGCGTCGGCACCGCCCTGGCAAAGCCTCTGTCGAACAGGCCTCGGACTGCCGCGGCAATCTGCAGCACGGGCGCGCACAGCACAGTCGAGATTCCGGGATACCCATCCTGATGCTGTCGGTGTGGTGGAGTGCGGCCTTGCCGTGTTGGCGCTCACCGGCGACACACTTCTGCGGAGCATGGCTCAGCAGCACGATGTGACCCGGCCGTCCGGGCCTGCGCTACTCGGCAACGGCGTCCACACATAAAAAAACTCCCTCCCCGCTGGGCAGTCGGGGAAGGAGTTTCAGGTGTTGCTATTGGAGCTGGATCAGATCAGCGGCGCCGGGGTAGCCGGCAGCGCGACCGGAGCCGCCTTCTTCTTGCGGGCGACCGGCTTCTTCTTCGCAGCGACCTTCTTGGCAGCCGGCTTCTTGGCGGCAACCTTCTTTACGGCCTTCTTGACAGTCTTCTTGGCCGCAGCCTTCTTGACGGTCTTCTTGGCAGTAGCCTTCTTGGCTACTTTCTTGGCAGCCTTTTTGACGGTCTTCTTGGCCGCAGCCTTCTTGACGGTCTTCTTTACGGCCTTCTTGGCTACTTTCTTGGCAGCCTTTTTGACGGTCTTCTTGGCCGCAGCCTTTTTGACAGTCTTCTTCACGGCCTTTTTAGCGGTCTTCTTGGCGGCCTTCTTGACGGTCTTCTTGGCCGCAGCCTTTTTGACGGTCTTCTTGGCAGCAGCCTTCTTGACGGTCTTCTTCACTGCCTTCTTTGCAGTCTTCTTGACTGCCTTCTTGGCGGTGGCCTTCTTGGCGACCTTCTTCACTGCCTTCTTGGCGGTTGCCTTTTTGGCAACCTTCTTCACAGCAGCCTTCTTGGCAACTTTCTTTACCGCCTTTTTGGCGGCCGGCTTTTTAGCAGCTTTTTTCGTAGCCATGGGATGGTTCCTCGTCAGTGATCTATGGAATTGAAATGCCCAGTTGAAGCAAATCCGCGGCGGACCGCGGAGGACCGACGACGCGTCTGGCGCGTCGTGACGGATACAGAAACACCCGCATCGGTTCCCGCTGCGGGTGCCATGTCTGATTCGGGGGGGTGTTTCGCGGAAGGAAGCGAGTCCTGCTCCACCATTAAAGAGATCCTGGCGGACGTCCAAGTTGTGCTTCGCGTCTGAATGTTGATCCGGCTCACTCGCTTCCGCAGGAAAGGTCTGCTGGGCGAAACCTAATCACGGTTTTTTTTACTGTCAACCGTCTTTCTGTATTTTTTTTCTGACAGCCGCCAACCCACCTGCCTTCGCCCGCCTTGCAACAACCGCCTACAAGTACCCGCGGTTGTCGTGTTGTAGTGCTCTACAAAAACACGAATGCAAAAAAACGTCGAGGAATATGCACTTTTCTTTCGCTGCGACAAACGCAGTGCATGCAGACACACATCCCTGCAGGATGTCTTACCACACCACTCTCGCACCCAAAGTGCCGCGTGCAACACCCTGAAAATATTTCATCCGGCGGTCATACATTGCGGTGTGTGGCGATCGTTTTGCGCAGAAATTTTTGCACCTCCGACCGGCGGCGACACGACCTCCTGTCGTCCGATGCATCAGCTCATGCTCCGTTCCCGGCATGCATCACACGTGCTGTACCTGCCGACTTTCGTCACATGGTGATGACATCCGTTGCATGGGGGCAGACGCAACGCGATGACATCCACGACGGTTTCAAGCACATGCGCTGCGTCCGGCTTATCTCCGGCAACGCGGCTGCGGGCAAAAAAAAACGGCCGCCCAAAGGCGACCGTTTTCTGGCACACGAGGAGCTTAGTGCTCGTCGTCTTCCAGCATCTGCGCGTAGTCGTCCGGACCCAGCAGGTCGTTCAACTGCGCCGGGTCGGACAGCTCGACGACGAACAGCCAGCCGTCGCCGTACGCATCTTCGTTGATGGTCTCCGGCTTGTCGGTTACCGCTTCGTTGACTTCGACCACGGTGCCGGACACCGGGCTGTACACGTCCGACGCTGCCTTCACCGACTCGACCACGGCAGCGCCGTTGCCGGCCTGCACGGTGTCACCGACACCCGGCAGCTCGACGTAGACCAGGTCGCCCAGCAAGCCTTGGGCGTGGTCGGAAATACCAACGGTGACGCGGCCGTTGCCTTCGGCACGGGCCCACTCGTGGGACTTGAGAAATTTGAGGTCGCCAGGGATCTCGCTCATGGAACTGCTCCGAAAAAAGCGGTGGTCGGGATGGAACGCTAGTTTAACGAACCGAGCGCAGGGTAGCGCCTGCGCCCGGTCTTACAAAGATCAAAGGTTGATACCAGCCTGCGCCTGGCCGTCGCGCACGAACGGGAACTTCACCACGCGCACCGGCACTTCTTTGCCACGGATGTCCACGCGCACGTCGCTCAGCTCGCCCGCAGGCACCCGTGCAAAGGCGATAGCCTTGCCCAGCGTCG
This sequence comes from Stenotrophomonas sp. Iso1, assembly GCF_027497995.1. Lineage (GTDB taxonomy): Bacteria > Pseudomonadota > Gammaproteobacteria > Xanthomonadales > Xanthomonadaceae > Stenotrophomonas. The sequence goes on along the minus strand of NZ_JAODBT010000002.1, from coordinate 74,698 downwards.
GCGAGAATGTACCCGACAGGATTTCACCCTCGCCATTGGCGGTGAGCACCTTCTGCCCGTGGCGCAACACGCCCTTGTCGTCCATCACCACGCCGATCATCTGACGTGCGTTGCCGGCGGCCTTCTGCGCCTCCAGTACCGGGCGGCCAATGAACTCGCGCCCTTCATCGAGCGTTACCGTCCAGGACAGTGCGGCTTCGTAAGGACTAACGGCTTCGTCCATGTCCTGACCATAAAGATTCATGCCAGCTTCCAGACGCAGCGTGTCGCGCGCGCCCAGGCCGGCAGGCTTAACACCGGCAGCATGCAGTGCGTTCCAGAAAGCGACGACAGCACTCTGCGGCAGCAGCACTTCATAACCGTCCTCACCCGTGTAACCGGTGCGCGCGACAAACAGCGGCGCGCCGTCGGTGGAGGTGACATCCAGTGCCGCGAATCGGCCCAGCTTGTCCAGCGCGGCGCGATCGGATTCGGCGACAAGGCCGGCGACCAGCGCGCGGGCCTGCGGCCCCTGCACGGCGATGATGGCCAGGTCTTCGCGCTCGACAACTTCAACATCGAACGCAGCGGCGTGCTGGCGAATCCAGGCCAGGTCCTTCTCGCGGGTGGACGCGTTCACCACCATGCGGAAGAAATCATCGGCCAGGAAGTACACGATCAGGTCATCGATCACCCCACCCTGCGCGTTGAGCATGCAGGAGTACAGCGCCTTGCCGGTGACCTTGACCTTGTCGATGGAGTTGGCCAGCAGGTGGCGCAGGAACTCGCGGGTGCGCGCGCCCTTCAGGTCAACCACGGTCATGTGGCTGACGTCGAACATGCCAGCGGCGTTACGCACCAGGTGATGTTCATCGATCTGCGAACCGTAGTGGATCGGCATGTCCCAACCGCCGAAGTCGACCATCTTGGCGCCGAGCGAGCGGTGGGTTTCATTGAGCAGGGTTTTCAGGGTCATGGCCGTTCCACTAAAAAAGGGGTGCGCCATTATCCCAGATGGTTACCGGTAAAACCTGCGGCACCGCCACACGGCGTGCCGCAGGCAGGTCAGGCCTGCTGGACTTTCAAGGTCATGCCATCCACCGCAACCACCCGCACGCGGCTGCCGCTGGGGAGATCCGGGCCAGCGACCACCCAGAAGGCGTCGTCGATTTTCGCGCGACCAATGCCATCGGCAATGGCCTGTTCAAGGACCACCACGCGGCCGACCAGTTGCTCGGCGCGGCGATTGAGCAGCGGCTGTTCGCTTTGACGCCCACGCTTGCGGAACCAGGTGCGGTAGACCTGGATGGATACGAAACTCAGCACCACAAACAGGATGACCTGCAGCAGCACGGTCATGCCCTCGAACGCCCACACGGTCAGGAACACCGCAGCGGCAGCGAAGCCCATCCACAGCATGAATGCGCCGGGAGCCAACGCTTCGGCAGCAAACAGTGTTACCGCCAATGCGGCCCAGATCACGACTTCCCAACGCATGACTCAGCGCTCCAGCGGTGGCGGGTTGCCGCGTGACGCGGCGGGTCTACGCTCTTCCTGCTTGGCGAACGCCTCCTTGGCCAACTCGGCTACACCGGCAATGGAGCTGATCACGCCCGTGGCTTCCATCGGCATCAACACCAGCTTCTGGTTGGGCGAACTGGCCAGCTTGCCGAAGGCTTCCACGTACTTCTGCGCGATGAAGTAGTTGATCGCCTGTACATCCCCCTGCGCGATGGCCTGGGACACCAGCGTGGTCGCCGTGGCTTCGGCTTCGGCCTGACGCTCACGCGCTTCGGCATCGCGGAATGCAGCTTCCTTGCGGCCTTCGGCGTCCAGCACCACGGCCTGCTTTTCACCCTCGGCACGCAGGATGGCGGCTTGACGTAGACCTTCCGCTTCCAGGATCTGGGCACGCTTCTCGCGCTCGGCCTTCATCTGCCGCGCCATTGAATCAATCAGGTCACGCGGCGGCTGGATGTCGCGGATCTCGATACGGGTGACCTTGACGCCCCACGGATTGGTGGCCTGGTCGACGACACCGAGCAACTGCGCGTTGATGGTTTCGCGCTGGCTCAGCGATGCGTCCAGGTCCATCGAACCGATCACGGTGCGGATATTGGTCTGCACCAGCGCGATCATCGCCACTTCCAGATGGGCGACTTCATAAGCGGCCTTGGCGGCATCCAGCACCTGGAAGAACACCACGCCGTCCACGCGCACCACCGCGTTGTCCTTGGTGATGACGTCCTGGCTGGGCACATCCAGCACCTGTTCCATCATGTTGATCTTGCGGCCCACGCCGTACACGACCGGAATCAGGAAATGCAGGCCGGGCGTCATCGTATGCGTGTACTTGCCGAAGCGCTCCACGGTCCACTCATAGCCCTGCGGCACCATCCGCACCGTCTTGAACAGAATGATGATGCCCGCCACCACCACGACCAATGCCAGAACCCCTGCGCCACCGCCCATATGCCTGCTCCCACCCTGTGATGTTTGGCCGAGTATAGCTATCCGCTGGAGGCGGCGATTCGTGTCCATTGCCCATTGCGAAGCGGCTGGCTGCATTCACCAAAATACTGCTGAATGGGCTTGCAGCCCGGGCAACGGTTGGCAGGCTAGATCGCCACGCGCCCACGCAGGATGTCGACGAACATCACCCAGTCACCCACGAATGAATAGAAAGGGTGACTGAAGGTGGCCGGCCGGTTTTTCTCAAAGAAAAAATGGCCCACCCAGGCGAAGCCATAACCGCAGAGCAGCGCTGCCAGCAACCAGCTACCACTCCCCTGCCAAAGCGCCATCGCCAAGCACGCAAGCACGCCCCAGCTACCGATGAAGTGCAGCCGTCGGCACACCGTGTTGCGATGCTCCTGCAGGTAATAAGGATAGAACTGGCGGAAACTGCTGAACTGCGGCATGGCGTCTGCTCCCGGGCATCCCGGCGTGAGAATACGACCTTCAGTTGCTGCGTGGCGCGAACATGATCACCGCCATCCCCAACAGGCACAGGCCGCCGCCCAACAGGTCCCAACGCGACGGCTTGACCGAATCCACCAGCCACAACCACAACAGCGCCACGCAGACATAGACGCCGCCGTAAGCGGCATAGACACGGCCCGTCGCGGTGGGATGCAACGTCAACAACCACGCGAACAGTGCCAAGCAAGCCGCCGCCGGCACCAACAACCACGGGCTGCCCTGCTTGCGCAGCCACAACCACGGCAGATAGCAGCCGATGATTTCGGCCAACGCAGTCAGCATGAACAGGAGTGCGGTTTTCATGGCGCGCCCGCGTTCTCATCGCGCTTGACCGACTGCCACAACGCTTCCTGCTGCTCCAGCGTCATGGCTCCCATCTCATCGCCCTGCGCTGCAGCCAAGGCTTCCATCGCGCGGAAGCGGCGCTCGAATTTATGGTTGGCCTGGCGCAGTGCAGTGCCGACATCCACCTTGGCGTGGCGTGCAAGGTTGGCGCAGACGAACAACACATCGCCGAGTTCTTCCTGCAGCCGCGCCTGGTTGTCGGCGACCGGGCCGGCTTCGAATTCAGCCTGTACTTCGTCGATCTCCTCGCGCAGCTTGTCCAACACCGGCGTTGCATCGGGCCAATCGAACCCGGTGCGGGCGGCACGCGACTGCAGCTTGGTCGCACGCTGCCATTCCGGCAGGCCGCGCGAAATGCCGGCCAGCGCCGAGGTGTCCTGCTCGCCCTTGGCGGCGCGCTCATGCCGTTTGATTTCTTCCCAGTTGGTCAGAACCTCCGCAGCGTCGCCAACCTGAGCGTCGCCGAAGATATGCGGATGGCGGCGGACCATCTTGTTACTGATCGCCGCCACCACGTCGCCGAAGTCAAAGGCGCCCTGCTCGCTGGCCATCTGCGCATGGAACACCACCTGCAGCAGCAAGTCACCGAGTTCGTCCTTGAGGTCGACCAGATCATTGCGGTCGATGGCGTCGGCCACTTCGTAGGCTTCTTCCACCGTGTACGGGGCGATGCTGGCGAAGTCCTGCTCCAGATCCCATGGGCAGCCATCGCGTGGGTCGCGCAGACGCGCCATGATCTTCAACAACGACTGGATATCGTTCAATTCGGACATATCACCTCACCCTCATCAGCAATGCGCCGGCTGATGCCGGCGCTTGAAACATTCGCAATCCGGGGCGGCAAGACTTACAGCCCTGCCACCCAGTCCTGCCATGGCAACGTTGCATCACCCAAGGCGACAAAGTCGCCATTGAGCAGGCGCGGGCGCTGGTTGTACTGGAACGGCAAACCACTGTCGGCCGCCAGCAGCACACCACCAGCGGCTTCCAGTACGCACTGGCCAGCGGCGGTGTCCCATTCACTGGTCGGCCCCAGTCGCGGGTATACGTCCAGCGTGCCCTCGGCGATGCGGCAGAACTTCAAAGACGAACCCTGTGCGATCAGCTCGATCTCTCCCATCCGCGCCAACAGCGTCTGGGTACGCTCGCTGCGATGTGAGCGGCTGGCCGCCACCCGCAGTGGCACCGCCGGAGGCACGCGTGTGCTGATCGCGTCCTGTTGCTGACCTTCGCGACGGTACGCCGCTGCGCCGCGCTCGGCATGCCAGACCAGCCCGGTGACCGGCGCCTGCACCACGCCGAATACCGACGTGCCGCCATCAATCAGCGCGATGTTCACGCTGAACTCGCCATTGCGCTTGATGAACTCGCGGGTGCCGTCGAGCGGGTCGACCAGCCAGTAGCGCTGCCACTGCCGCCGGGTTTCCCACGCCACCTGTGCCGATTCTTCGGACAGCACCGGGATGTCCGGGGTCAGCTGCGTCAGGCCCTGCACGATCAGCCGGTGCGCAGCCAGATCGGCGGTGGTCACCGGGCTGTCGTCGGCCTTTTGTTCGATATCGAAACCGCTGGCGTAGACCTGCATGATCGCCGCGCCTGCCTGCTCGGCAATCTCGATCACGCGCTCACGTAGCACCGCGTCCAGGCCGCTCACCGCTGGCTCCCCAACCACTCACGGGCAATGAACAACGCCGCCAGCGATCGGCCTTCGGAGAAATCTTCGCGCAGCATCAATTTGTCCAGTTCAGCCAACTTCCATGGCACCACTTCCAGCTCCTCCGGCTCGTCGCCGGGCAGGCGCTCTGGATAAAGATCGCGCGCTACCACCAGCGATGACTGATGGCTCATATACGTGGGCGCCAAGGTGAGAGTGCGCAATATATCCAGCTGTCGTGCGCCGTAGCCGGCCTCTTCCTTCAGCTCGCGGTCGGCGGCCTGCAACGGGTTTTCGCCGGCATCAATGCGGCCCTTCACCAATCCCAATTCATAACGGTGCAGGCCGGCAGCGTACTCACGCACCAGCAGTACGGTTTCGTCGTCGAGCATTGGCACCACCACCACCGCACCATGTCCGCCACTAACCAGCCGCTGGAAATGGCGACGCTCACCGTTGGAAAACTCCAGATCCAGCTGCTCCTGACGGAACGGGCCGATGTGTTCTTCCACGACTTTGTGAATCAACGGCAGCGGGCGGGTCATGCATCGCCCCCGGCAAGAATGCAGACGACCGATAGAATGCGCATTGGCTGATACGTTCTCATGAGCCTGAAATGCTAGCAGACCCGGCCCACCCCAGCCGCCCCGCCCTACCGAGACCTCCGCATGCGCCTGACCCGTTGCCCTATCGAACTACCGCTCAGCGTGGGCCAGACCTTGCCGTTGCCGGAAGAAGCGGCCAACCACCTGGTACGGGTCATGCGCCTGCGTGAGGGCGACAGCTGTGTGCTGTTCAACGGCGATGGCCACGATTACAGCGCCACCCTCGCAAGCATCAGCAAGCGTGAAGTGCTGGTGCGGATCGAGACCGGGCAAGCCGTGGACAATGAGTCACCCTTGGCAATTACCCTGCTGCAGGGCATCGCACGCGGCGAGAAAATGGACCTGATCCTGCAGAAGGCCACCGAGTTGGGCGTCACTGCCATCATTCCGGTCAACGCCGAGCGCACCGAGGTGAAACTGGATGCCGCCCGCGCTGAGAAGCGCATCGCGCATTGGCGCAACGTGGTCGGTTCGGCCTGTGGCCAATCCGGCCGCGCCCGCATTCCGGCCATCAGCGCACCGCAATCGCTGGCGGCTGCGGCGGCGAGCTTGCCGGACCAGATGCTGCGACTGACGCTGGACCCGCTGGGCGAGCATCGGCTGGCCTCATTGCCTGCTGCACCGGCCAACGGCGTGGTGATTGCCATCGGCCCGGAAGGTGGCTGGTCGCCGCGTGATCGCCAGCAGCTGGCCGAGACGGGCTTCCAGGGCCTGCAGCTGGGCCCGCGCATCCTGCGCACGGAAACGGCCGGCCTGGCCGCTGTGGCGGCGTTGCAGGCGCGGCTGGGTGACTTGTAGGGTGCTGCCGGCGGTTTGGTTTGGGGGTGCTGAGAGCGGGTTGATCGGGATTGGATTTGAGCCGGGGCCGGTGACGAGGAGAGCTGAAGCGCCGGAAATACCCGATGACTTCCCCTCTCCCGCAGGCGGGAGACGGGCTTCAAGCAAGCGCCTTATAGCCGGCGTTACCCAAATGGCTGGATGCACAGCAACGCCGAGCGTTGCGGGTCTTCCGGGATTTCGACAAGTTCCGGCGCATTGCCTTCGTTTGACGCCGCGCTTTGGGCAAAATCCGAGCCCAAGGTCCGCAGCAACACGGCGCGGGCCTGCTCCACGGGCACGGTGAAATGCAGGCCCTGTGAGAACGCGGCAGTGGAAGACGGTATTTCGATGCGATCCACTGGCAGCCCGTAAAAACTGTCCTTTACACAGAAATAGGCAATTTCGGCAGCATCGTCGACCTCGCATGGGGTCAGCAGGCCGCGTTCGCGAAAATACGGACTGACCGGCTCGGGCGGGTCGCCCTCAAGGTAGAAACCGTGCAGTCGGCAGTTGCTGAAACCCTGCAACGCCTGTTCAAGCGAGAGAGGCGCGGGGGCAACATGCGCTTGCCCCGGCTGGGCTGGACCCGAGCAACCGAGCAACGGCGTGACCGTCAGCACCCGTAGCAGGCAGCGAGCAGCGGGTATCGAGAGACGTCGGCACGCCTTGGCGCAGCTTTCCATTCCGCATTCCTTTGCGTTCCCGCAGACGAGCAACGGATGGTGCCTGCGGGGGTACCCGCATTCAATTCAACGGCGTCAAACGGACCAAGCCGCTGGCAAAGCCGCCGCTGGCGGCCCGCACAGCAGGCCAACTCGGTGATCTTGAAGCGGCCTGGAGCGGACCGACGCTGCCCTATCAGGCAGCAGCAGCCAATGCGCCGACGATGGCGCTTTCAATCGCGTCCAGGTCCGGCAGCAGTGCGCTCTGCTCGCCTAGCAGCACGCGCATATGGACGCCGGCGGGCAGGCTTTCTTCCGATGCATCAGCCAGCAGGCCGTCGCGCGGCACCGCAATCAACTGCGGGAATGTCTGGGTCAGCAGCGCGAAGTACGGCAGGTCCGGATTTCCACCCAGCGCCTTGAGCACCACCACTTTGTTGTTGGCGGTCACCGTCTCGTGGCCGTGGCCGCTCAAGCCGGCGTAAGACAGCAGCGGCACGCTCCAGCCATGCCAAGCAATCTGCCCGATCAGCCAGTGCGGCGCATTGGCGATGGGCTCCACCGGCACGCGTGACATCATTTCGGCCACGGTGGCGTTGGGCAACAGCACGCGCTCGTTGCCGGATTGAATCAGGACACCGCGTACTTCGTCATTGTTTGCATAGCTCATCGTCTGTTCCTTGATCGCGGCGGTGTCAGCCGGCGCAGTGCACGGCCAATTCCGCTACCAGGTATTCCGGATCGCCGGCGGTCATTTCGGCCACGGCCAACTGGCTGGCGGCAGCGGGGTCGTAGCAACCCTCACCGATCTGCCCGGCCACCCAACCGCCCTTGTCAGCGAATTCCAGCACCTGCGGCACCAGGGCCACGTCGGCGCCACTAAGCATCATTACCGCGCTGCGTGCAGGCGGCATGATCGACAGCAGATCGTTTTGCTCGGCACTGAAACTCAAACCGGCGCCAGACAGCTCCAGGCCAATTTCGTCCGGCAGGATGTAAACGTTGCCCGCAACCAGCGGCTGGCCCGGGTCGGCCAACACCACCGGCAACACCGTTGCCCGCGCCATCTGCTTGACCAGGTTGGCGTAGCGGCCACCGTCCAGGCGCAGCTGCACCAGCACTGGCCGCTGAAAATCTTCCGGCAGGCCCGACAGCACACGACGCACTGCATCAGGGCCGCCGATGCCGGCAAGCAGCAGCACGGCGCCGTTCACCTCATCAGCGCCCGCATCAATGTCTACCAGCGAAAATTCGCTGTTGAGCAGGCTGGCCAGCACCGGGGCCTGTTCTTTCTCCACGTCCACCACGACGGGTTCAACGGTGTAGCCGTCGTCTTCCAGCAGCGACCAGCTATGGAAATCACCGGCAGCTTTTGGCAGCGCGGTGTCAGGTTCGACCACGGTGGCGTCCAGCGGCGGCAACGGCGGCGGGACCGCACTGCTGCGCGTTGTTGTTTCCTGCGCAGGCGTGGCAACCGTTGCTGGCGCGGCGATCAGCTGATCGAAATCCAATACTTCGGGGCGTGCTTCCTGCACCACCGGTGCCGGTGGGTGAGCGTCCGGCTGCCAATCACCGAGCACGGCAGCAGCTTCCTCCAGTTCGAAATTCAACGCCGCATCCCGCGGTGGCGCGGGCGCCTGCCATGCCGATTCCGGTGCTGCCGTCGCAGCGATGGCCGCTTCGGCCTGTTCACTCTCCGAACCCGGCGGCAACACGTTGTGGTGGCCCTGCAACTTGGCTGCCAGATGGCGGATCCAGCGTTGCGCTTCCCAGCCTTCACGACGCGCGGCCAGTTCGGCTTCTTCAAAAAGCAGGCTCAAGTGTGGCGCTTCCAGCACGGCTTCCAGACGCTCCAATGCGTCTTCCACCGCCGGCTCCAGCGCCACCAGCACCACTTGGGGCGCGGCCGCGTCGAAGGCTGCCGCGTCCAACGCGTTGGGATCTTCTTCCAGCACGATGCGGCCGCCGGCAGCGGCTACCGCTTCGCGCAGGCGATCGCGGGCCGCACCGGCGCGGGCCAACAGTGCTACCGGCTTGGCCGAGTCATCAGTCGCGTACACGTGCTATCCCCAGCAGGTCATAAACATTGCGCATCAGATCCAGCTCCTGATACGGCTTGCCGAGGTAGCGCTGCACGCCGATCTCGAAGGCACGCTGGCGATGTTTATCGCCGCTGCGCGAGGTGATCATCACGATCGGCACGCCCTTGTAGCGGGCATCGGCTCGCATCGCAGTAGCCAGCTCGTAGCCGTCCATGCGTGGCATTTCGATATCCAGCAGCATCAGGTCGGGGACGCGCTCTTCCAGCTGCTCCAGTGCCTCGATACCGTCACGTGCAACCACGACTTCAAAGTTGTGGCGCTCCAGCACGCGACCGGTGACCTTGCGCATGGTCAGCGAGTCATCCACCACCATCACCAGCGGCACATGACGCTGCTGTGCGACCACCGTGGTTTCCACCGGCTGCTGCGGCTGGGCCAGGTGACGACGCACCAGCGGCGCCACGTCCAGGATCACCACCACATTGCCTTCGCCAGTGATGGTTGCACCGTAGATACCCGGCACCGAAGCCAGCTGCAGGCCTACCGGCTTGACCACGATTTCGCGGTTGCCCAGCACTTGGTCGATGGCCACGGCCGCACGCAGGTCGCCCGAGCGCACCAGCAGCAAGGGGATTTCCGCCTGACCCTCCGCCTTGGCAGCGGCATGGCCGACCAATGCGCCGAGGTTGTACAGGGTGAAGTCTTCGCCGTTGTAGTGGTAACCGCCCTGCCCGGCTTCAAAACGCTCGCGGGAGATGCGGCCGATACCGCTGACCGAAGCCACCGGCACCGCGTAGGTGGTTTCGCCAATACGCACGAACACCGCCTGGGTAACCGCCAGCGTCTGCGGCAGGCGCAGGGTGAACATGGCGCCCTGGCCGCGCACCGAGTGGATGTCCACCGAGCCACCGAGCTGACGGACCTCGTTGCGCACCACGTCCATGCCCACACCACGGCCGGCCAACTGGCTGACCTGTTCGCTGGTGCTGAAGCCGGAAGCGAAGATCATCTGATCCAGCTGCACGTCGTCCAGTTCTTCGTTGGCGGCCAGCAGGCCGCGCTGTTCCGCACGGCGACGGATCGCCTCGCGGTCCAGGCCGGCACCGTCATCGCCGACTTCCAGCACGATTTCCGAGCCTTCGCGACGCAGACGCAGGGTGATTTCGCCCTCCTCCGGCTTGCCCGCTTCAACACGTGCGGCAGGCTGCTCCAAGCCATGGGCCACGGAATTGCGCAGCATGTGTTCCAACGGCGCGACCATGCGGTCGAGCACATTGCGATCCAGTTCGCCGTGGGTGCCTTCCAGCTTCAGGTGAACCTGTTTCTCCGTTTCGTGCGCGGCTTGGCGCACCACACGACGCAGGCGCGGCACCAAACCATCGAACGGCACCATGCGCGCGCGCATCAGGCCTTCCTGCAGTTCCGAGCTGACGCGCGACTGCTGTTGCAGCAGTACGTCGTAGTTGCGGGACAGATCGTCCAGCACACCCTGCAAGCCACCCAAGTCGGCCGCCGATTCGTTCAGCGCGCGGCTGAGCTGCTGCAGGGTGGAGAAGCGGTCCAGCTCCAGCGGATCGAAAGTCTGGTCAGCCTGTTCGTGCTCACGGCGATAGCGGGCGACGATCTGCGCTTCAGTTTCCAGATCCAGACGGCGCAGCTGGTCGCGCAGACGCGCATTGGTACGGTCCAGCTCGGCCATGGCGCCGCGGAAGGCACCTAGCTGCTGTTCCAGACGCGAGCGGTAGATCGCCACTTCACCGGCATGGTTGACCAGGCTGTCGAGCAGATCGGCGCGCACGCGCACCTGCTCCTGCCCGCGCGGTGAACCGTCTTCTTCGCTTGCTTGTTCTTCGGCCAACGGTGCCGACAACGGCTCGTTGGCAGCCAGCGGTTGCGGCACCACGGCTGCGGGCGCCTGCACGGTAGTGACCGATGCGGCCTTGACCACGGCAGCAACGGCCGGCCCGGCAGCTGCTTCAGCACGGCCCTCGGTACGCGTTTCAAACGCTTCCAGCAGGTCGGTCGGCATCAGCACCGCGCGGTGCTCGCCGGTACGGGTCAGCAACTGGTGCAAGCGGTCGAAACCACGCTCCAGCAGCTGCACGTCACTGCGGGTCATCTCGGTACGGTTCGCGGCAACGGCTTCCAGCAGCGATTCAATGCTGTGGCCGAGGTCGCCGATGGCGTTGATGCCTGCCATGCGCGCGCCACCCTTGAGGGTGTGCAGATCACGCTGCAGGCCGGCCAGTGCTTCGCGGTCTTCCGGCGCGCTACGCAGTTCGCTGACCAGACCATCGCAATGGTCGAGCAGGTCCTTGCCTTCCTCGACAAAGATGTCGATCAGTTCGCGATCCAACTCACTGAAGTCCAGCGGGCCTGCATCGAACTGTGCGGCCAGCGGAACGGTGACCGGCGGTGCAGCATCGTCCGGCAGCGGCGCGGTGAGCGGCGCCAGTTCGATCCTGGTCGGCTCCGACGGCAGTTCGTCGATGGTTTCTTCCTGCTGCTCTTCAATGTCGGCGCTGTCTTCAACCACGGCAGCCTCGGACGTAGCTTCTTCAGCCTCTGCAACTTCGACTTCTTCGACGGACGGCTGCGATGCTTCGGCAGACGCTTCAACGTCGATGGCGTCCGACGCTTCCGCCGTCTCATCAATTTCTACCGAGGCGATTTCCACCGAAGCCGTTTCTTCTTCGATGTCATCGATCACGGCCGGTGCGATAGCAGCGATGTCCAGTTCATCGGCATTGTCGATGACTTCGCCGGCAGCCTCGATTTCGGTTTCGGTTTCGGTGACCACTTCCACCGGAGCGTCGGCCACATCGGCGGCTTCAACCGGCAATTCGGTTTGGCTTGCGTCCGTCGCTGCGATTTCAGCCGAAACGGCGTCGTTCTCCACGGCAGCGGCGTCAGCGGCCTCTTCACCGACAACGGTCTTTTCGACCTCAAACGATTCAGTGGCGCTTTCTGCGTCGAAGTCCATCGCAGGACGCTGCGCGACCGCGCCCGTTTGCAGCTCAACAGCCAGTTGGTCGTTGGCAGCATTCTCGGCGTCAACAGACGCTGCGGAGACCAACGCCACTTCTTCCAGGTCTGCGTCAGCAAGGCTGATTTCGTCAGCCACAATTTCTTCGGCCAGCGGCGCAGGCACAACCCGTTCGTCCGCTACTACGGTGTCGCTCGTGTGCGCGGCCTCGGCTTCGACCGTGTCCGGCACGCCGATATCGCTGAAATCCAGCGTTTCAACCTGCAACAACTCAGACGGCTCATCGACGGAGGCCACGATGGCCGGCGCTTCAACGAACGACTGTTCAGTCGTCGCAACGACCGCTTCGTCGTACGGGGGAGCAACCGGACGCACGGGCTCGGAGAGGAACGATGGCAGATCGCCGAGGGTGCCATCGAGCAACGTCGGGTCGAAGTAGGCGGACAGGTCTTCGACGCCTTCCAGCGCGGCCCTGGGGGCTTTTTCCAGCGCGCCCTGCTCAGCTTCGGGTTCGGCGTCAAACGGGGATTCAGCATCGCCAAATGCGACATCCTCATCCATCGCCATCGGCGGCCACTTGGCATCGGGCAGCGCGTCAGCCAGCGCCTGCAGGCGCTCGGCAACACCCGGGAAGGCCGGAATACGCGGCGACGGGTCACTCAATGCAGCGATGGTAGTCGCCGCTGCAGCTGCCATCTGTGCCAACGCGTCCACGCCACTGGCGGTCGGCGTGATGCCCGCCGCCAGCGAGCGCTTCACGAACGACTCGGCCGGCGTCGTAATGCCGGTGATCACCGGCACATCGGTCATCGCAAATGCGCCACTCATGGTGTGCACGGCGCGCAACAGGTCTTCCGACGCCGGTTGCGGCTGCAGCTGCGATTGCGCCAGCCAATGGTTCACCGTTTCCAGGTGAACCCCGATCTCGGCTTCCAGAATTTCGCGCAGCACGCTGTCCACCGAGGCAGGCATGCCTTCGCCGTCGTCAACATTCAACGGCGCTGCTTCAAACACAGGTTCGTCGGTGGCCGCAGGAGCGGCCGTCGCGCCGACAATGTGGAAGGCTTCCTCGCCGGCAGCAATGCGCTCGGCGACGTCCTGCATGGCGATCAGATCAGACTGGATGGTGCCATTGCCGCGCAATGCAGCATTGAGTTCCGGCAACACGTCGTAAGCCTGGCTGACCATGGCCACGACTGCCGGGCTGGCCGAACGGCTGCCTTCAAGCACGCGGTTGAGCATGCTCTCGATCTTCCAGCTGAACTCACCCAGGGTGCGGGCGCCAACCAGGCGGCCACTGCCCTTGAGCGTGTGGAACACGCGGCGCACCGGGCGCAGGCGCTCGGCATTGCCGGGCGCAGCACGCCATGCGGGCAACAGGTTGCCCAGGTTCACCAGCTCTTCGTCGAATTCTTCAATAAAGACTTCGCGGATGTCCTGGTCAATCGCATCACCGTTGTCGATGAAGCCACCTTCCAGCTGATGCGTGGCAGCGCCCGCAAACGGCGTTGCCGTGATGCTCGCGGCCTGCGTCAGCCCGATTTCGGCAACCGGCTCAGCCACGTCAGCCGCGGCGGTGAAGCTGCCGAACGACTCCGAGGCAGCATTGAGCTCGGCCATGAATGCAGCCGTTTCGGCGTCCACGTGCGTTTCGAGCGCGACAGCAGGTACGTCGGCATTGCGGAGGCTGTCGGTCGGCAGCTCCAGCGGCTCAAGCTCCGCGTTCGCCAGCGGCGCTGCATCCAGCTGCCAATCCAGCGACGCCCCTGACACCTGAGCGTCGGGCATCACCGGCGCCGTTTCTTCAAGTACCGGCTCGAAGAAGGCGTTGGCGGCATCCAGATCAAAGTTATACGCAGGCTCGGCAGACTGTGGTTCGGCAGCCGGCTCGTCCTGCACGTCCAGCTCCAGCAAGCTGCTGTCGAACGTATAGACATCGGTAGAGGCCGAAGACGCGGTGTCCCGCTCGGCTGCGATGGGATCGAAGGCAAGCGGTTCGAGCGCGCTGGCCTCACTCGCTTCATCGCGCTCAAAACCGTCGAGCGTGAGGGGAGCCAAAGTGAAGCCCGTGTCGCCCGTCGTCGAAGTATCTTCGGCAGCAACCGGATCGAACACCTGCGAATCCGAAGCCACTTCCGGCGCGGATTCGGGTGCAACAAGCATCGGCTTGGCGTTGATCGCGGCTGCGAATACCAGCGGAATCCCGGTGTCCGTCGACGCCTGCACATCAGCCAGCGATGGCAACGGCGGCGGCACAGCGGACGCTGCGACAGGCGTCGGCTCCGGCGCTTCTGCCGCAATCGGCGATTCCTGCAACGTGGTGGTGTCGTCGGTGCCATCCCGCGCGGCGGTTGCCCACGGCGCGGCAATTTCGACCGGCTCTGCCCGGTCCGTCGCTGACGGCAGCGGCCAGTAGCGCAACGTCTCCAGACTGGTGCGGGTGATGTCGAGAATTTCCTCGCGGCCGGGACGACGGTCGCGCAGGGCTTCGAGGTAGTACTCCAGGCTGGCCATCGCGTCGGCGAGCGTATCGAGCTGGCGGCCACTGGGCACGCGCTGGCGTTCGATCAACTCGGCCTGGATGTACTGGCGCACCGCCTGCAGGTAACCCGCCGGCTCCGGGATTTCCAGCATGCGCAGCGCGCCGCAGACTTCATCCAGCAGGCGCGGCACTTCGGCCAGACGCTGGTGGTCCCAGTTGGTTTCGATGAAGGCCACGAACGATTCGCGCGCGGCGGTGAAATTGGCAATGGCCTCGTGCGCGAGCACTTCCACCGTGCGGCGGGTTTCCACCGTACCGGCATCGTCTTCGCCACCGGGATTGGCGCCCAGGTGTTCGACCTGGTCGTCCAGCGATGCATCCACGTACAGCAGTGCACCGGCGATATCCAGCAACAGGTTGTCGTCGATGATGCGGGCACCGGACACCACGTCGCGCAGCGCATCGCGCTGCTGACCCACGATGCCGCGCGCCACGCCCAGCCCCATCACCCCGAGGGTGTCGGCGACCGCTCCCAGTTCACTCACCTGCACCTGCAGATCAGCGGGGTTGCCGCCAGTACGCACGTGCAGATCCAGCGCATCCTTGATGCGCATCAGTTCTTCTTTGACCGCACTGCCAACCGTATCGAGCAACTCACGATTGCGACCGCTCAAGCTACCGCGTGCGTGCTCAACCTCGTCCGGGGTGGCATTGCTGGCATCCGGGTTGAACGCCAGCAACACGCCTTCGTTGATGCCTTCCACGCCGCGTGCCGCGCGGATTTCATTGAGCAGCGGCAACAACACGATTGGAATGTCGCGGTGACCGTTCTGCAGGCGCTCCAGGTAGTCAGGCAACAGCACCGTGCCGCGCATCAGCGTGCCGCAGGCTTCGTCGCGGTCGGTGACCGCGCCGTCGCGCACTGCGTTTGCCAGTTGCTCCAGCTCCTCGGCAACCATCGCCGGTGCGTACAACTCGACCATGCGCAACGTGCCCTGCACCTGATGCAGGTAGCCGGCACAGAACCGCATGCGGCTGGTGTCGCCGGGGTCTTCCACGAAGTATTCGACCTCGCTGCGCACCTGGCGCAGGGTCTCGTCCAGCTCGGGTTTTACCCAGCCAAGTGCCGCGTGGCTCATGGCATCGCGCAAGGTACTCATTGCATTCCCCTGTACAGCATCAATCGCATGCCGTTCGGGCGGCCCTGCTTTGCGTTATGACGACACTTCATCTGCTGGTTCCTTTGCATCCCCGCCTGCATCAGCGCACTCAGCCGATCAGGCCGGCAGCTTGAAGTCGGCCACCGAACGGCGCAGCTCCGCAGCCAGCTGGTTCAGCTGGCCCAGCGAATCGGCGGTCTGCCCGGCACCCTGCGACGTCTGGCCGGTAATCTGCCGGATAACGCCCATCGTCTGGGTGATGTCCGTTGCAGCCGAGGCCTGCTGGTGCGCGGCGATGGAGATGTTCTTAATCAAGTTGTTCAGTGCGTTGGACACGCGTTCGATTTCTGTCAGCGCGGTACCGGCGTCTTCGGCCAGGCGTGCACCGGACACCACTTCGGCGGTGGTCTGTTCCATGGAGGTAACCGCTTCGTTGGTATCGGCCTGAATCGCCTGCACCAGGCCTTCGATTCGCCGCGTCGCACCGGAGGTACGTTCTGCCAGTCGCTGCACTTCGTCGGCCACCACAGCGAAACCACGACCGGCTTCACCGGCCGATGCCGCCTGCACGGCCGCGTTCAAGGCCAGGATGTTGGTCTGCTCGGAAATGTCGTTGATCAGTTCCACGATCGAGCCGATTTCCTGCGAGGACTCACCCAGGCGTTTGATGCGCTTGGAGGTTTCCTGGATCTGGTCGCGAATCTGGTCCATGCCCTGAATGGTCTGGCGCACCACGCCGGCACCTTCGGTAGCGATGACCACTGAGCGCTGTGCCACTTCGGCAGACTCGGTGGAGTTGCGCGACACCTGTTCAATGGACGACGCGATTTCGCCGATACGCTCGGAAGCGCTGGTGATTTCGTCGGCCTGATGACCGGCCGCTTCGGCCAGCTGCATGGCCGTTGCCTGGGTTTCCTGCGCGGACACGGCCACCTTGCCGGACATGTCGTTGATGGTGGTCACCAGGTTGCGCAGTTCGTCCACGGCGTAGTTGATAGCGTCGGCGATGGCGCCGGTCATGTCCTCGGTCACCGAGGCCTTTACCGTCAGGTCGCCTTCACCCAGTGAGCTGATTTCGTCCAGCAACCGCATGATCGCCTGCTGGTTGCGGCTGTTGAATTCCACCTGGGTCTGGTAACGCAGCTCCTGCTCGCGCGAACGGCCGCGCACCGAGCTCCACACAAAGCCAACAATCGACAACACCGACAGGCCGCCGAAGATCACGCTCCACCAGAAGTTCGGGAAGATGCGGGTGTCACGGGCCGAGCCGAATGCCGAAAACGCGTCGAACAGCTTGCGGCTGCTTTCCAGCATCTTGTCCGAGCCGCTGGTCATTGCAGCGGCCGAGGACTGTGCGGCGAACAGGTTGCGCGAGCTGGCCAGAATGGCGTCGGCGTCCTTCTTCATCTTTGCCCACTGGTTGGCCGACTGTTCCAGCGCAACCTGTGCATTGGCATTGCGTACTGCCGCGATGCCCATTTCTTCGTTGCCCTGACGCAGGCCTTCAAGCACCTGCGAGAACACCACCATGTCGCGCGCCAGTGCGTCACCGGCGCCGCTGGCACCCGGGCCACCGGCACGAATTTCCGTAACGCGGCGGGCCATGGTGCCGACCACCACCACCTGCTGCAGACCGTTGTAGACCTGCGACGCCTGCGCGCCACCGGCGGTCATCGCACGCACCACTTCGTTCAACTGCGCCTGCAGCTGCGGCACGGCGCCGACGAAGTTGTCAGCGTTACCGGCCAGCGCCAGTACCGCCGGCTCACTGGCCACGATCTGCTCGGCGTTCTTGGACAGCGGCTTCCAGGTTTCGACCAGATCGCGCAGCGGGCCGGACACGCCGGTCTCGTTGCCGAAGCGGCCCTGCAGCTCGCTCACCGTGCTTTCGATCTTGTTGCGGGTGTCTTTGAACGCGCCGTAGCTGGTGCGGCTACCGGCCACGGCCTCTCGGCCCTGGTTGGCCAGCTGCTGCGACAGCACCTGCAGATCGGCCGCGCCGGTACTGGCCCCTGCCAGACGGCTGCCCTGCCAGGTCGCCACGCCGGTATTGGCGCCGAAAACAACCATCGAGAGCACCAGCAGGCCCAGCCAGAAATTGGTACCCACATTGCCAAGCTTGCCAGCCCTGGCGCCTTCGGAAGCAGTACTCATCGTTCGACCTCGATATCCAATGCGGAGAGGCAAGCGCGCCGATCAGGCGGCCGCTTGCCGGAATTCAGGAGTGCGGGAAAGCAGCGAAAGCGAGAAAACGCCCCAGTGGCGCCCGTCATCGTTAAATGCGCGCTCAACGAAATGCGCGTAACGGCCCTGTGCGATATCCGCCGCGGGCACTTCCAGTTGCTGCTCGAAACTGCGCTGGCCGTACAACTCGTCGATGACCAACGCAACGTCACCGCCGGCCTGGCGCATGATCAACACGCGCTGGCCCTCTTGCGGCGCAGTGCGCTCACCTTCGAGGAAGTACTTCAGGTCAACCACCGGGAACAGGTTGCCGCGCAGGTTGCCCACGCCCAGCAACCAGCCCTGCGCACCTGGCACGGGAGTGACCGGCGGCATCGGCACGATTTCCACGACTTCGCGGAAATCCGACACCAGATGGCGGCTGCCGACGCGGTAACCCACGCCACGCCAGACATCCCGGGAATAGCTGCGCTCAGGCAACTGCACGGCATGCGCCAGACTGCGCCGTTCGTAGGCTTCAAGGATGTCGAAGGGAGCGCGCATCAACCCACCAGTTTGTTGATCCGCGCGATCAGGTCATCCTCACGCGGCGGTTTGACGATGTAATCGGTAGCGCCCTGGCGCATGCCCCAGGCCTTGTCGGTTTCCATGCCCTTGGTGCTGACGATCAGCACCGGGATGTTCCGTGTGGCCTCGTCACGCGACAGCGCGCGGGTGGCCTGGAAACCGCTCATGCCCGGCAACACCACGTCCATCAGCACCAGCTGTGGGCCTTGGTCGCGGGCCATCTGCAGGCCTTCTTCGGCGTTGTCGGCTGCCAGAACTTCGTGGCCGGCCTTGACCAGCCATTGCGTAAACACCGCCCTGTCGGTCGGTGAGTCCTCGATCAAAAGAATTCGAGCCATTGTGCCTTTCCCCCCTGGTCAGGCGTTGACGTATGTGCGGATGGCACCCAAAAGTTCGTCGCGGGTAAATGGCTTGGTGAGATATTGCTCGGAGCCGACGATGCGGCCACGCGCCTTGTCGAACAGGCCATCCTTGGAAGAAAGCATGATCACCGGGGTCGACTTGAAGAGCTGGTTGCCCTTGATCAGCGCGCATGTCTGGTAGCCATCCAGGCGCGGCATCATGATGTCGACAAAAATAATCTGCGGCTGCTGGTCGGCGATTTTGGCCAAGGCTTCGAAGCCATCGGTCGCGGTCACGACCTCACAGCCTTCACGCTTGAGCAATGTTTCCGCCGTGCGCCGGATGGTCTTCGAGTCATCGATGACCATCACCTTCAACCCTGCGAGTTCCCCACCCGCAGTCATGTTTTCAACCATTTGCTAGTCCCCGGACACGCGGCGCACATCGAACGCGATGCCACCGTGAAAGCGCATCTATATCCCAGCCCTGCAGCAAACTGTCAAGCGACGTCCATCAGATACGTCTGTAACAAGCATCCATGTGAGCCAGTTCTCAATTTCAGCGCAGCTCCATTCAGCCTCTCGCCGCCGCCGCGCGCGCTGGGCGCCCCCGTCCCGAACCGCTAACATCGCCCCCTGACCTGACGGATTCCCCCGATGCTTTTAGACGTCATCGTGGTGATGGACCCCATCGCCCACATCAAGATCAGCAAGGACACCACCTTCGCCATGCTGCTGGAAGCCCAGCGACGTGGCCACCGTCTGCACTACGTGCGCCCGGGCGGCTTGTCCCTGCACGGCGGCAAGGCCGTGGCGCATGTTGCGCCGCTGCAGGTGCGCGACGACAAGGCCGATTGGTTCACTCTGGGCGAGTTCGCGCCACTGGACTTCGGCCCCGGCCAGGTGGTGCTGATGCGCAAGGACCCGCCGTTCGACGGCGAGTACCTGTACGACACGCACATCCTGGGCATCGCCCAGCAGGCCGGTGCGCTGGTGGTCAACGACCCGCAAGGCCTGCGCGACTTCAACGAGAAGCTGGCCGCGCTGCTGTTCCCCCAGTGCTGCCCGCCGACGCTGGTCAGCCGCAATGCGGCCGAACTGAAGGCCTTCGTGCACGAACACGGCCAGGCGGTACTCAAACCGCTGGACGGCATGGGCGGGCGTTCGATTTTCCGCAGCGGCACCGGCGACCCGAATCTCAACGTGATCCTGGAAACGCTCACTGACGGTGGCCGCAACCAGACGCTGGCGCAGCGCTTCATCCCGGACATCAGCGCCGGCGACAAGCGCATCCTGCTGGTGGACGGTGTACCGGTGGACTACTGTCTGGCGCGCATCCCGCAGGGCGACGAATTCCGCGGCAACCTTGCCGCAGGCGGCCGTGGCGAAGGCCGCCCGCTGAGCGAGCGCGACCGCTGGATCGCCGCCCAGGTCGGCCCGGAGATGAAACGACGCGGCATGCGCTTCGTCGGGCTGGACGTGATTGGCGACTACCTGACCGAAGTGAACGTCACCAGCCCCACCTGTGTGCGTGAGCTGGATGCACAGTACGGGTTGAACATTGCCGGGCAGCTGTTCGACGTGATCGAGGCCGGCCTGAAGCAATGAGTGCCATCGCCGGCTCACTGCCCGTGGCGCCCCGCGTCACCGATCAACAACGCCTGACGGCAACGCTGGTGCTGTCGCTGTTGGTGCATGGCCTGTTGATTCTGGGCGTGGGCTTTGCGGTGAGTGACAACGCACCGTTGGTGCCGACGCTGGATGTGATCTTCAGCCAGACCAGTACGCCACTGACACCCAAGCAGGCCGACTTCCTGGCCCAGGCCAATCAGCAAGGCGGCGGTGACCACGACAAAGCGCAGCGCCCCCGCGACAGTCAGGCCGGTGTCGTGCCGCAGGCACAGGATGGCCTGGCACCCATCCCGCTGCAGCAGCAGGCCGCCGCCGCACCACCCCCACCGCAGGCGCGGGTGGTGACCAGCGCGCACGGTGAGGACAGCGTGGCCGACGCGCAGTCGCAACCACTGCCAGACCGTCCCGACCCCACCGCTGCAATGACTGCACGCGAACAGCGCGATGCGGAAATGGCACGCCTGGCCGCCGAAGTACATCTGCGCTCGGAGCAGTACGCCAAGCGTCCGAACCGCAAGTTCGTCTCGGCCAGCACCCGCGAGTACGCCTATGCCAACTACCTGCGCGCCTGGGTGGATCGCGCCGAGCGTGTGGGCAACCTGAACTATCCCGACGAAGCCCGCCGCCGTCGCCTCGGTGGGCAGGTGGTGATCAGCGTCGGTGTGCGCCGCGATGGCAGCGTCGAAAGCAGCCGCGTGCTGCGCAGCAGTGGCGTGCCGTTGCTGGATTCCACCGCGTTGCGGGTGATTGAACTGGCGCAGCCGTTCCCCGCCCTGCCCAAGACCGAAGACGACATCGACATCCTGCAGGTCACCCGCACCTGGGTGTTCCTGCCCGGCGGGCAGCTCCATGACGATCGTTGAGCAACCCCGCTCATTGAAGTGCATGCGAACCGAGCGCGGGGGATGATCCCCGCCTACGCGGCGCTTCAACCGCCCTTGGCGGCGCGCAGTGCCTGCTGCTCGATCAGGGTAAGCGCGACGTTGTCGCGCAGATAGGCCGGCTGCACCAACTCGGGGGCGATGCCTTCGCCGCGCAGCATTGCCGGTACGGCGATCTTCAATACGTCCGATGCACATGGCAGCGCCTGTGCATCCAGCGAGATCAACCGCGAGTGGAAGCGACTTGCAAGCACGCCGTCCACCGCACCGAAACCGGTGCCGACGCCAGCCCATTCGGATGCGTCGCTGGATAATTCAAATGCATCCGGCGCGATCACTACTTCGCTGCCCTGCAACTGCAACTCACCTTCGGCGTTGCGCACGAAACACGCCGCATAGATTTCACCCATGCGCGCATCGATGCTGGCCAGCACGTGTTGTGCCGTCTGCGGTGCGCGCATCGCCAGCGCCTGCAGCGTGGATACCGGCAACAGCGGGCGGTCCAGCGCCAGCGCGATGCCTTGCGCGATGGCGATCGCCAAGCGCACGCCAGTGAAGGCACCGGGGCCACGGCTCAAGGCGATACCGTCGAGCTGGTTGCGATGGATACCGGCTTCGGCCAACAACTGCTCGGCCCACGGCAAACTCAGTTCGGCATGCCGGCGCGGTGCGATTTCAAACCGTTCCAGCACCTGACCATCCACATGCAGGGCGACGGAACAGGCTTCGGTGGCGGTTTCAAAGGCAAGCAGCTTCATGGCAGGACGGTCACGACAGGGAAAAAGGTGGCTCGATGGAGCCAGGATCGGAGGATGACGCATCGGCAGTGACGGCGGCCGGCGCATCCAACTCCGGCGCCCATTGTCGCGCAAAGAAGGCCTGCACATCGGTCAACTCCCGTGTGCGCCGGAACGGCGGCAGCGAATCCAGGAACACGCGGCCATAGCCCTTGGTCAACAATCGCGGGTCACACAACACCAGTACGCCGCGATCGGTCTCGCTGCGGATCAGCCGGCCTACGCCCTGCTTCAGCGCGATGACTGCCTGAGGCAGCTGCTCGTCGCGAAACGGATTGCCGCCATTGCGACGAATGGCATCCAACCGCGCCTCGAACACGGGATCATCGGGCGCGGCAAACGGCAATTTGTCGATGACCACCACGCTCAGCGCATCACCGACCACGTCCACGCCCTCGCGGAAGCTGGCCGAGCCAAGCAGCACGCCATTGCCGGATTCGCGGAAGCGCTGCAGCAGGCTGGCGCGCGGCGCCTCACCTTGCACGAACAACGGCCATGGACCATCGCGCAATGCCTCGGCCGCTTCCCGCAACGCACGGTGCGACGCGAACAGCAGGAACGCGCGCCCCTGCGAGGCTTCCAGCACCGGCCACAATGTGGCGATCAAAGCCGTACCAAAACCACGCGCAGCCGGATCGGGCAATTGCTGCGGGAGATAACACAGCGCCTGCTGCTGCCAATCAAACGGGCTGGGCTGGACCAACGTATTGGGATCATCCAGACCCAGCCGCGTCGCCAAATGCCCGAATTCCCCACCCACGGTCAGCGTGGCCGAGGTGAACACCCAGGCCGCCATGGAACGTTCGCGATGCTCACGCAGCGGGCCGGAGACATCCATCGGTGTGCGTTGGCAGCGGAAGCCGCGCGGGGTGAGTTCGTACCAGAGCACATCGTTGTCGGCGCCGGGAACGGGGAACAGGGAGTCGGGAATGGGAGCGCCTGCTTCCGTTGCCAGCCCGTGCGGCTCGGCAGCAGGCGACGCCTCATCGATGTCCCATTCGTCGACTGCCGATACGGTCCCTTCATCCAGCCAGCGCGCCAGCCGCGCCATGCCTTCCTGTGCCCGTGCGTGGCAGGCATCCAGGCCGGGCGATGCTTCACGCAGCAGTGTCAGCGCATCACGCAGTTGCGCCAGTGCCGCCGAAACCGCATCGAAACCCTCAGCAACCTGCGGCACTGCCAAGGCGCGCCAACGCGTACCGCGCTGCGGCAGTTTTTCCATGGCGTCGCGCAGTTCACGCAGCGCCAACTCCAACGTGGCAACAGGTTGCTGCAACGTGGCTTGCGCACCGGCGACGCTGCGGCATTCGGCCAGGCAGTCGCGGGCCAGCTCCTGCCACGGGCGCATGCCAAAACCTTCGCCAAAAAAGTTCGCTGCCAGTTCTGGCAGCTGATGGGCCTCATCGATAATGAACGCCTGCGCGCCCGGCAATATCTCGCCAAAGCCTTCCTGCTTGAGCGCCAGGTCAGCAAGCAGCAGATGATGATTGACCACCACCAGGTCCGCTTCCTGCGCGCGCTGCCGCGCACGCACCACGAAGCAGTCATCCCAGAACGGGCAATCGGTGCCCAGGCAGTTGTCCACGGTCGACGTGACCATCGGCAGCAACGGTGAATCATCGGCCAGCCCATCCAGCTCGGCGACATCGCCGTACTGGGTGCGCCCGGACCACGTCACGATGCGCTGGAACTGCGCCACCTGCTCGTTGCTGGTGAAACGCGGCTCACCGCGCGCCTGGTCGAGCCGGTAGCGGCACAGATAATTGGAGCGCCCTTTCAGCAGCGCGGCACGGTGGCCCACGCCCAGCGCAGCGCGCACGCGCGGCAGATCGCGGTGATACAGCTGATCCTGCAGCGCGCGGGTACCGGTGGAGACAATCGTCTTCAATCCCGACAACAACGCCGGCACCAGATAAGCAAACGTTTTGCCCGTACCAGTGCCTGCTTCGGCGAGCAGCACATCGCGCTGCTGGAACGCTTCGGCGATGGCGCCGGTCAGGCGCAGCTGCGCCGGACGGGGCACAAACGCATCCAGCTGGCGCGCAAGCGCACCACCTTCACTCAACGCTTCAAGGCTGGCGGTGGCTAACGAGGACATAGCTGCAAAACGGAGACTGGCGAACGGAGGGCAGGAAATAAAAGGGCCATGGTCAACCGGTGCATTTCCTGGAATCTGGCATCGAACCCGGCATTCCCTGTCTCCCAGCCCCTATTCCCCGCTCCGGCATCAAAAGCGCTTGATCCCCGGCACCGTGCAGCCTTCGATCTGTGCGTGTGCGGAGACAGCGTTTTCCTTCTCGGCACGGGCAAGGCGCGATTGTTCGATGGTGGCCCAGTGACGGCGGCACAACGGGCCGGTACGCGAGCCCAGGTCCACCGCTTTCTTGGCCAGCGCCTCGGCGCGCGGCCAATCGGCCTGCAACAGCGCCACTTCGGCGCGCTCCTGCAGGATGGCTGGGTCGTTATCGACCAGCAACAATGCCTGGTTCAAGGCTTCGGCGGCGCCGTCCAAGTCGCCGGCCTGACGCTTGGCGATGGCAGCGGCATGCAGGTCAGACACCTCAGCATCACGCAACGGCTGCACTGACAGCTCGGTGTCATCAACGCCGGCAATGGCTTCCACTGCGGCCAATCGCTGTGCCGGGGTGGTGCTGTCGACCACCTTCGGTGTGGACGGTGGCGCACTGATGCAGGCGCTGAGCAACAGGGAGGTGGCCGTGGCAACCAAGGCGGAGCGGATCAAGGGCATGTTGTTCATGGCTGGCATTATCGCGCAGGGGTTTCTGCAGGGGGAGCAGCGGAAGGTTCAGGCTGCTTGGGTTCCATGCCAAACCAGCTGCGCCAACCGCCACCTTCCTGCTGGCTGTCGCCCTGGCCTTCCACCGGCGCAGCTTCGGCCGGCATCGTGCAGGGAACGTACTGTGGCGCGAAACCGACCACGAACGGGAAGCGACGCGCGCCGGGGCAGCCTTCATCGGTGGCATTGCTGCCGGCGGCCTCGACGTACTGCCAGTCCAGCCCCTTGTTATTCACATGCAGCGGCTTGCTGGGCAGGTTGCGGAAAATGCCCGACCACACCCGCATCGAACCGGTGGAACCAAACAAACCGGTCTGCTCATTCTGGTCGTTGCCCATCCAGATCACCGCCAAGTGGTCGCCGGTGTAGCCGGCATACCAGCTGTCGCGGCCATCGTTGGAAGTGCCGGTCTTGCCGGCCGGCTGCAGTCGCGACAGGCCATCGGCGTTGAGGCGCGCGGCGGTGCCGCTGGACACCACCTGCTGCAACGCGACGCTGATCAGGTTGGCGGCGATGGAGTCACCTTCCTGCGCCGGAGCCGGGCTCTTGTCGTAACGCTTGAGCAGCTTGCCCTGCGCATCGACTACGCCTCGCACCGCGTGCAGCGGTTGGATTTCACCGCCCGACGCCAGGAATTGATACAGCTGCGCCATGCCGTACGGGCTCTGGTCGGTCGCGCCCAGAATCACCGCCGGATTGGACTCGGCCTTGAGCCCGGCCAGCACATTGATCAGTTGGGTCAGCCGTTCCGGCCCGACCTGCATGCCCACTCGCACCGTGGCCTGGTTGTAGGAACGTGCCAACGCGTCGATCAGCCGCACCGTGCCGTGACTGCGGTTGTCGGCATTGCCCGGCGTCCAGTTGCGGCCCCGGCTCAGCTTGACCGTCACCGGTGAGTCATCGACCCAACTGGCCAGCGAGAAGCGATCTGGTTGCGCCAGCGCCAACAGATAGACGAACGGCTTGAGCAGCGAACCCACCTGCCGCTGCGCCTCAATGGCGCGATTGAAGCCCGGCTCGGCCACGTCGCGGCTGCCGATCACGGCCAGCACGTCGCCGTTGTGGACATCGGTCACCACCAGGCCGGCCTGCAGTTCAGGACGACGCTTGTTTTCCAGCGACTTGATGGTGTGTGCCACCGCGCCTTCGGCATACGCCTGGGCCGAGGGCGACATGCCAGTGAAGACATTCAGGCCCGCGCCCTGCAGCACGTTCTCCGGGTAGTCGTGGCCGAGCTGACGACGCACCAGGTCGATATACGCCGGGAAGCGATTGGCAGCAGCCAGACCGGCGGTCTTGGACACGCCCAGCGGTGCTTTCAGTGCACGCTGGTATTCGGCATCGTCGATCAGATTGCTTTCGTGCAGCTTGCCCAGCACGAAGTTACGGCGATCCAATGCCCGCTCCGGATTGCGGCGCGGGTCGTAGTACGACGGCCCCTTCACCAAACCGATCAACAGCGCCACCTGCTCGGTGGTCAGCGCATTGAGATCGCGCCCGAACCAGAATTCCGCCGCCGAAGACACGCCATGGATAGCCTGACCGCCGCGTTGGCCCAGGTAAACCTGGTTGAGATAGGCCTCCAGAATGGTGGCCTTGTCGTAACGCGCTTCCATGATCAGCGCGTACAGCACTTCATTGAACTTGCGGGTGAACGTCTGTTCCTTGCCGATGCCCAGCAGGCCGCTGCGGGCCAACTGCTGGGTCAACGTGCTGGCGCCCTGCCGGGTTTCACCGCCACTGCGCACCGCCACCCACACCGCTCGCATGATGCCGCTCAGGTCGATGCCGTGATGGCGCGCGAAGTCCTTGTCTTCCACCGCCTGCAAGCCGGTGACCAACAGCTCCGGTGTCTCCGAAACCCGCACCAATCGGCGCTCTTCCTGCTTCTGTCCGTAAAGCGTGGCGATACGTGCCGGGTCCAGGCGCGCGGCCTTGACCGCCGTGCGACTGCCGCCTTCGCGTACCGAGCCCACCTGCCCATCGGACAACGAAACGCTCAACTGGCGCGGGGCCACGCGGCCGTCAACGTCGTTGTAACCACGGCTGGAAATGGTGAACGTGCCGCCCTGCACCTTGTAGGTACCCGGGCTGCTGCCGGTGCCATCGTCGCGATACCCCGACGCTGCCAACTCGGTCTTGAGCGTGGCGGCGTTCATCGCCACACCGGGGCTGAGCACCAATGGGCGCGCATAGACGCGGGTGGGGATCTGCCAACGCAGCTCACCGAACCGCTGTGTGACTTGGCCGTTCAGGTACAGCGTATAGGGGATCAGGAAGCCCAGTCCCAACGCAACAGCGGCCAGCCCCCAGGTAATGAGGCGGTTGCGCCATAGCGGTGTGCTGCTGTCGGTATCGTCGTCGGTTTCGTAGCGTCGTGGCACGGGGATGCGAGAATGTGGGCTGCCGCGAGTCTAACGCAGCCGCATCCCAAGGCGTCGCGCGCTGTTCTTCCCTGCTTAAGCTGGAGTTCCAACGGAATGTCGATGTCACTGGCCGACGCGCATTACCACGTAAAACGCGTCATCGGCTTGATCCGCCGCGGTCTTGCCAGTCTGCGCACCCGCGGCTGGCGCGCCACCCTGCATCGGGTGGGGGTGCATACCCGCCAGCAGCCGCCTCCGCGTCGCGAGCCGTTGTATCAGCCTGCCGGCGGCCCGTTCGCGCCGTTCAGCGTGCCCAGCAGCGACAGCCCCCGGGCCAGCATCGTCATCCCGGTCTACAACCATTGCGATCACACGCTGGCCTGCCTGCGGGCGCTGGCCGCGCACCCGCCCATCGCCAGCTGCGAAATCCTGGTGATCGACGACGGCAGCAGCGACGCTACCGCCGAGTGGATGCCGCAGATCAAAGGCCTGCACTACCACGTCCGCGCGCAGAATGGCGGCTTCATCGCGGCCTGCAATGACGGCCTGCGCTTGAGTCGCGGCCAGTATGTCGTGCTGTTGAACAACGACACCATTCCGCAGCCCGGCTGGCTGGACGCACTGCTCAACACCTTCGCGCGCAATCCCGATGCCGGGCTGGTCGGCTCTCAGCTGCTCTATCCGGACGGACGCCTGCAGGAATCCGGCGGCGTGGTATTTGCCGATGGCAGCTGCTGGAGCTATGGCCGCTTTGAGTCAGCTGAAGATCCCCGCTTCGCCAGCCTGCGCGATACCGACTATTGCTCAGGCGCGGCATTGGCCATCCCGAAAGCGCTGTTTGAACAGCTCGGCGGGCTGGATACGCGCTACGCGCCGGCCTATTACGAAGACACCGATCTGGCGTTCAAGGTGCGTGCGGCCGGGCGTCGCGTGCTGGTGCAACCGGCCAGCCGCGTGGTGCATGACGAAGGCACCAGCAACGGCACCGATACCGGAAGCGGCATCAAGGCCTACCAGGTACGCAATCAACAGGTGTTCGCTGCGAAGTGGCACGACGCATTGCGTCAGCAGCTAGCCGCCGGCACGGTGCCCTCACCGGCCAACCAGCATCGCCATCAAGCGCAGATCCTGATCCTGGACGAATCCGTGCCGCAGCCAGATCGCGACTCGGCCTCGCTGCGCCAGGTCAACCTGATCCGCATGCTGCTGGAAGGCGGTGCGCATGTGGTGTTTGTCCCTACCCGCGGCCTGCATGCCGGCAAGGCCACCGAGGCATTGCAAGCCATGGGCGTAGAGGTCTGGCATGCGCCATTCCTGAAGGGCGTGACCCGCTGGTTGCGCGACAACGGTGCCCGCTTCACGGCGGTGATGATGGTGCGTTATCACGTCGCCAACGAATGCCTCGCGCTGGTCAAGCAATTCGCACCACAGGCGCGCACCGTGTTCGACACGGTTGACCTGCATTACCTGCGCGAGCGACGTGGCGCAGAAGTAGCCGCTGATGCTGGATTGCTGCGCAGCGCCGAACGCACCCGGACCAGCGAACTCGCGGTGATGGACGCCACCGACGTGACTGTTTTGGTAAGTGCCGCAGAGAAGGAACAACTGGCCGCCGACGCACCGCGCGTGCAGGTCGAGCTGATCTCCAACCTGCACGAAATCGCGGGCCACGGTGCGGATTGGGCCCAGCGCCACGATCTGGTGTTTGTCGGCGGCTTTCTGCACCTGCCCAACCTGGATGCCATGCAGTGGTTCATCGGCGAGGTGTTCCCGCTCATCCGCACACAGCTCCCCGATGTGCACTTCCACTGCATTGGTGCCGACGTGCCAGACAGCATCCGCACGCTGGCCGCAAACCAATCAGGTGTCACTGTCCACGGTTACGTCCCCGACGTGACGCCCTACATGGACGGCAAGCGCATTGCCGTGGCGCCTCTACGTTTTGGTGCCGGGGTGAAG
Source organism: Stenotrophomonas sp. Iso1 (assembly GCF_027497995.1). Classification (GTDB taxonomy): domain Bacteria; phylum Pseudomonadota; class Gammaproteobacteria; order Xanthomonadales; family Xanthomonadaceae; genus Stenotrophomonas. The sequence goes on along the minus strand of NZ_JAODBT010000002.1, from coordinate 45,458 downwards.
GGCAAGATCAACCTGAGCATGGCCCACGGCCAACCTCTCGTCGCGACCACCTGTGCGGTGGAAGGCATGCACCTGCACGATGGTCAGGATGTGCTCGTCGCCGATGACGCACAGGCCTTTGCCAATGCAACGGTGCGTTTGTACAACGATCAGGCACTCTGGCAGCAGCTCTCGGAGAATGGCTTGCGCAACATCGCCCAACATTTCTCGATGGATGCCGCACGCGAGGCGGTACAGCGCGCGTTCTTCAACCCCGCATCGGACACAAGCGGCCACTGACGGCCGCCGCAGCCTCTTCCACGGTTAGGGCACCGCCGTGCGCACGCGTTCGGCGAAATCACGGATTTCCGGGGTGGTGCCGTCAATTTCCTGCGCCTGTGCCAAAGCCTGCACAGCGAAGGCCGTATCGCCTGCGCCCAACCGCTCACTGCCCACCGCAATCCAACGCTGCGCCAAACGCCGACGGGCCGGTGCCTGGCCGGCATCGGTCGGCGCCAGCGCCTGCCAAGCGTCCAGGCAAGTACGTGCGCCGCGTAGCCGGTTCCCGCGCAGGTTGTCTTCAAAGCAGGTGCGCGCCGCCGGCAGAATGCGGGCCGCTGCGCGCTTCACCCGCGCGTCCTGTGGGGCCAGTGCCTGCGCGGCCTTGAATCGGTCATAGGCGCTGTTGCCCGGCGGCAGCAGCCATTGCTCACGCGCTTCGGCAACCTCCAGTTGGGCGAGCAATTCCTTCAAACGGCGCTCACGGCCGGCCGCCGGCAGCGGCGCTTCCATGGATTTCTGGGCGGCACGCGCGCGCTGAAGGGTGCGAGCGGCCGCGCTGACTTCCGCACTGTCTGGAGCAAGTTCCCGCGCTTGCGCCAATGCCGCCTCGGCCTGGTCGAAATGGAAATCCCCAGCCAGCCGCGTCACTTCCTGCGTCTGCAACAGAGCCACACGCTGCAGCCCTTGCCGGGCGACAGCGTCTTCGCCCACCGCCAACACTTGCTGGAAACCTTCCGCCGCTTTTTTGAGTTGCCCGCGCGATAGATCGCGCTCGGCCTGACGGCTGCGCCGTTCCAGCGCGCCGTTCAATGCGGCCTTCGCTGACGGCAGGTTGGCATGCCCCGGGTCGTAGCTTTCCACACGCTTGAGCAATGCAGCGGCAGCAGCGAGATCCCCTGACGAAGCACGTCGCGTGGCTTGCGCCAATAGGTCGGACAGCGCTTCATCGCGACCTTCCAGCGCATGCATTCGATCCGGCTGCACGGCGAGCACGCGCTGATACAGCGGGAGCGCGCTGTCCGGGCCCTCGTCCAATCGCCCGTCCGCCTGCGCGGCCTCGGCTTGGTGCAGCAACTGTTCAACACTGGCGCGTTCGTGCGCATTGCGCGGCAGTGCGGCGACCAATGGGGCGATCTCCGTCGCCGGCGCCTGCAATTGCTGCGCCAGCTCAAGGGAGGCGGTAGCGGCCGGGTAGTCACCCGCAGCCAAGGATGCGCGGGCCTGGTTCAAGGCGGTCTGCCCAGTCAATGCCAATGCCTGTTGGGCATCACTCCGGTCCGGATCCAACGCCGCGGCAGCCTCGAACAACTCCCGCGCTCCACTGCCGTCCTGCGCACTCAAGCGCCCTTGCTGCAATGCTTTGCGGCCATCATCGAGCAACTGCTGAACCTTGGTTTCCGGCCATAGGGTGTCTGCCAATGGCTGGCGAAAAATTGCCAGCACCACCGCCAGCACGGCCACACCCAAGGCGATCCAGCGCCATGCGCGCGGGCTGTTCCAGCCACGTGCCACCCACCACCGCAAATACAGCCGCAGCCGTTCGCCGAGCGTTTCCAATGCCTGTCCGCAGCGCTGCCGCCAGTTCTCCATGCCGACAAGCTTACTGTCAGACGCCGTCGACGGTTTGTTGCGGTGTTGCGCGCAGACCCGTTATCCGAGCCTGCGTGCCTCATCAACGCCCGGCAGCGCGTCCAGTTTTCCCAGCAAGGTGGAAAGCTGCCCGTAGTCGCTCACCTTCAGGCGCAGGCGCAATTGCACCCGGCCGCTGTCGCGCACGTTGTCACTGTTGATGTCGGTGACGTAGGCGTCTTCCTGTGCGATCAGGTTGGTGATGTCCTTCAACAACCAACGCCGGTCCATCGCGCGCACCATGATATCCACCTCGTAACCGGTGCCGGTGCGGCCCCACTCCACCGGCAATACGCGCTCGGGATGGGCGGCAGCCAAACGCGCCAACGCGACGCAGTCCATGCGATGCACGGTGACGCCACGGGTACGGGTGAGGTAACCCTGGATCGGCTCGCCGGCCACCGGCTGACAGCACCGCGCCAGCTGTACCAGCAGATTACCCACGCCCTGCACGGTGAAATCCGATTTCCCCGTACTGCCACGACGTGCCGTCGGGCGTGGCAGGATGGGCGCCGTCGGTGGCGCCAGCAATGCCTTCTCCGCCTCCAGCAAGGCTCGGCTGACCTGATTCGGGCCGGTGTCGCCCAGTGCCACCTGGATGTAGAGATCGTCCACGCTGTCGGCGTGGAACTTGCGCGCAGCCACCATCAGGTCCGAGTGCTGCAGACCCAACCGCTTGAGTTCGCGGTCCAGCAAATCGCGGCCAGCCTGCACGTTGCGGGCACGGTCCAGCTTATGGAACCAGTTGCGCACTTTTTCACGCGAACGGGCACTGGCGAGGAAGCCGTTGGACAGCAGCAGCCAATCGCGACGGGGATCAGCCTCCTTGCCCGTCAGGATCTCAACCCGATCCCCGCTGCGCAGCTTGTAGCCCAACGGCACGATGCGCCCGTTGACCTTGGCCCCGCGGCAACGGTGCCCGACCATCGTGTGTACGTGGTAAGCAAAATCCAGCGGCGTGGCGCCAGCCGGCAGGTCCATGACCTCGCCCTTGGGGCTGAGCGCGTAGACCCGGTCTTCGATCAGTTCGGCATCCAGTGCACCGGCCAGGTCCTCGGGGCTGCCCGGGTCCTGGGCGTGTTCCAGCAGCTGCCGCATCCAGGTGATCTTGCGGTCGAATGCCTTTTCCGCACCTTTGCCGCCTTCCTTGTACTTCCAGTGCGCGGCCACACCCAGCTCGGCCTGCGCGTGCATTTCGTGGGTCCGTATCTGCACTTCGATGGTGCGCCCTTCCGGGCCGATCACCGCGGTATGCAACGAGCGGTAATCGTTGGCCTTGGGCCGGGCGATGTAGTCGTCGAACTCGCTGGGAATCGGCGTCCACAACGCATGCACCGCGCCCAGCGCGGCGTAGCAGGCTGCAACATCGTCCACCATCACCCGTACCGCACGCAGGTCATACAGCTGCTCGAAGGCCAGCTGCTTCTTCTGCATCTTTCGCCAGATGCTGTAGATGTGCTTTGGCCGGCCGCTGACTTCGCCGCGGATGCCCTGCTCGGCCAATGCCGCAGACAGTTTTTTCTTCACCGCCTCGACATAGCGCTCGCGGGCGATGCGGGTTTCGTCCACTTCGCGCGCAATGTGGCGATAGGTTTCCGGTTCGAGGAAACGGAAGGCCAGGTCTTCCAGCTCCCATTTCAACTGCCAGATACCCAGGCGATTGGCCAAGGGGGCGTGGATGTCACGGGTCAGTTGGGCCAGCGCGCGACGCTCGGCGTCAGGCAGCTTGTCTGCCGCACGCATGCTGGCCAGCTGGCGCGACAGCAGGATCGGCACCACCCGCAGGTCGTGAATGATGGACAGCAGCAGGCGCCGCAGCCCTTCAGAGTTGCGGCCGGCCTCGCGCCCGGCGTGCAGCGCCCAGACCTGGTCGGCCGCTTCCTGGCCGTCGAGCAAACCGCTCACTGCGGCGGCCGCAGCCCCCAGCGGCAACTCGGCCAGGCGCGTACGCAGGCCAGGCAGGTCGAACAACAGCGCGGCCACGATCACGCCTTCGTCGGCGGACAGCAGCGCCAGCGAGTCCAGGGTGTCGGCCAGCACCGGCCAGGGCAGGCGCGGGGTGTGATCGGTGTCGGATTGCTGCCAGCACGCCAGCAACGCCTGTTGCAGCGGCTCGGACAGGGCTCGGGTGGAAGCACGCTGCAGCAGCGTATCCAGGCCAGGGGAGGAGGTGCGGTTCACAGCATTCAATTGCAGACAGTTGCCCCTACACTAGCGCCCAACCGCATTCCGGAACAATTGCCCATGAAGCTTCCGCGCCTGGCCGTACTGTTTGCCTTCACCGCTCTTTCACTTTCCGCCATGCCCAGCGCCCATGCGCAGCGCACGGTGACCGGCGACCTGCAGCAGCAGATGTCTGAGACCGAATTCAAGGCCGCTGGCCTGGACAAGCTCAGTGCGCAGGAACTTGCCACCTTGAACAACTGGCTGCAGGGCAAGGTCGAACACGCCACCACAGTGGCATTGGAGCAGGCTCGCGAGGAAGGTCGCCAGGAAGTCATCGTCAAGAACCGGGGGTTTTATGACTTTGGTTCCAGCGAGCCAATCCAGTCGCGGATGACCGGCGAGTTCACCGGGTTTGGCAAAGGCCGCCAGTTCTCCCTGGACAACGGCCAGATCTGGGAGCAGACCGATGACGCCCGCGCCGCTGGCGTGCGCAAACAGACCCCGGACGTACGCATCACCCCCGGCCTGATGGGCGTGTGGTACCTGCAGGTTGACGGGCTCAACACCCGCGCCAAGGTCCGCCGCACCAAGTAAGTTCCCCTCTTGGTCTGGCCCCTCCCCGAGGCGAACCTCGGTGGAGGCCAGGCTGCAGCAGCCCGCCCATCGCCAGACAACGTCACCACCATGCGCGCACTCTTGATGCTCCTGCTGTTGCTGCTCCCGGCCAGCGCCTTTGCCCAGGTTTACAAATGCAAAGGCAAATCCGGCGAAACCATGTACTCCGAGCATCCCTGCGATGCGCGTGCCGAACCGATGAAACTGCGCGAGCATTCGGTGCCCGCGCCGGTAGCAGCCCCTGTGGCTTCGGAGCCAACAGTGAGCACGGAGCCCGGGCAAGCCAGTGAAAGTGCCAGTGCCGCAGCAGCCAACAGCGAGCTGGAAGCAAACCGCGCCGCCGAACGTACCTGCATCGCCAACGCCACCGCCTCGGTGTATGGCCCGTCCAATGACCGCGTGAGCACGTTGCAACAGCAGATGACAATGCTCGGCGAGCAGCTGGCCAACGCTCCGGACGCGCAACGCAGCCAAGCCTTGCGCACGCGCATGGCCACCTTCCGCCAGGCCATTACCCGTGAGCATGGCAACGCGCATACGCAGATGACTACGGCTCGCCAGCGCTGTCTTGAGTTGCACCGGCCAGCGCAGACGCCGGCACGCTGAGGTTTTCGATAGGCGGGCGATGAAATTGCCCGCCTGTCTGCGGCGGCCTGCGCAACGCCGAAATTGCGCAGGGCCTCGCCCCGCTAGCGGCTGGGCGAATCAACCACGCAATGCCGCCACGCGCTGCGCGAGTTTCTTGGCCGAAATACCGGAGCGGAAGCCCAGCTCCTGCGCGAACAGCGACACTCGCAGTTCTTCGATGTCCCAGCGCAATGCGGCCCACTCCGGGCGACCGGCACGGCCCTGCACTCGTGCTTCGTTCAACGCATCAACGAACGGCTTCAACTCCAGCATCCGGGCCTGATCGCGGGGCGGATCACGCTTGGCCCGCTCGGCACGCAGGATCATCGCCTTGAGGTAGCGCGGGTACTGCGCCAATGCATCGGCGGGCGTTTCACGCAGGAAACCTGCGTGCACCAGCCCCGCCAACTGCGCTTCCATGTCGTCCAGATTGCCGCGCGCCCAACCCATCAACGGCGCCTCCAGCTGAGGCCGCAATTCGCCGACCAGCCCAAGAATGCTCTCGGCCAGCTTGAGCCGCGCCATCGCTTCGGCGAACAGGCGTTTGGCGGCATCTGCGTGGCGTTGTTCGAAGGCGTCGGGTGTCCGAATGTCCGCCAGGCCATCGGCCAAGACAGCGTTCATCGCCGCATCTACCAGATCCCCGCGCAGGCGCTCTTGCGATTCAATCGCGGCATACAACAGGCCGGTCTTGGGCGGCACCGGCAATTGCTTGCGTGCCTGCTTGACCTTGTCGGCCAGGGCGATTTCCAACAACCGCCGCACGCCGCCCGGATGCGCCAACGCGGCTTCGTTGCGGTCGGCAAAAATACGCAGCGCCGCTGCATCACCGGTATCCACCAGCGCCGGGTACGCCGGTACACCCGCTTCGCCTGGCACCTGCTGGGGAATGGCGACTGCAGGAAATTCACGCAGCCCTTCCGCGGCCAGCGCCTTGCCTGCCCGCTCTGCGAACGCACTGCCGGCGCGCTCACCGAAGCGTGCGCGCAAGGCATCCAGATCGCGTGACATCGCCAACAACGTGCCGTGCTCGTCGCACAGGCGCAGATTCATGAGCAGGTGCGAATCCAACGCTTCAAGATCGAAATCGGTTGCCGCGACCGTCGCGCCCGTTGCCTTGGACAGGAAGCGCGCCAGTTCGCCACGGATGTCATCGGCCGACGGCTCCTGCCATGCTTCAAAGAACGCACGACCAAAGTCCGGCGCCGGCACGTAGTTGCGGCGCATCGCCTTGGGCAGGCTACGGATCAACGCCGACGCTTTTTCGGCAACAAAGCCCGGCGCCAGCCACGACAACCGTGCCGGGTCCAACGCATTGAGCAGGTGCAGCGGCACATCCAGCGTCACACCATCGGCCTCTGCACCCGGCTCGAAACGGTAGTGCAGCGCCAGTCGCGCATCGCCCAGCGGGAAGTACTTCGGATAGCGGTCCTGTTCACTGCCCTCGCCCGGCAACAGGTCGGCCATCGCCCAATGCAGGTTGCGGCGCTGCTCTATTGGCAGTGCCTTCCACCAGCTGTCCAGGCCCGTGGCCGAATAGATGTCCGAGGGAATCCGATCCAGGTACCAACGTGCCTGCCAGTTTTCGTCGGCAACGATACCGGCGCGGCGCAGTTTGGCTTCTTCCTCGCGTGCGTGCTCCAACACCTTGAGATTATCGGCGACAAAGCCTGCGCGGGTGGTGATTTCACCGGTGACCAGACCTTGCCGCACGAAAATATCGTGCGCTTCGCCCGGCGCGATGCGGCCGTAGTGCACTGGCTTTTTCGGCGCCAGCACCAACCCGAACAGACTGATCTGCTCCGAAGCCAGCACCTGGCCCTGCGCCCGCGACCAGTGCGGATCGAAGTGCTTGCGCAGCAGCAGATGCGGCAGCTCGGCAATCACCCAATCCGGCTCGATCGCCGCATTGGTCAGGCCCCAGATTTTCTGGGTGTCCAGCAGCGTGGCGGTCAACAGCCACGGCGGCGGACGCTTGGCCAGGGTGGAGCCGGGGAATGGCAGGAAGCGGCGCTGGCGTGGGGCGAGGAAATCCCCCTTCTCGCTGCGATGCCCGATCTGCGTAGGCAGACCGGCGATCAGCGCACGGTGCAGCGTCTGGTAGGCGGCAGCGCGTAATTTTTCGCTGAAGCCACCACCTACTTCCTCGTTGCGGGATTTCGTTGGTGCGGCCTTGGCGGTATCCGCCACCGGCTCGCTCTTGCCTTCGCGAGCCAGACGCGCGGCACGGTGTTGCTGGCCACGGGTGACTTTGGCCTTGGCTTCATCGTCACGCACCGGTGCCGGTGCGGAAGAACCCGCCAACAACGGTTCAAGCGAGGCTACTGCGGGCTCCTCGTTCCAGCCCAATTCCTCGCACAGCAAACGCAACTGGCGATGCAGTTCGCGCCATTCCCGCATCCGCAGGAAGCCGAGAAAATGCCGGCCACACCAATCGCGCAGCTTGGATTGGGTCAAGTCTTCGTGTGCCTGACGGTAGCCATCCCACAGCCGCAGCACACCGACGAATTCGGAACGACCATCGGCGAACAATGCGTGCGCGTTGTCGGCAGCGGCACGTGCTTCCGGCGGACGCTCACGCGGGTCCTGGATACCGAGGAACGAGGCAATCACCAGCATCGGACGCAGACACCCTTGTGCCTGCGCAGCCACCAGCATGCGTGCCAGTTTCACGTCCACCGGCAGGCGCGCCATTTGCCGGCCGATCGCGGTGAGCTTGCGCTCACCATCCACCGCGCCAAGCTCGCCCAGCTGCTGCCAACCGTCGGCCACGGCGCGTTCGTCCGGCGCTTCCAGGAACGGGAAGTCCTCGATCTGGCCCAGGCCCAGCTGCAACATCCGCAGGATCACGCCAGACAGCGAGGAACGGCGGATTTCCGGATCGGTGAACTCGGCGCGCGACTGGAAATCGGCTTCCGAATACAACCGGTAGCAGATGCCCTCGGAAACACGTCCGCAACGGCCCTTGCGCTGGTTGGCGCTGGCCTGTGAGACGGCTTCGATATGCAGGCGGTCCAGCTTCTGCCGCGGACTGTAGCGTTTGATCCGGGCAAACCCCGGATCGACCACATAACGAATACGCGGCACCGTCAGCGAGGTTTCCGCCACGTTGGTGGCCAACACGATGCGACGCTTGCCGCCCGGATTGAATACCTGGTCCTGATCCTTCACCGACAGCCGCGCGTACAGCGGCAGCACCTCGGTTTCGCGGTACTTACGACGCTCCAGCGCCTGATGCGCGTCGCGGATCTCGCGCTCGCCCGGGAAGAACATCAGGATGTCGCCGCGCGGGTCGAGCCGGGTAATCTCATCCACCGCCGCCACCACTGCTTCATTGACGGTGCGCTCGCCATCGCGATCCTGGCTGTCACCACCGGATTCGCCTTCCAGCGGGCGATAACGTACTTCCACCGGGAACGTGCGGCCTTCCACACTGATCACCGGCGCGTCGTCGAAATGCTGGGCGAAGCGGGAGGTGTCGATGGTGGCCGAGGTGACGATCAGCTTTAGGTCGGGGCGCTTTTTCAGCAGCTGCTTGAGATAGCCGAGCAGGAAGTCGATGTTGAGGCTGCGTTCGTGCGCCTCATCAACAATGATCGTGTCGTAGTTGGACAGCCAGCGGTCGCTGCTGATTTCAGCCAGCAGGATGCCGTCGGTCATGAACTTGATACGGGTGTCATCACCGACGCGATCGGTGAAGCGCACCTGATAGCCAACCACCGTGCCTAGCTCGGACTTCAGCTCCTGCGCGACACGGGTAGCCACCGCACGGGCGGCAATCCGTCGCGGCTGGGTACAGCCGATCATCCCGGCCTGGCCACGGCCGGCGGCCAGACACAGCTTGGGCAACTGCGTGGTTTTGCCCGACCCGGTCTCACCCGCGATCACCACCACTTGATGCTCGCGAATCAATGCGGTGATGCGCTCGGCTTCACGCGCAATCGGCAGACTGTCGTCCAGACTGATTGCCGGCTGGTTCAGCGCCCGCGTCTCACGTCGCTGCACCGATGTCTGCAAGGCCTGCTCAAACGCGGCCCCCACAGCGGCATCGTTGGGTTTGGCGCGCACGCGCGCGAGCATCCCCAGCAAGCGGCCGCGATCGCGGCTCATGGCCCCGTCAATGGCGAGCTGCTGCGGGTGCAGGGAGGAAGCGGAAGGTTTGTTGATAGTGCTCATCAATCGAATCGTTTAAAACTTTGATCACATCTGAAGGGTTAGTCTGATCTATTGTGAAAACCATCTCATCCACAAGGAGGATTTCCCCCATGGCGAAGACCAAGGCAGTAAAGGCAGCACCGGTAAAGACCAAGACCGGCAAGCAGAAGCTGGCATCGGCGGCCCCATCGGCCCCGAACATCGATATCGGGATCAAGGAAGGCGATCGCAAGAAGATCGCCGATGGGCTGGCCGCCTTCCAGGCGGACGCATTCACGCTCTACCTGAAGACCCACAACTTCCATTGGAATGTCACCGGGTCGATGTTCAACTCGCTGCACACCATGTTTGAAACCCAGTACACCGAGCAGTGGGCAGCCCTGGACGACGTTGCTGAACGCATCCGCGCATTGGGCTTCAATGCCCCGGGCTCCTACCGCGAATTCGCCGCCCTGACCTCGATCCCCGAAGAACCGGGCCTGACCGACAGCGCAGACTGGCGGGAGATGGTACGCCAGTTGGTCACCGCCAACGAGGCCGTGTGCCGCACCGCACGCAAGGTTCTGGACGTGGCCGACGACGCCGACGACGCCCCAACCGAAGATCTGATGACACAGCGCCTGCAAACCCACGAGAAGTACGCCTGGATGCTGCGTTCGCTGCTGCAGTAACCCTACCGGGCCTTTGCCCCCTTGGGCTTTCCGGGATTTCGCCTGCGAAATCCCGGATCCGGCCTCATCTTCCGGCCATATCCCCCGTCTTTGCCCCGTGGCTCAAGGCGTGGCAGTCGTCCCGCGCACCCTTCCGGGAGCCTGTAACGCAAACTCCAGGGTCCCAGCCCCAGATTCCCTCGTCTTCGGGCTCAAAAGGGCTCTACTCGCGTTGGATTGTTCGGTCTGACGGCCGCTTGGCCCACGCTGTTGCGGCTTCCAGCCCCGTCCCTTCTGCGGGATGCGAAGGGCAATGATGGGAAGCGCACCCTTCACGATTGCCTCAACCGCTGCAAACCTTGCGGTCGCCAGCCCTGCAACGGATTTCAACCCGTCGCACGCCAAAGCCCGGAAACCGGCAACCCGGCGCGCGCCCGGCAACGGGTAAACTACGCCGATGCCCCACAGTCCCGCGCAAGAGCTGCTTTCCAGCGTTTTCGGTTACGACAGTTTCCGCGGCGACCAGCAGGCCATCGTCGAACACGTCGCCAGCGGCAACGATGCCCTGGTGCTGATGCCCACCGGTGGCGGTAAATCCCTGTGTTATCAGATCCCCGCGCTGCTGCGCGATGGCTGCGGCATCGTCATCTCGCCGTTGATCGCGCTGATGCAGGACCAGGTAGAAGCATTGCGCCAGGCCGGTGTACGCGCCGAGTTCCTCAATTCCACGCTGGATGCCGAAACCGCCGCGCGGGTCGAGCGCGAACTGCTCTCAGGCGAACTGCAGTTGCTGTATGTCGCGCCGGAGCGGCTGCTGACCGGGCGCTTTCTGTCGCTGCTGGAACGCAGCCGGATTGCGCTATTCGCCATTGACGAGGCGCATTGCGTGTCGCAATGGGGCCACGATTTCCGCCCGGAATACCGCCAGCTGACCGTACTGCACGAGCGCTGGCCGGAAATCCCGCGCATCGCCCTGACCGCCACCGCCGACCCGCCGACACAGCGCGAGATCGCCGAGCGCCTGGACCTGACCACCGCTCGCCACTTCGTCAGCTCGTTCGACCGCCCCAATATCCGCTACACCGTGGTGCAGAAGGACAACGCCAAGCGCCAGCTGCTGGGTTTCCTCAAGGACCATCGCGACGAAGCCGGCATCGTCTATTGCATGTCCCGGCGCAAGGTCGAGGAGACCGCTGAGTTTCTGTGCAGGGAGGGGATGACCGCCCTGCCCTACCACGCCGGCCTGCCGGCCGAGGTACGCGCGGTCAACCAACGCCGCTTTCTGCGCGAAGACGGCATCGTGATGTGCGCCACCATCGCCTTCGGCATGGGTATCGACAAACCGGACGTGCGCTTCGTCGCACATACCGATCTGCCCAAGTCGATGGAGGGTTACTACCAGGAAACCGGCCGCGCTGGCCGCGACGGCGAGCCTGCCGAAGCCTGGCTGTGTTACGGGCTCGGCGATGTGGTGTTGCTCAAGCAGATGATCGAGCAGTCCGAAGCCGGTGAGGAGCGCAAGCAGCTCGAACGCGCCAAGCTCGACCACCTGCTCGGCTACTGCGAATCCATGCAGTGCCGCCGTCAGGTATTGCTCGCCGGCTTTGGTGAGACTTACCCAAAACCCTGTGGCAACTGCGACAACTGCCTTACCCCGCCCGCCGCATGGGACGCCACCGTACCGGCGCAGAAAGCCTTGAGCTGCGTCTACCGTAGCGGCCAACGTTTTGGCGTCGGCCATTTGATCGACATCCTGCGCGGCAGTGACGCCGAGCGGCTGCTTCAGCTGGGCCACGACAAGTTGAGCACCTACGGTATCGGTCGCGACCTGGACGCGCGCAGCTGGCGCGGCGTGTTCCGGCAATTGGTCGCCGCCAGCCTGCTGGAAGTGGACCCGACCGCCCACGGCGGCCTGCGCCTGACTGATGCCAGCCGCGATGTGCTCAAGGGTCGCCGGCAGATGATGATGCGTCGAGAAAGCCCAGCCACCACCCGCGAACGCGAGCGCAGTGGTGGTTCACGCACCGGGCTGCCGGTGCAGCCACACGATCTGGTGCTGTTCAACGCGCTGCGCGGACTGCGTGCAGAGCTGGCGCGCGAGCAGAACGTGCCGGCATTCGTGATCTTCCACGACAGCACCCTGCGCAACATCGCCGAACAACGCCCGACCAGTGTCGATGCCCTGGGCCGCGTCGGTGGTATTGGCGGCAGCAAGCTTTCGCGCTACGGCCCGCGGTTGGTGGAAATCGTGCGCGAGCAGGGCTGATTCGCCGCTGCTCGCACCTGATGGCGGTTACCAGCGTGCGCTGATGCGGAAATCGGCGCGCACGCTGTCCTGATCCTTGAGCACGTCATCCAGCGGATGACCCAGATCCAGGCTGTAGCTGTAGCGGCTGGCGAACTGTCCATTCATGCCCAGCCCCACGCTGCTGATGCTGGCGGCCGTCGGGAAGTCACCGCGCACATCGCCGTGGTCGAAGAACACATACACATCGTGCGCCTGCCGATACGGCCGGTGCAGTTCCACGCTGCCGAAGTAGCCCTTCACACCCGACAAGGCACCGCGCACGTAACCACGCACGCTGCCGATACCGCCCACCTGAAACAGGTTGCTCGATGGCAGGAAGTCACCACTGGTGAACTGCCAACCCAACTGCGCGCGGTACAGGAAGCCGCTTGCACCGATGCGCTGCGTCCACGAGGTACTGCCGTTGGCGGTGGTGAAATTGCGCCCCTTGGCCAGGGTTTCATCGGTCTGGATGCGTGACACGCCTTGGTAGAAGGTCCAGTCATAGCCATCGTTGCGATAGCCGGTGTTCAACCCCAGTGTCATGACGGTCGAGTCGATTTCCGAAACGCGCACATCGGCGATTTCCGAGATCGAATTGCTGCGACCAATGCTGGCCACGGTGGACAACAGCCAATGCTGGTTTGCGATCCACGGCTGGGTGAACTCCAAACCATAGTTGGTGGATTCACCTGTGATATCGAGGTCGCGGTAGGCACCGTCAATGATGTTGATCTGGTTGCGCGAGACATTCACACCCAGGCGACCGTTGCGCTTGTTGATGATGCCCGAATAGGAAACACGCCCTTCCAGGCCGCCGCGCGAGTACGCCACCGAGCCCGACAGCAGGTCGTTGATGCTTGCCAGCCCCCAGAATTGTCCCTGCACGCCATACCGTTCGCGACCCGTGCTCTCCACACCGGAGTTGTCGACGAACACGCCCCAGTTGCTGCGGTCTGGCATTTCGGTCATCAACACGATGTCGGTCTGCCCGGCGGTTTTACCTGGACGCAACAGTGCGCGCACCTGCAGGTCGCTGGTGCGGTTGAGGTAGACCAGGTCATCGCGCAGACGATTGGTCTGCACCACCTCGCCTACGGGCTGGTGAACACGCTTTTCGACAAAGCGCACCGGCACCTTGCCTTCACCGGTTACCTGCAACTGCCCCAGCCGCCCTTCCAACAGGGTGACTTCAACGCGTCCGTCTTCGATGGATTGTTCGCGCAACAGTGCCTTGGCGGTGGTGATGCCCTGCGCCTCATAGGCCGCGTTGACCTCGGCGACCATCTGGTTCAACTCCGCCAGGCTTACTTCGCGACCCTGGTAGCGGGCGCGAATGGTGTCCAGCGTTTCGCTCGCCAGCAGCTCGGAAGGACTGAAGCTGACTTCCTTCAACACGAATCGCGTTGTGGCGTCACCGGCCGTTGACGAGTCGCTGACCGGCGCTTCCTGCTGCAGGGGATCCACCACCGGTTTGCGTGGCTGCAGCGGCTGACGCTGCTCGTAGTAGCCGTCGATACGCTGCGCAGCCGCTTGCCCCTGGCTTGCGTCTGTCGACTGCGCGCTGGCAATGCAGGGCAACAAGGCGCTGCCGATGAGGAGCATCCCTCGATACATGTTTCTGTTCCTGTGGTTCATCAGTTGGGGGCCCCGAGGTTGACCGCACCGTCGGCAGAGGAGATGACGTCATCCTTCTCCTGCCCGTCGTCCAGCCAACCCGATGCCGGTGCATTGTTGCGGTCCGTCGTCTCCAGCCTGAGCATGCGGCTCATGTAGCGCACCGCACTCTCGCCCAGATAGTCGGGGCCGCCTACTACGTGGTCCGGGTTGTAGTTCGGGCTGGTCACGCGGAAGCCATCGGCAAAGCGGACCACATAAGCATTGGTATCCAGGAAGGTGCCGTTAGCCGACAAACGGAACGTCTTGTCCAACTGGGTCAACTGCACATCGGCCGAACGCAGCACCGGGCTGGTGTTGTCCATCAGCACCTTCATGCCAGAGGAGGCCAAGGTCATGGTCTTCTCGATGTAACCCTGCGCGATGTCGGCACGTGCCGCGGTCGAAGCCAGTTGCGCATCCACTGCCTTGATCTGGTCAATCAACCAGGCATCACGCGGATCCACTTCAACTACCACCTGATGCGCCACACCATTGCGATAGCCGGTGAGCGTGGTCGTCAACGGGCCCTGCCCCTGGCTGGATTGCGTGATGTGGGCAGTGATGTCAGTGGCCGCCAGATTCAAACGTGTGTCCACCATGCCGGCTGCCAGCGATAGGTGATCGCGTGCCGCCAAATCACCCGATGCCGCACGCAGCACCCCACCAGTCAGCGAGCCACCCTGTGCATCCATGCTGGCAGTAGTGCCGGCCTGGATGCGATCAAAGTGGATGCTGCCGCCAGAGGTGATTGACTGCAGGCCGCCGCTGTCACCGCTCCCCGTCACCACATCGCCAACGGCGGTCAAGCGCGCATCGCGGCCAGCGCGGTAGCTGCCCCACTGCTGGGCACCACCGCTGTTGGCGGTGATATCGGTGCCGGCCATCGCGGTGTTGATGCCGATTGCGGTGGCCGCATTGACCTGCAACGAGCCGCCAGCATCAGCGCTGCGACCTTGTACGTCGCCGCGACGTGAGGTCAATCCGATATCAGCCCCGGCTTGCAGACTGTCGAAGGACAGACTCTCAGTGGACGCCAACTGCAGGCCGCAACCGGCCTTCACCGAACCGATGGCGAGCGTGCCGCCGGCGTCGCCGCTGAAATTGCAGCCTGTCGTTACCTCATCGGCAGTCAAGTCGGTACCTGCCACCCAGGTAGCATCCACACCGATCACGGCCGTGCCCACATCAATAGCCTTGCCGGCCTGCAGGTGCATGGAGCCGCCCACCGTGACGGTCTCGAACGCGGCATTGTCACCGGCCTTCGCAGTCAGATCGCCCTGGCCATTGAAGGTGGTCACAGAGGTATCGCCGCCGCTGGTCAACGTGCTGTTGCCAGTCACGTCCAGCGTGGTGACAGTCAGATCGGCAGCCGCGTTGACTGCCAGCGTCTGACCCACGACCGCCTGGCCCAGCACCACATCCGCTTGGCCGTCGATGGATGCATTACCGGTCACCTTGGCATCGGCGATGGACAACGTGCCCACAGCGTCAGCATCCAGATTCGCGCCACTGGTCAGCTGCTGCACATCCAGGGTGTTGCCCGACGACAGCGTCATCGAAGCGCCGGAGGACAGCGTGCGTGCCGCCAATGCCGCACCCGACGTTGCATCCAGCGAGCCCTGTGTCGACAGCGTGTCGATCGTGGTGCTGCCAATGCTCGACAGCGTGGCGTTGCCGCCGACGGTGCCATTACCCAGTGCCAGATCACCGCCAGCCTTCGCCGACAGATCGCTCTGGCCATTGAAGGTGGTCACCGAGGTATCGCCGCCGCTGGTCAACGTGCTGTTGCCAGTCACGTCCAGCGTGGTGGCGGTCAGATCGGTAGCCGCGTTGACGGCCAGCGCCTGACCCACGACCGCCTGACCCAGCACCACATCCGCTTGACCATCGATGGCCGCATTACCGGTCACCTTGGCATCGGCGATGGACAGCGTGCCCACAGCGTCAGCATCCAGATTCGCGCCACTGGTCAGCTGCTGCACATCCAGGGTGTTGCCCGACGACAGGGTCATCGAAGCGCCGGAGGACAGCGTGCGTGCAGCCAATGCCGCGCCCGACGTTGCATCCAGCGAGCCCTGTGCCGACAGCGTGTCGATCGTCGTGCGGCCAATGCTCGACAGCGTGGCGTTGCCGCCAACGGTGCCGTTACCCAATGCCAGATCACCGTCAGCCTTCGCCGACAGATCGCCGCGACCATTGAAGGTGGTCACCGAGGTATCGCCGCCGCTGGTCAACGTGCTGTTGCCAGTCACGTCCAGCGTCGTGGCGGTCAGATCGGTAGCCGCGTTGACTGCCAGCGTCTGACCCACGACCGCCTGGCCCAGTACCACATCCGCCTGACTGTCGATGGCGGCATTGCCGGTCACCTTGGCGTCGGCGATTGACAACGTGTCCACGGCGTCAGCATCCAGATTCGCGCCACTGGTCAGCTGCTGAACATCCAGGGTGTTGCCCGACGCCAGCGTCATCGAAGCGCCGGAGGACAGCGTGCGTGCAGCCAATGCCGCGCCCGACGTTGCATCCAGCGAGCCCTGTGCCGACAGCGTGTCGATCGTGGTGCTGCCAACGCTCGCCAGCGTGGCGTTGCCGCCAACGGTGCCGGTACCCAAGGCCAGATCACCGCCAGCCTTCGCAGTCAGATCGCCGCGACCATTGAAGGTGGTCACCGAGGTATCGCCGCCACTGGTCAACGTGCTGTTGCCGACCACGTCCAGCGTGGTGGCAGTCAGATCGGTAGCCGCATTGACGGCCAGCGTCTGACCCACGACTGCCTGGCCCAGCACCACATCCCTCTGGCCGTCGATGGCGGCATTGCCGGTCACCTTGGCGTCGGCGATGGACAGCGTGCCCACAGCGTCAGCATCCAGATTCGCGCCACTGGTCAGCTGCTGCACATCCAGGGTGTTGCCCGACGACAGGGTCATCGAAGCGCCGGAGGACAGCGTGCGTGCAGCCAATGCCGCACCCGACGTTGCATCCAGCGAGCCCTGTGCCGACAGCGTGTCGATCGTCGTGCTGCCAATGCTCGACAGCGTGGCGTTGCCGCCAACGGTGCCGGTACCCAATGCCAGATCACCGCCAGCCTTCGCCGACAGATCGCCGCGACCCTTGAAGGTGGTCACCGAGGTATCGCCGCCGCTGGTCAACGTGCTGTTGCCAGTCACGTCCAGCGTGGTGGCGGTCAGATCGGTGCCAGCGTCGACTGCCAGCGCCTGACCCACGACCGCCTGCCCCAGCACCACATCCGCCTGACCGTCGATGGCGGCATTGCCGGTCACCTTGGCGTCGGCGATGGACAACGTGCCCACAGCGTCAGCATCCAGATGCGCGCCACTGGTCAGCTGCTTCACATCCAGGGTGTTGCCCGACGACAGTGTCATCGCGTCGTTCGACTGCAGCCCATTGGCACTGAGCGCGCCACCTGCCGTCAGCTGCATGCCCGCCCCAGCCATCGCATTGTGCAGATCCATCGCACCAGCAGTTTCGGCAGTGATGCCGCCGCCTGCATCGATATCACCGCCCTGCAGCGATACGGCATCCACACGCACGTCGCCCGAGGCCTGCAGCAGGCCGAAGTCGACATCTGCGGCACCCAGCAGATCGATGTTGCCGCCCTGCGCCTGCACCGTGCCGATCTGCGCGGCACTCACGAAGGACAGCATTGCGTCCCCGTTCTGCGTGCTGGCATTGACCTGACCACCGTCGAGCGTGAGCCGCTCACCCGTCTGGCCGATCCCCGTCTGCGCTGCGATGTTCACCTGCACGTCGTTGCCAGACAACAGATTCACCTGGCCATCGCCGTTGCCGACAATCCCGCCTCCGGCGACCAGATCCAGCGTACCTGCGCCTGCGGCTGCACTGACCTGCAGCTGCCCCAGCGTCATGTCACCGGTCGTATCCACACTCAAAGACGTTCCGGCCTGCATCCGGGCACCGTTACCCATGTCCAGGCTGCCGGCCTTGGCCACAATGCTGTCACCAGCAACCCGCCCTCCGGCCCGCAACTGCAGCACGTCGCCGGCATCCAGAATGACCGTAGCAGCCTGCAGGTCACCTAGGTCCACGCCACCGCCCGCGACAAGCGAAGCATCGCCCGTGCGTGAGACCACGCTATCGGCCGACAAATCACCATTGGCAGACAGCGCGACATCACTTTCTGATTCGGCTGAGCCAATCCGCATGATGCCCTTGGCATCGGCGTACAGCGCGCCGCCCGAGCGCAACAAGGTCGCGGTCAGGTCGGATATCGATCCGATCAACATGTCGCGACCGCTGACCAGCGAGCCGATGTTGAGCGCATTTTTCGGGCTGCTGATGCGGACTTCACCGCCGGCCACGCCGTCCAGTTTGCCGCTGTCCAGCTGCAGGTTGAGCGAACCACCATCAACGGCACGGATGTCGTCGCGGGCAGTCAGTTCAACGCCGCCCTTCTCCGAGCGCAGCGTCACGAGACTAGAGGAGGTGGACAGCAGGCTGCCGTCGGCCACATCAATGCGCATGCGGTCGCCGCTGTACAGCGAATCAAATACCAGATCGCCGCCGTGCTGACGGATGCCCATCGCCCCGCCCGCGTTGCCGGACAACGTCCCGCCCAACTTCAGGTTCAACAGCGACGGGTTGGCACTGGCAATGTTCTGCCCGATATCGCCCTTGGTTTCCAACGCCAAGTCGCCGCCAACGCTCAGCATCGCATTGGCTGTCGCCCCGGTGAGGTTGCCTTCAACGGCGATCTGCGCCGAACCACCCACGTCCAATGCGGCAATCGCCAGGTCATTGGTGGCATGCAGATAAGCCGCATCGCCGGCTTTGGCAGTCAAGCTGCCACTGGCGGCCACATACAACGGCGAGGTCTGCTTGATGCGGATGGATGCCACGGGGCCAGCCTGCAGCTCGGCCTCGCTCATCGCCCGCAGTTCGTCGATGGAGATGACCTGCCCGGCATGACCGATCAGCTGTACATCGCCAGGAGCGGTAGCCATGGCCAGCGCCATTGCTTCCTGCGAACTCAGGTTCCCCGCGAAGACGCGTGCATAGTCCACATCCACGCTTTCGGCCAGACGGCCCAAGCTGTCACGGGCAACCAGTTCGACATTGCGGCCAGAGATGGTGGGTTCCGTCACGCTGCCACTGGATGACTTGGCCGGCTCCAACGCGCTGGCACTGATGGCGAAGCGCAGCTGGTCGTCATCCCACTTGGAGCGCGCAGCAAGCTTGCTGTACGTGTCCGAGCCGGTGTCGAGCACGAAGTTGTAGCCCGCATCCCGCGTCTGGAACGCCGTCTGCGTCGCCCAACCTGAGCCATAGAGTTCGGCAAACTGTGCGCCCACCTCTTCGGCCATGCTGGCGATGTAAGCCAAAATCTGGGCATCACTCTGCATCGCCCCTGCCGCCACGGTGGCACGGGCGCGGAAGGCGTCGATAGCAGTGGAGTCGGGGACGAACACGCCCCCCACGAACTCACCGTGGCTCTTCAGATTCCAATACTCGGCGTAGCGGCTTTCCACCTGGCGTTCATAGGTCGCCACGGTATCGGCCACACCACCACCATCAAGCTTGAGGCGGGTGCGGATGTCGGCAATCTGGCTGTCGGTCAGTGCATTGGCATCTTCACGCTGGGAAGCGTCCAGCAAGGAGCCGGCGGCGGCTTCCAGGTACACGTCACCCGTCAGCGCGGTCACCTTGCCCACCCAGAAATCGCCGTCCACATCCTTGAGCGACACATCATTGCGTGCCACCGCCACCACGTTGCCACCGCGCAGGCGGTTGTCCGCACCGAGGGTTTCATGGGCACCAATCACCAACGCCCCATCCTTGCTGATACTGCCGATGCTGCCCGTGGTACTGACCAGGTTGATGTTGCTGCCGACGATGGACACCGCGTCACCGCCGATGCCCTTGATGTCACCCGATGCAATCACGCTGACGTTGCCATAACCGGACTGACTATTGCCGGCGTTGAGGCGCAGCGTCGCGTCGGAATGGATGTCCAGCGCGATATCGCCACCCTTGGTGGTGGCCTTCAGCGTGCCGCCATCGGAAAGTGCTACATCGATCGCTTGTCCAGCCAGCGCACCAATGTTGTTGTTGGCCTTTAGTACCAGCTCCTGCGCATACAGGGTGGCGCGGTCATTGCCCTGAATGATGCTGCCGTTGCGCGACTCCAGGGTGGTGGTGCCGGCCTTGTTGTTGATGGTCCCGTTGAGATACAGGTTGTTGCCGACGCTGACATCCACGCTGCCCTTGTCGCGGGTGACAAAACCAATGGAGATCGGATTGTCGGCCCGGACGCTGGCGTTGAGCGTGAGGTTGCCGTCGGTTGGCATCCGGTAGCGGTACCAGGTTTCCCAGCCGCCGTCGCCGCCTTCGCGGCTCGGGTCCCAATGCAGCCCGTTCGACGGTTCCGGGAAGCCGAAATTGCATCCCTTTTGAACAACACCGCAACCGTATCCGACCGTCGCACTGGAGTACGAGTTGAATGAACCCGAGTAATCCCACGCGAAATCGGCACCACCCGGTGTGTCCTGATAGTAGGTGCCATTACCCGTGTTCCAGCGCTGCGCGCCAGAAGCTTCCAAGCCGCTGCTGTTCAAGAACCTCCAGGTACCAGCCGTGCCACTGTCCCAGTCAACCTTGCGGCCGACCCGAGCGGACATGTTCCAGCGATAACGCATGCCCTCCTTCGGTTTGTAGGTAGTGGTATTGCTGATCTGGCTCGCATCCTCCCAGGTGGTGCAGGCAGCGCCGCAGATTGCATTGTCATAAGCAGCCGCCGCCTTTCCGGCTTGCTGCACGTACCAGACGGTGTAGGGCTGGTTGTTGGCACCTTTCTTCAGCCGATCGATGATCTGCACCACGCCGTCCTGGCCGGTCGCCACGTTCATGCCGCTCAGCTGCACATCGCGGTCCAGGTCCACCCCAACCTCTACCCGGCCGAAGCCGCTGGTGACGTTGATCTTGCCCTTGTTGGTGGTACTGACGATGCTGCCGTCCAGCGTCACCTTGCCGCCACCGGACGCATTGACGTCATCCACGATGAAACGCTTGCTGACCGAGTCGTACTTCACTCCGATCAGGCTGGAAGCTCTACCTACGGTTTCGAGCATGTAGGTCGGGACGTCATAGACGCCCGGCCTGCTTTCAACCATTTGCAACCAACCACGCGTGAACTGGTTATCGACGATCTTCACCGACCAGTCGATGCCGGCACCGGCTTCGATCGTGCCATTGATGTCGATGTACTTGGCGCGGATGTTCACCTCACGCGCGCGGATGGCACTGTTGTCATTGGCGATGGCCGCATTGCTTCCGTAGCTGGCCGTGCCGTTGCGCGTCCCCACATAGGCGACCGTCGGAATCTTTACGCTGCCCTCGTAGTTGTAGGGGAAGGTCGTGTAGTCGGTATAGCCAGGCTGATTGGTGCCACAACGCGAACCCCCTACATGCGGCAGGCAGGCACCATAGACGATGATGGCCGTACCACCGTAACTCGCATCCCCCGGCTGCTTGAACAGATTGTTGTTGAGCTGTTCGGTGTTGGTCGCACCGCCACCATATTGAAGATTGGCAAGCAGTCCGGCCACTTTATCGGCGCTGCTATAGGCGCCACCGAGCAGGCCTTTCAGGTACTCGCTCCACAGGCCTTCGGCCGACGCCACGCTCTTGTTGCGGGTCGGGTCGTTGAACATGAAGGTACCGTTGGGCGCCACGGTGTTGAAGCTGGCGGCATAGACCGGGCCACTGACGATGGAGCCCTTCTTGGTCTCGTAACGCACATCGGCGCCGATGCTGTTGACCACACCCATCTGCAGGATCGAGGTGCCGTTACCCAGGTTGTAATTGCCAAAGATGTTGATGTGCGGATTGCTGCCCGAACTGTCCGAGGTAATGCGGTCGGTGCCATTGCTGATGGTGCCCGACACCAGCACATTGCCGCCGGCGTAGTCAGGGATATAGATATTGCCGAAGGCCAGGTGATAGGTGGAGTTGTTGACGATATCCACCGATGGCGCGCCGTGCGCTTCCACCGAACCGGTACTGCCGATATTGATGTTGGTGCCCTTCAGATAAACGTCGGCACCGGCCGCATAGATATCGTCGATCAGCAGCACGTTGTCGGCATCGTTGACCGTCTGGCCCGGATCGAACCCGGCGTCCAACGCCTTGAGCTGACCGATGCTCAGGCAGGCGTAACCAATGCCCAGATCGGTGCTGCAGCTGAAGTTGTTGCCGATGGTGAGGTTCACATCGTTCGCGGTACCCGCCACCACCTTGCCGTTGACCAGCACATTGCCGACGACCGAGCCCTCGGAGGACGAGTTCGTCACGGTGACCGGGATGAAGCCCAACTGGTAGCCGGTGGCCCGTCCGCTGGCCTGATGGGAGAAGTAGTCTCCCCATGTGCCCATGTAGACGTCGCCCGAGCTGATCAGGGTAGAACCGGCGCCAATCGCAGCGCGCATCTGCGCATTGCTGTTGGCTACCGCTTTGACCACCGGCACCGCCACCAGCCCACGCACATAGCCTTCGGCCGATGCATTGACCAACAGGTTGCTTTCCAGCAACCCGGTGCCGTCCTTGCCGGCCGACAGGTAGGCATTCTGCAGCGATTGAAGGAGGCCATTGCTGCCCACGTCGACGCTCTCGGTGATCTGCGCATCCACTTCGGAACGTGCCGTACCCACCGCCGCCAGGCCCCAGGTATTGACCAGCGCCTGGCTGTTGAGCGAACCGGTGGTCGTGGTCCCCAGATTCAGATAGCCCAGGCTGCTGAGCTTGGCGTTGTTGCCTACGCGCACCGCGTTGTTGAAGTTGCCCTTCATCGAGGTGTCGACCACCGCCACCTGGATGGCACCGCCCGTGGACAGCTGCGCCTTGTCGGTTGCCATCACCTTGGTGCGCGCCACGATATCGATGTTTCCGGCGCGATTGGGATCGCCGCCCACGCCCGAGCGCAGCATCACGTTGTCACCGACGGCAGCAGTGGTCTTGCCGATCAGCTTGGTGTCGATCAACGCCGCGCTGCCGTTGAACACACCGCCGGCAGCCGCCACCACCGCAGCGCCATCGAGCGTACTTTTGAACAGATTGTTGGCCGTGACGGAAAGATCCTTGGCTGCGAACAACCGGGCGCCGTTGCCAACATTGGCGTTGACCGTACTGTCGACGGTATTCCTGACCGCCGAGCCGCTGGCGCCGGCGATTGCCGCATTGGTCGAATCCGCACTGCCGCCGTAGTTGCCTTCATGCGTGGCCGACACGGTGATGCTGTCGGCCAGGATGCCGGACGTGCGCCCTGCATTGGCACCCACCGTGGCATCGACATTCGATTTTCCATTGGTGGTGGCCACGCTGGCAGCACCCGAGATCAGGCCGCCGCCGCCCGCAAAGGTGCTGGCCAGATTGGTGTCATTGCCGTTCGCCAACACCGACAGACTGCCCATCATCTTCGGTGTGGCCGTGCTGCCGGCATTCACTCCGCCAAGGTTGGTGCCGATGGTCGCGGCAGTGCGCGTGTTGGAGGTGGCATTGGCCAGTGCAGCACCCAGGGCAAGGCCACCGACGGTGATGCCGGTCGCTTCAGCGCGCTGACGTGTGGTGCTGTTGGCTACCACGTTGAAGTTGCCGCGATCACCGATGACCACGTCGTTGCCGACCTTGGCGACGGTCTGGCTGTTGTCGCCTGCTGTAGCACTGGCAGCATTGGCTGCAAAGTAAATACCGCCCGCGCCGGCTGTGGCTTTGGCATACACACCGTCGCCATTGGCCAGCGCGCCACCGCGCGTTGCGGTCACGCTGACATCGCCATCGCCGCTCACGTTGACACGGTTGCCCAACGAGGCCTGCAACGCTGTTGTTGCCTGCGCATCTACCACCACCGCTCCCACTGCGGCACCGGCTGACACCGTCACACCCAGGCCGGTAGCCCGGACCGTCGCGTCGGAGCTGGCAGCCACTTTCAGCGAAGAGCCATCGCCCTTTGCATCGCCGGCATCACCACTGCCCTGGGTAATGATCGATGCCAAGTCGCCGACATCGGCGTTCACCGCACTGTTGTCCTTGGCCAGCACCACCACCGCATTGACCGCACCCGCCAGGCCACCCACGGCACCGATGCCATTGGCGGTGACGCCACCGCCATGCAGCGCGTTGAGCCCCACTTTCTCGAAGCCAGCCACCGCGGTGTTGGCTCCCACGGTTGCCGCCACCGTCGCATTGCGCGACACGTGGGCGATGACCGCGCCGGCCGCCAATGCGCCTACCGCCGCACCCGTGGCATCGACGCGCGCACTGTTCTGGTCCGTCGCCGAGACGTTGAGGTTGCCGCCCTGGCCATTGGCGGTGAGGTTGCCCGATACCGATGCCGTGGTGGTCTGGCCCAGATCGTTCCATGCCACCGCCGCGCCCAGGCCCACCAATCCCGCCGCGCCGGCCACTGCGTTCACCGACGAACTGGGCTGGTTGTTGCCGCTGCCGCTGTGCGCCGTGACCGCGATGTTGCCCGCATTGACCGTACCGCCATCAATCGCTGCCGAGGTCTGGCCGAACAGACCGCTATAGGCCACCGCACCGCCTGCACCCAGGCCACCTGCAGCAATCGCACCGGCAGTGTTGCTGGCGTTCAATTTGGTCTGCGCGTTCACATCAACACTGTGCGCATCCACACGCGCGCCCTTGATCGCCGCGATCACCTGGTCCTGCTTGCCGCCCAGCGTCAACAGACTGTTGGATGTGGCGCCGTTGAGCTGTGCAAGGTGGCCACTGTCCAGTTTGCCGGCCAATGCCGCATCGCCGGTCACGCTCGAATCCAGCTTGCTGCTGGATGCCAGGTCATTCAAGGCACCCTTGGTACCGGACACCTCACCCAGCACGTCACCAATATCACCGATACCGGACAACAACACCGATGCCGCGCCACCGATACCGGTACTCATGCCGATGCCCGCTGTGGCCGTGGTCATCTGGATATCACGCACCGATGCCGCATCCACATTCACCGCGCCACCGCTGTGGATGTCACCGCCGCTGATGGTTGCCGCCACCTTGCTGCCCAGCAGCGTGATGTTGGCTGCCGCACCGACACCGGTTCCCAGACCACCGGCAACGACGCCGCTGCTGGCCTTGATTTCAAGTTCTTCCAATGCGGAAACATCCACACCGCCCGATGTCACCGTCGCATCAAAGATGCCCGCTTCAGTGGTGTTGGCGATCTGCTGGTACTGCGCCATGCCGGCAATAGCCGCGCCTCCGCCAAGCGCACCGCTGACCACCGTGTTCACAAAGCGTGTATCCGTGTGTGCGGACACCGCGACCTTTCCGTCGACATCAATCAGCGTCGGCACGCCGGTGCGGCCGATGCTGGCACCCGTACGTGTCTGTGCCAGATTCACCACCAGCGTGCCCGCCACCGCTGCAGCACCCGCTGCACCGGTACCTGCGTTGATGCTGCTGTCCACCGTGTTCTCGGCATTGACGGTCAAGCTGGAACCGCGCGTTTTCCCGCCCACCACCGAGGCATCGGTGTTGCTGGAGAACACATTGACCACACCCGTACCGGCGCCGCCGACCAGACCTGCCGCAACACCTACCACCGTCGTTTGAGCGGACTGGCTGGCCCGCGCATCCACACCGATGTCACCACTGGCGGCAACGTTTGCATTCTCCAGCTTGGCAACCGTCGAGGTCTGCAGCACGGTGCTTGAAGCCGCGCCCGAAGCGCTGCCACCCGCACCGGCGGCGGCACCTGTCAGCACCGAGTTGCTGCTGACGGTGCTGTTCGCCCTGACCTGAACGTTCTGCTCCGCGCTGCCCTGTGCGGAGGCACTGTAGAAATCGAAATCACCCTGACCATCGGTGCCTTGGCCGCTACCGCTGCCGGGCTGCGTCGCGGGCTGTGCAGGCAACCAGTTGCCTACCCAACTGCGCAGATCGTGCTGGTTGATCGATGCCGAGATGATGCTCGCTTCAGTGGCGGTGCCAATAACGTTCACACCTGCCATCACCGCGATGCTCTGGCCGACAATCGGCGCAAAGGTCACCGCCGCACTCATGCCCACCGTGCTCACCGCCTGGCGCGTCGCCGCATCCACGGTCAGCCCATGACCGCCGTTCCAGGCCAACGCACTCACCTTGGTCTGCGCGCCTGCGATCTGCGCGCTGGTCTTGCCGGTCATCAGGTTGACCACCGTGCCCAGGCCGACACCGGCCGCACCGCCGCCAACGGCAACGCTGCCGGTCCAGACATCAATGCCCTGCTGCTGGCTGGCCTTCACCGTAACGTTGCGGTCGGCCACCACATCGGCGCCATCAGCAATGCTTGCCTTGACCTCGCCTTCCATCAGATTGACCGCCACCGAGGCGGCGCCCCCCACCATGCCACCGCCACCCAAGCCAGCGGCGATGGTGCGGATGTTTGCCGCGCCATTGGCGTTGGTAGCCTGCGCGGACACCTCCACATCGCGCGCATGTATCTGATAACCCTTGCTGCCACCGGACAGCGTGGCCCGGGTGCTACCACCAATCTGATTGAAGGCCACCGCCGCCCCGACGCCCACCGTACCGGCCACGGCAGCTGCGCCTGCCAGCGAATCGATGCTGCGCCCATCCTTTGCGACAACGCGGACATCCGCGCTGTTGCTGTCCAGGCGCGTGTCCTTCAACTCGGCCAACGTATCGGTGGTGATGAAATTGGTGGTGACGCTGCCAGCGACCGCTGCCGCTCCCGCACCTGCGCCCGATACGGCAGCGGTGCGGATCAGGCTGTTGGATTCGGCTTCCACATCCAAGCCTTTGGCCCCGTCCAGCACGGAGCCGGCAATGCGCGCCGTGGTGCTGCCCCCAATGCTGTTGACGCTGGACGCTGCACCGACACCGGCGGTACCACCCACGGCCAATGCACCGGCCAGCGAATAGGTTTTGCCGTCGGTATCGGCGCTGACCGTGACATCACCGGTGACGCCCGCGCCCTGCGCGATGACATTGTTGAGGCTGGCTTCGGTAGTGCTGTTGATGAAATTGCTGGCGTTGCTGCCTGCGATCGATGCCGTGCCGGCCAACGCACCGGCAATGGCCAGTGTCTTGGTGGTTGCATCGGCAGCGGCGATGACGTCCAGCTTGCCGGTGACCTCAAGCGCGGTGCCGTCCACGGTGGCACGCGTCGTGTCGCCAATGGTGGCCACATTGATCGCTGCGCCGATAGCCGCCGTGCCGCTGCCTGCTACCGCACCAGCCAGGGTGTAGACCTTCGAACTATTGTTTGCATGCAGGCCCAGGCCGCCCGTTTTCAGCGTGCCACCCCGCAATGCCGCTTCGGCGGTGTTGGCTATGGTGCTCCAACCCACCGAGCCCTGGATCGCCACGTTGTTGGCCGCACCCGCAGCCACCGCGCCGGAAAGAATCTTGGCTTTGTTGGACGCCTTCAGGGCCACATTGCCACTGTCCGCATCCAGGTTGGCGCCTTCGGCCAATGCCAACGTGCCGTTGCCGATATCGTTGATGGTCAGCGCCGCGCCCACTGCAACCTTGGAGCCAAGCGTGGCCGCACCGGCAAACGAACCGATGAAGGATTCATCGCTCGCATCCAGCGTGATGTTGCCCGCATTGAGTGCCGTGCCCGGTGCACCCGGAACATTGCTGCCGACCCGCACTGCCGTGGTGTTGCCGATGGCGTTGTACGAGGCGCTGCCCACGCCGGTGAAGTTGCCGGTGCTGCCGCCAATGCCGGCGCTTACCGCCAGGATGTCGGCCTTGTCGGCGGCGGTCAGCACGATGTTGCCCGCCGACGTCGCGGTCAGCGTGGCATCGTTCACCGATACCGCGTGGGTGTTCTTGATGGTGTTGTAAGCGAACGCGACACCGGCGTTGTTGCCGCCCACCTGCATCATGCCGGCCACGGCAATGATCGAGCTCTTGCCAGCATTACGGCCCGCCGCATCGACGCTGGTGCTGTCCTTGCTGCCATTGTCGGCATTGGCATCCACCTGGATGCCGCCGATGGCATTGCCGCAGTAGTCCACACCTGCACCGGAGTCGCAGCCATCCGTGGTGGCGCGCACATCGCTGATGCTGGCGGTGCCTGCAAATGCCTCCAGGTCGCCGTCGAAGCTGATGCTGGCGCCGTCATTGATGCTGGCAATGGTGGTATTGGCCACCTGGTTGACCAACACCGAGCCGGCGATCGCCACGCCGTTACTCTGCGTGGAGGCACCGCCACTGGCAGCCGCAGCCACGATGCGCGAGGCATCGGCCGCACGCACACGCACGTCGTTCACGCCATGGATGCTGCCGCCGCTGATGCCGGCACGTGTGTCGTCTTTGATCTCGGCATAGGTCACCGCCGCGCCCATGCCTGCCTTGCCGCCGGCATACAGCGCGCCGCCGCCATTGGCGATCTTCGATTCGTTGACTGCCTTGACGTCCACGTCACCGGCTGCGCCGGCCTTGCCTTGAATGCTGGAGCCGCGCAGGGTCGCTGCCGTTTCGTTCTTCGACATCGCCACCGTGGCCGAGATCGCTCCCGCGGCGGCGGTGGTCTGGTCGGAAGAGGCATTGACGCCCACGCTCAGGCCCACGTTGACCTGCTCACTTTCATTGCGCGCGGTCACAGTCACATCACCGGCATCTTGCACGCTGCTGCTCAGCAGCCCGGCGGTGGTGGTGTTCTGGATATCGCCATATGCCACGCCACCGGCCAGCGATGCGCTGCCCTGGCTGTTGTCCGAACCGGCAGCAGCTACCGACAACGCGCCGCTGATGCTGACCAACAACGTTTTGTTGATCGCCGTGATATCCAGCTTCACGCCATTGCCGCTGTTGTCCTTGACCACCGCACCGCTGATGTCGGCCTTGGTGTTCTGGCGTGCGCGGTTGACGGTGGCACTGCCGGACAGCGCGATACCAAACTTCGGCTGCGGCGTCTGCGCGCCCTGCCCCGGTTGTCCGCCGCCCGAGCCCAGCAAGCCCTTGGCCTTGTCGAAATATTGGGTGAGACCCGCGCTACCGTCGCTGTCGGCCTTCTTGCCCATGCTTTCCAGCGCGGTCACTTTGCCCAGCGCGCGCGTCTTGAGTGAATCCAGGAAGCCCGGGTTCTCCGCGTTCTGTTTCTGCGCCAACGCATCCTGTTGCTGCTTGAGCTGCTCCGAGCTGCTCTTGGCAATCGCACCTGCGGCAGCCACTGCGCCGGACAAGCCCTCGCTGTTCGCCTTCACCGACAGATCACCGGTATTGACCTGACCAGTCGCACCGCTCGAACCGGTCTTGAAGTCTGCCGGTATCGCACCGATGAAGGCGTGCGTATCGGTATCCATCTGCTGATAAGCAACGCTGGCGCCCACCGAGATGCTGTCGCTCATCGCCACCGCACCAGCAACCGACCAGACAAACATGTCTTCGTCGGCCGAGATGCCAATCTTGCCGCCGGTCAACGTGGCGCGATTGCTCACGCCTGCGAGCGTGCGGCTGTCCAGATCCAACGCCGAGGCCGTGCCGCTGACACCGATACTGCCGCCCTGCCCGGACTGCAATGCCAACGAGACGATGGTTTCCTTGTTGGCCGCATCAATCGCAATGGAGCCGGCCCCCGCATCGATGCTGACGCCATCGTTGACGATGACCGCTGCGGTGTTGTCGTAATCCATGTAGCCGACGCTGCCACCAAGTGCGGTGCCGCCCTTGCCGACATTGCTGGTCTTGAGATTCTTCAGTGCCAGATCACCGGCCGCATGCAACGCCGTGACATCGGTGGTCGCGCTGATGTCGGTGGCGGCGTCGAACGTACGCGTGCGCGCGTCGCCGGCATGGTCATCACCGTCCAATGCGGCGGTCCACGGCGTACCGGAGGTATCCGTGGTCTTCAACGATGCGCCGCTGGCCACGTCGGTGCGGGCGCTGTTCTTCGCCTTGAAATAGCTCACCGCGCCACCGATGGCCACTTCCTCGGCCGAGCCCTTGGCCGCGGAGTAAGACGTGAACAGATCGGATGGATCGGTGATCAGGTCCTTGGCCGCACTCAGCGAATCCTTGAATGCGTCGAAGCTGCTGAAGTTCGGCACCGCGCCGGTTAGCGCGCTGAAATCGCGCGGCAGGCGCACGTCTGATGCCAGGCCAATATGTGCCGCACTCAGCTGTGCGCCACTGCCCACCAGCGTCTGCGCGTCGTGCTCAAGGTTGGCAATCGTGATCGCGCCGGAAAGCGCAAATGCCGAGCCATCGGCACTCTTGCCCTTGGCCAGCACATTGCTGATGGCATGGTTGCCGATCTGTGCATCAATCACCTGGCTGTCGACCACGATGTCGCCCGCACTGATGATCTGTGCATTGGCACCAATCGATGCTTTCGCCGTGTGCTCGCCATCCACGAAGCTGATCGCGCCGCCCAATCGGAACGGTGCCGGCTTCGGCGGCGTGGTCGGCGTGGTACCGCCACCGCTGCCACCACCGGCGCTATCGCCACTGATCTTGCCCAGCGCTGCACCAATGCCGGCACCGGCGAGCGACTGCGCCATGGTCATCAGGCCATCGCCGCCACTGCTGATGGCCTCGACCTGCTCCTGGCCCGGCAATGGCTCGCTCTTCGGCCCGGCGACAAGCGTGCTGGTCTTGTTGAGCGAGGTAATGCTGGCCGCCTGAACCGTCACGTCGCCGCTGTTGCCACCCGTCGTATGCGTGGTCACATTGCGGTTCAGACGGGCTTCGGCGGCGATGTCCTGCAGGCTGATCGCACCGGCCAGACCGACCGCACCCTGGTTGTCCGCACGCGCAGTGGCCGAAGTCTCAATCGATGACGTATTCACCGCCGAGACGTTGACACTGCCGGCAGTTATCGGCGCGTTGCCAGCCTCGATAACGGCCTTGGTGTCGACGTTGACATTACTGATGGCTGCAGTGAAAGCCGCCGTCGTGTTGTTGACCGCGAAGGATTCGGCAGCGAGTTTCATCGCCGTGTCCGCATCGGCCTTCACCGATACATCGCCGCCTGCTTCGACCCTCGCGCCGGAGCGGATGATGGCCTCGGTGGTGGCGTTGATCTGCCCGTAGGCCGCGCCCAGGCTCAGCAGGTGCTTCTTCGGCACCGGATTGCCGGTGGCGTCCTTGACTGGATCGCCGTTGGCATCGGTGACGAAGTCACCTTTCTCGTAGGCCGTGCCGGCTGCAGAGTTGTCGATGTTCTGACGGGTGCTGGCATGCAGCGCGATGTCGTTGCGCGCTTCCAGCGTCGCGCTGTCCTTTACTTCCACACGCGCGGTGGTGCTGGCATGCAGGAACGAAATCTGTTCGCCCAGCACCTTGTCCACGCCCAGGTTCACCAGCGCGTCGCCAAGGTCCTGCAACGTGGACATATCGGTGAGGCTGCCGGTCAGGTCGGCCTTCACTTCGTCGAACGCCGCCGAGTCCTTGTCATAGCCGGAATCGACCACCGCAGTCGCGGTCAGCTCAATGTCATCGGCACTCAGTTTCGCCACACCACCGACGGTGACCGTGGCTTCGGCGCTGCGCACGCCCAAACCGGTATCGGAAATCGCCGCCGCGCGCAGCTGGATCTTGCCGCCATCGTTGACCAATGCCAGCGGTGCCCCCGCACCGCCGGTATTGACTGCGGTTTCGTCCACCCGCTGCAGGCTGGCGTTTGCATCGCGCCCGGCGGCCGGCGCCACGGCCACCAGAATGGTGCCGGTGACATCGATTGCCCGCGCCTGCACCCGCACGCCATTGCTGGCGTTGATGGTGCCGTCGATAGTGACCACGCCCGTGCGGCTGAGCTGCTCCGGCTTCAATGTGCCGTACATCAGGCCATCCAGGCCTTCGCCCGCAGCAAGAATGTCATCCATCACCGCGCGCGTCGGTGTCGCCACCGACAACGAACCCACATTGAGCACGCCGCTCTTGCCCACCAGCAAGCCATGCGGGTCAACGAAGAACACACGTCCACCCACGGTGCTTTCATCGGCGAGAAAGCCGTTCAAGTTGCCGTTGATGTAGGCCCGTGAGTCGCTCACCAGATTGACCAGGTTGTGCACCTGGGCGCCATCCTTGGTGGGCAGGATCAGATCCACCGTCTGCCCCGCCTCAACGCCGAAATCCTTGAACGAGTTGAAAGCCACCTGGTTGCCCGGTTGGCGGCCCTTGATCGTGGAGGTGGCGACTTTCCAGCGATCCTGCGCGGTCGATGTCACCGTGGTCGCGGTATTGCCGTCGGTGGTGATGGAACTGCCCGCATCACCAGCCCACACCGTCAAAGGCAGCGCGATGCCCAGTACCGAGCCAATCGCAGCGGCCAATCCGGCCGGACGTGGATGCAGCTCCCCGCGCATCGAAGTCTTGGCGGACGGACGGTTCTTGCTGGTGGCGTTGATGCGGTTCATGGCTGGCTCCGGGCAGCATCGCAGGCAGGGCTGCAACGCTCAGGTATGCGGACGCGCGGCTGCACATGCAGCCGCGCCGATGCGGTCTGACGGTGGGGCTTAGTGCGTGGCGGTGGGAACGGCGGACCGGTCCAGCGCACGGCTGAGCAGCTCCACATTCCCCAACGACAGAAGGTGGGCGTAGATCCAACCCAGGTCGCCGGACTTGGCCAGCTCCTGCAGCGCCTTGCCCTTCAGATCACGCAGCTTCTGCTCGTCGACGACAAAGAAGCCGTCCAGCGAGGAGGTCTCGCCTTGCGCGCTCTGTACGTTGATCTGCTTTGACACCAGCAGGCCGTGAGCCGCCAATGCGGCACTGAACTCACGGGTGCGTGCCAGGTGCAATTGGTACTCCTGCAGGAACTGCAGGGCGTTGGTCAGCAGGGCGCTGTCCTTGCCTTCTTCGTCAAACAGCGGCACGCCTTCCTCGCCGCCCTCGCGGATGCCGTCGTAGGCAGCATCCAGGCAAACCGTGAAATCACCGGCATCGGGTTCACGCTCGGCCAATACGAACGGGTAGCGGCGCAGGAACGCCGGCACATAGGCTCCGTCCGCCCACCGGCCCTCACTATCGACCATCAGGTTCTGGCCGCTGCGCAGGCCCAGCAAGGCCGCCGGGACCACCGCATCGGCGCTGTTGCCGGCAAAGACAATCGGGTATTGCCGCGCGACCTGCGCGAATTCCACACAGGCCAGCGGTACCGAGTTCACCGCATCGGCGAAACGGAAATCCCCTTGACTGGCCACAACCCGATGATTGCGATGCGCAACGCGGTTCAACTGCACCGGGCGCTCATAGATAAGCAACTGCTTCATGGATATCCCCCTGGGTAGTGACGAAAAGATGCTCCCTATCTGATAAACCGTGGAAAGCAGCACATTTCGATCACCCGCCAAGCGGAAAGGCCGTCAAAAACTGAATTAAGTCATGTATGTGAAGAAGGCGGGCAAGGTTTTCTTTTGTCTTACGCCGCCAGCGGTGCCCCCGGCTCTATAACAGACAGCCTCTCAGTGGCCCTGCCCGCCATCCAGACTCGTGCGCGCAAGCAACATCAAGCCATCGAGCTGGCGACGCTCCGGCGAAGCCGGCAGCTGCAACCTGCGCAGCACCGGCTCGACCTTCTGTAGTTCCTCAAGCGCCGGCTGGGCATGGCCCAACAACAGCAGCGTTTCGGCCAGCGCCAGGCGGCTGCTGGCAGCATCCCCGCTGGCTTGTCCGTAACGGCTGCTGGCGAACTCCAACGCCGCGCGCCGCAACGCCAACGCCTGGCCCCCCTCGTTCAACCGCCAGGCCAATGCCGAGCGCACCTGCAACATGCGTAGATGGAAGCCCGTCGGCACCTGCGTGGCCATCTCCTCCAGCAACTGGCCCGCCTGCTGGGTCTGGCCCATGCGCACCAACCAGTCGATCCGGTTCAAGCGCGCCTCGACGCGACCGGGCGCGTCCGCTGGCAACGCCTCGGTCAGGCCCAGGTCGGCGTGCAACAACAACGCTCCGGCTTCTTCCATACGCCCTTGCCGCATCAGCAGCTGCCCCAGCCCGGTCTCGGCGCGCATGCTGGTGGGCGAATCGCGGCCCAGCTTTTCGACCCGGATCTCCAACGCCTGCCGATACAACCGCTCGGCGGCGGGCAGGTCACCATGCAGCTCGCGCAACGTGCCGTGGTTGAACAGGCCCATCGAATATTCCACCGAATCCGTGCCGTCCAACAACGCGCTCAATGCATGGCGCTCTTCATACTGCCGGTCGGCGGCCGCGTAGTCGCCGGAATCGCTGTACAGATCGGCCAAGCCGTCGTGCTGGATCAACACGAAGCGGCTTTTCGGCCCGTAGAGATCGAGTGCATGCCGCATACCCGACTGCAGCAGCGGCAACGCCTGCTCGTACCTCCCCTGCTCACGCAGCACCTGCGCCAGCCGCACTTCCGATGCCAGCGCCATGCTGGTCCGGCGCCCATGCAGACTGGCCAATACCTCACGGAATTCGCGCTCGGCGGCCTGCTGCCGCCCCCAGCGCAGGTACATCAAACCCTTGTTGTAGGTCAGCTCCAGACGCTTGGCCGCTGCGGTTGGATCCGCCTGCTCTGCGTACAGATCCGTCGCGGCATCCAACGCCACTTCCGCTTGGTCGAATGCCTGCAGGTTGATCAACGCCAAGCCCTTGGCGCCAAGCAGCTTTGCCCTTATCGCTGGCACTTCAGCACCACTCAACAGCGCCAGGCCCTGGTCGGCCATCTGCTGGCCAAGGTGGCCGTTGCCATCCAGGGTTTTCTGCACCGACAGATCGGCCAGTACCGCTGCAGCGTCATCCTTGCGCCCGACGCCAGGGTCCATGAACCCGTTGTAAGCCTGCTGCAACAGCGCCTCGGATTGATGCGACACACCCGAGTTCTGGTAAGCCACACCCAGCACCGCGCGCATCCGCGCCAACTGCGCGGGAGCATCGGCCAGATCATGCGACACCTGCAACGCGGCCTTGTCCAACAACTGCCGCGCGGTGAGTTCTTCCTGACCGCGCTCGGTACGCAGGAACGGATCGGCGGTTTCAAACACCCCCACCATAAAATTGCTGACCTGCTGCGCCACCGCCGCTTCTTCCTGGGCTTGATGGCGGGTCTGCAACAACCCCGTGACGAAAATCAGCAACACCACCGCCGCGCTCGCCATGAGGGCTGCGCCATACCAATTGCGACGCAAGCCCTTGCGCAGCTGATACAAACGCCCGCCGCCGCGCGCGACCACCGGCTTGTGCTCCAGATAGCGACGCACATCGGCAATCAACGCCTCCACGGAGCGATAGCGCTCGCCCACCTCCAATGCGCACGCCTTGCTGGCGATGGCATCAAGATCGCCACGCAGCTTGCCGCGCCAAGGCAGCGCTTGCGCCGCATTGGCGCTGGGCAGCGCCACCGGCACCTCGGTGTTCAACGGTTCACGCTCGCATGGCTGCATGGACAACAACTCCACCAGCATCACGCCGAGGCTATATACATCGCTGGCCGCACCCACGGTTTGCCCGGCAATCATTTCCGGGCTGGCGTAAGCAGGCGTGCAGAAGCCGGAGTTCCCACTGTCACGCGCTTCGTTGAGTAACCGCGCCAGGCCGAAGTCCAACAACACGGGCTTGCCATTGCTCATCACCAGCACGTTGCTGGGTTTCAGGTCGCAATGCAGCACCAGCTGTTCGTGCGCGGACTGCACGATGCGGCAGATATCCAGGAACAACTGCAGCCGCTGCTCCAGACCCAACTGGTGCGCCATGCACCAGCGGTCCAACGGCACGCCGTCGACGTACTCCATCACCAGATAAGGATGGCCATCAGGCGTGGTGCCACCGTCATACAGCCGTGCCACCTGCGGCAACTGCAGATTCGCCAGCACCTGTCGCTCTGCGCCAAGTCGCTCGACTTCGATCGCACCGGGCAAGCCGTGCAGCAACTTGATCGCCACGGTGCGCTGGTAAACACCATCGGCGCGCTCGGCCTTGAACACGGTGCCCATGCCGCCTTGAGCGATGCGTTCGATCAACCGCCACGGCCCCAGCCGCTCGCCCACACCAAACTCAGGGGCAAGGGCGTGCGCAAGCGCGGTATCCAGACGGTTGCTGACGCAGCTCAGGCCCACTGTCTGCGAGCGCAGTAACTGTTCCACCTCGTCACGTATCGATGCGTCGTCGCAACGCTCAAGCAATGCCGGCCGCCACTGCTCACGTGGTAATTCGCAGACAGCATCAAACAGATCGCGGACTTGTCTCCAACGTTCGGCGCCCATGTGGTGGCAGTTCCCGCGCCGGTCAGCGGAGCTGGCGGTTCAGCCAGGCCCGCGCAAAACGCAGGTCGCGGTCGACCGTGGGCGCAGACACACCCAGCACCAAAGCGATCTCATCGCGACTCATGCCACCGAAGTAGGTCAACTCGATGGTGCTGGCCGCACGCGGCTCCATCTCCGCCAACTGATTCAACGCTTGGTGCAGCGCCAGTACGTCATAACCGATGGCGCTGTCATCCTGCATTTCTACCGCATGTGACAGCGTCAGTTGTTCGGCATTGCCACCGCGCTTGTCCGCAGAGCGCGCGCGCAGGTGATCCACCAGCACCGAGCGCATCTTCAATGCGGCGATGGCGATGAAATGGGTGCGGTCGTTGTAGTTGGCGCTGGTGCCCAGCAGGCGCATCAGCGACTCGTTCACCAACGCGGCCGGCTGCAGCGTGCCGTTGGTGTGATTGGACAAACGGTGCCGCGCGATCTGCATCAGATCCGAGTACAACGCCTCAAACAGGTGCTCGCGGGCATCCAGGTCACCCTGCTGCCAACGATGCAGTAGTTGGGTTATCTGCTGGCTCAAACGTGCCCCCGCGCCGGTGATCATGCCCCGCCCACGTTCCGTGCAAGCAGGCTGCATCGCGACATGGTAGGCCCGCGCGCCCATCTGTGCCAGCAAAAGGGAACATTCGCTCATCCCCGCACGTTGATCCACGTCAAACAAGCACCGAGGGCACCTGCCCTGCACGGCGGAGCGGCCAAGGCAGACGACGACTACAGAACCGAGGCGATGCCTCAGCGGTGAGACTACGAACTACCGGCAGCGCGCAGCGGTCTCCCTTCGCAATTGTTGGGTGCATTATTGGGAGGCAAAAAAAAGGCGCCCTAAAAGGCGCCTAAATTGTTGTTTCCATGATGGGCCATGAAGGATTCGAACCTTCGACCAAAAGATTAAAATTTCTTTCAACTGTGCTTGCAAATCAGCAGGTTGCCGATTGGACCGCCGCGTCAATCCCGGCAGTCTTGATCGGGCCTGGGTGGCCGATATCACCTACATCCGTACCGCACTCGGC
The DNA here is from genome assembly GCF_027497995.1 of Stenotrophomonas sp. Iso1. Taxonomy (GTDB): domain Bacteria; phylum Pseudomonadota; class Gammaproteobacteria; order Xanthomonadales; family Xanthomonadaceae; genus Stenotrophomonas. The sequence goes on along the minus strand of NZ_JAODBT010000002.1, from coordinate 8,179 downwards.
TGGCTGTATCTGGCCGCCGTGCTGGACCTGTACTCACGCAAGGTCGTAGGTTGGGCGATGGCCCCGAACAAGCCCGCTGAACTGGTGTGCACGGCCCTACAGATGGCCATCATCCTGCGCCAGCCCAAGCCCGGGCTGATCATGCATACCGATCGCGGCAGCGAGGCAGAACAGCTTTCCAACCCCTTATAGGAAATTTTCCGGCACGGTTCGGGGAAAGGGTAATTACCCTAAAAATTCCCTGCAAAGCTAGGCGTGGCGGGGAGACGAGTGCGCGCGTCAGGGACTGGAGGACGAACTCCATACGGAGTTTTCAGTTTTCTTACTGACCGGAGACCGGGCACGAACTAGCCGCCCATGGACCGGCTTGTTCGGGTGCCATGCGCTTGCTGCTAGGGAAGGTCTGATCAATCCACTCAAGCGCATGAATTTGCCGCGTTTGGACAAAACACGGCCGGTTAGTCAGCACACTCGATCCCAGATTTCCGGATGGGGCAGCGCCCAGAAAAAAGGCGACCCGCATCAAAGCGGGTCGCCGTAAAGCGAGATTAGACCAGGTTGACCGTTACCGCGTCCTGCACCAGCAATTCGGCGACCATGCCGGAATGCTGGTAAACGTTGTAGATCACATCGTCAACGGTCTGGCTGCCACTTGCTGCCCAGTCGCCGAGGTCGGTCATACCGTCGGCCAAAAGATCGTCCAGTTCCACACGATCACCCGCACCGCCCTTGATCATCATCTGGACGTTGTCACTGCCCTCGAAGAAATTCCTGGCACCGTTGTCCATCACATCCGACAGCGACAAGTTGAGCTTGTAGCCACCGTCCTGCATGACGAGCTTGGTATGGGCATGGCCAATGCGGTCTCCAGCATCGTCAACGTTGGCGAGGCTGTCACCCCCAGCTGCCACGTCACCTTCGAGCACTGCACTGAACGTGTCCACCTCGTTCTGCAACGTCACCGTCACGCCCTGCTGTACCAACAGCTCCGCGCCGAGGCCCGAATGTTGATACACCTCGTACACCACACTCGACACCGTGACATTGGCCTTCTGGGCCCAGTCACCCGCATCTACGCCGTTGGGCAGCAGATCGGTCAGGGTCACCTTGTCACCGGCATTGCCCTTGACCATCATCTGCACGCGGCCATCGGTCACGTACTGATTCATGCCGCCGTTGTTCATCACATCAGCCAGTGAGAGCTCAAGCGTGTTGTTGCCCGTGCCGGTGATGTCGATGACTTCGACGGAGCTGAGCTTTCCGGCGAGCGTGGTCAGGTTCAAGGTCTGGTTTGTTCCGGTTAGCTTCAGCGTGTCGCTACCAGAGCCACCGTGAACCTCGACTTTGGTGTTGTCGAAGTGGGAGACATTGTTCAAATCAAAAACGTTATCCAGAGCTCCCCCATAGAGGGAGGTGGTGTCGGCGGTGATTGTCTGAATTCCGTTGGCGGAAACTATCGAATCACCGATCATGACGATTGAAATGTCATCCAAGCCGATGTAGTCATTTCCCGCATCAAATTCAAAGCGGCTGAACGTTTTCCCTTCCGGAACATTTATCGTCACAAGTCCGGAGACATAGCCGCTATAGACACTATTTGCGTACTTGTGCAAATCCTCAACATGAACCAGATTATTGTCTTCATCATAAAATCTTATGGCTTGATCGAAGAAGCCGGTTTGCACGTCAAATAGAATTCCTGAAAGCGACGTACCCTTTCCTCCTTTCAGATCAATACTTAAATATCCCTCATAAACAACCAGAGATGCTGAATTCAAAGCAGCGTTACCCGTACTTGTAATTCCCGAGCTGACACCACCCTCATCTCCGTCCACAGAAAATAGACCGTTGATATTTTTGATCGTCATCGACCCTATATCTATGGAATCGCCATGACCGATATCCCCCAAAGGAGCAGAGGAAAAATCTTCGCTGAGATTTTTTTCATAATTGACCCTGTAGTCTGAAACGTTTCCAGCCTTATCAATCAGTCCAACCATCAGGCCAGTGGAGCCTGCAGAGACCCCCTCGACCTTGATTGAAATCTCCTTCGGATTCAGCAGATCAGTTTTTGTCAAAACATGTTCGGCACTGATTCCGCCATAAATAACATGCACCTTGTCCCCCTCCTCTGCGCCGCAGCCGGAGATATTGATCGAAATCAGAGAGGGGTTACTGCCATTGGTGCTGTACGAATTTGGCACACCTAGTGGAGCCGAATCCAACACAACCGCCTGCGACTGCATCGGGCCCGTGCTGCCGGCCTCGTTCATCACACGCGCCTGCACCGTCCAACTGCCCGCATGGCTCATGTCATCCTGCGCCACCCACGTAACGTCGTTCACAATAGCGGCCTTCCAGGTCTTGCCACCATCGCTGGACACCTGCAGCGTTTCGCCAGCGCGCAGCGCGGCCGATAGTTGGCCCTGCATCAAACGCCCAGCAGAACCATCGTTGGTCAACCCGTCGGTATTGCTGAAGCCCGAGTCCTTGCCCAAAGACGTAATCGTGACCGTCTGGGTTGGGACAAGGCTTACAGTGAATTCAAATAGATCGGATGCCTCGCTGATGTTGACCTCAGTCTGAGCTTTCACCGTCAAACCATGAGCGCCCTCGCTGAGCGCGGTGGCCGGCGTGAATGTCCAGTTGCCCGAAGCGTCCGCTGGCACACGGCCGATTTCAACATCCTTGTCATAGATGATGACGGTGCTATTGGCGACGGCTTTGCCACTGATGGCAGGCTGGACATCATCAGTAATGGCACCCGTGACCAGATTGCCAGTCACCGCACCCTGATCGTCATAAACCGTTTCGATGGTCGGCTTGCTTGGCGCCACGGTGTCAACGTTCACTACGAACGAATTTGATGGCGCGCTGACGTTGCCGGCCTTGTCTTCGCTGGTCACGGTGAAACGGTATGCGCCGTCGTTCAATACCGCGTTTGGCGTGAAGCTCCATTTGCCATTTTCATCGGACTGGACACTGCCCAACCGACCATTTTGGTCGAAAACATGCACCGTGCTGCCTGCTTCGGCCTTGCCCGACAGCGTCGGGGTGGTGTCATCGGTAAAACCACCGCTGATGATCGAACCGGTGACAATGCCGTGATCGTCGTAGGCGGCCTCGATGCTCGGCGTGGCCGGAGGCATCAGGTCGATGTCGATTGCAAACAGATCGGACGGCTCACTGAGGTTGCCGGCCTTGTCTTCGCTGGTCACGGTGAAGCGGTGCTCACCTTCAGCCAATGGCATGGGGGTAAAGCTCCAATTGCCATGAACGTCAGCCTGGGTACTGCCCAACCGACCACTCTGGTCGTAAATATGCACCGTGCTACCTGCTTCAGCCTTGCCCGACAGGGTCGGAGTGATGTCGTCCGTCTTCTGGCCCTGTGCCAGGTTGCCGGTCACCGCGCCCATGTCGTCGATTACTGCGTCAATGCTCGGCCTGTCCGGCACGGTCACGTCCACCGTGAGGAGGAAGGGCTTGCTCCGGTCACTCTCACCCTTGGCTGGCAGCGTCACCGTGGCCTGCAGGGTGTGTGGACCTTCGCTCAGCGGGATGATCGGGGTGAACGTCCAGCGACCATCGATTCCTGCCGTCACCTGACCCAGGTACACGTCACCTTCGTAGAACTTCACGATGCCACCGGCCGTGGCCGAGCCAATCAGAGTCGGGGTCGTATCGTCAGTGGCGCTGCCCGACAACAGCAGGCCGGTGATGCTGCCCGCGTCGTCGTCGGCCATGAAAATATTGACCAGTTCCGGTCGCGTATCCACCACGAACTCGAACGCCTCGGATTTCTCGCTCTGGTTACCGGCCGGGTCCATCGCCATGTACTCCAGAATGTGCGTGCCATCGGCCAGCGGCGGCTCCGGCGTGAAGCGCCACGCGCCATTGTCATCGGCCTGCACGCGGCCGATCTCTTTGCCCTTGTCATAAACAATGACCGTTGCGTTCGCTTCGGTGGTGCCAGCAACCGTCGGCCGGCTGTCATCGGTAATGTCCTCACTGCCAAGGTTGCCGGTGATGCGGCCTTCGTCATCCACCATGTCCTGAATGATCGGCGTGTCCGGAGCGATCTTGTCCACGAAGATCACATAGGGCTCGGACAGATCACTGATGTCACCGTCGGTGTATTCATAGACGACGGAAATTTCATGACGCCCATCCACCAGCGGCGCGCGCGGAATGAACGACCACTCACCACTGGCGCCGACCGTGATTCGGCCAATCAGCTCCGAATCGTTGTACAGGTGCACCATCGTCCCGGCAGCGGCCTTGCCGGTGATCTCCGGACGACTGTCATCGGTATACCCGCCGTCTGCAACAAGGCCCAGCTTGGCCCCCTTGTCGTCCAACACCGCCCCCACAGCGGGTGTGGAACTGCGCACGCTGGCGGCGATGCCGGCAGCTCCGACGATCAGTTCGCCGTTGGTTGTAATGGAATTATCGGCACCTACGCGCACAGTTGCAGTCATTCTCAGGTTACTCGTCTAGTCAGAGGCATTTCCCGGAATGCTTTTTCCGGAATTCTGGGCAGAGGAAAGCCATGGAACTTAGCTATCCCGGTATGGCTGTCCATGATCTTTGCTGCGGAACGCGGGGAACATCGGACTTCGCCCGATATCTAGCTGCGGAGACTGGGATGAGTCCTAGGGTGCAACCGGAAAGGATTTCAGCCGGAAATTAGCCGTAGTCCAGCCTTTCCGAAGCAGGCATCTAAAAAGACAAGCGCCGCCAATTTCTCCGCCGCAACACCAGCGTGCAATGACCCACTGATTTTCTACTCAGGTGTTATTTCCCCCAAAAGGAGACACCGATGAGCGAAGTGATGGACGAAGAGATCAAGTGCTGGACGGCCCGATGTAAGTCAGCGCTGCTCTTTGAAACATCCAGGGCACGACGAGCGTGGCCGCTACCAGCGGCCGGTTCGATCTGAGGCCGGCCCAGATCGAGAGCTGGGTCGAGGACGGCAAGCGGGACATCGAAATCTCCCCACTCAAAGGTTGGCAAGTACGCAAGCGAGTACTCGGCCGGCGCCCTCTAGTTGAGGCCAAGGTGTCCCGAGCCGAGCGTCCTGATCAACACTGGGCCACGGTCCTGTGCCGGGTATGGGATGGCTAAGGGAGGATTGGCTCAGCCTTGCGCTGCTGATCGATTGCAGCACGCGGCAGCTGCTTGGACCCTCACAGAGGCAGCGGCCTCACCAGAGGGGCTGGAGACGAACCGCCGCAAGCGGTCGAGGGATAGCGTGGCAGAGGCTCGTGAAGCTTGCCATTGCCGAAGGTGTCATCGCGGCAGACGAGCGCTTCAGCCTGCATGACTTGAAGCGGAAAGGCGGTACCGATGCGGCCGGGAGCAAGTCGGAGAGGCAAGACGCGCTTGGCGTCAGTGACGCGATGATGAAGGTCTACGACAAGTATGTTTCTCGCGTAAAACCGTCTGGAATTACGGAGTGAATTGCGGAGACACAAAAAAGGCGCCCTGAGAGGCGCCTAAGTTGTTGTTTTCATGGTGGGCCGTGAAGGATTCGAACCTTCGACCAAAAGATTAAAAGTTTTGCCAACTTAACTGCAAAAACAATTGCTTAGCCAAATTTATTTTCCCAAGGCGAAAGCAGAAATGACGGCTTTCATGATGGTTCTTCCTTCGTTTTTCCCAAACGCCCTGGGCAGCCCAGGATCTCCTAGGCAGAAGGCGTACTGCTGGCCGCTGAGCGCAATCGACCCAAAGCGGTCATTGGTGCCGCGCCCGAGCTTAACGCTGGGTCCGGTTATACGCTGGCTTGTTAGCCGAACCCCGCCGCCCTAAGATCGAGCCGTATCAAGGGGATAGCCCACCATACGGTGTGCTGTGGATAAGTCGTATAACCGGACTCACGGGTCCGTCTATTAGGTAGTTAGACGTGCTCATCCGTATCCTTATCGTTGTGACACTACTGAGTATCGCTGGTTGCAGCAGAGATTCGACTCCAGCACTCGAACGCGGCTGGGCCCCTGCAGGTGCTTGCGTCTTCGTAGGAAACAGGGCTAATTACCACTCGTGCGCCACTACCGGAACCCAACTACTCGCGAATCCACAAATTTACGATGGACATCGCATCAGTTTGCGCGCATGGGCAATCGTTGGCCGTCACAATCCAAACAAACCTGTTGTATGGCTGTATTTGACTCAAGACAATTTTGAAGTAGGGGCGAGGCAATCGGCCGTGATTTTAGAGGGGCCCGCGCTCTCCGAAATTATTGAACTTCTGGAAGGGTCTGGTGCACAAGCGATGCCCCGCCAACTCGGACTGACGGGCGACTTCGAAGTATTCAAACCAGATGCGTTAGGTGATCGGCGAAAGGACACGGATGAGTGCTGCATGTTCGGCAGAATCCGCAACATAGAAGAATGGGCGCCATAGCACGCATGCCTAACAGTTCATTCAAGCCGACGCGGTAGTTCCTTCGGTTTAGTGGACACCCTGACCTAACCCTCAGGAGTGTCGTTATGCCAGCCCCAGGTCCCAGAACCACCTATCGCTACAGCGCGCATTTCAAGGCCACCGCTGTGCGTTTGAGCGAGTTACCCGGCGTGTCAGTTCGGGATGTCGCCCACTCGCTTTACATCCACCCTTTCATGTTGTCTCGTTGGCGCAAGCTTGCCCGCGAAGGATCAATCGTGACCAAGGGGATTGAGTTGGACCAAGCGATCAGCGCTGAGCTGAAGGAACTGCGCGAAGTGAAGCGCAGGTATGAGCGACTGCAGGTTGAGCATGACCTTTTAAAAAAAGCCATCGCGTTCACTTCCAAACAAAAAGCGATGTCTTTGCCTTCATCGCGCACCATCAAGAAGCCTGTCCGGTGAGGACGATGTGCCATCTTCTCGGCGTCAGCGCCGCAGGCTTCTATGCGTGGCTACAGCGCCCACCAAGCACGCGTTCAATCGAAGACGCGGCACTGATCGAGCGCATTCGCGGTGCGCATGCGCAGAGCCGGTACACCTATGGCAGTCCGCGTGTGCATGCGGCTATCAACCGAACCGGCCAGACAGTCGGGCGACGGCGTGTTGAACGATTGATGCGTCAGGAAGGCATCCGCGCTCGCTCCGCTGGCCTGTATCGGCAGCGCCCGGGACTGAAGCGCTTTCTTGCCAGCGTGGAAAGTCGTGCGCATCTGGTCCAGGCCAGCAAGCCGGACCAGGTGTGGGTCGGCGACGTCACCTACTTGAAAGTCGCCGGCCATTGGCGCTACCTGGCCACGGTCATGGACCGCTGCTCCAGACGCCTGCTTGGCTGGTCGCTGGGCAAGGTCCGGACGGCCGCTTTGACGCAGCGTGCACTGGCCTCAGCGCTGCGCACCCGGCGGCCCAAGCCTGGCATCATCTTCCATAGCGATCGCCGCATCGAGTTTCTAAGTGGCGAATTCAAACAGCGCCTGCAGCGGGCAGGATTCTTGCAGTCGGCCAATCGACCTCGCCGGATGACTGACAATGCGCATATGGAATCGTGGAACAAATCCATGAAATCCGACTTCTACCACCAACGTGTATTTGAGACCGACCGATCCCTGCTGGCCGCCGTCCGCAGCTACATGGATTTTTACAATCACCAGCGCCTACACTCGGCATTGGATTATCAAACACCCGTGGAATTCGAGCGCACCTGCCATTGAGCAACAGGTGTCCATTTTTTCGAAGGAAGTCCCCGCCGCTTCGCGGCGCGGCTTAATTTTGGCGTTAGGCCCCATTACCGAGCACTCATGTGAACCGACAAGAGCTCCAAGACAAACTGATTCGCGCAGACGTCCACCTGAGCCTTTATTCGCTTGACGGACCGGCGTCGGATAGTGAGTCCTACTCATTGGTAACGGACGGGGCCACTTGGAAAGTCCTTTACAAAGAGCGCGGTCAGTTCCGTGAAATCCGTAGCGGCCTTTCAGAGAGTGACGGATGCCAGCTCATGTATGAGTTGCTTGACGAGGCTTTGAGTCTCAGTTCAAGGTCCAGCGGTCAGTCGCATGGGGCCTAACAATTCATTCAAGCCGAAGCCGCTTCGCGGCTCGGCTTAATTCAGCAACTGTCTTGTGAAGCTGCAGCTCAGGCCATGGCTAACTCCTCGGCACGCAGTTCATCACGTCGCCTGGCATTGACGATTCCCAGCAGCTTGCGCATGCAGGCCACCAACGCGACCTTGCCC